>NZ_CP130700.1:0-2527500 GCF_051623805.1 Marinomonas sp. PE14-40 | reverse complement strand
AACTGGAGGACCGAACCCACGTATGTTGAAAAATGCGGGGATGACTTGTGGATAGGAGTGAAAGGCTAATCAAGCTCGGAGATAGCTGGTTCTCCTCGAAAGCTATTTAGGTAGCGCCTCGTATCTCACCATTGGGGGTAGAGCACTGTTTGGGCTAGGGGGTCATCCCGACTTACCAACCCCATGCAAACTCCGAATACCAATGAGTGCAATTACGGGAGACACACGGCGGGTGCTAACGTCCGTCGTGGAAAGGGAAACAACCCAGACCGTCAGCTAAGGTCCCAAAGTTACAGTTAAGTGGGAAACGATGTGGGAAGGCTTAGACAGCTAGGAGGTTGGCTTAGAAGCAGCCATCCTTTAAAGAAAGCGTAATAGCTCACTAGTCGAGTCGGCCTGCGCGGAAGATATAACGGGGCTAAACTGTACACCGAAGCTACGGATGCTTAGTTTACTAGGCATGGTAGAGGAGCGTTCTGTAAGCCGTTGAAGGTCAAGCTGTAAGGCAGGCTGGAGGTATCAGAAGTGCGAATGTTGACATGAGTAACGATAAGGGGAGTGAAAAACTCCCCCGCCGGAAGACCAAGGTTTCCTGTCCCATGTTAATCAGGGCAGGGTGAGTCGGCCCCTAAGGCGAGGCAGAAATGCGTAGTCGATGGGAAACAGGTTAATATTCCTGTACTTGCATATATTGCGATGGAGAGACGGAGAAGGCTAGGCCAGCACAGCGATGGTTGTCTGTGTTTAAGGCGGTAGGCTGGTGACTTAGGTAAATCCGGGTTGCCTTAAGGCCGAGAACTGATGACGAGCCCTCTTTTGGGTGAAGTGGTTGATGCCATGCTTCCAGGAAAAACTTCTAAGCTTCAGATATATGGGAACCGTACCCCAAACCGACACAGGTGGTCAGGTAGAGAATACCAAGGCGCTTGAGAGAACTCTGGTGAAGGAACTAGGCAAAATGGTACCGTAACTTCGGGAGAAGGTACGCCGATTTTGGTGATGGGACTTGCTCCCTAAGCTGAGATTGGTCGAAGATACCAGGTGGCTGCGACTGTTTATTAAAAACACAGCACTCTGCAAACACGAAAGTGGACGTATAGGGTGTGACGCCTGCCCGGTGCTTGAAGGTTAATTGATGGGGTTAGCTTCGGCGAAGCTCTTGATCGAAGCCCAAGTAAACGGCGGCCGTAACTATAACGGTCCTAAGGTAGCGAAATTCCTTGTCGGGTAAGTTCCGACCTGCACGAATGGCGTAACGATGGCCACACTGTCTCCACCAGAGACTCAGTGAAATTGAAATCGCAGTGAAGATGCTGTGTATCCGCGGCTAGACGGAAAGACCCCGTGAACCTTTACTATAGCTTCACAGTGAACTTTGAACCTACTTGTGTAGGATAGGTGGGAGGCTTTGAAACCAAGACGCTAGTTTTGGTGGAGCCACTCTTGAAATACCACCCTGGTATGTTTGAGGTTCTAACTCAGGTCCCTAATCGGGATCGAGGACACTGTGTGGTGGGTAGTTTGACTGGGGCGGTCTCCTCCCAAAGAGTAACGGAGGAGCACGAAGGTGTGCTCAGCATGGTCGGAAATCATGCGAAGAGTGTAAAGGCAAAAGCGCGCTTAACTGCGAGACAGACACGTCGAGCAGGTACGAAAGTAGGTCTTAGTGATCCGGTGGTTCTGTATGGAAGGGCCATCGCTCAACGGATAAAAGGTACTCCGGGGATAACAGGCTGATACCGCCCAAGAGTTCACATCGACGGCGGTGTTTGGCACCTCGATGTCGGCTCATCACATCCTGGGGCTGAAGCCGGTCCCAAGGGTATGGCTGTTCGCCATTTAAAGTGGTACGCGAGCTGGGTTTAGAACGTCGTGAGACAGTTCGGTCCCTATCTGCCGTGGACGTTTGAGATTTGAGAGGAGCTGCTCCTAGTACGAGAGGACCGGAGTGGACGAACCTCTGGTGTTCCGGTTGTCACGCCAGTGGCATTGCCGGGTAGCTACGTTCGGACGGGATAACCGCTGAAAGCATCTAAGCGGGAAGCCTCCCTCAAGATGAGATCTCACTGGAACTTTAAGTTCCCTAAAGAGCCGTTGAAGACTACGACGTTGATAGGCAGGGTGTGTAAGTGCTGTGAGGCATTGAGCTAACCTGTACTAATTGCTCGTGAGGCTTGACCATATAACGCCAAAATGGTTTAGCGTTATATTACGATTTAAAAAGATGGTAAAACATCGCAAGCTGGTTTGAGGCTTGGTTATCGTTAACTTCTCTAATGAAGAGAAGACTATTCAAAAAGTATTGTTAAAGCATAAGCAAATTCGTCAATGAATAAGCCACAAACAGAGCTTGTTCTGACAAACAGAATTTCTTGATAATCACAGAGCGTCTGAACCACCTGATCCCATCCCGAACTCAGAAGTGAAAAGTCGCATCGCCGATGGTAGTGTGGGAGTTCCCATGTGAGAGTAGGTCGTTATCAAGATTGAATTATAAAAAGCCTGATCTTATGATCAGGCTTTTTTTTGTCTGAAATTTACTAGGTAAAGGGTAAGAGACGACAACATCTGAACCACCTGATCCCATCCCATTGTCTAAAAAGAGCCAGAAGTGAAAAGTGGTATCCTTAATGTTTTTGTGGGAGTTCCCATGTGAGAGTAGATCGTTATCAAGGTTACTCTCTAAAGATAAGTAGCCTGATCACTGATCAGGCTTTTTTTTTGCCTAAAATTTATGAGACGACAACGCATCGCCAAGAGTAGGTAATCCCCCCGAAAAATAATAGATATCAGTAGTAGAGTTTACTAAAAAGCTAATTATCGAACTGATAATTAGCTTTTGCTTACTGGCCTAAACACAGATTGAGAGGCTCATCTTAATCTGTATCTTTGAACTACTTATTAGGCTATTGGTTAAATCTAGTATGGAAAGCTTTTAGGCGTGCCTCAAGATCTTCTAGCTGTTCATCCTGCACTTGTGAGACACAAGCTCTTGCACCGTTTATCTGTTCTGAACCTGTATTATTCAAAGAGATAGCACTGATACCATGATAAAGCAGGTTAGTTAGTAGGGCGTCACCATCTAGATTTGGATGGAAGAAGGTGAAGTAGAAACCATCACTGAGTGGTGTTCCATTGTCTTCAGCGTAGACAATTTCAAAACCATATTTAATGAATAAGGCTTTCATTTTCGCCGCTCTATCTTGATATACCTTAGTTAGTTTTAAAAAAGGTAGCTGGCCATCGTTTGATGCTTTTAACATAGCACTTAGGCCATATTGTGTTGAGTGCGTTACACCTGCGGATAAGCCCGCTAAGGCGCCAAAAATTATGGCTTTACCAAATTGGTCATGGGTGAAATTTGAATTGAGAGTTGGGTATTGGCGTTCAAACAGGGCGTCTGAAATGACGAGGTTTGCGATTCTTTGCCCTGCATAGCTAAACACCTTCGAACTTGAAATCAGTAAGATGTATTCATCTGTATAATGAGCAATACTTGGCTGATAAGGTCCTTCACCTGGAACGCTATAATCTTCTCTATAGTCCATGCCAAAGTAAGCAAGATCTTCTATCACAATCACATCATACTTTTTAGCTAAAACCGCTATCGTCTTTAACTCTTCTTCGTTAAAGCAAATCCAAGCAGGGTTATTAGGATTAGAGTAAAGGAGTGTTGTGTATTTGCCACTTGCTAAATGCCTTTCGAGTTCTGCTCCAAGTGCATCTCCTCTGTGGTTGTAAACATCGAAGCTTCCCCATGTTTGACCTATCATTTCTAGCTGGCGCTTTTGATTAGGGAATCCTGGATCAATAAAGAGGGTCGCGCCTTTTTCTTTAGTTCGATTACCTACTAGGAAAGAGGCTAGTGCGCCTTGTGCTGCACCCACAGTGGGAAAACAACCAATTGGGCTTACTTTGATATTCATAAACAACTCACAGAAGCGACTGATCTCCTGCTTGAGTTGTGGTATGCCTTCAAGCATGGGATATTTTGAGGCTACACCAGACTCCAGCGCTTGAATCTCTCCTTCAATCCCTATGCTAGGTGCTGGTAACCCCGGTACTCCCATTTCCATACGGATGTACTTTTCACCTGTGTCTGACTCAATCGTATTCACTAATGCAACGAGTTCTCGAATAGATGCTTTAGCAAGAGAGGGGATCTTGGCTTTGTCTAATGCATTACTGACTTTATGAAAATTTATTGGGGTGTTATCTGTTGTTACTTTGGTCATCATATTTCTACTCTGCTAAAACTGTCTTATTTAATAAGGTTAGAAATATGTTACCTCATACAAAAAAGTGGTTTGAAACATTTAGCGCGAGGATTTTTTGCTTAGTCATTTCAAAAAATAATGCGAGATAATAAAGGGCCGACTCTGAAGACAGGTTTTCATCTTTGTGCTAGATTAGGCGAGTAAGCTTCAGAGTAATTCGCTTTCACAACTAACGCTTTTCAATGTAGATAATGATTTCTCCCACCTTGAAACCAAATTTAGTCATGTCTGTCTTATTAAAGAGTCGATCTTGATCCAGTAAAAACATCCAATCATCAAGTGTGACAGTATAGTTTTCGCCTTCTACCTCAATCTCAAGATCATACTGCCAATATAGTGCAGAGCCTTGAGTTCGGCCTTTTGCTATACCAATAACATCTGCAGCTTGCCCTATGTAGTTATTGTCCCCTACTTTTTCTAGTTGCCATATTCTGATTGACTTCTCTCCATCATCGAATTCAAACCATTCTTTAATTTCTCCTTTATTACCTTGCCAATCAGCCATCATTTTTACATTGAAACGTCTTAGTAAGTTGCCTGAGCGATCTAATATCATGCCATAGGCAACAAGCTCACCTTGAAAAAAAGTTTCTAGCTTCAGTTCAGGCGAACTACCCAGATGCTTATCTAGGCTAGGTGAGCTACAAGCCATGATTGATAGGCTGATAAAAATAAGCGTGATTATTTTGATTAATTTTGTCATGGGTTTTGCTATTCGTCTTTTAAAGCGTTTATTGAATAAAATAGTCATTGTGAGAGCCCTAATAACTGTTTTCTTAATTTGGGTTCTGAGGTGTTTTCGGATAACCAAATAGCCATAAAGGCAGGACCAAATGTTGTGTCTTTAATCACTCCAATTGGCTCAAGGTTTAAAAAAAACTGGCTTTGTCCTTGTGAATCTAACTTAAGAAGCAAACTGTCTTTTTTCTGTACGTCTGGAAATAAACTCGTTAAAGGCTTTAGCCATTTATCTATTTCTTCACTGGTGTAGTTAAGTTTCTGCCATTGATCCTTGGTGGCATCGACTAACGCTTTACTTGAAATCGTTTTTTGATAGATGATTTTCAGTGCTAACTCATCTTGATCTTTGAAGTCTACTTGCTGATTTGTACCGTAGAGTTCTGCTTGATACAAGGTCCAAAATAAGTAACTCATTTCTCCTTCACCTAATTTTGTTAGATGCTCTATGGGAGTGGCATATGCCTGTGAGCTGATGAAAATAATCATTAACCAGTACTTCATATATCACCTAACTTGATAGAAATCAGAGGGAATAAGTTGTCTATATACTTTAACTAGCAGAGGAAAAACGATGGCCCAACTTAAAGCTAAATAGATTAAACTTGTACTTGTTGATAAATGGCTATTACTTAAGGCGCCAGTCTTTATGCCTCCCCAGTAACTTAAAGTCCCTCCAACTGCACCAACTAAAGCTAAAATCCAATAAGCTTGTTTGGTAAACCAAATAAAACTGTGGTTAAAGCTGATACTGAACATCGCCCATAACATGATTAACCAAATAGGAAAAAAGCTAGCATCAGCTTTAAATGTGCCAATATAAAAGTGCAAGCTATCGACACAAACCCCAACCCCAATGAGAGCAAGCAGCTTAATATCCGTTTTCGGACTAGGAGATAGGTAAAAATTCAAACAAATAAAAGCGAAAATAATAGGGGCAGCATATTCAGTTAAAAAAGCGGCCACTAGCCAACTTGCTTGAAAGAGCCCTAAATTAATAAGCCAAAACCACTTCATCTTCTGCACCCTGGTACCTAGGTTTTCTTGCAACTATATGGTGTGTACTGATAACGCGTTCTAAAAA
Source organism: Marinomonas sp. PE14-40 (assembly GCF_051623805.1). Classification (NCBI taxonomy): domain Bacteria; kingdom Pseudomonadati; phylum Pseudomonadota; class Gammaproteobacteria; order Oceanospirillales; family Oceanospirillaceae; genus Marinomonas; species Marinomonas sp. PE14-40. The sequence goes on along the minus strand of NZ_CP130700.1, from coordinate 2,521,401 downwards.
AGCGCCTTCACAATAACTCAAGTAAAATAACCAAAGGCGTTTGAACTCTTCGTTATAACCTAACTGTTTAAGTTGCTCCCACTCCTTCTCGAAAGCCTGTTTCCAGTCGTCCAAGGTCCGAGCATAATGCAAGCCGATATCATTAATTTGATGTATCACCATATCGGTACTTTTTTCAAAGTGGCGAGACATTTCTGCAATGGAAGGTAAGCAACCTCCAGGGAAAATATATTTTTGAATAAAGTCCACACCCTTTCGGTATTGTTCATAACGAGTATCGGCAATAGTGATGGATTGAATGAGCATCTTGCCACTTGGCTTAAGTAGGTTTGAGCAGGTAGAAAAAAAAGTAGGCAGAAACTCATGTCCCACTGCTTCAATCATTTCGATAGATACTAACTTGTCATATTGCCCTGAAAGCTTTCTATAATCTTGTTTGAGAAGGGTGATTTTATCTTCTAGACCAAGTTCATTAACTTGTTTTTGAGCATAATCAAACTGAGCATCTGAAATAGTGGTGGTTGTGACTTTGCAGCCATAATTTTGAGCCATATAAATCGCTAAACCACCCCAGCCAGTGCCAACTTCTACAACATGGTCATTCGCGGTCAAGCTAAGCCGCTCGCAAATGGTTTTCATTTTGTTTATTTGAGCTTGGCTTAGGTTTTGCGCTTTATCATTGTAGATGGCAGAAGAATACTGCATAGAAGTATCTAGAAAGCCTTGGTATAAATCATTGCCAATATCGTAGTGGGCAAGAATATTACGCTTAGATCCTTGTTCTGAATTTATGTTTTTACGTCTTAAAAAAAGGTTTTTTAACTTAGATAACCATCTCATATTTCTTTCTATTTTATCTAGCTCCATAGAGTTTCTTGCCATAACTTGTATGACTTTAGTCAGGTCTGGGCTGGTCCATTTAGAGTCAAGAAAAGCCTCAGCTGCACCTATGCTGCCATTAGCTAGAACATCCTGATAAAAGCTTAAATCACTTATCACTATTTGCCCTTTCAGATCCGTATTTTCATCACCAAAAAAATGACTATCATGAGTTTCAATCAACTCAAGTTGCGCATCTTTAAGTTGGCTAAGTAGGGCAAAAATGATGCGACGACTTTGAGAAACTTTGCCGTCAACCTCAACTGAATTGAGGTGATTTTGCTTAAATTGCTGTCTTTGCTTAACAATATTTTCCATGGAGAACCTCACATCGTAATCAATATATTAGGTGTTAGAGCGGGAGTCTGGGTGAGAGACAAAAGGCACACGTTTAACCAAGAGTTTTAATGCCTGCCAATAAATACCGAGGAGAATTTTGAGTGTCATAGAAGGTAATGACACTAAAGTAGCTCTTAGTTGTTTTGCATCTAACGTTTGTTTTTTTAAGGTAAGAGTCGCATCAAAAACCTTGCTAGCTTGATGATTCTCTATATGCACTATGGCTTTGTGTTCTGGTGGGGTAATTTGCCAATGATAATCCATGTCCATTTCCATAAAGGGAGACACATGAAAGTCTTTTTTAATTTTTACTTCTTGTCCTATTGGGATGAGATAATAGTGTCTCTCTCGCCATGGAGTATTGCTAACCTCAGCTAACATATATTGGCATTCATCTTTTTCGTTGTAGCAAAAATAGAAGTTAATTGGACTGAAATAGAGACCAAGACAGCGGCATTGGGCCAACATCATGACACGGTTTGTATGTTTCCAATGACCACCCAGTTTGGTGATTTTACTTTGGACTCGTTGCTTTAAGTTCCCGCTTTCAGACTTGATGTAATCAGCTTGTTGAAAGCGAATAGGATGAAACCAGCGACTGCCAAAGAGTCTACTTAATTTATTCGTGTGCTCTAGTTCATCTAAATCTAACCCCATCATATAAATACGATAGCTGAACTGGTGAAACACCTTAGCGTAGCGTCTGTGTCGAACGCTGCCAGAATAGATACCACTTTTGAGTGAAATGGGGGACTGTGTAGTGCTTAAACCTGTCATAACTCTGCTCCAAATCGCTTTGTTACATCAAGAGCACTTTTAACGCCATCTTCATGAAAACCGTTATACCAATAGGCGCCAACAAAGTGAGTGTTGTTTTTACCGCAAATGAGATGCCTTTTATTTTGTGCACTCACGCTTTGGGTATTTAAAACAGGATGATGGTAAGTAAAGGACTGAATAATCTTATCAGGGTCTATTGCCGCATCTTGATTGAGGGTCACACAAAAGGTCGAATCATTATTAATACCTTGCAAAATGTTCATAATATAAGTCACACAAGCAGGGTGATCTGATGCTTTATCTAATCTGTAATTCCAACTTGCCCAAGCAAGTTTACGTTTGGGTAGAAGCTTGGTGTCTGTATGGAGTGTGACTTGATTTGGGCTGTAGGGGATACCCGCTAAAATTGCCTTTTCATCAAGACTTGCATCACCAAGTAATTGCAAAGCTTGGTCTGAATGGCAGGAAAAAATGACCTCATCAAAGATCTTTTCATCGCCATTAGCAAATAATAGATGTACGCCATCAGTTTGGCGTGTGACTTGTCTAATGTCCGTGTTTAACTGAATTGCTTGGGTAAGTTTATCTGTGATTTTACTCACATAACTCCGTGATCCACCTTCAACAACATACCATTGAGGCCGATCGACAATATTGAGCAATCCATGATGGAAGAAAAATTGAATGAAGAACTTAAGCTCAAATGACTCCATTTCTTGTAGACTGGTCGACCAAATTGCAGCGCCCATTGGTAAAATGTAATGCTCAGCGAAAAAGCTAGAGAAGCCTTGTTTAGATAAGAAGTCTCCTAAGGTTTTTGCTTGGCTAAAATCATTTTCATGGAAGGCTTTCTTACAAAGTTTATTGAACTTCATAATCTCAAAAATAAGCTTCCAAAATCTAGGCTTTAGTAGGTTTCTTCTTTGAGCAAACAAGCTATTGATAGTGTGACCATTGTATTCAAAACCTGATTTCGGGTTATGAACGCTAAAGCTCATTTCGGTTTCTTTTTTATTAACTCCCAATTTGTCGAGCAACCTAATGAAATTGGGGTAGGTTCTGTTATTGAAAACAATAAAACCTGTATCAATCGCTAGCTTTTCACCCTTATGTTCTATGTCTATCGTTGCCGTGTGACCACCTACATAATGATTTTTTTCATACACTGTGACATTGTGTTTAGTGTCGAGTAAGTGAGCACAGGTAAGTCCTGATATACCTGAACCTATAATGGCAATATTCTTCATTTTTAAACCATCCTTGAGGCGAGTCGTTGCCAAATTGAAAGAGGCAGAAAACTGAAGCACTTCATTAAAAGTACAAAAACTAAGGGGAAATTGATCTCTGATTTTCCTTTTTCAATGCCTTGAGTAATCTTAATAGCGGCTTCTTTACTATTAATAAGCATAGGCATGGGAAAGTTGTTCTTTTGAGTGAGAGGGGTATCTACAAAACCCGGATGTACCGTGGTGACACTAATCTCATGCTCTTTTAAAGATACTGCGAGAGTTCTCCCTAAATAAGTTAACCCTGCTTTAGACGTGCCATAGGCTTCTGCTCTTGGTAGAGGTAATAGTGCAGCGCTAGAACTGACTAGAACGAGACGGCCGCTTTTATTTATATGTTTAAGCCACTTCTCTAAACCATATGCAACAGAGATAAGGTTGATGTTAATGACTCTCTCAAACATTTTTGCATCAAAATTTAGGCTGTCGTCTATGTACTCACAATCGCCCGCATTAAAAATGAGCATGTCTAATGGCTCTCTTAAATCTGGAAAATCTTGATATTCAGTCAAATCAAAACAAAGACTAGTGATATTTAAATTTTGTGTTATCAGCTGATCTAACTTGGCTTGATTACGACCGCAGGCAATTACTTGGTGGCCTTGCCTTGCATAAGCCAAAGCTAATTGATAACCAATTCCTGATGTTGCTCCTGTTATCATAATTCTCATGCTTGGCTCGCTCTAAACTTAATACTTTTAATTAATGCGCCTAACAGAGGTATTTGCTCATAAAGCATGGCACCAAGATCTAGATAATCACGATGGAAAATAACCTTGTCATCTTGGCTTTTGATATGTGAATGACCCTGAACTTTAATCGGTTGTTGTTTATTTAATTTTTTATGACAAAAGGTCATGGTCCAATAAATAGCCGCTTCACTATCGGCTTCTAAAACTTCTTCAACGACAAACTGGCAATGGCTTACTTGGGTGTAGAGTTCATCAAAATAATTAAGCAAAGTGTCTAGGCCTTTAAGCTGATGCATAGGGTCAACAAATTGAACATCTTGGTGATAGATTTCTTTTAGTAGGTGCAAATTGTTAATACCTAACTTGCTATAGGTTGTTATAAAGTTATCTAACCACAATGTATTTGCCATAGTTTGTGCCTTCAGTTTTATGCAGTTTTAGATTAATTAATTACCAATACGCCAGCTAATGAGTTTTAGATCACATTTCTTCTAAATTAGTTTTGGTCTTTGTATTAGGTGATGGCATTGCGAAATAGTTTTGGATTAAAACTAGTCGCTTAAAATGAAAAAAGAGAAGCTTTTAAACTTCTCTTTTCTTAGGATTAACTTTTAATATCTTGTTTTAATTAAGATTAGTTAGTTTTAATAGAAATGCTTGGGAAATTAATAAATGAGTTTTCCAAGAGGGTTAAGAAGCTTAGAAAATCCTTGAGTAAAGTGTAGGGCATCACTTACTAGAGTTAAGCAAATACACCCTTCTTGAGTAATTGGAGAATGAGTATTCTCCTTATCTAACCAGATAAAATCACCTTTTTGATATGTGCCCATATCATCCTCAAAGCTACCTTCTAATAAGAGCGTAATTTCAATACCGGTATGTGTGTGCTGTGGTATCTGTCCGCCTTTATCTATTTTTAGTAGGCTTAAGCGCCTCTCGTTGTCATCAAATTGAAAACGAGCACGAGAAACTTTACCAACCCCCTGCCAAGGCGCTGCATCTAAAGAACTCAGTGCTCTAGGAAGAGGTATTTGACCGTCTTTGTGGCTAATTATCTTCTGATTTTTTGGGGTGTGAGCTGCCACTGTATGTTCATACATTTCTTGGCTAAGGCCGCTTTCTTCAATTGTGTTCTCATCGATAGGTAGCGACATTATTTCATCAATCATACTTTCAGATAAACTAGAGTCGAATGCTTGAGAGTCGGCTTGATCGCTAACTTGATAAGTGCATGCGCTAAAACCATCTAATATGTCTTGCTCAAAGGCTTTCTCTGCTGCTATTTCTGTTAATTGACTGACCTCCTTTTGGCACTGTTCGCACATTTCAATGTGGCTTGACACTATTATGGCGATAGAAGCGTCAAGATCTCCTTGAATAAAGGCGCTTAAAACAGCTTGAGTAGGATGTTGTTTAATCATGGTATTTATCTCCCATTTGCTGTTTTAATTTTGAAAGTGCGAGACGAAGACGTGATTTAACTGTACCTAAAGGAATACCCAATTGTTTGGCCAATTGCTCTTGTGTGAGCTCTTGGTAATAAACCCCTTTAATGATGGACTGCTGTGCAAGAGGTAAAGAGTCGATACTTTTTAAGATCTTTTCATTAAGTAAGTGATCTTTAAATTCAGCGTCATCTGATAACACTTCAACTAACTCAGATGGCCAAATGTCATCTGAAAGGGACAAACTATCTTTGTGTTTCATTTTTCTGAGGGTATCGAAACAAGTGTTACGCATAAGGGTGTAAACCCACGTTGTGGCCGCTCCCTTGCTAGCTTCAAACAGATGAGCTTTTTTCCAAACGAGTGCCATAGTGTCTTGCACTAGTTCATGTGCCATTGCCTCATTGTTTAATTTATTGATGCCAAATCGCTTTATTTTTGGGGCAAAAAAATTAAACAGCTGAGTAAAAGCCTTTTTGTCTCTTTGCTTTGCAACCAAAGTTAGCCAACAGCAAAGTTCTGTCGATAATTGGGGTTGGTTATAGATACCATTATCCTTATTTGTCCCAAAATTCTTTATGCTTGTTTGCATTTTAAATCAGCCATAGTGATCATTTATAGTCCATTACGTTATCAATGAAAATAAGGTTCACTTTTTTATGAATTATTTCCTTGAATATAAGTGATTAAAAAAGTGGTAAGAGATGACAAACTATCGGGCTGTATAAAATGTGCTTTTACCTTATGTGGTATCGGTAGTATTTCAAGCAACCTAGCATTGACCCAATGAGCACTTTCAAAGTTAGGAATAGGGTAAAGTAAGTTTAGGTCTTGATACTGATAGAAAAGCTCTTTTAGAGTGGCTGCTAGTATCGGTTTAGGTATTACAGGTTCTGACTGTGTGGCAATAGGCCAATGCTGTCTTGGTAAGTAATCACCTAAAAGTAGTCCGTCTTCTTGATAATGAAAACCTTGTAGACTTACTAAAAGCTCTCCTTCAACATCAATTAAGAGCACGCCATCATCTCCTTGATCAAAGTCCACCACTTTGACTAGGGTGCCCCAATGGCTAACCGGCGTTAACGAGTCTTTCGTGATAGTAGCGCCCTGTTCTGAATGAGGGAATGAAATAATAAACCCTCGACTTTCTAGTGACGCCATTACCATAGTAAGGTACTTAGCTTCAAAAATTCTAAGCTTTTGCCTGCCCTTGGGCAAAAGGAAAACATGCAAAGGGAAAATAGGCATATTTGTAATGGGTACAGGTGCGCTAGTTAAATTTGGTGATGACATAAGTATTACGACACTTTTATAGGTTCGAATCTTTATACGAGTATCGTATTAAAAGAGATCACTTTTGCTCTATCAATCCTTAAAATAAGTTCAGTTTGATTAAAAATAGAAGGTCGTTAATGATTGAGAGGAAGAGAGATGCCTGTAGAATCATACGTTACCTATATGACAATTAACTTTCTAAGCATAAGGACATCACTTGGATATCAAAATTAGACATTTAGAAAAAGGCGATGCGCCCGCATTAAGAGACATCTATCGCTATGTCAGCGTTACTGAAAATACCTCACAACTACCCTATTTGAACTCTGAAACAATTGATGGCTTTTTTGAACGCCAGAATTGCTACAACCTAGTTGCAGAACTGGGCTTTGATGACGTTGCAGCAAAAGTACTAGGCCATGTGTCTATCATGACCTCGCATAAAATGCGCATGAAGCACTCTGGTGTTTTGATGATAGCGGTGCACCCAGATGCTCACGGTAAAGGAATTGGTAAAACCATGTTGGCTGAGATGCTGAATCAGGCGGATAACTGGCTTAATTTAGTGAGAATTGAGTTAGAAGTGCATGCAGATAATGCTATCGCGATATCCCTTTATCAAAAACTAGGCTTTGAAATAGAAGGGGAAAAACGCTTTAGTATTTTTAAAGAGGGGAAACTGTCTAGTCTGTTGTTAATGGCTAGAATTAAACCAGGTTTTAAACCTTAGTTATTATCTTTATTTTTTAACACGAAGAATACAACGAAAGATTTTGAAAAACTGATACAAATAGTTAAACGCAAAAGTAAATTAGATCAGGGGAATACTTGGTCAAATGGATCATCGACTTATTTAGAAGAAATTAAAAAAGAGGTCGATGAAGTTATCGAAGAAATGCCTAAACAACGTGATTGTTATTTGGAAGATGAATTGGCTGATGCGCTATGGGATTATCTGAATGTCTTACAAGCAATTGAGCAAGAAAGAGGTATCAGCACTGATTCTGTATTGGCACGAGCCTGCCATAAATATGAAGCGCGTATCTCTGGGTTAGAGTCAGGTAAGACTTGGGTTGACATAAAACATGGACAAAAGTTAGCGTTAGCTGAAGAGCAAGCGCAGCAGCCTAGTTAGCTCCTTATTGTTTTAAATACATTTTGAATAAGGTACCGACTTTCATTGCTCAAGGAGGGCTTATGATGTCAGAAAATCCAATTTTAGAAGTGGCTATATTAGATGTGAAGTCGGGGCAAAGTGAGAACTTTGAATTGGCTTTTGGCAAAGCTCAGGCCATCATAGTCAGTATGTCTGGTTACATCTCTCACCAATTACAGCAGTGTATTGAAAATCCTAATCGATATCTTTTATTGGTGAATTGGCAGACTATAGAAGACCATGAAGTGGGTTTTCGCCAATCCCCCGAGTATCAAGAATGGAAAGCATTGTTACACCATTTTTATGACCCTTTCCCTATAGTCGAGCACTATCAAGGTATTTATGCTGGAGCGGTAGAATGAAGCTAGAGCTGCTAGACGAAAAGCATCTGACGACTTTGATTGATTTTGAACTTGAGAATCGTCTTTATTTTGAAAGTCTGATTGCCTCGCGAGGCGATGGTTTTTATCGCCGACCTGTGATTCTTGCTCATATTCGAGATCTAGTATCAGACTATGATGCGGGGGAAAAGTTATCTTGTTTAGTATTTCAAGATGATGAAGTGATCGCTAGAGCGAATATTAAAGATATTAACGATGAAACTTCGACTGCTGAGGTTGGTTATCGCGTGGCTGAAGCCGCTGCAGGTAAAGGCGTTGCAAGCTTTGCATTAGCTGGTCTGATTCGATTAGCCAAGACTCAGCTAGGGCTTAAAAGTTTAACCGCTTGGGTGATGAATAATAACCCTGCTTCGGCGAGAGTACTGGAAAAACAGGGGTTTGTTGAGCAGGTAACCATGCAAAACCATTATTGCCTTAATGGGCGCTACCTTGCTTGCACTCAGTACAAGCTTAATTTAAATAACTAACTTAGCACCAATAAAAAGCCCAGAAAACGGGGCTTTTTATTGGTTAACAAAACCGACACATACACTTTTAATGTTTATGATGATGGTGTTCGTGATGATGCTCTTCGATATCTTCATCATGTATTTCAGGGTCTTGTTCGTATCTTACTCCCATATCTTGTCGTATTTCATCCAAGGTTTGAACCAATTCTAAGCTATGTTGCCAAGTATAATTCGGGCTTTGAATGAGTTCTTCTTCTAAGCAACGATTTACTTCGTCAACTTCAAATTGATAGCCCATACCAGGAAAATCAAAAGCAACGGCTCTTTCATTATTGTCTTTTGAAATCAAACGACACGATTTCGCTTTATGCCAGTCTGTATCAATTTCAATGTAGCCTTTGCTCCCTGATAGAACGGCTCTATTGGGAGAGTGGGACATAATAGAAGACTCTAACGATGCGAGTGCGCCATTATCCCAACCTAGTAGAATCTGGTTATGCACATCTACGTCAGTTTCGCTTAAAATAGCTTGGTTCTGTACAAAATCAGGTTTACCCCAAAAAAGCTGAGCTAGGAAGACAGGGTAAATTCCTACATCTAGTAAGGCTCCACCACCAAGAGTTAGATTATTCACTCTATGCTCTGGGTCTGACGGTGCAACAAAGCATAAGCTTGCTTGAATACTGTTTAACTGACCGATCTCTTCGTCAGCAACCCAATCGATAACTTGCTCAACAACAGGGTTAAAACGAGTCCACATAGCTTCCATAACAAATACTTTGTGCTTTTGGGCTAAAGCATATAGTTCCTGGGCTTGATACTCATTCATAGCAAAAGGCTTTTCACACAAAACCGCTTTACCTGCGAGAATACAAGCCTTGGTTAGTTCGTAATGATGCACATGAGGCACGGCAATATAGATAACATCGACTTCATCACTATTGATTAAAGAGTAATAGTCCTGCAAGGCTAATTCGATATCGAACTCTGTCGCAAACGCATCAGCAGTATCCTTATTGCGTGAGGCCACAGCTCTTAATTCCCCTGATTTAGTAAAGGAGAAATCCCTAGCAAAGTGGTGAGCAATTTTCCCTGTACCTAAAATGCCCCAACGGAAATTTTTCATAAGTTTCTCCTAATACGATAAAGCGTTACTAGTTTTAAAAAGTGACGCTTGCTGTTACTGCTGTTCGAATTAATTTAAGGCCTGTTCAAGTATCTCTAGCCGACTTTCTAAATCTAGGACCTTGTCTTCAAGGTAGCGAACTTTTTCTTCGAGCTCGTTTTGCTTTTCTGTCTTCATTGCTTGCTCTTGTTGCATAGGTTCAGCCGCAAAAGAGGGATTAATATTAGGTGTATATTCGCTAAAGCAATGGATAAAACGAGATTCTCTTTTACCTGGCTCTCTGGCAAGCTGTTGTACATAATTCACACCATTCTTATCTGATAAAGTGTGTAAACAGCTTTCAACTTCTGTCGAATTTGAAAATTGACAGAGGCGGCCGCTACGTGATTTCAGTTCGCCTGGGGTTTGAGGGCCTCGTAATAGTAATAAACAAATGATGGCAAACTCTTGCTCACTAAACTGTCTATCAGAGAACTCGGTATTACAGAATCTATGTTGAAATTTAGCTGTTCTACTATTGAAGTCTGATGTGTCGACGATCAATGCATCTTCTATTAAAGCGTCTATAACTGTTTGAACTTCCCCTTGTGAATAGTTTACAACAGGGTCACGATTCGACTTTTGATTACAGGCATTAGTAAGGGAGTTTAAAGATAAAGGATATTGATCAGGAGTAGTAACCTGCTTCTCCATTAGGCTACCAAGAATTCTACTTTGCGTGTCATCCAGCATAACGATACTCATACTTCATCCTTATGAATTGGTTTCTTGTCTCTCTATTTTATTGTTTTTTAATGAAAAAGGCATTTTTATTAAGAACAATAAGGTAAGTTTTTCTGGGTTCTTTTCAAAATTCTTAGCGTATTGTGGGTGTCCTGTTTTCAGGTTTTGGTCTGTATTTTCATCCCCTTGTGTATAGGAATGAAAAAGACGATCCCAAATGCTTAAAAAGAAGCTGTAATTGGAGTTTGCTTCTTTCGCTAATTGTGAGTGATGAATACGATGCATATCTGGTGTAACAAGAATAAACCTGATGAGTTTATCGAGCTTTTTAGGAAGGTAGCCATTAGCGTGGTTAAACAAAGCACTAGAGTTAAGTAAGACATCAAAAATAATAACGGCTTCGAAAGGAATAGAGAAAACAAAAATGATGACTGCTTTGTAAGCCAGTGATAGTAATATTTCCACTGGGTGAAAGCGAACGGCTGTCGTTAAGTCTATTTGTGGATCGGTATGATGCACTTGATGAATACGCCAAAGGAATGGAAATGCATGACTAGCTCTGTGTTGCCAATAAATGGCTAGGTCGAGAAGTAATATGGCTAGAACTAGACTGACAATAGGCTTATTGCTAAAAAGCTCTAGCCGTAAAAAAGAATTGTCATTTAAGGAAAGGGCAAGAGTCGCTAATAAGATAGGTTGAGCTAACCTTACGACAAATATATCGATAAAAAAAAGAGACAAATTATGACGCCAGCGACGCCCAATTTGCTCTAATTTGACTTTAGGTTTGATGCTTTGCCAAGATAAAAAACTTGTAAAGCACAATAGAAAAATCAGCACTCGAAAGTCATAGTCTGTCATGGTGGTTACATCAAACCTTAAGTCGGCTTTTAAAAGTGAGATAATAACTATCTAGTTGTTGTTATCATCTAGTGCAGGTCAATTTTTTTATGCTGAATTTTGTGAACCAAATCACTTTTTACTCTACTTAATAGTTCAGCAATCACATTAAGGTTCATTTTATCAAGATTTTCAAAGTGGAAACAGTCGCTACCCATATGCGCTGGCTGTAAACGTTCTTCAAAGTGACTTAATAGTTCTGAATCTGGAATGTATAGGCTTAAATAGCCTGGTCTTGCCGCTAATCCGAATAGCCCTTCATGATCAATTTCAAATAAAGGCATACCTGACTTCAAGCTTAAGGTTGCATCTGGGGCGATTAAGCTCATCAATGAAACGATTTCTTGAAAGTCATCCTTCATATGAACAGGGAGTTTATCGAGATAGTCTTGTAGCATTAAACTGGATGTGAGCGCTTGCATACTAACCTCTCTATCGACATAAGTACCTATGGCAGCCTCAAATAATAGGCACTAAGTCCTTTAAATAAAGGACTTAGCTCAAATTAATGTGATAGAGACAAGTAATGTTATGGGTTTACATTACCTTCAGCAGCCTAGTTAGTGCTTGGTCGAGTTGTTGATAGGAACACCCAAAGTTTAGGCGAATAAAGTTCGGATTGCCAAACTGTTTACCATCAGAAATTGCGACACCAGCCTTTAAAAAGTACGCTTCAGCGTTGTCTAACTTAAGGTATGAGACATCTATCCAAGCTAAATATGTCGCCTCAATTTGACTCATTGTACATTGGGTAGGTGCTAGCCTTTGCTGGATTAACGCTCTGTTTTTTCTTAGGTATTTTATGAGGTCTCGATGCCAATCTTGGCATTGAGTATAGGCAGCTTGAGTCGCATCAAAAGCTAATAAATTTGGGTCTGGCATTATCCCTGAACGCGCTAAATTAAATTTATTTTTTAACGTTAAATTTTGTGTCACTGAATAAGCTAGGCCTAAACCCGCAACGTTATAAGTTTTGCTTGGAGCCATAAGTGTGACTGTTCGACTAGCAGCATCTTGGTTTAGGCTAGCAAAAGGTATATGAGTAAGACCTTCGTCTAGAATGAGATCACAATGGATTTCATCTGATACAACAGTGAGATCGTACTTTGCTGCTAAAGCGTGAATTTGTAGTAATTCATCACGGCTAAATACTGTGCCACCAGGATTGTGTGGATTACAAAGTAAAATAAGTTTGGATTTTGTATCAGCGCAAGCGTCAGCAAATGCTTGCATATCTGGTAGCCAGCGGTCATTGATTAATTGCATTGGAATAGAATGTATTTTTCTATTCGCAAGCTCCGCCGCTTTTGTTAAGTGGAAATAAACGGGGCCAGGGATAATGACGGCTTCATCTTCTTTAGTGAAAGCGCGTACTGCTACATGTAAAGCACAAACTAAGCCTGGTAAGTAGTAAATTTGATTGGCTTTTATGTCCCACTGATAGTTGTTTTTTGCGTTGTCTATAATTGCTTTATCAAGCTCTGGGGCTGCTTTTGTATAGCCAAATACACCATCACTTACTCTGTCTTGAATCGCTTTAATGATAGGCTCAGGTGATGCAAAGTCCATATCTGCAACCCACATAGGAATAACATCATTGGGAAACTTATCCCACTTGATACTGTGGGTGTTGTGTCTATCTTTGGCTTTAATCAGGGAGTTTTCCTGTAGGTGGAAGTCTGACATTGATGGTTTCCTTACAAATATAATCCGCGGGAAAATTGATGAAATCAATCGTTAAAGACTATTTATCTAGGCGGCTTGTTAAAGTTTGATGTGTTAATTTACCTAGCGTCAATCTACTGGCTTGTTTGTTACTGAGCAAGTGTTATAAATTCATTTAGTCGTGAAATAAGGGCGAGACCTTGTTCGAAATGAACGCTTTATTAAAAAGAAGTTTTGTTGAACATTTAAGCAACTTATCCTAAACCGACATGGACCAATACAAAAAATCCCTGCATTAAAAATGTGTTATTATAAAAATAATTAATAAAAACAAATAGATATTTTATTTATCTATATTTCAGCAAAGAGTCATAAGCTTGACCCTTTTAATCATTACGTCCTAGTATGCGGTTATTGAACGCGCATTTAATAAAAAGGTAAATTGATGCCTAAAGTAGGAATGCCAGAGATCAGAAAGCCTCAATTAATTAAGGCTGCGATAGAAGCGATTGATGAATTAGGCTTTGCCGGTGCAACTGTTAGTGTGATTGGTAAAAAAGCAGGTGTATCGCCTGCTATTATCAATCATTACTTTGGTGGTAAAAATGGCCTTTTAGAAGAAACAATGAAAAGTTTGATTCGTGAGTTTTTTGATATTTTAAATGCTCAATTAGAAGCGAAACAATCTTATTCATGTAAAGAACAGGTAATAGCAATAGCGAATACTTGTTTTAGTCAGTCACAAACTAGTGCCCAAGCGATGAAGGCTTGGATAGGCTTTTGGGCCTCAGCTATGCATACGCAGAATCTGGCCCGATTACAAAAAGTCTATGCGCGCCGTCTTAATAGCATCTTGGTTGTCACTTTAAGACAACATTTTGCGATTGAAGAGGCGCGTCATATTGCAGCGACTCTGGCGGCTTTAATCGATGGTATGTGGTTAAGAAGCTGTTTAGCTGGTGATGAAAAGCACTCTTCAGAAAGTTTGATTGAAGAGTATTTAGAAATTGTTTTTAAAGTGAAGGATTAGTTAGTAAAAGCGTTAACACGTTAGAAGTACATATAAATACTACTCAATAAATTCGGTTGTATTTTTTAAACGAGACTTATCTCGATTGAAATACTATCAAAGCCCAATGGGCATAAATAAAGAGGGGAAATTATGTTATCTAAAGTTAGTAAGTCTCTATTTATAACCTCAGCCGTTGCTGTATCAAGTGCTGGTATCGCGGCTGAATGTTCGACAGTACGTTTCTCTGACGTAGGTTGGACTGATATCACAGCAACCACTGCTGTTGCTTCTGAAGTTCTTCAGGGCTTAGGTTATAAAACCAAAACTCAACTCTTGTCTGTTCCTGTTACTTATACATCTTTGGCCAATGGCGATATTGATGTCTTTTTAGGTAACTGGATGCCAACAATGGAAGCGGACATTGCGCCTTATTTAAAAGCAGGCACAGTTGAAGATTTAAGAGCTAACCTAAAAGGCGCGAAGTACACACTTGCAGTAAGTAAAAATGCTTATGATGCTGGTGTAAAAACTTTTGCAGATCTTGCTAAGTTCAAGAAGAAGTTTAATGGTCGCATCTATGGTATCGAACCTGGTAATGATGGTAACCGTATAATCCAAGACATGATTAACTCAAATGCGTTCGAATTGAGTGACTTTCAGTTAGTCGAGTCAAGTGAAGCTGGCATGCTTTCTCAAGTTTCGCGTAATACACGTCGTAACAAGTGGATCGCTTTCCTAGGTTGGGCCCCACACCCAATGAATGCTAACTTCGAAATGGAATATCTAGCGGGTGGTGATGATTACTTTGGCCCTAACTATGGTGGTGCGGACGTACACACCAACGTGCGTAAGTCTTATACCAGTGAATGCCCGAATGTAGGTAAGTTGCTAACTAACCTAGAATTCTCTCTAGCAATGGAGAATGAAATTATGGGTGCCATTCTTGATGATGGTAAGAAGCCAAGTCTTGCTGCAAAAGAGTGGTTGGCGAAAAATCCAGGTGCTTTGGATGCATGGTTAGAAGGGGTTAAAACCCAATCTGGTGGTAACGGCATGAGTGCTGTTAAGAGCCATTTAGGCCTTTAAGTTAGCAATACAATAATAATATAAAAATGGCCCAACTTAGTGACTTTAGGTTGGGCCAAGTTTTAAAGAGGGTAAGAGAATGAATTTGGCAGAGGTAAGAATATGAACTGGCTTACGGATAATAAAATACCACTCGGAAGCTGGATGGAATCCTTTGTCGATTGGTTGATCGATGTGGCAGGGGTGTTTTTTGACTTTTTATCTGAGGTACTAGAAACCCTTATTTTAACCTTGGTTGGTGCGATTGAATGGATGCACCCACTGGCCGTCATTGCAGTAGTTCTTGTTGGAGCTTGGTTCCTGCATAGAAGTATTGGTCTATTAGTTTTTATTAGTTTGGCCTTGTTATTGATTTTGAACTTAGGGTATTGGGTAGAAACCATACAGACTTTAGTCTTGGTTGTATCGGCAACCTTTATCAGTGTTTTGATCGGTGTGCCATTAGGGATCGCGGCTGCTCACAGGCCTTGGCTATATACCATAATGAGACCGATTCTGGATTTAATGCAGACCATTCCGACTTTTGTGTATTTGATTCCAACACTTATTTTATTTGGTCTAGGTTATGTTCCTGGTCTTATTTCGACCATTATATTTGCTGTCGCAGCACCTATTCGTTTGACCTACCTAGGTATTAGTAAGGTACCAAATGAGTTAATTGAAGCCGGTTTAGCGTTTGGTTGTACTAAGTCCAAGTTGCTTTATAAGGTAGAGTTACCTGCCGCTATGCCTAACATTATGGCAGGTATTACTCAGTGTATTATGTTGTCTCTTTCTATGGTGGTAATCGCAGCACTTGTTGGTGCTGATGGGCTTGGTAAGCCAGTTATTCGTGCCTTGAATACAGTTAATATTTCACAAGGGTTTGAAGCGGGTATTGCGATTGTATTAGTAGCAATTATGCTTGATCGAATTTGTAAATCTCCATCTCGCGGTAAAGAGGAATAAGCATGGCTGTTATCAGTATTCAAAACTTAGATGTTGTCTTTGGTGATAATCAAGCTGCTACTTTAAACCTAATGGATCAAGGTAAAAATCGAGAGCAGATTTTAGGTGAAACCGGCGACGTTGTTGGTGTTCAAAATGCAACGATTGAGGTAAATGAGGGCGAAATATGTGTCCTTATGGGGTTATCTGGATCAGGTAAATCAACCTTGCTTAGAACACTAAACGGACTAAATAAAGTCGCTCGTGGTAAGTGCCTTGTTCGTGATGGCGATGACATGGTTGATATGGCCACTTGTAATGAAGCAACTATGCGACATATGCGTACTCATAGGGTATCTATGGTATTTCAAAGCTTTGCTTTAATGCCTTGGTTAACGGTGCTTGAAAATGTTGCCTTTGGCCTAGAAATGCAAGGTATGGCAAAAGCTGAACGCTTAGAAAAAGCTATGCAGCAATTAAAAATGGTGAGCTTGGACCAATGGGCTGATAAAAAGCCTGATGAACTCTCGGGTGGTATGCGCCAGCGTGTTGGTCTTGCTCGTGCATTTGCTATGGATACAGATGTACTTTTAATGGATGAGCCTTTCTCAGCGCTTGATCCTCTAATTCGTACCCAGTTACAAGATGAGTTGATTGAACTTCAAAAGACGTTAAATAAAACGATCGTGTTCGTAAGTCATGACTTAGATGAAGCGTTGAAAATTGGTACTAAAATCGCAATTATGGAATCCGCCAATATTATTCAGGAAGATATTCCGGAGCAAATAGTATTGAATCCGGCAACACAATATGTCGAGAAGTTTGTTGCGCATACCAATCCTTTGAATGTACTTAAAGGTGATTCTCTAATGACACCAATTGATAAGCTACAAAAAGAAGGTCACGCTTACCTAGCGGAAAAAGGGCTTAACTTTGCGTTATCAACTGAAGGCAAACTTGAATCTGTTGAAAGTGCTGAAGGCTTTCATTTAATCGTTGATTGGGCTCACGGATTAGACATTAGCAAACTTGCTTTAGGAAGTGTTGTATTAGCGCCATCAGACATTAATATGCGTGATGCGGTAGAAGTGAGATATCAAACACAACAACCTCTTTTATTACAAAAAGAAGGTTCTGTGGTGGGTGTACTTGGGGATCATGATTTTTATCATGCACTTTTAGGTAAGCACTTTTCATCTAATGATAGTTAATTTCCATTAGATCATTTTAATGATTTTGAAAAAGCATAAACTTTACGACAAGGTTTATGCTTTTTTTATGGGGAAATTTAATTGAAGAGGTTAAATAGTCCTATTCAGGAAAGGACATAAGAGTAATTTGAATAGCAATGATAATAACTAAGGTGCCATTAAATCGATTTAGCCAACGCCAGAAAGTAGCTTTACCTAAATAAGGGGCTAATAGTCGACCAATTAAAGTAAGGGATAAAAACCATAATATGGATGCACTTATACCGCCCATAATGAATTCATAGGTATTCGCCTGCCATTGATTCGCTAAGCTTCCCATCAAGATTAATGTGTCTAAATAAAAGTGAGGGTTTAACCAAGTGACAGCCATCGCTGTAGTAAGTAATAAACCTAGTGGCATTTTAGTGTTTGCTTTTGTCAGTAAGAGTGTCTCGTCAGCAAAAGAAGCCTTAATTCTAGATAAGCCAAAATAGGTTAAAAAAAGTACGCCAGCGATACGGGTGACTTCAAGCAGTATAGGGTAGGACTGAATTAAAGCGCCAATCCCTAATGCACCAAGCGAGATGGATATCGCATCACTTAGCATGAACAGAATGGCGATGCTCAAAGCCCAGTGTCG
This sequence comes from Marinomonas sp. PE14-40, assembly GCF_051623805.1. Lineage (NCBI taxonomy): Bacteria > Pseudomonadati > Pseudomonadota > Gammaproteobacteria > Oceanospirillales > Oceanospirillaceae > Marinomonas > Marinomonas sp. PE14-40. The sequence goes on along the minus strand of NZ_CP130700.1, from coordinate 2,503,430 downwards.
TTTTAAGGCTTGTTCTAATAAGAATGCGTTCTGCGCACCAACAGCAATTATTAAGCTCCCGCCTGTAATAAAACCACTGAGAAAAGCTGCGCTCATTTGTTTACTCCTAAATAGCAAAGTTAAATGTCGTTGGGATTAAGAAACGAGTGGAAGAATATCAATAGACAATATATAAATATAATTAATATAAATAATCATTAAGTAATAAATATAATGTTGGTCTGGTTATGGATTACAAAGCAATTGAATGTTTGAGGCAGGTTGTAGAGTCGCAAGGTTTTGAAAAGGCGGGTGAAATTTTAGGTTTAACTCAATCGGCAGTCTCCCAAAAAATTAAACGATTAGAGCAATCCTATAATAATGTTTTATTAATCAGAGAAAAGCCTCTTCGTCTTACGGATTTAGGTAAAAAATTAAATATGCATTTTATCAAGGTGCAGTTAATGGAGCAGGCACTTGTACAAGATTCTTATGGCGATAAAAGCCTGCAATGTCTCCCTATAGCTATCAATAATGACAGTTTAGCGACTTGGTTTATTGAGGTAATTAGCCAGTTTTCAAAAGGACATAACCGTCGCTTACAAACCAAAGTCGCTGATCAAAGCCAAACACGAGATCTTATAAAAAAAGGGGAAGTTGTAGCCGCTTTAAGTGATGTCGGTTCTATTGTTGCTGGTGGTCAGTCTCTTTATTTAGGCGCTATGGAATATATCTTAGTCGCGAGTCCTGAGTTTATTAAGCGTTATTTAAGTGCTGATTACAGAGAAAAGGATATTCATAATATACCTGCCCTTATTTATGATGAAAATGATCAACTCTGGTCAAGTTACCAACATGAAGTATTAGGTTTACAAAATCATGCTGGCCCTAGTCACTGGTTGCCCTCAACACAAGGGTTTGTGCATATGTTACTCAGCCACTCTGTATGTGCTTTAGTGCCAAGAATACAGGTTAAACAAGAATTAGCAGAAGCAAGGTTAGTCGAATTATTTCCAAATAGAGTACTTAAAGTCCCCCTTTATTGGCACTGGTGTGGGTTAGACTCTGATTTACTGAATGAATTGACCGAGGCTGTTGTTGGTCAAGCTAGACTGAATTTAACTTAATCTATTTTATTCGAGTTGACCTAATGAAAACCTCACATTTTGAGATTTAATTTAAAGTGAATTTTGTTAGACTGCCTGCAATCAAATAAAAGGATTCACTATGATACGTAAATGCTTATTCCCTGTTGCGGGTTATGGCACTCGTTTTTTACCTGCAACCAAATCTATGCCTAAAGAAATGCTACCAATAGTAAATAAACCTTTGGTGCAATACGGTGTTGAGGAAGCTGCTCAAGCAGGGCTAAATAATGTGACTTTTGTAACAGGTCGCGGTAAGCGTGCCATAGCCGATCATTTTGATACCAGTTATGAGTTAGAGCACCAAATTGCTGGAACCAGTAAAGAAGAATATCTCGTTGATATTCGCCATTTGATTAACAATGTGAACTTCTCATATATTCGTCAAAATCAAATGTTAGGGTTAGGTCATGCGATTTTAACAGGAGAGCCTCTGATTGGTGAAGAGGCCTTTGGTGTCGTATTGGCTGATGATCTTTGTATTATGGAAGAGGAAGGTCAAGAAGGCGTATTAGAGCAAATGGTTAAGCTCTATAATCAATTTCGTTGTTCTATTGTGGCGATTGAAGAAGTACCTGCAGATGAAGTTGATAAGTATGGGGTTATTGCGGGAGAGAGCATGGGTGACGGTTTGTACCGGGTAACCGATATGGTTGAAAAACCGGCTATTGATGAAGCGCCATCTAATTTAGCTATCATTGGCCGTTATATTTTAACCCCAGACATTTTTGAAAAGCTAAAAACGACACCGCCAGGGCGTAATGGTGAAGTACAAATAACAGATGCTTTAATGCAACAAGCAAAAGAAGGTTGTGTCATGGCTTATAAATTTAAAGGCCGTCGTTTTGACTGTGGTAGTGTTGATGGATTTGTTGAAGCAACCAACTATTGTTACGAAAATATTTATAAACGCAAGTAGAATTAAGCATAAAAAAACCAGCATTAGCTGGTTTTTTTTGCTTTCTATAAGGCTAGTAACCTATTAGAAGTGTTTATTAAGCACTGGTAGTAGGTTCTTGAATAAACGAGGATTTGCACATAAGACAGTGTCGTTTACATTTGGAGAACCTTGGAAGTCTGCAAATAGACATCCCGCCTCTTTCGCAATAAATAGCGGAGCTTGTGTTTCCCAGTCATAAAGTTTCATTGCCCATACTGCATCAAGCTTACCTGCTGCAACGTTAGCAAGCATAAGTGCTGGTGAATCTTGCATCATGACGCGTGCGCCTTTTTCAGCAACTTCTTTAAGTGTATTAAACTGGCTAGTCATTAGGCTAGAAAGTTTATCTGTACCAGGGAATTGGCTACCTAGTGTGCTGTTCTCGATAGAGCCAATAGATGAGGTACGAATGCGTGAATTATTTAAATAAGCACCACGACCTTTACTTGCGTAAAATTCATCACGAGTTGATGAGTTGATCAGTAGTGCATGCTCTACTTTTCCATTTTCAACATAGCTTATTGTTAATGCATGACCTGAAAGGTTGCGAGAGAAAAGGTGCTGACCTTGAATCGCATCAATAATCCACTCACCTTTTTCACCGGTTTGGATTTCACCTTGTAAACGGGTTGAGATGGTTTCAGTTGGGTAAGCTTTTGCTAAAGTGTGCACGATTGTTTTTTCGGCACCAATACAAATATCTTTGTATGCTTGTTCAGGGTTTTGACCCTGTTCTTTATCAAACAAGATTTTTTCTTGTACATGAAGGATAAAATCAACTGCAGCGCGAGCTGCTTTTAGAGCGACATTAATTCGAGGTTGCATACAATACCATTACATTAAAAGAGACGTCAGTAGGCCTGAAGTCCATAAGCTATCGGAAAAGTGTTAAAGAGCGTTTCGGCCAAATTTCGTGAGTTAAAAGAAGCTCAAAGTGAAAGGCTAAAAGATGGCGCGGATTTTATCCGATTATTGGCTCTGTGACTAGGGTGGGTTGATTAAAAAACAAACAATGTTTGGTTTAATTTAATATTGGCATTGCTTACTCAAGTAAGATGATCTGCTATTATGCCTAGGGAAGCTGTGAATAAATCTTTCCGCCTCAGTGTGTGGATAAAACGCCTGAGATTTAAGGCGAGAGTCGTAACTTAATAGTTACTCTATTGATAAGACTCTCAACTTACTAGATAAGGCTTTTAGGGCACGCCCTTCGGGTCTTTCAGTAAAAGTGTCATCCTGTGTTGTCCCTTCTTGAAAGGTGCCTACATTACGTCAAAGTGACACCTTGTTCGACACTTTTTCTGAGAAGAGGTGACTTAATCGCAGCTTCCCTAGCAAAATATTATCAAATTTAATTGATTGAAAACCATCCAGTGAAAAGAGCATATTTCTAAAATGAATAAGGTACGTATTGTATTAGTTAACACTTCCCATCCGGGTAATATTGGCGCTGCTGCCAGAGCGATGAAAAATATGGGATTAGCAAGATTATACTTAGTTGCTCCTAAGGTTTTTCCAAGTGATGAAGCCAATAGCCGAGCATCAGGTGCTACTGATATTTTAGAAAATGCTGTTGTTGTGGACACATTGGAAGAGGCTATTGCTGATTGTCAGTTAGTTGTCGGAACAAGTGCTAGAGAGAGGCATATTCCTTGGCCTCTCGTGGATCCTAGGCAAGCTGCTGATATAGTTCATGAAGAAGGCTTGGAGTCTGCGTTTGTCTTTGGACGTGAGGATAGAGGGCTTACAAATGAAGAGCTACAACGTTGTCATTATCATGTTCATATCCCTTCTGTAGAAAGTTTTAGCTCTTTAAACTTAGGTTCTGCTGTGCAAGTGATTGCTTACGAACTGCGCATGCGTCATCTGGCGCAAAAGGATGCGCCTATTGTTGCTTCTAAATGGGATGTACCTGCAGCGACAAGTGAACAGCTGGATCATATGCTTACTCACTTAGAATCAGTGCTATCTAAGACTGAATTTTTAGATCCTAAGGCGCCACGTCAAGTAATGACACGTTTTAGACGCTTATTTCAACGTGCTCAATTAGATCAACAAGAAGTGGGTATGTTAAGAGGTGTGTTAACGTCGGTTGATAAACTAGAAGATAAAAGCAAATAAAGTCCTTTTCTAGAGTGAGTGGCTAAGGCATAAAATAAAAGAAGGCGCTCAAGGCGCCTTCTTTTATTTTATGAAGTTGGATAACCTATTTTACTTGGGTCTCAGGGCGGCCTTCTTGTTGCCAATGAGTATGAAATTTCTCTCCCCTCGCAGAATCCGCTCTTTCATAAGTATGAGCGCCAAAGTAGTCCCTTTGTGCCTGTAGTAGATTGGCAGGTAATACTTCAGAGCGATAACCATCAAAATAAGCAAGCGCAGAAAAGAATGTTGGTGCTGGAATGCCAGACTGTGCAGCTAATACTACCGAGTTTCTTAGACCTACCTGCCTCTCTTCTAATTGATCTGCGAAGTAATCAGACAGTAATAGATTGTCCAGTTCAGGTTCTTCAGTAAAAGCGTCAGCTATCTTTTGTAAGAAAGAGGCTCTAATAATGCAGCCGCCACGCCAAATTTTTGCGATATCAACAAAGTTGAGTTTCCAATCATATTCAGCTTGAGCAGCACGCATAATTTGAAAACCCTGTGCGTAAGCACAAATCTTAGCGCTATAGAGAGCATCATGAATGCTAGCTTCAACATGTTCTGCATTAACATCAGCAAGGTCGGTTATACCAACAAGAGTGCTCGCTGCTTGGTATCTTTGGCTTGTCAGCGTACTCAATGCTCTTGAATAAACTGCTTCGCTGATAATACCGGCAGGCACTCCCATTTGAGTCGCACTAATAGCTGTCCAACGACCAGTCCCTTTTTGACCCGCACTGTCTAATATGAGATCAACAAGAGGCTCACCTGTTTTGATATCATCTTGTTGTAAAATGTCGGCTGTAATTTCGACTAGATAGCTATTCAAAACGCCTTGGTTCCATTTTTCAAATAGCTTACCTATTTGTTTAGGGCTATAGCCTAAAATAGAACGTAGAAGGTGGTAGGCTTCACAAATAAGCTGCATATCCGCATATTCGATACCATTATGAACCATTTTTACATAATGACCTGCACCGTTTGGTCCTAGGTATGCAGTACAAGGCTCCCCATCAAAGATAGGTTTGCCAGGGGTTCTGGTTTCTATTGGTTTACCGTCTTCATCAACCTTTGCGGAGACAGCTTCCCACATAGGTTTTAAATACTGCCATGATTCAGCATCGCCACCAGGCATAAGAGAAGGGCCAAACCGAGCGCCAACTTCTCCACCAGATACTGCAGTACCAAAGAATTTTAGTTGATGTTTATATTCTGCTTCACGACGAATAGTATCCGTCCATTGGCTATTACCACAGTCAACAACAATATCATTCGGTTCAAGACCTGCTTGAATTAAGTTTTGACAAACATCATCAACAGGTTGGCCTGCAGGAACTAATAGTACAATAACCCTAGGTGTTGCTAGGTGATCTAGCATCTCTTTAAGGGAGTCACAGCCAATGATTCTTGCTTTTTCTACATCTGTTGGTCGTTCAGCAATTTCACTAGAAAGTACATCCTCTACTTTCTTAGTGTCTAGATCGAAGCCTGCAACACGATAGCCATGATCGGCTAAATTGAGGGCAAGGTTTTTGCCCATAACACCTAATCCAATAAATCCTATATTGCAGTCCTGAATCATATTAACCATAAATTTTGATCTACTTTGTGTGGGGGGTGGGGGATTCAGGTGCAAATTTTACCACGAAGATGTGGTGATATACGTCATATATCAGAGCGCGAAATGAAAAAAACTTAATTTAAGTTAAATTTTAAGAAATTAAGCGATTTTAGTGACTAAATGCTGACTTTTTGGTCAGAAAAAAGGTAATAAAACATCAAAAGTATAAAAACGCTATAAACCCGGTCTCAAAAGTAATAAAACAACAAAAATGTAAAAAATATATCAATAAAAAATAAATTAAGATAAAAATATTGATCTATTGGTTGTTTCCAAATTCTCTTTTATCAATGTATATTTCATAAAAATCATGTGGTTACGGTTAAATTACATAATTATTCTTGGTATTGAAATAAAATAACAAATTGATCTAACAATATTTTTTTTTATATTGATTTGTTACTATAAAAATCAATTAGCATCAGCACATTAAAAAGACGAACTAAGATTCGTTATGTTCATAGAGGAAAACTAAAAATGAGTTCGGCAACTGAGCTTCCAAAGATTCAAAAAAACTTAAATACGCCGGCGCTTGTTGAGCAAGCATTGGCAAATGGAGAAGGACAACTAGCAGACAATGGCGCTTTAGTCGTTGAAACAGGCGCTCGTACTGGCCGTTCTCCAATGGATCGTTTTATTGTTGAAGAAGCATCTAGTAAAGATTCAATACATTGGGGACCAGTAAACCGTCCTTTCCCAGAAGCAAAGTTTGCTCCATTGTGGGAACGTGTAGAAACTTATTTAAATGCTAAAAACTCTTATGAATCTAATATTCATGTTGGTGCTGGCGATGAGTATTATTTACCCGTAATTATGCGTACTGAAACTGCATGGCATCACTTGTTTGGACGTAATCTGTTTATTCGTCCAGATACTTACAATCCAGCATCTAAAGGCGAGTGGCAAATTATTAATGCGCCTGGTTTTGTCTGTGAGCCTGAACGCGATGGGACTAACTCTGATGGCTGTGTCATTTTAAACTTTGCAGCCAAGAAAGTTTTGATTGCAGGCATGCGCTATGCCGGTGAAATGAAGAAAGCTATGTTCTCTGTGCAAAACTATTTGTTACCAGCGAAAGATGTATTACCTATGCATTGTGCTGCTAACGTAGGCTCAGATGACGATGTTACGTTATTCTTTGGTTTGTCTGGTACAGGTAAAACAACCTTGTCAGCAGATCCTGAGCGTTTTTTGATTGGTGATGATGAGCACGGTTGGGGCAAAGATACTGTTTTCAATATTGAAGGCGGCTGTTATGCAAAATGTATCGACCTTTCTGAGAAAAATGAACCACTGATTTGGAAGGCGATTAAATTTGGTACCATAGTTGAAAACGTGGTGTTAGATAAAGAGTCTCGTGTCGCTGATTATGCTGATACTTCTTTGACTCAAAATAGCCGTGCAGGATACCCACGTGAGCATATTGAAAAACGTGCTGCAGGTAACCGTGCAGGTGAACCCAATGCGATCATCTTTTTGACATGTGATTTAACCGGTGTATTACCACCAGTATCTGTTCTAACGAAAGAAGCAGCAGCTTACCACTTCTTAAGTGGCTACACAGCCTTAGTTGGTTCAACAGAAATGGGCGCAGGTAGTGGTATTAAATCTACTTTCTCTACTTGTTTTGGTGCACCTTTCTTCCCTCGTGCTGCTCATGTATATGCTGAGCTATTAATTAAGCGTATTGAAGAGTTTGGTAGTAAAGTTTATCTAGTGAATACGGGTTGGACTGGTGGTGCTCATGGTAAAGGTGGTAAGCGCTTTAGTATCCCTACAACACGTGCGGTAATTTCTGCGATTCAAACTGGCGCATTAGAAAATGCTGAATTAGAGCAACTTGATAAGCTTAATCTTGCTGTTCCTAAGCAAGTTGAGGGTGTTGACTCAGTGTTATTAAACCCAAGAAATACTTGGGAAGATAAAGCTGCCTATGATGTACAAGCACAAGATTTGATTGGTCAGTTTGTAGATAACTTTACTAAGTTTGAAGGTGTTTCTGACAGCATTCTTGCTGCTGGACCGACTCGTTAGTCAAAGTTTCTGCTTAATCTCTTTGTTGATTAACGAAAAAAGCCGCTTTTGCGGCTTTTTTCGTTATTAATGCGGGCAAATGGTCTAGTGGTCGACATCGGCTTGAGTTAGTCTAGATTGATGTTTATTGATAGCCATTGCCATTTAGATTTTATTGACTTCGAACCCGACCTTGATCTTGTCATTGCACGAGCTTATGCCGAAAATGTACAAGCCTTTGTTGTGCCATCAACAAGTTACCAAAGCTGGAGTCGTGTGAGCGAGTTAAAATCTACACGCTCTTCTATACGTGCTGCTTATGGAATACATCCATATTTTTTGGCTCAGGAGAAGTTTGCAAATCTGGATTTTTTAGAAGCTTTTGCTGCTGAAAACAGCGCAATTGCAATTGGTGAAATCGGTTTGGATTATTGGCCTGGAAGCGTTAATTATGAAATTCAAAAACGTTTTTTATTAAGGCAGTTGGATATTGCTCAAAATTTACAGTTACCCGTCATTCTTCATGCAAGAAAAAGCTATGATGAGTTATTACGACTATTGAAGAATTATTCACTAGTTGGTGGCATTGTTCATGCTTTTACGGGAAGTGAAGTGCAAGCGAAGCGCTTTATTGAGCAAGGTTTGCTGTTAGGGATAGGTGGGAGTGTGACATACCCTAGAGCTCAAAAAACGAGACGTATGTTAAAAGGTTTAGCGGATCAGAACTTTGTTTTGGAAACTGATTCACCGGATATGCCGCTTTCAGGTTTGCAAGGTAAGCGAAATGAACCTGTAAATATCGCTAAGGTTGCTACTATTGTTGCTGAACTTAGAGAACAAGATGTTGATCAAGTAGCGGATTACACATCTGTTAATATTATTAAATTGTTTAAAAACTGGAATTAGAGGAAAGTAGACTTGCCTAACGAAAAAGACATCAATGCCCCAATTAAGATCTTATTGCTAGGTAGCGATACTAATATTGGTGAGGAGCTTTTAAGCTTTTCCACTGAGCTTAATGAGTTTTCTTTAACTTCTTTAACGCAAGAAAACTTTTATCAAACACAATTCTCGGTAAGTAGTTTTGAACATTATGATGTTGTGCTTGATGCGTTAAGTATTGGCGCAGATGCGGGTGATTACGCTCAAATAAAAGCCTGTAACATTATGCTGCAAGAAGCTGATGTGAGTATGTTCATGTTAAGTAGTGTTGAAGTGTTTTCTGGTGATAAGGGGGCGGCTTATGATGAGAATGAAGTCCCTGATGCCAAATCCCAGAAAGGTAAGCAGCTTGCTGAAATTGAACAGCTAGTACTTAAAGATGATAACAGTATTGTATTAAGAAGTGGTTGGTTGTTTGGCTGTAAGCAGCAAGATTTCGTTGCCAGCATATTGTCTAAGTTAAAGCTTGGGGAGCCAGTTTTACTTGAAGATGATTTACTTGGTAACCCAACTCCTATCTCTGATTTAGTGAGAGTTGCTTTCTCTTTGATTAAACAAAGGCATTTTGGCTCAAAAAATGCGGGTGTTTATCATTATTCTTGTGCTGAAGACATTAGCTGGTTTGGCTTTGGTGAAGCTGTTTTGACTAATGCATCTCAATTCAATATTCAATTTCAAGCAAGTTTGCAGGCGACAAGCTCTAGCCAGGCAGAAGTAACGGATTTAACGTTATTACGAAAGCAATCTCTTTCTTGTCGTAAAATATTTAATCATTTTGGTGTAAAACAGCGACCTTGGAGAGCAAGTTTAAGGAACTTGGTGAAAGATCTTTATCAAATGAACTAGTTCTGGCAGACTGAAACTGAACCATTAAGAACGAATAACGGGGCGTTAAAGGTGTATAGAATAAATCATAAAATGATATTTATTAGTATATTGACCCAGATTGCATTTGGTTTTTTCTGGTTAACAGCCGCACCTGCTCCTTTAATTTCTGCTCAGCCTGACGTGAGTTTGGTGTTAACGGCTTTGGCGTGTATCGTTACGTTTGTTTATTTTTATGCGTGGTTAATCAGTAGATTACGTTCCAGCTCTCGTTGGGAAATGGCTGGGATTGCTATTTCTCTGTGGCTGTTTTGTGTTTTACCAAACATTTTAATGACACATTTATTATTTGATTTAACCTTAGATGTACAAATTTATATTCTTGCTTTTAGCGCTGTAGCAACTCTGTTAAACGCTATTATTCTTCCTTTTTCTCGATCTTCAAGGTCAATTTTTAAAGGTTGAATCGTATTTTAAACATAAAAGAACCAGCTTTAAGCTGGTTTTTTTATGTTTAGGTGTTTTGACTAAGAGTTAAACTAGATCTGAGAACTCATTATCCACGTTTAAATCAACGGGATTAAGGTAGCCAGGCATCTTGATCTCATTGGCGCTCATTTCTAAGTCATAACCAGATAATACGTCTTTACCAAAGTGGTAAATAGGCAGGCTTTCACCGTGAATTGCGGCTTGGTGGTAATCCTGCGCTGCTTCTACCGTTTTAACCAGTTTTGCTTGGTAGCTTTCTAGCGTTGCTTTGTCATAGCGTTTCTCAAGCATTTCCATTGTTTTTCTAGGTGAAATAAGTACGGCAGTACCATTGTTTCCGCCAAAGCCTTTTGAATTTAATAACGCACCTTGGAAATGATCCTTACCATAGACTTCGTGTTTAAGTTGGAATTTTAGTCCATCAGTATAAACGTCATCAGCGATACTTTCAGTGGTTGTAAAGCCTGGTAGTATCCCGTGTTCCCAAACGCCTAAAGACAAATGAAGTTGGTCGCCACCTGCTGTGCCTTGAGAATGTCCAATAAAGGCTTTCATTGCTGTCACTGGTATGTTTACAGCGTTAAAGCTCTTAGCAACTTGGCTTAACACATGGGACTCAGTAATTCTGTTCTGAGGTGTGCTTGTACCATGAGCTTGAATGAAGGTGTGATTTTTTAAACCTTCTTCGCCAATGATTTTTTGTAAATATGCCATGGCTTTACCCATGGTGAGATAGTTACCAATACCAGGTGCTGAAATGGATTTCTTATGACCATCTGCATAAGCGTAAACAGCTGGCACTGAGCCAAATATTTGTGCACCAAGCTCTATTGCAAGAGCGTCATCCATTATGAGTGTCCACTGGCTAGATTCACCGATAGTGAAGCCAACATTATTGCCAAAAGGACGACAACTGCGAGTGTGATCAGGCTCTTTCAGGTCTTTAATAGCATCGAGAGCCAATAGGGCGCTGTCTTCAGCTAAGGCTCCCATGGTTCTAAAGCCTTCAATGACTTCTGGTGTGATAGGTGCGTCACTGCCGCCAACAATGGCAACACGTGTTTTGCCCGACTTGATGCCTTCAATGGCTTTTTCTAAGTTAAAAAAGTAAGTGGCGCAGGCCCCAATCGAAGTGCCTATCGAACCTACACTGCCTAATACATAAGCGTTAACGAAATCTGCAGGCATTTGTGCATACCCTAAAGGTAAATGCTTAGAGGTTGTGCGCTTTCCTATTAAGGCAGATTTAAGCATGCCACCAAAACCAAGGTCATCCATCTGACCAATAGAGTTAGCTGCGTACACTGCAACTTGGTCAGGTGCAACGGTATCTCTAATGGTTTGCCATGGAATACCGCTATTAGAAAGAGCATCTGACGCACCGTATACAGTCATCTGTAAACCACGTGGATGATTACGAGATTGATATAGCTTTGCAGGATCAAAGCCTGTTGGCAATTGGCCTGCAGCTTTTACGCTTAATGACTTACTGTCTTTAATAAAGGCTTCCAAGCTGCCGTTTATCACAACTTCACTGAGATTGTCTGATAATGCTTTTACTTGCCATTGAGAAGGTAAATCATCAGGAATAGAGCGTGTTTTAATGGTAAAGCTAATGCTCTCACCTTCCGAATTAGGTAATAAAGAGGTGCTTTTATGAATAGAGACCTTATCAACATCAAATAATGAGGGATGGATTCTTCTGATTAGTGTCTTTGCTAAAACATCTTCACTGATTAATTCTAATAATTCTTCAGGCGTATTAGTTTTAATATCACCTTTATACCAGTGACCATGATGGAAATGAGCGGTATTAGTAAGCGTAGCTAGATCTAATAATACCTCTTGCTGGATTGATTTAGGTAGTAAGTCAAAAACAATACGGCGGTATGCTTGGTGTGAAGATGTGCGACCAGCCGGGTTAATTCCGCCAAATCCAACAATAACAGGTAAACGTGCCAATTCAATTTCCTCGATTCAAATATGAATTAAAGTGGTGTCATTGTAATAAAGCCGATAATGCTTAGCCACCTAGAATTCAAAAATAAGTTAATGAATTTAATGATTTATAATTTACCTGCATTTGTATTTCTGATCATTATGCTTTTTGGTTATTTGTTAGAGGCTACTTTTTCGATTTCCTGATCGAAGCGCGCTAACTTGTTATAACTAATAAGTGACTTTATCTCTTCAACATAAGCTTGACCACGCTGAGAATAAGACAATAAACCTGATACCAGATCTACCCCTGTAATACTTTTGTTTTCTTCTCTAAGTTTAGCGCGCTCTTTTCTGAGTGATCTATAAGCCGCATTTGAATTTAAGTTATCGATATAGGCATAAACTGACTCTCTTGCGCTTTTAAACTTTTGTACTTCATGGTCTGCATCTTCATCGCGAGATTCTGGCACTAACCCACAACCTATTTTGAAGCACCATTGGCCAAAGTAGTTATTGCCTTTTAGTGCGAAGCGAGAAGTACCCCAGGCTGACTCATTCGCCGCCTGAGCGAGTACTAGGGACTCTGGGATAATATCTAAATGAGGATAAAGTTCAGCAAGGTTTTCCGGTGTATAAACACCGACCTTTTTTAGTTTGAAGATTTTTCTAAGTGCTGCAAGCCATCTTTTCTCTTCTCGTGTTGGTGGCTCTGCATTGTGAATGATGCGTGTTAATTCATTTCTATCTCGAATCAATAAGGCATTTTTTTCTGCAGCAAAGGGAACTAAGAACTGAAAAAAGGTCTCTTTCCTTTGTTTAATATCTTGAATCTCAGCAAAATTAGGTTTCACTGGCATAGGCTGAAAAGGCGTTGCCTTGTTAATCACAAGCTGGTTCTCAAGTAACGGTGCGTCTTCTTGAGACTGAGTGACTTCTTGTTCGTTAGGGGTGGGCTTATCTCCCAATTTAAACCAAAGAACTAGTACGACAGCAATAGAAATTAGCCAAAGAATTTTTCTGTCCATAAAGATAACAAACCTATTTTGAGCAAATGTGAACAAATAAACTGATCAAAAGATCAATCATGCTGAACCTGAGTACATATTATCGCCAAAAATCGTGACATTTTATAGACCTTGTTGGTCACAAGCTTAAAAAGTCCACATTAATCAAAGCTAATGGAAATGAAAAAGAGTTCATATGTCATGCTTTATGTTTTTTATTCCCTGATTTTCTCCTGAAAATACGATGCTAAGGATTGAGCTTCACAATTTTTAACCGATTTTAGTCGTTCAATGCATGGCTCTAGAGTGCTTATCTAGAGTGGGTGTGGTTAAATTCAATTTATTTTAAGCTTGAGGTTAAAAGCTTGTTTTAACCTTTAAAAGGCGAAATTAAGTTATAAGAGTATTTATGACATCACGATTTACGAGTCTATTTATCCCCTTAGTGATTGCACTATTGAGTTTGTATCTTAGTGTCTATGTGGAGAAAATTCCTGCAGTTTGGCTTGCTCTGCTTGAGTGGCTTCCTTATATTTTTTCTAGTCTTGTGATACTGCTAGCCTGGCATTTTAATAAGGGCTTAATCCTTATGGTGTGCCTGATTCTAATGCTGCCTCTTTTGCCTATTTCAAGTTTAGGTAATCAAGATAATGTTTCAGTTTATTTACTCTTAACAAGTTTGAACCTCGCTCTTGTTAGTCAATTACAAGAACGAGGTTTTTTAAATCGCTTTGCTTTAAACCGTATTATTTTTGTTGCAGTGCAACTTTTATGGTGCTTGGCATTAAGTAAAGCTTGGGTAAAAATTCCTGGGATATCTCTGTATCTAATTAGTATTAAAAGTTTTAGTTTTGCTTTGGTGTTTTTTGTACTGACCTTTGCTATTAGTTTGGCATTTTTAGCAAGTAAATGGTGGTTTAAATCTGATACTTTTAGTGGTGCTATTCTAGTCTCTCTATTGCTTTTAACCTTAATACATTTCTTATCACTTAGTAGTAAGCAAGCGGCCCTTATGCATACGGGCGTCTTCGTTATCTGGTGCATCTATTTGTTAATTGATAGCCATAAGATGGCTTATGTGGATGAGTTAACCCAATTACCAGGACGAAGGGCGCTAAATGAAAGGTTATTAGGCTTATCGAAACATTATGTCATTGCCATGTTAGATGTGGATCATTTTAAAAAGTTTAACGATACCTATGGTCACGATATGGGTGATCTAGTTTTAAAAAGTGTGGCGAATAGTATGGATAAGGTCGCGTCTGGTGGTAAAGCTTTCCGATATGGGGGGGAGGAGTTTGCCATTGTTTTCGCACATAAAAAGAAAGAAGATATATTGGCGGCACTAGAAGGTGTAAGAGAGTCAATCGCCTCTGAGATGGTCGATGTTTATGATAGTAAAAAAGATGCCTACAAAGGCGTCTCTGTCACTATAAGTATCGGTGCAGCCCTTTCAAGCTCTGAACGCCATGCTCAAGATGTTATTAAACATGCTGATCAGCTTTTATACAAAGCCAAGAAAAAAGGTCGTAATTGCGTGATTCTTGAGTGATCTTCCTTAAATTAAGTGTATTAGATCTTTTTATTTGGTTTCATTATACAAAAAATAAAACTTGACCATGTGGTTAATTTTTCTTGATCTGTGTAATTCTTAAGCATATAATTCCAAGATTGAAAAAAACGTTTCTAATTTTGTTTTTTTGAAATCAAGTAATAAATAACGAATTTAATGCTGCTAGAAAGTTTCTAGCGCTGGGTCAAACAAGATTGATCGAACAGAATATTTCATGCCGTCTATTATTTTTAGGTGAGTGAAACTATAAGAGCCAACGTGGTGCAACAAAATATTCAATAACGAATGCCTATAGTTATTGCTTAATTTTGTTGTAGGGGTAAAAGGGGGAGCAGCCAAGCTTCCCCTTTTTTTATGCCTGAAAAAAGCTTCATTATGAATGACTGTTTATCTTTCTAAGTCTATCTTTTGCTTGTGTATTCTTGCTCTTAATAAAACGTGTTATGGTAAAACTTGCTTTAATTAGACTCACTTTAATAGATTGCCTGTAATATCTGACTGAGGACAGCTCCCTGTGGAAGAAAAACGTGCAAAAGATCAGCTAAAAGCTCATATTCGAGCTCAAAATCAAGCGTTAATTTTATCAACTGCAGAGCGTGTTTTTGCTCGACAAGGTTTGGCTAAAACAACGACTCAGATGATAGCAAATGAAGCAGGGTTACCTAAGGCGAATATTCACTATTATTATCGCTCTAAAAAGGATTTGTTAGAGGCTGTGCTGGGTAACATACTTCAACTTTGGTTAGAGTCTGTTAGTTGCTTTGTATTAGAAGATGGGCCAAAAGCCTGTTTAACACGTTATATCAGCGAAAAAATAGATCAGTCACGAATTAATACTAATGCTTCAAAGGTCTTTGCAATGGCCCTGATTGGTGAGGAACCTTTTGTCTTAGAATACTTGAATAAGCATTTTGTGAGTGAGTTAGCGAGAGAGAAGCAAACAATTCAAACTTGGATTGAGCAAGGTGAGATGAAACCTGTTTCAGCCGAGCATTTATTTATTAGTTTGTGGGCATTGACTCAAACTTACGCTGATTTTGATGCGCAAATTAAAATAGTGTTAAATAAGGCTGAGTTGGAAGAAGAGGATTATGGTCAGGCAAAAATATTTGTCACCAACATGATTCTAAGTAGCTGCGGTATCACTGACTAATGTGCCAGTTAGGTTAAAGGTAGAAGATTATGACGCTTGAAAGTGGTATCACATTTTTCCTCGCGATATTTATTTTTGGTATTACGCCAGGACCTGGTATTTTTGCCATTTTAGCTAAAAGCATGACTCAAGGTGCTAGATCATGTAATTGGCTAAGCGTGGGCATGGTGATTAGTGATATATGTTATTTGGTAATGGCGTGTTTTGGTTTAGCAAGCCTTGCTCATGCTTGGGAAGAGGTCTTTCTAATCATTCGTATCTTAGGTGGTGCTTACCTAGTGTATTTAGGATGGAAGATGTGGACTTCTGTTCCAGCGCTCGCCCAAGAATTATCTAACCCAGATTTAAAGGTTAAACAGCAAGATAAATTATCCTCATTTATTCAAGGGTTTATGATTTCGGCTTCAAACCCTAAGGTGATTTTATTCTATATTGCTTTTTTGCCTACCTTTATGGATGTGACTCAGTTAGGCGTACAAGATATTGCTATTGCAAGTTTACTCACATTTATCGCATTGATGACAGGACTGACATTGATTGCGCTAATGGCTGCACAGGCAAGAAAGCATTTAAATTCGCCTAAATCATTAAAGCTTGTGAATCGAACTGCTGGTTCCATTATGGCAACAGCGGGTTTATATGTAGGTCTAAAGGGCTAGGTTAAAAAGTTAGTTCTCTAAGGTAATATAAAGCCGCTAAAACATTGTTGTTTCAGCGGCTTTTTTATCTGAAGCTATAGCTCAAAAAAACTATTAGCGAGTACCGTAGATACGATCACCAGCATCACCCACACCTGGACGTATGTAAGCATTCTCATCTAGGCAACGATCAATAACACCAATATACATAGGCACGTCAGGGTGCTCTTCTTTAAATGCTTTGATGCCTTCCGGTGCTGCAAATAAACAAATAAAGCGAATGCTTTTTGCGCCTAAGTCTTTCATTTTTTGAATGGCAGCAGCGGCTGAATTGCCTGTAGCTAACATAGGATCAACAACGATTATGGTTCTTTGGTCTAAAGAGTGAGGCATCTTTAAGTAATAATCGACAGGTTGTTTTGTATCAGGGTCGCGATACATGCCTATGTGTCCAACACGTGCAGAAGGAGAAAGTTTGAGAACACCTTCTGCTAAGCCATTACCTGCTCGCATAATAGTAACAATACAGAGTTTTTTACCTTTAAGAACAGGACTCATAGCTTTTTCAAGCGGTGTTTCTACTTCAACGTCTTCTGTTTCAAGATCCCTTGTTGCTTCATAACCAATCAGGGTTCCTAGCTCTTCCACTAGCATTCTGAATTCACGCGTACCCGTATTTACATCTCTTAAACTGGTGAGTTTATGTTGTACAAACGGGTGGTCAATAAGATGAATATCTGAGTAAGTATCGAGAATGTTATTTGCTGTCATAACTGGGTCCTTATTCTTTTAGACTCAAAATTAAGTGTTTAAGCCATGATAAAACTGTGTCTATTCTGAGGCAGGATTATGAATTAATCCTGACCTAATAGATAGATCTAGGCCAAGTACAGAGAGTTAATAATGCCTTTTTCAACTTATCTTGATATCAGTTATACCGCTTGATTCTTGATAGTTGCTTGTATTTATTTTATTCGACATTACATAAAGAGTTATCAAACATAAACTGAATGAGAAAAGTAGGTAAGTTTAATATTTCATATGCTTGATGGTGTATTCAGGCAGCTTACCTGTCGCATCTCAATAATAGACAAATTGAGAATAGAATGAGCAACGAAGATAATTTTTCAGATGATACAGATACATTAACAAAACAAGATGTTGTAATTGATGAGCTTGAAGGGGATGACGTTGTCCTTAATGATCCAAAGGCTTTAGCGCTTCCTGAAGACGTACTACCAGATATTATTTATGTATTGCCTCTATCAAGCAGACCTTTTTTTCCTGCTCAAGTGCAGCCTGTCGCTGTTGATCTAGACCCTTGGGAAGAAACTTTAGAAAGAATTTCACTAGACTCACAATCAAGCGTTGGTCTGCTTTTTAGCGAGAGCGCGACAGATGGTGCCCCTTCTGTCAATGAGTTTAAGCAAATTGGTTGTGTGGTTAAGGTGCACAAAGCTACCCCAGAATCAGGCAAGATGACCTTTTTAGCTCAAGGCATAAAGCGTTTTGAAGTGGTTGAATGGTTAGACGAAGAGGCACCTTATCGTGCACGAGTGAAGTACTTAACTGATACTAAGGTTAATGATGATGAATCTAAGGCTTATTCCATCTCTATTTTAGATTCTATTAAAGAGTTGATACGTGTAAACCCTTTGTTTAGTGAAGACTTAAGGCAATACTTAGCCCGATTTTCGTTTAATCAGCCCGGCCTGTTAGCTGACTTTGCTGCCTCTATTACATCTGCAGAAGCTGATGAGCTGTATCATGTTTTAGAAACCCGACCTGTTCATAAACGTATGCATTTGTCTCTTTTGTTGTTAAAGCGAGAATTAGAAATAGCGCGCTTACAAAATGAAATCAGCGCTGAGGTAAATGATAAAATAAGCACGCACCAAAGGGAGTTTTTCTTAAAGGAACAGCTTAAGGTTATTCAGAAGGAACTTGGCTTATCAAAAGATGATAAAACCTCTGATATTGATAAGTTTCGACAAAGGCTGGAAGGCAAGCAGCTAAGTGAAAAGCAACAAGAAAAAATTGATGAAGAGCTAGAGAAATTAAGCGTACTTGAGTCTGGATCGCCAGAGTATGGCGTGACTCGTAATTATCTTGAATGGGCAGCTGCCTTACCTTGGGGTGTTTGTTCACAAGATAATATGGATATTATTAAAGCTCGCCAAGTTTTAGAAGATCATCATACAAGCTTGGATGATGTTAAAGATCGCATTATTGAGTTTCTTGCTTTAGGAGCGCATCGTGGTGAGATGGGCGGATCTATTATGCTGCTTGTAGGGCCTCCTGGTGTTGGCAAAACATCAATCGGTAAATCTATAGCGGCATCTTTAGATCGTGAATTTTACCGTTTTAGTTTAGGTGGCATGAGGGATGAGGCGGAAATAAAGGGACATAGACGTACGTATATTGGTGCTCTTCCTGGTAAATTTGTACAGGCATTAAAGGATGTAAAAGTCGAGAATCCTGTCATCATGTTAGATGAAATTGATAAGATTGGCGCTTCTCATCAAGGTGATCCTGCCTCTGCACTGCTTGAGGCGTTAGACCCTGAGCAGAACGCTGAGTTCTTAGATCATTATTTAGATATGAGAATAGATTTATCTAAGGCGTTATTTGTTTGTACGGCGAACCAGCTAGATACTATTCCTAGTGCATTATTAGATCGTATGGATGTGATTCGCCTATCTGGCTATATTGCAGAAGAGAAGTTAGCGATTGCAAAACAGCATTTATGGCCTAAGCTGCTGAAAAAGAACAAGTTGCTTAAAAAGCAGTTAAATATTACCGATGCAGCATTGAAACACCTTATTGAAAATTATGCCCGAGAGGCAGGTGTGCGTGGTTTAGATAAACTGCTGCAAAAAGTACTAAGAAAATGTGTCGTGCAGCTGATGACCGAAAGTGCTGAAAGCATCAATGTAGGTATTAAAGATATTGAGACCTTATTAGGCGCCCCTTACTTTAAAGCTGACTCTTCAATTAGAGGGGTAGGTGTTGTGACAGGCTTAGCTTGGACTTCTATGGGAGGGGCAACCTTACCTGTTGAAGCAAACAGAGTGCATGAGCTAAGCCGCGGTTTGAAACTAACCGGTAAGCTTGGAGATGTTATGAAAGAGTCAGCTGAGATAGCACACTCCTATGTCGCTTCACACACAAAAACCTTTAATCTGCAACCTGATTATTTTGATAAAAGTACGATACATCTACATGTCCCAGAAGGCGCGACACCTAAAGATGGGCCAAGCGCGGGTGTGACGATGGCAACTGCACTTATGTCCTTAGCGAGAAATGAGCCTATTAAAAAAGGCTTGGCTATGACGGGAGAATTAACATTAACAGGTCAAGTGCTCGCTATTGGTGGTGTTAAAGAAAAAATTATTGCAGCGAAGCGCAGTAAGATTTTCGAAGTTATCTTACCTGAGCCAAATAGACGAGATTTTGATGAGCTACCAGACTCAATTAAAGTTGGGATGACAGTACATTTTGCGCAACGCTTCTCAGATGTTGAGAAGGTGGTTTTTGTCAAAGCAAAAGGTTCCGTTCACTAAATCGACAGTTAAATTTTTTCCTTGGCTTCTTCTTGTTGCCATTTCGTGAGAAAATCTTGTTTCAGAAAGGCACTATCGTTTTGATGGTGCCTTTTATCGTGTTTTGATGGAGGTTAGTCTGGATTAATCTCTAACGCTTATTTCTAGTCTCTTCACATTCTAATGTATCAATTCGATGGAGCATGTTGAATGCCGTTAAAGGCAACGTTTACTTCTGGATCAACTTTGCGCCATGTTGTGGTTATGTCAGCAACCGGTGCTTTCGGACTTATGTCCATGTTTATGGTTGATTTAATTGATATCTTATTCCTCTCCATGCTTGACCAAAAAGAAGTTGTTGCAGCTGTTGGTTTTGCAAGTTCTATCATGTTTTTTACCATTTCTTTGAGTATAGCGGTATCGATATCAGCGACAGCTTTGGTGTCTAAAGCGGTTGGAAAGGGTGATAGAGAGCAAGCTAAGCGGCGAGCAACAAATGTTCTCGTGTTTGGGGTTTTGTTCTCTTTTATTATTATTTATTTTTTAATGCCAAGAATTCCCCATTTGTTGTACTTCTTGGGTGCGAATGGGGTTACCCTGGATCTAGCGACTAGTTATTTACAGATCTCAATTTTAGGTATGCCAGCTATTATGGTCGGCATGATAGGGTCTGGAATAATGCGTGCACTTGGTGATGCTAAGCGTGCTATGTATGCCACCTTAATTAGCGGCTTAGTGAATGCAGTTTTGGATCCTCTGCTTATTTTTGGATTTGATTTGGGGTTAGATGGCGCTGCAATTGCTTCTTTGATTGCTCGTTGCTCTATGGTTGTCATTGCGTATTACGGCTTGATACATGTGCATCAGATATTATCTCGTTTTGATTGGGTGTATTTTGCTCAAGACTTTAAACAGATTTCGTTTATTGCTTTTCCTGCTATGTTAACCAATATGTCGTCGCCACTAGCGAATGCCATAGTGACTGAGCACATGGCGACTTTTGGTGATGATGCTGTTGCTGCTTATTCAATTATTGGACGTGTGATCCCCGTTGTTTTTGGTGGGCTATTTGCTTTATCTGGTGCGGTAGGGCCTATACTGGGACAGAACTATGGTGCGGGTAACTTCCTGCGAATGCAGCAAACACTTACCAGTGCTGTTGTTTATAGTTTAAGTTACTGCTTATTACTCTGCCTAAGTTTGTACGAATTACAGTTCTGGTTGATTGAGGTGTTTAGTGCCAGTAAAGAAACCGCTTCTTTGATTTCATTCTTTGCTACCTACATATCTTTTAGTTTCTTCTTTCAAAGTTTACTTTTCATTGGAATAGCCACTTTTAACAACCTAGGAAGCCCTAAAACATCCGCATGGTTAAACTTTGGTAGGGCAACCTTGGGTACTTGGCCTTTAATCGTATTTTTTGGTTGGTTCTTCGATGCAAAAGGAATTTTTGTTGGTCAGGCGTTAGGTTCAATTATTTTTGGCTGTATCGCTTTTACTTTAGCTAGGCGCTATATCGCTGAACTTGAAGTGAAAGCGAGTTAATGAGGCTTGTCTGCATTGGCATTTAAACTTGCCCAAATGAGATATTCCTGATTACCATCGCCACCTTTGATCTGGCTCTTGATATAACAGTGAACACTAAAGCCAAGATCTTTGATTAGATCAGTCATCTTTATCTCTAGCTCTGATACTGCTGTTTTGTCTTTAACTATGCCGCCTTTTCCTATTGCTTGTTTACCAACTTCAAATTGTGGTTTGACTAAGGTGATAAGGTGCCCATTAGGTTTTAATAAATCGGGAAAATTTGGTAGGATTTTTGTTTGGGATATAAAGGATACGTCCATTACGATGAGGTCAAAACCATCAGATGGAAAGTGATTGCCGATATCGTGTTTGCTTAAATTACGCGCGTTAACCCCCTCAAGGCAAACGATGTTAGGGTTCTGTCTTAAGCTTTGATCTAATTGATCATGCCCTACTTCTATACCTACAACTTTGGCTGCATTTTCTTGAATAGCACAGTCACTAAATCCACCAGTGGATTGACCAACATCCAAGACATTAAAACCACTAATATTCAGTTTTGTGTATTCAAGTGCACCCGCTAATTTGAGTGCGCCGCGTGATACATATTTATCTGTATCATCAAGTAATAGCTTTATCTCTATGTCTTGCTCTACTTTAAGGCTTGGCTTTAGTACTGTTTGCCATTGACCCTTGATGAAAATGGTGACTTTTTTCTCAGAAATGTAGGTTTGTGCTTGGGCGCGAGATTTACAAAGTTTTTTTTGCGTAAGTAGCTGGTCAATACGGATCATTTTCTGAGCTTAGTAATTGTGAGTGATGGACTCATTTTAGCAAATAAGTAATAGCAACTATAGGCTTACAAACTTATTCAGCAAGGCATAAAATATAGCGAGTTTATGGATGAAAGTAGGGCATGTTATGCAAATTTCAGAGTTGTTTGATCAAATAGAACAGTTACCTATGGTGCCTGAAGTAGTACGCACTTTAATTATGCAGTTAAATGACCCTGATATAGATTTAAGCTCGGTTGCATCAGATGTTGCAAAAGATCAGGTGATCTCTCTTAAGGTTTTAAAAATTGTAAACTCAGCTCATTTTGGCTTAAACCGAAAAATTTCATCAATTGATGAAGCTGTGGTAATGCTAGGTATGGCTAAGTTGAAGAATATTGTTGTTGCGTCGGGTTTGACGTCAAGTGTTCATCATGTAGTGGGCATGGATATGAAGGTTTTTTGGCAAGAGTCAATTTATATTGCTGGTATTGCCAAAGAGTTGGCTATCCTTGCTGACGAATCAGATCCAGATGCGGCTTTTACGGCAGGTTTGTTATCAACGATAGGTAGCCTATTGATAGTGATGGGTGTCCCTTCTCAGTCAATTGTGATTAAAGATAGGCAAGAAACTGGGTTAGGGTTATATGAAGCAGAGCTTGAGGTGTTAGGTTTTTCTAGTGGTAATCTTGCATCAGATTTAATCGAAAAATGGCGTTTTCCTCATATTTTAGGTGATGCTATTTTTGCTTATCAAAAGCCTTTGGAGCTCGCTAAAGATAACTCTCTAGCTTCTTTATTACATCTGGCACACTATCTAGCAAGAGAGAAATTGAGTAATAGTGATTTTGATACCATCATGGCTAGCTTTCCGTATGATGTTGCTAATAATGTCGAGCTTAATCATGAAACCATGGAATGTCACCTAGATGCTATTTTTGTTGAGATTTCAGGTTTAGACGAATTACTAAATTAATCATTTAAAACTGCTTTACTAGGGGAAACGGAATGCGAACATTAATATCGGCACAGGCGTTAAAAAGTGAATTAGCTAATCCAGATTTGATCATTTTGGACTCAAGGTTCTATTTAACAGATTTAGATAAAGGTCTGCTTGAGTACAATAAAGGTCATATTCCTGGTGCATTGTTTGTTGACCTTCACCATGATTTAGCATCCCCAGAAAATAAGCTGAGTGGGCGACACCCTTTGCCTTCACCTATAGATTTTAGTGGTTACCTTCAGAAAATGGGAATCCAGCATAACTCCAATGTGGTTGTTTATGATGATATGTCTGGTGCTATTGCAGCAAGGGCCTGGTGGATGCTTGCTCAAAATAATATTGACGTTCGTGTTTTAGATGGAGGTATTAGTGCATGGCAAGCATTAGGTGGTGAGCTAGATACGGCTAAGTCTTCCTTGACCCCTGCAGAACAACCTTTGGATATATCGTTTCCATGGGTGGTCAGTGAAGACGAAGTATTAGAAAATATGGAAACAGAAGCGTTTCAATTACTTGATGCTAGAGCAAACGATAGGTTTGAAGGGCAAAATGAAACCATGGACGCATTGGCAGGTCATATACCTGGTGCACTAAATCATCCTTTTTCAACTAACTTGGATGGCCAAGGTGCTTTTTTATCGCCTGAATCTTTAGCGCAGGGGTTTAAGCAATTTGAAACGGGTTCGGAAATTGTGCATTACTGTGGATCTGGAGTGACAGCTTGTCATAATGTATTAGCTAATTTATCTGCGGGTGGTAATAATAAGCGTGTATTTATTGGGTCGTGGAGTCAATGGTCAAAGCGAATGCTCCGATTGATGTCCGAACAGCAAAATTAAATTGCTAAAATGAAAAGTTTGAAAAGCACCTAATAATTCTCTAGGTGCTTTTATCTCTGTATCTATTTAGGTGTTACACCTGCAATAAATATTTGTACTTCTTGAGTTTTCTCTCCAAAGATATGTTCTTTGACTAAATGTAGAAATAAATCGGCTTCTTTGGCTGTGACTATGCCATCTACTAACTGAATTCCAATGCCTTCTTGGGTAAAGAAAAAGTGCCAGGTGTGACCTTCTATGCGCACCTCACCTTCACCATTTTCAAAGGAAACCTGTTCCCATTTATAGTCAGTTGGAACGAAACAAGACAGTTCTTTTCCTTGGTCTCCGTAGTTTAAATCTGGAATGTAACCTTGACGATCAACAAGTTCAAATTTCATATAGGATCTCCTGTTAGACTTAATTAGAGATTACTCCTAAGTTAACAATTTGGCTCGTGTTTTTTTGCAAACATGTTTATTTTATTTATTTAGATCAAAGGTGCTTATGGTTAAGAATTAGATAGAATGAGCTGAATAGAATGCTTATAATCTACTTATAAATAAATTTAGCTTAGGTGCATTGCGTTTAAGTATGTGAAAGGTGGTTAAATGAAAATAGCTGTAGCGGGCACAGGGTATGTTGGTATTTCAAATGCGCTTTTACTTGCACAACATAATGAAGTAGTAGCGCTTGATATTATTCCTGAAAAAGTTGAGATGTTAAATAACAAGTTATCACCTATTTCTGATCAAGATATAGAGCGATTTTTACAAGAAGAAGCTCTTAACTTTAAGGCAACACTTGATAAACATCAGGCCTATGAAAATGCCGATTTCATTATCATTGCGACGCCAACGGATTATGACCCTGAAACGAATTATTTTAATACCTCTCACGTTGAATCTGTCATTCAAGATGTTCTAGCAATCAATCCCTATGCTTGTATGGTGATTAAATCTACTGTTCCTGTTGGTTTTACCGCCTCTATGAAAGAGAAGTTTAATTCGCAAAATATTATTTTTTCTCCTGAGTTTTTAAGGGAAGGAAAGGCTCTTCACGACAATCTTTATCCTTCTCGTATCATTGTTGGAGAAAAGTCAGATCGGGCTCAGATATTTGCAAATCTTTTAGCTGAAGGCGCAACTAAAGAGACTATTGATATCTTGACAACAGACTCGACAGAAGCAGAAGCAATTAAGTTATTTGCCAATACTTATTTAGCTATGCGAGTTGCTTTTTTTAATGAACTTGATAGCTATGCAGAAGCACATAAGTTGGACTCAAAGCAGATTATCGATGGTGTTAGCTTAGATCCCAGAATTGGTTCCCACTATAACAACCCTTCTTTTGGTTATGGTGGTTACTGTTTGCCGAAAGACACTAAGCAACTACTTGCTAATTATAAACAGGTGCCTAATAACATTATTGGTGCGATTGTAGATGCTAATAGTACAAGAAAAGACTTTGTTGCTGATGCTATTTTAAAACGCCAGCCTAAAATTGTTGGAATTTATCGACTTGTAATGAAGGTTGACTCAGATAACTTTAGGGCATCAGCTATTCAAGGAGTAATGAAACGTATTAAAGCGAAAGGGGTTGAGGTGGTTATTTACGAGCCAGCTCTTAATGAAGAAAGTTTTTTTAATTCTATGGTTGTAAATGATTTAGATGCTTTTAAAAATATGAGTGATGTCATTGTTGCAAATCGTGTAACAGATGATATTTCAGATGTTGATGACAAAGTTTATACGCGAGACCTATTTGGTGTGGATAGCTAAAAATAAGAATTTTTATGAAAGATATAGCTTATGTTAAGCAAAGAATTAAAAAAATTTATTATTACCTAAGTGAAACAGTAAAAATAAATTTACCCGTTGAAAAGTTTCACACTTCTGACTTTCTAGATTTAAAAAAAAATGATTATGTTGTGGATAGAGTGAATTACTACTGCAAAGATCAATCAAATTTTCTTGTTTCTGAGAATGCTGTAAAAATAGCTAATTTTAGAAAAATGAAAAGCTTTGCATATTATGCTGATACAAAAAAAATTGTTCGTAGGTTTTCAAAAAAATTAAAATTTGATTTCTTATTTGGTGACATCATTTATGTCCCTGATACTCCAAGTTTTTTGAAGAGCAGACCAATATCGAATAAGAACCAAAACTCTATTTTATTAAAACTCAATTCAATAAGGCACTATCAATTTGTTGAGGATAAAATTGAATTTGAGAATAAAAATGAGTTAGCTGTTTGGCGGGGACATATTCATCAGGAGCATAGAGTTCTCTTAGTTGAAAAATTTCACACTAATAGGCTTTGTAATATAGGACATTGTGATGAAAAAAAAGCCTTTGAAGCAAGCTTTAAAGGTTTTTTATCAAAAGAAGAGCAGCTTAAATATAAGTATATAATTAGTGTTGAAGGTAAAGACGTTGCAACAAATTTGAAATGGATAATGTCTTCAAATTCTCTTTGTTTTATGTGTAAGCCAAGATATGAGACTTGGTTTATGGAGGGGCGATTAAAAGCTGGTTTTCATTATGTTGAACTTAAAGATGATTTTAGTGATCTAGAAGAGAAAATTTCTTTTTATAATAAAAATCCAGATAAAGCACTAGAAATAATTAAGAATGCTCAAACTTATACAAAACAATTTTTAGATGAAAATATGGAAGAGATAATTGGATTGCTTGTTGCTGAAAAATACTTTATTCAGTCACAGCAGCTTAAAAAATAAACTGCTTATATAGTTTTAGGTATGAGTTAGTCATTGCATTTGGAGAGTATTTTTTTAATTGGCTCTTGGCATTTAATATATATTCTTTTTGTTTTTCTGGCGTTTTTATAAGTTCCAATAAAGATTCCTCTAATGCTTTTGCATTATTCACTTCAAATAGAAGCCCTGTCTTCTTATGAATGACTATGTCCGGAATACCTCCAACATCTGCTGCAATTATTGGTACGCCAGCGTTCATAACATCTAAAAGAGTTGAGCCTAACCCTTCATTTCTTGAAGGAAAAGCAAAAATATCAAGAGCAGCAATGTGATCTGCAATATTTTCTTTAAAACCTGCCCAGGTTATATTATCTAATTCATGAGACTCTTTTTTTAATATGGCCTCATCTTCCCCTCGACCAAAAATAATAAATTGAAAGTGTGGGTGGGACTTTTTTAAGTTTCTTGCCGTTTCAATTAATAACCTTTGTCCTTTATGCTTATCTACAAGTGCGCCAGCGTTGCCAATAAGTATTTTTCCATTAAATTCTGATTTAAAACTATTAGTTATGCTTTTATTCACTTTAAAGTCTGCCATTACACTAGGAATGAGCTGGATATTTGTATTCCATTTTCTTTGTTGTATGAGAGTTTTTATTAAACTTGATATAGCTACGATACTAGCAGCGTTTGAATAACTCTTTTTATTAAACCATTTCTTCTTAATATCCTGATCAACTCTTCGAGTAATGATGTAAGGAGTATTTGTAAGAAGCTTATGTAAGTATGCCCAATGAACTGCTTTTGCATCATGAGCATGCATAATATCAAATTTAGTAGCACTAAAATGCCCGAGAATTTGATTATCTGCATCTACAAAGTCTAAGTTTATAACTTTTGCTAAGTGATGTCTTAACGGCGAGTCTTTTCTACATGCTAATGACTGTTTTATATCAGGTTTGTTCGCAAGAGTTTTAATTAGAATCTCTGTCTGTCTTTCTCCTCCACGAAAGCCTTTAGCTAAATTTATATGTAATATTTTCAATATCGTTCTCTCTTTTTAATTTTATAATTGCTAAAGCTGACTTTGTAACGCTAAGAGTCGTTACTTCTGAAATATTTCCATTCGGTGGTGTGATGCAAACAGAAAGTGAGTTTTTATAAAACCATTCTTTTTTCACTTTATCAAATATACCTAAAAAACCATTTTGCACACATTGTGCAACATGGCTGGGACCGCAATCATTAGCAATAGTTAAGTCACATAAGATTGACAGTTTTGAAATATCAGAAATATTTATGTTTTCATATATTTGAATTCTATGGTTTGATTTTTTAGCCTTTAAAAGTATTTTTTTTTCTTCTTTCTCATCAGGCCCAATAAGGGCGTGAATACCAATCTTTACATCAAGTAATTTTTCTAAGTTTATGCAAACTCTAATAAAGTTATTAACTCCCCATTTTTTAAAATCGCCTGCACCTCCCCCAACCATAACAAAAATATTAATGTGGTTTTTATTAACATTTAATTGAGACCGCCTAGACTCATATAGAAATGGAGCCTTTAAGCTTTTTGATATTTCATCTTTTGATAAAAATTTATCATAAAGTTCAAGATAGTGAACTGCTCTGTATTTTTCATCACAAAAATTCACATGGTTATTCAGTAGATTAGAAGTTTTAGCACTTTTAGTCTTGACAATAGCATCTTTAGGATAGGCTCTTTTGAGAAAAAATGAAAACCTTAGCCCAAAACTATTTGGTCGAAGTGAAATGCAGTGTTCATTTTTCCTAATATATTGTAAATCCGTCAAGATCGAAGTCGATTTAACTTTATGATCTATCCAACTAAATTGTTTATAAAAAAAATCTAAGTCTTCTTTATAAACTATTCTGATTTCGTTATATTTTTTTTGATTTTTTAATGTGAATAAAAAAGGTAGACATGTGATTTGTGCACCAAAATTACATCTATTTCTCAAAAAGATATTTTTCATACTTAAACTACCAAATATTTTTAAACTCATTTTGTTCTGTAACACTTTTATCTCTTTGAAACTCTAATAGTTTAGCATATTTCAAGTAACTATTTATTGCAGAACTTAAAGCAATCGTCATTCCATCTACTCCTCCTAAAAAACCTTTTTGAAAAATATATTTACGTATGAAGGCATTTAATCCATGCAAGAAGGGGGAGAAAGAATTGGCTTTTTTGCCTTTAGCAAACATGATTTTTGCGGCCCGACCGCTAAAATTTCTACCTGGTTTAGCAAAGAGTTCGCCAATGTTCTTAAATGAAAAATGAATGATATCTGAGTTAAAGGTTTTCAGTGAATTAGCGGGAACACTTGAGTGCTGTTTTACCTCTTTAAATTTTGTTTTTTTATGGTTGTAAAGACGTGTGCAATTATCTGGATACCAACCACAATGTTTGATCCAACGAGAGCCGATCATGTTTTTACGGCGAAAAGAGAAAGCATCAAATTTAGTGCTTTCAAGGTCAATAGAGCGAATGTCTTTAATCATTTCTTCTGTCAATCTTTCGTCCGCATCTAGGCTTAATACCCAATTATATTGCACTTCTTTTAGTGCGATATTTTTTTGAAAACCATCCCCTAAATAAACTTGATGAATGACCTTTGCTCCTAAAGATTGTGCAATCTCAATAGTTTTATCTTTACTACCAGAGTCAACCACAATGATTTCATCACAGACTTGTTTAAGACTATTAATACAGTCTGTAATATTGGCTTCTTCATTTAAGGTAATGATGTTTCCAGATATCTTCATAATTTTAGAATCACTATCAAGGGTTTATGGTCTTAATGATTAAATCGGGTGTTAGCTTATTTTGACAGTCTGTATGCCCTAAAGGGCATTGACGCTTAAAGCAGGGAGAGCATTCTAAGTGTAAATTGTGAATGGTCTTTTTAATTGTCAATGGTGGTGTATAACGTTCACTGGTGGAGCCATAAATACCATGGACATAAGTGCCAACAGCGGCGGCCACATGCATTAATCCAGAGTCATTGCTAATGGCGAACTCTGCTTTAGCCAGTAAATCGATTGCATCAACAAGTTTGGTTTCACCACACAAGTTGAAAGCAAACTCTCCTAATCCTTCGATAATTGCGTTGCCTTCTTCCTTGTCTTTAGGGCCACCCAGAACCCAAACTTGGTAGCCTTCTTCTATAAAGTGTTTGGCTGTGTCATGAAAGTGAGAAATAGGCCATTGCTTTGATGGACCAAATTCTGCACCAGCCATGAGGCAGGTAGCAGGTCTATTTGGATGTAATCTAAGACTATCAAATAGCTTGCCTTGGTTTACTTTGTCAACTTCAAGCTTTGGGTTGGGCATGTTTTCAGAAGTAGGGGGGTATGCTTCAAGCTTCTCCAATCCTAGAGATGTAAAGCGTTTTACTGTTTGATCTAAGCTAGTTTTATCAAGCTTTCTTCTTTCATTTAAAAGGAAGTATCTTTGCTCTCCATGAAAGCCAACTCTTTTGGGAATGTTAGCAAAAAAGGGAACTAAAGCAGACTTCCAAGACCTAGGAAGAACGATGGCTTGATCGTATTTTTCACTACGTAAAGAATGGCCTAGTTTTTTTCGTGTACTGATTCCCCATTCGCCATGGCCAGTGGGCAAGGTGATTGCGTTTCGTACATCTGGCATACGTGCCAAGATAGGTGCAGACCAAGCTGGACCTATCACATCAATAATGGCATCAGGATGATTTTGTCTGATTTGGCGAAAAAGGCTATTCGCCATAACCATGTCGCCGACCCATGAAGGGCCGACTATTAAAAATTTAGCCATTAGCATCTAGCCATGTCATATAATCTTTTACACCTGTTGCCAGATCCCTAAAGTCACCTTGATAGCCTGCTTCTCTTAACTTACTAATATCTGCTTGAGTGAAGCTTTGATACGCACCTTTTAGGTGGTCTGGGAAATCTATATATTCAATTTCACCTTTTTCATAGTGAGAAATAACAGTTGTCGCTATGGTTTTAAAAGGCTCTGCTTGGCCTGTTCCGAGATTGTAAATACCTGATGCTTGCGGGTTATCTAGGAACCATAGTTTAGTTGTTACCAAATCTTCAACATAGATGAAGTCACGGCTTTGTCCGCCCGCTTCATAACCATCGTAAGCGCCGAAAAGTTTCGGATTCTCACCTGCAAGCACTTGATTGCGAAGGTGGAAAGCGACGCTTGCCATACTATCTTTATGTTGCTCTCTTGGACCGTAAACATTGAAGTATCTGAATCCAACAATTTGAGATTCTGCATTTGGTAAAATGTTGCGAATATATTGATCAAACTGAAACTTAGAAAAAGCATACATGTTTAATGGCTTTTCATGGCTTCTTTCTTCTTTAAAAATAGGGCCTGCACCATAAACAGAAGCAGAAGAAGCGTAAGAAAATGGAACTTTATGCTCAAGGCAATAATCTAGAACAGCCTTTGAGTATTGATAGTTAACATCCATAACATATTTACCATTCCACTCAGTGGTTGCTGAACAAGCACCTTCATGGAAAATAGCATCGACTTTTATAGACAGAGTTTTGTTTTTTAAGGCGTCTAAGAAGTCATACATATCCATGTAATCAGCAATGTTTAGATCTGCTAAGTTAATGCATTTTTTGCCGTCAGTAAGATCATCTACCAGAAGAATATCGCTAATGCCACGGTCATTGAGGGCTTTGATAATGTTGCTGCCGATAAAACCGGCGCCGCCTGTTACTATATACATATTCTTTATCCTATTCCCTTTATGGGGTTTCTTTGCATCCAGTTTATCACTTCGGTAAGCCCTAGAAAAATATGATAACTGGTTGTTCCTGATAAATTAGCGTCGATTGGACTGTTTTCAGCATCTAGGTATTCGTTCCAACGACCATCCACTTTTAGATAATGGTTAAAGGTAAAGTTCAACCCAGTATGAATTGTTTGTGCTTGCTCTTGATTTGACTCAATTTGCACGCAGGCCGCTTTTAAAAACTCTGTGATAGGCCAAATGCGTTTTGATGTGTCTAGAGGTTTGCCTGTATCTGCCGCAATTTGATTATAAATACCACCTCTTGGATCAAAACCATATTTGCAGGCTTTCTCCCATAGATTGGTTGCCATACTAAGGTAGGTATCTTTAGGGTGTACTTTATAGGCTTGGTGTAATA
Organism: Marinomonas sp. PE14-40; assembly: GCF_051623805.1. Lineage (NCBI taxonomy): Bacteria > Pseudomonadati > Pseudomonadota > Gammaproteobacteria > Oceanospirillales > Oceanospirillaceae > Marinomonas > Marinomonas sp. PE14-40. Next base: position 2,471,462 of record NZ_CP130700.1, on the reverse strand, counting down.
GCCAAACCCACTCAAAATGATGCCCAGGCTCAGTAATCTGACCGTCGCTTTTATCTGCTTGCCAATCTAATTCAAAAAACTCTAATAAACTTCTGCTTTTTTTATCATAAAAATGTGTTTCAGCTAACTCTAACAGAGATATTATTTGTGTTTTGTAGCAGGTTTCCTGTGTTGCATTAAACGCAGCAATATAACCCTCTAACAAATGCATATGAGGGTTTTGACGTCTTTGCTGAGTTTTATCAATAGGGTAGCTTTCGTAAAATCCACCATTATCAGCGCTCATGTGTTGAACGAGAAAACCGTCGGTTTTTTTCATTAAATCTAAAGCTGTTTTATCTTTTGTTGCATTAAAATAAAAGCTGAAAGAAAGCAGTACAAAAGCTAAAGCATAGGCATCACTAGTATTATCAAGTGGCTCAAGGTTGTCATCTAGAGAAAAGCGCCAGCGTTCAATATTATTTTCAGTAAATAAATAATGGTTAACGATAAACTTAAATAAAGGCTCAAGCAGAGTAAGCCACTTTGGGTCTTTTGTTTCTAAATAAGCATGAGAAAATGTATAAAGCTGCCGACATTGGCTAAGCAAACGAATGCGTCCCATGGGCTTAATTTGCCAGTCTTGATCAAGACATTCAGCACTCTTGCCATCAGCTTGATTAATCCCGTTTAGAGACCATTTTGTCAGTAAGTTTTCATATAAATATGAACGACAAGGCGTAAGGAAATCTCGCTTACATTCTGAAATTGTGAGTGTCATGATGGAATAAAACCTTATCTTTGTGACGATATCCAACTTGGGAGTTTCATATGATAAGATGGACGTCCCAAAAAATCGATTATTATTACGCCATGGACTCTTCATATTTAAATTTTCAAGATAAACATATTCTAGTTGTTGGTGATGTCATGCTAGATAGATACTGGCATGGTGGCACTTCTCGAATCTCTCCTGAGGCACCTGTGCAGGTTGTTAAGGTGTCGCAAAATGAAGATAGACCAGGTGGTGCGGCGAATGTTGCGCTAGGTCTTGCTCAATTGGGTATGACAGTAACCTTAATTGGTATCGTTGGAGATGATGAAAACGCAGATGCGTTAGAGGATTGCTTGAATAGTGCGGGAGTGAATTGTCATTTCGTCCGTACCGCAAGTGCACCAACGATTACCAAGCTACGTTTAATGAGCCGTCACCAGCAATTGATTCGTATGGATTTTGAAGAGAGTTTTGCTGCCGAAAAATTGCAACAAGCTTTAGCTGATGTGGTGAAAGAGCAAATAATAAATAAAGATGCGGTTATTTTTTCAGATTATGCTAAAGGCACATTAGCGGGCGTACCAGAGCTTATTCGTATTGCTAATCACGCTAACGTCCCTTCTTTTGTTGATCCTAAAGGCAAAGATTTTTCAATTTACCAAGGCGCAACCTTAGTAAAGCCTAATTTATTAGAGTTTGAGATCATTGTTGGTGCCTGTGAGTCAAACGATGAGGTATTAGAGCGTGGTGAAGCCCTAAGGCAGAAATATGGCTGGAAAGCTTTATTAGTTACTCGTGGTGAAGATGGTTTGGTGTTATTCGAAGAAGGGCAACCTGCGTTTTCTTTGGCAACGGCCGCAAAAGAAGTATTTGATGTGACGGGTGCTGGCGATACTGTTGTCTCTGTCTTAACGGCAGTCTTTGTGACAAGTAAGCGTTTAACGGATGCGGTTGAATATGCGAACCAGGCGGCTGCTTATGTCATTAGTAAGCTAGGCACAGCCTCTATTACATCAAAGCAGCTTGATGCCATTATGTTTGCTAGAACCCGTACTACAAATTTTGGTGTACTCTCACCCTCTGAATTGTTAGAGCAAATTCAACTTGCTCAAATGAATGGTGAAAAAATTGTTTTCACTAACGGTTGTTTTGACATCCTCCACCCAGGCCATGTGACCTACATGAAACAAGCAAAAGCCTTGGGCGACAGACTTATTGTTGCGGTTAATACAGATGCGTCTGTGAAGCGTTTAAAAGGGGACAAACGTCCTATTAATCCTTTAGTGCATAGAATGGCTGTATTAGAAGGGGTTGGAGCGATCGATTGGGTGACAAGCTTTGATGAAGATACACCAAAGGAAATTATTGAAGCCCTATCGCCAGATGTTCTAGTAAAAGGTGGAGATTATAGTATTGAAACCATTGTTGGGGCTGACCATATTCTTAGCCAAGGCGGGGAAGTAAAGGTATTGACCTTTGTTGATGGTTATTCAACCACCTCAATCATTGAAAAAGCGAACCTATAGTATCTAGGCTAGTCCAAGGGCTAGCTTAAGTGCTCTCTCGCAATATGTAACGGAAGAATTTCATTGGAAAAGCAAGTTAATAAAACTGTATCAGATGTGAGTATTTACTTACGTTTGCTTAATTATACAAAAAGCTCATGGCCTTACTTTGTATTAAGTTTTTTTGGGTATTTGTTATATGGGGCAATGGAGCCCACACTGGCTTATTTACTACAGTTAATAGTAGATACCCTAGGCGGCTCAGAAGCTGAAGGTGCGAGATCAAACTTGACTGACGATAGAATATTTATTCCTTTGTTTATTTTGGGAATCTTTATTATACGTGGGATAGGAACTTTTTTTGGTAGCTATTTTATGGCAATTGTTGGCACTAAGTTAGTTTTTGATCTTAGGGTTGATATGTTTAATAAACTTAGTGAGCTTCCATCTAGTTATTTCCATGGTGAATCAAGTGGTCGGATTTTATCAAAACTGACCTTTAATACCGAGCAAGTCATAGGTTCGGTCACACAAGCTATAAGGGTTATTTTGCGAGAAGGGCTCACTGTTATTGGTTTGTTTGGTTTTATGTTATATACCAATTGGCGTTTATCTCTCTTTTTTATTTTGATTATTCCTTTTATTGCCGCGATTGTTGCCTACGCATCTAAGCGTTTTCGTAAACTGAGTAAGCGTATTCAAAGTGCTATGGGGGGGATTACAGATGTTGCTTCAGAAGCGATTAAAGGCCAAGAAGTGGTAAAGATTTTTGGCGGCAAAGCCTATGAAAATAAGCGTTTTTATCATGCTGCGTTACATAATCGCCGTTCACAACTTAAAATGGAACTTACTAAATCATTAAACGTGCCTATCGTACAGTTTATTGTGGCGATCGCTTTGGCAATGATAGTGTGGCTAGCATTGGCTCCTGAAATCAGTGAAAACATGACTGCTGGTCACTTTGTGGCCTTTATCGGTGCTGCTGGTATGTTAAGTAAGCCACTGCGACAACTGACAGAGATTAATTCAATCTTGCAAAAAGGTTTAGCAGCAGCGCAAAGTATCTTTGAGTTTTTAGATGAAGAAAGTGAAAAAGATACAGGCAAAACTAAGGTAGGGACGCTTAAAGGAGAGCTTGAGTTTAAACAGGTTGATTTTGTCTACCCTAATACTGAGAAGACTATTTTAACTAACATTAATTTGATTCTTCCGGCAGGTAAAACCTTAGCTCTAGTGGGTCGTTCTGGTGGCGGTAAGTCTACGGTAGCCAACTTGGTGCCTAGATTTTATGATATTAATGAAGGTGAACTGTTAGTTGATGGACTTAATGTTAAAGATTACTCCTTAGATGACCTACGTCGTAATGTAGCTTTAGTGAATCAGAAAATAGTGCTTTTTAATGGTTCTGTTCGTGAAAATATTGCGTATGGCCATTTAGCTAATGCCTCTGATGAAGAGATTATTGCGGCCGCAAAAGCGGCTAATGCTTGGGACTTTATCGAGAAGTTAGAGTATGGACTAGATACCCAAGTAGGCGAAGACGGTACACTTTTCTCTGGTGGACAGAGACAGCGCATTGCGATTGCTAGAGCTATTTTGAAAGATGCATCCATTTTAATTTTGGATGAAGCCACCTCAGCGTTAGATTCAGAATCTGAAAGAGCCATTCAACAAGCACTTAATTCCTTGATGAAAAATAGAACCACTATTGCGATTGCTCATCGGCTTTCAACAATAGAAAAAGCTGATATTATTGCTGTGATTGATCAAGGGCAAATTGTTGAACAAGGTACTCACAAAGAGCTACTTGCCAAAGAGGGGGCTTACGCCAAGCTTCATGGTCAGCAGTTTAATGAAGAGAAAGAGTAAGGAATGCTGATTTATCGAATTTTAATGGGTTTGATTAGTCCCTTTATATTGCTAAGACTATTTAAATTAGGTCGAGGTTATTCTGATTATTCAGTAATTAAAGCTTTAGGCTTTAACCAAACACCTGTAAAGGCTGATATTTGGATTCACTGTGCGTCTGTTGGTGAAGTGCTTGCTGCTAGGCCTCTGGTTAAGTCTTGGCGCACTAGGAACCCGAATGCAAAAATTTTGATTACCACAATGACGCCGACAGGAGCTGAGCAAGTTTCAGGTAGCTTTGGTGAGGCTGTTATTCATAGGTATATACCCGTGGACTGGCATCATTCTGTTAAGCGATTTTTGAAAGGGGTTGAGTGTCCTAGGCTTTTAATTATTGAAACTGAGCTATGGCCAAACTTGCTTGTTCAAGTGAAAAAAAAGGGAATGGCGATTTATATTGTTAACGCAAGGTTAAGTGAGAGGTCATTTAAAAAATACGCTAAATTTGCAGGATTCTCTAAAAGATTAATGTCCTTGCCGGATCGTATTTATGCCCATGCTGATGCTGATGCAAAACGCTTTGCAGATTTGGGTGCGAAGCAGGTGTTAGTAACAGGCAATATTAAGTTTGATTTAAAGGTTAATCCTCAGGTTATTCAAGATAATTGGCAACAATACTTTGTTAAAAATGAGTTTGTTTGGATCGCAGCCAGCACCCATGAAGGTGAGGATATTCCATTATTGGAAGAGCATCTTGTACTAAAAGCACAACACCCAAGTGCTGTGCTTATTATTGTGCCTAGACACCCTAAAAAGTTTGAGCAGGTCTATCAGCAAGCTTCTGCTAAGTTTGAAAATGTAGGGCTTCGCTCTGAAACCCCCATGGAAGAGTGGTGTAAACTCGATGTGTTAGTAGGTGATAGCATGGGAGAGATGATGCACTATTTCCAAGCATCTGATCTCGCGTTTGTGGGAGGGAGCTTAATTGAGCGAGGTGGTCATAACCCAATCGAGCCAGCTCTCCTATCTAAGCCTGTATTGGTTGGCGAGCACACTTTTAATTTTAAAGACATTACTGAAAGTTTGGTTTTATCTGGTGGCGGGTTACGTTGCAAAAATAGTGAGTTGGTAGGTAGTCTATTGCTTGCTTTTGCAAAAGATAAAACACTCGTCATAGAAACGGGCGCTGCAGCCTATGAGTATGCATTGAGTAATCAAGGGGCTGTTGAGAGAGTATTGGACTCAATTAGCTCTTGATGTAGTTTGCTTCACTGTAGCAGGTTTCAATGCCTTTCAGTTTTATATCATTTGTCACACCTTAGTTTACTAAGTGGTTTCCTATATAGAGAAAGAGATAATTGCGCGATAGTGTGGCTACTCTGTCTCTTGCGATGAAAATAAATTCCAAGTCTTCTAATCTAATAACGCTTTAAAATCTGATAAGCAGATTTTAGCTATGCTCATATCATTCTTGATATTAAATTCATGTCTAATACCAATAACATCACAACCTGCTTCATTTGCTGCGCTAAGGCCTGCAAAAGAATCTTCAAATACTAAGGCGTCTTTTGCTTCAATATTGAGCTTTTTTAGTGCGACAAGATAAGCTTCGGGATGGGGCTTGTGTCGACTAACATCTTCTTGGCTGATGATAAGGTCAAAAAAGTTGTCTAATTCCAGTTGAGTTAATACTTGTTCTATCATCCAACTGGCAGCGCTACTTACCACGGCGACTTTACAATCAAGCTGGGATAACTGTTTAAGGTAGGGTTTGATGTTCGGGCTTAGGTCAAGTTGATCTTTTAATAGTCTTCGGTAGTGTTGTCTAAAGTATTGATTAAATTCAGCTAAATCAGGGTTTATCTTTGCTGACTTAAAAAAGTGTTGAGTAACACTTGGCCAATCTTGTCCCATGACATCTTGATAGATAAGGTGATCTGCTTTACTGCCATAATCTTGACAGGCTAATGCTAACGCTTTGCCTTTTAATGGTTCTGAGTTAACTAAGGTACCGTCTAGATCAAATAAATAAGCTTGGTATTCTCTTTGTTTTGTTGATTGCGTGTGTGAGTTTAACAAGATTCTTCCTTTCATTTTTATACGCCATACATGGCATGCCTTTTGTTTTGGTTAAGAGCAGGAAACTGGCCTTAAGTTCAAAATATCGTTACAATCCGCTTCGATTTTTTATCTCATGGGGTGCTCTATTCGTTTTCGATGTGGGGCTGAGAAGCAAAGCTAACCCAATGAACCTGATCCAGATTATGCTGGCGTAGGGATTGAGATCCTCTACTTAACGCTTATTGTGACTTAATTTAATAGGTCCAAGTTTAATAGTAGAGAGCCTTCAAGCCTCGCCGCTCACAATGCCACATTAGGCTTGTTTTTAGGAGCGACAAAATGCGAACACCTTATATTACTTCAATAGCGCTAGCTTCCCTTGCCAGCTTGTCTTTATCAGCCTCTATGGTACAGGCCGAAGAAACAAAGATACTAAATGTTTATACCTATGATTCATTTGCATCGGACTGGGGCCCAGGTCCTAAGATTAAAACGAACTTTGAAAAAGAGTGTGCTTGTACTCTAAATTACGTCACCTTAGATTCTTCTGTTGGTATTCTATCTCGCGTTCAGCTTGAAGGAAGCGGTTCAAGAGCGGATGTTCTATTAGGCTTAGATTTGAATTTAATGCAAGCTGCTAAAGCGAGTGGTTTAGTTGCTGAGCATAATGTAGATACTAGTAAGGTAACAACACCAGGTGGATGGAGTGATTCTCATTTTGTGCCTTTTGATCAAGGATATTTCGCATTTATTTATAATACTGAAACCTTGAAAGAAGTGCCTAAGTCTTTGAAGGACGTAGTAGAAAATCAAGACCTTTCTGTAATCTACCAAGATCCAAGAACCAGTACACCTGGTTTAGGTCTGATGTTGTGGATGAAATCAGTTTATGGTGATGATGCCGCTGAGGCTTGGCAGACATTAGCAGGCCATACTAAGACAGTAACCAAGGGTTGGTATGATGGTTATAGTATGTTTCTAAAAGGTGAAGCTGATCTTGTTTTAAGTTATACCACATCACCTGCTTACCATATGGTGGTAGAGAGTGAATCTAAATATCAGGCCGTGCCTGCATCGGAAGGTTTTTATCCTCAAGTTGAAGTGGCAGCTCAATTGAAAAATGCACCTAACAAGGCGCTAGCGGATCAATTTATGCAGTTTATTTTGACTCAAGGTTTCCAAGGTGAAGTAGCAACAGGTAATTGGATGTTTCCTGTTATTGAGTTAGGAGATAACTTACCAAAAGCATTTACTGGTCTTGAACAGCCAACTAAAGTATTAACTTTGCCTGCAGAGCAAGTTGCTGCTAACCGTAAGCAGTGGATTAATGAGTGGTTAGATTCAGTGACTCAATGAGACTAGGCTTATTTGGTGGTAGGCTTGATAAAAGTTTACTGCCAGCTATCTTAATTGTTAGCGTTTTCTGTATTATTGGTATTGCGAGTTTCGTTGTTTTGCTCGCTTTCCAAGATGTTTCAAACTGGTATGAAACCCTTTCGAGCCGTTACATCTGGCGACTACTTAAATTCTCTCTCTGGCAAGCTTTGCTAAGTAGTGTGCTCAGTCTCATTGTTGCCATCCCTGTTACAAGTGCCTTAATGCATCGACGTTTTAAGGGGCGGGATTTTCTATTGCAACTTTTTTCAATTTCTTTAGTTGTGCCAAGTATAGTGGCAATTTTAGGGATAGTTGTTGTTTATGGACGTAGTGGCTGGATTACCTCAGTAACGGATGTTGAGCTACCTCTTTATGGATTGTTTGGTATCTTACTAGCACATGTGTTTTTTAATATGCCGCTCGCTGTTCGTATACTTATACAGGCACATAATCTCATTCCTTCTGGTCAATGGCGTTTATCTTATCAACTTGGCTTTTCTCGATGGAATGTATTTCGATGGATGGAGTGGCCTTATTTACGTAAAGCCTTACCGGGTGCTTTTCTACTTATCTTTATGCTTTGCTTTACAAGTTTTGCTGTTGTTTTGAGTTTGGGTGGGGGCCCTAAATCAAGCACTTTAGAAGTAGCGATTTATCAGGCGCTTAAATTTGAATTCGATATTGCTAAGGCAAGTGTTTTGTCTTTATTGCAGGTCTTTATTTGCACTTTAATTGCGGCTTTAGTTTATAAGTTTGCAAGCGCTTACCAACAAGATTTTAGTTTAAAGCAGATTAAAAGTTTCCCCGTGAAGGATAGTGTTAAAGCTAGGTGTTTGGATTTGAGTTTTCTGGCTTTGGCTTTGCTTATTTTATTGCCTCCTTTTATGGCTATTTTATCCCCTATTTTTACGCCTCTATTTATCACTACTTTGTTCCAAGAAGCGACATGGCTAGCTGTTTGGGTGTCTATCAAAATAGCGATTCCTAGTGCTGCTTTAAGCTTAGTGTTAGCAATGGGGTTTGTTGTATTAGCGAGGGTATCAATGGATAAAGCGGGTTGGTCTTGGTTGCCGAGTAAGCTTGAGTATTTAGGCGGTATGATTTTAATTGTGCCAAGTTTGGTAATGGCTACAGGCTTGTTTTTATTGTTGCGTCATTTAGGTATTGCAGCTTTTGATAATGCTTACTGGGTAGTGGTATGGGTAAATGCCGTGATGGCTTTGCCGTTTGTACTAAGAGTTGTACTGCCAACTTTTTATCAGCAAGAAAAACGTTATCGTAAATTGTATCAAAGTCTAGGACTGAGAGGAGTTGCAAGGTTTAGATTGGAGTGGCCAATAGTACGACAATCTGTTGCTCAAGCGACAGCTTATGCGCTTCTTTTAAGTTTAGGGGATATGAGTGTGATCGCGTTATTTGGCTCGCAAGGGTTAACCTCTCTGCCGCTATATCTTTTTCAATTAATCGGTTCATATCGAATAGATCAAGGTGCTTGTATCGCTGTGATTCTAGTCTTGTTATGTTTTGCTTTATTTTCACTTTGCACTCGTGTGATAGGAGGGAAGCCAAATGCTTAACCTAGATGTGCAATATCAATGGCGTAATCAAGATGGTGAAGGCTTTAATGCAAATTATCAAGCTAGCTTGGCTAGTGGTGTAACGACCCTACTAGGGCGCAGTGGAGAAGGAAAAAGTACCTTACTACACCTTATTGGAGGGTTTTTAGATGCGCGTAAAGGGATCGAGTATCTAGGGCAAGACTTAACGGTTTTGACGCCCGAGCAAAGGCCAATCACAACCTTATTTCAAAGTGATAATTTATTTCCTCAATTAAGTGTGTGGCAAAATGTTAGCATAGGATTAGCTACAAATTTGAAGCTGAGTGCTATTCAAAAAGAAGCTGCTATGTGGGCGTTAGAACGCACTCAGCTTGAGGGTATGTTCACTAAGTTACCTGAGGCGTTATCAGGCGGACAAGCGCAGCGAGTTGCAATTGCTAGGGCTGTTGCTCGGGCTGTTGTTGCTCAAGAGGAAAAGAAGAAATCTATCCTTTTGCTCGATGAGCCTTTTAGTGCGTTAGACCCTAGTTTACGCAGCCAGATGCTGACGTTAGTGGCAGATCTTACTCAGCAATTAGAGCTCACCAGTTTGATTGTGTCTCATTTGCCTGAAGAAGCTCTTTTAGTTGGAGGGAAGCTTATTCTGATAGAAAGTGGAAAGGTCGTGTTACATGAGAGTGTGGATGTTCTCAATCAGATTGATAAAAAACCTGAATTATCACGTTATTTAAATCACTGATACTTTTTATCTCATTCTTTGGTTTTTGCTTGGAGCACCTTTTGAAAGATAGCCTATTGGTAAAAGGGGTTTTGGCGACTCTCGCCTATGCTTTCATCATGTCAGTTACTAGCTTGGTTGCTAAACTGGTGCAAGCAGAAGTCGCCGTGTCAGCATTGGTTTTTTGGCAAAGCCTCTTTTGCGTGACCATATTGCTACCTCAGCAAAGAGGTCATTGGCGTCGACATAATGTGAGTGTGTGGAGAACACACTTTTTACGCAGCATATCTGGTTTTTTAGGCTTTTATTTTTTCTACCTCGCAATTAATCATATTCCTTTGGTGGAAGCGTCAATGTTAAGAGCTTGTGTGCCTTTATGTGTGCCTTTAGTCGTTTTGCTTGTACATAAAATAAAAGTTCCGAGTTCTCGCTGGTTACCTTTGATTTTAGGTTTTTTAGGCGTTGCGCTTATTATAAGGCCGACCCCGAGCCAGTTTGATCCTTGGCAACTCGTTGGTTTTTTGTCTGCCATTGGTCTGGCTTTTTCAATGGTGACGACTCGGATGCTTTCAAAAAACGTTAGAGCAAAAGAGACAATGACGATTTATTTTTTAATTTCGGCTGTCTTATCTTTGCTCTTGTCTGTATATAACCAAACATCTTTGTTAGTGCCTGTTTATCTTATTCCTCATATATTGATAGTGGGATTAACCTTATATTTTGCTATGTACCTATATACCTTGGCTTACGGTTTTGCTCCTGCAAGTATTGTTTCGCCAGTGAGTTATATTGGCGTAGTTTTTAGCGGGCTTTGGGGGATGTTGATTTGGGGGCATGTGCCAGACTTACTTGCAATGTCAGGTATGTTGCTTATTTTTTCGAGTGTGCTTTTAACTACTTATTTAGGTGGTAGAAAATCTATGGCTTAGCTACTTTTGTGATTTTGCTCGGCGAAGGTTTTGCACAGTTAAACCTATTAGGATACAGGCAAGACCAACGAGCGTTGAGTTTTGTATGCTTTCACCTGCAAACTGAGTTAACCAAAAAATAGATAAAATAGGGGAGAGAAAAATAAAATTGGCAATGCGACTCGCCTTATCAGTCAGCTTAAGGGCCTGATTCCACAGTACAAAAGTGATTCCCATTTCAAAAAGACCAATATAGAGGGCGCTTAAAACGCCTTCGATAGGCCAGTTACTAAGGTTACCTGTTATCCAGCAATATATGAAAATCATTGGAATGGCGAAAGCAAAGTTTAATGTCAGTCCGATTAGGCTAGGGCGCTTATCTTTAGTATTTAATAACCAGTAAAGCGCCCAAATAATCGTGCTTAATAATGCCATTGCTACCCCAAGGAGGTTGCCGAACTTAAGTGAAAACGGCTGGCCGTGAGTAGCAATAAAGAGCACGCCAAAATAACAGAAAAGTGCTGCTAGCGTATCATTCAGTGTCAGTCTTTGTTTCATGATAGGTACAGCAAGTAAACTAAGCATAATTGCCCAAGTGTAATTAATCGCTTGTGCTTCTTGAGCAGGCAGTAGGTCGTAGGCAACCAGTAAAATTAGATAATATATAAAAGGGTTAATGGCACCGAAAAAGAAAGAGCTTTTATAACTGGTTTTTGCTTCTTGCAATAATGCTTGGCCTTGTTTTTTTATCAAGACTAACGTCATTAAAAAGCCAAAAGAGGTGATGCTAGCGACAAGTAAAAGTTGTGCTGGTTCTATGTGCCTTAAGGCGATGCTAAAAGCTGTGGCAACGGTGGACCAAAAAAAGACAGAAATGAGCCCATAAATAATAGCTTGCTGATTGTTTTTTTCTGTTGTCATGGCACGTTTTCTTCTTTGTTTACCTAAAATATTAGAAGCGCATCAAAGCGCCGATACTAACAGCGTTACTTTTATCATCTTCAACAATTGGGCTGTTGGTAATGTCGTTATAGCGACTGTGAGAGTATTTTAAATTAACAAAGGCTGATTTTGTTAAAGGGTAATTTACTGCAACCCCCACACTAATTTTTTGAGTACTGCCTGAATCGTAAGCGGCGATATTGCCACCTGTTCTGTCTGATTCTGCTTGGCTAACACCATAGACATGATTGCTTAGTTTTTTATCTAGGTAACGATAAGATATTTCAGGAGAAACACCTATTTCATTCACTCTCAGTCTTAATTTCGCTTTGACTTCGGCAAAAAAGCCATCATGTTCACCTAAGATATCTTGGCCTGCTTTAAAGGTGACGGGGCCTATACGATAAGCTGCTACAGACATTAGCGTGATGTCTCTATCGTCTAGTTTTCTTACATCGACATTGTCTGAATCATCTGGATCGTAACTTTCATTTTCAAGACTTAGGCCAAAGCTTAAATTATGGAAAGACTGTAAAGGGAGTAAACGATAACCCAGTTCGATACCCTGAAAGTAAACATGCTCACCTTGGTAAACGATAAGGGGCAGTGCTTTGGTTTCTTTATCAGTATCTAGATGAACGGATGAACTGGTATTAGAAATTGCTCCTAAGGTCCAAGGTGGTACTGTCTGGGCCATGACTGAAGAAGGCAATAATAAACTTAGTAGGGCAATTTTAGTGACGTTTCTCATGAAAAGGTCCTTTTCTCCAGTAGTCCTGTTTAGGTATGAAAACTTTGGGCATAATGTCAAAAAAATGCCTATTAATATAGGCTTAAATTAGTAAAAAAGACGCAAACCCTTCCTTATTATAATGATGCAGATTTAATTCTAGTTCGACTAGGCTTTTATGTTTGTTTGTTATACAATTCGCCACCCCGTAAATCATACACTCCTTGTCTCACAGCTTTTAACGGGGGAGCTTCGGAGACTAAGAACCCATAAGGAGCTTCAATGCGTCATTATGAAATCGTCTTTCTGGTTCATCCAGATCAAAGCGAACAAGTTCCAGCGATGGTTGAGCGTTACACTAACCTAATCACTGAAGATGGTGGTCAAGTACACCGTCTAGAAGATTGGGGTCGCCGCCAATTAGCTTACCCAATTAACAAAATTCACAAAGCTCACTATGTTCTTATGAACATTGAAGCTTCTGAAGCTGTTATGTCTGAATTAAACGACACTTTCCGCTACAACGATGCAATCATCCGTAACTTGGTGATCCGTCGTAAAGGTGCGGTAACTGAAGTTTCTCCAATTAAAGCTGCTGAAAGCCGTGAAGACCGTCGCGCACCACGCGAAGAGCGTCAAGAACGTACAGAAGCTGTTGAAACACCTGCTGAAGAAAAATCTGCAGAGTAATTTATTAATTTAGGAGATCCTCATGGCTCGTTTTTTCCGTCGTCGTAAGTTCTGCCGTTTTACAGCAGAAGGTACCGTTGAGATCGATTACAAAGATCTAGACACACTTAAAGGTTATGTTACTGAAACTGGTAAAATCGTACCTAGCCGTATTACTGGCACTAAGGCACGTTACCAGCGTCAGCTAGCGACCGCTATCAAACGCGCTCGCTACATCGCACTATTGCCATACACTGATAGCCACTTCAACTAAGAACGTGGTTTAAGTACCTGATGAGTAAATTAGCGCAATGGGTAATGAATCGTCGAATGAATGCCGTTATTGGCGTTGCGGCGTTTAGTGCCATTCCTTTACTTGTTTTTATAGCTGGCGCGATACAAGCGTTAGTGGTACTTAGAAAAGGTGTTGCAGAAGGCATATCTGTATTTGCGTGGGGAGGGCTAACAGCCTTATTGCTGTGGGTCTTTCAGGGTGATGCGACAACCATTTTAATATTGGTTCAAGCTGCCTTATTTAGTTATGTGTTAAGAACTACCGTGTCCTGGGGGGCTTTGTTTGTAATGGCAGTTGTAATTGCTGTTGTGAACGTTTTTATGCTCCCTTTGTTGATGTCTGGTGTGCTCGATCTTCTTCTTGAGATGATGAAAGGGCTGTTTTCCCAGATGAAGGTGACAGGTGTAAGTGATGAGGACTTGTATCAAGAGCTCGTTGTTTCTATGTCAGTGGCACAAATGTGTATATCAATTGCGGCTGTTTTCCTTGCGAGGAGTTGGCAGTCAAAATTGTATAACCCAGGTGGTTTAGCAAAAGAATTTTTGCAGTTAAAGTTGACTTTACCAGTCACATTAACATTTGCGGTGATGGTTTTCTTAGGCGAAAGCTTGGGTGAGTCATTTCAGTTCTTTGCTCACATAGTGATTCCTATTTTTGTCCTTGTTGGACTAGCGCTAGTGCATGGTGTGTTTGCGAAAAAGAATATTGGGAAAGTTGGGCTGATTGCTTTTTACCTAGTAGGACTGTTTATATTAAACGCTTATATCGTCAATATGCTGATTGTATTAGTTATTGTTGATAGTTTTGTTGATATCCGTAGTCGTATCTCTGGTGCAGCGCCCACTTCTGACTAAAGCTAATGATTATTTAGAGGTGATCGAGATGAATGTGATTCTACTCGACAAAGTAACTAAGCTAGGTGGTATCGGTGACCAAGTTGTCGTAAAACCAGGCTATGCTCGTAACTTTTTGATTCCGAACAAAAAAGCTGTAATGGCAACGAAAGCTAATATTGCAACTTTTGAAGAACGTCGTGCTGAGCTAGAAGCTCAAGCTGCAGAACGTACTGCTGCTGCGCAAGCACGTGCAGAACAATTGAATGGCAAAACTTTCACTATCGAAGCAAACGCTGGTGATGAAGGTAAACTATTCGGTTCTATCGGTACTCGCGATATTGCTGACGTGATCTCTGCTTCTGCAGAAGTTTCTAAGTCAGAAGTACGTCTACCAGAAGGCGCTATTCGCCACACTGGTTCTTTTGAAGTTGACGTTCAACTACACTCTGAAGTAGTTGCAACTGTTACTTTGGAAGTTGTTGCTCAGTAATCGTTGAGATTCTGAATAACAGACTGCAAAATAGGGCAGCTGACGTTTCGTCAGTTGCCCTTTTTTATGGCGTTTTTATGTGAATGATGATTTGCTTTTAATATAAAGTGAATTGTTTTGTGATTAAGCTGATTATTACTTAATGGTGTAGGTTTGGAAAATTCAGATGTGAGTGCAATAAAGTTGCCACCTTATTCGGTTGAGGCTGAGCGTTCTGTTGTGGGTGGCTTAATGCTTGACCCAGATGCATGGGATAAAGTGTCTGAATTGGTTGTATCTGATGACTTTTATCGGCCAGAGCACAAACAAATCTTTGCCGTTATCGCAAAGCTTGCTGATGAGTCTGAGCCTATCGATGTGGTTACCATTGGTGAAAAGCTTGATAAACGTGGTGAGCTCGAAGATGTGGGAGGCATGGCTTACCTCATTGAGATGGCTGAAGCGACGCCAAGTTCTGCCAACATCGCAAGTTATGCAGATATTGTGCGTGAACGGTCTGTTTTACGTCGCCTGATAACCACAACAAGTGAAATTTCGACTCGTGCTTTTCATCCAGAAGGCTTAACTGCCGCCGAAGTATTGGATGAAGCTGAGCGTAAAATTTTTCAAATCGCAGAGGGTGGTGATAAGAAAGGTGGACCGCGAATTGCGTCGGATATCTTAAGCGCTACCGTGGATAAGATCGATGAGCTTTACCATCAAGAGGGTGCAATTACGGGTTTAAGTACCGGCTTTACCGACCTTGATGATATGACATCAGGATTGCAAAAGTCTGATTTAGTTATAGTGGCAGGTCGTCCTTCTATGGGTAAAACAACCTTCGCGATGAACTTGGTTGAAAATGCCGCCATGATTACTGATTTGCCTGTGATCGTATTTAGTTTGGAGATGCCCTCTGAGCAGCTAATGATGCGTATGCTTTCTTCTTTAGGACGAATTGATCAAACGCGCATGCGTTCTGGTCAGTTGTTGCAAGAAGACTGGGATAAGCTCATGTCTGCCGTAAAAATGCTGAAAGATAGAAAGCTATTTATTGATGATACTGCCGGTATTAGTCCAACTGAGATGCGTTCTAGGGTAAGGCGAATAGCCCGTGAGCATGGTGATGGTAAGGTTGCCTTGATCATGATCGATTACCTTCAATTGATGCAAATACCAGGCTATAGCGAAGGTCGAACCAATGAAATCTCTGAGATTTCCCGTTCCTTGAAGGCCATCGCGAAAGAAATGGAATGCCCTGTTATTGCATTATCCCAGCTCAACCGTAGTTTGGAGAACCGTCCTAATAAGCGACCTGTAAACTCAGATTTGCGTGAATCTGGAGCGATCGAGCAGGATGCAGATATTATATCCTTTGTATATCGTGATGAGGTTTATAACGAAGATACGCCTTATAAAGGGGTTGCAGAGATAATTATTGGTAAGCAACGTAACGGTCCAATCGGTACTTGTCGCCTGTCATTTGTGGGTAAGTTCACTCGTTTTGAAGATCTGTCTCCGGATGCATATCAAGATTTTGATGATGAATAAGGAAAAAGATTGGCAATATACGTTTTTTTTAGTAAAGCGATATTGATTTATCTAGCTTAGTTAATGGTTTAGAATTATTTTAATGTGAAGAGAAAACACCCTTCTTAAATGGGTGGCCATAATAAAATAATATCGAGAAAACTTATGCGTAAGATGTCAGCAACAAACAAAGAAACGGCTTTCCCTGCTGATTATGTGCTCGTTTCTAGTACAGATATTAAGGGAAAAATTACTTTCGTTAATGATGAGTTTTGTGAAATAGCGGGCTACTCCAGAGAGGAGTTAATGGATCAGCCTCATAACTTGATTCGTCATCCCGATGTCCCGCCTGCCGTTTTTGCAGATATGTGGGCGAATCTAAAGCAGGGCAATTGTTGGCTCGGTATTGTTAAGAATCGCTCAAAGAATGGTGATCATTACTGGGTAAGTGCTCATGTAAGCCCTTTGATAGATAATGGTAGTGTCATAGGTTATGAATCTGTTCGACGTAAGGCTACGGCAGCAGAAGCGCAGCATGCTCAAGGTTTATACGATAGGGTGAATAAAGGGAAGTCGATCGTTCCTAGCTCTGTTAAAGTGGCTTCTTTTTTTCAATCAAGTTTTATCCCTTCAATTTTATCTTTATTAGTTCTTATGCTTATTAGCTTAGGGACTGGTGTTGTTTGGGCTCAAGTGGCTGGTGTGCTTGCAGGTGCAATTGGATTGTTTGCTGTGTTGCAGCAGCGTACGGGTCTAGATGAAAGTTTAAAGACCATTCCTGTAGAGTCTCACAATATGGTTGGCCAATACTTATATTGTAAAAGAGTCGGACCTAAAGCCGCTTTGAGTTTTGCTCAGTTACATCAGGAGGCAGCGCGAAATACTTTTCGTCATAGACTATTAGAGAGTTCGAAAAATTTAACCGTACGAGCAAGTACGGTTAAAAATGGTGTTTCCGTGAACCTTAAGGGCTTTGCGCTGCAGAATAGCAAATTTGATTTGGTTGCTGCAGGTGGTGCGCAGATGCTATCGAGTATTCAAGAGGTGGCGCAAAATGTTAACGCTGCCGCTGAGGCAACAGAATCTGTTTGTGCTGAAACACGAAGCAGCCAAACTTTAGCTGAAGAGACAGGTAGTACGATACGTCAGGTCTATAGCGAAATTAATGATGCTAAGAAAGTAGTTGATGTATTAGCGAAAGAGAGTGACACCATTAATGAGGTGGTTAACTCTATTAGTGATATCGCTGAACAAACCAACTTACTTGCGCTGAATGCTGCGATTGAGGCGGCACGTGCAGGTGAAGCTGGACGTGGGTTTGCTGTCGTTGCAGATGAAGTGCGAGCATTAGCAACACGAACTCAACAAGCGACTCAAAATATTAATCAAATGACTGAAGAGTTGAAACGTAATACTGAGGCTGTTTTAACCACAATCGATCATGGTACGGAAGTGGCTAAGCAAGGTGTTGATCGTATTGAGCGTGTGGCATTGAATATGACATCAATCGAAGAAGCTATCATGAAAATAGTGGATATGACGTCTCAAATTAATGTGGCAGCTCATCAGCAGGAGCAGGTAGCAGAAAACTTGAATCTGCAAATGGGTGAAGTGACAGAGTTAAATAGTAAGAGTATTGGGCGAGCTGAAAATTCAGTCGCGGCTATTACGGCTATTGAAGAAGAAGTATATGAGCAAGTGAACTTAGCAGAGCGTTTTAAAGGTTAAGCTTATCTTATAGAAAGTTTATGCTAATCACTAAAAGGCCCGAATCAAACAGTTGATTCGGGCCTTTTATTTTTTGCATATTATTTAACTTTTAGGGCTTTGTTTCATTTAGATATCGTTATTTATTTAATTTTGAGAGCACATTAAAAATTGCAGAACCTAACTTATCTAGATCAGTCTTTTCTGCGACAAAGGGAGGCATTAGGTAAACGAGTTTGCCAAAAGGCCTTACCCAAACGCCTTCATCAACTAGCATAGGTTGAATGACTTTTTGATCGACAGCCTCTTTTAGTTCTACTACGCCAATTGCGCCGAGGCAGCGAACATCGGCAACATTGCTTAATGCTCTGCATGGCTCTAATGCTGAAACTAGATTGTTTTCGACATTGCCTATTAGGGCCTCAAGGTCGTACTCTATCAAAAGTTCAAGGCTTGCATTGGCTGCACTACACGCTAAGGCGTTACCCATAAAAGTGGGACCGTGCATGAAAACGCCATCATTGTCGCTGATACCAAGTGCAACCTTGTCATTGGTTAGTGTGGCTGCCAATGAGCAGTTTCCGCCAGTTAACGCTTTGCCAATACACATGATATCAGGGCTAACATTAGCGTGATTACAAGCGAACATTTTGCCGGTACGGCCAAACCCAGTAGCTATTTCATCTAAAATGAAAAGAACATCAAACTCCTCGCAAATTGCTTGTATTTCAGTTAGATATGCAGGGTTATAGAAGCGCATTCCCCCTGCATTTTGTACGACAGGTTCGAGTATGAAGCCGGCAATTTGTTCGCTTGATTGGCTAAAGAGGGTGCGTATTTCATCCAAATAACTTTGATCAACCTCGCTTTCTAAACCCGTAGGTGGAGGGCTAACAAAGTACTGAGGTGTTAGTGCTTGATTAAAAAGTCCATGCATTCCGTTGACTGGGTCGCATACTGACATAGCGGCAAACGTATCGCCATGATAGCCACTTTTTGGCGTGGCGAATTTTTGTTTGTTAGGTTTGCCTTGAGTGTGCCAATACTGAATGGCCATTTTAAGTGCGACTTCAACTGAGACCGAGCCTGAATCACTAAAAAATACTCGCTCTAATCCGTCTGGGCTTAAGTCTATCAGCTTCTGGCCAAGCTCTATGGCGGGCTTATGGGTTAAGCCGCCAAACATAACATGGGAGAAGTTATCTATTTGCGCCTTCATAGCTTGGCTTATTTTTGGATGATTATAGCCATGAATAACGCTCCACCATGACGCTGTGCCATCAATTAACTGTCGACCATCTGCTAATTGAATTTGCATGCCCTGGGCTTTTTCAACTAGGTAGTGAGCGATAGGTGTGCTCATAGATGTATAGGGGTGCCATAGTAGCTGTTTATCAAGCTCGACTAGCTCTGAATGTTGATCTTTATTTGTTGTTTGAATGGGAGCTGTCATTGATGTGCGCCTTCTCATGCTAATTTAATCTGGGCAATCTTAGCGAAACTCTTTTAGCTGGGCTAGTCGCAAAGTATATTAGTTGTCTTCAAATCCTTTTGCAGGGGTTCTTGCGAGGCTCCATACATCCACTTGTGTTGCACCTGCTTCTTTTAATTGGCTAATGCAGGCATCAATGGTTGAGCCTGTGGTGATGACATCATCAAATAAAGCCACATGAGAAGGGACAGGTTTTGGGCAATTAAAGCTATTGGCTTTTAGTTTATGCCTTTGTGCTTTATTTAAATCATGTTGTGGTGCTAAATTTTCAGATTTTACTAAAAGTGTGTTTTGCAGGGGGAGGTCTATTGCAAGCTGTGCTAATAGATTGCTGCTTAATAAGTTCATGTGACAAAAGCCCCGCTGACGAACTCTATTAATGTGACTAGGAACAGGGATGAGTGCCTGAGGCCATGGAGTGTGATTGCTCTGTTGGTAATGCTTTTTGAGTATTGCGACGAGAAAGTGACATAAAACTTGGCAGTTTTGATATTTGCTAGAGAATTTTAATCCCGTTATTAGCGTTTTTGTATGCCCTTGGTAAATTAATGGGCTAAACAATGTTTGATATTGGGGCGGTTTTTTCTGACATTCACCACATAAATTTATTGGCTTAGGAGTGGGCAGTTTACACGTCTGGCAATAGCTCTCATTCAGTGTGAAACCGTCTAAGCAATGTTGGCAAACGAGCTGTGTTGATTTGATCCGACAGAAATAACAGCGATCTAAAAAATGTTGGTAGTAAACTTGTGATATTTTTTGGGTTGACAGAAATGACCAGTCCATTAGTATTGCTATCCTTGCAATCATTTATTTGGGGAAACCATGTCTGCCACAAACCTTTTCGAAGCGAAACATAATTGGACTCATGCTGAGGTGCAAGCCTTATTTGATCTTCCTTTTATGGATCTTTTATTTCAAGCGCAAACTGTTCATAGGCAGAACTTCAAGCATAATGAAGTACAGGTTAGTACCTTGTTATCTATTAAAACAGGTGCGTGTCCTGAAGATTGTAAATATTGTCCTCAAAGTGGTCACTACAATACTGAGCTTGAAAAAGAAAAGCTAATGGAAGTAGAAAAGGTATTGCAAGAAGCAAACCTAGCCAAAGATAAAGGGGCGACTCGTTTTTGTATGGGGGCTGCTTGGAAGCACCCTTCTGAAAAAGATTTTCCATATGTATTGGAAATGATTAAAGGTGTTAAGAAACTAGGTCTTGAGTCTTGCGTTACTCTAGGAACTTTGAATGACAAGCAAGCTGCTATGTTGTCTGAAGTGGGTCTTGATTATTACAATCATAACCTAGATACCTCGGCTGAATTTTATAACAGTATCATTACTACGCGCTCATATCAGGATCGTTTAGATACTTTGGATCGTGTACGTGATTCAGGTATTAAACTGTGCTGTGGCGGTATCATGGGTATGGGCGAAGAACAAAATGACCGTATTAGCTTGTTGCGCCAGTTATCAGAAATGAAACCTCACCCAGAAAGTGTACCAATCAATATGCTTGTTAAAGTAGAAGGTACGCCAATGGAGAATGTTGAAGACTTGGACAATTTTGAATTTATTCGAACTGTCGCGATTGCGCGTATTTTGATGCCTAAATCTCATGTCCGTTTATCTGCTGGGCGTGAAGGCATGAATGAACAGATGCAGACTTTGTGTTTCATGGCGGGTGCAAACTCCATTTTCTATGGTGAGAAACTATTAACAACACCTAACCCTGAAGCGCATAAAGATATGCAACTATTCAGTAAGCTAGGTATCAATACAGAAACCCGTGAAGAACACTCTGATGAAGAGCAGACAGAAGCGCTTTTGGCCGATGTGCAAGCACATCAAGAGTCAAAAGTTTTTTACGATGCAGCCAAGTAGAGTGAATTTATGTCGATTAGTCCTGATTGGGTGCTTGAAGCTTTAGAAGAGCGAAGAAAACAGGCCTTATTTCGTCATACTGTTATAATGGAAGGTGCTCAGGTACCTTCCATAGAAATTGATAAAAATGCCTATCTGGCATTTTGTTCTAATGATTACCTAGGTTTATCTAATCACCCCAATATGGTGAAAGCCATGCATGAATCAGCACTGACTTACGGTGTTGGTAGTGGTGCTTCTCATCTTGTAAATGGTCATAACCGCGAACATCAGAGTCTTGAAGAAGAGTTAGCTGATTGGCTAGGTTATGACAGAGTGATGCTTTTTAGCACTGGCTATATGGCAAACTTAGGTGTCATTGCAGCTTTCGCTGGTAAAGATAATGCTGTAGTGCAAGATAAACTTAATCATGCTTCTCTCATTGATGGGGCTCAGCTTGCTGGGGCTAAAATGAGGCGATACCTTCACTCTGATTTGATGTCAGCACAAAAAATCTTATCAGGTTTTACTAAAGATCAAACTAAATCTACTATCCTGGCTACGGATGGTATTTTTAGCATGGATGGTGATAGGGCTCCTTTAGCTGGATTGGCCTCTTTATGTAAACAAAATAGTGCTCTTTTGCTGGTTGATGATGCTCATGGCTTAGCTTGTTGTGGTAAGACTGGTCGAGGCTCTATGGAGATAGAAGGCGTAACACCAGATGAAGTGCCCCTTTTAGTAGGAACTTTTGGTAAAGCATTTGGAACGGCTGGCGCTTTTGTAGCTTGTTCTCACGACTTTGCTGATTATCTTACCCAATTCTCTCGACCTTATATTTATACTACTGCTATGTCACCAGCTATTGTCGGTGCAACAAGAGCAAGCCTAAATATAATAAAAAGTGATGAAGGTCTGATGCTTAGGCAAAAGTTGGCTGCTAATATAGCCTACTTCAGACAAGCTGTTAGCGCACTACCTATTGAATTGTGTGAATCAGAAACAGCAATTCAGCCTATCTTAGTTGGAGATAGTGAGTTGGCGCTAAGTTTGAGTGAATCTTTAAAGACAAGCGGTATTTGGTGTACGGCAATTCGTCCTCCGACTGTGCCAAAGGGAGGGGCTAGGTTACGTATTACTTTTTCTGCACAGCATAGCTTTGATCAAATTTCACACTTGGTTAATAGCTTGACGTTAGCATTGGCGACAAGGACATAAAGGTATATGCGCTATCGAATAGAACAAGAATGTTTTGGTAATCCAGATAATCAGGCAATTTTTATGCTTCCTGGTTGGGCTATGCCAAAAGAGTGTTTACATACGTTAGCGCAAAAACTAAGTGCTAATTTTTACGTTGTATTAGTTAATTTACCGGGTATCTCTAGGGATGCCGACTTGATTCAAGATGCAGTGATAGGCCCTAACTACGATATTGATGCTTTAACAGAGCAGTTAGTCGCAGCGGCACCTAAAGATGCTTGGTGGCTAGGTTGGTCTTTAGGCGGAATGATTTCAAGTTATGTTGCTGCCCACAGGGCAAGTTGTGTCAAAGGCTTGATTACAGTCGCTAGTAGCCCTGCATTTGTGCAATCTGATGATTGGCAGCTTGCCATGCCTATGCAAGATTTTGAGAATTTTGAAAGCTTGATAGCAAGTGATGCTGCTTTAGGGTTAAAGCGTTTTATTGCCTTGCAAACCAAAGGTGGTTTAGATGCGTCTCGTATACGTAAAGAATTAGCCGCTTGGGTTGAGCCTGGTGTGTATATGTCTTTAGCTTTAGAGGGTGGGTTACGCCTTTTAAAAGATTTGGATGTAAGGCGAGAGCTTGAGATTCTTGATGTACCAAGTTTACATATCTTAGGCGAAAAGGATGCACTGGTTAACTCTACTTGGCCACAAACTATCAAAAATGAATGTGTACCTATTGAATATAAAGTTCTTGAAGGGTGTGCACATCAACCGTTTTTGGAAGATTTAAATCTGTTATATCCACATATAGAAAATTTTTTGAATGCCCACTAAAAACATCATTCCCTGCTATAAACAAGAAGTCGCAAAATCCTTTAATAAAGCGGCTTCGACATACGATGACTTCTCTCAATTTCAAGATAATGTATTGACTAACTTAAAAGGGATGTGTCCAGAAGGTGACTTTAAATTAAGTTTAGATTTAGGTTGCGGTACAGGGAATGCAGCCAATTTTTTGAGTGCTTTTTCTCATCGTCTAGTTAGCTTAGATTTATCGCTAAATATGCTGCAAAAGAGTCAGCAAAAGTCACCTAGTAGCTTTGTTGTTTGTGGAGATGCAGAGGCTTTGCCTTTTCAGAATGGCTGTTTTGATTTTATTTTTTCGAGTCTCTCTATTCAGTGGTGTGAAAATCTTAATTCAATTGGGCGTGAAGTTGAAAGGGTCTTGCAGTCAAACGGAGATTTTCTTGTTTCTACCTTATCACAGGACTCAATGCCTGAAATTGCCCATTGCTGGCTACAAATAGATGGCCATACCCATATAAACCATTACCCAAGCTATGATGAACTGATTGCTCAAATTAGTTGTGCTGGACTTGTGCCCCAACAGATCGTTTGCGAGCCAATGACTATGTGGTTTGACTCACCTAAAGATGCGATTGATTCACTGAAAAAAGTGGGTGCGAGTGTGCTGGTAGAAGAAGATGAAAGGCAAATTGTTACTCCGGCTGCTTGGCGAGCATTTCTGGGGGAGTATGAAAAGCTAAGAACAGAAAAAGGCATTCCTTTAACCTATCAACTTGTTTATTTACACCTTAAAAAGATATAAGAGAGAATTAAATGTCAGCTAAAAAACGCTTTTTTATTACTGCGACAGACACTGATGCTGGTAAAACTTTTGTTGCTGCGGGCATTCTGGCTGCTGCAAAGCGAGCAGGCCTTGCGACTATGGGGCTAAAGCCTGTTGCAGCAGGTGCTGAATTGGTTGATGGGGTTTTGCGTAATGATGATGCCCTGGCGTTAATGGCTCAGACCAATGTGAAGCTGACTTATGAGCAAATTAATCCAGTGCTATTGAAACAGGCGATTGCTCCTCATTTAGCGGCTGAAAGTGAAGGTGTGAATATATCGGCAAGAAGGTTGGAAGGGGTTATTAAGGGATCGTTGCTAACGCCTCATGATTTTGCGCTGGTAGAAGGGGCTGGTGGATGGCGAGTGCCTTTAAACTCTCGTGAAATGCTATCTGACCTTGCTAAGTCGCTAAATTTTCCCGTTATACTTGTTGTGAATATGAAGCTTGGCTGTATTAATCATGCGACTCTGTCGGCAGAGGCGATTCAAAGAGATGGGTTGAATTTAGTTGGGTGGGTTGCAAATATGGGAGACTCTATGCCCTATTATGAAGAGAATGTTGCTGCTATAAACTCCATAATTGCTGCACCTTTACTTGCTAAGTTAGCTCGATATGAAAATGTTGAAGACTCAAATTCAGAGTTTGATAACATCTTGTCCCAACTCTAAATTAAGTGACTTTAGTGACTATTTAGTCTTAACTTATATAGAGATAAAGCCTATCTTTTCTCTTATGACATTTTGCTATCACGTCATAAAGCAATTACCTGTCATGTTTTTAGTAATTAAAAGCAAATTTATGAAGCTTATGTAGATTTAAAGTTAGGTGCCAATAGTCATTTAATTGTTCAAAAAAAGGTTAAGTTATGACGGTAAAGGTTGCTCAAGAAAGTAAGAATTTATCGCGTGTTAAAATCCCCGTTCTAGTTCCTCTCGCAATTGCTCTAAGTGTTTTGTGTACTGCTTTTTATGTGGTTGTATCTAATTTGTCTGATAAACATCAGGAAGATAATTTAATTAATGCGGTTACACGCTTTGATGAGCAGACTTATCAAGTGTCGCAACAACAAGGCAAGTTGATGCTACATAATTTGCTTTGGATTACTGACCGTTTTAAAAGCTTGAGAGAAACTGATAGCCGTTTAATTGATGAGCATTTACAAGAGCTTTTTAGAGCGTCGAGAGACTCTATCAGTATCAGCCGTATCATGTATGTTTCTCCAGAGTTAAAGATTTTAGGTGAAGTGTGGGATGAGCAGCCTATCTCTCAAGTAAATAGCTCTGTAGTGCAGATGGCGGTTGAAGAGCAGCAACCTGCAGTAGACCTTGTATTGTTAGATAATGGCGAGCTGCTTTTAAGGGCTGTGATGCCAGTTGTTGTTGAAGAGCGTTTAAACGGTTATTTAATTATGGATAAACCGCTTGATAGGTTAGCTAATACACTTGCGCTTGGTCAGAATATTTATATGTCCATGCTAGTCAATAAAGATCGATTGGATCTTGAGTCGGTCAAAAGGCGCTATCGTGTTTACAGTAAAGATTTACTTTATAACCAATTTAGCAAGTTTTTATCGGTAAATACGAATAATACTTTATTGGATCAAAATGCATTTTCTAATTTATTAGAGGGTTATTACGATGCGAATGTCGGTAATGAAATTTATTACTCGACAGGCGTAGCGGTGAATAAACGCATTTTTGATGTTGGAATAGTGCCTATTTCAAATGCTTCTGGAGAGATTTTTGCACACCTTTTGATTGGTAAAGACACAACTAAGGTTAAGCAGGACCTAAGGTTTACTCTTGCTCTTACTGGTGCTGTTGTCATTGTTGTTGCGCTCATGTTGTTTGTTTTCTTTTATGTCTTGTTGGGGCGTATAGAGAATCAGATTAACCAAAGTGAAAATAAACTGTTGTTTGCAAATGATGAAGCTGAAAGGCACAGGCAGGATGCAGAGCGGAAGAAAGTTGAAGCGGAAGAGTTAAAATTATTAGCTGAGCAAAGTCGTGATGAAGCTGAAGTGCATCGACAAGAGGCGGAAGTGAGTCGGGATGATGCCGAGCAAGAAAGAAAGGAAGCTGAAAATGCACGTGCTGAAGCGGTCAAGGCAAATGAAGTTAAGTCTGAATTTTTGGCTAAAATGAGTCATGAATTAAGAACGCCTCTTAATGCAATTATTGGCTTGTCAGAAATGATGCACGAAGATGCGTTGGAGTTTGATGATGAAGACTATGTTGAGCCTTTGGATAGAGTATTAAGGGCAGCTAAGCATTTGTTGAATTTGATCAATGACATTTTGGATATCTCAAAAATCGAAGCGGGTAAAATGGAACTTCACCGAGAGACATTTGACCTTGGTATGGTGTTAGAAGACGTTTTAGCTTCGATTAGGCCTTTGTCGGATAAGAAATCGATTCCTTTGATTGGTGAGTTTGAAGGGTTAGGTGACCACTTTAATGACCAGACACGCCTGAAGCAAATTTTGTTAAATCTCATGAGTAATGCGGTGAAATTTACTGATGAAGGCGCTGTGAAGTTATCTGCTTTTGCTGATGAAACTAATCTCCATATAGCTGTCTCTGATTCTGGTATCGGGATGAATCAGGAGCAATGTGACAATTTATTTCAAGACTTTGTTCAAGTTGACTCCTCCAGTGTAAGGAAGCATCAGGGAACAGGGTTAGGTTTAGCGATAAGCCGTAAATTCGCTCGTATGATGGGAGGCGATATTTTAGTGACGAGCGAAGAAGGTAAAGGTTCTGTTTTTACTTTAACCATTCCACTTGCTCAAGATAAAGTTGCACTAGAATTAACTGATGATGAGCAGACACAAGCTAATCAAATGAGTCATGATGAAGCAAAAGCTATCACGTCTGTATTAGTCGTTGATGATGATTCTGATATGCATACTTTGATGGCAAGATACTTGTCAGATGAAAGGTTTGAGCTTTCCTTTACTAAGGATGGAAAGGAAGCGCTAGAAATGGCTTTAGAGCTTAAGCCTGATCTCATTACCCTAGATATTCAAATGCCTGGAATGAATGGTTGGGATACCTTAGCTGCACTTAAAGCAAATACTGAGTTATCACATATTCCTGTTGTTATGGTGTCTATAGATGACGAAAGGAAGAAAGGTGTTGCACTGGGTGCTGATGATTATTTGGTTAAGCCAATCAATGAAAATGCAATTGTGCAGGTAGCTGATAAGCTTAAATCTAAACTTAAGAACAAGTCTGCAAATATTCTTATGATCAACACTCATGAAAATGATGTATCTGGGCTAGTTAAGGTATTTGAACAAGAAGGCTGGCATATTAATCAAGCTGAAAACTCAGATGATGCGATGGCAAGTATGTCTACAGTGCAACCTGATCTTATTGTTGTCGATCTCATGATGCCACAAAGTGATGCATTTTCTCTGTTAGGGCAAATCGAACAAGACCCTAACTGGTCAAATATTTTTGTATTGGCAATGACTTCCAATGATCTAGATGAGGAAGGAAAGCGCTTGCTTGATCAAAGAGTGGATAAGGTTATGCTGGAAGATGAAATTTCCAAAGAAGTAGTGATTAATCAAATTAAGAGATTGTTAGGTAGTTAATCATGACGGCAAAACAGATACTTTATGTCGAAGATAATGAAGATAATATTTACATGCTCAAGCGCCGGCTGGAGCGAAAAGGCTATCAAATACATGTTGCTTATACTGGTGAAGAAGGTGTGTTAAAAGTTGATGAGGTGAAGCCTGATCTTATCTTAATGGATTTAACCTTACCTGGTATTAGTGGTTTTGAGGCGATTGAGCAGATACGCCTGACAAATACAAATGTTCCTATCATTGTCTTGTCAGCTCATGCAATGGATTCCTACATGAATGAGTCAGTTGCGGTAGGGGCAAACGATTTTGATACTAAGCCTGTGGATCTTAAACGTCTGATTCAAAAAATTGAAAGTCTTATATAGGTGTAATTATGTCTGTAAAAATTCTTATAGTTGATGATTATGAAGATAATCGATATACCTTAAAGCGACGTTTAAAGCGAGATGGTTACAAGGATTGCGATGAAGCGGAAAACGGTCAAATTGCATTAGAAATGCTTGCTCAAAAGCAATATGACTTAGTGTTATTGGATCTGATGATGCCAATTATGGATGGATTTGAAGTGTTGGAACAAATGCGCCTGAATGATGAATATAGTCATTTGCCGGTGATTATGATTTCGGCTGCTGATGATTTGGAAAAAATAGCTAAAGGTATTTCATTAGGTGCTGAAGATTACTTACCTAAGCCTTTTAATCCCATTATTTTGAAAGCTCGGGTTAAGTCTGCCTTAGAAAAACGTTCGCGTTCTCTTGCTCAAATCAATGAGCTTACTTTTACCGATACACAAACGGGTTTACTAAATGAGGCTTACCTTCTACAGGCTTCCACCTTGTCGGACTTTGAGCAAAAAAACGGACAGGATGATGTGGCTTTTGTGGAAGTCTTTTTTGAAAAGTATGGGGTGCTAGCTTCCAGTTTAGGCAAAGTAAGTGCCGATGCTTATATCAAGATTCAAATTGAGCGCATGCAAGCAGAATTTAATGACTTTGGTACTTTCTATTTCATTTCACCGGGTCGGTTTGTATTTGCTGTTTTACAGCTTGAGTCAATAGATGGACTTATCTCTCGTCTGCAAGAGCTACTTCATTTGCTGCAAACTAATATAGATATGAATGGTGTCAGTGTTACTGAAGAGGCAAAAGTAGGGGTGACTGTTGAGGTTGGCCTAGAGCAGGGAATTGAAAAAATTCTCCATAAGGCGAATGTGGCTCGTTTGCAAACGAACCAATTTATGCCTTTGTCTCTCTATGATGATGCTATGAGCTCATCTGTGGTTGATAAATTGAAGCTAGAAGCGGATTTGCGTAAAGCAATATTGAATGATGAACTTATTTTGCACTATCAACCTCAAGTTCATGCTAAAACAGGTGAAGTATGTGCTGCTGAGGCGTTGGTACGTTGGTTGCATCCAGAAAAAGGGATGATATCGCCTTTTCACTTTATTCCAATCGCTGAAGAAAGTGGAATGATAGTGGAGCTAGGGAAAAGCGTGATACGCAAGGCGACAAAGCAAATTGAAGATTGGCGTAAAATATATGATGGCGCTTGGTCTTTTCCTATTAGTGTGAATGTTTCAGCGCAACATGTGTCACAACCAGAGTTAGTTGGGTATATCGCAGACTTGTTGGCACAGCATAATTTAACAACCTCTATGTTAAAGGTTGAATTAACTGAGTCTGCGTTGGTCGAAGATGAATCGGGTACACGTACTGTGCTAAATGCAATGCAGAGTACAGGTTTAAAGATTTCCTTAGATGATTTTGGTACAGGCTTCTCTTCTTTGTCTTATTTACTTGAATTACCCTTAGATCAACTCAAGATAGATAAGATGTTCGTTGATAATCTCGTGCAGGATGAAAGATCCCGTAGTGTATTTAAACATGTTGTTAATCTTGCTCACGATCTAAACTTAGAAGTTGTGGTTGAGGGGGTTGAAGACGAAGAGCAAGTGAAGCTGGTTAATCAATCAAACGTTGACTTTATTCAAGGCTATTACTTCTATAAGCCTTTGCCAGCGGATGATTTTTTCGATGTAATACAAAATCAATAATTAGCGCGAAGGAGTTAATTTGAATTGCTGGTTGTACGGTTTAAGTCTTGAAGAAAGATGGCAGGTAGAAGCGATTCTGAATTATTTGGGTATTGAAATCGACGACCCAGATACGGCAATGAGAGCGCCAGTCTTTATTGTTGTTGGATCTCTGGCTGGTGCAGTTAATAGCCAAGTTGAAGTGCCGATTATTTCGTTAAATCAAGCATTTAAGGTATATACCTCTGGGCTTTATTGGTATAGTCCCCTGCCTTGGCGACAAGAGACTTTGCAAAAAGTTTTGAAAGAGATAGACGCATCACGAAAGCTACCAAGACGTCATGCACTCGACCTTAATCTACATGTTAGACACCTTGAATCTTTGTTGATTCGACAAGCACTTGTTTCTTCGAGGGGGGTTGTCTCAAAGGCTGCAGCTAGCTTACAAATTCAAAGAACGACGCTAATTGAGAAGATGCGTCGTTATAAAATTGATAAATCGGAGTTCTAGTGACAAAGGATGAAGAAATTAGGGCGTTAAAGGCTGCATTCGAAGAATTTACGCAAACCTCCCAAATTTTAGCTAATTCCTATAATGAGCTACAGAACCAAGTTGCTGAACTTGCCCAAAAACTTGCTCAGTCAGAGCAAGAAAAACAAGATGAAGTACGTAAAAATGAAATGCTGCTAGCTCAGTTTCAGCAATTATTTCAGTCCATGCCTGTTGGTGTACTCATGCTTAACTCGAATGGTTTAGTCATAATGGCAAATAAAGTAGCCATTAACCTATTTGATGTTGAATTGGTGGGTAATCCATGGGGTGCTATCGTGCCGAAAAGCTTTGCGCCACAAAAAGATGATGGCCATGAAGTAACTATGGTGTCAGGGCGAAGAGTGAGAGTTGAAACCTCATCCTTAGGTAATGTGCCAGGACAACTTATTATTTTAATAGATCTGACCGAAACCTTTAAATTACAACAACAGCTGTCTCATCATGAAAGGCTTTCAAATATGGGGAAAATGGTAGCAGCACTTGCTCATCAAATCAGAACACCTTTAGCAAGTGCAACTTTATATGCTGGCCATTTACAAAACCCTGAACTCTCTTTGCCAATGCGAGATAAATTTTCTACAAAATTGATGGGGCGACTAGAGAATATTGAGCGTCAAATTCGAGATATGCTGATATTTTCGAAAAGTGATATCAGGCTTGATCAAAAGCTAAACTCAGACGAGTTTTTTGACGAGTTAGCAAGTTTGTCTCAAGATATATGTGAGCAAAAAAAGGCAAGGTTAGAAGTCGAAAACTTAATTACCAATACCGTTATTTTTCAGTGTAATAAGGATACTTTAACAGGGGCCTTATTGAATTTATTGAATAACGGAATTGATGCACAAGAAACAAATCCTAAAATAAAGCTAGAAATGGACTTACAAAATGACCATTTGAGCATCACTTATATTGATTTTGGGCCGGGAATGACTAATGATGAATTAGACAAGGTGCATGAAGGCTTTATTACGACAAAACAACATGGTACAGGCCTAGGTTTAATGGTCGTAAAGGCCGTTGCTAGAGCTCATCATGGATTATTAGAATTACGCAGTGTGAAGAATCATGGTACTCGAGCACAAGTGCTCATACCAATAATTAAGGGTTAGTATGTCTGAAGTGAATTTATTGATAGTTGAAGATGATAAAGAGCTTGCAGAAGCGCTTGAAGACACCCTGATGTTGGCAAATTATCATTGTGTTTTAGCTTATAGCGCAGAAGATGCGGTATTGGCATTACGCAATCAGGCTTTTGATATGGTTGTGTCAGATGTCAACTTACCAGGCATGGATGGCTATGGTTTACTTTCTCATGTGATCGAAAAATACCCTGATCTCCCTATTATGTTGATGACAGCGTTTGGTGACATTGCCCATGCTGTTGATGCTATGCGTGAAGGCGCAGTGGATTACTTATTAAAACCTTTCCAAGCTGATGAATTACTTAGCACAATTGCTAAGCATGCAAGACACCATTCTCAATCGGAGGATAGTGGTCCTGTAGTTAAGGATAAGGCAAGTCTAGAGTTACTTGAACTTGCAAAGCGTGTTGCTGCAACAGACTCAACAGTCCTTATTAGTGGTGAAAGTGGCACAGGTAAAGAAGTGCTTGCTAACTATATTCATCAACATTCAGACCGCCATCAAGGTCCATTTGTTGCTATTAACTGTGCTGCGATCCCTGAAAATATGCTGGAAGCTATCTTGTTTGGTTATGAGAAAGGCGCATATACAGGGGCAATTTCTTCTCAAGCAGGTAAGTTCGAACAAGCAAATGGTGGCACTCTCTTATTAGATGAAATCTCTGAAATGGATGTGGGTTTGCAGGCCAAGCTTTTGCGTGTTTTACAAGAGCAAGAGGTTGAAAGGCTAGGTGGAAAGAAGCCGATACCTCTTAATGTGCGTATTATTGCTACCACAAATAGAGATTTAGCAGACTATGTTCGTAATGGTGGATTTAGAGAAGATTTATATTACAGGCTTAATGTCTTCCCATTGAGATGGTTACCGATTCGTGAGCGTAAAGGCGATATTATTCCAATTGCACAAAGCTTGCTAACTAAGTACACGGAAAAGATGCGACTCAGCAGTAGCTCGTTAACGCCATCTGCTCAGAGCCAATTAGAATCTCACCCTTGGCCTGGAAATATACGAGAATTAGAAAATGTGATTCAAAGGGCCTTAATTCTCAGTCCCAATGGCGTTATTCAGGACACTCATATCGCGTTTGATATGATGTCTGTCATGGTTGAACCTGAGGAAGATGAGGAAGAAAGTGATAACGCCGCTTCTATTTTAGGGCAAGGTGTGCAGCAGCATGAGTTTAGAATTATTGCTCAAGCTTTGATTGATGCAAATGGAAAGCGCAAGGATGTGGCTGAGAAATTAGGTATTAGTCCTCGAACTTTACGCTATAAAATAGCTAAAATGCGTGAGTGTGGCTTAGAAGTTGATTGATTTATCTATCTTGTTTTGGGTTGCATTATGCTAAGCTAGATTGGATAACGAATTCGTAGGTGATTAAAATGGTCAGCAATAGACCAGACATAAATCAAGTTTTATCTCAAATGAGAGAGATGAAGACACAAGTGCAGCAGCCTGGTGTTGCTCCTACTCCGCTTTCTGAAACTCAGAAAGTTGAAGGGGATGGGACAATTGAGCGGGCAGATTTTGCACAAATGTTGAAAGATGCCGTTGATAACGTCAATGACTTACAGCAAGATGCGAAATCAATGGCACAAGCCTATGAGAGAGGCGATGAAAACGTAGATCTACCTCAAGTGATGATAGGTTTGCAAAAATCGAGTGTCTCTTTTGAGGCTATGACTCAAGTAAGAAACAAACTTGTAGATGCATATGAAAAAATTATGAATATGCCAATTTAGGTGTGATGTATAAAATTTTGGCGATCCTAAATGGATAATGTTCCAGTACAACAGTCTGACCAAAAACTCTATGTAGAGTTATTAACCGGCTTCAATAAACTTACTGTTATTAGACAGTTAGCTTTGATGGTCGGTTTAGCTGCGTCTATAGCAATTGGCTTAGCTGCGATTTTATGGACAGACGGTCCCGAATATAAACCTGTATTAAGCAGCATAACTGATTACAACGCAGATCAAATTGTTGAAGTTTTAAGTATCAACAATATTCCCTTCAAGCTGGATGAAAATACCGGCGCCTTATTAGTTGAATCTGATTATTACCATCAAGCTAGATTAAAACTCGCTGGCTCAGGTATCGTGAATGATACTGTTGTTGGTATGGAAATCATGGATCAAGAGCAGGGTCTTGGTACCTCTCAATTTGTTGAAGGCACTCGTTATCGACGGGGTCTTGAAGGAGAGTTGAGTCGAACGATATCTAGTTTACAGAGTATTAAAGCGGCACGAGTGCATCTGGCGATTCCGAAAGAATCAGTATTTGTAAGAGATACACGTAAACCTTCTGCATCCGTTTTCTTAGAAATGTACCCAGGTCGCCGTCTTGATAGAAGTCAGGTCGAAGCGATTGTAAATTTGGTTTCGTCCAGTATTTCTCAACTAAATGCTAAAAGTGTGACGGTTGTTGATCAAAGAGGCACCTTACTGAGCGAGAAAGAAACTAGCTCGGAGCTTTCTGTTGCAGGTAAACAGTTCGAATACACTCGTAAAGTGGAAGATGTTCTGCTTAGCCGGGTGAATAATATATTAGAGCCTGTTGTGGGCGCTGAAAGGTTTAAGGCAGAAGTTTCTACAGATGTGGACTTTACTTCGGTTGAGCAAACAGACGAACAATATAACCCTGATTTATTGGCTTTGCGAAGTGAGCAAACCCTGAATGAAAGCCGCAATGGTACAACCAACTCAGGTATTCCTGGGTCTTTAACAAACCAGCCACCAGGTGCTATCACTGCGCCAGAAGTGGCTAATAGTGCTGGCGCTACTACGGGGAGTAACGGTGAGTCGCGCCAAGAAACTACTCGTAATTTTGAATTAGATAGAAGTATTAGCTATACCAGAAGACAACAAGGAACGATCAGGCGTCTCTCAGTCGCTGTAGTGGTAGATGACCTTGTCAGTATTGATCCAGAAACATCTGAACTAGTTAGGACGCCTTGGAGTGATGATGAATTAAGTCGTCTTACACTCTTAGTCCGTGATGCCGTAGGCTATAACTCTGGCCGAGGAGATAGTGTCAGTGTTATTAACTCTCCTTTTGCTGTGCCAGAACCATTACCTGAACCAGAAGAAGTTCCTTTTTATCAGCAAGCTTGGTTTATTAGTTTGATCCAGCCTACGCTGGTTGGCTTTTTTGTACTTATTCTTCTTATGGTAGTGGTAAGGCCAATACTTAAAGCCTTGGGCGAGCAGAATAAAATTGCTGTTGCAGAAGATGCGGAAGCATCGATATTTGCTGATGAAACAGATGAAATTTCAGATGATCAAGTCTCACTTGTTAGTGCAGAAGATATTATGGTGCCAGGTTCACCTGAGAAAATTGAAAGACAGCTTAATGCGATTCGTGGCCTAATAGCAGAAGAGCCTGAGCGAGTGGCACAAGTGGTTAAACAATGGGTGACGGACGGTTAGATGAGTGATACGGAACAAGGTGGTGGTGACGACCTATCATCTTTACAGAAAGCAGCTGTGCTATTAATGTCTTTGGGTGAGTCGGATGCGGCTCAAATCCTTAAGCATATGGGCCCGAAAGAAGTTCAACGCATCGGTCAATCCATGGCGCAGTTAGCTAATGTACAAAGACACCAGGTTGAAAAAGTTTTAGATGACTTTTTGGTTTTGGTTGGTGATCAAACTGGTTTAGGCTTGGGTGCCGACGGCTATATTCGAAATATGCTAAAAGAAGCCTTGGGTGAAGAGAAAGCTGGTAGTCTTATTGACCGTATTCTATTGGGCGGTAATACCACAGGTTTAGATACCTTGAAGTGGATGGAGCCTAGAGCCGTTGCGGATGTTATCCGCTATGAGCACCCTCAGATTCAAGCCATTGTTATCTCTTATTTAGATTCAGACCAAGCGGCGGATATTTTATCTAACTTTGATGAGCGAGTAAGGTTAGATATCGTATTGCGTGTTGCGTCATTAGAAACGGTTCAGCCAGCTGCTTTGCAAGAGCTTAACTCAATACTTGAACGTCAGTTCTCTGGTAGTCAAGGTTCGCAATCTACTTCTATTGGTGGTGTGAGAACCGCTGCTAATATCATGAACTTTATTGATAGTTCTGTTGAGGCTGACTTGATGGAATCTATCCGTGATGTTGATGAGGATCTTGCGAACACCATTCAAGATATGATGTTTGTCTTTGATAATCTTATTGATGTAGATGACAGAGGTATTCAAGCAATCTTACGTGAGGTTGAATCTGAAACGCTCATTTTAGCTTTGAAAGGGGCTGACCCAGATATGCAAGAGAAGATATATAAGAACATGTCTTCTCGTGCAGCAGATATGCTTAAAGATGACTTGGAGGCTAAAGGGCCTGTTCGAGTTAGTGAAGTTGAAGTTGCACAAAAAGAAATTCTTGCCATTGCTAGACGACTTGCCGACGCTGGTGAGATTATGTTAGGCGGTGGTGGTGAGCAGATGGTTTAACCTATGTCTGAAAGTGCAAAAGGAAATGAGCGTAAGTTAACCGCTTATGAGCGTTGGGAGCTGCCTCATTTGGAGGACGTCGCTCCGAAAGAAGACACAGGTACCTCATTATTAATCCGCAAAAATGAAGCTGTCATCGTCGAAGAAATTGATGAGGACTCTTTAGTCTATGAGCCTCTAACGGCTTCTCAATTAGAAGAAATACGTCTTGCCGCTTATGATGAAGGCTATGTTGAAGGGCTTGAAGAGGGTCATCAAACTGGTTTTGAAAAAGGTGAAGCGCAAGGTCATGAAGAGGGGCATTCGGCTGGACTTGAAAAGGGTTACGAAGAAGGTTATGAAAAAGGTTTTGTTCAATCTGTAGAAGATGCTACTGCAAAATTGGCACAAGTAGAAACGCTGCTTAGCCAGTTGTGCGAAGATTTAAGCAGCCCTATTAAGTCTTGCAAGGATCAAGTCGAATCGATTCTTTACCAAACAGTTGCTAATATGGTTCAGAGTATTACTCAATCCCAATTAACGGATGTCTCAGGAGAACTTTTATCATCCCAGGTGGCATTTTTAAGCCGAGAGCTTGAAGAGTTAGAGCAACCTTTGAGAATTCGTTTACATCCTGATAGTGCTGATTTGATACATACCTTCTCAGTATTTGAAAGAGTTGATATTAAGGTTGAAAAAGACGAAAACTTGTTGCCTGGTGGGTTTATATTGGACTCTAAAGGTGCATTTGTTGATGCGAGTATTGAGCATAAAGTCGAATTGATTTTAGCCGATCTTGCGAAACTTCAGCCTCATCCTGAGCCAGATTCTGATGGAATCTGATCTAATCTCCCGCCTTAATAAGTTAAAACAATTCTCCACAGAGCACCTTAACCCAGTACTTGAAGGGAAAGTGACTCGTATGGTCGGTCTGACAATGGAAGCGGTTGGTTGCAAGGTTGCTTTAGGGGATAGGTGTTCAGTTCAAGTTAGACAAAATAAATGGGTCGAGTCTGAAGTAGTTGGTTTTACTGGTAACTTAACTTACTTAATGCCAACTGAAGCCATTAACGGTATTGCTCCTGGTGCACGTGTGAAGCCTTTGTCAGGTGAAGGTATGATGATGGTTGGCCCTGAACTGCTTGGGCGAGTCGTTAATGGTTTGGGCTATCCTCTAGATGGAAAAGGCCCAATTAAAGCTCAGCATAGAATTGGTATGCAGGGTGACATTATTAACCCTCTTCAACGCAAGCCTATTACTGAGCCTCTTGATGTCGGTATTAAGTCTATCAATAGTCTTTTGACTGTAGGTAAAGGGCAAAGACTAGGCTTATTTGCTGGTAGTGGTGTCGGTAAAAGTATGCTGCTAGGTATGATGACTCGCTTCACTGAGGCCGACATAACAATAGTAGGCTTAATCGGTGAGCGGGGACGAGAGGTTAAAGAATTTATTGAGCAGATCCTTGGATCTGAAGGGCTTGCTCGATCGGTGGTGATTGCTTCACCTGCTGACGATTCTGCATTAATGCGATTAAGGGCTGCTACCTTAACAACCCGAATTGCTGAATACTACCGTGATCAGGGTAAGAATGTTTTACTTCTCATGGATTCGTTAACCCGATATGCCCAAGCTCAGAGGGAAATTGCTTTATCTGTGGGGGAGCCGCCTGCGACTAAGGGGTATCCGCCTTCTGTGTTTTCTAAAATTCCTCAGTTAGTGGAAAGAGCGGGGAATGGTGCTGTCGGTGGTGGTTCTATTACGGCTTTTTATACTGTGCTCACTGAGGGTGATGACCAACAAGACCCTATAGCTGACGCTTCTAGAGCGATTCTAGATGGTCACTTTGTATTATCCCGTCGTCTTGCTGAGGAGGGGCATTATCCTGCGATTGATATCGAAGCCTCAATCTCAAGGGCGATGCCTCACATTGTTAGTGATGCTCATTTAAAAGGAGCGCTTAGAGTGAAGCAGCTATATTCTAAGTACCAACAAAATCAAGATTTAATATCGGTTGGTGCTTATGCTAAAGGTGCTGATCCAGATACCGATCAAGCTATTGCGTTAATGCCTGAGATAAAAGCTTTCTTACAACAAGGGCTAGGCGAGCAATATAATATAGATGCAAGCTTGGAAGCCCTAGTTAAAGCAATGACCTAGACCTTTTAAGCTATAATGGGCATTATGTTTGTTAACCTGTTTATTGGAAGATGTGATGAAGCGGTCTCTGCGTATTCAGAAATTAGTTGAGCTATCTCAGAAAAAAGAAGATACGGTTGCCCGCCTGTTAGCTCGACAGAAAGCTAAGGTTGAGCAAGAAAAGCAGAAGTTAGAGCAATTGCAAGAATACGCCTCTCAATATGAATCTGAACGTAACTTATTGGGTTTGAGCCCATACTTGGTTACTAATTATCAGCACTTTGTCACCCGTTTAGAGCAAGCTGTACAGCAGCAAAAAGGGGCTATTTCTCAGTCTGAACATCAAGCTAATCAAGCTCAGCAGCAATGGTTAGCAGCAAGAGCTAAAACTAAGAGTATGGATATTGTAAGAGATAAGCATGCTAAACAAGAACAAAAAGCAGAAGATAAGCAAGAGCAAAGGCAGAGTGATGAATTTGCCATGCTTAGGTTTATGAAGTCTGGTTATTAGATTTAGTACCTTAAATTGTCATCATGGAAGTGCTGTTGAGTAAACTCAGTTATCGCCTTTATGAATTAGAAAGCTATAGTCTTTCCTATGATCTCTCCCCTGTTGAAAGCTTGATTGATATTAGGGAAGGTCTAGATTGGCTAAGTGTTAATGCGTCTAAGCAACTTGAATTAATGTCACTAGATGAATTGTTGAGTTCATATTTACGTTTGGTTATTAGCTTACAGCAAGCGTTTTCCCCGTTTAATTTCAAGTTTCGCGATTTGCTGCTGGAATTCATAGACCTCGCTCGACAACTTATTTTAGAACAAGATTTCTACTTATCCTATGAGCCTAATTTGGCTATAAAAACGCATCAAATCTCTTTAATGTTTAACAAGGTTGAGTGGCTGAACGGTAAGCTCGAAGCTAACTCAAGCTTAGAAATGAATGTTTATGAGTCACAAGTAGATCAAGATAATGACTATTGGTTAGATGATCTGATTGATTTTATTGAAAGATTTTCTAGAGTAGGTGTTTATTACTTTGAAGGCGGCTTAAATTTTAAGCAGGAAGAAGTACTAAATAACGATGCTAAGCTCGCGTTAAGTGGAGCCTCAACTTCTTTGGTATTAGGCGTTAAGACATCACAATCTCTTGCTTGGATGACTCATAACTTTACTAAGTTTGCATGGGGTGTCAAACAAAATGCCGCAGTAGTTTCTTCTCTTAATCTTACGCCGTTATTCAGAGGTCTTCGCCATGCCAATGAGTTGTTGGATTGGCGTGAAAAGAAAAGGTTTAAATACTCTAATTATTATAAAGATTTGGAGAAGTTCTATATTAGTTCTCAGTCTTTAACGCTTAAACAGGCGGCTGAGCAGCTTTCAAATGGTTTAAAAGCGCTAGTGGAAACTAAAGAAAGCCAAAATGATTTATGCATTAGTTTGAATGCTTTCAGTAAACTGCAACAAAGCTTGCCTCCAGTTATTAAAGCTATTTCTAGTAGTGATTCTCCAAAATGTTATTTAAGCGTGAATGACTATTCAGGTTCAACTCTACTTTCACTCAAAGTAGAGGATAGCTCATTTGAGTGTGAGTATGCGGGAGATGCTAATGCTCTTGGCGGTGGTTATTTATCCGTATCAACTGACTTGGATGTGTTAGAGCACCCAGTTTGGCAAATGAAGTTTGCTAATGAAACTATTTGTGTTCCAGATCATAAAATACATTCAATACAGATTTATGACGTTATAGACCTTGGGTCCTGTGATAATTTTTCCTTTGTTGAAATGACTTTTGAGAATATAGGTGTCGTTGATGTATTTATTGCACCTAAAAATATAGGGCTGTCTGAGTTAGATGCTAGAGTCGTTTTAATTGAAGGTGTTGAGCATATTTATGGCATATTAGTAACCGATTTAGAGCTTAAGCGACATGCTTATAAGGTTCTCTCTAAAGGTGTTGATGCTAAAACGAATATGCTTTGGTGCGTGGATGGTACAAATGTGGTGCCAGAGATAAATCCATGTGCCTATGATGAAAATGGTGTAAACCTAGTATTAAGGCAGGATGATGTTGATATTAAGGGTGGTGGCTGGCTTGCTTTGATTAATGGCATTCGTTGTTTTATACATGCCGATATAGTTGAAAAGCATTTACCTGTATTATTTGAAAATGTCATAAATTTGCCGGGAAGTACTCTTCCTTTAGTTAAACTTGAAGGTGTGTGTTACCCCTATTTAGAGTTAGAAAAGAGAGCTGTTTCATCTTTAGTGTTGCTAGCTTGGCAAGATAAGAGTATCTGCGTCTGTGTTAGTTCAATTTATTACGAAACGGATACTAGAGAGTTACTGCAAGAAGTAGAAGGTATTAAAAGAGCATATTTTGCAGAGTTTGCTCTAACTTCGCCAAATTATGATGCTAACTTATTATATGTAATTGATTCTAATAGCTTTGGATAGTTTCTCTTTAATAAGTGTTTTTTATATGATTAGATTTTATGTTTAAACCTTGGTTTCAGGACGTTAGATGACAGAAATTAATTTAAATGCCCGACGTAATAATGTAGTGACATTTTTAACGCGCTCTGTGCTTGTCCTGATGCTGTGGATTTGTCTCGTTGTATCTGGTGGTTTTTTCTTTATTTCTGAAGAAAATAATAAATCAATGCTAGCAGAGCAACGTGTTGATTTGATGCTTGAGCAGTTAAATGAGTTACAGTTGGAGGCCTTAGAGTTATTTATTTATTCAACTAATATCATTCCACATGATACTGAGAGCGTTGAAGAGCTATCAAATAAAGAGCAAGTGTTGCAGGCTAGAGTTGCTGCTGAACTTGAAGAGATGATTCGTATTTATCAAGAAATTGATAACTTTCCTGTAATTGAATTGGACTTAGAGCAGCTTTTAATCGTTAAAGATGTGCAACAAAAGATGCTGATAATAGATAGGTTTCAGGAGAGTCTTATTCTAGCAAGGTCTGTTCTACATGAATTTAAGCTCTTAAAGAAGCAAGAATACCTTGTTAACTTTCAGCTGTTTCAGAATTTAGTGATTGCTTTTACCTTGATAACTCTCTTGGGTTTGCTCTTCACATACGCACTTATGAGAAAAAGGCTTTCGGTTGGTTTGGAGAGTGTGCTTAACCTGGTTAAGAAGTTTCACCATAAGCAATACTCTTATTCACCAGATTGGCACCATAATGATGAATTTAGGGATATCTTTTTTCACTTGCAACAGCTTAAAGAGTCCAACTTAGTCCATGCTCATGTGGTTGAGCGAGATAAAAGTTTATTGGAACATTATTTCCAAAATATTCAGGAGCCATGCTTGGCTCTGAATAGTGATAGACGCTATGTATTCTGTAATCAGCTATTTGAATTGGTATGGTCTGAATATCAGGCTGAAATAGAATCAAGCTTATGCGACTTTGAAGAGCCTTCACTTGAGTTAGTTGACATTAAAATTTCAGAGACGAAAGGAAGTGAGAGTTTACCACCGTTATTTCGTTTTAATGGTTTGGCTTATACATTTAATGAAGAAGAAATCTTTGAAGAAGGACGTTTAATAGGTTATTTATTAACCTTCACTCCTGTGTCAGATGAATTGGAATATGAAGCGGTGACTAAGCTTGTTTCCTTAATGTCGAATGATGTTTGGAATGCTCCCGTTAGAGTGATGAGAGAAGAGTCGAAAGTGGCTGCTTTGGCGGCTCAGTTGGAAAAAATACGCTTATCGGTGACAAGTCTTGTTAACCTTTTTGATGGAATGACAGTAGCTGAGGAGAAGCAAAAGATTACCTCATTAAAGGAGGTTGGCGAACTCGTTATTATGTTGTCTGAATCTTTGGCTGATGCTAATGCTAATTTAGCTAAGCAAGCCTCTGAGCTTACTGAAGAGGAGCCAGATGATGTGTTTGAAGCTAAAGATGTACTCGATTTTGAACCGATACAGGGTGCTGTTTTTGAATTGAGACAAAAAGTTGAAAATAGCATTTTCTTTGCTTCTCAATTAGGGAAAAAGAATACCGATTCTTTGCAGGGGTTGGAGTCTAATTTATTACTAGGCTATGAGAATTTGAACCAAAGTTTAACGATTGTACATAAGGGTATTGAGGCAAGTGTTACTGCCTTACAGGATAGCTCTGATTGTATGTCAGAGGTGAAAGTGGCTGTGCTGAATGCCATAGTCAATAAAGATGAAAGTGAGATTGAAGTAGATGCTTTGCAAAGTATTGCCGTCGATTTAAGTCATGACATAGACACGGTTTCACAAATGTTACAAGATTCATTAGCGCAAGAGAAAGAAAGTTTAGCTATATTAGAAAGTGACATAGAGTCTTGTCAGGAAAGATCGATTAAAGCAAAAAATGCGATACAGGAGTTTAGTTTGAATAATCAGGAAGATGAGTTAACTTCGCATTCTGAAAATATGATGAAAGATGTTTTCAGTTTAGGCGATGTATTGGAACGTTTAATAGAAAAGAGTAAGCCTTAGTTTGTTAATGTACTTAAATGTAATGGCGAGAAACTTTATCTGGTAACAAGATAAAATTTGTTATTCAATTCTCTTATTTTCCAATTTGCTTTAAGTGTCAAGGAAGGCAAATTATTAAAGATGAAGTTGTCATTACTTCATGAAGACTTTATAGGATTTAGTTGTATGATCATGCAGACACAATACGATGAAAAAAAACATGCCTTAATAATTCAAATTGAAGGACGGTTTGATTTTAGTTGTCATAAGGCGTTTAAAGATGCTTACAGCTCGGTAGAAAGTAATTGTAAGTTTGAACTTGATATGACAAAAGTCACTTATGTAGATAGTTCGGCTTTAGGTATGCTTTTGCTTCTTAGGGATTATGCTGGTGGAGACCAAGGCGAAATTGTCTTGAGTCATTGTAATGATGCAGTAGAAAAAATCCTTCGTATTGCTAATTTTGATAGGTTGTTTTCGCTGCATTAATCCATGTCTTTAGTTTCTCTTAATATATTAATTGCTGACGATAACCCATCTGATAGGTTGTTACTAAAAGCTATGCTTAGTGGTCTTGGGCATAATGTTGAAGTAGCAGAAGATGGGTTAGAGGCAATTGAAAAGTTTGACCCTGAATCAACTCAATTGGTTTGTCTTGATGTTGTAATGCCTGAATGTGATGGTCTTGAGGCTGCAATAAAAATTCAAGAGATGAGTCGTGGTCGCTTTATTCCAATTGTTTTTTTATCCGGCCTGTCTGATACATCCTCATTAGTAAACTGTCTTAAAGTGGGTGGTAGCG
Organism: Marinomonas sp. PE14-40; assembly: GCF_051623805.1. Classification (NCBI taxonomy): domain Bacteria; kingdom Pseudomonadati; phylum Pseudomonadota; class Gammaproteobacteria; order Oceanospirillales; family Oceanospirillaceae; genus Marinomonas; species Marinomonas sp. PE14-40. The sequence continues at coordinate 2,428,218 of NZ_CP130700.1, read as the reverse complement.
ACTTTATTTCTAAGCCATTTAACTTGGTGTTAATTGCGGCTAAATTAGATGCCATTATTCGTATTCTGTCTTTGCAGAAAACACTTGAGTCTCAAAGAGATAAGCTTTCTTCTTATAATGAGCAGCTCATTCATGAACAAGAAGTCGCTAAAGTTGTTTATGAAAATATAACTCACTCCAATTGCCTTTCAGATCCCTGTTTAAATACATTTTACTATGGTCATCATTTATTTAATGGTGATGTGATTTTAGCTGCTTATAAACCAAATGGAGGGATGCACCTTCTTATAGGAGATTTTACAGGGCATGGTTTGTCAGCGGCAATTGGGGCTTTACCTTTAGCTGATATCTTCTTTGAGTGGACCCGAAAAGGTTTCTTGATGAGGCAAATAGTGCCTGAGATTAATCGTAGACTCAAAGCAATTTTGCCAGCAGATATGTTTTGTAGCGCTTTATTTGTTGATATAAATATTACGGATAAAACGCTGGAAGTTTGGAATGGTGGCTTGCCCGATGCGCTTTTCTTCTCTCAGAGGCAAAAGAAGCCGCAACCTTTAGTTTCCCATAATTTACCACTGGGCATAGTTGCTGAATCTGAGTTTACCTATTCAACAGAAATTGTAAGCTTTGAAAACGGTGACTCGTTTTTAGCTTGGTCTGATGGTATTTATGAAGCAATTGATTCGAAAGGATTGATGTTCTCTGAATATCAACTTAACTCCTTAGTTGAGGGGCGGGTTGAAGTCGGGGATATCATGCCTTGGTTAAGGCGTAAGCTTGAAACCGAGGGAGTGTTAGATTCTTCTCATGATGATATTTCTTGTTTAAAAATAGATTTACATGATGCGATAGGTGTTGAGCAGGAGTCTAATCAGGATAAGGTTGCAGATCTTGATATGCCATCTGATTTTTCTTTTGAATATACCTTAAATGCAGATTCACTAAAGAATACAGACCCTTTACCTTATATTTTACAAATTATCATGACGGTCTCCGGGCTTAAGCGTTACTCAGGGCAGGTGTTTATGATGTTGTCTGAACTTTACTCTAATGCTTTAGAACATGGCGTACTGCAATTAAACTCAAAGCTGAAAGCGACTAATGACGGCTTTGTTCTTTATTATATGGAGCGTGAAACACGTTTAAGTACGCTTGAGACAGGTTTTATTAGGATTAAAGTCTCTATTTCTTCGGATGAAGTTGGTGGTTTGCTGAGTATTGAGCTTGAGGATAGTGGTGATGGTTTTGATACCTCTAAAGTTGGTTTAAAGTTGGAGGATTCTGATGAGCTTTATAATCGAGGCTTACCTTTACTTGGTCAGCTTTGTAAATCAATTACATTCTCTGAAAAGGGTAATCAAGTCGGTATTCAGTATCAATGGGATAAATAGCTGTTTTTAATTGGCCCTTGATTTGCATAGGTTATCTGTGAATCGGAGGGCTCTATGTTAGCAAATTCAAATTTATCTTTAATTTCACCAAAATCTAACGTCAATTCTTCAAGTGTTGGAGGCGAAACTTCAACTTCCACCGATTCTTTCGATAGTGTTTTTCAACAGGTGAGCGGTGAGCTCTCTTCTGACACTTCTTCTCAAGTTGTGCCTATTACGGATGCTTCCGTTAGTAGTGACGCTGTGGCTGCAAAAGTGGTTGTTTCAGGAGACACTACTCCGACTATTGACGGGGATAGCTCAGCTATAAATTCTGATTTGAATAAGTTAGATACTGGCCTAGTTGCAATAGAGCAAGAAAATATATCTAACTTAACTGGAGAAGCGTCATCTGGTACACAAGGCATGCTATCTGATGGTGTTTTATCTCCAGCCTTACCTGTCATGTCACAAAATACTGCCTCCCAGGTCTCAGAACTTGATACTAAACCTAGTGAAATTGGTGAACCAAGTGTTGATGGATTATCTAACGAGCTATCCGCTAGTGCTGCTGAAGAGGTTGAAAGTGTTGATACTACTCTAATGTCTAGTGGGTTAGCTGGTTCAGCCGCTTCTTCAGAGTTAGTTACGGCTCAAAAGGGGTTGGGTAATGTCTCAATTTCTGAGCCTCAAGTTGGAGTAGGTGAATTAAATAGTCAGGAAGTTACTTCAGGCTTAGGCGGCAACTCTTTGCAAAGTCAGGGGGTAAATCTTGCCAGTTTAAATAGTATTGAGCAGGCTTCTGTTGATACCACTTCTTTAGCGAGTAATGAAAAAGCTAGCCTTAAGGTGGGGGCTATTACTACAGATCCTTTATTAGACACTAGGTCATCACTTCAGAGAGACTCTTCTGAAATGATGAGTAGTGAGTTAGTAAGTGTTAATGAGATTGAGAGCAAGGATATAGTCATTCAAACTGTTGCATCAGACGTGGGCTCAGTTGATGTTACTGCTGGTTTAGCTCTTCTAGGGACTGAGACATTATCACGTGAAAGCGAATCCCAAGCTGCTTCAGTAAGCAATAAGTTAGCGGCCTCAAATGCTGAAGTGATTACGCCAGAATTAGAAAAAAATGCCAATCTTGATTGGATTATGCAGCAAATGTCAGGTGAAAAGCAGGCAACAGCTGATGTTGGTTTGATGCCTGAGTCAATTAAGCCTCAATCGTCGGTGAGTACAATTAACTCTGTCTTACCACAAAGTACAGATTCGTTAGCAAAACAAACAGCCCCTTTGTCACTTGGTTTGGTAGCTGCTGAATCTGGATTATTAGAAGTAGGTCCAGAATCTGAATTATTAGTTGAAGCGGAAGTTAAGGGAAGTAATTTAAATAAGATTGAACCTGAATTAGGCCGACAACTAGATAGCTCCAGTATGACTCGTTCTGGACTTGGCGATAGTCTATCTACAAGTGCGATTAATACGACGCAAACTGCTGCGACAGATGTGAAATTAGGGTTAGCTGCTACTGTAACCAATACGAGTAATCCTGCAAATATGACAATGCAAGTTCCTCCAAATCACCCTAATTGGTCTTTTGAGATGGGTGAGAAAATGATGTGGATGAATAAGCAAGGAATACAGCAGGCAGAGATTCATTTGGACCCCCCAGAGTTAGGGAGTTTAACGGTTAAAGTGTCTGTTGATTCTGATGTTGCGACTGTGAGCTTTGTAGCAGCATCGACTCAAGTGAAAGATTTGCTTGAAGGTCAGGTGCAAAGGTTACGTGAAATGATGGCGCAGCAGGGGGTAGAGTTGACAGAAGTGGATGTCAATGTCTCTCAGCAGGGTTCTGGTTCTCATCAATCAGATGAGGAAACTAATAATCAATTTGCTCAGAATGAGCTTGAGTCTGAAGAGGTTGACTCTGCATTAATGACGAATGAAGCAAGAGTGTCACGTTCTAAAGTCGATTTTTACGCTTGATATAGCAAGATTACCTAAAAGCTATGGTACTGGCATCAAAACCTAGTAGAATGACTGATAGTAATGTTTGTATTGTATCAATATGATAATACAACACTTTTTAATGAAAAATTAAGGGAATTGCATGGCTGATGAAGATTTAGATGTAACTGCTGAAGAAGGTGCTAAAGGCGGCAAAGGTAAATTGATTATCATTATCGTAGCTGCTGTTCTTGTATTAGCTATAGGTGGTGGTGCAGCTTTCTTTTTATTAAGTGATAGTAGTGAAGACGATGTAGCAGCAGATAGTGCAGAGACTAGTCAAGATGTTGGAGCAGATGCAACGGGTCCAGCAATTTATTTGAAACTTGACCCAGCATTTGTTGTGGACTTTATTGTGGAGGGTAAGCAGAGATATTTACAATTAAACCTAACCGTTAAGTCTCGCGACCAAGGTCAAATTGATGCAATCAAAATACACATGCCACTAATTCGAAATAGTCTTGTTTTATTGTTTTCTAGTCAGGTCTTTAGCGAGCTACAGTCAACAGAAGGTAAGTTGGCGCTTAAGTCAGCCGCTGTCGAGTCAATTAATACTATTTTGCAGCAAGAGACAGGTGCTGCTGGTATTGAAGATGTTTTGTTCACTAACTTTGTGATGCAGTAAGTATATATGTCTGCTCAAGATTTATTATCCCAAGACGAGATTGATGCTCTCTTACATGGTGCAGATGAGAAACCCGAAGAAGAAGATAATTCGAATGAAGGGGGTGTGGCCTCCTATGATATAACTAGCCAAGAACGAATTGTTCGTGGCCGAATGCCAACGCTTGAGATGATTAACGAACGTTTTGCTCGTTATACTCGTATTAGTTTGTTTAATCTTCTTCGAAGAACTGCGGATGTGTCTTCGGGAGGTTTGCAAATTATGAAGTTTGGTGAGTACGTTCACACTCTTTATGTTCCAACCAGTTTGAATTTGGTTAAATTCAGACCCTTAAGAAGTACCGCTCTTTTTATTCTTGATGCTAAATTAGTATTTAAGTTAGTTGATAACTTTTTTGGTGGCGATGGTCGGCATGCTAAGATTGAGGGGCGAGAATTTACTCCAACTGAAATTCGTATTGTTCAACTAATGTTGGAGCAAGTGTTTGTTGATTTGACCGAAGCTTGGGCGCCTGTTTTAACCGTAGAGTTAGACTATATTAGTTCTGAAGTTAACCCTGCTATGGCAAACATTGTAAGTCCGAGTGAGGTTGTTGTTGTTTCGACTTTTCATATCGAACTTGATGGCGGTGGTGGTGAGCTGCATATTACATTGCCCTATTCTATGATAGAGCCTGTGCGTGAACTATTAGACGCTGGTGTGCAGAGTGATGTAGATGAAAAAGATGATCGGTGGGGAAGGTCCTTACAGCAGGATGTAAAAGAACTTAAAGTTGAGTTATCAGCGGCAGTCACTCATGTTGATGTGCCTATTCAAGATGTGTTGAAGTTTAAGGCAGGTGATATAATTCCTGTTGAAATGCCTGAATTTATTACTGTAAAAGCGAATGGTTTACCAACAATAAAGGGTAAGTTGGGTGTCAGTAACGAAAAGTATTCAGTTCAAGTTGTTGAAAATTATAAACTACCAAAGTAACGAGATTAGATAGATGTCTGAAGAATCCCCAGATCAAGCAGGAATGGATGAAGGTTTAGCCGATGAATGGGCTGAAGCTATGGCTGAGGCTGGTGAAACTGGCGGGGATGGTGTCGAGGACGAATGGGCTGCTGCCATGTCCGAGCAAGATGCTCAACCAGTTGAACTTGAAGAGCTAACGCCAGCAATTGGCGGACAAGAAACACCCGCCGGAATGGATCTTATCATGGACATTCCTGTGACTCTGTCCATGGAATTGGGAAGTACATCGATTGCAATCCGAAACCTATTACAATTAACTCAAGGATCTGTCGTTGAGCTGGATCGTTATGCGGGTGAGCCTTTGGATGTATTGGTAAATGGTACCTTGATTGCTCATGGAGAGGTTGTTGTGGTGAATGATAAATACGGCATTCGCTTGACTGATGTAGTAAGTCCTAGTGAACGAATTAAGCGTATTAAGTGAAGTACTTTACTCTTAGTGTTAGTTTTTTAGTCTTAATGCTTCCAAGTTATCTTTTTGCCTCGGGTATTAATGATTTGATGTCAGCATCCTCTATTTGGAAGATGTTGTTGTCTTTGGTGTTTGTTATCGTCTTAATCCCATTGTCTCTATGGGCTATGAAAAAAATTCAGAAAGTACAAGGGAAATTTGGTAATACGCCGATTCAAATTTTAAACGTGCAAGCACTTGGAGCTAAAGAAAAGCTTGTGGTAATTGAAGTCGAGCAGCAAAAACTCTTGTTGGGTGTAACTGGGCAGTCTATTTCTTTAATCAAAACTTTATCAGAAAAAAAAGTAACTTTTTCTGACTACATTCCTAATAATATTCAGCCCCAATCTGAGAGTAAGGATGAGGCTGAATGATCCGCTTTTCCTTTTTATTAATACCTCTGATATCTCTCTTATTTTCTGGTAATGCTCTTGCAGAAGTGGGGTTACCAGCTTTAACTGTCACAACCAATGATGATGGCACGCAAGATTATAGTGTGTCCTTGCAAATCTTATTCATAATGACTGCGTTGACGCTTTTGCCTGCAGCACTCACAATGATGACAGCATTTACTCGAATTGTGGTGGTGTTGGCAATATTGCGACAAGCAATAGGGTTACAACAAACACCTTCCAATCAAATTATGGTTGGTATGGCGCTTTTTCTGACGCTTTTTATTATGACTCCGACTTTAGATAAGATTAATGCTGTTGCTCTACAGCCTTATTTAAAAGAGGAAGTGACATCAATTCAGGCTGTGGAAGCTGCTTCTGTTCCTATTCGTGATTTCATGTTGGCTCAAACAAGGGAAAGTGATATTGCTTTGTTTGTAAAACTAGCAGGTAAAGAAGGGAAAATAGAGTCTCTAGAGACACTGCCTTTTACTATTTTAATGCCTGCTTTTGTTGCGAGTGAGCTTAAAACTGCATTTCAGATTGGTTTTATGATTTTTATTCCCTTCCTTGTGTTGGATATGGTGGTGGCGAGTGTATTGATGGCAATGGGTATGATGATGTTATCGCCTATTATTATTTCATTACCTTTTAAAATTATGTTGTTTGTAATGGTTGATGGCTGGGCCATGATAATGGGTACCTTAGCCGCTAGCTTTGGAGTCTGATGTGGATCCGCAGGTAGTATTAGACTTATATGGGCAAGCATTTCTTCTTATTGTAATTATGGTAGGGGCTGTGATGGTGCCTAGCTTAATTGTGGGTCTAATTGTAAGTGTGTTTCAGGCGGCTACCCAAATCAATGAACAGACTTTAACTTTCTTACCTCGCCTTATCGTTACTATTCTTGTCATCATTTATTTAGGTCCTTGGCTGTTGCAGAAGTTAGTTGACTTCACAACCCAGCTATTTATTGATATTCCACTGATTATCGGCTGATGCTGCAAATTTATCCGAATGAGCTTTTAGGGCTTACGGTAAGTTTTTTATTACCTTTTTTTCGAATAGGGGCTTTTCTGATGGCTTTGCCACTATTTGGAACTCAGCTTGTGAGTACTCGTATTCGAATCGCTTTCGCCTTTGTTATTGCTATTATTGTTACACCTGTTGTCGCTGTTCCCCCTTACGATCCTGTTTCTCCTTATTTTGTTGTTTTAATTGTTGAACAAATGCTTATTGGTGTCGTGCTTGGCTTTATTGTCAGTATTCTCTTTCAAGTGTTTTCTTTAGCTGGGCAGCTTGCAGCGATGAAGGCTGGCCTTGGTTTCGCTATGTCTAATGATCCTGCAAACGGTATTTCAGTCGCAACATTAGGTCAGTACTATTTAACTATGGTTGGTTTAGCTTTTCTTATGACAGATGGACATCATGTCATGTTTGAGTATCTAGTGGAGAGTTTTGACTATTGGCCAATAGGGCAAGGATTTAATTCTGAGTTTTATTATGACATAGTGCTTTTGGGTGGCTGGATGTTTGAGAAAGCATTGCTTATGGTTTTACCTTTATCTATTGCTGTACTGGTGATGAATTTATCGTTTGGTGTTGTTGCTAAAGCGTCACCTCAGTTAAATATTTTTGCGTTAGGGTTTCCTGTCATTATGCTGTTTTCCTTGTTCTTCTTTTGGATTATGTTAGAAGACTTTTTAGGTATTTATCGACTGTTTTTTGGTGAGTTAACAACTTGGATGAAAGATAAGTGGGGGTTGAGGCTAGATGGCTGAAAACGAAGATGGCGCAGAAAAAACGGAGGACGCCAGTAGTAAGAAGCTGGACGAGGCCCGAAATAAAGGTAATTTACCTAGATCGAAAGACCTTAGTTCAGCGTTACTTCTCCTAATTGCCGCAGCTAGTTTATACGCAACAGGCTCTCTGTTAGCTCAAGATATGTCTAATATCTTTGAGTTTAATTTTGTCTTAAGTCGTGCAGATATGTTTGATGTCTCGAAAATGGTGATCCATTTGTCGGACTCTTCTATCGCTATGATGGACTCCCTAATTGTCATGATGATAGTGCTGGCTATTGCAGGCATAGTGGGGAGTGTTGCGCTTGGTGGTTTTAACTTCTCTTGGGAGCCAGTCATTCCTAAGTTAAGTAAAATGAATCCCATCTCAGGTCTTAAGCGTATGTTTTCATTGAACTCATTAGTTGAGTTATTGAAATCGATTGCAAAAGTGTCACTGGTTTTGATTGTTGCGTTTTTTGTTCTCAAAATATATTTGCCAGAAATGCTTTTAGTGCCATTCCAATCACTGGAGTTGGCGTTAGAACATGCTATCAATGTTGTAATATGGGCATTTGTTTATGTTTCATTAGCGGTATTGCTTATTGCTGCTGTCGATGTGCCTTATCAGGCATGGACGCACAAAGATAAGCTCAAGATGACAAAACAAGAGACAAAAGATGAGTATAAAAATGCGGAAGGTGACCCTCAAATAAAAGCAAGGATACGCCAAGCTCAACGTCAAGCATCAATGCGACGAATGATGGAAGATGTTCCTAGTGCGGATGTTATTATTACCAACCCAACACACTTCTCTGTTGCCTTGAAATACGAGGCTGGCGCTAAGGGTGCACCAAAGCTACTTGCAAAAGGTAACGATTTTGTCGCTCTTAAAATTAGAGAGATAGGGGCCTTCCATAATATCCCTGTGATACAATCTCCTGTTCTAGCGCGTTCTATATACCATCATACTGATATTGGTGAAGAAATACCGACAGGTTTATTCCAATCAGTTGCGCAAATTTTGGCTTATGTCTATCAGTTAAAGCAATCTCGTTTGTTTGGTGCAAAAGCGCCCGATGGGGTTCCGAATGTGGATGTGCCTCAGGAGTTTCATTGGGACGGTGAATATTAAATTGACTGTTATTTTTTGTTAAAAAACATAGTGTAGTTTTAGGATTTAATATTGAAGTTTGATCGTCAACAGGTACTTGGCCAAGCCAAGGGGTTAGCAAATGGTAACTTAGGAGTGCCATTCCTGCTTTTATCCCTTTTGGCGATGATGATATTGCCAATTCCAGCGTTTTTACTGGATGTACTTTTCACCTTTAATATTGCGTTAGCTATCGTTGTATTACTTGTTTCTATCTATTCTTTACGACCTTTAGATTTTGCTGTATTCCCTACTGTTTTGTTGGTCGCTACCTTATTACGTTTAGCACTGAATGTGGCTTCAACCCGAGTGGTTCTTTTAAATGGGCATGAGGGTGGCGATGCCGCTGGTAAAGTGATCGAGGCGTTTGGTGAGGTAGTTGTTGGTGGTAACTATGTTGTCGGTTTTGTTGTCTTCGCTATCTTAATGATCATTAACTTTGCTGTGATAACAAAAGGTGCTGGACGAATATCTGAAGTAAGCGCTCGCTTTACACTTGATGCTATGCCTGGTAAGCAAATGGCAATAGATGCGGACTTGAATGCAGGCATGATAAATCCTGATGAAGCTAAAATAAGACGAACAGAAATCGCGTCTGAAGCTGAATTTTATGGGTCGATGGATGGTGCGAGCAAGTTTGTTAAAGGTGATGCTGTTGCTGGCTTAATGATATTAGGTATCAATATCATAGGTGGTTTTGCGATCGGTATGGCGCAGCACGGTTTGACCTTTAATGATGCTATTACAAAATATTCGTTACTGACGATAGGTGATGGTTTGGTGGCTCAAATTCCATCTCTAATGCTTTCAACATCTGCTGCTATTATGGTAACTCGTGTTAATGAAGCTGGCGACATGGGGAGTCAGGTTGTTCGCCAAATGTTCTCCAGTTCAAAGGCGCTGTATGTCGCTGCAGCTGTGATGGGAGTTATGGGGATAGTGCCTGGTATGCCGCACTTTTCTTTCTTGTCACTTGCTGCTTTGATGGCTGGTCTGGCTTACTTCTTTGAGTATAGAGAAAAGCAAAAAAGCCAAGCGAAAATAAAAATGCGAACTACTTCAGTAGATGGCTCAGATGCACCACAGACACCAGAGTCAAAAGATTTAAGCTGGGATGACGTCGCGCCTGTCGATATCTTAGGTCTAGAAGTAGGCTATCGACTTATACCTCTAGTTGATAAGTCACAAGGTGGTGAGTTGTTAGCAAGGATTAAAGGGGTAAGGCGTAAGTTATCTCAAGATTTAGGCTTTTTAGTGCCTAGTGTTCATATTAGGGATAATTTAGATCTTTTACCTAATGCTTATAGAGTGACCCTCATGGGGGTTAGTTTGGCTGATGCCGAGGTTCATTCAGATAAAGAATTGGCAATCGACCCAGGGCAAGTGTTTGGTAAGTTAGATGGAATTCCTGATAAAGACCCTTCTTTTGGTCTAGATGCTGTATGGATAGACCCCAAAAAGCGTGATCAAGCTCAGACCTATGGATATACGGTTGTTGATGTAAGTACTGTGGTAGCTACCCATATTAATCAGATTATGCATAAACATGCTCATGAGTTAATTGGTCACGATGAAGTGCAGCAACTGCTAGAGTTGCTAAAACAACATAACCCTAAATTGGCTGAAGAGTTAGTACCTAACACTGTGCCGGTAAGTGTGTTGCTGAAAATATTGCAAAACCTTTTAGTTGAAGGTGTTCCTTTGCGAGATATGAGGACTATTGCAGAAGCTGTAATGGGTGTTGTTCCTAAATCTCAAGACCCAATGGTCCTGACGGCTGCCGTGAGAACCTCGTTATCACGTTTAATTGTACAAACTTTGGCTGAAGGAGTGGATGAGATTCCAGTGCTAACATTGGATCCTGAATTGGAGAAAATGTTAATGCAAACGGTGCAGCAGAGTCAGCAAGCCGGAGTGAAGAATGAAGAAGCTTTGATTTTAGAGCCTTCAATGGCTGAGCAGCTTCAAACTTCGTTAAGGCAGTCTTCTGAGCAACAAGAAAGTAATGGTAATACACCAATTCTTATTGTATCTGCGCCTATTAGGCCTATGCTGGCGAGGTTCATGCGTTATGGTGGTATAAACATGGCTGTTTTGTCTTACCAAGAGGTGCCTGATCATAAGCGAATTACGGTTGTTGGCGTTATTGGTCAGTAAAATTGCTGTACTTGCCCTGATATCTTTCTATATTTATCAAATTCTTTCGGGTAAGCTATGGATTTGTAAGAGAAATTAACTTTAAAGGATAGGTCTTTAATGCAGATAAGGCGGTTTCGAGCAGCAGACATGCGCCAAGCGATTCGCAAAGTACGCGACGCTGTAGGCCCTGATGCCGTAATTCTGTCGAATCAACGTCTTGCAAATGGAGAGATCGAAATTGTTGCCGCTTTAGATTATGACGGTAGCATGCCTTCTAATTACGCTAGTCAGCCTAAATCGGAGCCACATCCGCCTGCCGCAGCTAAATCGGCACCACAACAAAGCTATCAAGAGCGTATTGAGCAGGCTAAGCAACCAGAAGTTAGTCAGTCAAATCAAGCCGATATTGCTCGGCAAATGTCCTCTGTGCCTGCTAATAAATATGTTTCTATGGTTGATGAAGATCCTATTATTGAAGAATCTTTATCTATTAAACAGCCTGAAGAAAGCGTTCAATTGAAAGAAATGGAAGCTGAGCTGCAAAAGGTAAAAGAACTGCTTGAGCAACAGCGTAAGCTTGGTGAGGTAAAGAAAAATGACCTTGATCCTGCACAAGCAAAAGTAAAAGAGAGATTGACCTCCCTTGGTTTATCGTCAAGTATTGTTTCTGGTATTCTCGATGATGTTGAATTATTAGGCCGAGAAGACGACTGGAATCGAGTGCTATCTCACTTGGCAGAGCATATTCCAGTTAAAAAGCAAGGTTCTGAAATGCATGGGTGCTATGCGTTTATGGGACCGACTGGCGTTGGGAAAACAACGACAATAGGTAAGATCGCAGCGCAACATGTGTTAAAACATGGTTCGGATAGTGTTGTTTTAGTCACCACAGATACCTATAGAATTGCAGCGCATGAACAGCTTCGTACATTTGGGCGTATATTAAATGTGCCCGTTGTTGTTGTAAATGAATATTCAGATTTGAATGAAGTGCTTGATAAATACTCTAATTTCTCACTTGTTCTGGTTGATACTGCTGGTATGAATCCGAGGGATAGAAACCTAGAGCGTCAATTGCTTATGATGAAAAGAGCTCATTCAAATCTAAAGAAACTGCTAGTGTTACCCTGTACAAGTCAAAGACAAGTATTAAAAACTGTTGTTGATGTGTATGCTCAGGTGCAATTAGATGGTTGTGTGTTAAGTAAGTTAGATGAGTCTGCTTCACTAGGTGAAGCGGTTAGTGTTGTTATTGAAGAGAGGTTGCCAGTCGTCTACATCGCAGACGGTCAGCGCATTCCAGATGATATTCAACCAGCAAGGGCACATAATATAATAAGCCGAGCAGTATATACTGCAGAGCAATATAGTCACATATACAGCTCATTGAAATACGGTAGTTAGTAACTTTATGTTATTTCAACCAGTAAGTTATAGAACAATATAGTACAGTTATTTCAAGAGTATTGGTTTAACAAATATAAGGTTACGTTCATCTTTGATTATGCAGTCCAGAACAGGTCTAAATGCCTATAATCAAAAACCGGCACCATCAGTTAATCAAATTATTGATGAATACGGTTTCTTGGTTAAAAAAATTGCCTATCATCTGCTTGCAAGGTTACCAAGCAGTGTTGAGCTGGATGATTTAATTCAAGCGGGGATGATGGGATTGATTGAAGCGTTCAAACGTTTCGAATCGACAAAAGGTGCTAGTTTTGAAACTTATGCAGGAATCCGTATTCGTGGTTCTATAATGGATGAGGTTCGTAAAAGTGACTGGGCTCCTAGGTCGGTACGTCGAAATGGACGAGCAATAGCGAGTGCGATTAAAGAATTAGAAGCTAAGCTTGGTCGTGAGGCTAGTGATTTTGAAATATCTCAGGCAATGGATATTGGTATAAATGAATATCATGAGATGTTGCAATCAAGTATGTCTACTCAGTTATTTAGCTTCGAAGAGTTGCTTGACTCTGAAGGGTTAAATATTGAGACAGATAATGAAGAGGATAGTGCGCCATACTCTTTTGTTGAAGATTTAGGTTTTCAAAAACAATTGGCGCAAGAAATAGATTCTTTACCAGAACGAGAAAAGTTAGTTCTATCTTTGTATTACAATGATGAACTTAACCTTAAAGAAATTGGTTCTGTGTTAGGTGTGAGTGAATCGCGAGTGAGTCAGATACATAGTCAAGCAGCTATGCGTCTTAAAGCTAGATTAAGTGATTGGCGAGATTAAATATGAGCTTTGATAGACTACCTTTGGGTTGTGGAGGTTGCATTGGATAAAAACATGAAGATCCTAATCGTTGATGATTTCTCAACAATGAGGCGTATCATCAAAAATTTACTAAGGGATTTGGGATTTACCAATACAGTTGAAGCTGATGATGGGACAACTGCATTACCTATATTACAAACAGGAACCATAGATTTCTTGGTTACTGATTGGAATATGCCAGGTATGACTGGGATTGAGTTACTACGTTCGGTTAGAGCGGATGAGAAGCTCAAAACGATTCCTGTATTGATGGTTACTGCTGAAGCTAAGCGAGACCAAATTATTTCCGCTGCACAAGCAGGGGTTAATGGTTATGTTGTAAAACCATTTACTGCAGTGGCGTTAAAAGAAAAAATCGAGAAGATTTTTGAACGAATTGATGCCGGAAAATAGGGGCTGAGAATGTCTGATAATTCTAAGTTACGGCTTGGTGAATTTGAGACTCAGGTGAAAGATGGTGCAGTAGATTTAATTAATCGTATTGAAACTGGCGACTTTGCCGGAGCGATTAAAATTATTCAAGATCTTAGTGAAGCGCGACATAACAACTTCTATAACGAAGTTGGCTACCTGACTCGCAGCCTTCACGATGCTATCCGAGATTTCAAAGTTGATTCTGTTGATCAAATCGTTGACCAAGTCGACGGCGCATCAAAAATTACTGATGCAACTGATCGCTTAAACTATGTCATTGATATGACCAACAGCGCTGCAAACACTACTATGGATATGGTCGATAGTAGCGTTCCAGTTGCTAGCCAACTACAAAATCAAGCAAGAGACCTAAGAAAAGATTGGGGTCGCCTTATACAGCGAGATTTAACCCCCGCTGAATTTCGTGAACTCTACAAAAGAATTGATGTATTTCTGCAAACAGCAGATGAAAGTGCAACAACCTTACATTCGAACTTGAATGCGATTCTTTTGGAACAAGGTTATCAAGATTTAACAGGGCAAGTTATTACTCGAGTCACAGAACTTATCCGTGATGTTGAAGAAAAGCTTGTTCATCTTGTTGCTGTTGCTGGGCGTGTTGATAGCATTTCTGGTATGGAACATGAAGACGTAGAAGATGAGGTTGATGACACAAAAGGTCATGGTCCAGCCATCAATAGTGACAACAACCCTGAAGTATTGAATAGCCAAGACGAAGTTGATGACTTGCTATCCAGTCTTGGTTTCTAGAGGAGCTGAGGATGAGTTTCGAAGTTGATGAAGAGATCCTACAGGATTTTTTAGTTGAAGCAGGTGAAATCCTTGAACAGCTATCCGAACAACTGGTTGATTTAGAACAAAACCCAGACGATATCGCTTTATTGAATGCAATCTTTAGAGGATTTCATACAGTTAAAGGTGGCGCCGGATTTTTACAGTTAAATGCATTAGTTAATTGCTGTCACTACGCTGAAAACGTATTTGATATTTTACGTAATGGGCAGAGAAGCGTTACCGCAGAGCTTATGGATGTTGTGTTACAGGCTCTTGACGCGGTTAATGAAATGTTTGAGGTGGTGCGTGCAGGTGGAGAGCCGGAGCCTGCTGACCCTGAAATAATCAACGCTTTGAGTAAATATGCCTGTCCAGCTACAGAAGATGAAGAAGCAGAAACTGAAGTAGAAATTGAAGATGTAGTAGATGAAGAGCCAGAAGAGCAAGTTGAAGAGGTAAACTCTACAACCGAAGATGAGAATGTTGACATTTCAGATGATGAATTTGAGTCACTTTTGAATGCTTTAGGTGATGATGAAGCTGCTCCTGCTAAAGTGCAACCTGAAGCTTCGCAGTCAGATAGTGCTGCGCCGGCTGGCGGTGATGATATTACGGAAAGTGAGTTTGATGCGCTTCTAGATCAATTGCATGGTGAAGGTGTACCTGGTGCAACAGATGATGCTGCTCCAGAACCAGAGCCTGTTAAAGAAACTCAAGCAACAGATGCAAGTTCAGATGAAATTACTGAAGATGAATTTGAGAAACTATTAAATCAACTTCATGGAGGTGGTGCTCCTGGGCAAGACGCGGCTAAAGAAAGCGAGAAACCTAAAGCTGAAAAAGTGGCAAGTGCTGCTGCAGGCCCTGATTCTGATCTAATCACAGAAGATGAATTTGAATCTTTATTAGATACTTTGCAAGCTGAGAAGCAGCAAGCACCAGAGACGCCTGTACCTGAAAGTAAGCCTAAAGAAGAAGCAAAAGCTAAGCCTAAACCTAAGACTGAGGCGAAAACTAAGCCAAAAGCAGAAGCAAAACCTAAGCCTAAAAAAGCAGAAGTTGTTGCGAAAGACCCTGCTAAGGCCAAAGATGATAAACCTAACGCGCCTGTTGTTCAGGAAACAACGGTTAGGGTCGATACTAAGCGCTTAGATGACATTATGAATATGGTGGGTGAGCTTGTATTAGTTCGAAACCGTCTAGTTCGTCTTGGTTTGCAAAGTGAAGATGAGTCAATGGGGAAAGCAGTTGCTAACCTTGATGTGGTGACTGGCGATCTTCAAAATGCAGTAATGAAAACTCGAATGCAGCCAATTAAGAAAGTATTTGGCCGTTTCCCACGAGTTGTTCGAGACCTTGCTAGAAACCTGAAGAAAGAGGTTAATTTAGAGCTTAGAGGTGAAGAAACCGATTTAGATAAAAACTTGGTTGAGGCACTTGCTGATCCATTAGTCCACTTAGTGAGAAACTCAGTTGACCATGGTGTAGAAGCGCCTGATATTCGTGAAGCCAACGGTAAGCCTCGCGGCGGTAAGGTTATTCTTTCCGCTGAGCAGGAAGGTGATCATATACTTCTATCCATCGAAGATGATGGTGCGGGTATGGATGCCGATAAACTGCGTCAGAAAGCTGTTGAGAAAGGCTTGATGGATACAGATGCTGCTGAACGATTATCGGATGATGAAGCTTTTAACCTGATTTTTGCTCCTGGCTTTTCGACTAAAGTTGAAATTACCGATGTGTCCGGCCGCGGTGTTGGTATGGACGTAGTTAAGACAAAAATTTCTCAACTTAACGGTACATTAGATATTAAATCAGTTTTGGGTAAAGGATCGCGCTTCTCAATTAAAGTGCCTTTAACCTTAGCTATTATGCCAACGTTAATGGTTATGTTAGAAGATCAAGCCTTTGCATTCCCATTAGTGAGTGTGAATGAAATCTTCCATTTAAATCTTAAAAAGACAAACATAGTCGATGGTCAGCAAGTGGTGGTAATTCGTGGTAAAACGCTGCCTATTTTCCACTTGAAGCACTGGTTAGTTAAAGGCCAGGCTGCCGATCTTAATCCAGAAGAAGCCCATGTGGTTGTGGTTCAGGTTGGGATGAATGAAGTCGGATTTGTTGTTGATCAGTTAGTCGGTCAAGAGGAAGTTGTGATTAAGCCTCTTGGTAAAATGTTGCAAGGCACATCTGGCATGGCTGGTGCGACTATTACCGGAGACGGACGAATTGCATTAATTTTAGATGTTCCTAGCATGCTTAAGAGTTATGCATCGCGATAGGTTAATTGGATTTTTAGGAGACGCTTTATGCCAGTAAATGTACTGGTGGTAGACGATTCTGGTTTTTTTCGAAGACGTCTGGTTGAAATTTTTGATGCTGATCCACGCTTAAAGGTTATAGGTACTGCAACCAACGGACAAGAAGCCGTTGATAAGGTGCAATCACTAAAACCTGATGTGGTGACAATGGACTACGAAATGCCTGTACTAGATGGTATAGCGGCAGTCGCCAGCATTATGAAATCACGACCAACACCTGTTTTAATGTTTTCTTCATTAACGCATGAAGGGGCAAGGGTTACGCTTGATGCACTTGAAGCAGGTGCGGTCGATTTCATGCCAAAAAACTTTGAAGACATTTCGCGTGATTCTACAGTGGTGAAAAAAACCTTAATTGAACGTGTTTTAGCTGTGGCACGAACTCGCTTTATGGGGCAGACAAAAATTGCTGCTCCAACAGAAAGGAAAGCAGCGCCAGCGCCTATTGTCTTAGAGCAAGGGGTAATCATTCCTCGTAGGCGTAAGAATGTCAGTTTAGTCGCAATAGGAACATCAACAGGTGGTCCTATGGCTTTGCAAACAGTCTTAACGAAGTTACCGAAAAACTTATCGGCACCACTTGTATTAATTCAGCATATGCCTGCTGCTTTTACTGGTGCTTTTGCAGAGCGTTTAAATCAGATCTGTGAAATTACCGTAAAAGAAGCAAAAGATGGTGACAAGCTTGAAGCAGGGGTCGCATTATTAGCGCCTGGTGGTAAGCAGATGATGGTAGATCCTAGAAATGGGGGCTGTGTCAGAATTCTTGATGGTGATGAGCGCTTAAATTATAAGCCTTCTGTTGATGTGACTTTTGGGTCTGCGTCAAAATGCTACCCGGGAAGAGTGCTTTCAGTTGTAATGACTGGAATGGGCGTTGACGGACGTGAAGGCGCTAGGATGCTAAAAGATACAGGTTCTCGAGTTTGGTCACAAAGTGAAGAAACTTGTGTTATCTACGGTATGCCAATGGCAGTAGAAAAAGCTAATTTATCTGATGATGTTATTCATCTAGAACAAATAGGCGAGCGTATTGTTAAAGAGGTTGGTTAATGGATCTATTGACCTTAGCCGGCCTTTTTATAGCCTTTTCTTCAGTAGTATTATCTAACCTTCTCGGTGGAGGTGAAATGGTACTACTGATAAACCTCCCTTCTGCAATTATTGTTATTTTTGGTAGTCTTGGTGCCGCTCTTGTACAAAGTAACATTGTAGAGGCAACTCGTTCACTATCACTTTTGAAATGGTCATTATTCCCTCCCGTTTTTGAATTTAGTAATGCTCGTGAACTAATCTATAAATTAGCTAATCAAGCTAGGCGTCAATCTGTTGTGAGCTTGGAGTCGGAGCTAAACTCATTAAATGATGGCTTTTCTGAAAGAGCTTTGCAGATGGCGATTGATGGTGCTGATCCTGAAAGCTTCTCTGAGTTATTACATGACGAGGTTCTGAGGTTTAGGGATAAGAGAATGGCTAGTGTGGACTTTCTTGAATCAATTGGTGGCTACGCTCCAACATTAGGCATTATGGGATCAGTGTTGGGTCTAATTCAAGCTATGGCTAATTTAGATAGCCCAGAAGCATTAGGGCACGGTATTGCTGTTGCTTTTGTATCCACACTATACGGACAAGGTTTTGCTAACCTGATTATTTTTCCAATTACTAAAAAGCTAACAAACTATGTTGATAAAGAGGCATTGTATTATCAGCTGATAGTAGATGGTATTTATGGTATTGCGACAGGTAAAAATCCTCACCGCCTTGATATTGAGTTGAGTGGTTATGAGCAATGATAAACCTGGTTCAAGGTACCGCTCTAGACGCAGACGGCATTTAGGGGTTCGTAATGATACGAATCAGAACAAAGATCGCTGGATTCTGTCTTATGCTGACTTTATAACATTGCTTTTTGCTTTTTTTGTAGCGCTTTATTCCATATCGTTAAAAAATCAGGGTGACTCTAAACTTCTTACAGAAACTCTCGAAGGTGTACTTGAGGCTGTTCAGTTATCTGTTAAGCCGATTAATATTGGACAAGTGACAACTGGCGAGGCTGAGGACGATGTATTTCAAGAGTTAACACCTGATAGGGATAGTAATCCAATTCCTAGCCCAAAACAGAACCCAAAAACAGTATTGAAAAAAGAGCTTAAGGTTGTCCAAGAGCTTAATCAAATGATACTAACTCATATGGGTGAATATCAGCAGAACGGTTTGATTTCAATAAATGAAAGTGAGCTTTGGATTGAAATTGAACTTAAAGCAGGATTACTTTTCTCATCTGGAGAGTTTGAGCTAACCAATGAGGCTGTTGCTGTACTTATTTCGATTAGTCAGGTCTTGAATCGATATAGTTATCCTGTTGTTGTTGAAGGGCACACTGATGATCTTCCAGTTAATAACTTTTATACCTCAAATTGGCAACTATCAAGTGCTAGGGCATCGTCAGTTGTTGATGAGTTAATTAACGGTGGTGTTAATCCAAAACTTATTGCTGTGATGGGGTTGAGTAGTGAGAAGCCAAAAGTGAGAAATAACAGTGACTTCTCAAGAGCAAGAAACAGACGAGTAACATTGAAAATTGGTAAAATTGAAGCAGAAAACCTATACGACTACTTGTTTGAATAGTTATATACTTCAATAAGATAATCATAGAAACTGTAAGTAAAATAATAGTATAGGCATTATTAGGGGATACAAGGTGCACATTTGGGCGGTAGCTAACCAAAAAGGTGGAGTAGGTAAGACAACTAGTGTAGTAACCTTGTCAGGTTTACTTGCAGATGCGGGTCATCGTGTCTTAATGGTTGACCTTGATCCTCATGGTTCTTTAACAAGCTATTTTCGTTTTGATCCGGACTCAATTGAGCACAGTGCTTATGATTTGTTTCTAGGTAATGGAAAAATCCAAGAGAATTTGCCAAAAGAACTTATTCTAGAAACAGGGCATCCAAATTTATCTTTATTGCCTTCATCTACAGCTTTGGCAACGTTAGAGCGTCATGCTCAAGCGCAAGGTGGTATGGGGCTCGTCATTTCTAAGACGTTGGCCATTTTATGGGATGACTACGATTATGTATTGATAGATAGCCCTCCTGTTTTGGGTGTTTTAATGATTAATGCATTAGCGGCTTGTCAGCAGCTTATTATTCCTGTGCAGACCGAGTTTTTGGCAATAAAAGGTTTAGAACGAATGGTTAGAACCTTAACCATGATAAATAGGGCTAGAAAGCGCCCCGTTCCTTATTTAATTGTGCCGACTTTATTTGATAGAAGAACCCAGGCTTCAAATAAAAGTTTAAGAAGCCTAAAAGAAGCTTATGATGAAGCTGTTTGGCATTCTGTGATTCCTATTGATACTAAGTTGAGAGATGCAAGTACAGCAGGTATTGCTCCATCTGCTTTAGATAATAATGCCAGGGGTGTTAAGGCTTATACTAGTTTGGTGACGACGCTATTGGAGCCAATGAGTTAAATGAAAGACGATAAACCATCAACAGAAGTGCTGATCGCGCCTCAGCTAGCAGTTCAGCGTTATTTGGATGAATTACTCCAAGATGCCACTGTGCATGTTGACGCTATTCCTGATGCTGATGATGTGCAGGTTAGTGAAGAGCAAGCTAGTGATGAAAAAAATAGTGAAAAGCAGCAAGAAGCGTTAGAGCTTCAAGGTAAAACAGATGCTGAAATTAAGCACGATCAGCAAGATGAGCGTGTTTTACATGAAATTGAAAATGAAGAAGATGCCTTTGCCGCTTTTGAATTTGCTGTTGCAGCGCTTGAGAACGAAACAGAAGTAGATGAGACTGGTTTTGTTGAAAAAAGCGAACCCGTTTTAGAGAAGGCACTGGTTGAAGATAAACACTTAGGTCAATCAGAACTTACTGAAGAAAATACCGAGCTCAACTCAGTAACTGAGCAAAAAACTGAATCAGAGACTAAATTAGATGAAACTGTTCAGGAAACGCAAGTAGAATCAGAACCTGCGAAAGAGCAGGAAGAAATTGCTTCCATTGAGACAGAATTTGTTTCCGATAAAACCAAACCTTTACCTTGGGCTGAAAGCCGTTTCGAGTGTTTATTGTTCAATGTTGGTGGTTTGAAGATGGCAGTACCCTTAGTTGAATTAGGTGGTATTCAAAAAGCAGATTATGAAAAAGTAACCAAAATATTTGGTCAACCAAATTGGTTTATTGGGGTTTCAAGCGTTAATGACCTCAGAATTCGAACTGTAGATACTGCTCAATGGGTAATGCCGAACCATTATAAAGGTGAGTTACATGACTCATTTAAGTTTATAATCCAGTTAGATCGCTCTAATTGGGGCTTAGCATGCGAAGATGTTGCGGAAGCAATTTCGTTGGAGCCTTCAGAGGTGAAGTGGCGATCAGATAGAAGTAAAAGACCTTGGTTAGCTGGCACAGTAATTGATCATATGTGTGCTATTTTAGATGTACAAGGTTTTATAGAATTGCTCGATGATCCTAAAAATGGATTTAAGGCTCATCTTAAATAACGATGCAGGTAAACGCAATCTTTCCACATTTGGAGAAATAATATGACGACAGGTAGAGCGGTACAGGAAGTAGATGATCCAGTATTACAATGGGTGACCTTTCGATTAGACGATGAAATTTATGGTGTTAACGTAATGCAGGTAAAGGAAGTATTACGTTACTCAGAGATTGCTCCAGTGCCTGGTGCACCTTCTTTTGTACTTGGTATTATCAACTTGCGTGGCAGTGTTGTGACTGTTATTGATACTTGCCAAAGGTTTGGGATTCAAACGGGTGAAATTTCAGACTCTACACGAATAATGATTCTAGAAGTGGATGGTCATGTTATTGGCATTTTAGTTGATGCTGTTTCAGAAGTGGTTTATCTTCGTCAATCTGAAATTGAACCATCTCCTAATGTTGGTAATGATGAGTCGTCGAAATTCATTCAAGGTGTGTGTAATAAGAGTGACACCTTATTGATTTTAGTCGATTTAGATCGATTGTTATCTGAAGATGAATGGTCTGATATTTCTTCCATGTAAGTTGGGTATGAGTGTTAAATGGAATCACAATGGCTATTTAATCTGCTGTTAGTCTTGTCTTTTATTTTGGTGGTTGCTTTATCAATTTGGATATTGGTAATTTCTAAAAAATTGAAAAAAGCATTACTTTTTCAAGCTGAAAGTGAAAGTAATCAAAAGAAACAAGTGCAAGTATTGGCTTCAGGTTCGATTGGCATGGGCAGGCGCTTGGTAGCAATAGAAAAGAAACTGAACATTGCAGTAGAAAGACAAACAGAGATTCTCTCCAAGGAAGGTGGTGTTTCATATAATAGAGCAATGGAACTATTAGAAATGGGCGCGACTGTTGATGATCTTGTTGCAAAGTGTGGTTTGATTCGCGCCGAAGCAGAGTTAATCGATTTACTCTTCAAAGAGTCTAAGCGAAGTGCTAATCACAAATATGAATAAAGGCCTAAGGGCCTTTTTTTATTGCCTATCAAATTTATTAGTGGCGGAATTACTTGAGAGAATGAGCAAAAGCAATGATCTCAGCAACAGCAAGATATAATGCTTCAGGGATTTCATCCCCTAATTCAAGACTGCTCAATACTTCTACCAATTCTGGGCTTTTATGAATAACAATGCCATTTTCTTCAGCTACCTGCATTATTCTTTCGGCAATTAATCCACTCCCTTTTGCGCTTACCTTTGGAGCCCCTTGGTAATCATAATGTAATGCGACTGCTTTCTTGTTCATTAGGTTCTCACATCAATTAGGTTACGCTTTACTTTTGTCTGAGTCTTTTCTTCAATAGGTTTGCAGAAACTATCTACTTGAGTAACCTCAAGCCCTTTGTTAGTGAGCTGTTTTGTTAAGCTCCTTGTTTGTTTTTGTATTCTATTTACGGTATCCCTTTCCTCAGCAACAAAGATGACCGCTAATTTATTACCTTCCACGTTGAGCCTTGCTTCAAATTTTCCTGTTTCAGGGAAATCGAATAGAAGTTTAGCTAACCATCTACGTTTATTGGGAGGCGCTGCACTGCTATTTTGATCTTTATTTATTTGAAGTTGAAATACAGACGTTTCACCTTTGTCTTGAATTGGGAACTCTATTGTTAAAGGTAAGTTCAAGCCTTCAGTTTTATTGGCTTCTAATAGGTTTCTAATTTGTGATGACGTTATTCGTTCAATGGCTTGTGATATAGCTAGACCTGTTTTTTGATCTAGACTTTCTTTCATGTAGGTTTGAGTGTTAGTTGATTCAGATTGGGGTTGAGCTAGATTTGTTTGTAGTTTTAGTAAATTTGCTTTTAAGTCATGAGTTAAATTGTCAGGACTTTTAAATAACTTATTTTCAAGAAATAGACCGCTGTTTGATAAGGCCTGCTTTAGCTCTTGAGGTGATTCAATGTTCTGACTTTGAGGGATGCTAGTTAAAATTTGTTGTATTAATCTTTGGGTGTTTTTATCGGTCTCAGGGTTTGTCTGTATTTGATTGAAGGAGTGAATGAGTTGGCTTAGCTCTGCTTTTGTTAACTGTTGGGGAAGGCTTTTAGCCAAATTCGAATCGAGTGTTTTACTTGGGAGCTCTTGAGTATTTGGAATTAACTGTAGCTTACCGTTTTCGTCCCTAATAACAGGGATTTTTTCGCCTGGGTTCAATGGCCGAGCGGACTCTAATATGAATTCTTGTGATGATTGGCTAACCTTGTATTGATTAGGTTTGCTTATTAGTTCAGTGCTTAATACTTGGCCTTGAACTATACGGCTCTCAGCTTTTTCTGGATTATTACTGGTTAAGTTAAAGCTGGGTTTGAAATTGTGAGTGATAGCTTCTGCTACATGTTTACTTGAAAGAGCCTGTATTGGTTTTGCATTTAGCTGGTTCTGTTCTTGCTGTATTGCTGTTGGTATTGGTGAAAAAGGTTTAGTGATTTGTTTAGAATCTGAACCTTCTATAGAAGGCTTACTTAAATATGTTTGGCTTTTATCCTGTTGAGCTGTGGGGTTTGAGTTTTGAATAGATTGCTTTTGCTGAACTTCGGTTTCGGATTGTGGTATTTTCGTGTCTATTGCTAATGATTGGGTAGGTATACTATTGATGCTTACTGGGGTTGTAGGCCCTTTTTGAGATTGCCCCTGAGCATTGGTTTCTGGTTTTATTTGAGAATAACGATTAAATTGAGTTTCTGTTTTTTGCTTCTGAGGCGGGTTCACTAATTGAGAGTCTATTAATAGGCTGCTTTGGCGAGGGTTAGTTGCTTTGGGCTCATCTTGTGATGGGAGCTTTGCTAATACGCTTATATATTCGATTTTTGAGGCTAGGCGTACGGGTATTTCTATATTCTTGTTTTGTCCATTGAGTGGGGGAGTCGTTCTTGGCTCACTTGTGGCACTCGCTTGATTTTGATAATGTTTATTAATAATCGCGTTTTGATTTTTTTGATCTAAGTTGTTGCTTTTTATATATGTGTTTTCGCTTTTTAAGCTAGTTGAGTCGTTTTTCAAGCTTCTTGATTGAGCTTCATTTCGTTTTGTTTCCTCGTTAAAGCTCAAGATAAATTGCTTTTTTGGGCTGTCGACAGTTAATCCAGCCTGCTTTACTTTATCGAGTGCTGGCTGTATTTGCTCACTTACCATGGTAAAGCTTTTATTATCCATGGTTCTAGCTTCTAAAAGCTGGGCAGGTTTACTATCAATAAATACTTCCCTACTGCCTGTGAGTTTAATTGGCTGAAAGCCCTCTATTAGTTTAATTTCGTTTACTAATTTCGTGAGTTTTCCAAGTTCCTTTGTTGAAACTGAATTGCCATTTAACAGGTTAAGCTTGTCATTTGTCATTGAGTTAATGAGGTTAGCCATTCACAAGTTCCAATAAAGTCGTTATTTAGATAGCTTTCTTTTATAATAAGTCGCTTTTTGATTTAGCAATATGTCGCTTTCTTACTCTTTAAGGCTAAATCAAGTGTATGTATGTAAGATAGTTTAGCGTCTTACTCCTATAATATCGGCTGATTTAGGTAAACCTTTGCACGCAAATCTTGATTTATCCATTTCTGGTTTGGTTATAGAGCGATCGGAAAGACTTCTGTGTGAAAACTTTTCTTGTTTTGTTAAAGCAGGAGAAGTCGCTCGAATCATGGGAGAAAATGGCGCTGGTAAAAGTACATTGCTGAAGGTAATTGCCGGCATACTCCAGCCTCTCGAAGGAAAAATTACTTTTTCTGGAGAAGATATAAGCTATCACAGAGACATACTTCATAGAGAGCTTTTGTATTTAGGGCATCATGCTGGCATAAAAGCTGTGTTTAGTGTCGCTGAAAACTTAAACTGGTATTGTCCTGGACAATCGATCGAAGCAATTGAGACTGCATTGGAAACCGTTGGATTGGCGGGATATTCGGATACACCGGCCCATCAACTTTCTGCAGGTCAACAAAGGCGTATTGCCTTGGCTAGGTTATGGTTAACTGACAAGAAAGTGTGGCTGCTAGATGAGCCATTTACGGCATTGGATGTGAAAGGGGTCGCGGTATTGGAAGCTAAGATAAAGCAACACACAGATACGGGTGGTTTAGTGATACTTACTACTCATCAAGCGCTTGATGACTCCTTGTCTGTGAAAGAGATAAAACTGGTTTAATGACTTATTCATCCTTTTTCTATTCCGAAGTGTTAGCAATCTTTCGACGTAAGCAAGATGCGGTTAATGCGCTTGTCTTTTTCTTGTTGGTGATTACATTATTTCCCTTAGGCGTTAGCCCTTCAAAAGAATTCTTGCAACCCGCTGCTGGTGGCATTATTTGGTGTGCTGTTGCTTTAGCTGTGCTCATGTCTGTGGAAGGTATGTTTAAAGAGGATTATAACGATGGTTCTCTTGAACAGCTTGTTGTCAGTGGTTTGTATTTACCCGTTTTAGTTTTGTTAAAACTTGCGGTGCAGTGGCTTGCTATCATGCTTCCCTTATTGATTCTGACGCCTATTTTGTCGCAGATGCTGTTTATAAATTGGGAAATATTGTGGGTTTTAATTTTAACTCTGATTTTAGGCAGCCCTGCACTGTTTTTGATTGGTACAATAGGCGCTGCTTTAACCGTGTCTTTAAGGCGAGGTGCAGTATTAATGCTGCTGATAATTTTACCTTTTTATTTACCAGTGATTATTTTTTCAACCGGAGCAATAGCTGCGGCGCAGATAGGGCAGCCATATAACGGTCAATTGGCTATCCTAGGTGCTATTTCTTTAATGACATTGACCTTGTCACCCATTATGGCTGCGGTCTCTATAAAAGCGAGTGTAAATTAATGAATTGGATATGGTTTCATAAACTGGGATCACCCAAGTGGTTTTTTCAATGGGCGAATAAATGGAGTAAGTTCGCTTTTGTGATTGGTCTTTTGATGCTTGCTGTCGGCATTGTATGGGGGCTGGCTTTTGCCCCAGCAGATTATCAGCAAGGCAATAGCTTTCGTATTATTTACATTCATGTACCAAGTGCTATTTTAGCACAGTCTTGTTATCTAGGATTAGGTGTTGCTGGTCTCGTTTCCCTTGTCTGGCGTATGAAGATGGCCCCTGTTTTTATTAAGGCTGTTGCGCCTTTAGGTGCTGTAATGGCATTGATCGCACTCGTATCTGGTGCTATTTGGGGTAAACCAACCTGGGGTGCTTGGTGGGTATGGGATGCAAGATTAACTTCTGTATTGATTCTATTCTTACTCTACATGGGAGTGATAGCCATTCAAAACAGCCTAGATGATATGCAGCTGGCAGATAAGGCTGTTGCAGTTATTAGCGTCGTTGGCCTTATTAACCTACCTATCATTAAGTATTCTGTTGAATGGTGGAATACGCTTCATCAACCTGCAACTTTTACTATTACTGCAAAACCTGCAATGCCAATGGAGATGTGGCTCCCTTTGTTATTATCAACTGTAGGTATGTACGGCTTTATTGCCGCTGTTGCTATGTGGCGTATGCAAACAGAAGTTTTAGTTCGTGAACACAGATCAAATTGGGTTAAAAAGGAAATTTTAGATAATGGCATTTGAATCAATAAATGAGTTCATTTCCATGGGAACTCATGGGCTATATGTGTGGTCTGTATATGGCATTTCTCTGATTTTACTTTTAGGAAGTTATCTCGCGAGTGTAAAAGCGAAAAAAAATCAGATAAAAAGGCTTAAACAAAGGTATTTAAGGGAGCAGAAGAGTTAATGCATCCAGTTAGAAAAAAACGCTTAATTACAATAAGCGCTATCCTCATCATTATTGGCGCTGCGGTAGGGCTAATGCTTTATGCGTTACAGCAGAATATCAATTTATTCTACTCACCAAGTCAAATTGCCGAGGACGAAGCTCCTGATAATGTGATGCTCCGAGTCGGTGGTATGGTTGTAGATGGAAGTGTAAAGCGCGACCCGAAAAGTTTGGCTGTTCAATTTCAAGTGACTGACTTTGCTCATAAGGTAACAATTGAATACAAGGGTATCTTGCCAGACTTGTTTAGAGAGGGGCAAGGAATCGTTGCACAAGGCAAGTTGAATCAAGATAAGGTGTTGATAGCTCAAGAAGTGTTGGCAAAGCATGATGAAAAATATATGCCACCAGAGATTACAGAAGCGCTGGAAAATGCCAAGAAAAAAGAAGATTGATGATAGTTCAATCTAACCTAACGAATCTTAATTTATAGTGAGTTGTATCTTTCATGTTGCCTGAAATTGGTCACTTTGCGTTAATTCTTTCGCTGTTTTTTGCATCAGCTTTATCTTTTATTCCTATTTTAGGATATATCAAAAAGAATAAAGTTTTAATGGCTTATTCAACACCACTGACTCATGTGTCGAGTCTACTTGTGCTGTTTAGCTTTATTGTTTTGTCTTATAGTTTTGCTGTAGATGACTTTTCTGTCCTTTATGTTAGCCAGCATTCAAATAGCTTACTCCCATTTGTATTTAAGTTGAGTGCTGTTTGGGGCGGACACGAGGGCTCTTTGTTGCTATGGGTTTTGATCCTTTGTGGTTGGTCATCTGCTGTTGCTTACAAAGGGAAAACCTTACCAGAAGATATCAGAGCGTTAGTGTTGGCGACATTAGGTACTGTAACCACAGGTTTCCTTGCCTTTTTGCTCTTTACCTCTTCACCTTTCGTACGCCTTTTACCTGATATGCCAGCAGAGGGCGCAGACTTAAACCCTTTATTACAAGATGTTGGCCTGATCATCCACCCGCCAATGCTTTATATGGGTTATGTTGGCTTCTCCGTTGCCTTTGCATTTGCGATCGCTGCTCTTATCTCAGGTAATTTAAACTCTTCTTGGGCAAGATGGGCAAGGCCTTGGACATCTGTTTCTTGGGCGTTTTTAACCTTAGGTATAGGGCTAGGTAGCTGGTGGGCTTATTATGAACTTGGCTGGGGCGGCTGGTGGTTCTGGGATCCTGTTGAAAATGCGTCTTTTATGCCTTGGCTTGCCGGTACCGCCTTGATTCACTCTCTCGCTGTGACAGAGAAACGAGGCGTATTTAAAAGTTGGACTGTTTTACTTGCTATCTTTACCTTTAGTTTAAGCCTATTAGGTACATTTTTAGTGCGATCTGGTGTTTTAACATCAGTACATGCATTTGCCGCTGACCCGACTCGTGGTGTTTTCATTCTAGTTTTGCTCTTCTTGTTTGTAGGTGGCAGCTTACTCTTATATGCCATGCGTGCAGCAGATGTTAAATCAGATGTCTCATTTGGATTTACCGGGCGGGAAGCAGGGCTTTTAATTAATAATATTGTGTTAGTTACTTTAACTTTAACTGTATTGCTAGGTACTTTATTCCCTTTATTGTTTGATGCTCTTGATATGGGGAAAATATCGGTTGGTGCTCCTTACTTTAATAGTATGTTTTCGCCAATAGCTTTGATTCTAATGTTAGTAATGGCTATAGGGCCGCTATTGAAATGGAATCGTACCAAGTTGGATACCTTAATTAAGCAGCTTTTATTTCCTTTTATTTTAGCCAGCGTGTTAACAGGCATTACCTTAATCTGGCAAAAGTTTGAATGGATTACACTTATCAGTTTGTTTGTTGCTTATTGGGTGTTGTTGCTAAGCCTAATTGATTGGATTTCTAAACTTGGAAATGCAGGGTCAAACTGGTGGCAAAGAGCTAAAAAACTGCCTCGTAACTATTATGGGATGTTGATTGCTCACTTGGGGATGGCTGTAAGTTTGATTGGTATTTTGTTTGTGAGTGTACAAAGCCAAGAAGAAATGGTTCGTATGGCGCAGAACGATAGTGTAACACTGTCAGGTTATGAGTTTGTCTTTAATGGTGTGTCGCAAGTTCAAGGCCCTAATTATACCGCTGATAGAGCGAATGTTTCTGTCTTTAAAGATGGTCGTCAAGTTGCTTCTTTGACTCCAGAAAAACGTGTGTATCAGGCGCGAACCCAGATGATGACAGAGGCATCCATTGATGCTGGATTATTCCGTGATCTATATCTTTCTTTAGGCGAACAACTAGATGGTAATACTTGGGGACTTAGAGTACATGTAAAGCCTTTTGTTCGCTGGATTTGGCTAGGTGGCATTTTAATGATGTTAGGTGGATTCCTGTCAGCATTGGATAAGCGTTATAGAAAAGTAGCAGGAGCGAGAATATGAGTGAGGGTAAAAATAGTAAAATGAAAAAAGTTGCGTTATTTATGCCTTTTTTAGTTTTTGCCTTATTAGCGGGAGTTTTCTTTTCTCAGTTAGGTAAAGACACTCAATACATGCCTTCTGCTTTAATCGGTAAAACTTTGCCTGATTTTTCTTTGGTTAGCCTTGAATCGAACAAGATCATGAATAAGCAGGACCTTGGAGAACAAGGTTTCTTAATCAACTTTTGGGGGACATGGTGTCCCGCTTGTAGCTTTGAGCATGATTATCTAATGAAACTTGCTTCTGAAGGTATCAATATAGTCGGAATTGACTATAAAGATGAAACACCAGCGGCGATTAAATGGCTTGATGAAAAAGGTGATCCTTATTCTGTTGTATTGCTAGATGAGCTAGGCAATTTTGGTGTTGATATGGGGGTCACTGGCGCACCAGAAACCTTTGTTGTAAATGCAGAAGGTGTTGTGACCTATCGTCATCAAGGAATTGTTAATGAGCAAGTGTGGCAAGAAATGAAGGGTTATTTGAAATGATAAGTTTACGTTTTTTAAGTATTGCTCTATTGGCTTTTTTCAGTCTCTCTTTGAGCGCCGAAGCTGAAAAGGTGCTGAACTTTAAGTCTGATGTTGACCAAATTCGATACCATGACTTAATCAGTGAGTTGCGTTGCCCTAAGTGCCAAAATCAAAACTTAGCGGACTCTAATGCACAAATCGCTATAGATTTACGTACTCATGTTTATGACATGGTAAATGATGGTACAAGTGATACCGAAATCTTAGCTTATATGGTGGCAAGATACGGTGAATTTGTTTTGTATAGCCCGCAAAAAAAGGGCGTTAATTTCATCCTCTGGTACGGACCATTTATCATTTTAGGTATAGGTTTACTCGGATTTATTTTGGTCATACGTAGAAATGCAAAACGTAGAAAACAGAGGACTAAAGGCTAATGCTTAGTTGGATTTTGATGGGGGCAATTTTAGTATTGTCACTCACTTATGTTGCCTATTATGTTAAGCGTACCATGCTTGAAGATACTGAATCTGATTTGGCAAATTTCTCTAAAGTCAGAGCGGCTGAAATCGATGACGAGTGTCAATCTGGCCGAATTAGTGATGCTGAAGCCAGTGTATTAAAAGCGGATTTAGCAACAGAAATAAATCTTGCTTCTGAACCCTCTAAAACTATTAGAGACAACTTTACGCAAAATGCTGGGCGACTGCCTAGTCAGATGTTCGCTTTAATACTTGTTATGGCGACGCTTGGGTCTGTCGCTTTATACCAGCATCTAGGATTTTCTAAAGAAGTGATTTTTACTGAGAAGATGCGATCGGGTAACATAACTCAAGAAGGTATGAGTGAGTTTTTACTATTTCGTGCTGAAAAGAATCAAAGGCCTCAAGATTGGTTTTTTGTTGCTCAAGATAAAGTAAGCCAACAGGATTACTTAGGAGCGCAATTTGCTTTTGAGCAGGCCATGAATAATCCTCCGGAAGACCCGAATGATGTGGTAGTGATTCTAACTGAATACGCACAAAGTATTTTCTTTGCTAATCAAAGAAAAGTTGATCCTAAGCTTGAATCTGTGATTGCGCAGATACTCGCAATTGATGCTAATAACTCAACTGCTTTAGGTCTACAGGGTATTATTGAGTTTGATCGTGGAGCATATAAAGAAGCGGTGTTGGTTTGGCAGCAAGCAATAAAATTTGGTGCAAGCATTGCAGAAAGAGAAGGCCTTCTACAAGGAATACAGCAAGCTCGAGAAATAGGTGGTATTACACAAGAGCAAGTGCCTAGTTTGATTAGTCATAAAATTAAACTAAGTTTTAGCATAGAAAATCCAGATAAACTGGCGTCAGATGCTGTTTTTCTTGTTTATGCTAAATTACCTTTAAGACCAATGCCAATAGCGATAAAGCGTTTGGGTCATGAGGCTTTGTTATCTCAAGTTGAGCTGACTAATCTAGATAACCTTATGCCAGGCATGACACTTGCTGAAGCTCAAAAGGTTGATTTAGTTGTAAAATTAGCCAGTTCTAGCGATCAGGATCTGACTAAAGGCTTAGAAATTGCTAAATTAAAGGATGTTTTGGTAAATCAGAACAAAGTTTTTCATATCTCTATCGAGTTGTAATTGCAACTGATGGGACTTAGCTTGATAATATCATTAACTTTATTGATGTAAGTCGGAATAAATAATGGAATTTAGCTTACGCGAATGGCTAATCTTAATCGGTGTGATCATCATAGTGGTGATTTTAGTCGACGGATTTCGAAGATATAAAAAATCGCAAAAATTTGATGAAGCAGAAGACGAAGATTATGTCGATCAGGATATGCTTTTAAAAGAAGCTATGTTGAGACGTGAATTACCCAATGGTGGTGCACGTTCTTCTTCTGATCCTGTTAAAAATGCTTTTCAAAATGCTAAGCAAACAGTTAATGCTCCATTAACTGATTTGCCGCATAAGGTTGATGCAGGACCTGAAATAGATAAAGCAGATGATTTACAGTTTGATGAACTCGCCTCTTTGGTTCCTGAAAGATTGGACTCTGAAGCTAATAGTCAAAAAGATTACTCAGACTTGCCTGATGAGACTGAATCTTTTGATCAAGAAGATGATTACTCAGAAGACAGCTTTGAGCGTCAGTATTCCAATGTTGATGTTAGCCAAGTAACGCCGCATGGCACTGCTGATGATCTTGACGATGATGATTTTGATGCGGAAATTGAAGAAGTTATTGTGATTAATGTATTTGCAGCTGAAGACAAGCCTTTTATTGGGATGGAACTCTTACAGTTGGTGCTTAATTGTGGCATGCGCTATGGGGATATGGATATTTTTCATCGCCATGAAGATGGTTTTGATCAGGGTAAAGTTCAGTTTAGCATGGCGAATGCTGTCGAACCTGGGACCTTCAATTTAGACACCATGGGTGATAATACATCGCCTGGTGTGAGTTTCTTTATGGGACTGCCTGGCCCTAAAAACAGCATGAGAGCGTTTGACTTTATGCTAGAAACCGCACAAACCTTGGTGCGTAACCTTGATGGTGAACTGCGCGATGAAAGGCGCACTCTGATGAGTGAGCAAAGTATTGAACATTGCCGTCAGCGTATTCGCGATTTTGAACGTCGCCGCTTAATGCGAGTAAAAAGTAATTAGTCACTTTGATGGTCCTTATCTTAGGATGAGGGCCATAATTACCTTTCAGTTTTTCCCCCTATCTTCATATCTAATAAGAGTTACCCATAATGTCAGATTCTATTGCCGTTCAAATTAGCGAGCTTGTAACCCGTTTAAATGACTACAGCTATGCTTATCATGTTAAAGATGAGCCTAAGGTATCTGATGCTGAGTATGATCTTGATTATCAAGCTTTAGTTGCCCTAGAAAGGCAATCTCCTGAATTGATACAAGCAGACTCGCCAACACAAAGAGTGGGAGAGAAACCTGACAGTGGTTTTCAAACCGTTGCTCACACTGTGCCTATGCTTTCTCTTGATAATGCCTTTAGTGATGAGCAGCTTGATGAATTCGAGCAAAGACTATTCAAATTAATTGGTACTCAAGCAATCAGCTATTGTTGTGAGCCTAAGCTTGATGGATTGGCTATAAGCCTTAGATATGAAGAGGGTATTTTAGTAAGAGGCTTAACACGGGGTGATGGTGTTGCTGGTGAAGATATAACCTCAAACATTAAAACTATAGGTTCAATACCGCTTAAACTCAGAACTCAAACACCGCCTCCTGTATTAGAAGTCCGTGGTGAAATTTATATGCCTAAGGCTGGCTTTGAAGCCCTGAATCAACAGACAGAAGAAAAAGGTGAGAAAGCCTTTGTAAATCCAAGAAATGCAGCAGCTGGTAGTCTGAGGCAACTTGACCCTAGTGTTACGGCTAAACGACCTTTGGTTTTATGTGCTTACTCAATTGGTCACACTGAAGGCTGGATCCAGCCTGACAGTCACTATGATTCATTGACCTTGATGTCTGAGTGGGGGTTTAAAACTAACCCTTTAATGGAGAAAGTAAGCAGTATTAAGGGCTGTATGGAATACTATCAACGCCTTACTGTGCTACGTCCAGATCTTACCTATGATATTGATGGTATCGTTTATAAAGTAGATTCTTTGAATTTACAGCAAGAGCTCGGTTTTATTGCCAGAGCACCTCGTTGGGCAATCGCGAGAAAATTTCCTGCAGAAGAAGCTATTACCCAAATTTTAGACGTTGATTTTCAGGTAGGTAGAACGGGTGCTATTACACCTGTTGCACGTTTAGAACCTGTGTTTGTCGGTGGCGTAACCGTATCGAATGCAACCTTACATAATAAGGACGAAATTAGTCGTCTTGGCGTTAAAGTGAAAGACTTTGTTAGTATTCGAAGAGCTGGGGATGTTATTCCTCAGGTAGTTAAAGTGATTCATGATAAGCGTGATCAGAATACCCTTGATGTTGTCTTTCCTGAAGTGTGCCCTATCTGCCAGTCTGAGCTTGAGCAAGTGACAGGTGAGGCGGTAATTCGCTGCACTGGTGGCTTAATTTGTGCAGCCCAAAGAAAGGAAGCGTTAAAGCATTTTGTATCCCGTAAGGCGATGGATATTGATGGTCTGGGAGATAAACTGATTGAGCAACTGGTTGATCTCGAGTTTATAAAAACACCTGTTGATATTTACCATTTATCCGATAAAAAAGAGCAGTTATTAGCCCTTGAGCGTATGGGGGAGAAGTCTGTAGAAAAGCTATTAACTTCTATTGAAGTATCAAAGCAGACAGAATTTCATCGCTTTATTTATGCATTAGGTATTAGAGAAGTTGGTGAGGCAACGGCGAGAACACTGACTAGTCACTTTAAAACCTTAGATAAAATTATAGAGGCGAATACTGAAAGCCTAGTAAAAGTAGATGATGTTGGTCCCATTGTTGCTCAGCACTTAAGACGTTTCTTCTACAAAGAATCTAATAAAGAGATGGTGATGGCATTACTTGATGCTGGACTTTATTGGCAAGAGAAGGAGGCTTCCTCAGGAGAGACTGCTCAGCCTTTGTTAGGGCTTACTTATGTTGTCACAGGTACCTTAACAGCACTTAAAAGAGACGAAGTTAAAGATAAGCTTATTTCATTGGGCGCTAAAGTTAGTGGCTCTGTTTCAGCTAAAACACATTGTTTGATAGCGGGAGAAAAAGCGGGCTCAAAATTGACGAAAGCTCAGGACCTTGGGATTCAAATACTTGATGAAGCAGGTATGTTGGCCTTACTAGAAGAGCATGGAGCTGTCTGATGGATACTATTATTCCCTTTGATTCTTTAGCCGAAGAAACTTTGAATAATATCTTAGTTGAAGTAGTGACGCGTGATGGCACCGATTATGGTGATTATGATCTGTCATTAGAACAAAAATGTCAGCAAGCTCATTTAATGCTTAAAAATCAGCAAGCCTTTTTGCTCTTTGATACAGAGAGTGAAACGATTAAGTTAGTGAGCCGTGACCAGATGTCACAATATGACATGGACTAGAATAGTGGACGAAAGTAAACACTTACTTTCGTCCACCGGCTTAAATAAAGTATTTAGAGAGAAGCTACTTACATTCACCTGAGGGTGTACGAACACAATGATTAATATTGTGATCCATTCCCAATGCAGGCTCGGCTTCAGTGTTGCGGCCAACTTCTTTAGCGGGAACCCCTGCAACAGTCGTATGTGATCTCACCGCTTCAAGAACAACACTACCAGCACCTACTTTTGCGCCTTCACCGACTTCAATGTTACCTAAAATTTTAGCGCCGGCACCGATTAATACACCACGTCTAATTTTTGGATGTCGATCGCCGTGCTGTTTACCTGTACCGCCTAGGGTGACAGATTGGAGGATAGATACATTATTCTCTATGACACAAGTTTCTCCAACAACCAAACCTGTAGCGTGATCGAGCATGATACCTGAACCTATTTTTGCAGCGGGATGTATATCAACACCGAACGCAATAGACATCTGCCCCTGTAAATACAGTGCTAAACTTTCTCTGCCATTATTCCATAGCCAATGGGCTACACGATAAGTCTGAAGGGCATGGAAGCCTTTGAAAAACAATAATGGTGTAGTTAATGACTCGCATGCAGCATCTCGATCAGGTATAGCCAAAATGTCATTTTCAATGTCTTTGACTATGCCTGATTCTGGATCAGAAAAGGCTTCTTGGATAACTTCTCTAAGTACCAAGGCAGGTACAGATATGCTATCTAATTTACTCGCGAGTAAAAAACTCAAAGCACAGCTTAAAGAATCATGCCTTAGTATGGTAGTGTTGAATAAACTGGCTAGAATCGGTTCACCCTGTGCTAATTGTTTGGCTTCATCTTTTAAAGATGACCATAAATTGCTTGATGTCACAGAGGATGTTGTTGAATGGCTCAAGATCTGTCTACCTATTTGAATTTGAAGCTAGAATGAAGCTTAATATGGGTAGAATGTAACAAAACAAGGGGGAGTGCAATGATTGCTGCTTCACCTAAGTTGGAGAGAATATGACTATCAAGACTGTTGCAGATGCTTTGCATGTGTTTTACGAATTAAACAGTGAGTTTTCTAATGCTTATTGGGAAATGAATGAAATCAATAATAAGGATATGTTTTTTGCAATGAAGTGCATGTTGCAAGACGAGCTTGATGAATTGCATAAGCTAAGCATGCAGGATCACGAATATCCATATGAAGTGATAAACCCAGTGGTCCTTAACTTAAGTATTAAACTGAGAAGGGTTTTACCTAAACTAGATACTGTCGTGTTTAGAACTGAAACGCTGAATAATTTAGAGAGGTTGATACCATTAGCTTGTGAGCTATTTGAAAGCAAAGCAAACTAATTAACAGTCAGCTTATCGATTAAAAACGCTTATGTTTTCCACATAAGCGCTTTTTTGTTATTGGCCTTTTTTTAAGCTTCTCGCGAGAAATCTAGCAGGGTGGATCGCATTTTCTATGTCTCTTTCATAAACGGAAGTTTCTGAAAGAATCAAGCTAGCTAAATACTCTCCTGATAAAGGCGCTGATATGAGCCCGCGAGAGCCATGACCAATATTGATATAAAGGCCTGGAAGGCTCTCAATGATTTGATTCGTTTTCCATTTCGCATTTTTTGAAAGGGTTTTGTAAGCTTCCCTAAACGCTCTCTGATCAGGGATAGGGCCAACAATCGGAGCGTAATCAGAAACCGTACAGCGAAAGGATACTCTTCCACTACAGTCAATATCTCTAGCTAGCCAATCATGCTCAGGTAAGAGCTCAGAGAGCTTTCTAAGGTTGCTTTGATGGTCTGCTAAGGTGACTTCTTTGCTGGTATCGTTCAATCCGTAAGAAGAGCCGAAATTGAGTACATTATCAATTGCTGGAGAAACATAGCCTGTTTGGCAAAGTACTTTATTTAAGGTTAATGGCTTAGATAAAGTGAGCGCTGATACTTGCCCTCTAATTGCTTTAGTCGGCAGATGAAGAAAGCGATCAACTACTTCTTTGTGATTTGCTGTACATAAAATAAGGGTGTTTACTTTTTCGGTTTTTGTCTCACCGGTTAGGGTAAGGTTTGCACTTACTTCCCAGCCTGAGTCTATTTGCTGCAGCTCTGCTAGCTGGTGGCTAGCATGAAATTGAATATTCTCATGTTGAACGAGTTGTTGACACCATTTTTTAGGGCATACCCAACCAGAAAGAGGTAAGTAAATTGCCCCTTTATCTGCTGGCTCGACGATACTGTCAGGATATAAACCTTGATGGATTAGTTTGTCGAACTTTGCAGCCTCACTATCACTGGTTGGTCTTTGTTCAAGACCTGTTTGTTGCCAAATTCCTCTATTGTCTGCCCCTAATTGGTTGAGCTTTCTATTTGCATATAAATAAGAGCTAAGATAGAAGCGGTTAATGCTGGTATCTTGACTTGCAAGTTTTGGATAAAGCATACCTTGCACATTGCCAGAGGCCTCTTCGGCAACGCTTGGGTGCGAGTCCCAAATGTCTACTTTGATTCCTTTATTAGCAAGCGCTCTTGCGGTATGACAGCCAGCAAGACCTGCCCCAATAATTAATACTTTTTCATGAGAAAGGGGTTGTGTTGCTCTATTGTTGAACCAAGCGAGACCTTCACTTTGGCGTTGGCCATAGCTCAAAGCTTGTTCGTTCAATTTACCTACGGCCATCTCTCGTTTATGCCCAAAGCCTTTAACCTTGTTAACTTCAAAACCTATGGACTTAAGGCCGCGGCGCACTATGCCAGCAGCCGTAAACGTTGAAAAACTTGTACCTGACTTACTAAGCCTTTTGATTTGTTGGAAAAGGTCTTCATTCCACATTTCAGGGTTTTTACTGGGGGCAAAACCATCTAAAAACCAAGCATCGACATCGGCATTCATGCTGGCAAACCCTTCGGCTGCCTCACCAAAATATAGGCTAAGCTGCATGCGACCTTGATCGAGCTCTATTCTATGTAAGCCTTGGCATAAAGTAGGATATTTAGCGATCAGTTCATCTGATAGATGACTCAATGATGGCCACATATTTAATGCATTTTTAAGCATCTCTTTACTAAGTGGATATTTCTCAACTGAAATGAAATGCAGGCAACTGTGTTCAAGGTTGGGCTTATTTTCTTGGTTTAGCTCTTGCCATAGTGACCAAGCACACAGGAAGTTTAACCCTGTACCAAATCCAGTTTCTGCGATTGTGAAACTGCTTCTGTTGCTGTCTTGTGCAAGTCTTTGCCACCTTTCTTTAAGCTGGTTATGCTGTAGAAAAACATAATTGGTTTCATCCAGGCCGGACTTCTGGTCAAAGTAAATATCATCGAATTGGTTTGAACGGGGAACACCATCAGCACCCCATGAAAGTTGAGGTGCTTCAATTTTATAGCTTTTCAAGCCGAGTTAACCTTTTATCTGTTAGTTGCGAGTAATGCTTTTAATGATGACGGGCGTTTGCGGTACATTCTGATAAGGGCCAACATTTCCTGTTCGCTGAGCTGCGATTTTATCAACCACATCCATACCATTTAAAACTTTACCAAAGACAGTATAACCATAACCATTTACGCCATGATTAAGAAAGGGGTTAGATACATGGTTAATAAAGAACTGTGATGTGGCGCTATTTGGATTAGAGGTTCTAGCCATTGCTAATGTGCCTCTGTCATTGAAAAGACCATTTTGACCTTCATAAGGAATAGGCTTTTTGCTTTTCTTTTGCGCCAAATCTTTAGTGAATCCACCACCTTGGACCATGAAACCTGGCATAACCCGATGAAAGATGGTGTCGGAATAATAGCCTTCATCAACATAGGTTAGAAAATTCTGTACCGTGATAGGTGATTCATTATCGTATAGCTCTACTTCAATGTTTCCAAGGTTTGTGGTGATACTTACCTGAGTTGCAAAGGCAGACATGCTAGATAAAGTGATAAACAATAGGCAAATGAGCTGTTTCATAGATTGAATCTTCCTTATAAAATTTGCTTTATACTAGTGATTCGATTCTCTTGAGCCAATAGCTTAAGTTGAATTTTAAAGAATTAATGAAGAATTTTGATATATATGGTGATGTATGCGAAATGTCGATGTAGAAATTGAGTACTGTACCTTATGTCGTTGGATGTTGCGGGCAGCTTGGTTGTCGCAAGAGTTACTGTCGACTTTTGATGAAGATATTAAAAGTGTAAAGTTGATTCCTGTACAGGGCGGGATATTCAAAGTCAGAGCGAATGGCGAAGAAATTTGGTGCCGTAAGCAAGAGGATGGCTTTCCAGATGCAAAAGCATTAAAGCAAAGACTAAGGGATTTAATTGACCCTGAAAGAGACCTCGGACATCTAGATAAGCACAAAAAAGCCCAATAATAGTTGGGCTTTTTTGTTTAGCTGGAAAACCTTTTAGAAAACTTGTTTAAAAGGTTTTACGGTAACTGATTGGTAAACGCCTGCTTTAAGATAAGGATCTGAATCTGCCCAGCTTTGTGCACTTTCAAGGTTATCAAATTCAGCAACGACTAAACTGCCGCTAAAACCTGCATTACCTGGATCATTGTTATCAATTGCTGGGTGTGGACCTGCTATGACTAAACGACCTTCGTTGCGAAGAGCTTGCAAACGCTCTAGATGAGCTGGTCTAGCTGCTTGTCTGCCGGCTAGGCTATTTTCAACGTCTTGGCTAATAACAGCGTAAAGCATGATTAATCCTTATTTTGAATGTGTGAAGACAGGTAAATACCTTGAATAATGACGAAAACAAAGGTTAAGCCAAGTAATCCAAAGAGTTTAAAGTTAACCCAAATTTCTTCACTAAATTGAAAGGCAACGTAAAGGTTTAATGTGCCAGATACTAAGAAGAAACCGACCCAAGCAAGGTTCAGAGTGCGCCAGACTTTAAAGGGAAGCTGAATTTTCTCTCCCATCATACGCTGCATGATATTTTTCTGGCCAATAAATTGACTGCCAAAGAACACAACTGCGAATAACCAGTTAACTATGGTTGGTTTCCACTTAATAAAATCGCCGTTGCCAAACAAAATTGTGGCACCACCTAATAAAATGACGAGAACAAGTGATACTAGGTGCATCTTTTCAACTGTCTTGTGCTTAATCCAGTTGTAACCGACTTGAATAATGGTTGCTGGAATAAGAACTGCTGTTGCCATGATTAAATCTCCTGTGTACTTATACACTGCGAAGAAGATAATGATGGGTAAAAAATCGAATAAAATTTTCATATAAAAACCAAATTATGTATGCTGGAAGCATAATACCTACCTATAGACCCAAAGAACAAGAGAGACATGCAAGAGTCTTTATTACATCGCCGTATCGATTTACACACACATTCCACCTGTTCAGATGGAATGTTAACACCTACAGAGCTTTTAACTAAAGCGAAAGAGCAGAATGTTGAAGTCTTCTCTTTAACTGATCACGATACACTAACGGGTTTGGAAGAAGCCCAAGAAGCGGCAGACGAACTGGGGATTAAACTTATTCCAGGTGTCGAGCTATCTGTTCAATG
This sequence comes from Marinomonas sp. PE14-40, assembly GCF_051623805.1. Classification (NCBI taxonomy): domain Bacteria; kingdom Pseudomonadati; phylum Pseudomonadota; class Gammaproteobacteria; order Oceanospirillales; family Oceanospirillaceae; genus Marinomonas; species Marinomonas sp. PE14-40. Next base: position 2,387,769 of record NZ_CP130700.1, on the reverse strand, counting down.
GTCAGGCATTCCATTGCATATGGTGGTGCTAGGCTTTGATAAAAACAATGATGTTTTAGCGTCGATTGTTGCAAAAAATCAACAGACTCGATTAGAAAGAGCAAAGCGAATTGCTCAACTATTGGTTAAGCAAGGTTTGCCGGATCTATATGAAAAAGCAGTATTAGAGGCTGGTCCTAGCCAAATAGGCAGACCTCACTTTGCAAGGGTAATGGTGAGAGAAGGTTTAGTGAAAGATGATAATAAGGCTTTTGATCAATACCTAGGGAATAAACGTTTAGGCAAATTGCGAGATGTTTGGCCAACTCTTGAAGATGTGGTGCCTGATTTGGCGAAAACCTCTTGTGATTTAGTGATGGCACACCCTAAACGTTACCCTCTGACATTAACTAAGTTAAGGCGCTTAATGACACACTTTTCTGAGCTTGGCGGTAACGCAATGGAAGTGTCCTCTGGTAATGAAAATCCACAAAGTGTTCGACTCCTAGAAACCATTAGTCGTGATTTAGGATTATCTGTATCAGTTGGCAGTGATTTTCATGGACCATATGGACCTTGGTGTCAGGTTGGAAAGTTCACTTCAATTCAAGAGGCGAGTTTAAATCCTATTTGGCATAAATGGCTGTAAATATTAGATTGATGATTTAAATCGGATTTTGCTTCATTAATAGGCTAGTATCTAATTGATGTCTAAATATTTTCTCAAGGAATGAGGCGGGAGAGATTAAATCATGAGTCAGTTCTTTCAGATCCACCCAGATAACCCTCAAGCAAGATTGATCCGTCAAGCTACGGATATTATTCGCAATGGTGGTGTTATTGTCTACCCTACCGATTGCGGCTATTCCTTGGGGTGCCATATAGGGGACAAATCGGCTCTTGATCGAATTCGTCAAATTAGACGCTTAGATGACAAACATAACTTTACGCTTGTGTGTAAGGATTTATCTGAGATATCGACTTATGCCCGCTTTGATAATGGTCTTTACCGTTTGCTAAAACATCATACTCCTGGGCCTTATACCTTTATCTTTGGGGCAACCTCTGAAGTACCAAGACGTTTATTACATCCTAAGCGTAAAACGATTGGTATCCGTATTCCAGAAAACAAAATCGTACAGGCTTTATTAGATGAATTAGGCGAACCTATTATGAGCTCGTCGTTAATCTTGCCTAATGAAACTCTACCTATGATGGACCCTTATGATATTCGTGACACTTTGCAGCATCAATTAGACTTAGTAATTGATGGCGGATACTGTGGAATGGAGCCGACAACCGTGATTAAAATGGATGTTGATGATATGGCTGTGCTTCGCCAAGGGGCCGGAGATGCCAGCGCATTTATTTAATTACATTTGATCACTTGGTATTAAAAGGCGTGCCGCTTATAATGCGCCCAATTGCATTAGTTTTGCATGACACACAGAATTTGAATTTTAGTAATAAGGTTGCTGAGAAGCATTCCAAAAAGAGGTCGTAATGGACGAGAAGTTACAAAAAGTATTAGCACGTGCTGGGCAAGGTTCACGCCGTGAAATGGAAACGCGAATTCGTGAAGGACGCGTTTTAGTTAATGGCGAAGTAGCAACTTTGGGTGACCGAGTGAAGGTTACTGACACTATTAAACTTGATGGTTATGAAGTAAAAGCCACAGAAGCAGGTGCAAGTCGCAGAGTTATTATTTATAACAAACCAGAAGGTGAAGTCTGTACTCGTAAAGACCCGGAAGGTCGTCCTACTGTGTTTGATAAGTTGCCTAAGTTGAAAGGCGAGCGCTGGATCGCGGTTGGTCGCCTTGATATTAATACGTCTGGACTATTGTTATTTACTACAGATGGTGAGCTTGCTAATAAATTGATGCACCCATCAACAGAAATTGATCGTGAATACCTAGTACGTGTTATGGGTGAAATTAATGATGATCATATTGAAACTCTGAAAAAAGGGGTTTTACTTGATGATGGTATGGCGAAATTTACTGATATCGTTGATGGTGGTGGTGAAGGTATTAACCGTTGGTTCTATGTCTGTGTCATGGAAGGCCGTAACCGTGAAGTAAGACGTTTATGGGAATCTCAAGGGGTTAAGGTTAACCGTCTGAAACGAGTTCGTTTTGGGCCTGTATTCTTGCCATCAAAAGCAAAAATGGGCCGCAGTGTTGAAATGGATGAATCAGAAGTAAATGGTCTTTGTGACCTAGTTGGTTTGTCTCATGGTGCAGTGAAACCTAAAACACAGCAACAGAAATCGGATGCCAAGCGCCTTAAAGGTAAATCTATGGGAACCCGTAAGCCAAAAGGGTTTGATTGGCAGTCCTCAGATAAACCTGAATTTAAGCCTAAAAAATCAGGTAAGCGTACTTTTAGATAATGGAATAGGAAGTTTATGATGCGTTGGTTGGTTTTATTATTAATTAGTTTGTTGGTTGCAGCTTTTGTTTATATCAATATTAATAATGGTACTCCGGAAGAACTTGGTGTGACGAATGGACAATTTAACGTCTGCCCTGAGTCTCCTAACTGCGTGTCTAGCCTATCGGATATCAGCGATGAACAGCATTTTGTTGAGGCGATTAGTTATCAGGTTAGTCGTCCTCAGATGCAGTTGGCACTAGAAAAGTACCTGCTTTCGACCTCGAAATATCGAATTGTAAAAAGTGAATTAGGTTACCTGCATACGGAAGTGAAGAGTGATTTAATTGGTTTTATAGATGATGTTGAGTTTTATTTACCTAAAAATGAAAATGTTATCCATATTAGATCTGCATCACGTGTTGGTTTTTCTGATTTCGATGTTAATCGAAACCGAGTTAGACAAATCAGCGCGGCTCTTGTAAAGTAATTTGGTATGTTAAACATGGACTTAACTTAAGTTTAAGTCATTAAAATATTGTGGATGAGGGCTGGCAATGAGCGCCGAAGAAAGTCAATCAATTCTAATCGTAGAAGATGATGAGAGATTAGCGTTACTCACCAAGGAATATTTACAAAAAAATGGTTATCAAGTCGATGTGGAAGCAGACGGAAGTCGAGCAATCACACGAATAATTGAAACCCAGCCATCCTTAGTGATTTTAGATTTAATGCTTCCAGGAGCTGATGGTTTTACGGTTTGCCGTAGTGTGAGAGAGGGGTATAAATCACCTATTCTTATGCTGACAGCACGTAGTGATGATGTGGATCAGATTCTAGGTTTAGAAATTGGTGCAGATGACTATGTATCTAAGCCAGTAAAACCACGTGTCCTTCTTGCTAGGGTTCAATCATTACTACGTCGCAGTGTGATGGATGTTGGCAAACAAACAGGTGGTAGCCAAGGTGAGCAAAACTTGACCTTTGGGCCTCTTGTTATTGATAACACACGCCGCGAAGCTTGGGTGCATGGTGAAGAAATTGAATTAACCAGTGCTGAGTTTGACCTACTATGGTTATTGGCAAGCAATGCTGGACGTATCTTGAGCCGTGAAGAGATTTTTGGTGAGCTACGTGGTATTGAGTATGATGGCCAGGATCGTTCTGTTGATGTGAGAATTTCACGTATTCGATCTAAAATCGGTGATGACCCTGTTCATCCAAGAAGGATTAAAACAATTCGTAGCAAAGGCTACTTATTTGTTAAAGAAGTCTAGAGGCTCATGCGTCCTGAGTTCTGGCGGTTATATCGCCATTTAATCTTTGGAAGTATACTGGTAATCCTTACCAGTATACTTTTTTTGCTTTTCTCAAGTGTTCAACGAAATACCTTATTAGCTCAGAGTAATGTATGTGCTGATGCTGAAATTAGCTTAGCAATGGCATTACATGGCATACCTTTGCAAACACCTTATGACTCCCAGTTTGATCTCTCGTCTTTGAGTGGCGACACTTATTCAGACGCAGATATTAAAGACATCATTCAAAATAAAAAAATCATTACTTCTTCTCTAGGTATTTCGAATTTAGTGCTGCCGGATACAGCCCAATCCGCAGAAATAAAAAGTACGCGGGATGATAATGTACTCCCTCTTACTCGTTTGTTTTCACAGTTCCTACAAACACCTCATATTATTGAAGCGAAAAAGCTTGAAATGCTTAATTGGATGGAATGTGTGCAAATTAGTCCATTTGAGCAAGCTAAGCAGCCACTCGCCACAGACTTTTCTCATGTATTCATTCAGGGAGAAGGCTTTGCATACCTTTGGCAGTTGGCTGATAAACGAGTATTTCAAGTATCTATCGTTTATAAACGTTATTATCAAACAGCGATCATTATTACGATAGTGTCAATTGCCATGTTGATTATGCTGGTTTTTGTTTGGAAAGAGTTTTCTTCGCTCGAAAATCGCCGTAAGAGTTTTGAGAACTTTACCCGAAAAATTGCGCAAGGTAATGGCCGGATTCCGGATGAAATTCCAGATGGTAGTGGAGCCTTAAAAGAGTTGGCCTATTCTTTTGATTCTATGTCATCTCATATACAAAGATTATTAAAAGTACAAAGGGAGATGATTAATGCGATTTCCCATGAACTTAGAACACCGATAGCCAGATTACGTTTTGGTTTAGAGGTGATTAAAGATGAAGTTGATCAAGATAACTTAATGACAATAGAGGCATTAGAAGGGGATGTAGAAGAGCTCAATACCCTTGTTGATGAAGTGCTCACTTATGGTAAGTTAGAGCAAGGCTCTCTCAATCTTCATTTTGAAGACACTAATATACGTCAGCTTGTGGATGGTGTGCTACAACATAACTCTCTCTTACTTTCTCATCTAAAGGTTGAGGTTGCTTTTAATGAAGATGAATCTGGTGTACTAGCAGATGCTCACCATATGCACAGGGCATTGCAGAACTTGATATTAAATGCAGCAAAATATGCTAATACCAAGGTAAGAGTTGTTTTTCATCAAGATGCAGAGCGTTGGCAAGTTGATATCGAAGATGATGGATCAGGTATACCGCTAGAAGATAGAGATAAGGTATTTATTCCTTTCCAACGTCTAGATAATAGTCGCACACGAGCATCTGGTGGCTATGGTTTAGGTCTTGCCATTGTTCAGCGTATTGCTTTTTGGCATGGTGGCGCTGTGCTGGTGGATGAGTCTAGTCTTGGTGGCGCCAAGTTTAGTTTTATTTGGTCTCGTAACCAGCATAAGAACACATTGTCATAGTTCAGCTAGTAATAAAAAAACCGCCCTTAGGCGGTTTTTTTATTACTAGCTGAACCTGCGTTCTTAATCAAAGGTCTGCAGCTAAAATTCCCTTTAGGTTTTTAAAGCAGGTGTTTTTCGCTGTATTAATCAAGTCTTCCATATAAGCGTTATGCCTTTGGTCTTTTCTTACCGCAAGGTAAAGCTTACACCAGACACCTTCTTCACCTAACGATTTGGTAATAACGTATTGACGATTTGTATATTCAGTCAATGCCCAATTTGGTAAACAGCATACACCGCGGCCACTGGCAACCAACTGCATCATCATGAGAGTTAATTCACTGTGACGTACTTTTTTGGGTGAAACACCAGCAGGCTCTAAAAAGTGCTTAAACACATCCAATCGTTCTGATTCAACTGGGTAGCTTATTAGAGTCTCTTCTATGAAGTCTTTAGGTTCAAAGAATTCTTTTTTAGCTAAAGGGTGGTGACGTGATAACGCAACCTGAGATTCGTATTGAAATAATGGAATATAATCAATATTTGGCAAGTCAGTTGGATCTGATGTGACAACTAGGTCTAGGTCTCCGCGAGCCAAAGCGGGTAGAGGCATAAAGCTGAAAGCGTTGGATAAATCTAACTCTACATCAGGCCAATGTTCGCGGAAATGATCTATGGTCGGCATTAGCCATTCATAACAAGAGTGGCACTCTATCGCAATATGAAGTCGGCCGCTTTCCCCTTCGGCAAAACGCTGAATATCTCTCTGAGCAGTACGAAAAGAAAGCAATACATCATCCGCTAATTGCAGTAAACGTAAACCAGAGCTGGTAAATCGTACTGGTTTTGTTTTACGAATAAATAATGGACAGCCTAGCTTTTCTTCTAAATCTTTTAGTTGATGAGAAAGGGCTGATTGAGTTAGGTGAACGCGTTCTGCAGCTTCCACTAAACTACCTGTTTCGCGTAATGCGGTGAGGGTTTTAAGATGACGAACTTCGATGATACTCATGTTTGAACTAGATCTGGCTCAAAGGGTGATGGTAAGGGCTGAGGTAATGTTACAGCCCTTATCAAGTGTTAGCTACATAATAAGAACTCAAGTAGCGCTTTTTGTGCGTGTAGGCGGTTTTCGGCTTCATCCCAAACAACTGAATCAGCAGCGTCAATCACATCTGCTGTTACTTCTTCACCTCTGTGTGCCGGTAAACAATGCATGAATAAAGCGTCATCATGTGCCAGTGCCATCAACTCTTTATTGACTTGGAAGCCGTCAAAGTCTTGTAGGCGAGCATCTTGTTCATCTTCTTGACCCATTGATGCAAATACGTCGGTAACGATAAGGTCTGCATCCGTTGCCGCTGCTTGAACATCTTGAGTGATAGTCACACGGTCTGCGTATTTTGCTGTTAGTTCTGTATTTGGTTCATAGCCCTTAGGGCATGCAACAACAAGTTGGAAATCTAAAAGGTGTGCCGCATTCATATAGGAGTGACACATGTTATTGCCATCACCAACCCAAACTACTTTTTTCCCTTGTATTGAGCCTCTATGCTCTAGGTAAGTTTGCATGTCAGCTAATAATTGGCAAGGGTGGAAATCATCCGTCAGGGCATTAATGACAGGAACCGATGAGTACTCCGCAAAACGTGCAACCTTTTCGTGCTCAAAAGTACGTATCATGACAACATCTACCATGCTTGAAATAACACGTGCACTGTCTTCAATTGGTTCGCCACGGCCTAACTGAGAATCACGAGGAGAGAGGAAGAGTGCATGTCCACCAAATTGGGCCATACCTGCTTCAAAAGAGACTCGTGTTCGTGTTGATGATTTTTCAAAAATCATAGCCATGACTCGATTCTTAAGCGGCTGGTATTGGGTACCATCACGGTGCATTTTTTTAAGTTCAATAGCGCGTGAAAGTAGCTGCTTTAGCTCGTCAGAAGTAAGGTCTGTAAGCGTAAGAAAATGTCTTGGCGACACGATAGTCTCCTTGAGTTTTTAAAAGTGAATCGGCGAATGTAATACAGTCAAAACCGCTAGTAAAGCAGGTTTTGTTGATAGTTATGAAAAATTAACCTTGTAATCGTAAAAAGGCACCCCATAATCTGCTATCAATCGCCTTTAATTTTTGTTGGTATATAAAATATACAAAATGAGTCAAGGCTAATCCGGTTAATTAGATAGTTTAAATGAGGTTTTATTGTGAGTACTTTAGATACGATTAAAGAACAAATCGAGAATAACTCGGTACTGTTATACATGAAAGGTACACCTCGTATGCCTCAGTGTGGTTTTTCTGCTCAAACTGTTCAGGCTTTGATGTCTTGTGGTGAACGTTTTGCTTTTGTAAATATCTTAGAAAATCCTGAAATTCGCGCAGAGCTTCCTAAATATGCTAACTGGCCAACTTTCCCTCAACTTTGGGTTAATGGCGAGCTAATTGGTGGTTGTGACATTGTTGTTGAAATGGCTAACAATGGTGAATTAACGCCTATTGTTAAAGCTGCATCAGGCGAGTCTGACGAAGCGGCTGAATAAATTTTACAATTTAAATTTAGCTAAAGCTTGATTTGTTTAAATGATAATAGCCTTTTTATATCAGGCTAATAAATTGTTTCAATCAGTCTGTCATAAAAAAATCGGTATAATGCTAAATCATATTGAGTTGTTAAAACCTAAGCTAAATTTTTTACGTTAAATACTTTAACTACATAAATGGAGAACTATTAAGATGTCTATCTTAGTTGGTAAAAAAGCACCTGATTTCACTACTCCAGCAGTACTTGCTGATGGCTCTATCGTTGATTCTTTCAACCTAGCTGAGACAATTAAAGGCAAATACGCTGTTGTATTCTTCTATCCTTTGGATTTCACTTTCGTATGTCCTTCTGAAATCATTGCTATGTCTAACCGCATGGAAGAATTTCGTAAAATGGGTGTTGAAGTTGTAGGTATCTCTATCGATTCTCACTTCACTCATAACGCTTGGAGAAACACTCCAGTAAACGAAGGTGGTATTGGCCAGGTTGAATACACACTTGCTGCTGATATGGATCACGCAATTGCTCAAGCATACGGTATCGAATCTGAAGGTGGTGACTCTTACTACCCAGCTGGTGTTGCTATGCGTGCTTCTTTCGTAATTGACCAAAAAGGCTTTGTACGTTCTCAAATCGTAAATGATGAGCCTATTGGCCGCAACATGGACGAGCTAGTACGTATCGTTGATGCGCTTCAGTTCTTCGAAGAAAATGGTCAAGTTTGTCCTGCTGGTTGGAACAAAGGTGACAAAGGTATGGTTAATACACCAGAAGGTGTTGCTTCTTACCTAGCTGAAAGCAGCGAAGGTCTATAATACATAGCCCTTGCTCAAGCAAAAAAAAAGCCGACATTTATGTCGGCTTTTTTGTTTCTGTAAGTCGTATTATTAACGTTTAGCTTGGGCTTGGAGTTCGTTAGCTAAGGCAATGACTTGCTTTCGGAACCAGTTATGACTCGCGTCATGATGTAGTAATGGGCTCCAAATCATCTTTAATTCGATTGGAGGGATGGTAAAAGGTGGTTCTAAAATTACCACGTCTGGATTATTTTTGTTAACCATGGCAACTTTACGAGGTAAAGTCGCAATCAAATCTTGCTCGTGGGCTAAGTGCATCGCGGTATGATAACTACGTGTAAAAACACGAATACTGCGTTTTCTGCCAATTGTCTGTAAAGCTTCATCGACCCATCCAAGCTTTTGCACATCATTTGGGTCCATACCGACACCAACGCCAAACCCTGTTTTACTAACCCAAATATGTTGTGCTTCTAGGTAAGCGTCGAGATTGAAGTTGTTTTTTAATGGGTTGTCAGAACTCATCATACAAACAAAAGTATCATGCCAAACACTTTTCTCGTGGAAAGACTGAGGCAACTCTTCAAATCTATTGATTGCCATATCAATCTTGCCAGCTTCCACATCATGAAAAGTAACATCACTTGGTGTCATGATATCCAAGGTAATGCCAGGTGCATTTTCTCTTAGACGGTTTAATAAACCAGGAATCACAGTAGATGCGGCATAATCGCTAGCCATAATGCGAAATACGCGTGTACTTGTTTTCTCATTGAAGTCAGCTTCTGGCTGTAATGCCTCCTCTAACTCTAATAAGACTTTACGAACGATCGGTTGAAGCCTTAATGCTTTTTCTGTTGGCTTCATACCTTCACTGGTTCGAACAAGCAAAGGGTCACCAAGTAAGTCTCTCAGTCTTTTAAGGCCATTACTCATGGCAGGTTGTGTGATATTTAACTTGTTAGCCGAACGAGTAACATTGCATTCACGTAGGAGCACGTCGAGATAAATAAGCAGATTCAGGTCAATTTTATTTATATTCATTATCGTTATGCAGTTAACTTCCAAAAGAGTGATGAGCCGAGTAGTTAGTAATACTACTTTGCTATTTGAATTAAGAGATAAAAAGTCGCTCTATTGTAAACGACTGTTCAAGCTTAGTTAAAATATTTTATTAAGTAGATCATATTTTTACAGAAATGGCTTAACAAAATGTGAGTCAGTTTAGAATAGTGTGAGTTTGATTAAAGCCATAAAGCATAGCTTGGAGCAAGGCTTAAGCTCTGGCATAATGCCGAGATAACTAAAGCGCTTAATTTTAGTGCATGCATTTTGTCGACAAAATCGGCGTTAGCAGAGGCTTTATATGAACGCATCTTGTTTATGTGGACAGGTTAAACTCGAAATCAAAACAGCATTTATTAGTTCAAGTATTTGTCATTGTCAGCAATGCCAAAAATCTCATGGCGCTGCAAATGCAGCTTATGGTGTTGCATTAAAGTCAGATGTTGAATGGATCTCTGGCAAAAAAAGAGTGAGAAAATTTGCTTCTTCAGAACGAGTGAGACGAGGTTTTTGTAAAGACTGCGGTACTAATATCTATTTCTACGATAAGGATTGCCCTAATCACTTAGATATACCGTTAGCAATTTTAGATTCTGAGCCTAGTGTTACACCTCAGTGCCATATTTTTGTTGATTCAAAAGCTGCTTGGGAGTCCATACTAGATGACCTCCCACAGCACAGTGCTAGTTACTAACTTATTCTTGATTTCTTATCTCTTCATTACTTAGACTACGGCATTGATCTACAAAACACTGTGCGTTTTGGGTGAGGGCTGAGCCTTTAGGTGTAACAATTAGAAGGTTACGGTTAAGTTTTAGTGGTGTTTTATAAAGACGAATGTGACCCGTTTCTAATTCTTGAGAAACGGCCATTCGAGAAAGGCAGCCTAGGCCCATCTGGTGAATAACGGCTTGTTTCACTGCTTCCATATGAGTGAGTGATAGGGAAACTTTTAATTGGGTGAGTTGTTCAGAAATAGCTTGCTCGAGAATCGTTCTGGTACCTGATCCTCCTTCTCGCATGACCCAATTAGACTCTGCTAGCTCTTCCCAGCTGAGTTCGTCACCTCTATCTTCTTTAGCAGATCCAAAAACCACTAGCTCATCTTGTAACCAAGGTTCCACAGTTAACTCTGCATGTTGACAATAACCTTCGATAAAACCTACTTCAGCTTTGCCTGTGAGTAATTGCTGAATTACACTTTGTGTATTGCCAATATCTAAGTTAAAGCGGATTTGAGGATGTTGCTGGCTAAAGCTTGCCATTTGCTTTGGTAATAAATAGTTACCGATACTGACACTGGTTGCTAAATGAAGGGAACCACTTAACTCGTCAGATGTGCCCATACTTTCAATTTGATCTATTTGGGATAACACCGCTCTTGCTTGAGGAAGTAAATTTCTAGCTTGAGGCGTAATTTGTAACCTTTTTCCATGGCGTCTAAATAAAGGGCGGCCTAAAAGAGCTTCAAGTTCTCTAAGTGCTTGGCTAGCAGCGGGCTGACTGATTGCAACTAAATCAGCCGCCGCGGTCACTGAACCAGTATGTACTACTGCTTCGAAAATTTGTAATTGGCGTAATGTTATCTTCATGGTGCCCTTAACTAAGACTGACTATAAGGGATGAATTCTACACGCTTTAGGCTGTAAGTTGCCGATTATTTGATTTTCCTGATTGAAAACAGGTGAGATTTTCTATGCTGGTTTGAGCAATGTGCTCTAAGGCTATGTCCGTAAAGTAGCCTTGATGTCCAGTTACCATAACATTGGGGAAAGTTAATAATAATTGAAACACACTGTCTTGAATTATGGTGTCAGACATATCTTCAAAAAACAGCGATCCTTCTTGCTCGTAAACATCTAGTCCAAGATAACCTATTTTCTTTTGATATAACCCATCAAGGGCATCTTGAACATTGACTAAGCCACCTCTACTTGTATTTATTATCATCACCCCATCTTTCATTTGAGCTAGACTATTTTTATTAATCATATGTTGGGTGTGTTCGTTTAATGGACAGTGTAGGCTAATGATATCTGCTTCTTTATAAATATCTTCTAATGATGAATATTTTACCCCTTGCTTTAATAAGTCCTCATTGGGATATGGATCATGGCAGATTACATGACAGCCAAAACCTTGCATTATTTTAACAAAAGCCAGTCCAATACGGCCTGTTCCAATACAAGCAAGGGTTTTACCTGAAAGGTTAAAGCCCATTAGACCTTCTAAAGCAAAATTTCCTTCCTTGACCCTTTGATATGCTTTATGTGTCTTTCTGTTTAAGCTCAATATGAGGGCAACTGCGTGTTCAGCAACTGAGGTAGGGCTATAATCGGGTACATGAAAAACCTGTAAACCGAGTGTGCCTGCGGCCTCTAAGTCGACATTATTAAAGCCTGCGCATCTAAGAGCGATACATTTAATTCGATTGGCAGCGAGCTGTTTTATAACTTGTTTATTAAGTTGGTCGTTAACAAAGCAGGATACAGCATCAAAGTCTTTAGTAAGACTAACCGTTTCTTCACTCAATCGACTTTCAAAAAAGTGGAGTTGGATATTCGTGTTTTTATTGGCTATATCTAATGTGCGTTGGTCATAGGGTTTGCAAGAAAAAACAGCAACTTTCATAAAAACCTCTTCCTGAGTTATCTATTGGCGTTTAGTGATGAAACGAAGAATTATATTAGCAAGATAGTGTTAGATAATTAATAAAAGTCACTTATATGGCCATTATTCCCTACAAATATTTAAAAAAATAAGCTCAGATAAGTCTGAATTATAAGAAGAAATTATTTCAATAAGTTTTATTATTTACGACCATCGGGCTCATAAGATAAATAAAACGCCATGATATTTGTGTTCCTTGTCTGAATAGGCGCATTTTTAGCATTTTAGATTAGACTTTGACCAATCGTTTATAAAAAATAAGCGTGACATTTCATTGACCCATGATTTTTAGGGGGATACAATGTCCGCGTTAGAAAAGAGTTGGCAATGTATTTATGTCCAGAGTTACGATGTTACCTTCAAGTAATTTCGCGTCCTGTTCGTCATAAGTAATTCCGAGTTTTTCAGCAATCTCTTATTTACGCATAATCTATTTTGGATATGTGGATGAGTTAATTTATTTAATACAGGATAACGTTATGTCTGAAGTAGTAACAGGTACAGTAAAATTCTTTAACGAAACTAAAGGTTTCGGTTTCATCACTCAGGACAAAGGTCCAGACGTTTTTGTTCATTTCTCTGCAATCAACTCTAGCGGCTTCAAAACTCTTGCTGAAGGCCAAAAGGTTGAGTTTCAAGTAGCAGACGGCAAAAAAGGTCCAGAAGCACAAAACGTAACTCCTTTATAAGATCTCTTTTTTGAGACAAAGGAAGTAACGTTCGAGAATTTCTCGAGTGTAGACTTTTAAAAAAGACGACTTAGGTCGTCTTTTTTTATGTTTATAATTTAACTTATTTCGTCTTTATGTTTTTTGGGGTAAGATTTCATTGATTATATTTAATATGACAGAGTAAAGCCTAAGTCGTTTAAAGGCGGCAATAACCACCTTTAAAGTTCTTAGTTGAACAGTCTATTTTAAGTGAGAAGTGCTGCGATACTGCCACAAACTGTCATAATAAAGAGGAACCATTTTAGGGTTTTTGGATTGGCTTTAAGTGCAAATTTGACCGCTAAATGTGAGCCAAACATGGTGCCAACAGCTAAGATCAAACCAGGTATCCACATAATCTGATCATTCCAGATAAAAACAGCTAATGAGATGATTGTAAAAGCAATCGTACATAGCATTTTTAATGCATTAGTACGAATTAAGTCATACCTTAGTGTACCTGCAAGAGCTGCAATGAGAATAAATCCTACCCCGGCTTGAACAAAGCCACCATAAATACCTGCTACAAATAAAGCTATCCAAGCACTGGGTTTTTCTCTTATTTTATGAGGTATGGTGTCTTCAGGTGGAGAGATAACACCTGGTTTAATCAACATGATTAGGGTCATGCTCACCATAGCAATCAGCAGTAAAGGCTTTAGGTATTGAGGATCAACATAGGAAGCTAGCAAGCTACCGATTAGCCCTCCAACTAATGTCGGTATTAAAACGGGTGTAATATCATTAGTATCAAGCTTTTTAGCTTTTTTAAAGCCTGCAACTCCAACAATAGATTGCATTATGACGCCAACACGGTTGGTTGCATTGGCAATATCTGCAGGCATTCCCATTACCATAAGTGCTGGTAGCGTTAAATTCGAGCCACCGCCAGCTAAAGTGTTTATAATGCCTGCTATAAAGCCTGTACCTATTAATAGGCTGACTGTAAAAAAGCTAATGTCCATTAAAGCTAATCCTTTATATAAGAGGGGGGGGTATAGAGGCTGTATTTTAATCGCCTCAAAACGGGTGCTGTAACAGTATTTTATTAATGGGCGTGACAATAACATAAAGGAGCATTCATGGCCGCAAAATCTCTACAAGATCAATTACTAAAAGCTGGATTGGTAGACAAAAAGAAAGCGAATAAATTAAAAGCTGAAAAACTGCAAAAAAAGCAGAAAATTAAGACGGGCAAAGCTGTTGCAGAAGACGATTCTGCCAAGCAAGCAGATCTAAAGAAACAACGTGATGAAAAAATAGAACGAGATAAAGCGCTTAATAAGGCTAAAGAAGAGGCAATGCAGTTAAAAGCTGTACAAGCTCAAATTCGTCAAATGATCGAACTTAATAAGTTAACCCATAAAGATGGCGAAGTTGCCTATAACTTTAAAGACGAGAAAAAAGTTAAGAAAATCTATGTGAGTGAAAGCATTCATAAAGATCTTTCTGTTGGTCGCTTAGCCATTGTTAAACTTGATGAAGGCTATGAGATTATCCCTGAGCAGGTTGCCGCTAAGATTGCGCAAAGGGACGAGTCATATATTCTGGTCTGTAATGATAGATCCGAAGAAGAGTTTGATGAAGATGATCCTTACGCGGACTTTAAAATTCCTGATGATTTAATGTGGTAAGCATTTAAATCGAGTAAGAACGGCCATATTTGATGGCCGTTTTTTTTTGCTTTTTTCTAAGCTTAATCTTATTTACTTCATAAATTGATAAATAGCAGGATTTTTGGAATTTGAAATTAGCAAGAAATAAGTACTTGTTCTTAATAGTAATAATTCTTTTCTTAAAGTTATCTCATTGTTTTAAAAGATAAAAAAATAGAATCGGAAGATTTTAATGAAATCCTTATTTCCTGTGATATTTCAATTAGTTAGCAATTAACTGTGAAGAAGGAAGAAACCAAGCATCAACTTATTGAGTTAATTCTCGCTGAGGTTAAATTGGTGTTGTTTTCTGTTTCTACTAATAAACAGTGAAGCTGAATAATGATTGAAATAAATAAAACGGGGATCTTGAAATGAAAAAAACACTAGTTGCAGTTGCTGTTACTACTGCTGCCTTTACAGCTGTCACTGCACAAGCTGCTGACATCAATACTTACGGTAACATTCAATTAGTTTATGCTGATGGCGAAGATACAGCTGAACTAACTGATAACGGTTCTACTTTTGGCTTTAAAGGCGAGAAAGAACTTAAACACGGTCTAACAGGTTTTTTCAAGTATGAACTTGAAGCTGATGCTGACGAAAAAACATCTGATGTCGACGTTAACCTAGACCAAGCATACGTTGGTTTAAAAGGTGACTTCGGTAAAGTACAAGTTGGTACTTTTGACAGCATCTATAACAATGCAATCCAAGACGGTATCGATTCTTATGAATATGCTGGTCTAACTGGTTCTTCAACTACAACTGAAGGCGATACAATTGCTTACTTCTCACCAGAAATGAATGGTTTTGAAGTACAAGTTTCTGCTCAAGTAACTGGCGACGGTGAGTCCGAAGTGACAGCGACTACTCCAACTCAAGAAGACGGCACAGCACTAACCGCAGTTGTTAAGTATTCTGCTGGTGATTTAGAGCTAGCTGTTGGTTATGACTCTTTAGAAAATGCTATCAACAAAGATAGTACTATTGGTCTAGCTGCTTCTTATGACCTAGGCGTAGCGAATGTTATGGCTAAATATGAAGACAACTCTGATGAAGGTACAAACATCGGTCTTGGTTTTAACGCTGATCATGCTGATGGCCTTCTTTATGGTTCAGTTCAAACTGTTGATCTTGAAACAGGTTCTGACTATGACGAATATGCAGTTGGCGTAACTTATAACTTAGACTACGACGGTGACGTTTATGTTTATGTTGAAGCTGGTCAACAAGGTACAGCAGAAGATTCTTTCTCTGCGCTAGGTGCTGTTTACGCTTTCTAAGTGTAACTTGATAGCCTGATAAAATTGATTATCTGACGTTATCATTGGGCTCTTGCTTGCGAGAGTCCAAGCATAACTTTAGCTAACCAGCCAAAGTCCCTATCATTCAAGGTTCCATTTTGTCTTTTAGATCGATTGGAACATTTGCGTCTAAGCCGTCAGGTTTAGGCGCTTTTTTTATTCTAAAAAATAGCCTAATCAAATATTGATTAGGCTAAAGGGTCCCACGGGTGTAGCCGAGAAATACTTAAACTTATTGTGCTTCTTGAAATGCTAAATCAAGAGCATAAGCAATCTTATCTGCTTCAGACTCTGTCAGAGTAAGCGGTGGAGATAAGATGATTTTGGTTCCGACTGGCCTAACTAAAACACCATTGTTTTTTGCGATATCTGCAACTTGATTTGCATAACCTTCCATTGGGTTAACTGGCTCTCGTGTTGCTTTATCTTTGACAAGATCAATTGCTAACATTAAGCCTTTACCTCTAACTTCGCCAACAGCATCATATTTTTCAGTGAGTGGTTGTAACTTTTTATTTAAATGAGCACCTATTTGGGCTGCATTAGCTGGCAGGTCTTCTTGCTCGACAATATCTAATACGGCAAGTGCAGCAGCACAAGCAACGGGATGCCCTGAGTAGGTGTAGCCATGCATTATCATGCTAGCAAAGCTTTGACTGTTTTCAATTGCATCGCTGATACGTTTGTTAAATACCGTTGCACCTAAAGGAATATACCCAGCAGATATGCCTTTTGCTAAACAAAGAATGTCTGGTTTAACCCCCCATCCACGTGAACCTAACATGCAACCAGAGCGGCCAAATCCTGTGACTACTTCATCTGCAATCATTAGAATATTATATTTATTCAATAATTCTCGCACCGCAGGCCAGTAACTATCTGGTGGTACAATAACACCACCTGCGCCTTGAACAGGTTCAGCGATAAAGGCGGCAATATTTTCTGGGCCATTGAAAACAATTTGCTCTTCTAACTGCTTGATACAATGTTGAGTTAATTGCTCTGGGTCTTCACAGTTCCAAGGGTTACGGTATAACCAAGGTGTATCCACCTGTATGCAACCTGCTAGCATAGGCCCGTGATTTAATAGAAAGACGTTATTACCACCAATAGAGGTGCCGCCCATATGGACACCGTGATAACCATTTCTTAAGGAAATAAACTTAGTACGTTGTGGCTCTCCTGCTGCAATCCAATATTGGCGTGTCATTTTGAGTGCGGTTTCTACTGCATCAGAACCACCACTGCTGAAAAGTACTCGTGCCATATCTTCTGGCTGAAACATTTTAATAAGTTTGTCGGCTAAATCATATGCTCTTGGATGAGCAATGCCATCAAACATCTGATAATAGGATAGCTCATCCATCTGCTTGTTAATTGCTGCTTTTACTTGAGGGTGGTTGTGACCGATATTGACATTCCATAGGCCACCAACGCCATCAATCATTTGATTGTTATCAACATCAGTGACATGGTTTCCATCGGCAGAAGCGATAATAAGCGTCTCGCCTTTATTCCCTGGAGAGGTAGGACCCATAGGATGCCAGAAGTTTTTTGGGGCGGTTTTATATTTTTCGTACATTATTTACTCCGATAATCTAATAACTCACATACGTGAAAAGAGTGTTATTAATTCAAGTGATAATGCCGATCTTAAAGCCTTGAAGGCTAACATCTGCTCCCATAAAACTAGATATATTCAAAGTTTTAACAGCGAGCTGGCATAGTCACTTGTTCTATCTTTTGTGAAGATGCCATTAAGTCTATGGTTTTGAAGAGAGGAATCTATGTCCCGAAAGGGACATATTTGGTTTCTACTGGTTTGCTAAGGTTTGATATTACAAAGTTGATTTAGCAAATCGTTTAATTGATCCATTTTATCTTGAGATAGTTGGCTGGTCATTTGAGCATACTTAGCTTCGAGCCTAGGGCTGATTTCGTCAAACATAGTTTGCGCTTTATCACTAAGACTAATTAATACTCGTCTTTGGTCCTCGGTAGACTTTTTTCTCACTATATAGCCTTGAGCTTCTAGTCTATTTAAGATACCTGTTAGGCTAGGGCTTAAAATGCAGCAATGTACGGCAAGCTGTTTGGACTCTAATTCAGCATGCTCATTTAATGCTCGTATAACCCGCCATTGTTGCTCAGTTAGATCAACCTCTTGTAATAATGGTCTGAAAAATACCATTGTCGCTTCTCTCGCTTTGAGTAATTTTAGAGGCAGAGAGTCGTCAAATTTTCGCATAAGTTATGCCTATCCATACTGAGTAATAAGTGATTTCAATTTGTATTTTATAGCAAATATTTAAGGCTATAAAACTAATTAATATGTTAAATTAAATTTAAATTCCTTTCACTCGAAATCTAACCTTTATTAAACCAAAATTAATAAAATCATTTTTCAAATTAAATAAGATGTTGATTTTAAAGTATATTAATACATTTTTATTATTGATTTACTCGCTCTTGATTAAGCCTACCTTCTTTAACTCATAAATTTTTTCTGATTAAAAAATAGCCCTTAATTTATAAAAATGTCCCTTTAGGGACATGGGGGAGCTTAAAAGCTTTGTGCTAATTTAGGTTTAAATCAAAAAAATAAAAAGGTAGAAGGTTTATGAGACACTCTAAAATAGTTAAAACATTTAGCATGCTAGCTATCGCTGCTTCATCTGTTGTAATGAGTGCTAGCGTCACTGCTGCAGATAATTATCCAAATCGTCCTGTGAAGTTTATCGTGCCTTGGCCTCCTGGCGACCTTGAAGATATATTAACACGTGTTATTGCCGAAGAAATGAGTAAAGAGACAGGTATGCCAGCGACAGTGGTGAATAAACCTGGCGGCGGTGGGGTACTTGGCGCTGCTGAAGTTGCACGTTCACGTACTGATGGTTCAGTGATTGGTTCATTTGTAGTGGACCTACTGACAACGAGCGTTATGTCAGGTAATGCGCCTTATAGTCGAAATGATTTTGAACCAGTCGGGATCTTTTTAGATTATCCTTTTGTATTAGCCGTAAGAGCTGATGCGCCCTACAGTACATTGGAAGAACTGGCTGATTATTCACAACAGAATAACGTTTCTTTGGCTCATTTTGGTTATCAAAATTTACCTACAGCTTTGACTTTTAAAGCGGCCGAACAACTCAATATCAAGTTCTCATCAGATGCCGCTTTTGACTCCAATGATTGCTCAACCCTAGCCAATGGCGATGCTGATGTTATAAATACAACGACTCAGCAAATTCTTCCTTGTATCAATTCAAAACAAGTAAAACTACTTACCTCCTTTACCCATGACAGATTGAGAATTGCACCAGAACTACCAACTTTGTTTGAGAAAACAGGTATTTCACAAACACCTTGGAATGGTTTGTTTGTTAAATCAGGCACATCTGAAAAAATCAAAGAACGTATTGCTCAAATATCAGAGAAAGCACTTCAAAGCCCTAGAGTGCTTGAGTTAATTGAAAATACGGGGGCTGTTGTGTATTGGACAGGCCGTAATGATGCCGAAAAAGTAGTCGAGCTGGATTACAACAACTCAGAAAAATTAATTGAATACATGAATAAGTAATTTTTTCTGGTGAAGAATGAGAAGGTAAAAATGATGTTAAATGACGAATGTGTTTTCACTGGTAATCAACAAACAAAAGTAATTAATCCAGCGACAAAACAAGCGATAACTTCTGTTTCAATCAGTGATGTTGATGATGTGAATAAAGCAGTACTAAATGCTCAACAGGCTTTTTCCGAATGGTCTAATTTGGATCAAGCTGAAAGAGGTAAACGGCTTCATAAAATTGCTGATGCCATTGAAGCTGCTCAAACGGATTTAGCTGAAACAATAGTGGCAGAGCAAGGAAAGCCTATGCCATTAGCTATGATGGAAGTGGGTGGTGCAATTGGTTGGACTCGTTATCATGCTGAGTTAGAGATTCCTGTTGAAGTACTAGAAGATAGCCCTCAAAGGAAAGTTGAAGTTCATCGAAAACCAGTTGGTGTGGTGGCGTCTATCACGCCTTGGAATTGGCCTTTGATGATTGCCTGCTGGCATATTATGCCGGCATTAAAAGCCGGTAATACAGTGGTGATTAAGCCCTCAACATTTACGCCTTTAAGCACACTTAAGTTAGTAAAGATTATTAATCAGGCTTTGCCTGAGAAAGGTGTTGTTAATTTTGTATTAGGTGAAAAGGATGTAGGGGAAGCCCTAGTTCAAAATACCTTAGTGAATAAGGTCGTGTTTACTGGATCTACATTAGTTGGTAAGCATATAGCAGGTTTGGTTTCGCCTACTTTAAAAAAGGTGACTTTAGAACTAGGTGGTAATGATGCTGGGATCGTACTCAAGGGTGCTGATATTAGTAAAATTGCAGAGCCAATTTTTAATACTGCTTTTGTCAATATGGGTCAAACTTGCGCAGCCTTGAAACGCTTGTATGTTCATCGAAGTCAATATCATGCTTTATCGGATGCTCTTGTTGAACTTGCCATGAGCCAAAAGGTAGGTGATGGCATGCAAGATGGTGTGAGTTTTGGTCCTGTACAAAATGCTGCTCAATTTAATAAGGTTTCAGAGCTAATTACTGAGGCTGAAGCCGCAGGCGCTGAAGTTCTGAGAGCAGATCTTCCAGCAGATCTTCAAGGTTACTTTATTGCGCCAACGATTGTGAAAGGGGCTTTAACAACCATGAGAGTGGTTAGTGAAGAGCAATTTGGGCCTGTTTTACCTATCATAGTTTATGACGAATTAGATGACGCCATTACGCAAGCAACCAATACTGATTTTGCACTAGGTGGATCTGTATGGGGAGAGACAGGTGAAGAAATGGACTATGCAGTGGAGCAATTGGATTCCGGAACAGTATGGATAAATAACCACGCTGAGGTTTTGCCCCATGTACCATTTGGCGGTAATAAAAGCTCTGGTTACGGTGTCGAATTTGGTCTTGAAGGCCTGTTAGAAAATACAGTTCGTAAAGTTGTAAACCTTACAAAATCATAATCTCAAGTGAAAGGGAGGGCGAAAGTCCTCCTTTTTTTATGGAGCTTTTATGGATAAGAATTTCAATAGCATTCTCTATTCGTCTGATTTAAATCGAGGAAGTAGAGATGTGTTTAAAATTGCTGTAAAGCAAGCAATACAGAATAAATCGACTATTTATTTTTTACATGTATTTGAACCCTTTATTCGTGACGATGGCGAAGCATCAAGCCAATTTCGAATCAAAAAAGCACATAAGCAACATCTAGACTCAGTTACCAAAGACATGAAAGCGCTGCTAAATAAGCGTATTTATGACTTTATGGTAGAGGAGCTAGAAGAGAACTCTATTGATATTGAGTCAATTGAAGTATTAGTTGAGTTTGGCGAGCCCAGCAAAACCATCATAGATATGTCTAAGCAATATGATATTGATTTAATTGTAATGGGCGATCGTAGAGTAAATGCTTTAACACGAGTTTTTTTGGGCTCTACTGCACAAAAAGTCATTCATAAATCAAAAATACCTGTGTTGATTGTGCCTATCTCAAACCAACTTAAGAATAAAAAAGAGGGTTCGAGTAATGGCACCTACTGAAAAAAAAGATGATTACCTGTTTATCTATGTATTTGTGATTACATTAATCCTCATCTTGATACATCCCACTCAAACGAAAGAGATTAGCTCTAGCAGAGGTTGGTTTACTCAGCCTTATGTTGCGCCTTTGTTTGGTTTATCCATATTGGCTTTTTTTTCTTTTATTAAGTCTGTTATTTATCTGAAAAGCACGCGAGATTTTAGTGATTTCTCTCTCGATTTTTTGATGACTGCATTGTCGAACTATCGTGTCATGCTTATTACTTCGGTTCTGTTTTACTTCTATGTATCGAGTATTTCATTAATAGGCTTTTTCTTTTCAACCTTAATTTTTGTTCATTTATTGTTGTGGCTATCTCGTTTATTAAACCCATTCTGGTCCCTTTGCACCTGCTTAACTGTCATTGGTGTTGTACTCATATTCCGTGTAGGTGTGAATATTTGGTTTCCAGACGTTGCCCTATATGAAGCTTTCTTTGAAGGCGAATTATTGTGGTTTATGAATAAATATTTTTAGTTAAGAGACGCGTATGGAACTGCTAACGTTAGGCATTAATGAAGTCTTTAGTAATGGCGTTATTTTTGCGGTAATTCTTGGGGCCTTAATTGGTGTCACAATTGGCTCTATTCCTGGTTTAGAGCCAGCAGGTGTAATGGCAATCTTGCTGCCACTCACTTTTTCGATGGAACCATTATTTGGCGTCACCCTGCTACTTGGTGTCTATGGAGGCGCTTGGTATGGCGGTGCCATACCTGCAATATTGATGAATACTCCTGGTACTCCTGTTGCAGTGTTGACAACCTATGATGGTCATCCAATGGCAAAAAAAGGTAAGGGTAAGAAAGCTCTTTCTATTGCCTACACCTCCTCTTTTTTCGGAGGCATTATCAGTGTGTTATCACTGGTATTTTTTGCTCCAATTCTATCCCAAGTAGCAACTCTTTTTGGAAGTGCAGAATTTGCGATGCTAGCCTTGTTAGGCATGGTATTTGTGGTGCTGGCTCACAATAAATTTGTACTTGAGGCGGCTACTATGATTGGTCTAGGGATCTTTTTGGGGACAGTTGGCATCGACCGATCTTATAACACTCAAGTATATACCTTTGATCAAGAGTGGCTGCTAGGTGGAGTGCCCCTTGTACCAGCTGTGATTGGTCTATTTGCCATGTCACAAGCTTATATTTTGCTTTCAACTAGAGGGCAAGACTCAAGTACTACAAAACTGGAAAAGGGTGACTTCTTTGAGGGCTTCTTTATCCTAATGCGCAATAAGGTAACCGCTGTGCGTTCTGCCTTTTTAGGCGTGGTAATGGGGCTTTTACCTGGTGTAGGCGAGTTTGGCTCTCAGTTTTTCTCCTATACGCTAGCGCAAAAATTCTCAAAAAAACCTGAGGAGTTTGGTCATGGTGCAGAAGCGGGTTTAATTGCCTCTGAAACGTCAAATAATGCGGTAACAGCCTCGGTATTGATTCCATTGTTGGCCTTTGGTATTCCTGCTGATGCATTAATGGCGATGTTGTTATCTGTTTTTATGGTGCATAACTATATCCCAGGGCCTAGGTTGTTCTCAGAACACCCTGAGTTTATCTCCGGGCTTTATGTTTCCTTATTTGTCATGAATGTCTTTGTTTTCTTTTATTTAAGTATGGCAAGTAGATTCATCGTAAACATTACTCGTATTCGTGGACGATTTATTGGTGCGTTCATTTTAGTATTGGGCTTCCTCGGTGCTTATAGCCAAAATTACCAATTCAGTGATGCTTTGATTGCACTCTTCTTCTCTATCATTGGGTACATTATGAAGCGCAACAATATTCCGGCAGTGCCAATTATTTTAGGGCTAGTTTTAGGGCCAGTATTTCTCACCCGAATGAGACAAGCCTTGGGGGTATCTGGTGGAGACTTTATGGTTTTTATTGAGCGACCTATCAGTTTAACTTTGCTAACGGTTACTCTTTTAGCCATATTGATTTTTGCCTATGGCCGTTTCAAATCATTCGCTAAACATTGATAAGTGTCGGAGGCTAAAGTTTTAGCCTCCGACATTATTATGATGCTACCAAACGCCACTTTTTTACCTCAATTTCAAACTCAGAGCCTGAGTCTTATTAATTCACTCATGCCAATCACTGATGCCGTTTTTTTTCTGGTCGAAGAAAATGACCATCATAATAGTGTTGTTAGTTATAGGGGAAAATACGATATAGAGAGTCAGTATTGCCGTAATTATAAACAGTTTGACCCATTGAACCTAACAAAATTTAAGGGGAGCAAGATCAAACTTGCAACCTTGGATTCACAAATTAAGCCTCACTTTTTAAAACAAACTCGCTACTTTCAAGACTTTATGGTGCCTAATAACCATAGATATGTACTTGATATTTTTTTGCGTGTTGAAGGCAAGATAGTGGCTGTGATTAGCCTTTTAAGAGAACAAATTTTAGACGACTTTAGCCAGCAAGAATTAGATTTGTTAAAGAAGTTACAGCCTTTTTTAGAGTTCTCTTTAGGGACGATATATTTGCCTCAGCGAACCAATCAAAAGCAGAGCCTGAAAACCAAATTTGGCCTAACTCAAAGGGAGTTTGATGTTTTAGCTTTGTTATTAAGAGGCATGCAGAACAAACATATTGCGAATGAGTTAGGCCTAAGTCTCGCGACAGTGAAAACCCATCTAATTCATATTTTTCGTAAATGTCAGGTCAATTCACGTAGTCAACTAATGATGCTTTCTTAGCTCAAACCTAAATTTAAACGGCCTATCATCAAGTTTAATAAAATAGGGTTTCAACCTTTTGGTTGATGCCCAATTTGCCCGCCTAACTTGATACTTATCTTCTAACATTTGAAACATAGAAGATAAGGTTATGAAAAAAAGTACGACTCATGAGCTACTCGCTCGCCGCTTTCAGGTGATGGGGCAACATAGCCCTGTTTTTTATGAGCAGCCTTTACATCTGGTACGTGGAGAAGGTGTCTGGCTTTATGATAAACAAGGGCGTCGATATTTAGATGTCTACAATAATGTACCTCATGTAGGCCACTGTCATCCTCATGTGGTTGAAACCTTAAATAAGCAAGCAAGTCAGCTAAATATCCACAGCCGTTACCTTAACGATAATGTGGTTGAGTATTTAGAGCGTTTAACAGCAAGCTTTGATGACTCACTATCCATGGCTATGCTGACCTGTACTGGCAGCGAAGCGAATGAATTAGCCTTACGTATGGCTCGCCATGCAACCAATGCTCAAGGTGTGATAGTGACAGATTTTGCTTATCACGGTAATACTGAATCGGTGGCCGAAATTGGTACAGGTTTTATGCCAGAGGCAAAACGAACCAAGCGTGTCAAAGCCTTTGCAATACCAGATTCTTACCGAGGTTTAGCGGGTGTAAAACATGAGGAGCTTGCACAAGCTTATGCTGCTCAAGTACGCACAGCGGTTGATGAATTTGAAGACGCCGGAATAAAGGTTGCAGCTATATTAGTCTGTCCTGACTTTGCTAATGAAGGTTTATTAAATGTACCCGCAGGTTTTTTAGAGGAAGCTGTAGCCGTAGTGCGTAAGGCTGGTGGACTCTTTATTGCTGATGAAGTGCAAGCGGGTTTTGGGCGTACTGGCAAGCATATGTGGGCTCATCAGGCCTATGGTGTGACTCCAGATATTGTCACTTTAGGTAAGCCCATGGGCAATGGTCACCCACTAGCTGGTGTGGTCGCAAGGCCTGACTTAGTAGAAAATTTCAGTAAGCAAGCCATGTACTTTAATACTTTTGCTGGTACCCCCGTATCCAGTGCGGTTGGTATGGCTGTATTGGATGTTTTAGCTAATGAAAACCTTCAACAAAATGCGATATCCATAGGAGATTATGTAATTAAGGGCTTAAAACGATTACAGAGTAAGTTTGAGCTTATTGGTGATGTTCGAGGCTTAGGAATGTTTTTTGCTCTGGAGTTAGTGCTTGATAGAAAAACTAAGCTGCCAGCGATCCATCAAGCGAAACGTCTTATCAATATTATGCGAGAGAAAGGAGTATTAATTAGCACAATAGGTGTTACCGACTCAATTCTAAAACTACGTCCTCCCATGCCTTTTAATGAAACTCATGCAAACCTTTTATTAGAGACTTTAGACGCTTCTTTTGAGCAATTAATTGAGGAGGGGCATTGATGAAAGGTTTCTATCAATTAGATCAGTATGAACAAGAAAAAAGACTGCAATCATTAGGCTCGAAAGCTTTAGCTTTTTGGGGGTTAGAAGAGGCTGATTTAAGCTTAATTAAATATCGAGAAAATGCCGTTTATGAAGTAAGACTGAAGGATGGCAGAAAATATGCTTTGCGTATCCACAGGCCTGGTTATCACACTGACAAAGCGTTAAATAGTGAACTGCTTTGGTTAGGCGCGTTAGCTGAGTCGAATATTTTAGTGCCCGAAGTGATTCCTTCTTTAACTGGCGAGCTGTCTATTGTGGTTCAGATTGAAGAGGTGCCAGAGGCTAGGCAAGTCGACTTATTTGCTTGGGTTGAGGGTAAGCAAATTGGCTCTATTGAAGCTGGGTTAGGACAAAATATAGCTGAGATAGACTGTATGTTTGCTTGTCTAGGCGAGCTTGCG
This sequence comes from Marinomonas sp. PE14-40, assembly GCF_051623805.1. Classification (NCBI taxonomy): domain Bacteria; kingdom Pseudomonadati; phylum Pseudomonadota; class Gammaproteobacteria; order Oceanospirillales; family Oceanospirillaceae; genus Marinomonas; species Marinomonas sp. PE14-40. Next base: position 2,361,681 of record NZ_CP130700.1, on the reverse strand, counting down.
GCCAAACTGCACAACCAATCGAGTCGTTGGCCATTACCCGAAGGCTTTGAGAGGCATTCGTGGGATCAAGCTGGCCTTGTTGGAGAACAGCCTTTTTGGGGGCGATTTTGGGAGTTGGCATTATTAACCCAAGAACAAAAAACGCTACTTATTGAAGTGAGAGAAAAGCTTGAGAAAGACTTATCTCACTTGGATAAAAAGCAGAATAATTATGGTTTGATTCATGCGGATTTTGTTCCTGAGAATCTGATAAATGATGCTGGAAAAGTACGCTTGATAGACTTTGATGATGCTGGCTTTGGTTGGCATATGTTTGAGCTGGCTACTGCGCTTTATTTCATACGAGAAGAAGAAATTTACCCTGTAGCAAAAGCTGCGTTATTTGCAGGTTATAGAAAGTATCGTAATTTAAGTGAGGCAGAAGAATCTAAGTTAGACTTATTTTTAACTGCTCGAGCAATGACATATCTTGGTTGGATTCGGACTCGACAAGAGACAAGTACCGCAAGGGATATGGCGCCTAAGTTAATTCGTTTAGCCTGTAATCAAGCTTTGCGTTATTTAAACAAAGGATAAGCAAAGTGCCCCATTAAAATTGAAATACGTTAATGGGGCAATTAACTTTAAGTGAGTAATTTAATAAGAGATTGATTGAAAGACGCGATTTGATCTTGGCTAAAGTTTTGAAATACTTTCTCCTGTTGTTGCTGAGCTAGACTCCATAACTGATCCGCTTTTTTAGCGCCTTTCTCTGTTAGTTTAATAAAGTCTTCTAACTGTCGAATAAAACCTTTATCAACTAAGCCTTCAATGGTGTTGTTCACATCAATAGCCGGCATGGCAACAGCTTCCTCTAACTGCACTAAAGGCAAGCTTGGTGCTTCGGCAATTATCATTAGTATTCGTGCTTCACTAACGCTAAGCCCCATAGACTCTTGAATAGGTTGATAGCTTTGTTGATATTTTCGTACAACTTGGGTCATTAAATAAAAAAGATTTGATTCTAACTTTTTCGGCTGATGACTAAAGATATCTGCGGCATTCATGTCCTTTTTGGGAGCAGGGAAAGGGACGGCTCCTGCATAGCTGCCTTGAGCATAAAGCAAAGGCGCTTTATTTGAGGTATTAAAGCTCATGACTTTACCAAGCATGATCCAATGGTCACCGCCATCTAGTATTTGATGGTTTTCGCATTCAAATTGAGCAGTACAATTCTCTAGAAGAGGTGCTTGGCCTAAACCAAATGTGTGTGGGATATCAGCAAACTTATTATCACTAGGTTTGGCAAAATTATTTGATAAATCTATTTGGTCAGCAGCTAGAATATTTACAGCGAAATGACTTGCTTGCTCAAAAATAGTAAAGCTACTGGACTGTTTTGCGATACTCCATAAAATTAATGGGGGATCAAGTGAGACAGAGTTAAAACTATTCGCGGTAACGCCAGCTAATGCACCGTTAGTGTCTTGTGCTGTAATGACAGTGACGCCCGTGGCAAAACTACCTAAAGCGTTACGAAAGGACTTAGTATCAAAGTTTGAATCAGACATATGAATACCTACTTTTAATATTGAATATAATGTGGCTTAAAGTAATGCTGGATCGGGTTCTAGCCCCATCAACTCTCGACCTAAAATCTGAGCGCAAACATCATAATCTGTATAAGCATGTGCTCCTGTCATATGACAATCTCTGAATAGTCTTTGAGCTTCTTTATCTTCAAACCAGTTATTACCGCCAATGGCTTCAAATAAACGATCTACCGCTTGAATACACATTTTGACGGCATAAGCTTGGTTTGTTCGCCAATGTGTTAGGGTTTCTGTACTTGGATATTTATGCTCTAACGCGTGTTGTTTATGCTCCTGCCATGTTGCTTGCATAAAAGCTTTAGCGGCACTGACTTGATGATGAGATTCAGCTAAACGCATTAAGGCTGGGGTTGCTGCGCCCACTTTTGCACCAGTATAAGCTCTTACACGAGTTTTCGTAACATCTCGAAAAACCTCTACCATACGTTCAGCAACACCCAAGCTCATTGCCGCAAAGCCAGATGCAAAATAAGGACGATATGGGGCAAAATATATTTCAGATTCTGGGTATAAATTGAAACCTGATGAGCGTCCTTCCATCATATCTTTAGCTTTCTCGATACGATGTTCAGGGACAAAAGCATTTTTTATTTGTAAGGTTTTTGTACCGCTGCCTTTCATGGCCATCGCATGCCAATCATCATCAATTTGATAGTCACAAGCAGGGATGACAGCAAAACAATAGTCCTTAGCGCCTGCTTTGTTATCTCTTAAAAAGCCAACAATCGCCCATTCAGCATGATCACAGCCACTGCTCCAACGCATGTCGCCGTTAAAGATAATACCGCCTTCAGTTTCTTGAGTTTTACCAAAAGGTGCGATGCTACTGCAGGCAGTGGCATCTGGATCGTCTCTCCATACATCTTCTTGTAACTGTTTTGAGAACATTGCCATTTGGTGGTTGTGAGTACAAAGCAAGCTGAAGGCCCATGCAGTACTACAACAAGCACCTGCTAATGCTGAAATACACTCGGTAAATTCAGGTAATGACACTTCAAAGCCGCCGTATACCTTAGGCAGAAATGCTTTGTGTAAACCAACACTTTTTAATAGTCGGATATTTTCATCTGGCACACGGCGCAAGTCTTCAGCGTCACAAGCGTTTTTAGCGATAAGAGGAAGAATACCTTTTAGGTCATCTAATAGAGGGTTTTGAATCTGCATAGGGCACCTTTTATTGTTATTGAATGACTTCACTTACTGAAGTCTTGGTTCAATTATTAAAAAAAAGGCGTTGGGTTTGAATGTAGTTTTCTGAGGAAAACGGGTACTTTTCTGTTTGGCAACGAATTTATGTACTGTGGTTCTTTTGGCTGAGTTTTAGAAAGAAGAGGCCAGATAAACCACACAGTGACATGATTAAAACCATGGCTTTAGGGCTAGCATCAAAGAAAAAACCAACAAAAAAGCTAGCAATAGCACCTAATCCAAATTGTATCGCGACGGCTAAACCTGCAGCTGCACCTGCTTGTTTGGCAAAAAGGTTGAGTAAATTGGCGGTTGAGTTCGCTGCAATGACGCCAGTAACACTGATATACAAAAAGGTAAAAAGTACCATTGTAGTTAATTGATCAAAGAGCCAATAACTAACAATAATAGCGACACCACTTAAGCCACTTAAATGGCTTGCATAAGATAGTAGGGCTTTTGAGGTATCGTGCTTTAACCGTTTGGCATTCGCTAATGTCATGATAAATATTCCTGCAATATTTAAGCTGAATAACCAAGCGTAGGTTTGGGCTGACGTACCATAATATTGAATATATACAAACGAAGAGCCTGTTATATAAGCAAACATACCACTGAATGAAAAAGCATTGCAGAGTATTAAACACAAGGCTGTTGGCTGTTTTAAAATCAGGAAATAGCTGTTAAAAGCGCTTTTTACGCTTGGTGTATCAAGTGTTTCTGGTCGGGATTCCTGAATTTTTGTTTGAACAAAGAAAAAACAGATGCAAGCAAGCAGCATGAGTAAGATGAAAATAATGCGCCAACCTAAAAAGAGAATAAGGTATCCCCCTAATAAAGGGGCTATAAGTGTCGCAACCATAGTCACTAGATGCATTAGGGACAAGATTCTAGCGGTATCCTTGGCCGCAAAAATATCTCTTACGATTGCTCGAGCGAGCACAGAGGCTGCACCGCCTCCTAGTGCTTGAATAAATCGCCAAATGAGTAACTGATCAATATCTTGAGCCATAGCGCAGCCAAAACTTGCCAGAAAATAAAGGCCAATACCAATTAATAAAGGAGGTTTACGGCCATATTTATCCGATAGAGGGCCGTATAAAAGCATGCCTAGAAACAGGCCAAACAAGAATACCGTAATGCTCTTTTGTACATCAGATTCTATAGCGTTTAAGCTAGTTGCAATCAAAGGCAGGCTAGGCAGATACATATCAATAGACAAGGGGCCAAAGGCAACCAGGCTAGCTAATAAAATAATAAGGTAACGGGGGGATAGCGTCATAGGTGTGCTTTATAACCTTGCTTCAAGCAGACTGCTAAGAGCATTTATCGCTATTTGCGCACATTGCATGTCCTCTTTTTCACTGGCACCTGAGACACCAATTGCAGCAATGACTTCTCCTTGATATATCAACGGAAAACCTCCTCCCAAAGATGTAAATTTTGGTTGTAAGGAAAGGGCATTCAAGGTTTCTGTTTGGCTGGCAAGTTTTTGTTTCCAGCTATGGCTTGCTAATCCAAAGCTGGCGCTAGTATAGGCTTTATCTAATGCTATTTTTGCACTATGAAGAGGAGCCTTGTTCATATTTAGGCTTACCAGCATCGCACCTTTTGGGCAAAGGATGCTGATGCAAATATGTAAGTTTTCTTGTTCAGCATAGTCAGCTACAAGAGCGGCCAAAGACATGGCCGTCTGGTAACTTAATGCTTGATGTTGGATAAGCGCATTCATATTGATGAGTCGGCACTTAATCTAGGGGTAAAACAGGAAAAACCATATTAATTTGACCTGTTCCTGAGCTTGGGAAATAGGGCGTGATTATTTCGCCTTTTCCTTGGTATTTTTCCCAACCAAGTGCGCCAAATAGCATGGCTGTATCATGCATTCCTCCTTCACCACTACATAGGTTTGCATAATCAGGTAGCATGGCTAAAAAGGTGCTGATATCCCCTTTTTCCAGTAGTTCAACTGCTCTTAAATCTACTTGTCGGTTAAACTCTTTAGAAATGGTAAAGGTACCGTTATTTGCTTCGTATTTATCGTTATCCCAAATACGGTGAGAGAGCGAGCCTGATGCCAGTAGCATAACTTTACTGTCTGACTCTTCGATTGCTTCACGAATGGCTTCCCCTAGCTGACGCGAATCTTCAATACTATGTACTGTACCCCAAGCTGCAACTGAAACTATTTTGAGGTCCGCTTCTTTATTCATAAAGTGCATAGGGACTAAAGTGCCGTATTCTAACGTTAAGGTTTCAACTTTATGGGAAAGGGTAAAGACCCCTTTAGCCGTCGCTTTTTCTGCAATGGCATCGCCTAACGCGCCATTCCCTTTATATTGATAACCCATGTTCTGAATAAAATGGGGAAACTCATGACTGGTATAAACACCTTCAAAGTGCTCATTACTGTTTATATGAAAACCTGCATTCACAAGCCAATGGGTATCAAGTACAACGACAGTGTCGACACCAGCTTCACGAGCACGACGAACAATCTCTTTATGCCCATCTATCGCAGGTTGACGACAGCCTTCAAGTCTTCCTGGTTGTTCTGACATTAACATGGTTGGGACATGTGTAATTTTGGCTGCAATACTAAGCTCACCCATAAACTGGCTCCTAAAAAAGTTGATTGCTGAATGCGGATTTAAAAAAATAGTTAACATGTTAATAATTTATGTGTCTTCAATAACAAAGTCAATCATTAAAGCTGGTACAAAAATGTTTGAAAGAGGGTTTTTTATGACCTCAGTGCTAGTTATGAAAAAGCATTACTTTTCTTTCTGCTGAGCTGCCAAAAATAACGCTAACAACCGCTCCTCTAATTGTTTTGATTTAAATTGTAACGGAACAGTTTTGGGTTGATGCCCCGATATTTCCTAAAAAATCGTGAAAAATAGGACGGGTCTTGGAAGCCTAGATGATAGCAAATTTGACTCATACTCTTATTTGTATGGGTAAGTAATCGCTCACTTTCTTTTATTAGGCGATGATTTATCAGCTTTTTAGGTGGTGTACTCGATACTCTCTGGCAAATGTTATTAAGCCGACTTTCACTGATATTTAATGCTTCGCAGTATTGGGTGAGTGGTTCATGTAGAGTGTAATTTTGCTCAATTAAATTACAAAAATTTCGAAATATTCTTATCTCTTCAAAGTTTGAGGTAGAGGTTTTAGCCTTGGTTGCCGAAATACGTTTTAAGTGGATAAGGAGTAAGCGAATTAAGGTTTCTAGAGCCAGCATTTTATCATCTGAGTCCTGATCCCACTCATTTTGTATTAGCTGCAATGTTGCTAGAAAAGCCGACCAGTGAGCTTGTTGTTCATGTGGGATCTGGCTTTCTTCAATGCACATAGCAGGAATGCTATCTCGGTAACCTTCCTGGATCTGGCAATCTTGTATTAGATTCCAAACTAACGAGTTATGGATTGTGATGACTGAACCTTGGGCATTGTCATCTGTTAAAATAGCATGAGGGGTTGATGCAGGCGTTAAGAAACAAGCTCGGCCTGATACATGATAAACCTTCTCTTCCAAATGAAAGTGTGTTTCTCCTTCATTAATAACATGAATTTGTAGATATTGAGCATGTAAATGGATAGGCATATCTCGACCAAAGTGGTCAGCCAAATGGGTAAGTTTATCTAAATGGATATTGGCGTTGAGGTACTTTTTATCGTAGTCATTACCTATATCAATATTGGGAATCCAATCATCATTAGTCATATTAACCACTTTTAAAAAAAGCCCATGATGTCATGGGCTACAAGGCTAGTTCCAATCTTTAGTATATGCTCACAGGTGTTTCTGTGGCTGATGTTTTAGCTGTTTGTTTAAAACTGCTAACTAAATCACCGCTTGATTTCATCAATAAACCAGTATCACTGCCTACCGCAACAAACTTGGCTCCTAACTCTATATACTTTTTGGCCAAGGTCTTGTCTGCCATTAAAATACCAGCAGCTTTACCCGCATTTTTAATTAAGCAGATTGACTCTTCTATTACTTTTTGAACATCAGGGTGAGTTGGATTACCAATATGTCCCATGGCAGCGCTTAAATCCGCTGGGCCAATAAAAACCCCGTCAACACCTTCTACCGCTAAGATGTCTGATAAACTCTCAACACCTTTAAGGGTTTCTATTTGAATCAGAACACAAATTTCTTCATTTGCTGTTTGAAGGTAATTAGGTGTCCGGTTAAATTGAGAGGCACGTGCTAAAGCACTACCAACACCACGAATCCCAGCAGGTGGGTAACGACTTGCTTTGACTACATCGATGGCTTGCTCTGCCGTTTCTATCATAGGTGCCAAAATAGTTTGTGCCCCTAAATCCAAAATTTGCTTAATACGAACAGCATCAGGCCAAACGGGTCGAATGATAGGGCTAGTGTTATATGCAGCTATGGCTTGTAATTGAGAGAGCATTTCTTGTTGGTCATTTGGTGCATGCTCAGCATCTATTAATAACCAATCAAACCCAGCACTCGCAATTAATTCAGCGCTATAGCTATTTGCTAACCCTAGCCAAAGACCAATTAAAGCTTGCTCTTGTAGTAACGCCTTTTTGAAATGATTTGTTGAAGCACTCATTTTAATCTCCTAAACAAAATGACAAGAGATGTTGCCAAGTGGTCCATAGTCAACACTAAACGTGTCACCCTTCTTGGCTGCCACAGGGCGAGTAAAAGAGCCGCCGAGTATAATTTGGCCGGCTTCAAGGCTAATGCCATGGGGGTGTAATTTATTTGCCAGCCATGCAACCCCATTTGCAGGGTGGTTTAAAACCCCAGCGGCCACACCTGTTTCTTCAATCACCCCATTTTTCGACATAATAGCGCTGACCCATCTAAGATCCAACTCATCCACTTTAATTGGGCGGCCGCCTAAAATAATACCTGCATTAGCAGCGTTATCAGAAATAGTATCGAATACTTTACGAGGTCGACCTGAGCTAGGATCGATCGATTGGCTACGAGCATCAATTAGCTCAAGAGCAGGTATGACATAACTTGTTGCGTTATAAACATCAAATAAGGTGCAATTAGGACCGCTTAGCGGCTTATCAAGAATAAAAGCGAGTTCAACTTCGATTCTTGGTACGATAAACCTCTCGGTAGGAATTTCTCCACCATCTTGAAACAACATATCATCGAGTAAGGTACCATAATCTGGCTCATCTATTTGGGATGACATCTGCATTGCGCGGGAGGTTAGGCCAATTTTATGACCAATCACTTTTCGGCCTTCTTCAATTTTTTTATCTATCCAAACTTTTTGAATTGCATAGGCATCTTCAATACAAATTTCCGGATATTGCAAAGAAAGCTGGTGGACTTGTTTACGCGATATTTCAGCTTGATGTAACTGCTCGGCACAATCATGAATAATGTCTTTTGATAACATATCTTTTTCCTATTTTGCCTGCTTATTTAAATAATCTTCTTCACTGATAATGGTGTTACGCAATTGGCCTACGCCTTCAACTTCCACTATGACTTCGTCACCAGGTTTAACATCGGCAAGACCTTCAGGAGTACCTGTAAAAATCATATCGCCGGCGGATAAGGTCATGATGCCACTTAGGTATTCAACAAGGTAAGGAATGTTAAAAATCATATCTTTAGTACTACCTGATTGTTTTAGTTCGCCATTGATATAGGTTTTAAGCGCTAAATTATGCGGGTCACTTATTGCCTTAGCGTCAAGAATGAAAGGGCCAACAGGAGTACAAGTATCTCGACTTTTTACTCTTAAATTTGGGCGATAATAGTTCTCAAGGTAATCTCGGATCGCATAGTCATTGCCTAAGGTATAACCTCCTATGTACTCCATAGCGTCGGCTTGACTGACATTTTTTGCTGTTTTACCTATGACGGCGACAAGCTCACATTCATAATGCATGTAATCAACATTTGCAGGACGAACTGTTTCTTGGTTATGTCCGATTAAGGTATTCGGGCCCTTTAAAAAAACTAATGGTTCAGTTGGAGCGCTGAAAGCAAGTTCACTTGCGTGATCGGCATAGTTAAGGCCGAGAACAAAAATCTTGCCATCACAAGGTGGAAGCCAATGAGCATCGCCTTCTTCGATCAGGTTTCCATCAGGGAGAACAGCTTGATAATCATTGTTTACCTGAACCTGAGTAATTTCATTATTTAATAAAATTCGACCATGTTTCATTAGATTTGCTCTCCTTCAAAAACGACTTTATTACTCAACTGTCCAATACCTTCTATCTCTATCATGACCTCATCGTTTACTGCCAAGGCAAGTTGCTCTGTGCGAAGAGGTGTTCCTGCAATAACTAAGTCACCTGGTTGTAAGCTAATGAAGCTGCTGATGTAGCTGATAATTTGAGCGACGTTATAGTGCAGCTGATCTGTGTTAGTTTGATGCTTTAACTGGCCATTAACATAAGTATCAATATTTAGCTTATTTGCATCTGATACTTGGGCTTTATCAACAATAGCTGGGCCAATAGGGCAAAAACCATCACGACATTTTGCTTTTACTGCCGGACGGTAAAAGGAGGTTTCTTCTAGGCTAACTTCATTTACTAAGGTATAGCCTTGAATAAAATCTTCTGCTTGCTCTTCGCTCACACGACTACAAACCTTACCAATAACGATACCAAGTGAGGGCCCAGCATAAATTGTTTCTCCTGAACTTGGGGCAGGAATGTTTTGCCCAAAGCCAATATGAGTATTATCTGTTTTGATATGTAAGACGGGGGTATTTGGAGGTGAAACATGTGGTTTTTCATTAAAAGCCGTTTCCATACTTTCTCTCAGGCCTTTATCGTTCAAAGCCACCCCTAAAACTGTGCCTGTAATTGCAGGTAACAGATGATATTTATTTGGATCTAGGGCTGATGGGCTCGAAATAGCATTCACACCCTTGTTACTTAACACTCGGTAATGAAACATAAAACATAAACTCGCATTTTAGTTAATATGTTAACTATATTTATACTTAAAGATTTATTTGTCAAGTATTTAATATATTAAGTATTTATTTTTGGATTTCAAGTTTTCACTTTTATCTAAATTTTATTAGAAAAGAAGTGTTACTGATTTTTGTTAGTGGCTGTTGTTCAGAAATAGGTGAAAGAGCTCACATTGAGACTTCACACCAAGCTTTCGATAGATACTTTTTCTGTGATTTTTCACTGTACCCTCGGATACAAAGCACTTTTCAGCAATGGTGGGCGATGGATTGCCATCAAGGATAAGAGTGACAATTTCGGCTTCACGCTTAGTAAGAGCATGCTCTTCATATAGAGGGTTACAAACAGGGATAACTGCCTCAAAGTTATGTGAGCTTGGCTCTAACGTTAATTGTTGAGAGTTAAGGTGCTGATAGATAGCGGCATTCAGAGACTTGAAAAAGCTTTGTTTCATTTCTTGTTCAAGAATTTCTTTGTCGTTACATGGGGTAAAACTGATGCTAATGACATTGCCAGAATCATGATTTACGATTAAAGAAGTTTCGTTCTTCCACCCCGTTTTTTTATAAAAATCAGTGTAATAGCTAGTATTCTTAAAGTTTTCAGGGGCTAACCTATCTAGGCTATATATCCCTGTCTCAACATGCCCTTGAATGGCATTGTAAACAGGGTCTTCTAAATAGGCGCTATTTGAGTAGATTTTATCAAGTTGCTGAATATGATTGCTTTTTTCACTATGAATAAAACTAGGATGCTCTTTTTCTGAGTAGCGAATCACATTAACCCCTGTTAAAGGTTGGATAGATCTTAATGCTTTGACGACATGTGCATAGAAATCAACTTGTCCTATGTGCATAATTACTGCGGGTAAAGTGTCATAAATTCTTGTTTTCATAGTGTTATCTTTCTTATCATGAATAAAGTCTAAAATTCAGCCTCCATACCACCTTATAACAAAGATATTTCTCAGGCCAGCAATCCACTGAAGCCCCATCTAATTTTTATTCTATCTAGTTTTATAACTGAATTAAAAATAGTAGATAGAGTTATAAAAATCAATTTAAAAGTTATTAGTTAATATATTTACTAACAGTTTGTTGACAAGGTGTATGCCGCTAAATTAAATTAGTTAATATATTAAGTAAATAACTATTTTACTTTTCACATTTAATTTTTTTGGAGTGACTCGAAATGATAAAAAATTTAATTAATGGTAAATGGATTGAATCTAAACAAACATTTGAAACAACTAACCCGGTAAATGGGGATGTACTAGCTGAAGTGGCGCACGCATCTGATCAACAAGTGGCCGAAGCAGTTCAAGCTGCAAAAGATGCTTTTCCTGCATGGGCGGGTATGCCTGTGGCCAAACGTTCAAAAATTATTACTCGTCTAGGTGATTTAATTGCCGATAATGTCACTGAGTTGGCCTTAATGGAAACTAATGATACGGGTTTACCGCTTTATCAAACTCATAATGCCTTGGTTCCAAGAGCGGCAAATAACTTCTACTTTTTTGCTGAAATGACGAAGCAAATGAATGGTCATACTTACCCTATGGATGACCAAATGTTGAACTATACCTTGCATCAACCTGTCGGTGTGTGTGCACTTATCTCTCCTTGGAATGTGCCATTCATGACAGGTACGTGGAAAACAGCACCTTGCCTTGCGCTTGGAAATACAGCAGTAATGAAACAATCAGAACTCTCTCCTATGACCACTGACTTCTTAGGTCATTTAGCCTTAGAAGCGGGTATACCAGCAGGTGTATTTAATATCGTACATGGTATGGGTGCTACAACGGGTAATGCTTTAATCCAAAATAAAGATGTTGATGTTATTTCTTTTACTGGGGGGACTAAGACAGGTGAGCACATCATAGCGAATGCCGGTCTTAAGAAGTTCTCTATGGAGCTGGGTGGTAAGTCTCCAGTGATGATTTTTGATGATTGTGATTATGACAGAGCTATGGATGCTGCTGTATTTGGTATCTTCTCTATCAATGGTGAACGTTGTACTGCGGGTTCGCGTATATTTATACAAGAAAGTATTTATGAAAAGTTTGCGGCTGAATTTGCTGAGCGAGCTAATAACATTAAAGTTGGCGACCCTCTTGATATGCAGACCCAGGTTGGTTCTTTAATCTCTAAACAGCACTGGGATAAGGTAACTAGTTACATAAAATTAGGGGTTGAGGAAGGCGCTAGTTTAATTGCTGGTGGAATCACTGAATTCTCAGGTTCATTAAGCCAAGGTAACTTCTTAAGACCGACTGTATTCAAAGATGTCAAAAATAGTATGCGTATTGCACAAGAAGAAATCTTCGGCCCTGTTGCTGTTTTAATTCCTTTTAAAGATGAGGCAGATGTATTGGCGATGGCCAATGATAACGAATATGGTCTTGCTTCTTATCTTTGGACCAGTGATAACGGACGAGTACACCGTATCGGTCGCCAAATTGAAGCTGGTATGTTGTTTGTAAATAGCCAAAACGTTCGTGACTTACGTCAACCGTTTGGCGGCATTAAGTCCTCTGGTACAGGGCGCGAAGGAGGAACTTATAGTTTTGAGGTTTTCTCAGAGCTTAAAAATGTTTGCATAAGCATGGGTGATCATCATATTCCTAAGTGGGGTGTGTAACACAAGAGCTATTAGAGTTGGGCATGAATAAATTATTGATGCCCATTTTAAGTTATAGATGCTGTTATCAAAGGAAGTCTTATGCCTCATTTTATCCTTGAGTATTCATCAAATTTACATGAAAAATTGGCTTTTCAAACATTATTTGAATCATTACATAAGTATCTAGTTTCGACTCAAGCTTTTCCTTTAGGAGGCATTCGCAGTCGCGCAATTCGTTGCCAAGACTATAGAGTGGCAGATGGAAGAGAAGAGTTTGCCTTTATCAATCTTAATTTAAAGATAGGGCCAGGCCGAGACATGGCACTTAAAAAAGAGGTCGCTGATCAAGTGTTTAAAATTTTTTGTGATTGGATGGAACCAATTACCAAAGAGGATTATTGCCAGATCTCATTTGAAATGACTGAGTTGGATCCAGTTCTAAAATTTAATAAAAATAATATCCACTCACTCTTTAAGTAATCCACGAAATATGAAGAAATGAAAATGTACATTTAAACCCCTTATCCAAATCTGAGCTTTATGTTTAGAAAGTGCTATTTTAATTAAGTCGGAGAATCTAATGAAAACAATAATATCAAATATCCGTATCGGTCTTATCTCGCTAGTATTGTTAACTTCAAATCATTTATTTGCAGATACTGTTCTTAGAGTCGCTAGCTGGTTACCTCCAACAAACCCAATGAATCAAGTGGTTATTCCAACTTGGGGGAAATGGATTGAAGAGGCTACAGAAGGTCGAGTTAGTATCAAAATAGAATATGGAATGGGTCACCCTAAAACGATGTTTAACTTAGTTGAAGATGGGGTTGTTGATGCCAGTTATGGCTATCATGGTTATGTGCCAGGCCGTTTTAAATTACCTCAAATAGTAGAACAACCAGGGTTGGAAGGAAATGCGGAAATGGCTTCTTATGCACTTTGGAATGTGTATAACAAATATTTCCTAGATGCGAATGAATTCGAAGGGTTAGAGCTAATGGCTCTCTTTACCCATGGACCCGGACAAATACATTCTTCTTTTAAAGTAGACTCTATTGAAAGTTTGACGGGTAAAAAAATTCGAATTGGCGGCGGTGTACAAAGTGAATTAGCAGAACGTCTTGAAGTCACTCCTGTTGGTGCTCCTGCTCCTAAAGTCTATGAGATGATGCAACAAGGTGTCGTTGATGGCGCTTTTTTACCTTCTGTAGAACAAAAAGTACTGCGCCTTTCAGAAGTAAGTAAGCACCTAACCATTTTTCCAAATGGTATGTATTTAGGTAGTTTTTCTATGATTATGAACCCTGAATTTATGGAATATTTAAGCAAAGAAGATCAAGATGCGATTCGCTCAGTATCTGGAGAGCGACTTTCGTTATTAGCTGGTAAAGCCTGGGATGAGAGTGATACAGCAGGTATTGCTAGTGCTCAAGAGCAAGGGGTAGAAATTTATTTTGTGCAGCAGAATGATGAATTAAACATTGCTTTTAATGACTTAGCGAAAGGTGTTTCACAGGTTTGGTTGAACAGTGTTGCTAAAAAGGATGTTGATGCATTAGGAGCATTAAAGGAACTTAGAAGTATGGCCCAAAGTTACTCTACTAAGTAGGGGGATAAGATGAAGCTTAATGCTTGGTTAGCCACCCATTATGATGAGACTGGGGTAGCTAAATGGCTATCTTTTACCCTCGAGTGTTTTGCTGGAGCGACTCTTTTTGCGTTAATGGTACTCACTTGTGCTGATGTGATTGGGCGTTATTTTTTTAATAACTCTATCAATGGCGCGACCGAATTAACTGAGCTTGCCATTGCGATAATGATTTTTGCCGAAATGCCTGTCATTACCTTAAAAGGAGGACATGTGGTGGTGGATATCTTGGACCGTGTGCTAGGAAATAAGCTAATTAAAGCCTTTACATTGGTGTCTTATCTTCTGATTTCGTTTGCATTTTATGCGCTTGCTGAACGTATGTTAGTACAAGCTGGAAGAGCACTTCGTCGCGAGGAAGTGACTGAATATCTTGCTCTCCCAGTGGGTCATATTATCGAATACATTGCCACTATGAGCTATTTAACGGCGGCCGTATTGGTTCTATTTGGCATTCGCCGTCTTTTTATTACTTCTCAACCAATTTCAAAATAAGGAGCCAGTTATGAGTGCGGCATTAATGGGCTTTGCCATTTTATTGGTGTTTATCTTGGTAATGCGTATTCCTATTGCTTTTGCGATGGGGTTGGTCGGCTTTTTTGGCTTCGCTTTTTTACAGGGGCTAGGTTTTGATAATTTATTGAGTTTTCGTTGGACAAGTGTGCTATCTCTGGCTTCTAACCGAGTCATAGATACAGTCCAAGATTACAGCTTATCTGTGATTCCCCTTTTTATTTTAATGGGAAATTTTGTGACTAAGTCGGGTTTGTCATTAGATTTATATCAAGCCTCAAATGCATTTTTAGGGCACAAAAAAGGTGGTCTTTCTATGGCGACAGTCGTCGCTTGTGGTGGTTTCTCTGCCATATGTGGCTCGAGTTTAGCGACATCCGCAACGATGGCAAAAGTTGCTATGCCACCTATGCGAAAGTACGCTTATGCGGACTCTTTGGCGACTGCATCTATTGCTGCCGGTTCAACTTTGGGAATATTAATTCCTCCAAGTGTGATTTTGGTGGTGTATGGCTTATTAACTGAAACCAGTATTCGAGAATTATTTGCAGCAGGATTTATTCCTGGGTTACTGGGTATTGGTTTATACCTTTTAGCTGTTAGGTATACAGTATGGCGTAACCCAGATGCAGGTCCTCAAGGGGAGCGTTTACCTTGGCCTCAAAGGCTTGCGACTTTAAAAGGCGTAGCTGGGGTATTAATGCTTTTTGTACTTGTTATGGGAGGAATATATTTAGGTATCTTCACACCCTCGGAAGCAGCCGGAATAGGTGCTGGCGGCGCATTTATAATTGCCTTGAGTCGTCGTAGTTTAAACCTTGGGGATTTGTTCTTATGCTTGAGCGATACTTTAAGAACATCGGCTATGCTATTTTCGGTTTTAATTGGTGCCTTGATCTTCTCTGATTTTATTAATAGAGCGGGTTTACCTGCTGACCTTTTAAGTTTTGTGAGTGGTTTAGACGCGTCACCTATGATGGTTATCGTGGCTATTTTAGCCATCTATATTGTGCTTGGAATGGTATTTGAGAGTTTGTCCATGCTGTTGCTGACAGTGCCTATATTCTATCCTCTAGTGCAAAGTATGGGTTTTGACTTAGTCTGGTTTGGTATTGTCGTTGTAGTGGTGACAGAAATAAGTCTAATTACGCCGCCAGTTGGGATGAATGTGTTTGTTTTAAGTGCAGTACTCAAAGGTGTTCCAACAGGCACAATCTTCCGTGGAATAACCCCTTTTTGGACCGTAGATATGATACGTCTTGCACTGATTACTTTCTTTTCTAGTATATCTCTTTTTCTTCCTTCTCTTTTATATCGCTAATCTTGCTAAAGAGAATACTTCTTTTAAGTTAGTGGAGGCTGTCAGATATGAGGCCTCTAACCGCGAATAAAAGCCTAAGATTGAACTCACTTTTAATTGTCCATCTTATCAAAGTATAAGCCCAGATCAGGGCTTATACTTCAATCAACTTAAACCACCTCATAGCTGTTAATTAAGTTAGGCTTACCATGTTGTCCATGCTTAAACCTTTGTGCCATGGCGTGAGCAGTAAGAGGCTTATCATAATAAAAGCCTTGTCCCTGTGAGCAGTTCAGCTCTTCCAGTAGGCTTTCTTGGTCTGTATTTTCAATCCCTTCAGCAATGGTTGTCAGGTTAAAATGCTCAGCAACAGCTAAGACTGACGCAATGATGGCACTATCGTCACTATCATTAGGAAGGTCTTTAACGAACGCTCTATCAATTTTAAGCTTATCCAGAGGGAAGCGCTTTAAGTAAGACAGGCTTGAGAAACCAGTGCCAAAGTCATCAAGTGCAATCTTAATACCTAACTGACGTAGTTGAGATAGAGTGCCTATTACTTGTTCTGGATCTTGAACCAATATGCTTTCAGTGATTTCTAGGGTTAAGCAGTGACTAGGGAGTTTGCTTTGTTTTAGTGCCTTAATCACGGTAGCAACTAACTTATCATTGAACTGTCTAGCGGATAGGTTAATGGCCATATCGATAGGGCGTTTATACTCCTCACTCCATCTAGCGGCTTGTTTACAAGCTTCAAATAGTACCCATTCGCCTATCTCATTGATCATGCCAGTTTCTTCCGCCAATGGGATAAAATCGATAGGAGATACAAAACCCTTAGTTGGGTGGTGCCAACGTATTAGAGCTTCACAACCTATGACCTGTTTATTATTTAAATCGACCTGTGGTTGGTAATAAATTTCAAATTGCTTTTTCTTCAAAGCACGGCGTAAATCGTTTTCTAATGACAATCTTTTCAGCGCGTCTCTATTTAGATTTGTAGTAAAAAATTGCACATTATTACGACCTTGCTCTTTTGCTCGATAGAGAGCTGCATCGGCGTTTTTCAGTAAAATATTGGTACGGTTACCGTCTTTAGGATAAAGCGTCGCGCCGATACTCGGGGTGACAATAAGAGAACGGCCAAGCACATCCATTGGCTTTTCGATACTTAGCATCAAGTCTTTGCAGAAATTTCTAACCGCTTGCTCAGAGGAAATATCCTGTAAAACAATGACAAACTCATCACCACCAAGTCGACTGACTATAGTGTTTTCATCCTTATGCTCAAGCAATCTTTCTGCGATGATTCTGAGTACTTTATCTCCTGCACTATGTCCAAGACTGTCATTGATAAACTTAAAGTAATCGAGGTCTAAAAAGAGTAGAGCAAACTTATTAATAGGTTCAGTTGGCTTTCTTTGTTTATCAACATCAATAATGTGATCAATTTGTTCTTTGAAAAAACGTCTATTTGGTAGGTCTGTTAAAGAGTCATAGTCCGCAAGATGCTGAAGGGTATTCTCTGCCTGCTTTCGCTTGCTGATATCAACTATGCTGCCAATATAGTTAATTGTTTTTCCTGATTGGTCTTTATAAACATTGATAGATAACCATTCTGGAAAAAGGTGGCCTTTCTTATGTTGATTGATTACTTCTCCCTGCCACAGACCTTTCGTTGTGATTGAATGCCACATATCACTGTAAATCTCTGGGTCTGTGAGTCCTGAAGCAAACGTGTTCGGTGTTAGCCCTATGATCTCTTCTTTTTCATAGCCAGTTATGCGGCAAAAAGAAGAGTTGCAGGTAATGATTTGATTAAACTCATTTGTAATCATTATGCCTTCAGAGGTGCTATCAAACACCCTAGCAGCAAGTTCTAACTCCGACTTGTTTTTTAATAATAACTCATGCTGTTTTTGGCTATGATTATGATAGTTTACGAAAGCGTTCCTCAGCCATAAGGCCACCCCTAAAGCGATTACGAGGGAGAGACTGGTAAGCAGTGAAAACTCAAATAAGAGGGTCTGCATGCTTTTTTGTTGGCTTGTCTTGAGCATATCTAATTGGGATTCAGCAGCGAATAAAATGTTCTTATTGTTATAGCCGCCTACTATTGTCCAGCCCCAATGATTGATTGTGCTAGTGAAAGAGAAAGTATTGTTTCCCTTGGTGATATTTAAATCATTATTAGCAAAATTGGTTTCTAATCTATTTTCTATTTGAGTGATGAAACGTTTTGCTGAACTTGCTTCTTGTAATTTTTCTGCGAACTCTTCCGACAAGCCTTGAGCTTGGTAAATAAACTTGCCTTCATTGTCGAAAATAATAAAAAAACTGTTTTTTTGTATTTCTAATGAGGATAACTGATTGATCGCTTTTTGCTGGAAGTCAGTTTCCACTTGTTGCATATAATCGCCTGTGCCTATCACCCAATTATAAGGTTCAAATTGACGCATAAAGCTGATTTTATCTTGCATTTCTTCTTTGCTGTTTGGCGCATACCAGCGGTATTGATAGTAACCTTGTTTATTCTCGTTTTGAGTCGCCTTAATAATATTACGTATGTGGATGACCCCTTTATCATCAACTTGACTATAAAGGGACTTACCTTCTAGAGAGGGAAAAGTTGGAAGTAAAACAGAGGTACCATCCATTTCATCAATAAATAGATAGCCTCTACCAGAAAAAAAGCGTATCTCTCGCAAGGCTTCTTTAATCGCTAGTTTAATCTCTTTATCTGCTAATAAGGGTTGTAAATTATGGTGGAGGGAGCGTGCAATTGCATGGGCCTTATCAACTTGAAGTTTTGATTCTGCCTTAAGATAGGGTATTGTCTGTAAACTAAAGTTGTTTAAATTTTCAACAATTTTTAAACCATCGGAATTTATTTTTTGCTCTTGTTGGGTGATGAGTTGACCAACTAATTTTGTTCTCTGCTCTTCGCTAATATTACCTTCTCTAATAATGAGATAACCCATAATGCAAGACATGGTACTGATAACGACAAACAGTACGGCAAATGTTTGCTTTAAAGGAATTTGAGAAGGGGGAAGTAGCGTCATTCTTCACTCGTAGAAAACTAATCAATGGTTTAAGTTGGGCGCTGATTCGGTTTGATACTCGATAATTTAGTTAGATTAATCGACCTTATTAGCTGATGGATTTTAGAGCAGGTATAACTCTACCTTATCTTCGTGATGAGTTGTTTGCATTTAATCGCTTTGTTGATTTAAATCATAAAGCCAATAATAAGAATAAAATTATAACGATTGTCTGGCTTATCCCTTGCTTATTTGAAACTAATTTAAGGTGTAATCCAGAACTGCTTCGGAGACGTTGTCATGTTAAATATGGACTTTCTAAAAGAAGTTCTTATCGATAGTAAGAATCTTGATTGGCAAGCAAGTCCAATGGCTGGTGTTTGGCGTAAGCCGTTAGCACGAGAAGAGGCTGAAAGAGGTCATGCAACAAGTATTGTGAAGTATGAAGCGGGTTCTTTTTTCCGGTCCCACCCCCACCCAGGAGGAGAAGAGATCTTTGTGATTAGAGGTACCTTCTCCGATGAATCTGGCGATTATCATGCTGGATCTTATTTTCGAAACCCTCCTGGTACATCCCACGCGCCACATAGCGAAAGTGGCTGCGAGCTTTTTGTTAAATTACACCAATTTGATGTGAATGATAGAGAGCAGGTATTTATTGATACCAATGCATTTCTACAAAGCGAGATAAATTTTCATCTTTTACACGTACATGAAAAAGAAAGTGTTTACTGGATTAAATTAACGCAAACGTCTGATTTATCTCGTTTATATGAAAAAACGGAAGGAAATAAATCGATCGAAATTCTTATGTTAAAAGGTAAACTAAGCTATCAGCATAATATGCTAAACGAAGAGTCTTGGTTTAGGTGTCATGACTTTAAAGCTGACCTTTTGAATATAGAAGCCAGCGCTATTCTTTTATGTAAAATAGGTCATTTTTAATATTTGGTAATAATAATTATAAATATTATTACCAAATCTTCTAAAAAACGAGAGATGAATACGACTTAGGCTTCCTGACTCGTATCGATTCCCAAATTGAATTTATTATATAAACTCTCAAGTTTGTTCGCTTGAACTAATTCAGCTCTCTGTTTGAGCAATTCAATCGCTACTTCAGCAGTACAAAGGCCAGTACTTTTCTGGTTGCGTCTCAGCTGATAACTTGAGGGATAATCAATGTTTAAAGGGTAGTGAGCTAATGAATGTAAATAAGGGCTACGGTTATACATCTTTCTTGCTTCTTGCCAGGTTCCATCAAGAATAATAAAAGTATTAAATTCAACTAAAGCATTAGAGTTTTTTATTACAGGAGCCTGTTTATGTGTTTCTGGATATATAAGTAATGCTTTAGTGGTATCTAATTTGCTGGTTAAGCGACTATCTGGTTCTGTACGTGACCATTCAATCACATCACATTGATTACTAAGCGCTTGCTTAACAAGTGGCCCAGTAGCTGATTTTTTGTTTAACTCACGAGAGTGGGTAAGAAGGATAAAGTACATGGATAAAAAATAAAGCTAGTTTAGATATTGGATTAGTTATGATAACAGTTTAATGGCTCTATGAGTCTCATTTTTTGTTATCGCAATGCTTAGCCAAGAATAAAAATGAATGCTTCATGATGTGAGAGCAGAAAACCAAAAAAAACATTTCTTTAAATTTGAATCAAGCTCAATACTTAATCATTATGACATTTTAGTTAATTATTAAAGATTAAATTTATTTATTTAACCTATTACTTATTAAGATAATGCTAAGTCACTAAAACATATCAGGTTTAATAATGATAAAAAGAATGCTTTTTTATTAAATGGTTATTAGTAAAGATAAATATTACTAATACTATCTTGAACTTATTTAAAATTTCCTGGTTTCGTTTCATAAAGTTACATTTCAATTAATATATTTTACATAATTTAACTAAGTTTATTTTTTGCGCCTTCCTATTTTTTTTTTATCGTCATATTATCGATATAGTTAAGTATTTTGATTTGGACCACCTTCTGATAAATAACTTGACCATTATGGATAATGTTGAAAGGTCTAATGCTTTCAATGCTAAAACTAAACTGTATATATGCAGTAGATAGAAAAGATGAGGTTTGTATGTCAGGTCAATTAGTTTCCGGTATCGTTAAATGGTTTAACGACGAAAAAGGATTTGGTTTCATCGAGCGCGAAGGCGGTCCAGATGTTTTTGTTCACTTCCGTGCTATTAATGGTACTGGTCGTCGTACACTACAAGAAGGCCAAAAAGTAACTTTTGAAGTTACTCAAGGTCAAAAAGGTCCTCAAGCAGAAAACGTATCAGTTGTTTAATCTGTAAGACCTTTTAAAAAACCGCTCTTCTTTTAAGGGCGGTTTTTTTATGTCTGCTTTTTTGTTTTAATCAGGTTTAGATAAACTGTTTTTTGATTTAGAGATATTCTGTGTTTCCTATTTTATATTCTTTTAGACGTTGCCCTTATGCGATTAGAGCTCGCTACGCCCTGTCTCTCCTAAATATTAAAGTTGAAATTAGAGAAGTGGTGCTAAGAAATAAGCCTGAAGCTTTATTAAGATTAGGTGGACGCTCTAGTGTTCCACAAATGATTTGTGAACAAGGGGTCCGTTATCCAGAGAGTATGGATATTATTCGCTGGGCAATGGCCAGAAAGCAGAATGCGAACATCTACTCTAAGCCACAAGAAAGAGAGATTGCCGCTTGGCTTTTTCAGACTGATCACAGGTTTAAGTTTTGGTTAGATAAATATAAATATGCAGATCGCCATCCTGATTTCTCGCAAGAATATTATCGCTCCCAAGGTGAAAGGTTTTTACGCAGGCTAGAGAGCAAGTTAAGTAAACAGGCTTTTTTGTTGGGTGATGAAATGAGTATGGCTGATGTGCTTGTGTTTCCGTTTATACGTCAGTTCCGTGGTGTTGATAATACTTGGTTCGATCAATCTCAATATACGAGTGTGAAGTTATGGCTGAATCAGATCATTGAAGATAAGACTTTTGAAAAAGTAATGATCAAATTGCCACCTTGGCAAGAAGTTGATGAACCTAGGTATTTCCCTTAACAACAAAAAAGCCGACATAAAGTCGGCTTTTTAATGTAGCGAATGTTAGTCCATCCAGCCTAATGTCACCCAATACCAAAAATCAGGATCGGCATCTTTTGGTCTTGCTGGAATGATAAGTTGTCCATTTTCATCAAGATGCGTTGAGTCCGGATAGTTTTCTACTAAGATGGCTAGGCTTCTGCCTGCCAGCTCTTCTTGCTCTAATTCAATATAAGCTTGAACGCTAACGGCTAATGCTTCTTCTATAGAGTCTGAGCTAGGGTATTGGTTTAACACTGTTTGACTTCTATGTAGTGCTGCAAGTGGTGCGTCACGTTTGAAGTAATACTTGGCAACCTGTAGCTCGTGTTTCGCAATGGTATTACGTAAATAAATCATACGAGATTTAGCATCATTCGCATATGAGCTTTCAGGGAAGCGTTTGAGCAGGTCAGCAAATTCACGAAATGCTTTAACAAACTCACTGGTATCTCTTTGGCTTGGGTCTTGATTCAAAAAGCGAGCGCTGAGTGTTTGGTCACCTTTAAATGTTGAAAGGGCGCGATAATAAAAAACATAATCTATGGTTTCAAAGTCTGGGTACTTCTTAATAAAGCGTTCAGCATTTGCATGTGCAGAAATATAGTCACTTGCTAAGAAATAAGCATAAATCAATTCAAGCTCTGCTCTCTGGCTGAACTCACCAAATGGATAGCGACTATCAAGGTCTTTTAAGTTTTTAACTGCGACAAGTGGGCGACCTTGATCAAATGCTTCTTGGGCATTTTGATAATATTCTCTTTCAGGTAGGTCTGGTTCTTGAACCGGAGTGTTGGAGCAAGCCCCTAGTAATAAAGAAATTCCTACGAAACCAGATAATTGCAGCAAAGACTTGCGTAATCCCATGTATAATCAAACCTTGAATAGTTAAATGTAGTGCTGCCTTGATTGACTCTAAAATAGTCATAAAGTTTCCAATGGCAGCTAGATACACCTTTTTTCTTTGTAACTTGATCGATAATACGTAAAATTTACGCAAATTAAGATCAACTCGAATTTAAGTACATTGTATGGCAGAGCGCATAGTAAAAGAAGCCCAAGTTCCATTTGAATTGAATGGGCAAAGGTTTGATTTAGTCGCAACAGAACTCTTTAGTGATTATTCAAGGTCACGTATCCAAACATGGATCAAAGAAGGGGTTCTATTGGTTGATGGCAAAAAGTCAAAGGCAAAAGAGAAGTTGTTTGTAGGTGAAGTTATTAGCCTAGAGACCGTGGTTGAAGATATTGATGACCATCAGCCGGAAGACATCCCTCTAGATATAGTCTTTGAAGACGAAGATATTATCGTGGTGAATAAACCATCTGGTTTAGTTGTTCACCCTGCAGTAGGTCATCGTACAGGGACTTTGATGAATGCTATTCTATTTCATTGTCCTGAATCTGCTCATGTTCCTAGAGCGGGTATTGTTCACCGTCTTGATAAAGAAACCACTGGTTTGATGGTTGTTGCTAAAACATTGGCAGCACAAACTGAATTGGTTTCTCAGTTACAAGATAGAAGCATGGGACGTGAATATGAAGCGGTGACGATAGGGATAATGACTGGCGGTGGTACTGTAAATGAACCAATCGGTCGTCATCCTCAGAACCGTCAAAAAATGGCAGTGGAGCCTTTAAATGGTAAAGATGCGGTAACGCATTATCGTTTATTACAGCGTTTTAAAAACCATACTCATATTCGATTAAAGCTTGAAACAGGACGTACTCACCAAATTCGTGTGCATATGTCCCATATTCAATTTCCTTTATTAGGTGACCCTCAATATGCGGGACGCATGAAAATGCCTAAAGCCTGTATTCCTGAGTTGAGAGATGAACTGCAAAACTTTAGACGCCAAGCGTTACATGCAAAAAGGTTAGAGCTCTCACACCCTATTACGGGCGAGTTTATGGAATGGGAAGTCGACTTGCCTGATGATATGAAGCAATTAATTGAGTTACTTAACCAAGATTTGGTGGAAACGGACAGCGTAGAAGGCGACTTCTAGGCCCTGTTTTCCTTTAATTTATTTGGAGATAAAGTGACCTCAACTTACTCAAATGTGTCGTATATCTGCCCGCAATGGCCTGCACCGAAACAGATCAAGGCTTTCTCATCGACTCGCCAAGGTGGTGTAAGTGAAATGCCTTATGGCTCGTTAAATTTAGGTGCTCATGTAGGTGATCAGATGGAAGCTGTTACTGAGAACCGACAGCGCTTTGCTCGCCACATAGATATGCCCTCAAGCTTGCGTTGGCTTAACCAAGTTCATGGTACTAAAACGGTCACCTTGCCTTCAAAAGCCTTGGGTGATTTAGAAGCCGATGCCTCTTTTTCACAAACAAAGGGGCAAGTGTGTGCTGTAATGACAGCTGATTGCCTGCCCTTGTTGATTTGTAATAATAAGGGAACACAAGTTGCTGCGTGTCATGCTGGCTGGCGAGGGCTATGTGACGGCGTCATTGAGTCCAGTATTGCAGAATTTGATGATGCGAGCGATGTGATGGTTTGGCTTGGTCCCGCCATAGGTGCGAATGCTTTTGAAGTTGGTGGTGAGGTTAAAGATGCGTTTTTGCTGCAAGATAAGCACGCAGAAAGTGCTTTTAAGGCATCTAAAAATGAAGGTAAATGGCTGGCTGATATTTATTTATTAGCCCAGTTGAGGCTAAAAGCCTTAGGCGTAAATAAAATTTACGGAGGTAATTATTGCACTCATGAGGATGAGGCGCAGTTTTTCTCCTATCGACGGGATAAACAAACAGGTCGATTAGCCAGCGTGATATGGATTGACGCAGATATTTGATAAAAGGAGCCGAGAGGCTCTTTTTTTATGAGTGTCAAAAAAATGACACTCAACAATTGAATTTTAAAAAGTGGGACCTATCTAGAAAGGTATCAAAGGTATTTTTCGGATAATTAGGACTTTAATATGAGAATCGACCGATTAACCAGTAAATTACAAATCGCACTTTCTGATGCTCAGTCTGTTGCTTTGGGCAGAGACCACGCCTACATAGATGCCGTCCATTTATTAGTTGCTTTATTTGATCAACAAGGCAGCGGTATTCGTCCTATTTTACAACAGGCAGGTATTCAGGTAGCGAAATTTCGTGAAACCTTAAACCTTATTCTTGATAACTTGCCTGAGATGCAAGATCACGATGGCAATATTCAAATGTCGCCAGAGTTAGGTCGCTTATTGAACCTAGCGGATAAAGAAGCACAGAAGCGAAAAGATCAATATATTTCCTCAGAATTAATTTTGCTAGCCATGTTTGATGGTAAAGACGAACTAGCCAAAGCCCTTAAAAAAACGGGTGTCAGTAAAGCTGATATTGTTGCTGTTATCGATCAAGTACGAGGTGGCGAAGGGGTTAATGATCCGAATGCAGAAGAAAGCCGCCAAGCGTTAGACAAATTTACTGTGGATTTAACCGCACGTGCCGCTGAAGGTCAGTTAGATCCAGTGATAGGTCGAGATGATGAGATACGCCGCACGATTCAAGTACTACAGCGCCGTCGTAAAAATAACCCTGTTTTGATTGGTGAACCTGGGGTGGGTAAAACCGCCATTGCTGAGGGGTTAGCCCAACGCATAGTCAATGGCGAAGTGCCTGAAGGGTTAAAGAATAAGCGTGTTTTATCATTAGATATGGCGGCTTTGATTGCGGGTGCAAAATACCGTGGAGAATTTGAAGAAAGGCTGAAATCCTTATTAACAGAGCTTTCCAAGCAGGAAGGTCAGGTTATCCTGTTTATTGATGAAATACATACCATGGTCGGTGCGGGTAAGTCTGAAGGCTCTATGGATGCGGGCAATATGCTTAAACCTGCGCTTTCTCGTGGTGAGCTGCATTGTGTGGGCGCAACAACGCTAGATGAGTATCGTCAATTTATTGAAAAAGATGCAGCCTTAGAGCGACGCTTCCAAAAGGTGTTGGTAGAAGAGCCTAGTGTGTCGGATACCATCGCCATTTTGCGTGGTTTAAAAGAACGTTATGAAATTCACCATGGGGTGGATATTACAGATTCGGCAATTATTGCAGCCGCTAAACTATCGCAACGTTATATTACCGACAGGCAACTACCTGATAAGGCGATTGATTTAATTGATGAGGCAGGCAGTCGTATCCGTATGGAAATGGATTCTAAACCTGAAGATATGGACAGGCTTGAACGTCGTCTGATTCAGTTAAAAATTGAAAAGGAAGCCCTGAAGAAAGAGAAGGATAGGGCCTCTAAACAACGACTTTCAAAACTAGAGTCTGATATAGCTATTGCTGAAAAACAGTTTAGTGATCTAGAGGAAATCTGGAATGCTGAGAAAGCCCAATTACAAGGGGCGCAAAAGCTAAAAGAGGAATTAGAGTCAGTACGTCAAGAGATGGAAGAGGCCAGACGTGATGGTAATCTTGCTAAGATGTCTGAGCTGCAGTATGGAGTGATTCCCATGCTAGAGACGGAAATAGAAAAAGCCAGTATGGCAGAAGAACTAGATCAAGCTCAGTTACTTAAAAATCGCGTCTCCGAAGAAGAAGTGGCGACGGTTGTGTCTCGCTGGACAGGGATTCCTGTAGATAAAATGCTGCAAGGTGAGCGTGAGAAGTTATTGACCATGGAGACAGATCTGCATAACTCTGTTATTGGACAAGAAGAGGCGGTAACGGCAGTGGCTAATGCCGTAAGACGCTCCCGTTCTGGCTTAGCTGATCCGAACCGTCCTAATGGTTCTTTCTTATTCTTAGGGCCAACAGGGGTGGGTAAAACCGAACTCTGTAAATCTTTAGCGACTTTTTTGTTTGATACAGAAGCATCTATGGTCAGAGTGGATATGTCTGAGTTTATGGAGAAACATTCTGTTGCTCGTTTGATTGGTTCCCCACCTGGTTATGTGGGTTATGAGGAAGGCGGCTATCTAACGGAAGCCGTAAGGCGTCGACCTTATTCTGTACTCTTACTCGATGAAATTGAAAAAGCACACCCGGATGTTTTTAATATTTTATTGCAGGTGTTAGATGATGGTCGCTTGACTGATGGGCAAGGTCGTACGGTTGATTTTAGAAACACTGTGATAGTGATGACATCTAATCTAGGTTCAGATTTGATTCAAAACTATCGTACTAATGAGCAATATGAAGAAATTAAACAAGAAGTGCTTGGCGTCGTAGGCAATCACTTTAGACCAGAGTTTATTAACCGAATAGATGAAACAGTGGTGTTTCATCCGCTTATGCAGAGCCAGATCCATGGTATTGCACGTATTCAGATGACACACTTAAATGCCAGGTTACAAGAAATGGGAATGACATTAACCTTGTCTGAACCTGCGTTGGACCACCTTGCCGAAGTAGGCTATGACCCTGTTTATGGTGCAAGGCCACTTAAAAGAGCAATACAACATTGGCTTGAAAATCCATTGGCCAATGAACTTCTGGCAGGCAACTTCGTATCGGGAGATGCCATAGTGGCAGATTTAGAAGCGGGAAGTATTGTTTTTAAAAAGCAGTAGTGTTCTTTCTGAATCATACTAAGCCGCCAAGATAATAAGCTTATCTTGGCGGCTTTTTTTATTGTTTTAAAGTGCAGTTAAATTTCAATCAAACTTGCGGCACTGATTTTTTGCTGCTTCATGTATTCCTTAAAACGTATGGTATAACCACAGCTTAAGCTTTGTTCGACTTGATTCATTAAGGTGTGTTCAGTATGAATTTCAGCTTCATCGTTAAAGCTAATAATGTCAAAACAACTAGGTTGAAGTAGATGAATTAATTGGTTAAAGATATTCACCCTGTGCTGTTTTATATCAAGGTTTGTTTCAAAGCTAACATAGGAGCTTTTTTCCTGGGGCGTGATATGCATAGTGGCATATTTATCTCCAAGAATGGCATTCAGCGAATAGCCAAAGGGCTCAAATACATATTCATCAATTGTGAAACCTGGCAACAAGGTATCAAGGCTTAGCATGCTACGAATTGTGCTTGTGTCCTGACCTTCTTGTCGTAAGTAATTTGCCGCTTTGCCTTCGATGTGATACATCAATAGTTCAAAGGTTTTATCTGACTGATTCGGGGAATAAGGCTTATCAAGGTGATAAATATAATTGTGATGGCTATCAAGATTGCCAAGTTGAAACGCCACACCTTTAAGTCTTTTTTGTAACTTAGTAATGTCTTGTTCAAATGATGTTTTCTGCAGGTGTGACTGGTACTCATTTTTACGTTGGAAAATGATGGATTCAATTAACTCAAATTGACCTTCAAATTGGCTTTCAAGATGATCGAGAAATGCCTGTAGTGAATTGACTAGGGTCGTGGTGCCGCACGTAAGCATCAAGAAGTGATGGTCCCAGACAAACAAACTAGATTCAGATAAAAGGTAAGCATCACATTGGTCATTAGAAATGCTTGAAAGAATTTCAGCTTCACATTGAGCCACTATGCTGGACCAAAAGTCGACGCCAAGACTTCTTAATGAGACAGCATCATGTGACATGACAAGCTCAACTTTTTTCTCTGAACCTTCAAAGAACATAGGACAATCCTCTATATACTAGGGCGCCCTAAAATGTGGTTAAAGCAACTATTCGCTCAACACAATTCAGGGCGTTTTTACTTTTAATTTATGAGACCTCTTAGCAAGTTTTATGCTTGCTGAAATTTGAGTGCGGCTATTGTATCCATCTTTTTTAAAAGCGAAAGACAATTTTTACCCTAGCGTTAAAAAGTTAATAAAAAATTAAAGATGTCAGTTAAACAGGTATAAAAAAAGAGCCTTAAATGGCTCTTTAATTTGATGTTTTTTGTCGCTTACAGATACTTTTTAAGTACTTTGCTTAAGCACTAAAAGCGGCACCCTGAATTCCCATGAAAGGGACTTGAGTATGGGGTGTGATACGTTCATTGCGTGGCGGTATGCCAAAATATTCTCGATAGCACTTACTAAAATGGGGGGTGGAAACAAAACCACAGGCGATACCTATGTCGGTAATAGACATGTTTGTCTGTGTCAGGAGTTTTCTAGCCCTAACTAAACGCAGTTTTAGGTAATAACGTGATGGTGTGCAATTTAAATGTTTTTGGAATTGTCGTTCAAGCTGGCGCCTAGACATGCTGACAAAACTGGCAAGCTCATCTAATGAAATAGGTTCTTCTAGATTTGCTTCCATTAATGAAACCACTTCCATTAACTTAGAATGGCTTGGGCCTAAGTAAGTTCTCAGTGGGATACGCTGTAAGTCGCTTTCTGTACGAATTCGCTCAGACATAAACTCTTCACCAATCGCTGCACTGAGTTCATGACTAAAGTGTTTACGTACTAGATTTAAAAACATGTCCAATGGTGCAGTACCGCCAGCACAAGTGAAGCGGTCACGATCAAATGAGAATAGTTTTAAGTCTGTGTAAGCATTAGGAAAACGTTCACAGAAGGTTGTCATGTATTCCCAGTGAACAGTACAGCGATAGCCATCCATTAAGCCTGCTGCAGCTAGAATAAAGGCGCCAGTACAAATGGCTCCCATAGCAGTGCCTTTTTTCTCTTGTTCTCTTAGCCAGTGCAAGAGCTGTGGGTCACAGTGTTTTTCAACATTGACACCAGAGCAAACAATAATGCCATCGAAATTAGAGAGATCCTGTCTAAAATCAAGATCTGCTGCGATCATGATATTGTCACTGGCTTTTGCTGGCTGTCCATCTTGAGTAATGGTAAACCACTCATAAACATCATGGCCCAACAAGTAATTTGCCATACGCATAACTTCGATTGCTGATGTCATAGGCAGCATGGAAAAGTCCTCTACCAGAACAAATCCATAGCGATACTTTTTGGTTGGTGCGGTTGTTGTCATTACGACTACCTCTGAATGTTGAGTGGGTGTTTATTTAAATCTTTTAATCAGAGGTAGAAGGTCAACTTAGTGATTAAGATTAATCTTTGTTGAAATTTCCTACTGTTTTACCGATTTCAGACTTAAATAACGGCCATATTTTTATTTTAGTACCCGATTCGTACTGTGCCATGTCGGTTAGGGGTAAGGGTGTTCTAATAGCGACAATATCTCATTTAAAAGCGTCATAACCTATGATTTTATTAAAATTTTATTGGCAGGTATGACGCAAAAAATATGACAAGGTCATGTTTAATTACTCAAAAGGCCTAATTTTTAATAAGTTAGGCTCAATTTTGACAAAAAATTGATGCTTTTAAGTGTCTAAGATCAATTGCTTTTCTATCTTTATTCTTTATGCGACACAGAATAACCCTTTTGTTTATAGACTATATAGGTAGCTCAAGCTGCTTATTCTCTACTTGTTAGCTTGATAATCATTCTCTGTTAGGGCCTGTAAGCAGGAATTAAAAGCAATTACTTTGTTCTATCTGAGAGGGTTTTTTTAAATTTGGATGGTTAGAGTATAAAAATGTCGTTTTTGAATAAACGAGTAAAGGCCGCTAAACACATACTCCGTTTTATTCAGACTCAGCCTATTATTTATGGCTACCTTTAATAAGAAAAGCATAAGAAGAAGACAAGAAGAGTAAAGTCGATGAATGATACTTTTTTAAACACAGTAAATACGCAAACATGGGCTAACGGCCGTCACCAAGTCAGATGTGTAAACCGCATTTGGGAAACACCTGATGTGACGACTTTCTGCTTTATGGCAGAACAACCAATCATGTTCTTCTTCAAACCAGGTCAGTTTGTAACGCTTGAATTAATGATTGAAGGTGAACAGGTAATGCGTAGTTACACTATCGCATCATCACCTTCTGTTCCTTACAGCTTTTCTATCACAGTAAAACGTGTGCCAGGTGGTCAAGTATCAAACTGGTTGCATGATAATTTATCTGAAGGTGATGAACTAGCTGTTCACGGCCCAATGGGTATTTTCAACTGCATTGATCACCCTGCCGAAAAAGTGCTGCTACTTTCTGGTGGTAGCGGTATTACACCAACCATGTCTATGGCGCGTTGGTTCTATGACACCAATACAGGTGTTGATATGGTTTTCTGCCATAGTGCTAGATCACCGTCTGATATTATTTTTAGACGTGAATTGGAATTGATGGATTCACGTGTTCCTAATTTACAAGTTAACTTTGTTTGTGAAACCCATGGCATAGGTGAAACTTGGTCGGGTTACCGCGGCTATTTAGATTTATTCAAGCTGCAACTCATGGCACCTGATTTTAAAGAAAGAACCGTCTTTTGTTGTGGTCCAGCACCTTATATGTCAGCCGTTAAAAAGATGCTGCAAGATGCTGATTTCCCAATGGAAAACTACTTCGAAGAAAGCTTCGGCGAGCCGCCAGCAGATGAAGATCTAGATATTCTAACGGAAGCGGAAGAAGAAGCTCTGGAAGATAGATCTGAAGGTGCCATGGTTTCCTTCACTAATATTGGTAAAGGTATCAAGGTTAAGGCGGAAGAAACCGTTCACTCGGCTGCTACTCAGTTAGGCATTCGCATTCCTAAAGCATGTGGTATGGGTATTTGTGGTACCTGTCGTGTTCTTAAAATCTCTGGAGAAGTAGAGATGGAGCATAACGGTGGTATTACAGATGATGATGTGGCTGAAGGCTACATACTGTCATGCTGTTCTAAGCCCAAAACAGACGTCGAAATCGAGGTTTAATCAAAAATCGTGTTTCCTATTGGAAACTTTGTGTTCTAATAGGGAAAAGATTAATCCTTTTCGCATGCCGGTTGATTTTTATTAACTGGCAGGCTTATTCACATGAGGCGTTGTTATGGCTATTAGTTTATTTGATTTATTTAAAGTTGGTATTGGTCCATCAAGCTCACACACTGTGGGTCCTATGGTGGCAGCTAATCAATTTGTCCACTTTCTTGACGATGAACAACTCACTCCTAAAGTGACACGCGTTATGTGTGAGCTTTATGGGTCGCTTGGTGCGACAGGTAAAGGTCATGGTACGGGTAAAGCGGTACTCATGGGCTTAGAAGGTGAACTTCCTGATTCTATTGAGCCAGATACGGTTGATCCTAGAGTAGAAGCGATTGAATCAACTAAACAAATTAGTTTGAATGCTAAGCACAGTGTTGCTTTTGAACCTGTCACAGATTTGATTTATCACAGAATCGATCGTCTTGATTTTCATGCTAATGGCATGACATTGCGTGCCTATGATGAAACGCAAACTTTGATTTGTGAAAAGACTTACTACTCAATTGGTGGGGGGTTCATTGTTAATCAAAATGATCAAGGTGAAGTTGAGCTTGTAGAAGATGATACTCAACTAGCTTATGACTTTCATAGCAGCGAAGAACTTCTAAAACTGTGTAAAGAGCATGACCTTAGTATTGCTCAAATCATGCTAGAAAATGAAAAAGCATGGCGCAGCGAAGAAGAGATTAAAGCCAATATTCTTTCTATCTGGCAAGTTATGAAGTCTTGCATAGATAAAGGTATTCAAACCGAAGGTATTTTACCTGGTGGTTTAAAAGTTAAGCGACGTGCTGCGAGCCTTTACCAAGACCTCACAAAGAAAAATAAGATGGATATGATTACACCGTCTTTAGGGGCTATGGACTGGGTTAACTTATATGCCCTAGCAGTAAACGAAGAAAATGCAGGTGGTGGTCGTATTGTGACTGCACCAACAAATGGTGCTGCTGGCATTATTCCAGCGGTACTTCATTACTACTGGGACTTCTGCCCTCGTTCAAATGAAGAAGGCATTGTTGATTTCTTTTTAACGGCTGCCGCAATTGGCCTGCTATTTAAAGAGAATGCGTCTATTTCAGGTGCTGAAGTAGGTTGCCAAGGTGAAGTTGGATCAGCGTGCGCAATGGCAGCAGCAGGTTTAGCTGCAGCAACAGGTGGTTCACCTGAGCAAATTGAAAATGCTGCAGAAATAGGTATGGAACATAACTTGGGACTGACATGTGACCCGATTGGTGGTCTGGTGCAGGTTCCTTGTATCGAACGTAATGCGATGGCGTCAGTTAAAGCGATTAACTCTGCGTCCATGGCACTTCGTGGTGATGGAACACACTATGTATCTCTAGATAAGGTGATTAAAACCATGCGAGATACAGGGCGTGATATGAATGATAAATATAAAGAAACTTCGCGAGGGGGATTAGCCGTTAACGTTATTGAATGTTGACAGGCGTTACCCTTTATTCCTAATAAAGTAGTTATTTAGTAGTTGATGGCAGTGAACAATATGGCAGCAATTTCTAGGGTGGTGATATGAAACGTTATTCAGTGTTTAGTCTTTTTAAGCATGCTCTAAGTCATCATGAAAATTGGCAAAGAGTTTGGCGTAATCCTAAACCAAAACAGGTTTATGATGTTGTCATTGTTGGTGGTGGTGGCCATGGTTTGGCCACGGCTTATTACCTAGCAAAAGAACATGGTATTACCAATGTTGCTGTAATTGAGAAGGGCTACCTAGGTGGCGGTAATACCGCGCGTAATACCACCATTGTTCGCTCTAACTACTTATGGGATGAAGCTGCAAACCTGTATGAACATGCAATGAAATTGTGGGAAGGTCTTAGCCAAGACCTTAACTACAATGTCATGTTTTCACAGCGCGGTGTATTAAACCTTGGGCATAACTTACAAGATATGCGAGATATCGAGCGCCGTGTAAATGCAAACCGCTTGAATGGTATTGATGGCAATGTGCTTAATGCTGCCCAAGTAAAAGAAATTTGTCCGTTACTGGACTGTTCAGACAATGCGCGTTACCCAGTGTTAGGGGCGTCTTGGCAACCAAGGGCGGGTGTAGCTCGTCATGATGCCGTCGCTTGGGGTTTCGCTCGTGCTGCTGATGCTCTGGGTGTTGATTTGATTCAACAAACAGAAGTGACAGGTATTCGTCGTCATGAAGGCGCTGTTTGTGGTGTTGAAACCAATAATGGTTTTATCGCAGCGAAAAAAGTAGCTTGTGTTGCTTCTGGTAACTCATCTGAACTTGCCCGTATGGTTGGTTTAGAGCTTCCTTTAGAAAGTCATCCTCTACAAGCCTGTGTATCTGAACCGATTAAACCGATTATTGATACGGTTGTTATGTCGAATGCAGTGCATGGTTACATGAGCCAATCAGATAAAGGTGACTTGGTTATTGGTGCAGGTATCGACTCTTATAATGGCTATGGTCAACGTGGATCATTCCAAGGTATTGAGCATACGCTCGCAGCCATTTGTGAGCTTTTCCCTGATGTTCGCCGTGTACGTATGAACCGTGCTTGGGGTGGTATCGTAGATACGACACCTGATGCGTGTCCAATCATTAGTAAAACCTCTGTACCTGGTTTGTATTTCAACTGTGGCTGGGGTACGGGGGGCTTTAAAGCTACACCTGGCTCAGGTAACGTTTTTGCGCACACGATTGCGCATGATGACCCACACCCATTGGCAAAAGCCTTCACTATTGATCGCTTTAATTCTGGTTTCTTAATTGACGAACACGGCGCTGCCGGCGTTGCCCACTAGGAGGTATTCTTATGTTGCATATCTTTTGTCCTCATTGTCAGGAATATCGTGAGGAAGATGAATTTCATTATCGTGGTCAGGCGCATATTGTGCGTCCTAAAGATCCAGAAGCTTTATCAGATGAAGAGTGGGGAAGTTACTTATTTTTTAGGAAGAACCCGAAGGGCATTCATCACGAACTTTGGTATCACACCACCGGATGTCGTCAATTTTTTAATGTTACCCGCGACACGGTAACTTACAAAATTCATGAAAGTTATAAAATAGGTGAAGAGCCTGCAGTGAAAAGTGAGGGCGACGTAACATGAGTCAGAACAAACGCTTAGCCAGTGGCGGTCGTATTGATCGTAAAAAAGTCATTAACTTTAGTTTTGACGGTAAATCTTATAAGGGTTTTGAAGGGGATACACTTGCTTCAGCCTTATTAGCTAACGGTGTCGATATTATTGCCCGTAGTTTTAAGTATTCTCGTCCTCGTGGTATCACAGGTCATGGTAGCGAAGAGCCAAATGGTGTCATTCAGTTAGGTACTGGCGCGTCTACTATTCCCAATGTCAGAGCAACGCAACAGGAGTTGTATGCAGGTCTTGTCGCAAATCCAGTTGCAGGCTGGCCGAGTGTCAACTTTGATTTGATGGCTACGCTTGGAAAAGCGGGCGCTATGATGCCGCCAGGTTTTTACTACAAAACCTTTATGTACCCACAAAAATTGTGGATGACATATGAGCACTTTATTCGTAAAGCGGCAGGATTAGGTAAAGCACCTACGGCTCCAGATCCAGATACTTACGACAAAATTAATCATCATTGTGATGTGATGATTGTTGGTGCGGGTCCTGCTGGTCTTTCTGCGGCACTGGCTGCAGCTAAAACGGGTGCTCGTGTCATTATTGCTGATGAGCAGAATGAAATGGGTGGCAGCCTACTTAGCACGACTCAAACAATTGATGGTGCTCCTGCAAGTCAATGGCTAAAAGATACTATTGAAACATTAGAAGACTATTCAAATGTGATTGTACTGCCTCGCAGTACTGTTATGGGATATTACGATCATAACTTCTTAGCTGTTATTGAGCGTCGTACTGATCATCTTGGTGAGATCTCTCCAAGAGGGGCACGTCAACGTATGCATCGTGTCCGTGCGAAACAAGTTGTCTTGGCGCCAGGTGCACAAGAGAGACCTTTGATCTTTGCTAACAATGATATTCCAGGGGTAATGTTAGCCTCGTCTATCAGTGTTTATCTAAATCGTTATGCTGTAGCGCCTGGTAATGCTTTGGTTGTCTCGACAGCTAACGACTCAGGTTATCAAGCGGCAATTGATTGGCATAAAGCAGGCCGTAAAGTGATAGGTATTGCTGATAGCCGTGCTGAATCAAATGGTCAGCTTGTCGAAGAAGCTAAAAAATTAGGTCTTAAGATCTGGTTCTCACATGCTGTCACTGAAGCAAAAGGTAGCCGTCGTGTTTATGCTGCGACTGTGGCGCCAATTAATGCAGAAGGTACACAAGTAACAGGTGCTAGCCAGAATTATGATTGCGATATTATTGCAACTTCTGGTGGTTGGAGTCCTGTTGTTCATTTGAGTTGTCACACAGGCGCTCGCCCAGTATGGAACGATGACATTATCGGGTTCTTACCAGGTAAAACGGTACAGAAGCAACATTGTGTCGGTTCCCTAATGGGGCAGCACCAGTTGCATGACGCGTTAGAGCAAGGTCTAGCAACAGGTGCGCAAGCGGCATGTGAAGCAGGGTTTGGTGATGGTTCTAACTCAATTAAAGTACCGAGTGTTGATCTTGTTAAAACAGGGCAAGCTCAGGCGTTATTCTTAGTACCGCACTCTAAATCAGTTAGTCGTGCACCTAAGCAGTTTGTTGATATGCAAAACGATGTGACCGCGGCGGGTATCCAA
This sequence comes from Marinomonas sp. PE14-40, assembly GCF_051623805.1. Taxonomy (NCBI): domain Bacteria; kingdom Pseudomonadati; phylum Pseudomonadota; class Gammaproteobacteria; order Oceanospirillales; family Oceanospirillaceae; genus Marinomonas; species Marinomonas sp. PE14-40. Next base: position 2,325,336 of record NZ_CP130700.1, on the reverse strand, counting down.
CTTGCGACACGTGAAGGTTTTGAGTCGATTGAACATGTTAAACGTTACACCGCGTTAGGCTTTGGAACAGACCAAGGTAAGTTGGGTAACATTAACGGTATGGCTGTTGCTGCTCAGTCTTTGAATAAGACAATTGCAGAAACAGGGACGACTATCTTCCGTCCATCTTATACACCAACAACTTTCGGTGCGATTGCTGGACGTGATACAGACAGTTTGTTTGATCCTATTCGTTATACCGCTATGCAGTCTTGGCATGAAGCTAACGGCGCTTTGTTTGAGGATGTGGGCCAATGGAAGCGTCCTTGGTATTTCCCTAAGCCTGGTGAAACCATGCAACAGACACTGGATCGTGAATGCTTAGCGACACGTAACAGTGTGGGCATATTGGATGCTTCTACACTTGGTAAGATTGATATCCAGGGTAAAGATGCACGTGAATTCTTAAACCGTGTTTATACCAATGCTTGGAGCAAGTTAGCAGTCGGTAAATGTCGTTATGGTCTTATGCTGAAAGAAGACGGCATGATTATGGATGACGGTGTTACCTCTTGTATTGCGGATGATCATTTCATTCTAACAACCACAACAGGTGGTGCAGCTAATGTACTTGAGTGGCTAGAATTATGGCATCAAACAGAGTGGCCTGAACTAGAAGTCTATATGGCATCAGTGACAGATCACTGGTCAACCATGACCATCTCTGGCCCTAACTCTCGCAAAGTATTAGCGAAAGTATGTGATGATATTGATCTTGATAAAGATAGCTTTAAGTTCATGGATTGGCGCAGTGGTACCGTTGCCGGTGTTAAATCTCGTGTCTTCCGTATCAGTTTCACTGGTGAGCTATCTTACGAGATTAACGTGCAAGCAAATCATGGTTTGCATGTTTGGGAAGCGATCATGGAAGCGGGTAAAGAATTTGATATTACCCCTTATGGTACTGAGACAATGCACGTATTACGTGCTGAAAAAGGCTTTATCATTGTTGGTCAAGACACAGATGGTTCTGTTACGCCACAAGATATGGATATGAGCTGGTGTATTGGTAAGAATAAAGAATTTAGCTTCATTGGTAAGCGTTCCTTTACTCGTCCTGATACTTCACGTACAGACCGTAAGCAGTTTGTTGGGCTTAAGCCAAAAGACGCTAATGTTATTTTGCCAGAAGGTGCTCAAGCTGTTCGTAATCCGAATGAGAGTATTCCTATGACAATGGTCGGGCATGTGACTTCAAGTTATTACAGTGCAGTACTTGGTCATAGCTTTGCGTTAGCTGTAATCAAAGATGGCCAGAACCGTAAAGGTGAGTCTGTTTACTTCCCGTTAGCAGATGGCCGTACTATTGAAGCTGAAATTACTGACTATGTTTTCTATGATGCCAAAGGGGAGAAACAGCATGTCTAATGTAAATGTTAAAGTTAGGCCTGATACACCACTGGCTCATATTAGTTTCCCATCTGCAAAGCAAGGTGGTGTCACTTTTCAAGAACGTGGTTTTTATGGACACCTGACACTACGCGGTAATAGTGGTGATGCTGGATTTGTTTCTTCTGTGGAAGACGTTTTAGGCTTAAGCCTGCCAGTTAAAGCCCTAAGTTCAGCGAGCAATGCCGATGTTTCTATTCATTGGATCAGTCCAAATGAGTGGCTAATTATCAGTGCTAAAGGTGATGAGGCCGAATTAGAAGCTAGCTTACGTGCAAAACTAACAGGCCATTTCTCTGTCGTGGATGTTTCTGGAGGCCAAACGGTATTTGAGCTTTCTGGCGATGATGTGATCACCTTAATGAAAAAGAGCTGTGGTTATGATGTTGAAGCTGAGTTGCCAGTGGGTAAAACAGTAACAACTCATTTTGCTAAAGCCAGTGTTGTGATGAATCGACTTGATGAGAAGTGCTTTATGCTAGTCGTTCGCCGTAGTTTTTCTGATTATGTGTGGCGTTGGATTGAAGATTCGAGCCAAGAATTTGGACTTGTCATTAAACTGTAATAAAAAATTCATATATTAGACACACTTTTGAAGCATTTTAAAAAGCGTCTAATATTATGTGATTGATTATAAAGTGAATTTTATAATCAAACGTCAAAAGAGGCCTAAAATGGCCTCTTTTTTTGTGTCATATGCTTGTAATAAACAAGAGTTTTAACGCTTTTTATCTGTTTTTGCTCAGTGTAGAATTGCCGCCGTTACAACTTCATGACGAATTTGTTTCAGCTCAATATAAAAGCCAAAGATTCAATGTCGATTGCATGGATTGCGACCTTAATAAGCGAGGTCGAAACAGATATTGCGAATAAATACTTTGGTACCATTAAATTTAAATAGAGAAGACCCAGAATGGATCGTGCAAAATCAAATTCTGTAACAACCAGCTCTTCACTTCTAGGAAGTGATCTTGTTCGTCTAATTATTGCTGTTGCCTTTGTTGTTGCTACAGGTTTCTATGCAACAATGAATGGCGAGAGTATCTCAAACGTTTCTATTCTTGCGATCGCTGCTGCAATTGGTGCTTATATGGCGCTAAACATTGGTGCTAACGACGTGGCAAACAATGTAGGCCCAGCGGTAGGTGCGCAAGCCCTAAGCATGACCGGTGCTATTTTAATCGCGGCTATCTTTGAAGCATCTGGTGCTTTGATTGCAGGTGGTAGTGTTGTTAGTACCATCAAAAAAGGGATTATCAATCCTAATGCAATCGCTGACAGTGCGACCTTTATTTGGGTAATGATGGCAGCTTTATTAGCTGGAGCGACTTGGCTTAACCTAGCGACTTATTTAGGAGCGCCTGTTTCTACGACTCACTCAATTGTAGGTGGTGTATTAGGTGCGGGTATTGCTGCTGGTGGCTGGGATATCGCAAACTGGGAAAAAATGTCCATGATTGCGGCAAGTTGGGTTATTTCACCTGTATTAGGTGGTTTTATCGCAGCAGGCTTCTTGTACTACATTAAACACTCTATTACTTATAAAAATGACATTGTTGCCTCAGCACGCAAAATTGTACCTTTGCTTGTTGCTCTAATGGTATGGGCTTTCTCTACTTACTTGATCATGAAGGGTCTTAAAAAGATCTGGAAAACTGACATAGTAACAGCGGCTATGCTTGGCTTTGCAATTGCTACAGGGGTTTACTTCTTTGTTCGTCCAATTGTATTTAAAGCATCAGAAAGCCTTAAAAACCATAAAGACAGTGTTAATAGCTTATTCACTATCCCACTGATTATTTCTGCTGCACTACTAAGTTTTGCTCACGGTGCGAATGATGTTGCTAATGCGATTGGACCGCTAGCTGCGATTAATGATGCGCTAATGTCTGGTGGTATTTCTAGCAAAGCATCGATTCCATTATGGATCATGTTAGTCGGTGGTATCGGTATAGCGTTTGGTTTAGCGCTTTACGGTCCTAAACTGATTCGTACTGTTGGTTCTGAAATTACTGAGTTAGATAAGACACGTGCTTTCTGTATTGCTATGGCTGCTGCCATTACGGTAATTATTGCATCTCAGCTTGGTTTACCAGTAAGTTCTACCCATATTGCGGTTGGTGGTATCTTTGGTGTGGGCTTCTTACGAGAGTACCTTAAGAAGTCATATGAGAAAAAATTGGCAGAAATCGTTGAGCACTCAGAAGACGCTGGTCATGACAAAGATGAAACAAATAGCTTTGTTAAGCGCTTTGAAGCGGCTGATGTGGAAGGCAAACGTGCAATCTTACGTGAACTTAAGCAACTTAGAGACGAATCACCTATCTCTAAGAAAGAGCGTAAAGGTCTGAAAAAAGCAACTAAACAAGAGCTAGTTAAGCGTTCAGCTCTATTTAAGATCGCTGCAGCATGGATTATCACGGTCCCTGCATCAGGCTGCTTAGCTGCTATATTGTTCTACATGCTTGTTGGTTTTAACCATATTAATGGCTAATTTTTCCAAGTAGTAATTGAAAGGCCAGCTTATGCTGGCCTTTTTTGTAACTAAGTTTAGCGGAATGATATAAACTGAAGAGTAGTGTAAACAAAGTTACACTCAGTTTTCTTGTTTTTACGATTTTGAGTTAAGTCATTTATGGATAATCTGCTAATCATAGTCACCTTTGTATTGTTTGTGTCAATTTTAATTATTGGCTCACAATTGGCACGTATTATTGGTGCCCGTAGAAGAGCGCAACTATTAGCAGATAATTTATTGCAGAAACGCTGTGATCGTATTGCTGGCATTTTACATCTAATCTCCGATCGTTATATGCCAATTCAAACCAAAATGATTCTGACAGAGTTTCTGATAAGTGGTTTGACCCACTTACAGAAAATGAGCAAAAAAGAGAGTCATGAAGCGACGCTGAATGAAATGACCCATGTCGCCAGTTTAATGAAGGCAGGAAAGTATACTCTTAACCAAGAAAGGGTGTCGTCCAAGGCGCATTTGGATAAGGTGAATGAAGGTTTAACCGTATTACCTACCTTTTTAAAAGGTCTGACTACCCAAGGGCAGCTTGATAAAAGCATTGCTCTTAAGCAAGTTGAGCAAATACGCTTTATGAGGCAGCTTGCCACAACCGATTTTTTATCTCATCTTGCTCAGCAAGATTTGGATGCAGATAGGTTAACTCAAGCCAGAGAGAAGTATTTGAGTGCGTTAGCTGGTTTAGAAAAGTTTGTATCAGTAGGCAATTCAAAAGATGAAATTGAAAAGCTTCAATATAAAATAAGTCGGTTGGATCAAAAATTGCATACTAAGATGAAAGCTCAAAATCAAGAACATACAGCGACTAGGTCAAACTGAACTTTTTAACTTAGGAACTGATACCAAAAATGGTGAGATTTAAGATTATGCTATTGTTACTGTCAATCGTCAGAGGCTTCTAATGTCTTCTTTTATTATTATTGGATTATTAGTTGTCGGCATTGGCTTTATTGGCTTTGTTGTAACCTTGCAAATGAAGGAGCAAGCTAGGTTAGAGAAGTTAAGAAAAGTCGCTATGCTGAATAACCAAACGCGACAAGTGCGTCATTACCTTGATGATTTACCGCCTCAATATCAACCAAAGGATATGCGACTTTGGCTTTACTCTCGCTTGGTTGGAATTCATGAAGAGTTAATGAAATTAGCGCCTGATGAAAAGCTCGCTAAACGCCGTAGTCACGTGGTTGAAGAGATGGAAAAATTTCAAACCAGCAAGCAAAGGCGTAAGGCAAAACCTATTAATGATGAATTATTGATTATCAATATTCGCCGTTTGTTAGATTCTTTCTTTACCTTTATTCAGCAATCTAAAGAAGATAAAAAGCTCGATCCTGATTCTTGTCACAAGTACGGACAGCTTATTGGTTTTTACCGGTATAAGCTAAACGCTGATCATAAAGCCTATCAAGCTCGTCAATTCTTCTTAACCGGAAAATTGCAAGAAGCCGTTGATATGTATCGCACTGCCGCGGGTGAGCTAGAAGAAATAGAAGAGACACCAGAAGCAAAAGAAGCTATGAATAAGTACAACTCTGCTGCTGATGAAATTGAAAGTGATTTGAAATTACAACAGCAAGAAGCCGAAGCGGCTGCTGAAGATCAAGAGGAAGAAGACGGCCTTGATGATGAATGGAATAAGTTCATTGAAGAGGGAGAGTTTACTAAGAAAAAAACCTTCTAACTTTGTTCGTTTCTCTAAGTGTGACAGTCTAAATTTATTTAGTTTTACCTTGCCCGTTAGTATTGATTTTTCATGATTTGCATGAGACTTTAGCCCTGTTAATTTACCTAAGAGGCTAAAATGGAAATAGCACTACTAACAGTCTTTATCCCCACATTTTTCTTTGTTTCTCTAACACCCGGCATGTGTATGACACTCGCTATGACAATGGGCATGACGATTGGAGTTAAGCGTGCTTTATGGATGATGCTTGGCGAGCTTATTGGTGTCGGTCTAGTTGCCGCATTGGCTGCAGTTGGTGTGGCAGCGTTACTATTAAATTACCCTAATTTCTTCTTAGCTTTCAAGATTCTTGGTGGCCTTTACCTTGCTTATATTGGCGTTCAAATGTGGCGTTCAAAAGGCAAAATGGCGATTCAGCTTGAGCAAGAAAAAGAGCAAGCGAGCAGAAGGGAATTAGCATTACAAGGTTTTGTAACAGCCATTGCCAACCCAAAAGGCTGGGCATTCTTTGTTGCACTTTTACCGCCTTTTTTAAACCCAGAACAAGCGTTAACATCGCAACTTGTGACACTCATTAGTGTGATTCTAACGCTAGAGTTTATTTGTCTTATGATCTATGCAAGTGGAGGTCGAACATTACGGACACTACTGCTTCAATCAAGCAATGTAAGGGCCATGAATCGATTTTCTGGCAGCTTGATGGTAGGTGTAGGTGCATGGTTAGGACTTGGCAGCTAAACTAAAGCTGACTTAGCTAGATCGCTATCACGTTAAAATTAATTAGCCTAAGACAATTAGCTTGTCTTAGGCTTTTTTGTGTACTTTGACGCTGCTTTTTTACGGTAAGTGGATTTCTTTTTGTAGGGCTTTTTACTTGGACTGGGTAGTGTGGCAAATGCCTCTACCTTGGTCGTTTTGGCTTGTTCAATGAGTTGAACTAAATTTGTCTTTAGCTCATTCATGAAATTTAAATAGGAACCACTGCCTTGGCAAATATCATTTAGACCTGCTTCCCATTTCGCTGTCATATCAGGTGTAATTAAACTTTCAGGTAAACTATTGATAAGGGCTCTACCTGTCTCGGTCGAGAGAATATTTTTACCTTGTCGCTTTAAAAAATCACGTCTAAAAAGTAACTCGATAATGCCTGCTCGTGTTGCTTCTGTTCCCAAGCCATCGGTTTCTTTCAAAATGGCTTTGATATCCGCTTGTTTTACATAGCGACTGATACCTGTCATTGCAGCAAGTAAGCTCGCATCAGTAAAGGCCGGTGGCGGTGTAGTCACTTTAGAAATAAGCTCTCCATGATGACAAAATAAGACATCACCTATGGCAACTTTAGGCAACATATTGCCTTCTTCCTCGTCTTTCTTTTTATCTGGTAGCAACGCTTTCCAGCCAGATGATAGCTGGGTATGCCCTTTACTACGAAATACTCCGCCAGCAATAATGAGTTCAATAAATGAGTCTAAATATTCATAGTGAGGGTAAAACTGCATCAAGTATTGTCGAGCAATAAGCTCATACAACTTTTTCTCTGATTGTGATAAACCGTCAATATTAGCTTGTTTAGCTGTAGGGATTATCGCATGATGTGCTTGTACTTCTTTATCGTTCCACGCCTTAGAGCGTTGGCTGGTATTAGCTTTATTTAATTTATCCTGCCATTGCGGCAAGTTATTTTTCAAACTGTTAATAACACCTGGCGCATCTTTAAATTGCTCGGTCGGCAAATAGCGACTGTCGGATCTTGGGTAAGTAATCAGTTGGTGTCTTTCGTACAGAGCCTGACAGGTATCTAGTACTTGTTGAGCAGACATAGAAAATGCTTTAGCGGCATCTATCTGTAAGCTAGAAAGGCTATAGGGTAAAGGAGGTGCTTGACGCTTATTCTTATATTGCGCTTGATGTACTTTAGCGTCTTGCCCTTGAATGCGTTTTATCACATTTTCAGCAAGTGCTTTATTTAAGACCCTGCCTTCACTGTCCATATGAGGTGCGCAAGCTTCACTCGGAATCCACTTTGCTTTAAAGACTTCATTCTTAGGTGTTTCTATATTGGCTAAGACTTGGAAGAAGTCTTTAGGAATAAAGTTCTCTCTTTCTGCGTCTCTTTTTACGACTAAGCCTAATATAGGCGTTTGAACTCTTCCTATTGAGAGCACGCCTTGATAACCACCTTGCTTCCCTTTAATGGTATAGGCGCGGGTTAGATTAATACCATGTAACCAATCTGCTCTGGCTCTAGCTAAGGCTGACCTTGAAAGTGCTGAAAATTCTTTGTTTGAGCGTAATTGGTTGAGAGATTTTTTCACTGCCGACGGTGTTAAATCGCTTATAAGTAGGCGTTGGATATTATCTTGTTTAGCTTTTGATACTTTTAGATAGTGTATGACTTCATCAACTAAGAGTTGTCCTTCTCTATCTGGGTCTCCTGCATGGACTAATTGACTAGATTTCTTGATGAGCTTTTTCAGTACATTAAGTTGCTTTCGAGTTTTACTTTTTTCTTGCCATTGCCAAGTTTTTGGGACAATGGGTAAATGATCCAACTGCCAGCTTTTATAAGCAGGATTGTATGCATCAGGTTCCGCTTGCTCTAAAAGGTGACCAATACACCAGCTCACACAATCGCCATTAGGCAGCCAAATACAGCCATCTTCTTTTTTTTGCGGTTTAGGGAAGGCTGAGGCAATAGCACGCGCTAGGCTTGGTTTTTCGGCAATATAAAGAATCATAAATGGCTACTGTGTTTTTATACAGTAATAGTTTATCTAAGATGCTTTTTAAAGGCCAGTAAATATCTGTGCTTACTTTATTGGATAAGGTACTAAGTTATTAAGAAACCTGCGAATAAGCCCTCCACCTCAGCGTGTGGATAAAAGTAACTAGATTTATGAAGAGGGACGTAACTTAATCGTTGCTTTATTGATAAGGTCCTTAACGTAAATATAGGGCTTTTAATCATATTCTTTGAGTCTTTTAGAAAAGTGGCTCCTTGTGTTGTCACTTCTTAAAAGAGCAGACTGAGAAGAGGTGGTCAATCACAGCTACTTTAACATGTTTGATCTATATTACGTCTTGTTAGCGCCATTTCGACAAATTCTCTAATACCTTGCTGCTGGCTACGGTTTTTTAACCAAACCATATGTTCAGTGATATCCATGGTGGCTTAAGCAACTGGAACAGGGAGTGCGAGAGTTTGCTTGGTTAGCTTTATTTGTGATTAGAAGAAACGAGGGCAGAGCTAAAAAGAAATTAAAGAGTAATAAAGTGAGCCATCTTTAATTGAAAACCAAGGAGACTCACTTCTTACATTAGCTCGTGGCTTATCTTAATGGAATAACCATAACTGGCACTTGGCTTTGATGAATGACTTTGTTTGCAGTTGAGCCAATGATCATTTGGCCAATTTTGCTGTGGGTTCGGCTGTTCATAACAACAAGATCCACTTTATGATCTTCAACAGCATGTTTAATGGCGCTGCTTGCATCTTCTTGAATAATTAAATATTCAGGCTTTTCTGGAAGCTCGTTATCATTAGCATGGTTTTCATAAAAGATGGTGATTTGAGTCTCGATTGCATCTTTCACACTATTCAGTGCTTCTCGTCTAAGTGATTGTAACTCTTCAATTGGCAAGTAGTTATTTATCATGCTTTGAGCTTGGTGGTTCATAGGTTCTATGGCATGCATGAAAATGATTTTGGCTTTTTGGCTGGCTGCTATCGACATCACAAGGGATAAAGATTCTTGTGTTTTATCTTCTAAATCACAGGCAAATAGAATGGTTTTAACTTGAGGTAACATGGCTTAACTCCGTTTGGCTATCTTGGTTATAGTGTATGCCTAGGGGAGTTAAAAGTGCTGACTTATATCATAAGCAGGTCTTATTTGAGGTTTAATTGGGCGCTCTTTAAAGACGGGCTTTGATTGGCTTCTTGATAGCTATCATAAAAGAAGCTGCTACTTGCTATGATGAAAATTGCACAGACAAAAGCAATGTCCCAAGCAGGACTGTTAGGTTTGATTTGCTGTGAATGATTTGAAATCTGGTTAAAGTCAGAGAGTTTCATTTTGATCGTCCTTATTGAATAAATAAATTATAAATGATAATCAATATCATTCAATATTTTTTTAACAAACTTGCATGTTTTTGCGCTTCGGTTCTATTAAATGACTGTGATATGATGCCCGCTTTATTTATTTAATGAAGAGAGTAAGAAATTATGTCTGAACTATCGTTCGACTCAAAAGAAGCTAAAATTGGCTATGGTATTGGTCGTCAAATCGGTGATCAATTAGGTGGAAGTGATTTAGGTGATATTTCTCTACCTCACCTTTTTGCTGCAATCGAAGATTCCCTAAAAGGTGCTGAAATGCGCGTTTCTGGTGAAGACCTAGAAGCTGCTTTTGCTAGCCTACAAGAAGAAATGGAAGCTAAAACATTAGCTGCTTCTGAAGAAACGATTGCTGCAGGCGTTGCTTTCCTAGAAGAAAACAAAGCGAAAGAAGGCGTTCAAATCACTGAGAGCGGTCTTCAGTACCATGTTGTTGAAGAAGGTACAGGCGCGACTCCTACAACTGAGTCTACTGTACGTGTTCATTATGAAGGTCGTTTAGTTGACGGTCAGGTTTTCGATAGCTCTATCGCACGTGGCGAGCCAATTGAATTCCCAGTAACTGGTGTAATTGCTGGTTGGACTGAAGCACTTCAGTTGATGAAAGAAGGTTCTAAATACCGTCTTACTATCCCAGCTGAACTAGCTTACGGTGCTCAAGGCGCTGGCGCTATGATCAAGCCTCACTCTGTGTTGGTATTTGATGTTGAATTGATTGCTGTAGTGTAATTAATTTGATCACATAAAAAAGCGAGCTTAGGCTCGCTTTTTTATGTGTTTTATTTCTTTTTAGGCACTTCTCAAGAAAGAGGTTTTTAATGATGGTTAAGCTAAATTTCTCTTTCCATCAGTACGTGTAGAATGCCTGACTCTAAAAAGATTTTACCATCCGTACTAAAACCATGGCGCTCATAAAAGACTTGGGACTCAGTTTGAGCATGGAGAAAAATACGCTTCAAGTCCATTTCTCTGGCTACTTGAATCGCTTTGCGTAATAGCATGGTTGCATAACCTTGGCTACGATAAGCTGGAAGTACGCTAAGTCGTCCAACTTGCCCTTCTGGCGTTAGTCGACAAACCCCCGTCGGCACTGCTGTTGTGCCAAAAGAAACGAAATGCACTGCATCTTCGTCTAGGTTGTCCCATTCATCTCTTTCATCAATACCTTGCTCTATGATGAAAACTTGTTTTCTGACAAAACTAAGTTGAGCCTTGCTACTTTCCCAATCTGTGGTTAGTACTTTCATGTCTAATCCCTATTCTTCTGTCGGCAGATGAACCACACCTTGTTTACTTATTAAGAAGCTTAACATAGGTAATATGTCTTTGTGTTTGTCTGTTTCAAGGGTACTGAAATCAAACTCAACTTGGTCACATATAGCATGAATAAGTGGCTCAAGTTCTTGGTCTATTTCGATTTTGGCACCATTACAATAAAGTTGAATAAGTGCGTTATTTGGCGCTGCATGATAACAAATACGTGCATCCCCTGGTCTAAAGAAAGGTACGCCTTTAAGTGCATCTTCAAGGCTTGCTTGTGTGTCTTCTTGATTAAGGTCTCCATGAAACTCAGGATACTTTACTTCACTCATGTAAGTCCCTAGCCAGTCAGCAAGCATCTCAGGCTGATCAATCATGGCTTTTAGTTCTTGCTGTAAATAGCTAATGTCAGAATGATGTATCTCTGCATGATGTGGCTCTTCATGATCGGATGGTGAGCTAAATCTGTGTTTCTCATTATCTACTTCACAAATTTGATCTCTAATACCTGTCAGCACTTCTTGCATGCTGGGTGCTCTAAAACCAATCGAGTAGGTCATACAGTCATCATCAAGGGCACGACCATTATGAGCGAAATTTGGTGGTAGATAGAGAATGTCACCGGCTTCAAGTTCCCAGTCTTGTTCTGGGTCTGCTTTGAAATTAGATAAGATGTGTAGATCAATATCCTTGATAGCTTGATCTTGATAAGTGTCAGGAGCAAGGACTTGCCAGCGTCTTTTGCCGCTGACTTGAACAAGGAAGACATCGTATTGATCATAGTGAGGGCCAACACTACCTCCTTTGGTTGCATAACTCACCATAACGTCATCTAAGCGCCAACTAGGTAGAAAGCGGAAACGCTCTTTTAGTTCCTGTACTTCAGGTACCCAGTGATCAACAGCTTGAATGAGAAGGGTCCACTCTTGATCTGGTAATTGAGCAAACGTGTCTTCTGTAAAAGGGCCTTTTATTGTCTGCCAAGGCGTTTTACCTTGCTCGATCACAATACGAGATTCAACTTCACTTTCCATTGCCATGCCTGCAAGTTCATCAGCCTCTAGTGGTGGCTCGAAGTCACTTAGACCAGCACGAATAAGAAGTGGCTTCTTTTGCCAATAATCACGTAGAAATGTATTCGCGCTCATGCCGCCTAGAATGGAAAGGGGAGTATCAAGTGTTGTCATAAAAATATGTAATTTCGCTAAGGTTATGAATGAGAAAAAGCCGAGTAAGTCACTTACTCGGCTTTTGAGAGTGTTAATTATATAAGGAGTTTACCTTAATAATTAGCTTTTTATTGCTTTTGCTTGCGCTGCCGCATTACCAATATAAGTTGCTGGTGTCAGTTTTTTCAATTCTGTCTTAGCGTCTTCTGGTATTTCTAATGTATCAACAAAGGCTTCGATGGTCGCTTGATCAATCGTGCGACCACGCGTTAGCTCTTTTAGTTTCTCGTAAGGTGACTCAATGCCGTAGCGGCGCATCACTGTTTGAATCGGCTCTGCTAATACTTCCCATGCGGCATCTAGATCCTGCTCTAGGCGTGCCTTATTGATCTCTAGTTTACTAATGCCTTTTAAGCTCGCTTGGTAAGCAATTAAGCTGTGTGCTAAACCAACACCTAGGTTACGAAGTACCGTTGAGTCAGTAAGGTCACGCTGCCAGCGAGAAACTGGGAGTTTAGCGCTTAAATGGCCCATAATTGCATTAGCAATACCCAAGTTACCTTCTGAGTTTTCGAAGTCAATTGGGTTAACTTTATGAGGCATGGTAGAAGAGCCAATTTCACCCGCTATGGTTTTTTGCTTGAAGAAGCCCATAGAGATATAAGCCCAAACATCACGATCGAAGTCCAATAGAATCGTATTGAAACGACTGATCGCATCGTAAAGCTCAGCAATGTAATCATGGGGTTCAATTTGTGTTGTGTAAGGGTTCCAGCTAAGGCCCAAAGAGGTTACAAATTTCTCAGCATGTGCTTGCCAATCTATATTTGGGTACGCTGAAAGGTGGGCGTTGTAGTTACCAACGGCACCGTTAATTTTACCTAAAAACTCAACGGCTTGAATTTGTTTGAACTGACGAGACAAACGCGCTGCCACGTTAGCCATTTCTTTACCCATGGTAGATGGTGATGCTGTTTGGCCATGTGTACGAGACAGCATAGGCTGTTCAGCATGTTCAAGAGCAAGCCCTTGAATCGCTTCGATCACATTCGTTAGTTCAGGCTTGATCACATCTTCCAATGCTTCACGTAGCATTAGGGCATGAGACAGATTGTTAATGTCCTCAGAAGTACAAGCGAAATGTACGAACTCAGATACATTATCGAGTTCAGTCAATGCTTTCATCTTGTCTTTGATGAAATACTCAACCGCTTTCACGTCGTGGTTAGTTGTTCTTTCAATGTCTTTAATTGCTTGTGCGTCAGCTTCACTGAAGTTTTCTGCAAGTTGATCTAAGAAGTTAGTTGCTTCTTGGCTAAGAGCTGGCACTTCTTGAATTTGTTCGTGAGCTGCAAGGGCTTGTAACCACCTTACTTCTACTAGAACTCGCATTCTTAATAAACCGTATTCACTAACAGAGCGACCTAGTGAACGAGTTTTTGAACCATAACGACCATCTATTGGGGAAATAGCATTTAAGCTAGTTAATTGCATTGAAATAACGCCTCGACCGTGGATTACTGAGTGGTTTTCAGGGAAGGGCTATTATAGGGAAAAGCCTAGAAGTATGCTATCGCTGGCTTTTTTAATATGGTCAGATACTCGGTTTTTTAGTGAGATTTTGGTGATTTTTTAAGATGTGAGACGAGACTGAAACTAGGTTTTCAGTCTCATGAAAAACGCATCTTTTGTAGCAGTTATTTTGATAGTATTAAGGTTTATTTAAAGTTATTTAAAGCTGCTAAAATTGGCTTACGTTTAAAAATAAGGTGCCAGCGTCGACCACCTAATTGGCGCCACAACATGGCTGCTCGGACTCCCGCTAATAAACTTGCTCTAACTTGATCTGATACTAAACTTTGCTGTAAGTAGCGGCTGTCACCGTGCACTTGAATACGAAAGTTTAGTTTGCTCAGGTTATCCTGATAAATACCAGAAATAGCGGCAAGCATATTGGGGTGTATCATATCTTCATAGTGTTCTTTTTGACGCTCTAATTGGCTAATCCTTTGGCCCAGTGCAGATAGCATTTGAGGCTGTTTAGCTAGCTTAGATTCTAAATGCAATATACTTAAAGCATAACGGATGGTGTCTGGGTTAACACTGGTTTTGTCTTTGCCAATGGTTTTTTGGCAAATGGCATTACCAAGCTGTAAATTATCAAAGAGCTGCCAGTTACCACCGTAAATTTCGTCTGTACTGGTAACATTCGTTTTTAATAAGCTATCCAATAAAGGGCGTAAAGCCGCCTCTGGTGCATTACCATTTTTAGCTAATTGTGAGACGAGTTCTGCTGCTTGAAATAAAGCGCTTAACGCAATTGCTTGATCGTTTACTTGTGTGCTCATTCTTTATTTAACCTAGCTATTCTTATTAAATGCGCGATTGATAATGCCGCCACCTAGGCATTCTTCATCAAGATAAAATACAACAGATTGACCTGGAGTAATGGCTCTTTGTGCTTCAACAAAACTCACCTCAATCGAACCATCTGCGTTTGCTGAGATTGTGCAATCTTGATCTGCTTGGCGGTAACGACATTTTGCTTTGCATTTTAATGGTAGTTCTGGTGCTTTTCGAGCGACCCAATCCATGTTGTTCGCATTTAAATGCGTTTTGTATAACGGTTTGTCATCACTGCTTTGAGTCACTAATAACACATTGTTGTCTAAATCTTTTTCAACCACATACCAAGGCTCGTCTGAATAGTTTGCTAAACCTCCAATACCTAAACCTTGGCGTTGACCTATGGTGTGGTACATAAGGCCGGAATGTTTGCCTATGGTATCCCCTTCTAGGGTTTTAATATCGCCAGGTTGTGCTGGTAAATATTGTTCTAAGAAGTCTTTAAAGCGACGTTCACCGATAAAACAAATACCAGTACTGTCTTTTTTGTTGTGAGTAATAAGGTCATGCTCTTGCGCCAAACGACGCACTTCAGGTTTTTCCAATTCACCAACAGGGAACAAACTTTTTGCAATTTCATCTTTGCCAACAGCATAAAGGAAGTAGCTTTGATCCTTATTATTATCAAGCCCTTTTAAGAGTTTGGCTTGATTGTCATCTTGAGTTCGTCTGACATAGTGACCTGTCGCTATATAGTCAGCACCTAAAGCGTTAGCGTACTCTAAGAAGGCTTTAAATTTGATTTCTTTGTTACACAATATATCTGGGTTAGGTGTTCTGCCTGCTTTATATTCTTCAAGGAAATGCTCGAATACATTATCCCAGTATTCTGCAGCAAAGTTGGCGGTATGTAGCTTGATGCCTAATTTGTCGCAGACACTTTGGGCGTCGGCAAGATCATCCTTTGCGGTACAGTATTCGGTACCATCATCTTCGTCCCAGTTTTTCATGAATAAACCCTCTACCTGATAGCCTTGCTGAATCAAAAGTAGCGCGGATACAGATGAGTCAACACCACCAGACATACCAACAATGACTTTGGTATTTTCGTTTGGGGTAGCTAGGTTTTCAATAGTGGAAGGTGTTGTGCTATTCATCATTTAACTGTGTATGCTCATTGGGTTGAATTAAAGTGTCAATATTGTAACTCATTACGATTATAGATGCTTATCGCAGATGAGAGATAAAGGGTATATAGTGCCTGCTAAATAATCTTCAAGGCACTTCTTTACAAGAGGGCTTCGAAGATCATGATTCAGTATTTCTTCCTTATTTAACCAAACTGCTTCACAGATATCTTTATCAATTTTGTCACTCATTTTAGTGATTGGTACGCAAATAAAGCAGGCCCTATGATAAGTTTCCTCACTTTTTTCTGGTGTGAAGCTATAAAAACCGAGTAGTGATTGAACAAAAACTGACCAGCCTGTTTCTTCAAGTATCTCTCTTTCAACTGCTTGACTAAGGCTTTCGTTATTTTCAACGTGACCCGCTGGTTGATTTAGAACGAGCTTTCCCTGTTTGTTTTCTTTGACCATGAGAAACTTTATGTCTTGGTTCGTCTCTGTGTGGGGAATGATTGCTGCGACGGTGAGTCTGGGCAGGTTTCCTCTGTCTTTGTTTGCTTCTGTTATCTTCAAACTTCTTTAACTCCAAGGTGAGTTGCTCGTCGATTGGCTTTTCTTGCCATTGTCCTGAATCCAAGCCCTTGATTGAGTAAGGACCAATTTGTGTTCGAATTAGTCGTAATGTCGGAAAACCAACTGCCGCAGTCATACGCCTTACTTGACGGTTTTTACCTTCAGTAATGGTGAGCTCTAACCAGCTAGTTGGAATGTTCTTCCTTTCTCTAATGGGTGGTACTCTGGGCCAAGCTTCAAACTGTTCAGTACGTTTTGCTTTTGCAGGCTTTGTTACCCCATCTTTAAGTTCAATACCGCTAGCTAATTTTTCCAATGCGTCATTGGTGATTTCACCTTCTACTTGGACAAGGTAGGTTTTAGGCATTTTATGTTTGGGCGAGGCAATAAGGTGTTGTAATGCACCGTCATTCGTAAGAAGTAGTAGACCTTCAGAGTCGTAATCTAGGCGTCCTGCAGGGTAGACGTTAGCTTTATTGATAAACTGAGAAAGGGTGGCTTTTTCTTCATCAGAGGTGAACTGGCTTAAAACCTGAAATGGTTTATTAAAAATGATTATAGAGGGCATGACTTTCAGTTTAAAAAGCCAACCTTATGCCATCAAGAGTTTTGAGTCAAAATTGATTTGCATAAGGCTGGGGTTGTGAGTCTATTTAGGCGCTGGCTGTGAGTTCAGGATGCGTTTCACCATTAACATTAAGGTGGCTTAACTCTGCTTGATCTTTATCATCTGTAATAGGGGTTATCTCTATGGCATGCATTCCTTGTTTGCCTGGGGAAATTTCAAAGGTAACGGATTGTCCTGCTTTTAATGTTTTGTATCCATCAATCATAATGGATGAATAATGGGTAAATAAATCTTCATCAAAACTATCTGACACAATAAAACCATACCCTTTAGCGTTATTGAACCACTTTACTCTTCCCTGATACATACATCACTCCATTTGAAAAATTATGTCAGTGTCTTAGTAAAAAATAATGTAACTAATTGTTTTCAGTTAACCTGTTATCCAAGTATTCTTTTTTATAAATATTGCTTTGTATTTCTTAGTTTCAAAAAACTGCCTTCAAGGCATGACATTGCATAAAGAAAAGCGTAGAAGTAGATAAAGGCTTTGTAAAACTAATGCCAATCTTTTGTTTTATCGCAGGAGAACTTGTTTGTTTCAAAGATGTCTCCATATAAATAACTAGCCGATAAATTTTAATTTTTGTAATTCAGAGACCCAGGATGAATCTAAATCAACAAATTCGACTAACCTTAGATAATGAGCAAGGAGATATAGGTGTTGTACTTGCTCCTGAGGAGACTGAGTTAAAACCACCTTCAATGTACCAAGTGGTGTTATTGAATGATGACTTTACACCTATGGACTTTGTGATATTCGTTTTGCAAAAGTTCTTCTATATGGATGGTGAGAAAGCACAAAAAATAATGCTAGAAGTTCACAATAAAGGTAAGGGTGTATGTGGGGTATACCCGTTTGATATTGCAGAAACAAAAGTCGCAATGGTTCAGCAGTTTGTAGAACAAAATGAACACCCCTTGATGTGCGATTTGCAAAAAGTCGACTGATTTATAAGAGAGGGTACACCTATGTTAGATAAAGAATTAGAGCAAACCCTAAATAGTGCATTCAAATTAGCGCGTGACAAACGTCATGAGTTTATGACGGTTGAGCACCTTTTATTAGCCTTAACAGAGAATGATGCCGCCTCTGTTGTATTAAGTTCATGTGGCGTAAATTTAGATACTTTAAGACAAGAGTTAATTGAGTTTGTCGATAGCACGACACCTTTAATTCCTGAAGATGATGCCGAACGTGAAGTACAGCCTACATTGGGTTTTCAGCGTGTTTTGCAAAGAGCTGTTTTCCATGTGCAGTCGTCCGGTAAAAGAGAAGTGACAGGTGCAAATGTCTTGGTTGCTATTTTTAGTGAGCAAGAAAGCCAAGCTGTGTACCTACTAAAAAGACAAGGTGTGGCAAGAATTGATGTGGTCAATTATGTCGCCCATGGTATTTCTAAGGTAGGTGATCAATCTTCTCCTGATTCGGTAGAGCAAGAAGAAGAGGGTGATGACAATGCAGCACCTCTACAAAAATATGCTTTGAACCTCAATGAAGAAGCTAAATCTGGCAAAATTGATAACTTAATTGGCCGAGATTATGAGGTTTCTAGAGTTGTACAAACATTATCTCGACGCCGTAAAAACAACCCTTTATTAGTGGGAGAATCTGGCGTTGGTAAAACTGCCATTGCTGAAGGTTTAGCTAAGAGAATTGTTGATGGTGATGTGCCTGATGTAATCAAAGATGGTGTGGTTTATTCATTGGATTTGGGTGCGTTATTAGCTGGTACTAAGTACCGTGGTGATTTTGAGAAGCGCTTAAAGCATTTGTTAAGCGAGCTTAAGAAGCTGCCAAATGCTATCCTCTTTATCGATGAGATACATACCATCATTGGCGCTGGAGCGGCATCTGGTGGGGTGATGGACGCATCTAATCTATTGAAGCCTGTGCTTGGTGCTGGTGGATTAAGATGTATTGGGTCCACGACTTTCCAAGAATTTCGAGGGGTGTTTGAAAAAGATCATGCTTTAGCAAGACGCTTCCAGAAAATTGATGTGAATGAGCCAAGTGTTGATGATACCTATCAGATATTGAAAGGTATCTCGGCTGCTTTTGAAGCTCATCATGAAATTAAGTATGAAGAGCCTGCTTTGCTTGCCGCTGCTGAACTTGCTTCAAAATACATCACGGATAGACATATGCCTGATAAGGCGATTGATGTTATTGATGAAGCGGGAGCATATCAAAGGCTGCAAAAAGAGGACCTTCGTAAGGAAGTTATAACGGTTGAAGATATTGAAGATATTGTCTCAAAAATTGCTAGGGTTCCGGTTAAATCTGTTAACTCTGATGACAGGAAGGTGCTAGAGAACCTTGAGCGTAACCTTAAGATGGTTGTGTTTGGTCAAGATCAAGCCATAGTATCTTTATCTGATGCAATTAAACTCTCACGAGCAGGTCTGAAAGCTGATCAAAAACCAATAGGTTCTTTCTTAATGGCGGGCCCTACTGGGGTTGGTAAGACGGAAGTTACACGTCAGCTTGCTAAGCAGCTTGGTGTGGAGTTAATTCGTTTTGATATGTCTGAATATATGGAAAGGCATGCGGTATCTAGATTGATAGGTGCTCCTCCTGGCTATGTTGGCTTTGATCAAGGTGGTTTATTGACGGAAGCTGTAACAAAACAGCCTCACAGTGTGGTATTGCTCGATGAAATTGAGAAAGCACACCCTGAAGTCTTTAATCTACTATTACAGGTTATGGACCATGGTACCTTGACCGATAACAACGGGCGTAAAGCAGACTTTAGGAATGTGATCCTTGTGATGACGTCTAATGCCGGTGCAGAAGTGCTTGCTAAGCGTTCAATTGGCTTCTCGAGTCAGGATAATTCTACAGATGGTATGGAGATAATTAATAAAACCTTCACTCCTGAATTTAGAAACCGTCTAGATGCTGTGATTCAATTTAACCAGCTAGATGAGAAAGTCATTTTTAATGTGGTTGATAAGTTCTTAGTAGAGCTTCAAGCGCAACTTGATCCTAAAGGCGTTCTCATGGATGTTTCTGATGAAGCAAGAGGCTGGTTAGCAAGTAAGGGCTATGATAGACAAATGGGTGCTAGGCCTATGGCTAGAGTAATTCAAGAGCACTTGAAGAAACCACTAGCTGATAAGATACTCTTTGGAGACCTTGATGCCGGCGGGCATGTCTTGGTTAAGCTTGATGAAAAACTTGATGAACTAGCATTTGAAATAGAAAAAGAAGCGGTTGTGTAATATCAATCGTATTTCTTCTAGACATAAAAAAACCGAACTAGTTAGTTCGGTTTTTTTATGTCTAGCTGACTGAGTACTAGCGAGAACGGTAAACAATACGACCTTTAGATAGGTCATAAGGTGTTAGTTCTACTTTTACTTTATCGCCAGTCAAAATACGGATGTAGTTTTTTCTCATTTTACCGGAAATATGAGCAGTCACTACGTGTCCGTTTTCAAGCTCTACGCGAAACATGGTGTTAGGCAGTGTATCAATGATAGTGCCTTCCATTTCTATGCTTTCTTCTTTTGCCACAATATGTGTCCTATGGTGTTATAAGTTTTTTAGTTCGTTCAAGCTTAAAGTCATTAATCATGCACTTTCGCAGAACGACTACAGGTCTGAACTTTTGATGTCTCACCTGTTTAGGCGAAGTATAGTTCGACAGTATTTGCTTAGTTTGAATAAATACTAGGAAATACGCCTAAAAATTAATCGCGCATATTTTGCCTAAAATTTGCTGATTAGGCAAATGCTTCTCTAGAACAAGGTGCAAAATAACCATATTAGCCAGTATATTTAATGAAATTTACGCTCAATTAATTGCTAGAAGTACTTTGTTAATTAAATTGGTATTTTTATCAGCCTTCGGAATCGCTTTTTGTAATTGTTGCAAAAAGCGTTTACGAGGAACTAAATTAGCACCGAGTGACATAAGATGCTCGGATTCAACTTGGCAATCTATATAGTCGATATCTAAGGCTTTAGCGTTTTCACAAAGGCCATAGAGAGCCAATTTAGAGGCATTGGCTTCTAAGGAAAACATAGACTCTCCAAAGAAAAAACGACCCATAGCAACGCCATAAAAACCGCCTATTAAGCGGCTATCTTGCCATACTTCAATAGAGTGGGCGTAACCTGCGTTATGTAGTTCAATAAAAGCAGATATTATTTCATCTGAAATCCATGTGCCTTCTTGCTCTAGCCTTAATTGAGCACAATGTTTAATGACGGTTTCAAATTCAGTGTTGACTCTTATTTGTCCAGAAAATTTACGGATATGCTTTTTTAGTGATTTTGAACAATGGAATTTGTTTGGGTTAAGTTGGCACCTTAAAGAGGGATGCCACCATAAAATTGGGTCGGACTCGCTGTACCAAGGAAAAAAACCATGTTGATAAAGATGAATTAAGCGTTCGCTCGATAAATCACCTCCGATTGCAGCTAGTCCATCTGGATCATCTAACGCTAAGTTAGGATCAGGAAGTTCTAATATGTCTTCTGAGAGGATTAAAAGCTGTTTTTGTTCGTTCATTTTATGGGCTTTTCAACTAGAAATGATAAGTTATGTAAACGAAAATTCTATCAGAGAGCATCAAGAGAATAACGGCATTTTGTCTAAAATCTTTAAAAAAAATTGGCTTAAGTCGAATAAAAGATGAAAAATGCAAAAAATAAGAAAAAAATGTTGATGAATGCTTGACCTACAAAGGAAAACTTGGTTTTAATCAACGCAGTCTTAAATGGCGTCAAATTCGAACTTAGGCAAAATGACCTTAGTGAGATGACGGTTGACTTTTTTGTACTAACTGTCATAAAAGTGACACTGCTGGGTTTTAGTATTTCAGAGTCGTTGATTTTTCAGCGTTTCTTCGATAGGTTAGTCAAAGCCTTTCGAAAGGTCTAAAAGCCAAAAAAATATAATATAAAGGGGAATCTTGAATGAAAGCGATTAAACTTGCTTCTATCTTTGCAGTATCTGCTGTTGCAGCTGCTGTTTCTACAACGACTATTGCAGCTGAGCCAGTTTTTTCTGGTGATGCTGGTTTATCTTATACAGACACTGATGGTTCTGACGGAAGTTATGGTTCTGAAGGTGAAGTAAATATCAAAATTGACACTGGTGTTGTTTACATGGACCTAGACTGGGAAAGTGGTGATGATGGTGGTTTTGATCTAGATGAAGCATATGTAACTCAAGGCGCTGTTCAATTTGGTGATTTTGACGGCTCTTTGATCGACTCTGCTGCTGTTTATGGTGGTGTTGATAATGGCGATGATTACGTTTCTGATTTAAGTGCTAACTTGGGCGTTCGTTATGCTGTAACTGATGAGTTGACAGTTGCTTTTGAGGCTACTCAGGATACTGATAACGACGGATTAGCTGTTGCGTATACAACTGATCTTGATGTTGCAACTCTGTATCTATCTGGTGGTATTCATGGTGATGACGGTTCTGCCGTAGCTGTTGGTGCTGAAATTCCACTTGGTAATGCTTTTACTTTAGCTGGCTATGCTCAATCTGGTACTACAACTGCTGATGCTGATATGGGTAGCTATGCAATTGGTTTCGACTTTGCAGTATCTGATGCGCTTACTCTTTCTGCAGCATATATGGAAGATACTGAAACTGATGATGTTTCAAATGTTGAGTTTACAGCTTTCTACACTGCTGGTGATGTTACATATATGGTAGATTATGTTGATTACTCTGATGAAGATACTGTAGCTAACACAAGAGAAGATTTTGTTAAAGTTAGTGCGGTAGCTTCTTTCTAAGATCTACTTTATAAGTAATTCTTAGTATAGAAATCCAAAAAGCCAACCTTCGGGTTGGCTTTTTTTATGGTAAGCTAGTCCCTTCTAAAGCCCTTTTCATCATTTTTTTATAGTTCTCTTAGATGCTGTCGTTAATCTTTAAAGGGAGCCTATTGAAATGGGTCTACATTTATTACTTTTTTTTAGAATGGATACTTTTGTATGAGTGAGTCGTTACGATCACCTGCTATGACAACGATTACCAAACAAGGTTTAGGTTTATTTGCCTTGTTGATATTTCTTTTTTTCAGCTTTGCGACATTTTCTTATGATGTACATGATGCTGGTTGGTTCTATTCTGGTGATGGTTCAGCAACCCAGAATTCTATGGGGGCCATAGGCGCTACTTTAACGGATATCCTTTCCGCCTTTTTTGGTTCTCTTTTTGTTACTTTCCCTTTCGTATTTTTACTATGCGCTTTTATCTGTTGGCGTAATATTAATCAATTGCAGTCTATTACTAATGTGTCTTTAGTAACCTTTGGTTGCCTTCTATATTTATCTGCTGGTTCTACGCTTTGTTTTTTGCATTCCATTGGGTATGACAACTTACAATATGGTCATGGTGGTATTCTTGGTCGAGCTTTAGGTGAATTGCTATTTTATTGGGTTGGTTATGATGGGGCGACACTGGTTAGTTTGGCTCTTTTTATTCTGTCCATAACCCTTATTAGCCAAGCTCATTGGGCGCTTATTGTTGAGAGGCTAGGTTTTTATGTGCTTAAAGTGCTAAATAGCCTAAAAGCGAAATTTGAAAACAGACAAAAACATAATTCAGAAGAAAGGAATGCCGACTATGATGATTCGCTTGATGAATTGGATGAGCCTGCCTACAAGCGAAAATTAAAGAAGAGCAAGTTAGAACCGACAGGCACTTCGTCTAAAGTTGAGATTTTGTCTGCATCTAATGAAATTGACGATTCTTCATCTAATATTCACTCTGATAATAAAGGTAAAAAACTCTTTAATAGAGTGACTTCATTATTTAAGCCCTCAGAAGAAGAAAAGTCTGAAGAAGCGATTGCAGAGTTAGATCATCTTAAATCAGATAGGAACACTAGAGCTAAAGATGACACAAAATCTAGGGTTTCTAAATCAAAAGAAGAGCCAAACTTTGGGTCTTTAGATGATATCGCATTGGATGATGTTGACCTTGCGTTCAGTGATACCCTTTATATTGAAGATGAAAATGACCAAGGGTTAGAGGGTGCAGATGGGCGAGGCGATTCTAATCAAGTGGCGGCCAAACAAGATGAAAATAGCAAAAGCCCTGAGGCAAAAATTATAGAAAGCGCTGAAAAGGCCAGTGAAGTAACGCCTATAGAATCTCAAGAAAGTCAGCTTGCAGAGGTTTTTAAACAGAAGAGCCTTAATAGCTTAGAAGAGAATGCTTCAATTAGGGATGAGCTTGAACAAATTGATGCTTCCCAGAGTAAGCCAGCGGTAAAAACATTATCTGAAGCTAAACAGCTAGATAAGTTAGCAAGCCAAGAGCCTAATGGGCAGACTAAAGAGGCTGTGATGAGTTATTCATTGCCTGATAGGAGTGTTTTGACTCAACCACAGCCTAAAAAAGGCGGCTACTCAGAAGAAGAGTTGCTTTCTTTGTCTGCTTTATTAGAGCAAAGGTTAGCTGACTTTGGTGTAAAGGTTGAAGTGGTCGAAGTAAATCCTGGTCCTGTTATTACCCGATTTGAAATACAGCCAGCGCCTGGAGTAAAGGTTTCTCGCATCACTAACTTAGCGAAAGATTTAGCGCGCTCTTTAAGTGTGATGAGCGTTCGTGTAGTTGAAGTAATAGCAGGTAAATCGACGATAGGTATAGAGATTCCTAATGATGTAAGGGATATTGTTTACTTTAGCGAAGTCATTAACTGTGATATTTACGATAATGCCACATCTCCACTTACCATTTCTCTTGGCCATGATATTTCAGGAGAACCTGTCGTTGTCGATCTAGCTAAAATGCCGCATTTATTAGTTGCTGGTACAACGGGCTCTGGTAAGTCTGTTGGTGTTAACTCCATGATCATGAGTATGTTGCTCAAATCATCACCAGATCAAGTTCGAATGATCATGGTTGACCCTAAAATGTTGGAGCTTTCAATTTATGAAGGTATTCCGCACTTACTTACACCTGTAATAACGGATATGAAAGATGCGGCTAATGGGCTTCGTTGGTCTGTTGATGAAATGGAACGTCGCTACAAGCTCATGTCTAAATTAGGAGTAAGGAATCTAGCTGGTTTTAATAAAAAAGTGAGAGAAGCTATAAAGGCGGATAATCCTATTGAAGACCCACTATGGCAGCCAGAGCACGATGCTATGTTCTCACAAGATGGGGTGGCTAGAAGTGTTCCTCTGTTAGAGCCCTTACCTTATATCGTTATTGTTGTGGATGAATTTGCCGACATGATGATGATAGTCGGTAAAAAAGTAGAAGAGCTGATTGCTCGTATTGCCCAAAAAGCAAGGGCTGCGGGGATACATTTAATACTAGCAACACAAAGGCCTTCTGTGGATGTTATTACCGGTTTGATTAAAGCTAACGTGCCGACTCGAATGGCTTTCCAAGTATCTTCAAAAATAGATTCGAGAACCATTTTAGATCAAGGTGGTGCTGATCAGTTATTAGGGCAAGGTGATATGCTTTATTTGCCCGCTGGTCTTCCTACTCCAATTCGAGTACATGGTGCTTTTGTTTCTGATGAAGAGGTACATGCTGTAGTTGAAGAATGGAAAAAGCGTGGAGAGCCTCAATATATCAACGATGTCGTTGTTAACCCTGAAGATTTGATGACTGATTCTGGTTCAGAAGATAAAGATGCATTGTATGATGAGGCCGTAGCCATTGTTATTGAAACAAGAAAGGCATCTATTTCATCTATTCAGAGGAGGCTGAAGATTGGCTATAACCGCGCTGCAAATTTAGTTGAGGCAATGGAGTCAGCTGGTTTGGTAAGTTCTATGGGAACTAACGGACAGAGAGAAGTTCTGATACCTGAGTAATTTTGTTGTTGTCTTTTGGCTGCCTACTTGTTATCAGTTAGCTTTAGCTATTTTTTTTATTAGAGTTTGAGATTTTAAAATGCAAAAAATATTAGTGATGTTGGTGCTGTTTTTAAGTGTGAATGTCAGTACAGCAAATGAACTTCTAACTCAGTTATTGGAGTCTAATCGTAATATAGAAGGTGAATTTCGCCAAGTTACCTATGATGAGGAAGGTCTTCAACTGCAGGCTAATGAAGGGGTTTTTCTATTGGCAGAACCTAATCGCTTTGTATGGGATACGATTACACCTTTTCCGCAAAGAATAATTTCTAATGGCCAATGGATTACAGTTTGGGATGTAGATCTTGAGCAAGCGACACAAAAGCCGCTTGAGGGTGCCCTAGGTAATTCGCCTGCAGCTTTATTAGGTCGTCCTGCTAATGATGTTTTACCTCATTACGAAATTTCTCAATTAGGCGAACAAAGGTTTAGATTAGAGCCTAAGGAAGAAGTTGATCTTTTCTCTACTTTGACTCTGTCATTTAGAAGTAATGACATTGAAGCTATGAGCATTCAAGATAGTTTGGGTCAAACCACAGTGATTGAATTTAATAATGTAGAGCACCACGATGGCGTTGCAGATGGTAACTTTCAAGTAGACTTGCCTGATGAAGTAGACTTATTGATTGAGCCAAGTTTGTTGGAGAAAACAGCAAAAGCAAAGGCTAATTAATGCAAGATTTGTTTGAAAGCCAATGGGATTTATATGAGCCGCTAGCAGCTCGTATGCGTCCTAGGCATTTATCTGAATATTTAGGTCAAGATCATCTGGTTGGTGATGGAAAGCCTTTAAAGCGGATGATAGAAACAGGTCGATGTCATTCATTTATCCTCTGGGGGCCTCCTGGGGTGGGTAAAACAACGTTTGCCAAACTATTATCACATCAACTGCAGGCTCACTTTTTAGAGTTATCTGCCGTAATGTCTGGTGTAAAAGATATTCGAGCAGCAGTAGAGCAAGCCAAGCAACATAAAATGATGAACTCAGGGCAAACAGTCTTGTTTGTCGATGAGGTGCATAGATTTAATAAGTCCCAGCAAGATGCATTTTTGCCTTATATCGAAGATGGCACTTTTTTGTTTATTGGTGCCACAACTGAAAATCCTGCGTTTGAATTAAACTCAGCCTTACTTTCAAGGGCGAGGGTTTATAGCCTCAAGAAACCAGCCCAAGCTATTATTCGACAAGGACTTGAGCGAGCGCTTACAGATCAAGAGCATGGCTATGGAAAGGATAATATCCTGATCGAAGCTAGCTTCATTGATGCTATCGCCCATGCAGCAGATGGTGACGTCAGGCGATCACTTAACCTTCTCGAAGTTTTAGTGGATATGGCGACCGAGGAGGATGGTAAAAAGCAAGTAACAGAAGCTCAACTGGTTGATGTTTTAGGGCAATCTTATAGGGCCTTTGATAAAGGTGGGGATGCTTTCTATGATCAAATATCCGCATTTCATAAGTCAGTAAGAGGTTCATCTGCTGATGGTGCGCTTTATTGGATGGCGCGTATGCTAGATGGAGGTTGTGACCCTCTTTATATAGCAAGACGTCTATTGGCGATTGCATCAGAAGACATTGGCAATGCAGACCCAAGAGCCTTACAAGTAGCACTTAACGCATGGGATATTTACCATAGAGTAGGTCCTGGTGAAGGGAATAGAGCTATCGCACAAGCTGCAGTATATCTTGCCTGTGCGCCTAAGAGTAATGCGGTTTATAACGCTTTCAAACAAGCAATGTCCTTAGTTGCTGAGCAGCCAAGTCATGATGTTCCGAATCATTTGCGTAATGCACCGACTAAACTGGCAAAAGAAATGGGGCATGGGGAAGATTATCGATATGCTCATAATGAAGAGAATGCATTTGCCGCAGGAGAGTCTTATTTGCCACCAGAGCTAGCCGGACAAACTTTCTATCATCCGACGGATAGAGGCTTAGAGAAAAAAATCTCAGATAAGCTGGCATGGTTAAATGAGCTAAATGAGTCAAGTGCAAATAAGCGGTATGAGTTTGACTCTCATAACTCTCATAACTCTCATTATGATAATTCAGATCCATATTCTAATGATTAACCTTCTATTAACGACTAGATAAGAATCTTTATATGAGTGCATATTTGATGGTTGCTTTAGGCGGTGCTATTGGCGCTATGGGGCGATTTTCCGTTGCAAAATACTTTGCTCAGTTTAACCAAGGCGCTTTCCCACTAGCGACCTTTACGGTTAATGTCATTGGCTGCTTCGCTATGGGGATGCTGTTTGTGCTAATGACGGAGCGCATTACCGCTTTAGAAGCTTATCGACCACTTTTGATGGTTGGTTTTTTAGGGGCTTTTACCACCTTTTCTACTTTCTCATTGGAAATCGTCGCGTTACTGAACCAGCAAGCTTGGCTTAGTGCGATTGGCTATTTATTATTGAGCTGTTTTTGTGGTGTTATTGGTACTTGGTTAGGGATTTTAGTGGCAAGGCTAATTTAATTGCAGAATATCATACATCTTATTGTTTAATGTTAAGTTAATCGTAGTAGTATAGTCGCCCTTAAATAATTTTATTAATTCTTGTTACGCGCCGTTATGTATAAATATAACCATAGCGCTAACTCATAGAGGAAAGAGTTGCAGAAATGTTGGACATTAAAGCATTAAGAGCAGACCCAGAAGCGGTTGCTCTAAGTCTCAAGAAAAAAGGTTTTGAACTAGACGTTGCCGCTTTTGTTGGCCTAGAAGAGCGTCGTAAATCCATTCAGGTCGAAACTGAGAATCTGCAACAGTCCCGTAACTCTGTTTCCAAAGAAATTGGTATGGCCATGAAGGCTGGCGATAAAGACAAGGCCGCTGAGCTTAAAGCACAAACAGCAACCTTGGGTGATGATCTAGCTAATGCGAAGGAGCAACTTGCTCAAGTTCAGCATGATATGGATCTCATATTGGCTAGTATCCCTAATGTGCCTCATGAATCAGTACCCGCTGGTGCGACAGAAGACGATAACGTAGAGATTCGCCGTTGGGGTGATATTCGTAAATTTTCTTTTGAGCCTAAGGATCACGTAGATCTAGGTGAAGGCCTAGGTCAGCTAGACTTTGAAGCTGCGGTTAAAGTAACAGGTTCTCGTTTTGCTGTTATGAGACAAGACTTGGCACGCCTACACCGTGCCTTAACTCAATTCATGATTAACACTCATGCTGATGAGCATGGTTATAGTGAAGTTTATGTTCCTTACTTGGTAAATGAGCACTCTTTAAAAGGAACAGGCCAGTTGCCGAAGTTTGAGGCCGACCTGTTTAAAGTGCCTGTCGATAAAGAAAGTGGCAACAATGATCTTTACCTTATTCCAACAGCTGAAGTGCCTGTGACCAATTTGGTGCGTGATGAGATCCTAAATGATGCAGAACTTCATAAAAAGTTTGTTGCTCATACGCCTTGTTTTAGAAGTGAAGCTGGAAGCTATGGCCGTGACACACGTGGCATGATTCGTCAGCATCAATTTGAAAAAGTTGAACTAGTGCATGTTTGTCGTCCAGATCGCTCTGAGCAAGTGCTTGAAGAGCTGATTCAAGATGCTGAAGTTATCCTGAAAAAATTGAACTTACCTTATCGTACAGTAATACTGTGTGGTGGAGATTTAGGCTTCTCAGCACATAAAACCTACGATATTGAAGTTTGGTTACCTGGACAGGGTAAATATCGTGAGATTTCATCTTGCTCAAATATGGGTGACTTCCAAGCTCGTCGTATGCAAGCTCGCTGGCGTAATCCGGAAACAGGTCGTCCAGAATTGGCACACACCTTGAATGGTTCTGGTCTTGCTGTTGGTAGAACTTTAGTAGCAGTGCTTGAGAATTATCAAAACGAAGATGGTTCTATTGATATCCCTGAGGCACTTGTGCCATATATGGGTGGAAAAACTAAGTTGAGTGCGAATCAAAATTAATTTAGTTCAGCTAAACTAATTTATAAAGGACGCCTCTCATTAAAGAGGCGTTTTTTTTGACAAATTATTTGAGAAAATTTATGAGTGGTAAGGTTTATTTAGTTGGGGGCGGTCCTGGTGACCCGGAATTATTAACGCTAAAAGCCCATAGAATATTAACTCAGGCTGATGTTGTTCTATATGACCGTTTAGTCGGTGATCAAATTGTTGCGTTAATTCCAGACAATGCTGAAGCCTTATATGTTGGGAAGGCCAAATCAAAGCATAGCTTGCCTCAAGAAGATATTAATAAGCTTTTGTGTGAAAAAGCGGCTGAAGGTAAGTGTGTTGTTCGTTTAAAAGGGGGAGATCCTTTTATTTTTGGACGCGGTGGTGAAGAGATAGAAGAGCTAGTGGATGCCGGTGTTGAGTTTGAAGTCATCCCAGGGGTAACGGCTGCAGCTGGTTGTGCTGCTTATGCTGGCATTCCATTAACTCATAGAGACTATGCGCAATCTGTGCGCTTTGTAACCGGACACTTAAAAGATGGTTCAACAGACCTTCCTTGGAATGAGCTAGTTCATCCAGCACAAACCTTGGTTATTTATATGGGGTTAACTGGCCTTGCTGAAACGGCTGAAAAGCTGGTTGCTCATGGCATGAATAAAGACATTCCTGTTGCTGTGGTTGAGAAAGGAACAACACTTTCTCAAAGAGTGTTTACCTCGAATATCTGCGAGATTAATCAAGTGGTAATAGAAAACGAAGTGAAATCACCTAGCTTATTAATCATAGGTGATGTGGTTAAGCTGCAAACGCGTTTATCTTGGTTTAAGCCTTAAGCTGTTTAGACTGCTTATATTCTTTGGCAAGCTTGCCTGAGCTTATAAGCAGTTAGCGGGTTTGGGTAAGCCTGCAAGTTTTGTTATGAGCTTAGCGGGGCTGCCTGGAAAGAGTTGCATTAAATAGATGCTCTTGCCTTTATCTGCACCAAGCTTTTTGCTAACGGCCTTAACTAAAGGTCGCATGGCTGGAGAAATTTCAAATTCCTGATAAAAGTCTCGTAGTAATAGAATAATCTCCCAGTGAGCATTCGTTAATGCGATGTCTTCCTGATCAGCTAAATAGAGTGTTAGTTCTTCAGACCAATCTTCGAGTTTAATCAGATAGCCTTCTTTGTCTAATAATGTTTCAAAAGATGTCATGTCTTGCTACCAAGCTGTGTGCTGTTCAAATTCTGTGGTTAATTCTAACCATTTTTCATTGTTAATTATATTTAGCTTTTCAGTGGCTAATGCATAAGCCTTAATATCTTGCTCTAAGCCATAAATTTTAATGTTTAAGCTATTTGCCTTTCGAAATAAAGCGTCATCTTTGTCGGCTTTAAGAATCGCTTCTTCAATGAGTAAGATGGCGTCATTCTGCTGCAAGCTTAAAAGGATCTCGTGTTCTGTATTCGCAGCATAATGGGCTTTGTTGAGCTGATGTAAGCGAGGCATGATTAAAACCTAAAAGTGTGTTGGTAGCGAGTTAGCATATCTTTCCACTCTAACTCAGATAGCGTAGAGGCAAGAGAAGTAATTTCTATACCTACTTTCGGGAGTTGTGATTCAGGTAAGTAGAGATTATTAATATCATAAAATTCGAAGCTAGCGAGCATTTTATAGAGGGCTTTTCCCTGGCTTTCGTCTGGCGCTTGTTTTTGATGAAGTAGCGCAATTCCGGCTCCTGAAAATGCTAAATCAACGTCTTGTTCAAATGTTGCTAGCACCATAGCGAGATCTAATGCTTCTTTCACCGCCAAGCCCGTGTAAGGTGAACTGGTGATATGTATGAGAGTTTTGCTCATCTAGGACTCACTTAAAGCTAATTATTTTGTCGCAGTCATTCATAAAGGAAACAAGCGTCCCTAAGCCTTCTAGTTGAAATTGAGGGGCTAAACTGGCGCTTTCGAGCTCATATCTTTTGCTTTCAGATTCGCTAATAATGCCACGTCTTACGGCAGCTGCAATGCACAGCGTTAGCTCAATGCCATGGTCTTTAGATAGCGACTGCCAAGCCGCTTGAATATCAAACTCATCCCTTGGGTTTTGGTTAAAGCGATTGCCAATAACTACTGAGTCTTGATAAAAAAATACACCTTTTAATTGGTGTTCTTTGCTGGCAAGAATGGTTGTGGCAAAAGTCAGAGCAGAATGACAGGCTTTTGTTTGAAAAGGAGAGCCGTGGATGAAAAGTGCATAAAGCATGTTAGGACCTAACAAAAGAATTATATGACAATCAAAAAAACTAAAGGCCACAAATGCGGCCTATAGTTATGAAGCTAATTGCTGATTTACAAGCAGAGATTAGTCATCATTTGCCATACCAAGAAGTGCTAGTAGGCTAAGGAAAAGGTTGTAAATAGAAATGAACAGAGTAACAGTGGCCATTACATAATTGGTCTCGCCGCCTCTAACAATTTCACCTGTTTGATACAAAATCATAGCAGCAGAGAATAGTGCGAAACCTGCTGAGATGAATATTTGTAATGCAGGAATTTGTACAAAAAAGCCAAGAATCATAGCAAATAATAGAACAAATACACCAACAGTCAGAAAGCCTTTCAGAAAGCTAAAGTCTTGCTTAGAAATCAATGCATAGGCAGAAAGGCCTAAGAAAGCTAAACCGGTTAAGCCTAAAGCGTTCATAACTAAAGATGTGCCGTTAGGCAAACTTAGGTAAGCGTTTAAAATTGGTCCAATGGTGATTCCCATAAAACCTGTTAAAGCAAAAACTAAAACAATGCCTAACCCTGAATTTTGAAACTTACTGATGAAGTATAGTAGGCCGTAAAAACCAACTAGGGTAATGATTAGTCCTGGGTGAGGTAAGTTGAGTGCCATACTAGCACCAGCAGTGAAAGCACTAAAAAGTAGTGTTAATGACAAAAGGCCATAAGTATTTCTTAAAGTTTTGTTTGCAGCTTCTTGCGTTTGGCTTGAACTGATTGCATCGGTATAACGCATCATAATCTCCGTTAAGGTCAAATCTATATAGCTAATATGGAGATGCTTGTCATAAAACTCAAGTGTTTGTGCGTAATTTCCTTGTATTGCTTTGTTAAAAAAGTGGAGAAATGAGTGGGATATAAAAAAAACACCGCTAATAAGCGGTGTTTTAGGAAAATTAATATGATTTGATTTAGATCAAGATGCGACCATAGGTTTTTGGTGGTTCGCACTTTTTCGGGTTTTATGTTTATCAATCTGTCTCGCGAGCTTTTCTGTCATAGCATCGATGGCATGAAATAGGCGGTTTTCAGAAACAGCAGCGGCAAAAAGTTCCTTACCTGGAAGATGAATGGTTGCTTCTGCTTTTTGTTCGTTATTATCTTGCATTAGAGTAACGTGAATAGTGGTGATCTGATCGCTTAGTCTACCTAACTTATCCATTTTTTCATTGATGTGTTCTTTTAGAGCGGGAGTGACGTCGACGTGGTGTCCAGTAATATTAATTGTATACATACAACTTTCTCCTTGGCAAAGTTGGACCGTTAAAATAGGTTTTTTTAAAATAAAAACCATACGGCACAGTTTCAGCATAGAATCCTGATAAATGCCTGTCAATACGCTTTAATCACTCTATAACAAAAAATGTTTAGGCCCATGGTGATTTTAAAAGCATCCTTTTAGTGCTTCAAATAAGTCAATTTGCTACACTGCATTTTGATTTAAAGACAATTAAAGTAGATAGATAAAATGCCCAGCAACGATTTTATATTGCCGATTTCATTTCGCACAGCTCAAGAGATTGGCTTAGAAGAATCTGTTTTGATTGCGTTTTTAGAGCAGCATGCTTTTATGTTATCAAGCAGAGTGCTCAGCTTTGAAATGTCAGTACTGGCGGCCCAACTTCCGTTTTGGACTGGCCCTATGTTGCAGCGTATTTTTTCTAGCTTACAAGCAAATCAAATGTTAAGTTTTCAGAAAGAAAATGGCCGACTGATAGTGCATTTAAATGATCAGAATCAAGCGAATGATATTGATAATCAGATAAACACTCCAAGCTATCAAGCATCTACGGCAGTGCCTTCTAGTTCAGAATCACATCAAGTGAATGATGAATTGGTAGATAGAATTGGCCGTTTACAAAGACAAGCTAAAAATCAGCCTTCAGCGAATCCGGAACCATCACAGCTAAAAAGTCGTAAGAACTTAGCTAGTTCACATATGCAATATGCTAACAAGCAAGCACAAAACCAATACCCAACACCTTCTGAACCTAAGCCTAGAGCTGCAACAAACTCTTGGCTAGGAGCGCATAAAAGCCAAGAAGAAAAACGTCGCGGAGTGTCTGACTTCGATCTATATTTAGAGCAGAAAGAAAGGACACGTCAGCCAGACCAATGGCAGCCCGAAGAGAGTACTTTAGAACAAATTTCACAGGCAGGTATTAATCGCCAATTTGCGTTACAACTGCTAGCAGAATTCTTATTACGGATAAAAGAACAAAGAAAGAATGTACGCACTTGGAATAGCGAATTTTTCAAATATGTAAAACGTCAATGGCAATATAAACAATCGGATAGATCGTCGCATGAAGGCACCCAAGGCAGCTCATACTCTAATAGAACCTCTAAAGAACAAGTTAGCGATGCACTCACAAACATCCACGACACAGACTGGTAGTCACCAAGAACGCAGCCAACAAACACAGCAAGAAAATACAGAAGCCCAGCAACAAACTCGGGTTTTAGTGAATATGCTGTTTGCTCGTTTTAAAGCTATTTATACTCATAAATTTGCGTCTGCCTATGCGAACCCTGATGAAGTAAAACTAGCGAAACGAGAGTGGGCGATTGCCATCAAAGGGTTTAAGGAACCTTTGTTGGCTTATGCAGTAGAAAGGTCAAAAGAAACTTATGCTTGGCCACCTACCATCGCCGAATTCTTGCAGTTAATTTCAAAAGCTTATGGTGCTTATGGGTTAGTTGATACCAGAACAGCCTACCTTGAAGCCAGCCAATGCCGAATAAATCCTTTAGAGTTTTCTTGGTCTCATCCTGCCGTTTATTATGCGGGAGCGGCAACAGGTTGGTATAGTCTGAAGTCAGATGAAGAGGCTAAAACATGGCCGGCATTTGAAAAGAATTATAATGAACAGGTAGATAAAATCGTTCAAGGACAGGTGCTAATAATTCCTAGTGTGCCTTTGATCGAAAACCGTCAGGAAGATCATCTTGCCAGTTTGATTCCTGATTTAATGCAAAAAACAGGATTAGCCGAAGGTGATGTCGCTTGTATGCTTTATTATCTAAAAAAAACCAAAGGGACTCAAATCAGAGCGAGATATAGAGCCAAAAGCCAATCAGATCTCGATCAAAAAGGATTTGATATCCAGTTACCAGAATAAAGGTGAAGGGTTAACTAACTTTACGTAATTGTTTGAAATATAAGTGTTTAGACCTTCTAAGGTAGGGTTCAATTGTGTTGATTTGTGTTTTTGACATCTATTTTGACGAAACAATTTTAAATACAAGAAATAATCCCTTATATTGAAAACTTGAAAGCGTAAAAAAGAGGTGAAATTAGGTGCTGAAAGTATTAATTGTTGATGATCACGAAATTGTCAGTACTGGGATCAGTCGCATGTTACAGGATGTGTCCAATTTGCAAGTTGTAGGTTGTGCTGCAAGTGGTGAAGAAGCCATTTCGCTTACCAAAGAGCAACAGCCAGATATTGTACTTATGGATGTTCACATGCCAGGAATTGGTGGCTTGGGTGCAACCAAAGAAATTAAGCGCCTTGTACCAAAAACAAAAGTCATTGCACTTTCTGCCTTAGATGATAACCCCTATCCTACCAAGCTGATTGAAGCGGGTGCCTCTGGCTATATTACTAAAGGTATCGCCCTAGACGAAATGATAGGCGCGATTGAAAAAGTAGCGAAAGGTGGCAAGTACATAAGCTCAGACGTCGCTCAAAAAATGGCTCTCTCTCAAATGTCGAAAGAGGAAGGGGAAACACCATTAGATATTCTATCTGACCGTGAGTTACAGATTGCGCAAATGATAGTCGACTGTCGTAAAGTACAAGATATAGCTGAAAAATTAAATCTAAGTGCTAAAACGGTCAATACTTACAGTTATCGTATGTTTGAAAAACTATCGATTGGCAGTGATGTAGAATTAGCTCGTCTGGCAATGCGCCATAACTTATTAGGTGTTGGGGCTGTCGATTAAGTTAAATCGATAGCGAATACCTGATTAAGTCCTCCCTCTAGGGTCAACAAGCTCTCTGAATTTTGCTACATTATGGAACACATCATCTAACCTAAAATTAGGTGTTCTATATTGACTTTATTTGGCTGCTTGAGGTTTGTTTGACTCACATTGAATTTGATGCAAAACATTTTATTAGTAACTTAACGACCCGACCTGGGGTTTACCGTATGTATGGTAAAGGTGAGTTGCTATATGTGGGTAAGGCGAAAAATCTAAAGAATCGTGTCTCTAGCTACTTTAGAAACACAGGTCTTACGACAAAAACAATGGCTTTGGTTAACCGCATCGATGAAATCGAAGTAACCTTAACCAAAAGCGAGACAGAAGCGCTTTTGCTTGAACAAACGCTAATCAAGCAACATAGACCACCTTATAATATTCTATTAAGGGATGATAAATCCTATCCCTATATTCTTTTATCTCAACATCAGCACCCAGCCTTGTTATTTCGCCGTGGAGGTAAGTCTGAAGAAGGTAAATTATTTGGCCCTTTCCCAAGCGGTACAGCGGTTAGAGAAAGTCTTACAACCATGCAAAAAGTCTTTAAAGTGCGTCAATGTGAAGACAGTTATTATGCCAACCGTTCTCGACCATGCCTCCAATATCAAATCAAACGTTGTTCAGCACCTTGTGTAGATCTCATCACAGATGAAGAATACGCCAAAGATGTACGCCATACACGTATGTTTTTAGAGGGAAAAGACCAAGAATTAGTCAGTGAGATTACTCAGAATATGAGCGCTGCCGCAGCTGAGATGGAGTTTGAGCGGGCAGCAGAATTAAGAGACCAAATTACACAGCTGAAACATATTCAAGAGCAGCAGTATGTTTATGGACAATCAGGAGAGGCGGATGTGCTTGCCGCTCTTATACAGCCTGGTGGGCATTGCGTACATCTTATGATGATTAGAGGCGGCAAGGTTGTTGGTAGTAAAAGCTACTACCCTAAAATGCCACTTGAAATGAATGAAGGTGAACTATTAACTAACTTCATCGCTCAATCTTATATTGGTGGTGCACAGGAGTTGCCTAAGGCACTGATTCTGAGTCACGAACCTAGCGATACCGAAGTACTGACTGCTGCGATATTTGAAAGTACCTTAAAGAAAGTTGAAATAACCTGCAATGTAAGAGGCCAGAGAGCCAGATGGCTTGACCTTGCTAAGTTAAATGCTGAACAAGGTTTGCAAACCCGTTTACTAGATAAAAAGCATCACTTTAGCCGAGCAACCGCTTTGCAAAAATTATTAGGCTTGTCTGAACCGCCAAAGCAAATGGAGTGTTTTGATATCAGTCACTCTAGTGGTGAAGCGACCGTGGCCTCTTGCGTTGTATTTGGACCAGAAGGGCCAGACAAAAAGCGATATCGTTCTTTTAATATAGAAGGCGTAGAGCCCGGTGATGATTACGGGGCAATGAAGCAAGCGCTCACAAGACGTTATAAACGCGTTAAATCTGGTGAATTAGAGGCACCAGATGTTCTGTTAGTAGACGGAGGTAAAGGTCAGTTAACCCAGGCCGAAGAGGTATTAAGCGAGTTAGGTTTAAATCAGATCTTCTTGTTAGGTGTGGCAAAAGGCGAAACTCGAAAGCCAGGGCTAGAAACTCTTTATATAGGTTGTAAGGAAGATGAGGTAGTATTGCCACCTGACTCAGCTGCTTTGCACCTCATACAGCACATTCGTGATGAAGCGCACAGGTTTGCAATAAAAACCCATAGAAAAAGACGAGATAAAAAACGCCGACACTCTACTTTAGAAGGGATTCCAGGAGTAGGCCCGACTCGTCGTAAAAGTTTATTAACGGCTTTTGGTGGAATACAAGAGTTAAAAGCCGCGAGTCAGGAAGAAATAGGTAAAGTGAAAGGTATCAGTAGCAATATGGCACAAGAAGTTTACCGCTTTCTCCATCAAGCATAAGTGTTATGATGATGTTACTAAATAGCATCACCCTTAAAAATACATCGTATTAACGATTAATCGGCTCAACCGATTGATTAGCAATAAAATACTAAGCAGAAAATAATGAATATACCGAATATACTGACATCTATCCGAATCTTTATGATACCTATCTTAGTGGTGTTGTATTATTTGCCTTGGGATGGGCGTTATGTAACTTGTGCTGCGGTATTTGCAGCTGCCGCAATAACCGATTGGCTAGATGGCTATTTAGCGAGAAAGTTGAACCAAACATCTGCCTTTGGTGCTTTCTTCGATCCGGTTGCTGATAAGCTTATGGTGTCAATTGCACTTGTGTTACTTGTCGAAAGTTATGCTAATCCATTAATGACAGTCGCAGCTGCAGTGATAGTGGGTCGTGAAATTGTTATTTCAGCCCTAAGAGAATGGATGGCAGAAATGGGGAAACGAGCAAGTGTGGCGGTTTCTTATGTCGGCAAGCTAAAAACAAGCATGCAAATGTTAGCCATCTTTATTTTGTTGGGTAATGAGCCAGATACTAAATGGGCAAACCTAGGTGAAATTGTACTGATTCTTGCTGCGTTATTAACGCTTTGGTCTATGTATGTTTACCTAAAAGCAGCTTGGCCGCACCTAGCACCATCAGTATCGGATAAAAAATAATCACTTAGAACAATTATTGATCTAAAAAGAAATAAAACGCTAAGTTAATGGATTTATTTAGAATTATTGCTTGACGCAGGATCAGAAATACATAGAATATGCACCATCTTCTGAACGCGGGAATAGCTCAGTGGTAGAGCACAACCTTGCCAAGGTTGGGGTCGCGAGTTCGAGCCTCGTTTCCCGCTCCAGTAGAAGATGATCTGATTTAAGGCCGGATGGCAGAGTGGTCATGCAGCGGACTGCAACTCCGTCAACGCCGGTTCGATTCCGACTCCGGCCTCCATAATCAGAACATGTAGCAAAAGCTAGATGTGCCCGGGTGGCGAAATTGGTAGACGCACAAGACTTAAAATCTTGCGGTAGTAATACCGTACCGGTTCGATTCCGGTCCCGGGCACCATTTGGTGCCTTTTTTTATGCCTGTAATAAATTCAAACTTCCTCAATACCCCGCCAATTCTGGCTTATAGCGCTTTTAGCTAACCTATCTAAATTGTTTACTTTCCCTAAGATATGCTATCTTTTTCGAAACTTTGCACCGAATCTGCACCACAGATTGCACCGAGCAATGTACGAGAGGGAATTTAAATGGCGTCAATCTATAAGCGTGATGATGGAACATGGCGCGCACAAGTAAGCGTGCCAGGTAAAAGAAAAAGTAAAAGTGGCTTCCCAACCAAGCGAGAAGCCAACGCATGGGCGACAGAACAAGAAAGACTCGCAGAAGAAAGCCAATCCACAGATATTCCTGATAGACCCTTTAAAGACGCTCTTGAAAGATACCGCGACACCATCAGCGTATCCAAGCGAGGCCAAAAGTTCGAAATTCGCAGAATTTACCGCTGGCTAGGTGAGGGCGAAGTAGACCCAGACCCGCTTTGTTATATCCAACTCGAAAACCTTCAATCAAAACACTTTGCCGAATGGCGTGATAGGCGTTTACAACAAGTTGCAAGTTGCCGTCGGAACCGTATTAAGAGAATGGACCGTATTGTCTGCCGTATGTAGCCAATGTGCGAAAGAATGGGGCTGGTTACGTGAAAACCCAATGTCCAGAGTTAAGCGACCAGCCGAACCAGACGCACGCACCGCGTTTTTTTTGTGGCCGGAGTCCGCCTGTTATGGTGGGTCTTTATTAGGCTAGGCCGTTACCTTTGGGCGGTTGTGAGATCCTGATTTAGACCTGCCACCCTTTGAGAATCTCACCTCTTAGAGTGGTCAAATGATCTGACCAAAGGAGGCCATAGATGGCTCATATCACTATCTTCTCAAAACTGATCCGTACTCTCGATGGATTGTATTCTCTTAATGATTTACATAAAGCTGCTGGTGATGAAAGTCGGTACCAACCTGTATTTTTCATTCGTACTAAACAAACTCAAGAATTAGTGGCAGAAATCCAGTCTGCATATTCCGCAGACTGCAGTTAAATCGATTAACGGCGGTAAAGAGAGAGGTACTTGGGTCTGCAAAAAGCTTGTCTATGTCTATGCAATGTGGATCAGTGCTAAGTTCCACCCGTGCTTTCGATCAGCTCGCTCTTTCTTCTGATGCGCTTTCTCGCTCTGAGCTTCCTCGCTCTAATCAAAACAATGAAGCGACTAAGACGATGGCGAAGTTGCTTGAAGGGAATATCTTAGCGTTAGCGCAAAAACGCTCTCAAAATAATACGCTTGTTGAAAATATCAAAATCGGTGAAGAGGTGAATAAACACCTTGGTGTAAGCAATCTGGATCAGGCACCCCTGCCCAATTAGAGCAAGGCTTAATCTTCATCCAAACAGCGTTAGAAGGGGAGTACCTCAGCAGGGCAGACAACCCAACCAACGAATACGTCGCATCAATGGAACGCAGGGTCGAGTACTACGAATATAGAATGAAACTCATCCACTCCCACACCACCACGATGAAAAGAGACTTCCCAATCGTCATCTCCCCAACACTCAAAACAACCAACCACAGACTTTACGGCGACGCCCGAGAACAC
Organism: Marinomonas sp. PE14-40; assembly: GCF_051623805.1. Taxonomy (NCBI): domain Bacteria; kingdom Pseudomonadati; phylum Pseudomonadota; class Gammaproteobacteria; order Oceanospirillales; family Oceanospirillaceae; genus Marinomonas; species Marinomonas sp. PE14-40. The sequence goes on along the minus strand of NZ_CP130700.1, from coordinate 2,284,862 downwards.
CTACACGTCGCACACATGTACAGTAAAGTTTATTAGCGCGGGTGATCGATATAAAGTATGTAGGGTCAATCGTTAATGATTATATTCGCGTTAGTTAATTTAAAATAATTAAGGTATGACGTTTAGTGTGATTAATGATATTTATCTCATAAGATTTACTATCTTATTAAGATATTAAAGTATGGAAGGGCAAATTTATGTGTGATGAAAATGATGAGCGAATAAAAAGGTTAGTAGATCAAGCAAAAACTTGGTATTCAACTTTGACTGATTTTGTTTTTAAACATACAGCGATACAAACTGTTGTTTTAGGGTGGATCCTGTCTTCTCAACGACTGCATGAAACAATGGAAAATATGCAATCTGTAGAGCGGTTTATTCCTGGCATATTGCTAATTAGTTATTCTTTTCTGGTGTTTATTATATTTAGGAGACTTGCTAAAAAATCTGATTATGTCTTTAAAGAAGTTAAGCGTATAGATGAATCTATTTACCTCGAAATTTGGGGCTATCGTATAGATAAGTCGTTTTGGTTAGCAATGGCAGTTGTACATTTAGCTTTATCAATTGTAAGTTGCTATTTTTTATATTTTACAAAGGTTTAAAAAACAAAATGTACTGTAAAAATTTATACGGAACCATTCAGAACCCCTATAAATGCAGCATATCTAATGTCCAATATTATCTAAGTTATTGAATCTTCTTAATACACAATTAAATTTTTCTTGACGTTGCTAAGACGAAAAACCGTTGTATTCCTTATGGATGCTTTAAAGAATGGCTTTATCAAGAATAAGTGCATTAAAACTTTAAACTGAGATTGGTTCATATAAGTATTGTGTGTCTAAGTTATTTCTTGTTATGGTTAAAAAATGAACAAGCTAAGGAAGGCGTCGTTTGCAAAAATCCTTTCTTTTATGTTCTGGAAAATCAAATGATTTTATTGAAACGTAGGTGAGGATGATTATGTTACGTCTTATTATTGGTTTTTTGGTACTTACGGTAAGTTTTATTAGTTTTGCTGAAGGTGAGGACTCAACAACGGGAAGTTCAACAACGGGAGAATTACAAGCTGGGAAGATTTATAGATTATCTGTAATGGTAAAAGTAAAAAGAGCGGATGGTGTTGATGACGTAGAGTATACAGCACTAAAAAATAGTAAATATGAAGTTATTTCAATAAGAGATAATGAATACACAGTTAAATTTAATAAGATCTACCCAAGTAATCCAAGTAGCCTTGATGAGGCCCATCTAGAAGGTTTAAAGTGGGTTAATTATGATTTTACGTATATTCTAAAGCGTGATGTTTCAGATAAATTTGATCTAAAACAAGTGTCTAAAGAGTCGCTTACTGGGCTATCTTCAGGGCCATTGGTAGTTCCTTTCAAGTATCGAACAAATAGTAAATCTCTATCTGGTGATGCCACAGTCGGTTTATATGCAGGAGTTAATTTTGAGCCTGGGTGTACTACTTCAAATTGGTGCTTTCGAATAACCCCATTGATTTCTGCAGGCTTATCAGAAGTCTCTGTTGTTAATGGAACGAGTACTGAAACCAAAACGGCTGTTACTTGGGCTGCTGGTTTTTTGGTATCTAACTGGGATGACGTGAATATCGGTGTTGTTTATGGGCAAGATAGAATTGGAGGCTCTACCTGGGAACATGAGGGTAAAGGTTGGGTGAGCATTATGATCGGTTGGGATATTTAAAGCATAAGTGATAAAAATATATTAAAACCACCTTCGGGTGGTTTTTTTTGTATCTAAAATCCTTAGTTATTAAAGGAAAATATATATTTATAAAAACATCTATTCTAAAAAGGCAGAATGTCAATTTCAATTTCAATTTCAATTTCAATTTCAATTTCAATTTCAAATTTAATTTTTATTGATGGTTTTTAGGGAAAAGTTAAGTGAAAGTTTAGTTAATGTTAGGTTTAAATATAATTAAAATTTATTTTTATGTTTTATTTGTTTTAATTATAAGTGTTTGATTTATATGTGTTTATGTTTGTTTTTTACTATTTGTTTTTTATTTTAATCATGACTTTGTATTTAATTGTTTTTTTATATTTTATGATTTCAATTGATGTTATACAGTTTCAATCGAGCAAGGTTGTACAAGGAAGTTAAGTTTAATATTTTAATATTTTAATATTTTTAGTTGATTCTTTTATACGGCAATACTTGTTATCAATAAATTTACAAATTAAATTTCATTATAGAAATAGGGAAATAAAAATGGCTAAAATCAATGATATAAATGCTCGCTTGGCTAATGATACATCGACTCAGAAATCTCTTTTTACTGGTTCATTTAGCAGTATCACTTCTATTCGTTTGTTGTTATCTCCGGTTGCTGCTGGAACCGCTAACTTCGCTATTTATGAAAATGGCTCAGAAGTTAAAAATGAAAGAGTTACTGCTGACCAATCCGTCTCTTATACAGCGACTTCACCAGATTCAAAGCTGGAGTTTCATGTAAATTATTATGATGCCTCTGATCTTCCTCAAGTTCATGCTTCAATCGCTCTTTAGTATTAAAAAGACCGTCTTTTAAACCACCTTCGGGTGGTTTTTTATTATCTGAATGAACGAAATGTCTCATATTTAAACTAAGTGACTTCTGAAATTGAATGATTAGTTAGTGAAAAAAATGTTCTATTTACCGCCCGTATGCCGCCCGAGGCTTTTAATGATAGGTATGAAAAGTTATTAATAATCATATGGATAGAATGCTAATTTCCGTTTTGTAAGAAGAGAAAGAAATCTCTGATAAAACTGGCTGTATATACAGTTCATTTTTCAAATTACTAAATTGTTAATAAATTTGGCACGCTTTAGCACTATAGATATCTGTGATATGGCATGTTTTGTCATTGTGCCCATTTTTAAAATATGTAGAATCAATTAGTTATGAGAAGGGCATGAAAATAACCGTGACCGATAAGCAAATTTAGGAATTGAAATAACACGCATGCGCGTTTCGCTGGGAAAGTTTTCAGTTGATAAGTGGCCTTTCTTCAAATTAATTAAGCAGATGTGACGTTTTAGGTGCGGTGGATAAAGCGGCAAATCGAGCGTGCGTATTATTAAAATAATGAAATGGACACCCCTTCTATACTGAGTTAGTTCTTCAGTTTAGGAGGTTAATATGGAATGTATTCAAGTAGCAGGTATTGATCTTGCTAAATCGATATTTCAAGTGTGCGCCATTAATAGCGCTGGTAAACCAATTTTGAATCGATCATTTAGGCGTAATCAGTTACTTAAATTTTTTAGTAACCTAACGCCCTGTTTAATTGGTATGGAAGCTTGCGGTAGTGCGCATTATTGGGCTAGAGAACTTCAAAAATTAGGTCATGAAGTTAAGTTGATGCCACCGCAATATGTAAAGCCTTACGTTAAAACGAATAAGAATGATGCAGCAGATGCAGAAGCTATATGTGAGGCTGTGACTCGACCAACGATGCGTTTTGTAACGGTTAAGAGTGAAGAGCAACAAGCACTACTTTTAGTGCATCGCGAACGTGACGGTGTGGTTAGAGATAGAACGTCACTGATTAATCGGATAAGGGCGAGTTTACAAGAGTTTGGTGTCTCGATACCGTCAGGACGGTTTAGGTTACATAAATGGTTTCGAACAGAGTTTGGCCTAATTGAGAGTGATTTACCTGTACTGCTGAGTCGTCATATTCAAACAATGTTGAAACGTTTGCATGATCTTGAAACCTATATTAAAGAGCTGGATAAGCAGATAGACATAGTTGGTAATGAAAATCAGCAATGCCGATCAATACAAGATATTCCTGGGGTAGGGCGATTAACTTCATCCGCTATTGTTGCAAGTGTGGGTGATGCAAAAGTGTTTAAATCAGGGCGGCAGTTTGCAGCATGGTTAGGCTTAGTGCCGAATCAACATTCAAGTGGTGGGAAGTCTGTTTTACAAGGAATCAGTAAGCGCGGGGACGCCTATTTAAGGCGGATGCTAATACATGGAGCGAGAGCGGTAATTAGGCATATGAAACCGGGCAAACCATTTTATTATTGGCTGCAGAAGTTACAAGAAAGAATGCATAAGAATAAAGTAATCGTTGCATTAGCAAATAAATTAGCGCGAGTAACATGGGCTATTTTAGCCAATAATAGAGAATATAAAGCGCAGTTAAGTTAACAAATTAACTGCTTATGAATGAATAAATAAGATACTCAGTTTTGCTAAGTATAAAAGTTGATGACTAAACAGATTGAACCGTGACTTGGATACTCTGGGACTAACATCGTTTCTTTAGAAAACGTTAAAATGATTAGAACCAAGTCAGCGAAATTCATCAGGGATAGAGGTTAAAGTCCTCATTTAAAATCCGAATAGATGGCTGCAAAACCTTACTTGTCAGAAGATGTTTTTGCTTGCAAAAAGCGGGGTGTCCATAGATGTTAGCCTCTTAAGATGGAATATGTTCGAGCATCACAATAAATACACAAAAGCTTCGTATTGGCTCTTGGTAATAAATAGTCTTGTTGGATTTGTCTTTATGGGAATGCTCCTTCCCAGCTTAGAGGGAGGGCAGCCTGTACTGGTCTACGGCATAGCAATACTGTTAAGTATTATGCTTTTACTCAATACGTATTTTTCATATCGCATCTTAAAAAAGAACTAGAGCACTTAAATTATGTTTATGGCTCTACGGTTTGCAAATTATAGGTTTTGAAACCGAGAACTGGGCATTGAGCTTAAATTTTGGCATGAATGCTTCATTAACATGGAGTTACGAATTTACGAATATTACCTTTAACGTACTGGCAATTCTAATTTGGTTTGTCGTATTCAAAGTACTACTTAGCGTAACTAAGGCTAACAATCCACTCAAAGGCGACGGCGATAAAGCCGCCGCGCTTTAGTGGGGCGTTAGCTATTCAAGGAGAATATAGTGCAAATCAGGAATGTAATATTAATTTCGATGACTTTAATTTTGAGCTCATGTTCTTCAACTACTGATTCAAATTCAACTAATAATATTGCAGAGGAATCGGTTGAGACTATAAAACAAAGTATTACCGATAAACATCCAATAAGTTACATCACATTAGCTACAAAGTTATTGAATGAAGGCAAACTTGATGAAGCGGTTAAGTGGTACTACGTTGGTCAAATGAGATTCAGAGCCTACTTAATGGCTAATCCAAATTTGGAAAAATCCGGAGATCCTGCACTTTATGCTTCATTAAATTACGTTATAGGTACTCCCATAAATGAATATGCTGGTCAAAACTCAGATCATTGGGTGAAACTTATCGAAGAATCTATTAAATGGCATAGCGACAATCCAAATGGTTTTACTCCAAAATCGACTCATGAAGAAATTTATAAAGAAATTGAAGGTGACTTTTTTAAATTCCGTGATTATGTTTTAGAGAACAAAGAAGAAATTCGAGAGCAAAGAGCTAAGAATAGCTAACAATCGCATTATGACGGGACTTCTAACAGTTTGCTCGGTTTCATTTCGCTACACAATTTTAGCCATGTATTATCAGCCCCTTATTGGGGCGTTAAGCAGTAATTATGATTGAGCAAAGAATTTCTATAGTTATGGGTTTATGGGCCGAAGGATATTTCACTGATAATGAAATGATATCTTGGGCTGATAAACAAATAATTGAAATCGAAGGCGATATCTATGATCCTTTGATTGAGCTTTCTTTAAAGGGGCCGAAGGTTTGTGTTAAAAAAGCGAGTTATGATTTCCCTGACAGAATGGAGTTTTCATATCAACAACGCTTTGCTATACGATTGATGAGATTGGATTTAAGTGCCCGCCCTGATGTTAGGAAGTTTATATCATGGGTAGCATCCAATGCTATGGGGGAAGATAGTAAATCCCCAGAAGTAATGTTTGGGTATCATCTAGATCATTACCTTTATTATGATGAAATAGATCCTGAAATTTACTTTGAGAGGAATATTCAAGAGTATATCGACTCAAGTGAAGCTCTTGTCCGATCCTTACTACGGAAAGCCAATGCTTAACAATACATTGGTGATCGATCGCCCATTCTGGGCTGGGACGCTTTCGCGCCCCACAATATTGACGTTAAATTTCTAAGGACATCATGAAAGAGGATTATTCGCCACTAGGGAAGTTTATATCAGCATGTCTTTTAGCTTTGTTATCGCTGCAAGCATATTGGCTCTTCACTTTCCTCGCTAACCCAGAGAATCCTAACCGCTATGAAATATTAGCTGGTATTGGTTATACGTCGCTATTCTCAATAATTTTATGGGCACCAGGAATTATTCTTGGTTATTTAATTTGCCATAGGCTGAAAAATAAGTCTGTTGGCATTTTCACAGTTTCCGTCAGTGCAGTTCAAAGTGGTATATGTTTATGGGCACTCGCGAACTAAAATTTAGCAAGGGGTGCAATGATCACCTGCGGCTGGACAGCAGAAAGCCTGGCTTCGCCACTATGCTGCCCATTCACTAGGAGTTAACCCCCATGAAAAGAAAGCCGCCAACAGGCTGTTTTTTTTGCCTTAAGAAAACTAAATTACTTCTAAATGGATAACGATTAAATCAAACTTTTACTGAAATAGCATAATTAAAACGCGAAAAACACCCTCTATTTTCCGCCCGTATACCGCCCACGGCTTTATGATTATGAGAAAGGTATAAAAACTTATCAATAATCAGATTTTTAGAGTGTCAATTTCCGTTTTGTAAAGAGAGAAGGAAAATTCTAATAAAACTGTCTGTATATACAGTTTATTTTTCAAATTACTAAATTGTTAATAAATTTGGCACGCTTTATCATTATAAATATCGATGATGTGGCACGCTTTGTCATTGTGCCTATTTTTAAAATATGTAGAATCAATTAGTTATGAGAAGGGCACGAAAATAACCGTGCCAGACAAGCTAGTTTAAGAATTGAAATAACGCGCATGCGCGTTTAGCTAGGAAGGTTTTCAGTTGATAAGTAGCCTTTCTTTAAATTAATTAAGTAGATGTGACGTTTTGAGTGCGGTGGATAAGTCGGACAAATCGAGCGTGCGCATTATTAAGCTGTTATGTGTGTCTCAACTTGGGAGTGAAATTTGAACATTGAACATTCTAAATCAACTGTAATTGATAATGTTTGGTTGTACTCTCGGTATTATGGCAACCAACTTGCTTTCTTACGCGAAGTGGAAGGAAATGGGAGTGCTGCTTTAGTTTATCTGTTTAATTTATTAGAAGGCATCTTAAAATCTAACTTAAGTGATTATGAATCATCCTTTCAAGATGTAGTAAAAAAATCATTAAGTAGCGGAGCTATTAATAAAATTGAGCATGATTTTTTAAACAACAAAAAAACAGGAATACGAAAACTAAGAAATATCTTTGCTCACGCAAACTTATCTCAGTTCAATGTTAAGTTTAAGGGTGATGAAATACTGTACCCATTAACTGAAAATGATAATTGCCAACTTTTATACTCAAAACTGTCAGATGTTATTTTTAACATTATTATGAAAGTTGCAATAATTCCGCTCAACGTTGACCTTGAAGTAAACGTTGATAGCGCTATAAAATTGCTTAAATACGAAATTATAACGTTTACGCCAGAGGATATTTTACTTGATAAAGGTATTGATCCTAAAACTCTTCATGGTTGGTCTGACTTAAATTTATCAGAAAGATACAGGCAAGCGGAAAACGCTCAAAATGTAAAAGTGCTTGCTCATATATTTTCAGGCTTGGTCGAGCGAGAGTAAACACACATAACAAGCTGTTAAACAAGGACAAAAAACAGTTGGCTTTTGCTCCTTCGTCGCTTATTTTAGCCAACTATTTTATTGCCTGTTAACAGGGCGTTATGTGTTCTTACATGAAAATAAGAGGTCTATTTTAAAATATATGAAACATATTACTTTGTTAGCATTAATAACATTCGCTAACTTTTCTAATTCTTCTGAGTGGGAAGAATATCAAGACCTTACAAATAGTTTTTATTATTTGACCGATTTAAATATTAAAGAGGTTACTTGCCATATTGAGGTTCCATTAATAACCAATCTCATTAAGCAACTAAATCAACAAATGCTACCACTAGGTAGCAATGTAATAGTATCTTCTGACCTAAATACATTTTCGCTGAAATATTCGCCAAAGAAAGGCTTAAGTTTTACTAAGCCAACTTTTGATATCGAGTTAGCTTCTATTGAAGGGGTTGCAGATCCAGTAAAGGTAGAGCAAGGAATATCGATGATGAAGACTGGATTCAACAATCAAGTTGATGGTGTGATTAATCAGATAGAAGGATACTTTGTTGAATATAACAGACCTGTACCACTGGATTATTCAAATTTGATTGTTAATGGAAACTCAGTTTCATACCTCAAAGATAAAATGAATGTAAAGTCTACTTTTAATGAAGATGAAGTTGTAACTGAGTCATCAGGAAATGGTACAAAATTAAGCTCTCATTCAGAATATAAAAAAATACAGGGCGAGAAGTATGTTTTAGAGTCCGCTGATTTATCAATGACTATGCCTACTTCAGACATTAAAATGAGTGCATCTATTAGTTATCAAAGTATTGATGGCATAGTATTTCCCCTCTCTATTAACACTTCTTTTGAAAATAAAGTTCAGACTATTAGTCAGACAGGTAAAATACAAATAAACCTAACACAATGCAGTATTTAGGCTGCACACATAACAAGAGCGTGCAATCTGACTCCGCAAACTGTCACGCTTTTTGTTCCAAAAAGCCCGCCAGCTTGCTACGCAGTTGACGCTGGCGTTATGTGCCTCTGGAGCTCCATGTTTAGCGAATATTTTGAAGATTGGGAAGTTAAGCCAGAATTTGAAAAGGAATTTGTATCACTTTGGTCTGGGTGGCTTGGAAGCGAGAATTATCACAAACTTGATCTGGTAACTGAACGCGACTGGTCACGTTTCAATGCTTTCATTAAGAATCTGGCCGTTAATTTCAAAATCGAGCATGTTAGCTTAGATACTAAATCGACTATTGAAGTTAAATACATAGAATCCTGCTTATCCACTTACAAAGAAAGCATGGATAAGGATGAATCACTTTTTACAAAGCTTATATTGCCGGAGCTTGGATGTGTTATTAGCGAAGAGTGGGATTACACATATATTATCTGGCATAAAAACAACGGTGCAGTTGAAGCGCTTTCACCCTACATTAACCAGTCTGGATTAAAGCACTTCCATGACTAAGCACATAACAAAAAAAGTCACGGCGACCCAATACTCTCCACTTGAGCTTTGTGCGCAAAAATACTCGCACAAAGCTCAAGCTCCGGTATTGGGCGCGTGCTTTAGGCGTTATACGTAATATGAATTCTGAAGAATATAAGAAAATTTGTAACGCACCTGATGTATTACCTAAGAATATACTTATAGAGACTCAAAGTGTTCTGGTAAATGGGAGCGTTCGTGAAGCTTCGGTTGTAAAAATAGCTTTGCTTAAAGGAGCTATTCCATTCCCTGATAATCACAATGGTGATTCTTCAGTGACCTATCACAAAGTTAAGTGTTTAAGTGAAGAGGCTGAAAGTATTGCTGATTACTTATTTGAACGAGAAGCTGAATCTGTGCCTGTAAGTGGCATAACAACGCCTGAAACATCGAAACTTGTTACATTGGTTAATGTTTGGCATGAGCTTGCGGATTATATTCAAGAAAACGTATAACAATACGCTGAAATGCGTTCCGGCCAAAAAGACAGCCTCCACAGGACGTGCTAGTCGCACGCCCTTTAGCTAAAGCGTTAAATGGCAAAGGAAGCTATGAGCGAACTTTCTAAATTATTGGAAGAGGTGAAAGATGAGAAAAGCTTTCTACTCTTTGTAAAATCTTTGATAAAAGATCGACAGTCTCCTGATAGTTGGGAAAATAACACTATTAGTGATTTCTTAGAGTCATCTGTAGCGTGGGCAGAAGATTCTGATTTTGGCATTAACCAAGACTCAGAATTAGAAACAAATAAATGGAAGCAATTCGCAGTATTTTTGTATTGCGGAAAGATCTATGAATAATCACCATTTAACAAGGCGCTCAAGCTTTGGACGCAGTAAACTGCGCCGCTTAGCTTGGCGTTAACACCCATGATAAGAAAGCAGCCACTCGGCTGTTTTTTCGCCTTACGAAAGCTCAATTACTCTTAAATAGGCGTAGGTTAGAGACAACTATTACGAATAATATGTGAAAAAGACACTCTATTTACCGCCCGTATGCCGCCCGCGGCTTTTTGTATGAGGTATGAAAAGTCATTAACAATCATATATTTAGAGCATCAATTTCCGTTTTGTGAAAGGAGAAGGAAATCTCTGATAAAACTGGTTGCATGTACAGTTTATTTTGGGTTTTGTTCAGTTTTAGTGAGAGTCGTGCGCTTAAACATTATAAAAATCAATGATACGGCACGCTTTGCGATTATGCTTATTAATAAATTAGGTAAATATATAAATAGCAGATGAAACTTGTTTTCTCTTGAGTTATAAACGTGATTATGCAAATTAAAAAGCATTAAAATTAAATTAGAACATGGGGCTTGATTTTACTTGTCTTCTAATCAAAAAACTGGGTTAGTTTTAACTGCATTAATCAGGAAGGTGTTGCGTAATGAAATGGGTTTGGAAAGATCCTGTATGGAGCAAGGTAATTGCCCAAGTAATTACTTGGGGGGGAGGGATAATTATTGTATGGATTGGTGCATTGTATTTAGAAATAGGCAAAACAGATATTCAGCCCCAAAATAATTTTACTGAAAACACTGCTAATATTTATTCTGAAGAAATTGATTTTAAAAAAAGTCAAGGTGATAAGGGTTTAGGTGATAAGCCTTCTATTAATACTAGTATTCAGGAAGATTTAACTGATAAATATCAAAAAAATATTAAGAAAACAGACCCTTGTATTAGCGATAACCCTAAAATAAGTTGTCTATGGAGAGAGTAAATTGAAAAAAATAATTGTGTTATTGATCCTTTTTTTTGTACAGACAACTTTGATGGCGGCTGAAGAATGTCAAACAAAACTATCAAAAAATGATGATTATAAAAAACTAAATGAAATAATTAGTTGTCTAAATAATCGAATTAATTATTTAGAGAGTAAAAATATAAATTCAAGTAAGACTGTTATAATTAAACCTAATGGTGCTGAACTTAAAAGTGAGCAAGTCATACACTTTGCTGGCTTTACATTTAACTTACTCAGTTGTTCAAGAATTGGAGGTTCTGTAGAGTGCACTGTTAGAGCTAATAATAATCAAAATGATCGTATTGTACCGTTTTACTCAAGAAAAAATGAAACTAGAGCAATTGACTATTCAGGTAATGAGTATTTTGCTTCTGGATTATCTCTTGGCACTAAGAAGCTTACTACTTACACTAAAAGAAATTTTGTAAATGGGATTCCGGTTTTGATAACCTTACATTACCCAAGTGTTAAAAGTGATGTTAATTCATTTGCTTTGGTTGAAATAAAAAGTGGGGAAGGAGGTATAAGGTTTCGAGATGTTCCAATAATTTAACAAACTTACAATATGGCCTTACATAGCTTTGTTTTAGTGAAGTTTACTTATTTTGACAAATAATAAGCAAATTTATTGAACCTAAAATTGAAAAAGTGAATACATTCTGTATTTATAAGGATGCAAAAAGGTGTGCAGCCCTTACCTAGGGTACATAAACATATAGCTATATCTATGATTGCGTGGTTGATAATGACAAGGAGTTTTAATGGCTAGAATGGCAAATACCGCAGCAACATTTGGCGGAGTTGGAAGTGGGGTTGCTGGTATAACTGGTGGTGCAGGTTTTGTTTCGGAAATGGTTAATGGCGCCAGTAGTCTTCGAGTTTATGGTTATACAACAATAGAAATTTCGAGTGTTTTAATTGTAATTTTAGTTTTAGCTTTATCATATTATTGGTTTTTTAAGAAAAGAACTGATAGTAAAAAGCTTACTTTGATTGATGGTCTCAAGATTTTTTTAATAAGTCTAGCTATTACTTTTCTGGTTACGTTGACTGTAGGTATGTACAAAATAAAGCCTGATCGTACATTTGAGACAGCTGGTGTACAAGGAGAACTTATTGGCTGCTTTCAATCTGGTAGTGCTTTGAGGTGTGACTTTATATTAGAAAACGTAAAAAAATCTGGTGGTATTGAACTGTCAGTGTTACGCACATCGTCATCAATTGTTACTCCTTCAGGATCATCAATTAAGCCTTACCAAATGTCTGTAGGTGATGAAACAAAAGACCATACCCGTGGTATGGAAGTGAACTTACATCAATCTGGACATGCATATATTTCATTTGATTTTAAACTCTCACAAGAGAGCAGTATTAACAAAATTCAAGGTTTGGAGTTTGTTATGTCTATTGATGGTATTACTGAAACTAATACATTGATAGATATTTGGGTTGAATCTGGTTACTAGATTTTAAGCTACAACTTAATAATCAAGAAGAATAAGCAGCCAATCGGCTGCTTTTTTTGGCCATACGAAAACTCAATTACTCTTAAATGGGTTTAGGTTAAACCCGATTATTACTAATAAAGCACTAATATATAGCGAAAAATACACTCTATTTTCCGCCCGTATGCCGCCCAAGGCTTTTTGTGTTAGGTATGAAAACTTATTAATAATCAGTTTTTTAGAGTATTAATTTTCGTTTTGTAAAGAGAGAAGGAAATTGAAGAAATACGCGCGAGGGGTATTGCAACCCTAGGAATTAGAGTTTAAATTTTACCCATGCTGTCATATTTGTGTTTGGCGGCGAACAATTCTTTAAGGCTCACAGGTATGTGGGCCTTTTCTATTTCTAAGCCTCGCTAATCAGCGGGGCTTTTTCGTTTCTGGATATCACAAACCTATGAAGATCTTGCCAGATGAGCTGTTTGAAATTGCGTTAGCTATGGTGGTTGCAAGTATTGGTGGTGCTGTTAAGTACCTTATTCGAATTCAGCAAGATCCTAGAAAATTCTCATTAATTCAATTGCTTATCACCGTTTTTATTGGCGGTTTTCTAGGAATGATTACTTACTTTCTTGGTGTTTCTCTTGGCTTGGATGGCGGTGCAATCGGCTTTATGTCTGGTGTTGCTGGCCTAATGGGAAATGAAGCGATTAGACATTATGAGCAACGCTTTAAGCGGGGTGGTTTATGAGTTTGAACTTGTTACAACTGAAGGATCTTGTTGTTAAGCCTGTGTTGAAAGACTTAGGCATGTATTCGATAGCGGCTGAGCAATTGGTTTTAGGGACGATCTGCCAAGAGAGTGGCGGCATTCACCTTAAGCAGCTAGGCGGTGGGCCTGCGTTGGGTATCTGCCAGATGGAGCCAAACACCCATAAAGACATTTGGATTAACTATCTCAAGTATCAAAGAGACATCGTTAAGGATCTTGCGGGTTACATCAGCGCAGCTGCTGAAGATGTGTATGCCGTGGCTGATTACCCAGACCATGATGAGCTGATTAGTAACTTGAAATACTCGGTTGCTATGTGCCGTGTTCACTTCTGGCGTAAGCCTAATGCATTACCTAAAGCGAATGATATCAATGGTTTAGCCTCTTACTGGAAGCAGTTTTATAACACTGTTAAAGGCGCTGGAAAGGTTGAAGAGTTTATTAATAACTTTCCGTTTGAGCTGTACGGATTGAAAAAACAGGAGAATGTGAAATGAAGATCTTTAGTGCGATTGTGAGTTTGGCGACGGGGAACATCCCCGCTTTGATTGGTGGTCTTGTGGTGGATACTTTGCAAGCAACCATTCGAAAGGTGGACTGGGCCGTAGTGATTGAGCGCTTGGTGAGTCGTGTTGTTGTGATGGGTTTGCGTAAGCTTGAACGCATGACAACAAACCAGCTAGTGAAGGACACGGTTGATAACATTATTGAGCAGTTAAACCACTCTTCAAATCGCCTTCCTCAGGTTAAAAAACAGGATGAAATCATCAAGAAAAGGGTGAGTCGTAGAAGGCGTGATAAATAAAAGTGAATTGGTGTGCAAAAAGTGGAAAAAGGTACTCCCAATAGGGGCCTTTTTCCTGCGGGTTTTACACTCGCGACCTCACAGAATTTTTTGAAAATATCCTTCGTATTACCTCTACCCCTTTTTGGGGTGTTTTTTATCAATTTATTAACAAATGAGCGTTTTTAACTATGGCTTCTAAAAAACAATTAGCAGATATCTTGGGGATAACTGTTAAAACTCTTCGAAACAATGAGAAAGACGGCTATTCCCCTGTTTATCTAGAGTCTGGCGATGTGGATATCGATGCATCGATTCGAACTTTCATTAAATTCCAGTCAGAAGTGATCAGAATCATGAAAGCGAACCTAGGGAGGAAACAGGGGGGTAACAGTGGAAATACGAAAGCTCATAAATCGACCGAAGATTGGCGAAAAGAGAAGGAAAAACAAGCCGCCATAAAACTGCATATTGCTAACTCAGAAGCGATGGGAAATTTGGTGCCAGCTGATGCTATGACAGAGCTCTATAATGCGCCTCTTTCTGTGTTTAGAAACCACCTTTCTGACCTCTCTAATCAAATTCAAAAACGCCTATCAATAAAACCCAAGGATGTGAGTGCAATCGACCAAGTTGTCGAGGAGGTTTTCGACAGTTTAGAAGAGGTTGGCAAAGATGAGTTACAGCCGCTTATCGATAAGGTTCTTGAGAAATATTCTCGACATTACGTCCCCACCGAAGAAGATACCTTTAACGGTTTGGAGTAAAAAGCACAAAAACCCTGAAGCACAGATTTATCCCCCTAAGTCTTTTCAACGTGCTTGGCTATTGGCGATGGAGTCACCGCTAATAGAGAAAATCGTTTTAGCAAAAAGCGCCCGAGTTGGTTACGCCATTTTTATTAATACCTCGGTTGCTTGGTTAGTGACGAACGACCCTGGCAACATCATGATTGTTCAGAATACTCAAGGTGATGCTGAGAAGTTTGCGACTAAAGAGATTGGCCGTGTCTTTAGTTATTGTGCGCCTGTTGTATCTAAGTTGTTTGGTAAAAACACGTCGACCGAAAAGAACTTTTATGGCGGTGATCTTTCGGTTGTATGGGCTACGTCTGGCAGTAGCTTTCGTTTGGTTACGATCAAATATCTCTTTATGGATGAGGTGTCTGGGTATTTAGACAATGTCGATAAAGAGGGTGACCCAATCGACCTTGGGATAACCCGTACAGAGAGTGAAGCCCAACGAAAAATCGTATTAGGTTCGACACCTAAAGAGGCGGGCACTTGCAAGATTACCCGAGAGTTTCTATTAACCGATCAGCGTTATTTATATGTACCTTGTCCTCATTGTCAGCATAAGCAAAGGCTGAAATTAGAGAACTTTCGATACTCGCCAAAAGACTTTTTATCGGCTCACTTTGTTTGTGTTAAGTGCAGTGGAAAAATTAAAGAAGAACACAAATTCAACATGGTTGATTCGGGAGAGTGGCGAGCAACCCGCGAGTTTGAATGTTGTGGTGTACACCAAACACCTGAGAAATGGGACGAAACAGGTTCGGCCCTTTGCTGTAAATGCGGTGAACCTGGTGATACCAACGAAAGGGGCAAATTGGATGCAGGCTTTCATATCTGGTCTGCTTACAACGATAACCCAAATACCGCTTTGCCTTCGATCGCTGGTGAATACGATAAGGCCAAAAAAGACCCTTTAAAAATGCAGACTTTCATGAATACGAAGGTCGGGGTTGAGTATTCAGATGCAGCACATGCCCTCAAGCTGAATAACTTTGAAGTCTTGTATGGCAGGCGAGAATACTACTCACCAACTGAGGTATTACCGGAGCAAGTGCGCTGTGTTTTAGCAACGGTAGATACTCAGAAAAACCGCTTTGAATATCACTTTTGGGCGATTGGTGAGCGAGGAGAAATTTGGGCGGTTAACTATGGGCAAGTGCTGGGTGACCCTGAAGATGAAAGCACCCAAGCTAAGCTCATTTCTATTCTGAGTACTGAACTTACCTTGTCATCAGGTAATAAGCTTAGTGTTTTTGCGGTGGCGATGGACTGTAACGGCCATGCATGGAAAGCCATGCTTGAGTTTTGCGCACCATACCAAGGCTGGATCTTCGCTATTCGTGGTGAATCCAGTACTAAGACTAAGTTTAAGTCTGAATTTACGCTTACTTATAAGGTTCACCCTGAGGCCAAGTGTGAGTATCGAAGCCTCAATGTTCATCAAATCAAAAACCGTGCTGCAGAACGTTTAAACAACGAATTGCCCGGTAAAAATTACATTCATTTCCCGTTTAACGATGTGTTCGATATTCAGTATTTCCAAATGCTGACTGCCGAAGAATTAAAAGGCAGTGGAACCAATGTTAAGTGGGATAAGAAGACAGGCCAATCTCGAAATGAGCCATGGGATTTGCTGGTTTATGTGCTTTGGCTTTATGACTTTTTTAGACCTGAGATACAGCAAGCAAGCCCATCTGAGCCACTTGGCTTAATCGACCCTGCTAGCCAAAAGCATGGCGATTACGACTTAGAACACACCTATGTAGATCACTACGAAACATCTAATTATGAGGATTACGGATGACAGTTTATGCCACTGCTGAAAACCTGCTGGTTGTCCAGCAAGCCATCACTGATTTAGTGAGTGGTAAGCGACAAGTGAAGGTGGAATACACCACACCTCAAGGCAGCAAAAATAGCATGCAATACACAGAGGTGAGTTTGTCTGAATTAAGAGCCTTAGAGCAGCAAATGCGAAACGAACTCACCCCTATGCCTTTGATGGAAAGTGTTGATGTTGAGGTGCAGTTTTGAGTTATTCCAGTGTCGAGAAGTCAGCTTTATTTTCTGATGCACAGGCGCATGATAACGAGAAAAGCGAAGCGGCATTACTCAAAGAGATTACGGCTAGTCACCATCTCATTCGAAACAACCCTTTATTGAGGGTGGGTGCATCTCGCTTTAGGGCGAGTTGTATTGGGGATGGCTCCACACCTGTTTTTGATCCTAATTTGTTTAGCGCTGAATTTATTCAAAGCTTTAATGAGTGGGCAACTTACTGCGACTTTTACGACAACACGAATTTTGCTGGTGTGCAGGCGTTAGGCGTCATGACCATGTTGCTAGATGGCAGTGCATTTATTGTGCGCCGACGTACTTTGGATCGTATTCCATTACAGCTTCAAGTGGTTAGCCCTTTAAGTTTGGCAACTAACTTAGAGCGGACGGGATCAGGCAGCTATGTGCGTGGCGGCATCTTATATTCGAAGAATGGCAAAGTTAAGAAATATGCCTTTTATAAGTTACCTCGTGACCATCCTGATTTTGACGAAGAGTCTGTGAATTGGCTACCTGCTGCGGATGTCATTCACCTTAGAGATGTAATTCATGCTGGGCAATCTACAGGCCAACCTTGGATCACAGCAGGGGCTGATTTTGCTAAGTAATATAAGGACAACCAAACAGTCGAGATAAAGTCTCGGATGAAGCGAATAGGCCAACAGGTCTTTGCTTTAAAAGATACTGAGGTTAGCCAAACAGCGGGTGCTCCTGGTGTTCAAAAAGCACCTCAAAAACTCATACTTCAAGCAGGTGGCGTCACCTTTCTAAATGGTGTTAAAGAAATCAAGACCGCGTCACCTGCGGAAATAGCGGGTAATTATCAAGAGCATAATAACCAAGTGCTGAGAATGATTGCGGGCTTGTTGGGTATTACCTACGAAATGCTAACGGGCGATCTTACCCAAGTGAATTACTCCAGCATCCGTGCTGGGATGATTAACCACAGGCGTTTTGTTAGTCAGCTTAGAACCATTGTTTTAGAGCCAGCGTATAACCGTATTTTAGGTTGGTTTATCGAAGCTTATAACCTCAGTGGAATAGGCCAAATAGCTGACTATTTTGATAACCCTTATCCCTATCTATCACCAAGCTGGATTTGGCCTGAGTGGGAAGAAATCGACCCTCTTAAAGCGGCTAAAGCCTTGGTGCTTGAAGTTAATAATCATATCAATTCACTAGAAGACGTTGCCAATAGCCGAGGTAAAACCCTCGATCAACATCTTGATAGTGTGCAACGCAGTAAACAAGCAAAAGAAGAGCGAGGATTAAATGATGCGCCATCTGACTCAGCTGATGACGAACGCCCCTATGCTGATGACGGTTGATGCTCATCAATCCAATTTAGCACTGCTTAACCAGTTTTATCAGAACCCCAAATTGTTTTTAGACAATGATGCCACGAAAGGCAGAAATACCTTCTGCCACCTTTCCGTATTTGGGCCAACTTCTCACCGTTTTAATGAGTTAGATGCCAGTTGTAATGAAGTGGTTTCTTATCGTGATCTACGTACAAACTTCACTCACTTGATGACTAACGATGAGATCAAACAAGTGTTTGTTGAGTTTGATGGACCAGGTGGAGAGGCAACAGGCTGTTTCGATTTAGCCTCTCATATTCGTGCGCTTTCCAAAGTGAAACCTGTGATTGGCTTTATTAACGGTAATTGCTTTTCAGCGAATTACGCACTGGCAAGTGCTTGCTCTCAGCTCTATGCCAGCCCTCATAGTATGGCGGGTTCAATCGGTGTGATTTATGGCCGTCGGGAAGTCCAAAACGACAAAGAGAAAATTACCTATTTCACCACGGGCGAGGCTAAGGCAGATGGTTCGCCTCATACCGAATTAACAGATGCTGAAAGCCAGCGACAACAAGCGATTGTTGATCAACTTGGTGAGTCTTTCTTTTCGTTAGTGGGTGAGTTTAGAGGGCTTGAAGTCTCTGCGCTTAAAGACCTACAGGCGCAAATATTTAACGCGAATCAATTATTAAGCCATGGGCTAATTGATGGAATCAAAACCGAAGAAGAGATTAAAACCATGATGACAGATGGAAAGCACAAGCGAATTGTGGCTGAGATTAATGCGGCTCTGGCTTTAGTCGCCTTGCCGAAGTCGAAAGCCGGTTCCTACAACCACGCGAAGCGGGCTCTTATAAATCGAAACGGCCACGTATTGGTAAGTATGGCAGGCTAGCAGGCTTACTCGGTGGTGGTGCGGCCTTGTCGCTTTTCTCAGGGGCTGCTAACGCAGGTGGTATGGATTTAAGCAACATTGCCATGGCAGGTGCGGATATCGCAGGCGCAGCAGGTAGCCTAACCGAAGCCTTGCCCATGGCAGGCATGATGAAAGGCGCAGGCAAACTCTTTCGACCTTTAGATATAGCCCTTTCAGGTGCGGCTTTAACCTCAGCAATTTCAGAAGGCGACAACGAACAAATCGGCGCTACAGCAGGTGATATGGCAGGTGGTATTGGTGGCGCAGCCGCAGGGGCAATGGCTGGAGCAGCCATTGGGTCAGTCGTACCTGTTATCGGTACAGCAGTAGGTGGTGTACTCGGCTCTATTGTCGGTGGCCTCGGCGGTGGCGCATTAGGTGAATGGGCAGGCAGTAAAGTTGGCAGTCTTTTTAATGATGACGAAGACGAAAACCAGCAAACCAAAGCAACCGAACCAAACACCCTAAACCGCTTAAGCAATTGGCTAGGGGAGCAGCTCCCTAATTGGATGTCAGAAGACAAAACCGCTCAACCCATAGCCAATGCCAGCGCAAACGGGCCAGCCAATCAGCTTGCACAGCAGCAAAACAAAGCCAAGCAAACCTCAGTGAGCTTTGCGCCAGTAATCAACCTAACGCCAACAGGTAACCCAAGTTACGACCAAGAACTAAGCGACCAAATAATCCAACGCTTAAAGGACGAACTCACCCCAACCTTAATGGGCGGCTCAGCTGTGGCAATGAGTATCGATGCTAGCTTGTCGGATAATCAAAACTCTTAACTTGCTTACTTCCAAAAGAGACCCCAATGAAACAAATGATGTCCCTCGGTGGCTTTGTGTTCTCACTCGGCCAAGGCACACCCTATACAGGCCTACAACGTACCAGCGATGGTGGTTGGCGCACCATCACCCGATACGGCCAAAAGCCCATCAGCCAAAACACAGGCCAAAGCCTTGAGAATATCAGCCTCACTGGCACATGGTTTAAAGCCGAAGGGCTGGATAACCTTGCAAGCCTGCGCACACTGCAAAACCAGCGAGAGCCACTCGTACTCGCAGATGGTTATGGCAACAATCTTGGTCTCTGGACGATAAAGCGCCTAAACGAAAAACAAGACCGCATCATAGACGATGGCACTCCCATCACCTTGTCATTCACCCTAGAACTAGAGGAATACGCAGGTGAAAACATTACGTAGCCGAGAAGGCGACAGCATCAGCCTTATCCTCTGGATGGGCCTAAAGCGCACAGACGACGAAGCCGAGCGAGCACTCTACACCTTAAACCCACACCTCACACAATACGGCCCCATCTTACCCGCAGACGTACTCATCACCTTGCCAGCACTCTCTCAGCAGGCTCAAGAACAAATCCAAACAGACAGCATGGTAAACATATGGGATTAGGCTACAAACCAATTGTTCAAGTCACCAGCGAATCAAAGCAACTCGCCAACATCATCAACCAACGCCTCATCTCATGGAAACGAACCGATGCACCTGGCATACAAACCGATCAAATCACCCTCGTTATCGACACCCAAAATCAAGACGGATTACCCAAAGAAGGCGCCATACTCAACTGGCACGAAGGCGTAGACGACACCCTAATAGACAGAGGGGCATTTAAAATCACCCGAATCACCCCCGTACTCTTCCCGCCCACCATGACAATCGTCGCAACCGCCGCCCCCTTTCAAGTCGAAGACAACACCCGCTTTAAAGAACGACAAACCAAAACCTTCGAGAACATCACCCTTGCCGATCTCTTTCGACAAGTTGTCACCGCCCACGGCTTTAGCCCCAGAGTCGCCCCCGAATATGAAGACGAACTCATCGAGCACCTAGACCAAACAGATGAAACAGACGTTGCCTTTCTGACAAGGCTTGCCAGAGAGCGAGACGCCATCGCAAAGCCGGTAAACGACTTATACGTCTTAGCCCCAAAAGGGCGAGAGAAAACCCTCTCAGGCCAGCGTTTGCCCACAGTCACCTTATCCATGCCGAGCAAAAACACACCCAGCGACAGCGGCTTTATCAACTGCCAACTAGAGCAATCAAGCCGATCTTCGGTAAATGGCATCAAAGCCAACTGGACCGACAGTGAAACAGGGGAGGAGCACACCATCAGCACAGGCAGTGCGCCTTTTAAGAAGCTGAGGCAAGCCCATTCAACTCAAGCCACCGCCATGAAAGCAGCCAAAGATGAGCTCTTAAAAATGCAGCGTAGGCAAGGGTCTAAGCTCACCCTAGAAGTGCCAGGCAACATACCAGATCACGAGGCGCTAGTCGTTGGCGCTCAGCTGATCTTAGATGGGAGCTTTCCTGCGATTTTAGCTGGAGCGTGGCGAATAGAGTCCGTCACCGCCAGCGGGAATAAGCAGGGCTATAGGGTGTTAGTGAAGGCGAGTGATACTTGAAAGGGTTTAGGTTAAAGGTTTAAAAGCGAGATAAAGAGACGTAAGATCATGAGGTTATATGGAATAGAGAACTTAAAAACGAGGACGAGAAGTTTCATGATGAAGTTTATGGAAACGTTAGACCTTACTAAACAATTGAAGATGCTTTACTGGCTTGTTGTAGCACTTTCTTCTTTCTCTTTATTTTTGTTAAGTGAGAGTAGTAGCATCATTCACTCAATAAAATATATTGTCTTTGGATTACTAGTAAATTATTTATTCATTTATAGATATGTTTTTAAGTTAGATATTTATTTGATTTCATCACACTCCTTGAAAGCAGGAGAGTCAAAAATATTGCGATTAATGTGCTTTTCTTTTGGGCTTTATATTAATACGGAAGTCTTTATAGTCTTATTTAATTGATTTTAATTTTAGAGAGCACAATGTCAGAAGTTGAGTTTAATTCGTTTTATATCCTTTGGTCATTATTCGTTAGTTATTGCACTACATACTTTTTTTATAAACGTAATAAGAATCTTAAAAAAAGCTTTGCTTTAGCTATGAGTATTTTTCTTATATTGACAGGGGGAGCTGCTCTTTATAGTTACAATAAACTCTCCATGATAGCTGAGAGAGTTAAAAATAATGACGTTTCCGTTGCAACAGGGAGTATAAAAAATCTAGAAAATTTTAACGGAATGGATTCCTTTATGATTGATAATACAAAGTTTGAAATCGACCATAATGAAATTCATTGTTTAAGTGTTCAGAAGCTACTAGAAGAAAATATGAATGTAACTATCAAATTTGTAAAAACTGGTCTGTTTCGAAAAGAAGGTGGCCAATGTATTATTGATATAGAGTATTCCAGGAGTTAAAAAAGAAACGCTCTACATTTTTGGTAGTCTATTTTAAATTTCGAAGAGGAACACACCATCAGCACAGGCAGTGCGCCTTTTAAGAAGCTGAGGCAAGCCCATTCAACTCAAGCCACCGCCATGAAAGCGGCCAAAGACGAGCTCTTAAAAATGCAGCGTAGGCAAGGGGCTAAGCTCACCGCTCTCTAATCGAGAATGTACCAAGAAACATACCTGATTCTCAGGCGTTAGTGGTTGGTGCCCAGCTGATATTAGACGGGAGCTTTCCTGCGATTTTAGCTGGAGAGTGGCGAATAGAGTCCGTCACCGCCAACGGGAACAAGCAAGGTTATCGAGTTCTAGTGAAGGCAAGTGCTACTTGAAAGAGCTTAAAGTAAAAGGTTTAAAAGCGAGATAAAGAGAGTTAAGATCACGAGCCACTTAAAAATATTAATAGGATAAACTTTTGGTAGTTATTTTTTACATAATATTCACAATAATTCTGAATTCTTTTATAACAAAGTATATTAAAAGCAAAAAATCCATCCATATCTATTACGCTTTTTTACTGATTTTTTTTATTGTAATTGAGGTGCGTATTCCATTATTTCTTTTAAATAGGGAATATATCGTTAATAACAATATAAATGAAGTATTATGCTCAATAATATTGGTTTTATACCCTATTTATTATGGTTTTAGATGGGGGAGAAACG
The DNA here is from genome assembly GCF_051623805.1 of Marinomonas sp. PE14-40. Lineage (NCBI taxonomy): Bacteria > Pseudomonadati > Pseudomonadota > Gammaproteobacteria > Oceanospirillales > Oceanospirillaceae > Marinomonas > Marinomonas sp. PE14-40. The sequence continues at coordinate 2,261,816 of NZ_CP130700.1, read as the reverse complement.
TACATAGATGAAATAAAAGTAATCGCAAAGCCGGTTAACGACTTGTACGTCTTGGCCCCAAAAGGTCGGGAGAAAACCCTCTCAGGTCAGCGTCTACCCACCGTCACCTTATCCATGCCGAGCAAGAACACACCCAGCGACAGCGGCTTTATCAACTGCCAACTAGAGCAATCAAGCCGATCTTCGGTAAATGGCATCAAAGCCAACTGGACCGACAGTGAAACAGGGGAGGAGCACACCATCAGCACAGGCAGTGCGCCTTTTAAGAAGCTGAGGCAAGCCCATTCAACTCAAGCCACCGCCATGAAAGTAGCCAAAGACGAACTCTTAAAAACACAGCGTAAGCAAGGATCTAAGCTCACACGTATCTGACAGAGAGTCTAATCGAGAATGTGCCAAGCAACATACCTGATCACAAAGCGCTGGTTTTTGGGGCTCAGCTGATATTAGACGGGAGCTTTCCTGCAATATTAAAGGGAACGTGGCTAATAGAGTCCGTCAACGCCAGCGGGAATAAGCAGGGCTATAGGGTGTTGGTGAAGGCGAGCACTAATGATACTTGAAAGAGTTTAGTGTTTAGGATTTAAAGTTTAGATAAAAATGCGTAAGATCATGAGGCTATAAACAGAATGAAACTGTTTTATATGTGTCGGGCATATGCCTGTATAGAAATGGATAAATAGAGAGAAAAATAAAGTGAGTGATGATTTGTACTTTTTACTTGTTTACATCTTACTTGCATTAATGTTGCTAGGAGTTGTTTTTGAACATACTTGGAATTCATTTTTTTATAATTACAATGTGACTATTTATAATAAAAACACAAGTAATAAAATTAGAAGTGATAAAAAACTAGTTGAAAAAGTTAGTGATGTAATTAATGAGCTAAACTTATCTCAAATAGTATTTTTTGAAAAAGATTCAAATACTATATACATAAGAGAAAAGTTAGTACAAAAAGGTCCTCATACAGTTACTGTCATGAATGCTGTTATTAAAATGACTGATGATAAAGTAGTGATTAAAGGATTACTTAATTGGTCTGTTGTTTTTGCTTATTCTGCATTTATTTTACTTGGAGCAATAAATGGGCTTGAAGTGGCAGTTTTAATAATATTAATTACTCTTGCTGTTATTGCCTATGCTTATTTCAAACAAATGAAAATGTATAATGAAATCATAAAACTATTTTGATTCCCTTTAATAATCTGAGGTACTTAGCTTTATTTACAAAACAGGGGAGGAGCACACCATCAGCACAGGCAGTGCGCCTTTTAAGAAGCTGCGGCAAGCCCATTTGAACCAAGGCACTGCAATGAAAGCAGCCAAAGACGAACTCTTAAAAACGCAGCGTAAGCAAGGGTATAAGCTCACCCTAGAAGTGCCAGGTAACATACCTGATTACAAGGCGCTAGTTGTTGGGGCTCAGCTGATATTAGACGGGAGCTTTCCTGCAATTTTAGCTGGAGAGTGGCGAATAGAGTCCGTCACTGCCAGCGGGAATAAGCAGGGCTATAAGGTTCTAGTGAAGGCAAGTGCTACTTGAAAGGGTTTAGGTTAAAGGTTTAAAAATGAGATAAAGAGACGTAATATCATGAGGTTATATTGCTTTTGGAGACTTTAATGCTAGGCGATAAGTTTGTCGGGTTGATCTTTTCTTCTAAATTTTCGAGGTTGATTTCTAGATATAAAAACAATTATTTAGTTAGAGTTCTGTTTGTTTCAATTGCAGCAACTTCTTACTATTTAATTAATGGCTCATTCATTAATGCATTTGTGCTATTTGTTGGACTTGATTTATATATAACGGATTTATACTCAAATCGAACTATGGCTCCTGCAATTTCAATAATGACTGAAAAATTGCATAAAATAAAAGTTACTGATCCAGAAAGCATAATAATTAAAAAGCATTTTTTGATAATAAATGGCATTGCTTTTTCTGGAATTGTGTACACGGTATTCTTCTTTTAATCATTTCACTTATAGCTTTATCCAGATAATAGATTTATTGATTTTTTGTTAGAGGTTGCATGGGGAGCTATAAGAGAGGAGCACACCATCAGCACAGGCAGTGCGCCTTTTAAGAAACTGCGGCAAGCCTATTCAAGCCAAGGTACCGCGACAAAAGCAGTGCAAGACGAGCTCTTAAAAACACAGCGTAAGCAAGGGTCTAAGCTCACAGCTCTCTAATCGAGAATGTACCAAGAAACATACCGAATTCTCAGGCGTTAGTCGTTGGGGCTCAGCTGATATTAGACACGAGCTTTCCGGCTGTTTTATCTGGAGAGTGGCGAATAGAATCCGTCACCGCCAGCGGGAACAAGCCCGGCTATAGGGTGTTAGTGAAGGCGAGTGATACTTGAAAGGGTTTAGGTTAAAGGTTTAAAAGCGAGATAAAGAGACGTAAGATCATGAGGTTATATGGAATAGAGAACTTAAAAACGAGGACGTGAAGTTTCATGATAAAGTTTATGGAAACGTTAGACCTTACTAAACAATTGAAGATGCTTTATTGGTTTGTTGTAGCACTTTCTTCGTTCTCGTTATTTTTGTTAAGTGAGAGCAGTAGCATCATTCACTCAATAAAATATATTGTCTTTGGATTGCTAATAAATTATTTATTCATTTATAGATATGTTTTTAAGTTAGATATTTATTTGATTTCATCACACTCCTTGAAAGCGGGAGAGTCAAAAATATTGCGATTAATGTGCTTTTCTTTTGGACTTTATCTTAATACGGAAGTCTTTATAGCCTTATTTAATTGATTTTAATTTGAGAAAGCACAATGTCAGAAGTTGAGTTTAATTCGTTTTATATCATTTGGTCATTATTCGCTAGTTATTGCACTACATATTTTTTTTATAAACGTAATAAGAATCTTAAAAAAAACTTTGTTTTAGCTATGAGTATTTTTCTTATATTGATAGGGGGAGCTGCTCTTTATAGTTACAATAAACTCTCCATTATAACTGAGAGAGTTAAAAATAGTGACTTTTCCGTTGCGACAGGGAATATAAAAAATCTTGAAAACTTTAATGGAATGGATTCTTTTATGATTGATAATACAAAGTTTGAAATCGACCATAATGAAATTCATTGTATAAGTGTGCATAACCTAATAGAAGAAAATATGAATGTAACTATCAAATTTGTAAAAACTGGTCTGTTTCGAAATGAAGGTAGCCAATGTATTATTGATATAGAGTATTCCAAGACTTAAAAAGGAATGCTCTACATTTTTGGTAGTCTATTTAAAATTTTGGTGAGGAGCACACCATCAGCACAGGCAGTGCGCCTTTTAAGAAGCTGCAGCAAGCCTATTTAACCCAAGCCACCGCCATGAAAGCGGCCAAAGACGAGCTCTTAAAAACACAACGTAAGCAAGGGTCTAAGCTCACACTTATCTAACAGAGAGTCTAATCGAGAATGTACCAAGAAACATACCTGATTCTCAGGCGCTAGTTGTTGGGCTCAGCTGATATTAGACGGGAGCTTCCTGCGATTCTTGAGGGCGAGTTGCGAATAGAGTCCGTCACCGCCAGTGGGAACAAGCAGGCTTGTCTAGTTTAGAGAGCGGGTGCAGGTGAGGGCGAGTCTGTATAAATAGTAGCTTTAAATTAAATTTGATATAACCTCTATCTTGCTGAGAGTTTAATAAAGAGTTACTAAGGAAGGGCATGAAATACATATTTTTAATGGTTGTTTTTTTATTTGTTGGTTGTAGTTCAAATAAATACGTTTTGCATGGTGTCGTAGAGGGGTCAACTAACCAACATGAAATGAATGAATTTGTCTCAACCTTAAAAAGTAATGATCTAAGTGATGCACGAAAATATATTGAAGAAAATAATTTTGATATTAACTTCGTAAATAATAATAAACTTTCCCTGTTAGTTCTCTCAATACTCAATGAAAACCATAAAGTGGCTAAAGCATTATTAGAACTTGGAGCAGATCCTAATGCCAAGGGAAGCTCTTATGAAGGTATCTCTGCAATGGGGCTAGCTGCATCCTATAAAAATTCAAGCTTCTTAACGTTATTGCTTGAGTATGATGCTGATCCTAATTATGTATTGAATCAAAGTTCTTTAAATCCATCTCCTATTTTTGATGCGCTGTCTGCTGATCGAGTTCAGAACTTTAAGGTTATGATTGAAGTAGGTGCAAACTTGGATCAGAAAAATCGATTTGGCAATACTGTAGCAAAAGTTGCGGCAGGTAGGGGTGACTGGGAAGCTTTATACTTTTTATTAAATGCTGGGAGTGACCCGTTTCTTAAAAATAATTTTAATAAAACAATCGTTGATACTATTGAGATTCAAGGTTTGGGTGAGGATAGCCCTTGGAGAGAAAAAGTTTTTGAATTCTATTTAGATAGAGGTGTAAAAATAAAAGATATTTATAAATGATTTTATCAATTCTCAAATTATCAGTGCGCCTTTTAAGAAGCTGCGGCAAGCCTATTCAAGCCAAGATGCTGCATACAAAGCAGCCAAAGACGAACTCTTAAAAAACACAGCGTAAGCAAGGATCTAAGCTCACCGCTCTCTAATCGAGAATGTGCCGGGCAACATTCCTGATTCCCATGCGTTAGTCGTTGGGGCCCAGCTGATCTTAAACGGGAGCTTCCCTGTGATTCTTGAGGGCGAGTGGCGAATAGAATCCGTCACCGCCAGCGGGAACAAGCAGGCTTGTCTAGTTTAGAGAGCAGGTGCTGGTGAGGGCGAGTGCTACTTGAAAGGCCTTAAAGTTAAAGGTTTAAAAACGTGATAAAGAGACGTAAGATCATGAGCTTAAATACATATAAGGATAGTTTTCGATAAAAATTACCTTGTTTATAAATAATATGTTAACTGAGATAAATTAAGATGCTTTTTGAGTTTATTGAAAATAGCTGGGGTTATATTGCCTTTTCTTGGGTTTTACTATTTGGCTTAAGCGTGTTTATTTGGAGAAAAAATAAATACGTTAATAAACCCATAATAATGATATTTTTTGTTATATCTTCTTTTCTTTCTTTTAACGCAATCTTTGAACTTTACCAATCAAAAATTTTTAAAAATGACTTTGAGAATGGCCGATTCTATAAGGTAAATGGTATTGTTGATGGCCTAAAATCCTATGGTGGTAAAGATGTTTTTAAAGTAGATGGTGTTAGGTTTGATCTTTATTATTATGATAGACAATGCTTAAGTGGCAAAGGCTTAGTTAACCATAATCAATCAATAACTGTTAAATACCTAAAAATTAAGTCACTTGGTAATTATGTAAAAAGGTGCATAATTGAGATTAATTAATACTCAATAGTTTTAAATTTTATGAGTGTACTACAAAGGGAATTAACTAATTGCAAGAACCAAAAGAAAGTAAACCAAAAGAAAGTAAATCAAAAGGTAGAATAATATTTAATAAGTGGGCGCTTCTTTATCTTGCCTTACTTATCGTGGCGAGTGTCTTTTATCAGAACTATACATGGCGTGATGCTAATACAAAGGTTTATCCTTTTTCAGGGACTAATGTAAATTGCTATATAGGTGAGAATGCTAATTCATATGAAATGAGTTTATTATCGCCTAATGCTAAAAAACTAAGAATTCAAGAGTCATTTGAATTCTCTGACTGCGAAAGGCTTAGAAGGTCTTTCTTAGAAAAAGCATCAAGCATTCATTCTCTTCCACATGAGTTTGTACTTAGAGTAGAGGGCGACGGGGAAGAGCTTTATCAAGCAGAAAAGTCATACTTTTTGATGCTATTTTGCGCTGCATTTGTTTGGGCTTTTACTATAGCGTTTATAGAGCAGGTAGGCTTTTTTGGACGTTTGATTTGGAGAGTAATCTGCTACCTTTCGAGTGGAATTGGCAAGCCAAAAGATAGGGATAGGTAGCTTGATCAAAAGTAATTAATTTGTAGTTACAATAAAATTTTTAAGGGTATTTATTAAGTGGATAATTGGATTTTCTTAAACTTATTAGTGTTGATTATGGGAAGCCCATTTGTAGCGTATTATGTTTATTTATATAAAAGATACTCTATAGAAATATTTGATGAAACAGACGCGCCTTATAAGAAATGCGTAACAGATGATAAAGAAAAGGGAAGTTATGTTAAACATAAAGCAATACTAAAGCGAATGAAGGAACGTAGTGTGTTCTTTTATTACTTCTACTATTTCTACATGTTTTTAATTTTCGTATTTATAGGGGGTCAAGCATATTTAGAATAGCCAACAGGACCGACAGCAAAACAGGGGAGTAGCACACCATCAGCACAGGCAGTGCGCCTTTTAAGAAACTGAGGCAAGCCTATTTAACCCAAACAACCGCCATGAAAGCGGCCAAAGACGAGCTTTAAAAACACAGCGTAAGCAAGGGGCTAAGCTCACTCTAGAGTTGCCAGGCAATATACCGGATGCTAAAGCGCTGGTTGTTGGGGCTTTTTCACTAAAGTAAGTAATAGGTACACGAGTTGTTATACCTCATACTATAGGGCATTCAATGCAAAGTATGTATGATGTAATTGATTAAAAAGGAGACAAGGATGAAGAAGCTTATACCTATTTTAATATGTGGCCTTCTTATTAGTTGCAGATCAGAGCCACCTTTATTGAATGAGTTTGATCTTGCTTCAGATCAGAGAGACAGCGTTGAAAATTTATTGGAAATCTTATCCGATAATGATTTAGGAACCATTAAAAAAATTATCGATAAAGAGAAAATTGATATAAATTTTATTGATAGAAAAGGTAAATCCCTACTTCTAGTTTCTTTGCTAAACGAAGACTACCTCTTAATAAGTAAACTTTTGAAATTAGGAGCAAATCCAAATTTAAAAAGTGGTGTTTATAAAAAAAAATCATTAATAGGTTTAGCTTCCTCATATAAAAATGAAAAAATATTATCAATGTTTCTTGATAATGGAGCTGATCCTAATTTAATTATCAAAGATGAGTTTACTACATTACCTCCTATATTTGATGCTATAAACACTAATCGACTGAATAATATGAAATTATTGATCTCCTTCGGAGCTGATGTAAATATTACTGATAGAGTCGAATTTACTCCATTAATGTTAGCGGCAGCAACAGGGAAATGGGAGGCTTTATTTATTCTGTTAAATTCAGGCGCAAACTATAGTTATATTAATAAATATGGGAAAAGTGTTGTCACATATGTTGAAGTACAAGGATTAGGTGTTAGTGGCGAACAGGGGCAATGGAGAAGAAAAGTTTTTGGTTTTTTTAATGATAAAGGATTGGTTCTAAATCCTAGGGTCCCACTTTAATTAATCTATCAGCATACTAAATATGAGAGTTTAAATAGTGCATTCATTCCAGTAAGATTATTTTTATTCATGATCTAGTTCTATTGAATTTACTCAAGGATGAGGAGTCTAATATGCCCTTTTTTAGTTAGCTGTAAATTTCTAATAAGCCTTCAAGATACATTGTATTATCATTATGTACTTTGCTTATTTCTGTGTACTAGTGATGAGATGCAGGCTGAATCTTCATCATTTTACCGCTAATTCATTTATATTTACTCTCTCATTGACACCTAAACCCTCTTAGGTCTACCATTTAATGGCACTGGCAAAATCCAGTGCCGGGATTAGTACCCCGTTTTTCCGTAGCGGCCTCAAACACGCACCGCGTGTTTTTTTGTGGCCGGAGTCCGCCTGTTATGGTGGGTCTTTGTTGGGCTAGCTTCGGCTAGGCCGTTCCTACGGGCGGTAGTACTAACCTAATTCAGACCCACCGCCTTTTGAGATTAGTACCTCATCTGGTGGTCAAAATTAGACCGTAGGAGGCCACAGATGGCTATGCAATCCGAACAACAAGTAGAGAGCTTGAACTCTACCGAAATCCTTTCATTACATTCTCACGTCATCAATGATCAAACTTGCGATACTGTTTATTCCCGTGATTTACATGCCTTTTTAGAAGTTGGTCGTGATTTCTCTAATTGGATGAAAGCCAGAATCAATCAATATAAATTTGTTGAAGATGAAGATTTCATTTTGATCTCTTTAAATGATCAAAATGGGTTTTCGCCAAAACGGGCGAAAACCCCAAATACGGGCGGTAGGCCGACAAAAGACTACTTCATCACCCTCGATATGGCGAAAGAACTCGCCATGGTAGAAAGGAACGAAAAAGGCCGCGAAGCCCGCCGCTACTTTATCAACTGCGAACGCCAACTCAAAGCCACTAACTCGCAATCTCCAGCCATAGAAAACCAAGCGATCGACCCCGCAAACGAAGCGACCAGAACCATGGCCAAGCTGCTAGAAGGGAATATTTTAGCGTTAGCCAATAAACGCTCTAAACACCATATGAGTGTCGAGTGCGCTAAAATTGGCGAAGAGGTGAATAACTACCTAGGTGTGAGAAAACTGGATGAGGCAACCCCAGCACAATTAGAGAAAGGCTTAATCTTTATCCAAACAGCGATAGAAGGCGAGTACCTGGGCAGAGCAAACAACCCAACCAGCGAATACGTCGCCTCAATGGAACGCCGTATAGAGTTCTATGAGTACAATATGAAACTCATCCACTCCCACACCACCGAGATGAAAAAAGACTTCGAAGGCGCCATCTTCCCAACACTCAAAACCACCAACCCCAGACTATACGGCATCGCCAGAGAGCGCCTGCACATCGCACACATGAACAGTAAAGTTTATTGATAAGCATGCAGACTGGAGAACGCCCACTAAACCAGTGGGCTTTTGTCTTAAAGGTGTTTAAGATCAATACATTAATAAAATGGAAAAATGTATATGGAGCTCTTTAAGAGTGAGTACTTAGAATTCATAGCCTTAATTTTGGCCTTTATTATTGTGAGGGCTGTTGTTTTATCTTTGTATAAATTAGTAAAAGTAAAAAGATGGCTATATCCGGTGCCATTATTTTTGAGCATGTCTTTTTCAGCTATACCACTAACCCTAGCTCAAGTAGGTGTTTTGTCTGAAAACCTCCCAAATTTTATCTTTGTAGTTTTCAATCTAGTTTACATGGTTTATTTAATGTACAAACTAGGGAAGCAGTATAATAATGACTATAGATAAAGTGAACATTGTCTACGTAGAAAGCTATTTTCATGACAGTCATTGTATATTTCTTTAACATTTGATGACTGTGTGAATAGATTTTAAGATGGTTAAAATAAGAGGTATTATGCAAATTGATAGAGAGATAATAGATTTTGCTTTTTTAATATTTTCTACACTACTATTTCGTATCAGTTTTGCATTTTTTGATATTTTAATACGAAGAGTACCTTCAGTATATTATGTTAAAATGATTGTCGTTATTTTTGCAGGAGCTGCCCCTTTTATTAATATTGATAAATTGAGTGATACAAACTTAATTGGATGGACCGCAGCAATTTGTACTTTTTACCTTATTTTTTCAGGTTCAAAAAAAATTGAATGAAAAAGTGGATCTACATTGAGATAAGTTAAGTTGATGTGAGCAAACTGGATCAGGCAACCCTTGCTCAATTGGAGCAAAGCTTAATCTTTATCGAAACAGCGATAGAAGGCGAGTACCTGGGCAGAGCAGACAACCCAACAAGCGAATACGTCGCCTCAATGGAGCGCCGTATTGGGTTCTACGAGTACAATATGAAACTCATCCACTCCCACACCACCGCGATGAAAAGAGACTTCGAAGGCGCCATCTTCCCAACACTCAAAACCACCAACCCCAGACTATACGGTATCGCCAGAGAACGCCTGCACATCGCACACATGAACAGTAAAGTTTATTGATGTTTATACCTTTTATCAACAACGGCTTCTTGGATTGAAATTTTAAGGCATAAAAAAGCCGACTCTTGTGGTCGGCTTTGTAATCTGATGCAATTAGAACTGTTTAGTCAGTGCTAAGCGAAGGTTTTGAGAAGAGAAATCAGATCCATAAGTGATATCTGTATCGCCATCGTTATCTACATCAACCTTTTCATCCATAATATCGCTAAAGTTCAAATAGGTATAATCGAATCGTAAAGATAGGTCGCTAGATATTAGGTAATCAAAACCTAAGTTTGCAGATACACCGATAGACGTTTCCTTATTTTCAATACTGGTATTATGACCTGTTCCATGTGTATCAGAATAGGTATTGGTAGTTGAAAATTCTGAAATGACAGGGCCAGCAGAAAAATGCATAAGGAAGTTGCCAGTTGTATAGCCAACTTTAGGTCGAATACTAAGCATATAATCAGACTTAGCACTTGAGGTTATTGTGAAATTTGAAGTGCCTGATGTTGTATCGAAATTTGTAGGCCCCTCAGACATTGATTCAGAAAAATCTGAATGAGTTAGGTCTGCTTCAACGCCATATACAAATCTATCAGTTTGGAAGTGATATCCTAGAAATAGAGAGCCACTTATTGAATTACCATCCAGTTCTTTTTGTAAGATTGGATTAACTTGGTCTCGATCACTTCCTGAACTATTATCGTTAAAGTAACTGCCATCATATTCTACTTGTGATGTCGGTGATGCTGTACTTGAAGAGGTGCCAATAGCAATACCTGTATAAAGGCCTTCCCAGTTTACAATTTCTGTTTCTTCTGCTTGCGTAACTGAACTTCCAAGAGCTATTGCTACAGTAAGTGAATATGTAGAGAGTTTGTTCATGAATTGTCCCTAATTTATGGTGCGGTAAAATATAATTTTGTTATTTATAGTTGATTCCGCCGTATTTTATTTTAAAAAACTAAATTAGTGAACGCTTATTTACTGAAGGTTCTAAGAATGTCTTTCGAAGCTCTGAAGCAGAAGATTTTACACAATATGGCATATCCTTAGTGTATTTTCACTTCGTATATGTGAAGTGCATTACCTATTGGCCTATATACTTTGAGAGTATTCTAAAAAATTGAGATGGATAATTGGATAAGCCTACCATTCGGTAGGCTTTAGTCTAAAGTGTTTAAGAAAAGTTGATAGGATTGATTATATTAATTCTGTTAGTTACATTCTTTAAGCTGCATTATAAAAATCAATTATGCCAACTGTCGTTGCTTTTCCTAGGGCTTCTTGCACTTGCTCAGAAGACATGCCTATTTCAAGGTCTGCATCACTTGCTTCTAGATTGAGCTTAAGAGTTCCTGCTTGATTATAGGCAGCGTTCCATTCTTTGATTGCTTCATTAATATCATCTAACACTGCAGTAAAGTTTTCTGATTTAGCGTCTGATGTTGCTGTATGAATGTCGGAAATAGCACTATTTATCTCACTTTCTAAAGCAAGCCATTCATCTAAAATTGCTTTTAGATTCGTTTGCACTTCTTTTGACTTAGTTGCAAATGCTTGATAATTGTCTGCTAAAATTTTTAAAGTTGATACATCTGCAGTTAATTCATCCATCTCTTTTTGTTTTGCTTCAATTTTGGCTTTATCCGCTTCTATTTGTAATGCGTCTAATGCAATGTAAGTTGAAGATACCGCAACAATCGGACCCATCACAAACCATGTTAATGCTCCAACAGGCCAAGCAGCTATTGTTGCAACAGTACCTAGTGTAAAAGCAACCCCATCTGCAATACCAAGGCCTATAATAGCCGCTGTCAAAGAATCAATTTCATTTCTGAGATTAGCAATCATGGTTGTTAGTTCTTCAATTTTTGCTTCATCAGCATCTGATGTTTTTATGGCTAAATCAGCAATAGAATTTAGCTCTTTAGCCATTTGTGGTAATACGTTTTGAAATTTTGTTAGTGCATCAACTGCCCCTGTTACAAATGTAATAACTAATCTCAGTTGGCTTGAGATACTTGTAAGATCACTTTTTAATAATTGTTGGCTGTTAACATCTGTAGGTTTCTTTATTAAATTTTCAGTTTGTGTTTTTGCATCATTCAATAACTGAGAAATTATTCCATTATAGCTTTGTACACTATCTGGAACACTTAAGAGCCTTGCCATAACATTGTTTGTCCAACTTAATGCATCTGCTTTAGCTGCAGTATAAGTGTTTACAAACTCATCCCAGTTTGAAGGCGGAGTATTGAGAACCGGTAACTGGCTTGCCGAAATGCTAACCATCAAGTTATTAACTGTAATTACATTTTTTTGATAAGCTTCGTTTGTTGAAGCTTTTGGTGCATTTTTTTTAATCGCTAAGGCTAAAGACATATCAGTTATTCCTTTAATTAATTTTCTTTGGAGGTTAAAAAATATACAGTTTCAGAAAACTTTCTATTACACGGTAATACACGCTCATGATTTTGAATGATTTACTGTGTAGATTTTGGTTTCACTTTTTTAGTCTGAACGAAAATTATAATTTTAAAAAATATTGTTTCATTCAAAAAATGACATTGGCTTCTTACCTTAAACTTCTGCTACTCTAAGTTGAATAAAGCTTCGGAAATGAGTTTTCAAATTGCTTGTAAGTTGTTGATTTATAAAGACACGATTTCTAGAAAAATTTGGAAATAAATTCTCGAAAACCCTTTAAATTCAAAGGTTTATTCTGGCTCTGAATTGACTTTGACATGGATGAGGTCGGCAGTTCGAATCTGCCTAGCCCTACCATTAAAATGTATTGGTAGCTTTGGTTATTCATACATTAAAAAGCCCCTTAGATTAGTTTCTAATGGGCTTTTTTGTGCTAGTTAATAATCTTCTTAGCTGCTTTCAAGAGGTAATGCTATAACCATTATTGGTTTTTGTGGCATCCACCAGTTTTTGGAAGATTTTATCGTCCCCTAATATATTTCTTTTGATAGCGGTCCATGTTTCGTTATTTGGTCCACAGCGTCTAATCCATTCTTCTCTTTCTTCATGGGTGGGAATATAAATGCTAGTGCCTAAGCCTTCAAAGCTGTGTGTACAATCCCCTCTTACTTGGCTGATACTGCTTAAATGTTCTCTAAAGGTTTTTTCAGAAGCATCTTTGAGTACTAGTTTTAATTCTAAAGGTAAGCGGTTAAACCATTGTTGGCTTACTACTGCTATCCAGCCATCATAAACACTTTGAATTTGTGAGATGTTTCCAATTTGATGACGTAAGCCTTGAGGCCCATTATGTAGGCCAATAATACTAGGGTCTAATGCTTCAATCCGACCGTATTGTGCCATAGCGGCAACGCTTACCCAGTCAACATCTACAGGTGATGCGCCAGCTAATTCGTAAAAATTTTTGAGTGCGTTACTGTTAGGTATACGAAAAATAGTGCCTTTAACCTCGTCGGGCCGTCTAATGACTTTACCGTATTTCACGGTTGAACTTGCTGTTCTTGAGCCCGGTAAGTAATGAAATAAAACATCTAATTTTCCCTGAGATTTCACTCTATTAATAATGAGTTCTTTCCAAGTATTAGAGGTAACAAGGTTTAAATAAGCTTGGTCTGTAGCTGACCAAAACGGAATATTAAGAATATCGAGTTCAGGGGCTGCGGGTGTTAGGTTGGAAACCGAGACTAATCCTGCTGAAATAGCACCTCTTGCTACCTTGGCCATTAGTTCATGGCCCGTCCCTAAGATGCCATTGTCTTTGATATCAACGTAAATTCTGCCAGAAGACATTTCTTCAATATTCTTTTTAAATTCGAAGTGCATATGAGGGCAGTATTTGTAAGCATTACTTACATAGGGAGAGGCATAAGTCATTATGTATTCAGCGGAGTTTCGAATTTCAACATCACTTTCAGAGCTCGACTCAATGGCTGTCAGCAAAGGATGGTTAGTACATAACGCTACGCATCCACTGCCTTTAATAAGCCTTGAAATCCAAAGGCGTCTGGTTTTATCCATTAGTCTCCCGTCAGGTGAATATATGCTTGTCTAGAGCTTAGTATAGACAAGCTAAATAGGTTTGCTTTATTACTTTAGAATAGAATTTCCTAATTGAGATTGTTTATGCATCTTTAGCTATGGTTTTTTGTACCCGTATCAGAGACTTTCAGAAAGTAACGAGTGTGAACCGTTATAGCTAATCGGTCCTAATTACTTCTAATTAGTTTTTTTATATTTTTATATAAGTTACTTACTATCTGTTTATATAAAATATTCACTATCCATTAATAGCTTATTTTTTATTAAAAATAATCTGAATGTAAACGAATTGAATATTATAAAGCTAATTCTTAATTTTTAGCTTTATAAAGATTACAAAAAATTAATCTTACCTTAACATTAAAAAAAGTTAATGTTCGATATTGATAGAGATACTTTATAAAGTCTTTGTTTTTCAATGAGTTGCATCGCACCTAGTTCATTGTTTATTGCTTAGTTAAGTATTCTGTTTTCCTTTTAGATTACATTTTTTTAATAAAATCATTTAAAATCAGTATGTTAAGTTATCCAGATGGTTTTGAAATGAATTCTGCTTCAATAAAATTTATTCTCTGGGTGCTTATGTTTTTTTATCTTCTTATAATAAAACATCTAAACTGATGTTTTATACTGGGGCCTTTGTAAGGCTATCCATGCCTTGCTACTTCTTTAAAAAAAGAAAGAAGCGCTTAATGACAATAAGTGATGCTAATACTCAAAATATTGAAAGGCGTATTCGTTATTATCTAAAACAAAATACACCTTTTATTACTCCTGATAATGCTAAATTGATAGGTGATTTCAAAAAAGAAAAGCCTAGCGCTTATTATTACGACCTAAAGCAGTACCTTTATTATTTTTCGAGCGATCTGAAGTTTAATCATAGGTTTGGCGATGAGACGTATTTAGAAGATTATCCTTATATCGTTAAAGCTAGGCCTATTGAAGGGGATAATAAGCATGCCATTTTGATGAATCTAGATAAGCATAGGCATTTCCAGTTTGTTGATGATCCCTACTCATTTCGCCAGAAAAAAGACATGCTAGTTTGGCGCGGTGCCGCTTATCAAAAGCATCGTAGAGAGTTTATGAAGGCGTTTCATGATCATCCTAGATGCGAGATTGGGCAAACTAATAAACCTGCGGAGGATGTGGTTTGGCAGAAAGAAAAATTAACTATTGATGAACAGCTGCAATATAAGTTCATTCTATCTATAGAGGGCAATGATGTTGCGACTAGCTTGAAATGGAGTATGTCCTCTAACTCTCTTTGCTTAATGGTTAAGCCTAAATTTGAAACCTGGTTTATGGAAGGTACGTTAGTTTCTGGCGTGCATTATGTGGAGCTTAAAGAAGACTATTCAGATCTTGATGAAAAAATGGGTTACTACCTTGCTTATCCTGAGCAGGCTGAAATGATCATAAAAAATGCCCATCAATTTATAGCGCAGTTTCAAAACCCTAAAGTGGAAGACGCTATTTCTATTTTACTTTTACAGCGCTATTTCGAATTATCTGGCCAGCTTTAGTGCTGAGTCAAAATTGATATTAGGTTTTAATTTTATGAATATTTATTGTATCCATGAACGCCTTGATAAGTATGAAAACCGAATGCTTAATATTCAAAGGCAGCTCTGTGAAATCGAAGATGAATATAATTTAAGTTGGGTCGATTCATTTCCTGCAAAAGATTTTAATCATGGTTGTTATACCCCATTTAATAATTTGCATTTATCTCGGAATAAAGCGGAGAAGTCTTGCTTTTGGAAGCATTATGATGCGCTGAAAAGAATCTCGAATAGCGATACTCATGGTTTAGTGCTTGAGGATGATGCCGCTTTTAAGTCCTCGATTGTGCGTGATTGTAAAACCTTATTAAATGCATTGGATGGAGAAGAGAATTATTACATCAATATTGAATATTGCAGCTATGATGTGCCGATTTGGTATTTAAATAAAACCTTAGTGAAAATGAAAGGTACAAAAAGGGCGGCGGGTTATTTGGTGAGCCCTTTAGCAGCGAAAAAACTATGTGATGTGATAGAAGGTTATTTAGCGAGACAAGAGGCATTTAACTACCCAGCAGACGCCTTTGTTACTTCTTGTTGGGAGCAAGCTGAGCTAAACATTTTTTGGTCTGTTAAGCCTTTAGTTTGGCAAGGTTCTAAGACAGGCCGATTTGAAAGCGATTTGTCTTTGAGAAAAAGTACCAAACACTTTTTGGTGAATGAATTTGTATAATTTTACCTCATGCCTCTAATCAACAAGGTGAGAGCAAGTTTTAGAGCTAAGATTAAAGATAGAATCATAGGTTGGGTTTAACACTTTTCTCTTTATTTAGGTTTGAACATTTCTAGTTACATAGAGCTAATCATCTAGTGCTGATGAGTTAGCTCTTCCTTTTAGCACTCTCCTAGTACTCTCTCTAGCTGCTTTCTAATTTACTTATAGTTATTGCTTATTCGATACAAAAACAATATCTGGATGTTTTGCTTTAAAGGCTCAGTTTTTAATGATCACTTATTTTTTTGAATGATAGTAACAACGATGAGTGGTTAAGGATGAAGATGAAGTATCAAATAATACCAATTAGATCTGAATTTTTAGATAAAGTTAGAGTTGAAGGGCTGGATGATCAAAACCAAGCGGTTGAGATAATAACGGCTTCTGGAGGTGAACCATGTCGAGATGTTTTTAGATGCGCTAAAGCTGGAGAAAAGCTGATCTTAGCCAGTTATTGTCCCTTTAGTGTATCGGGTCCTTATAAGGAGTATGGGCCAATATTTGTACTAGCGAATGCGAGTAATGAAGTCACTGATGGTTTGAGTTTGTCTTATCTGAGTAGTGAACAGGCCAGCTATTTAACGAGCCCATTTGTATTAAAAGCCTATTCTAAACATGAGCGAATACTAGATGCTAAGCTAACCAGTATAGAGGATGCAGAGGCAAATCTTATTGATTACCTCTCTATTGAAGGTGCCTCTTTTGTGATGGTAAGGTATGCGGCTTATGGATGTTTTAGTTTTCGGGTAGAACGTTTAGTTTAAAGGTTTGGCTAGTTGCCAGTTTAGTGCTTTATTGTCTTAAATAGCTTGCTTTAAAGTGTGACGAGTTTTCGCTTTTTAAGATAAATTCTTTAGACTTTTAAAGGAACGTATTTTAGCTATCACAGATTAGCAAGAGTAGAGACATTAAGATGCTGCTAAGCTGACTAGGTTTGAAATTTTGATTGGATAGGGCAGAATAACAATTTAAATATTGTGGTGATGATAGGGATAGCATTATCTAAGTGACACAACTAGGCTAAAGGTGTGGGGAGAGCATCGACAGTTTTAGAAAGGGGCTAGATTCCATGCACTTGCGCTTGTTATTTCTTGTATTTATCTTGTTGAGCTGTTTTGTTCGTGCGGACCCCCATTTAGAATTAAGAGTCGTTACAGAGAACTTCCCTCCATATAATTTTGAAGTTAAAGATAAAGCAGAGGGTGTGTCGAGTGAAGTTGTTTTGGCTGTGCTTGAGCATGCAGACCTTGATGTCGATATTGAGTTCCTTCCTTGGCCTCGTGCGTATAGAACCGCTCAGATTGAACCTAATACTTTAATCTATTCCATTGCCCGTATACCAGAGCGTGAGTCCATGTTTGTTTGGCTTGGTACTATCGCGCCTTATCGAACGTCTTTTTATAAACTAAAATCGAATACGGATTTACATATCCATTCCTTTGAGGATGCCAGAGCCCATAAAATTGGCGTTTCTCAGGAAGATGCCATCAAAATGTATTTGGAGAACCGTGGCTTTAAACACCTAGAGGTCGCGAATGCTGATCAGTTTGTTGTGCGTATGCTGATTTATGGACGCATGGAATTAATTGCTTATGATGAGGCCTCTCTTCCTTATCAGGTGAAGGAAGCTGGGTTGGATCTCGATCTGATTGAGCGGGTACTTAGGATCGAAGATTTATCCGAAGAGTTATATCTTGCTATGCATCCAAAAAGTGACCCTTTGTTGATCCAAAGGCTAAAAGAAAGTCTCAAGGCCATTAAAGAAAGTGGCCAATATCAAAAAATTCTGTCGCGTTATTTTCCTGAATAATCGACTTTTACTCCCAAAAGCTGAAATAGGTCTATGACTTATAAACGGTATTTTTCGAAATCGCTTAGAGTTTGTTATCTTAATTTTTGGATTAATACATATTATTTATGGCTCTTCCTTATTTATTTCGCTTATTGCTGGTTTATCTCTGTTTTTTTAATGCTTATATCTGTTTTAATAAGCAAATAAGATTTTATTAGGAAAGAAGTATGTTGGTGTCAGGCTATAAAAAGGAACTTTTGATTGTAAATGATCAGCCAAATATGATGGCTGAAATTACGAAGCTGGACAGTGACGAAGGTATTGCAGAGATTGTGTGGTCTATGGCCATATATGACTTTAATCAGCAAAATATCACAATGGAAACAATGGATTACGCCATGGCGGCAAATGACATTAAGGCCTTATGTCAGTCTCATTCTGATTCGGTTGGGCTAGAAGGTAGTTGGCATATTATCGCTGGCTTTAGCTCACTAGGTATGAGCAGTTTAGGCGAAGGGCATTTCCAATCCCCTAATACTAGGGCACATGTGACAATTGATAATGCGAATAGCTTGAATCCTCTGATCTTAAATTTTCAAGTCGTGGGCATCTTATTAAATAGCTAGGTAAACGGCTAATAATCCCCATTTCTGCATGTGAAAAATGCCAGAGATTTAACACGAGAGTAACTGTTTAAAAGCCACCACTTCTCATCAAGCGATGGCTCTTTTCTTGATACTTTATTTAGTTAACTTCAAGTAATTCAACATCAAATATTAGGGTAGAACCAGGTGTGATTATGCCTGCTGAGCTTTCACCATAGGCAAGTTCACTAGGGATAAATAAACGACGTTTTTCACCAACTACCATGAGTTGAACACCTTCTGTCCAGCCTTTGATCACTTGATTTAATCCAAATGAAATCGGCTCTCCACGATCAACAGAACTATCAAAAACACGTCCATCTACTAAAGTGCCATGATAGTGCACTTTGACTTGGTCCGTGGCTTTTGGGTGCACATCACCTGTGCCCTGTTGCAGTATTTTAAACTGCAGGCCTGAGTCTGTTGTTACAACATCTGGGTCTTTTGCATTTTCAGCTAAAAAAGCGCTACCAGCACTGGCATTTTCTATGGCCAGTTGTTTATTTTTCTTGCTCTTGTTAAACCATAAAAAGGCAAGGGCAACTATGATCACGAGTAGGATAATTTTAGACATAGGCTTAACTCAAAACACCATAAAATAAAGGAATGAGCACTTTATCTGGGTTAATGCTTTTGCTCAAGGGTGAATTTAGTTCTTCCTCAGGAAAATAGGCGTTTACACCCATTCACTATCACTCTTAAAATAGCGTCATATTATCTTTATAGACTCTCTAAGCATAAGCTTTGTAAAAAGTTATCAGGCGGATAAGTATGGCCCGATAAATGCTTTGTTTTAGTGAGTATGAAGAATCTGAATTAACCATGAGTAGGACAGATTAATGGAAGCCTTAAAGCAGCAAATAGTGGCAGAGATGCGTGTTCAACCTAGCATTGATCCGGATCAAGAGATAAGTCGACGTGTAAACTTCATTAAAAGCACACTAAAAGCATCTGGCATGAAAGTGCTCGTGCTAGGTATTAGTGGTGGTGTTGATTCGTCTTTATGTGGTCGTTTATGTCAGTTAGCTTGTGAAGAATTAGGTGATGAATATAAGTTTATTGCTGTGAGGTTACCTTATGGTGTTCAGGCAGATGAAGACGACGCTCAATTAGCTCTCAGCTTTATTAAACCAGATATATCTTTAGCGATAAATATTAAAGCGGGCACGGATGGTATTCATGAATCTGTGATGGCAAGCGTAGCAGATGCAGGAATGGAAGCACCGAGTGACTTTAAGCGAGACTTTACCAAAGGGAATTCTAAAGCCCGTATGCGTATGATTGCTCAGTATGAAGTCGCTGGCATGTACAACGGACTGGTACCTGGAACCGACCACAGTGCAGAAAATATTTCTGGCTTTTATACCAAACATGGAGATGGTGCTTGTGACCTTGCGCCTTTGTTTGGTCTTAATAAACGCCAAGTTAGACTGCTAGCACAAACCTTAGGTGCGCCAGACTCTGTTCATGGCAAAGCGCCAACAGCGGATCTTGAAGACGATAGACCGCAGCTGTTAGATGAGGTCTCTTTGGGCGTTACCTATGATGAAATTGATGACTTTTTAGAAGGTCGTGAGGTGAACGCTAAAGCAGAAGAAACTATCTTGAGCAACTATTTAAAAACTCGTCATAAGCGTGATGATATTCCAACCCCTTAGGGAAAAGGCGTAAAGAGGGTAAAATTAGTGTCAAACTAATTTGCCCTCCATCCTTGGCTTTTGCGGTTTGCTAATGCCAGTGTTATGGTCTGTTTTCGTTATTTAATTCTGCTTTATCAATACAAGGAAATTAGTTTGAAAGCTCTTGTTTTACCTCGTTTAAAGTCGCTTCTAATCGGAGCTGTTAGTGGTGTTTTGTGCTTATCTTTTAGTGTAACTGCGCAAGCTGAAGGTGCTTTTTTAAGTATTGATGAGGTAGAGACGGAAACAGGATTTTATCAGCCTGATTTCTTGTTAGAGCTAGGTTATGGGCCTGATATGAGCCATGTTGAAATTGGTATGGACTTTCAGAAAGAACAAAGCATGGGCTTTGCTGGTTTGTATTTCTCTCGAACTGAATATGATATGACAGCGACTGAAACTGCGACTATGACAGCGGTTGGTATTCGTGGTTTGAAATACAGCTCGCCTATTAATGATACGGTTGGCGCTGATTTGCACTTAGGCATTAATCAAACCAAGGCCGGTAATTATGAAAGAACAGGAATAGAGTTCGCCTTAAGTTTTTATGAAAGCATCAATGATTCAACGTCAATGATAATCGGTTTTAGCTTTCGACCTGAGTTTCTTGCCTTTGACTGGAATGAAGGTGTCATTACCGAGTCTGGTTATGAGTTAGGTATTAATCATCAGTTCTCACCGCAATTAAATTTGTTTGCTAAGTATTATTATGAGAACTTGTGGCAAGATAACTTTACCTCTGACCGCATCAATGATGGTGCTATGTTAGGTGTTAATTATCTTTTCTAGATAAATTTAATTGCCCACTACTAGAAAAAACTCTTTGCTTTTTTCTAGCTAAAGAGAAACCGTTATTGGCACCTGAAATAAGGTTTAAGGTAACGGTTTTTTTATGCCCTTAAATTCTCCCTTCCAGTCTACTTTCTAAGACAAGCCTTGATCCCAAATCGGTGTATCACCGCCTATTTCTTGTTGAAGAAAATCAATAAAGACTCTGACCTTGGTGGCTAGGTGTTTACGTTCTGGAAAAATAGCATAAATACCATGGATAGGTTGAGGGTAGTGAGTGAGCACTTGAGTTAGCTTGTTTCTTACAAGGTCAGGTCCGACGATAAAGGTTGGCATATTCACTATGCCAAGCCCAGCGATAGCTGCATCATGCAAAGCGTCAGAGTTATTGACGCGATAATTTCCCTTGGGAGTCACCTTAATAAACTCATTCTCTTTTTTGTCTGCTTTTTTATGAAAAAGCCAATCTTGTCCTGCTCGAAAATATGAGTAATAAAGGCAGTTATGATCATTTAAATCGTGAGGCTTTTGCGGTGTTCCGTGTTTGGCTAAATAAGCCTCTGATGCACAAATCACACTGCGACAAAGGGCTATCTTCTTCGCGACTAGACTGGAATCCTCTAGTTGCCCTATACGAATACCAATATCAAAACCTTGCTTGATAAAGTCTTGGCGTTTGTCATCCATTACCATTTCAATTTGAATATCTGGGTAAAGCGCGAGGAAGGTTGGAATTAAGTTGCTGACATAAAGTCGACCAAAGGTCATGGGAACACTGATCTTCAGCTTTCCCTTTGGTTTAGCTTGTAGCCGACTCACCGCATACTCTGCTTCTTTGGCTAGGCTAATTGCTTGGCTAGCATAGTCATAATACTCTTCACCTGCTTCTGTTAAGGTCAGGCTGCGGGTGGTGCGATTAAATAGGCGTACACCTAAATCACTTTCGAGTTGGCTAATACGTTTACTGACAGCCGATTTAGAGGTATTGAGCTGTTCTCCAGCTTTGGAGAAACTGCCTGCTTCTACTAAGGCAACAAATATAGGTAAGGTATTAAAGCTCGACATAGGGCACCAAGATAAAATCAATATTGTTGAGATTATAGCAACAATATATCTCATTAAATCAGTATTGTTTGTAATAGATCTGAACTATATACTGCATTTTTTGAGGAGTAAGATGTTAATGAAATATCAATGGCTTTTGTTTGATGCCGATGAAACCTTATTTTCTTTTGATGATTTCGCAGGCTTAAAAAAGCTATTTATTGGCTATGATGTACAGTTCTCTGAACAGGATTATCATGAGTATAAGCAGGTCAATAAACCTTTATGGACAGCCTACCAAGAGCAAAGGATCAGCGCACAAACACTCAAAACAGAACGCTTTAACCTTTGGGCTGAAAAGCTAGGGGTCAGTGCGAACGAACTCAACTCGGGCTTTTTGAATGCAATGGCTCAAATATGTGCACCACTGCCCGGTGCCGTTGCCTTACTAGAAAGCTTATCAAGCCGAGTTAATATGGCCATTATTACCAATGGTTTTACAGAGCTACAGCAAGCAAGGCTAGAGAATACGGGTTTAAAGCATTATTTCCAAGATGTGGTTATTTCTGAACAGGTGGGTTTAGCAAAACCAGATGTGGCTATTTTTGAGCATACTCTGGCTAAATTGAATCATCAGGATAAGGCCTCTGTGCTCATGGTTGGGGATAACCCACACTCGGATATATTAGGAGGAATGCAGGCAGGGATAGATACCTGTTGGCTGAATCACCATGCCAAACCTGTCCCTGACAATATTGAACCAACCTATGAAGTCGCTAATCTAGATCAGTTAAGACGCTTGTTACTTGATAATGCTTTAATCAAGACTGAATGATAATGACATTAAAAACGCCCTAACGATTAGGGCGTTTAATTTAAGTGTATATCAGTGTTTATGAAGGGCTGCTTTAGTCTTTATTCATCGAATTAATTTTGTGAATAGATAAGTCGGCGCCGTTAAACTCATCTTCTTCGCTTAGACGAATACCCATGACAGCTTTCATCACGCCATAAACGATAAAACCACCAATTAGCGCTACGGCAATGCCTGCCATTGTACCAATGACTTGAGATGCAAGGCTGACACCGCCTAAACCGCCAAAAGCTTGGCTGCCAAAAATACCTGCAGCAATACCACCCCAAGCACCACAAATACCGTGTAATGGCCAAACGCCTAGTACATCATCTACTTTGGTCATTTTTTGCTGGATAACAACAAATAGCCAAGTGAAAAGAAAGCCTGCAATCACGCCAGTGAAAAGTGCGCCAATTGGGTGCATGACATCAGAACCAGCACATACAGCGACTAAACCAGCAAGTGGACCATTATGAATAAAGCCTGGATCTTTCTTGCCGAAAACCATCGCACTCAAAATACCACCTACCATGGCCATTAGGGTGTTTACAGCAACTAAGCCACTGATTCCATCAAGAGTTTGAGCAGACATGACATTAAAGCCAAACCAGCCTATACATAAAATCCAAGCCCCTAATGCAAGGAAAGGGATATTGGATGGGGCAAATGCCATCAGTTTACCGCCGCGCATTCTGCCATTACGTGAACCTAATAGCATGATGGCAGCTAACGCAATCCAACCACCGACACCGTGAACGACGACAGAGCCTGCAAAGTCATGGAAGCCATAGCCAAATTGATTTTCAAGCCAAGCCTGGAAACCGTAATTGCCATTCCAAATGATACCTTCAAAGAATGGATAAACTAAGCCAACTATCATGGCTGATGAGATTAACATGGGGTAAAACTTGGCTCGTTCCGCCACACCGCCAGAGATGATAGCTGGGATAGCAGCAGCAAATGTCATCAAAAAGAAGAACTTAACGAGTTCATAGCCATTGTTCTGTGCCAAGGTCTCAGCACTGGCAAAAAAACTTACGCCATACGCTACTTGGTAACCTACAAAGAAATAGACCACAGCAGAAACACCAAAATCTGTCATAATTTTGACTAAGGCGTTTACTTGGTTTTTGTTTCGTACCGTTCCGACTTCTAAGAAGGCGAAGCCTGCATGCATGGCGAAGACCATAATGGCGCCAAGTAAAATAAATATAGTGTTTGAACTTGAGACCAGTATCTCAACAGCACTGTTAATAGGTGTCATAGGGTTTCCCTTGCTTTATTTCGGTGCACAAAAAGTATTTTTGCACTTATTTTTATCGTTTTTGTTTTGGTTTGGTGCGCCTTTATTGTTTTGGTGCACTCTGGAGCATATTTTGCAATTAGTGTGCCCAATGTTCTTTTTTGGTGCTTCCTTAGTGTTTAATGCTTGTTGCTAGGGCGTCGTTTAAAAAAACTGGGGTAAATGAAGAGATATTGAAAAAAGGAATAAAAGCAGGCTCTTGAGTTTGTTAAGCTGGTTGTCTTAATAAGTTGGTGAGGTTAATGGATGTTGTTTGGACATGTGTCCCAATTACTGAATCGAGCGACAAGTAAATCTGTTAAAGCATGGTTGCCTAACTATGGTGTTGCTTTTGTTGTCCTGCTTTTAGGGATTCCTGTGGCGAATTATTTTGCTCAACAACAAGGCATTAATAATGCTAAACGAATTGAATTTGATTTAAACCTTCAATTACAGAATTATCAGAAGCGACTTCAAGATGAGTTTCGTTATTATGAATATGCACTGACTGACCTACAGGCATTGGTAAATAGTGTCGAAAACAACATACTAACGCAGCAGCACTTTAAAAAATTTTCAAAAGCAAAAAATTATTCTCGAGAGTTTCCCAATATTACTAGCTTTGGCATCGTCAGGTTTGTGCCTCGAAATGAAAAACGTCCTTTTGAAAAGTGGATGTCTGAACAGCTTGGTAGCAAGTATATTATTACCCCAGCAGGTGACGATGCAGAAAACTATTTCGCGGTGCAATATACCAATGCGCCTTTAGACCAATCTATGCAAGGCTATAATTTTGCTTTTAATGCAGTGAGTCATGAGTCTGCTCTGAATGCGGCTTTACGCAATAACTTTCAAATAACGCCCCCTATCTTTTTTAAGAAAACTGCTTCAATTGATGAAAGGGGCTTTCTGATTTTCTTTCCTATGTATAAAGAGTCCCGTTATACACAGGTCAATGAGTTTAGTGAAAAGGACTTAATCGGTTGGAGCTATGCCAAATTCTTAGGTAAAAATCTCGCACAAGCGATTGGTATCAAATCAGGTTCTTTAGCATTTAGTATGCGTGATGTTACTAACTTGAATGACCAAGTGTTTTATCAACAAACGGTGACTAATCCCACGCATTATAAAGTAAGTGCAGATCTTAATTTTTATAATCGTAGCTGGCATATCGAACTAATCGCAGGCCAAGATTATATTGAAGCTATGCATCTAGTCGATGAAGACAGCGTACAAAAGACAGTGCTAGCAGGCGCGTTTCTTTTTTCTGCAGTTATCTTCTTTTTAATCACTTCCTTAACTAGGCGTCGCCAGGTTGTACGCCAAAGTATTCGCCTTAACTCAATTTTAACCAGTGTAAATGAAGCCATTATCAGCCTAGATAATGATGATTGTGTATTAAGCTGGAACCCAGCGGCAGCCTTGCTTTTTGGTTATAGCGAAGAGGAGTCTTTAGGGCGATTCTTGCCGGCTATGATATTACCGAATGATAAGTGGGCCGAATATGATATGGGTAAGGGCTTTATTGAAAAGGGTCAATCTTACAATATCTTGGATACTCAAAGGCTGCATAAGGATGGCCGCTTGCTCTCGCTAGGTTTGCATGTAACGCCTATGATAGACAGCAATAATCGCCCTATGGGAATGACGATTGCGGCGGTTGATATTAGCCATATGAAACGAGCAGAAAAGGCACTGCAGCGTTCTAATGAAGAGCTAGAAGAGGTGGTTAGGCTTAGAACAGAGCAGATGAAGTCGGTGCTGAATTTACAGTCTGGCATTCTAAATAGTACTGCTTTTGCTGTAATTGCCACGGATCTAGAGGGCTTGGTGACTTTTATCAATCCAGCGACTAAGTATTTATTCCAATACACAGAGCAGGATGTGATAGGCAAACCAGACAGTGTGCTATTTGCCGACGAGTTAGGGGTTGATTACCCCACTTATTATAGCCAAGGGTCTCAATTGGCTAGGTATATGAAGCGCACCTTGATTGAAAATGAGTTATTACATAGAGGTAAACAACATAATAACCATGAAGATCAGGAAAGAATTTTTTTACGTAAAGACCTTAGTCAGTTTCCCGGTAATTTAAGTGTTAGCTTGATTCATAATGATCAAGGGGAAAACATGGGCTATCTTGCCATAGTGACGGATTTAACCAGGCAAAAGTATTTAGAGTTTGAATGGCAGTTGGAGAAAGTGTCTACTCAAGCAACCTCAGATGCTGTGTTCTGGATGAACGAAAGAGGTGACATGATTAAGGTTAACCAAGCGGCTTGCCAAGCCCTTGGCGTTGAGAGCCAAATGCTACTTGGTCGTAAGTTATTTGATATCTTTCCTGACCACTCTTTTAGCTGGTGGCAACCTTATCAAATCGAATTACAGAAATCGAAAAAGGTATGGTTTGATACCAGCTTTGTAAATAATCAAGATGAAGAAATGCATGTGTCTGTTAATGCCAACTTGATTTATCTCGATGGTAAAGAATACGTTCACCTTGTTGCACGAGACATCAGTGATAGACTGAAAAAAGAGCATGAATTAGCTCGAGCAAAAGACAGAGCTGATATCGCCAGTGAGGCAAAATCAAGCTTTTTAGCAAACATGAGTCATGAGCTAAGAACCCCAATGAATGCGGTAATTGGCTTGCTAGAATTGGTCAAGAAAACGTCTTTATCACCTACCCAGTCTGACTTTATTGATAAAACCCAAGTAGCGGCTAATTCTCTGCTAAAAATACTTAACGATATTTTAGATTTCTCAAAAATAGAAGCTAACTCAATGTTGATTGAGAAGCATGAGTTTGAACTTTCAAGCTTAATTGATGAAATGGCATTGATACTGTCAGCAAGCTTAAATAATAAAGAGATAGAAGTATTATTCGATATTGATAAAGGTTTGCCGAACAAGGTTCAGACAGATGCCCTTAAGTTAAAGCAGATACTATTAAACTTAGGCAGTAATGCGATTAAATTTACGCAATCTGGCCATGTATTAATAAGCTTAAAAATGGTGTCTGAAAGAGAGCTCGCTATCTGTGTAGAAGATTCTGGTATTGGTATGAATACGGATCAGCTAGAGCATATCTTTACTGACTTTAAACAAGCAGAAGCCTCAATTAATCGACGCTTTGGGGGAACCGGCCTTGGGCTTGCGATTACAAAGAAACTCATTGAGTTAATGGGCGGGACGATTCGAGTAGAGAGTCAGGTTGGCAAGGGAACCTCATTTCATGTGTTGTTACCTTTGCAAGTTCATCCAATTCAACGGGAAACCTTGGTGCCTACATCTCTACAAGAACGTATTCATAAGGTACTTATTGTGGATGATGATGAGCGCTCTATTAGTGTGCTCGAACAGCAAATGGATCAGTTTGATTGCCAGATAGATTCAGTCAAAACTGGGTTAGAAGCTATTGCAAAACTCACGAGTGTGAATGATTACGACTTCGTTATCCTCGATTACAATATGCCTGCTTTTAATGGTTTAGATGTGATTGAGCAAATACATCAACTAGACAATACATTGATGCCAGCTTGTTTGTTAATGGTAACCGCATTTGATCAGCAAAACTTGTTAGAGAAAGCCTTGGTGTTAGACAATTATCGAGCGATTACACTGGATAAGCCTGTCACTAAAACGGCATTGCTGAAGGCACTTAAGCGTCTCTTCTTCACATTAAAAAGTGTTAAAAAAGCAGATTTACTCGAAGTGAATTATCTTTCTGAAATGGATTTAAATACCTTTAAATTAGCTAAAACGAATCAAGAAATTTGCGACATGTTGGCAGATGATTATGCTTACCTTGATGATTTAGCAGGTGAAGATAAAGCGTCTCTAGTCGGAACCAATTTGTTATTAGTTGAAGATAACCCAATTAATAGTCTTGTGGCGGCTGGTTTACTACAACATGCTGGTGCAAATGTTGTATCGGTGGCGTCTGGGGTCGAAGCATTATCTTATTTGAGCCAAGAGAATGAAATCAATTTGATCTTGATGGACATACAAATGCCAGATTTTGATGGTTATCAAACCACCTCTGTTATCCGAGAGGAATTAGCATTAACACTGCCTATAATTGCCATGACAGCCAATATTCAATCAGAAGTCATTGAGCATTGTTTAGCTGTCGGTATGAATGCCCATGTGCCTAAGCCATTCGATTTACATCATCTTGTGGGCACGATTCAAAAAATGCTAGAAGCTGAGACAGTAGAAGAATAACGATAAAGCAGAAGAATAAGAGGCGTATCATTCGCCCCTTATTCTAATTTGTACTTGGTCTGTGCTTATTCGACCTGTACTTATTAGTGCTGACTTGTCACAGGTAGGGGAAGGTTTTGTTGAGGCTTACCTTGGCCATTTAAGCTTGCCAAAAATAGCGCTTGGCTTGCCTCATTGTCACCTAATGCATTGAGTAAACGACCTAAATCTGAGATAGCTTCAGATGTCGGTTGAATATCAATAGACGATTGGTAGTAGTCTCTGGCTTTACCCCATAGTTGTTGCTTCTGACTAAGACGACCACAGGTTAGTAATAACTCTGAGCTATCTCCATGCTTACCTAACCAAGATTCAGCTTGTTGTAGCGCCTTCTTAGCGTTCTTATGGTCAATTTGGCCGTACACAAGCACAAGTTGATCTGACCAAAGTTTGTTTAGACACTTACGGATAAAGCTTTCTGATTTGGTTTCATCCCCAAACTGCGTCATCGCCTTAGCATAGGTAATACGCATGCTCTCATCATCTTCTAAACCATCTAACTTTTGCCAAACAGATTCTATTGTTTTAAGAATGTCGTCGTGACTATGGCCTTGTAAGGACTTATGAGTAAAGTGCTCAAGTAGGGCGTTAAAGGCCTTTTTCTCTAGATCCAGCATATTGCTGTCATTAAGGATGCCTTCTTTTTTAAGCATTGGTGTTAGGTTTAACAGCGCTTGCCAGTCTTCTAAATGGCTATAAGCTTGCACTAACATTTTCAGTACTTGTCTATGTTTTGGCTGAATTTTATGAAGGCGAAGCAAGGTTGCTAAAGCACTTTCAAAATGGCCTTGACGCATTTGAATCTGGCTTTGGGCAAAACTGATGGCAAACTCGGCTTCAGGAGAAGAGCGATGTGCCTCTCGTAATAAGGTTTTGGATCTTTCGTGGGCATCCTGTTCACTGGCAGCATAAGCTGCTGCAATGTGATTAATGAGAGGGTAGGAAACATTATTGGCACTCTTGGTCAGAAGCTTCTCAGCCTTAGACCAATTACCGCCTACCAGTTCTAATAGGCCTCGAATTGTATTTCGAGATGCGCGTTTTTGATGCATATTGCCCGTTAATTTAGCGAGTGAGCTACCAGGCCTTAAACTGGCAAATAAAATACGTTTCACCCAACTAAGAACAAATAGCAGTACCAAGATAAAACAAGCAAATACCCAGATACTCGTCTCTAGTGTGATGTTGCCATAGGATAGCAGTACATAGCCTGTATCCTGTTTCATCAACAAGCCTAAGGTACCGCCAGCGACTAAAACCGAAACGATAATTAGGAATAAACGTCTCATAGGCTAGTCTCCTGTTCAGAGGTAGCTGGTGCTTGGATAATGGCTTCTTCTACCGTATCAGCTTCTGTAGCTGTAGGCCCTGACGTGTTTGTCCCTCCAGTATTTGTTTCTGCGGCACTTCCATCTGAGGGAATAATTACTTGTTGGTTCGAGCTCTGCTCTGTTTGAACATCCACTGAAGGCGTTTGTGTTTCTGGATCAGGCGTTGGTAATTCTTCTTTTTTCACTACAGCAGCTTGGTCTTCGACTTGCGCTTCTGTTACAACCTCTGTGCTTTTAGGGACAACTTTAATGAGCTCTGGCACGTCCTGCGCTTGAGGCTTAGCAACTATGTCTTGCTCTTGTGTGATGCCTAATGTTTCAGCCGGCGCTTGAATCGCAAGGCGATTATTCCTACCTGTACCGTTCCAGTTTTGCATTAAGTCTTTCATGCTTGCTAAAGAACCGCGAGGTAAAGGCAGTTCTGGCGAGACATTAATTTGTTGCAATGCTGTTAAGCTGGTTAGATAGCCTGATACTGCTGCTGAATCAATATCAAAGTGTTCATTAATTGCATTGGCAATATGCTCTAGTGCGATCTGATAAACACTGCTTTCTTGTTTCATTAGCGCGAGCTGAGCCACATTGACCTGTAGCTGAATACCAGTAATGAGTTGTTGATATTCTGTGGGGGGTAATAATGGCTTAATGGGTTTGCTGTTGTAATTGATGACAACTAAAGATCTAAGGGTTTGCCAAATATCCTGTACTAAGACTTTTGCATAACTGCCTTCACCTGCTTCATTCGTATCTGCAGGTGTCGTTGGGGTTGTATTTTGACTAAATAGCTTACTTGGTTCTTTTTGCGGTAGGCTATTTACGAGAGAGGAAAGCGCATCTAACTGCAGGTAAACCCCTTCTAAATCGAAAGAGCGAGTCGACTTAAGGGCTTGAATATCTTTTGCGAGCGCGCGCCTAGTATCAAATAGAATAGGATCTTTCATCTCTGCAAGAATAGTATCCGCGCTAACTAATAACTGTTCAGCCCCATTAATGTCTTTCTCCATTAATAGTCGCTGATTTGCTAAGCGTACTAGGTATTCGGCTTCGGCTAACTTCCAATCTTCTTTACTTGTGTTCTTTAAACGGCTTAGCTGTTTACGTACCGAAGTGATTTCAGATCCGAGTTTGGCACTGTTTTCTTGAATGTTTTGACCGTCAGTTTCGAGCTTTTTCAGTGCGGGAATCACTTTACTTAAAGAAGACTGAATAGGTGCAACTTGCGCCACCGCTTGGGTTTGTTGCGCCAAAATGGTTTCTAGCTTGGCGTTGCTTTGACTAATACGATCTAGTTTTGTGTCGTATTCTTTTAATTCTGCTTGATAAAACTGCCAACCACTTAGACCAAAAGCCCCTGCGCTCAGTAAAAGGGTGGCATAAATTAGGCCACTTTTGGCGTTATTTGTCGTGCTGGCTGGCGTTTGTTTCTTGGGCGTCATATTTGTGTCTTGTTTTGGTGTTTGACTAGTTGTGGCTGACAAATCCTGATCTAACTGCGTATCTGTATCTTCTGCGCTTTTTTCTTTGTTTTCGATTTGGTCGGCCATCTATGAGTCCTATAACTGAGTTAGGGTGGCGTATAAGCTGTCGTCATCGGCACCGTTTGCGTTAACGACATTTTTCCAACCAAGTTGTAGAGCTATATCCGTTACTCTTTGGCTGGGGGTGATTATTAGCTTATTAAACCAGTTTGTATCATGTTGGGAGAGGGTATCAACCAGATTTTCTAGCCCTTCACCACTTGTAATCAATATTACTTCACAGCTTTCGGCCTCGGCAACCTGTTCTGCTACATAGTCAATCTTATTTCGAGAGTAGAGGGGAAGATGGTTAACTTGGGCGCCGCGCTCTATAAGGCTTTTCTCTAACTTACTGCGCCCACCTTCGCCAGCCATGATTAAAATCTTTTGACCTGTAACATTATGCATGCAAGCTTGATTAAGGAGCTCTTCTGAGGTGTGTCCTGATTGGTCCATGGTTAAGGCTTGAATGCCTAAGTCAGTGCCCAACTCGTTTAAAAAATGACTGGTGCCTTTACCTATGCCTATCCAAGTAATACCAACCGGTAGCATTGGCCAGCAATCTTCTATCCATTCAACCCCATGGCGTACTGCATTCTTACTAATAAAAATAACCTTGTCATAAAGGTCTAAATCGAAGATTTGAGATTGAATGTAGGCTTCTTGATCTGTTAAAGCAGCAATTTTCATCATGGGTAAGGGTAAGGTATTCGCGCCCCATTGCTGAAATCGCTCACAACTAACTTGGTTCTCAGGCTGAGGACGTGTAATTAAAATGTGTTTGCCAGATAGTTGCATTGAATGCCTTTAATGTATCAATGGGGTAACTGACTTTGCCAATTACCCCATTTAGTTAGAACAAAATATTGCTTAGTCTTTATTAATTTCAGCAAGCAGAGTATCGGCACCTGCGTCGATCAATTTTTCGGCTAGTTGTACACCTAAAGCATGAGCATCATTTTTAGAACCGCGAATCTCATCACGTAAAATGACAGATCCATCCACAGAGCCAACCAAACCTCTTAAATACAACTCATCACCTTCAAGTATTGAAAAAGCAGCTATAGGTGCTTGGCAACCACCGTTTAGCCTTTCATTAACAGCGCGTTCTGCAGTGACTCTGTAGTAAGTCTCTTGGTGTTGTAGCGGTGCAAGCAGTTTTATCATGTCCGTATCATCGCTACGGCACTCGATCCCCATAGCTCCTTGTCCGCCTGCAGGTAAGCTATCAAGATCAGAGATACGTTCTTTGATACGATCTGTCATTTCAAGGCGCATTAAACCTGCTGTGGCTAATATGATTGCATCATATTCTTCATTATCTAATTTACGTAAGCGCGTATTAACGTTACCTCTTAGGTCCTTAATAACAAGATCAGGGCGAGCAAGGGCAAGTTGAGACGAACGGCGTAGACTTGATGTGCCCACAACTGCACCTTGTGGTAATGCTGCTAGGTTATCGTATTTGTTAGAAACAAAGGCATCAGTGGGATCTTCTCGCTCGCAAATAACCGCTAAACCTAAACCTTCAGGGAAAGCCATAGGTACATCTTTCATTGAATGCACGGCAATATCCGCGCGGCCTTCTAGTAATGCATGCTCTAGTTCTTTTACAAACAAACCTTTGCCGCCAATTTTAGAAAGCGGTGAGTTTAAGATTTGGTCACCTTTGGTTGTCATG
The DNA here is from genome assembly GCF_051623805.1 of Marinomonas sp. PE14-40. Classification (NCBI taxonomy): domain Bacteria; kingdom Pseudomonadati; phylum Pseudomonadota; class Gammaproteobacteria; order Oceanospirillales; family Oceanospirillaceae; genus Marinomonas; species Marinomonas sp. PE14-40. Next base: position 2,228,855 of record NZ_CP130700.1, on the reverse strand, counting down.
CCCAGTAACTCAACCTGTGTATCTGGGTAAAGTGCTTCTAGAGAGTCTTTAACATTATTAGCTTGCCAAAGGGCTAGCTGGCTTTCACGGGTGGCGATGATGATTTTATCTTTCACTAGGCATCCTGACATTGATAGAGAATGAATGTTAGAAGAATTAAAAAGCCTCTAACTAAATTGTGACCATGATACTAAGAATGAGTCTAAGCGTCATCCTTATGGTGCTTTATATGTGGTCTTGGATCAGGTAATCTTGCAGTCTTTAAAGCTAGCCTTAAATTACTATGTGGGAAGGAATAAATGACTGACACGAATAAAGCCACTAACCAGCAATGGGGTGGACGTTTCTCTGAGCCTGTTGATGCTTTTGTAGCACGTTTTACTGCATCGGTTGAATTTGATCAGCGTATGGCTGCTCAAGATATTCAAGGTTCTGTTGCTCATGCGAAAATGTTAGCCAGTGTGGGCGTGCTAACTGACGCAGAACGTGACCAGATCATTCAAGGTTTAGCTGAAATTAAAGAAGAAATTGAAAAAGGTGAATTCAATTGGTCAATTGAGCTTGAAGATGTGCACATGAACATTGAAGCTCGCTTAACGCAAAAAATTGGTATTACAGGTAAGAAGCTTCATACAGGCCGTTCACGTAATGACCAAGTTGCGACAGATATTCGCCTTTATATGCGTGATGAAGTTGACTTTCTTTTAGAAGAACTAACACGCTTACAGCAAGGTATTTTAAGTCTGGCAGAAAAAGAAGCTGATACCATAATGCCAGGTTTCACTCACTTACAAACTGCGCAACCTGTTACTTTTGGCCACCATTTAATGGCTTGGAATGAGATGGTTCAGCGTGACTATGAGCGTCTTTTAGATTGTCGTAAGCGTATCAACATCTTGCCATTGGGCGCGGCTGCGCTTGCTGGAACGACTTATCCAATTGATCGTAATATGACGGCTGAACTACTTGGTTTTGAGCGTCCTACTTATAACTCGCTTGATTCTGTAAGTGATAGAGATTTTGCGATTGAGTTTACCTCAACAGCGGCTATCATCATGATGCATATGTCTCGCTGGGCGGAAGAAATGGTGCTTTGGGTATCGGCTCAATTTAACTTTATTTACCTACCAGATCGCTTCTGTACCGGTTCTTCTATTATGCCGCAGAAGAAAAACCCAGATGTACCAGAGCTAGTACGAGGTAAAACGGGTCGTGTTTATGGTCACCTAATGAGTTTGTTGACCTTAATGAAGTCACAATGCTTGGCTTACAACAAAGATAACCAGGAAGATAAAGAGCCTTTATTTGATACGGTTGATACCTTAAAAGGTTCACTGCGTTCTTTCGCTGATATGATCCCTGCGATTGAATCTCGTAAAGAGCACATGTATGAAGCGGCGCGTCGTGGTTTCTCTACTGCCACTGATCTAGCTGACTATTTAGTAAGGCAAGGTGTTGCTTTTCGTGATGCTCATGAGATTGTTGGTAAGGCGGTTGGTTTTGGAGTAGAGCAAGGTCGTGACCTTTCTGAAATGACGTTAGAAGAACTGAAAGGTTTTGGTGACATGATTAAGGCGGATGTGTTTGACGTTTTAACACTAGAAGGCTCTGTGGCTGCCCGTGATCATATCGGTGGTACTGCACCTGCTCAAGTACGTGCTGCGGTTGCTCGAGCTCAAGCTGAAATTGCTAAGCGTTAATTAAAGTGCTAATAAATTGGTATCTCTTAACCCTTATTAGGATAAGATGATACGTTATTTGAAAAGCCAGACTTATGTTTGGCTTTTTTATTGGAAAAAGGCTAATAAAGGTTTGTAAGCACAATGTTTGTTATGTCAGAATGCTGAAAATTACTTCAATAAATGGAATGAATGAAATGAGAGTTTCAAAAGTTTTAGCGATAGGTTTATTGGCACTATCTCCACTTTCAGCCATGGCTAATCCCGGTTGTGGTATAGGTGCGGAAGTTTGGGAAGGTCAAAAAGGATTGTTTTCTCATTTGTTCGCAGCATCAACAAATGGCACTTTTGGTTCAGGCTTTAGTTTGACATCGGGCACATCAGGCTGTGACACCTCTAAACCAATTGTTGCTGCAACAATCTTCATTGATCAAAATATGGAGCAAATTGCAGAAGATATGGCGATGGGTGAAGGAGAAGTTGTTTTCGCATTAACTGAATTACTTCAAGTGCAAGAAAAAGAAACTTTCATCAACTTGATGCAAGAAAACTTTGATCAAATCTATACTTCTGACAGCATGAGTGCAGAAGAAGTTATGCAGAACATCCAAGGTGTTGTTGCTGCCTAACTTGTCTAAAGCGTAGTTAAGGAACTCAATAGTCGACTTCCCCTTTTGTTTGACTATTGAGCGACTTATGTTTTTATGGCTTAACTTCTGACTAGCCTTACCCCTTTCTGTAAATACCTCCTCAACACAGCTGCCTCTTAGGTCGCTTCTGATCTGATTAATAAAGGAATGAAAAGACATTATGGTGCGTTTCACCTTATTAAAACTTTCGTTAGTTAAGGTTTTACTCTTATTTTCATTCGTCTTATCTAGTGCTTTAAGTGCTAATGAACATTCTAGAGTTGAGCCCTCTTTTGAGTCTTTGCAAAAAGATAGCTTACGCCAAAAGCTTATTCAAAAAGCCCTTGATCAAAATTTGTATCTTGCCCCTAGGTGGAACAAGTTATTGCATTACAAGCCAGACTGGCAAAAAGGCTATGAAAGTATTGTTGATGATGGCGATTTTTTTATATCTGACGAGGGTAAATTTAAGCCTGAACTCGAACTCGTTGCCAACATCGAATTGTTGTTGAGTGAGCAAGAAAAAGATAAAGAATCTGCCTGTCGTTTTCCTGCTAGAAACCGTTTTTTATACGAGGCGCTAGCCCTAACGTTAAGCGAGCAGGAGAAAGGCTTATTAGTAGAGACAGGTTTTGATGGAAAATCATCTTATTGTCAGGAGTATTTGGTTTGGCGAAATGAGAATCCAGTAAAGCAAGCTTGGCTTATTTTTCCTACCGCTTTTCTGAATAGCCCATCGTCCATGTTTGGCCACACTTTGCTACGTTTAGATTTAAAAGGGAAATCCACTCTTTTATCTAAATCAATTACCTATGCTGCTCATGCTGAGGATGATCACCATGGTGCTATGTATGCGATAAAGGGGCTTTTTGGCGGGCACCCAGGCTACTTCTCTATCTTGTATTATCATAAGAAAGTTAAGGAATATACGCGTACTAATAATCGCGATATATGGGAGTATCAGCTTAATCTTAATGAAGATGAAACTGATTGGATTATAGCTCATTTATGGGAGTTGCAAGAGGTAAGGTTTGATTACTACTTTTCGACACAGAATTGTTCTTACCAGTTATTAGCTGTCCTAGATGTCGCTAGGCCTGAGCAAGATTTAACCGCCGAGTTTGATTACTTGGCGATTCCGGTTGATACCATTCGTGCCTTAGAAAAACGAAACTGGATTGAAAAAAAGCAATTTAGGGCGTCTGAAAATCGTTTGTTTTACAGCTATCTTGAGCATTTAAATCAAGTTGAAAAAGACTTGGTGTTAGACCTACAAGAAAGCAGTTATAACCAACTTGCTGAGCAAATAAAGTCATTGCCACGTGATAGGCAAAGATTAATTCTAGAAGCGGCTTATAAGCTAATTACTCTAAGAGAGAAAGAGGCTAAGGATAAGAAAAAACGTTTAGGCCTTCCTCTTCTGAGAGCAAGGAGTAAGTTGGGTAAATCAAGTGTGGCATTGCAAATCACTCAACCTGTGGCGCCAGAAAAAGGGCATTTAAGTCAAAAGTTGGGGCTAGGTTTTGTAAAGACCAGCGAACAAAATAAAGGGGTGTTTGATTTAAAGTTAACCCTTCATAGTCTAGATGATCCGGTTTATGGTTTTGATAAAGGCTCACAGATTAACTTTTTACAACAAAGAAGTGTATTTGACGAAAATGACATCAAACTTGAACAATTTGATCTGCTCAATATTCGATCTTTGACGCCTTCTGATCGGTATTTAAGTAATACGGCTTGGCAGGTGAGTACAGGATTAGAGCGGCATCTTATGCCAGATCATAGTCGTAGACTTAATAAGCAAATTGTTGCAGGTTTTGGGCGTAGTTGGCGTTTCAATCAAGTCGATATTTATGCATTATTTGGTGGGCAATTAGAAGGTTCGAACGAGTTTCAAGATTACCTTGAGTTCGCTCCTAAAATCGATGTTGGATTGTTATTGCAAAATGATACTTATACGAGTGAATTACATGCGACTCAATATCGTTTCATTAATGCAAAGTTTAATCGTATGAAGTTACGTTGGACGGGGAGTTGTGCTTGGCAACAAAACCAAAGCTTTAGCCTTAATGCTGAACGTGAAGAAGTATTAGGGAAGGCTAACTTTCATCAGTTATCACTACAATATAACCATTTTTTCTAAATGAAATTTCATATCTTAAAAATTTCATAGGGTAAAAAATGTGAGTGAATTGAATGGGCTTAAAAAAGAGTTAGAAATGCAGCTCACTTAATGGCATCTAGGCTTGCTATGACTGGGCCTAGGTCATACACTAAGCCCCTATTTTATTAAACTCAATTTTTCGTATTTTGAGACCTGTAATTACTCAAAAATACCAAATTGAACCTCATTTAGGAGTAAATAAGTAATGTCTGACGTGAAGAAGGTTGTTTTAGCCTATTCTGGCGGCCTGGACACTTCCGTAATCGTGAAGTGGCTTCAAGAAGAGTACCAGTGCGAAGTAGTAACTTTTACCGCTGACCTAGGTCAAGGTGAAGAAGTTGAACCAGCACGTGCTAAAGCACAAGCGTTAGGCATTAAAGAAATTTACATCGAAGACCTACGCGAAGAGTTCGTACGCGACTTCGTATTCCCTATGTTCCGTGCTAACACCATCTATGAAGGTGAGTATCTACTTGGTACATCTATTGCTCGTCCACTTATCGCTAAGCGTTTGATTGAAATCGCTAACGAAACTGGTGCTGATGCAATTTCTCACGGTGCAACAGGTAAAGGTAATGATCAGGTTCGTTTTGAACTAGGTGCCTATGCGCTTAAGCCTGGCGTAAAAGTGATTGCGCCTTGGCGTGAATGGGATCTAACATCACGTGAGACTTTAATGGCTTACTGTGAAAAGCATGAGATTCCAGTTGATTTCTCTACAAACAAGAAGAAATCACCTTACTCTATGGATGCGAACTTGCTACACATCTCTTATGAAGGTGACATGCTTGAAGATCCGTGGACTGAAGCTGAATCTGACATGTGGCGTTGGTCTGTATCTCCAGAAGATGCGCCTGATGAAGCAACCTATATTGAAATCGGTTATGAAAAAGGTGATGCGGTTTCTATCAATGGTGAAGCATTATCACCTGCAACGATTCTTGAGCAGTTAAATAAGATTGGTGGCGCGAATGGTATTGGCCGTGCTGATATCGTTGAGAACCGTTTTGTTGGCATGAAAGCACGTGGTTGTTATGAAACACCTGGTGGCACTATCTTGCTTAAATCTCACCGTGCAATTGAATCTATCACATTAGACCGTGAAGCTGCTCACCTAAAAGATGAGATGATGCCACGTTACGCGAAAGTGATTTATAACGGTTTCTGGTGGTCTGAAGAGCGTAAGATGATGCAGGCTATGATCGACGCTTCTCAAGAATTTGTGACTGGTACTGTTCGCCTTAAGCTATACAAGGGTAACGTTATTGTTGTTGGTCGTCAGTCTCCTTACAGTCTGTTTGATAGCTCTATTGCAACATTCGAAGATGATGCGGGTGCTTATGATCAAAAAGATGCAGCGGGCTTTATTAAGCTAAACGCATTGCGTATGCGTATTGCTGCTCAAAAAGGACGCTCTTTCCTTAAAGACGAAGAATAAGCTTCAATAGGGCTTAATTGCTGTAAGCAATACAGTCTGATATTTGCACTTCTATAGGAATGCAAATAATAAAAACGCCTCGTTACTCATACCAGTAGGTAAAAGATAACGAGGCGTTTTTCTTTTTTATGTACTCAAGCTTTTGAACTTGAGTATTATTAAAACTAATGTTTCAATCTATGCACTTTTGTTATTTGTAGTAAAATAACAAGTTTAATAGATAGATAATAAAGAGGAAGTGCGCCATGACGATTTATAATTTCGGCTCGATTAATTTGGATCACCTTTATCAAGTTGATCACTTTGTTCGACCTGGTGAGACCATGGCCTCTACCCAGTACCAGTTATTACTAGGCGGAAAAGGGGCTAACCAGTCGGTCGCCTTGGCTAAAGCGGGCGCAGATATTAAACATGTTGGTGCTATTAATAGTGCTAACCAAGATATTTTGATGCAACTGTCAGAATTGGATGTGAATACGGATTTAATCGCACAAGTTCCTGAAGCGACGGGACACGCTATTATTCAGCTAAACAAAGAAGCTGAAAATGCCATTATTTTATTTCAAGGCGCTAATCATGCTTTAACGAAAGCACAGGTTGATTCTGTTTTAGCACAAGCGAGCTCTGATGATTGGGTGTTATTGCAAAACGAAACTAATCTTGTTGCATATACCATTGAAAAAGCACACGAACTAGGTATTAAGGTTGCTTTTAACCCAGCACCAATGGACGCAGATTTGACTCGCTCTGTACTTGCTTCGGTCGATTTACTTATCGTCAATGAAGTTGAAGCGATGGACTTAATGCAAGTCACCAGCATTGATGAAGCCAAATTAAGTTTAGCGAATACCTATGCCGATCTTGCCATACTGATGACGCTTGGTAGTGATGGTGTACGTTATTTGAATGCAGGGCAAGATGAGTTTGTACCTGCGTTTAAAGTGACAGCACAAGATACAACAGCGGCAGGTGATACCTTTATTGGTTTCTGTTTAGCGGCATTAACAAACAATCTAACTATGACGCAAGCCATGCAGCGTGGTTGTGCCGCGTCTGCAATCTGTGTCACCCGTATGGGGGCAGCGCCAGCTATTCCAAGCGTTGAAGAGGTTGATGCATTTTTACAAGAGCACGCCAAATAATATTAGCAGGCAAAAAATTAAAGCGGCTAAAACAGAATAGCGCGATAAAAAAGAGGACATGGGAAATGACACGTAAAATTATTATAGATACAGATCCTGGCATCGATGATGCTATGGCGATCTTTTTTGCTTATAAAGCAGAAGGGGTTGAAGTACTGGGTTTGACGACAACGTTTGGCAATGTGCCAGTTGATAAAGCGACAGAAAATGCATTAACACTAAATGAAGTGGCAGGTGTATCTGTGCCTGTTGCTAAAGGTGTGGCCTTACCATTAGTCAGAGATCCACTTCCTCATCCTGACTTTGTCCATGGAAAAGATGGCTTTGGTAATATTAACTGGCCAGCATCGACAAATCAGCCTGTTACTGAAAGTGCCGCTGAGTTTATTGTTAATACGGTTAAGACGCACCCAGGTGAAGTGACTATTGTTGCTTTAGGGCCTTTGGGTAACTTGGCCAAAGCGCTTGAGCTTGATCCTGAAATTGCAGGACTTGTGGATGAAGTTGTACTTATGGGTGGTGCGCATCTTGAGTATGGCAATGTAACCCCAGTTGCTGAAGCTAACATAATTAATGATCCACATGCGGCAGATATCGTGTTTACGGCTAACTGGCAAGTTACCATGATTGGCCTTGATGTGACTCATCAGGTTCTGTTAGATAATGAAAGACTCGCTCGTATCAAACAAGCTAACCCTGTTGAAGGGGATTTCTTGATGCAATCTGCTCAGCACTATATTAATTTCTATGGCGAAACATTTGGTGTTGAAGGGTGTTACTTTCATGATGCATCAACGATAGCTTATGTATTGCAACCAGAGCTCTTTGGGCTGGAGTTAGGTACTGTGCGTGTGGCTTGTGAAGGTATTGCTATTGGGCAAACTATCGTTGCCCCTGAAGGCAAAATTTTCCCAGCCGAAGCGTGGAAAAATATACCAACGTCTCAAATTTGTATGGAAGTTGACAGTGAAAAGCTACTAGCGCTTTTCGAAGAGACTTTATCTAACTAGGTCCTGAACAATACACTTTTCTAAAAGTGTATTGTTTGATCTGACTCTAAGCAGGTATGGCTTTAGGTTCTATCTGCTTTGTCTTTTAATTTCTTATTTTGCTACCTAGATGTAGCTTTTATTCCTCCACCAAGAATCTTCTCCAATAATCCCTTAGTTTGTCTTTCAAAGATAAAACTAAGTCGGGATTCGAGTTATCTTCTCCTCATAAAAGCGAATAATGATAGTTTGCCCTAAGGCAGGATCTGAAGCGTTTATCTAGCGTGTTCGAATGGGGACCAGCCCAGTTAAATACGCCTTATTGATGAGGGATAGTTAATCATGTTTATGGCACTTGTTTTTGCTTTAAACCAGGTCTTAAGCCACGGATTTGGGCTTTTTCTTTTTGCTGCACTTGTGCCTATGATGCGCGAAGATATCGCGATAACTCATTGGCATCTTGCTTTGGTCGGCGCTTTAACGCAAATAGCTTATCTTGCTGGTGCGCTTTTGCTCGGCGCTATAGGCCCTAAGATAGGTACTTCTCGTTTATCCGTTATTACTGGCATTACAACGACCTCATTATTAATGAGCTTATCCATCATTGAAGATCCTGTGCTTATTATTATCTTGCTTTCAATTATGGCGGCGAGTGCTTCAATTAGCTGGGGGACCATCGTTGAAATTATCAGTCGTCATGCTAACGCGAATCAATGCGCAACCTTTTTAACGACAGCATCAAGTGGAACGGCTTGGGGCTATGCAATAAATGGCGGCTTAATTCTTTTTATTGTGCCTTTGCTAGGCTGGCAAGCGAGTTGGCTTATTGCCGCATTATTTGGTGCATTGGTTATGGGCTTAACCTGTTACTTATTACTAAAGCTTAAAAAAGCTGAAGTGGAGGCAGAAGCTGAACCACATAGTGATGCTAAAGCCAATGTTAAGAGTAAGAGTAGTCAAGAAGCCTTATCTTTTAAAGCCTTACTCAGCACGGTTGTGAATCACCCTGTAGCCCTTTTTGCCTGTGTTGTTTGTCTGTTTGTGGGTTTTGCGACTATGCCATTTGCAAACTGGCTCAATACTTATTTAGATAGCTTGCAGTTACCCTCAGAGCTTGGCGGTTACACTTGGACAACTGCTGGAATAAGCGGCATGTTTGCAGGGTTTTTGATTGGCAAATTGGCGGATACTAAAGGGCACCCTAACGCTTTGATGCTGATTTTTTTTGGTTTTTTTGTGTGCTGTTTAGCCTTTCTTTATGACGCAGAATTGTTTGCTCCGGTGGCAGGTTTTGGTTATGGATTGATGTACTTCCCTATGTGGGGAGTGATTGCTGGTTGGGTTAGCCAATCATTTAATGCCACAGCGACTATGCAAATTAATGGTATTTGTATGGTTTCATTTGGCTTTGGTGGTACTGTTGGAAACTTATTAGCTGGCTATATTTTTGATTTCACTCAATCGCTTGATTTGGTGTATATGATTATTGCTGCGGATGCGTTTCTACTCGTTATGTTAGGGCTGTACATTATTCAGCATCAAAAAAGGTCGATGAATACATCATTACAAGCTGAGCCTAGTTAACCATATAAAGGTTTGTGTTTAGTTAGCTCTTAGTTTGCTATGCGTGAGCCCTTACAAACCTTTCTATAAAGTCACTGTCTTCCTGTTTAATATGCTCAAAGTGCAGCTTGATATAGTGCTTATCATGCTCATTCAATACATCGAGGTCCATGGCGCAAATTGCCTTGATGTGACGGCTCTCTCCTTCGTGAATAGCATCAAGTTCTAGCATGATTTTGGGTGAGCCTATTAAGGCTTGTGGAATTTCGACTTCTACTTGTTTATTTGAAATGTGAGTGCAATGAAGAGGGAGATATTTACCATTCAGTAGCTGCATTTTGCCTGTCCAAAAACATCGAACATAGGCCTGTGAAGGGTTCTTAGCCATGCTAAACCTTAAAACTTTAAAGATTAATAATTTTTATATTCTAACCTTAAGCCGCAAGGTTTTAGTGCTTTTTAATCATTTTTGTGACAAATAGCAAAAATTACTGTCTTTCAGAACCAAAGCTGTACTTAGTCTTAATCATTCAGCTAGACAAATAAAAAGCCCTTCTAACGATGCAGTTAGAAGAGCTTATATAGTGAGCTTTGTCTATCCCGTTTCTTTCATTGAATCCGCTAGGGCGTTAATCATATTATCCATTTCATTTTTACTGGTTGAAAAAGGTGGAGCCATTTGAATCGTGTCACCACCATAGCGAACATAAAAGCCTTTTTCCCACATGCGCATGGCAACTTGGAAAGGGCGTTTACCAGGTTCATTATCGACTGGGGCTAAGGTTACCCCAGCAGCAAAGCCATAGTTTCTGATGTCTGTCACCATGTCACTTGTTGCTAGCTGGTGGACACAATCTTGATAAGTGTTGCTCATTTCTTTAACACGGCCAATTAAGCCTTCTTCTTCCAATTCATCAAGGGCAGCGAGTGCGGCTGCACAAGCAACAGGATGAGCTGAATAAGTATAACCATGAGGAATTTCAAGCTGATAATCAGGCCCGCCATGTTCCATAAAGGTGTCATAAATTTCTTGTTTAAAGGCAACGGCCCCCATAGGAATCGCTCCATTAGTCACTTGCTTAGCCATGACGATGGCATCCGGTGTCACACCAAAGGCTTCAGAGCCTGTTTTTGCACCCATACGACCAAAGGCTGTGATGACCTCATCAAAAATAAGCAAAATATTATGCTGATCACAGATTTCACGTAAACGATTCAGATAACCTACCGGAGGGATAATAACCCCTGCAGAGCCTGACATAGGCTCGACAATCACAGCAGCAATATTAGAAGCATCATGTAGTGCAATTAAGTTGATCAGTTCTTCTGCTTTGTGAGCACCTTGTTCTGGCATACCTTGGCAGAACTCATTACCTGCCACTTGTGTATGAGGTAGGTGGTAAGACTCTAAACCTTGGCCATAAAGGGTGCGGTTAGCAGGAATACCGCCCACACTAAAACCAGAAATACCTGCACCATGGTAACCTTTTGCACGGCCGATAAACTTGGTTTTAGTTCCTTGGCCTTTTTTACGCCAATAAGCTCTCGCAATTTTTAATGCCGTATCAACTGACTCAGAGCCTGAACCAGTAAAGAAAATACGATTTAAACCTTCTGGCATGTATTGCCCGATTCGCTCCGCTAACTGGAAGGACTTTTCATGACCAAATTGAAATGCTGGCGAATAATCTAATTGCCCCATTTGTTGGCTTACAGCTTGGTTGATGCGTTTAACATTGTGACCAAGTCCACAGGTCCAAAGGCCTGATAAACCATCAAAAATTTTACGTCCATCAGCATCAGTATAATAATTACCGTCAGCGCTTTGGATGATTCTTGGGTCTTGTTTAAATTGGCGATTGCCTGTGTAGGCCATCCAGTGCGCGTCAAGTTGAGCTTGAGTAAGTGTTGATTTAGCGATATGTGTCATGGACCTATCCTATAAAACTGAATCTGTTTGTGTGCGAATAGGGTCAGTATTGAATGCTAGGAAAGTTTATTAAATTCATTGTTATTTACACTTAGTTAAGTAAAAAATTAACTTTAATCCTATTGTGAGAGACGGTTTATAAAATCTAGTTTCGTACAATTTAAAGGAGCGCTATCTGCTTGTGCTGAGTCGGCACCTTAGGAGGCTTTGATTGAGCCTTTTAGATAGCGTGTTTTTTAGGATGAGCGCTCTGATAGGCTAGAAATAATAAGAAGGTGATAAGCTTGGTTTTAAATCGATGACAAACCAAGCTTTCTTAATGTTTGAGCTTAATATCTTGGTTGATTACTTATAAAGCGTTATTTATCTTTTGGCTGATGCTTTCTGGTAGCCATGCTTGCCAAACATCTGGGTAGGTTTCAAAAAAATAGTACATAGCTTCTTCACTATCCGCTTGATTATCTTCCATCCAAGCAAGCATTTTACTCATCTGTCGATTGTTAAAGCTTCTCTGGCTTACATATTGATAAGCGGCAGGTGAATTAATTGCAAAAGATTCGGTAGTAATACTATACACAGGGGAAGGTGGGTACATGGTGGCTTTGGGTTCAAGACAACCTGGTTGAGTAATACAAGTTTGATAACCTTCAACATCAGTTCCTGTACCAAAGTCTACTTTGACCATTTCGTACTTGCCTAATACTTCGGTAGGTGACCAGTAATAGCCAAACCAAGGTTCTTTTCTTGAATAAGCTTTGGCAATAGAGCCTGATAGACCAGCAGCTGAACCAGGGTCTACTGTTTCAAAACCTGATTCTGCAAGGTTAAGGGCGTTAAACAAATTCTCAGTAGTAATCTGACAAACCCAGCCTGCAGGGCATGAGTAAAAAGCAGATAATTCAGGGTCTTCTGGGTGAACAAAGATATCTGCGTTTTCTTTAATACCTGCTAGTGTATTGATATTCGGGTATTGCTCAAGTAAATAAGCGGGGACCCAAAAGCCTTCTTCTCCCCCTTCTGATAAAGAGCGGCCAGCTTTACGTAAGCGCTTTTCTGCTATGCCTTCTGCTAGTGCTTTTTTACTGCCATTTGTCCAAAATTCTGGTGCGATGTCCGGCTGGCCTTTATTTAACATAGATGTAATGGTCGGAATGCTATCACCCGGAATGAGTTCCGCGTCGCAGTTAAAGCCTTGATTTAAAATAAATTGATCAATATGTGCCATCAAGCTGGCAGAATTCCAGTTCATATCGGCAATGGTGACATTGCCACATTCCTCTGCTTGTAAGCTAGTGGAGAGTAAGGCAAAAAAGACGAGTGATGTTTTCATAGTATCTTCTTTTAAAAGTGAATAAAGCAGTGTTTTCAGGGGGAATTCTACGCTTGATAGATGAATAATAAGAGTAAAATTAAGTTAAAACTGATAGAGAATAAGCTTGATTTTATGAAGTTTGTTTTTGTTGATTTATGATGCAGTAAACTTTGCGCGAATAGGGCTCCAGGCCAGCCTCCTAGAAAGATGAAGACTAATAATGTGCGTTCTCGGATGCGTGATTTTGCTTTTATTGCTCTGTATTTATCATTTGTAAATAAAGCAAAGCAGATCAAACTCATGCCTAAATATAGGTAAAGAAGAGCAAGTTGAAGGCCACTGACTAGTGTGAGAAACGTTAACAGCAGTATAAAGAGTGTGGCAAAAACTACGCGCTTCATGAGGCTAAGGGCTAAGCTTGATTGGCAGAGGGCATATGCCACTCATGTTGGAGTAGTGCAAGTACTGAGGTAGACCACCATCTTTGTTTGAAAAAACGATTTTCGAGAAATGTCGCTTCATGGCGCATGCCCATAGCTTGGCATAATCGAATGGCAGCTTTATTTTCAGAGATGGTTTCTGCATAAAGTCGGTGGCAACCCAACTGTGTAAACGCAAATTCAATGAGGCAGGAAATTGCTTCTTTTGCGATACCTGAGCTGTGATGTTGGCGGCTTAAGCCACAGCCCATACTTGCTTGTCCTTGGGCTTCTAAGCGAATGCCGCAAACGCCAATTAGTTGCTCTGAGTGTTTATCAATAATGGCTAGATTATAGCTTTTTCGGTCAGTAAGTTTGGACTCACTTACAAAATGATTCACTAAAGTCGAGGCTTTATCTGGGTGGCAGTCTTCTTCACTGTAAAACCTCTGATATTTTTTATCTGAGGTAAAGGCTTGGTAGGCAGCCTGATCTTCGGGGTTGAAGTCCCTTAAAATCAGGTGTTGTGTTGTCAGTTGAAATGGCATACTCAATCCTTGAGCGCTAAAAAAGTTAGGTGCTGGTTTTTTCTTTGAATTCACATAAATCTTCGATCAGACAGGCATCACATTTAGGCTTTCTGGCAATACAGATATAACGGCCATGTAAAATCATCCAATGGTGCGCATCGAGTAAAAACTCTTTAGGCACAAATTTCATGAGCTTTTGTTCCACTTCTAGTACGTCTTTACCTGGAGCAACTTTAGTTCTATTGCCAAAACGGAAAATATGCGTATCTACTGCCATGGCAATTTGGCGAAAGGCTGTATTTAATACGACATTGGCTGTTTTGCGACCAACACCTGGTAAGGCTTCTAGGGCCTCTCGTGTATCTGGCACCACACTATCGTGTTGTTCAACCAGTATACGGCAGGTTTTGATTGTATTCTCTGCCTTAGCGTTAAAGAGGCCAATGGTCTTGATGTATTCTTTTAGACCATCTACCCCAAGGTCCAAAATGGCTTGGGGGGTATTTGCGATAGGGAAGAGTTTACGGGTTGCTTTGTTGACGCTGACATCTGTTGCTTGAGCAGATAAGAGTACGGCAATGAGCAGCTCAAACGGACTTGAGTATTCTAACTCTGTTTTAGGGTCTGGGTTTTCGGCTCTTAAACGGCTAAAAATTTCATGGCGTTTGGCTTTGTTCATTGTCTACTCTAGCTTCTTCTAAGGCTTGTTAGCCTGTTACTCTAACACGACGATCGACGGCTTCGGTATCTGCCTTGTTCTTTTCTGCTCTCTCTTTGGCTTTTTCATCCCAACTGTTTTTGAGGGCTATAAGTAAGCCTAATCCTATGAAGGCTCCAGGTGGAAGTATGGCAAAGAGAACATCTGGGTAATCATTAAAGACTTCTACCTTCCAGTTAATAGCGATATCACCTAATAATAAATGCATGTCAGAGAATAAGGTTCCCTGACCGATTAGCTCACGCATCGCACCAAGTATGACAAGTACAGCCATGAAACCGAGTCCCATCATAAGTCCATCTAGAGCAGAAGGGAGAACAGGGTTTCTCGCTGCGAAAGAGTCTGCTCGGCCTAAGATGGCACAGTTAGTCACGATGAGAGGAATGAATATACCGAGAATTTGGTATAGCTCATAGGTGTAAGCCTGCATGATCAGTTCAATTGAGGTTACAAAAGAGGCGATGATCATCACAAAAGCTGGTAAACGAACGGCGTCTGTCACATAGTTACGAATTAATGAGACAGCGATGTTGGCACCGACTAATACAACCAAGGTAGCAAGCCCTAAACCAATCGCGTTTACTACCGTACTGGTCACTGCCAATAGAGGGCAAAGGCCTAATAGCTGGACCAGTGCAGGGTTATTTTTCCAGATACCGTTGTAAATAATTTCACTGTAGTCAGCTCCAGTTGCAGCGGGTGCTTCTGTTTGAGACTCGGTGCCTTCTGCTTCAGTGTTTAATTCTGTGTCTAAAGTACTCATAAGCTGATTCTGTCTTGTCTTATAGGTTATAACTTAATCAGTTCATCTTTGTGCTGATGAAAATATTCTAATGTGTTTTTAACGCTTTTCACTATGGCTCTTGGGGTAATAGTCGCCCCTGTGAATTGATCAAAATGACCATTATCACGTTTTACTTTCCATTGCTTTATATCTAGATTTGCAAAGGATTTATTTTCAAACGAGCGCATCCAGTCAGATTTTTTCATATCAATTTTATCACCAAGTCCAGGTGTTTCTTGATGGCGAATAACACGGCTACCAGTGACAACGCCGTCGCGATTAATGGCTACGAGTAAAGACATGCTGCCGTTATAGCCACCAGGTGCAATGGATTCAAAAATGATACCGGAGAATTCACCGTCAATACGACCAACATAGGCAAAGCTTGCTTCTTTTGTGCCAAGTAAAAGATCGGGATCAAGACTAATTTGACTCTTATAAAGATTATTATCGTAATATTGATCAGGTAAGATTTCACTAAAAGCTGCTTGCTGTGCTTGCAGGATATTAGTTTCAATACGCTCTTGAGTAACTTGTTGAGTCACCGCAATCAGTCCTGCTGTGACTATGGCAAAGATACCTAAACCAATACTATTTTTGCGAATAGAACTAATCACTTCCATTATTTGTTAGCTCCTGTCTTTAAGCCTTTTTTAGCCTTTTTATGACCATAGCTTCTCGGTTGTGCATAATAATCGATAAATGGCGCTGCAAAGTTCATCAGGAGTACGGCAAAAGCGACACCATCAGGGTAACCACCCCAAGTCCGAATGATATAGATTAGAAGGCCAATACCCGCACCAAAGTAAAGCTTGCCCTTGTTACTTGTACATGATGACACTGGGTCGGTTGCTATTAGGAAAGCGCCGAACATGGTGGCACCTGTTGTGAGGTGGAACCAAGGTGTTGCTGCATTACTGATGTCTATTATGAAGAAGAAACCTGAGATAACAGCTAGAGTAGCCAAGATAGCAACAGGTGCATGCCAGGTGATAACACGTATGTAAATTAAAAATAGACCACCTAGTAAATAGGCGAGGTTAACCCACAAAATAGCGTCTAAGTTCGCTGGTCCCAATGCTTTAACGCTGGCGAACGCTTCCTCACTCATTAAGCCTTCTTTGTGTTTGAAGGCATCAAGTGGCGTTGCCATAGTGTAAGCATCTATATTCGCAATACCGGATGAGAAGATGGTTTTGAGGCTATCGACAAATGGTAAAGTTTGCTGAGCGAGTGATAACTCAGACACAGTTAACCATTGAGTCATAGGGACAGGAAAAGAAACCAGCAAGAGGGCATAACCGACCATGGCTGGATTGAATGGGTTGTTGCCCAAGCCGCCATAAAGCTGTTTACCAACAATCACAGCAAACGCCACACCTGTGACAGTTAACCACCAAGGTACGATGGGGGGAATTGCCAAGGCCAATAATAATCCAGTAAGCAGTGCGCTGTAGTCTTTGAGGAAGAAGCTAAGGCTGCGTTTTCTTAGCTTTAATACTAATGCTTCGCTAGCAAGGGCAGTAATGATTGCAATCATCACATTGATTAAAGTGCCGTAACCAAATAACCAAGTTTGCATAAGCAAACCTGGTAAAGTGGCTAAAATCACAATCTGCATAACCCATGATGTACGGTAACCTGCACGCTGTGTGTGGGGCGATGTAATCCTTAATAAGGCCATTTAGTCTTTCTCTTGCACTGATAGGTCATTTAATTTTGCCAAAATACGCTGAGCTTGTTTTTGCTCGATACGTACTTGGTCCATGTCATTACGAATAGTTTTGGCGTTATCTGGTTCTTTGTCCAAACGTATCTGTAGTTTCATTAGCTTTGCCTTGGACATAGCTGCGGCTATTTTTTGCTTTTTACTTTCAGCTGCTCTTCCGTTTTCATCTAAATGCTCAAAGCTTGGCAATTCAGGCAGTAGATCGTCAGGTTTAGGCTTAGCGGTAGGCACAGGCTTGGTTAAAGGGCCTCGTTTAGCAATACGTTCTTGCTCTGCTTTTAATGTGTCTTCCTGATCCATTTTACTTTCAACTTGAGCCAATAGGCGCTCTTTTTCTGCTTTTTCTTGAGGCAGGTTTACGGCAGTAATGTCCGCTTCACTGGCGCCATCATCTTGCATGCGTCTTATCGATAAAAGCACCTTGTTAAGCGCTGCTTTTGCCATTGCATGCTCAATTTTTAATGACTTTTTTGAATCAGAGTTAGGATTTGCTTTAGGCTCTGACTCGGATACAGTTCCTATGTTCTGAGTAACACTTTCACCTGAAATGACCGCTTTTAAATTTGCTGCTAACTGCTCTGCACGGGCAAGACTTGCTTGGTGCTGATTATTTAAATCAGCTAACTCATCAAGCTCTAGTTCTTGAGCACGTTTAACCGCTTTCTCGATTTTAGCGGCTGAGGCTTTTGCCATTGCGGCTTCTATCTTAAGTTTTTTAATTTCGGCGTCGCTTAAACTCGTTTGAGGTTCCGCATTTGCTTCTGTATTTATTGCCTCAGTGCTGATAGAAGGCTTAACTGCTTCCGCTTCTACTTGAGGCTTGGCGTCAGCTGCATTTAATGTATCGAGTGCGCCTTGGGCTTTTTCATGCTGTGTTTCAAGCATCTTAACCTGATCAATCAAGTCTTGATTATCTGGCTCTTCTGCCAGCTTCTTTTGTACCTTCTTAAGTTTGGTGCTCGCCATAACAAGCTCTATCTTGGCTTTTTTGAGCGCTTCTTTTGAGGCTGCAGGCGCTGCTTTTACCTCTTGGCTAGCAACCTTTTTTGCTTCCGATGCTTCTTCCGCTTTTTGTTCTGAGGCAAGTTTAGCTTTAGGTGAATTTGTGATCGCATCTAATGCAATTTGAGCCTGTTTAGTTTCTTGCTCAAGCGTTTCAACTTGATCTTTAAGCGTTTGGTTATCTGAATCTTCCGTTAGCTTTTTCTGTGCTTTCTTAAGCTTGGTACTTGCCATAGCGAAAGCGATTTTAGCCTTCTTCACTTCGTCCGATGCAGGTATTGGGGCTGCTTTTGCTTCTTTAATCGGTGCGGCATTATTTGTATTGTTAAACTTGTCTAACCTAGCTTGAGCATTGGATTGCGCTGCTTCTTGCTGAGTGATTTGCGCTTTTAAATCTTCGTTTTCAGGCTCTTGCTCTAACTGCTTATTTAACTTTTTAAGCTTAGTGTTAGCCATAGCTAGGTCGATTTTTGCTTTTTTCAAATCGTCGCTATTTGCTTGTACCGCAGGCTGGCTGACACTCGATTCTTTTGGAGCCGTGTTTAATTTATCAAAATCGGCTTGTGCACTTTCAACTCGCTTCTTTTGTTCTGCTAATTGGGTTTGTAAGTCGCTGTTAGATTCATCCGCAGCTAGCTGTTTTTCTAGCTTCTTAAGTTTTGTGCTCGCTATGGCAAGGTCGATTTTAGCCTTTTTCAAGTCTGCACTCATGTCAGAGCTTGCTTTAGCTGCAGGCGCTGCTTGGGGCGTTTGGCTATTGGCTTTGTCTAATGTCGCTTGTGCCGTTTTTACCACCGCTTCTTGTTCATTGATTTGCTGAGCAATATCAGTATTAGCGTCATCTTGGCTAAGTTGTTTTTGCAGCTTCTTAAGTTTAGTGCTGGCGATCGCAAAATCGACTTTTGCTTTTTTAACAGCATCACTGACAGCAGGTTTTGCTGTACTAGGCGCTGACGCTTTGGCATTAGTTGTTGTATCTAATTTTGCAAGAGCTTGTTCTAGCTCTGATACTACAGCTTGCTGCTCTTTTTGTGCTTGAGACAGGGTGTTAATCTGTTCTAGATCTGCTGCTTCTTGCGCTTGAGTTAGCTGCTTAGTGGTTTTCTTTAGCTTGGTATTGGCAATCGCAATATCAATTTTAAGCTTTTTAACCTGAGCTTGATTATCGTCTTTAGCTTCCGCTTTTGGTTCTGCTTTAGCTTGTGCTCGTGTTTTAGCATCTTCGTTTGCACTTAAATCCGCGGCACGTTTTGCTGCACTAGCCGCTGCTTTAGCACGAGAAGCCAAACGCTTAGCCTCTTTTTCAGCTGCTTCAGCTTCAATACGAGCTTGTCTTGCTTCAAAGCGTATTTTGGCGTGATCAGATTTTACTGCAGCTTCTCTTGCTTCTCTTATGGCACTTTTCGAGTGGCGATAGTATTGCACAAGGGGAATGCTACTAGGGCAAACATATGAGCAAGCACCACATTCAATACAATCGAATAGGTTATGGTGTTCGGCTTTGTCATGTTCTTGGCTTTTGCTGAACCATAATAGTTGCTGAGGCAATAAGCTTGCAGGGCAAGCCTGCTCGCACATACCACAACGAATACAAGCTTGTTCAGGCGCCGGTGTTGGTAGTTCTTGTTTACTGGCTGCTAGAATACAGTTACTGGTTTTTACCACAGGAACCTGACTGTCCGTGATGGTGAATCCCATCATAGGGCCGCCCATTACCAAACGCTCAAGTTGATTACTATTAAAGGCTGCATAATCTAATAAGTGTGCGATAGGAGTACCTAACAACACTTCAACATTCTGAGCTTGGCCCATAGCATCACCTGTTAACGTGGTGATACGAGAAATAAGGGGTTTACCTTGATAAATGGCATCATAGATAGCAACGCAGGTACCTACGTTCTGGCACATAACGCCAATATCTGCAGGTAATTGTCCACTAGGTACTTCTTTACCTGTAATCAATTGAATTAGCTGCTTCTCACCGCCAGATGGGTATTTGGTTGGCATAACAACCACATCAATGGTGGCTTTGGTGCGTTCAACTTCATCTACTAAAAGCTTAATAGCCGTTTGCTTATTGTCTTCTATGCCTATGATTGTCCGTTCAGCTTCGATTAAGGTTTGTAATACTTGAATCCCTTTAATTAGCTGTTCAGTTTTTTCGCGAATAAGCATATCGTCTGCGGTAATGTAAGGTTCACATTCAGCCGCATTAATAATAAGTTCGTGGATAGTGTGTTTGGTGGCGCCGGCAAGTTTTACTTGAGTCGGAAAGCCTGCACCACCCATGCCCACTATGCCCATTTCTGCAAGGTGAGCAACAACATCAGCTTTTGGAAGCTCTAACCAATTATTCAGTTGAGTTAATTCTGTCCAACTGTCATCCCCGTCAGGTTGTAACTCAATGCATACTTCATCTAAACCTGAAGGGTGAGGTACTCCATGATAATCAATAGCAAGAATCTCGCCAGAGGTAGGAGCGTGTAAAAAACTACTTAAAAAGCCATTGTTAATCGCAATCGCCTGACCTTTTAGTACCTTGTCGCCAACCTTAACTAAAGGTCTTGATGCTTGGCCAATATGCTGACCCAGTGGCAGAATAAGGCGCTCAGGTAGTGATGGACGGCCTAAAGGCAGTTGCAGTGATTGGGTTTTATTTTCTGGCGGGTGAATACCACCGTGAATATGAAACTCAGCTTGGCTTAAGCTCATTATTGCACCTCCGTGAAGGGAGTTTTATCGGTTGCAATAATTTGCTGACTTGAAAGGGCAACGCCAGCGGGTTGCTGCCAAGACCAATTACGAGATGTCACTGCTACTTCTACCATATCAATACAATCTACTGGACAAGGCTCGACACATAGGTCACAGCCTGTACATTCATCACTTATTACTGTGTGCATTTGCTTTGCAGCGCCTAAAATAGCGTCCACAGGGCAAGCTTGAATACACTTAGTACAGCCAATACATTCATCTTCACGAATAACGGCAACTTGTTTTTTCGGCTCTTCTGCGGCATCTCCATCTAGCGGGATAGCTTCTACATCGAGTAAATCTGCTAAAGCTTGGACCGTTGCTTGTCCGCCTGGTGGGCAACGGTTGATTGCCTCACCATTCGAGATTGCTTCAGCATAAGGGCGACAACCTGGGTGCCCACATTGACCACACTGTGTTTGTGGGAGAATGGCATCAATCTGTTCGACGATTGGATCGCCTTCAACATGGAATCTCACATTGGCATAGCCCAGTAAGGCGCCAAAAATTAGGCAAAGTAGAAGGAGAATGCCAACGGCTAAAATTATTGTTGTCATCGTCAGTTCCTATATTTGCACTAGGCCAGTGAAGCCCATGAAAGCAAGCGCCATAAGACCTGCTGTGATCATGCCAATGGCTGAACCTTTGAACACACTTGGTACATCTGCAAAATTGATACGTTCACGCATAGCAGAAAACAAGATGAGGACAAATGAGAAGCCAACAGCAGCACCAAAGCCATATAGGATGGATTCTACAAAGCCGTTCTGTTTGCTGATATTTTGCAGTGCCACACCCAATACGGCGCAGTTGGTCGTAATAAGAGGAAGGAAAACCCCCAGCACTCGATATAAGAGAGGGCTGGTTTTACGTACAACCATTTCGGTAAATTGCACTACAACCGCGATTACTAGAATAAAAGAAATGGTTTTTAAGTACTCAAGCCCAAGGGGCTCAAGAATAAATTCATAGGTTAAAAAGCTGCATAAGCTGGATAAGGTTAGGACAAAGGTAGTCGCCAGCGCCATGCCGATAGAGGTTTCAAGTTTGCTCGATACGCCCATGAAAGGGCAGAGTCCAAGAAATTGCACTAATACAAAGTTATTTACCAATATGGTACTAACAAGTATCAAGAGATATTCAGTCATGGCTTTTAAGTTAGCTCTTTAAAGTTGTGTAAAAGAAAGTAGCAAAAGTAGAGATCGCCTAATTTTATAGGGGCAATGATACCAATCTCTATATAAGTAACAACAATAATAATTCGATTTAATAGTCTAATTTCGAATAAGTATAATTGGATTCATAAATATAGAAATAAGCCTCAAATGCGGTTTCGCGTTTGAGGCTTATGACAAATCTGAATCAGATTTAGTTATTTTAGTGCCTTTGTCATTTTATGGGTCTGGCAAAGGTCACATTTCAACATGATTTACTTAAATTACATGACACGCATGCCTGGTTTTGCGCCAGCATGTGGCTCTAATAACCAAAGTTCATCACCACCAGGGCCTGCTGCTAATACCATGCCTTCTGATAATCCGAATTTCATTTTTCGTGGTGCAAGGTTAGCAACCATGACGGTATGTTTACCTTCTAGTTCTTCAGGTTTGTAAGCTGATTTGATGCCAGAGAATACAACGCGAGTTTCACCACCAAGGTCTAAGGTTAGTTTCAATAGCTTGTTGGCCTTCTCAACATGCTCAGCTTTAGCAATAAGAGCAATACGCAGGTCAACTTTAGCAAAATCGTCAAACTGAATTTCGTCTGCGATTGGATCCTTGCTTAGTTCAGTCTGTTCTTCTTTCTCTGCTGTCTCCTGGCTTTCATTTGTCGCCGCTTCAAGTGCCGCTTCTGCTTTACCTTCTTCAATCATGGCATCAACTTGCTTTTGATCGATACGAGCCATTAGTGCTTTAAACTTATTCACGCTCTTTCCAAATAGAAGCTCTTCACGGTTATTCCATGTTAGCTCTTTACCTAGGAATGCTTCGGCATCAGCCACCATGTTTGGCAGAATAGGTTTTAGGTAAGTGGCTAGAATAGAGAAAAGGTTAAGTGACACAGTACACACTTCTTGTACCTTAGGGAGTGTCTCTTCATTTTTAGCCAATACCCATGGTGCTTGATCGGCAATATAGGTATTTGCAACATCAGCAAGGCGCATGATCTCTCTGATACCTTTGCTGTATTCGCGATTCTCAAAGCAGTCTGCAATCATGTCGCCAGCATCGATGAATGATTGAATCATGTCTGCTTCACTGATTTCTGTTGCAAGTTGGTTATCAAATTTCTTATTGATAAAGCTTGCTGTACGACTGGCAATGTTAACCACTTTACCAACCACATCAGAGTTAACACGTTGAATGAAATCTTCAAGGTTAAGGTCAATATCGTCAGGTGTTGCATTTAACTTAGCTGAGAAATAGTAGCGCAAGTATTGTGGATCAAGGTGGTTCAAGTAGGTGCGTGCCTTGATGAAGGTGCCACGAGATTTAGACATCTTTTTACCGTCGACTGTGACGTAACCATGAGCATTGACGGCAGTTGGTGTACGATAACCCGCGCATTCAAGCATTGCAGGCCAAAATAGCGCGTGGAAGTTGATGATGTCTTTACCGATAAAATGGTAAAGCTCGGTATCAGACCCTTTAGCCCAGTAATCATCAAAGTTTAAACCGTCAGTGCGATCACATAGGTTTTTAAAACTCGCCATATAGCCAATCGGTGCATCTAGCCATACGTAGAAGTATTTACCTGGTGCATCTGGAATCTCAAAACCAAAGTAAGGCGCGTCACGACTGATGTCCCACTCTTGTAAACCTGAGTCTAACCATTCGGCCAGTTTATTTGCAACTTGATCTTGAAGTGTGCCGCTGCGAGTCCATTCGGCTAAGAATGTTTGGAATTCAGGCAGTTTGAAGAAGTAATGCTCAGATTCTTTTTCAACGGGTGTTGCTCCAGAATAAACCGATACAGGGTTAATCATTTCCATTGCTGTGTATGTGGCAGAGCAAACTTCACAGTTATCACCGTATTGATCTTCTGCCTTACATTTTGGGCAAGTACCTTTAATGAATCTGTCTGCCAAGAACATTTCTTTTTCTGGGTCGAAAGCTTGAACAATTGAGCGAACTGCAATTTTGTCGTTATCTCTCAAGGTTTTATAGATATGGCTTGATAGCTCACGGTTCTCTTCTGAGTGAGTCGAATAGTAATTATCATAATCAATCATGAAATCATTAAAGTCAGCCATGTGCTCTTGACGTACGCCTTCGATCAACTGCTCTGGTGTTTCACCATTTTTGTCAGCTTTGATCATGATGGCTGTACCATGGGCGTCATCTGCACAAACCGCTGTACATAGGTTGCCTCTTAGTTTTTGAAAGCGCACCCAAACATCCGTTTGTATGTGTTCTAGCATATGACCTAAATGGATAGAGCCGTTGGCATAAGGCAGTGCGCTAGTAACAAGTATTTTTCTTTGTGATTGAGCCATATAAAAGCCTATTGGATTCGTAAAAGATGGTTAGTGTTAGCTGCGAATCTGTATGTGCTTGTGGAGCAGAGGCTGGCAGAGCTAACTTTTTGACCGCCCAATTATAAGAGGCGCGAAATTAGGTGCAAGCACTGGGCTTGCTTTTCTTTAATTTGCCCCCATTTTTCCTGTCAATAGAGCCGACTTTATTACTTTTTTGCTTTTGTCCTAGAGTCAGTTGAGTGCTCATACCTTAGATCGCGAGTTTGGAGAATGAAAAAAATGCTTACTGATACGCAAATCTTAGCTCAATTAGCTGAGCTTGAAGATAAAAATACCGGACTAGCCTATGGCTCAGTTTGGCAGATTTTAAGTGATGATAAACGTCTTCATATTCGCCTTTCTCTTGCTTATGCTGCATTAGGCGAACTGGCTGAATTAGAACAAAGAATCACAGAGAGTCTCGGTGATGATAGACAAATAGTCTTGGATATTGATTTAGCTATCAAAGCACATTCAACTCAAGGTGAATTGGCTGGGCTTAAAGGTGTGAAGAACGTCATTGCCGTCGCTTCAGGAAAAGGAGGGGTTGGTAAGTCGACCACCACAGTCAACCTTGCGTTAGCTATGGCAAAAGAAGGGGCGAAAGTCGGTATTTTAGATGCTGATATCTATGGCCCGAGTCAGGGAATGATGATGGGCTTTGCGCCGGATACTAGGCCTAATGTTCGTGATGAGAAGTTCTTTGTACCGCCTATGGCTCATGGTGTGCAAGTGATGTCTATGGCGTTTCTGACAACGCAAGATACGCCTATGGCTTGGCGTGGACCTATGGTGACTGGTGCTCTAATGCAAATTATTAATCAAACTGATTGGGATGATTTGGACTATCTCTTTATTGATATGCCACCTGGTACCGGTGACATTCAGTTAACACTGTCGCAAAAAGTACCTGTAGCAGGTTCTGTGATAGTCACGACACCACAAGATATCGCTTTATTAGATGCAAGACGTGGTATTGAAATGTTTAATAAGGTGAACATTCCTGTGCTTGGTGTGGTTGAAAATATGTCTGTACATATCTGTTCAAACTGTGGTCACCATGAGGCCATTTTTGGTGACGAAGGTGGCGCAGCACTCGCAAAAGAATATCAAGTTGAGGTGATGGGGAAATTACCCCTTAGTTTAGATATCCGCCAGCAATGCGATGCGGGCAGTCCAAGTGTTATTCAAGATTCAGATTCAGAAGTTGCTAGAATCTATCGTGGCATTGCGCGTAAAATAGGCGCCGGTTTAGCAATTAAAGAAAATCAATTCAGCATGCCAACTATTGGTATGAGTGACGACTAATGTAAGTTGCCTGTAAGGCAACTTTTGTTATCAATTTAGGAAAACATAATGCGCTTATGCGATCGCGATATTATCGCCGCTCTTGATGAAGAAAAAATTATTATTAACCCAAGACCAGATAATTCAGTTATCAGTGGGGTATCAGTTGATTTAACTTTGGGTAATTCTTTTCGTATTTTTCATGGGCACCCAGCTCCTTATCTAGATTTAAGTGGGCCTAAGGAAGATTTAAATAAAGCGATCGAATCCGTGATGGGTGATGAAATTTTGCTAGACGATGGCGAACCTTTCTTTATTCACCCTGGTGAGCTTGTGTTAGGGGTGACAAAAGAATCTGTCACTTTACCTGATGACTTAGTTGGTTGGTTAGATGGTAGATCATCTTTAGCGCGATTGGGTTTAATGGTGCATGTTACTGCTCATAGGATTGATCCAGGCTGGAGTGGTGCTATTGTTTTAGAGTTTTTAAATGGTGGTAAGTTACCTATTGCTTTACGTCCGGGTATGACAATAGGTGCAATTAACTTTGAAACCATGTCTGGTGCGGCTGATCGCCCTTACAATAAGCGTGATAACGCTAAATACAAAGATCAAACATCTGCTGTTGGTAGCCGTATTTCTAAAGACTAATCAATTCTAGCCTAAAGTGAGGGCACCTTTCATGACGCAACCTTTGCCCTCATATCAAGGCATTAAAGTTAATTTAATTACAGGTTTTTTAGGGGCGGGTAAGACGACCCTAATAAAGCATCTTTTAACGCAAATCCCCGAAGGGGAGCGTTGGGCTGTTTTAGTGAATGAGTTTGGTGAAATTGGTTTAGATCAAACTCTGTTAGAAACGAACCTTACCTCTGGTAAGCATAAAAAACTACTCGAACAGGTTGCGATTAAACAAGTGGCTGGTGGATGTGTTTGTTGTGCTACATCCGCTGCTTTTCAAGTCGCTTTGAATGCCTTAATCAAGGCTCAAAACCCTGATCGTATCATCATAGAGCCAACAGGTTTAGGGCATCCTCGAAATATACTTAAACAACTTAATGGACCCCATTATCAAGGTGTTTTAGATCTTGAGCCGAGTGTTTGCCTGTTAGATGCACGTAATTTAGGAGATGAAAGGTACACCTTACATCCTAATTTTATAGAGCAGGTGGCTATGGCTGACATATTGCTTGCGAGTAAATGTGAAACCTATCAAGCAAATGACTGGCAAGCTTTTGAGCACTATTTAGACGCTCTGGAGCCAGCTAAATTAAGGGTTGAAAAAATATCTCATGGCCAATTAAGCTTAAGCCAATTGAGTATTTACCAAGAAGCGCTGGCTTTATCAGAAATGCATGATAAGTGTGATAAACCTATTGACGCTTCATATCATCATGCGCATTATGGAAATGCTTACCAGCATGACCACTCTCATAATCATCATTCTCATGACCACCACACTGATCATGAGCGTCATTTCCATTCTCTTGAGAAAGATAACTTTTCTTATTCTAGCCAAAATGACCAAGAGGACTTTTATTTTAAGGTGTCTCAAGATGGATTGAATATGGCATGGATATTTCCTGAAACGAACATTTTTGACTCTCTTTTACTTGAAAGCGTGCTCGAAAAGCTTCATGCAATGGAGAATGTGTTACGTATGAAAGGCGTGTTTAAACTTGCTTCTGGGGCTGTGTTGTTAAATGCAACGCAAAGGGATTTCTCTGTTTATAAAGATGAAGCGAAACAAACAGAATCAAAGCTTGAGTTGATTCTGTCTGCTGATTTTGATGTAAAAAACCAAGATCAAATTCAATCTTGGATATTAGGCTTAATCTGAATTAGCCGTGTTATTGAGGTCTAAGGTCAATTCTAACTTTGACCTTATTGCCTGGTGCTTCATATTTCAGGTCGTCAAAGCTAAAGAGTTTAGCGATTGCTATCCCTCTACCGTGTGGGTCAGTAATGCGTTCGTTATCGATTTCTAGAAACTCTTCCCAATTAAAACCTTCACCTTGGTCGGTAATAATGATCTCTACCATTTCAGCGTTCTTATCAATCTCTAATGTGGCATTTTTTTCTGTATTTTCACCAAGGGTTAGCCTTCTTTCGACTTCTTCTTCCCATTGGTCAATTTCCATTAAATGGGTTTTTTCTTGATAGCTAATGCCTAGGTTGCCGTGCTCTATGGCATTAATCATTAACTCCCTTAAGCCAATTGGTGTATTGATATTGTGAGGGAACATACTGCTTAAGCTTTCAACAAGGCAATTAACATCATGTAAGGTACGAAAGTTAAATTGCCCTTGATTGATTAGGCTAAAAGCATCGGCAAATTTGTCTTGGTTTTCTACTAAAGAGCGTATGCTGTTTAATTCATTTAGCGCGGCTTTAAGGACAGAGAAAAGAACATCCTGCCCTAATGGTTTCGTTAGGTAGTAAAAAGCGCCAGCATTTAAGCCTTTGGAGATAGCGGAAGGGGCACTTAAACCAGAAATCATAATAGCTGGGACATGTTTATACTTGTCTAGCTCTTTTGCTTTTTTTAATAGCTCAAGACCATCTCCATCTGGCATCACCCAATCAAGTAAGAGCACATCAAACTGATAGTCATCATTGGTTAAGTATTCCCAAGCCAGTTTGCTAGATTGCGCAAATGTAACTTGATAGTCAGATTCTGATAAATAGTGCTCTAGAATCCTTAAGTTAATTTCTTCGTCATCAACGGCTAGTAAGTGGGGGCGAATATTTGTCAAAGCGACGTCCTCATATTTGTCTTAACCCTAATATAGACGCTTGTTATAAGCTTGCTCATCTTACTATGTTTATTCTTGTAGTTGAGTGGTTAAATGAGTCATATTTGTTATGGAATTGTTATTGCTACTTGATTATTACTGGTTTTCATTAAAGCATTTTTAACACGAGTTTCTATGACTAAATAGTCAAATGGTTTTCGAATACAATCATAAGCACCATTTTCAATTGCTATTGAGGCCTCTTTTCGATACTGATCACTGTATAAGACAATCACAGGAATGTGTTTGGTTGCATTGATTTCTTTTAATTGGGTGAGGGTGTCTAAGCCGCTCATGAAAGGCATTAGCAAGTCTAATAATATCAGGTCTGGTTTATATAGCTCGGCTTTACGGAGGCCTTGAGTGCCCGTTTGGGCACAAGAAATTTGAACTTTGTCTCTTAGGAAGTTACCGAGGATTTGCAAACTGTTTTTATCGTCATCAATAATCAATACTTTTTGATTAGTATTCATGACAGGACCTCCTTGTCCTTTATAAACGTTAAGCGTCTAAATAACTTACTTCTTCCACTAGATCATTTCGATAATGTACTTGGTTCTTGCCTGACTTTTTAGCGTCATACAGTAACGCATCGGCAGCATTTAATAGCCAATTCGGAGACAATTTTTTACTGGGTTTACAAGTAACGCCTCCTAAACTGATAGTCAGGGTATTGTTATTAATACATTGAGCTTGTTCTTGCGTGGCTTGAATTCTGACATCTAGCTTTTCTATCTCTAAACGACAGGACTCAATGATTTCCTCTACATCGCATGCTTTTGTGCCAGGCATAAGAAGAATAAACTCTTCACCGCCATAGCGTGCAACGAGATGATCTTTATTACTGTTTATTGATCTCATTGTATTCGCGAGAGTAGAGGCAACTTGTTTTAATACCTTATCCCCCGAAGTGTGACCAAAACTATCGTTGTGTAGCTTAAAGCTGTCGATATCTATCATGGCGACAGTTAAAGGTTGCTCTTCATCTAAGCATTTAAGCCATTGTATTTTAAAGTCCTGGGTGAATTTTCTACGGTTTGCAATAGCTGTTAAAGGGTCAATATGAACTAGTTCATCTAATAAAAAACGTTGCTCAATCAGTTTGAGTTGTAAGCCGATGCGTGCTTGCACGATATCTGAATGAAAAGGTTTGTGAATATAGTCACATGCGCCTAGTTGAAAAGCATGAGCTTCGTGATTTGTTTCGCTCAAGGCGCTAATGAAAATAACAGGGATCTCGTTTGTACAAGGGTTCTGTTTGAGGATTTCCATAACCTCAAAGCCTGTCATAACAGGCATCAGTATATCGAGGATAATAAGATCTGGCTGAAAACGCTTACTGAAGTCAATTGCTTCAGCACCATTTTTAGCACAAAGGATTTCACAATCACCTCTATCATTTATGATGCTGGTGAGAAGAATACGATTAATCTCTTCGTCGTCAACCAACAGTATAAGATGCTTTTTATGAAAAGACTGACTCATATTAGATATCTCTATCATCTCTAGACAGGTTGTTAAGAAGTTGCTCTGTTAAAGCTGATGCTTTTTCAAATTCAACGTCTTCAACCCAGTCAACTAACTGCTTAATCTGTACTTCTATTCGACTATCTTTAGCTAGCGTTAGTAATGCTTGCATATCCTGCTCCACGCTAAAATCTGAAGAATGTAGCAATGGCAGCATACTGGTTAAATAATCTTTTAGTTTTATATCTATTTGAAGCTTACCCAATGCTGGGTCAGAATCGCTCATGGCTTCAGATAGTTCTATTATCAGCAGTTTTAGTGGTCCAGTAATATTATTGAGAAGGCCTGTTAATAAAGATTCCGTTTCTTCATTAAGGTCACTTGTTTTATTTTTATATTGTTCCAACTCTTTTTCTAATAGGGCACTTTTATTATATAAATCTAATGCCCCAATATAGATAGCATTTGATTTTAAAGAATGCACCTTAATGAATAAGGTCTCAAATTTTCTTTGATTAAACAAGTCATTAAGTTCACTCTCTAGGCCAGAGTTATCTTTTAAGAAGCTTTTTACTAATTGGATATAAAGCTTCTGCCGCCCTTTTAAGCGGGCAAGAGCTTCATGAGTAGATAATAAATTAATCTTTTCGAGTTTTTCTATTTTAGTGTTTAATTTTTGATCGTCAGTTTGTTTTTTATCTATAATCTCAGGCTTTATAAGGCTTTCAGGCTTTTTCTCTTTAATCCATAAAGCGAGAATTTTCTCTAAATTATCTGGATCAATGGGCTTGGAAATATAATCATTCATACCCGCACTTAGGCATTTCTCTTTATCTGATGCTGTTGCATGAGCCGTCATTGCGATAATGGGTAGATCTTTCCATTTAACATGTTCTCGAATTCTTTTGGTTGCACTAAAACCATCCATCAATGGCATTTGGATATCCATAAAGACGAGGTCGTACTCTTGACGTGTTAATTTTTCTATTGCTTCCAAGCCATTTTCAGCAAGGTCAATATCAGCTAATGTTTCTTTTAAAAGTCCTTGAGCAACCTGGCGATTTAAGGCGTTATCTTCGACTAATAATATTTTTCTAGCTTGATAGAGCTGAGGTGGTTTACTTTCTTTCACTGTCTTAGATGAGATCAGCCTTATATTTTTATCTGCAAAAGCTAATAACACCCTAAAACCAAATGTCGAGCCTTTACCTGGCTCACTGTTGACCCAAATTTCACCTTTCATTAGCTCAATTAATTCTTTTGATATAGCAAGCCCTAAGCCAGTTCCACCATATTGACGGGTGATAGAGTCATCGCCTTGGCTAAATGAGTTGAATAATTGACTGATTTGAGTTTTATTCATCCCCACACCTGAGTCAATTATCTCAAATTTGAGCTGGGCAAGACCGTGATCGTTTGGCTCTAAATAAATATGTATTTCCACTTTACCCAAGTGGGTAAATTTCACCGCATTGTTTGCTAAGTTGATTAAAACTTGTTGTAACCTAAGTGGGTCACCTTGCAATAATGGGATGTTTTGATCATGACAATAAATATTGAGTGCAAGGCCTTTTTCTTTGGCCTTAATTGAGCAAATGGAAGTGCTGTTTTCAATGACTTCATTTAAATCAAATGGGATAGATTCCAGTGATAATTTATGAGCTTCAATTTTGGAGAAATCAAGAACGCTATTAATCAAATCTAATAAGACTTCTGCGGATTCAAGGATCTTGTTGAGATAGTCTTTTTGTTCTAAATCTAATTGTGTTTTTAACGCCAAGTGACTTAAGCCAATAACCGCATTCATTGGTGTACGTATTTCGTGGCTCATAGTTGCTAAGAACATGGATTTTGCTTGGTTGGCTTCTTCCGCCTGCAATTTAGCTAGATTTAACTGCTTGGTTCTCTTATTAACTCTATCTTCTAAGTTTTGATAAACCAGAGCGTTGTCAATTGAGATGGCAGCTTGTCCTGCTAAAATATTTAATACCTCTAAACGATCTTTGGTAAATGCGCCCGCAATCAAATTGTTTTCAAGGTATAAAATCCCCATCAAAACACCTTGTTTTAGGATGGGATAACAAAGTAAAGAAATAGGGTTTTGCTGTTGGATGTATGGGTCAATGGCGTAATCCAGACAGGCGCTGGCGTTATCTAAAATGACCGGTGTACGGGTGCGTTTCACATAGGTCAAAATAGATTTAGGTAAAGCCGAGCTGTTTTGATTCTCTGAATTAAAATCTATTTGTGTTCCAACAGGAATACGCTCTTCATCATAGTCTTGGTTATTGTCAGAATGACTATTTATAGCTGATGCTTGTACGCTCCAACTTTCATCCGTATTAAGCAGAAGTTCGCCTGATTGAGCACCTGCTTCAGAGATAATTGTCGCCATTAATTTTGTTAGTAGTTGGTCAATTTGTATCTCACTCGAAATGATTTGAGCAGATTTTGTGACAGACATTAGATCGAGTGAACTTCTTTCAAAGTTACGCGTATTTAGAGTATTTGTCTGCTGTTGAGAGGTTTGTAGTTTGAGTTCAGGGTAAGCTTGTTGTAATTGAACCGCTTTATCTTTTGCTCCCCAGTTTAGAAAATGGGTATAGGCTTCTTTTAGGTAGCTAACTGCAATTGTTTGCTTGCTGTTTTTAAACCAAAAGCGGCCAGCGAGTTCATTGGCAATCCCTGTATGGTAAATAAAGTCGCCTTCACTCGCCCCTAAAATGGCATCATCATATAAATCAAGAGCAGCTAATGTATCGCCTTCCAAACTTGCTAGCTCCGCATCAATTAACTTCAATTTAAAGCCAAAATTCACGTCACAGTTATTTGCCCAGTTTTGCATTTTATCTTTGTTTTCAGTAATTTTTTGCAACATTTCTTTTTGAGTAGAAGCATCTAAGTCGGCGGCTTGGTATACCTGAATTAAACTTAATGTTTGTAAGAAACAATGCTCAGAAATACTGAACCAACCAAATGTAGCAGCCAATGTTTTTTCTGCTTCAATGGAGAAATCTAGCGCTAGCTGATAGTGCCCTAAAATAAAGGCTTCCATCATTTTGCTAAAATGATAGTAGTTAAGACAAAGTATATGGTTGGAATCTACGAGAGTTTGTACAAACTCAGTTTCATTGAACTCCTCATCATCCCAGCTTAAATCGTTGTTACTTCTACCTTGTAAAAGGTTGTTGGAACGCATGAGTATTTCATGCACTTCCATTGTATTTGGGTCGGCTAATTTCTTAATTACACCGTTTAGTTGTTTGCCTTCTTCTTCTATTATGTTTAGTGGTTGTCCACTTAGTAACATATGCTTGAGTATATGAAAGGCACTGTAACTGGCAAAAACAATTTCACCGGCTTCTAGTCCCGCTTTTAGCGCTTTTTTCAGGTACTCAATATTGCCTGGCAAGTGAGAAGACCAAGGGCTGTTTGTTACCCCAAACATGGTATAAATTTTACAGGTAAGAGGTGAATAGGGAGTGCGCTTAACCAAGTCTACAGCCAACTTACCGAACTCATAACCTTGCTGATAATTGCCCATAAAAGCAGCTAGCATGGTGCCATAGTTAACATACCCGAAGGCAGACATATTTGAGTTGCCCTGCTGGATAGAGAGTTTTACCATTTTGACAACGGCTAAGGTGCTCATATGTAGTTTTACATTGATTGCAGGCCCCCAAATATGGCCAAAAAGGTCCATTAAAACTAAGGTATTTGGATCCTGCATTGGGGGGAGTTCAAGTAAGCTTTCAATGCTTTTAGCCTCGATGAAAGTGCCTATTTCTGAAAGCTCTATCCCCATTTGTTGCTGCAATGCTTCATCTTCATCTGGCCAAAAAACACCTAAAAGGCGAATACCTTCTGAGCCCGCGTTAAGAGCTTGATCAAATTGGCCTAAGCCTGCATAAAGTTCCGTCTTGAGTGCGAGTATTCTAGCCCTGTCTATATCTTCAATCTGGTGCTCTAAGATAAAATCACAGGCTTTGTGAGCAGCATCAAAGCGCCCAGCCAAATGTGCCGCTTCTGCCTTTTCTTTATAGAAGTTAAGAGCGATATGGTAATTGTTGCGCCAGCAATTATCCGTTAAAAACTGAATGCCATGTTCAAGGTAATTCAGAGCTGGCACATACGCATTTGAATCTTTTGCTTTAATTGCCGCTCTTAAATTAAGCTTGATTAAGGCATGAAGCTCTTTTTCATCTGTAAAGAGAGATTGAGCAAGGTTGAAGTGATGGAGTAGGTTAAATAGCTGATCGTCTGAGTCTGGCCCTTGCTTCTCTAGTAAATTTTGTCCCAGTTCTAAGTGAATTCTTTCGGCGTTAACTTCTATACCTAGGTTGTAGGCAGCTTGTTGTATGTTGTCATGGCAAAAACGAAATTTAGGGTTAGTGATTTCGAGTAACTCACTCTGACCAAATGTTCTGTAGCTACTATCTATTGCTTGAATAAAGCCATGATCAATACAGACAGATAAGTGTTGTGCGCATAAAGCAAGTGGCTGCTTGATTAGCATGCAAAGGGTTTTAAAGTCGAAAGTAGTGCCTATAAAGGCGGCAAGTTTAAGGGACTTTTGACATGCGTAATCTATTTTCTCTATCTTGCTGATCATAAAATCAGCAACATTATCTGTTACTGCCCAGCTTCTGATCTTATCTATATCCCAACTCCAACGCCCTTTTGAAGGGGTAAAACTAATCAGCTTTTGTTCATAGATGGCATACAGAAACTGCGTTAAGAAAAAAGGGTTTCCTAGCGTTTTCTCATAGCTAAGCTCTGCTAATGTATAGGTATCTTGCGTTGCTAGAGATAGGCTAGAAGCAATTAATTGATTAACTGAGTGTAAATCTAAAGGCTGCAATTGAATACGTATGATATCTTTTTCGGTTTTACTGATTTCATTAAGAGTTAGGTTTAGTGGATGGGCATGGCTAATCTCATTCTCTCTGTAAGCCCCTATGATGAGTAGATGATTTGAATCTTCGTCACTCAAGATCGTTTCAATCAAGTTAAGTGATGCTGAATCTGCCCATTGTAGGTCATCAAGAAATAATGCAATAGGTGAGTGTCTATGGCATATGGTTTTAAAGAAGGTTTTTAAAGCCGAATTAAATCTACTCTGTGATTCACTTCCTCGGGTTATATCTGGTTCAGGCACCTCATCAAAAATAAGCGCTAAGCTTGGAATAAGGTTGCTGATAAGCTTTAAATTATTCCCTAGAGCAAGTGTTAGGGCATTACGCCATTGACTAACAATGTTTTCATCTAGGCTTAATATTTGTTTTACCCATTGGTTTCCTGCTTGGCTAAAGGCAAAGTAAGGAATATCTCGGCTATATTGATCAAACTTTCCTGATATAAAATGACCATGTTTAGCGACAACATTTTTATGTACTTCATTTACTAAAGAAGATTTACCTGTACCTGCATAACCTGTCACTAATAATAAGCTTGAAGGTCCTATACTTGCTTTGTTAAAGGCATTATTTAGTTTTTCCGCTTCTTGGGTTCGTCCACTTACTGTTTGTGTTACCTGGAAGTTTGTTCTGATATCTTGTTGCGCTATTTCGAATTCAACGAGTTCTTGTTGGTTCTCAAGT
This sequence comes from Marinomonas sp. PE14-40, assembly GCF_051623805.1. Lineage (NCBI taxonomy): Bacteria > Pseudomonadati > Pseudomonadota > Gammaproteobacteria > Oceanospirillales > Oceanospirillaceae > Marinomonas > Marinomonas sp. PE14-40. The sequence goes on along the minus strand of NZ_CP130700.1, from coordinate 2,193,407 downwards.
GTATCGATACATAGTTTTAAATCGGCTTTGAGACCAAAAATACTCTGATATCTTTCGTCTCCTGTTTTTGCCATTAGTTTTAAGACGATATCACTAATAACCTTAGCTATCTTATTATTGAGGGTGCTTGGAGAAGGAGGGAGCTGACTTAAATGACTGTGAATAAGTTGAATAGGGTCTTTACTAATAAAAGGCAGCTGATTTGTCAGCATTTCAAATAAGGTAACACCCAAGGAGTAGAAATCAGCACGATAATCTAGGGGTCTATTCATTCTGCCTGTTTGCTCTGGTGCTGTATAGGCTAATGATCCTGCATGGATGCTATCAGCAATTTGAGCATGGCCTGACTTTGATGTGTTGGTACTAATACCAAAATCGATTAATTTTGCTGCCTTATCTGAGATATTCCAAAGTATGTTATTTGGATTGATATCACAATGGATTAAATGTCCGCTGTGAATGTATTGAAGGGCGCTGGCAATATCAAAGGTGATTTTCAGGCTATCTATTATTGAAAGCTTTTTATCTTTTATTAGTGATGAGACTGGTATGCCTTTGCAATCTTCTAAAACCATATAAAGCGTATGGTTAGATTTTTCTAAACTGAGAGCCTGTCTGATATGTTTGCTCTTATTTAAAGATTGAATAATCTCAAATTCTTTTCGGTACCCTGCCAATAACTCTGGCGCTGGGGAGTTCCCCCTGATGACTTTAAGTATGACTGATTTAGCGTCACTTTTTCTGATTGCACGGTATATGAGGCTATTTGCCCCCTCGTGAAGTTGAGTTTCAGTTTTATATTCGGCTAACTTAATCAAGGATAATCCTCTATTTTCACTAATAAAACGACATTCTCTTATGTCGAATAGGATTTCTAGCATACTTCCATTCAAAATTAAATTATTGAAATTGAAGATAAGTTCATCTATTTCTAAATACGGTAATTAATAATAGGAACAATGATTTAATTATTGAGCTTAGACTAACTATTTTAGTAGATAAATGAAGTTACTCTTTTTATTAAATATTGAGGAAGTTGTGATGACGGATGTAAGGAAATTAGCGGTACTTGGTGGTGGTGTTTCAGCTATAACAAGTGTGTTTGATTTAACCAGTCAGCCGGATTGGAAAGAAAAATATGATATTACTCTTTATCAAATGGGATGGCGCTTAGGGGGAAAGGGAGCGAGTGGACGTAATTTAGATGATCATGGCAGAATTGAAGAGCATGGCATCCACGTATGGTTTGGCTTTTATTATAATGCGTTTAAATGTATGCGTGCTTGTTATGACGAGCTAGACAGACCCAAAGATATGCCTCTCTCATCCCTTTATGAGGCATTTACTCCGCATCACTCCACCGCATTGGCGCAAGACTTTAGGCATGAATGGTCTGTTTGGCCGGTTAATGTTCCGCCATTACCTGGCAAAGTGGGTGAAGGGGCTGATCCAGTTGATATCTTGGAAGCCTTGTCTGTTTTAATTAATTGGTTATTAAAGCACGCTGAAAAAGAACCAGAACCGTTAGATGAAGATGCTAATTTTTTTGACTTTATTTCTCATGTTAAAGACGAAGTAGAAGATTATTTTGAAGATGAAGTTATTTTAGCCGCCGTTAAAAAACTAAAAGTTGTCAGAAATGGTTTGTCTGAATGCACGACTCAAAAGGATAAGAACAAATTTGATAAGCTCATTAATGAAATAATCTGCATCATGGAGGATGTTAGGGAGACTCTAACAGGGCTGCTTTCTATTCCTGCTAGGCTAAATGTAAAAATTAATCGCATTTATACCAGCTTAGATTTTGTTTTAACCATGGGCATTGGTGTTTTAAAAGGGGAGCTTTATTTACCTGGTGCGTTAAGCAAGATTAATGATCAAAACTTTATGGATTGGTTAACTTCATGGGGGGCAAGTGAATTAACTACCTCAGGCCCTTTAATGAATGGTATGTATGGCGGTTTCTTTGCTTATAAAGATGGGGATTTATCTAAACCGGATGTTGAAGCTGGCACTGTCATCAAAGCTGGTTTGTGGGCAATTGTTGCGGTTAGAGAATCTTTTGTCTGGCGTATGCAGGCTGGTATGGGGGATGTGGTGTTTGCTCCTTATTATGAGCTGCTTAAACGCAGAGGTGTGAAATTTAAATTCTTTCATCAGGTTGAAGAAGTTTGCGCGATAGAAAAAGAGGGAAAGCATTTAATTAGTGAAGTTCGTATGGTCCAGCAGGTACCTCTAATAGAAGAAGGGCAAGAATATAACCCTCTAGTAAGTGTAGAAGATTTGGCGTGCTGGCCTTCAACACCTTTATATAATCAGATTGAACCAAGTGTTGCAGCTAAACTGATCGAAAATGATATTAATTTAGAATCCTTTTGGAGTGATTGGTCTGAGCTTTATGATCAACCTAAAGTAATCTTAAAAATGGATGAAGATTACGATCAGATTATTTTAGGTATTTCCGTTGCTTCGCTTCCTAGTATTGCGCCTAGTTTGATGGCATTAAACCCTGTTTTTAAAGCAATGGCAGAAGGTTTGTCTACTGTGGCGACTCAAGCTTATCAGGTGTGGCAGAATCAGGACATAAAAGTGTTAGGTTGGCCTGAGTATAAAGAAGGAGAGGAAGAACCTGAGATTCTCGGCTTTGATTCACAAGCTTTGGACTCATGGGCTGATGTTAGTTATTTGGTGAATAGAGAAGAGTGGAAAAAAGGAGATCCTGACTCGCCTAAAGATATCAGTTATTTCTGTGGTGTGTTTGCACCTGATGCCGCTCCCAAAGCCCCCGATCCTTCCTATCCAAAATCACAAAAGGCAAAAGTTGAGGCAGGCGTAAAGGACTTTATGTTAAATCGAGTCGGCTTTTTATGGCCAAACGCTAACCCTAGAGAGGGTGTGTACAAATGGGAATATTTAGTTGCACCTGCTGATATGAAAGGGGAGGAGAGATTAGATGCTCAGTATTGCAGAGCCAATATTGATCCTAGTGAGCGTTATGTTCAATCAACGGTAGGGACAACCAAATTAAGGTTAAAAACAGATGAGTCTGGTTTTGATAATCTATTGATTACAGGTGATTGGATTTTAAATGGTTTTAACATGGGCTGTGTTGAGTCAGCAACTATTTCTGGCTTACAGACGGCGAGAGCTGTCAAAGGTGAGAGTTATGGTATTTTCGGTGAAACCTTATTTGATTAATACTTAATGGATGATAAGAGGTTTAATACGAGTTTGTATTAAGCCTCTTATTTATTTTACCTAATTTAATCTACTCTTGAGGGGGGATTGGGTAGGGGTAGCAAGGCTCTTTTTCTTCTAAGTAACCAGTGAGGAATGGTGCTTGATCATATTTTTCTGCGGCTGCATACATTTCTTTTATGTGCGGTTTGATAATCCAGTCATCTAAGATTTTTACTCCAAAATCTTCTAGCTGAAAAGCATCTTTAATAATTTCTTTTAAATCAGGTTTCTCTTTCCAATCTTTTATTATGTCGAAAAAAACCTCTTTAAGGGAGAGTTCATCCCCTTCAATTATGGCTAAATCATCTTCAGTTAGTGGATAATTTGTTGGATAAAAGTCAGGCAGACTTGTTATTAATTTGACCGAAAAACCTCTAGGGTCTGCTAATAAAGAACCTAGTTCACCAAAAATAGTGGCATCTTCAACCATAGCTTGAGCAAAGAGTAATCTGTATAAAATGATATTTAGAAACTTTTGCTCAATGTCGTTTTCCTCTCTGGCATCGTTTAAGTAATACTCGAAAGCATTAAGTATGGTGGTGTTGTGGGCTTTGTACCAATGCTCTGCGGTTGGTGACTCTAAGTAATCTAACCAAACTTGCACCGGTATCGGTAAATCAGCTTGGGTAAGTTTTTCGTCAAAAATTTTCCCCGCTAATTCTGAATAATAGATAAACCTCAGGTTCACATTACGCCACCAAGGGCTACCTGCTTGAATTGGGTCATTAAGTGGGTTAAATACGCCACGTTTAATTTCCCATTTTAAAAAGGCTATCTCTGAGTCCCCATAATTATAGGGGTCGAGTATGGTTGAACTTCCATGATTGAGGTAGAAGTCTTGTCGTACTTTTAGCCTTTGTTGAGGTTTGTTTTCAATATCTTGGCAAAGCTTGGTGACTTCTTCTACTAATTGAGCATAAGTTTTCATCGTTTCCCTCTCTTTCCTTTTGATGATTGATATTTCTATATAAGTTAGTTCTAAACTAATATTAATCATCATAAGTGTAGGATCAAATTTATGAATCACTATTCAGAAAGATGAGGGTCTTGTTTAATGAGCTTTCATTTCTAATTGGTAAATGTCTTTGATAGCTAGAGCTGCTTAATATACATAGTGTTGAAGTAGAGTATTCCTCCAAAAGAAGCCTTGGTTATTTTTATAGAGATTGATGAAGGTATTTCGGTTTAATTGGGTTGCTTTAAACAGCAAAAATATGACAATTACGCTTATTCGATAAGATTAATATTTATACTATGCATATTTTTGTTACTAATCTTGGTAGCTTTTGTTATTGAGAGAATGTGAAGAATAGCCGAATCTGTTAGTCATAGTTACCCTGTTGTAAATAAATGGGGACAAATGAAAAAAACAATAAGAGGTCAAGGCCATGCCTGAGTATAAAGCGCCATTGCGTGATATTAAATTCGTAACAGAAGAAGTGTTGGATGTTAAGAGTCATTATGCCAACCTACCGGGAGCTGAAGAGGCTACCCCTGATATGATCGCTGCAATACTAGAAGAAGGTGCTAAGTTTGCTGAGCGTGTTTTATCTCCACTAAACCGTGTCGGTGACCAGCAAGGCTGTACTTTTAAAGATGGTGTAGTAACAACACCTGAAGGCTTTAAAGATGCTTATCAACAATATGTTGAAGGTGGCTGGCCATCTCTTCCTCATCCTGAAGAGGTAGGTGGACAAGGTCTACCTGAGTCTCTTGGTTTGATGGTGACAGAAATGATCGGTACCGCGAACTGGTCTTGGGGTATGTACCCTGGACTTAGTCATGGTGCAATGAATACGCTTGAATCCCATGGTACAGATGAACAGAAACAAACTTATTTAACCAGACTAGTGTCAGGTGAATGGACAGGTACCATGTGTTTGACTGAACCTCATTGTGGTACAGATCTGGGCTTGTTGAAAACGAAAGCTGAGCCTCAAGCTGATGGTTCTTATGCAATTTCAGGTACTAAGATCTTTATCTCAGCGGGTGAGCATGATATGGCTGAGAATATCGTACATATCGTTTTAGCACGACTTCCTGATGCACCAGCTGGAACCAAAGGTATTTCTCTTTTCATCGTACCAAAATTCAACCTTGATGGTGCTGGTGAAGTGGCTGATCGTAACGATGTAGCCTGTGGCTCAATCGAGCATAAAATGGGTATTCATGGTAATGCCACTTGTGTCATGAACTTTGATGGTGCAAAAGGTTTCCTAATTGGGCCTGAAAATAAAGGCTTGAACTGCATGTTTACCTTTATGAATACAGCGCGTCTTGGTACAGCATTGCAAGGTCTAGCGCACAGTGAATGGGCACTGCAAAATTCTGTTACCTATGCCCGTGATCGTTTGCAAATGCGCTCTCTATCTGGACCTAAAGCACCAGAGAAAGCAGCGGATCCAATTATTGTGCATCCTGATGTACGTCGTATGCTACTGACTCAAAAAGCCTTTGCAGAAGGCGGTCGAGCTATGATTCATTATTGCTCTATGCTGGTGGATATTACCAAAAAAGGTTCGCCTGAAGATAAAGCACACGCTGATGAACTGATGTCCTTGTTAACTCCTATTGCAAAAGCCTTCTTAACTGAGACAGGTTATGAAGCTGCAAACTTAGGTATGCAAGTATACGGTGGCCATGGCTTTATTTCTGAATGGGGTATGGAACAAAATGTACGAGATTGCCGTATTTCAATGCTTTATGAAGGCACAACTGGTATTCAGGCGCTAGATCTACTAGGTCGTAAAGTATTGATGTCTCAAGGTAAAACTTTAAAAACCTTCACTAAAATTATTCATAAGTTCTGTAAAGAGCATAAGGGTGATAAGCGCTTCAAGCCATATATTTCTGCACTCAGTAAGCTAAATAGTGAGTGGGGTGATATCACACTTAAAGTTGGAATGAAGGCGATGCGTAACAAAGACGAAGTGGGCGCAGCATCTGTTGATTACCTAATGTTCTCTGGTTATGTGGTACTAGCATACTTCTGGGCAAGAATGGCTGTGACTGCACAAGTGCAGTTAGATGAAGGTTCTGATGAAGAAGGTTTCTACAAATCTAAATTGCAAACAGCAACCTTCTATTACGACCGTATTTTGCCTCGCACTCGCTCTCATGTTGAAGCGATGCTTTCTGGCTCTGACAACCTATTGTCGATTGATGAAGAGAACTTTGTTTTCTTATAAGTTGTTAATTAATATGAACAAAAAACCTTACTTTCAAACTGTTTGAGAGTAAGGTTATAAACAGATAAATATGTAAGAGGTATATATGAGCAATTCTAAAGTAGTTTTTGATTCAATGATTGAGCGTTTTGATGCAGGGGAAGCAGATGATATGGAAGCTGTTTTTCAATTCGAACTAGATGATGCTGATGACTATCATATTGCGATAAATGACGGTGCTTGCGAGCTTGCTGCTGGTGAACATGATGATGCAACAGTGACATTGTCTATGGACCTTGAAACACTGAAAGACATTATGAGTGGCGAACTAGATGGCATGGCTGCTTTCATGCAGGGTAAGATTCGCGCTGATGGCGATATCATGCTTGCGACAAAATTGAATCAAATTTTTCCTCAGTAATTTGATTGCCAACTCATACCGTATGAGTTGTAGAGCCCAACGTTAATAAGCTAACGTTGGGCTTTTGACATAAGAACTTTCCCCAATATAAAAAAAACAAAGCGGAGCATTAAAATGCTGACAGAAACTGAGTCTTCACTTCATAAAGAGCCTGGTAGCTGGATACCAGAATCATTAAATCCACATAATTTTCAGTCTGTTACAGAAGTATTGAAAAAAAGCTGTAATGACTTTGCTAACCTACCTGCATTTAGCTGCATGGGTAGAACCATGAGCTTTAAAGAGCTAGATGAAAAATCCAATCATTTTGCTTCTTATTTGCAGAATGAAACTGACCTGGTACCAGGCGATAGAATTGCTATTCAATTACCTAACGTTTTGCAATATCCTGTCGTTACTTTCGGTGCATTAAAAGCAGGTCTAATCGTAGTAAATACCAACCCTTTATATACCGCAAAAGAGTTAGAGCATCAGTTTAATGACTCTGGCGCTAAAGCCTTAGTTGTGTTTGCTAATATGGCGAGTACGAGTGAATCAATTCTTGCAAAAACAGGCATTAAACATGTTTTTGTGACTGAAATAGCAGACTTTCACCCACAACCTAAACGCTTGTTAATTAATAGTGTCGTTAAATATCTTAAAAAAATGGTACCGGCTTATAGCTTACCTATGGCTAAGACGCTGAATGATGTCATTGCTAAGGGACAAAGTTATCAGGTCAAGATTGTAGATAAGAGCCCAGGTGATATCGCTGTTTTACAATATACTGGTGGTACAACAGGTGTGGCTAAAGGTGCAATGTTAACCCATGCTAACTTGATATCTAACATGCATCAGCTAGGTGATCGTCTGGATGCCCATTGTATTAAGGGTGAAGAGACATATGTAGCGCCTCTTCCTATGTACCATATTTATGCTTTTATCATTCATGGTTTAACCTTGCTTGAGAAAGGGGCTCAAACGGTTCTTATTCCAAACCCAAGAGACATTCCTGGTTTTGTAAAAGAGCTAAGTAAATGGAAAATTACAGGTTTTGTTGGCCTAAACACTTTGTTTGTGGCGCTTTGTAATAATAAAGACTTTCAAGCTTTAGATTTTTCTACATTGAAAATTACTGCTTCAGGCGGAATGCCTTTAACCCATGCAGCAGCAGATGAATGGGAAGCGGTGACTAAGTGTAAAGTTGTTGAAGGTTATGGCTTAACTGAAACCTCTCCTGTTGTGTCATTTAACCCGCCAGGAGAACAACAAATAGGTACCATAGGCATCCCTGTTGCGGAAACGCTTGTTAAGATTCTAGATGATGATGGTAATGAAGTGCCTCAAGGTGAGTCTGGTGCATTGTGTGTTTCTGGACCTCAAGTCATGAAGGGCTACTGGAAAAGAGAAGCCGCAACACAAGAAATTATGGTCAATGGAAGCTTCTTAAATACAGGCGACATTGCGCTATTCCAAGCTGATGGTTATTTAAAAATTGTCGATAGAGCTAAGGATATGGTGATTGTCTCTGGTTTCAATGTTTATCCAACTGAGATTGAAGATTGCTTGTGTTCACATCCTGATGTGCTTGAAGCTGCCGTTATTGGTATTCCTGATGAGAAAACAGGTGAAGCAGTAAAAGCATTTGTCGTATTAAAAGGTGATGATGTGCAATTTGATAGCAAGAAACTTCGCAACTACTGTCGCGAAAGTTTAACTGCTTATAAAGTGCCTAAAATTATCGAGGTAAGAGAAGACTTGCCAAAAACAAATGTAGGTAAAGTTCTGCGTCGTGCTTTAAGAGATGAAGAGGTTGCTTAAGCTGTGAGTTTGTTATCAAGCTCTTCAATAGCTACTCAACCTAATGAGCCTGTGGTGCGAGAGTTAAAGCATCGCAGGCGAGTTATTAGCGATGGTTATCTGAGAAGTGACGAATTGTGGGAAGTCGAAGCTAAAATGCAAGACATCAAAGCGTATGATGTATGGCGTGACTTTGATGGTGAACTTGTTGCTCAAGATACGCCATTTCATGATATTAGTGTTCGTATTGCGCTAGATGACACATTTGTTATTAAGGAAATTGAAGTTTGTATAGATGCTCACCCATTTCCTAATTGCCATGAGGTTGCACCAAACTTTAACAGCCTTGTTGGTACCTCAATCACATCTGGTTGGCTATCTCATGTGAAAAAAGAGTTTAAAGGTGTTGCTGGATGTACTCATGTTCTTGAGTTGATGCCAGTAGTGGCGACAACTGCTTTTCAAATGATGTGGTATCCATTGAGTGATAAATATCCAGAAAGAGCTAAATTGGCTATTCATTCTTTCTCTGACAACTGCCATGGTTGGGCTGAAAATGGACCTATGATGGCTAAGATTAGACAGGATGAAGCCAGCTAATCTTTATTTAGATTAATTTAGATGAATGCTCATGACATTTAATTGTGTCATGAGCATTTTTTTGCCCAAAAAAAGTTAGAAAAACGATAAAAATATAATGGAGCTTAATATGCAAAATATGATTCTTGAAAAGATAGAAAATGGTATTCAAACATTAACTATCAATCGTGCAGATAAAAAAAATGCAATTACGCTCGATATGTATTCAGCTTTAACGCAAGCACTTGATAAAGCAAAGCATAATGATGATGTAAAAGTAACTCTAGTGACTGGTGCGGGTAAAGATTTTAGTGCAGGTAATGATCTAGCAGAATTTGTAACGCTTGCCCAAACTCCTGAAAAGTTAAATACAACATTTGATTTTCTTCATTCTATTGCAACTTATCCAAAGCCATTAGTTGCTGCAGTTGAAGGTATGGCGGTTGGTATTGGTGTAACTATGCTTTTACATTGTGATTTGGTTGTCGCAAGCCAGTCGAGTAAGTTTATCTTACCTTTCGTAAAACTGGGGCTGGTGCCTGAGGCTGCCTCAAGTTTTCTTATACCAAGTTTAGTCGGGCATCAGAGAGCGTTTGAACTTTTGGTGTTAGGTGAGGCTTTTGATGCAAATTTAGCCCTTGAGTTAGGTTTAATAAATAAATCATGTGATCTTGGATTAGCTTATGAAGAGGCGTTAGCTTATGCCAATAACCTCTCTGCTTTACCTGCACAGGCGGTGCAGTTAAGCAAGCAGCTATTAAAGCAGCCTAAAGCTGATAGTGTGCAGTTAACTCTAGCTAAAGAAAGTCGAGTGTTTAAAGAAAGGTTAGCCTCTCAAGAAGCAAAAGAAGCCTTCATTGCCTTTCTTAATAAAGCTTAATATTCAATTATTTTAATATTAGATATACATGTTTTGTTGAATTAATAATCGGTTGATGGGTGTTTTCGATACTTATATTTCATGTATAGAGTGAGTGCTATCAAGGGCTAGACTTAGTTTGGAGATTTTTGTCAGTTAACTGTGGCTTTTTTGTTATTGATGAAAATCTGTCAGAATTTAGTATTAAGTACAAATGACAGCCATCCAAAATAAAAAAGCATTAGGATGCTTGTAGGTTCTAAATCAGTTTAGAACTTAGTTTAAAAATAGACACGAGGGGCGTATGAAAGTATTAGTCGCAGTTAAGCGCGTTGTTGATTACAACGTCAAAGTAAGAGTACAGGCAGACCACAAAGCGGTCGAGCTTGCTAATGTCAAAATGTCTATTAACCCATTTTGTGAAATTGCGGTTGAAGAAGCGGTACGCTTAAAAGAAAAAGGCATAGCAACTGAAATTGTAGTTGTTTCAATTGGTTCTAAAGGTTGCCAAGAAACACTAAGAACGGCACTGGGTCTAGGTGCTGATCGTGCTGTTCAAATTGAAACAGAAGACGGTGTAGATTCTTTAGCTGTTGCTAAGCTTCTGGCTGAGGTTGCTAAAACTGAGTCACCAGATCTTATTATCTTAGGTAAGCAGGCTATTGACTCTGATAACAATCAAACTGGCCAAATGTTAGCTGCTCTACTTGATATGCCTCAAGCAACTTTTGCCTCTGAAGTTGTTGTTGAAAACGGTGAAGCGCAAGTGACTCGTGAGATTGACGGTGGCTTACAAACACTGGCAGTGAGTTTACCTGCCGTTGTGACGACAGACTTACGTTTAAATGAACCTCGTTTTATCAAACTACCTAATATTATGAAGGCGAAGAAAAAGCCTCTAGATGTTAAGACACCAGAAGAATTAGGTGTTTCAGTTGCATCGAATGTAAAGGTTATTTCTGTGACTCCGCCAGCTGAACGTCAAGGTGGAATTAAAGTAGGCTCTGTCGCTGAGCTTGTAGAAAAATTGAAAAACGAAGCTAAGGTGATTGCATGAGCATTTTAATTATTGCAGAACATGATAACGCTAATCTAAAACCAGCAACTTTAAATACGTTAGCTGCAGCAACACAAATTGGCGGAGATGTTGATTTATTAGTTGTTGGCGCTAACTGCCAAGCCGTTGCGGAACAAGCCTCAAAAGCACAAGGCTTAACACGTGTCTTATTAGCCGATGATGCTGTTTATGAATATCAGTTGGCTGAAAATGTCAGTAAGTTAGTCGTTGAATTGTCTGAAAGATATAGCCATATTCTAGCGCCTGCGACAACGACTGGTAAAAATATGCTGCCACGTGTCGCTGCTTTGCTTGATGTTGCTCAGCTTTCAGATGTAATCAAAGTTGAAAGTGCTGATACGTTTGTTCGTCCTATCTATGCAGGTAATGCTATTGCCACAGTGCAATCAAGTGATGCAGTTAAAGTGATTACAATCCGTGCGACGGGTTTTGACCCTGTTGCAGGTGAAGGTGGAAATGCAGAATTGGTTACTCTTTCTCAAGTGATTGCGTCAGATAAGAGTCGTTTTGTAGGTGAAGAACTTGCTGTCTCAGATCGCCCTGAACTAACTGCTGCAAACATTATTGTTTCAGGTGGGCGTGGTATGGGGAGTGGTGATAACTTCAAAATTCTTGATGGAGTTGCAGACAAACTTGGCGCAGCGGTTGGTGCATCACGAGCTGCGGTTGACGCAGGCTTTGTGCCAAACGATTTACAGGTTGGTCAAACAGGTAAAACCGTAGCGCCTGATTTATATGTCGCTGTTGGTATTTCTGGTGCGATCCAGCATCTAGCAGGTATGAAAGATTCGAAGATAATTGTGGCTATCAATAAAGATGAAGAAGCACCAATTTTCCAAATTGCAGATTATGGTTTAGTCGCAGATCTTTTTGAGGCTGTACCTGAGTTAGAAAACGCGTTGTAAGCGATTGGGTATCCCCCGATTATCAACTTTAACGAGGCAGTGAATACTGCCTTGCCTTAGGCTCATTTTTGAATGAATCCAAGGAAAGGTCAAAATAAGAAAAATTGGAGATCAGCATGATTTTTGAAGGACAAGCAATAAAGGTAGCTGAAAAGTCACCTGGCATTGCCATCGTCACTCTTGATTTACAGGGTGAATCAGTAAATAAATTTAATAGCTTAACTTTGCAAGAATTAGGCGAAGCCGTTTCTGCATTGAAAGTACAACCGGGCTTGAAAGGTGTTGTTTTTGCCAGCGCGAAAGATGTTTTTGTTGTTGGTGCAGACATTACTGAATTTTCGACTTGGTTTGAATTAGAAGACGAGCTATTGGCTGAAAAGCTGCGTGCAGCCCATAAAATCTTCAATGATATTGCTGCTCTTCCATGTCCAACAGTTGCTGCTATTAATGGTGTTGCACTAGGTGGTGGTTTTGAGCTTTGTTTAGCCTGTGATTATCGTGTTATGGCTGATTCAACAAAAGTTGGTTTACCAGAAACGCAATTAGGTATTTATCCTGGTTGGGGTGGTACTGTGCGACTTCCTCGTGTAATCGGTGTTGATAATGCGTGTGAATGGATTTGTGGTGCTGGTCAAAAACGTGCCAATGTTGCTTTAAAAGATGGTGCTGTTGATGCGGTTGTTAAAACTGAAAAAGTTTTAGAGTCTGCGCTTCATCTTGTTGAGCAAGCAGCTTCTGGTAAGCTTGATTATATGGCTCGTCGTGAAGAAGAAACTGCACCTATGGTTTTCTCTGCGATTGAAAAAATGATGATTTTTGAATCTGTACGTGGTGTTGTTGGTGCTAAAGCAGGTAAACATTATCCAGCGCCTATGGCTGCGATTAAATCAGTAGAGAAGAACATTGGCCAAGCATTTGAAAAAGCCTGTGAAACAGAAATTGCTGGTTTTATAAAAATGGCGAAAACGCCAGTTGCAAAATCCCTTGTTAACCTTTTCTTAAGTGATCAGCAAATCAAGAAAACATCAGGGGCATTGATTAAAGATGCGACGCCTGTCAAGCAAGCTGCTGTATTGGGTGCTGGTATTATGGGGGGTGGTGTTGCTTACCAATCCGCTTCTAAAGGTACGCCTATCATTATGAAGGATATTCGCACAGAAGCGATCGATCTTGGTTTAAATGAAGCGACTAAGTTGTTAAATGGTCAGGTGTCACGTGGTCGTTTAACGGCTGATAAAGCAATGAAGTCACTAAGTAAAATTGTGCCTGCTTTGACCTATGGTGAATTTGAGAATGTTGACCTAGTGGTTGAAGCTGTTGTTGAAAACGTTAATGTTAAAAAGTCTGTATTAGCAGAAACAGAAGGTCATATTGCTGATGATGCTATTTTGACCTCTAACACTTCAACTATTTCGATCACTGAGCTTGCGACTGCGCTTAAACGTCCTGAAAACTTTGTCGGTATGCATTTCTTTAACCCAGTGCATAAAATGCCTTTAGTTGAAGTGATTCGTGGTGAAAAATCTAGCGAAGCAGCCGTTGCTAAAACAGTGGCTTACGCACAGGCTATGGGTAAAACACCGATTGTTGTGAATGACTGCCCAGGTTTCTTAGTTAACCGTGTCCTATTCCCTTATTTTGGTGGTTTTGCTGCCATGATGAAAGAGGGCGCAGATTTCCGTCAAGTTGATAAAGTGATGGAAAAATTCGGTTGGCCAATGGGTCCTGCTTATTTGATGGACGTAGTCGGTATTGATACGGCTTACCATGCTGATGAAGTGATGGCGCAAGGTTTCCCTGATCGTATGCAACACGAAGGTGTGAGTGTCATTGATCGCTTATTTGAACTTGAGCGTTTTGGTCAGAAGAATCAAAAAGGCTTTTACACTTACGAAAATGATCGTAAAGGTAAGCCGAAGAAAATTTACAATGAAGAAATCGTCGAGCTTCTAGCGCCGACTGTTGAGTCTCAAACTGAGTTAACAGAAGAAGACATCATTGCTCGTATGATGATCCCTCTATGTATCGAAACTGTTCGTTGTCTTGAAGAAAGTATCGTTGCTTCGCCAGCTGAAGCGGATATGGGCCTTATTTATGGTATCGGCTTCCCTCCATACTTAGGTGGTGCAATACATTATCTTGACCAAATGGGTCTAGCTGCATTCTGTGAGTTGGCTGATAAGTTCAGCCACTTGGGTAAACTTTACCACCCAACAGAACAAATGCGCGCTATGGCAGCTAATAACGAAACTTACTACGGCAATGCTGCTAAGTAATTCATAGGTCGAGATTAGGAGATAATCCATGAAATTGAATCCAAACGATGTAGTCATCATTGATGCCGTACGCTCACCTATGGGTAAGACGAAGAACGGTGTTTTTAGAAATGTACGTGCAGAAAACTTATCTGCAGGTCTAGTAAAAGCTTTATTTAAACGTAACCCTGGAGTTGACGTAAATGAAGTAGAAGATTTGATCTGGGGTTGCGTTAACCAGACGCTAGAACAAGGTTTTAATATGGCTCGTGCTGTTGCTCTTATGGGTGGCTTGCCTGTGACGTCTGCTGCTCAAACTGTGAACCGTTTGTGTGGTTCATCAATGTCAGCGATTCATACTGCTGCTCAAGCAATCATGACAGGTCAAGGTGATGTGTTTGTGGTTGGTGGTGTAGAGCATATGGGTCACGTCAATATGATGCATGGTGTTGATGTAAACCCTGCTATGTCTAAGCATATGGCAAAAGCGTCCATGATGATGGGTGTGACAGCTGAAATGCTAGGTAAAATGCACGGAATTAGCCGTGAAGATCAAGATGCAATGGGTGTGCGTTCACACCGTCTTGCTCACGAAGCTACTTTGGCAGGTCGTTTTGATAATGAAATCGTACCGATTGAAGGGCATGATGCAGAAGGTAATAAAGTACTGGTTGAAGTTGATGAAGTAATTCGACCTGAAACAAGCCTAGAATCTCTAGGTGGCTTACGTCCTGTATTTATGCCAAAAGGCGGTACAGTAACAGCCGGTACTTCTTCCGCTTTATCTGATGGTGCTTCAGCTATGTTGATGATGTCAGCTAAAAAAGCAGAAGAGTTGGGAGTTACACCTATCGCTCGAGTTAAGAGCATGGCTGTGGCTGGTTGTGATCCTGCGATCATGGGTTATGGCCCTGTTCCAGCATCGAAGAAAGCACTTAAACGTGCGGGTTTAACTATCTCTGATATTGAAATTGTTGAGTTGAATGAAGCTTTCGCAGCGCAGGCGCTACCTGTAATGAAAGACCTTAAACTGCTTAATGATTTAGAAACCAAAGTGAACTTGAACGGTGGCGCTATCGCCCTCGGTCACCCTCTGGGTTGTTCAGGTACGCGTATTTCGACAACATTGCTTAATGTAATGAAGGAGAAAGATGCAACACTAGGTCTTGCTACTATGTGTATTGGCATGGGGCAAGGTATTGCAACCGTTTTCGAACGTTTGTAATTGAAAAGGGGTGCGCCCCCGCACCCAATTTCAATGTTATTTGAAAGTCCATCTCTGTCTTTTAGCCCCTCTTTGAGGGGCTTTTTTTTGTTTAAAAAAAGTGCTTATAATTTATCTACTTTGAGCTAGAGGTTAAACCATCAAAAAGGAGTTAAGGTGTGGAGTATCGACAAGCAGGCTTGAGAGACCTAGAAGCTATTGCAAACCTACATGCTAAAAGTTGGCAAGAAACCTATACCGGTATTTTGTCTGATGAATATTTAGATAAATGCGTATTACAAGACAGACTAGATGTTTGGCGTGAAAGGTTGACTAACAAAAGTACAAATCAAGTTGTTTTACTTGTTGAAGAAGCGAATAACCTGCTTGGCTTTATTTGTTTAGTGAAATCGCCAAGTGCAAAAACTATCTTGTTAGATAACCTACATGTTGATTCAAGCTATAAAGGCAAAGGCTTAGGTAGGCAGCTTATTTATAGGGTTCTATCGAGTATGGGTGAGCTCGAAGGGCTTAGCTTATATTTAGAGGTGCTAGTAAAGAATGAAAATGCTATTCGCTTTTATGAAAAATTAGAAGGTAAGCGTGCCGAGACCAATATATGGAATTCACCTTGTGGTAGCAAGGTAGAGGAGTTTGTTTATCTCTGGCCAAGTGCCTTGACGCTCAGGAAGTCTCTAAGACTTATTAGATAATTCTAGAAAGGAAGTGCCAGTTAATACTGACACTTCTGAAAATATATCATTTTACGACAGCTCAGCTAACATCTCATCTGAGTATTCTATCAAAGCTTTATTGTATCTCACTTTTTCAATATAATCAGGGTTGGCTATAAAGGGCCTGCCTATGGCTAAAAGATCAAATTTTTCTTCTTCTATCGCTTGGCTACCTGTTTCAGCGCTGAAGCTGCCAACGCCTACTAGCGTTTTATGATAATGTTTTCTGACATAGCTTGAAGCTCTACCACCTAGGTAGTCAAATTCCATCGCATCATCGAAAATACCTATGTGTAAGAAAGCCAAGTTACGTTTTTCAAGTTCAGGTAGTAGGTAATCAAATACTTCTTTGTCTTTTGGGTTACCTTCTAGATTAAAATAAGCACCAGGGCTTACTCTTAGAGCGGTTTTCTCATTACCAATTCTCGCTGTAATGGCATCTACTACCTCGAGGGCAAAGCGAGACATATTCTCTGGTGTTTCTCCGTAATTATCATTTCGCTGATTACTTGCATGATGTAAGAATTGGTCGATGAGATAGCCATTAGCACCATGTATTTCAACCCCGTCAAATCCTGCATCTATAGCATTTGAAGCAGCCTGTGCATAATCTTTCACAAGTTGATTGATATCTTCCTGAGTGGCTGCTTTTGGCGTTTGGTAAACCAGCTCTCGCATTCTAGGTACAGTACCCTCTACTTTAATAGCTGAAGGTGCCAGTACATCTGTTCCAAAAAAGTGTGAATGAGCCACTCTGCCAGTATGCCAAAGTTGCGCAAAAATTCTGCCGCCTTTTGCATGTACTGCCTGAGTAACTTTTTGCCAGCCTTCAATTTGTGCACTTGAATATAGCCCTGGTGTATTAGGGTAACCTTGTCCATCGGGGCGAATGATGGTTGCCTCACTAATAATTAATCCTGCATCAGCGCGTCTAGCATAATAATCTGCGACTTCTTGGGTAGGCACTAAATCATTATCAGCCATGCAACGGGTGAGCGGTGCCATAAGAATACGATTTTGTAATTTGATACTGTCGTTTAATGCGTATTCTTCAAATAAATTAGCAGTCATTTTTAATTCCTATTGTTTACCTGCGACTTTGAAATAACAGGTGTATACCTTGAATGTTTATTCAAGATATAACTGTTTGAGTAATCATTCAAGGTTTATTTTGAATAAACATTCAAAATAAAGTATTATTTTTCAATCATACAATAAGTGAGACAAATTCAATGCCACCGGCAAAGTTCGATCGTGAACAGGTGTTAAGGTCTGCAATGAACACCTTTGTTCAAAAAGGCTATAGCAAAACAAGCATGCAGGACTTGACCAAATCTACAGGCCTTCACCCAGGTTCAATCTATTGTGCTTTTGAAAATAAGCGCGGGTTACTATTGGCTGCATTGGCTCAATACAAACAAGATAGTGAATTAAAATTTAAAGATCACTTTACGCAAGATGTCGCTGTATTGGATTCTCTAAAGCAATACCTTGATGCCATAGTGCTAGATTGTGCTGAGAAAGAAGGCAACAAAGCGTGTCTTTTAACTCGAGCACTGACTGAAATAGCAGATCAAGATAAGGAAATTAAAAGTGTAATTAGTGATAGCCTTTATGATTGGCAAAAGGCATTTCAGAATCAATTCGAAATAGCTATCGAAGCTAAGGAACTATCTCCAAAATGTGATATTTTCCATATGTCGCGTTACCTCTCTATGGGGATTTATGGGTTACGTACTTTTGCTCAAACCAACACAACCCAAGTGATTTTACAGGAATTGGCAGATCAACTTTTTAACGATATAAAACGCTTAAGTCTTACTCACTAGTATAAGACTAAAGGTGCATATATTTTAAAATTAAAGACTCTATATGATGGTTAATGAATAGCGTTTTTAATTTGTATTCAGTTGAATTTAGCCTCATTTGATTAGGATGACAGTATGTTTGATGCATTAGTATTGACACAAGAAGATAAAACGACAAAAGCAAAAGTTGAACAATTAGAAATAGGCGATTTGCCCTCAGGAGATGTGCTTATTGAAGTGGCTTGTTCATCTCTTAATTATAAAGATGGTTTAGCAATCACAGGAACGGGTCGAATTATTCGAGATTTTCCTATGGTTCCTGGGATTGATTTTGCCGGTACTGTTGTTTCTTCAAATGATGCTAGATACCAAGAAGGCGATTCTGTCATCCTGACTGGTTGGGGAGTGGGTGAGAATCATTGGGGTGGCATGGCTAAAATGGCAAGGGTAAAAGCTGATTGGTTAGTGCCTATGCCAAAAGGATGTAATGCAGATAAAGCAATGATGATAGGCACAGCAGGCTTAACTGCTATGTTGTGTGTTCAGGCTTTGCAAAGTGCTAATATTAAGCCCGAATCTGGTGAGGTATTGGTGACAGGCGCTAGCGGTGGCGTAGGCTCAGTTGCGGTGAAGTTATTATCAGAACTAGGTTATCAAGTCGTCGCATGCTCGGGTAGAGTTGAAGAAAATGGACCATTATTAAAAGAGCTTGGTGCTAAAGAAGTGATTGACCGACATGAGCTTGAGCAAGATGCTAAACCACTAGAGAAACAGCGTTGGGCTGGTGTGGTCGATACCGTTGGGAATAAAATATTGGCTAAAGCTTTAGCGCAAATTGACTATGCAGGTGCTGCCGCTATTTGTGGTTTAGCTGGTGGATTCGCTTTACCAACAACGGTGATGCCTTTTATTCTTCGTGGGGTTAACTTGTTGGGTATTGACTCTGTACACTGCCCAATAGAGAAAAGACTAGCTGCCTGGGAGCAAGTAGTAGACATTCTACCTGAGTCTTTTTATCAAGCAGCATGTCAAAAAATCAGCTTAAAAGATGTGCCTAGCTATGCCGAGAAAATCATAAAAGGCCAAGTAACGGGTCGTGTATTAGTCACACTTTAATATAAAATAGAGCTAAGCCTTGATAGTGCTTAGCTCTATTTTAAAGTGGAGCGTTTCTAGTTATATGTGTAAGTGATCTAAAGGATAAAAGAGCTAAATGAGTAAAGTTAAAAGACCTGTAAATCGTCATAAAGCCTATCATGCACATGTGTACTTCGATGAGTCGACATTAGCTTTAGCAAAACAAGTATGTTTACAGGCAGGTGAAATACATAAAGTGAAAGTCGGTAGAGTTCACGAAAAGTTAGTGGGCCCGCATCCTAAATGGAGTTGTCAAATCGCTTTTTCGACAAGTGTTTTTGATACTTTAATTCCTTGGTTGGAAGTAAATAGGCAAGGGCTGAGTATTTTCGTTCATGGTCTAACGGGTGATGACTTAAAAGATCATACTGAATACGCTTATTGGTTAGGCGAACCAGAAGAGCTTAACCTTGCAATGTTTCGATAAATAAAATGTTCGTACGTTTCCCTTAACAGGTAAAACAACGGGTATAAATTCCGCAACTATTTCTTTCAAACCTTCAGCTCTCCAATTTAAGAAGAGCAAGCATTCTCTAGCAGATTAGCTTATTTGAACCATACTTATTTAACGCTTTTAGCCATGACTCTCTACAGCAAGGCTGAGCAGATTTAAATTTAAGGGGTACTTATGAGTAATCAACCAATCATAGCAAATAATAAACCTATGAAAATTAGCCTAGAGATGGGGCAAGAGTATTACTTCTGCACCTGTGGTCGCTCAACAAAACAACCTTTTTGTGATGGTTCCCATAAAGGCACAGGCTTTAAGCCCCAAATGTTTAAAGCAGATTCTAATGATGATGCTTATTTGTGTGCTTGCAAACATAGTGCGAATACCCCATTTTGTGATGGCTCACATAAAGCGTTTTCAAATGAACAAGTAGGTAATGAAGGGCCTGGTATTCAGCAATCTAAAGGTTCAATGCCTATAGCCGTTGCTACAGAGGAAGAGCCAACCCTAGCATTCATTCATCAGTTAGCGAGAGAAGGCTTATCCAAATTAGGACATCATGGGCCAATGACATCAATGGGGGTACCAAGACACCTCTTACCCCATTGGGATGATTTACAAATTATGACGGCACAAATGGCAACCAAGCCTTTACTAGAAGATGTGCCAGTAGCCACTGAGCTCATTATTGGGCCCAATGCCAATAAGCCTCTCAAATTAGATATTCCATTATTTGTTTCTGATATGAGCTTTGGAGCTTTATCAGAAGAAGCAAAAACCGCATTAGCCATGGGAGCAGAGTTAGCTGGTACGGGTATTTGCTCTGGTGAAGGCGGTATGCTGCCTGAAGAGCAAGCTGCAAATAGTCGGTACTTCTATGAATTAGCTAGTGCCGGATTCGGTTATCAAGAAGAGCTGCTAAAAAAGGTTCAAGCTTTTCATTTTAAAGGTGGGCAAGGTGCTAAAACAGGTACGGGTGGGCACCTTCCTGGTAATAAAAATAAAGGAAAGATCAGCCAAGTTCGGGGTATTCCTGAAGGTCAATCTGCGGTTTCTCCACCGACCTTTAAAGATTTACATAGCTTAGATGATTTTAAACGATTCGCCGATAGAGTAAGAGAAGTGACTCAAGGTATTCCTGTCGGATTTAAATTAAGTGCAAATCATATCGAAGCCGATATGCAATTTGCTCTAGATGCTGGTGCGGATTACATTATTTTAGATGGTCGTGGCGGTGGTACTGGGGCAGCTCCTGAGATGTTTCGTGATCATATTAGTGTCCCAACCATTCCTGCTTTAGCGCGAGCACGACGTTTGCTGGATGAACAAGGAAAGTCTGGTCAGGTTACGCTTATTATCACAGGTGGTATTCGAACACCCATAGACTTTGTTAAAGCCATGGCACTTGGTGCGGATGGCGTGGCTGTTTCAAATAGTGCCATGCAATCCATTGGTTGTGTCGCTGCCAGAATATGCAACACGAATAATTGCCCAGCTGGAATCGCAACTCAGAATGAAGATTTGCGTCAAAGACTCAATGTTGAAAAATCGGCAAAACAGCTAGCAAACTTCTTTAATGCCTCAGCTGAGTTGATGGCTGTGATGGCAAGAGCTTGTGGCCATAATCACCTGAATCAATTTAATAAGAATGATCTAGCCACTTGGCATAGGGCAATGGCGTACTTATCTGGCGTGAGATATGCTGGTTTTTCTCAAATAGATTATTGAAATGTAAGAGGGGCTAGCTGTCCCTAGCTCCTCTTTCTTAATATTTTATCTGTAGTTTATTGAGGATTTATTAAATCTCCTAGAGCTTGATAGCTTGGCACTGTTTTATTTGCGCCAGCTTTTAATAAGTCTTGAGATGAAAACTCACCTACTAAACCAACTACAAAGCAACCTGCTGCTTTAGCGGATATCACGCCATTAGGAGAGTCTTCAATAACTAAACAATGCTTAGCAGTTAACCCATTGCGTTTTATGCAAGTTAAATAAGGCTCAGGGTGAGGCTTGTGCTGAACCACGTCATCACAACAAATTAAGTCCTTAAACTCATTTAATAATGCATGACGTTCAATAAAACAAGCCATTTGCTTTCTAATTGATGAGGTGACGAGATAACAAGATTTATATCTCGCTGTATTCTTAATAAAATCTAAAGCACCCTCAATGGCTTGGATTTGATGTATGCCCTGATCAAATAGGTCCCTTTTGTAATTTAGTAATGTCTGCGAGTTTTGTTGATGTAGTGCTGCAAAATGATCAAAAAAATGTGATTCTGGACTGCCTTGAAACGACATGATTTGATCATGATTATAAGGGATTCCAAAGGCATCTAATGTTGCCGTTTTTGTTTTCACATGTAGCGGCTCTGAATCTGCTATCACACCATCAAAGTCGAATATAATCGCATCAAAATTTATGTGAGTGGAAGCTTTGTTAACCGTAGAATTAAACAATGGAAACTCCTCTAGCATCAATGCTGACATGGACTTCACTCTGATTAGAAAAAGGTTCATCGAAACTGTAATCTATCATAAAGAGAGGTACTCCCCATGGCGTATCTAATTGGTACTCAGTGTGGCTACCGAGATAAACTGACTTGATTACTTTGGCCGGAAAGTGCAATGCATCGCTTGTTTCTGGGTTCACAAACTTTAAGGCATTAGGACGAATAAATACTTGGTGCTCTCCTTTCGATTGACTACCCTGATAACTAAATAAACTGAACTCATCACGCTTAAAGACTATTCTCTCTTCTACTTGGGTGAGATTGCCAACAAGCTTGTTTGCGTCACCGATAAACTGAGCGACAAAATCATTTTTAGGTGATTTATACAGCGTTTCCGGGCTCCCAATTTGGCTGATATTTCCGTCTTCCATCACAATAATCTCATCCGAAATAGCCAAGGCTTCTTCTTGGTCATGGGTTACATAGATAGCTGTCACGCCTATCTCTTGCTGTAGGTCGCGGATATCTTGCCTAACCTGACGTCGTAATTTCGCATCTAGGTTTGATAGCGGTTCATCGAAGAGTAAAACATCAGGTTGAATAACAATTGAGCGAGCAATCGCCACTCTTTGTTGTTGCCCACCTGACAGCTCACTGGGAAAGCGCGATGTTAAGTGGGTGAGTCCCACCGTTGCCAACGCCTTATTTGCTTTATCTAGCATTTCTGACTTTTGTGACTTGTGATTACTTAAACCATAACAGACGTTTTGTAATACTGTCATATGAGGAAAGAGTGCATAGGATTGAAAGACCATGCCCACATTACGGCCAGAGGCCGAAACTTTACTGACCTCTTGACCACTAATGTATATTTCACCTGATGTCGGTAGTTCTAGGCCTGCAATCATGCGTAAAGTAGTCGTTTTACCGCAACCAGATGGACCTAATAAGGTCACCAATTTGCCTGAGTCTACTTCAAAATTAATGGATTTAACGACTTGGGTATCGTTAAACGCTTTAATCACATTTTTAAATATTACTGAAGAGTTGTGTGACATGTTAATACCTGACTATTTTTGTTTTTGTACGTGATTTAAAAGACGTTATTTTTGTGCTCTTAAAAAAACTCGACGTTTACCGACAAATAGCTTCATCAATAAAATGGCGAGGCTCATTATGACGATTAGCGCAGTGGCATAAGCGATAGCAACGCCAAAGTGGTTGCCTTCAACTAACCCTATGATATAAGCAGACGATAAGTTGTAATCCGCACTGACCAGAAAAATGACGGCACTGATACTGGTAATAGAGCGAATAAAGCTATAGATCATCGAAGAAACAATTGCTTGCTTGATAAGCGGGAAGATAATGCGCCTTAAAGTGGTGAAGCCTGTTGCACCCAGTGTGATGGAGGCTTCATCCAAACCTTTGTCTAACTGAGATAAAGACGCGATGCCTGAGCGTACACCCACTGACATATTACGAAATACAAAACAAAGCACGATGATCATGCCTGTATAAGTTAAATCAATGGGAGCCTGATTAAAGGCGATCACGTAAGATACACCAATCACTATGCCTGGGATCGCAAAGCTCAACATGGTGCCAAACTCAAAATAAGCCTTACCAGGAAAGTCCACACGAGATAATAAGTAGCCAGTTAATAGGCCCAAAAAGGAGGTTAACGGCATGGCTATAATAGCAAGCAAAAGAGTGGTGAAAAGAGAGTCCCAAGCGACACCTGTTGCCACCAAAGCGTTATTCATAAACTCCACTCTAAAGGCTTCTGCGTAATGTGACAGAGAGAAGGAATTATCTACGCCCCAAGTTTCAACAAAACCGCCTAATAAAATCATGACATAGATAGTCAGTGTGAATGCAACCCAAGGCAGAGCAGTTCCAATAGACAAAAACTTGACCAGTTTAGGTAGCGGGCCATAACTACCGCCATCACCTTTACCTGTTACCGTGGTGTAGCTGGTTTTACCGACCCATTTCTTTTGAATGAAGAAGGTGGTTAAGGTGAATATGAGCAGCACAATTGCTAGGGTAGCTGCTTTGCCATCATCGGCAGAGGCTCCAGCAATAGCAAAAAATATTTGTGCTGAAAGGACTTGATAGTCCCCCCCTAATACAAGGGCGTTACCTAAGTCAGCCATACTTTCAATAAAGCCTAATAGAAATGCGTTAGCCAGACCTGGCCTCATCAAAGGCAGCGATACTGTAAAGAAGGTTTTAGTCGGGCTCGCACCTAATGTTTGAGATGCTTCTTCCATAGAAGGGCTGACACCTTCAACCACGCCAATTAAGACTAAAAAAGCGATCGGTGTATAAGAGAGAGTTTGTGCTAACCATAGCCCCCAAAAACCGTAAATCCAGCCTCCTAGCTCGACTTCAAATACGCTGTTTAGCCATTGAGTCAAGGAACCAGATGCACCCAATAATAAGATCAGAGCCATGCCCACAACAAAAGGCGGCGTGATCATGGGCAAAATGCTAAAAAAGCCTAAGAATTTTTTACCAATAAATTGTGTACGCGTCACTATCAAGGCAAATGCTAACCCTAATAAGGTTGTGCTTAACCCTGTCATGATGGCAAGAAAAAGCGTAGACCAAGCGACGCCACAAATAGAAGTGGCATTGGGGCCGCAATCTAGTCCCCATAAATTGATAATGGCAAAACGTTGGTAGAAGGCTTGAAATGAATAACCAACCTCTTCAATGAAAAAGGCACGAATGAGGATGTTGATGACAGGAAAGGCGACAAATACTAAGACTAAAAAAATGATAATAATGAGGCAAGATGTTGCAAAAACATCGCCTTTCATAAATCCACGATAGGCTAAACCACTGGCAATCATGAGTAAGAAGCTGAGCACCATTAATAGGGTGCCTGCACCTGTGCCTAATTGATAGGCATCTTCAGGAAGAAGCGGAATAAGCCAATCAAAATTAACCCCAAAATCGCCTACTAAAAAGGCTTGTACTAAGGTAAAGCCAAGGCCAAATAAACCGTAATGTAGCTGACGCTTGAGAAAAAGAGCTTGTCTTAGGTGATTTGAACTTTTATGGCTGAGGACATAGTCGACCATGTAAAGTGAAAATGGGATAAGGGGTAGTGCTAACCAATACTTTTCTAATTGAATAAGTTGGTTTAGAAGTGGTGCTGTTTCTTCCATGAAAAGAAAATTTATTGTTAGCCATTGGAAAGACCAAAAGTTTCCATCAATTCGATACCAAGGCATTAACAGGACGGCAATAAGCCCCAATATTAATGTGTTTCGATGAAATTGGTTCACGGGTAAGTTCTCCCAGACGTGAGACATTAATGACAAAAAAGAGATTAGAAAGGCATAAAGTTAGTGTTATGACTTTGTTGTAAGTATCTGTTTGAAAACGCTAACTCAGAGGTGTCTGAGCTAGCGTATTTTTGTTAACGTGAGATAGGGAAAATTTCATTGGTCCATTTTTGAATGATGGCATTCTTAAAGGACTTGGTAGAATAGCGTGAGTCAGACAGAATTAATTTAGCATCGGTTAACTGTTCTGAACCTTTTGGTGCTGCCGCTGAAGTATTAGAAGGGAACTGTAATGATCCCACACTAGCTAATAGTTCTTGCGTTTCTTTTTCATATAAAAAGGTGGTGAATGCTTCGGCTGCTGCACGGTTAGGTGCTCCGCGAACAATACCAACAGGCCCTACTTCATAAAGAGTGCCTTCGCATGGGGCGATCATTTCAATCGGGAAGCCTTTTTGTCTCAAATCGACGATGTCATGGCCAAATCCTATACCAATGAGCGTTTCACCCGCGGCTGCCATTTTTACGCCTTTAGAGCCTGATTTTGTATATTGGCTGACATTTTGGTGAACCTTAGTAACGGCATCCCAACCTTTTTCTTGGTCTCCGTCAAAAGCTTGTAACATGGTTGCCGCAAACTTATAGGCAGTACCAGACGTGTTCCAGTTAGCCACGACAATTTGATTTTTATAAGCCGGTTTTTCAAGGTCTTTCCAACACATAGGCTTTGGAATATCTAACTTCGTTAACAAGTCTGTATTGACACCTAAACCTAGTACCCCCATGTAAAGTGCCCCGAGGCGATTACCACTATCCCAGGTTAAAGATGACGCCCAAGGTTGAACGGATTCATCTACTGGGTATTTATGCTGAGAAAATAAGTCGTCTTGCAGCGCGGTTTTATACGGATCGTCTGTACCATAAAAGGCAACATCGACTTTAGATTTGTAGACTTTCTCTTTACAGTTTTCTAATGCATCATCGGTAACAGATTTACATTTACGTTTAGCTGCTCGAGCAGATTTCTCTAGTTCACCCTTAATTCGGGACATCATTTCACTGGTGCTTAAACGAATAAACTTGGCTTCGAATTGATTTGTTCCGTTAACTTGAGCAACTTGGCGGTTAAACTCATCAATGACCACAGCGCAAGCGGCAGATTCGGCGCCACAATAGGTAACTAGTTTGCCATTAATTCCTTTTAAATACTGATAGTCACTTGATGCTGCATTCGCAGGGGTTAGAATTAAGCAAGAGGATAGACCTAGAAGTGCTGGAATGAGTTTAGACTTTTTGAGAGATTGCATAATATTTCCTGTTGTTTTTATTGTGTCCTATTCATCTTGTAAGTTGGAGGGTTTATATACAAACATTTTAATATTAAAGAATTTGGTTATATTTGTTAGATTTAAAATAAATGACAAGAGGTTGTAATATTTGTAATTTTTGTAATATTAAAACCAAATTATAAGGTGTAATTTATTAGCATAAGAGATATTTTATATTGCTAGGTTAATTTATAGGTTTCCCTATGAGTAGAGTGAAAATATTAGTTGTTGATGACGATAAGGATATCCTAGACTTTTTAAAGAATTTTCTGCAGGAAAATGAGTTTGAAGTTTACTCCCAGGATCATGGAGAGAATGTATTAACATTAATCGAAGAGCATAAAATTGACTTATTAATTATCGACTTGAAGTTGTCAGGTATGAATGGCCTAGACATTTCTAAGGATGTCGCTTTAAATTTTGATATTCCTATTATTATGATTTCTGGTGTTAACGATGATATTGAAAAAATTGTAGGTCTTGAGTCGGGCCTCGATGACTTTATTGATAAACCTTTTAATCCAAGATTGCTTTTGGCGAGAATTCGTTCTCGTTTGAGGCGTTCTTTACAACCTCAAAAAGAAAGATTAAAAGCAAAAGAAAGCATGACTGGTAAGCATCATGCAGATTTAAGCTTTGGCGATTTTCTGTTGGATTCGAAACGTTGCACCTTATATCGAGAAACGGAAGGTTTTATAGAGCTGACTAATACTGAATTTAGGTTGCTAGAGTTTTTTGTAAAAAATGCGAATAAAATTATCTCAAGACAAGATTTGTCGGATGAGCTGGGACTAGAATCTAGCTCTTATATGATGCGTAGTATTGATGTACTGATATTAAGGCTTAGACGAAAGATAGAGCTTATTCCTTCTAAACCTAAATACCTCCAAACACGGCGAAATCGTGGGTATATGTTTTCGACAGTGTTAGAAGGTGAAGATGAATAACTTGCTTTCTCATAAAAATAAAAGTCGTCTAATAAGCCTTCTCATTATACTTTTTCTAATCTGTCTAAGCAGTATTTTATATCTCTCAGAGGGTTTTTATCGTAATAATCAAACCCTAATAAATAATCAAAATAACAATGAATTGTTATTGTCCGCTATTGATCTTATGCAGGTTTCACAAACCTTGAATGGTTTAGATAAGCAGCGCTCTCCCAGTGTTTTTTCCTATGAATATACCCAAACATTACAAATATACAGACAAATAAAAGCTGATTTAGAGGTTCTAAATGCTGTTGAGTATAGCAAGCAACTTGAGGAGATTATCGTACTTTTAGACTCGTTTAATAGCGTTGTAAAAGTGAGGAACGATTACAATTACCGTAAGAATAACCTCAGAGTCACTGTTGATAATGGTATAAACCTCAATGCTAATAATGAAAAACTTTATCTTTGGAATTTATTGAAATCTGCAATTGAAGCAAAAAACCTGTTGTCATTAGGAGAACTTTATCGCGATTTTATTCATGTTGTTGAGTTAGTTGAAAGTGAAAACGATGCAGAATCAAAAATAATTAAAAACATTTCTTTTGGGGCATTAAATGTTTTTTCGACATTAGAGAAAATTATCACGCTTAATGTTGTTTTAAATAGGAATCTTGAAGAGATCGTTATTAAAACGAATTTCCTTTCGAATGAAATAATATCAAATTCAGATAATAGGCTAGTAGATAAGGGTTTTATTGAAACTAAATCTATTTATTTTTTATCTCTTGCTTTTGTTTTATTTTTTTCTTTATATCTTGTTATTACTATTTTTTCATTAATTAGAAAAAATAGAAAGGTAATGCTGTCTCTCTCTGATATCTCAGACATTAAGTCATTTGATAAAAATGACATGATATCTAGTGAGTTAACTGATAAAGATCTATTGTTCTATAGCAAAATGATACCTTCGATTGTTAGAGAAAATAATGCTAATTTTATTGTGCTAAATAAAAGTGATAGTCCCATTTATTGTTCAAAAGCTTTTTATGATCAGAATAAAACCGCCTTACTAAAAACTCAAGAACGAGATCGTCAAGATAGATTAATTTACCAGGTACAAGATAATCACTATTTTCTTTCTCTTGCACATAACCAGCAAAATGAAGCGTTGGACCTTGATGCAATTGAGCCATTATTCTCCGTTGAAATTGCGTCAATCCAAAAATTAGGCAGTAGTGAGTTTAGGTTAGTCTTCATTAAATCTGAATCAGATGAGCAATCGAAACAAAGCGAAAGGCTGGATTCCTTGGCTATCATCACGGGCGCAGTGGCTCACGATATCAATAATATGATCAGTGTAATCGTTAGTTCACTGGGTATTTTGCGTGACTCGAAATCACTTATCTTGTCAGAAGATGGAAAAGTGATTGATAGAGCTTTGTTTTCAGCAGATAAAAGTATCAGTTTGATTGATCGCTTATTAACCTTCTCCCGTTGTAAAAAGCTTGCACCTGAATTAGTTGAAATCAATGATCTCTTAGAAGGTCTTTATGAGGTCATTTGTTTTGCCACAGATGAGAAGGTTAAAGTTGAGCTTGTTTTGACTGATAAGCCTTTATATACCTATATCGATCCAGGGCAACTAGAAACCAGCATCATTAATTTATGTATTAACTCCAGTAATGCTATTCAAGACGAAGGTGTGATAACGATATCTTCCAAAGTGAATGCGGCTGATAAATTAACGATTAGTGTGGAGGACAATGGTCATGGCATTCCGAAAAATATTCAGGGGCGTGTGTTCGAGCCTTTTTTCACCGGTCGTAAAAAGGGAGAAGGGCATGGATTAGGCTTGAGTATGGTTTATGGCTTCGTTAAACAAAGTGGCGGTTCTATTGAGCTCTCGAGCCAGATAGGGCAAGGCACCTTGGTTTCCATTAGTTTTTCTTTAAAACACAGTTAGAGAAGTGAGTTTTTATGAAAACATGTCGTTCGTTACTTCTACTTAGTTTTTTAACTTTGTCTTCTTTGACTGTTGCTCAAGAGCCGACACTTAAGGTGTATTGCAGTGCTAAACCTAATAGTTGTTTATGGCTGAAAGAACAGATGTTGTCTGAGTTTAAAATGCCAAGCCAAGTGCAAGTCAAAAGCTCTGGTGACGTATTAAATCTAATTGAAGCGGGTAATGAAGCGGGTTTTGATATCTGGTGGGGAGGCACAGGTGATACTCATTTAAAAGCTGCTGAAAATAATCTTTTAGCGCCCATTTTTTTAAATAATCTAGAACAGCAACTTTTTTGGTCACGCAATATTTTAGAAATTTCAAAACAGCGAAGTATAGGAATCTATGCCGGTATTCTTGGAATCATGATTAATAAAAAGGTTTTGTCTGAATTTAATCTTGAAATTCCTCAATGCTGGTCTGATTTAGGTGATACTCGATATAAGAGCCAAATTATTATTGGTGACCCCAACTTATCAGGCACAGCGTATACTTTTTTAAGTACGCTATTTCAGATCTATAAAGGGAAAAGAACGCGTCAGATGGTCTCAGATATCAAACAAAATGTGAGGCGAACAACAAAGAGCGGTCATAAGGCATTAACACCACTTATTGCCGGTGAGAATGGTATTTCTATTGCGTTTATTCATGATGTGGTTTCGGTACTTGATGATAATGATGATCTAGAAGTTATTATCCCTTGTGAGGGAACTGGGTATGAAATTGGGGCAGCTAGTATCATTAAGAACAGTCCTTATTCAGATGCAGCACAGCGGTTTATCGAGTTTAGCACCTACCCCGAAATTCAAAATAGTTTGGCTTCGGATATTGGTTTGCAACTTTACTCAAATATTCATTCAGTTAAATCTAGAGCTTACTTCGATGATAGCTACTTCAACTTAATTAACTATGATTTTTTTACCTATTCGCGTCCGCAAGTTAGACAGCGTATTTTAGATATGTGGAACTCGTTAGATTAAGAAAGTAATGAGCTGACATAGTTAACTTAATACATTTTTACTGTTTCTGTTTTATTAAAGTTTGATAATTCGTATTAATGTCTTGAGCTAAATCGTTTATTAAGTAGCGCATTTTTGCAACTGAATGCGGGTAGCCGTCAGCTTCTATTTCTGCTTTAAAGGTAAAGTTGTATTTAGGTGAAAGCGCTTGAGTTTCTTGGGTATTAATAAAGCTATAGCTACCAGTAAGTACGACTTTGGAATCTATCGTGGCATAAAAGTGGTCGATATCAAGGATTAAATTTACTTGAGAGTTTGCATTGATATCCTGCTGTTTACCTGATGTAACTTGTTTCTTTACTAGTGTCCTTAAATCCTGATGAAGCCCTTTTTGAATCGCATCATCTAAGCTCTCAGCCCAAGTATGGTAATAAGCATAACTTAGTTCATGCTCACTTAACTGTATTACTAAATTAGGTTGTTTTAAGTACTCTGGTAAGCTTAATTGTATATCTCTAATTGGACTAACTTTTTCTAAACCTTGCGTATCAAACTGTTGATTAAGAATATAATAATGGCTAGTGGGTGTAGGTTGGCTGTTACAGCCTAATAATAGAACACTGATAAATATAGGGATGATACGCATTAAATTCATTGTTATTGGCCTGTGTTTGGAGCTTTAAAGGGTTCAATATCAGAAGGCTGATTATCTGAAAAGATTAAGCTATTAGGTCTATTTTTGACCTTATTAAGTAAAGGCTTAAGCTCATGTAGACTAGATTGTACCGCTTGTAATGTGTTCAGTAACTCGTCGTAGCCAGGTGACCCTTCTGAAAGCCCTTGTGTCATGGTGGATACTTTTTTAAGTGTATCTTGTAGCTGCTGAGGTAATTGAGCGGCATGGGTTTGATCAACTAATGCATTTACCTTATTACTAGTTTGATTAAGGTCATTTAAGGTAGTACTCAAATCTTTTAATACTTGTTGTGTATCTTTTGTTAAGGATTCAAGTGGCAACTTGTTAAGTGTATCAATAAAGTCACCTGCTTTATTTGCTATCTGGCCTAGGTTGTCTTCAATCGTTGGAATGACCTCATAGCCATCTTTAAAGGAAACACTTGTCATAGGATGTTCAGGAAAGTGCTGTAACTCGACAAAGAGACTACCTGTCAGTAAGTTACCTGTAGCGAGGCTTGCTTTAAGCCCTTTTTTTATCCATTTTCGTGTTTGTAATTTAATACCCTCAGCGCTAAATTCTGTATCAGGTAAACCAACAAGACCAGGTTCTAAACTAAGTAAAACAGGGATTTTAAGGTCATCCTCTAATATAGCTTCATGCTTATTTTCATTGAAATTAGTATCTAACACTTTACCAACATGTACTCCGCGATATTCAACTGGAGCGCCAATTTCTAGCCCTCTAATTGAGCTGCTAACAAGCATAATATATTCGACTGTGTGCAGGTATTTTGTTGCACTTGCTTGCTCTACATTAGTATAAATTCTAAAGATATCTTCTTGAGTTGCTTGAGGGCCGGGCTCCATACCTTGGGGAACACCAAAAGTAATGCCATTGGTCAACAAGGTCTCGACATTACCTGTTTGTACACTAATACCATCGCTATTTAGATCTAATCGCAAACCACTGGTGTTCCAAAAACGTGTATTTTTAGTAATTAATTGATGGAAAGGCTCATTAACAAAGGCATCATAATAGACAACTCTTTCTTCAAAATTGAATTTAACTTTCTCAAAGCGACCTATGGTTAAACCCTTATATACGATGGGGTCTCCTGTTGTGAAAGCAAATTCGTCATCACTGTTTAAAGTGATTCTTAATCCTGGAGTGCCCGCTGGGGTAATGGGAGGGGTTTCAAGGCCGACAAAATCATACCTAGATACATCACTGTGTCCTGGGGATATTTCAATATGACCACCTGACAAAATAGTACTTAGCCCTGAAATGCCTTCTTTACCTACTCTGGGTTTTACTACCCAGAAATTGCTATCTTCTTTAAGTAGAGGGTCTGTGTTTTTATCAAGGCGAGCAGTTAGCTCAATACTATCAAATTGATCGGATAGCTTTAAATCAACTACCTTTCCTATGGTGATATCCCTTAATTTTATCTTAGTGATATCAATCTCGAGGCCTTCAGCATTCTCAAACGAAATTGTGATTAAAGGGCCTTGATTACTCCAATTATAATAGAGCATCCATAGGCCTATTGTGAGGGCAACAAAAGGAACCAGCCAAACTTTTGAAATAGGTCTTGCCTGATCTACTTTGGCTGGTGAAATATACACTTCTGGTGGCATTTTATTTCTCATTCTCAAATTGGTGGGGCTGATTTGCCCACATTAATCTGGGGTCAAATGACATGGCAGCTAACATGGTGGTGATTACCATACCTGCAAAAGCTATTGCAGCCATCCCTGGATAAACGCTCATTACTTTTCCCATTTGGATAATAGAGGCTAAAATTGCAACGGCAAAAACATCAACCATTGACCAGCGGCCTATTAGCTCCGTAGTACGATACAGTTCAAGGTTAATGCGCCTCGAATCTGTTTTCTTAATGGTGACACTTAGACATAACCAAGATAAAGCAAGAATTTTTCCTATGGGTACCAAGATACTAGCGACAAAAATGACCACTGCGATAGGGTAGGTACCAGGTTCCCATAGAGAAATAACACCCCCTAAAATTGTACTGGCTGTTTCTTGTCCTAACCAATTGGTATACATAATAGGTAGAAAGTTCGCGGGAATATACAAGAGAATACTCGTTATCAACAAAGCAATCGTGTGTTGTATGCTATTGCTGTTTATAAGGTGCAAATGACGGTGACAAGTACGACATTTAGGTTGGCTCATGTCATTTAAAGTTAAGCAAACGGGGCAACCGTATTGGTGATTCTGTTCGGCATTATCTCTATGGTTATCTTTCATGAATTTTTACCTTTCGCCAAATCTGATATCTATCAAGCAGAGACAAACTTGCCACTAAACAAATGATAAAAAAAACATAGCTCCAAAAAGATAGGCCTAAGGTTACAGTCGCCAAAGATGATATTTTGATAAAACTAATCAAAGTTGCGACTAGAAAAATTTCAGCCATATTCCAATCAATAAGAAAAAAGACACTTTGTAGAAGTTGCTGAGTATAAGGGAGTAAACGCTTTTGCTGTAAAGAAATAAGCACGTAAATGAGAGAGACAAGGCAAATAGCAGGAATAAGTAAAGTGCTAAAAAAGAGCAAGACGGCAATACTAAAGTAGTCCATTAAGACCATATTAATAATGCTATCAGCAAAACTGATGACATACTCTTTTCCCTGATTACTAAAGTATAAAAAGGGAAAGGGCAAAGCAAAAATAAGAAAAATAAAACTAGAAATAGAGAGGGCTAGAATTTTATTGTGCGCACCAAGTTGACGGCGAGTAATCAAATGATTACATCTTGGGCAAGAAGCTGTTTGCCCGTAATCAAGTTCAGGTAAAGAAATGAGCAAGTCGCACCCATGGCAGGCGAGTGTCGTATCGCTTTCTGGTAAGTCTTGAGTCAAATCATTCATCTGTTTAAGTGTTTTTTTTACCTATTTCAGATTTTAATTAGCTAGCCTAATGAAAACTTTAAGCTAGTTCAAATTTACAATTGAACCTACTTTACTGATAGAGGGGGTTATCGCCTAGTGGATTTTCGATTTAAGTTGTTCAGAGCGAGTATCACTTCAAGATAACCAAACCTATTGTCACTTATTTTGATCAAGTTAAGTTAGCAAAAACAGTGTAATTAATTAATCAGCTTGATAATTTAAGCACGTATTTCATTTAATTCACCGAACGAATAATTATGCGATGAATTAAAGCTTTTAAATTGATCAAAGAGGTTGCATGGTTTTTGATCAGGTTAGCCTGTAACCTTAGTACTAGATTTAGGTTAAGTAAGGTAAAAACAAACCATTTCACTGAGTTTATTGTCACGATTATCTCATTTTGCACAAGCTTGTTGCTTATTTTAATGAGAGGTAGGTAAACTAAATTTGGTTTTATATAGACTATAGTTTATTGCTAAAGCCGTTGATTAAGGTCTTTAGTGATGAATTTGATGAGAGTTTGAAACAGTAATTTATGTCTAATGTCGATCGAGTAAGTTCAGACATGGATGAAAAAGTTAAAAGGATTTTCGATGCAACACCTGTACCCATGGTACTGTCTCGTCCAGATGGTAGTTTTGAGTACGTTAACAAGGCCATGCTAGACCTATTGGGTTATAGTCAAAGTGAAATCTACCAAACCGATATTATCATCTCTCACCCAGATAATTTTGAAGCAAATGAAACCATCCGCGAACACCTAAGAAATGATCCTTACAGCAGTGTTGTCATAGAGAAAAAATACCTACATAAATCTGGCAGAACCATTGAAGGTTTATTAACTCTGACAGCAGAGCCTGATGAAGATGGGTCAATTAAAAGAATGATTGCACAAGTGGTTGACCTAACTGAACAGAAAAAGACAGATGCGTCTTTATTAATGTTTAAAACCTTGCTCGATAGCTCTAGCGATGCCATTTATGTAATCGATTCTAAAACGTCTTACATTATTGAATGTAACCAGCCTGGTTATCTTAATCTTGGTTACCAAAGGGATGAGGTTGTCGGAAAGCTCAAGGTTTCAGATATTAATCCTAAGATGGCTCGTAAAGGCGCATGGAAAAAATTAACTGATGAGTTAAAAGAAACGAAAAGTATGCTGTTTGAGCGAAATAGCATACACAAAGATGGAACAAATTTACCGGTTGAAGTTAGCCTTAGTTACATTCAGTTTGATTCTCAATCTTATGTATTGGCTGTTGTTAGAGATATAAGACAACGTAAAGCTGCAGAAAAACTGATTTGGCAACAAGCTAATTATGATCATTTAACCGGATTGCCTAATCGCCGTTTAGTTACAGATCGAATTCAGCAAGCTATCCATCAAGCGGATATTAATGACACCTATATAACGCTTTTGTATCTAGATTTAGATAGATTTAAAGAGGTTAATGATACCTTTGGTCATGCTAAAGGAGATCAGTTATTAATTGATGTTGCTCGTAGGTTGAATGAAGCAGTAAAACCATCTGATACCGTAGCAAGGTTAGGTGGGGATGAGTTTACGTTAATCTTATCTGAATTCGATAATACTGAACCATTTAATAAAGCTGCAGTAGAGAGTGTGGCGAATAAAATTTTATATAGTCTTAATCAATCATTTCAGCTAGATAACGAACAAGTATATATCTCCGCTAGCATAGGTATCGCTTTTTACCCTGGTGATGCTAAAAACTCAGACGACTTATTTAAAGCAGCAGATCAAGCAATGTATTCGGCAAAAGCACAGGGGAAGAATTGTTTTCAATATTTCTCAGCAAGTATGCAGGAAGAAGCAATCGCCAGAGCTCAGTTAATCAATGAACTACACAGGGCGATTGAAGAAAAAGAGTTCAGTCTAGAATACCAACCAATTGTCGAGTTAAAAACAGGTAAAATCTGTAAAGCAGAGGCCTTAATCCGCTGGCAACATCCTCAAAAAGGTATGGTCGCCCCTGACGCATTTATTCCGATGGCTGAAGATACGGGTTTAATTTGCGAAATAGGCGATTGGGTATTTAAAGAAGTCGCTCAGCAAGTGGCACGATGGCGGATAAAGTTAGATCCGAACTTTCAGCTCAATATTAACACTTCACCAGTTCAATATTTAGAAAGTAACTCATTCTTAGGTAATTGGATGACTTATTTAAATGAGTATAAAGTGCCTGGAGAGGCGTTAGCGGTTGAAATAACTGAACGCATTTTGATGGACTCCCATTCATCTATTTCAAAGAAATTGGTTAACTTCCAGTCTTTAGGGATAGATGTGGCTTTAGATGATTTTGGTATGGGTTACTCTTCTTTGTCTTACATTAAAAAGTTTGATATTGATTATCTAAAAATAGATCGTTCTTTCGTCAAAAATGTAACAACCAGTATTAATGACAAAGTCTTATGTGAAGCTATGATTGTAATGGCTCACAAGTTAGGTATTAAAGTTGTCGCTGAAGGTATTGAAACAGAAGCACAAAGGCGCTGTTTAAAAGATATTGGCTGTGATTACGGCCAAGGCTTTTTGTTTTCAAGACCGATTGGAGTAGAGGTATTCGAACAAAAAATGATTCAAAGTCATTTAGAGGCGATTAAGCTCTCTAACGGATAAGTTAAGTTTTCAAAAGGATAAACTTAACTGGATAGAAATAAAAAAGGTAGAGATAATTCTCTACCTTTTTCTATTCAGTTCAGGTGGGCCTTTCTAGTGAGTTTTATACTAGTTACGGCCAGATAAAACACCACCGTCAACATCCCAAATCGCCCCAGTTACCCAACTGGCTTTTTCACTCAATAAGAAACAAATGCTACTGGCAATATCATCTGGTGTACCAATGCGGCCAATTGGATGAAAATCATCAAAGCCAGCTAAAGCATCATCAAGCTCATTTTGATCAATAAAAGAATGATAAATAGGTGTTTTGACAACCGCTGGGGCGACCGCATTAACTCTAATGTTAAACTCAGATAACTCCATTGCCATATGTTGTGTTAAAGCATGCAGTCCTGCTTTTGCCATTGAGTAGGCGCTTGATGGCGTTGCTTTAATGGCCTGTTTTGCCCACATTGAACCTATATGCACTATTGAACCTGATTGGTTTGCAATCATGTTTTTAGCAATGGCTTGACTGATAAAGAAGCTCGCTTTATTTAGGACCATATATTTATCGAAATCAGACGCTTGATGCTCGATAAATGCAGTTGGCTTAAAGTAGCCCGCCGCATTAACAAAGTAATTAATTGGGTGTGTTTGTTCTGTAATTGCGTTAATTAGGGTGCTAACCTCTTGCTCCTGATAAAGGTCAACTTGTAAAGTTTCTACTTGGTTGACACTATTTATCTGGTTAAGCTCGGCTTTTGCTGCTGCTAACTTCTCTTTTGAACTAGATGCAATAATTAAATCACATCCTTGTGCGGCAAGTTGTTTTGCAGTGGCTAATCCCATACCGCTTGAACCGCCTAGAATAAAGGCTAAAGGTGTATTTGCTTGTGTCATAATATCTCTCCTAATTAGGTCTTGTTAAAGAATATGTAGTTAGCTTAAATGGAGAACTAGCGGCTTGAAAACCAAGCACAAATTGGTTCTATAGGTACTTTTTGGTATATCTTGATGAAAACATTAGAAAATAAAATTAGTCGAAAAAAAGCCCCTGAAAACAGTGCGCGTATGGTTGAGACGATATATGGCTGTAAATGGTCTTTGACGGTTTACCAGCTATTAAAAGAAGGTGTTAATCGTCCAGGAAAAATGGTGAAAAGTGTTGAGGGATTGAGTACTAAAGTACTGAATGAGTGCCTTAGAAAAAACACTGACTTTGGCATATTAGAGCGAATAAGCTTTAATGAAGTACCCCCAAGAGTGGAGTATCAAGTGACTGAATTTGGGCAAAAATTCATTCGTATCCTAGATGAGCTTGAGCTATTGCAAGATGAAATAAATCAACTGAATTGAACATTGTTTTAATTTTTATAAAAACTGTTTGACCTTAGACCTATCTCCAAGCCTTAGAATCAATTTCTAGAACAATACCCAGAAATGGTTTTAGCCATGGATTCTATGTGGAGTACCTATGAAAATTAAATCGAACACCTTTATCTTGGCCGCAGCACTTGTTAGTTCTCAAGCATTTGCAGCAACGATAGACCTTTATAAATCTGCGAATTGCGGCTGTTGTGCTGCATGGGCCAAAATTATGGAGAAAAACGGTCATGAAGTGACTGTCCATGCTGATAAGGATTGGTCAAGTGTTCGTCAAAGTCATGGTTTACCTTACCAGCTAGGCTCTTGTCACACCGCAATTATTGAAGGCTATCTTATCGAGGGGCATGTACCTCAAGCAGAAATAGAAAGATTACTGAAAGAGAAACCCACAAACATTGCGGGCCTTTCTGCTCCTGGTATGCCTATGCATTCTCCTGGCATGGCAAAAGAAGGTGCGCCTTTTAAAGACTTCCAAGTGGTTGCCTTTGATAAGTCGGGCAAAACTAGCTTATATCGTCAATATTAATGCTGAATAATTAGCATCTATGATTTAGCTTTATCTTAGTTTCTAACTAAGATAAAGCTATTTGATTGCTTGAATAATACTACGCAGCTTAGCGGGTTTAACTGGCTTAGGTAAATAATTCACCTTTTGTTGCTGGCAGTCCTGTATCACTTTAGGATCACGCACTGCCGTGATTAATACCGCAGGAATATTTGTTTCAAACTTGTCTCGAATTACTTTAATCAAGGCTAATCCATCTAAATCCTGAGCAAGCTGATAATCCACTAATAAAAGGTCGGGAGCGTGCTCTTGATCTAAAGCCTCTTGAATTCTTGTAAAGCAGAAGACAGGGTGTTGCCAACGTTCGAGTAAAGATTGCATCGCATCTAAATTGTTTGGATCATCATCAATACACCAAGCTGTAATTTGATGTTTAGCCTCAAATGTTGTCTTGATAGTCGGACTTTCCTGTTGCTCTATTTCTTCTTGTTCTTTCGCTAGAGGGACTTTGATACTGAAACAGCTACCAGAATTTACTTTAGATTTAACCTCGCTAGTAAGACCTAAAACGTTTTGCATACGTTTCACTAATCCAAGCCCAAGACCAATACCTTCTTCATTGGTATTTTGCCAGCGATAAAAGTCTTCAAAAATGTGACCTTGTTCTTGAGCTGGTATGCCAACACCTGTGTCCCATACTTGAATTAATAAGTGATCATTGCGTTTTCGACAGGCTATGAGTACTTTGCCTTCTTGAGTGTATTTGACTGCATTAGAAACAAAATTTTGAATGATACGTCTAAGGTATACAGGGTCGCTATGTACCTTGTACTTGCCTATATGGCTTTTAAGTAAGACATTTTTATCTTCGGCGATAACAGAAAATTCATTAACGATAGGCTGTAATAAGTCATTTAAATGAATATCAAGAAGCACAGGTTTAATGGCGCCTTGGTCAAACCGTGCTATTTCTAACAAGGTTGAAATCAAGGTCTCTGTGGATTGCACAGACTCATTCAACTTATCTACAATAGATTGGGTTGAGCCTTGAAGTGATTCCGCATCTAGTGCACCTAAATAAAGTCTAGCAGCATTTAATGGCTGTAAAATATCATGGCTTGCTAAGGCCAAAAACTCAGTTTTAGTATGGTTCGCTTTTTCGGCTTCAGCTTTGGCTTTAATTAACTCTAGCTCTGCTTTTGCCCTGCGATTGATCTCTTGAATAAGCTCTTGGTTGACGCTTTTTACTTCATCAGATCGAGCCTGTACTCGGTTTTGTAAGTCTATATTGGCTTCTTTGAGTGCGTGTTGGCTTTCTATATGTTCGGTAACATCGGTAAAACTGGTAACAAACCCACCTTCTGGCAAAGGGTTACCTAGCATTTCAATAACTCTGCCGTTTGCTCTTCTTCGTAAGAACCTATGTTGGCTGGCATTACGTAAATGGGTCAAACGCTTTTGCACTAAGGTCTCAACATCACCAAAGCCACATTCGCCATTTTGCGCATTAAAACGAATCAAACTTTCGATTGGTACGCCAACTTTGAGTAAGTTATCGGGATAATGGTAAAGCTCTGCGTAGGTTTTATTCCAAGCAACCAGCTGTAACTCTTTATCTATGACACTAATGCCTTGGGCGAGATTATCCATAGAGACAAAGAGCAGGTTTTGATTGAATTGAATGGCTTGAGTTGCTTCATCGAGATAGGTCACCATCTCTTCCACCTTCATGCGTTTACCTACCATGACCGAATTGATAATGGTTCTGGCTGATGAACCACCAAAAACACCGCCTAAGATACGTTCACAAAAGTCGATAAATTGACGATTAGGAGAGTCTTTTTCGAGTAAGGTGAAATTATGCTGCTCTTGATACTCAAATAATATTTGTTGGCTTCTCTGTTTACCTAAGAAGGTTTCCAGCAAGACAATAAGATCACCGTTTTGTGCCAAGGATTTAGGCTTAATAAAACGGCCTTCTAGCTCAGAGGTTGGGCTGACAAATGCCGTTGCTTGAATTCTATCTATGAGCCTTTCGCTCGCTAGAAGGGAGCCTGCAATATAGCCTACAATGTTTGCAATGAGGCTAATACATGCCCCTAAGGATATAACCTCTGCACGGGTTTCAAAGTTATGGCTTGACCACTCTTGAGTGCCCAGTAGAGGGAAAATCAACCAAAGTAGCCAAAACACAAAACCTAGCCCGAAGCCCGTATACACACCAACAGCATGTCCACGACGCCAGTACAAACCACCAATAACAGCAGGTACAAGTTGCAAGACCAAAGAGAAGGCTAATAAGCCAGTGCCCGCTAAGGATTCACTGGTGGCCATTTCCTGATAGTAGAGGTATGACAAGATAAGAATGGCGGCAATGACAAAGCGTCTAATATGCAACATCTTTTTATGGTAAAGCGGCTGAGCCTGATTTCGAGAGGAGGCTCTTGCCAGCATAATTGGCAGGATCACATCGTTCGAAATCATGATACTTAAAGAGAAGGTCGCAATGATGATCATGGCGGTGGTGGCTGATAAACCACCAAGGAAAATTAATACTTCTAAAAAGGTGTTATCTGAGGCCAAGGCAAATTGAATAACATAGGTATCTGCATTTGTATCTATGCCAAATAAGTTTTGGCCTGTCATAGCTATTGGCGGAATGAGTATGGCAAATATGGTCAGATAAATAGGGAAAACCCAACGGGCCATATTCAGCTGTTTTTTCTCTTGGTGATCAACAACGGTAACGTGAAATTGTCTCGGTAAACAGATGACGGCCGCTGCGCCCATCAAAGTTTGCATCAGAAAGCTGAAAGAGAAAAAGTCGTCTGTTTGCCAAACTTGAGAATCAAAAGTGTGCTCAAGGGTTTGTGAAAATGAAATACTGTCTTTGTCATTGAGGAGAACGATGGCAATAAAACCAACGCCGATAATGGCAAAAAGCTTAAATAAGGACTCAACCGCAATGGCTAGCATCATGCCTGAACGGTAATCGGTCACCTCAATTTTTCTAGTACCAAATATCACTGCAAAAATACCCACAGAAATCGTTGCAATCAGAACAATAGCAGAAGATGAAACCCCCTCTTGATTTACGAATAAACTGAAGTTAGATCCTATTGCCTTAAGCTGTAGCGAGATATAAGGAATGATTGCCAACATGGCAATCATGATGACCAGAGGGGCTGTTAAAGGGCGTTTACCATAACGGGAAGAAATGAAATCTGCGATCGAGGTAATGTTTTGCTTGTGACTAACAAAGGTGAGTTTTTTTAAAAAAGGGAAAGCAAATAAATAGAGTAAAA
Source organism: Marinomonas sp. PE14-40 (assembly GCF_051623805.1). Classification (NCBI taxonomy): domain Bacteria; kingdom Pseudomonadati; phylum Pseudomonadota; class Gammaproteobacteria; order Oceanospirillales; family Oceanospirillaceae; genus Marinomonas; species Marinomonas sp. PE14-40. The sequence goes on along the minus strand of NZ_CP130700.1, from coordinate 2,151,400 downwards.
CCGGGCCTAATAGAATGGGCAGATAACTCCAACCAAAACGAGCCGCTTCACCAACCGCGCCATAAAAGGTCCACGCAGTACAATAAATAGCCAAGGAAAGGCTGTAAACCAAAGGGTGTCGGGTTAACTGCTTTATTTTAGGGTTTTCTTTATCACCCCAACGGGCAATCCAGAATAAACCTAAAATATAAGCTATGGCTAATAGTATCCAAATAGGAGTTAAAATATGGCTGCTCCTAGCGTTTGTATTTAGTGTTTAGGTTTTTTGTTTTACTGCAATCTACTTGGTATCTACCCATAAACTAGCTTAGTTCTCGCGTTTAAAGTCTTCATTAAAACCGGTTTCATAATCAATAAATGCCATTTCAGACTCGCCATAATAGATACTTTTTGAGGCGATGGTGACCAAACGAATAATAGATTCTGGCGTAATATCAGAGATGATTTTTTGTGACCACTGGGTGCCCTGATCAGTGTCTTGGACAAAGTATAGTTTGCTGGTATTACCTTGGTTATCAAGTAATGAGGCTTCTACCTCAGAGAGCGGAAAGGGTGAACTTACTATCAAGGTTTTGCCGTTTTCGATATAGATATTGAGTTCAAAATTACCGTTTTGAAAAGTACATTTACCACTGGTGTAACGACAGTTAGATTTAGCTACAAGTGGGTAAGTTTCCCCTTCAATGGCTTTATGAGGCTTCTCACTAACTAGGTTATCAACACCAAAATAAGCCAATAAGGCTAAGATAGGAGCTACTATCAGTGCGATAACTATGTGTTTGTTTTTGAACATATAAATTCCTGCTTATGATTATTAAAGAGATACAGGTGAGGTTCTGCTCAAGCCTTGAGTAAAGGTAAAGCCTGTCATCCACTTTATCGCATCGCATTCCGTGTTTATCTTTTGCCCATATTAGAATATAAGCAATAAGTATTTATGAGTTTATATATGAGAAAAGATACCGACACAAGGATCGGTATCTTTTTGTTTAGCTTGGTCTAATTAAGCTTAAAGCCAAATTAGACCAAGTCAATTTTAGTGATCCGTTGCTTGGCCTGCGCCAGCTGGGATACGGATATGTTCCACCATATCTTGTACATCTTTTGGTGCTTCGCCATACATTCTGTATACCACTAGGGCAACAGCAAAGTTAACGGTTGCACCTACTGCACCAAATGCATTTGGCTCAATACCTAAGAACCAGTTGTTTGGTAGATCACCTAGGAAGGATGTGCTGGCAATAAACATGATGCCTTTATGCTGGAATACATAGAAAAGCGTCACACTTAAACCTGCAATCATGCCGGCAATGGCACCTTCACGGTTCATCTTCTTAGAGAAGATCCCCATCATTAATGCTGGGAAAATAGACGAAGCAGCAAGACCAAAAGCGAGGGCAACGGTACCTGCGGCAAAGTCTGGTGGATTAAAGCCAAGATAACCTGCAAACACTATGGCACCTGCCATGGCAATTCGGCTGGCTCTGAGCTCTTGTTTCTCTGTGATGTCGGGTTTGAGAACCCCTTTTAACAAGTCATGGGAGATAGCTGACGCAATCGCAAGTAATAAACCTGCCGCGGTAGATAGTGCCGCTGCAAGACCACCTGCTGCTACAAGTGCAATAACCCAGTTAGGTAGCTTAGCGATTTCAGGGTTAGCAAGTACCATGATATCTCTGTCTACTTTGACTAGCTCATTTTTAGACTTGTCCGCTTCGTATTGAATACGGCCATCACCATTTTTATCTTCAAATTTAAGAAGACCTGTTGTTTCCCAGTTTTTAAACCAATCAGGACGCTCAGCATAAGCTAGGTTTTCTTCAGCCGCTGGTGGTTGCATTGTATTGATTAGGTTTAAACGAGCCATAGCAGCAACAGCAGGTGCTGTTGTATACAAGATAGCAATGAAAACCAGTGCCCAACCCGCTGAAGTACGCGCATCTTTCACTTTAGGCACAGTGAAGAAACGGATAATTACGTGAGGAAGACCAGCTGTGCCTATCATCAGAGATAGTGTGTAAGCGACCATGTTGGTGGTGCTTAAACGAGTTTGAGTACTGTATTCAGCCCAACCTAGTTCAGTCACTATCTGATCAAGTCGATCAAGTAGGAAAGTTTCAGAACCAATCAAAGTACTGCCTAAACCGAGTTGTGGAATAGGGTTACCTGTTAGGTTAAGTGAAATGAAAACAGCAGGGATAGTATAAGCAAAAATGAGTACGACATACTGAGCTATCTGCGTGTATGTAATCCCTTTCATACCACCCATTACTGAGTAGAAGAATACGATCGTCATCCCCACCAATAGACCCACTTCATACTGCACTTCTAAGAAGCGAGAGAAAGCCACCCCTATCCCTTTCATCTGTCCAATAACATAAGTTACTGAGGCCACAATCAAGCAAATTACAGCCACAATACGTGCTGTTTTTGAGTAGAAACGATCACCGATAAATTCAGGTACCGTAAACTTACCGAACTTACGAAGATAAGGAGCAAGAAGTAATGCAAGCAAGACATAACCACCCGTCCAGCCCATCAAGAAGACAGAACCACCGTAGCCATAAAATGCAATTAAGCCAGCCATACCAATGAAAGACGCTGCTGACATCCAGTCAGCACCCGTTGCCATACCGTTAAGTACAGGGTGAACGCCACCCCCAGCAACATAGAATTCTTTGGTAGAACCAGCACGAGCCCAGAATGCGATGCCCAGATATAAGGCAAAGGTAATTCCAACAACAATATAGGTTAATGTTTGTAATTCCATGATGATCTCCGATTATTCATCAACGCCGTGCTCAATATCGAGCGCCGCCATTTTTTTTGCATAGATGAAAATAAGCACAACGAAGGTATAAATTGCACCTTGTTGAGCAAACCAGAAACCAAGTTTGTATCCACCGATCTGAATATTATTGAGCACATCGACTAGTAAAATGCCGCATCCAAAAGAAACGACAAACCAGACCACAAGCAGCTTGATCATCAAGCTAACATTGGCGCTCCAATAGGCATTATTCTTACTCATTATTATTATCCTCATTAGGTAAGTGCATATTGATGATGAACCCCTAATGAAAAAGTCAGTATTAGACTTTAGTCGAGACGCTTTGTTTACAGAGTTTGAAAGGAAAGAATACGAAGGATTTTAGCGAGAAATAGAGACAGGTCTAACGACGACTTTCAAAACGTCGTTAGACCTTTGTAGAACTAAGTTAGTGGCTAAGATAGAGCAACTAGTAGACGAAATCTTCTTTAGCGACGAAGTCTCTGTGCTTAGAGGCTAATGCTAACGTTCCTGTGTTTGCCTCATATTGAGGTATCTGAGGTGCTGATTCTACTAAGCTTAGTGCTTCATTTAAGTAAGCTTGCCATAGATCGTGTTTTGCTCGAATGTCTAATATCTCAATCTGACTTGAGCCTAAGTTAGGTGCATGCATCAAGCTATCTAAGCCAAGGCTTAAACTCATTACCTCTGCTTTTTTACCTTCATACAACCAAAGATCTGTAGTCTGATCATATTCATATAAAGACATTAGTCTAAGACCATGCTTAGCAACAAACTCTATCGCTTGTAAAATGAACTCAGCTTCTTCTTCTGCAATAAAGTAGTTTAAGTTAAAGCGAACCCAACCTGGTTTGAAGCGTTTGTCTTGGGCGATTAAATCGACGAGTTCAAGGGATGTTTGCTCATCAATGTTTAGTAGGTCATGACCATAAGGACCAGCACAAGAACAGCCCGCACGCATTTGAATGCCAAAGAGATCATTCAATAGACTCACGACTAAACCATGGTGCAGGTAACCAAACTCTGTTTTTACCCTAAATGACGTAATAGACAGGCGCTTGGCATTTGGATTGCCTAAAACTTCAATGGCGTTGTTGTTATCAAATTTTTGTTTAATAAGGTCAGACCACTTTTCTTCTAATGCTTCAATAGCGTCATCACCAATATCTGACTTCACTTTAAACGCAAGACCAGCACGAATAGATTCTATGATAGCGGGTGTGCCTGCTTCTTCACTTCGCTCGCCCGGCGCTAAAAAGGTGTGATTATCACGGCTAACAAAAGAAACCGTACCACCTCCAACCGTTGAAGGTCTGTCATTAGTGAGCAGGGCACGCTTAATAATCAAAACACCCGGTGTACCTGGGCCGCCAACAAGCTTATGTGGTGAGAAGAAGAGCGCATCTTTATTCGCGCCTACTACGTCAGAGTTCATAGCCACTTTCATGTAAGGTGCACCCGCTGCAAAATCCCAAAATGATAATGCTTGATGTTGATGTAATAGCGCTGCAACAGCATCTTGCTCTTGGATAATGCCTGTTACGTTAGATGCAGCAGAGAAACTTCCTATTTTTAGAGAGGTGTTTTGGTGTGCTTGCAGCTGAGTTTCAAGGTCATTTAAGCAAATGCCGCCATCTTGAGCTTCTTTGATACGAACCACTTTTGCACCAGACTCACGCCAAGGTAATTCATTAGAGTGATGCTCGTAAGGACCAATAAAGATTACAGTGTCGGAATCATTTAGGTTATGGGCTAAGGTCAGAATACGAATGAGTTTATCAACCGCTGCGGTTGCGCCTGAACCACAGAAAAGTACAACATCATCTTTAGTTGCATGACATGCTGATGCAATAAGCTGTCTCGCATCCTCACGGTAAGCGCTTGTTTGACGGCCAGTAACAGTCGCTTCTGTATGCGTATTGGCATAAAACGGCATGACTTTTTGAGTAATAAAACTTTCTATAAAGGATAAGCTACGGCCTGATGCAGTGTAATCGGCATAGGTGATTTTACGTGAGCCAAATGGTGTTTCAATAAACTCACTGTCACCAATAAGCCCTTGTCTCACTGACTCTAACGCCATAGTTAGTTTTGTATTTTGTTGGGTTGAAAGGGTCATGCACTTATCCTCTACTATGATCCCTGCTCCCATGTTAATCCTTTACGCTGGGTAAAGGCAGTTCCGTTGTCCACTTGATTTGCTCCATTGCAAAATTCGAAGTGACGTCGGTTAGCGAGGTTGCAGAAATCAGTCGTTTATAAAATTCGTCATAGGCTTTGATGTCGGACACCAGCACCCTTAAAAGATAGTCGTATTCACCCGCCATGCGATAAAACTCAACCACTTCTGGAAATTGAGCAACCACATTTGAGAAGTTGTCTAACCAGTTAGCGTCATGCTGATTTGTCTTCACTTGCGCAAATACAGAGACACCTAAATTGAACTTATCACTGTTTAACAGAGCAACTCTTTTACGCACATAGCCCTGTTGTTCTAACTTTTGAATACGACGCCAGCAAGGGGTTTTTGAGAGTCCTACATGGGTCGCCATGTCTTCTAGGGAAATACTATCATCCCTTTGAATTAAAGTAAGTAGTTCTAAGTCTGTGCTATCCATGGGTATTTTTTCTCTTCAAATTGTATTTTGTTGGTATTTTATTTCTACTTGTTAGGGGTTTTCAAGTACTTTTAGAAGTGGTTTTTATCAAAGCTGAAATTAGCAAAAAAAGGTTGTGTGAAAAACAAAGAAAAATAGTTAAAAAAACATTAAAAAAGTGAAAATAAATTCAGAAAAGGGATGTTTTTAACGATGACTAGGAAATGAAAGGCCAAAAAAATACCCAAAACAGAAATATGTTGGGTATTTTTGATTCGTTTTAGATTACTGTTATTGTAATAATTAGGTGGTCAATAGATTGAGAGCTTTATTAGAGTCTGCATTTGCCTGGGCAAGAACAGAGCCTCTGGCATCATTAACCATATTCTGTTGTGCTCGCTCTGCAACTTGAATCGCAAAATCAGTACTGGTTATTCTGTCGTGCATCGCATCGAGTTGCTCTTGTGTACTGAAGAGCTTTTTCATTGTGGTATTAAAATCTGTTTCTTGTGCGTTGTATTGAGATCGAATATCTCTAACGACATCCATGCTGCCATTAATAGAAGAGAGTGAATCTCGAATAGATTCAGGACTATTCAGATCTATCTCGTATAAACCTTCTCTTTCAAATTTGCCATCCACATTATGAGTGACCACGGTAACGCCATATTGAGTTTCGTTATGAGAGGCGAAGGTCTGGTTAGTATTCTGAGTTAAAAGAGGGTCTCCACCATACTTGGTAGAATCGAATAAATCTTGAATACCAGCCACAATATCTAATGCTTGAGCTTGAGTGCCTTCCACTTGAGTTTGAAACTCTTCTTGTGATTGACCTTCCTTTCTCTCGTTTGGCGTATCTTGAGCAAGTTTCTGTAACTCTTTCAAACCACCTTGAATTTCATCTAAAGAATCATTTGCCACTTGAATCATGGAGTAGGCATTAACCGTGTTACTGATCTGCTTTTGATTCTTGTTGATTTCAGTTGTTAAGCGTTCAACAGAACGTGTTAACAGGGCTTCTTTTTGGTTTGGATTAATTTGTTGAAACGTATTATCAGCCTGTTGTTGGCTAATGTGTTTAGTATTAATTTTGTCTACATAAGTATCACGGGCTGGGCGAGTGTCTTGTCCTCCGCCTGTTCTAACAACATCTTTAGTCGCTTCGACAGCAGGCGCTGCAGAAGTGCTAGCCGGAGCATTAACACCTGCATTTGCGGCAGCAGAAGCACTTGTTGTTACAGGGTTAGTAGCAGCTTGGCTCGCAGCACTAGGACTAGAGGCTATTTGACTAGACGCAACACTACCTGAAGCAGCAGGTGTTGTAGCTGCAGAGACAGGCGCAGCATTGCTGGAAGCTGCTGGCAGTGTCATAGGTGGTATTGTTGTAGTAGAGCCATTAATAGTAGACATTGACTAAATCACTTTCTGTTTACGTTTTAATCAGTATAACTTTGAAATTCATCGGAGTTAATAGCTTATCACTGATAAAAACCTAGGAGAATGGCTATTTTCTTCAGAGGTGGTTGATTTATATGCTATTTATCAAATTGTAAAATTACATATAGATTGATTAAATCCGGTTACATTTAGTTAAGTAAGGTACAAAAAGGGAAAGGTTAACCTTTAAATGAGAGAGGAAAACAGCCTCAATTCGCCGTTTCCTTTGCCTGTTCAGCAAAGGAAACGGGTTCAGTTATTTAGTATTTATCCCCAAGACACCTTGGCGAAAGCGCTCGATTAAGCCTTTTATATCTTCATGTACCATGAGTAGTGCAGGGATAAGAACCAAGGTAATGACTGTTGCGTATAAAATGCCATATGCAAGTGAAACTGCCGCAGGAATTAAGAACTGTGCCTGACGTGAGGTTTCACCTAATAAAGGCATTAAGCCTACAAAGGTGGTGATAGAGGTTAATAATACTGCTCTTACTCTATCTCGGCATGCTTGATTGATCGCTTCTTTGATTGAGTTAGTTTCTTGCTTAAGCTCATTAAAGCGAGAGGCTAATAGCAGGCTATCGTTCACCACAACACCACTTAAGGCGATGATGCCATTCAAAGATAAAATCCCCAAAGCCAAATCATTAGACCAATGACCTAACATGGCACCTATGATGCCAAAAGGGATCGCCATCATAATGAGAAATGGTTGCACATAGGATTTAAGCGGAATAGCCAAGAGAATATAAATAATCAACATCGCCATGATGAAGACAACCAGCATGGACGATTGAGTTTCAGCTTGCTCTTTTGCTTCTCCTGCAAAGCTGATATCAAGGCTTGCAAACTGTTGTTCTAACTCAGGTACTAACTCTGATTTAATTTGACTGACTAATTCAGTGGCAGATAAAAGGTCCTTATTCAATTCAGAACTAATATAAACAGCACGTTTAGCATCAATACGCACAATTTCTTGTTCGGTAAACCCAGAGCTGATATTCACTAATGCACTCAAAGGAACCTGATTACCGTCGTCTAAGCGTATTTGAGTATCTATTAGGTCAGTCATACTCGCATCAGAGCTATCTGGGTAACCTAGTTGTACCTCCACTTCGTCACTGTCTCTTTGATAAGACTGTACCTTACTGCCATCAAAGTAACTTAATACTTGGCTAGATAAGCTTTGTGTGGTTAAACCTAATGCTCGCCCTTGTTCAGTTAAACTCAAATTTAGCTGTGATTGGGACAGTGCGGCATTGTCTTCGACTCCACTGACCGCAGGAATAGAAACGAGGTAGTCCTTAAGTAACTGAGATGCTGCGCTTAATTCTTCATTACTCGAAGATCTTAATTCAATACGTAGTGCATCAATACTGCCTCGACGAGTTTGAACCTTTAAGCTTTTAGCACCTTCGGCTTGGCCGATGCTTTTTTGCCATGCAGACGCAAATTGTTTAGCGCTATAAGATAGATCAGAATCTAACTCAATAGTGATCCTACCTGATTGATCGCTACTAGAACTGACTTGTAGGTTAATAATGCCATTGTCAGTGCTTGTCTCATCTCTAAGTTTTAGCTCTGTGCTATAGGCTGCTGCTTCCATACGAGCAAGCACTTGATAGGTTTGGCCGTAACTCACATCATTATGCATGCTAAGGCTCGCACGCACGGTATCTCCTGGAATACTTGGGAAGAAGCTGACTCGAATCGCCCCAGTAAATGGCATACTGGCAACCAATACAAAAATACCGACAAAGAGAATCAAAACCCCATAACGATTAGCCAAAGCAAAATCGATACTAGGCTTATAAATACGTTGAGTAAAAAAGCCTAGACCTTTATCCGCTAAACTTTGTACCCAGCGAATTAACATCATGGGCCAAAAACGGCTTTTAGCTGGTCGAGTATTTAAATGAGCTAAGTGAGCAGGGAGTATGAGTTTAGACTCAACGATAGAAAGCATTAAGCAAACGGCAACAACAGTGCCAAATTGAGCGTAGAGAGTACCTAACCTACCTTCAATATTGGATAAGGCAAAACAAGCTGCAACCGTTGTAAATACACCAAATAAGGTGGGGACAGCGACTCTTAAAGTTCCTCTAATCGTGCTGGCAATATTATCCCCATGCTTGGACCTTTCACTGTAAACACTTTCTCCCACTACAACGGCGTCATCCACCACTATGCCAAGGGCCATGATGAACCCAAAGGTGGTAAAGGCATTTAGACTCATTCCTAAAAAGCCATCTCCCATTAAAAATAAGGTCCCAAAGAAGATAAAAGGCAAGCCTAAAGCAACCCAGAGGGCAACACTCAGGTTCAAAAAGATAGCCAGCATTAAAAAGACCCAGAACACACCGTTGATTGCATTATCAATAAGAAGGTCTAAGCGTTGATTAATCGCCTTACTGCGGTCATACCAAGTAGCAAGCTCTACACCCGTTGGGAGTCTGCCTGATTCTGACCATTCTTGGCTAACGGCTTTGGCGGCAATTACAGAGTCGGAGATGTCAGTTAGGCCAGTGGTAATGACTTGAATAGCAATGCTGTCTTCATTATTGAAGCGAGAGAGTACCGCTGTATCTTCATCATAGGTGTCTCGAATAACCGCCACATCGGATAATAAAAGGCGGCTACCATCGCTAAAGGTTTTGATGGTTAGTTCGGCAAAATCACGGGTTTGGTAAGCTTGTTCAGAAGATTGGATTTGAAGGTATAAGTCCGCATTTTTAAGGGTGGCGGTATTGGCGTTGGTTGATTCTTGGTTAATGGCGTCCGCTACATCACTCAAGGTCATGTTGTAAGACTGCAAACGGCCTTCATCAATATCTACTTTGATAGTGGCATCTAACCACCCTGAAATCGTTACTTGGCCAATATCAGGGTTAGCCAGTAGATCAGCTTTTAAATCAGTCGCAAGGTTTTGTAGTGTATGTCGGCCAACATCACCATAAAGCTGTAGCCAAAGGGCGTGCTCTTCACGTGCAGCCTTTTCTAGAACAGGGCTCTCAGCATCAGAAGGAAAGCTAGAAATTGTATCTACCTTGGCCTTCACATCTGTCATGAGTACATCAATATCATATTCAGACAGCTTTTCTAAACTAACGCTTACTCCATTTGCGTTAGATGTAGTTGTCATGGTCTTGATACCTTCAACCGTTTCCAACTCATTCTCTAACGTAATCGCAATGCCTTCTTCGGCTTGATGTGCAGAACCACTGTCATAATCAATGCTAATGGTTATGGTATCGGGTTCGGTACTGGGAAAGGCTTCTTTACGTAAATCTCCCATGGTCAAAGCACCAAGGGCAATCACAAGTAGCATTAGTAGATTAGCTGCAACCGGGTTATGCGTGAACCAAGGGATAATGCCACTTGGGGAGTTCGCCGAGTTCGGGCCATGAGGGTGGGCAGATGACATTAGTTATCTCCCTTCACATTCAAGGCTTGGCTTGGATTCGCTGAGTTTTCTTGTGAACTAGACTTCTGTGCTAATAACTTTCTTGAGTTATCTTGGGGCTGGCTAGCATCTAAATTGCTTTTAACCTTCATACCCTCTAAATAACTATTGTAAGGGCGAATCAAGACCCGTTGTTCATCTGCTTGTAAGTCGGTAGGTGGGGTAATATACACTTGTCCGTTAGCACTAAAGACAGGATCAGCACTAAATGCAGCGAGTCTATTTTCTTGGTTTAAATACCAGACTTGGCTTTTCTGACTAAAGGCCGTACTAGGTAATTGCCATAGTTTGTCCATAGAACCCCCCTTTAAGCTGGCTTTCACAAAGCTGCCTGCATAAAGCGCTGGGGTTTGCTGTAATGGATTATCAACTGCGATAACTAAGGTTCTAAGACGAGTGCTGCTATCTCTATGGCTATCTGCAGAAAGCACATACGCTTGCCATTTAGCTTGAGTTTCAACATCCGTTAAAGTGACTGGCCAGCGTTCTTTTTGCATGGTTTCGATACTAGGCAACTTAGCCCAATCTTTAGCTGAAAGCGCTATCTTAATATCCATACGGTCTGTGTTGTAAATGGTGCCAATCTCAGTACCTGCCTGTACATAACTGCCTGGAACGATTTCACGGCTAACAACGAGCCCATTAAATGGGGCTTTGATGCGAGTATCCGCAAGATTTTGTTCTGCTTCTTTAAGGCTAGCTTTAGCGTCTAAAAGGGCTGCTTTTGCCTCAGCGATTTGCGGCTCTCTTAGCACTAGATCTGAACTAGGTTGGCCAGAAAGCCCTGATGCATTCCATTCATCAAGTGCTTGTTCAGCACTTCTTAACTCTTCTTTTAATGCGACTACCGCACTGGTAACGGCATATTCTTGGGTTGCCACGCTAGCTTGATAACTTGTGTCTGAAATGATGGCAAGTAACTCTCCTGCTTTTACCTTTTTACCTGCTTCAAACTCTTTGGCTAAATGGGTGATCTGCCCTGAACTCTGTGCTTCTAAGGCAAGAGAATATTTAGGTTCGGCACTACCAAATGCCTCAATAACAGGTTGATAATGCCCAACCTTTGTAGGTAGAACAGAAACCTGAGGCAGTATTTGTACACTCGCTTTTTTAGGTCTCGTTTGGTTCTTCTTCGCTTCAAGTTGGCTTGAAACAAAGGTGAAAATTAGCCCAGACACCAATAAACAGGCGATTAAAAAGGCAAATTGGGAGAATTTGCGTGTCATGGTGATACTCCATTTGAGGCAGAAAGGGTGTCCCTTGTGTTTTGATCTTTATCTTGAGTGTTAGTGACTTGGCCAGATAATCCAAGTGCTAACCCTAGAGTAATACGGTTATCAAGGCGCTGATAAATAAGATCATCCAATGAGGCAATTAAGTTAAATACATCCTGTTGCACTCCCAGCAAATCGACAATATCAACACTGCCGTTTTTAAAGTTCTTTTGATATTGCAGCAGGTTGTTCTTTTCAGCGGTTAAGGCATCTTCAAGGTGCGTTTGGCGAAGGTTCAGTGACTTCTCAAGGCTAATGGCATTTTCAACTTCAAATACTGCATCTAAGAGAGCTGCTCTGTAGACCTGATAGCTTTGAGCCGCTTCATATTTTGCCACATCAATCGCAAGGTCTAGTTTCCCTTGTTGGAATAGAGGAATGGTTAGCTGCCCTAATAACCCCCATACTGGCGAAGTGAAAAGCGCAGCAGAAGGAGAGTAAGCCACATCGGTTAAGCTAGCGCTCAAACTCAGTGAAGGGAGTAAATCTTTATAAGCAACTTGGACTTCTAGGTCCGCTTGTTCGATATCATAAAATGCAGACATTAGATCAGGGCGACGCGCTAAGGTTTGCTCAGGTAATTGCGCTAAAGGAATGAGCACCTTAGGGTAGTCTGTTGGCATTTGAATATCTTCAATTTTGCTATAACCCAAAAGGCGCATCAAACTGCGCTGGTTAATAGCTAAATCTTCACGATATTGCTCGACCTTTTCTTTAGCGCTAGATAAAGAGCTTCTTGCGCCATCTAACCCTTCAAGATCACCATTACCATTTTTATAACGGTTTAATAATAGGGATTCGTTTTTTGCTAAGAGCTCAACTCTATCTTCTTCAACTTTCAATGCTCTTGATTGAGCGATTACCCCTAGCCAAGCAGACATAACTTGAGCAACTAAGGAATCTAATGAGGCCTGATAAAGTGCTTGTTGGCTTGAAAAGGCCTTCGCCGTGGCTTTATTTCCATCCGCTATTTGAGACCATAAATCAGCTTCCCAACTGACCGTAAGACCTCCCGTATAGGTATTATTTTTCCCTTCATCATTGTTGGCTTTAAATGATGCATCCAATGTTGGCAACAAGCTATCATCCGCTTGATTTAACTGTGCCCGGCGTATTTTAAGAGTAAGTAACACTTGCTGAAGGTCTGGGTTAGCACTAATTCCTTGTTCGATTAAAGCAGTTAAGCTTTTATCATCAATTAACTCCGTTAGGCTGGTGGCTTCACCTGTAATCGGTGCAGATTGCCATTGCGCTTTTTCTGTTTGCACTTCAGAGGCGGCCAAGCTATTAACATTCGCAGGCTCATCATCAGAACTTGGTAGGCTTTGACAAGCGGCAAGGCTAAAAGCTAGCACAGTCATGCTAGAGAATTTAACTAACTTGTTATCGATATCTCTCTTAAAAAGAGGCATAAAGCGTATGGTCTCAAAGATGATAAGTTAAAATAAAATATATAAGAGAATCATAATACTTAGCTAATACTGAGATGTTTAGCAAAAGCTATTCGAAGTTGAATTATTTACTTTATTGACAGTAAATTCTGAATAAAGCTGACATAGAGTGCATGTTTGCCTGAAAAAAGGCTAACTTGATACATTTTGTGATATTTAGACTGAACGAATGAGAAATGAGCAAGGGCGTTAAGCGTCTTGCTATACATAATGATAAGGACAATCAGAAATCATGCAATATAAATTGGAAATCTACGCCCCAGAAAACGAGGTAATCAAGATATGTGATCTGCTTATTGAAATGGAAGCGGGCATAGTGGGCAATTATGATAGTGTCATCTCCATTGTTAATATCTCAGGCTTTTGGCGACCTAATGGCGCATCGACGCCTGTCACAGGAGAGAAGAACCAGATTAACTTTGGTCATGAAGTCCGTATCGAGGTGCGTTGTGACAAAGAGAAAGTTGCGGCGACGCTCAAAGCTATTCGTCAAATCCACCCATACGAAGAGCCTGTCATCAATATTATTCCCCTTGCAAATCATGAGTTTGAATAGATAGAAATTATCTTTTGGGAAATAGCTAAATACGAACTTTCCTTGTTCGTATTACCTAAATTTATTACTTAATCAAAGTAGGACTCCCAGCAGCCTCCGTTAACGGTATCTGTTGGTAATAAACTTAGATCACTGGATGCAGCAATGAAGTATTCATCTGTACCATCAGAACTACATTGTAATGGTTCACTGAAATAAAATTGATTAACGCCGTTTAATTGCACCCAAGTACCGGATGGATTTTCAGCACTTTCCCACCAAATCCTTTGCCAACTATTATAATCAACTTGATAAGGGGCAGCATGGATATTCTGATCATAGTCTTTACCAAGATTTATCATGATGACATCGTGGCCCTGGTTACCATTGCCATCGGCATCATAATTAAAGTCTCTGATAATGTTTAAAGTGTTATCTATTACAAAAAGGTCTGTATCGCTGCCTTCAAACTCAGTATCTTTACCTGAGGCATTATCACCATCACCCCATAAATAGTCTTGACCCCCATGACCTACTAAGATATCAGAACCTCTTCCTCCAAAGATATAATCAGTTCCGCCTGCACCAATAAGCAGGTCGTTACCGTCCATACCGTATAATCGACCAGCGATAGCTGAATCGTCATAATCTGTAAAGTCATGTACTGCTAAGGTATCCGCATTGTCTGTTCCAGCAATATATCTGTCGGTCCCATTGCCGGTATCGGCTATATTAGCACCCTGGAAAAAGCGGCCAGCATAAGCGCCATAAAGATATAGCGAGTCACCGTCATCCAACTCAAGTCCATTAAAGAAATCTTGAGCACTAGTATTATTGCTGACATTAAATGCGCTTAACTGGGAGTCGATTGTGCTAGGGTCATATCGACTACCATTACCATCATAATAATCGCTACCATCGCGAGTTATTTCTAAGCGAGTTTTATCGACAACCTCATAAATTTGCCCTAGCGCGGTGTTAAGTGAAACAGAGCTACTTTGTAAGTTATTACTTATGTAGTTTTGGAAAGAATAGCCAGGGCTCAAAATTGCCACTATGCCGCCATTACCACTACTTGTTTGGTCAGCGTTAAGCGTAAAGTCCCCATGCGAAGTACTGGTTTCTCCTCGGACGTCACCAAACTCATCAGAGCTTGTTACCACGAATATATCTTGCTCATCAAAGTCTAAAAAGTCTACATAGTCTGCTTGCGACACCACACTTTCAGACTCAACACCAGATGCCATAAGGCTATTAACGGCTGTCATGAGTGCACTGGTACCTGTGCTATACATGGCGGAAACGAGTGGGTTTCCTTGAGTTGCTGTAGAGGCTCCTAAAATAGAAACCCGTAATATGGTTTGACCTACTCCCCAAGTTTCCCAATCGACAGCTGCATTTGCACCTGCGACCGTATCATCAAAGTCACCTGAAGTGACAATGTCTTTACCTGCTCCTCCATAAACTTCATCAATGTCTGAGCCAGTGCGTTTACCTGGATCAATAAAATCGTTACCATCGCCACCA
The DNA here is from genome assembly GCF_051623805.1 of Marinomonas sp. PE14-40. Classification (NCBI taxonomy): domain Bacteria; kingdom Pseudomonadati; phylum Pseudomonadota; class Gammaproteobacteria; order Oceanospirillales; family Oceanospirillaceae; genus Marinomonas; species Marinomonas sp. PE14-40. The sequence continues at coordinate 2,136,325 of NZ_CP130700.1, read as the reverse complement.
TCTAGATAATCTTGATCTTTGCCGCCAAAAAGGACATCGTTACCGGCTTCGCCATAGAGATAATCATCTGCGGCCCCACTATCAAGGTAATCATCATTATCACCTCCATAAAGGGTTTCTCTGCCCCCATCACCTAGTAAGGTATCTTCACCATCCTCACCATAAAGCCAGTGATCGCGATTATCGTCACAGTTGATTTGTAAGGTATCTTGACCATCGCCACCGTAAACTATGATGTTAAAATTAGTTGCTGGCTCGTAACAATTTTGTGCTAAAAAAGTATCGTTCCCACCACCCATTTCAGCATATACATCTAAATTTTTTTTACCGCTAGCTAGATGCCAAGCCCCATGATATTCGTAATAATCGTTGCCCCCATACATATAGGCATACCAATCATGGTTTTTTGAGTGGCCTGAATCAGTTGTATAATAATATCTATCAACTGTTTTTGAGTCATTACCACCACTACCTGAGTATTCGTGCTTAGCCATTTGTATTCTCCAAAATTTTTAGTTTTAATTTTTTTATATTTAGACTAATTTATCTTTACTCTCGCATGCCTTTCTCCTTTAAATTGATTATTGAATCCATTAAATAGTCAAATAAAGTTCTTTTTTGAGTTTTTATAAAGATCTCGACAGGTAAACCAGATCTCAATTTAATATTTGGGTTTTGTTTTTTAAATTTCTCTAGTTCTAGAGATATTTTAATAATGAAATAGGATTGATTCGTTAGAGGGTTAAACTCAGTACTTTCTGATATAAAGTAAATGTATCTTTCAATTGGTTTTTGTTGTTTAAAGTTATAAGATGAAAAAATTAATCTTACTGAGCTTCCTATATCTACTTGATCAATATCTAAAGGGTTTAGTTGTGCTATAATTTCAAACTTATTGGATCCATTCGGACGTATTTCCCCAGAAGAAATTACGGCTCCTGAGGTAGGTGCTAGATAAGACCAAGAGATAAACACTCCAATAAAAATACCAATAGCGCTAAAACAAATATAAAGTGGTGCTTTTATTTCTTTAAAAAAAATTTTTTCAAAAAACATTATTCGTTACCTATTGTATTGCTTTTAATGTTTATGCTTTTTTGAGCCTCTAATTTCATTTTATAGTCATAATTGTATTGGGTAGTTTTTTCCCTTGAATCAATTTCTTTTAGTTTTTTTTTGACGATTTTTGAGAAGGTTGCATCTGGATTTTTAAACGTTTAAGAACATCATCCTTTAGTCCTTTCCCAACCAAGCGACCCTTATCAAGTACAATAGCTTTGGATGCTATATCTATCATATTCGGCTTGTGGCTAATGAAAACTATTAAGCTGCCTTCTTGACTCAAGGTCTGAAGGGTTGTTTTTAAAGACTCGCAGGATTGAGCATCTAAGTAAGCATCTGGCTCATCAAGTACCAAAAGAAAAGGGTTTTGATATAACGCTCTTGCAAAACCTATGCTCTGCTTTTGTCCACCAGATAGTTGCGGCGTATTTGTCGTTAATTTTGTGTTATAGCCATCAGGTAACTCTTGAATAAAAGCATGCGCGCCTGCCTTTTTCGCTGCTTGATATACATCTTCCATTTTTGCATTGGAATCTAAGCGTGCGATATTTTCCCAAATAGTGGCAGGTGCCAAATTTACTTCTTGGGGTAAGTAGCCCACATGATTAGAAAGGTTTTTAGAAGACCATTGGTTAAGCTCGTTACCGTCTAATCTGATTTCCCCTGCTGTGGGTTTTAATAAACCCACTAGGGCTTTGCTAAGTGAGCTTTTTCCTGCACCAGATTGACCTAAAACAGCTAAAATATCTCCTTTCTCTAGATCAAAATGAATCCCATGTAATAGGTAACTAGTTAAATGTTTGGCTTGATAATTATTAGCTGCTTTTTCTTGTTTTGAAATCGTTAAATGGTTAACTGATAGTGTATTTTTAGGTGCTTGGAGAACCGCTTTTTCGACTAAGGTCGACAAGTGATCGTTAAATAATGAGACGAGATTTGAATATGCATTTCGGCCAGTTAATAACTGGGACCAAGACCCCATGAGTTGCTCTATTGGGCTTAAAGCTCGAGACATTAAGATAGAGCCTGCGACAACCATACCTGGGGACACCTGATTTTTTAATAGTAGAAAAGCGGCTATTCCCATAATAGCTACTTGAGACAAAATGCGAATTGTTCTAGCAAGTGCTAGTAGACTTGAAGAGCGTTCTTGAGATAATAGATAATCGTTTTGCGCATCTAAGCGCTTTTCTTGGAAGCGTTCGATCAATGCGTCATTCATGCCTAGTGCAAGAATTTCGTCAGCATTTTTAATACTTTGATCTAGCCAGATCTGGCTTTGGTTTTGTTTGTTATGAAAATTGGTTTGGTGTTTTCGCGTACTAAATTCACTAATAAGTGTTAAGCCAAATAAAATAAAGGCTGTAATTAATGTAAATACGCCTAGCCAGACATTCATACTAAAAAGTATGATTAAAAATATGCAGGCCCAAGGTGCATCAAGCAAAGGAAGCAATGCTCGACCACCGATTAAAGATTTAACTTGTGCTAAATCACGAATACCTTGTGCACCTACATGATTACCATTATGTGTTGCTGTTAAACTTGCTTCTAAGGTTAATGGGGTAAGCTGATTTTCTAGCCAGTTCCCCACTTTAAATAAAATATGAGACCTTCCCCATTCAATAACTCCATAAGTTACTAATGATAAGAAAGCTAAGATACTAATTAAATAAAGTGTTTCAAATTGAAAGCTCATCATGACTTTATCAAATATAGCCATCATATAAAGTGGAGAAGTTAAAAGTAAAACATTAGTTAGAGCTGATATTGATAAAATTATTAATAAAGAATAAGAAACGTTTTTTTTTAGTTGATTAATATTACTTTTTTCTTTCAATTTTAACATGCCCTCAATTTTATACTTTATAATTTAGTTATTATTAATTTATCTTGTTAACAAAAAATTATTAAATAATCGTATGAGATAGATTTTTTTTTGAATAGGTGTGTTTTTGCAACACTATGTTGCAAAAAATGGCCATAGTGGGTGTTTATTAGAAAACTCTAAACAAAAATAAATTTAAATAATTATATAGGGTTGGGGTTATATTTTTAATTATTTTACTTTTTATAACTTAAGTTATGGCTTCTTATAAAAATATTAATGCCTGAGGTGTTAAATTATTAATGATTATAATTAAAGCTAATTGATTTAATTAAATGTACATTGGAAATATGTTCTGTATTCCTATATGAAAATTACTTAAGTGAAGAAAATAAGCTTAACCGCTGCTATACAGGTCATTCCTCGAATCAAGGTTTTAAACTGTTTAAGGTTAAGTTGTTTAAGCAGTAAATAACCAATGCCGGCACCCACTAAAAGGGCAGGTAGGGTAATCAGACTTTGTTTGGCTAAAGGCCAACTGAGAATACCTAAAGAAATGACCACAGTAATCTTGATGATATTAATGATTAAAAAGACCCAAGCCCGCGTCGCGACATAGCTGTTTTTACTGAGCTTTTGTTCTAATAAGTAGAGGCTAATGATAGGGCCCGCTGCATTTGCCAAAATACTAATAACGCCAGCAAAAAAAGCCATAGAGCGAGAGACAGATTTAGTTTGCATAAAGCTGACTTTTTTCCATTCTAGGTAAGTGCCTAAACCTAAGGTGAAGAGAATAATGACACCTAGCAACTTGCTAAAGGTATTGGCATCAATATGGGAAAGTAGAAATGAGCCAAGTACAATACCCAATGCCGCCAAAGGCAATAAACGTTTTAAACTTGACCAAGACACATCAGTGCGATAGCTACTTACAGCAAGCATATCTGCCACTAAATACATGGGTAATAACACTACAATCGCTTCTGCGCTTGGAAATGCTGTCAAAGTGAGTGTGAGAATAATGAATCCCATCCCACCAGTTGAAAACTTAGAGATGCCAGTAATAAAACCAGCAAGAAGTAATACGATTTGGCTGTTATCCATAAAGGTTAATATATCCTCTAAAAATGAAATATCTGTTTTTGTTTATGAGCGAAGTTCGAAAGCTTAGGAACTAGGTGGATTTGGATGAGGCCTATTTTAATTTGCAATATGATCGTAAGATAACGCTATTTTTTTATTAAGATGAAAGGTTTTATCGATCGTGAATAATGTCCATCTTTATGCTTTTGTGGCCGTGGTTGAGCAGGGAAGTTTTCGAGCTGCCGCTAATTTTTTACATAAAACTCAATCAACCATAAGCGCTGCGATTGCAAGTTTAGAGCAAGAGTTTGAAGTGCAATTACTCAGCCGAGATGCTTATCGACCTGAGCTTACGCCAGAAGGTAAGGTGTTTTATCAAGAAGCGCGTATCACCCTAGAAAAGATGCAAGGACTAGAAGCATTGGGTCATCAGCTAGCATCAGGTATAGGTCCAAATTTGGCCCTGACGCTAAGTGCATCTTGTGTGCAGTTACAAGGTTTAGTGCAGCTACAAATGTTTGTCGAAAAGCACCCAGAAATGCATTTAAACATGAGTACAGAGCATTTATCTGGCGTATTAGAGTCTTTGCAATCGGGTAAAGCAGATATAGCCATCAGCCCAAATTATGGCTTAGGACAAGAGTTTGAGTTTGTTGAAATAGCTAAACTTAAATTAGTGACAGTGGCAGCCCCTCATTATCTTGAAAACCAAACACAGCGTATTATTCCTCAAGCTGAACTAAAAAACCGTCCTCAAGTTTTAATTGAAGATTCAGGTTCTTTGCACCCAATAGAAAGGTTAAATGTGATTTCTAATGGCCAACGCTGGACGGTTAATGACTATATGATTAAGCAGAGGCTAATTGTGACAGGCTTAGCTTGGTCTAGGTTGCCTTATCACATGGTTGAAAAAGAGCTAAAAGAGGGGAGTGTCGAGATGATAGAGGTGGAAAATTTTGCCTCTAATGTTGTATTACCGATTTACCTTATTCGCTTAAAAAGCAATATCTCTGCTATCGCTAACAGTTTTTGGGATTATATGATTAAACAATACCAACCAGCCTATAACGACTAGCAACATGTTAATGAAAAAATGGACCTAAGTTGTTGATATTTTTAGGTCCATTTTAGAGGTTACAAACTATTTAATATGCATTAGCTACCGAGATCTGCCAGTACAATCGATTTAGCAAAGTCTTGATAAGCTGTTTCAAACTGTTTTGCCATTGGATCAGGAAATAGATGGAATTGACCTTCTGCTAAGGCTGAAATAACACCTTCGGCAACCGTATTTGCTGATTCACCCTCTGTCATGCCTGCTTTTGCAGCCATATCAGTATCAATAGGCCCAGGGTGTACACTTAAAACTTGAATGTTTTTATCTAAAAGCTGCTCTCTTAACCCTTGAGTAATGGAGTAAGAAGCCGCTTTTGAGGCTGAGTAAGCATCAACGCCTGAGAAGTTACGAATAGAAACGATGGAATTTAATTGTACAAGTGCGCCTCCACCATTTGCTTCGATGACAGGCGTTAATGTTCTTGCAATTCGGACTAAACCAAATAAATTAATATCTAATTGTTGTTCTAATGCTTGATCAAACTCCTCTTCGAATAGATCTGCAAGTTCTAAAATACCTGCATTGTTAATCACGATTTCAACATCCTTTGCAGATGTTGCAAGTGCTTTAATTTCTTCAGAATTGCTCATATCAAGCTTAAGAGTGACGACCTTATCACCATATTTTTCGACAAGATTATAAGTGCTGCTTAGGTCTCTTACGGCTAAATAAACTTTTTTAGCCCCATGTTTTAATAAGCTTTCGGTGATTGCTTTGCCTATGCCACGATTTGCGCCAGTTACTAATGCCACTTTATTTTCAACTAATATGCTCATTTTAAATCCTTAAAATACGAATTGTACCGATCGGTAAGGTTGAGCTATTCTGTACCTATCGGTATAGTTTGGTCAAGTGGTTTGATGAAAATAATTTTGAGGCAAGTATGGCGGGTGGTCGTAAGAAAGAATTTGATAAGCAGGAAGCCTTAGTTGAGGCGATGAAGGTATTCTGGAAAAAGGGCTACCTTGGTGCTTCACTCACAGATTTGATTCAGGCAATGGGTATTAATAAGCCCAGTATGTATGCGACCTTTGGAAATAAAGAGCAGTTGTTTTTAACCGTGACAGAGCATTATCTGACAGATTTTGCTGCGCCTTCTGTTGTTCATTTATCAGATGAAAGTCTGACTCCTAAGCAAGGGTTGAAAGCATTTCTCATGGCAAGTATTGAAAACCAATGTCGTGATGACACACCTAGAGGGTGCTTTATATCCCTTTGTTCAGTTGAGGCAAAAGGAGATAACCTTCCAGAACAGGCTGAGTCTTGTATTAAAAAAGCAGGTGAAGATACCTTATTTACCTTGCATGCTTTTTTTACCAAACATCATTTAACTCATCATCAAGCGAACTCTAATGCAAAGCGACATAGTCAAACACCACAAGATAAAGCATTGGCAGTTTTTACTTTGTTGCAAGGAACCGCAACCATGGCCAAACTAGGAAAAGCCCCCTATGAGTTAGAGGCAATGGTAGACATGTTGTTAGATGGTATGGAGATCTAAGGAGCCTGAGATTAAGTCACCTCTTCTCAGTCTGTTCTTTTTAATGTGTATAGGAAAAAGTATCAAGCAAGGTGTCACTTTGCGTTTATTAATTGAAAATCAGTGTAGGTATCTTTCGAGAAGTAACAACGCAGAATGTTACTTGTTCTGAAATGCCGCTTAACTATTTTTCAAAGACTTGCAGGGCATGGCCTAAAAGTCCTATCTTTACGTTGAGGGCCTTATCAATAGAATGACTATTAAGTTGCACCCCTCGCCATAAACCTAGCGGCTTTTATTCACCCGCTGAGGCGGGTGGATTTATTCGCAGGCTCCTTAACCAATAAGCTCGATTTCTACTTTATTTTGATAAAAAGCGAGATGTCCAATTAAGCTTTCACATTCAAAGAAAGGTGTTTTATAACCCCAAGCAAGGTTTTCGACTGTCTCTTTTTCAAGCTTTAAAGACCAATAGCTTGCATGGCCTTTATAAGGGCAATAGGTAGTGTGCTTATTCTCAGCTAGAAGAGGCATCTTGATATCTTTTATTGGAATGTAAACAACCTTATTTAATCCCGCTTCATCCAAGATAAGTAAATGATTACTCAGTGCAATAACCTCTCCCTTAAAGCTTACTTTTACTGTTTTATCTGATGAGGAGATAACTATTTTATGATGAGGATTATCGATAAATCCCGGTGCCTTTTTAAGCATATTTAACCTCTTCTATATCTGTTAGATAGTCGAAATCAATTGGATAAAGTGTTGTTAAAATTGACCAAAATTCTGCTTGAAGAGCCTTATCGGTAAAGGCTTTGTTCATAGGCTTTTGATCTGTAAGAGGACCAATTGTTTTACCTTCCGGTGCACCAAGTAGATCGCCATTTCTACCTATACTGCCATTGAGGCAAGCGACTAGTTTACTGGCTGCTAGACTTGGGCTTTGCGCCATGCCAAATTTAGCCATTATTTTGAAAGCAACTTTTTGTGCGAACCAATCCTGCCATTTAGGTAATCCCGATGTACCGCCCGTTCCATAAATGAATCCGGGAGTAAACCAAATTGACTCAAAGTGAGGTTGGCAAATGTGACTTAAATGTTGTGACCACAAAGCGGCAAGTAGTTTTGATGCTCCCAAAGCATTCATTGGGTTGTATTTTTCTGATGATCTTGCAAAGACATAATCTTGTAGGGCCTGAATAGAAGCGAAGCTAGGTTTGGTTATCATACCTTTTATACCTCTTGCACCTTCACCACCAATGACAACAACCCTAGCGCCATTAGTAATGAGCTGTCTTTTTAGAAGGTGCGCTAATGTGACATGTCCACCTATAACATTTTGGAAAAGAGTCTTTTCATACTCTTTGCCTTGCCAAGAAATGGTCTGACGTTGATTATCAAATACAGCGCCACCTGCACCTAAACAAACAATATCAAAAGCTTGGGTGGGTAAGAGGTTAATGGCTGTTTCAATTTTAATTGGATTTGTCATATCAAAACCTGCAATAAAATTGAGTTTAGCTTCTATACCTGTGCCTAATTCTTCCACCAGCTCTTGTTTAATTTGTTCTAGTTTGTCTATATTTCTACCCGCGACAGTGATCTTACCTAAATTTTGGGCTAATAAGAGCTTAAGTGTTTCTTTTGCAAGCCCTCCAGTACCACCTGTAAAAAGGATATTTTGTGTGAGTGTTGGCATGATCGCCTCCTATGGTAAATGGTCTAAATAAAGGCAGTCTATGCTCAAAGTTGAATTGTTTTTAAGTATATCGGATTAAAACTAATCCAAGTGTTGCTTAAATGGCTTTTAATGGTTTGAAAATAGACCGTAATAGAACGAAAGGAAGGTGGCTAAGGGGCGGGAAAATATGTTTGATAAATTTTTAATCGGGTAGCAAATGATACTACCCGATCCATAGAAAAATGAGTTTTTTCTATGATTTAAATGCTAAAGGCGTGCAATTAACTTTTCAGCTGCTTGTTCAGAACTTGCAGGGTTTTGGCCTGTGATAACCAATCCATCTTCCAATGAGAACACATTCCAATCATCTGTTTTTTGATAGTTAGCGCCACGTTTGATCAATTCATCTTCTAATAAGAAAGGCACGATATCTGTTAGCTGTACGGCATCTTCTTCTGTATTACTAAAACCTGTTACGGCTTTGCCTTTTACTAGGAATTCACCTTCTGCATCTTTCAGGTTTAGAAAAGCAGCGCTGGCGTGACAAACCGCAGCAATCGGTTTTTGTGCAGCAACAAAGCTTTCCAACAAACGAATAGAGTCAGTATTATCGGTTAAATCCCATAGTGGACCATGGCCGCCTGGGTAGAAAACACCATCAAATTCATCTTGTTTTACATCTGCCAATATTAGGCTATTAGCAAGTTTTGCTTGAGTGTCGCTATCGGCATCAAAACGGCGAGTTGCATCGGTTTGAAAATCCGCTAATTCGCTTTTCGGGTCAATGGGTGGTTGGCCACCTGCTGGAGACGCCAAAGTAACTTCAATGCCTGCATCAATAAAAGCGTAATAAGGGGCTGCAAACTCTTCTACCCAAAAGCCTGTTTTCTCACCTGTATTGCCAAGTTCTGAGTGAGATGTGATTACCATAAGTACGGATTTAGTTGTCATGTTTCTACCCTAATAATTGTTAAAAATTTAAATATGAATATCGAATGACAGGCAGTTTAGAGTTAAGAGGTAAGTTTAACAATAAGAGTAAATTTGACTTCATTGGTTTAATTATTGATACAATGCCTGAGCTATTAAACAAAAGTTCTTTAATAAAAGCCCTAATAAATATGCAGGTGTGAGGTAAGGCGATGGATGTGTCATTTGAGCAGCTAAAAAGTATGGTGGTTTTTGCTCAAGTTATAGAGCAGGGAAGCTTGGTGGGGGCAGCCAAGCATTTATCCTTATCCCGAGCGGTTGTTAGCTATCACCTTAAAAAGTTAGAGCAGCAACTAGGTGTGAAACTTCTGAATCGCTCGACCCGTTCCATTGGTTTAACCCAAGAAGGGGAGGCTTATTATCAAAGATGCCGTGTTATTGCTCAGCAAGCCCATGAAGCCAATCAAGCGATAGAGAACCTAAAAGACGAGCCAGAAGGTTTGCTTAAAATCACCTGTCCTGTGAATGTTGGTTTGCAGCTTATCGTGCCTGCTTTAAACGGTTTTCGTGATCTTTACCCAAAAATAGAGCTCGATCTTATGTTGAGTGATGATGTAGTCAATATTATGAAACAAGGCATAGATTTGGCGATTCGTGGGGCCGAACTAACAGACTCGGGTCTGCAGGCAAGTAAGCTTGCCAGTTTGCAAAACTGTTTATGTGCCGCGCCTGACTACCTTAACAAACAAGGGCGCCCTGATACGCCAGATGACTTGATTCAGCACGACTGGGTTGTTTATAAACTAGCGGCTAACAGCGTGAGTTTAACCAAGGGAAACCGTACTTTTGATATCAAGGTTAGCGGCAGTATTAGCACTAATAATGCCGCAGCACGTACCGCTTTTATTGAAGCGGGCCAAGGCATAGGGCGAGTTCCCTTGTATGATGCTGGTCCTAAAATAAAAGCCGGCAAACTAGAGCGAGTATTAGCCTCTTATAAATTATCTGATATCGAACTCTATGCGGTATTTCCACCAGGAACAGGCGAGACTAAAAAGCTCAGGCTCTTGCTCGATTATTTAAAGTCTCATTTGGCGAAAATAGCGAGTTACTAACTTTCGTTTTGGCTAGGATTTTAGCTCTTAGCCTTTATTTGAGTGGCGTAACTGATACTGATAAATATCAGTGCACCGCCTATTGCTTGTACCCAGGTAAAGCCTTCTCCTAAGAAAATAATGGCGAACAGGGCACCAAATAAAGGCTCGCTTCCCATTAGCAGTGATACTTTCGTAGCTGAAATTCGACGCACAGCATAATTTTGAATGAAAAAAGCGAAGAGAGTGCAAAAAAGCACCAAATACAGGGTTATCATCCAAAATTTGGTATCTTTAGGAAGCTGTATTTGTTCTATCGGTAGGCTGATAAACGCCAAGACTAACGCCCCCAAACCCACAATAAGAGATTGAATCGAGGTTAAGCTTAAGTTTGTAATCGTTTTATTCTGACATAAAGCCTTAGTGAGAATGACCATTAACCCTCTTAGAAACGCCGCTCCTAAAATCAAGCAATCTCCTTGATTCATAGTAATATCCAAGCCTTCTTTATGGGTGAGTGCTATCACTCCCACCAGACTCATCAAGGCTAATAAATAGAGTCTTTTATCCATCCTCTGCTTTGATAAAAAACCTTCTAAGCCAGCTGTAATTATGATGGAAAGGCTAATTAAAAAAGCGGCATTGGCTGCGCTAGTGAGAGAGACCCCATAGACTTCACAGCAAAAAATACCTAAGAGTAAAAAGCCAGTAGGTAGAGCGATCAGCCAATCTTTATTTCGACCTTCTTTAAAGTCTTTCAAGGTGACATAGAGCAAAATTAAATGGGTTGAAAGGAAGCGGATAGCAATAAATAAAAGCACAGAGGTATAAAGCAAAGCCGACTTAGTAAGCCCATAGCTTGTCCCCCAGAATAGGGCGACCAATAATAAAAGTAGCTCCTCTTTAACAAAGAACCTGAGTATAGGATGAGTGATGGTTAAGCTTTTCATATAGACCTCTTGGTAGATCGATGCCTCAATAATTGAGGGAAATCGGCAATCGTGTTTGACAAGAGATAGCTTAATTAATAACTTCAAGGAGATAATCTGGTAAAAATGCAAAGGATAATTGCGATATGGATACAAATAAAGTGATCTCTTTATTAACTGAAATGGCTGTTTTTGTCGCTGTGGTAGAGCAAGAGAGCTTTTCTAAAGCAGGTGAAAAGCTGAATTTAGCACCTTCTTCAATCAGCCGTTCTATTGCAAAATTAGAAGCAGCATTTGGTACAAAACTGTTAGAAAGAACCACGAGAAAAGTAAAACTTAACCCGAAAGGGGCACAAGTATTTGAACAATGCCAGTCTATGCTAGCCTCTGCTAAATTGGCTGCAAATGCTGCTCAGTCTTTGGCGGGGGAAGTCTCTGGTGTGTTGCGTGTTGCAGCGCCAAAAGCCTTTGCAAAACAAGTGATTAGTCCAATAGTGCTAGACTTTGCAGAGGCTTATCCTAAAGTCACGGTAAAGCTAATGGCGGTAGATCATTTTATTGATCCGATCAGTGAAGAAGTTGATGTGATTATTCACTTTACTCACCACCCGATTGAAGGCTTAGTGGCTAAACACTTATCAACAACCAAGCTGATTGTGTGCGCTAGCCCTGATTACCTAGCAAAAAATGGTATTCCCAAAACACCTGATGATTTAAAGCTGCATGACTGTATTACCCTAGGGGAGGTCGCTGGCGATGATATTTGGCGCTTTCAAAAAGCTGGAGAAAAGGTCAAAGTTCAAGTGCCTGAGTCCTTTTCGGTAAACCACACCCAAGTAAGGCGCGATGTGGCATTAAGAGGCCTAGGAATCGCAACGTTTCCAGACTTTGCCATTCAAGAAACAATCGAAAAAGGTGCACTTATTCCTGTGTTAACGGATTGGCAAGTTTTGGAAAGATACCAAGGGGATATTGTCGCTCAATATGCTCAATCTAAATTTGTGCCTGTCCAGATCCGTACTTTTATTGAATTCTTACATGCTAGGTTTTAGTTCTTATTACCTTTCTTCTTTATTTTCTGTTCTTTCTTCAGGTTAATCGCTATTCATCCAACGCTTTTTTATCTATGACTCTTTATAAGCTTTTAGAGGAAAGTGACTTTCTACCTCTTTTTAAGGTCATCGCATCGCGAATATTTAGACCCATTAGAGTTAAGTTAATAAAGCCTGCCAATAGCTCAATAGTCTGAAGGGTATAAAAAAGGCTATTAAATTCACCATTAATAGCCATATTCTTCAGAAAATACGCCGCCGGCAATAAGACCAACAAACCATTTAGCGCCACAAAAGGCATGCGCTTTTTCTTTGCACCAATCGGGCCAGAAGTGACCTTGGGTGCCATCTTCATTCCCGTCATACCTGTGATAGCCATCAGTGGAATAAGAAACCAGATCGCAACAAAAATGTTGCTTTTAACACTGATAACAGCTGTTTTATCACCGAACATATCGACAAAAAGCGAGCTAACAAAAAAAGAAGCAATCAAGATAAAGGCGATTAAACCAGAAATTTTATGAATGAGTGGAAGTAACTTTTTCATCTTAATACCTATGAGAAAAACAGTTGTTAATGCAATTGTTGCTTATGCAACTGTGTTTTGTCAAATCATTTAGGCTCACTTTTTATTGAATTTTTGCCTTTATGAATAAAGATTCACCTTAGGGATAGATAAAAAACAGTTATGAAAGGCAAAGCTTGGTATGCTCAATGAAAGAATTGCAATTAAGTCTTTATCAGCCAGACTGGTTATTTAACTAGAATGAGTTGTTATCAGGTCTGAAGCACTAAACTGGCAAGAGGCAAGTAATGAGACGATTAAAAGCATTTTTGATTTATTTAGCCATGACCAGTTTAAGCACCGCATTAGTTGCTTCTCCGACCAAACATGACTTTGAAAAATGTAAAAAGCTTGCCGTTTCTTATTTAGACTTTTGCTTACAGGGAAGCGAAAATAAATGTTGGGAAAAGTCCAAAGCGAGCCATAAAGCCTGTCGTATTAAAATCATGAAAAGTTATCAAGATATGGGGCCTAAACGTAAAGCCGAAGAGAACAAACTCAAGCTACTCAATAAAATGACCTAGCTAAGTCTAAATAGTTGAGTCGAGGCTGTGAATGAAAGGAGACGAGCCTTCTTGCTTGCCAAAGAGATCTTTGGATAATAGCCCTCTCTAGATAATAACTATTTCAAGATAAAACAGCTTTGTTATCTACTTTTACCCTAATGTTTAATGGTTAAACCTACCCATGATCTGCCCACCAGAGATTCACCATGCGCCTTGATAAATTTGTTTGTAAAAGTACCGAATTAACCAAAGCCGAAGCGCATGCTTTTATCGAACAAGGGTTGGTGCAAGTAAATCATAAAGTAGTGACCGACATTAAGTCTCAAGTACACCAGAATAATCAGGTTAGCCTTAACCAAATAGCGCTTAACTTACGTCCGTTTCGCTATATTCTCATGCATAAACCTGCCAATACCATTTGCTCAAATTTGGATGAGATTTATCCCTCTCTTTTTAACTTTCTAGAAATAGATCATAAAGAAGAGCTGCATATTGTTGGCCGTTTAGATGCTGATACCACAGGTATGGTCTTGATTACGGATGATGGGCATTGGTCTTTTAATATCACAAGACCAGAGAAAGACTGTGTGAAAGAGTATAGAGTCGCTTTATCCCAGCCTCTTGCAGAAAGTGCAATTGAGAGGTTTCAACAAGGGGTTAAGCTTCAAGGAGAGGCTGAGTTAACCTTGCCTGCCAAGCTATCCTTTATCGATGAAAAGAATGTCACATTGGGTATCACTCAAGGAAAGTTTCATCAGGTTAAGCGTATGTTCGCCGCAGTGGGTAACCGTGTTATTCAGTTACACAGACAGAAAATAGGCTCTCTTAAATTAGACCTTGAAGAAGGTCAGTGGCGTTATTTAACCCAAGCAGAAATTGATAGTTTTAAAACCCATGAAACTTAAAACATAATGTTAGGGTCCAACTTATTATCTGAAGTCAGGGGTTAAAGGAGAAGAGTAAGCGTGAAACAAGGTATAAAGGCTTACCATCAAAATGAAGAGGCGGATTGGGTTGCGGTATTAGCGTGTGGCCATTTTCAGCATGTACGCCATAAACCGCCTTTTACTAATCGACCTTGGGTGATAACACAAGAAGGGCGAGACAGTATGCTGGGTTTTGAGCTTAACTGTAAAAAGTGTGACCTTGGTGCACCAAAGGATGAGTCAGATTAACTTATTAATCGAGTGAGATAAGCGGTAGACTCGTTTAACTTTGCATTGTTTTATTAATGACGTTTCAAGGAATGAGGAGAGTTATATGGAAATCATGGGAATACTTGGCTTTTTTTTCGGACTGGTTGCTTTTGCATATGCCCATAAGAGCAAAGCGGATATCGCTAAATTAGAGCAAGACATTGAAGGGCTCAAAGCCATGCTCGAAAAAATTCAAACGGATAAGAGTTAGCGATTAATGATGTGTTTAAGGCTGAACTCTAACAACACGAGGTATTAAATATTGAAAGCAGAGATAAAAAATACCTTGTTAAAGTTGATGGGGAGTAGGTGTTTTAAACCCTTTATTTTGGGTCTGACAATCTTGTTTGCCCCTTTTATCACTTCCAGTTTGTTAGCCGCTGAAGCTGCATCTAAAAAGGTTGAAGATACGCCATGGACCCTATGGAAAGAGGCTGACAAGTTAAGCCTTTCATTTCGGCCTTATAAAAAGACAGGTTTAATCGAAATACAGGCACAAGCTCGTTTACCTTCTAGCCTGTCTGGCTTCTTATTATTTTTACAAGATTACCCACTTATCCCTAATTGGCTAGATAATGCCAAAGAGGCCTATTTGATAGAACAAGTATCAGATACAGAGAACCTCTTTGTGACTCGTTTTAAACGTATTTGGCCTGTTTCGGAAAGAGAAATGGTGATTCGTTCACGTTATTGGCAAAACCCTGATCTCTCGGTAGAGCTAGCGGTACAAGACGCTAGTCACGAAGTCGACAACCCATTAAATATTATTCGCATAAAACTGATTAAAGCCCATTGGTTACTTTCTCCTATTTCATCTAAGGAGATACAGATTCAACATACTATCATTGCGGACCCCGGTGGCAGCGTGCCTTTATGGTTAGCGAATAAAGTTTCTTTAAGGTCCATGTGGAACACGCTAAATGCCATGGATAAACAACTCAGCACATCCCCTTGGCAGCAAATGCCTATCCCTTGGATTAGAGAAAAGTAATAATAAAGCGCTAGACTCTAGCGATAAGACATTAAAGGTTTACTTAACCTAAGTTTTAATAAGCCTCACGCATTTTAATTACAAACAATTTACCTATTACAAAGTATTCTAACATGCCTTCTTCCAATACATTAAAACCTTCGAATAAAAGAATCAGAGACCTAAAAGGGTTTGGACCAAAAAGTGAAGAAATCTTCGCCAAAGTCGATATACATAGCGTTGAAGACTTCATGAATGCAGAACCCTTTGAGCTTTACGCTAGGCTAAAACGTGAAGTAAAAGGCACTGGTCTTAATTCAATTTATGCCATCATTGGCGCAAGAGAAGATCTGCACTGGCAAGAGGTGGCTCGTACACAAAAATCCGAAATACTCATGCGTTTAGATGACATGGGCCTAGCTCCAAAATAAGTTAGCTGCTTAAGTTGCGTTCAAAATTGATAATATCCACACCTTCTTTTAGTTTGTATAGCTGAGCAAGACGCCCACCAGATTTTACTTTTTGATCTAGTTCTTCAAACATGTCAGAGGCTTCAACTCTTCTTATTAAGCTTTTTCTTTGTATTGGCTTTTCAATAATGGCCTCAATAACAGACTTCAATTGTCCAATGGTGAAGGTTTCAGGCAGGCAATAAACAGGCAACATAGAATACAGCGCTTTTTGCTGTAGACGATATTTTGCACTTTCAATTATCTCTTTATGATCAAATGCGATATTTAATTTGTCTATTTCTTCAATATCTATCCATCGTGCTTCTTCTACCGTATCGATATGAGTTGAAACTACTTGCTCAGCGATTAAGGCAAAATATACAAGTGTTACACTGAACCCTCTTGGGTCTCTATCTATGCCGGAAAATGTTTGTAATTGCTCTAAATATTGTGGGGATAGGTTTGTTTTTTCTTTTAATTTTCTTAGGGCTGTTTCATCTGTTGATAGGTCGATTTCAACATCTACAAACCCACCTGGTAATCCCCATTGTTGAGTAAAAGGCTCATTAGCCCGTTTTACCATAAGAGTTTTGAGTCTGTTCTCTGCCACAGTAAATAGAACGCTATCTACTGTAAAAAGAGGGTTTTTAAATTTGTTTATTTCATAAGAATTCATCATAAAGATAATTTTATTATATTTAGTGTCTTAGTGACACAATTTATTGTTGCAAATATTTTGAATGCTTGTTAGTTTATATTGTGTCACTGAGACACAAACTTAATTAAGGGAACAAAATGAAAATATTTAGCTACGACAATAAAGGAAATAAATCATTGATTGAGTTTGATCGCTTTACCTTTTCTGGTGGAGAAGAGCATGTACGCTTTAATCCAGAGGACTTTTTAGCAACAGTTAAAGTTGAGATTTTTGAACGCCTTATTAACTCGTCAAAACTAATGCGTTTAATGCTGGCTGTAGATGCACTAAGAAGACTTTCTCATGATGCTATCTCCATTGAGCTCGTAATCCCTTACTTTCCTTATGCAAGACAAGATAGAGTTTGTGTTGAAGGTGAAGCTTTAGGATCAGCCGTAATGGCAAGCTTTATAAATAATTTAGGTTTTTCAAAAGTAACAATCTGGGATGCTCACAGTGATGTATCCCCAGCCCTATTAAAAAACATTGTAAATGTTTCTCAGATTAGCCTGTTAGAAAAATGTGATGAATTAAGACAACGACTAGCTAGAGGTGAGCTAGCATTGGTCTCACCAGATGCTGGGGCTAGTAAAAAAACCATGAAAATTG
Organism: Marinomonas sp. PE14-40; assembly: GCF_051623805.1. Taxonomy (NCBI): domain Bacteria; kingdom Pseudomonadati; phylum Pseudomonadota; class Gammaproteobacteria; order Oceanospirillales; family Oceanospirillaceae; genus Marinomonas; species Marinomonas sp. PE14-40. The sequence continues at coordinate 2,119,074 of NZ_CP130700.1, read as the reverse complement.
CGGAGGAATTTGGTGGTGAGCTTGAGGTTATTCAAGCGCAAAAAATTAGGAATCTAAAGACAGGTGAAATACTTAAAACTGACATTCTTGGAGAAGTCGAAGGTAAAAAAATACTGATTGCTGATGATATCTGTGATGGGGGACGCACATTTATTGAATTAGCTAAAGCCTTGAAAAAAAAGGGGGCTATTGAAGTGTCACTATTTATAACCCACGGTATTTTTTCTAAGGGGTTAAGCGTATTCGAAGGTCTTATTGATGCTATCTACACAACAGACTCTTTTCGGTCAGCTGAAGAGTACCCTTCAAATAGTAAAATCAAACTAAACATTATTGAGATGTAAGGAAGCGACTATGACAATCTCTGCAGCAAGTATGCAAAAAGACGTTTATAAAGAATTTCACAGCCGTGCTTACCATCCTGATGTCACAGAGGTATATGCAAATTATACCTCTCGTAGCGGAAAACTTAGTAATATCGAAAATAATAATAAAGTTGCTTTTGTGGGGCTTCAATATTTTATTAAAAGTTACTTACAAGATGAATGGAGTGAGTTTTTTAATACCGATAAAGCTAGCGCGGTGGCTAATCATCAGCGAATTATGAGCGCAATGTTGGGTTATCAGGTTGATGTGTCCTATTTAGAAGCCTTGCATGATTTAGGATATTTGCCTTTAAAAATAAAAGCAGTTCCTGAAGGTTCTTTAGTCCCATATCTGGTACCGCCTATGACAGTTGTAAATACTAAAGAAGGGTTTCAGTGGCTGACAAACATGATTGAAACTGTTTTAAGTTGTGAAAACTGGCCAATACAAACCAGCGCGACAACCTCTGTGGCTTATTTAAAAGTATTTAAAGAATTTGCTAAAAAAACAGGTCTACCTATGGACTTTGTTCCTTTTCAAGGTCATGACTTTAGCTTTCGAGGAATGTTCGGCAAACAAGCAGCTGCCATGAGTGGCTTTGGGCACTTAGCGTCTGGATTGGTTGGAACAGACACAATCCCAGCAGTCTTATTTGCTGAAAAATACTACGGAGCAGATGTTGATCAAGAGTTAGTTGGATGCTCTGTTGATGCAACTGAGCACTCAGTGACTTGTTCTTGGATCATAGAAGGGGAAATAGAGTTCTTTAAATACTTGATGAGAGAGCAGTCCCCTAAAGGAATTCTCAGCGTTGTTTCTGATACTTGGGATTTTTGGACCTTAGTTACCGATTATCTACCTCAACTAAAAGAAGAAATCATGGCTCGTGATGGAACTTTAGTCATTCGGCCTGATTCAGGTGACCCTGTTAAAATCTTAACTGGTTACAAGGTATCTCCTGTGCCTGATTACAGTGAGTTAGCGAAGACACAAAAAGATGCTGAGCTTGATGTGATAGAAAAAGGATATGAGGCTTATCGCTGGAAAGGTGCGTTTTTTAGTGCTGAAGCTGGCAATGTTGGAAGTGATAAGCCAATCGAGTTAATGGCTTGTGAAGTGAAAGGGCTTATTGAATGCTTATGGGATACATTTGGCGGTTCAGTGACAGATAAAGGTTTTAAATTACTTGATGAGCATATAGGCGCAATTTATGGAGATGCAATTACTCTAGTCCGTCAACGTCAGATCTTACAACGTTTAATGGATAAGGGTTTTGCATCAAAAGTTGTCTTAGGCATTGGTTCTTATAGCTATCAATACGTCACTCGTGATACCCATGGCTCTGCTGTGAAAGCGACAAGTGTTGTTAAAAATGGTGAGCGTATTGCCATATATAAAGACCCTAAAACGGATACTAAGAAAAAGTCTGCTAAAGGCTTATTAAAAATTGAACGAGTAGAGGGTGAACTAACTTTATTCGACGATGTAACCGAAAAAGAAGAAAGTGAAGGGTTGTTAGAGGTTGTTTTTGAAGATGGAAAGTTAGTCAAAGAAACAACACTGAGTCAAATTAGAGATTTGATTAATACACAGTTATAAAAAGGAGGGTGCAATAGCATCGATTATTAATAATGGATATAAGAAGTAATAAACAATTAATTGATGGTCTATCTCAAGGTTTAAAAATAGAATTTATATACTTTTGGGGGCATCGAAATAGCACAAATAAACTAAATAAAAGTTGCTTTAGTCAATGGTATGAATCTGCTTTTGAAGCTGATGGGATTCAATACTTAACTGCTGAACATTATATGATGCATGCAAAAGCGTTATTGTTTGATGATGCTCTGGCTGCTGAAAAAATACTCTCAGTGAAAACGCCTAAGGAAGCAAAATCTATTGGACGTGAGATACAAAACTTTGACAATGAAGCTTGGATATCTCATAGGTTTGATATTGTCGTTCGAGCTAACTTAGCTAAGTTTTCATCAAGCGCAGAGTTAACAAGTTTTTTGTTGAGCACGGGTGATAGTCTTATTGTTGAAGCAAGCCCTGTAGATAAAATATGGGGCGTCGGTTTAGCTCAAAGTGACTCTCTTATAGGGTCACCAGCCAATTGGCAGGGCTTGAACTTATTAGGTTATGCTCTAATGGAAGTGCGAAGTAAACTCGCAAAAAGATAGTATTAATTTTTACAATGTAAATGTTTACTGGGCTAAATGTTTGCAATGTAAAACTAAACTGATTATGATGCGCTCGCCTCTTATTAAGGCATATTCAACATCATCAACTAACTGTAAAGGAGTAAAAAAACATGAAATATACATCATTATCCTTTGCAGGTCTTGTCCGATAAGTAGCAAAAAGCTATCCATTATTTTTAGCTTTTGAAAAAGCTAAGCCCCGGTCACTTCTTCGTTTAAAAAGACCTGCCAATACGTTTTTACGTTTTAAATCCTCATTTTCTAATAAAGAAAAGGAATTGGTATTATGGGCAAATCCGTCCAAAAAATCACAGAAAACGTTAGCCTTATTGCGTCTACAGATACGTGGATCGAAGGGTTAGCAATACAACAACTGATTAAAACATCAGAATTAATAGGTATGCAGCGAGTAGCCGGTATGCCTGACTTGCACCCAGGAAGAGGTTACCCAATCGGCGCAGCTTTTTTTACCACGAACAGAATTTACCCTGCACTTGTGGGCAATGATATTGGCTGTGGTATGTCTCTTTGGCAAACATCAGCGAAAGTATCAAAAGTTAACTTAGATAAATTAGCCAAGAAGTTTGCTCATGTTGAGCAGCCACTGGATGGCAACTGGGCAGAGAGTGTCAAAGCAAGAAAGTTGGAAAAAGGCATAACAACAAATGGCTATGACCAAGCATTTGGCACCATAGGCGGTGGTAATCATTTTGCTGAATTTCAGGCCATTGATGAAGTGTATGATCAAGAGGCGCTTAATGAATTAGGGCTTAACAAAAAGCACCTTCAGCTACTTGTTCATTCAGGGTCCAGAGGTTTAGGTCAATCAATTTTGGTTGAACATGTCACTAAGTATAATCATGAAGGCTTAATTATTGATACTGAAAAAACATACGATAATGGCTTTCAGGATTACATAGATAAACATGATGAAGCTGTTCGTTGGGCTGAGTTAAACCGTGAACTGATTGCTAAACGATTCTTAGAAGCTATTCAAGCAAACGGTGATTGCGTATTAGATATAAATCACAATTTAGTTTCTTCAAAAAACATAGATGGTTGTGATGGTTGGCTACACCGAAAAGGGGCAACACCTAGTGATAAAGGTTATGTCGTGATTCCAGGTTCACGAGGTGATTATAGTTATTTGGTGAAACCACTCGCAGATAATGAAACAAATGCTGAAAACGTCAATATGAGCTTATTTTCTTTAGCTCATGGTGCGGGAAGGAAGTGGAAACGCGGTGAGTGCCATTCTAGGTTAAGCCACAAATATAAGCGTGAAGACTTGTATCGTACAGCACTAGGTAGTCGTGTTGTCTGTGGCAATAAAGAACTTTTGTATGACGAAGCACCTCAGGCTTACAAGAAGTGTGAAACGGTTATCAGGGATATGCTTGATGCTGGGTTGATTGAGGTTATCGCTAAGTTAAAACCAGTATTAACCTTTAAAACCAATGGGAGTTGCTCGTCATGACATTACTGCAATTGTCATCTGGGCAGGGTCCTATTGAATGTTGTCAGGCCATTGGTTTAGCGATTAAAGCAATTGAAAAAGAGTGTCGAACTAAGGGGGTTGAGTTAACGATTGTCGAGACTGTCTTAGCAGAACATAAGGAGTGCTTTAAATCTGCTCTTTTAAAGCTTGAGTCTGAGGAGAACGAGAGAGCTAAGGTATTGGCTCTCTCTTGGCAGGGAGCGATGTTGTGGCATTGCCAAAGTAGTTTTAGACCTAAACATAAACGCAAAAATTGGTTTATTAATGGGCAAATGTTCGAGATCAATGAAACAAGGCTAGATAATGGCATGACATTTCAAGCATGCAGAGCATCTGGTGCTGGTGGTCAGCATGTCAATACTACCGACTCAGCTGTGCGTGCTACACACACTGAAACAGGTATCTCTGTGCGTGTTGAGAGTGAACGTAGTCAGCATGCCAATAAACGTTTAGCGAAAGCTTTGTTATTTCAGAAATTAGAAATGATGAAGCAGGAGCAAATGACTTCTCAAGAGAGAGTACGTTGGCAGCAGCATTGGGAACTTGAGCGTGGGAATCCTGTAAAAATATTTAGAGGGGAAAACTTTGTTCAAGTGATCTGAAAAAGTCGCAAGAACAAGACTGAGCAGGAGTAGATTATGACGAATTTACTTTTTGTTTGTAGTAGAAACCAATGGCGCAATCTAATAGGCGAGCAAGTCTGGAGAAAACATTAGTAGCCCAGCATAAGCTTTAGAATGAAAAAGTAATATTAGCTCGAATCGTGAATGGTCTGACATTTAGAGGAATTTCGAAATGCTTCGAATGGAAAAACTTAAATGAGATGTAAGAAAATAGAAAAGTTTGTCTTTATCTTTTTTATTCTAAAGTGAATTGAGTAGACTTGGAGTAATTCCAAGCTATTGAGACTCACTATGTACACGAATAAAGACTTAAACGATGCGGTGACGCAAGGGACTTTTACCCAGGAGGCGGTCGATAAATTTAAGTCCGATGTGGCGGCAAGAAAAGAGAGCGCCCAAGAGGATAACGAGAACTTTCGGTTAGTTGGGGGCTTTAATGACATCTTTGTTGTGATTGCTTGTGTTTTGCTTTTGAGTTCGTCACTTTGGGTGGTGGATTTACAAAGCAAAGCCCTAAGTTATGTGGTTTTTTCAGTTATCGCTTGGGGCTTGGCTGAGTTCTTTGTGCGTAAGCGTAAGATGGCACTTCCAGCGATTGTTTTATTGCTCTCCTTTGTCAGCGGTGTGTATTTTGCCAGTATGCACTTTTTTAGTTATTTGAGTTTTAACCAAGCATCCATGATATCTGCAGGTCTTGCTGGTGCCTTCACCTATGCCCATTGGCTGCGCTTTCGTGTGCCGATTACCATTGCTGCAGCGACAGGGGGCTTTATTATTTATGTGGTGGTGAAACTCTTACTGAATTATCAAGTAGCGCAAGACTTCATCCTCGCTTTGTTATTCACCTGTGGTTTTGTTGCTTTTGCTTTAGCCATGTTCTGGGATGCAAGAGATAGACGCAGAGTGACTCACAAGTCAGATGTCGCATTTTGGTTACACCTACTTTCGGCACCTCTTATTATCCATCCTGTCTTTACGGGTCTTGGTATTTCACAAGGAAACGAAAGTCTTACAAGTATGCTAATTATCGTTAGCCTTTATGTATTGATGACACTCATTTCTCTTATTGTCGATAGACGTGCTTTCATGGTGTCTTCTTTGGTTTATGTGATTTATGCCATTTTCGACGTGTTAAAAGTATATGGCGATGTGAGTTATGGCCTTGCCCTGACTGGCTTTATCATAGGGGCTGCTTTATTGCTTTTATCTGCACTTTGGCAAAAAGCCCGCGCTGGGGTCGTTGCTCGCTTGCCTGAGCAAGTAAGAAATTATGTGCCTGTTATCCCTAATTCATAAACGCTTTGTGACATTTGGCAATAGGGGCTGCTAGTTAGGTTCGGGTTTTAGCGTTAAGCTAGCACTAGATTCAAACCTAAGCTCAAAGGTCCTAATAAGGACGTTTACTCGCATACAGGATGGCAAAATGTCTACAGTCCCTAAGAACAAAGAAGAACTCGAATTAGCGATAGAAACCGCTTTTGATAAGATCTTTAAAGATTATCAAAGAGTGCCTGCAGAGTTGAGCCGTACCTTAGGTGTTGAGTCAGGCCATAAAGCCGGTTTGATCAGTGTGTCAGATAGCTTGGCTTACCTCATTGGTTGGGGGCAATTAGTATTAAATTGGCATCAACTCAAAGCTGATAATCAAGAGGTCGACTTCCCTGCGACAGGCTTTGCTTGGAATCAATTAGGCGAACTTGCCCAGCATTTTTATCACACTTATCAGGACTGGCAATACGATGATCTGTTGCAGGAGTTTGAATCTGTTACCCAACAGGTACTTTCTCTTATTAAAGCAAGTGATGCGCAAATCTTGTATCAAGCGGGTTGGTATAATGATTGGAGCCAAGGGCGCATGATTCAATTTAATACCTCTTCCCCCATGAAAAGTATGCGCACCAAAGTAAGGCGTTTTATTAAAATTCACAACCTCCCTTAGTTTCTTGATATTCAGTTCATATCTTATTGTTTTTAAATAACTAAATAGAAAACTATTTCGTTAGTTAAAAGCTCGCTCCTTACTTCTTCTGTTTAGTTCCTTCATTTGTTTTTCTACTTTCTTGTAAAAATATTGCAACTTTAAGGTGCATTTAAGAAAAATTTCACTTATATTTCGATTTATCGAAACGATTGCGCAAACGTTTCGACGATGCAAAAAGAGAGATACTTTACGCTTTGTTCCCCAAGAGCAAAGCGGTTTTTTTTAACAGGGTTAGGCCGGATAGATGAAAAAAAGTGCACTGATTAATGCGGAAATATCACACCTGATCGCCAAACTAGGTCATCAGCAAGAGATCACTATTTGTGATGCTGGTTTACCTATTTTAAGTGATAGCAAGCGTATCGATTTAGCCTTAATTCCTGGTGTGCCAGATTTTATTAGCAGTGTTAAAGCGACTTTGAGTGAAATGCAATTAGAAGGCGTAATTTTAGCCGAAGAGTTCATGGTTGAAAGTCCAGAATTGCATCAAGCACTACTCGATCTGATTAAAGAAGAGGAAGCGCTGATAGATAAAAAGATCTCCCTGAAATACGTGTCCCATGAGCATTTCAAAATTAGAAGCGCACAAAGTGAAGCTGTTATCAGAACGGGGGAGTTCACTCCTTACGCCAATGTGATTTTACAAGCTGGCGTCGTTTTCTAGTTTCTCTTTAATCGAATTTATCAAAACAAATAATAAGAATTGATATGAAACAAGCAATTTTAACCCTCAATAAAATTGAAAAATCCTTCCCTGGGGTAAAAGCCCTAGATGGTGCTTATTTGAATGTTTATCCGGGTAAAGTTATGGCTTTATTAGGGGAAAACGGTGCTGGCAAGTCGACCTTGATGAAGGTGCTGACGGGGATTTATCAAATGGACAAAGGTGGGATTGAATATCAAGGAAAGCAGGTTCGCTTTAATGACCCTCGCCACTCACAGCTCAGCGGCATTAGCATTATTCACCAAGAACTCAACCTTCTACCTGAGCTAACCATCGCTGAAAACATCTTCCTTGGGCGTGAAAAGACCAATGTCTTTGGTGCCATTAGCTGGAACAAGATGTACCAAGAAGCCGATGCACTTTTACAAAGATTGAACGTAAAGCATAGTGCCCGCGAAAGGCTAGGTAATTTGAGCCTAGGTGAGCAGCAAATGGTTGAAATAGCCAAAGCGCTGTCGTTCAAATCCCAAGTTATTATCATGGATGAGCCAACAGATGCGCTGACAGATACAGAAACAGCATCGCTATTTGAAGTCATAAAAGAGCTACGCCAAGAAGGCTGTGGTGTGGTCTACATTTCTCATCGGCTGAAAGAAATCTTCGAGATATGCGATGACATTACCGTATTAAGAGACGGTAAGTTTATCGCCGAACATCCTGTTGCCGATATAGACGAAGAAAGCCTGATAGAAAAAATGGTGGGCCGTCGTCTAGACGAGCTTTATCCACGTATTGGTGTACAAGACAGTAAGCCTTCTTTAGAGGTAAAAAACCTTTGTGCAGAGGGTGTAAAAGACGTGAGTTTTCGCCTTAATCAAGGTGAGATTTTAGGTGTATGTGGGCTCATGGGGGCAGGTCGTACCGAATTAATGAAGGTCATTTATGGCGCCCTAAAAAGGGACTCGGGTGATGTGCTCTTAGAAGGTGTGTTAGTAAATGCTAACACACCAAAGCGAGCCCTAGATTCAGGCATTGCTTATATTTCAGAAGACAGAAAAGGTGACGGTCTCGTGCTTGGTTTGTCGGTAAAAGAGAATATGTCTTTATGCTCTTTGTCAGATCTTTCCAAAGGCTTACATCTAAAGCATAAAGAAGAAGCTTCCTCTGTGGCGGAGTTTATCCGTTTATTTAATGTGAAAACCCCAAGTCAAAATCAAATCATTGGTAACTTGTCTGGCGGTAATCAGCAAAAAGTAGCGATTGCCAAAGGACTGATGACAGATCCAAAAGTGCTTATTTTAGATGAGCCAACCCGTGGCGTGGATGTGGGCGCCAAGAAAGAAATCTATCAACTGATTAACCAATTTAAAGCGAAAGGAATGAGCATTATTTTGGTCTCCTCTGAAATGCCAGAAGTGTTGGGAATGAGTGATCGTATTCTCGTTATGCATGAAGGGCGTGTGAGTGGTGAGTTTAACGCAGCGGATGCAAATCAAGAAAAGCTAATGGCCTGTGCTGTAGGTCGTCAATATAGTGAGGTAACCCAATGAGCTTATTGAATAAGCCAGCATCTGTGACTAACGAGTCATTAGGTAAAACAAACCTATTCAGTAAGGCTTGGTTAATCGAGCAGAAGTCGCTTATTGCGCTTATCTTACTGATAGTTATCGTTTCTTTTTTGAATCCTAACTTCTTTACCATGGGGAATATTCTCAATATTTTGAGACAAACCTCGGTCAACGCCATTATTGCTGTGGGTATGACGCTCGTGATTCTCACCGCAGGAATCGACTTAAGTGTGGGCTCTATTTTGGCTTTGTGTGGCGCGTTTGCTGCCACTTTAATCAGTTTAGAAGTCCCTGTCATGTTTGCTGTGCCTATCGCCTTAATTGCAGGTGCAGCCTTAGGAGCTTTTAGCGGCATTATTATCTCAAAGGGTAAGGTACAAGCCTTTATCGCGACTTTAGTCGGGATGACGTTATTACGTGGCATCACCATGGTTTACACAGATGGACGTCCTATATCGACTGGCTTTACCGATGTTTCCGACACTTTTTCCCTAATCGGAACTGGCTACCTTTTTGGTATTCCTGTGCCTGTCTGGCTCATGGTGTTTGTTTTTACCAGTGTTTGGTATCTGCTTAATCACACCCGTTTTGGTCGCTATGTGTATGCAGTCGGAGGCAGTGAATCCGCCACCCGTTTATCCGGCATAAATGTGGATAGAGTCAAAATTGGGGTCTACGCCATTTGTGGTTTGTTAGCCGCTTTGGCTGGGCTCATCGTTACCTCAAGGCTGTCTTCGGCTCAACCGACAGCGGGTATGGGCTACGAACTAGATGCGATTGCCGCTGTGGTACTTGGTGGTACCAGCCTTGCGGGTGGTAAGGGCCGCATTATGGGCACTCTCATAGGCGCGCTCATCATAGGCTTCTTGAATAATGCGTTAAATCTCTTAGATGTGTCTTCGTATTATCAAATGATAGCAAAAGCTGTCGTGATTCTGCTGGCCGTGCTGGTAGACAACAAAAACAAGTAACTCATCGTCACCCTGCCGCATTTATCTGAATGAAGGAATAGGTGGCAGAACCAAAGAGGGTGCCTTATTAGCCCCTTCTCATAACTCTAAAAAAGGTAAATAGAATGAAAAAGTTAGTAAGCATGGTATCTGCTGTTTTGGTGTCTGCCTCTGTCAGCTCAACGGTATTAGCACAAGACACCTTGGCAATGGTTGTCTCGACATTGAATAACCCCTTCTTTGTGGCTATGAAAGGTGGTGCTGAAATCGAAGCCGCTAAACTAGGTTATAAACTGATTGTTTTAGACTCTCAAAATGACCCAAGTAAAGAGCTAGCAAACGTAGAAGATCTAACGGTTCGTGGTGTTAAAGCTATTCTAATTAACCCAACCGATTCTGATGCGGTATCCAATGCTATTCGTATTGCTAACCGTTCTGATATACCTGTACTAACTTTGGACCGCGGTGCGACCCGTGGTGACGTTGTTAGCCACATCGCATCTGATAACGTAGCGGGCGGCGCAATGGCAGGTAAATACATTGCTGACAAGCTAGGTGCTAACGTTAAAGTGTTACAACTAGAAGGTATTGCTGGTACGTCTGCTGCACGTGAACGTGGTCAAGGGTTCATGCAAGCGGTTGATTCAAGCAATATGAACCTACTCGCTAGTCAGCCTGCTGATTTCGACAGAGCAAAAGGCCTAGACGTTATGGAAAACCTACTTGCGGCTAACCCGAATGTAGAAGCTGTTTTCGCTCAAAATGACGAAATGGCATTAGGCGCGCTACGTGCAATTAAAGCCTCTGGTAAAGATGTGATGATTGTTGGTTTTGATGGCACTGATGATGGTATTGCTGCGGTTAAACGTGGACTACTAGCCGCAACGGTTGCTCAACAACCTGGTCTAATTGGGTCTTTAGGTGTAGCAACAGCAGATAAAATTCTTAAACAAGAAACGGTTGCTAAGAACATTGCAGTACCGTTAAAAATTATTGCGAAATAAGCCTTTAGCGGATTAGTAATGAGAAAAGGGCTTTCATTATAAAGCCCTTTTTTTATGTGTGAATTGTGTAATAGATGCCTGTTAAAGAGTGACTATCTTTTTGATATTCGGTACTTTTATTCTGCAAACTACATTAAGTTTGAAGAAACTGGGTATACTGGTTTAATTGGATGAAAAGCGCCAAAAAAACTTAGAACCCTCAAGATGTTTTAAATAAGGTTAATCAATGGCGACAATAAAAGATGTAGCAAAGCATGCTGGTGTATCCACTTCAACAGTCAGTCATGTGCTTAATAAAACCCGCTATGTCAGTGAAGATGTATCTAAGCGAGTATTAGCTTCAGTAGAAGATCTTCGTTACGCCCCATCGGCTTTAGCCCGCAGCCTCAAAGTCAATAATACCAAGACATTCGGCATGCTAGTGACCACCTCTGCTAACCCCTTTTTTAGTGAAGTATTAAAAGGTGTTGAAAGACGCTGTTACGAGCAAGGCTACAACCTTATCTTGTGTAACACAGAAGATGATATCGACCGCATGAACGCCAACCTAGATACGCTGCTTCAAAAGCGTGTCGATGGACTTTTGCTTATGTGTAGCGAAGTAAACACCGAAGGTTTTTCGCTTTTCTCTCATCACAAACCCATACCAACCGTGGTAATGGATTGGGGCCCAACTGATTTTCCTTGCGACAAAATTCAAGATAATTCCCACCATGGGGGTTATTTAGCCACTCAATATCTTATCGAAAAAGGCCATAAAGACATTGGCTGCATCACAGGTGTGCTAGACAAACAAACTGCCATGCAGCGCTATTCTGGTTATCTAGAAGCCATGGAAGAAGCCACGTTAGCGGTCAATCAAGATTGGATTGCAACCGGTGATTTTGCTTGCGAAGGCGGTGAAAAAGCCTTCTTAGAAATCTATGAGAAAGGGCCATTGCCCAGCGCATTATTTGTATGCAACGACATGATGGCCATGAGTGTGATTAACGCTGCCAGCAAGAAGGGCATTCGCGTACCTGATGATCTATCTATCATGGGCTACGATGATATTAATCTTGCTAAATACATCACGCCTTCATTGACGACTATACATCAGCCTAAATACGACTTAGGCAAACAAGCAGTAGACATGTTGTTGAAAAAAATTGAGACTAACTCGGATAATAATCAAATCGTTGAGCTTGAACCTTGTTTGGTCGAACGGGACAGTGTGAAAAGCCTTTAAAGCTAGTTAGAATCCATCATAAACCTATGAAATGAGGCGTTATTATGTCAGGTGAAACGAATCTCGATACCTTGCTTTCAAGCATGCAACCTAATGTATTAGAGCAAGACTATGTTTTTTGTACTGTTCAAAATACTGACCTTGCTAACTGCCTCATCATGAAACCAATCGCCACCTTTATGGAAGAAGAAGGCCTCACCCTAGTGCTAGAACAAGCCATGGCAGATACTCATAAGCTTGCTTACGAATCTGTTTTTAGCTGTATCACACTGACTGTCCACTCAAGCTTAGATGCGGTTGGACTCACCGCCGCCGTTGCCACTAAACTTGCCGAACATGACATTAGCGCGAATGTGATTGCTGCTTATTACCATGATCATATCTTTGTTCAAAAAGAGAAGGCTGATGCAGCGTTGCAGGCGTTAAAAAGCTTTCAAGCTTAATTGCTAACAGAATATGAGTGGTATCTATCAGCCATTTCAGCCTAGCCTAAGCCCGCAAGGGCTCGCTAAGCAGGGCTTTAGATTAAAGATGGCACCCTCTAGCTACCCTCTAAGCCAAGTGGTTTATCGTTATTTACAAATCAGTGTGACTCAGGCTTCGCCATACCCTGTCATGCCTGACGGCACTCAAGCTCTCTACTTTTCAAATACGGGTGTATTAGTTGGAGGGGCATTTGATCATGCCCAGAATATGCAACTACTCGAACCCGGTGATTACTTTGGCGTGTGGTTTTATCCAGCGGCTTTAAGGTCTTTCTTTTGCTTAGACCTTGCTGAGATACAAAACCAATTGGTTGATACGGCTTTCATTTCTAGCCAGCAATTTCATGGCTTACAAGAAGAGATTTATCTGCAAGATGATTTCTCTAATCGGGTAAGTGTTTGTGAGACTTGGCTATTAAAACGTTTTATTCTAGTGAGCCCAAACAAACTTGATCACGCCTTATCTCTTATTCTTCAAAGCAAGGGAACTAGCAAAATACAGCATGTTTCAGATCAAATTGGTTGGAGTAGCCGTCATCTTAATCGTCAGTTTTTACAGCATACTGGGCTAAGTACAAAATCATTTTCACAAATTATTCGTTTACAGGCCGCATGGCGTGATCTGGCGAATGTCTCTCAATCCCCAATAGATACGGCATTAGACCTTGGTTACTTTGACCAAGCCCATTTTATAAAAAGTGTGAAAAAGCACTTGGGTAAAATGCAGTCATCTTTCGATTTTAGTTAATGTCCGATTTTTACAATCCATAAAGAGAATCAAGTTCTATGCTGCCTTTTTTAACGGAGGCAGATATGACATTTTCTAACGAAGCAGTATTAGCTCTTTCACAAGGTGATTATTTTGGCAAAGGCAATGCTCAGCTCCCCAGTGATCAAATGTTGATGATTGATGAGATTGACCAACTCAGCAAAGAAGGAGGGCGTTTTAATCGAGGTTATCTAAGCGCCAAGTTTAAAATAATGCCTGAGCATTGGTTTTTTGCTTGTCACTTTAAAGGTGACCCTGTGATGCCCGGATGTTTAGGTCTCGATGCGCTTTGGCAATTATTAGGTGTGTTTTTAGGTTGGTCTGGCCTGCCAGGAAAAGGGCGGGCTTTAGGCGTTGGGAAAGTGAAATTTAGCGGGCAAATTTATCCAGATGCAAAAGAAATACAGTATCAATTGGATATTAAACGAATCATTAAAAAGCCTTTAGCCATGGGAATTGCAGATGGAGTGGTATTGCTTAATGGGGAAGTGATTTATCAAGCAACCGATTTAAAAGTAGGGTTGTTAAAGCCTCTTTAGTTTTATTATCTCAGCTAAAAACTTTTGAATATCAATATTATATTAGTTAAATTGAATTTAAAGGGTGGATACAGCTTAATGAGTATTGGTTCACCTTTTAATTACTGATAGGATCAAAGAATAAGAGACGATGAACAGCATTCATTAATCCATTATAAATTGAGTTGTTAATGATAAGAAAAATTATAATTACCGGCTTACTCCTCAGCTTTAGTTTAGTGACTCTCGCCACGCAAAAACACACAGTTACCATCTATGGTGATGCTTCATACCGCCCTTATTCATGGGAAGAAAATGGTGTCTTTAAAGGTGTTTATATCGATGTGCTGACGCAAGCCTTTGATAAAATGGATGATTACCATGTGGATTTGGTTGCCGTCCCTTGGGAGCGAGGCTTAAACTTGCTCAACACAGGTAAAGCATTTGCGCTTTTTCCGCCTTATTATTACCCAAATCGACGTCCTTATATCGAGCCTTACTCAGCACCTATCTTCACCGAAAAAACCATCTTGGTTTGTAACAAAAGTGTCGATTCATTCAATCGAAAAAGATGGCCTGAAGACTATTTTGGTTTAACCATAGGGCAGAGCAGTGGTTACTTATTAGGTGGCGATGCATTTTTAGATGCCGTAAAAAATAAAAAAATATATATGTCTGAATCACTACGTGCAGAACAAAATTTATTAATGGTAGGAACAGGCAGAATAGATTGTTACGTGAACGATCAGCTAGCAATTGAAACTGAATTGGAAAGAATTAAAACACGTTTTTCTCATTATAATGCGCTGGAAAATATCGATTCAGGGAAAATGGTTTCTTACGAAGAAAGTTACCTAGGCTTCACCAATGTAAATGAAGGAAAGTACCCTTTCAAACAGGCCTTTATTAAAGAGTTTAATCAAATCATCATTGATATGAAGCTAAACGGCGACATAGACCACATCATCCAAAAGTATATTCAGCAGCCTGAGTAAGCTATTTTATCCAAGATTGATAAAGGTCGTAATTAGATAAGGAAAAAAGGAAGAATGAAAATACGAGAGGCGAATGTCAAAGATGCGAAGTTGATTGCTAGCATCATCAGTGAGTCGAACAAAGATGTCGCTGTTACCTTTAACCTCAATCAAGACAACAATCCAAAACATCCTTCTTTTTGCAGCTCTGATTGGGTAGAGGCTGATTTCGAACGAGGCGAAGAATATTTCTTGTATGAAGACCGCGCTTATTCTGTTGCCTGTGTAGCTTTTGAGAATCCAAGACTTGGCGTAGGTTACTTAAATCGGCTTTCTGTGTTGTCAGAACACCGCCGCCAGGGTATTGGTGAAGCACTGGTGCAGCACGTTATTCAATACGCTAAAACCAAAAAGATAACTCGAGTTAGCATAGGTATTATCGCTGAGCATCATAAGCTCAAAAACTGGTATCTAAAGCTAGGTTTTGTTGAAGGAAATATAAAGACATTCCCTCACCTACCATTCGATGTTCAATATCTACACTATATTATTTAACGTGATGCTTTAACTAGTTTACCTCGTTCCCATGTTCTGCGTGGGAATGCATAGGGTTGAGCTCCTGCTCAACTTTGTACCTAAAACGGTAGCCAAGCTATCACTTCGATCCATATCGAAGTGTCCCTCCTTTTCTGATGTTACTTTTGCCTCCTTTCATTTTAAAAGGAGGTTTAAATGCCATTGGAACTTATCAAATACCTATCAGAATATTTTTACACTAAAGATGAGTTGCTTAGTGCTTCTACGGTTACTGAGATTCAGCTAAAGGAGTATCAAGCTCTTGGTGTTATGCCGGCACCTTCTTATAAAGTGAATTTAGTTGTGAACTGTGACTCATTCTTTGGGGAGCATGAAGAGCTGCAAGAGCTTGAGTTCTATGCCAAAGGTTACGCTTCTTGGCTGGACGACTTACAGATCTTGCAGCATAAGTTTTGCCAAGAGATACAATTTAAGAATGAGGTTTTTAAGCTATTTTATCAGCGGTATTGCTCTGAACAAGAGCGTCTTAAAAGCCTTGGGTATGTGTGTAATGATTTTAAACTGGTGTCAGAACTTGATGCTTATAACAAAGAAACTTGGGATCACTTTATCCAAGGTACCTATGGTTTATGTACTAAATCTGGTTTACCTGAGGATATTGCCGTAAAGGCTGTGGCTATCTTTGAGATTAATCGACTTTCAGAGTCGGGTGAGCTTTCGCAAGCGGTATTAACCTCCCTTGAAAAAGCCGTGAATCTTTTAGATGAATCGAGTGCTTTATTTGCGCCACATGAAAGGCCAAGAAGCTCAAGGCATCGTCTGGTAAATGAAATGCGACGACGCTTTGGGCTAGAAGGTTCAGCTAATTGAGACTAGAAAAAGAAGTGGCAGAAGACTACCTAATTACCTAAGTAATGCTTCTCTAGCGCTTTATATTCTGATGTTTTCTTATAGGCTTCTATCGCGTTATCGTATCTATCAACTTGGTTAACGAGATTTCCAGCATGGGGGAAGGTGATATAGGCTGGGGTGGTATTTAGCGGAGGTGAGAGCACCTCAACTTGATCTAACAAACCAAGCTCTCTTAATTTGTATGCTGATGTTAAATCATTCTCGATATAGGCATCTATGCGGTTTGCCAATAACATCATGATTGCCTGTTCTATTTGATTTACTTCTTCAAGTTTCGCCCAAGGTTGCTTGCGGTAATACTCAAATTTGTCATCCACTCGTTTGTCACGATAAAGGGCGATGTCGTGCTTACGCATGAATGCTTCTAGATCTCCCGAATATTGAATCTTCTTACCCTTGGCTTTAACCAAGACATTTTTTTGATTAATGATATAGGACTTAGGAAAGGTCATATATTCAGAATAATCTCCTTTATTTAGCACTGTCATCATTAGGTCGCATTTACCATTTTTTGCATGGTTAACCACTCTCATCCAAGGGCTGTATATAAAGGTCAGCTTCCAGTCTAGTTGTTTTGAGACTCCTTGAAGAATGCGCACGGCAAAACCATCTGGCTCGCCTTGCTTGTTTAGCATAGTTTGAGGAGGTAGCTGTAATGAGCAAACGCGTACTTCATTTGTCTTTGCTAAAGATGCTGAACTGATAAAGAAAAGGGTGGTTGTTAAGGTGATACTTGAAAGTGTTTTTTTGACTGATTTTTCGAGATTCATAAAGGCATTCTTTCTAACTTTTTTACTTATTTTTCTGCTGTCTTTATTATTCTAACGTGTCTCATTGTAAATTTTTCGTCAGATTTAACGCATTTAGTGCTAAATTCGGTTTGATTTTGATTAAGATATCTCTGCTTTTAACCATTTTATAAATACTTTTAAGCGGGATAGCTTGGCAGAGTGAGGGCCATAAACCATATAGTCTTTTGAAAGTCATTGTGCGTATAAGCTGAATCTTTAAGCTATTTGTAGCCAATTGACCCCTTACATTAAGTGAGAAATATTATGTGTTGAGCAGATGATAATTCTCATGCTTAGCGCTAGAAGGTTAGTAAGCAATTCATTAATATTTAGCTCTATCTATTAGAAACAAACACTAGCCAACGACTAGAAGGATCTTATGAAAGCATTACTTATTATTGATATGCAAAAAGGCCTGTTTGAAACACCGAGACATGATTTTAATGGGGTCGTAAAACGTATTAATTGTCTAGGTGAAACCTTCAGAAGTGCTGGTGAGCTGGTTATTTACATCCAACATAATAGCAGTAAAGAAGAAGGCTTATTTGAAGGTTCTCAAGGTTGGGAGATAATTGATGAACTTGATAAAAGTGAGACAGATTTTAAGCTGACCAAGACAGCCTGTGATGCCTTTTATCAAACTGAGTTGGAGGCTCTGTTAAAATCCAAAGGAATCACTGAGGTGTTTATTACAGGTGCTGCAACTGAGTTTTGTGTTGATACCAGCTTACGTTCTTGCTTGAGTAAGGGCTTTAATGTGACAGCCATTTCTGATGCTCATACCACAGTAAATAGAGACCACTTAAGTGCTGAGCAGATAATTAAACACCACAACTGGAGTTGGGAGAATCTGATCATTCCTCATGTGGGAATAAAGGTAATGGTAGCCTCTAAAGCGATAGAAATGTTTTGAAGCTGATACATAATTTGTTTGCTTTTATTGCGGTATTCGAGGCCAAGGATGTTTAGCTTCCAAGTTGAAACTTTATTAGATGAAGACATACGGGGTGAAGACTTATTAACTATGCAAAGTGTTAATTACGAATTACACCCGATAGTAAAAATGACCTCACCAATTGCTTTTAAGACTAAGAATTTACAGTTCTGGCCAATAAATGTTGAGGCCTTTACCAGTGTGATTTTACTTTTTTGCTTTGTGCCAGTGGATCGACATAAGTTTAAATTAGTAAGAGCAGATGAGACTGGCTTTGAAGAAAGCTCAACAACAATATTTCATAAAGAGTGGCGTCATTGTCGATCAATCAAGCATCTCGATTCCAATAGTCTAGTAACAGATACGCTTACCTTTGTACCAAAGTTAAAATTTATCGGGCATTTAACCTTGCCTATCTATCGATCTTTATTTCGATATCGACATAAACGATTAGCTGCAAAGTATGGTGGTTCGACTAGCCCTTAAACCAACTCTAGTTCTTTTCCCCTTATTTAATTTAACGCATCCTCTTTTGAAAGTAGTGCACAGTTAGCTGGTAAAAACGTGTCACATGGGTGGGCTTTTCGGCCATAAACTGATGTAAAAAGTAAAAGTGCCAAGCTCTCCCTCTGGTCTCTGGTAACAAGAGTTCAAGCTCTTGCTCTAGAAGGTGGGGCTGCAAAAGAAACTCAGGCAATATGGCTATGCCCATATCATTTAACACCATTTCTAGTGCGGTATTTGGCGTATTGGTTTTAGCATAATGTGTTGCTTGGTATGAGATGCTTTTTTCTGTTTTTACATCTAAAAGTTGTAGCTTGTCTTGTTGCCAAGGTGTGGCAATAAACCTGTGTTTATCTAGGTCCTTAAGTTGGTTAGGTATGCCAAACTGTTTCAGGTAACGAGGAGATGCACAAAAGTGTTCGCTTACTTTGCCTATGGATAAAGCACGGTAGTTAGAGTCTTTTAGGTTTCCTCCAAAAATAGCGGCATCTAGGTTGTGTTCGATTAAATCTTGCCAGCGACCATTAACCAATATCTCAGGGCTGATTAACGGAAATTCAGTACACAGCTGAGCCATGGCAGGTACGACAATATTCTTCTCAAAAAAGGGTGGGACTGATACGCGAAAACTGCCGCTGGGCTGTTCTTTTTCACTGTCCAATTCTGTAAGCGTCATGCTTAATTGCTCACTGAGTAATTCACTTTTCGCTAAGAGTTTTTCGCCAACTGAAGTCAGTACCACGCCACGAGTATTTCTTACTAAAAGCTGCTGATCAGTTGCGGTTTCCAGCCGTTTAATTTGCTGACTAATGGCGGACTTGCTCATACCTAGTTTTTTAGCTGCTTGAGTAAAAGAGCGCATTTTGGCCACTTCAACAAAGATAAGTAAGAGCGGAGCGAGTTTAATCGTGTTCATAGCTTTTATACTTCTGCATACATGCTTTGTAATTAAATTTGGTGTTCATAAATATAAACACTGAGTCTATTTTATGGTTATTGTTTAATAGTCTTTGTGTTTCTAAACTAAGTCAACTTTATCGCGCTTTGAACGCTTTTTAACACCTAGGAGTAATACGAATGACTTGTTTAGTGATTGTTGAATCAAACTTAATCGATCTTGAAGAATTAGCTAAATACAGTGAGCAAGCCGTGAAAACGGTTGCTGCTTTTGATGGGCACTTTATTACTAAGGGGGATGTGGAAGTGCTTCACGGTGACGCTGCTTTTGGGAAAAAAGCGGTTATTCAGTTCCCAAATAAAGACGCTGCTCGTAATTGGTACGAGAGTGAAGAATACCAGGCGCTTATTCCACAACGTGAAAAAGGCATGAAGAGCCAGTTCCATCTGGTTTAACTCGATAAAAACGAGACGGTTAGCGGTTCCCTTTTATCTGCTCTCTTTATGATACTAATGAAGAGAGTAGATGTTTGAGGCTCAATAATGTTCAGGCTCAATTGCGACATAGGTTACTATGGGCGATGATTGTAAAACTTGAGGCTTTAATGTGTTTCCCTCAAAAACAAAGGAACCTGACATGATACAACTCATCTTACTCTTACTTGTTGCTTTAGCTATTCTGATGTTGCTAAAAATGGCTAAGAGTACGAAAAGCCAAAAAGCAACCTTGGAGGAAGCCAGAACCTTAGGTTTACAAGAGGCAAGTTTGCATATTAATAACCCCATTTTGTTTGAAGATTATGCTCAAGCTAAAGGTTTGCCTACCGATGTTTTAATCACCTTGATAGAAGAAGGGAAAATGCCTTTTTACGAATGGCGTGGTTATACCTTTGTTGAAAACCGTGAACTTGCTCATGCGAGAAAATAACCTTTATGTGACTCTGTACTCGTGACGTTCTCATTTTTATTTTCTTTTAGCTAAGAGAAAACAAATTTCAATTAGTTAAAGCTATCAATTATTACTGTTTCTATCATGTCTTTTTGTAAAGCTAACATCTGTATTTAAGTTAAGTGATTTCCTATAAGAAAAAGGAAGTTGACGACACCTAGCTTGCATTTAACGACATTTTGTCTCATTTGGCCTATTTATTTTATCCGTTTTATGGGTAAGCTTTAGGGCGTTAATAGACAAATTAATTACGTTTAAGTTACAAAAAGCTGCTTAACTTCACATTACGTTAATTTGAACTATTATTACTTTTATCAGTGCCCTACATGGATGTTTCTGGCTAAGCGCAATCTTTTAGCAGATGATATAGGTGTACGAGTATGTTTGAGAATCTTAGTTTTAGAATAAAACTCATTATTTTACTTTTCTGTACGATAAGTGGGTTCATCGTCGTTACCCTAGTTTCCCTCAATGGTTTAAATACCCAGCAAGCGACCTCTCATAGGTTGCAAACCCTGTCTAATATTGAAAGTAATCTGGACTCTCTTGTCTTTTCTATGATGGAAAAGCATGACGGTATGTCATCTCTTAATGATGATAATTATGCTGCTTATGTGGAGGCGATTAATGCTAACAAAGAAGCCTTTTTAATCAGTTTAGAATTAGACATTGCCAATATAGATACCGAACAAGGGCGAGTTGAACTGGAAAGTACTAAATCGAGTTTGATGAATTACTCTGATTCTCTAACCAATATTATCGAGCAAAGGCATAACTTAGGCTTTGATAGCAAATCTGGTATTAAGAGTCAGGTGCAGGCACAGGGTGATATTGTATTGGCAGAAATTGCCTTTTTAAGCTTGGTTAAGCGTGAGTTCATTAAGGTTCGTGAGGCTGAAAAAATTTATATATTTGAAACCACACCAGATAATTTAGCTTTATTTAAAGAGACCTTTCAAGGCTTTATAAAGCGTATTCAGAACTTTGGTTTAGAAGAAAAGTTTGGTGGCAACATAAACTTATATCTTGCTGAAATTGATAAACTAACTCAGCAAAATAAAGCAACCCATCTTGCTGAAGAGGCCTTTATAGAGCAGAAAAAGCAATTTGTGGATAATCGATTATCTGTTTCTGAATACCTAGGCAGTTTAAATGCAGATGCAGAACGCCTAGCAAATAAGAGCTTTGACAATGCCAGTTATACCTTAATTTTGGTGAGCGTATTGGTTGCCGTGTTCTCTGGTTTGATTATGCTGGCAATTGGTAAAAGCGTGAATAAAACCTTGAGTGAAATCATTAGTGACTTGGTGAAAGTGAAAGAGGGTGATCTTAATGTGAAGCTCTCAATTAATAATAAGCGTAATGATGAATTCGATGCCTTGTGTGGTTCAGTCAATGATATGTCTGAAGGGCTAAATAACGTGGTAAGTGGCGTTGTTAATACCACAACGGATGTGAATGAGAAGGTCGCTAATTTGCATTTGGCAGTAAATAATATTGCTGACAGTAATCAATCTATCAATGCTCAAACGACTTCCTTAGTTGCGGCTACGGAGGAAATCTCTAACAACATTTCAAGTATTTCAGATACAACGGATAACTTGAGTGCCCAGTCGAAAGATACCTATGAGTCAGCTAAGAGTGGTGCTAAAACCATGGAAGAAGCACTCTTTAACTTGTCTAAAACCACTGAGTATGTGAATAAAACGGGCGAGCAGCTAAATGAGTTAGGTCAGTTATCTCTAGATATCGATAGTGTAATTTCAATGATTAATGATTTGGCTGAGCAAACAAACTTATTAGCACTTAATGCGGCCATTGAGGCGGCGCGAGCGGGTGAAGCTGGCCGTGGCTTTTCTGTAGTGGCTGATGAAGTGCGAGCGCTAGCAGAGAAGACAGTAGATGCGACAGCAAAAATTACAGGTATTGTGAGTACAATTCAAAACTCAACTAACTCTGCGATTA
Organism: Marinomonas sp. PE14-40; assembly: GCF_051623805.1. Lineage (NCBI taxonomy): Bacteria > Pseudomonadati > Pseudomonadota > Gammaproteobacteria > Oceanospirillales > Oceanospirillaceae > Marinomonas > Marinomonas sp. PE14-40. Next base: position 2,096,753 of record NZ_CP130700.1, on the reverse strand, counting down.
CGACCATGAAAACAGGTCAGGAAAATTTACTGGCGATTGAGGAGTCAGGTGAAAAAGCAGAAAAAGTCATGCGTGAAATCGAAGACCTTGCTAAAACAGGGGCTGAATCTGCCAACCATATGGCTCAATCTATTTTGGAAGTGTCTAAAACGGCTGTCTTGATGAATGATGATATGGATAAGATAGCGCAGCAACTTCAAGTCGATACGGACTCTATTTCTATTATTTCAGATAATACTAACCAGATTTATCAACTGGTTGAGCATTTAGATAAGAAAACCAGTGTTTTTAATATCGAACAACAAACCTAGTTTTACCTTAATAAATACGTTTATCTTGGCTCAAGGACGAGCCTCATAAAGCCTGATAGGCTTTACCTCTCTTTTTATCTTCTATTTTTTATCCTGTTTTTTTTGTGTAATTAAGAGATACTAGTTCTCTATTCCTTACCTTAAACGCTTGTCTTAACAGCAACTTAAGCACATAAACAGGATTAAAATATGAGCATTAAAACGGCCATTGTTGGTTATGGCTTCTCATCGAAAACATTTCATATCCCTTTTATTACGACCGCAGACTCTTTTCGTTTTGTGGCTGTGAGCAGCTCCAAGAAAGACGCGGTATTGGCTGATTGGCCTGAGATCGCTCATTACCAAAGTGCTGATGAGATGATAATGCAGACAGAGGCTGACTTAATCATTATTACTGCGCCCAATGATGTGCATTACCCTTTAGCAAAATTAGCACTTGAACATGGCAAGCATGTATTAATTGAAAAACCTTTTGTGACTCGTTCACAAGATGGTGAAGCGCTAATCAAGCTGGCTAAAGAAAAGGGTCTGTTACTGAGTGTCTATCAGAACCGACGTTATGATGGTGACTTTCTTACGGTTAAGCGTCTGATAGAAGAGAAAATGCTAGGTGAGGTTAGAGTGTATGAGTCTCATTTTGATCGCTTTCGTCCAAACGTACAGCAGCGCTGGCGTGAAATGGCAACGGATGGTGGCGGTATCTTGTATGATCTAGCGCCACACCTTTTGGACCAAACCTTAACCTTATTTGGCTTGCCGCAAAGTGTGAGTGCTAGTTGTAAGATAATGCGCAAAGGGGGAAGCACAACAGACTATTTCCATTTAACCCTGCATTATCCAGAACGAGAAGTCATTTTAGTTGCCAACCTTTTTTGCTCTGGGCCTAATTTAAGGTTCCAAGTGCAAGGTGATAAGGCAAGTTATGTAAAGTATGGTCTAGACCCTCAAGAAGATTGCTTAAGAGCAGGGGAATTGCCTGTTGGCGATAATTGGGGCGCTGAGAAGTTAACCGAATTTGGTAAGCTTTACGATGACGAAAATGTCGAGCTTATCCCAACAGAGAAAGGCTGTTATCAGAACTTCTTTGCTGATCTGGCTAAGGCAATAGAAACGGGTGATTACCAAGATATGGGGGCAGAACAGAGCTTAAATAGCATTAGATTAATAGAGTTAGTCCTTGAGAGTGAAGCAAAAGGTCAGAGGTTGGATGTGAACTTCTAAGGACTTTTTTAGAGTGAAAAGGCTTTAATCTAAAGGCTTTACACTTAAATTATCTGCTTTAAAGAAGCCCAGTTTTATATCTTGTATGAAACTGGGCTTTTTAGGTTAATGCGCTTCGATTTCTAAATTTTCTTCTTGCTGTTTAATTAAAAAAGCGAGCTTTCTTATACCGTCTTCACGGGTTTTCATGTCCTTCTCGCTAAAATTAAGTCGCATACAGTGACGGTACTTTCCTGTGACAGAAAAGAGTGTACCCGGGGCGATATTAATGTCGTGTTTCTGGCACTCTTCAGAAAGTTTCACTACATCTATGTGCTTGGGTAATTCAACCCATAAAATAAAGCCACCTTCAGGGAGGCTGATTTTAGTTTCAGCAGGAAAGTACTTGTTAAGGGTTTGAATAAAGTGATCTCTGGCTTGTCGGTATTCTTGGCGAGAGCGTCTTATGTGCCTGTCATAACCCCCTGTTTTGATAAAATCTGCAATGGCAAGCTGTGGCAAAGTTGGGCACATAGAATTACTCACATATTTAATATGAGTGACTTTATCGCGATAACGTCCCGGTGCTATCCATCCCACTCTTAACCCCGGAGCGATGGTTTTAGAAAAAGAGGAGCAGAACATGACTCGGCCGTCTTCATCAAAGGTTTTGACCGTTTTTGGCCTAGGGAATTGATAAGAAATATCCCCGTAAATATCATCTTCAATAATGGCAATATCATAGCTCTGGGCCAGTTTATAAAGCTTTTGTTTATTTTCATTTGGCATGGTGTAGCCAAAAGGGTTGTTACAGGTTGGTGTAACCAAAATTGCTTTAATCGGCCACTGGTCAAGTGCTAGCTCTAAGGCTTCTAAACTAAGGCCTGTCACTGGGTGAGTAGGGATCTCAATGGCTTTTAAATTGGCGGCTTTAATCGCTTGAATTGAACCATAAAAACTTGGAGATTCAATGGCGATAATTTCACCTGCATCGGCAACGGCTCTTAGACAAACAGATAAGGCTTCTTGGCAACCAGAGGTTACAACAAGGTCGTTTGGATGAAGATGACAACCAAAACCTAAAGCAAGGCGACAAAGCTGTTCTCTCAGCACAAGCGCGCCTTTTACATCCCCATAAGACAAGCTATCACTAATATTGTGCTTGGTGAGGTCGGAAAGCTTTTTAAGGAGAGGCTTTAGTGAAGAGCTATCCATATTAGGCATAGCATGTTGAAGCTGAATGTTGCCTTTATTCTCTCTATTGATCAGTTGGGTGAGCACTTGTTCCCATTGGGATACTTCCATTGGTCTTTGAGGCGGTCGCGAAACCTCTGGCAAACTATGGTTGTTGCTATTAGGCGTCGCAAAGTAACCAGACTTAGGTCTTGCCTCTACCAGACTTTCCATTTCAAGGTGGCGATAGGCTTCTTGTACCGTTGAAATACTCACCTCATGTTGGCTTGCCAGTTGTCTGACAGAAGGCATTTTATCGCCAGTTTGAAAATAACCCTGTTGGATATGGTCGCGTAATTCGTTGGCCAGTTTTTGATAGAGTTTCATAGTGACTGTCTGTTATCAAAGAGAAGTTAGATTGAATATTAATCAATATTTCGCATTTATTCCAATACAGATTGAGTTTAAAAAGACAATACAGGGTATTTTAAACTCAAACTGTATGGTTTAAATGATCTTATTTTGAGTCTGTATTGTTTCTGTTATGTTTTTTAAACTAGATTCACTTAATCAAAACCCGCTTAATAATGATTTAAGAGGGTAATCATAATGTATGAAACAAGAAGGAGAAGACGATGCTATTAATTGCTTTATTTCACAAGATCCAAGGCGCAATGAAAATTTATTCTACACGCCGTCAACTCTGCCATTTAAGTCAGACTCAGCTTAAAGATATCGCCGTAGCACCTCAGGCTGCGATGAAAGAAGCGAAGAAAGCTAACTTATGGTGTTTTATACATGATGTGATGAAACGACAATCAAAAGGTAAGGAGGATTAATATGGAACTGTCATTTTTCTTTGCCATCGCTTTATTTGCTTTTGTGATGTCGGTAACGCCAGGGCCTAATAATTTAATGTTACTGGCTTCAGGTGCTCAGTTTGGATACATACGTACCTTGCCTCATATGTTTGGCATCATAATTGGTATGGCGTGTCTGATCAGTTCTGTATTGGTTGGATTAGGGGCGGCGTTTGAACTTTACCCTGTGTTGTATGATGTGCTTAAGGTTGTGGGTAGTCTTTACTTATTATGGCTTGCATGGAAGATAGCAAATGCGCCGACTGATGAAAGTGCTTTACAGGCAAGTGATGTAAAAGCCAGACCTATGCGTTTGCATTCGGCTTCCTTGTTCCAGTTTGTGAACCCTAAAGCTTGGACCATGGCGATTGGTAGTGTGAGTACTTTTACCCTTACTGGGGACATGTATTGGCAGTCAGGGTTTTGGATCATCTTAGCGTTTGCAACCATGGGCTTTTTTGCTATCAGTCTTTGGGCAGGTCTTGGGGTTGCTATTAGGCAGTGGCTCACTTCGGTTAAGCGTAAACGTAATTTTAATTGGTTTATGGGGATGATGACGGCGGCAACTTTGATTTTCATTCTAGTAGATTAGTTATATCCTTAAGAACTGACCATTAGGCAAACCTTTTGTAAACCATGCCCATGTAAGCTTAAATACATGGGCTTGATGATGAATACGCGATACAAAAAATTATGACAATAGATGCAGAATCCTCTCAAATTAAGGTAATAACGAGTTCTGAAAATGAGCAAGTATGGAGTGTGTATTTAATACGTACGCGGCTGAATACCTTGTATGCAGGGGTAACAACGGATGTCGACAGGCGCTTCCAAGAACATGCCTCAAATTCTAAAAAGGGTGCTCGTTATTTAAGAGGCAAGGGGCCCTTAGCACTTATGTGGCATCAAGCCATAGGTGATAAACGAGAGGCTATGTCGATCGAATATAAAATCAAGCAAATCGATCGTAAGAAAAAACTCTCCCTGATTCATGGTTCACTCACCTTAGATGATATTTTAGCTTCTAATAAGTGATAGTTTATTTCATAAAATAATTTCAGGTTATAAATATAAGGTTTGCTTGCCATTATTCATAACTAAAGCTTTTGTTTTTATATATTCTGCTCCCCAAACAGTCAGTTTGTCTTTTACAGAAAGCTGGCATACGTACTTGGTAGGAGCAGACAGTATGAATAAAGTGATCTTAATTGTGATTGATGGTTTGAACTATCAAGTCGCAAAAGAATGTATGGGTTTCTTAGCCGCGCTTGAGCAAGCAGGTCAGGGTAAACTCTATAAAATGGCTTGTGAATTACCTTCCTTATCTCGCCCTTTATACGAAAGTATTTTAACGGGCAGAACACCTTTAGAAAGCGGTATTGTCGATAATAATACGATTCGTTTATCCACTGAAAAAAGTATCTTCCATCTTGCGCAAGGTGCCGGGCTTAAAACGGCAGCCGCTGCATACCATTGGATTAGTGAGCTATATAACACTTGCCCCTATGATGCCATTAAGCACAGGTTTACGGATAATGAAGCTATGCCGATCCAACAAGGCATTTTTTATCATCAAGACCATTACCCTGATCATCACACCTTGTTGGATGGCGAGCATTTAAGACAGAAGCATGACCCGGATTTTTTGTTAATTCATACTATGAACGTGGATGATATTGGCCATAAATTTGCGTTAGATAGCCAGCAGTATCGTAACTCAGCCCGCCGTATGGATGGTTATCTATCTCACTTTTTACCTCAGTGGTTAGAGCTGGGTTATCAGATTATGATCACGGCAGATCATGGTATGAACAATGATCATTCACACGGTGGTACCCTCCCTGAAGAAATTGAAGTACCCTTTATGGTCCTTGGTGAGGAATTTCGCCCACAATCAGAGTTGCAACCAGTTAAGCAAACCGATATCTGTGGACTAGCCTGCCAACTGCTCGGTATAGAAGGGCATGATAAGCATTTTGCTCAGAATATTTTGAAGGGTTAAACATGACTGATTTACATATTTTTGATCTTGATGAAACGTTAATCGCAGGTGACAGCTCGTCTTTATTCTGCGAATTTATGTGTGATCAAGGCTGGATGGATAAGACAAACTTTTTGGCAGAAGAAGCAAGGCTGATGGATCTCTACCATAAAGGCGAACTCTTGATGCAGGATTATGTGAATCTTCAGGTTGAACCGCTTAAGCAATTTTCAAAGCCTTTATTGGATGCTGGAATTCAGACCTTTGTCAGCCAAGTGATGTTGCAAAAGTTTTATCCTCAGGCGATTGAGCTAATTAAACGCATTAAGCAGCAAGGTGATGAAGTTTTAGTGATTTCGGCCACAGTGACCTTTTTGGTTAAGCCTATTGCTGCCTTACTTGAGTTAGATAATGTGCTGGCTATCGATCTTGTGATGGATGACAACGATATGCCTACCAAGCAAATTGCTGGGCAGGTGAGTTATCGTGAAGGCAAGGTTATTCGCTTGAAAGAGTGGCTAGCTGAGAGTGGGCGTGAATTTGAACATAGTCATTTCTACTCTGACTCGATTAACGATTTACCGCTACTTGAGCATGTGGACTTTCCTATTGTTACTAATCCTGATGAGCGTTTGGCGAAAATTGCCAATGAGAAAAAGTGGCCTATCTTAGATTGGCGACGTGATGAGGCACTTTCAACAGAGTTGCATCGTTCTCAAGCAACAAGTAATTAATCTTGTAAAATGAGCATTAGTCTGTCTGAAATTCGTGCTTTTAATGCCGTGGTGGAACATGGCAATTTTACACGAGCGGCGAGTGCGTTAGAGGTAAGCCAGCCTGCGGTAACCGCTCAAATCCGTAAGCTAGAGTCTCGTTCTGGTCATTATTTATTGGAACGAACCCCAAACGGGTTTGAGTTAACGAATCATGGTAAGCGCCTTTATCAGGTTTCTAGGCAATATACGGATTTAGGCAATGCCTTAGATGCAGTACTTTCAGCTGAAAACCAAGGCCTTTTACCAAGTATTAAAATTGCCACAGCATCAGCCCTTATCTTTATGCCTTTATTGGCTGAGTTTCGACATCAGTATGGGGAAACCTGTCTAGAGATTAACTCGACAACCAGTGCGGATTGTTTGTCTCAAGTGTTAAATCGTGAAGTGGATATTGGCTTGTTTCCTCTTGCGAAAAAGCACGCGTCTTTATCCAGTTTCGAATTCCATCGTCATAAGTTAGTGGCGATTGTTGCTAAGTCCAGCCCGTTGTATAGGTTAAAAGAAGTGAGCATCAAAACCTTGGCGGAATATCCTCTGATCTTCTCTGCTCATTCTTGTTATACCCAGGTATGCCTAGATAAACTGCTAGCGGCACATGATATTGTGGGTCATAGTCAAATTCGTTTAGATCATAGGCATGAGATTTGTGAGGCTGTGATTCATGGATTAGGGGTTGGTTTTGCGTTTGAGCATGATATTCGTGCCGATGATAGGTATCTCACTTTAGACATTATCGAAGCAGATGAGCCGGCTGTTGAACATGTTGTTTGGCTAAAAAATCGCAGCGTGATGCCTGCCGTACAAGAGTTTGTCCAGCTTGCTCTCGAACAAGTGGCAACGAAGGCGTAGTTAGCTTGGAGTAAGTCCTTCTGCCTTAGACCCTTGATAAAAGCATCTAGATTACTTCACCGCTTAATGACAATCGCCTTTGTCTTATAACCCCCTAAAATGAAACCCCTCATTAACTTGAAATTTGCTCTCATTCAAGGCTTGTTTTGCATACGCTCTGGGCCTAAACTGGAGATCGATAACGATTTAAAAGGCTAGGAAGCCGTCTGATTTTTCAGCGCTTTTTAGTACTGTTTTACACCTTAGGGATAAATTGAGCCTTCTATGATTAGTCATATAGATCATCTAGTGTTAACAGTTTCCGATATTGATGCCTCAGTGAACTTCTTTGTTGAAGTGCTTGGCATGACACCCATTATATTTGCCAATGGCCGCAAGGCGGTGAGTTTTGGTGAACAGAAAATTAACTTTCAAACTGCGGGCCAAGAAATGCGTAATCATGCACTTGAAGGCTCGGGTGACCTTTGCTTGATTGCTAAGATTAGCCTAGATGAAGTCATTGCCCATTTAAAACATAAACAAGTGGATATTCTAGAAGGACCTGTGGAGAAGACTGGCGCTATGGGGCCTATGATGTCTGTGTATATTAATGATCTGGATAATAACCTGATCGAAATAAGCCGCTACCCTGAAGATGAAGCAGCGACTCAGTCTGACTAAGAAGACAGGCCTTAGTTTATAAGTCTTGTACTAATTGTCTTAACTTGGCATAGCTTTGATCTTGATAACGGGCAAAACCTGATAAACGTTTTGCTCGACACTTTGTCAGATAAGGCGTGCTGATCCCTGCTAGAAAGCGGCACTTGGTATCCAGACTCATACTATCTGGATGAAGCTTAAGGGCTGACTGAAAAGTGCTAGCTAACTCGCTGAGGTCTTGTCTAACTTGCTCTGAGTCTATGTCGTTCTCATTCATTTCGTGTCTGCTAAGTTTACCTATGCTATTTCCTAAGCAACTTGAACAGTGGCCGCATTGGGCTTTTATGCCTTTATTCTCAGTGCTTTCATTACCAAAACTTTTGTCTCCAAAACTCTCATCACCAAAACTTTTGTCTCCAAAGTAATGCGCCAAACTTCTGTTTAAGCAGGTGTCTTGTTCAAAGAAGGCAATGAGCTTGGCAATTCGATTAATTTCTGCCTCTTCCTTTTGTTTGAAATAGTCACCAAGTTGAACCGCAACCTGTTCCTTTTGAGAAAGGTCATATACCTCATAAACTTGTGTTAACTGTTTCGTTTCTAGCTCGATTAAACCTTTTTCACTTAAGTAATCTAAGGCTTTAATTGCTCTGTCTTTAGCATCTTGTGCCCAAAACTCAAAGTTAGGTTCGCCCCAAACCTTTTTGAACTTAGTCGCTTCGAAAACTTGCATTAAAAAAGCAGATCTATCGGCATCGAACTGACTGAGTACTTGGGCCATAGGCGTGACAAACTTGTAGCGAAAATGCGCGTAATAGGCGTATTTAGGGCTGATAATGCCCATTAGCTCAAGTTGTACTAGTAGTGTTTTTAAAGGAAGTTGACGAATATTGGTTTCATTAGAAAGCGCATACAGCTGCATTTCCCAAGTCAGAGTACGCTGCATCACACTTTGTTGATCAATCAGATCTAATAAGTAGGCAATGCTTTCAAGTTCTGGCGTATCTCCATAAACAAAGTTTTCTAAGGTCGAAAGGCCTTCAAGGTTTGCCAAGGTGACACAGTTTGAGGCTTGCCCATCTCGACCTGCACGGCCAATCTCTTGGCTATAGTTTTCAATCGATTTTGGTAGATCATAGTGAATGACATGACGAATATTGGATTTGTCGATTCCCATGCCAAAGGCAATAGTAGCGACTACTGTATTGAGCTTGCCTGACATGAAATCTTGCTGAATTTGCTCACGGCGTTCGCTATCTAATCCTGCATGGTAGGCCTGAGCAGAGACTTGGTTAGCTCTTAACCATTGAGCGGTTTCTTCCGCGCTATATTGCAAGGTGACATAGACAATGGCTGGCTCTGCTTCATTTGTTTGAGGCGAAAGGCGTTGTTTCAATGCGTTTAACAAGGCTGCTTTTTTATCCGCTTGAGGGACGCTTAAGACAGCTAAATTTAAGTTAGAACGATAGAAGCCTGTTTGTACTATATGCTGTTCGTCTATGGCAAATTTTGCTGCCATATCTCGTTTTACTTTAGGGGCGGCTGTCGCGGTTAAAAGCAATACTAAAGGAATGTTAAACTGGCGTTGATAATCAGGGAGTTTTAAATAATCAGGGCGAAAATTATGGCCCCATTCTGAAATACAGTGAGCTTCATCTACCACCAATAATGAGATGGATAAGGTGTGCAGGAAATTACGGAAGCTCTCATTGTTAAAACGTTCTACCGACACCATGAGTATCTTGATTTGGCCTTCACGTACTTGGCGCATAATGTCGCGATTTTGATCCGGTGTCTGGCTTGAGTCCAAACTGGCAGCGCCTATGCCTTTGATTTGTAGAAACTCGACCTGATCCTTAATGAGCGCTAGCAAGGGCGATACGACGAGTGTAATACCACTAAGTTGAGTGGCACTGAATTGATAACATAAGGATTTACCTGCCCCTGTTGGAAAAATAGCTAAGCTAGATTGCCCAGCTAGCACTTGACGGACACATTGTTCTTGTCCGCCACGAAATTGATCAAATCCAAAGTGTTGCTGTAGGGCAGGTATGAGATTCATAGTTAGCTAATTTTGTCTTATGTTTGTGTGAATTGGTTTTTAATCTATCGTGCTATCTTAGTATTAATTAGTAAGCAGGCGCAGCGAGTTTGCCCCAGTCTTGTATGATGAGTTCTAGGTCATTTAAGAGGTTGAGCCAATAGTCTTCACCGCTAAACCAAGGGAAGGCCATCGGGAAGGCGGGATCATCCCAACGGGCGTCTAACCAAGCGGCATATTGTACTAAACGAATGGCTTTTAGACTGTCGATGAGTTCTAACTCTTTTTCATTAAACTCAAAATAGCTTTCATAACCTTCAATTAATTCACTCAATTGTTGCTTTTGCTGGGTCAGATTACCTGAGAGGTGCAACCATAAATCTTGTACCGCAGGGCCTGTTTTCGCATCATCAAAATCTAATAAATAGATATCATCAGACCCGTCAACGAGTAAGTTGGATCTGTGGCAGTCCCCATGAATAGGGTATTGCTTAGTAGGCCAATACTTATCAACTTGAGTTTGAATGAGAGGTAATAACTTTGCATTTATTTTATCTAATCTTTCTCTAAGAAATTTAGGTAAATGCTGACACACTTTTAATTGCTCAATCGCCTTGGTGAAGTCTGCAACAGGTGCCATGCTAGGGCGTGTTTTAAACTCTGCTGCTTGCAACCCTTGGTGGATTTGAGCCAAGGTTTCACCGGTAACAAAAAGGTGGTCCATATTGTCCGCATCGGGTGCTTTGCCGATAAGTTTGTCATAAACACAAAAGAAGAAATCCCCATATAAAAACAGGCTTTCTCCTTCTATTTGTTTTGGGGCAATCACATTAATGTCAGCTTGAGCGAGAGCAAAAAGCGCATCATGCTCTTCTAGAATTTGTTCTTTAGTCCAACGGTTAGGACGATAAAACTTTGCGACCAAGGGTGTGCTATCTTCAATACCAACTTGATAAACCCGATTCTCGTAACTGTTAAGTGGATAGATTCTGGCATCGCACCAAAGGCCAATGCTTTCAACGGCATTGATGACAAAATCTGGAGTGAGGGCAGAAAAGGGATGATCAGACATAGGATGCTCAGTTAGCGTAAAAAAATAAAACAAGGAAATAACAAGGTAAAGACTGCCTAGAGTAGCAAGCCCATAGGTATTAAGGCCAGTGTTTGTTACTTTAATCATACCTTCCCCAAAGGGTGTTTTACCTAATTAAGAATTTGGGAAATTGAGTAAGGATTATTAATGAAAAATACTGCAAGTTTGAGCCATTTATTGCCTTTTATTTTGCCTTATAAGAAGCAAATCTTCTTTGCCAGTCTGGCTCTTATCGTGACTGCAGGGGTGACCTTAAGTTTAGGGCAAGGAGTGCGGTTTCTTATTGATAATGGTATCGCATCAGGTTCGAGTGAGGCCTTATTAGACAGCATTGCCATCTTCTTAGGCTTGGTAGGTTTATTAGCATTAGGCAGCTTTATTCGGTTTTTCCTGGTGTCTTGGATTGGTGAAAAGGTTGTTGCTGATCTGCGTAAAGCGGTATTTTCTCATTTGATTAATTTACACCCTGCTTTTTTTGAAGAGCAAAAAAGTGGTGAAATTCAATCGCGAATTACCACGGATACGACACTTTTACAGAGTGTGATCGGATCATCGGTCTCCATTGCTCTGCGTAATATTTTGATGCTTATTGGTGGCTGCGTGCTCTTGATGGTGACCAATGCCAAACTCACTTTTATAGTGCTTTTGAGTGTGCCTCTGGTGATAGTGCCAATTCTATTCTTTGGCCGTAAAGTACGAAAACTCTCACGTGATACACAAGATGAAATCGCCAAGGTAGGCGGTCATGTGGGTGAGTCTCTTCGTCATATCAAAGTCGTGCAAAGTCATAATCAGCAAGATCATGATGTAGGGATTTTTTCTAATGTGGTCGAGCGTGCTTTTAATGTCAGTGTGCAACGCATTAGGCAAAGAGCCTTCCTCTCTGTTGTTGTCATCGTACTCTCTATGTCGGCCATTGCTGCCATGTTGTGGGTCGGTGGTAACGATGTGATGCAAGGGCGCATCACAGGAGGCGAGCTTGCTAGCTTCTTGTTCTACGCCATTATGGTGGCAGCAGCAGTGGCAGCTATTTCTGAAGTGATGGGTGAATTACAGCGTGCAGCAGGGGCCGCTGAGCGTTTAATCGAACTGCTACATACGCCAAATAAAATTCCTCCAAATGCCGATACGCCCACTCAAATTGAAGATGTGCACGGTACTGGGCTTGGTGAAGAAATGATTCGCTTTAATCAGGTTAATTTCGCTTATTCAAGCCGATCTGATAAGGCCATTAGCCAGTTAGATTTAAGCTTACGTAAAGGAGAAAGGATCGCGCTTGTGGGGCCATCAGGTGCAGGTAAGTCTACCTTGTTAGAGCTCTTGTTACGTTTTTATGATGTGGACTCTGGGGCTATCAGTCTATTGGGGCAAAATATTCGTCAGCTTGGCTTAAGTGCTTTACGTGAAAATATGGCCATAGTGCCGCAACATGCAGCCTTATTTGATATTAGTGTGGCTCAGAATATTGCCTATGCAAGACCTGAAGCCAGTATGGAAGACATAGTAAAAGCGGCTAAAGCGGCCTTTGCCCATGATTTTATTATGCAGTTACCAGAAGGTTATGACTCTGATCTTGGTGAAAATGGCGTTAAGCTCTCAGGTGGGCAAATGCAGCGAATTGCCATTGCTAGAGCGATTTTAAAAGATGCGCCAATATTGTTACTTGATGAGGCGACCAGTGCGCTAGATGCGCAAAGTGAGCATCATGTACAGCAAGCGCTTGAGCATTTAATGCAAGGTCGAACTAGCTTAATCATCGCCCATAGACTGTCTACTGTGGTGAATGCTGATCGTATTATTCTGATGGAGCAAGGCAAGCTGGTGGCTCAAGGTACTCATGCGGAGTTGTTAGAAAACTCACCGCTTTATGCCAAGTTAGCCAAGCTGCAATTTCAGCATGCTTAGTGCTCTTTATTAGGGCTTTTTCTTTTCTCGTTTTTTATTGTGTTTAAAGAGCCAGTGAATTCACTGGCTCAGCCTTTCCTTTCTCTCTCTGCTTTTAACTCTCTATTTTAGCGCTTTATTTAGCTTTCTATTCTAGAGAGCGCCTTAGCTTAGTTGGGCCACAAAAACAGATGCATGAGCACACTTAAGGCTAGTGTCATCCAGACTCACACCTTGAGTACCAAAGAGCAGTTTCGTTTGCCATTTGAGTGGTATTTCAAGTGGTGAGTCAGCTAAACGATTTCCTGTATCAGATGGTGCATTAACAAGGCCGCCTCGATAAAAGCCTAACCAGAGCCTGTCTAAGCTACCTGCATCCTTGCGTCTTTCAAGAATCAAAGAGATAAAATCTCTGTCTTCTTGGTGCCAATCATCATGTGTCATGGGTTCGTTTTTCTGATTGAGCCAGATAACATTGTCTTTAATGTCATGATGAAAAAGCGCGTCATCTTCAAGGCGGCATTCGGCTAAAATTGGATGCTGCTTTCTCAGGGCTAAAAGCTGACTTATTTGGCTTTCTAGCAGGTTGCGTTTTGCTGATGTTTTCCAATTTAACCAAGAAATTTCATTATCTTGGCAATAGGCGTTGTTATTGCCCATTTGCGTATTGGATAGCTCATCCCCTGCTAAAATGTGAGGCGTGCCTTGGCTTAAAAGGAGAGTAGCGATCAAGCAACTTTGTTGGTTAAGTCGCTCTTGGTTAATCTGCTCATTATCGGTTTCCCCTTCATGTCCAAAGTTTCGACTAATATTTTCACCATGACCATCGCGGTTACTCTCTTGGTTGGCGAGGTTGTGTCGACTCTCATAGCTCACTAAATCGTGTAAGGTAAAACCATCGTGATAGCTGACATAGTTAACCGACTGCACCGCGCTTTTATGGCCTTTATGAAAGATATCTCGAGACCCCATAATGCGTGTTGCAAACTCTTGCACTTGGGCTTTATCTCCACGCCAAAAGCGCTTGATGTTATCTCTGTATTTATCATTACATTCTAAAAAGGCAGTCGGGAATTGGCCGAGTTGATAGCCATCTGGCCCTATATCCCAAGGTTCAGATATGAGACAAGCTTGTGAGATGATAGGGTCTTGTAGCATGGCGCTTAATAAAGGCGCTCGGCTATCAAAGCCATGTTGAGTTCGCCCGAGATCGACCCCAAGGTCAAAGCGGAAACCATCTACTCCCATTACCTCTAGCCAATAACGCATACTGTCCATAATGAGCTGAATGCTCTTTGGGTGGTAAGTATCAAAACAGTTACCGCAGCCTGTGAAGTTTAAGTATTCGCCTTGTTCTGAGCGATAGTAGCTCTTGTTATCGATTCCCTTAAAGCTGATATTTGCTTGGTCTAATTCGCCTTCGTAGGTGTGGTTATAAACCACATCTAAAATGACCTCAAAACCTGCTTTATGTAAGCCTTCTACCATGAGTTTGAATTCGGCTACTGGGTCTTCAATAGCATATTCATAATCAGGTGTGAAAAAGTTAATAGGGTTGTAGCCCCAATAGTTTGTAAGACCGAGCGCTTGTAAGCGCAGCTCACTGGCAAAGGCGAAGCAAGGCATTATTTGTAAGCTGGTAATCCCCAAGGCTTTTAGATGCGCTAGGCTTTTAGGCTCAATGAGGCCTAGGTACTTACCTTTGAGTCTCTCATCTATGTCTAGCTGTTGGCTAAAGCCTTTAATATGCACTTCGTAAAGGCTACGATTTTCTGCTTTTATCTTTTTACTAAGCGCATGTTTGGCTTTTTCATTTTGCTGGCTAACAATGCATTTAGGTACTGAGTGAGCTGAATCTTGTGTATTCATTGCACCTGTTTTTAGCATGGCGCTTTGGTCTGGATGCCAATGGAGCTTGTCGCTGAGCTTTTTCGCATAAGGGTCGAGTAACAACTTATGAGGATTAAAAAGGTGTTGCTCTTTGGGGTTAAATTCTCCATCAATACGATAGCCATACAATTGGCCGTCTTTTAGGCCGTGTATCTCTGCATGCCAAATACCTTGTGTCTTTTGCTTGAGGGCTATTTGGTGCTCGACTTCTTGATCGTCTGAAGCAAATAAACAAAGACTAACTTGCTTGGCGTGATGAGAGTAAATCGCAAAATTAACACCTGTCTCAGTAAGGCTTGCTCCCAGTGGGTGAGGGTGACCGGGTGTTTGAATGTACGAGGTTTGAGATTTTTGGTTTTGCATTTATCTACCTGTTTTTATCCTTGTTGGCTTGTTTGCCCCTTTCATTGAAAAGGGCGTGTACAAGGACTGCTTCGCTAAGCCTTAAGCTTAAGCGCAATTGCTGCAAGAGGCGGAACCTGTAGGCAAAGGCTTTGATCTTTACCATGGCTCGCAATAGCGTCTGTGTTACAACTTGTCGGAACGGGGTACTGGCTACCTTTATAGGGCTCAGAATCCGTATTAAATACCAATTGATACTCGCCTTCATCAGGCACGCCAACACGGTATTCATTGTGTGGATTTGGGGTGAAGTTGATAAGTACGACTAGTTTTTCATCAGAATCTTTGGCACGACGAATAAAGCTTAGAATACTGTTGCCTTTATCGTCATAACTTATCCATTCAAAGCCTTGATAGCTGTGGTCGTAATGCAGTGCGGCTTCATCTTGATAAAGTTGGTTTAGGTCACGGCAAAGCGACTGCTGAGCTTGGTGATAATCTATGTCTAATAAGTGCCAATCTAGACTCGTATCATGATTCCACTCTCTACCCTGAGCAAGTTCGTTACCCATGAAATTTAGCTTTTTGCCCGGATGGAAATACATATAAGCCGTAAAGGCTCTTAGGTTAGCGAACTGTTGCCAAGTGTCCCCTGGCATCTTAGTGAGCATAGAGCCTTTACCATGTACGACTTCATCATGAGATAAAGGCAATACAAACTGTTCGTCAAAGGCATAAGCCAAAGAGAAGGTCATTTCTCCATGGTGATGTTGACGGTGAATTGGGTCCTTTGAAATGTATTGAAGCGAGTCATTCATCCAGCCCATGTTCCATTTAAAACCAAAGCCAAGCCCGTCTAAATAGGTAGGTTTTGAAACGCCAGCAAAGGCAGTAGACTCTTCGGCTACGGTAAAGCAGCGAGGATGGTTGAGATAGATGGTTTCATTTAGACGACGTAAAAAACTAATGGCTTCGTAGTTATGATTTCCACCATCAACATTGGGAATCCATTCACCTTCTTCGCGGGAGTAATCCAGATACAACATGGAGGCAACAGCGTCGACTCGTAGGCCATCAATATGGAATTCTTCTAACCAGTAAACGGCATTACTGATGAGGTAGTTCACCACATGTTCTTTACCAAAGTCATAGATCAAAGATTTCCACTCAGGGTGAAAACCTTTTTTAGGGTCTGGGTATTCGTACTGCTTATCCCCATCAAAATTCGCTAAGCCATGACTGTCTGCAGGGAAGTGTGCAGGTACCCAATCGACGATCACACCTATGCCGGCTTGATGGAATTTATCCACCAAGAATTTAAAGTCATCGGGATTACCAAAGCGGGAGGTTACCGCATAAAGCCCAACGGGTTGATAACCCCAAGAACCATCAAATGGGTGCTCAGATACAGGTAATAATTCTACATGGGTGTAGGCCATCTCTTTTACATAATTTACCAGTTCGTCAGCATGTTCACGAAAGGTAAGAGGTTGCCCATGTTTACGGCGCCAAGACCCTAGATGTACCTCATAGATACTCATTGCCTTGTGGTAATGATCAGGCTTTTCTTGGGTCATCCAAGGCTTGTCTTGCCAAGCATATTGACCGTTATCCCAAGTCACACTGGAAAAGGAAGGGTACTGCTCAATTAATCTGGCATAAGGGTCTGTTTTATGAGGAATGAGCTCCCCATGTTTATCTCTAATTTCATATTTGTACTTTTGACCTGTGCCTACATCAGGAATAAATAAACGCCACAAACCTTCGCCACTGCTGGCCATAGGATGAGCGCGACCATCCCAAGCATTAAAGTCCCCCACCACACTGATAGAGCGAGCTGCTGGGGCATATACACAAAAGCGAGTGCCATCGATTCTAAGTTCATCACTAACCTGACAGAAAGCGGGATTAGCCCCCTGATTAAGATACATAGTGGCACTGTGGTGTGGTACATCATTAAAGGTGGTATCTGTGAACTGATAGGGGTCTAGGCGAATCAGTTCATGATCTTGATATTGGATCTTAAGGCGATAATGAAAACGTTCTTTTTGCTCAGGCCAGTCTAGGTAAAAAAGGCCGTTATCATCTTTACTTACCATGGTGCCTAGTAGCGTATCGTCTTCAAGGGCGAGGATATCAATCGCCAAAGCGCCAGGTTGCCAAACCGTGAGACTTAACCCTTTGGTCTTTGAGTTGTCTTGTAATCCAAGACAAGCAAAGGGGTCAGCACATCTGGCTTGTTGCAAATCATCTAGTAAATCCATTTCTATCTCCAACTGTTAAATCTGAAAGCATCACCCTCAATCCTTGATTAAGGGTGATGTGTGCTAACCATGTAGTGCTGCCACAGAAAGCAATAAATACTGGTTGATTTTGCTTGGTGGAAGTTGGGCAAATTCGATTAAAGCGGCATTCTCTTCTTCTGCTAATGAGTAATCATGATGACTATTTTGACGTACAAACTCTTCCACGCAATGGCTGACAATCAGTGGCAGATTTACATCGGCTTCGAAAGTACAGTCAGGGTGTGTCTCACAGTAAAGCAAGTAAGCATTTAATGCTTCAAATATCAGGCTCTTGTACCAGCTTGGGTGAATGTCATAGGTTAAACGTTCAATTAAAAGGGCGAAGGTATCTTCCCCTGCGGTCATAGATTTTAAGGTAAGCTGGCAATCCAAGACGGTATTACTTTGCTTATCACCAAAAATAATATGGTTTGCATGTTTAAGGCCAGACCATATTTTGGTTAAGAAGGTTTCTGGTAGCTTGGTGATCATTCCTTGCTCTAAACGCCAATCAAACCAGTCTAGATCTGTCATATCTAGCTCATCTTCATCTCTCTCTTGGCTGAACATTTCTCCGTAAGAAAAGCCCGACATACCTTTATTATGCGCCTGATGCTTTTGATCTAATACGCGTTCAAATATGCGATAAAGCTGGTGGGGAGAAAGCTGGGCCAAAGTTAAAAACGCATCTTCTCCTTCATCCATACCAGCTTGTTTGGCGCAAAGCAGTGCAAAGTGATGTAAGCGAATGGTGCGAACTCCATTGAAATAGTCAGGTTTTGCCCGAATGAGTGCACCGGCTATGGCGATAAGTTCATGGTAAATCACCTTCGCGATGGGGTTAGGTGAGATTCGCTCTATCAGTTCAAAGATTTCATTTTGATGTAATGGGTTGCGAATATGTATCTCGGCCTTATGGGCTTCGCCTAAAATAAGCTGGCGCTGGCGTACTGTGATATCAGCAATGTAGGTCGCAAGGTCTGTGGTTGGCTGCATTAATATTGCGAACAACTGCCTCACCGCCCCCCAGTTCTCGTGAAGCAGGGCTTGGGTGTAAACAGATTCAAGCACCTTATAAGCGGTAATGGCTGGTGAGCTAAAGGGCATGGTTTGCACCAAGGCTTGGCGCTTATGCAGTTCTAGCAAGCAATCAACCGCTAAGGTCATGTTTGGTTTTTGGTTAAGGAGCAATAACAGTTCATCATTAGACTTTAATACTAAGGACATAGAAGGATGTTCAAACTCGTCCTGAGTGACAGGCCAAGGGGCTTGATGCACACTGAGTTTTGCTTCTAAAGAATGGCTTTTATCTTTATCCAGCGTAATACTGCGACGAATGCCAGACTTGAAAGCGTTCTTAGCTGATTGAGGCAGAACGTCATAATTTTCTGTTTCATGATTCTGCAATTGACGCAGAAACTCGAATAGCTGATCACTGTGCTTCATAGCCGCGACGGCATCTTCAATAAAGAGGGTAAACACAGGATTTGCTGGGTAATACCAGTGCTCGTGAATACTGTCTAATTCGTTGCAAATATAGTCTTTTATCAAATCTGGATCTAGTTTGCGATAGTCTTTGTCTTCGTTTTGAATCCACGACAAACACAGATAATTCTGCTCATTAATACAAAAGAGTTGAGAGGTCGCCATGCTGTTTAACGCACGAGAAGGGCGGCCGCTTAAACCTAAGCTGCTAGACACGCCAAGGTGGCGATAAGTATCAATAAGTTGTTCACAACTCATGACTTTTAGAGGGGCGATCTCTTCTAGCGTTTGGCATAAAACACCCGCATCAAGCAGGCGTTTTTTGGTTGCTTCTGTTTGCGCCAAAATGACCATAGACGTCTTAACCGCAGGCTTTTGGTGCTGTCTTGGATGCAAACCGATTGGATCAAGGTCGCGAGTGGTTATCAGCTCTTCATCAAGCATTTTACCCACAAGGTAAAGGCTTTGAGCCCACACAAGTGGTAGGTTGTCATTGGCAACACGTGTTTGAGAGCCTGGGTTTTCTTTCTCTGCTTGTACCTTATCAAAGGGCACAGAATACAATTCAGGCAGTAACATTTGGCCATCTTTTTCTATCATCAAGCTTTCTAGTTTTCGACGATAGTGATTGGCACTCTCCCAGTCTCTGGCAAACAAGCGGTCGATATAAAGGTAAGTGAAAAAAAGCGGCCACTCAGACTCAATATGCTCAAAGTTGATGAGCTCATCGTACTCATAATAAATACGGTTTTGATCTTCAAGAGCCACTTGGTGGCCATCAAGTAAGAAGCGCTTACAACCGTATTCGCCCCCTAGCTTATCGATAATTTCAAGGCGTGTTTTACGTGCAAGTTTAATGTCTCTAACCGCAAAAGCTGGGAAGCTAATAATACTTAAAAGGGCACTGTCTACCTCTTTAGAGCGAGACTCTTTTGGCAATAAGGACGCCAGTACCGATGAGGCACGGGCAACCGCATCAGCAAAGGAATGAATCTCCGCCCACTTAGGGCCATCATCGCCAAAAAGGTTAAGGCCGTCGAGCGCTTCCATTGCGGCTTTTGCCATGCCGACAGAGCTGGCGTTTATCTCTGCTTTACCATTATTTACCTTGTTGCCTCGCTCCCAAATCCCATAATCAGGCGTACGGTAAGTCCTTGAAATGTAATAAATTAAGTTCTGAATAAAGTTAACTTCGTCACGGGAGAAAATGATCTTAGAACCCGCTTTGGTCATTTGTGCCAACATCAATAGATAGAAGCTGGTGGCATCTATTTGCAAATGGCCCCAAGCATCATCCGCCACAGCTTCTAAGCCGGTTTTTGTATCGTATTTAGCGTGCAGCGCATCAGCTGGGTTAAGGCTGTGTTTAAAGGCTTCTACCTTGCGAGTCTGTCTCATCATGGCAGATAAAAGACCACGCATCATTTTGATACAGGAGTGCTCTAATTCGTAGGCACGTTTTTGTGGGTTGCCATTACGTTTATTGGCAAGGTAAAGCGCCCAAATAGCTTGAATACTATAAACGTTATCCCTCACCCAGGCATCGGTATAATTACCATGGTTGTTAATGCTGGTACTGGCAGGAAATAAACCAGTCACAGGGTGCTGCCGAGATAAAATAACCTGATTAATATGTTGATAGAGGGTTTCTAACTTATCAGGTATCGCAGACGTCATTGGTAAGTTCCTTTGATTTGAGAAAAAAGCTTGGATCGAAAAGCAATGATAAAAATTTTCGTAAGCGTCAGTTTAGTGCTGGGCTAGTTATTATTAACACCTAGGTGTTGCAAAAATATGTTTAGCCAGTAGCAATTTGTTATCGACAGACAAATAAGTCTCTACTCAGGTAAAACGATCGAGCCATGTTATCGCATCTTCTTATCTTGCCTGTCTAAAATAGTCTTATGCAAGTTCTATGACAAAGTGTAAAAACAAAAAAAGCGGTTAATCATACGATAAACCGCTTTTTTTATTTTGCTTAATCTTTTCTAAATACTAGGTTGAGAATTCAGTGATTAAGTTTCTTAGCTGGCCTGCACACTGTTTTAATTCTACGATGTTGCTTCCCATCGCCTTGTTATCTTGGGAGGTATCCTCAGTCACCGTATTGATATTGTTTATGTTACGGCTAATCTCTTCTGCAACTTGGGTTTGTTCATGAGAGGCTAAGGTAATCTGCTGATTTAAGTGCGAAATCTCTTTAATACCATGGTTTATATCCGAGAAACTAGAACCCGCTTGAACCGCTTGCTCAACGCCTTCTTGGGCCATGGTTTGTGCTTTTTCCATAATATCTACCGTGGCCAGTGTTTGGTTTCTTAGACTTTCTATCATGTCCTGGATTTCAACCGCTGAACCTTGTGATCTTTGAGCTAGGTGTCTGACTTCATCTGCGACTACTGCAAAACCTCGACCTTGCTCTCCTGCTCTTGCCGCTTCAATGGCTGCATTTAAGGCGAGTAGGTTGGTTTGATCGGATACCTGACCTATTACCTCAAGCACGGTTTCGATATTCATCACGCTATTTCTAAGTTGATGGATAGAGTTGGTAGCATGGGCAACATTTTCAGCCAAGCCTTTGATACTATCGTTGGAGCTGGTGATGATAGCTAGACCTTGTTTTGATTGTTGCTGCACCTCTTGTGCCTTGTTGCTTGCTTCAGCAGAAATGTCATTGGCCTGCTGAGCACTGGCTGCCATTTGGAGCATAGCACTGGCAGTTTGCTCTGTTTCTTTAAGTTGAGTCTCAACCCCTTGTGTCGTCTTGTCACTGATCTGGTTTGATTGCACGACGATATTGTCTAATTGAGAGCTTGAACTGCCTACTTTATTGACTACCTGTTGGAAGGATTCCATCATCTTATTATAGGAAGAGGCCATCACACCAAGCTCATCAGTGCTTGTAAAATCAACTCGTTGAGTTAAGTCACCAGACTCTGCCACACCTAGCATAATGTCTTTAAGCATAATGACCCGAGAGGTCACTAAATAAATAATAAATAAGGCAGTACCACCAATGAAAAGGGTGAGTAAGATAACTGCAATGCCAAAACGTATGAGGTTATGGAAGAACTGCTGATGCAAGGCATCTAGATAAACACCCGTACCGATAATAATATTCCAAGGTTCAAAAGCTTTCACATACGCATTTTTAGCAGTAGCGTCTGTCTCACCTGCTTTAGGCCACATGTAATCGACAAAGCCAGCACCATCTTTTTCGACGACTTTTAAGAATTCTGCAAAGACTCTCACCCCATTCACATCTTCAAACTGGCTCATATCTTTCCCCTCAAGTGCTGGGGTAATAGGGTGCATTAACATGGTCGAGTTCATGTCATTTATCCAGAAGTACTCTTTGCCTTCGTAGCGTAATTCTCGAATAACTTCGAATGCTTGCTGTCTTGCTTGTCCTTGGTCTTTGCCTTGTTTTAGAGCATCTTGATAATAATGATTGAGAGTGCTGTGTGCGACTTCGACCAAATCCTTGGTTCTATCTTGTCTGTCTTGAAATTGGGTCATATACAGAGAGTAAAGCGAGACGCCAATTAAGCCGGATGTGCCTAACGACATCAGTACTATGATGGCCCAGAGCTTGTAACGTATCTGAATATTATTTAAAGCATTAAGCATTTTTTGTCCTACTTGTTCTGTTGCACTAGAGAAACTAGCGAACATATTTCTAGGTTAAAAAGTGAATCACCTATAAGTAATTCTTATTTCTAACCACAAGCTTACTGGTATGTTTGAGCCAAGACTTGATATAAATCAAGCTAAACGCCTTCTTTTATTAACTAGTGGTTTTGTGAAAAGAAATGGCAATTACATAAAAAAATCTTATATCTGATATGTTAACTAAGTTCTTTATTTATGAGAGATGCTAGTATGGCGCGGTCTTAATTTACTGCTTAACACTATGGAATATTTATACCTAGCACTGACGGCTTTTTTAAGTGCAACCTTATTGCCCATGGGGTCTGAAGCCCTGTTATTGCTTTATGCCAATGATACAAACCTGTCTATTGTTGGGCTCGCAATCGTTGCTAGTCTTTTCAATACCTTTGGCTCTTGTGTGAACTGGTGGTTAGGAGGCTACCTTGAGCACTTTCAAGAGAAGAAGTGGTTCCCTGTTTCTCAAGAACAGCTAAATAAAGCTCAAGTAAGATTTAATAAATATGGCAGAGCAAGTTTGCTCTTTGCTTGGTTACCTATCATCGGAGATCCGCTCTGTTTTGTGGCTGGTTTGCTTAAAGTGAACTTTATTACCTTTTTCGTTTTAGTCCTAATCGGAAAGTCATTGCGATACTCAATGCTCTTATTCTTGGTTATTTAGGCTCAATTCATTGTTTGATCACGATTTATTCTAGGCTAAGTGCTTTTTTAGGGTGACGTTAAAATTTAATCCCGCTAGAATCATGATTAAGAATTGAACGCTGATAACGCTAAGGAATTGACGTGAAACTAGAACTCGCTGCTACTTCAACCAAAAAACTGACTAAGCTATCTGCATTTGCACTAGCCGTCACAGCTCTACAGGGCTGTTCTATGTTAACACCAGCAGGCAATGTTGTTGAGACACAACCTATCACCATGGAACAGCAAATGGCACAGTCCGTTGCTGAGTGGGAAAGCATTAAACCTAAAATTGATAATGTACTTCAGCTTGAAGCTAAAATCGCCAAGTTAGAAGGTGAAATTGCTGAGCTTCAATCTGGTAATTCAACAGCTGGTACTAAAATGGTACCTACTGAAAAAATGGCTGCCAGTGAAAAAATGGACACGGAAGAAATGACAGCGGATAAGATTAAAGCAAAAGTAGCGCCGCTGCGTGAAGATCCTGTTGTTGCGAAAATGAATAAAATTGATGCTGAAGATCTGATGATGACAGATCTTGAAATGAGTCTAATGGAAGAAGCGAAAGCAGAAGAAGCCATGACTCGCGAAAAAGAATATGAAGTACCGAATGATAACTATGTTCGTGCTGAGTTCATGAAAAAAGCAGCAGATCAAAAAACAACAAAGCGTAAGAAAACCCCTGGTGAGTATGGTTTACAGTTAGTTTCTCACCGTTCAGAAGCGGGTGCTAACCGGGCTTGGGCGCCAATTTCGACTAAGTTTAGAACCCTATTAGCAGGTAAAGAGCCCGTCATTGAGATGGCCACTGTGAAAGGTAAACAGTACTACCGTTTAAAAGTTGGCCCTTACTACGATAAGCGAATTGCTGTTGATACTTGTAAGCAGCTAGTACTAAGTCGTCAAGATTGCCTTGTTAGCGATTATTATGGCGAACCCTTCTAAGCAAACTCGCTAAGAAACAAGCCAATTAAAAAAGGACCGAGAGGTCCTTTTTTAATATCTGTTGTTTGGTTAACTCTCCAGTGTACATTTGATGTCTTAAATGATTAGTGATTAAAGAGTGTTATCAGCATAGGATTCTCAATCAGTAGCCAAGCACTAACAAGGGCTAAGCTAGCGGCATAAAGGTAATTTAGTGCCATTTCATAGGTAGGACTACGCGATATTTTTGACAATAAATCGCCAATGGAAACCCAAAGAAAATGGATAGAAATGTTTAAGATGGCGAGCCAGATAATTAGTAGCATGATGCCTTGCTGTCCAAATTCTTGTTGGGCTTGATCAGAAAATAACGTGAACATTAAAAAGACCATTAACCAGCCCTTAGAGTTTAATGCTTGCACTATTAACCCATCAATGAACCCAAGAGACTGTGACTCTTTATCAAGTTTAGAAGTGCTGCTCTGAACAAATTTATAGGCTAAATAGAATAAGTAAAAAGCGCCTAATAATTGCATAGTGTTCATCAGTTCAGGCTGAGACTCTAATACTTCGCCTAGCCCAAAACCTATGATGATGGATTTCACTAAAAAGACTGTATCGACACCCGCGATTAATGGAATAGATCGTTTCACTCCAACACTTGCACCTGATGCTGCAAATACTATGTTGGCAGGACCCGGGCTAAACACTAGGGGAAACATCACCCCTAACCAAATTAAAAATAAACTCATACAAATCCTCCTAATAATGAAGGTGAATTTTATTCGATAGAAGCCTGAGTCTCTTGTATGAAATTGACCCTTGAGGTTTGAAGAGATTACTTATGTTAGTGCTGATAGTGTGAAGCGTTACTTATAGAAAACTTAAAAAGTAGAGCGTTTAATAACTAGAGGATTTGATAATTTGATGGAGAAGTACCGAAGGCCTTTTTAAAATTACGAGTGAAGTGGCTTTGATCATAAAAGCCACAGGCGAGCGAAGCCTCTACACAGCTTGCGCCATTAGCGAGTAGACCTTTCGCTTTTTGTACTTTAATGAGGATTAAGTATTGATGTGGCGTGATGCCAAACAGGGTTTTAAAGTGTTTGATCAATTGAAACTTTGAGCAATTCGTGACAGCTTCTAGTTCAGTTAATGATGGGTTAGCGTCAAAATTATCATGGATATAATCTCTTGCTCTATAGCTTGCCGCTTTTGATATCCCTAGATAAGCCTGTTCTTTAGCTGAGCCATACTGAGTGAAAAGTTTATCAAGCGCCAATACAAATAAAGACTCTTTACTTAACAGGAAAGCAGGTTCCTCTAAGGATATATGCAACTGTCGTAAGCTATCAAAGAGTGCTTCATCATAGATCTTTGGAGAATCAATAATAGGGTTAATAGGCAAGTCTCGCTGGGAAAATTGAGTGGCAAGTTCAGCTAAATTAAAGTAGAACATACGATACTGCCAACCCTGCTTTGAGCCTGAGAAGCCAGTATGTACTTCGCCAGGATTAATCGCGACTATATGTCTTTTGGGAATGACTAAGTTTTGGCCGCGATAATATAACCCCTCAGCACCTTCTTCAATCATGCCAATGGCTAGTTCATCATGCCAATGCTTTGAAAACTCAAATTTGTTGTAGCGAGCAGAGAGAAGTTCGACGCCTTTAAAGGTATCACTTCTCCAAATTTTTGATGTTTCCACGCTCATGTTTTTATTATCTCAGTAACTTAAATGACCTCTGTTTAAAGAGATTATAGCCTTGGAACTGGTGAAACTGTATAGGATAAAATTGATCAGTTTGATCAACTTTCAAGACAAATGGTAGGAAATTAACTGGACTCATAAAGCAAAAAACCAGCCGAAGCTGGTTTTACTAATTAGCTTAATTTTGCAAATAGTTAGTTTGTTTTTACTAAGCCTTCTTCTTTTAACAGTTTAAGAATCGCTTCTGCCCCTTCTTGGCTAGTCTTAGGCTCAATTACCTGGCCGCCTTTAGCTTGAGACACAGTTGCTGCTTTAAAGCGATCTGCAGCGGTTTTTGCTTTGATCTTCTTCATACGCTTAGGCTTTTTACGGGCGTCTTCAAAGTTAAAATTCGCCGCATCGGTATCGGTTTCGTTATAACCTTGTAGCTTACCCACTTCGGCACGCATAGCTGCGCCATAGGCGGTTTGTCTGGCTTCAGGCGCACTCTCATCTATGATGAGTATACAAGGTGGTTTAACACTTATTGCGCGTCTTGCCCCTCTTGGTAAAGCCTGAGTAATGTTTAGCCCTGCTTCTGTTTGCTCCACTTCACAAACTTGGTTGATCACAGGTAGATCCAATGATTTTCCGAGTAAGTAGGGTAGCATGCCTGAGCTTTCGCCTCTTTCCGCTTGACTACCTGTGAGTATGATATCGCTCTTAGTTTGCTTGAAATAAGCACTAAGAGCAGCCACTGGATCAGAGTTCTGCTCTATCTCAAGGATGCAAACAGGGGCAATAGACATGCCGGCAAAAGATTTAAGTGCATCAGCATCTTGGTAGTTACCAGCATGTAAGCCTAGGCATTGACCTAGTTTTGCGGCAAGTTCAAAGGCTTTAGCGTCTTGCTCTGCACGGCGTGTTCGACCAGAAAGCGGGTGTTTACCTAAAGAGAGAAGTGTATGTGTCGTTAGTTGACTAAGCGGCATGTGATTCTCCCTCGCTAACTTCTTGGGCCTGCACTAGTTCAACTAGGGCGTTAAGAATATCGGTACTGTCAGCAATGATGCTTAAATCAGCACGTTTGATCATGTCACACTTGGTATTGGTGTTAATGGCAATGACCTTATCTACTTGAGAGATACCTTGGAGATGCTGTACCGCACCTGAAATCCCCACGGCAATATAGACTCGAGCACTCACCCAAATACCGGATGCACCCACTTGGCGATGTCTTGGCATAAAGCCATCATCCACTGCCACACGGCTTGCGCCTTCGGTTGCCCCCAAGACGGTTGCTGCTTGATGGAAAGTATCCCAATCACGAATACCATTACCGCCAGAAAGAATAAATGGTGCAACAGAAAGGCTAATATCGGCAGGGTTAACCGCTAACATACCAAGGTCATTAATCAAGGCTTTAGCAGAAACTGCTAGCTCAAGCTCATCCAGAGTGCTGGCAGCGTGCTGCATTTCGTCAATTGGGTCAGCGACTTCGGCATCAAGCAACATGACTTTGCTTAATGTTTTAGTCAGGTCTTGAGTACCAGCAGAAGCACGACAAATAATGCTGTCTTCTAGTGGTTTCCAGCCGTGAGTCACAGGACGAGAGTCTAGTTCTGCCGCAAAACGACGGCCGAGATCTGCACCACCGTCAATGGAATCTGGGAATAAGAAATGGGCAACATCCAGAGATTGCTCAAGTTGCACCAAGGCTTGGATGCGAGTTTCTGGCGAGAAACCTTGGTAGATATCGTCATTTAATTCTAATAAGCGATCCACGCCAGCATCTTGCCAACTTGATTCTTTATGTTCTCCAAACGCAATGGCTATAACCGCGGTATTTTCATTCGCTAAGGTATGGGCATAACCCAATACATCTTTATCGTGTGACGATAAACGCCCAGCAGCAAGATCAGGTAGTACCACGATATAACGCGTCGGTGACTCAACAGTATGTTTTGGTTTTTGCTCTTCAATCTGCATCTGGCTGACAACATTGCCAGAAGCCTGATTGAGGTTAGCACGGTCAATACGCTTGATACCGTTTGGCCCCATAAAGCCCACTTTGTGAGGGTCTTTACGAATAATGCCATTAGGTCCCATAGAGATAGCCGTCGCAGTTAGCTCTAAATGCCTTGGGTGTAATCGATTACGTTTGATACGCTCTAAATGCGGATCAACGCGTTTAACATGATTAGCCATTAATAAACCTCCGCAGGAGTTTGTTTATTAGATTCAGCAGCATCTTGTATCACTAACTGCTCCACTAATAACTCAGCAATGTCTTTAATTTCAGGTCTAGGGGTTACCACACCTTCTAACATCAGAGCACATTGAGGGCAGGCAACCGCGACTATCTCAGCGCCTGTGGCATTCGCATCGTCGATACGCATATCAGGGATACGTTTCTCACCTGGAATATCAGTAATAGGGGCTGCGCCACCACCGCCACAACAGCGTGAACGGAAATTACTTCGCTCCATCTCAACGAAATCTGCACCCATAGACTTAAGTAGTGATCTCGGTGCTTCAAATTCGCCATTATAACGGCCAAGGTAACACGGATCGTGATAGGTCACTTTGCCGCGTAAATCATCTTTTAAGTGTAGACGACCAGACTCGCTTAGTTCGTTCATAAAGGTGGTATGGTGCAAGACTTTATATTGACCACCCAATTCACCATACTCATTGCCAATAACATGGAAAGAGTGTGGGTCTGCGGTCACTATCATATCAAAGTGATATTGACGCAATGTAGCAATATTGGCATTAGCAAGACGTTGGAAAGTCGCTTCATCCCCTAAACGACGAGCTAAATCACCTGAGTCTTTCTCTTCATTACCTAGTACAGCAAATTCCACATTAGCAGAGCGTAATAGCTTCACTACCGCTCTTAATGTGCGTTGACCGCGCATATCAAAAGCTGCATCACCCATCCATAACAAAACTTGTGTACGTTTAACGTCTTTCATTAGTGGTAGGTTTTGATCTGCCGCCCAGTTCATTCTATGGGTTGGGTTATAACCATTGGGGTTATCTGTGGCAATCAGGTTGTCGATAACCTGCGAACCTTGTCCCGGTGTTTGGCCTTTTTCTAACGTTAAGAAGCGGCGCATATCAACAATGGCGTCCACATGCTCGATGAACATTGGGCATTCTTCAACACAGGCACGACAAGTGGTACAGGACCAAAGTGTTTCAGGTTCGATCAGACCATTGACGATAGGCTGGTGCATATCACCTGTGTGGTCTTTAACTTCAACGCCTTGGTTTTCTGGATAAGGAGAACCATAGTAGTTTGCTTCTGTGGTGGCATCTTGCGCATGGCTCATGCCGATCACAATATCTTGAATGACTTTTTTCGGGTTTAGCGGTTGGCCTGCAGCAAAAGCGGGACACATAGATTCGCAACGTCCACATTGTACACAAGCATCAAAGCCTAATAACTGGTTCCATTTGAAGTCTGATGGCATCTCGACACCAAGTTTGGCATCTTTATCTACCATAGGGCGATTCAAGTCCAAGGCTTTAAGACCTGTTGAGCGACCGCCATTGAATCTATCTTGGCGTGGGTGAAAACCTAAATGTAGCGCACCCGCAAAAGCATGCTTCATTGGGCCACCCCAAGTCATGCCAAATAGCATTTCACTTAAACCCATAAAGCTAAAGGCAGAAAGAATCACCACTAGAACCCAGCCAAAAGCATCCGCCGAAATAACACCGGAAGCGGGTAAGGTCAGAATGAAAAAGCTTAGAGAGAAACTAATTAGGCTCTTAGGTAAACGCATCCAAGGGCCTTTAGATAGACGACTTGGAGGGTTAATGCGACGTTTAGCGACAAAACACGCACCGACAAACATCATTGCAAGGGAAGCCAATAAAAGCTTACCAAGAATCTCTGGTGCCAGTCCGAAAACGTATACAAGAATAATAAGCACCATGGATAAAACAAAGCCGCCAGCGGTGGCAACATGGGTATTACTTATGTATTTATCACGCTCCACCACATGGTGAAGGTCATTGAGATAACGCGGAATAATGGCTTTGATCGCAGGGAAAAAAGCAACGGGATTGTCTTGTCCCTGACGCCACATATTAACGCGACGAATGGCGCCAATCACCCATAAACTTAGGGTTAAGACAACCAAGAAAGGTAGTAATGAAGGTAATAGCGAATTTAGCATGCTAACTCATCCATCTAAAGAAAAGAGCCTTAAAAGCAGGCTCAATTTAGCTGTGTTAAAACTTCCCCTAGGCTGAGTAGTCGCCTAGGAGAAGGGAGTTAAAGCTGTGTTAAGGTACTCACTTTTGTGAGCACCTAGCAGGCTTTAGATTTCTTTACATAAACGTAATGCGTCATAGATAGCTGCGTGTGTATTTCGCTGTGACACACAGTCACCGATGCGGAATAACACCATACCGTTAGCATCTTTAATGGCCGGCTGAAGTTTGCCTTCATAAAGTGCTTCGATATCCATCTGGCCTTTATTGATAGAGTCTGCTTTTAGCTCGTAGTAAAGCACTTCGTTAGGGCGTACACCGTTTTCAACCACAACTTGGTCAATCAAGCGTTCTTCCTGCTGGCCTGTGTATTCGTTCTCAAGCAGCGCCACCAACTTGTCACCTTCGCGGTAAACTTTTTCTAGAATCATATCCGAAGTCATGATGACTTCTTTTTGATACAAGCTTCTATAGTAAGTCGGGAAGGTTGTACCGCCGATACCCACACCTGGTTTAGTATCGTCAGTGACAAGTTCAACTTTCGCGCCATTGCTTGATAGGTAATCAGCCGCAGACATACCTGAGAATTCACAAATCGTATCGTAAACCAAGACGTTTTCGCCCGGTGCAACTGTGCCATTTAGGATATCCCAAGAGCTAACAACCAAGCCTTCTGCCGCACCCCAATGAGGGTTTTGCTCAAGGAAAGGTGTGCCCCCTGTTGCTAAGATAACAAGGTCCGCATTCATATCACGAATCATGGCTGCATCAGCTGCTGTATCCAGTTTCAAATCAACCCCAAGACGTGCTAATTCAAGAGCGAACCAACGCGTAATACCCGCAATTTGGTCACGTTGTGGCGCTTTAGATGCGATCGTGATTTGACCACCTAGTTCTGGTGCTCTTTCGATTAGGGTTACCTTGTGTCCACGTTCAGCCAGCACACGTGCTGCTTCCATACCCGCAGGACCACCACCGACGACAACCGCATTTTGAATTTTGCCTGTGGTTTTTTCAAATAGGTGAGGCATATCCATGTGTTCACGT
The DNA here is from genome assembly GCF_051623805.1 of Marinomonas sp. PE14-40. Taxonomy (NCBI): domain Bacteria; kingdom Pseudomonadati; phylum Pseudomonadota; class Gammaproteobacteria; order Oceanospirillales; family Oceanospirillaceae; genus Marinomonas; species Marinomonas sp. PE14-40. The sequence goes on along the minus strand of NZ_CP130700.1, from coordinate 2,065,709 downwards.
GATGTTGCTGCGTTTTGAATACAAAGAACGTCCAAACCTTGATACTGACGGTCGATACAATAGTTAGCGCCGACACATTGACGGATTTGGTCCACCTGGTTCATCTTGATTTTGGCAATCAAGTGAGGGTCAGCAATGTGGGCACGTGTCATACCGACAAAATCAACATAACCCGCATCGAGAATACGCTCAGCTTGGTTTGGATCTTTAATGTTTTGTGCGTGAATAACAGGCACATCAACGATTTCTTTAATACCTGCTGCCAAGTGTAGGAATGGCTCAGGCGGGTAACTCATGTTAGGAATAACGTTAGCCAAAGTGTTGTGAGTATCACAACCAGAGCCGACAACACCAAAGAAATCAACAAGACCTGTGTCATTGTAGTATTTCGCAATCTCTTTCATGTCATCTTGGTTAAGACCGTCTGGGTGGAATTCGTCACCACAGATACGCAAGCCAACCACAAAGTCTGGGCCTACTTCTTCACGTACGGCTTTTAGTACTTCCATACCAAAGCGCATACGGTTTTCGAAGCTACCGCCCCATTCATCATCACGCTGGTTTACACGAGGAGACCAAAATTGGTCGATCAAGTGCTGGTGTACAGCAGATAGTTCTACACCGTCTAGACCACCTTCTTTGGCACGACGAGCGGCTTGAGCATAGTCTTTGATGATGCGATGAATTTCTTCTTCTTCGATGACTTTACAGGTAGCACGGTGAACTGGCTCACGGATACCAGAAGGAGAAAGTAGGTTAGACCAATTGCCACCGTCCCAACGAGAGCGGCGTCCCATATGGGTAATTTGGATCATGATGCGTCCACCGTGCTTATGCACAGCATCCGCTAAATTTTGGAAATGGGGGATAATACGGTCGGTTGATAGGTTAACCGAGCTCCACCACCCTTGAGGACTATCAATGGAAACCACACTGGAACCACCACAAATACACAGACCACAGCCACCTTTGGCTTTTTCTTCATAGTATTTAACGTAACGATCAGTTGTCATACCGCCATCTGTTGCATAAACCTCAGCGTGGGCGGTACTGACAATTCGGTTACGAATGGTCAATTTATTAATGTTTAGTGGTTGAAAAAGGGATTCATAAGCCATGTGTACTGTCCTCTAACAAATCGAACGGACTTTATTTTGTGTCCGTCTCAATGACCCGTTGTATTTATAATAGTAAGTAGAATCGTCAGCGAAATCTTAAATTAACAAAAGGCCGCCGCAGCGGCCTTTTGCTTTATAGCGGTGTTACTTCAAATAGACCAAATTCAATGCCTTCTTCGGCCGCACACTGGGTTTGAACCGCTTGAGTTTTCACTTTATAGCCTAAGCTTTGTGCAATTTGATCCATGGCACCGGCAAACCAGCCAGTAAACATGTAATCAACTTTACGATTAACTTGGCCCATTTGTAGAACAAACGCAGAGTGATCAAGACGAACAGTACAAGTACCTGCTTCAAGATCGATAGATTGTGTTGTGAAAATGCCCCAACCACGCTGAGAAAGACGCTTCATATAGTGTTCGAATACATCAACACCGCTAATGCCGTGGCATTCAGCTTCTTTCTCACACCAGTAGTAAGCCGACTTATAACCTGCTTTATATAGTACTTGTGCGTAAACTTCAGCGCCTAACTCTTCTTCAATACCCATGTGGTTATTGATAAAGAAATGACGTGGCACATACAGCATAGGTAGTGCGTCGGTTGTCCATACGCCAGTGTCATTGTTAACTTCGATTGGCATTTCTGGTGCGTGAGTACCTGGTTTTTGTGACATTATTTTTCTCCCCATACATCTTCAAGAACGTTGACCCAGTTACGGCCCATGATTTTTTCAACTTTAGAATCTGACCAACCGCGAGCGCTTAAAGCATCAGTTAGGTTAGGGAATTCGCCAATGGTGCGAATTCCAAGTGGGTTAACGATTTCGCCAAAGCGTGTTAGGCGACGAGCATAGCCTTTGTCGTGTGTTAACCACTCAAAGAATTGTTGGTCTTGGCCTTGAGTAAAGTCAGTACCAATACCGACATTGTCTTCACCACATAGATTTACGACGTATTCGATTGCTTCTACATAGTCATGAACTGTGGCGTGGATACCGGCTTTAAGGAAAGGTGTAAACATGGTAACGCCAACAAAGCCGCCGTGATCGGCTATGAATTTAAGCTCTTCATCAGACTTGTTACGAGGGTGCTCTTTCAAACCTGAAGGTAGGCAGTGTGAGTAACAAACTGGCTTTTTAGAGGCAAGAATCACTTCTTCAGATGTTTTGCTACCTACGTGAGATAGGTCACACATCACACCAACACGGTTCATTTCGGCAACGATTTCATGACCGAATCCAGATAGGCCGCCATCTCTTTCGTAACAGCCAGTGCCAACAAGGTTTTGTGTGTTGTAAGCCATTTGAACAATGCCCACACCTAACTTCTTGAAGATTTCGACATAACCGATTTGATCTTCAAATGCGTGAGCGTTTTGGAAACCGTAGATGATGCCTGTTTTACCAAGCTCTTTCGCTTTTAAGATGTCCTTTGTGGAATGAACTTGCATCACCAAATCATTGCTTTCTTCGATGAGGTTGTTCATCTCAACCAAATTATTAACCGTACCTTGAAATCCTTCCCAAACTGACACCGTGCAGTTAGCAGCCGTTAAGCCACCCTTGTGCATGTCTTCGAATAGCTCCCTGTTAACTTTAGCGATAACAAGTCCATCAATAATAATAGAATCCTTGTGCAAGCTGCTCATAAAAGTCTCCGGTTGTAATTTGCTTGTAATGCAAGAGTGTTTGACCTGTGACAAACATAGCTCAGTTGCATCTTCTTTAGATTGCATCAGTCTGCCACTGCACCTTAATGGTGATCTGCTTAAAAACGACAGAGCTTATCTCGCCTGCGTCAGCGCTAATAAATTTGCGTCAATGCCTTATAAAGAGCGGGCTCTAGGTGAGATGAGTTCTTATTTGATAGGCTTGATGTGCAAAATTAGGTGTGTTTTTTGCCCATTAGCGTCCTAATTTTGTGTGTTTTCAGGTTGTTTGTTGTGCATGATTGATCGATGAAAGTGCGAGCAATATTTGAGTTTGTCGTTTATAGGTAAGTGTAGGGCGTTAATTAGGGATGTCTCTATATTAGAGAGGGCTTGTTTAGTATTATTCCAAAAGTGTATTTGAATAATTTAGGAAAACCTCTTGCTACATTCTTCCCATGATACGGATGAAAATTTTCGACTTACAGTGCAAAAACCGACCCTGTTATGTATTTATATTGTTTTTTTTGCTTTGATGATTTGTCATTGCTTCGTCGCAATCATGGTGCATTGCCTTGATGTGATGCCACGTGATTTTGCCAATCAAGCATTTTTTAACAATACTAGCTTCTTAGTAAAATTTATTGGCAATATTTCCTTAGCTAGCTTGGTGCTAATTTCTTTATATCAGATGAAGCAAAGTGCCATTTTTTGGTGTTTAACCTTACTTGTGTTCGACATCAGCTCTATTACTTTTTGGGTCTTTACTCAAAATTGGTTAGAAGTAGCTGGCAGCCTTGGTATTACTATCGTTAGCATTGTTTGGAGCGGTTGTTTGAGTTGTTTTATTTATTTGAAATATTTAGATAAGCAAGGAAAGCTCTCGTAAGTTATCCATTCTTGGGCCTCTCAAGCATTAAAAAGGATAAAGAATTTCAGAATGAAAATCGCCGATGTAAGCCGTAAAACTGGCCTTAGTACCTATACCATTCGTTACTATGAAAAGCAGGGGTTAGTTAAGACGCCAAATAAAGATGCCAGTGGTCATAGGGCTTTCAGCGAAAAGGAAGTGGAACTATTAAACTGGGTTGCCTGTTTAAAAAAGTCGGGTATGTCTCTGAATAAAATTAAGACCTATGTTGCTGCTTTTGATGCGGATGATAACCCCTTAGCGACAGATATACTGGAACAACATTTGTTAAATCTTAAGAATCAGCAAGAAGATATACATCATTATATTGATGTGACCAGCGAGAAAATTAAACGCTTAAAAGGTTTGACTTAGAGTATGCTCTAACTTGTTAACCTCACTTTATCGCTACTAGAAAAAGCTTATTTCTAGGGCTTAAAACATAAAGTAGGAGTTAATAAAAATGAAACTAGATGTCGCTATTGTGAATGCCTTTGTGACTCAGACTCAGGATGGGCAGTCAGTGGGAGGTAACCCTGCTGGTGTTGTGCTTAATGCGGATGAGTTAAGTCACGCACAAAAATTGAGCATAGCAAAACAAGTGGGCTTATCTGAAACCGCATTTGTTTCTCAATCTGATGTTGCGGACTTTAAATTAGATTTCTTTACCCCAACTCGTCAAATTGCCCATTGTGGCCACGCAACCATTGCGACGTTTAATTTGCTTGCTAGTAGAGGCTTAGTCCCGCAAGAAAATACCTCAAAAGAAACCATAGATGGTATCCGTGCCGTCTCCATTACTAACGGATCCGCTTTTATGGCGCAACTGGCACCAAGTTACCAAGCTTTGCCAGAGTATCAAGCGCGGGTGCTAAGCTCTCTTAACCTAACCTCAGAAGAGGTGAGTGACGAGGCTATTCTGGTAAATACAGGGAACTCATTCTTGTTAGTCGGAGTAAAAGACAAACAAACACTAGCAGATATCTCACCTGATTATGATTTGATTCAAACCATCTCAGAAGCGTTAGATCTGATTGGATATTATGTTTTCAGTCTAGATACCCATCTAGAGTCTTCTGCTGCGACCAGCCGTATGTTTGGTCCGAGATATGGCATTTTGGAAGAGGCGGCAACGGGTATGGCGGCAGGTCCACTTGCTTGCTACCTCTATGATCAGAAAAAGATAAATCAAAGCAGTTTCATCATAGAGCAAGGTTATGCCATGAAAGTCCCTTCCCCGAGCCTTTTAAATGCTGAGCTAGTGCTTGAAGAAGGAGAGATAAAAAGCCTCAGTGTGGGTGGTAAAGCCAAAGTGAGCAGTTGGTTCAGTGTGAATGCTTGAAATGATTAACATAAATTTTTGATCACGAAATACATTTAAAAGCGTGAAAATCATGATTATTTAATCTGACCATGATTTTCACGGTTCTTGCTTATATATCCTGAGGAATATTGTTTATTAGCGCATCCATTTCTTCTTGGGATAAAGGTAGACGTTTAAATTCTTCACCTTGATTTTGCATATTTTCTAAATTCAATACTGTTCCAGGGGATATGTCGCTGTCACTATTTACCGCGCCTTTAACACTGTACACGACCCAATTTGCCCCCTCCATTGATAACACCAAGTAAGATGCGTCACTGACAGCTAATAAGCTATGAGCGGCAATTTGGGATAAAGATGCGTAGCCAAGTACTACTCCTGAACCTAAAGAATAGGAGCTGGGTATTACAACGGATTTTGATACTTGATAAACGCCGTAACCTGCACCGACAGCAGTGGAGGCGACAGTGCCTGTGCCTAGGGTTGCTAAGGCTGCGCCGCTCCCAACGACATTGGCTGAAGCCGCAGCAGCTTCACCTGCAATATAACCACTTCCTCCTGCTATGGCTTCTGCACTAGCAACCGTTGCACCTGTCAGACCGCCTACGACTACAATACCTGATGAAACAATTGGAACACCTATGTATTTAATGCCTTTACCTGAAGCATAGCCAACAGTGGCGACTGATCCCGCCGCGACTTTTGTTCCAGCATATTGAGCACCTGATAATAATGCACCACCTGTTACTATTGCTCCTCCAGCGATACTTCCACCAAGTGCTTCAGTAGACGATATCACACTGGCAAGAGCTGCATGTCCCGTTGGGGCAACAACATCGTATGCCATGGCAGCACTATTCCAACTAACTTTAACCGCCAACTCAGCGGCTGAAGATACGCCATTTCCAACAAATACAATGGGATAGATAACGCCATTGACTGCTACATAGGACAATGTGCCAGTAGTTAATTTGCCAATGGGCTTAATGACACCTTGCCAAACAACGCCATGGATAGCCCATCCTAGAGATTTTAAAACGGCGAGACTGCCATGTTGAGACGTGTCATTTAATTCTTTCTGGCTTTTATCTAAAGATTCATTGATACCGTCAAAGTAAGTATCTCTGGTGTCATTTACATAATTGGCATATTCATCGGAGGTTGTTTTTCGCCACTCTTCTATATCTTGTGTGGTTTGGCTTAGATCCTGCCAAGTCGTTGTGCTGTCCATGTTATCAATACGTTTTGATAATTGGTCGGGCAACCTAATATAACCTTGTACAAAACTCTCTTTACCTTGATCAAATGTCTTTTCGGCCCGTTCAATACTGGATGTGGCTAATGTACTCCCTTTCTGCCATGAGTAATTCAAGGTATTTTGACTACTTTCTTGTCCGGTTTCGTTGATTTCAGAGGCTGTATTAAGTGAGTTTTTTGAGAGAGAATCTCCTGACTCAGACAGGCTATTAGCGACACTTCTTGAGGTGTCCCATGAGGTACCAATAATCTTATTGGCATGATCATAAGAGTTGTAAATTAATTGAGTCGACCCTGGACGAGAGTGCTCTCTTATCCAGTTTGCAAAATCATTACTTCCTTCAAAAATATCCTTACTAAATTCGTAAGTTTTTTGCGTACCAACACTGACTATTGTGACAGAGTCTTTTGCTGCCTTGATTGATTCTGAAAAAGATTGTTTTGCTTTTAATCCTGTAAGCTCCTTCGCTAGCCCTATTGCATCATTGCCTGCAGGGATAAGCTTAATTGAGGTGTTTGGGATCTGTAATGCACCTTCTTTGTATAGTGATGTGTGCCCTTGGGTAACTAGCTTTTTTGTATTTTTTAGTGGGTCAACATTTGCATTTGAACTAGGTGTATTTGAGCAAGCTAATAAAGTAACGCTTGCAGCACATAATATGATTGGTTTTGTTGCTTGATAAATCATCATAAACGCAAATCCTTTGGCAGTTGATCTAACACTTTATCAATTAAGCTAGGGTCGTCACTTAGTACTTCTAATTTACCTGGGTTTTCTGCTTGTAACTCTTTTAAGTCAATGACACTACCTACAGGAATTGAACCTGGGTCCAGTATTTTCCCTTTATAGCGAATTTCACCATTGAGAGTCGCTAAGGTTAACTTTGGTCCATCCCATACTAAAAATATCGCTGAATTCACAGAACCTAGTAGTAATTGGCTTGGGATAGCGGTTAAAGCGTTATAACCAAGAACAACACCTGATTTCATTTGATTGACAAAAACTTTTGTACTGCCTTTAAATGCATCATAAGTAACTAATGCACCATATTCTAATGTATCTGATGCTGTTTTAACTGTGGCTTCGGCTGCTCCTGCCACTGGTGCTGAGACATAAGTGCCAACTTGATTTACCATTCCAAGGCTTGTTCCGGCTAGGTATGTTAAAGGAACCGAACCTGAAGAAAGTAGAGACAAACTGGTTAAATAGCCTCCTTTTAATGTTGGTGAAACGACTTCAATTGCAGTTTTGCCCGTGTAATACACAGCAAGACCTGCTGACTGAACTGTATTTTTAGTTAGTATGTAGCTACTTGAAAGAGGTAAAAATACGGCTTCACCCGCAATGGTTGCTGTGTACTTTGAAACCTGCCAGCTACTTCCTATTGCGGGTTTGACAATGCCTTTGTAGGCACCTGAAACATATCCGCTTAGCAGGGTCCATAGGCCTGACATAGAATTGGTTTCATCTCCAGAATCTAAATAAGCATTTTTAAACTCAGTTTCAGCACTCTCTAAAGCGTCATCCCATTGGACTAGAATTTGAGGGTCATTTTCCTTGTGGAAGGTTTTTAAGTTGTTCCACATTTCAGAATGTTCTTGATAAACCTTGTCTGAATAATTACCGGGTAATTTTTTAATTTCGTTTAAACTTTCCTGACTTGATTGCCTTAAATAGACATAACCTGAAATAACTGATTGCCAAGCTTCCGCAGCTTTCTCTTTACTATATGTCCACTCATCACGAGCGATATTATTGGTTTTATCGAAAATAGTGTCAGTTAATTTTGAGCCTGACTGATAAATAGATTCACTGGTTTTCTTTGAATCAGAAACATTTTGAGATAAGTCTTCTAAATAGTTATTAGATCTTTCTGTAATTGTTTTTGAGGCTTTTTGAATGGCTTGAAAAGATGAATCGATACTTTGTTCTTTAGCATAAATCATCGCTTTCTCACTGGATGTGATGATAAACCATCCTTCTTTATATAAGTTTTTTTGGCCTTCTATATTGGCTACTGTCATAGGGATGACATCTTTAATATTTTGCTTTTCAGCTACTTCTGCATGAGCAAAAGGCAAGCAAACTGTATTGATAGTTAACAGCGCAATACTTAATTTCCTATTCACTGATCTTATTCCTTAAGATGGATTCAGGCATCATAATGCCAATAAGTGAACTTGCTTGGAAGCTTTTTGAGAGGGTTAAGCTTTATTAGACAATGTTTAAACTGATCAAAAACAAGGTGTTAGAGATCAGTTTAAAGGGGGATGTTAAGTATAGATATGGCTCGTAAAGAACTAAGCTTGCTTTGCTGTGTTAAATCTAAAATTGCCTTTAGCCAACCACTGGTTCAATACAAGCGCAAACATTATGATGCCAGCACCTAGGCTGAGCCTTAAAATATCCGCATCACGATTCCAGATAATCAGGTTCACCAAGATACCTGCTGGGATTAACAGGTTGTTCATTACCGCAAGTGCCCCGACATTAACCTTGGTTGCTCCCATGTTCCAAGCAAAATAGCCAAGTCCTGAAGCAACTATGCCAAGGTAAATCAGAACGCCCCACTGTAAGTTAGTACTAGGGAGTTTCTCTGGGTTACCAAAAGCCAGGTAGCAAAGGCTGGCGACGATAAGGGCGCCAATAAAGAACCAGCCAAACACGGTTTTCTGATCTAAATCTGAATCTTGTAAAAGACGTTTGTAACTAACTTGCCCTGTTGCAAAGCAAAGGTTCGCCATCTGCACGATAAGAAAGCCGGTAATAAAGTTTGCATCTATACCTTGATAACGAATCGCGATGGCACCTGAGGTGGCTATCATGGCGGTGATGAGAAAGTTTAAGTTAAATTTACGGTCAAAGGCATCATTTAGAAGTGTGACATAAATAGGGGTCATTACCGTAAATAAGAGGACTTCTGGTACGGATAAATACAAGAAGGAGTGATAATAAAACACATACATTAGGCCCAATTGAATGGCGCCAATCAGCATTAACTTGAGTATGCTTTTAGTCGGGATTTTGCCAAGACGTAAAAAGGGTAAAAAGACGAGGGTGGCTAAACCAATACGCAGTAGTACCGAAAACCATGCATCGACTTGCCCTGCTAAATAAACCCCAATAAGGCTAAAAGAAAAGGCCCAAAGTAGGGTCACGGCGAATAAATAGGGCATGATTTTCATTCCTTTTGAAAAGTGGAGGGCGAACTCTAAATGAGAATGATTGCTAAATAAAGCTTTTTGTATAAAGCCCTGTAAATTTGGCTAAGCTGCAAGGTAAGATAATGCTCATCATCCTGATGGCAGCTAGCTCGTGAATAACTACAAACTTCTTCCCGCACTTGTTTCTATTTTACAAACGCGCAATTTAACCGCTTCAGCGGCAGAGCTTAATGTTACTCAATCCGCCATGAGTAAAACTTTGTCGCAAATACGCGAAGCTTTTCATGACAAGATACTCATACGAGAAGGTAATCAGTTTGTACTTACTCAAAGAGGGGAGCAGCTTAAAACACAACTGCCTGAATTGATGCAAACCCTTGATGGGCTTTATGCCCCAAATACTATGGAGCTTGAGCTTTGCCAGCGCCGCTTCTCAATTGCCTCCAGTGATTATGTGGCCCAAGCGGTCGTTCCTATGATTACCCGTGAAATGCATGATAAAGCCCCTAACGTTAGCCTTGAATTTCAAGCTTGGCAGCCATCAAAACTCACGGAGCTGGCGGACACTCAGATAGATCTTGTAACGACTATTGCAGAGGAAGTGCCGGAAAATTTACAAGGTAGGTGGTTTGCAGAAGATGAACTCGTGGTTATGTTGAGGCAAGACCACCCCATCCTTAACAAGCAGCAAGCTTTTAGTCTTGGTGATTATTGCCAGAGCAAGCACATACTTATTAGCGGTGGCGGCGATAAAAATAGTCCGCTAGATCAGGCGCTTTTAGCACAGGGCCTGCAAAGGCAGGTGCTGATTCAAGTGCCTTTTTATCAGGCTGCGATTGAGTTGGTGTTAAACACGGATGCGTTATTAACCTTACCTATGCATATTGCGGGAGATTTTGCGCAAAGGCATGAGGTGACATTAAGACGATTGCCTATCTCGCTTGCCGCCAATCAATACTATCTACTTTGGCATACGAAACATCACCATGACCCAGAACATAAATGGTTTAGGGAGCTTTGTACTGGTTTGTTACAAAAGCACCTTATTCAGACAATAAAAGATGGTGTGAAATTTATTCATGCTAGTTAGTATTAAATGTGATTTTAACTCATGCTTAGAATGTCATAGGATAGGGCATCGAGTGATTCAAGCTGTTTAATGGAGAATGAAAAATGAGTTTTAGCACCTGGTTAGGGCTACTTGCGATATGTTGTTTAGGTGCCATGTCACCTGGGCCAAGTTTAGCTATGGTTGTGCGTCATACTTTAGGTGGTGGTCGAGCAAAGGGGATTGTTTGTGCTTGGGCTCATTCTCTGGGAATCGGATTCTATGCCTTACTTACCTTGTTAGGCTTGGCAGCAATTTTAAAACACTCACCCTTAATTTTTAATGGTATCGCGATATTTGGTGCTATGTATTTAGCTTGGATTGGCGTGCAGGCATTAAGATCAAAAGGCGGTATGTCTGATAAATTGGCGGCGGGCGAAAGTACAAGCTATTTAAAAGCAGCACAAGATGGCATAGCGATTTCTATTTTTAACCCTAAGATTATCTTGTTTTTCTTGGCCTTATTCAGTCAGTTTGTCAAAGTGGCTGATGACATGTGGGGCAATACCTTAGTAGTGATGACGCCTCTAGTGATTGATGGGCTTTGGTACACGATTATTGCGCTGATTCTTTCTCATAAAGCTGTGCTACCTAAATTGAGAGAAAAGGCATCTCTTATTGATAAGCTATCTGGACTGGTGTTAATTGGTTTGGCTAGTCGTGTTATTTTTACTCTCTAGTTCAAAAAATCGAGTGTTCAAATTAAGCCAGTCAACCGAAAGGTGACTGGCTTTTGTATTTTTAACTATTGGCGTTGGCTTCCTGCTTTTTTTCTTGCTCTTGTTCGAACAACTCAATGGCGAGTTTTACTTTCTCGGATAGGTCTTCTTCACTTTCTTGATCCGATGCTGAAATTGGCAAGACCATGTATTCAATACCGCCATTAGCTAACTTAATGCTGGTGGCTATCGTCATAGAAGATTCAGAACCTGTACCGTAATAGTCTGATACCAGATCACCACTGGTTTTGTTGAATTCCAAGAGATTTTCTTGGGCTTGGGTATTATCAAATAGCAGCATCTTTCCACTATTAGCGTAACGTCTCAAGATTTCATCAGTTTGGGCATCAAAGGGATAATATGATGAGTCTAAATATGCAATATCATGTTCTTCAAGGTATGTGTCTAAATGAGCCCCTGCTGGAGTATAGCTACTAAGTACTCTTGGTAGAGGAGCCTCTTCCTCAATCACTGTGTCATCTAGTTCGGTTAGGCTTAACGCTTCTTCCGCTAACGTGTCATTAGCTGTTTTATCTAACCCAGTCTTATTGTTGATAAAACCACTTGCGGTTTCTGAGTGTGAATCTGTTTGGCTAAATACTTTATCTTGAGCTAACCCTGTTGATGTATCTTGGTTATTAGGTTGGTCACTAGAGAGTAATCTAGCCGCTAAACTCGCTCCTAGAGTGAGGCAGAGCGCTAAAACTACCCAAAATGATCTTGAACTTGTATTAATCCGCATTATGACTCCATGAAATACTTGCTTATCCGTTTTATCAAAGAGCAAGAGACCAGATGTTCTCTTGCTCTTACGCTAACTCGTGGGTGGGAGACGAGTGTTGTTTTTAGTGATAAAGGCTATCGCTCCAACCTATGCTGACAACTCTCTCAGCGGCAGAGGTTTGGCTATAGTCTGAATGGTTCTTCCAGCTAAAGTTTGAATAGAAGGTGCACCAGTCACGGGCGAAGTGATAATGGGTTTTAGTCCAAGCGGCTCTTAGACCTAAACGGGTATTATTTTGTCCGTCTGTGACTGAATCTTTACGATAAAGGACAGAGGCTTCAGGTCTAAAGTCTGAACGCATCACAACGGGTAACTCATTTGTTGGAACTAGGTTGTTAAAGTTACATTTTCCTAAATTCGTCCAAGCATAAATTAAGTTATTTTTAGGGGGCGTTTTGTGTCGAATTGACTGATTTTGAATATTCCAAGTGATAGCGTTTTGATTCTGATTATAATCGGCGATAGTGGTAAATTCAGCCTGATCATAACGTACACTCGTACTCCAAGATGCACCGCCTGAAATAACCGGTATTTGCCCTGAGGTGATACCAAGACTAAATTCAGAGGTTTCAGAAACCGAAGCAGAACTAATGGTATTAGAAGGTTTGTGATCCCAATGCCTTACATTTGCCCCATCATGATAATTCACTTTTAGTTGAAAAGAGGTGGGGATGGAATAGCGATAGTCTGCTGAAGTACCGTATTCATAAAGCGTGGTTCTTTGGGGAACATTAGTCATATCAAAACCAGATCCGCCGGATAAAACTAATTTAACCTCTTTAATTGATTCTGGAATATGATCTAAATTCCACGCATTTTGAACAGCATAAAGTAATCTGATTCTTTTATTGTTAGCGTCCGAATCATCTAAATCATATAAAGTAGATGTATAAGATTTGATAGTATCAGCAGCAATAGTAAAACTACTTGCTGAGCTTAATGAAACGGCAAATATACCTAAAAAGATTGTGGGTTTTATTTTTTGCATTTATCTCTTCCTTGTTTTTTAGCATTGAAATAATTGGCTAGAAAGCCAATCACTTTTAAAGACATAACATCTTTAAATCAGAAATAAGTCGTTCAATGCTAGAAATTGATATCTTCTACTTTTGGCTTGTATTATGCAAAATAATCAAATATATGCGTTTTTAATGTGCGTTATGTTGTTTTTGAGCATTGATCTTGTAAGGATTGTGTGAGGAAAAAGATTGTATGTCTATACTATAAAACTCTAAATGATAATGAATTTCATTATTTCATATAATGAAGTTTTATAAGCTCCTGATTTTAAAAAATTAAATAAAATGTGAATTTTTAAATTCTTTTTATATTTAGGGTGTTGAAGAATGTTTTTGATTAGTTTTTCTAAATAGGTGTTTAGATAAACTTAAATTGCTATAAGAAATACTTTCTTTGTAATAGGTTTTATTTATTTTAAATGTTTATATTGATTATTTTTTGCGCTTCAAAAAGTTTTAAATCGATTTGTTTTTGAGAATAGCGTGTTTTTAAAATGTCGTTTAATAGAAAAGGTCTGTCGTAATTAAGGCGCCTTAACATTGATTCCAGATTTGATTTATCCAATGGCTATTATCAATAAAAGGGTTTCGATTACCTTGTAGTTCTTGCACTCTATCATTACGTCTTTTCTCAAATGCAGTGACAGGGAAAGATTGGTTCCATTCCACCAAGGTACATAAGTCACCTATCCAAGGCTGACCTGCTTGTTTGAGGTTAGTATCTTTTATGTAGAGATCTGGCATCTTCTCCTGTTTGCCATTGTCCCCAAGTTCATATCGGGTTGCCATGTAAAACACCATACGTGCAACTTGACCTTTCGCTCTATCACTTGGCTCAAAAGATTGATTCTTCCTGTCTACAAAAGTGCCACTGGCCTGTTTAGTACCATCTGCTTTCTTATCCATAAAAGGCTTACCGCCTTCGTCATAACCATAATTACTATGGGCGCCATTGATATTACGGTCAGCGGGCCTTAAGTGGTGTAAATCTGTATAGCCATCTTGGCTCTGTTTTTTAAAACCACGTGACTTTGGCCACACATGTTCTCTATCCCAACTGTCGGCGGTTCCTTTTCCGCGATTAGCTAGATCAATATGACGAGTCTCATCTAGGTATAAAAGTTGTATTAGGCCACATTTAGGCTTGTGTCTAGGACAAGCAGAGTCTGTGTAAGTCAGGGCTTCCCATACATCTAGACGTTTACCATCGTACCAATCTGTATTCTTGCTACGAGTATATTTAAGCGGTTTCTGGCCATCAATAATGTCATGCAACTTAGCTTTTAACGTGTTAGAGGTTAAGCCTTCAGTTCCTGACCAATACTGTTTAAGGGACTCTCCTTTCGAGGCGGAGAAAGGTGTTTCAAAAAGGGTCGCACTAAACGCTGGCGTGATACCTTGAGAAAAGATGAGCAGTATGGTCAAGCTGATAAATATGGCTAGACTTGGAGAGAGGTGTTGCTTCATTTGAAAACCTTTTAGTCATGAATAAATAAAAGCAATCAAGGGCGCTAAACGCCGTCATTGATTGACTTATAACTATCCATGTAAAAAGTTCACGCACGTAAAAGTCCCATCTAAGACTTTTTTCTACCCTATATATCCCTAAAAGAGACGTTAGTAGCTGGCGCAATATAACGATAAAAAAGCGGATTGAAAAGGCTAAATATGAGGCTTTTGAAAAGGTGTTCATATTTTTGTTTGCTCTAACAGCTTGGCCTGATTTGATTAAAGGCAAGAGCAAAAAGTCTCTTTCAATAAAAAGCTAATTAAGACATGAAATTAGAGTTAAAAATTTAGAACTCAGGCTTTTTTAGATAGATGCTTGAAAAGCTATTTCTGTTACGCAACTTTTGTTTAATTTTTCTTAGCCCTTCTCTAAGAGAGGAGTGTCTTTTATCTATTTTGATTCGCAAGGAAAAATAACAATGCAAACAACGCTTCTTAATAAATACCTGTTGCCTGCTTCTTTAATAGGTGTTGCCTGTTTTTATCAAAGTTCTGCCTATGCTCTTTGTGGCCTTACTGAGTATGAATTTACGGCATCAGGCACTAAGAGCTCCAAAGGATATGATTATCAAGAAAGTGGGGTTCCCTTCTATGAGAGTGCTGATGCAGGAAATGTTCAGTGAGTCAAAACACGATTTGGTAAAAGACGAAGATAGGCTCAGTAAGCAAGCTTATCCCTATCGTTCAAAGCACTGGCGTGGAGGTCTGACATCTTATGGTGATGGGCTAATGCGTTTATCCGACTTTCCTTTTGATATGGCTAATCGAGATAACAATGACTACCGCTTAGACTCTAATGAATTTGAAGAATATACAGCCTGTCACGGTAATTTATTTGATAACAGTCCAGATTGCTGGACAGAAAAAGGCTTTAGTGTAGCCGTACATGAAATGACAGAAGACTTTTCTGTGCATATCTATAACACCCATATGAATGCTGGCCGAGACAAAGATGATTATGACGCTCGTCGTAAACATTTTTTACAGCTGGCCGACTTTATCAATAGTTACTCTGCCAATGCGACAGTGATTATGGGAGGAGACTTTAATAATAAGTGGTCTGATTACCCTTTTGCTGATGAGCAACGACAAGTTTGGGAGATGTTTTTATCAACCACTGGTATGAGGTTAGCTTGTCAGGATTTCATAGATGGCACAGATGACAGCATAGTTAACTGCGCAACTAGCTCGAGTGAAAGCACGGACCAATTAGCTTATTTGAATCGTGACTTTGCCTCTTACCAACTCGAATTGGCTGAGTATGAAGAGTTGGATACCTTCACTGAATTAAGTGACCATGAACCTATTCGAGCTAAGTTTAATTGGTATAAAAAGGGCTAATCTTACGCTTTAGTTTACTCAAGTTTTGTCTCCTTTCTGATATTAGTCAGCTGTAAAAAATTTAACTTTTTGTGGCTGATACTTTATCCATTTAATAATACAAAAATACTTTTCACTCGGTTTCTGGTATTCAATAAATGGAGTATATTTACTTTATATCTGTATCTTTGTGTAAATGACACATTATTTAATCGTACTTAAGTTCAGAATAACGTTGAGTTTTATGTCATAAATTAAAGTGATTTCTCCCATAATTGTAAATAATCGTAATGGTTTTATGAATATTTATTTGTTAATAATCAATTGGTTAATTCTTTTTAAGATTTTGTAACGGTGCTTTTTATCACCAATTTAACCTTACATTTACCTTGGTTTCTATCAAGATAGATAAAGTTTTCTTATACTCTCTATTCTTAAATTTAAATGTGAAGAAATGTGTCGTTTACTTTGTGATAAATAACATAAAACTGAGCGCTTGTTTAAAAGCGTACTGGAGATAACTTTTATTCATTAGGTTGATTCTATTTTTCGAAAAACCTTTCATTGCTAAAGGATGTTGAAATGAAAATTAAAACACGTCTTATCGCTATTTTAATTGCGATTATGTTACTCATGTTCACTGCCATAATTAGTCAAAATATCGCCACCTTTAAAAACGAAGATCAAAAGCTCAGTAGTCAAACGCGTTACCTCTCATATCTTTTAGCCGACGAATTCAAACACACTTCCATGGATTTAACCCGGTTAAGTCGTACTTATGTAAAAACGGGTGATAAAGCGTATTTTGATGCCTACTGGGAAATCGTTAACTGGCGTGCAGGGAAAGTGAAACGACCGAGCGATTTTCATCCGGACCTGTATCCAGGGCAGTTAAAGAAACAAAGCGAAATTATGGCTGAACTAAACTTCTCTAAACAAGAATTTGACCTCTTAGCGCAAGCAGCAAGTAACTCTAATTTATTGATAGATACAGAGACTCAAGCAATGGAGTCGATTCGTACTGGTAAGATAGTATCAGGTCCTTTTGCACCTAAATCAGGTGAGTCAGTTGAAGAGTTTGCTGCAAGAATTGTATTTGACCAGCAGTACCATAAAGAAGTGCAAGCTATCTTTGTACCAGTTAATGCTTTCTTTGAAGCGTTAGATCAACGTACAGCAGAGCATCTCTTAGACTCCCAAGAAGCTGCTTCATTATGGTTAAAAGCCAGTTTTGTTAGCCAAATTATTGTGGCCTTACTTATTATTAGTTTGATTTTCTTTATTATGCAGGCGCTTTTTAAACCTTTACAGTCTGCTATTAATGCCATGCTAAATATTGGTGAAGGGGATGGTGACTTAAGTAAGCGACTACATGAGGTTGGCAGTAATGAGTTATCAAGCTTAGGTAGAGGCTTTAACCTCTTCGCAAATCAAATACAGCATGTGGTTATTGAACTAAGGCATGTAATTGACGATATCTCCTCATCTTCAAGTCAGCTAAGTGCCACTGCTAATTCGACAGATAAAGCGGTTGCAGAGCAAAAAGTTGGCATAGAGCAGCTTTTAGTCGCGCTTGAGCAGATATTACCTGCGGTTCAAGAAGTCGCTTTGAATGCGGCTAAAGGTGCTGAGCTAGCGAATAACTCGGACAAGGCTGCCTCAAATGGACTCGCCGTAGTGGATGCCAGCATCGATAATATTAACTTGCTACAAAGCGATATTGATACCGCTTCTGGGGTGATAGACAGATTAGCTAATGACTCGGATGCCATCGGCTCAGTATTGGATGTAATTCGAGGAATAGCAGACCAGACTAATTTATTGGCACTTAATGCTGCCATTGAGGCTGCTAGAGCTGGCGAGCAAGGTCGTGGTTTTGCCGTGGTGGCAGACGAAGTCAGAACGCTAGCGAAGCGCACTCAAGATTCCACTTCAGAAATACAAATCATGATAGAAAAACTGCAGCATGGGGCTAAAGAAGCGGTTGAAAGGATCTCGTTAAGTAAAGATCGTGCGATTGCCTGTGTAGAAAATAGCAAGGAATCTGGTGATGCCTTAAATGAGATTACTCAATCGGTGGCGTCTATTAGTCAAATAAACCATCAGATAGCGGCAGCAACCGAAGAGCAGAATAATGCGATTGAAGAAATTCGTCGCACGGTGGAAGTGATTAATGAGCATGTGGAAGAAACCGCAGCAGGTTCAAGAGAAACCGCGAGTAATAGTCAACATACTACTGAGTTAAGTAGTAAGATTCAGTTATTAGTGGGTAAATTTAAAACGGAATAGAGCAGGCAAAAACTTATCATTGGTCAAAGTAGAATAGGGTAGTGTCTACACTTTATTCTGCTTTGCCAAACCATTTTTCATGTATCTGCTGTAATCTACCTTGCTTCATTAAGCGTCTCTTACCAAGATCAAAATCGGCAAGTAAGGCTTTGGCATTGGGATTGGTTTTCAAGGCCGCTAGGTACTCATTAGAACTATCAAAGGCCGGCATCTTTTTAAACTTACCCTGCCAATTCTCTTGCTTAAGGGTGTAATCCCAATTTGTCTCATAACCCAAAAAGCCATCAAGGTAATTAGCTTCTAGCATTTTAAACCCTTGGGTGATGGTGGTGATTTTGATGATATTAATATCTTTTACGGCATCCCATTTATCACCATAGTTAAAGCCTCGCTTTACGCCAATAGAGAGGCCTTTTAATGATGTTAAATCTTGCCACTCTAAAGCAGAATCTTGATTCACATACACTTTGAATTTAGCGCTATTAATCGCTTCTTCTGAAAAGTAAAAAGTGCTGAGTCTTTCTGTATTAATACCAGTCGGAAAGAGAATATCGGCATTGCCTGATCTGATCGTAGATACTGCTCTTGCCCAAGGGACAATCTTAAGCTGTATTGTGTAGCCCATTTCTTGAAAACTTTCACGTAGCACATCCCAACTATAGCCACGAAACCCAATTGCATCTTCGCCTAGGTGTATAAGTTGATCACTTTGATAACCCTCATCTGCCATACAATAAGGTGCATAATCAAACAGGGTCACAATCTTGATGGTTTTATACTTAGCAAAGGCTGGGTTTATCAAGACTAAAAGCAGGCTTGCAACGATACATCTAGCGTTTAATGACGCAAGGCGTTTCAAGTTTTTTGTTAACTCAATAGCTAGAGAAGCCTTACTTGACGCCATAACAAACTGACTCCTAGTATGTCACTTAGATGCAATATTTATGGGGTTCTGAGCTGTAAACCTAGCTATCAAGGCAGAGTCTAATGACTTCTTTATAGAAGTGTTTTTAACGTTCTGATTTTGATTGGAGGTTTATATTAGTCCCATCTCATCCTTTTGATTATCAGGGATAAAATCACATAGAATTTAATTAATACTGACCTTATCTTAGTTAGCAGAGACAGATATGGCTATTTCGTTGTGCATTATTTGCTATTGGCGAGGTGTTTAAGAATTTTTCGGGAAAGAGGCTCTCCATGCATAATTTCTTCTGCTTCTTCTAGTGTTTGCCAAAAGCCTATGCTTTGATCTGGTAAGCTGTCATTCGTGACATATTTTATCGCTTGCCAGATAGGTGTTAATTCGTTTTCAACAAAATCGAGTGCTTGCTGACTGGGTCTTACAATAATAGCTCGTTCGTCTCTGGGATCTGTTTCACGAGTACAGAGTCCGATAGACTCAAGCTTAGTGACAGTTTGGCTAATGGAAGAGTGGGTGAGGCCGGTTTCTTCGGCTAGCTCACGAATCGAAAGCAGCTCGCTACTATGGGCACAAATTAATGACACCACGGGAAAGTGTCTAGGATTAAAGTCTATCCCTTTGGCTTTATAAACAGCCTTAATTTCAACAGATAGATAGTCGCTAAAGCGGCGCATACGAGAGCCCAAGGCAAGCCCTTCCATTTCTGAAATCCAATCTGACATAGTTTCTTTCTCTTTTTCTATTACTTTGGGCCAAACTCTAAAGGGTTTGACTCAGTTTCTCAATATCATTTATATTACTCGTAATATAAATGTTTATACAAAATTATTTTTCACCCACATTGGATGAAAGTCATCAGCAAGATAGAGGAAACGGCATGGATTTTAATACTTGGATCATTTTTACCGTCACCATCGCTTTGGTGATTGCGATTCCTGGTCCTTTAACCCTATTAATGGTGAATAGCTCTATTAACCTTGGGATGCGTAAATCTATGCCGATCATTTTAGGGGGCAGTACCGCCTCTTCTATCTTGATTAGTATCTCTGCCATAGGTTTAGGTGCTGTGATTGCAGCCTCAGAAACCACTTTTTATCTGATTAAATACTTAGGCGCTGCTTACCTTATTTATCTTGGTTTTACTCTTTGGATGTCTTCAAAACCAGCCAGTGAAGAAGGGCAAGAAGAAGCACCTAAAAAGCATCAAAACCTGCTATTAAAAAGCTTTACCTTAGGGATTACTAATCCTAAAGATATTGTATTTTTTATTGCCTTTTTACCTCAGTTTATTTCAACCCAAGAGAGTTATCTCACTCAACTAACGGTAATTGTGGCCACTTGGTTTGCTGTCGATTTTCTATGTAAGGTGCTTTACGGCGTCTTATCTAGAATGATTATCGGGCGTATTAATAGTGTGCGTAAAACCAGTGTGCTTGATAGGGTTTCGGCTGTCATTTTTGTGGCGGCAGGTGTCGCGGCCACTATTTAGTGTTTACTTTTTAAAGAGACCTTAAACGAAAGTTTAGGGTCTCTTCAATTCAGGGTCGATGCTTAGGATGGCTGAGAAGTTACTTAAGCCAATTATTTTAATTCAAAACACGTCTTTATTAGACGGTAATTCGCTCAGTCTAATCCTCTCATTTTTGATTTTTACGCATAAATTGTAAGGTTATTAAAGTCTATCTAACCCCTATATCGCGCTATTTCACGCCTAGTTTGCCAAAGATAAACTAATTTTATGGACAAGGGTTCAGAAGGTGTTTACTCTTTCCCATCGCAATAAAATACCTCCTTTTTTCTAGCAGGAAAAAGTCATTGTTTAACCTAGGTTTTTTGATAAAAAAACACCTAACAAAAGTTAAAAAATAGGGAACAAATTGCTGTGATGGCGTCTAATAAGCTTCATATAAAATGGTATCTTGCAGCCATTGGTATGCTATTACTGGCCATTGTTTTCTATATCAATATTCTTATCGTCAATAATCAGCAGCAAGAGCTTTCTCGTGTTAGCCAAGATCTACGTGCCTCTATCATTGGCAAGCTACAAAGTCATCTAGATTATATAAACCTACTAGCAGAAATGCGTCGTCGTAATGAAGTCGACATTAAGAGTTTTGAAAGCCGAAGTAGTGCCTACTTAAAAGCTCATCCTGAGCTCATTAACTTTACCTGGGTTGACCAAGACTTTTACATACGTTCAGTATCACCTTTAAGGGAAAATCGCCAAATTTTAGGTTTACACCTTGACTTGGCAGAGCCTGCCCGTGTTTCAGCGTTAGCGAAAAAAACCAAACAGGCACATTACACCAAGGCGTTTGAAGCCATCCAAGGGAACTGCTCATTTGAGGTCTGGTACCCAGTTTATCGTGATAACGAGTTCTTAGGTTTAATCGCCGGTGTTTATTCTTGCGAAAAACTGCTTAGGTCAGTGTCTGTCTCTGTCTCTTCAATCTCAAATCATTACTTAGTGGGTTTAACAGACAGCCAAGACTCTTTTTTCGTTTCGTTAAATCAAAATCAAAATGTTGATTCAAATAATAAGCATAAGATTATGCTTGAGTTGGACAATGATCTGGCTATTTCTGTGACTAGGTTAAAAACAAACTTTGGTGATATTAATTTATATATTCTGTTTTTGGCCGTTATTCTCTTGATCGTCCTTGCTTCAATCACAGGCTTAAAGCTGAAGCGTGATATGGCCAAGCGAGAAAGTTTATTAGAAGAACTTAGACAGGCTAACCATTATATTTCTGAGTCAGAGACCCGGTTTAAGCAGATCTTTGACTCTTCCCCAGTGGGCATGATCTTAGTGGATGATGCGGGACACATAGTGGATGTGAACCAGTTTATTTGCCAGATTTTTGGTTACGACGTGCAAAATTTGCTGCAAAAATCCATTGATTACTTAGTGCCAGAAGAACAAAGAACCGGTTACATTTGGGAGCAAGGTAAATACCATCCGATTAACCCAGATGTCGATAAGTCACTTATGTCTGATTTAGATGCTTTTACCGGGCTATGTGCCAATGGTGAAGTTATCTCTGTGCAGGTTGCTCTAGCGCCTATCAAGTTATTAAGTCGTTGGCATACTTTGGTTACCGTGATTGATAACACAGAACGTAACCAGTTATTTGATCAGCTTAAAATACAAAATAATAAGCTCAACCAAAGTAACTCTAGTTTGGTGAAGGTGAATGAGCAGTTAGAGCGTTTTGCTTATATCTGCTCACACGATTTGCAAGAACCTGTACGTATGGTGCAAGGCTTTGGGCCTCTTTTAGAGATGCAATTAGAAGGCAAGTTAGACGAAAAAAGTCAGAAGTATCTTCATTACATGATAGATGGGGCGAATAGAGCACGAGATATGATAGACGATATTCTCGAATACTGTCGCTCTGATAAGGTGATTACCAATTATGAGAGTGTTGATCTTGCTAAAACGTGCCAGCATGTTAATGAAACCCTATTAAATCAGTTTGCTCAACGTAATGGGCTATTTATTTGGGAAGAAAATCTACCACATCTACCTGCTGTGCCATCTCAGTTATTTCAGCTCATTTTGAATATAGTGAACAATGGCCTCAAGTTTAATCATAGTGAAACACCGCTTGTGGCACTTAAAGTGCTTTCAATTGATGACCATTGGCAAATACGTATTACCGATAATGGCATAGGCATTGCACCCCAATATCAAAAGCAAATTTTTAACATCTTTGAGCGGCTGCATGGCAATAGTGAGTTTCCTGGTACAGGGATAGGCTTGGCCAGTTGTCAGAAGATAGTAGAACGTCATTTTGGCTCTATTCACTTAGAGTCTCAATTAGAGCAGGGCAGTACCTTTATCATTAACTGGCCTAAGCAACAGAAAATCGAGTAACAATTTTAAGAGGTGAATAAAAAGGCTGATGGAATCGATAAACATCTTATTGGTAGAAGACAATAAAGGCGATATTGAGTTAACAAAAGAGTCTCTAAGTCGTGGTAAGTTGAAAAACACTCTGACCGTGATTGAAGATGGAGAGTCGGCGTTAAACTACCTAAACAAGCGAGGGCCTTATGAGGATGTTGAACGTCCAGATATTGTGTTGCTTGATTTAAATTTGCCAAAAGTGAGTGGCCGTGATGTTTTAAAATCACTCAAACAGGATGAACACTTAAAGGATATTCCTGTGATTATCCTATCCAGTTCTAAGGATGCTTTTGACATTAAAGAAGCTTATCAACTTCATGCTAACTGCTTTGTTAGCAAGCCTGTGTCTTTGGAGAGCTTTATTCAAGTGGTTCAAAGTATAGAGTCTTTTTGGATTGATATTGTTAAATTGCCAAATAAATAGGTCGCACTAAATATGTCTGAACAAGCCAAGCCTGACGAGATGTATACGCCAAAATTGCAAGAGTTCTCCTATGCCATTTCCCATGATTTAGGGGCGGCCATTCGGGGGATTAGTCAGTTAACTGGTTTGTTAGAACAAGACATAAGTGAAAAGGTGAGTGACAAAGAGCGTTATTGGATGCAGCTGATTAAAGGCAGTGCTGATAAAGCTCAGTCTATGATAGATGCGATGACACTTTATACCCGTTTAGAGTCAAGTCGAGAAGTATCAGTCGAGTTGGAACTCAATCTCTTGATTGAAACAATGCTGTCGAAATGTTTAGATGAAAATGCTGGATTACTGAATGGCAATTCACCTGATGTGAGCTTGAACTTGCAAGCCGTAAAATTGCACGCGACTCCAAACCACTGGAAGCTGCTTTTAACCTCACTAATTAATAATGCTTTGCAGTTTCAACAACCAAATAAAGCGGGTGAAATTAGCATCAGCTTGCAGGTAATCACATCACAAAAGGCAGTTTTGGTCATTGAAGATAATGGCATTGGTGTCAGTGAATCTAAGTTATCGGGGTTAACGAAACCTTTTAGTACGACAAGAAATTATCAGGACTCACCCAATCTAGGCATGGGGCTGAGTTATTGCGCACGCATAGCACAACTTAATCAAGCACGTTTGTATTTTGGTGAATCAGAGTTAGGTGGATTCAAGGTTGAATATGAGTTTTCTATATAGGACGTAAAATGTATAACTCGCTACTAGAGCATGATGGTCATAATGAAAATGTCTTCCTACTCGCCGAAGATAATCCGGTAGATGCCGAAATCGTCAGAGCCATGCTTGATGAGGCCTATGATGGTAAATTCAGCCTTGTTTGTGTCGATAAGTACTCTGAAATAGCAGGTGAGTTAGCGAAACAAGATTTTGATCTGCTCATACTGGATATGAATTTGCCAGATAGTACTGGCTCAAGGAGTGTGACTCTATTAAGAGATGCCTACCCAGGATTACCCATAGTGGTGCTGACAGGGCAAACAGATCTTGAGATAGCGGTAGAGTCATTAAAGCTTGGAGCGCAAGACTTTCTCACTAAGAATGATATTACCCCGCCTTTACTTGCTAGAAGCTTTTATTACGCCAAAGAACGCCGAAAGACGGAACAAGCATTACAGCAATCCCTGATTGATATTGCCGATCGTAATGAACAACTTAATCAGCTAGCTTATACAGATCACCTCACCAAACTCCCTAATCGCACTCAATTTGAAGCAGAAATCAATCACAGGTTGCAAAAAGCACAGGCAGAAAAAAAGCAGTTTGCATTACTTTATTTAGACCTAAATAACTTTAAAACCGTGAATGATAACTTTGGTCATATCGTCGGGGATGAGTTACTGATTCAGGTCGCAAAGAGATTGCAGATAACTCTAGATGCTGGGGATTTTATTGCTCGCATGGGGGGAGATGAGTTTCTTATTTTTACCGACCTTATCGATAGCAGTAATAAGCAAAGAGTTGATCTACTGATTGAAAATATACTGTCGGCTTTTGAAGCGCCTTTTGCCATTGATCGTAAAGAGATACAAAGCCAACCTGCTATCGGAGTGGCTTTTTTTCCTGAAGCATACAGTGCAGAACTACTGATGAAGCATGCAGATTGTGCTATGTATGAGGTTAAAGCTAATCCAGAATCTGGCCAATCAGTACGCTTTTATACAGGGGAAATGGAAGAAAAGTATAACCGTAAAGTTATGATAGCCGCGCAGCTTGATCAGGCGCTTAAGCAAGATGAGTTTGATGTTTTCTTTCAAAGTATTGAAGACATACATCAACCAAACAGCTTAAATTACGAAGCATTATTACGTTGGAACTCACAGTTAATGGGGCCTGTACGTCCAGAAGAGTTTATCCCAGTCTTTGAAGATAGCCCGATTATTAATCAGCTCACTAAGATAGTGCTGAAAAAGTCCCAAAGGCTGATTAACGCACTCGACAAGTCAGATGTGAACTTGGCGAGCATTAAAATTAATGTGACAGCATCACAATTATCCAGTGCCAATTTTAGCCGTTTGTTTTTATCTTGGTTGGACGAGCTAAACCTTTCACCTAACGTCTTTTGTCTTGAGTTAACTGAAAGGCAAATGGTGAAGAATGTGGCTACTTGCATTAACCAAATTGAAGAACTGCGTGACGCAGGGGTAAAAATTGCCCTAGATGACTTTGGTGCCGGTTATTCATCTATCAAACTATTATTAGAGTTTGCCATTGATTATCTCAAGTTAGACATGTCTTTGATTAAAGACATTGAAAAGCATAGACGTAACCAAGCGCTCGTTTCTGGCATAATTGAGATTGGCCACCGAATGGGCATGAAGGTTGTCGCAGAAGGGGTCGAAACTTTAGATGAATACCAAACGTGTAAAAAGCTTAAATGTGACATGATTCAAGGTTACTATTTGCATAGGCCAGAGCCACAAGAAAGCCTTTTAACGAAAACGCTAGAGAGCCAAGTCTCAGACAAAACACGTGTAGACAAGCAGGCACCAGAGTTGGTTTAACTTTGGTGTATTAGCTTGAAGATCTTCATATGAATCACTCATTAAAAATGGCCGCTAGTAGACCCCGGTAAGCTCTGTTACCTGCTTGTTTATTACCTCGGCCACGGTTTAATACAATGGCTCCTCGGTTAACCGAAATGATCATAGCAGCGAGCTCATCTGCTTGCCATTTATGACTGAGTTGACCTTGCTCAATGGCTAGCTGACACCTTTTCTCAAGGCATGTGAGCATATCATCTAAGCCTTTTTTGATTGATTCTTTCGCAACAGACTCTTGAGCGGCCATCTCCAACGCGGCAAGGCTAGCCAAGCAGCCTTGATCCATACTGTCGTCATTAAACCCACCGACTAGATAGTCACAATATTCATAAATAGCTGTTTTAAAATCGGCCTGTTCAAGTTTAGCTAAGGCTTGGCTAGTGTAGTGTAAGCGGAATCTCTCAAGACAGGCTGTGTAAAAACCATCCTTATTACCAAAAGCATTGTAAATACTTGATTTATTAAGCTTTGTAACTTTTTCTAAATCAGAAAGTGATGTGCCAGAAAAGCCTTTATCTTTAAAGAGTGACATAGCTGAATCTACTGCTGTATCAGTATCGAATTGTTTATTTCCACTCATAGTCTGTTTATTCCATTATTAAAATAGTATTGACATCTTGAACTGATCGTTTCAATATGGTCTTGAACTGGTTGGTTCAAGATATGGTTAGTGTAATTTATTCCATTCGCTTTGTCTTTAAACCCCTTCAGTATTTTTAATTTTATGTAAGAGTGGTAAAACTATGACAAGCCCTAATTTGACTCAAGACCTTCCCAAAAAACCTATCCCTTTAAGAGTTACTTTCATTTTGAATGCTCTGATGATGGTGCTGCCTTTTGTATTTTATGGGGTTTTCACTAGTCAAAATATTCAAGTCGGTACGCTGGACCCACAATGGTTCTTGTATACAGGTGCTGCTTATATTACGAGTTTTGCTTTTTTAGTGAACTTTATTTTAAAGCGTAATTTTGTCGGCTTTAGAACTATGTTCTTTGTTAACTTTGTCATTGCTATTCCTGCTGGTGCTTATATAGGAATGGTTATTGCGTTGGTATCTTTTGGATTAAGTTTTAATCAAAAAATCAAGACATACTTTTTGGCAAACTAGATTTTATAACTGATGAATTTTAGCTAAAAGAAGAGGTGAAAAATGGCATCTTATTTACTTGGTTCCTGTATTTGTGAAAAGGTTAAATACCAAGTCAAGGATGACTTTATGAGCTTTAAACTTTGCCATTGTCGCTTATGTCAAAAAGCGTCAGGTTCTTCAAATGTGGCGAATGCCTTTACTTTTGTAGAGAATATAAGTTGGCAGCAAGGAGAAAATCACTTGAAGAGTTTTGACGTACCCAATAGTCAGGTAAGGCGGGTATTTTGCAAAACATGTGGGACTTCCATGCCATTTATAACGCAAAATGAAAGGTTACTTGTTGTACCTGTGGGTACGCTTTCAAGCCAGCCTAAACTTCCTCCTCAGGAAGTTAGGGTCTGGCATGAAAGAATGCCTTGGTATGATGAAATCAAAAATTTAGAACGTCTGATTTAAAAGCGTGGGAAAGATTTAACCACTGAGTTCACTTGAGCTGAGCTATATTGATAACGCAACCAAGCTTCTTGATTTGAATAGACCTGTGCTCCTGTGGCGTCGGTAACATTCCAATCTGCCTCCCAAGGGGCATGAACCCTATCACCATTCACATAAAACTTAACGACATTACGAAGCGGGAAGTTGCTATCGTTCCAATAGCGGCAACAAAAAGCTAACTCAGAAGAGGTGATGGCTACATAATCGTCTTTATTGGGAAGGCTATCCTTTCTGGCCATAGTGCCTAGGTCACCCAAACCATCTAATACAAAGTGTACCTTGGCATCTACATTTCGATAAAGAGGGGAAGATGCAACCATAGCAATACCGCCTTTGCAGGCACGCCTAACCCCTTTTAACATTTTTGCATGGGCCCAATAATGCTGATCTGCTGTACTTCGACCCCTATTCGTATCTGGATGTTGTGTTCGTACAGCGGCTTTGTTCTGATGAGTATCTTTTAATAGTCTTGAGTTTGTCATATTAAAAACGTCCGCAGGATTATAGCGGCTGGCAAGTAAGCCATTTGAGAAGACTTGGCGTGTTGCCTCATTACGAATATCGCCAAGGGGCCCTCCACGACGAATACTGTCCATCGCTTCTTGGCGGGTTACATTCAGCAGACCAGATCCATTCCATTGGCGGCCAAAAGCTAAACCTGTCCCTATATTAGAAGCATTATTAAAGTCGTCACATTGTAAGGGACGACCAACGGGCAAACGATAAGGGGCGTAACTTCTGGCAGGCGCTATGCCATACATAAGGTCAACATAATCGGTGGTAGAGTCCATAGTGGCGTAATAGCCTTGAAAGTCTAATTTGTTGGTTAGACGACCATTAGCGACAACATTAAGTGCAAGGTGCTGTGAGATAGCTGAACAGTGAAACGACACGTATTTTATGACTTTTTTATACTTTTCTTTTTTCACTTGAGACATTCGAGATATTCTTAAGCTTATTTCTTGTTTTTGTACAGGTGGCGAGGTTCTTGTTAGCAGCTCTCGTAAATTATTTAGGCTAGACGCTGCAATTCTAATATTGGGGTGGCACTCTCTAGCGATACGATCAAACTCTGCTATTGAAAAGGTGACAGGGGTGTTGTTGATAGTAAAAGGCATAACCAATCCTTGTAGTGGCAAATGAAAAAGTGATGAAGGCCTTTAATCCAGCAGCCTTAAGTTTGATGTTATTGAAGAACTCTTAAGGAGCGCTTAACTAAATTAGAAAGATCTTATGAAAGCGGTTTTTTATTTTAGTTCATTTCATTACTACAAAAAAAGCAGAAAGCTTTAATTTAATAAAGGCTTTCTGCTTTTCGTAATCTTAGTTTGAAAACTTATTTAGATTAAGCTTCCCTCGCTGTATTTAAAGCCCACCTTGGGTTAATTTCGCTGGGTCTAACAATTGTGTTAGTTCATCTACACTAAGATCTGTATTTTCCTTAACTACATCAATAACCGGACGGCCTTCTTTATAGGCTTGTTTAGCAATTTCGGCGGCTTTTTGATAACCAATAATTGGGTTTAATGCAGTGACTAAAATAGGGTTACGAGCTAGGGCTTCTTTTAGCTTGTCTTCCTTGACGATGAAACTGCTAATCGCTTTATCTGCTAACAAATGGCTCACATTACTAATGAGCTGAATGCTCTCCAGTAGATTGCGAGCAATCAAAGGCAGCATAACATTCAACTCGAAGCTGCCAGATTGTCCGGCAATTGTGATGCTTGTGTCATTGCCTATGACTTGCGCAGCGACCATAGCTGTAGCCTCTGGAATCACTGGGTTAACCTTACCTGGCATAATGGAAGAACCAGGTTGTAGGGCTTCCAATTCTATTTCACCTAGACCTGCAAGTGGGCCTGAATTCATCCAACGTAGGTCATTGGCTATTTTCATCAAAGAGACAGCGGTGGTTTTTAACTGGCCTGAAACTGATACGGCGATGTCTTGGCTAGCAATATGAGTAAATAAATTCGCAGCTGGGGTAAATTTAATCTTTGTTAAGGCTGATAGCTCTTGATTGAAGGTGTTAGCAAAGTCTGGATGAGCATTAATGCCTGTACCGACTGCAGTTCCACCTTGTGCCAAGCTTTGTAACGCCGGCAAGCTTAATTCAATGGCTTGGATATTTTGCTCTATTTGTGTCGACCAACTTAATAGCGACTGATCCAAGCGAACTGGCATCGCATCCATAAGGTGAGTGCGGCCTGTTTTTACATGGTGTTTCACGCTTTCAGCTTTTGCTTGAATACTTGTAACAAGGTGTTTTAGAGCTGGTAGCAGGCTTTGATGTATTTCTAACGTGGCACTTATATGAATACTACTTGGAATAATATCATTGCTACTCTGGCCATAATTCACATGGTCATTTGGATTAACTTCAAAACCCGCAATACGAGAAGCAAGTGTTGCTAAAACTTCGTTAGCATTCATGTTGGAGCTTGTACCTGAACCTGTTTGGAAAACATCAACAGGGAAGTGCTGGATAAAATCCTTTTGGGCAAGCAGTTCATCAACGGCTTGGGCTATGGCTTGGGCAATTTCTTTATCTAGCAGGCCTAACTTTAGATTTGCTTTAGCAGCAGACTTTTTAGCAAGCAATAAACCTCGGATAAAAGCAATTGGCATACCTTGGCCACTAATGGGAAAGTTATTAATCGCACGTTGGGTTTGGGCAGAATAGAGAGCTGATTCAGGGACTTCAAGTTCGCCCATACTGTCACGTTCAATTCGAGTTTTCATCTTGGTTCCTTAAGGTATCTGGCGCTATTTAATAAAACTAGGAGAGAAGTAGTGGGAAATCACATTAATTTCGGATAACAATTCTTGCAGCTCACTTTGTTGCTGGGGGCGTTTAACAATACGATTTAAACTGCATAAGGGCCTGGCGATATGGTCAAGGCATGTCACTCGCCAGTGATCTGGGTTCATAGTATCGGCAAAGGTCTCTAATAAAAATTGCACTATCCCTATGTAGTTATTCCATTGTTCTTCTGCTGTGACTTTTTGGCACCTATCTTCTTCAAAGGCTAGCCATATAGAAAGTAACGCCGGATTATTTGGTTCCATGCCATAACGTATTTTGTTTTTTAGTTGATCTATCATGATTAAGGTTTACTGCTTGAATATTAAACGAATAAAATTAACGATAATGAGAATTGTTATCATTAAATATTAAGCTCACTTAAAGGTCAAGCAAACTCAATAATCAGAGAGAAATCACTATAATTTAGATTTATTCATAATGTGAAATCGATACATTCTGAGTTATATGATAAATACTAAATAGGCATATTTAGAGCCTTGCTACTTGTTTGTTTTTCAGTCAAATTGTCTAAACACAAATAAGGTGCTCGCTTTAAAGGATATTGAATCGCAGTAATGAAATGGTTTTTATGCCCTTGTTTTATCTATTATTGGCCTCTTTTGTTTTTGTCATAAATAGTTTGGGTTAATGTTATTTTATTTAAAAACAAATACTTAGAGTTAGTTTTTAACTGATTTTTAGGTTTTTTTGTGATTTCAGTAATGATTTTCGTTAAACAATTATTTTGATCTAGCAGCAGGTTCAAGCTTAATGTCATCTACTCGCTTGAAAAAGTTAATTTGCCTAGCTGTGAAACAATTGTTTTATATCTATAAATTATAAAAATAATTAAACAAAGACAAAATTGATCTAATTCACGGGTTTTGAACACATGACTTAGTTAATTTGTTTTGCTAATGTTTTTATCTCGATTTGGTAGATCAACACGAAAGTCACTGCCATGTACCTAGAACTGTGGGTGCATGGCCAGATTATATGGCATGCACCCTTTAATAAGAGTGCGTGTTATGACAAAGCAATCTGTTTTATGGATAAAGTCACCTCTTTCGACCTTTACGGCCAATAATGAAGATGCCAGCAATGGTATCTTGATACAGGGCCAAACCATCCTTGAGTTGGTCGCAAAAGGTCAAAGCCCCAAACGTCAATATGATCAAGTTTTTGATGCCAGTGCCCATGTGCTTATGCCAGGTACGGTAAATACTCATCATCACTTTTATCAAACCCTGACTCGAGCTTGTCCACCTGCTTTAAATAAAAAACTCTTCCCTTGGTTGCAAACCCTTTACCCTATTTGGGCCAAGCTCACACCAGAGCAGCATGCGTTAGCCACCGAGCTTGCCATGGTAGAGCTATTGCTTAGTGGTTGTACCACAGTGAGTGACCATCATTATTTATTCCCAGAAACCTTAGTGAATGGCATCGATCAGCAAGTCGAGGTTGCACAGCGTTTAGGTATGCGTGCCACCTTTACTCGAGGTTCCATGAGCTTAGGTCAAGATCAAGGTGGCTTGCCGCCTCAGTCTGTTGTCCAAAGTGAAGACACTATCATGGATGACAGCGCTCGCTTAATTCAGGCTTACCATCAAAAAGATGATCTTATCGAAATTGCACTCGCGCCTTGTTCGCCTTTTTCTGTCACCCAAGATTTAATGAAGAGCACAGCCGCACTGGCAAAAGAGTTCGATGTGAATATTCATACCCATCTTGCTGAAACAGAGGATGAAAATAACTTTTGCTTAGAAATGTTTGGGCAAAGGCCATTGGACTATCTAGAGACAGTGGGTTGGCTACATAACAAAACTTGGCTAGCACACGGTATTCACTTTAATGACGAAGAAGTGAAGCGCCTTGGGGCTGCCAAAGTAGGGATATGTCATTGCCCTTCATCCAACATGGTATTGGCCTCTGGTATTGCCAGAGTAAATGAGCTCAAAGCCGCTGGTGTACGAGTTGGATTGGGCGTTGATGGTTCAGCATCAAATGATCATAGCAACTTGATGCAAGAAATTAGGCAAGCCCTTTGCATACAAAGGCTGAGATACCAAGCAGATGAGTTTACTCACCTTGATGCCCTAAACCTTGCCACAAAAGGCTCTGCTGAGGTGCTTAATCGCCCAAATATTGGGCAGTTAGCCGTGGGCATGAAGGCGGACCTCGCCCTTTATAAATTGGATGAACCAAGATTTAGCGGTAGTCATGATCCGTTAGCAGCCATGGTGTTATGCGGTGCCCATAAGGCCGATGCCGTGATGATTAATGGCCAATGGAAAGTGAAGCAAGGGGTCTGGTTAGAAGGAGATATTGCGGAGTTAATGCAAAAACACACCGCTGCTGCAAAAGCCTTATTTCAATCGGCAGGCTATTAAGACGCTACCGCTTTAAGGCTCATTTTTAATCGGCTTTCAGAAGGAGATGAAGCAACAGATAGAGGATTGAATAGCATTTGGCTGGTTGATTGAATCGACCAGCCACTTAAAACATAAAACGTTAAAAAACCATTAACTCAAACTTGTAAGTATCTCGTAAAAAAATAATAAGCGGAGCAACAGCATGAGTAAGAACAATCAGTTAGATCAACAACCAGGTCAAGAGTCCAGCAATGACAAAAACGAATTAATTTATGGTCTTAATGATAGACCAGAACCTCACAAAGCCTTGTTTGCTGCGTTTCAGCATATCTTAGCAAGCTTTGTCGGCATTACCACACCCGCCCTAATCATTGGTGGTGTGTTAGGTCTTGGCGAACACCTTCCTTATCTCATTAGTATGGCCCTGATCGTTTCCGGTGTCGGTACCTTTATTCAAGCCAAACGCGTCGGCCCTATTGGTTCTGGCCTTTTGTGTGTTCAGGGCACCAGTTTCGCCTTTTTAAGCGCTGTATTAGCGGCGGGTTTTTTAGTCAAAAACCGCGGCGGTAGCTCAGAAGACATACTCGCCATGATTTTTGGTGTTTGTCTTTGCTCTGCCTTTATCGAAATTATCTTAAGTCGCTTCATGCATAAGCTTGGGCGTATCATCACACCTGTAGTAACAGGTATCGTTATTACCACTATCGGTTTATCCCTTATCAAAGTGGGGATGACAGACTTAGCGGGTGGTTTTAATGCGCAAGACAAAGGTGCACTGCATTATCTTGCGATTGGTGGCATCACATTAAGTACCATTATTCTGTTAAACCGTTTTAGTAATCAAACACTGCGTCTTTCAGCTATCATGATAGGTATGGTTGTTGGCTATATTAGTGCCGCT
Organism: Marinomonas sp. PE14-40; assembly: GCF_051623805.1. Taxonomy (NCBI): domain Bacteria; kingdom Pseudomonadati; phylum Pseudomonadota; class Gammaproteobacteria; order Oceanospirillales; family Oceanospirillaceae; genus Marinomonas; species Marinomonas sp. PE14-40. Next base: position 2,032,019 of record NZ_CP130700.1, on the reverse strand, counting down.
TTCATGGGAATGGTTAACTATGATATTGCCGAAGTGGCACTTATTACGATACCAACGCCATTTAAATACGGTTTAGATTTTGATATTGCGGCTTTCATTCCTGTTGCCATTATTTCAGTCGTGACTGCAATAGAAACGACTGGTGACTTAACCGCTAACTCCATGGTATCTAATGAACCAGTTAAAGGTCCTGTTTATATGCGCCGTATTAAAGCAGGTGTATTGGGTGATGGTACTAACTCGACGATTGCTGCGATTATGGGTAGCTTTCCTATGTCGACCTTTAGCCAGAATAACGGTGTGATTCAGCTTACTGGCGTCGCAAGTCGTTATGTGGCCTTTTATATCGCTGGCTTATTTGTTTTGTTAGGTATGTTCCCAATTATCGGTGCTTTCTTACAAACCATGCCAAAACCAGTACTAGGTGGTGCAACATTGGTGATGTTCGGAACCGTTGCAGCGGCAGGAATTCGAATTCTTGCGACAGCAGAACTTGGCCGTCGTGACCTGTTGATTATGGCTGTCTCTTTTGGCTTAGGTTTAGGGGTAACTGCTGTACCTGAAGTAACAAGCTCTATGCCACCTTTACTTAAAAGCCTAATGGGTTCATCGGTTACTGTTGCTGGCTTATCTGCTATCTTCATGAGTTTGTTATTGCCTATGAGTAAGCGAGAAGAAGAAAAAAATGAAGCCGCTGAAAAGCAAGCTGAAATAGAAGCTGAAGTGCTTGAGAAAGCAGAAAAGGCTTAGATGCTGTTTAACCTTACTTACCAATAAGGGGCGTGTGTTTTTATCCAAAGTGCATGCCCAAGACTATTCGTCTAATAAAGATAAAATCCGTTATTCGGTTTAGGTTGCCTTTTACCTGAGGGCGGCCTTTTTTAGTCAGTTTGATCTAACTGCTTGATCCTAGAGTAGTTAAAAAAATCATGTAAAATTCTTAATAATCATGGCTTTAATTAATCTTTAAAAAATTAAATGAATAGGGTAATAACTCGACGCTTTAGCGTATCATGCCTTACTAATGTAAAAGTGATTCTAGTATTTTTTGAGTAATTGAGATGGTGATTGAGAGAGCAATGAAGATAGAAATTAAAGACATCGGCCATACTGTCAAAACGCCCTCAGCTAGCCTCTCAAGTGATGTAAGTTGCTCGAACTGCAATGCTTCCTGCTGCCATTATGAGGTGATGCTTATTTCGGATACTGGTGTACCTGAAAGACACATTACTGAAAATGAATATGGGGTTGAAGTGATGTTACGTTTAGAAGATGGTTGGTGTTCTGCGATGGATAGGAATACTCATATGTGTACCATCTATGAGAAACGTCCTTGGGTTTGCCGTGAGTTTGAAATGGCCTCGCAAGATTGTGAAACAGCACGTCATCAATATATGAGTCTAAAGTCTTAAATACCTTTGCTTATCATTTTTTTTTATCGAGCACGTTAAACTACTTCACTCAGTTTCGGTATAATTAACTCCTAACGATATCGCTACAAAAAGGCACAAGTAATTGGCCCTAATAGTATGTTTTTATAATAACTCTCCTATCCTTAGAGCTTAACCTAGATGTTTAGATGACTCATCTACCTATCTCATCAAGCAAAAAGCGTCTAAATCATAATGTTATAATCATCTAAGTTTTAAATCTAAAGCGTGCAATAGCATGGAGAAGATACCTACATAATGAAAAATTTTGATTTTGAATTTAAAGATATTGTTGAGACTGCGAAAGATGTTGTTATAGTGACAAAAGCAGATCAAATCGATGAGCCAGGCCCTGAAATAATTTATGTGAATCAGGCCTTTACCGAATTGACAGGGTACTCAAAAGAAGAGGTGATAGGGAAAACACCAAGAATCTTGCAGTCTAAAGGAACCAGCAAAAAAGCAAGAAGTATGATTCGTAAAGGTTTAGAAGAAAAGGTGCCTGTTAGGGTAACCATCAGAAACTATTCCAAAGCAGGGAAAGAGTATTGGCTTGATTTGAGTATTACACCGCTTTTTAATGATCAAGGTGAGGTGACTCACATGGTTTCTATTCAACGTGATGTAACCGAATACATTAATGTTCAGAATAAGTTGAAACTCCTTTCAAGAACAGACTCTCTAACTGGACTGATGAATCGACGTATGTTTGATGAAACGGCAGAGAAAGAGTTCTATCGTTATAAAAACCAGAGTATTCATTATTCTTTGCTAGCGCTAGACATAGACCATTTCAAACGAATTAACGACAAGTATGGCCACTCTATGGGAGATTATGTTTTAGCGTCTTTCTCTTCTTTGTGTGAAAAAAATATTCGCTCTCAAGATAAAATAGCCAGAATTGGCGGAGAAGAGTTTTGTATTATTTTACCTGCAACGGATAAAGCGGGCGCAATGGAAGTGGCAGAAAAATTAAGAGCATCCATATCAAATGCTTGTTTTACTCAAAATGATTATGAAATATCAATCACTGTCAGCATTGGCGTTTCTGAAGTAACAGAGTCAGATTACGACTATGTGGCCATGCTCAAGCGAGCCGACGAAAACCTTTACCACGCCAAGCATAAGGGTCGTAATCAGGTTTATAGTTTAGATAACTAAAGTAGGCCTGTGCATTAACACTTGATAGATTAATTAGCCGACCAAGTTTTCACCTGATTTTTACCATGACTTTTGGCTTGATACATAGCTTCATCAGCATATCTAATTAACTGCTTAGGTGTTTGTGTATGGTCTGGAAAGAGGCTGATCCCAATACTTAGAGTAATATCGCAGATTTTATCATCTAGTTTGTAGGATTTACTGCATTTGGCTAGTATTTCTTTAGCAATGGCTTCAGCAATATCTAACTGTTCTAATTCCTTAATTAAGATAACAAACTCATCTCCGCCGATGCGATAAATACAATCTTGTTTTCTCACATGCTGATTAAATCGAGCCGAAATGCGCTGTAGTAGTTTGTCTCCAATATCATGACCATGGGTATCATTTATGCGTTTGAATCCATCTAGGTCAATAAATAGTAAGGCTAAGTTTTTGCCTGACTTTTGGTGAGCATCCATCAGGGGCTGTAAATTATCAAATAGCTTTTTACGATTATAAAGTCCTGTAAGAGGGTCTGTAATACCAGCACGTCTATGGCCTTCAATAGTGCGGTAAATCCAATACAAGAAACCTAACAAGGTAACCACAGTGATAACTAGAATCGAGGTGATGATTAATATTTGAGATTGTATTGTCTTATATTCAGCCTCGGTCTCAACATAAGCCGTAGAAAGCTCATCTAGCAGAAGTGTTAACAATAAAGTGTGTTCTGGGTTATAAAAATAATCCTTAGCTTGGTTGGATAAAAGGACTTTATCTTTGAGTAAACCAAGGTGTAGATTAACCGTATTAAAGGCCTTTTTCTGATCCATATCGCATTGGTTACAAGTGTCGTAACCTTTATGCTGCTTAAGTTGAATGTTTTGGTTTAAAGCAACATAAATAGAAACTTGGTACTGGGCATAGGCTAAAAATTTTAGAAATTCATCATCATCTTGATAGGTCTCATGTAATGAATACAAAAGGGTGTCCAAGAACTTAAAAGAGTTACGAGTGATGGCAATATCGGAAAGATAGTCATTCATAAGACGTTTTTTTTCTTTACTCAGCTTATTAAGCTCGATGCCAATTTTTTGCAAAGGCCCTTGAATACTAGAAGACATTTGTAAAAACAGATCTAGCTCTTCTTGGTAATCCATTGCCGCCTGATTGACAAGATCATAATGAGGGAAGTTATTGCTATGGATGCGATTAAGCTCGAAATTCCATTTTGCATCAGCAGATCTAAGTTCTACCACCTGAAAAATACTATTCTGGATATCCATTGTATCTTTCAAGTCAGAGTAACGATTGTAAGTACCATAGATGGCTAAAATAATGGCCAAACTCAATAAAACAAAGATAAGAGGTAGCTTAATTTTTTTCATAAGCAGTTGGCTCTGTCAGGCTATTGAGAGACTCTAAAAAAGCTTTAATTTGTTTGATCTCGGTATTAGTGAGAGTTTGTCCAAGTTGATATTGGGCCATAATTTTTATCATAGACTCTAGTGAATCTACTGATCCATCATGTAAGTAAGGTGCTGTTTTGGAGACGTTCCTCAAGGAAGGGACGCGTAACTTCTTAGCTCTGTATTTACCATCTGCTCCCATGTAAGGAGCAACAACCCCAAGTGACTGAAATAAGTTTCCGCCCACATTGGCTCCTTGGTGGCAGGAAATACAGCCATAGTTTTTAAATTTCTCATAACCATATTTAGCGGTCTGACTAATTGCTTGCTCATCACCCAATAAGTATTCATCAAATTTTGAGGGCACGACGAGGTTGGTTTCGAAATATAAAATGGCATCAAAAATAGTCGCTTGCGAAATCTCACCCTGATAAACCTGCCTAAACTGAGGTGTATAGTTGGTGTCCTCTTTGAATGATTTAACCGCTCTAGGCCAGTTTGTACCCATTACTTTAGGATTAGCAAGCACACCAGCGAGATGTTGTCCTAAGCTGCTAAACTGCCCCTGCCAACCAACATAAAAATTCTTACTGGTATTAAAAATAGTCGGGGAGTTGGTTGCAACATTTGCTCGGATTTTTAGCTCATCATCGCCACCCATTTTTAAATCATGGCAAGTATGGCAAGAGGTATCATTATTCAAAGATAAGCGTGTGTCTTTAAACAAGGCTTCGCCTAGCTCAAACTTTTTTAGGTCTAGGCTTTCAACTTTGAAAATTGGCGAGATAGGCTCGTTAGCCCAACTGTTATGCATACCAAAGCTAATCAATAAGACGATTAAAGCGAAGAGTTTCGAATAAAACTGTTTAGCAAATAGAATCAATATATCAATTCCTAGGGAAATCTTTTTTATATTAGAAATTACTAAAATCAATATTTCAAGATAAGTCTGTGGTTTTAGACCATTTTTAATTACGATATGAGAATGATATTTACTTCTCATACTAGAGTGACGAAATAATAAACCTATCTAGAAATACACTATTAAATTATATCACTAAAACAGAGTTCCATTTTCAGAGTATTGTTGTTCAAATGTAGTGCTTTAAGTTGGCCCTTGTAAGAGGGCTAGATGCCTTCATAAATTAATCATGTGATAGGAGATAGAATGAAATTTCTGCTTTTTTTAGGCACCTCAAGAGACAGCTCTCCGCCAAGACCAAAACGCCTCGGTCAAAGGGTTGCAAAGGCTTGTTTTCAACATTTTGAAAACAAGCGCGGTGAAAGCCAATTGCATGATGTGGAAATAGAACTGGTTGATGTATTGGATTATCCGCTAGAGTCAGTTTTCAAACCTCACTTTTCCTATGCCAAAGGCAGATCACCAAGAGCATTAGATGAATTGGCTGAAAAAATACAAGCAGCCGATGGCTACATCATGGTGAGCCCAGAATACAATCACTCAATGAGCCCCGCTTTAGCTAACTTGCTTAATCACTTTGGTAGTTCACTCTTCTCTTATAAACCTAGCATTATTCTGACCTACTCTGCCGGCCAATGGGGTGGCGCAAGAGCCGCCGTTAATATGCGTACTTACTTAGCCGAACTTGGCTGTTTGCCTGTTTCTGCCATGATACATATCCCAAAAGCGCAAGAGGTCTTCACTCAAGAAGGGGCTTATGAAACCAACCAGAGTGAAGCTGAGTGGAGAGGTTATTTTGATAGAGGCTTTTCTCAATTAATCTGGTGGGCAGAGGCGTGTAGGGCGCAAAGAGGGAAACAAAGCCCTAATGATTCTTTTGTGATAAACCCTTCTCAGAGGAATGCTCCCTCTGATTAATTAAGCCTGCTATGCTCGCAACGATTTAGGGAATTGATTTCGTTTAAATCGATAAAGCAGACCTGATAGTGTTTTTCTTTTTAATATTTTAACAGTGTTTTCATCCAAATAAGCAGGGCGTCGTATTCCTCATGTCTTTGAGCCTTATCTCGGGTGATGAGGTAAAAAGCCGCCTTTAGTTTTATTTCGATGTCAGCTAAGGCAATGAGCTCGCCCTTTTCTAGTTCGTGTTTTGATAAGGGTAATATGGCTAACGTAATACCAAGTCCTGCTTTAGCTGCCTGTATTCCTGCTTCATAGGAATCAAAATAATCTGACTCTATCGTCTTATATTCAGCTTGAGTAAGTTTGGTTTCTGATTTGAAGTAATGCCACCAATCATCATATTCTGGGCGGCAATGAATCAAATTTTGCGCTTGCCAGTTTATTTCACCAACAAGCCCTTTTCGCTCAAAATAGTCAGGTGAGCAGGCGAGAATAAGATAAGCAGGGGAGATTAAGCGAGCATTAACATCTGGTTTTGCTGTAAAGCGAATTGCGGCGTCTAGAGTATTTTTTTCGAGAGATACATAACTCTCGGTAGTTTGAAGCGCTAATTTGGTATTAGTGTTATTGAAAGCTGCTAGGTTTGGGATGAGGTGCTGGTTAGCAAGATAGGCGGTTGTGGTGAGCTTTAAAAGTTGTTTATCTTGAGTGGTGATAAAATTTTGAAAGCCTATCTCGTACTCCTGAATCACATGTTCAGCAAGGGCTAAAAAGTTTAAGCCTGATGAGGTTAAATTAAGTTGCTTCTTATCTCGATTAAATAAGGAGATAGTCAGATGACTTTCTAAGCTCTTTATTTGTTGGCTAATCGCGCTGGGTGTCAGGTGTAACTCAAAAGCGGCTTCCTTAAAGCTCATGTGCTTAGCCGCCATGACAAAGGTTTTAAGGTATTGGATGGGCGGTGCTTTTTGCATATCCATTGAGCGAACTTCCTGTTGAGTTAGATTTTCTAATCTCATCATAAAATAAGATCGTTTGTATCTAAAGCTTGAAGGCTTTTATTATCTTTATTCGTAGGTTCCCTAGACCCAATTCAGATAATAAAAGTGCAAAGGAGTTTAAATGCCAGATAACTACGTCACATTCGAGCAAGCTAAGTCTCTTACAGGTATCAAGCTGCAAGTGATAAAAGGTATTCCTAGTCCTTGGAGTGAAGCCGCTAAAGCCATTTTAAATTTGAAAGCGATTCCTTATATCCCCGTTGCCTTTGATGCCTTTAATCCTGAACAGCAAACTTGGTTTGAGGCTGATAATGCGCCTTCTTTAAAACCTGAAAATGGACCTGCTTTAAGTGATTGGCTAGACATACTTAATTTTTCAGAAGCTTATTATAAAAACAGCTCTCAAGATGAAAGCAGCTTATTGCCACGAGATAACGCAGAGAGGGAAGAGCATCTTGCTTTATGCCATACGCTTTGTAGCAAGCATGGTTTAGGTTGGCAACGCCGCTTGCAAAGTGTTCACTTAGGTTTAAATGAAGCAGGTGGTTTCCCCATCAAGATAGCTCACTATTTAGCGGAAAAATACGGTTACCAAGCTGAAGATGCCGCTTTGTATGAATCTGAGATTATTCGTATATTGAACCTATTAACAACAAAACTTAAGCAGAATTCTTTATCGCTTCAAGCACAAAAAAACGATGTTAAAGTAAGAAATGACAGCACAAACCCCATTCATTATTTTGGAGAGGGCCTCACCGCTCTAGACATATACAGCGCTATGTTCATGGTCTTTTTTAAGCCTTTGAGTGAAGAGGTTTGTTCTATGTACCCGAGTATTCGAGCTGCATTTGAAACTTATCCAGGAGCAGTAGCAGAGGCACTTGATCCGATTCTTTTCAGGCATAGGGATTATGTTTTTAACGCTTATTTGTTATCGAGTTAAATCTGCTGTGTTTAGTGATATTTCGTTACAGGACGAGCGCACAATACTCATTTATCTCGATGAGGCAAAATCCTTTATACTTGGGGCTGTTTGAGTAGCTTAGTTTTTTGTGTCTGTTGAAGCGCTCATGAAATGTTGAACTGTAGGAATAGAATGGAATTGAATCAGGTTATTTTTGATGTACTCATGCTTTTAGTGAGCTTTGTCGTGGCTGGGTATGTGTTAGTGTTGCTTGAAAAATTAGCGCAAAAGAACAGTACTTTCTGGTATGTGAAAATGTTGCTGCTTATTTGTGTTGTTTCTTTGCCTATTATCTTTATCGAAATTTTTAACGGCAACTTTTATACGACTCTTATGGCTGGTGCTGGCTCGGCTTACTTTTTGTTTAAAGGCGAGGCTTTAGGGAGGCTCCCTGAAGAGGAAGAAAAACCTTCATAAATGACGGTTTGTTATAAAAGATTGAAGTCTTTCTCAATTAAATAACGATATAAGAACTTGTAAATAAAAAGGCGAACCTTGATTCAAGGTTCGCCTTTTTATTATTAATGCTTTTATCGCAACGCTTACTTTGTTTCTTAGATAAAGAACTTAAGCTGTTAGTGTTGCTTGTACAGCAGGCATTAGTTGGCTCTTACGAGACATCAAGACTGATAGGTACATCAAGTTAGCTTCAGTTGTCTAACCATATGCCGCAGCGGCAAGTTCTGCTTTATCTTCATGTTAACCTCGAAAAACTCGCAAGCACCTGTCGAAATGAAAGTATTTAATATTAGATTGATGAGAATATTAGACTTATTTAGTTTTAAAATATAATGTGTCTGATTTTAGATTAGGGCATTTGAATTGTTCTATAAGAATGATAATCGATTAAAACTAAATATGCTGAAAACAATTATTACAATTAGTACCTTTTTCTTTAGTAAGTTAGCTTTTTCTGAAACGGAAGAGGCATGTCAGATATTTTTTAACTCATCTCAAGTTTATAACCTTGACTCCCTAGATAAAAATCACAGAGTGAATAGTGCTAAAGGCAAAACCATTCGAAAAATTAATTTTTATTTATTAGATGTCTTTGATGAAACAAACGAGGATGAGAATAATTCAGTTTTTCGTTTTTTAAATAAAGTACATGTAAATACACAAGAATATGTCATCAAAGATCAATTGCTTTTTGGTGAAGGAGAAATTGCACAAGTTTCAACACTCGTTGAAACTGAAAGATTACTCCGTAAAAAGCATTATTTGACAGATGCTTTTATTCTCCCTGAAAAGGTGTGTGGTGATTTAGTTGATATTGCCGTTATAACAAGGGATACATGGGCACTAGAGTTAGAAGCCTCATTTGGGGAATCAGGCGGAGAAACAAACACAGGGATTGGATTTAAGAGCGGTAACTTGCTTGGTACTGGCAATTTGTTGACTGTTGAACATGTAACAGAAAATGGCCATAGTAAAATTGTAACTAAGACCCAAAACCCAAGTTTGTTTGGGTCACGTTTTTCCTCTGCCGTTGCTTATGCAGACACCTCAGATGGAGAGGAAAAGCATCTAACCCTTAATCGACACTTTTATTCATTAGACGCTAGATGGAGCTTTGAATCCGCGTTTACTAGTTCTGAGTTATTAGAAAGTGAAAAGCATTTAAATGGGGCTACTGGAAAATATTTTGAAAAGAATGGTTTATTAAATATCGCCTATGGGTTCTCAGATGGGCTTATTAATGGAGAGGTTACTAGATATTTCTTTGGGTTAACTCAGGATAAATTTGAATTTAGAAATGCCTATAATACAGAAGGTTATTTACCTGATAATAGGATAAGAAATTATGGATGGGCAGGAATAAAAACGATTGAAAATAAATATGAAAAATTTAGAAATATCCATCAAATTCAAAGAACAGAAGATATACAGTTAGGTCAAGAATTTGATTTAAAATTTGGTATAGGCCCAAAAGGGTTAAACAACGAAAAAGCATTTCTTCGCTCAGATTCATCTTATGAAAACACAATTAGTATTGGCAAGCATCATTTAACAAAAGTGGGTGTTTCATATGAGGGCAACTATTTAACAGAATCAAGGAAGCTAGAAAACTTTATTGTTGGAACACGGCTAGATTATTACCATTACCTTAATCAAAATCAGCGTTGGTACGCGGGCTTAAAGTTTGATAAAGGTATTGGTTTAACATCAGATCAAGCTTTAACATTTGAAGATAAAACGATAGTAAGAGGTTATCCAAGCTATCATCAAAAAGGAGACCGAAGACTTTTGGCATCTCTTGAGCATAGGCGTTTTTATAATACGCACCTTTTCAATATAGTAAGAGTCGGGCGAGTTTTTTTTGCTGATGTCGCAAGAGCTTGGAATAGTGAAAACAAATCTGAATCACGCCTGCTGTCGGATATAGGTTTTGGGCTAAGGTTTAGTTCAAGCAAGGTAAGAGTTGGCAATGTTGCCCATTTAGATATCGCAATCCCCCTGACAGATAAATCGGCAGTAGATAGCTATCAGTTCACTTTAAAGGCTTATCACAGGTTCTAATACAGAGTGGCTTTCAAACTACAAAAAAGGCGAACCTTGATTCAAGGTTCGCCTTTTTATTAGCACTTATTTATAACAAGGCTTATTTTACTCCTTGGTACAGTAAACGCTTAAGCTGTCAGTGTTGCTTGTACAGTAAACGCTTAAGCTGTCAGTGTTGCTTGTACAGCAGGCATTAGTTGGCTCTTACGAGACATCAAGCCTGGTAGGTACATCAAGTTAGCTTCAGTTGAATAACCATATGCCGCTGCGGCAAGTTCTGCTTCTGCATCAGAGTAGACAACTAGGTGAGCATTTTTGGTTTTAGTATCAACAATCGCGAAGAAGATGAAATCTAAACCTTGCTTGGCTTTTTCACCTTCCATTTCAGAAAGAAGGTCTGCTTTACGTTCTAAAAGCTGTTCTGGAAGTAGCGTTTCTGCGACACCAAAACCCACTTTCTTGCCGTTGATTTCGTAGTGTTTGAAATCGCCTTTTAGTACGTCATAGGTAGAAACGTCCGCTAGGTCTGATTTAGCTTCCATCATTTTTTGGCCGAAGTCATATAGATCTTCGATGCCTGCGATTTTAGCGAGCTTTTCAGCGTATGGCTTGTCGACTGGGCAAGTGGTTGGTGATTCAAAAATCAGAGTATCAGACAAGATGCCTGCTAGAAGTACACATGCTGTTGTTGGGCTCATTTCTTTACCCATTTTTTCAAAGCGATCCGCAAGAATGGTAGCCGCGCTGCCCCAAGGGCGAATATCAACAGATACTGGAGTATTGAATGTAATTGGCTGATCTTGGATCGCGTGGTGGTCGATAATGGCAACGATATCGCTATTATCAACGTCTTTATGTAGTTGTGTTTTTTGGTTGAAATCAACTAGACCGACTTTTTGGCCTTCAACTTTAGAGATTAGTTTAGGTACTTCAACGCCACAGTATTCAACAACAAAAGCGGTTTCTTTGTTTAACTCGCCGGCGCGACGTGCTTCGCCACCAAATAATTCAGCTGCACCAATTGCTGATCCAATGGTATCGCTGTCAGGGCTAAGGTGGCCTAACCATACTAGATTATCTGTTTCGTTGTTTTCTGGTGATTCTAAGTCAAAAAAAGCCATTTCTTACCCTATGTACTGCCCTAAAGCGGGAATGTTTAAAAATTTGAGCAATTATAAGCAAAAAACACGCTTTTGGTTAGACAAATTTTGCCTTGTTCGCTTGGAATTATGACGACTTTATTGCGACTTTAGTCTTGTGTTTTCTGCTTTGCTTTCTGTTATTGGTTCACATTCTTCTTAATTGGGGTTCAACTATAGAAGATTATTTTGGTTGTTGTTTATTCTGTATATAAGGTTGATTTGTAGTGATTTAATCTAATTATAATTTATTTAATAGCTGATATCTCTAGTTATAGATTAAATATAAGTAGGTTATTCTTTTGAAAAATTCCTATACTGATATTAGAAATTTACTCCTGCTCTGAGCAAGTCGCTGTTACTAAGCGCTTCTTAGATAGGTTCTTGTAGCAAATAAAAATAAGTCGTTAGGAGAATAAGTATGTTAATCGGTGTCCCTAAAGAGATTAAAAACCATGAGTATCGTGTTGGTATGGTGCCAGCGAGTGCCCGCGAGCTTATCAGCCACGGTCATCAGGTAATGATTGAAACGAATGCAGGTAGTGGTATTGGTTTTAGTGATGAAGATTACCGAGCGGTAGGTGCGACGATTAAAACAACAGCAGAAGAGATATTTGCTGAAGCAGACATGATAGTGAAGGTAAAAGAGCCGCTAGCAGAAGAGCGTGCGAGACTTCGCCCAGATCAAATTTTGTTTACTTACCTTCACTTAGCGCCAGATCTTCCACAAACAAAAGATCTGATTGCCAGTAAAGCGGTTTGTATTGCTTATGAAACCGTAACCAGTGATAACGGCAGTTTGCCGCTATTAGCGCCTATGTCTGAAGTGGCAGGCCGTATGTCTATTCAAGCTGGCGCGCAATGCCTAGAAAAATCTAACCGTGGCCGTGGTATGTTACTCGGTGGCGTACCGGGTGTTTCTCCTGCAAAAGTTGTGATTATCGGTGGTGGTGTAGTGGGTTCTAATGCTGCACAAATGGCCATTGGTATGGGCGCAAATGTGGTTATTCTTGATCGATCAATTGATGTTTTACGTCGTCTTGATGCCCAGTTTGGTGCTCGTCTTGAAACAGTTTACTCAAGCAAAGACGCTCTAGAAGAACATGTTTTATCTGCTGATCTCGTGATTGGTGGTGTTCTGATTCCGGGTGCCGCTGCACCTAAGCTTGTTACTGAAGATATGATCAAACGTATGAAGCCAGGTTCTGCTGTTGTTGATGTTGCTATCGACCAAGGCGGTTGTTTTGCGACATCTCATGCGACAACACACGCAGAGCCAACCTACATTGTTGATGATGTTGTTCATTACTGCGTAGCGAATATGCCAGGTGCTGTGCCAAGAACCTCTACCTTTGCCCTAAATAATGCCACGCTTCCATACATTATCGCGTTAGCAAACAAAGGCTATAAAGCAGCTTTGGCTGATGATGCGCACTTGTTAAATGGCCTCAATGTACATAAAGGCTTGGTGACTTGTCGCAGTGTTGCAGACAACCTAGGCTTTGAATATGTAGACCCTGAAGAAGCATTAGCTCTATAACCTGAGTCTAAAGGTTTAATTTAACGTTTTTTAAGATTTTGAGCTCACTGCCATTTTATTATGGTAGTGAGTTTTTTTTGCTTTGTACCTCCTTCTTTTCAATGGTTTCTTAGCTTAGCTTTTTAGTCATAGGCCAGAATTTTTCTCTCCACTTGATCAGCAAAACTTGACCCTTTTTATAAGCTCTAATATAACAAGACCTCCCATGAAATGAGGTCTACAGAGTCATAGACTGAGCTTATCAAGTTAGTTTAAGAAATATGAGATAAGCTTAAATGACTCAAAAGAGGAACAAGCGCTATGTTAATCACCATTGCTCATTTTACTTATCCTTATGAAGCTCAAATAGCTTGGTCTAAATTAGATGCTCTTGGTGTGCCCGCTTACATTGCTGACGAGCATACAATCAATATGCAATGGTTATATTCGAACGCATTAGGTGGCGTACGTTTACAAGTGAAAGAAGAGGATGAACAGGCTGCTCTTTTAGCCTTAGCAGAAGATCTTGAAACTGAGTTAATGCAACAAGAAGGCTTTGACGCTGAGCTGTGCCCTGTTTGTGGTAGCTCTAATACTGAGTTTTATCAATTCGGTAAGCGTTGGGCATTTTTAATTTTTTTAGGGTTGGACTTTCCCTTATTTCCCGTCAAAGACGGTATTCAGTGTCGTGATTGCGGTACTAAAAGTAAAATAGATGGACCAAGGTGAATTAGTGTTATCTATTTTACTTAATCAAATACTTCTTCCTCTTGGTACAATAAATCCATTTATATTGTTTGATAAAAATGAGAAGCGGATTTTTCTATTAATCAGGTTGTAAACCAACCTTGGGGAAGTACCATAACTTAGCATCATCGAGGGGGGTATCTTCTGGTAAAAAGGGGTTTTCTAAATGAATAAGCTTGCGTTCTGATAACTTTGCTTTTTGAATTGCTACATGATTGTACTTTAAAAAAATACGGTCAAATGATCCATCAGCAATCATTCTCTTTAGACCAACTTCAATTCTTAGAGCAAGGGATTCATTATTCTTTGAGGTGAAAAAGTAATAAGGCCACGGGTAATAGATAGCAAAACTTTTTTCGATGGCTAGTTTGGGGTTGGCTTCCCCATAGATATCTAACTCTTTATAAATCTCATTGATGCCCCTAGGAAAAAGATCAAACCTTTTAGGAGCAATCATTTTGAATAAAGACTGATAGGGAGCTTGTTCTACAATGATATCGCTGTTTTCGTAGAGACGAATATCGCCCCAGCCCATTCCTTGGCCTATATGGAAGGCTTTTAGATCTGTGATTGTTTGTACCTGATTAAACTTGGCTTGCTCATCTTTATGAATGAAAGAGAGCCTGTATCCAAGTAAACCTTTACGTAAAGGAATACGAATAACTCTTAAGTTTTCTTCTTTTTGCGGGGAAGTAGAACTCCAGATTACATTAACTTTATTTCCAGACTTTACTTCGTGAAGCAATCTAGATTCTGTCATGTCACTTGCAGAGGATCTAAGTTGATAAGAACCAAAGTCTGTTTGGGTTTTAAGCATAGCAATGTCAAGAATCTCAATGAGGTCTTCAAAACGAGAACTTTGCTCTTCTTTAATATAAGGGTGAGTAACGATTTCTTCTGCGAGGGCTTTTAAATTTATGAGGCAAAAACCTAATACAATAAAGCTTTTATACATTATGAATACCAAATAATGCTTTAATCAAACATGTTGACTCTCATTGAGTAAAGCGTGATTTTACCTAGGTATATGGTTCGTCCAATTAATGCTTACTTCTATTATCCTTAAGGTTTATACCTAACTTGTTAGTTTTTATTCTTGTCTAAATTAGATTTTACTAATGTGGAACAAGGTATCACTTTTTATTTTTCCTGTCTTATTTTTTTCTTATTTGAGTTAATTTTTACAAAAAGCTTTCAATTGTGTCTGGCTTTGCTTAAGACTCATATGTCCAATAAAATACTTGTTTTGGGCGTTAACTTTTTAGCGTTTTTTTAGGATGAATTTGGAGAATTAGGTGTCAAAGAATAAGGTTCTGTTTGACCAAATAAGTCGCTATATCAAGGGAAAAGATGCCAATAAGCCGCACTTGTTTGAATCTGTTTTTAGCCAAGATGCTGTCTTAAAAATGATGGTTCAATCCGATAATATTTCCTTTCCGGGAGAGGTGAATGGACTGGATGCCATTACTAAAACACTGTCCAGTGAATTCAATTTAGCTTATGAAAATATCTATACCCTCTGTTTTCTTAATACCTTTAAGCAAAGCGAGAACCTAATAAATTGTCATTGGTTAGTGGGGATGACAAGTAAGGAAACAGGTGAGGTGAAAGTGGGTTATGGGGATTACCATTGGACCTTTGAGCTAGAGAGCGAACATAAGGTCAGTAAGCTCATCATTCTCATTGAAGATATGATTGTGCTGCCAAAAGAGCAGTCATCAGCCATTATGAATTGGCTCGAATCAGGTACTTATCCATGGGCAATGACTGCAGCTACGTTAGAAACCATGCCAGATATTGAGGCCTTATCAGGCGTTGTAACTTTTTTAGAGAAGCTTTGATAACCTGTCTAATGAAGAATTTCGATATTGTCTTTATTGTTAGGGAATTGAGCATGCTAGAGGCCTGTTTAGCTTAATACTCACTAAAGATCTGCTTTAGTGAGTCATTTAAAGTGCTTAAGTTCATTTGGCGAACGATGTTTGTTCCGAATTTGATAAGGCGGTGTTAATCGAAGCAACATTAGGGCTTATCTTATCTAAATAAGGAATGACCTTATCGATAAGCGTTTGTTGGTGTTGTTGGATATCTTGCTGTCCCCATAGGGCAATCTCTTCTCCAAGTTTATCTACTACTGGGCTGCTTTGGCCGCTTAAGGCTTCTATCACGGCAAGCCCACAAAAAGGTACATAACTTTCTGAGTAACCGCCTTCGTGAGAATAAACGAGACGACCCTGACAAAGACGTTCTGCCGCTTCCATCAGTTGTAACGTCATAATGCGATAACAATCTGAATTCACTATCATGGGGCCAAGTGGGTCTAGCGCTGCGGCATCAAAGCCACAAGCGACGACAATCAACTCTGGCTGAAAATTATTAAGCGCAGGCAGAATAACTTGTTCCATCACTTCAAGGTACGCACCATTACCACAGCCTGCGGGAAGTGGTACATTGAGATTATAGCCTTGGCCTTTGCCTGTTCCGTTTTCTTCCAGTGAACCTGAGTTCACAGGAAAATTATTGTCATGGTGAATTGAGATAGTTAATACATCATCGCTTTCATAAAAGGCGTCTTGGGTGCCATTACCATGGTGAACATCCCAGTCGATGACAGCGACACGCTTTACGAGTTTTTTCGCTTGGGCTGCCATAATTGCAATAGGGATATTACCCAGAAGGCAAAAGCCCGACCCCTCATGAGCTCTTGCATGGTGTCCAGGTGGTCTACCTAATGCATAGGCATTTTTAACCTGACCAGTCATGACAGCTTCAATCGCTTTCATCGTCATACCTGCTGATTGTTTGGCGATATCAAAGCCACCTTGCGCAAAAGGAGCCCCATCTCCAGCATCACCTGAGCCTTGAGCGCTGGCTAAAGTGAGGTCAGCAATATATTCAGGAGTATGAAAGCGGATAAGGTCTTCATACTCGGCTGGCGCCGCTTTTAATTCTGCTAAACCTTCAAGCACGCCACTGACTTCAAGTAGGTTTCGTAATCTTCGCTTAGTTTCAGCGTTTTCTAAGGCTTTGTCTGGCTGAAAATAAATACCAACATCGTTATAAATAGATCTTGGGCCTGGATCATGCCACATACAAATTTCGTGATATAGGAAGCCTGTGTTTTTTTTCATTATAAATATCTCTTAGTTTGGTTAGGCCATTAGATAAAAGAGTGCAGCAGACATCGCAGCAGCAATGGCGGCATAAGGTAGTTGTGTTAATGCGTGACTATAAGGAGAACAACCTGCTCCTTTTGAGGTAATCACAGTAGCATCACCAAAGAAGCATGCATGGCTACCAAAAACACCAGCAGAGATAAGTGCTCCCATTGTCATTGGAATATTGGCATCAAGGGCTTGGGCTAATGGGAAAATAACGGGTAGGGCGATAGCGTAAACACCCCAGAATGACCCTGTGGTAAAAGCTAATATTGAGAGTACTAAGAAGGTGATCGCAGGCAACCATACGGCGTCCATAAAAGGTACAACTTGATCTAGTACATAAGGTGATAGACCCAGTTCATCGTTTACCCTTTGTAGTACAAAAGAAGCCAGTACCACTACCATAGGTTGAATCATGGTCGAAAAGCCATCGAGAATTTGGTCGACTAACTTACCAAGAGTACCCAGTTTTTGGCTGATAAAAAGTGGTACGGTAAAGACTAGAGCGAAAACAATACCGTTAAGTGTGTTGTAATCGAAGTACCAAGTAGCCACCATAAATGCGACGAGAGGCAAAATAAAGTTACGTATTTTTGGGTTAGTAACAGCGCGAACTTCAATTTCATCTTCTTCAGGTAGCTCACCATTGGCGGCGTTTGCCTCGGCTTGTTTCATCGCCCCAAGTTTCGGAATCCAACCCATGCTAACAAAGGGCACCATGAGTACAGCTATCCAAGCGTAAAAAATATAAGGAATCAAATCCAAATAACCATTAAAGCCAGTACCTTCAGCAAAAACACCATTAGCTTCAAATAAGCCAATTAAAAAAATCGCCCATGTAGAAATAGGTACAAGCACACACATAGGTGCTGCGGTTGAATCCACCACATAAGCAAGCATTTGTCTGGAAACCTTATATTTGTCACTTAGTTTCTTCATGGACGAGCTAACTGCAAGAGCATTAAGGTAATCATCCACAAAAATCACAAGCCCCATTATCCAGCTAGCAATCAAGGTTTGAGATCGGTTTTTAGCATATTTGCTGACCCAATTACTAAAGGCAAAGGTACCACCAGAGTAATTTATCAGAGCAATTAAGCCACCAACTAAAAAGGTAATGCTAATGATCCAAGCGGTAATGCCATCGCTCAATACTTGAATGTTGGTATCTATCATGCGTTGAAAAATGTTTGCAGGGTCAAGTAATAAGAAGCCGACTAGGCTACCAAAGAGAAGTGATTCGATTGATCTGTGGGTAATGATGGCAGAGACCAAAACAGCAATAACTGGTAAGAGTACAAACCAGCCATAGTCTTGTTCGACAATGGTGCTATTTCCATAAAGGGCGAGGCCCATAGTAAAAATTGCAAAGCCAAACTTGAGTAGGTGTTTCAAGTTAGCTCCCGACCTTGTTGGGGTTAATTCGGCAGTTTTCATAGTGTTATCCTAATTCTTAGATTTATTATTATTGGCTTAAGATAAGCTTCCCACGCTAAATCAAAGTAAACGATACCCTTATTTCATTAGGCCAGTGTCTTAATGAAAGCTATTGCTGGTAATTCTGCAAATTAAGGATAATGATCATAGGAAGACTGCAATATAAGATTGAATTTGAGAGGCTGTTTATCTTATGGAGTTTAGAAGCATAGAGTGGCATAAACAAATCGCAGATATGATTGATGCGATCGGGTGTTCTGCATTTCCAGATGTGATCATTGATGTAATTAATGAGGTAGTGCCTTACAACCAAATCGTCATTATTTGTTATCACAAAGGTAAAGCACCGGTTTTTTGGCATTCTAAGGTCCCAGAGAAGCGTAAGAAGGCGGTTTTAGATCAATATTTGAATGGTTGTTACCTACTTGACCCTTGGTTTCATGCAGCCCAAAGAAACTTGCCACAAGGTTTGTATTTACTAAAAGATATCGCGCCAGATGATTTTTTTGCTAGTGAGTTTTACCGAGAATACTATCAAGCGATCAAGATACAGAACGAAGCTGTTTTCGCTATTGCTCTAACTGATGATATTCAGATTCAAATCTCAATGGGGATTATGGAAGATGAGGTCTCAGAGCAAACCTATAATAACTTGCTGGCGATTTCCCCAGTGATTTTTTCAACTGCTTATAAGCATTGGAGTAAGACGCTGAATTTGGACCCAGAAATCAGCCAAAGAGCCGCGATTATTCATGAACACGTTTCCCACACCTTTAAAACTTTTGGTAATCCCGTTTTAACTGATCGAGAAAGGGAAGTAGCGTTATTAATTATTCGAGGTTATTCCTTTAAAGCCATTGCCGAATTACTCGATGTGGCATTTGGAACGGTTAAGGTTCATTGCAAAAATCTTTATAAAAAACTAGATATTAACTCCCAATCTGAACTTTTTTCACTTTTTATTGATGCAGTAAATTTCTTAGATATTGATGAAATGTATGACCCAAAATAGAGGTTTTACCCTTTAACTTAGAACTTTCATTTAATTCTTTGACGCGCAATTTTTTCGCGAAAAATATAAAAAAACCAATTTCCATACAAAATTTTGTCATTTAACTGACATTACCCTTTTAAATCGTGCAAAAAATAGACATCTACATATTACGAAATTGTGATTTCGTTCTATTTTTGAACGTTATTCTTGACCAAATGGTAAGAATTCTTTTTTCTTGCACAATTGGTCAGGATTATTGCTTGATTTGTAATCAAATGTGAATGCAAAATGATTGCCGCTTTTTGGATACAGTGAAAATCTAACGGTTTTCTATCAGTGATGTTGTTACAAATTGGATTTGCTCCTAAAGCTAGAAAAATATTTATAAAAATTAATTAAACACTCTTGGGAAACTTCTAATGCGTAAGAATCTTTTAGTTTTAGGCGCTGCAGCTGCTCTTTCAGCACCTGCTTTTGCTGCTGATTACACAGATGGCGATATCCATAAAAACGATTACTCTTGGTCTCAGTTCAACCTAATGTATTCGGATGGCGAATTGCCAGGTGAATCTGATCATGACTATATTGAAATGGAATTCGGTGGCCGTTCAGGCATTGTTGATCTATATGGATACCTAGACATCTTTAACATCACATCTGATCAGGATAGCGACAAGCAATCTAACGATAAAATGTTCTTGAAACTTGCGCCACGTTTCTCTCTAGATGCTATGACAGGTAATGACTTATCTTTTGGGCCAGTAAAAGAAGTTTATATCTCTACTTTGTTTAACATCAGTGGTGGTGTTGATGCAGATGGTACAAGTGATGTAAATAACTACTTTGCAGGTATTGGTGCAGACGTTGAAGTGCCTTGGTTCGGTAAAGTAGGCGTAAACCTATACGCTTTGTATGATCAGTCAAATAGACAAATGAATGGTTATCAGTTCTCGACTAACTGGTTCAAACCATTCAAACAATTTGATAACTCTTTCATTGCATACCAAGGTTACCTAGATTATCAGTTTGGTATGGACAACGATGTAACTCTTGGTGATGCAACTTCTGGTGGTGCTATGTTTAACGGTATCTACTGGCATTCAGACCGCTATTCAGTTGGTTACGGTCTGAAAAGCTACAACCAAATCTATGGTATCGAGAACGGTGCTTCTAATGTGAAATCAACAGGTAACTCACACTACGTTGCTTTTACATACAAAATCTAATTCTGATTTAGATTTTGCTTAATAGGTAGAGAGGTTACCCTTTTCTTTTTTACCTATAAGCACTTTAAAAGCCTTGCTGATAATATCAGCAAGGCTTTTTTGTTTTTTTATTTAGTAATTGCCTACTAATAAATGCAAAGCTCTGGTGAATATTTGCACCATAGAAAAGATACTTTTTTTGTTAGTATGGTGCTTTAGGTTTGTTGAGGTGGCTGAGTGTTAAATTGGGATGATTTAAAGTTCTTTCTGGCTGTGTGTCGGGCAGGTTCTATTAGAGCTGCTGCGCAAAGCTTGGGAGTTAATCATGCAACCGTTTCTAGAAGAATTAATAACTTTGAAGCTTCCTTGGGTGAACGAGTGTTTGATCGAACCCAGCAAGGTTATGCGCGCACACGTCTTGGTGATGAGATTTTTGAAGAAGCTTCCTATCTAGAAGAAAGGCTCAGCTCTATTGATCGAAAAATAGTTGGCAAGGATGACAATCTAGAGGGTGAGGTGCGTGTCACCATGCCAGACTTATTAGGCCAACATTTACTGATGGAAGGTATCGTAGCTTTTTGTCGGCAATATCCTCTCATTGATGTGCAAATTAGTGGTACGGTTAAACTGCTTAATCTGGCAAACCGTGAAGCTGATGTGGCTTTTCGAATTTGTGATACTCCGCCGGATTATCTAATCGGAAGACGCTTAGCCTATATTCATCGAGCCTGTTACATCTCAAGGGAATTTGAAAGCCAACTTACGGATACTGACTGGATAGCTAAGCAAAAACTTATTGGCTGGACAGACAAATATCAAAGGCCAATTGGAATCTTAGCCAGCGCTTATCCAAGGTTTGAGGTACAGCATAAAATCTCTAATGGTGATTTTCAGCAAAAAGCCTGCGAATCTGGTTTAGGTATTTCTGTGATGCCTTGTCTTATTGGTGATACCAGCGAAAAGCTAGTACGTGTGCCTCCCTATGTGACAGAAAGAAAGTTTCAGCTTTGGGTATTAAGCCATCCAGATCTTAGAAAAAACGCCAAGATTCAAGCCTTTGTTCGCTTTATGACAGACTATATTTTGGATAAAAAAGACCTGATAGAAGGGGAGCAATATACTAAAACACGCCATGTTTAGAGGTGTTTTAGTGCTATCGCTGCTTGGTTTTATCCATCTGCTCTTTTAGATTTAGCGTCATCCAGTCGACAAATACTCTCACCCTTGAAGACATAAGTTTTGCATGAGAGTACACCACACTCACCGGCAATGGCTCAGGTTCATAGTCTGTTAGAATTGGAACTAAAGTGCCTGCGTCTAATTGAGCTTGCACTTGATAGGATAGAAATATCCCAACACCAATATCATCTAGTACCGCTTGGCGCATCGCACTTATTTCAGTGCAATAAAGTGGGCCATCTACTTTAATGCTAAGTACCTTATCTCCCTGATAAAAGTTCCAATTACCTCCGTGACTCAAAGGTGAGAAGCGAATACAAGGCAGTTTCAATAAATCCTTTGGTGTCTTTACGTAAGGGTAGTTATTTAAAAACCTTGGACTGGCGCAAATGACTCGACGTACGTGACCGACATTTTTTGCCACCATGGATGAATCCGCTAATGGACCAATTCGGATAGCCACATCAATGCTCTCTTCTACTAGATTTATGTTCTTATCTCCCAGTAACAGGTCAATCTTGATTTGATCGTGCTGCTTTAAAAACTGATTCACTAAGGGACTAACCTGTTGATTGCCAAAGTTTACCGGGGCGGTAATGGTTAGCTTGCCAGACGGTTTACTTTGTTGTGAGTTGAGTTCTAATTCTGCGTCTTCAATATCAAATAATATGCGACGACACCGAGAAAGATAGAGATGCCCCTCTTCTGTAAGGGTGATTTTACGTGTGGTGCGATTGAACAGTCGCGTATTGAGGTGTTCTTCAAGGCTCGCCAAGGTACGCACCACGGTAGGTAGTGAAGTATCGAGGGCTTCTGCAGCTTTGGTGAGGCTACCTGATTCGCATATCTGTACGAAGGTGTTCATGGCGTGAAGTTTGTTCAATATTATTACTCCATTTTTTGAAGTAGTTAAATTTATTTTTGATCATTTATTGCGATTAATAAATTAAAGATACTGTATCACAGACGGTTAGCCATTAGGTTCACCGCATATTAATCAAACGCTATTAAATAACATTGTAAAAGGAACACCCTTATGAAAGCTGCCATTTTAGTATTATCTGATCCAACTCACGGTAAAGAAGAAGCCCTAGGCCGTGTTTTTAACGCGCTAGCAACAGCCTATGACTTTCAACAAAAAGACGTTGAAGTAAAAGTGATGTTTAACGGTACTGGTACCCGTTGGATTGCTGAATTAGCTAATCCAGAAAACCCAGTGCATGGTCTATTTGAAGCGGTAAAAGGCACTGTTGCTGGGGTGTCATGTGGTTGTGCTGATGTGTTTGGTGCATCTGAAGTCGTGGAAGCATCAGGTTATGACTATCTCACTGAAAACGAAGTACCAGGTACACGTGGTTTGCCTAGTGTAAGTAACCTGGTCGAAGAAGGGTTCACTGTTTTAACTTTCTAATGACTACTTTGCTTTTGATATTTAAGGGTTTTCATTAAACCCTTAAATATTGAAATCGCTATATATGGAACGCCTTAAGCAGGGCTTCTACTTACCTCATTTTTTATTTTGACTTTTTAAACCAATATTTTATTTTTGGGAGTGGTGCCATGGATCAATATCTAATGTTTCATCAAGGGGAATTAGCGGTGCAAGCCATGGCCAATGAATCGGACATTGCTAAGCGAAATGGTGCTGTTTTAAGTGGCAGCATTCTACCCGGTGCCATTCCTTTTATTGCTCAGCAGAACATGCTGGTCGTCAGTAGTATGGATGCAAAAGGCCAGCTTTGGACCTCTGTTTTGTTTGGCAATCAGGGTTTTATTCAAGCTAGCCAGCATGATGCGTTGATGTTGAACAAAACGAAATTAGTATTGAATGAAGACGATCCATTTTGGCGCAATATTGAGCATAATCAACAGATAGGCGTGTTAGCGATAGAGTTAAGTACCCGCCGACGCTTTCGGATGAACGGCCGTATACAAACATTAGAGTTAAAGGGCGAAGTAAATGGTGAAGTTGAGGTAACGTCACCTTATCTTTATGAAGTGAAAATTCAGCAAGCCTATCCAAATTGCCCCAAATTTATCCAGCGACGTAATCTGAAATTGGACCCCTGTGCTTTTTCTGAGCAACTGCCGTCCTCCTTGTATGGCACCAGTTTAAAGCAACAGCAGCAAGATATAATACAAAGAGCGGATTCGTTTTTTGTGAGTAGTGCCAGCCCTGTTCAGGCAGAAGGTGTTGAGCAGGCGTCATTTAGTTTAGATGCCTCTCATCGCGGTGGCTTGCCTGGCTTTATTAAGTTTATGGCGCCCGATAAATTGCTTATTCCTGACTATAAAGGCAATAGTATGTTTAATACCTTGGGGAATATTCACCTTTACCCTAAGGCTGGCATTATTATTCCCGATTTTAACAATGCTAGGCTATTGCGCCTGACTGGCGAGGCCGAAATTCTGTGGGATCAAGAAGATACAAGTAACCAGAGTGCAGGAACTCATCGCTTTTGGGTATTGAAGGTAACATCTTGGCAGCAAAGCGCTGTACCTCAAGGTGTTCAGTGGTATTTTCAAGATTACTCTCCCCATAATCCAAGAGAAAAAGTGACCCAGAATAAGGTTCAAAGAGACCCAAATAAAGCCATGTATATGAGGGTGGCTAACGTTGTGCAAAAAAGCTCTCGAATCAAGTTATTTAGGCTAATAGGCGCAGAGGCTGAGTTACAAGGAAAGCATAGGGAAGCACCATTGCCTGAATTTGAAGCAGGCGCACATTTACCGATTGAGGTTGCTTTAGCAAATGGACAGAAGGTAATGCGTTATTATTCAATTCTTTCCTCAGTGGAAGAGCGTGACTTTTATGACATTGCTGTACAGCGTGAAGACAGGGGTAAAGGTGGGTCTAAAGTCATACATGAAACATTAGATGTTGGTGTTCAAGTGAAAGTCTTACCACCTAGAAGTGAATTTCCACTATTGGCAGACCAACACCACAAAGTAATCATTGCTGGGGGTATAGGTATCACGCCTATGCTAAGCATGCTACGAGAGGTTATCAAATCGCATGCATCCTTTGAGTTTCATTATACAGCTAGAAGTGAAGCTGATCTTGCCTTCAAAGAGGAGGTAATGGCACTTGCTGGTGACAGAGCATTTTTTTACACCAGTAATGCAGAAAAGGCGAAGCGATTAGACCTTGAATATTTGATTCAACAGGTTAAAACACAGAGCCATGTCTATATGTGTGGGCCGCTTGGACTGATCAATCAAGTCCGTGAACTCACTAAGGCACATGGTTGGGCAGACAGTCGTGTGCATTTTGAAAGCTTTGGTAATGCTAATCAACCAGGTGATAAAGGGTTTGAAGTACGACTTAAAAAATCGAATCAAGTTTTTATGGTGGACCCTAAAGAGACCATTCTTGATGTATTGAATCAGCATAATGTTTCAGTGCCATTTGACTGTAAACGAGGTGAGTGCGGCATGTGTGCGACCACCTTGTTAGTTGGTGAAGCTGACCATAGGGACCTGTATCTCACTAAAACAGAGCAAGCGCATCAGATCTGTGTCTGCGTGTCCCGAGCCAAAGGAGGCTCGTTAACGTTGGATTTATAGATGTGCCAGCAAAAGGTTACCTAAAGATAAGTAAAGGGAGTGATGATGAAAAAAGTGCTCTTGTTAATTGCCCAAGGGGTCGAACCATTAGAGATGTCTGCAATAACAGATGTTTTAGGTTGGGCTAATCTTGTGGGGAATGACGCTATTTCTGTAATAGATGCAGGTTTTCAAAGGCAAGTTAAAACCACCTTTGGGCTTAACTTAAACCTGAATTATTTAGTGAATGAACTGAATTTAGATGACTATGATGCGTTAGCAATTCCAGGAGGTTTTGAGCCTTCAGGGTTTTATGAAGATGCCTTGAGTGAGCCCTTTTTAGCGGTTATTCGTCATTTTCATCAAGCACAAAAAACCATTGCCAGTGTCTGCGTCTCATCATTAGCTTTAGGTGAGGCGGGTGTGCTTAAAGGTAAACACGCCACGGTTTATCATCAAAAAAATGGGACGAGAAAAGCACAGTTAGAAGCGTCAGGAGCCATCTTTGTGGATCAAGCTCTAGTATGTGATAGCAATATTATTACCTCTACTGGGCCTGGTACTGCCATTGAAGTCGCCTTCGCTTTATTAGCAAGGTTAACCAGTGAAAATAATGCGAATAAAGTACGTGAGAAAATGCGTATTCCTGCTTTAAATCTGCATTGGCTAGCAAAAGTACAAGTAGCAGAGATTAGTTGATTTCAGATGGTGTAATTTGAAAAACCGCTTTTAGTGTCATGCTAGAAGCGGTTTTTATTCGCTTTAATTTAGTGCGCTTTATTTTGCAGCTAAAATATTGGCCACCATAATGTTAGGCGCTTTGGCTAAAAGCGTATCTGCTTGAGACATTAAAGCTGCGGCAATTTTACCGTTAAGGTGAGCTTGCCTACCTTCCTCATGGGCAAAAGTATCGAAAATTGCAAAAGTCGTTTCACTAATTTGCACTGCGTACCAAGCTAAGGTTTGCTCTTCTTCATTTGCAAGTGTTAAGGCGCCTGTTAGTAACTCACTAACCGCAGCGGCTTTTTCTGGCTTAGCTTCGATTAGGGCGAGAATAGAGAGAGATGGTATTGTCATTGTATTTTCCTGTTTGAGTGAATATGACAGACATTCTAGGGGGAATATTGATTTGACAATGAGTGGCGAAAAAGACAATGATCATTTAATTTTCGCCAAAAATTATTATAAAATTTTAGTTAAACTTTTTTCTTGTTGAGGTGTTTATGGCACGTATCGTCATTGCTGCTTTTACACAAGCTCTGCCTTCTGCGTTAACTGGTATACAAGATCTTTTTTATTTAGCGGGTATGAAACTACCTGCAGGCCAAGAGCATGCTTATGCCAGTGATCAAATGGTATGGGCACCTGAATTAATCGTCGCCAGTGTAGATGGGAGTGCCATTATAGATGGACAAGGTCGTACTTATGCTGTGGATCAATCCATACTAGATATTGATCGATGTGATGCAGTATTGATTCCAGGTTTTGTGCCTAACCAAGTATCTAAACCACCGACAGCATTGCTAGATGACATTACAAAAGCTTGGTTAAAAAAGCAGTATCAGCAAGGGGCTATTATTGCAGGCTCTTGCAGTGGCGTGCTGGCTATTGGGGAGGCTGGTTTATTGGATAATAAGCGTTGTACGACGACCTGGTGGTTGCATGATGAACTAAAAAGACGCAATAAAAAGGCTTGTCCCTTGTGGGCCAGTGAGTTATTGGTCGATCAAAACATTGTCTCAGCAGGTGGTCCCTTATCTTGGGTAGAGGTCACATTACAGGTAGTGAAAATGTTGGCTGGTAATGCTCTAGCTCAAAAAATGGCAGATTTTGCTATTGTCGATACTCAACCTAAATCACAAAACTTTAGTGTGCCAAGAGGTTATAAAATTACCCAGCCCTTGTTTATTTCCCAAGCTGAAATCGCTATTCGCCAAGGTTATGGTTCGAGCATGTCGCCTAAGCAACTGGCTTTAGCCCTGTCCGTTTCTGAACGGACGCTACACCGAAAAATAAAAAACCTAACAGGGCATTCCCCTAAGCATTTTATAGATCAAGTACGGATTGAATATGCCTGTACTTTATTGGCTAATGATAATCAAAGTATTAGCGCCATTGCGCTAACACTAGGTTATTCAGATGATGCGGTATTTAGACGAGTGTTTAAACTGGTGATGGCCATGACTCCCAGCCAATACAAGCAGAGTATTAAACTGAAAACGCTATCTTAATGAAGCTTAAAAATAACCTCTAGTGGTTGGGCAGTTCGACGGGTGAGAACCAAAGCTCGCTTCTATTTAACGGCGTTTCTGCAGGAATAAACGGGTTCTCCAAAGTAATAAGTCTACGCTTGCCAAGCTCTGCTTTACGGATCGCATCAGCATTATATTTGTTAAAAATAGCCTCAAAGCTGCCATTTTCAATCATACGTTCAAGACCTTCTTCTAACCTAAGTGCCAGCGCTTCATTCTGCCTTGAGGTAAATAAGTAATAGGGCCAAGGGTAATATAAGACGATGCCATCTTCTATGACTAAGGTTGGGTTATCTTTTCCATATACCTCGTATTCTTTATATATTTCATTAACACCCCTAGGAAATAAATTATAGCGTCTTGGTTCTATCAGACTAAATAAAGAAACGTAAGGTGCTTGGCTGGCTGGAATATTATTGTGCTTATAAATTTCAATGTCTCCCCAGCCTATGCCTTGACCAACGCGAAATTGTTTAAGGTCATTTAGCGTTTTGACTTGGTCAAAAATGGCTTGATGTTCTTTATGAATAAAACTAATTCTGTAACCTAAAATACCTTTTCGTAGCGGAATACGGATAGGCCTAAGTTCTTCTTCTTTTTTAGGTGAGGTAGAGCTCCAAATGACATCTATCATACGACCTGATTTTACTTCTTGAAGCATTCTTGATTCAGTCATGGGGAAAGGCGAAGGGCTTAGTTCATAATCACCAAAATCAGGACGAGTTATTTCTAACGCTTGCTCAAGTATTTCGAACAAATCATGAAAGCGAGTTTCATGGATGTTCTCTACAGAAGGGTAAATGACCTTTTGCATTGCTAAGCTGTTAGAGCTTAAAAATACAAAAGATAAGATTAATATGAGTTTACTCACGTTTTAATGAAACCTCTAAAAAGGTTTGTATTAATGGCGCTTTGTACAATGTGCCTAAGCGATAAAGTAAAGGCCGTCTTAAATACCTTAACCTAGTTGATAACTTAGTTGCTAGATAATAGTACAGATTCATTATGGAAGCCGAACCTTATCTTTTGCTTTAACCTCTAAGTTTATCTTACTAAATACTATT
This sequence comes from Marinomonas sp. PE14-40, assembly GCF_051623805.1. Taxonomy (NCBI): domain Bacteria; kingdom Pseudomonadati; phylum Pseudomonadota; class Gammaproteobacteria; order Oceanospirillales; family Oceanospirillaceae; genus Marinomonas; species Marinomonas sp. PE14-40. The sequence continues at coordinate 2,003,502 of NZ_CP130700.1, read as the reverse complement.
TGGCTTTCATTGCAGCTTGAACTGAGTTTGCAATTTCATCGGCTAAATTTGGGTCTTGTACTGCACGGGCTAAAGTCACACCACCGATAATCATGGCAAGTTTTGCCCAGGTCTCAGTATCAATTTGTGTTGATTCAGTATTAGGTTTTTGCTCTGACATAGTGGCAGCGGCTTTCAATAACTCTTGCTGAAATAGGGTTTTTGTTTCGTCATCAGAACGAACTACTTCAGGGGTGAGACTCTGTAATGCACAACTATCATTCAGTTCTGTGCGGCGCTTTTCGCCTAAATAGAAGGCAATAAACTCTTCTAACCAAGTCTCGCCGTATTTTTCTTGATACTGCTTCAAACCCTGATCAAATTGGGAGACTCCTTCAGTTATAACTTCTTTAAACGCACCTGATTTAGAGCCAAAATGAGCGTAAAAAGCGCCAGATGTGACGCCCGCTTCATTTGCTAAACCATTCACGCCAGCGCCGTTATAACCATGTTCACGAAAGGTTTTATGCATAGATTTTAAAATTTTCTGGTGTGTTTGTTCTTTCTTGGTCGCCATCAATATCTCATAAAGCAGGTGAGGAATTAGCAGTATAACATTTAAAAATATAACGATCGCTATTTTATTCGTTGACAATATAGTGATCGCTATATTAATTTAAATAGCGATCACTATATTTTAATTTAAATTTTATTGGAGATACTGTTATGCCGCTTACCTTAATGTTAACTGAGGGTGTTTTACCTAAAGGATCAGAAAAAATTGCTATCGCTAAAATTACGGATTCCATGCTCAAATGGCACGGTTTAGTGGACCACCCAGTGATGAAACCTAATATCACTGCCGCATTTCACATCTTGCCCCAAGGCAGTACTTTCTCAGGAGGGAAAGAGATATCAGGTGCTTGGATAGAATGGAAAGTGCCTGCTTTTGCCTTTACAGAGAGAGAGGTTCAAGTTGGATTTGGACGAGATGCGAGTGAGATAGTACGCGAATTATCTGGCTTTAAACTTCCCAAAGATAATATCTATATCAATGTTGTTCATGCTGTTGATGGACTCTGGAATTTTAATGGAGAGCCTATGACAAATGCTGAAATAGGCGCTGCGATATCTAGTTAATTCGCACAGTAAGGCGAAGCTTAAGTTTCCTTAGTTTTCGCCTTACTTTTTATCAATGATGATAATAAGCATGCTTGAAAGCCGCAAAGGTGAATATGATGGATAAAGCTAAACCAAGAATCTTGCACACTATGTTACGTATTAGTGATATGGCCAACTCAACTAAATTTTATACCCAAGCTTTAGGAATGAGACTATTCAGGGTATTAGAGCAACCGAGTGAAAAATACACATTATTATTTTTTGGATATGAAGATGAATCAAGTGCTGCTGCTATCGAGCTAACTTACAACTATGGCAAGTATGAGTATGAATTAGGTAGTGGCTTTGGTCATATTGCCGTAGGTGTAGTAAATATAAAAAGCACCATAAAGCGAATTAGAAGCTTAGGTTATACCGTCGACCTTGAGCCTAAAAAGCTAAAATCTACTAATGAAACCATTGCCTTTATATCTGATCCTGATGGTTACAAAATAGAATTAATTGAGCGTTAATTACGGCTTCTTAAGCTCTCACTATGTTGTTTGAAGGCATTAAGCATGTCCATAAATTGGCTGCATAGTGTCATGTGTAAAAGAGGGGAGAGAAGTAAGCCAAGAAACTTAAGGTCAGGTTTAGCCCGAAAGGTAAGTAAGGTACGCGCAGGTGAGATTTCGCTTAGTTGAAAACTTGCATGGTTACCTCTAATCACAGTGGCCTTCTTGGCGTTGAAAATATCGACTTTCACTTCTAGGCGCTTATTTATCTCATCATAATGGGTGATTCTTTCTGCTGCTTTCAAACCCATTTTATCTTCTGTGAATTCACATATACGACCAGAGCAAGGTGCGCCAGATAAGCGAGGCGTATCATGAAGTTCATAAGACTTCACAACGGGTGAGTACCAGTTAGCAATATTCGAAAAGTCAGTTGCCATGGCATGCCAAACTTGTTTGATCGGAGTGTTTATTTCTACGGAAATACCAATATTCATCATGTTGCTCACTATCAATCTGGGAAGCTTACTCTAAGAGTATAACGATAGGTATTAGGGTGTGATGCAGGCAAAAATAAACTCTAGTGGTCTGTTTTTAGACCATGGATGAAATACGTTTTAGCTTATCTTTCGATTCTGTGTATTTAGCTAAAGGTTTGCCTTAGAATTGAAAACAACATAATTTAGCTGACGCTAAAGCTTTAGAGCTTAGATGATTAAGCAAAACTAAGACGTTAAAACGGAATTCTCATGCTTGCCATTCCCTTACCTTTTATCATGTCGTTTTTATTATTAGTCATTGCACTTTTTGTTAAGGTAAAGAGGCCCAATGAGGCCAAACTTCCTGTTATTTTTATTCTGCTGTGTGCCCTGAGTACCTGTGTTGTAGGTTTGCGCTGGTCATTTGATATAAGCTTTTTACGCTTTATTCAGCCTATTATTGCCTCTCTCATTCCTATGACGGCTTGGTTCTGTTTTGCTAGAGCACATGGGTCTAAGCCTCTTACTTTACCCGCTTTTCTATTGCACTTTCTCGGCCCCATCTTGGTTAGTTTAAGCGCCTTTTATTATCTGTTTTGGTTAGAGTTAAGTGACTTATTACTGGTCAGTCTTTATGTGATTTATGGCTTACTGCTATTGACGTCATCCTTTACTATGCCTGAGGAAGTTCGCCTTTCTCAGATTAACAGTCTTAGAAATGCAGAGCGAATAGCGGCTTTAGTATTACTTATCTCTGGAGTGATAGATGCTGTATTAGCGTTGGACTTTTTCTTTTATGAAGGTTTACATGCATCTTGGATGTTATCTTTTAGCTACCTTATTTTGATTCCATTAGTTGTCGCTGCTGTATTACATGTGGGCTTTAGTACATCTTTATCTGCCTCTGAGGTAAAAGAAGCCAAGCATAAACATGACAAAAAGGAACAAGATTTAGCCAAAACTGAGCCAGAACGTTTGAGCTTGGCACAAAATGAAGCCGAAGCGATCTTATTGAGCCTAGATCGTCTCATGCGAGAAAAAGAAGCTTTTAGAGATCCGGATCTCACCCTAAATCGTCTGTCCCGTAAACTTAGTATTCCTGCAAGGCAAATCTCTATGGCGGTTAATCAAATTCGTCAGCAGAACATTTCGAAAGTCTTAAATGAATACCGTATCGAATTTGCGAAACACAGGTTAATGCATAGCCAAGATACGATTACGGATATTTATCTGGCATCAGCCTTTCAGACAAAATCTAATTTTAATCGTGAATTTTCACGCCTTACAGAGCAAACCCCCAGTGAATTCCGTCGAACTGCTACTGGGAGCGCCTAGTGTTATAAAGCATCAAATTAGATAAGAATTTAGCGTTAACTGTCTTGCTTTAAAAAAGCTAAGATATCCTCGAACATAGTGTCATGTAAGGCCGATCGTGTGCTGCCAACCCCGTCTTTACATATGATGCCATCACCTTTAGCTTCCTCTTCTAAAATGGCAATGGCATTAGGTTTACATTCTTGCATAAAGCTAAAGTGTGTCGCCTTTTCATAAACCTTATAGCGACGATTTTTCAGATTAAGGTGCTCTGCAAGGAACCCAGATTCCTGTGCCTGAGGTAAATCCCCTATATCGATACCCGCCGCTAAAATAAGCACAGGAGAATTAAGTTTATTTAAACTAGTTCGTGAAAAACTCCGTGCTAATCCAAGGTCTAAAATAATGGCGTTTTTAATACGACTATCCACTAGTTGAGTGTTTTCAGGTTCATTGTTTTGTTTAAAGGCGAGGCCTAACTCTTCTTTTATCTGACAAGAACGAAAGGAGGCTAGCGTCTCACAGCCAGCAAGGTAGCCCTCTCGATTAAATTCCGCACCAACTAGTTGCATTACGGTCCACCCCCCTAAAGAGTGGCCAATCGCTGAGATCTTGTTTTCATCAATATCTTGTTGCCAAATTGAATCATTCAGTAGGTAATCTAGCGTGCGTTTTACATCATTAGGCCTTTCCCACCATTTCGCTGCCTGAATAGCTGATGTATTAAAGGTGGTGGTACCCGGGTGATTAACGGCGACAGCAATAAAGCCTTTTTGTACTAACTTCGACGCTAGCCAATTAAGGTTACGCCAACTGCCTCGATAGCCGTGAGAGAGTAAAACAAGAGGGCGCTTTTGTGTGATTCCCGTTTTGGATGTTTGTAATAGAAGCGGTGCATTTTTAATGACCTGAGTACCTTTAAAGGCAATATTGTCTGCAATCAATACCTGTTTTAAGGTGTCGCTGATTGCTTTAGATTGACCTAATTGAGGCTCTTTTGCGGCAGGATACCAGAGGCTAATCTCTAAAATTCGTTCAGAGTTTTGCGTTAGCTGTAATTGGTTAAAACCAATTTGATGAGCAGATACTAAACTAGAGAGTGGCACCATCATGATGCTGATAATAAGAAATATAAAGGCTTTCATTTAATACTCCACATTGGGTAAAAGTTAGGAGTAATATGGCTGAAAGCCAGTATAGATAAGCCCTAAAGCATGATCGAGGACGTCCTAAAACAGGTTTTAGGACCTTCCCTGTGACATTCCTTTTTGATTTATGCCTAATTTATGAGTGGTTTTACTCGACTATATAGCGTGAAGCTTATGCCTATAAAGACGAATAGAGCGGCAATAAGAAAGGTGTTATGTAAGGCATAAGTTACCTCATCAGAGCTTGCTAACAGCAATTGTTGGCTTCCTATAAAACGGAAGAAAATACTTCCCATAAAGGCTGCCCCTGTCATAAAACCAAGATTTCTTGCTAGGTTGAGTAATGCGGATGTCACCCCTTTTGTTTGAGGGTTTGTTTTACTCATAACATCTGCACTATTAGCCACCTGGAACAATGAGAAACCTAAGGTGATAGTAACCAGAGCAAATATATAGCCAATTACACCTGTCGCCTGATGGTTGAAAGACATTAAAAGACAGCCAAGTGTCATCAAGCATAAACCAATGAGCAACATATTCTTTGCACCAACTTTATCGCTTAATCGCCCCGCAGGAACGCCTGAAAGTACAACGACTAAGGGGCCTGTCGACATTACAAGGCCAACTTGGTATGCGCTTAAAGCAAGCGTAATAGATAAATAATAAGGCCCAATAACAAGGCAAGTCATGACTATCGAGGCTGTGATAGCGCAGCAAATGAAGCTTATTTTGAAATTCCGGTTATTAAAAATATGAGAGGGAATAAGCGGTGTGATATGTTTTCTTTCTTGTCGTTTTTCTATGTTGAAAAATCCCCAAATGCCGATTAGAGCTAAGACAAATAGGCCTACGTTTAGTCTCTCATGTAAATCCTTAAACTGGCTTGTCTCTAAGCTCATAGAAAGGGCAAAAGCACTGAGTGATATGGCTAATATTAGGTTACCTAATAGATCAAATTTCCCCTTCTTTTTGGTATTTGGCAAGCCATTTTCTTCAGGAAGTGATCTTGCTTCTTTTTCAGAAACTGCTGTTTTTACCTGGGGATCTGATGGCAAAGCTAAGTAAAGCAGGAAGAAGGCGATTATCGAAAAGGGAACAATAATTAAAAACAAAGATTGCCAGCCATATAAAGATAAACTGATGCCACCAATAGCAGGCCCCAATGCCGTTCCCATGGCAGATACCGAGCCCCATAACCCCATTGCTCTCCCTGCTTTTGCTTGGCTTTTACTCATTAATGCCATAGATAAAGCGAGTATTATTGCTGCCCCCAAGCCTTGAAATACTCTTGTGATGATGAGAAACATTAAGTTATTTGCCATCGCTCCAGCGAGGGAACTGACAGTAAAAATAAGAATGCCAATCAGTAATAATCGCCTGTTACCTAAGATGTCTCCTAAGCGTCCTAGGCTGACAATCAAACTTGTGATCACTAATAAATAGGCTGCCACAATCCATTGAACTTGTTGCATGTTGCTATGAAAAGCCAAGGTTAAATTCGGTAAGGCCACATTAATCATGCTGGTGGCGAGAGAAGCAACCAAAACAGAAAGTGAAAGTCCTAACATCATCCAAATACTGTGTTTAACGTCTTGTGTTTGAGTACTGCTTGAGTGTTGCATTATTTTCCTCGAAATAGCGTGGCTCGGATGAATAGGTTAGTGGGAGTAAGAGGGTGGCGGAAGATGCATGGTTTGCATTGTTAATATGCATGTAGCGCCATACATAAAAGATTCTCTGGTGTTATGCTTGAGTGGTTTGCTTACTTAAAGGGTTGCACCAAATTATGACTAAAATCGACTTGAACCTTCTGATTGCACTCAATGTATTGTTAGAAGAGACCAGTGTTGTCCGCGCTGCAAAAAGGCTGGGTTTAAGCCAATCCGCTATGAGTCGTTCTTTAGCAAGGTTAAGAGATATGACAGGAGATCCACTTTTGGTGAGAGCAGGACGAACGCTTATCCCTTCTCCTAGAGCCTTAGATATTCAGCAAGAAGTGAGTCAGCTGGTTTGTGGGGCAGAAGCCATTCTAAGACCTAGCGAAATGCTTGACCTCAGTCAGCTAGACAGATGTTTTGTGATAAGAGTCAGTGATGGCTTTGTTGAAACTTTTGGTCTCAAGCTTATTCAGAAAATAAAGGCAGAAGCAAAGGGCGTAAAAATCCACTTCTTACCCAAGCTATCAAAGCAGAGCACTCAATTAAGAGAAGGGCAGGTTGACTTAGATATTGGTGTGTTAGGTGCTAAAACCAGTCCAGAGGTTCGCATGAGGGCGCTTTTTAGCGATGAGTTTGTGGGTGTCGTCAGCCCTGATCACCCTTTAGCTAATGATAAGGTGACTTGCGCAAACTTTGCCGCTGCTGATCATGTACTGGTTTCGAAAGAAGGAGGCTTAGTGGGGCCGGTAGATAAAGCGTTAGAAGCAATGGGTTATCAGCGTAACATCGCCGTTTTAACAGGCGGTTTTAGTGCTTCCATTGCTTTAGTTAAAGGTGCTGATCTGGTGGCAAGTGTCCCTTCTAAGCACACGGCCAAATTACGCGAAGGCTTACATACATTTCAACTGCCCTTTGATGTACCTAGCATTCAAGTGTCTATGTTTTGGCATCCAAGAATGGATGGTGATCAAGCCCATAAATGGCTAAGAGAATGTGTGCTAGCTGTGTGTGGTGATGAAACTTAAGCCTGCTGTTTATAGGTTATTTTTCGATAACCAATTTCGATCACACCTTGTGCCTTTAGAAGGTTGAGGTTAATGCCTATCGCTTCCTTGGTGACACCTAGCATACCTGCCAGTTCTTGTTGAGATACCTTTAATTCGCTCGATTTTTGCCAGCGAGAAAGTTGCAATAACAGAGTATTAAGGCGCTCGTTTAAGGGTAAAAAGACAGCATTTTCAAAAGAGCGGTTATAGTGTTCGACGTAACCTGCCAAAAGATTTGCGATGCTTAAAGTTAGTTGAGGGTCTTGTTTAATCAGCAGGTTAAGGTCTTTAGAAGAGAGCTGACCAATCAAAGATTCTTCAATGGCTAGGGCGTCATTTGGGCGCTTGCCTGAACCAAAGCAGCCAATAAAGCCAAACCATTCACCTCCTAATAAATCTTTAATTATCAGCTCTTTACCTGCTTCGTCCTGCTTTTTGATACGTATTGTGCCTTGTTTAACAAAATACAGGCCATTGGCTTCTTCTCCGTGATAATGCACAAACTCATTTTTTTTATACTGATGAAATTTAAGCTTTTCAAAAATAGTGTGTTGGGTTGAGCTTTGAATACTGTCGAGCCAACCAAAACCTAATGGCGAAAATGTCTCTTTCATGGGTAATAACAATCCAGATTGTGGTTTCAAAAATAATCAAATGTCTAAATAAGTACTCCACGAAGGAGGACTTATGAAACACATATCTAATATTAAACTCATCGCCTTAGGCGCACTTTTTTCAACCAGCCTATTTGCTAAAGATTTGCCGCAGAAGTATCAAATGACGGCTGAATTTGCGGAACAAGTCGCTAAAGAAGCTATCAGCCAATGTCTTGATTCTCAAGTTAATATTTCGGCGTCTGTTGTGAATGACCAAGGCCGCTTAGTTTATTTTTACCGAGGTAATAATACGGGAGCGAATACCATACATACGAGTTTTCGTAAGGCTTACACCTCAGCCAGTCTTAAAATACCCACTTCACAGCTAGTCATGGCAGTAGAGGCCAAAGGCTATAGCCAACTAGGGAAAATGGAAGATGACATCTTACTTTTAACAGGTGGGCTGCCAATATATTACAAGAAAACCCTGATAGGCGCGATAGGGCTTTCTGGTGCTCCAAACCCACTCATTGAAGAAGAGTGCGGTAAAAATGCCATTGCTAAAGTACTAGGTGAGAAAGGCTGATTAAGACGAGTCCTTGTTTAATAAACCAGCTAACTTTTTAGCTGGTTTATTAAATCTAATACTTTTGTCGTGGCTTACTCATTGATATTGGTTTGTTATTTGAGGTTTATCTTGTACAAGGGATTAATTGGCCTATCTACAAAGTACTCCCAAATATGTTTGTACACCTTATGCTGATTAGGGAAGGGAGCGAGTGCTAACGCTTCTTCTAAAGAGCACCAAGCAAACTCGGTATGTTCATCATTCAATATCACGATTTGGTTCGGCGGACAGACAAGGGTAAACACAGGGATTAATTCAATTCTATTAGTACTATCTTCATAGAAGGTTTCTAAAAACTGAGCGTTATAGAGTTCTGTTGCTTGGATCTGGGTTTCCTCATGGAACTCCCGAACAATGGCTTGTACGGCAGTTTCATCTGCTTCAATAGAACCTGCCACATGGCACCAAAATCCACCTTTTTTACGCTTCATCAAGAGTATTTTTATCTGGCCATCCACCTCTGAGAGCGCGACACCAGATACAACGGAGGAGTTTATAGGAATCATTTTCTATCCTTGAAATGTCTTTGTTAAAAGGCTTTAACGAGTATTGTTAGCTGGTTAGATTAGGTGCACTAATGGCTTTACTGTGCTTTATTGCCCTTCCAAATCATCCATGGCATCTGGCTCTTGCACGTAGAAATGCAGGTTGTTTCTAGCATCTTTTAAAATGATGGCACGTTTAAATAGCTGCTGGTGTAGCTTTTTTTGAAACAGGCTTTCTTGCTCTTTCATGTTGGCAAGGGCGGTATCGTCTTCAAAGTAGCAGCGTACATCGAGGCTGGCTGGAAAGTTGCTGAAATTCACATCATACACAATGCCTAAGAAGCCCTTTGTTTTGTCTTCTATGCTATCTGCTCCAACGGCTGCAAAGAGTTGTGCTTCTACTGCATCAACGGCAGCGATGACTTTTTGATTAAGTTTTTGGGTAACTTTGGAGTGCTTCATAGAATTTATAGCTTACTAGTTGGATAAAAAGTGCCGTCATTGTACCAGCCTGTTTTTGATATGAAAGAGGCTGGTACAATGAAGGAATAAGTTCAACAAAGGCACTAAGACACTGTATCAAGCGTTGCCTAAATTAAGGTGTTTATTTAACTCGTTTTAAATAACCAATCTGTGCTTGATGTATTACCACTTTGCTCACATTGATAGCCTGGTAGTTGGTTGATCTGTGCTTGATACTCAGGATTAGATAGGGTGGCAATAAAGGCTTGAATGTCTTCATCTTGCTCAGCCTCTAACGGGTAAGCCCATAAGTAATACTCTTCAATGATGGGGGTAAAAGCGAGACCAAACCGTTTTGCCGCGGCTTCAACACCAAAGCCTACATCAGCCATACCTGAGGCAATATAGGCAGCGACTGCGCTATGGGTCAGCTCTTGGTTCTCAATGCCTGGGATATCTCTTGGGGAAATACCTTCATTGAAAAGTAATTGTTCGAATAGTTCACGAGTCCCTGAACCTTGTTGACGGTTGATAAAACGGTAACCCCCTTGTTTTAGGTCCTGAATGCTATTGAATTCAGATGGTTTTACTGGGGTAGCATCAGGCATCTCATGATCGTTATTTTTATCTTGCTGCTGCAGTTTTGCTAGGATACTTAATTTTTTGTTTTCTTCTTTATACATAAGCCCCTGTTGGCGACGGATAAAGCGAATAATGCCAAAGCGCTTAGGGTCGAGTAATTCTTGATAACGGCGCTTTTGTACATCGACTTCTAGACCGATAGGCTGATGGAAACCTGCTATTCTGCAGCGCCCTTCATTAAGCGCGATCAAAGCATGTTGCGGTGCGTGGTAATGAATTTCGACCTGATAATCCCGTACATATTGCGTCATCAGGGCAACCGCATAACCATGGCTGGCATAAATACGTACCACAGGGGCATGGTTAGAGAGCAGGCTTTGTAGTTCGACATTGAGCTCGGTCGCAAAACTTTCCATTTCTGGGTGGAGTCTGGCGTCAATGCGCTGATTACTCCATAAAAGTTTTTGCCCTAACTGAGTTAATTGTGCTCCACGGCCTTTTTCTTTCACCACTAATGCTTTTCCAAAAAAAGCTTCACTCTTCTCTAATATGTTCCAAGCATGGCGATAGGAGAGGTCACAATCCTTTGCCGCAGCGGTTAATTTTCCTTGTTTATTAATCTGATAGAGCAAAGGCAGCAAGCTTTCATGTAGGCGTTCGCCTGCATCATTTTCGAAATCCCAGCGGGGAATAATATTAATATGCATAAAAAATCATATTTGGTTGTTCACTTATGGGTGCTAAAGTGAGTTTATGTGAATATTTAGCCTATATTTAATGCTATATATGCACAAAAGTACATATCTTTATTTTGGTCGGGCAGAACAAAATGAGATAAAAGCATCATAAAAAGAATGATAAAACATCACTTTATAGTCGTTTACTGATGCCAGTCGGACTATTAGCTAAATTCAGGTTCACTTTTTTGGACCTGACTAGCTTGATAGAAGGTAAGTCAGTAATCGCCATTTTTGTTAAGGCAGGCATATGACAGACGCTAACACGCAAGGCTCAGAGCAGGCGAAAGCGCAAGGTTTGGCGAACCAAGCAGAGATTGAATCTGTAGTGGGTCGCATACTCGTTGAACTCAAAGACATTCCAGGTCCTCTTTTACCTATATTGCACGAAGTGCAGCATCAATTGGGCTATGTGCCTGATAGTTCGTTGCCAATCATTGGTAAAGCATTGAATATCTCTCGTGCAGAAGTGCATGGTGTGGTGACCTTCTATCACCACTTTAGTAGTAAGCCTCGTGGTCGTCATATTATCGAAGTGTGCCGCGCAGAATCTTGCCAATCTATGGGCGGACGTGACCTTGAAGCTCATGCTAAATCGGCCCTAGGTCTTGATTGGTATCAAACCACCATGGATAAAGAAATTACCCTAGAGCCTGTTTTTTGCCTAGGTAATTGTGCCTGTTCACCGGCGATTCGTGTGGGTGATGAAGTGTACGGTCGTATGGATGCAGAGCAGTTTGATGAAATTGTTGATGAGCTTCGCACTGTACCATTGGCGTTTAGCGCGAACCCAGCGGAGGTAAAATAATATGACAACGATTGTGAAAGTCTTTATCCCGCGTGATTCTGCAGCCCTGTCTGTTGGTGCAGAACGTGTTAGTAAAAAATTAACTCAGTTAGCAGCCGAGCAAGATACGGTTGTTGATTTGGTACGTAATGGTTCCCGTGGCCTTTTTTGGTTAGAGCCAATGGTCGAAGTAGACACCCCAGAAGGGCGTGTTGCTTATGGCCCTGTTGCACCTAAAGATTTGCCTAGCCTGATCGAAGCGGGTCTTTTGAATAATGCTTCACCAAGCGATCGCCAAGCGCATCCTTTGTACTTGGGGTTAACAGAAGAAATTGAATATCTAAAAAAACAGCAACGCCTGACCTTTGCCCGTGCTGGTATTATTGACCCTGTGAGCTTGACTGACTATAAGAGCACTCATGGCTATGACGGTTTAGTGCGTGCTTTAGATATGAGTTCACAAGCCCTAGTCGACGAAGTAAAAGAATCAGGCCTTCGTGGCCGTGGTGGAGCGGCTTTCCCAACAGGGATTAAATGGCAAACCGTATTAAATACACCAGCAGCACAGAAATACATTATTTGTAATGCAGACGAAGGTGACTCAGGTACCTTTGCTGACCGTTTGCAAATGGAAGCTGACCCTTTTGCTTTGATCGAAGGCATGACAATCGCAGGTCTTGCGGTTGAAGCGACTCAAGGTTACATCTACCTACGTGAAGAATACCCTCACGCAAAAGATATTTTGAACGAAGCCATTCAAGTGGCAGAGCAAAATGGCTACCTTGGCGAAAACATTCTCGACAGTGGTAAAACCTTCCACCTAGAAGTGCGCATTGGTGCCAAGGCTTATATCTGCGGTGAAGAAACCGCCTTGATGGAAAGCTTAGAAGGCAAGCGCGGCATGGTTCGACCTAAACCGCCACTGCCAGCAATTGAAGGTTTGTTTGGCCAACCTACCGTTGTAAACAACGTTTTATCTTTATCGACCATTGCCATTATTTTGGCTAAAGGCGGTAAGTTCTACCAAGAGTTTGGAATGGGGCGCTCTCGTGGCACCATGCCTTTCCAGCTAGCGGGTAACCTGAAATACCCAGGGCTTGTTGAGACGGCTTTTGGTATCACAATGAAAGAGCTTTTATTTGATTTTGGTGGGGGTACTCGTTCTGGCAGACCTATGCGCTCTGTTCAGTCTGGTGGTCCATTAGGGGCTTATCTGCCTGAATCTCAATGGCATCTAGAAATGGATTATGAAGCCTTATCTGCCGAAGGTGCTGTATTAGGTCACGGTGGTTTAGTGGCCTTTGATGACACAGTCGACATGTTAGAACAAGCACGTTTCTCTATGGAATTCTGTGTTGAAGAATCATGTGGTAAGTGTACGCCTTGTCGTATTGGTTCGACCCGTGGGGTTGAAGTAATCGACCGTATTCGTGCCGATGAAAACCGAGATGACAATTTAGAGCTGTTAGAAGATTTATGCGACACCATGGTGTCTGGCTCTTTATGTGCCATGGGCGGTATGACGCCTTTCCCTGTACAAAGTGCGCTTGAGCATTTTGGCGAAGACTTCCAAAAACCATCAAACAATCAAGAGGCAGGCCAATAATATGTTACATTTTTTTGATCCAAGAACTGACCTTGATAGCGAGATTGATTACGGTACGCCGCCGGCGACCTTCGATCCGACGCCAGACGCTGAGCTTATCAGCCTGAGTATTGATGGTAATGAAGTGCGTGTACCTGAAGGCACCTCTGTTATGCATGCTGCCGCTATGGCAGGTATTAATATTCCTAAGCTTTGTGCGACCGATTCCTTAGAAGCCTTTGGTTCTTGTCGTATTTGTTTGGTTCAAATTGAAGGTCGTCGTGGCTTTCCTGCTTCATGTACCACACCGGCAGAAGCGGGCATGGAAGTTAAAACACAAAACGATAAAATTGGTAAATTACGCCGCAATGTGATGGAGCTTTATATCTCTGATCACCCGTTAGATTGTTTGACCTGTCCTGCTAATGGCGACTGTGAACTACAAGATATGGCAGGTGCAGTTGGCCTACGTAATGTCCGTTACACAGGGCAAAGCGCGATTCCAAGCCATACTCACTTAGATGAGAAGAAAGATACGTCTAACCCTTATTTCACCTTTGATGCGAGCAAATGTATCGTTTGTAATCGCTGTGTGCGTGCCTGTGAAGAAACACAAGGTACATTTGCCTTAACCATTTCTTCTCGTGGTTTTGAATCGAAAGTATCTCCGGGGCAAGATGATGCCTTTATGGATTCTGACTGTGTTTCTTGTGGTGCTTGTGTGCAAGCCTGCCCAACGGCAACCTTGATGGAAACCTCGATTATCGATAAAGGACAGCCTGAGCATTCAGTGATTACTACTTGTGCTTATTGTGGTGTAGGTTGCGCCTTTAAAGCTGACATGAAGGGTGATGAAGTCATTCGTATGACACCTTGGAAAGGCGGTAAAGCCAACCGTGGTCACTCTTGCGTGAAAGGTCGATTTGCCTTTGGTTATGCCACTCACCAAGACAGAATTACTTCGCCTATGGTGCGTGATTCGATTGATCAGCCATGGCGTAAAGTGTCTTTTGAAGAGGCATTTGATTTTGCCGCGACTCGTATTAAAGGTATTCAAGAGAAGTACGGCCGCAACTCAGTAGGCGGTATTACCTCATCTCGTTGTACCAATGAAGAAACCTATCTGGTTCAAAAACTGGTTCGAGCTGCCTTTGGTAACAACAATGTGGATACCTGTGCCCGTGTTTGTCATTCACCAACCGGTTTTGGCTTGAAAACCACCCTTGGTGAATCGGCAGGTACACAGACATTTGATTCGGTTGAAAAAACTGATGTCATCATGGTCATTGGTGCTAACCCAACCGATGCTCACCCAGTATTCGGTTCACGTATGAAAAAACGTATCCGTGAAGGGGCTAAGCTGATTGTGGTTGATCCACGTAGCATCGACTTGGTAAATGGCCCTCATGTGAATGCGGATTACCATTTGCAGCTAATGCCGGGAACAAACGTGGCATTTGTGAATGCTATGGCTCACGTTATCGTTAATGAAGGGTTAGAAGCCGCTGACTTTATTGCAGAACGTTGTGAAACAGAAGCTTTCCATGAGTGGAAAAACTTCATCGCAGATGAGCGTCATTCCCCAGAAAACACAGAACAATTTACCGGTATTCCAGCGGCCTATATTCGCGGAGCAGCACGTCTTTATGCTACCGGCGGTAATGGTTCTATCTACTATGGTCTAGGTGTGACCGAGCACAGTCAAGGTTCATCTACCGTAATGGGGATTGCTAACCTTGCCATGCTAACAGGTAACGTTGGCCGTGATGGTGTGGGTGTTAACCCGCTACGGGGTCAGAACAACGTACAGGGTTCGTGTGACATGGGGTCTTTCCCGCATGAGCTACCTGGCTATCGTCATATTTCTGGACAAGCGGTACGTGATCTTTTCGAAGATGCATGGAAAGTGAAACTGGACCCAGAGCCAGGCTACCGTATTACCAACATGCTAGATGCTGCGGTTGAAGGCAGCTATAAAGGCTTGTATGTTCAGGGTGAGGATATTGCTCAGTCTGATCCAAATACAAAACACGTAGAAGCTGCGTTGCGTAATATGGAGTGTTTGATTGTTCAGGATATCTTCTTGAATGAGACGGCTAAGTTTGCTCATGTTTTCTTACCGGGAACCAGCTTCCTAGAGAAGAACGGTACTTTCACAAACGCTGAGCGTCGTATTTCGCCAGTGCGTAAAGTGATGCCACCTATGCCGGGTCTTGAAGATTGGCAGGTAACGCTAGGTCTTTCTAAAGCCCTAGGGTATGAAATGCACTATGAGCATCCGTCACAAATTATGGCAGAAATTGCGGCACTAACACCGACTTTCTCAAACGTGACTTACGAACGTTTGGATGAAGAAGGGTCGCTGCAATGGCCATGTAATGATGACACGCCAGATGGCACGCCTATCATGCACGTGGATGGCTTTGTTCGCGGTAAAGGCTTCTTTGCACTGACTGAATACGTACCAACCGAAGAGAAAGTGACACGTCGCTTCCCACTTCTTTTGACGACAGGTCGTATCTTGTCGCAATACAATGTGGGTGCACAAACCCGTCGTACCGAGAACTCCTCTTGGCATGGTGAAGACAGTCTAGAACTACACCCTCAAGATGCAGAAGACAGAGGCATTAACACAGGTGATCTAGTGTCCCTTGCCAGTCGTGCCGGTGATACTCACCTCAGAGCGATTGTCTCAGATCGCATGCAGCCAGGTGTGGTTTATACCACTTTCCACCACCCAGAAACGGGTGCGAACGTGATAACCACAGATAACTCAGACTGGGCGACTAACTGTCCTGAGTACAAGGTAACCGCGGTACAAGTGGATAAATTGATTAGTGAGACAGCAAACTCAGAATGGCAAAACCAATTTGCTGAGTTTACTGAGCAGCAAATCGCCTTTATTGATAAATAAGTTTAGGTGACATGTGATGAAGGGCTATATCTTAAGGGCTATGTCTTAAGGGCTTACACCTTTGGGACTTACACCTTTAAGGGAAGTCCTTCATACTTCTCACTTATTCACTAGAAAAGAGGCGAGCCAGTTTTGCAAGCAAATCAGTCCGGCAATTTATCAGAGCAGCTAGTTGTACAAGCGACTCATGAAGAAAATGTGATAGTGCGTAACCCAGAGGGCGAACTAGCACAAAGTGATTGGATTGCTGAAGAAGTTGCAGTGGCACTGGTGTATAACGGCATTAGCCATGCGGTGATGATGCTAACACCTCAGGATCTAGCTGACTTTGCAATGGGCTTTAGTTTGACCGAAGGCATTCTGACTTCAAAAAAACAGTTGCGTAGTCTAGAGCTGGTGGAATCTGAGTTAGGCATTGAAGTACGCATGGAAATAGCGACCGAGGCTTTTGTGAATCTAAAACAAAGGCGTAGGCAGCTAAGTGGTCGTACCGGTTGTGGTATATGTGGTTTAGAGTCATTAACCGCAGTGCAGCCAGATGTTGCCATACGAGATGCGCGTCCTATGCCAAGTTATCAGCTTATTGAAAAAGCCGCGGCTAAGTTAAAAGGGTCACAGCAGATTCAATCTCAATGTGGCGCAGTACATGCTGCAGCCTTATTTGATGCCAATGCTGAGCTAGTTTCTATTCGAGAAGACGTGGGAAGGCACAATGCCCTTGATAAGCTATTAGGTGCGATTGCTCGAAATAAGCAACAGGATAAATTGGCGGGTTTTGTGCTGGTATCAAGTCGAGCCAGTTTTGAAATGGTCTCTAAGGCCGCTAAATGTGGTATTCACACCTTGGTGGCTGTCTCTGCGCCAACCAAGATGGCCATTGCCTTAGCGAAACAAGCCAATATGAATTTGATTGGCTTTGTTAGACCCCAAAGACAAGTCGTATATGTGCAAGCGGTTGATGCCTAAGGCGCAACCATGAATCAGAGGATTTAACATGAGTGAAAATGAATTAAGCCAACTAATTAAAATGGCGAACCAAATTGCCTCAAACATAGGTATAGGTTCAACCGAAGAAGATTGTGTGAAAAAGGTAGTTACCCATATTACCGCATTCTGGGCTTTACCTATGCGCCAAAAAATTTGCGCTAATATGGAAGAGTTTGCAGAAGATTTAAACCCGATTGCCACGAAAGCTTTGCTTGAAATTCAGGCTAATTTAAAAGCGGCTTAATCACTGTTTCCTGTCTTAGGGAATCAAGAAATAAGGGCTTTAGTCGTTTTGTTTCTTGTTTTCTAAACCAGCTAATTCCTCCTTAGTTGGTGTTTTAATTTCCCGCACTTCTTTGAAGTGCGGGATTTTTTTGTTCGAGTATAGGGAAGGTGTCATACTCTTGATGCTTAAAATAATATGAAGGGACCTTAGTTATGCCTGCATCCTCAAATAAAGCGACACCGATTAATCTCGAACAAGCCTTATCTCATACCAAACACCTTGATGGACGAACCCCAACAAATTCTGATCATAATGATGGGAACAGTGCCTACGACACCTTGTCTGACTTTGGCAATGGCGGCATGTTTATTGCCAATTATACGGGGTTCAGTGAGTGGGAAAGGCACGCTAATGGGGATGAAATGGTGCAAGTTATCGAAGGTGAAACTAGCTTAGTTTTGCTGATTGATAACGAAGAAGTCCCAAATAAAATAAAGGCGGGTGAGTTACTTATCGTGCCACAAGGTATTTGGCATAGGTTTGAATCTCCAAAAGGAGTGAAAGTACTCACTATAACCCCTCAGCCGACGGACCATCAGATTGAAAGGCCAATAGATTAAGCTCGTTTTTCTTCGCTCTTTTTATCTTCTAAGTAAGTTTGAATAAAAGCTTTCTATGTTGAGCTAACTAAACCTTTTTTAGCAAATACTGATACGCATCTGTTGGCTTTGCCCAATTTGGTTGACTCAGACCGCCTTTGTTTTAACACTCTGTTTATCATGCTTAATATAAAGATAATAAGGGAGTGGATTAAATGTATTTAGGTTTAGATCTTGGTACCTCTGGGTTAAAAGGGGTGGTGATAAACCAAGCGGGTGAACTAATTGCGATAAGCTCTAAAAGCCTTGAGGTTAGCTCTCCTGAGCCGCTGTGGTCTGAGCAAGGTCCGCTATCTTGGTGGCAGGCGGTCAAAGAGGTAGTCGCCAGCTTACACCTGATTCTTGACTCCCAAGGACAAGACTTTAGCCAATTAAAAGGCATAGGCTTATCTGGGCAAATGCATGGTGCGACTTTTCTTGATAAGCAAGGCGAAGTGCTAAGACCTTGTATTCTCTGGAATGACGGCCGTAGTCAGCAAGAGTGCCAAGACTTAATAACCTTGTGTCCTAATCTATTAAACTTGAGTGGTAACTTGGCCATGTCAGGTTTTACTTCTCCCAAAGCCTTATGGTTAAAACGACATGAGCCAACGCTTTTCGCTAAGGTGCAATATGTCTTACTGCCTAAGGATTATTTGTCTTATCGTTTAACTGGCAAACTTGCCACTGATTGCTCGGATGCTGCGGGTTCTCTTTGGCTGAACCCTGCTACTCGCCAATGGGATACCTCTCTTTTAGCGGCTACAGATTTCACTCTGAATAATATGCCTAAGGTGCATGAAGCTTGTGATGTGATTGGGTGTTTGTCGGATGATGTAGCGGCCTTATTGTCTTTGCCACAAGTACCTGTGGTGGCTGGTGCTGGCGATAATGCCGCGGGCGCTGTGGGAATGGGGGTGGTTAATACTGGTCAAGGCTTAATTTCTCTAGGGACTTCTGGCGTGTATTTTAGTGTGAGTGATCAACACCGAGCTAACCCTGAAAAAACAGTACACGCTTTTTGTCATGCTCTGCCTAATCGTTGGCATCAAATGGGGGTGACATTAAGTGCGGCAAATTCCTTATCTTGGGTCGCTAAACTAGCTAATAAGCCCGTTGCAGATTTATTAAATACTCTAGATAGCTTCATTGAAAAACGTGGAAATTTACGAACTAAGTTAGTGTTCTTACCTTATTTAAATGGGGAACGTACACCTCATAATAACCCTATAATGACTGGTCAATTTATTGGCTTGGTGAACGATACATCCATTGAAGAAATGACTTTAGCCGTGTTAGAAGGCGTTGCCTTTTCCCTATTGGATTGTCAGAAAGCATTAGCTAATGACGATGGCGTTAAACAGGAACTGTCTTTAATTGGCGGTGGTGCTCGCTCTCCTTTGTGGCGTCAGATCTTATCGAATGTGTTAGATCAAAATTTGGTTTATCGAGATGGAGGCGAAGTGGCGCCTGGTTTAGGGGCTGCTCGACTTGCCATGATAGGTGTGAGATATGAAGACGCACTTTATGATGTGTCAGATGCTAAAGCACCTAATGATGTTCTAGAGAACCTGATAGCAGAAATTTGCGTTATGCCAGAGGTATTAGACGAACACCAACCTCAAGCTGAACTGGCTGAGTATTATCTGAAAAAACATGAGGTTTATAGCCAGCTTGCTAAGGCGAGTTTGGTATTTAATCAAAGCCTTACTGAGCTCGCTTGAGTCCAGTAAGCGCTTTTAGCAAGGCTTCTCTAGTAAGGCGTTTCTACTAAGACCTCTCTAGTAAGGAATTGCTTCATCATGATTATGACTTTGGCTGCGAAAATCCCTTGGGGTGACGCCTTTTAGTTCATGAAAACGACGATTAAAGTTAGCCACACTGTTAAAGCCCACTAAGAAGCAAATGTTGGTAATCTGCTGGTCTGTATCACTTAATAAGCTACAAGCACGACTAATGCGCACTCGATTTACAAACTCGATAAAACGATTCCCCGTGGCTTTTTTGAAGAAACGAGAGAAGTGGCTATCAGACATGCCAATCAGGCTTGCCGCATCTGACAGGCAGATATCTTTATTATAATTTTGCGAGACGTAATCCACGACGGTATTGATTTTACGTTGCAAGCTTTCATTGGATTTTAAGTCAATTTGTACAGTCGAAAGCAGGCGATAGTCATGGGTAGAGGCAAGCTTGCTTAACAGGGGAAGCGCATTAATAAGGCGTTGTAAGCCTTGGCTGTCGCGTACTTTTTCAAAGGTTTCTTTGAGGTAGTCTGGGTCAAAGTTTAAAAACTCTATGCCAGACTTTGCTCTTGCAAGCATAGGTAAAATCTCAGCCAGCTCTGGGATGATTTTTAAACCATTAGAGAAGGATTCGTGATCAAAACGTATCACCATATCTCTTAATTTAACTGGGTCTTGGTCGTTTTGACAAACCCAGTTATGGGGCAATCTTGGGCCGGTGAGAATGAGTTGGCCAGGAGTGTAAGTGCCTATGTAATCACCAATAAATACCTTGCCCGTGGTAGAGACAATAAAATGCAGCTCGTAATCATCGTGGGCATGCCAACGTATCAGGTCACAAGGAAAACCATGTTCAAGATAACGTATGGTTTCAACATGCTCTTCAATTAATTCAAGCTCTGGTGTATTTCGGTTTTTCATAGACATCTTACTTTCCTATTAGGCTCTTGCTCCAAATAATAGTGCACGCCTAATTTTCAGAGTGTAGCTATTTGGTTTGTATATTAACTCATCACATTGCCGCCATCGACATTGTAGGTCTGAGCGGTAATGTATCTGGCACCTTCTGAGGCTAAAAAGAGTGCTAAAGAGGCTATCTCTGCAGGCTCTCCCATATAACCTAAGGGGACAGCCTTACCAACAGCAGTCTTCTTTTCTCCCAGTGCGAGGTTTTCGTGTTTGGCAAATAGACTATCCACATGCTCCCACATAGGGGTATCTATCACGCCAGGCGAAATTGCGTTCACATTGATTTTATACTGAGCTAATCCAAGCGCTGCCGATTGGGTATAACTGATCACAGCGGCTTTCGTTGCACAATAATGGGAAACTAAGGCCTCACCGCGACGACCTGCCTGAGAAGCCATATTGATAATGCGACCCTCTATGCCCATATCGACCATCTTCTGAGCGACCTTTTGCAGGGTAAAGAAGAAGGCTTTAACGTTGATATCAAAAAGGCGATCAAAGCTTTCTTCATCGGACTCAAGTATTGGTGCCAAATCAAATACAGCCGCATTGTTTACCAGAATATCCAGTCGATCGAATTGCTCGACAGTGCTTTGGATTAACCTATCGACTCCTTGGCTGTCACAAATATCACAGCCGATATAAAGGGCTTTATTAGGGTAATCTGCGAGTAGTCCTGTTAAGGCGTCTGGCGTGTCTTTTGAGTAATCAGTCAGCACCACTTTTGCGCCGTTAGCCAAATAGGTTTGTGCAATGGCAAGTCCTATGCCGCCCGCTGAACCTGTAATCAAAGCCACTTTATTTTCTAAGTTTTGATTATCTAATGTCATATTAATTCCTTAAATTTAACCTTTGCTTCTAGGCTGAAAAACGCAGCTGAGTTTGCTTAATTGAGCGACTCAAACGAGAAACAAAATCAGGGTAGGCTTCTGGTAGGTCTTGCCAGAGGTAGGTATCTGTTGCAAAGGCATGAATGCCTTTTTCGTCATTGGTAAAAGCGGCAAGCTTATCCATGTTTGGCTCGTAATAGTTAACTTGCAACTTGCCTTGGGCGGTTTGATGGATAAAAACAAACCAGCTCGCAATGGCATCAATGGTTTTATTGGGAATGCCGCCTAATTGATAGATACCAGCAAGTGTCGGGTACACAAAAATTGGGAACTTGGCATAACCGTCTGTACAGATACGCTCTACCGTATCGCCAATATTGGTGTTACTAAAACGCAGAGCAATGACCTTGGCATAAGAAGAAAGATCGACCACAGACTGGCCTATGGCAGGAATCGCATCTTGCTTAATAAAGTTAGAGAAATAGACTTTTAACTCCATGTCCATCATAGCTTGGTCGAAATAATCTAAGCCTTTTAGCGCTGCTTGATAAGCCACACAGGTATGCCCTGCATTTAAAATACGGATTTTTGCCTCTTCAAACGGTGTGACATCTTCAACTAGCTGCACATCAACTTTATGTAAAGGCGGTCTTTCGCCTGCAAAGTCATCTTCTACAACCCATTGGATAAAGTCTTCCGCCATGACAGTCATGTTATCTTCAATATTGAAGCGTGACTGCACATCCTTTTGATGCTCTATGCTAGGTTTTGGCGTAATTCTATCAACCATAGAGGATGGAAAAGAGCAGTTCTCTAGTGCCCAAGCATGTAGAGATTCATCTTGCTTCGCTTTTAAAAATTGTAATAGACCTGTTTTTAAAAGTTTGCCGTTATGACGCAAATTATCACAGCAAAGCAGAGTAATCTTGCTGGCAGATGTTTCGCTACGCTTTTTTAAACCCGCATATAAAAAGGCATAAAGCGTATTACGACCTGAACTCAAATCATCCTTGATAAGAGGGTGATCTTGCATCAGTTGGTTATTTTCATCTAGATAATAGCCACCTTCTGTCACAGTGGTTGTGATCAATTGAATTTGATTATCGGCCATTAAATGATCCACTGTTTCAGGCTCAATTGCGCCATCAACAAGCTGGGTAATAGCGCGGATATGCTCGTATACCGCTTCACCTTTTGGGCTCATGGTTTTAAGCACATACTCACCGTTTTGCTTATTTAATTGAGTAAAACCTTGGCTATCCTGCGGGCGTATATTAACGCCGATTAAGCCCCAATGTTTGCCTGCTGGCTTAGATAATAAGCGATCGAAATACACCGCCTGATGAGCACGATGAAAGGCACCGACTCCCAAGTGCATAACACCTGGGGAGATTGCATCCTTCTCATAGTTTTGTACTAGCAGTTGATCTGCTCCACGCGTTGGGGCGAGCATGTTAGGCATGGCTGACTTCCTCGGCTAGCTTGGAGATAACACGGTCACTTTCGTTAAATAAAATAACCTCATCAAGGTCTATTTTGATTTGCACTAATTGCCCATCTTGAATATTACTGCGAGCAGAGGCTTTGACTATGATGGTTTGTTGGCTTTCAAGTTGAATGTGGGTATAAGCCTCTGAACCTAGGTGTTCGACTAGCTCAATTTTACCGCTAAGGTCGCCGCCTTCTGGTACCAAATGCATATGCTCAGGGCGAATACCTAGTTTGATAGAGCCAGGTACAGGACCATTGATACGATTGTTCGGGAAATTGATTTGGCCTACGCCAATATCAAGGGATAAGTTTTCGTCTTGGCGTGTTACATCAAATACATCCAGTAAGTTCATTTTTGGTGTTCCGATAAATTCGGCCACAAAACGGCTATTAGGCTGGCGATAAAGTTCTAGCGGTGTGCCGACTTGTTCAATTTGACCAGCATTTAGAATGACGACTCGGTCGGCTAGGGTCATGGCTTCAACCTGATCATGGGTAACATAAATCATGGTTGTACCTAATTTTTTATGTAGACGAGCAAGTTCTAAACGCATCTGTACTCTAAGGGCTGCATCTAGGTTAGATAGTGGCTCATCAAATAAGAAAACCTTAGGTTGGCGCACGATTGCACGGCCGATAGCGACCCTCTGGCGTTGACCACCAGAAAGTTCTTTAGGCTTACGCTCAAGTAATGGATCAAGTTGCAGAGACGCTGAAACGCTCCGTACCTTTTCTTCAATTTCACTGTCTGGCACTTTCGCAAGACGTAGAGCGAAAGAAAGGTTATCCGCCACTGTCATATGTGGGTAAAGGGCATAAGACTGAAATACCATCGCCAAATCACGCTTAGAAGAGGCAAGCTCTGTGATGTCTCGATTATCTAGATTAATACTGCCTTCTGAACTGGACTCTAAACCTGCTATGGTTCTTAGTAGTGTCGATTTACCACAGCCTGATGGGCCAACGAAAACAACAAATTCGCCTTCGGTAATAGAGAGATTGATGCCGCGAAGTGCATGGTAGCTGTCGTAGTGTTTTTGCAATTCTGTAATGGTTAAGTAGCTCATGATGTTTGTTCCTAAAAATTATTTTACAGCGCCGAATGTAAGGCCTTGAACAAGTTGTTTTTGGCAGAACCAACCGAATATAACGATCGGAGCGCAGGCTAAGGTAGAAGCCGCCGATAGCTTGGCCCAGAATAAGCCTTCAGGACTTGAGTAAGAGGCAATCATGGCCGTAAGTGGCGCGGCTTCTGAGGCGGTTAAGTTAAGAGACCAAAAGGCTTCGTTCCAACACAAGATGATGGATAAAAGAGCCGTTGATGAAATACCGCCAATGGATAGGGGCAAGACAACTTTAACGATTTCATCCCATGGGCTAGCACCATCCATTCGAGCGGCTTCTAGGATCTCTTTCGGTAGATCTTTAAAGTAGGAGAACAGCATCCAAATGATGATAGGCAGGTTCATCAATGTGAATATGATCACCAAGCCGGTACGTGAATCTAATAAGCCATAATCACGGCTTAAGATATAAATAGGTACTAATACACCGACCGCTGGGAGCATCTTGGTGGATAGCATCCATAGTAAAATATCTTTGGTTTTCTTGGTTGGGTTAAACGCCATCGCATAAGCGGCTGGCACCCCAATGATGAGTGCAATTAAGGTTGAACCAAAGGATGTGATAACTGAGTTAAAAGCATGTTTTAGATAGTCACTTCGCTCTTGCACTATGC
The DNA here is from genome assembly GCF_051623805.1 of Marinomonas sp. PE14-40. Lineage (NCBI taxonomy): Bacteria > Pseudomonadati > Pseudomonadota > Gammaproteobacteria > Oceanospirillales > Oceanospirillaceae > Marinomonas > Marinomonas sp. PE14-40. Next base: position 1,978,862 of record NZ_CP130700.1, on the reverse strand, counting down.
CAAAGTTATCAAGGGTTGGCTCAAAGAAGAGTGATGGCGGCACTGAGATCGCCTGTAACTCTGTTTTAAAGGAGGTGATAAACATCCAAAAAATTGGGAAAAACAACAGGAGCGCAATCAGCCATGCAAATGCACCTGTGACAAAGGTTTTAAATTTACGTTGTTGATTAAGAGTCATCATAATTACCTCACACCGTTAGGTTTTTGCCGACGGCACGAATTAAGAAAAAGGCAACAATATTGGCTAGAATCACCGCGAATAAACCACCTGCTGAAGCGACACCAACGTCATACTGAAGTAGGGCTTGGTTATAAATCAGATAAGCAAGGTTCGTACTGTCATAACCTGGGCCACCGCCTGTCGATACGAAAATCTCAGCAAAAACGGCCAGTAAGAAAATAGTTTCTATCATGACGACCACAGCAATAGGGCGTGAGAGATGAGGAATGGTCAGGTAACGAAAAATATGCCAACCGTTAGCGCCATCCATTTGTGCTGCTTCTTTCTGCTCTGTGTCTTGAGACTGTAGAGCGGTCACGAACACTAAAATAGCAAAGGGAAGCCACTGCCAGCTCACCATGATAATGACTGACATGAGAGGGAAGTCTGACAGCCAATCTATGGGTTCTAACCCTAATGATTGGGAGATCCAGGCAAATACGCCATATACTGGGTTCATCATCATATTCTTCCAAATCAAAGCGTTGACTGTTGGCATGATGAAGAAAGGTGAGATCAGCAGTACTCGAACAATACCTTGTCCAAAGAAAGGTTTATCAATTAATGCTGAAAGGGCAACCCCGAGAACAACGGTAATAATGAGTACCGATATTAAGAGAATTAAGGTGTTGAGGACGGCAGGCATGAAGCCTGGGTCAGTGATGAAAAACTCAAAATTCATCCAGCCAACAAAGTTGTTTTGACCTGGGTAAAGCAGGTTAAAACGTATGGTTGAAAAGTAGATGGTCATGGATAAAGGCACTATCATCCAAATCAAGAGGAGGATGATTGAGGGGGCCATTAATAAGCGAGTAATTGAACGCTTCATGGAGTTGTATCTCTTATTATAGGTTTGAAAGTCGTCTTCTAACGGGTATGCCTGAAACACATTAAGTCGTAATAAAAAAGGCAGAGGTGATTAACCCTCTGCCTTTAATTTGGTTAGTAATAACCCGCTTGACGCATTTGACGATTTGCAGAAGTGTTGGCCGATTTCAGTGCTTGATCGACTGACATACTGCCAGCGAGTGCACCTGATACCATTTGTCCTGTTGTCGTTCCGATTGCTTGGAACTCAGGAATAGCCGCAAACTGAACGCCCACATAAGGTGACGGTTTCAATGTGCTATCAGCTGGATTAGCAGAATTGATTGCTTTTAACTCAGCTTTGGCAAATACCGCCGCTTCTTGGAATTTAGGGTTAGCATAAGTACTGCTACGAGTACCTGTTGGTACCGCCGCCCAGCCATTGGTTTCGCCTACTAGCTGGATATAGTCTTTCGAAGTTGCCCAACGGATAAAGGTTTGTGCTGCATCAGCGTTTTTCGTGCCAGCAGGAATCGCAAGCGACCATGCCCATAACCAGTTAGCACCTTTATCTGTCGCTTTAATTGGAGACTGTGCAAAGCCAACCTGATCAGCAACAGTACTTTGTGTTGGATCTGTTACGAAAGATGCTGCAATGGTGGCATCAATCCACATGCCGCATTTACCTTGGTTAAAGAGAGCTAGGTTTTCATTGAAACTATTACTACTTGCTCCAGGAGGACCGTATTTAGTCAGTAGGTCAACATAGAAGCTAACAGCACTTTTCCATTCCGCCGTTTCAAGTTGAGGCTTCCAGTCTTCGTCAAACCAGCGTGCACCAAAGGAGTTTGCCATGGTAGACACGAAGGCCATGTTATCGCCCCAGCCAGCTTTACCGCGTAAGCACATGCCATAAACCCCTTCGCCGGGATTATGCACGGCAGCAGCAACATCACGGATATGTTCCCAACTATCACGGTCGTTAATTTCCATACCAGCTGCTTTAACTAGGTCTTTACGGTACATCACCATAGAACTTTCGCCATAGAAAGGTGCTGCATACAAGGTGTTGTTATAAGATAGACCGCCACGAATAGAAGGAATGATATCTTCAACATCATAACTACCACTGGTGTCGATTGGCTCTAGCCAGTTTCTTTCACCCCAGATTGGTGCTTCGTACATGCCGATTGTCATGACATCATAAAGGCCGCTTTTGTTAGCGATGTCTTGAGTCACGTTTTGGCGTAATACACCTTCTTCCAGAGTAACCCATTTCACTTTGATATCTGGATTGGCTTGTTCAAAAATTGGCGTGAGTTTTTGCATCTCAATCATGTGGCCATTATTAACGGTTGCCACAGTGATTTCTGTTTGTGCATAAAGGTTTGCAGTGCTCATTGCAGCAGCGAGAGTAACAGCGCAAGCGAGCGAATTTTTAGCTAGGGTATTCATAGGTTGTTCCCCGGTTGGAGTATATTGTTTTTATAGTCTTACCTAATCTTGGTGTTCACTACCAAGTGTTGTTAACTATAGATGAGCAGAAATTGACTCTCTAATACATAAATACTCAATATAGATACTTTTTTGCTTATGTTTAATTAGATATCAATAAAAACAGTCATAATCGTATTACTTTAAAGCATCTTAAGCTTTATATGGCATTGTTTTATAAGCGCTTTTTAAAACCAGTTAGGTTTTGTTTTTATCTATACTAAATTGGCTACAAAGTATGAAGAACGGCTGTTTTGACTCAAAATAGGTTAGGTTTATAAGTTTTTGAGGGCATCTGACAAAAGTAATGGCTAGCATTAGGAAATTATTAGACCGTTTCTATCTTCCCAAGGTTGGGGGATAGGGTTAACATTCTTCATAAATTTTACTTATCAATTTTCACTGAATTATTCACAATCAATATTAGATTAAGGTGGTCCTCATGGCGGGTGGGTTAATGGAGCAAGCGTTTGTTTTTTTAGGAGCCGCTGTTGTGACGGTACCTATTGCGAAGCGCTTAGGTCTGGGCTCGGTATTAGGTTACCTGATTGCGGGCGCTATAATCGGGCCTTATGTGTTAGGTATCGTAGCGAACGATGTTAATGATGTGATGCATTTTGCAGAGTTTGGTGTGGTGATGATGCTCTTTCTGGTGGGGCTTGAGTTACAGCCTTCAGTACTTTGGAAATTAAGAGTGCCCATAGTGGGTCTTGGCGGGGCGCAGGTTCTCTTAAGTACAGGCTTAATGACGCTTGTTGCTATGGCATTTGGCTTACCTTGGCAAACGGCGCTTGTGGTTGGCATGATATTGTCGTTATCTTCCACTGCTATTGTATTACAGTTGTTAAATGAAAATGGTTTGATGAAGTCTCAATTAGGCCAATCTTCGTTTGCAGTGCTTCTCTTTCAAGATATTGCCGTGATACCTATGCTGGCTTTTATGCCGTTATTGGCATTGACAAGTCCGAGTGTGGTTGAAGAGGCGAATCAGTTAAGTGGTTGGCAACATGCCGCTCAGCTCTTTGTGGTGATTGCCGCTATTATCCTGGCAGGAAAATACCTATTAAGGCCTTTATTTCGCATTATTGCTGAAACCAAAATGCGAGAGATTTTCACCGCAACGGCTTTGTTTTTAGTTATAGGAATCGCGCTATTGATGAATGCGATTGGTGTATCTGCTGCCCTTGGTACTTTTATCGCAGGTGTTGTTTTAGCTGAAAGTGAATATCGCCATGAGTTAGAGGCAGAAATTGCGCCTTTCAAAGGCTTGTTGTTAGGCCTCTTCTTTATTTCGGTCGGCGCTAGCATTAACTTCTCAATCCTAATGGCTGAACCTTTGCAGATAGGGGCCTTGGTTGTTCTGTTAATGCTTTGCAAAATGTTGGTGCTCTTTAGTTTGTCTCGTATCTTTAAGCTTAAAGGTGGCAATGGCTGGTACTTTACCTTTGCTTTATCGCAAGCGGGTGAGTTCTGTTTTGTGCTTTTCTCATTTGCAGGCCAGCACCATATTTTAGGCAATGACATCATAGACCCTTTAGTGGTTGTCGTGGCGCTTTCTATGGCAGCAACACCTATCTTAATGATATTACAGGATAAAGTGATTGAACCTCTGTTTGTGAGAAAAGGCTGCAAACAGCAAGAAGCCGATGAAATCGATGATGGTGATACGCCAGTTATTTTGGCCGGTATGGGTCGCTTTGGCCAGATAGTGGCAAGGCTTTTATTGATGAAAGGCTATCAAGTGACTGTCTTAGAGCATGATGCAGGCCAGATTGAGCTACTGAGATCGTTCGGTACCAAAGTTTTTTATGGCGATGCTTCTAGGGGGGATCTATTACATTCTGCTGGGGCTGATCATGCTAAGTTACTTGTTGTTGCTGTAGATGAACATGAGAAAGCCATGGAGATCGTGACTCACGCAAGAAAGCATTACCCACATCTAAAAATTCTAGTCAGAGCAATAGGCCGTTTGGAAGTACATGACCTTAAAGTAGCAGGCGCTGATGCCATTGTTCGTGAAACTTTCCATTCAGCTCTCAACCTTGGTGAGCAAGCGCTTGAGTCTTTAGGGTTATCATCGCAAGAAGCGCAGAATGCTGCCGCACTTTTCAAACAGCATGATGAGCATAATGTCATGGCGATGGGAAGCTTCCATGAGGATGAGAAAAAATACCGTTCTCAAGCCCAAGAAAATTACGATGCTTTGGCTGCTGTTTTACAGGCTGATGTAAGCGACGAAGAGCGAGAGAACGCGCCAATAAATACGGCAAAACCAGCTACTGAATAGTGGTTGGATTCTAATAGGGCCTTCTTAGAAGGCTCTATTAATAAAAAATGGCCAACAAAGACTGAATTAACAGATAAAAATTAAGATCACCTATGCCTTTTTTACCCTTGGTTTATCATTCTCATTACTCTATTCCTTTTCCTGCTGGGCATCGATTTCCCATGCAAAAGTTTGCCCTGTTAGAAGAGGAGTTAAGACGGGTTGGGGTATTAACGGATAAAAATATGTTTAGTCCATCACCCATGTCACTTACCACGCTTATGCAGGCACATAGTCCAGAATATGTGCAGAGCTTTGTGCGAGGAAAAATGTCTGACAAAGCCATGCGAGAAATTGGTTTACCTTGGTCAGACTGGCTGGTGGAACGGACATTAAGAGCGGTATCAGGCACTTTATTAACAGCAGATCTTGCCCTTGAGTATGGTATTGCAGTCCACCTTGCTGGTGGTACGCATCATGCTCACAAGGACTATGGTACAGGCTTTTGTATTTTTAATGACCAAGCGGTTGCCGCTATTCATTTGATTGAGTCAGGTAAGGCTAAAAAAGTATTGGTTCTAGATTGCGATGTGCATCAAGGTGATGGCACTGCTGCCATGTGCGCCTCATATGATGCCATTGAAACCGTCTCTTGGCATTGTGAAGAAAATTACCCAGCAATTAAGCAAGAAGCGGGAATTAATATACAGATACCGAAAGGCGCAGGTGATGCTGAATATCTGGCTATTTTGAAAGCCGGTATTCCTAGGCTTTTAGACGAGATTAACTCTGATTTTGTCTTTTATGATGCAGGTGTTGATGTCCATAAAGATGACAGATTAGGTTTTTTAAATTTAACCGATGAGGGAATCTGGCAAAGAGATCAATATGTTATTAATGAATGTCGAAAAAGGGATCTGCCTATAGCTTGTGTGATTGGTGGGGGCTACGATAAAGATCAAACTAAAGTCGCGTGGCGTCATAGTATTTTGCATAAAGCTGCTAATGCCTTGATTACCCAAAATGACGAATACTAATTAAAGATTCATATACTGATTTAATTAGTGTTATTTAAAAAGAGCGGTATTGTCGTTTTGTGTTTTACCCATTATTAAGTTTACTATCCATCATCATCGCTTAATTTTGGCTCTAGAGGGTGTTGGTTTTTTTGCTCATGCTTACATTCATACATCTTGTTATCAGCCTGTTGAATGTAACTTTCAATCGAACTAGGTAAGAGACTATTGCATTCAATTAAACCGTAAGAGAAACCCACTTCGTATTCAAGCTCTTGAGATGAGACAACACTTTTAAGATTGTTTGAAAGCTTTTCAATCATTTCATCTGCAGCATTAAGGTCAGAATTAAACAGTAGGGCAATAAATTCATCCCCGCCGATTCGAGCCAATAGATCAAAATTTCTAAAGCTCGATTTCATCACACTGGCAAATAATTGTAGTGCATTATCTCCTTCACTATGGCCGTGTACATCATTGATCTGTTTGAAGTTATTTAAATCAAAATAGACTAAAGTTGCAGGCATGTTTTGCTTTTTATTGAAGTTTAAATAATGGTTGGCAACAAGCGTAAAGCCACGACGATTGGATAGGTTAGTCAGTTCATCCATGGTTGAAAGTTGAATGGCACAAAGTTCTTGTTCAACAGTATATGCAAGGTCCGATAGGGCGGTTAAGTCTTCCTCGGTTAGCTTCTTAGGTTTTTTATCTATGATGCAAAGGGTGCCTATTTTTTCACCGTTAGCTGCTGTTAAAGGATGACCAGCATAAAAGCGAATGTTGGGATCACCAGTTACTAAGGGATTATCAGTAAAGCGAGAGTCTTCAAGGGCATCTTTTATGTAAAAAGTGCTATCTCCTAAAATAGCATGACCACAAAAAGAGATGTCTCTTGGCGTCTCTGAAACCGCGAGTCCGTCACTCGATTTGAACCACTGTCGATTTTCATCAACTAGGCTCACCAATGCGATAGGGACATTGAATAGTCTTTTAGCCATTCTGGTGACTCTGTCAAAGCGCTCTTCTGGTAAGGTGTCTAAAATGTTTAACGCCTTGAGTGTTTCCAGCCGCTTTTCTTCAGTGTTTGGTAATTCAGGTTTTTTCATAAATTAGTCCATTATGAATTTATTGATGTTTAGCCTGCTACGGACTTTTAGGTAGCCGTTTTTTATCTGTGCCTATTTTTGAACCTTCTTCAATTATTAGACTAAGATTTAAGTGTAGTTACTTATTTAGTTGTGGCTAATTTTCACAAATAAAAATTAGTAATAAGACAAACTTGCTAGATACATACCTATCTGTTCAAATATGAAACAGATTGAAAGATTTTTAGGGGAAGGGTTATGCAATTGGATAAACCCATTGGTGCTTATCAAACGAGTTTAGCTGGGATACAAAAAGCTGAGCAACAAATGTCGAATGCGGCAAGGGATGTCGCTGCGTCTAGCGCGACCAGCCCTGATACTGAGCGACCAATACAAGCTACCCAAGATATGAATCAATCTTTGATAAAGCAGCAAGAAGCCAAGCTTCAATTTGAGGCATCGGCCAAAGCGCTAGAAGCCAGTAATGGAACACTGGGTAGCTTAATAGATATCAAAGTTTGATAAACTTTTAATAAAGGTGTTTGACTGGCTCTCCTCAGAATTCTCCTTTCCTTCTTTATCTTCTACTTTTCATACAAGATCCTTTGTACTCTGCTCATCACGCTGGCATCAATTTTGATTTTCGCATTTTGTGTCACAAAATAGACGAATCTAAAAACTCGGTATACTCTTAAGCACCAGTCTATTAAAACGTGTTTAGTATCCCATGCAAAAAATTCTCTTATGTGTCACTTCTTTGTTTGTCGCTTTTGTTTTTTGGATTATCTTTATGGCAAACACGGGACAAGATATGTGGCTATTTGAATTTACACGTAAAGTCCCATTTGGCGATAAGTTAGGTCACTTTTTCGTATTTGGGAGCTTAACTCTAATGGCTAATCTTGCCTCTCGTGGCAGCTTGATTCACTTTAAATTTGGTTCGATTTACTGGGGAAGTCTGGCGGTAATAATTTTTGTAACACTAGAAGAGTTAAGTCAGTACTTTTTCGCAACCCGCACCTTAGATCTATTCGACTATCTTGCCAACCTCATAGGGATTTTATGCTTTACTGGGTTGAGTCGTGAAATGATGAATACAGCCCTATTTCGAAATAGGGCCATCAATTAGGACAAAGCTTACTATTAAGGCGACTTACTCGCAGGTCCCTTAACGGACTTGCGTTAGTCTGTGGGTGACAAGTCTTTTAAAGGGCAATACCTTATTGCCAAGTCTGATACCGATTTTTCTGACGGCTTTAGCCAATGGTGCCTTATTGGTATAGAGGGTAACTATGGTATTGGTTGCATCATAAAGTGGTTTGCTTAAAAGTTTATGGCGGGCTTCGTATTCGTGTAACAAACGTTTTGACGCGATATTTTTTCCTTTACTGTGCGCCTTAATAATCAGCTGAGCGAGTGTGTCCGCCGAACGTAAACCTAAGTTGAAACCATGTGCTGTAACTGGGTGCATACCAACAGCAGCATCGCCAATCAGGGCAAAATTTTGGCTAATGAAGCGATCGGACATAACGCCAACGAGTGGATAGGCGATTGGTTTGCTAATGAGAGTCATCTTGCCTAACCTGTGATTCAACATGGATTGAGCCTCAGCACAAAAGGCCATATCACCTAAGGCAAGTAAGCGTTCTGATTCGCTGGCGTTGACGGTAATCACAATGGAAGAGGTATTCTCTGCAAGGGGTAAAATAGCACAGGTTTTATCATACTGAAAGCATTCTTGGGCGGTGTTATTGTGGCTGCCTTCATGCTTCATGTTGCACACTAACATAACCTTTCCGTAATCTTTCATTTTAGCGCTTAAGCCCATCATACGGCGTGTTTCAGAAAAACGACTGTCAGAAGATACTAAGAGTTTGCATTCGATCAGAACATCGTCAGATTCAATTAAACAAGTATCTTGATTAGTATGGAGTTTTTTTACCTTTTGTTCACAGATTAAGCTGATATTGGGTTGTGTTTTAACTTGGTTATATAGCGCTTGTCGGATTTGATAGTTAGCGACTAAGTAGCCAAGCGAAGCGTTTGGATCATCCGATCGATCAAACTCTAACGTCGATGTTGATTCATTCGATAAGGTATTAAGGTCGCCATTAATAACCTTAGCTTCTTTAATTGGGTGTATAACGTCGGCTGGAAATGTTTGCCATACCCCTAATTCAGACAAGATAGTTTTAGATAAATGTGTCATAGCAATATCTCTACCATCGAATTGAGGTTGCGCAATATTTTCTATTGATTGTTTGTCTATTAAGGCAATTTTCAGGCCTGATTGGGCAAGACTTAGCGCAAAACTTAATCCGGTTGGCCCTGCACCGATTATGGCAATATCTAGCTTTTTCTTGTCCATTACTTACCTCAATATCAATAAAACGTTTTAAAGGCAGGCTATCAGTTTGTACCCTTTTAAGGCTGATATAAGTCATGTGGTGAGATTAAAGGTGAGAATCTAGCTTAGATTTTAAGGGGCTTGGCTCTATGTTAAGCTTTCTCAAATTAATCAATAAAAAGAGTATGTATGGATTGGATGCTAGGGGCTTTTTTTGTGATGGCCTTGTTTGCCGCCATACTATCCACATTAGCTGGCTTTGGTTCAGCTTTGATCTTGATTAGTGCGACCTCTCTTATGTTCGATATAAAATGGAGCATAGCGTTAACCAGCTTCTTTTATTTCTATAACACCTCCTTAAAAACCTACTATTTAAAGCCCTATATCAACTGGCCACTGGTATTTAAGCTGAGTCTCCTTTCTATTCCTGGTGTGTTTATTGGCGCCTATTCTTTGTTATTTTTAGATGCGAACTGGCTTGTATTCATACTTGTCGCTATGTCTTTGCTTTACTTAGTAATTGATCTATTTCGTCTTATGCCAAATTACAAGATCAGTGATAGTGTCTTAATTTTTACGGGTTTTATCTATGGTCTTGTTTCGGGAGCCGTGGGTTCTGGCAGCCTCATAAAAGCCTTGGTTTTTAAACAGCTAGCATTGAAAAAGGAAGTTTTCGTTGCCTCTATGGCTGCCAGTGCCTTGCCATTAAATATCATTAAGATAAGTATTTTTACTTGGGCATCATTAGTTGCATTTGAGGATCTGTCTTATCTTATAGTCCTTTTGTTAGCTAGTTACCTAGGGACTCAGATTGGTAAATATTATTTATCAAAATTGAAACAGAAATGGTTTGATCATCTTGTTAGACTTATCTTACTGATGTTATCTATCAGCTTAATTTTTAAGGCTATAACAAATTAACTAAAAGGGATTAGTAATGACACTAGCGCAATGGATTATTCGTTTAAATGCTTTATTTTTTAGTCTTTACGGTTTGTTGTTTTTCTTTGTGCCGGAAACGCTTTTATTTTGGGTAACAGGCTCAGCTGCGAATACTACTTCTGCCATGATTGATACTCGGGCAACTTATGGTGGTATGAGTTTGGCGATTGGGTTATTACTTTTCTATTTCTCAATGAAACTGGTTTATGAGAAATTAGGCTTAGTATTCGTCATCTTAATTATGGGGAATATGGCTTTTGGTCGTAGTTTAGGTATTTTACTTGATGGTAACCCGAACCCGGTTATGTGGCTGTTTTTAGTCGGGGAGTTAGTTACCTTAATTATTAGTGCTGTCTTACTCACTAGAGGGCAGCTTAAGTCCCAATTAACTTAACGACAGTTTTATGTAAGTGATTGAAATATATAGGGTGTCACCTTGGTGTCATGCTGGTGTCGTTCTGAATCTTTGGGTCTGTTGTTAAAATTTATTCTTATTATTTTAAGGGATGGCTATGGGTGTTAAACAGTTAAGATTGGATAAAGGCTGGTCTCAAGAAGAGCTGTCACAACTGTCTGGTTTAAGTGTGCGTACTATTCAGCGTATTGAACAAGGCAATAAGGCAGGGTTGGAAAGTCTGAAATCCCTTGCTGCAGTCTTTGAGTTACAGGTATCTGACCTACATAAGATTGAACCTAATCTAATGGCTAGTTCCAAAACTGAAAAACAGGAGTCGGATAATATGAATGAAGAAAGTAGCAACAATGGGAAGGAATCAGCTGAAAAAGCTGCTGTCATTGCTCAGGTGAAGCGTATAAAAGCCTTTAATAAAAACTTACTTAGCTATGCAGGTGTCATCTTACTTTTATTGGTGATTAACCTGCTGACAAGTCCAGATTATTTTTGGGTAGTTTGGCCTGCGCTAGGTTGGGGAATTGCTTTATTGATTCAGGGATTAAGTGCGCACGAAGTTGTGAATGTATTTGGCTCTGACTGGGAAAAGAAACAAATTGAAAAGCGTTTAGGTAAAAATCAAGATTAACCGAACTAGAAGAGACTTTATTCATGGAGCAACACCCTTGTGTATCCTTTTTATTAATTCGAGATAATAAGATACTACTAGAAAAGCGTTCTTTATTAAAAACGTCTGATCCAGGTTTGGTCGCTATCCCTGGTGGACATATGGAGGAAGGGGAAACACAAGTGCAAACTCTGCACCGTGAAATGGATGAAGAATTAGCGATAAAGGCTTTGTCGAGTTATTACCTCTGTTCCTTGTATCATAAGGCAACCGCTGAATTGCAGTTAATTCATTATTATGTGATTCATGGCTGGCAAGGTGAGATTAAAGCACTAGAAGCCGATGAGGTGTTTTGGTCAAAGATAGAGATTTCTGATATAGAGATAGCATCAGATAGAATCGCTTTAAATGAGTACTTACGTTTACAGTCTATTTTGAATAAAAACTAAGAAGTTAGAATAAAACTAAGAAGCTAGAGCTACTTCTTGGTTCAATATCAGGTAAAACATTAAGCATTAAAAAAGGGCCTTCAATGAAGGCCCTTTTTCGTTTCTTAGGTATTAAGATTTGTTACAACAAACTTAGTGACCTAGGAAGATAAACTTCAGAATGAATAGCACAGTTAATGCCCATACACCTGCAGATACTTCATTTGCCTTACCACCACCAACTTTAAGAATGGTGTATGTTAGGAAGCCAAGTGCAATACCGTTTGCAATAGAGAAGGTGAAAGCCATCATTACAGTTGTAACAACTGCTGGGGCAAATTCAGTTAGATCGTTCCAGTCGATTTTCTTCAGAGAACTCATCATCAACATAGCAACGTAGATCAAAGCACCATCTACTGCGAAGGCTGGTAGCATTTTCGCTAATGGTAAGAAGAACATACCGAGTAAGAAAAGCACACCGATAGTTACCGCTGTCAGACCAGTACGGCCACCAACAGAGACACCCGCTGCAGACTCAGCGTAAGATGTTACCGGTGGGCAACCAAACGCTGTACCTATTACAGATGAGATAGAGTCAGCTTTAAGAGACTTACTTAGGCCTTCAATATTACCTTTTTCGTCTTGTAGGTTAGCTCGTTCAGCAACACCCATAAGAGTACCGGCAGTATCAAAGATGTTTACGAACAAGAAGGTTACAATGACAGGGATCATAGCGACTTCAAGTGCGCCCATGACATCCGCTTTCCAAAGAATTGGTTCGATAGCTGCAAAATCTGGTACAGCTAGCATTCCGCCATAGGCGACGAAGCCGGAAGCAGGTGCCCAAGACTTAGCTTCTTCAGCAACGACGAAGAAGTCAGTTGGTAGGATCCAAGTCATGATGAAAGCGACTAAAGTCGTGATACCAATACCCAGTACAACCGCACCAAATACTTTACGATAGCTAAGAACAGCGATCAGGAAGAAACTTAAAAGACCAAGCGCAGGCGCTTCAGGACCAAATTTACCAAAGCCAAAGTGTGTTAGATCAGCAAGAGCTAAGGCGTTATTTGGATCTGGTACTATCACCCCAGTGAAACGAAGACCGATAAAACCTAAGAACAAACCAACACCTGCTGTCATAGCAAGACGTAAGCTCATAGGAATACTATCTAGCATCCATTCACGTAATCGCGTCACACTCATTAACACAAAGAGCATGCCTGAAATAAAGACAGATCCTAGTGCAATTTCCCAGCTATAGCCCATAGAGCCAACAACAGAGAAGGTGAAAAATGCGTTAAGTCCCATGCCCGGTGCAAGACCAACAGGCCAATTTGCGTACAAGCCCATTAGAATGGTGGCAATCGCAGCACCAAGACAAGTGGCTAGGAATAAGCCGTCAAATGGCATGCCTGTTTTCGACATGATGATAGGGTTTAGAACGATGATATAAGACATGGTAACGAAGGTGGTTAAACCTGCCATCATCTCAATTTTGGGGGTGGTCTTGTGAGCAGCAAGTTTAAAGAGGCGTTCTAGAAAGCCACCTTTGCTGCCCTGATTATTATCATAAGCTTGGTTAACCTGATTCATAACTACAGTACTCTAATTATTTTAATCGTTTATGCCGCTTCTTTTTATTATAACGGCGCGATTGTTAAGTGATTTTTAAGTAAAAAGCCTCTTAACTGATTCGAGAAAAGAAAGCTGTGTTGGACCTTTCTTTCTCAATACTTGAACGATTGTACAGGTTTTGAACTGGGAATAAAGACTAGTAATTTCACATAGTGGTGGGTTTTACAAAAAGTTTGCACTTTTTATTTTGTGCCACACTTGCCTTTTTTCTTTATTTAAAATCTTGTACAAAAAACAGTATATGAAAGAATAATTTATCTCACGTGAATGAAATAAATAGTAGGTTATGAATAAAGTCAAAAAACATGAAATTGTCACATTATAAAAACTTATTATGATGTGAAATGATATTTAGTTGATTGAATCAGTCGTGTAAGTCCAACGAGGATATTATAATACAATTAAATAGTTCTTATAAAACAATGATATAGCTTTTTACTTCTTATTCTCATAAACAGGGTTTATTTTCATTATTATGAATGGGTCACATGTTATTCAGTCTCACCTTACTGTTGAATATTTAATTTAACTTGGTGATTTTCGCGCAAAGCGCTTTCTATAAGCGCCAGGTGTGACGCCAACCCTTTGTTTGAAGAGCTTTCTAAAAGAATTCGCATCTTGTAAACCTACTCGATAGGTAATTTGTTCGAACGCTTCTTGGCTTGATTCCAATAAATGTTTAGCTCTTTCTAAGCGTAAGTTTTGTAGGTATTGAATTGGTGTTTGTTGGGTCGCTTCCTTAAACCGGCGAATGAAATTGCGCATGCTCAAACCGAATTCCTGCACAAGGCCTTCCATACTGACCGGCTGGTGTAACTGCTTCTCAAGCCAAATCTGAATTCTTAAAATTTCATTATCATGATGATTCTTTTTAAATGTAGTGCTGGCATAAGGTGTTTGGCTGCGATCACCTGTATCTACCAAAAGTTTTTTGGCACACTCAGCAGCAAGTTGGGGTGAACCAAACTTACGAATAATATAGAGCAGCAGGTCGGCGCTGCTAGTTGAACCACCCGAGCACATAATCAGGCCATCATCAGTTACTGTTCGCTCTGTGTGTACCTTTACTTTAGGAAAGTGCTGTTGCATTTGTTCGCTAAAGAGCCAATGAGTTGTTGCTCTTTTATTATCTAATAAACCAGCTTGAGCGCTAACAAACGCCCCAGTACAGATATTGGCAATATAAGCACCTTGTTTGTGTTGTTCTTTCAACCAATTGCTCATGGGGCTTAATAGTGGCAACTCAGACAAAATATTAAACATGAACCCAGGCACTATGATAAGCCTAGGTGTATTTGGGGCTGCGGGAGTTGCTTGGATAATCGATTTTTCCGGTGTCAGAATTAAACCGCCAGTACTTTGAATACTCTTGCCAGTTAGTGATGCGGTTTCAAACTCAAATGGCTTCTCTTGTGCTTGATGCCTTTCTTCTTTCTGTGAGTTCGTTTTTTGAGATCTGAGTAAGTACTGATGAATAACATTGGCGGTTTCTAAAAACTCCATACTGGCCGCAACACTGGTAGAAGAGCAGCGATCAGCCATTAGTATTGTCACCTTCATTTTTATCCCTCGCTCGTTTTATTAAGTATAGGCATAAATAACCCTAAACAAGTCATTTATGCCTATGGTTGTGTTTAAAAGCAAGCCATAAACTGACTGAAGCCTTGTATCACTTGATTGTCTTAACGGCTGTGTTGTGGTGCTTTATTTGTATAAGGAGAGGGATAAGGATGAAGAAAATATTGTATAGCCTATTAAAAAAGCCTTTTTTTGGTCGTTTCAACAAACCTTGGCGTTGGCCTGATGATATTAATCAGAAGGATTGGCAAAGGCTTTCATTTGAGAGTGAATCTGGGGCAAAAATTTCAGCACTAATTGCTGAATCCCTTTCTGTAGATATAAAAGGAGCTGTTTTATTGTGCCACCCCATGGGGGTGTCGGCTAAAGGCTTCTGGTTAAGGTATGGCCATGCTCAGCTATTACGTCAATCTGGCTATCATGTAATGGTGTTTGATTTTAATGGTTTTGGTGAGTCTGGCTCAACGACAATGGATTTCCCACTAGATGTATTAGCAGCAGGCAATGCCTTGCAAAGTCAATATCCAAATCTTCCTCTAGGCTTAATAGGAGCATCCTTAGGAGGAGCTATGTCCGTTTGTGCAATGACAAGTCCAACTCACCCTTTTAAAGCGGCTGTCATTGAATCTGCTTTCCCTACATTAATGCACTTTTGGCGATCTTATCCTTTACCTAAGCTAGCGCTACAGTGTGTGCAATTGATTTACCCTTCAGGTGAGAAGCGGGTTCGTCCTATGCATGCCGCTAAAGCCTTAGCGGGTCGACCTGACATGCTCTTGATTTATGGAGAAGCAGATAAATTTACAACTGTTGCCCATGGTAAGCTTTTATTCGATGTTTTAAAGCAAAGTACTGAGGCTGAATTTTGGCAAGTTGAGGGAGCAATGCATACACATGCTTATGCTGCACAGCCAGAAGAATATGAAAATCGAGTACTAAGCTTTTTAGATAAAAGCTTAGTACTTACTTAATGGATTAATGAGATGAGGCCAAGAATATTGGCCTTTTGTACTTTAATACTAGGTTCCCTAACTTTCATCTGTAGCACTGACATTATGATTTGCCAATGTTCGTTTGATACGTAACCGATGTTGTTTCATTCTTTGGTTAAATTTACCTATATCGCTCTGTATTACTTCTGATTTATGACAGGAATGACGATTATGAGCGCCAAATAACACAAAGTTATTTAACCCCCATTGCTATTAATCTCTGACATTAGGTTGCATCATTTTTAGTTTAACTAAACACCTTTGTGGCAAGTGCAATCCTGATTTCACCTTTACAAGGCGTGTTCTCCTGCATCATAACTAGAGAAAATTATAGACAGAGATAAAACAAATTAACCAATTCTGAGTGTAAATTATGATTTGTTGTTTTTTGGAAAAGAGGTCGCGTTTGTAAGCTGTAACAACTAGTTTGATAAGGCATGCTTTAAAAATCGTGAATGTTTTTTGATGTGGAATCAGCGTTGTTGGCTATGAGTTTCTTGTCATGCTTTCTTAGAGGAGCTGCATATTTTATAAATTAAGATAATAAAACCTAAAAAATTAATTGTGAGTTTGATGTCAGTAAAGTGAGAGAAATAGATGAGTTAAATCAGTTTTATTAATATCTTATCGAAACGTTTGCTTTCTTTAGTTATAAAGAAATCATTTTTAAATTATTTTTTAGTTAAGTTGGTTTTATGGCGCTGTTTTTCACCTTAGTAATATGTTTTATTGGGCCTTTATAAATGCTTAAGCTTAAATAAAATAAAAATTAATTTTAAAAGTGATTAGCTTATTTAAGCTAATTGGAGGTGTGAGTGCGATTAAGTAAAGCTGCAGGGACATTTGATTATCCAATGCGCGTTGCAGGTTATTTATTGGTAATAATTAATGTTTACTTGGCCAGATTGCCTGAACTGGACTCAGCTGACCTTCCTATTTGGTTAACACTGCTATTTTTTATTATTTACCCTCATGTTGCTTTTGCTAGTTTTGTCTTAAAGCCCACTGCTAAAACTGAATCTAATAGCCTGTTAGTAGATATGCTATCCATAGGTGTAATGGCAAATTTAGTCTATTTTAACCCAGTTGTATTTCTTCCTTACTATATTGCTAATTCATCTGCTGTCTATGCACTTAAAGGGCCTGCGCTGATGCTTAAAGGCCTCATAGCGTTAGTGATTGGTATGCTGATTTCCATTCCCCTTTTTGGTTTTAAATTCGATTTAAACTTCAATACACTGGGTATCATTCCTGCCTTTTTCTATCTTTTTGTTGCTACCCATTATATGGGATATTTGTCTCACCTTAGGGGCATTGTTTTAAATAAAGCGAAGGCGAAAGCAGAAATACAAGCAAACAGCGATGCTGTGACCAAAATTGCAAATCGACGTTACTTTGACCTTCGTCTAGATGAAGAGTGGTTACGTAGTTATCGCAGCCAAACACCCTTGTCTATGTTAGCGATTGATATTGATCATTTTAAAGCTTACAACGATTTGTATGGGCACCCAGTTGGTGATGATTGTTTAAACCAAGTTGCTCAAACCATTGCTAAAAAAGTCACACGATCAAGTGATGTGGTCGCAAGAACGGGTGGGGAAGAGTTTAATATTATTCTGCCTAATACGAATCTTGAAGGGGCTCATATTGTTGCTAAAAAAGTACTGGAAGCCGTTCGCTCCTTACAAATAGAGCATAATGGTTCTGATGCGGATGACATAGTGACTGTTTCGGTTGGCGTTTCTTCTGTTATCCCCGTTAGTAGCTTTAGCACCAGAGGACTTATGCTCGCTACTGACCAAGCCTTATATCAGGCTAAAGGTGAGGGTCGTAATTGTATTGCTGTTAAGCCACTCTTTAAATCAAGTTTACCTAGGGTGGATGCATGAATAAGCTGGATGACTTGTCGGTCGAACAAGCCGCCTGGATTAGAAAATGTATTTATCGTTGTGCTTATCTTATTTGGCCTATTTTTGCTGCGATTGCCGTTTTAAACGCTATTAATAAGAGTGCTTCTTTAGACTCCTTATATTGGTTGGTGTTGGCCTTTGTATTTGCCAAGTTACTTCATTTTGTTAGCCAGCAAAGCAATAAACCTAATACTTATGTTCTTTATGAACTGCTTGTCGCTGCCTTTCTTCAAGGCGCCTTAATTGGGGTGGTAGATATTCAAGTGATACCTAGCTTGGCTATTCTTACTCCCATAGTAGCCTTTGCTTTTGTAGGCGGTTGGCTTTATTTTCTCATTAGTCTCGCTATTTGTTTTTTAGGGTTCGTTTTATACTTTTTTTGTATTGGCGTGAGTCTTTATGTGGTGTCTGACTTTGACCTTAACTTAGTATCCATTTTTGCCATTATTATTTTCCAAGTCGTGTTTACCATGGTCGCCTTAATTAATTATGGTACCTTTGAATCTGAACCTGACTTACAAGATAGCCATGAATATATAGACAAAGCCACAGGTCTTAAGAGCGGCCATTATTTAGATTATGTTTTAGAGAGTAAACGCTTTGACTTTTTATCAAGAGAGCAGTTAAAGGCAGATGAGACGGTTGTGGTTAGTTTGTTTTTAATTCGTATTGATAAGTTAAGTCAATTCTCAGAAGTTCGTACTCAAGACATTATGAACAAACAAGTTGCTGAGTTCTCTTATGACTTATTCTATTTAATCAATAGCAGTGATTTGCTGATTCGTTGGCAAGAAGACCAGCTGTTGTTAATTTCAGAGCGAAAAATTGATCTTTCAACAGAGCAAAGAGCCCAAACCTTAGTGACTAGTATGCACTCTCACCCAATAAAAGGGGCTGAGCTAACACCCTCTATTTTCTGCACTGATTTACATGTCACGCCTTCACGTACTCAAAAAAGTGACTGGTTTGATAAAATAAACCTTTGCCAAGTTGCTATGTTTAAACAGAGTAGAGTAAGTAGCTGGCAGTTTATTGATGACGACCATTAGCAACTCAAAAAGCTTTACTATAAAGAGTCACCAGCTCATTTGGAATAAAAAAGTAAAAAAAAGCGAACTCATAGAGTTCGCTAAAATTTGCAGGTCAGTGCAAATGAAACTTTGCTAAAAGAATTCTAGTTTGGCTGTTACTTCTCATACCGCCTTTATTCAATTCATCTTCTAGCGCTAAATTTTGTTGTCTTTTTAAGCATGCTTGTTTTTTGGCGCTATGCCTTAGTGGCTCTTTTTTGTACAAGTTAAATCTAATTTAACTTGGTAAACTTTAGTTTTTATTAAATGAGCGTTTAATTAAAAATAATAGTCTGCTTAGAATGGCTTTCTGTCAAACTTTAGTCTCATCGATTTTTGTCTTAGCTAGTTGTTGAAACTAGCAATAAAGTGAGGTTTTTAATAAATTTAACTTACATTTTTTGATTTTTAGAAGAAGATGAATTGTTTTAAGCTTTTTGTTACCAAATTTATTATAAAGTAAGCTCGTCGCTAATTGATTTGTTTATGTCGTTTTTGAGTTTTTCTGTTGGCCTGTCTGTTCGTCCCAATAAACTAAAATCTTAAATTTAAGGAGCGTGTTTCGTTTAGCCTTGAGCTGACTATAGGTGTCGGCTTTAACCTTTAAGACCATACTTTGCTTTTAATTGAGGTTTGTTCAAGATGACAATGATGAGTATTACCCGCTTCTCTAAGCGCTTTAATTTATCTCGTAGTACATTGCTTTATTACGAGCGCATTGGCCTATTAATGCCTTGTACTCGTTCCCAACATGGCTATCGCTACTATGGTGAAAAAGCTGAATTAAGGTTGCAAAGCATATTGGCTTATAAAGCTTATGGTATTGAATTAGGAAAAATAGCTCATCTCATTGATAGCCAAAATGAGCATGGGCAAAAGCAAGCTTTGCAAAATCAATTTAAGGCACTTGAAGTTGAAATTAACCTGTTAAGAGAACAGCAAAAAGCCATTGTCATGGCACTTGAAGAAACTGACTTAACTTCATCAGTACGATTAGATAAATTCCGTTGGGTGGCAATTATGAGAGCGGCAGGGTTTGATGATGATGCGATGAACAAGTGGCATCAGAAGTTTGAAAAAATGGAACCTGATGCGCACCAAGACTTTCTGAAAAGTTTACAGATAGAGGATGAGGAAATCGCAACCATTCGCCAGCCTAAATAAGTAAGTTTAAAAGGCTTGCTTCAATCAAAATAACCCTCAAGAAACAGCATTTTCAACAAACAAAGATAAGGTATCTTTATCTTATTTTGTCGATTTTATTCACCTTGTATTTTACATTAGGAAACCTTTGTTTCTGATAAGAAAAAGTAAAGGTTAATAATTACAATATACTGCAACTTTTCTTTCATATAGTCGAAAAAACTAATTTTTGCCATTAACAAAGTGGATTGCTAGTGATATCTTGCCCCCCGTAAAAATTAATCAAAATTGTTACAAGTATAAAAATAGAATCGAAATTAATTTAGGAGATAGGGTTTGCAATCAGTTTTAGACTTTTTGAACGGTATTATTTGGAGTCCGGCTCTAATATACCTTTGTCTTGCGGCAGGTTTATTTTATTCAGTTATCACTCGCTTTGTGCAGGTGAGATTGATTAAAGAAATGTGGCGCCTATTGATGAATAATAAGGGCTCTAAAGAAGGGATTTCTTCTTTCCAAGCATTGGCTGTTTCGTTATCTGGCCGTGTTGGTACAGGTAACATTGCAGGTGTCGCTGCAGCGATCGGTTTTGGTGGACCAGGTGCCGTATTCTGGATGTGGGTCGTTGCTTTCTTGGGTGCAGCAACCGCTTATACAGAATCCACACTGGCACAAATCTATAAAGAAAATGACGGTGGTCAATATCGTGGTGGCCCAGCTTATTATCTAGAAAAAGTAACGGGTCAAAAATGGTATGCGGTACTTTTCGCAATCGCGACCATTGTTGCTTGTGGCGTAATGCTACCAGGTGTTCAATCGAACAGTATTGGTAACGCAGTAGAATTGGCATTTGGTGCTGGCTCTATGGTTGATACTGGTATTGGTGTGATTAGCTCAACTAAAATCATGACAGCGATTGCTGTTGTTGCAGTGCTAGGTTTCATCATCTTTGGTGGTGTTAAACGTATTGCACGCTTCACAGAAGTCATTGTGCCTTTCATGGCGTTTGCTTACATCGTGATTGCTTGTGTCATCATTGTCCTTAATTTCGATCAAGTACCTGTTGTTATTGGTATGATACTTGGGGATGCATTCACACCTATGGCAGGTATTGGTGCCGCAATTGGTTGGGGTGTAAAACGTGGTGTTTACTCTAACGAAGCTGGCCAAGGTACTGGTCCTCATGCAGCAGCGGCTGCAGAAGTAGATCACCCTGCACAGCAAGGTCTAGTTCAGGCTTTCTCTGTTTATATCGATACCTTGTTTGTATGTTCTGCAACGGCTTTCATGATTCTTATCACAGGTGCTTATAACGTACACGGTGTAGGCGATATAATGCTGGTTCAAAACATTGCAGCAGATATTGCGGCGAATAGCCCTGCTTATACTCAGATGGCGGTTGAAAGCGTATTACCTGGTGTTGGTAAACCTTTCATTGCATTAGCTTTGTTCTTCTTCTCTTTCACTACTATTTTAGCTTACTACTATATTGCTGAAACGAACGTTGCTTACATCCACCGTACAGTTAAAGTACCTGGCCTGACTTTCCTACTAAAAATTGCACTTATGGTTGCAACTTTCTACGGTACGCTTAAAGCTGCAAACCTAGCTTGGGCTATGGGTGATGTTGGTGTTGGTCTAATGGCTTGGTTGAATATCGTTGGTATTATTGCCATCTTCTTCATGGGTCGTCCTGCGATTAAAGCTCTGAAAGACTATGAAGCTCAGCGCAAAGCGAAAGTGGATAAATACACTTTCGATCCTAAGAAGTTAGGCATCAAAAATGCTGATTTTTGGGAAGAGAAAAACAAGTAAGTGTTAGTGTTTTAAAGCGGGTTTACATAACCTGTTTTACTAACCCATAAAAAGCCCTGAGAGTGATACTCTCAGGGCTTTTTATTTATGGACCGTGCGTCGTTAAATAAAAGAACTTAAATCGCCATTACTTTATTGCGGCCAGATTGCTTAGCTTGAAACAGCGCATGTTCAGCTCGCTTTAAAATATAATCTTTGGTGTCATTGTCGAGATATTCAGATGCACCTAAGGAAATAGTGAGGTTGTTAACCGATTGCCCTGTTTGCTTATTGGTGAGAATAAGGTCACCTATATTGATGCGAATTGCTTCAGCAAGACTAGAGGCGTTATCAAGGTTTATTTGAGGTAATACCAAGGCAAACTTGCCACCACTAAAACGGTAAATCTCACCTATGCTAGAGCACTCATTACGGACTTTCTGAGCGATGAGTTGCAATACTTTATCACCTGTTTTTGTGCCATATGTTTGATTGAACGCTTTGAAGTGATCGATATCGATCAATATGAGAGAGAAATAACATTGTTGTTTAATCAGTGCTGTTATTACTTCATCAAAGGCTGTTCTGTTTGATATGCCTGTCAACTCATCAATATTATGTTCCATTTCAAACTCAGCTAAGAGTTGTTTTAAACCTTGAATCTCTTTAGTTTGCTGAGTGAGTTTCTCATGGAGCTGTAAGGATATTTTTTTGATTTGAGTGCAGTAGCTGACTAAGTCTCGAATAGTGTTGACTATGTAGTTTAAATCTTGATTATGCTCCTGGCTATTGTTACTTAGATGTTCAAAATCTATTTCGCCACGGTTAAACTGGTCCTCTAACTGGCTAGCTTGTTCGATAAGCCCTTGATCAGAAAATTCGCTGTTTTCATCCTGACTTTGTTTACTAATATTACCGAGTTGATGTTGTAGTTTGTTTAATTTGTGCTCAGCAGATTGGTTGCAAAAAGTATGGATTAGGGCATCACAGTCTTCTAATGAAAGTGCAGGCTTTCTTAATAATATGGCATCAACTTGTTCATTTAACAGTAGATTACTCTGCTTCATATAGGTATACCAAAGGTTATAGTAATGCGGGGTTATTGGTATATTTTGTTGTTGCATGATGGGGATGGTTAATTTGAAAATAGTCGCCGAATTTTCTAAATTATCTTGAAACATGGGTCTGTACCAATGATCTGTGCTAAGAATCTAGATAACCGTCCTGTTAAAGATTGTTTAGGCAAAGAATAGTTTAATCAACATGCTATTGATCGGTTTATAAGGCCTTCTTACCAAGTTCTCAGTATAAATTATAAGACATAATTGAGTGATTATTGAACAGTTTTTAATTCTGTAAATAGATCAATGAGTAAGCTTGGGTGCCTGCGGTTAAGTCATCTCTTCTCAGTCTTGCCAGAAAAAGTATCAAGCAAGGCGTCACTTTGATGTAATGTAGGTACCTTTCGAGAAGTGACAACACAGGGTGTTACTGTTTCTGCAAGACCCGAAGGGCGTGGTCTAAAGGCTTCATCTTTAAGTTGCGCCTCGCTATAAATCCAGCTGCTTATGTTCATACGCTGGGGCGAGAGGACTTATTCGCAGGTTCCCTTGGTGTCCTTTTAAGCCTTTTGACCTATAATGCGCGGCAAATCTATTTTTGGAGCTTTCATGTCTGTTTTAACTCCCTACAACGCACTATTAAATGCACTTGAGCAAGCGAATCTAGTGCAGAATGAACTTGCCCGTATTTTTCATGGGAGAGGGCACTGCTATGAAGGGTTAGAGCATATTAACTTAGATTTTTATCCGCCGTTTCTTTTCTTAGTGTCTTATCAAGCGATTGATGAAGCTGAGCTTGCAGCCTTAGCTGAGGCTATTTGGCAAAAAGTACCAGAGGTAGAAGGTAAGGTTGAAGGTTTAGTCTTTCAACAAAGAGCAGGGCGAGATACCAAAAACCAAGTGTTTTATGGTGAGCTTCCTCAACCTCATATCATTAAAGAGCAAGGGGTTCAGTATCAGGTTGATTTGTTAAAGCATCAAAATACGGGAATCTTCCCTGACATGTATAACGGTCGTGCTTTTGTGATGGAAAATGCAAAAACGAAGAAGGTGCTTAACCTCTTTTCTTATACTTGTGGCTTTTCATTAGCTGCGATGCAAGGTGGTGCTACTTCTGTTGTGAATATGGATATGAACAATGGCGTATTAAAACAAGGCAAAATTAATCATAAGTTAAATGGCTTTATGAAAGAGGTAAGTTTCTACCCTCATGATATTTTAAAGTCTTTTGGTAAGTTGAAAAAAACAGGGCCTTTTGATCTTGTGGTCATCGACCCTCCAAGCTTTCAAAAAGGCAGCTTTGAGCTAACAAAAGATTATCAAAAAATCCTAAGACGTTTGCCTGAGATAGTGAATCACGATGCTCAGCTGTTGTTATGTGCCAATAGCCCAGACTTATCTGAACAGGCGTTTATTGCATTGATTGCTGAGCATGCTGGGGATGATTTTATCTTCAATCACAGATTGGAAAACAGCCAAGGCTTTCCTGAAAAGGATAATGATAGAAACCTGAAAGCACTTGTTTATAAATATAAAAAGCCTCATGAAGAATAAAGGCATAGTGCTATAAAAAAGCTCAGGTACTAACTTACAGCGGATTAATTTATAGCACCTTAATTTTATCTCAGGGCATTAACTGTCAGAGCTAAGCCGCTTAATAAACTGCATGGCAGCTAACTTGTCTTTGGTGCGATCCGGATAGATAAGGTAGTAGGCTTTTTTGAGCGGTAATGTGATAGGGCTTAATTTGATTAGTTGACCTGATTTTAGCTCATTTTGTATTAATAAATCCTGTCCTAATAAGAGGCCTTTACCCTGTATCGCGGCCTCTATCGCCATGCTAGATAAGTTAAACTGCGGGCCTTTATTAGGTTCTTTTTCTTGATAGCCTGCTGCTCTCAGCCATTCCTTCCAGCCGGGTAAAAACTGATTATCATCTCCCCAATCAATATGAATCATGGGAAGTGTCAGTAAGGTATTTAAACTCTTTGCTAGTTGCTCATTAACAAGTGTCGGACTTGCAACCAGACTGACATTATCCTGAAAAATGAGTTGATGATTTAATGATTCTTCTTGCTCTCCAAAGCTGATACAAGCATCACAATTACTTAAGTTAAAATCTATGTGAGAGTGGCTGGCTTCAACCCGTATTTCTAACTCAGGGTCAGCCTGCATGGCATCTAATACCTTGGGCATTAACCATTTAGTCGCCACCGAAGGAAAGGCGTGAAGCGTAAAGATATCTTGCTGCTTTAATTGCCTAAGACTAGCGTAGCCCTGCTTAAGTTTCTCAACCACCTGCTCGGCAGTATATAAATACTGCTGACCTGCTTGAGTTAACTCAACTCCCTGTTTAGAGCGTTGAAATAGGGAAACATCTAATTGCTCTTCAAGCTGCTTAATTTGTTGGCTTACCGCGGCTGGTGTAAGGCAAAGTAGCTTGGCTGTTTTGGCAAAACTAGCTGTTTGTGCCGCACTTATAAATGTCAGTAAGCTGTTTGTACTGGGGAGCTTTAACATAGTTTGCCTTAATCTTAGTGGGATAATGGTGATTGCTCTGCCATTATTAAAGGTTAAAACAAGCTTCTTGTTAAGCCTTATTTATAAAATGGGGTGTTAAGAAAAATTTAACGATGACTGAAAAAATGATTGATTTTCATACAGCTGAAATGACCTTAACCTGTTTGTATAAACTTAACCGAGTGTCAAAAAATAACAATAAGGAAGGTCACAATGCCGTTATCGGATTATATCAATCAAGCTCAATATCCAATTGAAAACAAAAGCTTTAGACAAGCTTGTAAGCAATCTTTGCAGCAAGAAGGCGCGTTAGTTTTACCTAACTTTCTTCAAGAGCATGTGATTCAAGCTATTGTAGATGAGGGCAATCTAAAAAAGGATTCAGCCTATTATACTCAATCAAGTCATAATGTTTATTTGAACGAAATAGATCCAAGCTTCCCCCTAGAACACGCTAGAAACCAGCAAGTAAACTCCTCAAAAGGCTGCATTACAGATGATCAAATAGATCAAGATTCAGTATTAAGAAGCTTATATGATTCAAGCCTTTTAAGAGGGTTTCTAGCTAGCGTGTTAGAAGAAGAAGGGCTTTACGAATATGGTGATAACCTGTCTTCAATTAACTTGCATTATGCCAGCGAAGGGCAAGAGCTAGGTTGGCATTTTGATAACTCCTCTTTCGCGATCACCTTGTTGATCCAAAAGCCAGAAGCAGGTGGTGTATTTGAATACATAGAAAATATGCGAGATGCCGATGCGGGAGAAATGAATTATGAAGGCGTCAGTGATGTGCTTTCTGGCAAAGCACAAGTAAAACAACTTGCCATAGATCCAGGCGCACTAGTGTTATTCCGTGGCCGCAACGCCATACATAGAGTTACCCCAACCCAAGGCAACACCACACGTATGCTAGTGGTACTCGCTTATAACTCCAAACCTGATATTGCGCTTTCAGAAGCGGCCCGTATGACATTTTATGGACGGTTGGTGTAGCAACATAAAAAATAAAATCCAACTTAAAGTCCTGTTTCAATACATTGGTTATGGAAGGTATGACCAGACATTGGTCTTGTCTTTAAAACGTACTGATATTGTTGAGTTGATTGATTTAGCCAGCAGAATTGTGAAAAAGGTAAAGAGGCTCTTTTGATATACATCGAGTGTTTCTTTCTTCAGTCTCTTAAGAATCCCTTAAGTTTGCTTTGTCATAATAACGTTGTTTTTTATGAAGCAGACTGTAAGGGGAAGAGATGAATTCAGTTGAACAAATAGCACAATACGCGACAGGGCATTGGGTTTCACAAATGGTTTTTACATTTGTTAAGCATAATATGGGTGACGCGTTTCAGCAGCAAGCCGCGACA
This sequence comes from Marinomonas sp. PE14-40, assembly GCF_051623805.1. Classification (NCBI taxonomy): domain Bacteria; kingdom Pseudomonadati; phylum Pseudomonadota; class Gammaproteobacteria; order Oceanospirillales; family Oceanospirillaceae; genus Marinomonas; species Marinomonas sp. PE14-40. Next base: position 1,952,168 of record NZ_CP130700.1, on the reverse strand, counting down.
GCTACTCAAATAGCCGAGCGTACTGGCGTGAATGAAGATAATTGTTTTCGCCTTCTTAGAGCGCTTGCGCCATTAGGTATTTTAAAACAAGACAATGATCAATTCAGTCTCACTGAGCTTGGTGACTTTCTAACTACTAAACATCCTATGTCTCTTACAGATAAAGTGTTGCTTGAAGCCGGTTATGAGCATGTTCTTTTATGGACGCATTTATCAGATTACATGGTGAGCTCAACACCAGCGCCTAAAGCCATTTTTGATTTAGATAACTACTTTGGTTTGTTTGAAAAGAGACCAAAGCATTTAGATGTATTTGCCAAGGCGATGGGAAGTTATAGCCAAGATGAAATTGCCATGATTGAGTCTATGTCGTCATTAGATTTATCTGAGTTAGATACTCTGGTTGATTTAGGTGGTGCTTATGGTGATTTACTTGCTTCTTTATTGCAGCGTTATCCTAATTTAGAAGGGATTTTATTTGATCAAGCTGCTGTGATAGATAATGTATTACCACTAGATAGAATGACAAAACAGGCTGGAAACTTCTTTGAACAAGTACCTGAAAATCAAGATGGCTATTTCTTAAAACATATCTTGCATGATTGGGATGATGCGCTTTGCTTAAAGATATTAGGAAATATCAAGCACGCAATGAAGCCGACAAGTAAGCTATATATTGCTGAATTTGGGCCAGTTCCTGAAACCGATGAACCGCATTTAAGTAAGATGTTCGACCTTCATATGATGCTGACTTTAAATGGTAAAGAAAGAAGCTTAAGTCAATGGCATGAGTTGTTAGCAAGTGCTGGCTTTAAAGTAACAATGATACATGAGTCCTTCGGGCCTCTATCTGTTATCGAGGCATGCTTAGCAGATCCTGTTTAAAGGGCTAAATGTAATGAATGGTGGATTTCCCCCTTTTTCTTCCATTCATTACTTTTTTATTTAGTCTTCTGAGCGTCTAGTTTCCGCAACCTATATCCATGTTTCTCATGTATTCCGCCAAGGCTCGATCATCTAATCTTGGTGATTCTGAGAGGGCTTTGTAAACCCCTTCTTGGTCGGCTTTAGGTCTGTGTTGCCCAAGCTTTAATTTACCTTCTAGTTTTGTGATTTCGACTTTAAAGCCGACGATGGCGCTAAGTAGTTTGTGTTTGAATTCGTCTGTGACAGGCTCTTTATTTCCTTCTTCATTTGTTTCGAGTAATGAAGGCTCGTAAGCTTTTAATGTGTCGTTGATAACTTTTAGGGTGTCATCATCATTTAATAAACTTACTTTGCCATAGGCATGGGCAGCGGCGTAATTCCAAGTGGGAACAGCAGGGCTTTTAGCGTACCAGGTGGGAGAGATATAAGCATGAGGGCCTGAAAAAATAATCAGAACTTCTGTGCCCTCTAGGCTTTTCCAATGAGGATTAGCTTTGGCCATATGGCTATATAAAACGCCTTCTTGCTCATTCAGCAGGAAAGGTAAGTGAGTGCCATTTAGGTTATTTATTTCATGGTGTTGATGGCTTTTTATTTCGTCTTTATCGTCTGTTGTATTATTCGTGTTCGATACCAAGACAGCAAAGCTAAACGCTTTCATAAAAGCGTGGATCTGTGCTGTGTCTTCCATAGTTAGGTTTTTCGGGGTGTACATAAAAGTCCTTTTCTTTATGTTCCTAGTTAAAAACTAGGTTTTTAGTTGAGGGTTTAGCTGAGGGTTTAGTTGTTTAATTTAAGCTGAAAAAAGAGGTTTTCAGGCACATCACTTTTACTTTGGTTAAAACCTAAGTTTTTGAGTAGAGCAATGGAGGCGAGATTGCTTTCATCAACACCTGCAATAAGTGTGTCTGCTAGGTCTCTTGTTTTAATATGTTCAATTAAATGGCTGACGAGTTCGCTTGCAAAGCCTTTTCCCCAAGACGCTTGCGCTAGTAGATAACCTAGGTGTGCATTCTTCTGTCCTTCATCTGTTTGTTCAAGGTAGATAAAACTAAAGCCGATAAGTTGTTGTAATTCAGTTTGATAAACTAAAAATAACAGGCTCTCATCTAGCATGCGCTCGAACCAGATTTGGGCATTTTCTCGTGAGTTGATGTCTGAAAAATATGGCGGTAATTGAGACACGACCTCTGGGGTGAGGATCTTGATAATGCTTTGATAAAGTTCTTCTTTATCAATCTGCTTTTTATCTAGATGTTCTGTATCATGCCGTTTTTGACTAAGGCTGGCTTTGTCTGGTGAACTTAATAGGTTATTGGCCTCTAAGACAGTGAGTCTTGACGAACTAAATGTATGTGTCATTGCAAAGCCTCAATTTAAATATCGCTATGTAGGGAATCTGCGAATAAGTCCTCCCGCCTCAGCGTGTGGATAAAAGCAACTAGATTTATGGCGAGGAGCGCAACTTAATAGTTATTCTATTGATAAGATCCTTAACTTAAAGATAGGGCTTTTAGACCACGCCCTGCGGGTCTTTGAAGAATACCTAAACGGCATTTCAGAAAAAAGTATCTCCCTGTGTTGCCCCTTCTCGAAAGGTACCTACATTACATCAAAGTGACGCCTTGATTAATACTTTTTCTGAGAAGACTGAGAAGAGGTGACTTAATCGCAGTTTCCCTATGGAGTATATATCTTTTGAAGACAATCCTCTTTATCATCTGTGCCGTTTAAAATTATCGGATATATTCTCCATGCTGGAAATGCTCGCCAACTTTTTGAAGTTGCTAAACAGTGATGCTTCACCAAGTCAGATCTCGTTAGGGTTTGCCTTCTCTCTTTTCTTAGGTTTAACCCCTCTTATGAGTTTTCATAATCTCATACTCATTTTTATTGTATTAATGGTGAGAGTCAATTTAACGGCATTTTTTCTAGGCTTAGCGCTCTTTAGCTTAACGGCATTCGGGATTAATTCTGTTTCGATTAGTTTGGGGGAAGCTCTCCTGACATCATCCGAACTAAACGCATTTTGGACAGGGCTTTATCAAAGTGATTTCTGGCGACTCATGCAATTTAACCAAACCTTGGTTCTAGGTGGATTAAGCCTGTCACTTATTTTGTGCCTTCCTATTTTTATGGGCTCGCTGATTTTTATTAGGCTTTATCGTAAGCGTTTTATGGCTTGGATTAAGACGCTTAAAATTAGCCGTATGATAAAGGCAACTAAATTTTATCAAGTCTATGACAAGTTAGGAGTCCTAAATGACTAAGTGGATTCGTTGGACTGGGCTGGCTGGCTTTAGTGCTATTTTACTTTTGATATTGGCGTTCTGGTTTTTTGCAGCAGGCCCTTTAATCAAGCTTAGTATTGAAGCATTCGGCTCGAAGGCCTTAGGCGCTAAATTGGATGTGGCTTCTGTAGATGTTGAGCTTAACCCTGTGAAGCTGGTATTAAACAAGGTTGAGGCGACCGATAAAAAGCACCCTATGAAAAACCTTGTTAGCTTTGATAGGGCAGAGGCTGACCTTTTATTCTTACCTTTATTAATGGGTAAAATCATTATTGAGAATGTGTCGGTAGAGGATGTTGCATTTGATACGGATAGGCTGACTTCGGGGGCATTAAGCGCCTCTGACCAAACTGTTACCAAACAACCAAGCTCAAGTGATAATTCTCAGGCTGCTTCGACACAAGATAAAGATACATCAAACAAAGCAAATGACTTGTCTGAAAGAGCAGTAGACGCATTGCCAACAGCCGATGAGTTATTAGCTCGTGAGCCTCTGCTAACCGTAACTCGAGGTGAAGCAATGCAGGCTTCGATTGATGCGCATAAGCTTAAAATTGATCAAGCGAATCAAGCATTACCCAATAAGGCTGACCTGAAAAGTTATGAGGCTGAGATAAAGCAGCTTTTATCGGGTAAATTTAAATCGCTTGATGACTTTAAGGCCCGTAAGAAGACCTTTGATCAGTTAAAAGCTAAATTTAAGGCTGATCAAGCGGCAATAAAAGCGGCGAAACAAGCCTTGTCGAACGCGAATAAAGACATACGCCAGCAATGGCCAGAGCTACAAAGTGCACCAGGGCAAGACATTCATAATATTCAAAGTAAATACACCTTGGAGGCTGTTGGTGCCCAGAACCTATCGGCTTTAATTTTAGGCGATAAGATAAATGGCTATCTCCAGCAAGGCCTTGGTTATTATGACACCTTGTTGTCACTTCTCGCTTCAGACAAAAAAGAAGCAGATAAGGTAGCTGAGAAAGAAGGGCGCTTTGTGCCATTCGAGACAGATAGGCCTTTGCCTGACTTCTGGATTAAGTCACTCTCTTTCAGTCTCAAGTTAGCCGGTGGTGATGTACAGGTGCTTGTTCAGGATATTAGCCAGCAACCTGATGTGATTAATAAACCTATTAAGCTAAAAGCTAGCGGTAATAAGCTGACTCATATGGCCGCTTTTAAGCTAGATGGCGTGTTGGATTATCGACATCAAAAGGTGGATAACCAATTTGATTTAGCGATCCAAAACTGGCAAATCCAAGATCTAGCATTAGGGTTAGAAGGTTTAGATTTAAAGGCGGCGAGTTTAGACATCACAGGCCAAGCTAAGCTTGATCAAACATCGATTTTAGCCGACGCTCAAGGGGACTTTAGCCAAGCCAGCTTTAGTTCAAGTGTGAGTAATGGTTTCGCCAAAGAGATGTCTTTAGCCCTTGCTACAATTGATACTTTTAATTTTAGTGGCGATGTTACCGGGAAACTTAAGTCACCCAGTGTGGGTATTAAGAGTGATTTAGATAAGAAACTGAGCCGTGCTTTCAAGCATAGGCTTAAGCAAAGACAAGCAAAAGTAGAGCAGGACCTTAAGCGTAAGTTGAATGATAAATTAGCCCTGTATGCGGGTGATTATAAAGATGAAGTGAAACAACTTGATCTCATGGAAACGGATCTAGATTCGCTTTCGAATAAAGTATCTGATCTAGCGAAAAGCAAGCTCTCTAGTTATCAGGATCAGCTAAAAGAAGAGGCGAAAGCCAAAGCAAAAGCCGAACTTGATAAGCAAAAAGAAGATCTAAAGAAAAAGCTTAAAAGCTTATTTTAGTCAGTCGGTAATTTTGGTTGAGAGCTTCTTTTGATCAAGTGCTTTGCTTGGTTGAAAAGAGAAAAGAGAAAAGAGAAAGGTGGTTTCTTTAATAAGAACAACCTTTTCTGTTTTTAGGCGTTTATGCCTTTCTTCGGTTTTTATGTGAATTTAAGTGAGCTAGATAATCTATAAAGGCTAAATTATCATTCAGCGCTTGTACAGTCAGTTGGGCCAAGGTCATAGGTGCCATGCCCGCAATAGGGGCATCTTTATCTAGATTAGTTGGGAAGGCGTAACCATCACAAACGGCACTTAAAAGGGCTGTTTTTTCACTCTCGGTCAAGCTTGATTGCCAGTGTTCTTTGAGTGTGGGGTAGAGGGCTTGGCTAATGGCATATTGATCGACGGTTTCCATAGGCTTTGCAAAGCAAGAGGATATTTGCAATAGGTTGGCGACTCTAGATTGGCTCTTTGTATGATTACTGCCAGCGGCATGAAAGAGCGCAGGGCTAAAGAAAATGCCGTCGCCTTTTTCTAATGGAAGTTGTACGGCTTTTTGTTCAAAGTAATCTTTAAATGCTTCATTGCGCCAAGCAAGATAGCCTAATGGATAATGTTGTGAGTGGGGCAGAACAAGTGTTGGGCCTGTCTCAATAGGCATATCTGTATGGGCAATAGCGCCTTGGAGGGTGAGAAAGCTTGAGCTTGTTTGTAGATGTAAGGGGAAGCGGCTTACTTCTGCTTCTGTCTGAAAACCTAGGTGATAATCCCTATGTGGAGACTGAGCGACTCCTTCTGGATGGACTGTATTTACTTGGCTAGTAATCTGATAATGAGGGCCCAGCCAACTCTCACTGACAAGCTGTAGAATTGGGTTTTTATAATAATGCATAAAGGTGTCGGCTTGTTTGAGTGCGCTTTTTTCAAAGGCATTCCAAATACGGCTATTGCTACCCGCTTTTGCAAAGTGATCTCCTCCTAGATTGCTCTCTTTTTCTTCCATAAGTAGTTGATCAAAGACCTGACTCATGGCATCGAGATGGGCTAGGTTTGAATAGGCCTCTTTAATCACAATTACCCCAGGCCCATCTTTTAGTGCTTTCAAAAGTTCTGTTTTGCATGCCAGTGATTGAGCATCATTCTCACAATAAAGGCGAAGGTGCTTTCCCTGATAAATAGGGATGTTCTTGACGACATCTGATGCTAACGGGTAGTGAGATGTCTGTGTTTTCTGTTCACAGGTCAGTTTAAAGTCATCAATGCTGATGTCATTTTTGTTGTTAAAAGAGGTGTGTGCTTGGACTGATTTCATCTTGTGCATCTGGTTTGCTCCAGCGTTTTTTATTTTGATGAGAGAAATGCTAGCATGACAAGAAATCATCAGTGCCTCTAAAAAACATCAAAAAGACATCAAAAAATGCATGATAAGTTTTCGATTAAACAAATTGCAGCCCAAGCAGGTTTAAGTACGGCCACAGTGGATAGAGTGCTTAATGGCCGCAAAGGAGTGCGTTTTCAAACGAGATCAAGGGTGAATAAAGCGCTTGAGGAGTTAGAAGAACAAGAAGGTTTACAGAATACATTTGGGCGAACCTTGTATATCGATATTATTATGCAAGCACCTAAGCGTTTTTCTGATGCGGTAAAGCAGGCTATCTTGGCTAATCTAGCAACGCTACCTGGCTGTCGTATTCATCCAAGGTTTCATCTGTTTGAGTCTATTTCTCTGTCTGAGTTGAATGCATGCTTACTGGGGTGTGAGTCAAGTGGATCAAATGGTGTGCTTTTAAAAGCACCAGATGAAAGCCTTATCAAGCAAGGTGTTGATCACTTATTTGACATGAATATTCCTGTGGTGACCTTGGTGACAGATTTGCCTTATAGCAAACGACTTGCCTATATCGGAATAGATAATCGTGCTGCAGGTCGTACGGCAGCTTATATGCTGAGTAGGTTATTGAAGCAGCAACAAGCGAGTGTGGCTGTGGTATTGAGCCGTCAGGAATTTCGAGGAGAAGAAGAGCGAGAAATGGGGTTTCGAGGTTTGATTCGAGAGTCTTTTCCTTGGATTAATATTGTCGAGATCCCGGGCGGGCAAGGTTTATATCAAGCAACCTATGACAAGCTGATATCCCAGCTTGAACAAGATAGCGACATAAATTGTGTTTACAGTGTAGGTGGTGGTAACCAAGCTATTTTAGATGCGTTTGATACCTTATCTCGCCCAATTGACGTTTTTATTGGTCACGACCTCGACCAAGAAAATAGGGCTCTATTGATGTCTCATAAGTTGGACTTGATCATAGATCATGATTTAGAAGAGGATGTGAGGCGGGCTTTTAGCCAGATACTCATGTTTCAAAAAGTGATTCCAAAAGCCAGTTTGCTAGAGAGTAAAATTAATATAGTGACGCCTTATAATTTATAGACATCAATGATTTACTTACATTTTTATGCATTTCAATGAAGCGTATTAGAAATTTATTTTCGTCACTTGATATTACAGTAGGTTATGGCATGCTTAGTTTTTAATTTAATATTTGGCTGGTTATGTTAGTAGAAAAGATAGCAACGCGTTTCTCAGATATCGATGGCCTAGGCCATATAAATAACACCATGTTACCAGTTTGGTTTGAGGGAGCTAGAAACCCTATTTTTCAGATTTTTACACCAGATTTGTCCTTAAAAAAGTGGCAGTTAATTCTCGCTAAGTTCGATGTGGAGTTTCACGGGGAGCTGTTTTATGGTGAAGATATTGAGTTAAGAAGCGGTGTTTCACGTATTGGTTCAAGCTCTTTCGATGTGTATCAGGAAGCTTGGCAAGATGGACGTAAATGCGCATCAGGCACCGCTGTTCATGTTCATTTTGATCATGAAGAAAAAGCATCTAAGCCTTTGTCAGACGATTTGAAAGAAAAGCTGTTAAAGCATCCTTTTAGTAAAGACGATTAAGGAACCTGCGATTAAGTCACCTCTTCTCAGTCTTCTCTTCTAAGGTATATGGGAAAAAGTATCATACAAGGCGTTACTTTGCGTTTACTAATAGAAAGCCAGTGTAGGTACCTTTCGAGAAGGGACAACACAGGGTGATACTTTTTCTGAAATGCCGTTTAGGTATTCTTCAAAGACCCGCAGGGCGTGGTCTAAAAGCCCTATCTTTAAGTTGAGGATCTTATCAATAGAATAACTATTAAGTTGCGCTCCTCGCCATAAATCTAGTTGCTTTTATCCGCACGCTGAGGCGGGAGGACTTATTCGCAGGTTCCTTAATTTAACAAGCACTGGCATGTTTACATCCAGTGCTTGTTTTTGGTGACTTCTCATCCGTTTTTATTGTTAAAAACGGTTTGCTTGAAAGTCTGCAAAAGCTTGCATGACTTCTGCTTTGGTATTCATCACAAATGGGCCACCTCGGGCAACAGGTTCACCAATGGGTTGGCCTGATACCAAGAGGAAGCGGCTATCTACTTGAGTGTTAATGGTTACTTTTTCACCTTGGCTTAAAATAGCAAGATTACCTGCTTCTATCCTTGTGGCTTTGTTGCCTAGCGAGATTTGACCTTCGATTAAATATATAAAGGTGTTATCCGTTTTTGCGAGTGTTTGCTCAAACTTATCTCCAGCTTTTAAAGACACATCAAAATAGCTTGGTTTGACTGCTTCGTTGATAACAGGCCCTAGAGTACCTTGGTCTGTTTGCCCAGAAATGACTCGAATTTGGGTGCCTGTTGCTCGTTTTTCTAAAGCAATTTTATCGACGGGGAACTCTTGATAAGCTGGTTCAGAAAACTTGTCTTTGGCTGGTAAATTGACCCAAAGCTGGAAGCCCATTAACAAACCATCTATTTGTTCTGGCATCTCAGAGTGCACTATGCCTTTGCCTGCTGTCATCCATTGTACGCCACCTGGCTCAATGAGACCTTCGTTGCCAGCGCTGTCTTTATGTCGCATCTGGCCTGCTAATAAGTAGGTGACGGTTTCAAAACCTCTATGTGGGTGACTAGGAAAACCGCCAATATAGTCTTGTGCTTGGTCAGATTCAAATGCATCTAGTAGTAGAAATGGGTCCAGCATATTAAGTGTCTGTGTGCCTATGATGCGGGTGAGCTTAACGCCGTCTCCATCCATTGCCGCTTGTCCATTATGTATTCCTATTACTTCTCTATTAATAGCTGTGCTTTCATCTGTTTTTAAACTTGTCATCTTATCTCCTTGCTTCATATGTTCAGTGAAGCTTTAGGTTGAGTGAATATAGGGTTAGCTTATTCCTACTTTAAATTTGAATAAACAGCTGTAAAATCAAATGATCGTTCTTTTAATAAGAACAATATAATTCTGTTGCAAGGTAGAGAAAATGGGTCAACTAGAAGATATGCAGCTCTTTATCCGCGTGGTTAATGCGGGAGGAATTGGGCGAGCCGCAGAGCAGCTTGGGATTGCAAAGTCTGCAGTCAGTCGTCGTCTGAGTGAGTTAGAAGCACGGCTTGGGTGTCGTCTGATTCAGCGTACGACACGTACATCTAGCTTGACTGATATTGGCCAGCGTTACTATGCACAGGCGCAGAAGCTGATTGATCAGGTGGATGAAGTACACCTTGATATGGTAAATGAGTCGAAAGCCTTAAGTGGCAGTATTCGTTTAGCGGTTCCTCTTTCCTTCGGCTTACTGCATTTAAGCTCGGCGATTGACTTATTTATTAAGCAGCATCCAGGCATATCGGTTCAGCTAGACTTTTCTGATCGGCAGGTGGATCTTGTTGAAGAAGGGTTTGATTTAGCATTGCGTATAGCAGACCTGCAAGACTCTAGTATCCAAGCTCGAAAAATTTGTCCTTCTCATCATGTGCTGGTGGCAAGTCCAGATTATTTAGCACAAAAGGGCGAACCTAAAAAACCAGCAGACTTGAGTTATTTTGATTATCTAAAGTATGGCTCGGGGAGTCAGAGTCACTTTTCTTTATTCGATCAAAAAGGACTGGCACATAAGGTCAATCTCAACGCCAAAATGACCGCCAATAATGGGGACTTTTTATTACAGATGGTGAAGGCGGGTCATGGGGTTACTTTCTTGCCGAGCTTTTTAGCCTGGCAAGCATTGGCGACAGGAGATCTAGTTCAGATTTTAAAGACTTACACCTTACCTAGTTTAAATATCTATTTTGTTTATCCGCAGAATCGTTTTGTACCGCAAAGGGTACGGGCCTTGATGGATTTTGTGAGTACAAGGTTTGGTGATAACCCTTATTGGGATCAAGCCTAGAATTAGTTTGTCGCATTTGGTTTGTTGGATTTAGCTATTTAAAGAGTAAAGCTCAACCTTCTATAAGCAAAAAAAAGCCCCGCAATGAGCATTGCAGGGCTAAAAACTAGAGAGTAACGCGATCTAAATAATGATTAGATCACTTTACTGGGGGCCGCGATTAAACGGCTTTCTGACTTAATGAAGTGCTTTCAATAACTTCATTAAGGTGCAGCCAAGTTTCGACAACGGTATCTGGGTTCAAGGACACACTTTCGATGCCTTGCGCCACTAACCAGTCAGCGAAATCTGGGTGATCTGATGGTCCTTGACCACAGATACCCACGTATTTTCCTTTGTCACGACATGCTTTGATTGCCATTTTAAGCAAGATCTTTACTGCGTCGTTTCTTTCGTCGAACTTATCAGCAATCAGGCCTGAATCACGGTCAAGGCCTAGTGTTAGCTGAGTTAAGTCGTTAGAGCCAATTGAGAAGCCGTCGAAGTATTCTAGGAACTGATCAGCTAATAGTGCGTTTGAAGGCAGTTCGCACATCATAATCAGCTTCAGACCATTCTCGCCACGTACTAGACCTTGTTCAGCCAGTAGTTCGGTGACTAGGCGTGCTTCGTCTAGGTTACGTACAAATGGAATCATCAGCTGTACATTAGTGAAGCCCATTTCGTTACGAACACGTTTCATCGCTTCACATTCAAGTGCAAAACAGTCACGGAAAGAGTCATCTATGTAGCGTGCTGCGCCACGGAAGCCTAGCATTGGGTTTTCTTCATCTGGTTCGAACAAAGGACCACCAACAAGATTGTGGTACTCATTCGATTTAAAGTCAGAAAGACGGACAATGACTGGCTTATCAGCGAAAGAACAAGCAAGTGTGGCAACACCTTCGACTAATTTGTCGATGTAGAAATCAACTGGTGATGCGTAACCTGCAATGCGCTCTGAAATTTCTTCTTTCAAGCTAGCATCTAGGCTATCAAAGTTAAGCAGCGCTTTCGGGTGAATACCAATCATACGGTTGATGATGAATTCCAGACGCGCTAAGCCGATACCTTCGTTTGGCAGCATGGCAAAGTCGAATGCACGGTTAGGGTTACCGACGTTCATCATGACTTTAACTGGAATTTCTGGCATTTCGCCAACTTCAGATGTGATGATATCAAAGTCGATGAGACCTTCGTAAACCACACCTAGGTCACCTTGTGCGCAAGAAACAGTTACTTCTTGTCCATCTTTAAGGACGCTAGTGGCATCGTTACAGCCAACTACCGCTGGAATACCAAGCTCACGGGCTATGATTGCTGCGTGACAAGTACGACCACCACGGTTTGTGACAATCGCTGAAGCACGCTTCATGATAGGTTCCCAGTCTGGGTCAGTGATGTCAGTGACTAACACATCACCTTCTTGGATGCGGTCCATTTCAGTGATAGAAGAAAGGACTTTGACGGTACCAGAACCTATCTTGTGACCGATTGCGCGGCCATCAGTGATGATTTCACCTTCATGCTTAAGACGGAATCTTTCCATGCTTTGTGTATTTTCTTGGCTACGTACTGTCTCAGGACGTGCTTGTACTATGTAAAGTTTGCCATCGATACCGTCTTTAGCCCACTCAATGTCCATTGGACGTTGGTAATGCTTTTCGATGATGCAAGCTTGGCGAGCTAGATCTTCAACTTCTTGGTCGCTTAGAGAGAATTCTTTTTGCTTATCTAATGCAACAGGAACGATTTTAACAAACTCGTCATCACTGTCTGCATCTGCGTATTCCATTTTTTGGGCTTTGCTACCCAATGCTTTACGGACAACACTTGGGCAGTTGGCAGCCAAGGTTTGCTTGTGTACGAAGAATTCATCAGGGTTAACAGTACCTTGCACAACCATTTCACCTAGGCCGTATGCTGAGGTGATGAAAACAACGTCATCAAAACCAGACTCAGTATCCAGAGTGAAAAGAACACCGGAAGCGCCTATGTCACTGCGTACCATTTTTTGGATACCCGCAGAGATAGCCACGCCTTTGTGTTCAAAGCCTTGGTGAACACGGTATGAAATTGCACGGTCATTGTATAGAGAAGCGAAAACACGCTTGATAGAAAGCTTGATGTCTTCAAGGCCGATAACATTAAGGTAAGTTTCTTGCTGGCCAGCAAAAGAGGCATCAGGTAAATCTTCTGCGGTAGCTGATGAGCGTACAGCGAAAGACGCTTCGGCATTATTTTGAGCAAGTACGGCGTAAGCATCTTCGATTTCTTTGTTGAATTCGTCAGAGAACTCTTCTGTTTCTACCCACTCACGAATCAGTTTGCCTGCTTCTGCTAAGGCATGCACATCATCAACATCCAAAGTATCTAATAAATCGTGGATACGTTTGTTAAGGCCACTTTGCTCTAGGAAAGTTTGATAAGCATAAGAAGTGGTTGCGAAGCCGTTTGGAACTTGAATGCCAAGTTCAGTTAGATTGGAAATCATTTCGCCTAGAGAGGCGTTTTTGCCGCCCACAGTACCGACATCGTCAATACCTAAATCTTTAAACCACTTAATGAAATTGCTCACCTGTATCACTCCTACGTGCGATTTGTATTCGTTATTTTTTTGTTTGTTCTTACGAACGGTTTCTCTCGTGCTTGCGTCTTGAGCTTTGATTTTCAAAGTGTGATTACATGCTTATCTGTATTCTCGTGCGCCATTTGCTGATTTGCATTTGGGCTTGCCACCTTTACTCATTGAGCTCATTGTATGTAGCGAATGGGTAATCAACAAAATTGAATATTCGATGTGGTTTTATTTCAAACGGGAAAAGCTATGTCGTTACATAACAACATAATTGCCAGTTTAACCTGCAAAAATGTGACAATTTAACAACGACTTGGAGATAAAAATGAAGGTGTATTTTGTATCTGATGGGACGGCAATTACCGCAGAAGTATTCGGTTCTGCCATGTTGTCTTTTTTTGATGTGAAGATAGATACCAAAAGTGTGCCATTTCTAACGACTGTGGATAAGGCGTTAGGGTTTTGTCAGCAATTGGAAGAAGACGCGAAATCTGGGGAAGTACCTTTAGTGTTTTACACCATCTCAGATCATATTATTCGCGATAAAATACAAGCCTCTTGTGGTCATTGTTACAACCTGTTTGGCGATCTACTTTCACCTATTGAAAAAGCCCTTGGTGTACCAGCAAGACCCACTGCACAAAAGGCTCATGGTATTAAGGAAGGGGTCTACGATGGCCGTATAGATGCGATTAACTATGCTTTGGCTAATGATGATGGCTGTTCTGTAAAGAACTTAGAAGAAGCGCATATCATCTTACTTGGGGTGTCTCGTTCGGGTAAAACGCCAACCAGTTTATACCTAGCAATGCAGTACGGAATTAAAGCGGCTAACTATCCATTGAACGAAGATGATTTTGAATCAAATGGTTTGCCTAAAGTATTGAAACCTCATAAGAAACGCCTTTATGGCTTAACCATTAATGCGAATCGATTGCATGAGATTAGAACAGGGCGCATGGCTCAGAGTAAGTATGCTTCGTTAAAACAGTGTCGATATGAAGTGGCTGAAGTTGAAGCGATTTATCGACAAGAGCGTATTTTATATGTGGATTCTACTCATTTATCTGTGGAAGAAATTTCCACCAAAGTGATGCAGGATATGGAATTAGAGCGTCATAGAGCCTAACAAAACAAACACTAACCCATCTAAAAATTAGATGGGTTAGTGTTTATGACTGTTTTTTTTCTGAATTTAATTATAAATATAGGCTTTTTTAGCTGAATTTTGCGTTTTTCTTTTCATATCTTGGTGAATTTCACCCTTTCATATAGGGGTTTGTTGTGGAATTACCAATCAAACGAATAAATCGATCTATAAATCTTCTCCTTTTTTAAGCTTCGACCTAAAAGTGTCATTAAGCTTCTATAGAATATGAGGTCAGATCTTATAAAGAGATGGAATAAGCTTCCCTAAGGTAAAAACTTCTATCTGTGTTTGACGCACTGCTCTATAATAGTCGCGCGTTTGCTATGCTGAATCAGAAGCTAAATTAACAGTAAATGCTGAACATCGGGTTGTTTGACAATGTGATGTGCAAGGCTCTTCTATCTAGACGCCATCAAATTGATCAAATCAAGGAATACCAACGTTGTCTAAAAAAACCAACAAAGAACAAAATACTATCGATCCCTTTCAAGCGCGCGAAGCGTCAAAATATGAAAACCCTGTCCCCAGTCGTGAATATATACTCGAATTCTTAGCCTCAGAAAATAAAGCCTTTTCACATCCTGCTTTATGTGACGCTTTTAACTTGACTGGAGAGGACGAAATAGAAGCATTACGTCGCCGTTTGATTGCTATGGCTCGTGATCATCAAGCGAGTTGTATCAATAATGAATACTCGCCGTTAGCTCAAGATGATTTTCATGAAGGCTATATTCAGGGTAATAAAGAAGGACATGGCTTTTTATTGCGTGATGATGCCGATGACATTTTTATTTCTGCCCGCCAAATGCAGCTGGTTATGGATGGCGATAAGGTTCGAGTTCGCCCTTCTGGTCGTACCGTTCGTGGCCGTCTTGATGGTGTTATTGTTGAAGTACTAGAACATAAACATGCTCGTTTGGTTGGCCGCTATTATAAAGAAAGCCAAGCTGAGTTTGTGACCCCAGAAAACCCAAGACTGTCACAAGATATATTGCTGGCGAAAGATACCGGATTACATCCTGGGCACGGCCAGTATGTTGTCATTGAAATTACTGAGTACGCAGATAAGCGTAATGCTGCTAAAGGTGTCATTACTCAAATACTAGGTGACTTCATGGCACCAGGGCTTGAAATAGATGTGGCGTTACACAGATATGAAGTGCCGCACGAATGGCCTGATGCTGTTATCAAGCAAGTTAAGAATATCGGCGAAGAAGTTGAAGAAGAAGATAAAGTTAACCGTGTTGATTTAAGAGATCGACCTTTCGTCACTATAGATGGTGAAGATGCTCGTGATTTTGATGATGCGGTAATGTGTGAAAAAACACCGGGTGGATGGAAACTTTATGTGGCCATTGCTGATGTGTCTCATTATGTTAAAAAAGGCAGCGCATTAGATGCAGAAGCGATTGTTAGGGGCAACTCTGTCTACTTCCCTGGTCGTGTTATTCCAATGTTGCCAGAAGCTTTATCAAACGGCCTTTGTTCTCTAAATCCTGATGTTGATCGTCTGGCAATGGTCGCGGAGATTTCATTAACCTCTCGCGGAAAAATGCGCAGTTATAAATTCTATGAAGGTTTGATCCGTTCTCATGCCCGTTTAACCTATACCAAGGTTGCGCACATGATCGCTGAGCCTGTAGAGGGTGAGCGTGAGCCACAGGCCCAAGCATTAAGAGAAAGGTATGCTGATATCGTTTCTCACATTGATGATCTAGCAGGGCTTTATCAAGTGTTGCGTCAAGCGCGTGATGAACGTGGTGCACTTGAGTTTGATACGGTTGAAACTCGTATGGTATTCGATCAGTTCTCAAAGATTGATCAAATCGTGCCAGTAGAACGTAATGATGCCCATAAGCTAATTGAAGAATGTATGTTATGTGCAAACGTGGCGACAGCGGAATTCTTATTAAAGTCTGGTTTACCAGCTTTGTTCCGTATTCATGAAGGGCCAAAAGAAGAAAAGTTGATTGCATTACGTGATTACTTATCTGTTTTAGGTCTGTCTATTGGTGGTGGACTAAAACCAACACCAGATGATTACGCGACTTTATCAGCGGATATACAAGGGCGTTCGGATGCTCGTAGTATTCAAACTATGATTCTACGCTCAATGAGTCAGGCTGTTTACTCGCCGGATAACGTAGGCCACTTTGGTTTGAATTATGACGCTTATACGCACTTTACTTCGCCAATCCGTCGTTATCCTGATCTATTGGTACATAGAGCGATTCGCTATTTAATCCGAGGGGAAGGTCGACCTAAGTTACGCCAAGCTATTCGAGTTGCAGGTAGTGAAGAACTGAAAGCGAAAAAGATCTATGGCTATGATGATGCCGATATGGATGGTTTTGGTGATTCATGCTCTATTACTGAACGTCGTGCTGATGAAGCAACCCGTGATGTTGAAGCTTGGCTTAAATGCCAATATGTTGAGCAGCATCTAGGTGAAGAGTTTGACGGTGTGATCACAGCAGTGACACCTTTTGGTATCTTTGTCGAATTACAAAACCTGTTTGTTGATGGCTTAGTGCATATTTCTGCTTTAGGCAATGACTACTTCCACCATGACCCTGAAATGCAGGTGATTGTTGGTGAGCGTACCGCTAAGGTTTTCCGGCTTGGTGATAGATTGAAAGTGACTGTGGCTCAGGTGAATCTTGAGCAGCGTAAAATTGACTTAGCGATTGTGTCTGAGAAAAAAGCACCCCGTGCGGCAAAGCAAAAGCAATCTGATTTATCAGAGCTTGAAATGCAGTTAGCTCAGTTACCACCAATGGAATTAGGCGCGCCAAGTCGTCCTTCTAAACCCTCTGAGACGTTGACAGAAAAGCAGCCTAAGCAAGAAGGTGAGTCAACAGAGGGCGGTGCAGATAAGGCCAATTCGAAAAAGCGACATAAGAAAAAAAGCGTATCTAAAGGCAAGCGTATCCGTCAGAAAAAAACGGATACAGCTAACAAAGGTGCTAAGCCTGCGAAGAAGCCAAAAAGTGCAGCAGCAAAAAAAATAAGCGCAATTAAAAAAGCGAAGAAAAAAGGTAAAAAGAGCAATGCTAAGGCACGCTCTCAAGATTAAAGCAGGTAAATAACCTCTGCTGAATGCCTACTTAAGTATCTGCTTGGGTAGGCTTGATAACTAATAATATTGAGTTGAAAAAATATCACTATGTCAGATTTAGAATGGGTTTATGGTATTCATGCGGTTGAAAACTTATTGCTTCAGCAAGCTGAAAGAATAAAAGAGATACGTTTTCAAGAAGGCCGTGATGATAAAAAAATTAAACGTTTGCAGGTTTTATGTCGTGAGAATGGCATAAAAGTAAATGTTGTTGCGAGACGTGAAATTGACCAGCTTTTCAAAAGCAGCCAAGAGCGTGTTGTACATCAAGGAGTAGCTGCATTTGCGAAAATGACACGCTCTCAAGAAGAAGCTGATTTATATAAGTTAGTTGAAAACTTGGATGAACCACCTCTGATTATTATTTTGGATGGTATTACAGACCCGCATAACCTTGGTGCTTGTTTACGAAGTGCTGATGCTGCCGGTGCTCATGCGCTTGTTATGCCAAAAGATAAGTCTGCACCTTTAAATGCAACGGTTAGTAAAGTGGCTTGTGGCGCGGCGGAAAGTATTCCTGTTTATGCCGTGACTAACTTAGCCCGTACTATGAAGAAGCTACAAGATAAAGGTGTTTGGATATTTGGTACAGCAGGTGAAGCGACACAAACTGTGTATGAGCAAGATCTGACGATTCCATCTGCGATTGTTATGGGTGCAGAAGGAGACGGTATGCGTCGCCTTACTCGTGAACAATGTGATTACCTTGTGAAATTGCCTATGGCTGGTGTGGTTTCAAGCTTAAACGTATCCGTTGCTACGGGTATTTGTTTATATGAGGCAGTACGTCAACGTGCTGTGAAAAAAGCCTAATTTTTAGGGAAATAGAATGGCTAATGCTCGTTTTAATATTGCGCCTGTCAGTACAACGATGGATGCCGCACTAGAAGATAAGATTAATAATAAGACCAAGCCGTTAGGTGCGTTAGGACAACTTGAGTCTTTAGCTAAGCAATTGGGGCAAATTCAACAAAGCCTTGAGCCTGAAATCAATAAACCTCATATGATAGTGTTTGCGGCTGACCATGGGGTAGTAGCACAAAATGTTAGCCCTTTTCCGCAGGAAGTGACTTATCAAATGGTGCTTAACTTTTTGTCTGGTGGTGCTGCTGTAAATGTGTTTTGCGCCCAACATAAAGTGCCTTTTCGCATTGTTGATGTGGGTGTTAAGTCTATTTTTGATGACCATAACCTATTATCTAAACGTAAGGTCGCCAATGGCACGAAAGACTTCACTAAAAAAGCAGCTATGACAGAGTATGAGTTTAAAGCGGCTCTACAGGTTGGTTTTGACGAAGTAGACAGGGCTAAAACAGCTGGATCTAATCTAGTTATGTTTGGTGAAATGGGGATAGGGAATACCACTACGGCCTCTTGTATGATGGCTACTTTAACGGGATTATCAGCAGAAAGTTGTGTTGGACCTGGTACTGGTGCAAGTGAAGAGGGTATTGCTCGTAAAGCAAAAGTGATCGAGCAAACACAGCAAAGAATTAAAGACGATCACCCAAGAGATTTGTACCGAAAGTCTATTTCTGAATTAGATGTACAACTTATTGCTCAAGAGTGTGGTGGTTTTGAAATTATTGCTATGACAGGGGCAATGATACGTGCTGCAGAGCGCAAAATCGCGTTTGTTGTTGATGGTTTTATTTGCAGTGTGGCTTATTTACTGGCTTACAAGCTGGACGAAAATGTAAAAGGCTTTGCTATCTTTGCTCATGAATCACAAGAAACAGCACATGCAGCTTTATTACGCTATCTTGAAGTGACGCCTTTATTATCTATGTCATTAAGGCTAGGTGAAGGTTCTGGTGCAATTTTGGCCTTGCCACTGATTGAAAGTGCGACCTTATTTTTGAAAAACATGGCAAGCTTTGAAAGCGCTGAAGTGAGCCAAGAAAAAACTTAGTAATGCTAGGGTGGTAACAAGATGAAAGCATGGTTACTTGGTTTAATAGAGCAGCCTTGGCCGACAAAAGCCATGTTAATCGAAGGCTTTAAACGTTCTGTTATCACCTATAGTCGCTTGCCACTTAAACATGAGTGGCAAGATGATGCTCCCCATGTTCAAGCGGTTACCTTTTTACCTTTAGTTGGTGCCATTATTGCTTCAATTAGTACATGGCCTTTGCTGTTTGATTTCTCTGATTCTCTTTCTGCTTTGTTAATCATAATATCCAGTGTGATACTAACAGGTGCTTTTCATGAAGATGGCCTGATGGATAGCCTTGATGGTCTGATTGGTGGCTGGACGCAAGAACAAAGGTTAGAAATTATGAAGGACTCAAGGCTTGGGAGTTACGCTGCCATTGGTATTTGGTGTGTGCTTAGTCTCAAGTGGCTATTATTGACTCAAATTCTTGCTTTAACACAAAGTGTTTTGATAGGAGGACTTCTTTGGTTGTTTGTTCATGCTTTAGCTAGGGTAACCCCTATCCTTATCATGCACAAATTACCTTATGTTTCGTTGGGAAAATCTAAAGCTATATCTATGATTGGTAAATTAACGCCCCACGAATGGGTTTATGTTGGAGCACCAATCGCGTTACTTTCAAGCTTTATGTTTGCTTGGCACATAGGTACTTTCTTATGTGTATTAGTGGGTATTATTGCTACAGTATTTGGTCGTTATTTAAAGCATAAAATCTCTGGTTTTAATGGCGATACGCTAGGAGCCTCCGAGCAAATATCTGAATTAGCCCTACTGTTTTCGATTCTTATTTATTTTAGTTAAGGCGCCAGCGAATAAGTCCTCCCGACTGAGAAGAGGTGATTTAATCGCTGCTTCCTTAATTGTGTTTACCGATCTTTTTGTATTCCTGCTTGATTAATGCGAGGCCATTGTGAAACTCTTTTTAATACGACACCCTCAACCTGATATTGAAAAAGGCCTATGTTATGGGGCGATGGATCTTGATCTTGCGCCAGCATGGGAGGAAGACGCAGAGTTGCTTGCAAGCTGGTTGTTTTCTCGAATAAAAGGGACGAGTGTGAGTTTTCACAGCCCATTGCAAAGAGCGGCCAAACTAGCTGACTTTTTAGATCCTGAATCTCATAGTGTAGATGCTTTAAAAGAGCTCGATTTTGGTTTATGGGAAGGGCGTTTGTGGCATCAAATAGACAGAGAAGAGATAGATGCTTGGTCTCAAGACATCGTTCATAGTGCGCCTTATAAGGGTGAGTCGTTAGATCAAGTGAGACAAAGGGTGATGGGTTGGTGGCAGCAAAAGTATCAAGCGCTTCAGCATGCCCAAGAGATGCCTGATAATGTAATTTTAGTCGCGCACTCGGGCGTCATTAAAGTCTTAGTGAGTCAATTATGTGGCTGGCCTTTGGCGCAAAGTCATCTTATTAACCCCGGTATGATGAGTGTCACTGAGTTGTACCTCTCCGGTGATTTTGTACAGCTCAACCGTTTAGGTGCAGGGGATTGGCTTAATTAGCCATTGTCTTGCTTTCGATTTTAGGATATTTCTTATGTTGTATTATTTAGGCATGTTCGGCATCGCAGCGTTTGCGATTACTGGGGTTATTTCCTCTGGTAAGCGGGATATGGATCTCTTTAGTATTATTCTATTGGGTATGGTTGCCTCTTTAGGTGGCGGTACGATTCGTGATGTTATTTTATCCATGGAGACTGTTTACTGGGTGAAAGATACCTCTTATCTTTGGGTAGCAGTAGGTTCATCCTGCTTTGCTTTTTTTAGTATTCGTTACATCGCTAACCGTGAAACCTTATTCAATTATGCCGATGCTTTTGGTTTGGCACTTTTTACTGTAGTGGCGACTGAGAGAGTGTTGTTGTACCAATTCCCTGATACGATTGCGATCGTCATGGGCGTCATTACTGGGGTAGCTGGTGGCATCATCCGAGATGTTATTTCACATCGACCACCTTTGGTTTTAGGACGAGAATTTTATGCAACACCCGCATTTTTAGGCGCCGCTATGGTGGTTGCACTGTCAAAAATTGCACCTGGACATGAATTTAATGCGATTTACAGCGCGGCCTTTATTTTTATACTTAGAATATTGGCGATTCATAAAGGGCTTTATTACCCGAAATGGCTGCTGTATAAAAAAACAATCGACTAGGACAGACAAGATGGCAATTCAGCAAGAAGATGCAGATAAAAGAGAAGCGCGTTTATTAAAGAAAAAAGCAGTGGTTGATGGTCGTATCGCGGCTGCGACTGAAGAGCGTGGCGTGACGATTTTATTAACAGGTAATGGTAAAGGTAAAAGCTCCAGTGCCTTTGGGACTATGGCAAGAGCGCTTGGTCATGGTCACAAAGCCGCAGTAATTCAATTTATTAAAGGCCGTAAAGAGACGGGCGAACAGCTTTTTTTCTCTGAGCATCCGCAAGTGTCTTTTAGTGTGATGGGACATGGTTTTACCTGGGAAACCCGTGATCCAGAATTAGAGCAAAAAGCGGCGGAGCAAGCTTGGCAGTTAGCGCGTGAAAAACTATCTGACCCTTCTATTCACTTTGTATTGCTAGATGAAATTACTTATATGTATAAGTATGGCTATCTTGAGGTTAATGATTTAGTTGAAGCTTTGGCTAATCGTCCCGCTCACCAGAATGTGATGATGACTGGCCGTACCGCACCTAGGGCTTTATTAGACAGTGTCGATACCCATAGTAAAATTGCTGATGAAAAGCATGCTTTTAAAGCGGGTGTTAAAGCGCAAGTGGGTATTGAGTGGTAGTTCGAGTAGCGACCTATAATGCTGCTTTAAATCGCCCTTATGCAGGGGCACTTAAGCAGGTGTTAACCTGCTTTGATAAGCTTAACTCCCATACATGGGATAAGCAGGCTGTGGCGGTTGCATTAGTCATCCGCCATGTGAGGCCAGATATACTATTACTTAATGAGTTTGATTATGACGAAAGTGGCGACTCTCTTGCTGCGTTTTGTGAACATTATTTAGAAAACCCAGACTTACCACAGGCTCTGTTAGCGCCGCCCATTTATTACCCCGAACGTTTTTCTGCCCCCGTAAACACGGGTCTACCTTCAGGGCGTGACTTCGACAAAGACGGCGTTGCCTCCGACAAAGGTGCTGATGCTTTGGGTTTTGGTGCCTTTCCTGGCCAATATGGCATGTTAGTCTTATCTCAGTATCCTATTTTGACGGAAACTTTTAGAAGCTTTCAGCATTTTTTATGGGCACAAATGCCAAATGCAAAATTGCCACAGAAAAGTGAGAGGCAAGGTGGTGGGGATTGGTTTGATCAAGGTGATTTAGCCAAGTTACCTCTGTCGTCAAAATCCCATTGGGACCTGTCTGTTCAACTTGAAGAAGACGTTTTACATCTACTTTGCTCACACCCAACTCCCCCCGTATTTGATGGTGATGAGAGACGCAATGCATGCCGGAATCATGATGAGATACGCTTTTGGAAAGATTATGTGCAAGGTGAATCTTATATGTTGGATGACGCAGGTGTTGCTGGTGGACTAGCAGAAGGCGCTGAGTTCTTAGTGCTGGGTGATTTAAATGCCAGTCTAAAAGAAGGTGATGCTATGTCACAGAGTTTACAGTACTTGTTAGATGCTTTAGAGATTAAGCAAACACAGCTGCCAACAAGTGATGGGGCGGTAGAGCATTCACCTAATCTTCCCTGGGCTAAGTGGCATACGGCGAGTTGGCGATTGAATGCAGATTATGTGCTTTATCCAAGAACAATTGATAGACATTTCTCTGTACAAAAACAAGGTGTTTTTTGGCCTGAAAGCACGAGTCCCATGGCTAAAAGTGTGAAGCAAGCGTCTGATCATAGACTCGTTTTTATGGATCTTAAAAAGCGATAAGAACCCATATTTAAGTCTTTATATTTAGCTTCTAGGTATTCCCTGACCATTTTTACTTTTCCCTAATGGTAAAATAAACTTTTTACTTTCCCTTGAGCTAATGGTAAAAAATGCCCTGTTAAGGTTTAGGGATAACCTCTTTATGTTAGAAATTAATCCAGATAATCAGCTTATACAAGCCTTGTCTGCTTATGTGAATGAAGCCATATTAATCATAAAAGCAGAGGATGCTCAGTGTTTATATGCTTCACCTTTAGCGTGTCAGTACCTTCAATCTTGTGCTTCGAACTTGCAAGAAAATACGCTGTTTGAAATTGATAAAGAGCTTAGCGATTTTAATCAATGGCAGGCGTATGTGAGTCAAATTCAAATTGATAATGCTCATGCCCATTACACCTGTTTTTTACGTGATGATCGTTCTGAACTGTCTGTTGAGATCAGAGCGAATTGGATTCGCTTTCAAGGCGTCGAATCTATCTTAATGACAGTGCGAGATGTATCCGCACGTCATATTTACGAAGAGAAAGTATTAGAAGATAAGGTGTTACGTACTTTCACTCTTCGTGAAGCACAAGATGGCTATTGGGATTGGGACTTAGTTGAAAACACCCTTTACTTGAGCCCACATTGCTTCCATCTTATGCGGATTAATCAAAATGAAGTTAGCTGTTCAGTGTTAGAGCAGTGGTTAAACGTTATTCATCCTCAGGACAAAAAAACAGCCTTTCAAACAATCGATAATCACGTCAGAGGGAAAACAGAGAGGTTTAAGCTCAAGTATCGTTTAAAACAAAAAGGTGGCGAATATATCTGGGTTCAGGGGCGTGGAGCGACAGTAGAACGTGACGAAGACGGTAACCCAACTCGTATTTTAGGGGCTGTGATAGATATTACTGAATCTGAGTCTACCACTCAAAACCTCTTGTGGCATTCTCAGCATGATGCGCTTACAAAGGTATTTAACCGTAAGAAGGGTTATGAGTTCTTTCATGAATACCTCATACAAGCACAGCAATCTCAGAGAGATGGTCTGCCTGCTTTGTTCCAAATTGCCGTGCTAGATATCGATGACTTTAAGCGAGTGAATGATCAGTATGGGCATCTAGTTGGTGATGCTTTACTGCAGCACTTTACTGACTTTGTTCAAAGCTATATTGAAGGTGACATGATATTGGCCAGATGGGGTGGGGAAGAGTTTGTCCTATTAAGTTATGGCACCAGAGATATGGACTTTATTAACCTCATTGATCATTTGGTGAAACGTTACTCAAGTAGTACTTTTAAAGGGGATTTAGCAAAACCAATACATACCTCTGTGAGTGTAGGGGTGGCGTGCTTTAAAGGGGAGCAAGACTCAATCGCCTCTTTATTTAAAGCAGCAGATCAAGCTATGTATCAGGCAAAAGCTGAGGGAAAAAATACGTTTTGTTTGGCTTAGTAATACTAAGCCTTTATGTCATATATTAGTACGAAAAAGTGTACAGATTATTATACACTTGTTTTGTTTTTGCAAAAAAAACCAATGTTTAAAAGATTGTGAAATTACATGAATTCACTAAAATTCGCTTGCCTGAGCAAAGTTCAGGTTTTCAGTGAGTAGGAGACATGAAATGACCACAATGACAGCAACCCCTTTTAAACACACCAGAATTGAAGATGCTCAAGCTATCATCATAGGTACTATTCTTGCCGCTTTAGGTGTCAACCTTTATACCTCTGCAAGTTTACTATCTGGCGGTACTGCTGGCTTGGCTTTTCTTGCTCAATATGCTTTCCCATTTAGCTTTGGTGAAGTGTTTTTCGTGATTAACTTACCTTTCTATTACCTTGCTATTACTCAGATAGGTTGGGAATTCACCTTAAAAACATTTGCCAGCGTATTACTGGTTTCTTTCTTCGCAGATATCACTCCAATGTTTATTAGTTTTGAAGGCTTAAACCCTATTTATGCGAGTCTTGTTGGTGGCTTCTTGATGGGGGCTGGCTTCCTTATGCTGTTCCGCCACAATGCGAGTCTAGGTGGTTTGAATATCTTAGCGCGCTATTTAGCTCAAACCCGTGGTTACTCAATTGGTAAGTTCCAGATGATAGTGGACTGTATCATTGTGTTTATGGCTATTTTTGTTGTCGATCTAGAGGCCATTCTATTATCTGTATTGGGTGCTGTTGCACTAAACTTAATCTTGGCTGTTAATCATAAGCCTGGCCGTTATAGTGGCTTTTAAAGCGCTGTATCCTTAGCTTTCTTTAGATAAAGCTTAAGACGCTATTGCCCATCAAACCTTTTGGTGGGCTTAATCAACTATTTCCTCTTTACTACGTTCTCTTTTGTTCTTTGTTTTTCTTTCGTTTTGTTGTCTTACTTGGGGTCTTAAAGGACATTTAAGGTTAATTGTTTCACTATTCTCTTTGATAATGATTACTTAGAATTTTCTTAGGTATTTATCAGCTTGCCTCTTTGATAAAATAACGTATCTTGCATATCTAATTATGCCTAAAGCGGCGCTCTTCTATAGAAGGTGTTACAAGTGGGCTGGTTGGAACAAGTAGTGGATGATGTCCTTGCTGTATGTAAAAGAGGTTCTTCAAAAGGTTTGGCTCTATTAGCCAAGTCATTAAACGATTTATTTAAGAGTAACTAACTTGCGTTTAGATTATTACCTAGCCCATGCTGCTAATTTATCAAGAAAAGAAGCCAAAATAGCCATTGCTAGAGGTCGTGTTCTTGTTAACGGTGAAAGCAAATTAAAAGCCAATACTAGCGTGACAGATAACTGTGATGTGATATTGGATAAGAAGTCATTATCTTTTCAGCAAAACAGATATTATATGATGCATAAACCAGAAGGTGTGGTGTGTGCGCTACAAGATGATGAGCACTCGGTGGTGCTAGATTTATTACCAAACGAGATTAAGAAAGAGCTGAAAGTAGTCGGTCGTCTTGATAAAGATACAACCGGTTTATTGCTTTTGACTACAGATGGCCAGTGGCTGCATAAAATCACTTCGCCTAAACATGATTGTCCAAAAACGTATTTGGTCGATTTGGCAGATAAGATAGAGCAAGATGCAGTGAGTGCCTTAGAGCAAGGTGTGTTGTTAAATGGTGAAATAGATTTAACAAAACCAGCCAAAGTGGTTATTCATTCTGATAAACAAATTAGCCTGACAATCAGTGAAGGTAAATACCATCAAGTGAAACGTATGTTGGCTGCTGTTGGTAATAAAGTAGAAGCGCTACATAGAAGTCAAATTGGGTCGCTTGTATTGCCAGCAGCCTTACCACTTGGAGAGTTTCAAGAATTAAGCCAAGAGCAAGCCGCTTTGTTAGTTTAAAAGTTGACGATGAATTTCCTGATCATAGGATGATCAAATTAACTTAAATTGAGAGTGAAGTATGTCTGAAGAATTAAGTGTTGAGCAAAGAGTGCATTTGTTAGCCTCTGCTGATGATGAGCGTATGGCGTATTTTGTTAAGCAGGTTAAAACATTTGAGCAGGTGTGGAGCTTGAGTAATGAAGAAGGGTTCGTCATGGTTGAAACGGATGAAGGGGACTGTGTCATGGTCTGGCCTGATGCTGATTTTGCCGCACAATGGGCGGTTGATGATTGGGATGACTGTGAACCTGTTTCTGTTCCATTAACTGAATTTAAAACAAATTGGTTGCCTAGCTTAGAAGCCGATAACATTGATATTGCCGTGTTCCCAAATATTGAAGACGAAGGCAAACTCATTAAAGCCAATGAGCTTGCTGAAGCGCTTACCGCCTAAAAAATTAACCTGCTAATTTTTTTAGCAGGTTAATTCCTAAACGCCATTTCTATGACTATCATTATCCTTTATCAAATCAGTGAGTTAAAAAAATAAATTTTTTTTGCAACAAGCTGGAACCAAGTCAGGATATCTCTGTCTATCTTTACTAGATACGTATCAATTACTGACAATAAACTGACAAAAGAGATAGCCATTATGAAAAATACATTGAATAAAGCCCTTCTTGCTGGTGCCGCTTTAGCTGTTATGACAAGTGCTGTTGAAGCAAAGCCAAATGATCAACTTACTATTTCTGCTGAAGCGACTTCAAGTGTGAAAGAGAAGTTTGATTCTTGGGTTGCAGGTGATCGTCTAAAAGGTCGTAAAGATCGTTGTTATGGTATTGCCCTTGCTGGTGAAAATGATTGTAAAGCAGGTGCAGGAACAAGTTGTGCAGGTACATCTACAACTGACTTCCAAGGTAACGCGTGGACTTATGCTCCTAAAGGCAGCTGTGAATTTATTATGACACCTAATGGCACTGCCTCTAAAAGTGAAATAAAAGCTTAGTGCAGGAAAGCTAGTCTTTTATGCATGACTCTCATCTTTTGACTCAAAGAAAGATGGACTTCTCTGGTGCTGGGATCAATTTGAAACCCCAGCACTATGATGAGGCCATTGCCTTAGCTTCTCATGATTCTGCTGACAAATCGCTTTGGTTTGAAGTGCATACTGAAAACTATTTTGTAGAAGGTGGGCCTAGGCTGGCGTATCTGCAAAAAATCAGAGAATTATATCCACTCAGTTTACATGGGGTAGGGGCTTCCTTAGGTAATCCTTCCTTATTAACTGAACCTCATCTTAAGCAAGTTGCACAGCTTGTAAAAAAGTTTGATCCTTTTTTAGTGTCTGAACATGCGACTTGGTCTAGTAGTCAAAATGCCTACTTTGCTGATTTATTACCTCTGCCTAGAACGCAAAGCGCTCTCGCTAGTTTGTGTGAAGGGATAGAAAAATATCAAGAGGCGATAGGTCGAAGTATTTTAATTGAAAACCCTACTAATTATTTAGATTTTGTTGCTGATATGGATGAAGCAGACTTTCTAATGGAAGCTATGAAACGAACTGGGTCAGGCTTGTTATTAGATGTGAATAATCTCTATTTAAGCAGCAAAAATACAGGGATGGATGTAAATGCCTATCTGGATGGCTTAGAGGGCGAACGTATTGGAGAGATACATATCGCAGGTTTTGCGATAGATGAAAACTTTCCGGAGCGCTTACTGATAGATAGTCATGGTTCGCCCGTTGCTGAAGGTGTTTGGCAATTATTAGAACAGGTGCTTTCACGCTTTGGCCCTAAGCCTGTATTGCTAGAGCGAGATGACAATATACCTACCTTTAATGAGCTGATGACAGAAAGAAATCAGGCTCAATCCTGCCTTGACTCGATTACACCATTAACTAATTTAGCTGCGACTTCTAGGCTTAATGAGGTGAATTTTGAGTGATCATGAGGATTATATTCAAGCCTTCAGTCATTTTATGCGAAGTGGTGATAATAGCCGTTTAAGTGACTTTTTAACGAGTGAGCAAAGTGCTGTTTTCTTAAGTATTTATCGTAATGGCTTTTATAAAGCTTGTTTAAGTGCCCTAAAAGCAAATTTTACCAGCTTAACCTTTATTTTAGATGAAACCGATTTTAATCAAATTGCGACCGCTTATATTAATCTTTATCCACCTAGCCAAGCTACTTTGGTTGCTTATGGCATGGCGTCGAGTTCAACTCATGCTGAATTAGAGAAAATACCCAGCTTTCCAGTATTTCTGCTGCAACTTGAAGGGCAAGAACCACCGATTTCTATTCCTTGGCGGGCTTTATATGATCTTGCTTTATTAGATCAGACTTGGATTAGTACCCTAAATAAGAAAAACACACAAATTGTTAGCTTAGCTCAAGTGCAGTCTATGCTAGAACAAGGCGATGATTTATCTCTGATACCTTTTAATCTGATCGAGTCCGTGTCCTTGGTAAATACTGAGTTTGCTGCTTTTTCCAAATGGCAAAGACTTAAGTTCCATGGCGAAGGAATAGATGCTGCTCATCGAGAGGAGCAAAATATTCTTTTTTGGCAGTATGAAGGAGAGGTTCAGGCCAAATTACTTACATCTGCTGAAGCGCATTTTTATCACGCGTTTTTAGCATCTGCTTCAATAGGTGATGCCTTAGAAAGTGCAGCTCAACAGGGTGCTGATTTAGATATTTCTGCTTTGTTTGCAGATTTACTAAATGCATCTCTTTTAAAATTAGAGGTTTAAAGAATGATTGGAAAAATCAAAGCATTGTACATTTCAGCAATTGGCTTTGTAGAAACTTGGTTAAAAGACATTGTTTTATTAGGCTTGAGGTTTCAGCTTGCAAATGTGTTTTTCTCTTCTGGCTTAGCTAAGTGGAATGGCTTTTTTGTGCCTAACCCTGATAACTATGATTTGTTCTTGTACGAGTTCTTTTGTCCTGAAGAGATTAGACCAGGTGCTTTGTTATTGTGTGATCCACAAACACTTGAATATCAAGAAGGTTCATTAACCGTTAGCTTAATTGAAAATGCGGCTTTAATGGCTGGCGTAATGGAAATTATATTACCTCTGTTGCTATTTGTTGGATTGTTCTCACGCTTTTCTGCATTAGCATTAATCGGTATGACAGCTTTTATTCAATTGGCTGTATTCCCTGAGTGGTCTCATTGGGTTAACCCTGCTTCATGGTGGGTTGCTGTTGGCGCGGCTATTTTAGTCAGTGGTCCAGGTAGATTCTCATTCGATAAAGTTTTAGGCCTAGAGAAAAAATAGCCTAAGAAAATTGATGATTTTATTTGCTGAGCCTGATCATAACTGATCAGGCTTTTTTGTTTGAAAAGCATGATAATTTCTTATTAGAAACAAAAAATTAACGAAAAACTGTGTTAGCATCGAAGCTTACAGGGCTAAACATGTCTTATCGGACAGCTTTTAACTCAAAGGGAAACTAAAAACTCGATGAAAAATAAAAGATTGCAAAATCAGCTCATTGAAGAGATTGATGCATTTTTAACAACCCAGAAAAGTTTAATGTTATCGACCTCAAATGAAGCAGGTTTTCCCCACGCTTCTTATGCCCCTTTTGCTATCCATGACAACGAACTGCTTATTTTTATTAGCCAGCTTGCTGCACACACTCAACATTTATTAACGACACCAAAAGCGGGTGTTTTAATGATAGAAGATGAGAGCTTAAGCCAAGATGTATTTGCTAGAACGCGATTAAGCTACCAAGTACAAGTCGAAGCAGTGGATCGTGATGATGAATTTTGGCCTCAAGGTATTGCCCTATTAAAAGATAAATTGGGCGATAGGATAGATTTATTGAGCCAGTTGGGGGATTTTGTTTTGTTCCGCTTAACACCAGTGGATGGCCGTTTTGTGAAAGGTTTTGGGCGAGCTTATGAAATTAATCCTGGATCACTTGTTGATGAACTCACTCATATCACAAAATAATAAGAAATGAAGAATAACAAGCTTTTAGCCAAGCCTATGAGTTACTGCTTGAGTGTAAAGTGTAGGAGTATAAAATTTAATGAGTAAGCGTAAAATTAATAGAGAAGAAGTTAGCTCGCGCATTTTACACGCTGCTGAGCATGAATTTGGCCTGTATGGATATAAGGGGGCTAGCCTACAAAATATCGCTAAAAGGGCTGGGCTGCCTAAAGCAAATATTGTTTATTACTTTGTCTCTAAAGAGAATCTATATAAAGTGGTACTGAATCAAATTGCCAGTAGTTGGAATGATGTATTCGATAAAGCCACAATTGATGATGACCCTGCCGTAGTGCTCGATAACTTTATTCGTACCAAGTTAGCGCAGAGTATTGCTAAACCTCGCAGCTCTCGTATTTTTGCGATGGAAGTGATTCAAGGGGCTGCGCACATTAGTGAATATCTAAGAGAAGAGTTGCGACCTTGGTTGCAAGATAGGATCAATCTGATTGAATCTTGGATAGCTAAAGGCAAGATGAAAGCGGTTGACCCCACTAGTTTGATTTTTATGATTTGGGCGACAACACAACACTATGCTGATTTTGAATCTCAGATACTTACCTTGTTGGATCAAGAGCATTACGCTGAGAGTGATATGACCCGCATTGGCGATACTATAAGCCAAACTATTTTAGGGGGCTGTGGGCTTAGTATGCCGTCGGCTTAAGTTTCTATTTCACAACTCTCAATCTGTTACTTATTAAGGCTAATAAATTCATTATTAGCCTTTTTTATTACCAAATTTTAATGTGTTTAATTCTGTGTTTATCGTTAAGCTAAAGCTAATTAATAATTTTAAATAGGTGAACATGTGAGATTCTTTATTATTGTTTTGTTTGGCGCTTTCTCTCTTGCTGCACAGGCAAATTTAAATCTTAAATGGTTAGCACCAGAGCCTGAAAATCAAGCGATAAAGCAATTGCTTGAATCCTCAGAAGTGTTGAAAACCAGTATCGATCTGATTAATAACAACTGGCAATTAGAAGATGACATTTTGCTGCGTATAGGCGGTGAGGAAGATCCTTATTATGACCCTGAAACCAGTACGATTTATTTCTCCTATTATTTCGCCGATGAAATTGCGCAAAGATTTATTGCGGCTAACCCCAATGCCGATCTAGCTGCCCAGCAAAGTTTTGTTATCTCTGGAGTTGTGCATACCTTGTTCCACGAGTATGCCCATGTATTGGTGGATTATTTAAATTTGCCTGTACTGGGTCGTGAGGAAGATGCCGCAGATTCTTTTGCATCTTATGTTTTGATTACCATGATGGAAGATGGCCCTCAACTATTAAAAGATGGGGCAGACTTATTTTATCTTGAAAGTTTAGATCCAGAACCTTTTGCCTCTGTTATGTTATCTGACTCTCATAGTTTGCCAATCCAAAGGTTTTATATGGGCCTTTGTCATTTATATGCCAGTGATGAGCAGGCTTACCAATACCTTATTACGGATCATGGCTTTGATGAAGAATGGGTAAATACCTGCTTAATGGACTACGACATTATCATCTCTTCTTGGCAGGCTTTGTTAGCGCAAGAAGAGAGGTAATGGTAGAGAAAAAGGTGAATTAAATGCTTTGGCCTAGCATGCGGCGTAAGGTGCCATCTTTATCTATGATGTGATGTTTAAGCGCGCCAACAAGGTGTAAGCCAATCGCAAAAATCATCACATTAGCGCCGATGCCATGGATGCTTTCACCTACGCCTGCTAAAAACTCATTTTGGACTAGCATTCTGCGGGCATTCTCAGGGTCAGGGAAGCTTGCGACGAGTTCTAGACCAAAAACGTATAAACCTCTTCCTTCTGATAATGTCATTATTATGCCTGAGATTGGCATTAGCAGCATGCCAATGATTAGCGTCCAATGCATAATTTTTGCCAGTAGGTGTTCAACTGAGGTGTATTTCCCCGCAGGTTTTGGCCAACCATTCATGTAACGCCAGATAACACGAAGCAGTGCGATAAGCAGTAATATAACGCCGAAAGATTTATGAATAGGGAATAAAGAGAACTCTTTAAACTCTGTCATGTAAAGGCCTATTGCCATGAGTCCAATAAAGAGAATCGCAACTAACCAATGTAGACTAACGGTGATCTTACTGAATTTTGCTTGGGTATCTTTCATTTTATTTCTTACCTATCGTGCTTGATGTGAATTATTGTGGATGCTCATGCCACTTAAGCGTGGCTGTGCAGCCTGTTTCTAAATTGTTTTCTACGGTGTTTTTTAAGGTGAAGTGCCAGCCCTTCTGTTGTGCTATCTGAGTGACAATATCCAGCCCTAGTCCAAAGCTCTCTCTGTTAGATTTGCCTCTTTGCATTAGGTGCTCTGTATCCTTGATGCCACAGCCTGAATCCTGAACTGAGATAAACTTGCTCGAAACATTAATGATGATGCAGCCTTCAAAAGAGTGCTCGAAGGCGTTTCTGATGAGGTTAGAAATAACAATCAGTAGCAAGTTTTTCTCGATATATATGACGCCTTCATCAATGATATTGAGTTGGATGTTGAGCTCACGACCTTCGATTAGATAGCTAAGTTGATGCTTCACTTCAGACACAAGTGTTGCTAGTTCATGAGTGCTCAGTTTTTGTTTTTTAGGCTCACCTTGGTTGTTCTCTTCTTTGTCGGCTTGGGAGAGCCAAAGCAGTGATTCAGTCAAACCTTTCATGTTATTGCTGGATTGGCGTATGTGTATGAGAGGGTCCTTAACGTCATTCGACCCTGTTTCTTGGCGACGATCAATTAAGTCTAACGCGCTGCTAATGACAGCAATTGGTGTACGCAGCTCATGGCTGGCATTTTGTAGGAAGGTCTTTTCCCTTTCTTGGGTTTGCTTTATACGTTTAATACTTTGATTTAACACTTTTGCGATGTGTCCAATTTCTGATTGGTTCTTAAGTAAGGGATGGTCATCAAGTGATTGATAGCAATCTAGGTCTGTGGCTATTTGAGCCAATGATTCCATAGGTGTAAGCACTTTTTGGTGGAAACGATAGGCGATCCAAAGCACTAAGATGATGAGAAGAGTGAGTACTGTTAGCGTGGCTAAGGTGACAGTTTCAAAAATGTTGGGTGTGGGTACTTCTTCTATTTTGATGTCTTTACTAAATAAATAAGCAATAAAAATCTGTCTGTCACTTTTACCTGGGATTGCTGTGAGTAAGATGAAGTTAGGTTTAGCTGAGTTTTGATTACCTAGTTTTACCTGATTGGAATGTGAATTGTCTTTATCGTGCTTAATACGTAGCTTGACTAGTTCATAGTTCTCAACTTGTTTCGAACTAAGAGACTCTGTTAACCATGAAGGCAAGTTTTGCTTACCAATATAAACACTAAACTCGCCCATTACATATTGGGTTTGTGTGAGGGCATCAACCTTATCTAATTGAGCATAGTGATAACCAATTTTGGTTAAGCTCATACGGGCAGAAATATCTAATCCTTGATTGTAGATATAATAAATTAAGCCTGATGTACAAAGGATGACGGCAAGGGTTAATACAAGTAGTTTTTCTTGTATGAAGAAACGCAGGCTTTGTCGAGTAAGAGTGCGTTTGGTTGTATTCTTTATGGGAGAATTAAGCATCATTACTCTTCTCCTGCTTGATGGCGTAATGCCACACCAACACCGCGTAGGGTGTGTAGAATCGGCTGACTAAAAGGTTTGTTAACAAGCTTTCTTAATTGATATAGATGTGACTTCAACGCATCTGAATTAGGCGGCTTTCCTTGCCAAACAACCTCTTCTAAAGTCTCTCTACTCAATGGTGCTGGGCTTGCTTTAGCTAAGGCAACCAGTAACTCCCAAGCGACAGGGTTTAAATTGAGTGTTTTGTTTTGTCTTGTTGCTTCTCTGGTGTGTAGGTTGAGCACGAGGTCGTCAATCTTAAGCGTATTGTGCTGAGGTAAACTGCGATTCACTAAGGCTTTTATTCTGGCGACTAGTTCGGGTAAGGCAAAAGGTTTGACGAGATAATCATCGGCGCCTTGAGCAAATCCCTCAAGTTTATTATCTAAACTATCTCTTGCTGTTAGCATTAAAATCGGTGTGTTATTACCTTCATCACGTAAGGTTTTAGCAATGGTTAAGCCGTTTAACCTAGGCAGGTTTAAGTCTAGTAAAATAATATCGAAGGGTGTTTCTTGGGCAAGTGCCAGTCCTTGATCACCTCTTTCAGCATAGTCACACTCAATATCATCGAAGGCTAAATATTCAATGATATTACTGGCGAGTTGGCGGTTGTCTTCAATCAGGAGTACAAGCATCCTATTACCTTTTACATCTTTTAATTGAGGTGAGTCTGATTATTTATATGCTGTTAGGGTGGAGTATATCTGGTGAAAAATAAGTGTTTTCACCTTAACTTCACCTTGTGCTAATAATCAAAAATAGAGAGAGTAGATTATGCATAATATTAGTTGATTCGCACTAAGTCAGAGGGGGGGGTTGTAGGGAGAGACATATGCCTGTGTTAAATATAAAGGGAAGGTGAGTTAGCAAAAGGAAGGGCAGTTAAATTTTGCCTAGAGCGCCTTCAGCTTATGCTACTTTAATAATATAGTGAATTGTTTGCTAGGCTTTTACTGAGAAAAGCCTAGTTTGTTAGCCTAGCCCTCCTGCTTGCTGTAAACGTTTTGCTTGGTGGCGTATTTCTTCATTGGCAATATCTAAAGCAAGAAGGTTCGTATGCATTTGTCCGTATTGATGAACTATTTTATGAGGCCAAGGCGCGCTTGCTGCCAGCACAAATTGGCTATCTGTGATTGCCGTAACGGTTAAAATTTGAGTGTTTTCTTCTAATAGACCTAAATGCTCGGTCTTTAACTCTGTTGTACCAACTTTAAGAGTGCCGTTTCTTGGGTAGATAAAACCACGACTTTGGGTATCATGCTGAAAGTGCCATGACTCTCCTGCCTTTAGATTTATATCTAGATAGCTAATGTCTTGGCTAATTTTGTGACAAGCTTGTTCTCCTTGAAAAGCACCTAGCAAGATGCGTGTGTTACCTGTTTGAATAATGTCACTATTTTTAAGATTAAAGTAACGGCTACAGGCAACCTCTTCGTTTGGTGGTAAGAGTACCCAAAGCTGCATTATACCAATATCTTGCTGCTCATTATTCGCTTCATAGATCTCTTTATGCCAGATGCCTTTACCTGATGCCATCCACTGTAGACCTTGATCCTCTATCGTCCCTTTATGCCCCATTGAATCTTGGTGGATTAGCTTAGCATCATAGGGCATGGTGACTGTGGCGACGCCAGAATGAGGGTGCCAGTCTATCATTAACCTGTTTTTACCCGTCACTTTCCCTGCATCAAAGAGTACAAACGGCGCGAGTAAATGCCTTACTTTGTGATTGATGTAAGCGGGATGGCTTGCCTTACGTTCAATGATGTGAGCTATCTGGCGCATATTAGACTCCCTTCCTTGTTTGTTTGATAAGTGCGAATGCAAAGACACAAGTGATGAAACCTGATGCAGTCATCGTAAAAGTCATTGGCATGCTATTAACGCTATTGCTAAAGCTGATAATGGCACTGGCGAGTGCGCCTAAACCAAATTGCATAACACCATTAAGACCAGAGGCTAGGCCTGCATATTGACCTGAGCTTGAAAGGACACCTGCAATTGCATTGGCAGAGGTAAAGCCTAGCATGGCCATATAAAGAACAACGCCAAGGACAATATAAGGTAAAGGTAGAGCTAAACTTGCTGCGATAAATAAGTAGAGACCTATGATACCTAATCCAATCCCTGCCCAAATTAACTTTACGGTTGGATCGATATGACCAAGGTGTCTCGCATTGAGCAAATTAGTACTTATCATGGCGATTGCGTTAAGCCCGACTAATAAGCTGTAGTCTTGTGGGCTTACTTGATACAGGCTCATATATACAAAAGGGGAGCCCGAGACAAAAGCAAATAGCCCAGCAAATGACGCTGCGCCGGCAAACATATAACTTAAGGTCAGTGGGTTTGTTAAAACGAATTTATAACCTTTAAAAATTTGAGAGATTTGTACCTTATTCTCAGTTGTTTGGCTTGATGGGGAACTTGCTTTCTCTGCTTTGCTTGAGCTTGCTTGGCTATTGATAAAAAGTTGTGTGAAAAAGGTGATAAAAGCAAAAAAACCTAAGCAAAAGAAAATCCACTGCCAGCCAAGGTGAACAAGTATTTGGCTCCCTATCATAGGGGCAACCATAGGAGCGACAACAACAACGGCCATAATATAAGAGATAATTTGGCTGCTTTTTTGTTTACCATAATTCTGTTGAATAAGAGCAAATACCACGACGGAAGTCCCGCCTAAGAAACCTTGTGCAGCTCGGCCAAGAAAAAGCCCCGTTAAGTTATCACTTAATGCCACAATAAAGCTTGCGATAGCAAACCCTATTAACCCCCAATTGAGCAAGCTTGTTTTATTCAGCTTGTCTGCCAAGGTACCAAACACAAGCTGGCCTAAGGCAAAACTCAGCAGATAGATAGCAACACTTGCTTCCATGGCATCAATACGAGTTTCAAAAAAATCAGCCATTTGAGGCAATGCGGGTAGATACATGTCTATAGCAAGAGGAGAGAGTGAGAAGATCATTGCCATTAAGCAGACGAACCCCCAAAAAGGCATGCTCTGTGCGTTTGTGTGTGTTTGAGAACTTGAGTAAGACATGCTGTATTCCTATTGATTAGCTGTCTTAGTAGTTTAATTAAGCTTTATTCATGAATAAATTAGGCTGGTGGAAATGAATTGTTTCCATATGAGTTGATATTCTAAGTGATAGGGAAATATTAAAGAGGAAAGGCCACCTAAGTTTTAGGTGGCCGAAATGGATGAGCTAAGCGTGTTGCTCGTTTTGATTTAAAGTAAAGCTGCGTTTACCTGAAATAAAGACAGCTAAGAAAATGACTAAGCCCACAAATTGTAGCCCTATATGCAAATCTGGCCATAACATAGCAATGGCAGCGAAGAGTAATAGGCCTCTACTGACTAGATTTAACTTATCTTCTAAGTAGCCTTCCATCACAGCAACAAAGGCATATAAACCAAAAATGCCAAATACCGTAAGACGCAGTAGCGTTTCTGCATCACCGCCGATTAATGGGGTATAAGCCATTAATAGTGGAATGATATAAAGGCCTTTTGCTAGCTTCCATGCAGTGACACCTGTGCGCATTGGTGGTGTTTTAGCAATGGCCGCAGCAGCAAATGCGGTTAAGCAGACAGGCGGTGTGACGTTACTATCTTGTGATAGCCAAAAGATAATCATGTGGGCAGTGACTAAGAACATAGCGATGGCTTCTGCACCCAGTGCTTGCTCGTATAGCATGCCTTTAAAGTCACTTGGCACTTGGCTAAGAAGCTGTGTGGCTTGTTCGATTGGCATGCTTTGCCCCAATTGGCTGATAACGCTTGGATCAACCAGCATAAAGATAGCATGTGCAGTTTCAGGTAACTGACCTGATGCTAGCATTTCCAACATTTGGCTTTCGGCAATAAGGTTATAAAGCGCAGGCGCCGATAAAGTACCTAGGACGATATAAGACGCTGTTACAGGGAGCCCCATGCCTAAAATCAAAGAAGCAAGAGCAACCAGTATGATGGTAAAAAATAAACTACCGCCAGCCCAACTTGTGATCATCAAAGAGAAGGTATTACCCACCCCTGTGGTACTGATGACATTGACAACAAGCCCGATGCCAACTAGCAGCACTGCGGTGGTCGACATATTTCTCGCGCCTTGCGCCATGGCATCCAATATTTCGATTACGCCCATGCGATGAGTCTTAGATAACCAAGATGATGCAATCACGATTAAGATGGCGAAACCTGCAGCATAGGTGGGTGTAAAGCCTTGAATTAACATGGTTACCAGACCACCCAATGGCAGAATATGGTGCCAGCCTTGCTTTAAGACTGACATGGCTGATACGCCATCTTCCATTGTTTGTACAACATTACTGCGTTTTGCTTCCACTCGAACAAAAAAGGCAACGGATAAAAAGTAAAGTAGCGCAGGAATCGCAGCCACACTGATGATGGTGACATAAGAAACTTGCGTATAAGAAGCCATGATGAAAGCCCCAGCGCCCATGACGGGTGGCATTAACTGTCCACCTGTTGATGCTGCTGCTTCAATACCTGCTGCAAAACGTGCTGGAAAGCCTGCCTTTTGCATCAATGGAATCGTAATTACCCCAGTAGACACTGTGTTTGCTACTGATGAACCAGATACTGACCCCATTAAGCCAGAACCTAAAACAGCAACAAAACCTGGGCCGCCTACCATTTTACTGGCAGCCGCACGGGATAACTCGATAATAAAATCACCCGCGCCTGATTTAACAAGGAAAGCGCCAAATAAAATAAACATGAAGACAAAGCTCCATGAAATTCTAGAAATAGAGCCAAACATACCGTCGGTACTAAAGAAGCTACGGTATAACAAGGTTTCTAAGCTTAATCCTGGGAATGAAAAAGGCCCAGAGATTAGGCTTCCCCAGAGTACGACATAGGTTAGCGCAACAAAAATTAAAGCAGGAATAAACCAGCCAGCGGTTCTACGAATGAGCTCAAGTGCTAATAGAACAGCAACAGCTGACGCTATCCAGTCACCCGTGACAAAGGTCACCCCTCTATCATAGAGAGCATCTTCAAATAACATTATGTAGATAGGTAGACATATAAGAGCGGCCACCAAAACTAGATCTACACCTAAGGCAAGTTTTGATTTTGTTAACTTTGAGCTTGCTGGAGTAAGTAGGGTACACATGATACCAAAACCAGCAAAATGGAATGCAGATACCCAGAGTTCAGGGAAGGTGCCTAAGGTATTAATGTAGATATGGGAGAAAGCCATAAGAATACCAATAAGGTAAATCGCCCTATTGATGCCAGTACCGCTTCTGTGGGTACTTTCAAATTCTTTTAATTTAGCTTGGGTCTCTTCATCCATGTGGGGTTGGGTTGAGCTCATAACAACTTACCTTATGGTGCGACTGTTTAATCAGATAAGGAACAGTGCTTAATACTTATTTTAAAATAGAGAATAGTCTCTCTAGGCGCTGATTCTAGCCCCTAGAGAGAATGAGATACCAATTAAGATTTCTCAGGTATTACTGTACGTGTTTCGCTTTTTACTAGTTTGCCACTAGATGAGCTGGGATGCTGATACCTTGTTCACGGTAATAACGAGCAGCACCTGGATGAAGTGGTACAGGAAGGCCAGCAATCGCTTTTTCGATTGACATAACCGCAGTCGCTTTGTGGATCGCGCTTAGGTAAGTTAGGTTTTCGTATAGGCTTTTAGTCAATAGGTATACGTCTTCTTCTGGCAAATCAGAACGAGAAGCTAAGAAGTTAGGCTGTGCAATCGTATTGATCGCTTTTGTTTGTCCTGGATAAGTGTTTGCAGGGATAACATAGCGAGTCCAAAGAGTGTAATCACCGTTAGCTTCTTTCATTTGAGCATCAGTAAAGTCAAGTACTTGAACTTTATCACCCATAGCTGCATAAGCACGAGTAATAGCACTTACTGGTACACCAGCAGGAATGTTCATGCCATCGATTGTGCCGTTTTGTAGGGCGTCAGCACTACCGCCATAACCCATGTGAGCTAAGCTAAATTTGTCTGCATCAATGCCTAAACCTGATAGTAATTGGCGACCTGAACCTTCGGTACCTGAGTTCTTTTTACCAATTGAAAATTTATTATTACCTTTTTCTAACTGGGTCAAATCAGCAACAGTACCGCTTTTTACCAAATCAGATTTTAGGACAAAATGTTCAACGTTTTGCCAAAGCATTGAAATAGAACGCAAGCCTTCTTGTTTACCTGAGTTAGCGACTCGACCTTCACCATTCCAAGCCCAAGCGCCATATAGACCTTGTAGGATGGCAAATTGCGCCTGATTTTCACGTAACAGCTTAACGTTTTCACCTGATCCTGCAGAGCTAATTGCAGATAGTGAAATGCCATGCTTTGGCTCTAATTTAATTTTACTTAAAGTGGCAATAGCAACACCGACAGGGTAGTAAGTACCACCAGTGGATGCTGTTGCAAGAATGTAGTCGCTATCAGCTGCCACTGTGTGGGTTGCAGATAGAGTGATGGCAGTTGCGCTTGCTAAACCTAGAAGGCTTTTGCTGATTTTTTTAAGGCCCAGTTTCATTTTATTTTTCTCCTAATTGGGGGAATACTGAGTGTAAACTCGATATAACTTATATCAATATTCATGCCAGAATTGTAACCTTTTGATTTGTAAGAAATAAATTGTTTTTTCTTGATTTGAGAAGTGAATTACACCTCAATTGAGCAAAAAACAGCTGATAGCGATAATTATCTCTTAGGCAAAAAATTGCTTATGCCCTGAAAGCCTTATGCAACAAGGACTAAAGGTAACTTTAAGTTTGTTATGGTAGTAATGAATTTAAGAGTAGGCAAAAAATGGCTTATGATAATTGTCGACAAAAAGATGCTTTTTCAAACAAATTTTAACCATATACAAACAAGGTTTTTATAATGTGGTGCCAATTTATTTGTTAAAGTGGGGTAATGAAAACGAAAAAAGTATCAGTTTTATTAAGATGATTTAACATGAATTAGCGTCTTTTACTGATTGAATTAACACAATGTTAGTGGGTGTTTCTTATGGTAAAAGTGATACTTTTTGATCTGGGGAATGTGCTGGTAGACCTTGGTGAAACCGATAAATTAAACACCATGTTAGTGAGTCATGATAATGAAAAGAATGCTTGGTTAAAATGGTTAGCATCACCCAGTGTAAAGGCATTCGATACGGGTCAAATAGCGTTAGCAGATTTTGCGACAAGCTTGATTAAAGAGGTCTCTGGCAATAGGCCTGATTCAGTTCAGGTTAAACGCTTCTGTGATGAATTTACGGCGTGGCCAAGGGGACTGTTTGACGGTGCATTAGCGTTAATTGATTCGGTTAAGCCTCATATCCACAAAGGGATTTTATCTAATACAAATGCAGCTCATTGGCCAAGGTTGATGCAAGAGATGGCGTTGGCAGGTAAGTTTGATAGTTATTTTGCCTCACATCATTTAGGGTTTGCTAAGCCAGAGGTGGCGATTTATCAGCAAGTGTTGAGTGCCTTGAATGTTACACCGCAAGAGATATTGTTTATTGATGATAACCAAATAAACATTGATGCTGCCCGTGGCCTAGGTATGCAAGCCCATAAAGTTAAGGGTGTGATAGAGGCTAAGTCAGTACTTAATGACTATAATTTATTAAACTAAAATTGTACTTGTTGTCTTTTAAGAAAGTTAGGAGTGACTGTAAGTAAGACGTTTTAAGCTAATTATCTGTAATTTAAAGAATTTATTAAGGGAATGAGTTGATGCAATCTTATTTTGACTTTTCGTCAGATGTCTATTCAAAAGGGCGACCGACTTATCCGCCGGAGCTCTATCTATGGCTATCCAACCAAGTCAAAAATCAACAGTGTGTATGGGACTGTGCTTGTGGAACAGGCCAGGTATCCATAGATCTTGCTGCTTATTTTGAGCAAGTAGAAGCAACAGATATAAGCGAATCACAAATAGCGGAAGCCATCCCGCATCGTAAAGTAAATTATAAAGTCTCTCCTTCTGAAGTGTGTGAGTATCCAGACCAGCACTTTGACGCCATCT
Source organism: Marinomonas sp. PE14-40 (assembly GCF_051623805.1). NCBI lineage: Bacteria > Pseudomonadati > Pseudomonadota > Gammaproteobacteria > Oceanospirillales > Oceanospirillaceae > Marinomonas > Marinomonas sp. PE14-40. Next base: position 1,910,251 of record NZ_CP130700.1, on the reverse strand, counting down.
GTGTTGGCCAAGCATTACATTGGTTTGATCTAGAGAAGTTCTGGCCTGAAGTTAAAAGAACACTAAAGCCCGGTGGTATTTTTGCTTGTTGGGGTTATAGCTGGTTAAGTGTTTGTCCAGAGATAGACGACATTATTAATCGTCAGATTATGAGTAAACTAAAACCTCATTGGCCTGCGCAAAATAGAACTTTATGGAACCAATATGACGATGTGACTTTTCCATTGGAAATGTTGGACGTACCTGAGTTTGAATTATCCTTTAAATGGAATGCCTATCGTCTTTTTGATTATATGCAAACTTGGTCTGCTATTAGAGCGCTAGAGCATGAGGATGCAACGCAAGTGTTAGCTGATGCTTGGGATGCCATTATTAAAGTGTGGCAAGAACCCTTAGAAAAGCGTGAGGTAACTATTCCGTTTTTTGTAAAGGCTGGTCGGGTTTTGTAAAGAATTAATCTATGTTAAAAAAGAGGCTTAGGCCTCTTTTTTTGTATGTGAGTTCATGAAATATAAGAAATTAGAAGGATATCTTTATTATTAATGAAACTTATAGAGGTAGTTTCCTTGATGTCAAAAGTGAGGAACAGGCAATATACGTTAAAGTTTTACTCTAAGTGTCGGTTAAATATAAAAATAATGATTAAGACTAAAGTGTAATGGTTCTTAGTCTTTAGAAAGATATAGTGATGACAGCATCCTTGATAACAAATTTAAGAACAGGAGCAAAATCAATGGAACCTTTGACAGTTGCCGTACCAAGTGCCAGCAAGAAGAACGTCGGCATAGATCAAGAAACATTTGAACGTATGTACCAAGAATCAATTACTAACCCTGATGGTTTTTGGGGCGAGCAAGGTAAGCGAATCGATTGGATAAAAGATTATACCAAGGTAAAAAACACCAGCTTTGAGCGTGATAATGTGGATATCCGTTGGTACGAAGATGGTGTACTCAATGCAAGTTATAACTGTATTGATAGACATTTAGGTGATAAAGCAAATAAGGTCGCCTATTTTTGGGAAGGTGACTCTGAAGGTGAAGCAGAGCAAATCACCTATCAGCAATTACACGATGAAGTTGCCTTACTCTCAAATGGCCTGAAAAAGTTAGGGGTCACTAAAGGTGATCGTATTGCTATCTACATGCCTATGATCCCTCAAGCCGTATATGCCATGTTGGCATGTGCTCGTATTGGTGCGATTCATACGGTTATTTTTGGCGGCTTCTCTGCCCATGCCATTGCTGACCGTCTTAATGACTGTGAAGTAAAACTTGTATTAACTGCAGATGAAGGTTTACGAGCAGGCAATAAAGTCCCACTTAAACACAATGTAGACCTTGCCGTTGCAAATGATGCTTGCCCAAGTGTTGAGCATGTTGTTGTTTTCCCTCATACCCAAAAAGAGGTGGAGTGGAATGATAAACTGGATGTCGATTGGAAAGACTTAGTATCTTCTTGTGAGCCTGTTTGTCCGGCTGAGCCTATGCAAGCCGAAGATCCTCTCTTTATTCTTTATACATCAGGATCAACCGGTAAGCCTAAAGGCGTAGTGCATACAACTGGTGGATATATGGTTTATACCAGTTTGTCTCACGAAGTTGTCTTTGATTTACAACCAGATGATGTTTATTGGTGCGCTGCTGATGTTGGCTGGATTACAGGTCATAGCTATATTGTCTATGGTCCACTTGCTAACGGTACCAGCAGCGTCATGTTTGAAGGTGTGCCCACTTATCCTGATTGCGGCCGCGTAGGGCGTATTGTTGATAAATACAATGTTAATATTTTATATACCGCACCAACCGCTATCCGTGCCCTAATGTCTAAAGGTGATGAGCCTATTCAAACTAGCCATAGAGACTCACTAAGAGTGCTTGGTAGTGTTGGCGAGCCAATTAACCCTGAAGCCTGGTGGTGGTATTACACTAAAGTGGGTAAAGAAAGTTGCGCTGTTGTTGATACTTGGTGGCAAACAGAAACAGGTGGCATCATGATGACGCCAAGAGTCGGCGGTAAAGATATGAAGCCTGGCTCTTGTGTTGGGCCTTTGTTTGGAGTGCAACCGGCTTTAGTAGATAGTGAAGGAAACTTTGTTGCTGCTAACGGCGAAGATGTGGAAGGTGGTTTAGTCTTATTGGATTCTTGGCCTTCTCAAGCACGTACCGTTTATGGGGACCATGAACGTTTCATGCAGACCTATTTTAGTACTTATGATGGTATGTACTTCACCGGTGACGGTGCTCGTCGTGATGCAGATGATTATTACTGGATTACAGGTCGTGTGGATGATGTTCTCAATGTTTCTGGTCACCGCCTAGGTACTGCTGAAATTGAAAGTGCTTTGGTCGCTCACCCAGCGGTAGCAGAGGCTGCCGTTGTTGGTTACCCTCATGATATTAAAGGACAAGGTTTATATGTTTATTTAAGCCAGGTGGATGGAGTTGAGATTACAGACGCTTTGACTAAAGAGATACGTCAATTTGTACGCGATGAAATTGGACCAATTGCGACACCTGATTTGATGCAGTGGGCAGGCCAAGGTTTACCAAAAACACGATCAGGGAAAATCATGCGCCGTATTTTGCGTAAGATAGCTGCTAATGAGCATGACTCTCTTGGTGATACTAGTACACTCGCGGATCCAAGTGTGGTTGATGACCTGATTAAAAACCGCTTGAATCAATAATCTGATTGAGTGTTTAAATCAATTATCTGACTTAGTGCTAATCTGGCCGCTCTATTCTTACTCTCTTTAGTGTTACACTTTTGAGATAAGGGTAGCGCGGTTTTTTGCTCCCTATTATTTATAAAACAATAAAAAGAAGGTGAAGGGACTTATGTATTCACTGCTAATTGCTGATGACCATCCATTGTTTCGTGGTGCCTTAAAAGGTGCGCTATCGGAGCTATTTGATAATATTGAGATTAATGAAACTCAGGATCTTGATAGTACCCTTACTTTTTTAGCCACGAACCCTGATCTGGACCTTTTGCTGTTAGATCTTAATATGCCGGGAAGTGGTGATCTTTATGGTCTTATCCGCATTCGATCTGATTTTGTAGACCTGCCTGTAGCGGTTATCTCTGGTGAAGAAGATACCAGTGTGATGGCAAAAGTATTAGAAGCAGGCGCGTTGGGTTTTATTCCTAAAACGAGTCAGCCAGTTGATATTGCTAACGCCATTAATGCGATTTTAGAGGGCGAAATTTGGTTACCTGAACACCTTAAAGAGGCGGTCTTAAATCAACCTAAACCTGATTTAGATATGGTTAAACGCGTATCTGAGTTAACACCTTCTCAATATAGAGTTTTATGTTACTTACATGAGGGTTTATTGAATAAGCAAATTGCTTATGAGCTAAATATTTCAGAAGCGACTATTAAAGCGCATATTACTGCCATCTTTAAAAAGCTGGGTATTAATAACCGTACACAAGCTGTACTTATTGCCAGCGAGCTTAAGTTGCAAGTGACGCCGCAAGGTTAACTTTTTATTACTTACATTTGTGCTTGGAACACTTCTTTTCAGGCACAGGATCCATTCCACCTTCATGCAGAGGGTGACATTTCCCCAGCCGTTTGAGCCCTAAATAAAGGCCTTTAAAGAAGCCAAAGCGCTCCATCGCTTCTATCATGTAAGCGGAACAGCTTGGGTAAAAGCGACAATTACTGCCGATTAGAGGGCTAATCAGAATTTGATAGCCGCGGATTAGTTTAATTGCAACCCACTTAATCATGTTTGTTTTTTTATACCTTTTAAGCTGAGTCAGAGGTCGCTTTAAACGAGTCTCTTGCTTTAGTTTGATTGTTTGTTACTGTAGGGGATTATCCCACATTTAGTTATAAATTTTCAGTAGAAGACATTTAACCTATGCCAGATTCCTTACTTGCCCTTGATGCCAGCCATATTGTTGCTTATCAAGGGGAGCCCGGTGCTTATTCTCATCTAGCTTGTAAACATACCTTTCCAGATTCCAAAATGGTCAATTGTGCGACATTTGCACAAGCTATGCAGATGGTTGAGCAGGGTGAAGCCTTGTATGCCATGATTCCGGTTGAAAACTCGACGGCAGGTCGGGTCGAAGAGATTTACCGTGAATTACGTAAAACAGAACTCTATGTGGTGAAAGAGCATTTTGAGCCTGTTAATCACTGTTTGATGGCAAAAGCAGGTACCAAGCTTGAAGACATTAAGCAAATTGGTAGTCACCCTCAAGCATTAGCTCAATGTGATGAAGGTATTAAGGCGTTAGGTGCCACTAACCTTGCTATGTATGATACAGCGGGAGCGGCTAAGCATTTAGCAGAAACCGGCGAAGATGGATTGGGGGTTATTTCGTCAGAATTGGCTGCTGAGTTATATGGACTTGAAATTTTAAAGTCACATTTTAATGATAGAGAAGGGAATACCACTCGTTTCTTGGTGTTTGCAAAACAGCATAAATTACCACCACTTGATCCTGAACAAGTTTACATTACTTCCTTTATGTTTCGTGTACGTAATATACCTGCGGCGTTATATAAAGCTATGGGTGGCTTTGCGACACATGGTATTAACATGCTAAAGCTTGAGAGTTATATGGTAAATGGTGCGTTTACAGCGACTCAGTTTTATGTCGATGTAGAGAGTCATTTTCAAGCACCTGAAATGCAATCAGCATTAGAGGAGCTGCGTTTCTTCTCGGAAGAGATTCGTATGCTAGGCACTTATTATGCCGATGAATATCGCGTTGCTAAAAAGCCAGTCTAGGTCTTGGTTTTCAAATTAAGTGCTTTATTAAAAAAGGGATGCAAATACATCCCTTTTTTAATGTCTGTTGAGGCTTTTATTAGGCTTGATAAAGTTCTAGAGGAAGGCCATCCGGATCTTGGAATTTTCCTGTGTATTCATCAATCCGTGTATCTTCTACCTCAACACCTTGGCTCAATAAGTAAGCCTTATACTCAGTCACAGAGTCCACCACAAAGGCTAAGTGTCTTAAACCTTGAGCTTCTGGTCGGCTTGGTCTTGCTGGCGCGCCTTCAAAGGAAAAAAGCTCTATCTGGCCTCCATCAGGTAAGGCTAAATCAAGCTTATAAGAGCGACGCTCAGTTCGATAGTTTTCTGCAATGATCTTAAGCCCTAATATCTGACTATAAAAATGTTTCGATTTTTCATAGTTAGAGCAAATGATTGCTGCATGGTGTATGGCTTTAAGCATGGTTGTTTGCCAGCGTCTCTGCTTGTTTCGCCTGATTTGTCTTTTTCTCTGCATAGTACAAAAGTGCCAATGCAAGAGAGCACAAGAGAATATAAGCAATTGTCATAGGTACTAAGGTATTGTTGTACATTTGACCTATGCTAGTGCCGACAATATTCGACATGATAGAAGATATTGCACCTATCACTGCAGCAGCAATACCTGCCACATGACCCATAGGTTCCATTGCCATGGCGTTGATGTTGCCAAATAGTAAACCAAAGCAAAAAAACAAAATTCCCGCAAAGATTAAGAACATCCAAAGTTGCACTTCAAATAGAGACTGAACGATTAAAAAGATAATCGAGTTAAGTATGATGACACTAAATGCACGTTTACTTATGAGGTGCATACCTAGGCGTCCAACAATCTTAGAATTAACCAGTGATGACACACCAACTAAGAGTGCTAGTCCGCCAAAATAGATACTAAACAGCTTTCCCGTTTCAAATTGAACTTGAAATATTTGCTGAGCCGAGCTGATATAGCCGATAAGGCAGCCAAACATAAGGCCTGCACAAAACGTTAGGCTGACGGTACTCTTATTCGATATTACTTCTTTAAAGCCTGCGATAAAACCAGCTTTGGTAAAGGGGATACGCTGTTCTGGTTTAAGTGTTTCCTCTAAACGAAAGTTAATCCAAGTCAAAATAATAATGGCGTAAAGACCATACATAATGAAAATACCATGCCAGTTGGTGATGAGTAGAATCATCTCACCTAGGCTGGGTGCTAGCGCAGGCACTAGAATAAAAATCATCATGACTAAAGACATGACCTTAGCCATTTCTCGACCTTCATATTGGTCTCGTACTAGTGATACGGCCGAAATATAAGGACCCGCTGCACCAAGGCCTTGAATGATGCGGCCAGCAAGTAATACCTCAAAACTTTGAGCGAAAAAACAAACCAAGGTGCCAATAAAGTAGACAAACAGACCTGTATAGAGGACAGGCTTACGACCTAGGGCATCGGATAATGGGCCCGCGATAAGTTGGCCACTTGCCATACCTAAGAATAAGGCGCCAATGAGTAATTGTACTTTATTTGGGTTTTCCATCTGCAGATCTTGGGTAATCATGCCAAGTGCAGGGAGTAGGGCATCAATTGAAATTGCCACAATGGACATTAGCACTGCGGTTAATGCGGTAAATTCTTTAGCCGACATTTTTTGTTTTTGCATTGACTCTGCTCCAAGCTGACTCATGCCACACTCCTTGTAAATAATTGAGGCAAGAGTATATAGAAATTCACTTTTTTAAGTGACTTATTTTTTCGTTCAATTATGCAACTAGTGAGAAAACTTAGGCATCTAAGGGTGATAAAAAGGAGGCTAGAGCCTCCCTTTAATGTGTTTATTAATTTTATGCTTTTTGACAAAAACGCTTAACAAGACTGGTAAATGGCAAAGGTTTTTCTGCGTGTAACCAATGTCCTGTGGCGGGTATCATTTTTACTTGTGCTTTAGGGAACCAGTGTAAAATTGCATCCTTGTGCTGAGCTTGAATATAGTCTGAATTCTCACCTTTTATAAATAAGGTCTCACCCTTATACGCTTTTTCAAAAGGGGGAGTCGCACGGATTTGAGTGTAATTGTTAAAGAGGTTATCGATATCTACTTGCCAAGCAAAGCCTGCATCTGTCTTGATTAAGCTCTTTAATAGGAACTGTCTGACACCAAGGGTTTCAACATACGCTGCCAAAATAGTATCCGCTTCTTTGCGGTTTTTGATCTGATTAAGATCAATGGCTTTAAGTCCGTCAAAGATGCTGTGGTGACTTGATTCATAGTCAACAGGGGCGATATCAGCAACGATTAAGCGTGTTACCTTGTTAGGAAATTGAGAAGCGAACTGCATTGCAACTTTTCCACCCATAGAGTGTCCTAGCAAGAAGCACTCCTCAATCCCTTCTGCTTGCATCCAGGTGTTGATATGGTTTGCCATGATGTCGTAAGCGGCATTTTCTAAGGCGTCTGATTTGCCATGATTGGGTAAGTCTAAACAATAAACGGTGAAGTGCTCACTTAAGGATTGTGCAATAGAATGCCAATTATCACTGTTACCAAATAATCCGTGAATCACAACTAGGGGGACATTGTTCTGACCATACTTTTTGAAATGTATCATGGGCTTGTTATGCTCGTGTTGGGCGCTGAATAGTGGGTTTTATGTATTATGCTCAATTAAAATGAGCAAAGTATAAAATTATGTAATCATACCTTCAATTAAGCAGGATACAATCTGTGCTTGAATGAGGCTATGAGATGAATTGATGAGTATTTCTTAAATAGCAGTAATACTCGATCAAAGTAAATGGGAAACTATGTTAGATAGACATTTTATTAAGCTGCTTAAGTGGCCACTTGATGCCTCGGCCGCTTACTTAGTAAAGCAGCAAATTAGCGCCAACAAGGTCACCGTTTTTGGCTTTATCATTGGCATGATGGTAATTCCAAGTTTGGCTTTTGAGGCTTATGGGTTAGCACTTTTATTTATCATTATTAATCGTCTTTGTGATGGGCTTGATGGCGCAATTGCCCGTCAAACACAGCCAACTGATTTGGGTGGTTATCTTGATATTACTTTAGATTTTATTTTTTATTCAGCAGTGATTTTTGGTTTTGCTTTGGCAAACCCTGAAACAAACGCATTACCTGCAGCCTTTCTAATTTTTAGTTTTATGGGAACAGGTAGCAGCTTCTTAGCTTTTGCCATCATGGCAGAAAAGCGTCAAATTAAGCAGTTAGATTATGGTAAGAAGTCTTTGTTTTATTTAGGTGGACTTACCGAAGGAGCTGAAACCATTGGTCTCTTTATTTTTATCTGTTTAATGCCTGCTTACTTTACGAGCGCTGCTTGGCTGTTTGCCTCTCTCTGCTGGCTTACCACAGGCACTCGAATTTATGCTTCTTATTTGGCGCTAAAAACAAATGATAAAGGGTCTAATTAAGACCACTTCTTTACGTAAATCATAGGAAAAACATGGGCATCTTAACTGACATTTGTATGATACTAGCTTTGATTGCAAGCTTTAAACAAGGAGGCTATGCCAACCATATACCGGGCTTTTTAAATAAGTTTTTACCCCAGTGTTATCGTTTGATTGCCTTTGTGGCGCTTTGGAACGTACTTTGGTTTGCGACTCGTAATATTGATTACTTTTGGGGGCAAATGTCGCTTGTATCAGGTATCAGTACCTTGCTTATTCTGATGCCTTTAATTGAGTTAGAGAAGTTTCCTCGTTTTTTACAAAACTCGGTTTTAACCCTGACTATTCAGCGTTTAGCAAGCCAAATGACAGGATGGAATTATGTCATTGTGAGGATTTTTCTAGGGGCTTGTATACTGCAATACAGCACAACTTTAATTAAGCTGAATCTGGCCTAATGAGCTGATTCAACTTAATTAGTGCTAGGGACGCTGTGATTAAGTCACCTCTTCTTCGCCTGTTCTTTTAAGTGTGTGGCGTATTTTTAGGCTCTCTAGATGAGAGGGAGATGGCCTGTTTTCACTAGAATGATGGTCTCTTCCTCTACATAAGGGGTATGTTCACTCATATGAGGACTGCGTAACCAAGTGTGTTTTGGGTAAGCGCCATGCTCATCTCGAAACTCACCTTCAAGTACTAAAATCTCTTCACCACCAAAATGTCTATGAGGCTGAAAACGCTCTCCAGTAGGCCACTTAACTAGGGCCGTATGCTCGCCTCCAAATTCATGCAGGGGCATGACTTCTAATCCTCCAATACCTGCAAGCCATGTTTGTTCTTGAGTATTGATATTTACCTTTGCATTGTCACCTTGCTGAAATTGATTGAGTTTTACAAATAAGGTACAGCCGTTCTCACTATGAGGGGTATGTACAGAGTTGGCTGGGTGACGTAAATAAGATCCTGCAGGATAATCACCGTGTTCATCACTAAACACACCTTCTAAGACAAAGATCTCTTCCCCCTGAGGGTGAGGGTGTTGAGCAAAACTGGCTTGGGCCTGATATTTTACCAAGCTGGTGGTATGGCCAGATTCTTTGGCTTCTCTTTCTAATGGTTTTCTATGTACCAAAGGACTAGGGCTTGCTTGCCAATCTTGCTTTTGGCTTTCTATGACAAGGCGTTGCTGAAACTGCATATTAAGCATGGGATTTGTTCCTATGAATTTCTGATACTCTTATTGTATCGTTAAATAACATAAGAAAAGCAGTAGGCACAAATAGGTTGCTTAGGTACTTTTTGGTCTAGTTTGCTGAAAAATAAGGGTTATTTTTTCTTAAGTGAGAAATAGATGATACCTTTTAGTATCACCTAGATTGGTTTTAACTGGTTTTATACAAACCATAAACAGCATGATCTAAAATACGATCACCGACTTTTTCTGCATGGGTAATAGTGCCTTCTAACGTCATATTTAGACGCTCACACACCGCGCGACTGGCAAGGTTATCTTTTGCTGCACTGATTTGTATTTTCTGTATATCAAGCTCTGTAAAAGCGTATTGAATCAGGTGCTGGCATGCACGAGTGATAATCCCCTTACCTTGATAATTTGCACTTAACCAATAACCTATCTCGGCTTTTTTAAGTTTATGATCAATGCTATTGAAACTGATGTTACCAACTAACTCTTCTTGATAAAAAATACCACAGGTTAGGCTCTTACCATCGGCATAGTCATGTAATGACTTTTGGGCGAATCCTTTAAAATCATCCGCAGATTGGCAAAAGATAGGCCAAGCAAGCCATTGTTTTAAATAGTCATAATTCGCTTTAGCGAGTGCTGAATAAGCTTCTGAAAAGCTTGGATCAACTAGTCCTAGTTTAATATCTTGATCCACTTCCATGGCAAACATAAGTACTCCTTTATATTGTTCTCGTATGTTTGGACTGCTTATTAGAGCATGTTTTTTGGGCAGCTGCGCTAGCGGGATTTTAAATTAGTCGGTAATTAGGGCTATTGCTCGAAAAAACTTTAAACTATACTGTATGTATATACAGTTTTTTTGGAGTTGATATGCGAGTTTCTTATTTAGGTACATCAGAATCCCGTGCTTTTATTGATGCGAATAGCATCCAAATCCCTCTTTATATGGAATCTGTTTCAGCTGGATTTCCATCACCCGCGCAAGACTTTGTCGAGCGTAAACTAGATTTGAATGAACTTTGTATTAAACACCCACAATCTACCTTCTTTGTACGAGTGCAGGGAGACTCTATGTCTGAGGTAGGGATTTATAATCAAGATGTACTTGTGATAGATCGCTCCTTAACGGCTCGCCATGGGGATTTTGTTATAGCTTGTGTTCATGGGGAGATGACGGTGAAAGAGCTTGTGCTCAAGCCTAACGTGGCTTTAAGGCCAAAAAACAAAGCCTATTCTGCAATCGCTATTACAGAAGAGTCTGAATTGGCCATCTTTGGTGTTGTGATTAGCGTTGTTCGTAATATTCAGAGACAAGAATGAGCAAGGTATTTGCTCTGGTAGATTGTAATAACTTTTATGCCAGTTGTGAAAAACTGTTTCGACCTGACTTAAAGCATAAGCCCGTTGTCGTCTTGTCGAATAATGATGGTTGTGTTGTTGCACGCTCTCAAGAAGTTAAAGCTCTAGGAATCAAAATGGGTGGGCCTGTCTTTAAGTTGGCGGACGATATTAAACGTTATGGCATTACCTGCTTTTCCTCTAATTATGCCTTATATGCAGATATGTCGAATCGCGTGATGACTTTGCTAGAGGAAGCTGCGCCTGCCATTGAAATCTATTCTATCGATGAAGCCTTTTTGGACTTATCTGGTATTGATGCCTGTACAGACTTGTTAGATTTCTCTTTGGACCTTAAGCGTAAAGTGGATACTTATACTGGTATTCCTGTCTGCATTGGTATAGCGCCTTCTAAAACACTCGCTAAGTTGGCTAATCATGCAGCGAAGCAATATCGCGCAACAGGTGGGGTGGTGAATCTGATGTCGTCAGAGCGGCAAACACGTCTGTTAGCTTTAATTGATGTGGTCGAAGTTTGGGGAGTAGGTAGGCGTTTATCTAAAAAGTTGTATCAATTGGGAATACATACCGCGTTAGATTTAGCACGAGCAGATATCAATATGATACGTGAGCAGTTTTCTGTTGTGCTTGAACGTACGGTAAGAGAGCTAAATGGGGTTGCTTGCATTGACCTTGAACATATTCCACCCGTTAAGCAGCAAGTAATTTGCAGCCGTTCTTTTTCCCATAGAATTACCGAGAAAGATCAGATGCGTGAGGCTCTTTGTAAATATGTGACGCGAGCAGCAGAAAGGTTAAGGGAGCAAAAGCGAACAGCCAAGCTGGTCAGTGTGTTTATTCGAACCAGTGCTTATAGTCCGAACGAGGCGCAATATGCGAATTCATTAGTAGCCGAACTTGCTTGTCCTAGTGATGATACGAGAGACCTCATTGGTATTGTGGAAGCCAGTTTAGATAAACTGTGGCGAGAAGGGTTTTATTACGCTAAGGCGGGTGTTGTGCTATTAGATCTTTATGATGCAGAGCACAGACAGAGTGAGTTATTTACTTCCTCACGGCCTCAAAAAAAATCTAAAGAGCTTATGCAGGTGTTGGATAAAATCAATCAAAAAGGCATAGGGCATGTGTATTTTGCAGCACAGGGAACCGCCCCTGTTTGGCAAATGAAGCGAGAGTATTTATCCCCTGCTTATACGACTAATTGGCATGATTTACCTAAAGTACGCTGATGGGATATCAGACATACTTTAGGGTGTCATTGGCCCAAAGACTGGCTTCACCATAGGAGCGGCTTAACGCGATTCTTTCAACAGAGGGAAGAACCGCAATATAGTTCCAGTCTTGTTTTTCTAAGGCGCAGGCTTTACGCAAACGTGTGCCAATATCGCCGCGATAATGTTTAATCGCTTCGAGTATTTCGTCATCCAGATTAATCTGTTCAAACACTATCTTTTTTTCCACCTGAAGCACTAAATCGATACCTGACATAATACCTGCCATAAAATCAGAATCAGGACTGGTTGATTTTTCTTGTACTGCGAGGGCTTCACAGCATTTAGCGCGAATTAATAAAAAGCGAAAAATTTCGTTTGAGTGTTTTGAGTTTGCAGTAATCGTAATGAGTAAAGCCCATTTTTTGATTTGTTTTAGGCCTAAGAAAACAACGGCTTCTTTCAAGTTAGTGACTTTACGTTGCAAGCCACAAATGGGGCTATTTAAGATGCGTAATAACTGATAGGACAATCTAGGATCTTTACTAACTAGCTTGGTCACTTTCTCAACCGTGATGTTTTCATTAGATAGCTCGCTCACCAGTTCTAATGCGTTACTCATACTTGAGTTAATGCGACGGCCTTTCACAATAGAAGGTTTTTGTAAGTAGTAGCCTTGGAACAGATCAAACCCTAGTTCCTTGCATTCATCGTACATTTTTTGATCTTCAACTTTTTCTGCCACTAGAATAAGTTTTTGGTCCTTGAGTGCTTGAATCTGTTCGTGATGTTTATAAGGATCTGTGTGTAACACATCAATTTTGACCATTTTTATATAAGGGAAGAGACCTGCGTAACTTGGATCAAAGTTATAATCATCAAGTACGAATCGATAACCTGCTTTATGCCAACTGGCAACTGACTCGATGAAAGTGGGGGTGATTTTTTGATCTTCAAGGATCTCGATATAGACTAGGGTTGGGTCAATGGGAAAAAAGGCATCTGACATTAATAAATCACGAGTGATATTAACAAAATACGGGGTACGCATTTGCGTTTCTAACTCGGTAATACCAATACATAAGTTCACTAGTACTTGGCTGGTCGCATCCTCTCCATCAATAACATTCGCCATAGTTTCATCATTATTACGAAACAATAATTCATAACCAAACAACTTATTTTTTTTATCAAAAATAGGTTGCTGAGCCATCATTAAATCATTAAGCGTGCCAGGTAATGAAGCCATTCTATATCCTTTTGAAGGTGAACTTAGCAGGTTCTAGCCTGCCCAAATCTATGCTGTTAAATATTAACAGGGCTAATTCATAGATTACGAGCTGCATAATCAATAATAGTTGTAAAAGTTAGATCAGAGTAACTTAGATTAAGAAAATATCAGAAATTTAGGTAGGTTTGCTAAAAAAATAAAAGGAAGCGGGATTAGTGGCTAGTCATTGCTAAAAAAAGCAATTTCGATATCGCTTTTGACGATGGCGCAGCAGGCGAGTAGATAACCGCTTTGAACCCAAGCCAGTGGTTCTTCTAAATAGGTTACATTGCCCCGTAGGAGCTTAAGTGAGCATGAGCTGCAGTAGCCTTCACGACACTGGTATTCAACTAGAATACCAGCGCGTTCAAGCTGAACAAGTAAGGGTTCATCCTCAGTCACAATAATTTCTTTTTTACCCAAAAGCACCCTGTGTAGCAGGTCTTGGTTGTTAGAAATCACTGTCATTGAAATTGTCTTCCTTGTTACAAGTCGAAATCATCAAAATCAGATTCATCTAAGTCGTTATCAATTTGGCCGACTAAGTAAGAGCTGATTTCTGCTTCTTGAGGTGCAACTTGTACATTGTCACTTACCAACCAAGCATTAATCCAAGGGATAGGGTTATGTTTAGTTTCAAATGTAGGTAGTAAACCAATAGCTTGCATGCGTATGTTGGTGATGTACTCAACATATTGGCCAAGGATTTGTGCATTCAAGCCGATCATAGAGCCATCTTTGAAAAGGTAGCTTGCCCATTCTTTCTCTTGCTCTGCCGCTTCAAAGAAGATTTGGTAGGCTTCATCTTCACATTCTTTGGCAATTCCTTCCATTTCTGGGTCATCTTTACCTGATGCCATCAAGTTGAGTATGTGCTGAGTCCCTGTTAAGTGTAGGGCTTCGTCACGGGCAATCAGTTTGATGATTTTGGCATTACCTTCCATTAAGGTGCGTTCTGCAAAGGCAAAACTACAAGCAAAACTCACGTAGAAACGAATAGCTTCAAGTACGTTGACTGACACCATGGTTAGGTAAAGGGCTTTTTTAAGCGCTTTCAAGTTAACATTAACGTCACCTTTACCTGGAACATTGTGAATACCTGGGCCTAGGGTGTTATATAAACCGACTAATAGGATTAAATCGTCATACCATTTTGAAACACTTTCAGCGCGCTTGGTAATCTCTGTATTTTCTGTAATGTCATCAAATACAACACCTGGCTCATTTACTATGTTTCGAATGATATGGGTATAAGAGCGGCTATGAATTGTTTCACTAAAAGACCAGGTTTCAATCCAAGTTTCAAGTTCGGGAATGGAAACGATAGGTAGTAGGGCAACGTTAGGAGAGCGACCTTGAACACTGTCTAGTAGTGTTTGGTATTTCAGGTTGCTTAGAAAAATATGTTGTTCATGAGCTTCAAGGCGTTGGAAGTCTTTTCTATCAGAGGATAGATCCACTTCTTCAGGGCGCCAAAAGAAAGACAATTGCTTTTCAATGAGCTTCTCAAAAATAGGGTGCTTTTGTTGGTCGTAACGTGCGACGTTAACATTTTCACCAAAGAACATAGGTTCTTTCATACTATCAAAGCGTTTGCGGTTGAAAGTAGAGTAGCTCATTTAAATAAGGTGTCCTTTAATCGGTTTGCAGATATGGCTGAGTAAACACAAGTTTAACATGTGTTAATTATCACATAAAAACGCAGCACAAGGTGTCTTTTGTGCTGCGAATTCGAATGATGATATGTCTAAATTTGACTCGCTATCATGTATTTATACGTTAATCTTTCTTAACCTATATTTTACACGCACCGCCAGCGCAATCATCTTCTAAGTCATCTTGTTGATCGTCTGCACCATCACGAGTGTTATGGTAATAAAGTGTTTTAATACCCAGTTTATAAGCTGTCAGAAGGTCTTTCAGTAGTGTTTTCATTGGTACTTTTGAAGACTCAAATTTAGCTGGATCATAATTTGTATTGGCTGAAATTGCCTGGTCAACAAACTTCTGCATGATACCAACAAGCTGTAAGTAACCATCATTAGACGGAATAGACCATAACAGCTCATACTCATCTTTTAGTCGCTCAAACTCTGGTACTACTTGTTTAAGGATGCCATCTTTACTTGCTTTAACAGAAACATAACCACGTGGTGGCTCAATGCCATTCGTTGCATTATGGATCTGAGAAGAGGTTTCAGATGGCATAAGTGCTGTTAGTGTTGAGTTACGTAGACCGTGTTCAACAATGTCTTTACGCAGTGTTTCCCAGTCATAGTACAACTCAGGAGAGCAAACTTTATCGACTTCTTTCTTATAGCTATCGATTGGTAAAATGCCTTTAGAGTATGTGGTCTCGTTGAAGGCTTCACATGCGCCACGTTCTTTTGACAGATTGTTAGACGCTTTGAGTAGGTTGTACTGAATCGCTTCAAATGTTTTGTGAGTTAACTCGTTAGCACTACCATCAGAATAGCGAACGCCGTTCTTCGCAAGGTAGTAAGCATAGTTGATCACGCCCACACCTAAGGTTCTACGCAAATCTGTTGCTCTTTGAGCCGCTGGCACAGGGTAGTTCTGATAATCTAGCAAAGAGTCTAGTGCGCGTACAATAAGATCAGATAACTCTTCTAGCTCATCTAAGCTCTCAAGAGAACCTAGGTTAAAAGCAGATAGAGTACAAAGTGCGATTTCGCCTTTGTCGTCATAAATATGCTCTAAAGGTTTAGTCGGTAAAGCAATCTCAAGGCATAGGTTACTTTGTTTCACTGGCGCTACAGCAGGATCGAAAGGGCTGTGAGTATTACAGTGGTCGACGTTTTGCAGATAAATACGGCCTGTACTTGCACGTTCAGATGCAAATAAAGTGAATAGTTCAGAGGCTTTTATTGTTTGCTTACGAATGCTGTCGTCAGCTTCGTATTGTACGTATAAACGCTCGAATTTTTCTTGGTCTGCGAAGAATGCGTCATAAAGGCCAGGCACATCAGATGGGCTAAACAACGTAATGTTGCCACCTGAGATAAGGCGCTGGTACATAAGGCGGTTAAATTGAACACCATAATCAAGGTGACGAACACGGTTCTCTTCAACACCACGGTTATTTTTCAATACCAGTAGGCTTTCAACTTCAAGGTGCCAAATAGGGTAGAAAACGGTCGCAGCACCACCACGTACACCGCCCTGAGAACAACTCTTAACCGCTGTCTGGAAGTGTTTGTAGAAAGGGATACAGCCTGTGTGGAAAGCTTCGCCACCACGAATAGCACTACCTAGAGCACGAATTGCTCCTGCATTCACGCCAATACCAGCTCGCTGACTCACATACTTAACAATCGCACTAGATGTCGCATTGATAGAGTCAAGAGAGTCGCCACATTCGATTAGGACACAAGAACTGAACTGACGAGTCGGTGTTCGTATGCCAGCCATAATCGGCGTAGGCAATGAAATTTTGAAGTTTGATACAGCATCGTAAAAACGGCGGATATAATCAAGGCGAACACATGTGTCGTAATTGGCAAATAAACAAGCAGCAACTAACAGGTAGATGAACTGTGGGCTTTCGTAAATATCGCCTGTTACACGGTTTTGAACCAGATACTTGCCTTCAAGCTGTTTAACTGCAGCGTAAGAGAAGTTCATATCACGGCCGTGATCTAGGAAGCTGTTTAATTGATCGAATTCTTCTGCTGTATAGGCTGTTAAAATATCGGCATCATAGCGTTGTTGCTCAACCAAGTTTTGAACATGAGCATGTAGATGTGGTGGCTCGAATTCACCGAATGCTTTTTTACGTAAGTGGAAGATAGCAAGGCGTGCTGCCATGTATTGGTAGTCAGGCGTATCTTCAGAGATTAAATCAGCAGCAGACTTTATCAGTGTTTCGTGAATGTCTGTGGTTTTGATCCCTTCGAAGAATTGAATCTGTGCTTTTAGTTCAACTTGAGAAACAGAAACGTTGTCTAGACCTTCTGCGGCCCATGTTACAACTTTGTGTATTTTTTCTAGATTAATCGACTCTGTTTCGCCGTTACGCTTAGTGACTGTCAGTGTGGTCATGCCCATGCCTAAGATAAATGCTGATTTGATTTGAAATACTGTATCTAGTGTCTTAATCCTAAATGAGGCACTAGATATAGTAATTAATTTGATTTGTTGATGCAGACGATAGTGTGCATTGAGGTGAAAATCAAGCCTTGAAAAAGGCTTGATTTTAGGTCTTGCTTAACTAATAAGTGGTTACTTACTTGAGCCGCCTTAACTCTTCGTTAACTGCTTATTGCAACTCTTTTAAATTAAATTTTAAATTTTTTTGAGCCAATTCATGACTGATTTAAAAATATTCAACTAGTTGTTTTTTGGTTAAAATATCAACAGAGCTAATTGGCTAAATAAGGCAACTAAACTATAGAGTACAAGTTGGTGGCAAAGGTAAATAGGTAAGGCGTGTCTGCCTAAAAAGGTAAGCAGTTTACTGTTTAACGCACTAGGAAGACGCATTTTATGAAGTTTAAAGTGCCCCATTATCGGGCCAAGAAATACGACACCAATCCAAGGGAATAAGTTGACTATGTCTAAGGTGCGCTGAGGGAAGCCAAATTCACCTGTTAGATAAGTGTGTAAGCTAAAGCTTTTAACACTATCTATGCCAAAGTAGGCTGCTAGAAGGCCTATGCCAATGGCTAGGCTTAACCAGGGATTTCGCGCCACAGGAAGCACCAACCAGCTGGCTAAAAAGATAAAGTGCAGAATGCCAAAGAAAATCCAATTTTGGGGCACGGTCAGATAGGTCATTAATGAGATACCGCTAGCGGCAAGGAAAAGCTTAAACTGGCGTTTGAAAATACTTGGCCATTGGTAACCATTGCGACAGCTAATATAGGTTGACCAACCAACAGCTGTCATAAAAAGAGTGATAATGACGCTACGAAAACCCACCCAAAAAGGGTCTCTTAGTGAATAGTCTATATAGTCAAACTCACGTAAGTCCCAACATAAATGAAAGATAATCATGAGTAAAACAGCAAGTCCACGATATATATCTAAACTTGAGCTACGTTGCGTGTTGATGTGTTTGTTATAACCAGTCCATGATATCCATTTATGTGCTTGAGACTTCATATCTTACCTTGGTAAACGTTTAAGGAACCTGCGAATAAGTCCTCCCGCCTCAGCGTGTGGATAAAAGCGCCTAGATTTATGGCAAGAGCCACAACTTAATAGTCATTCTATTAATAAGGCACTTAACATAAAGATAGTGCTTTTAGACCGCGCCCTTCGGGTCTTTAAATAATACCTACTCGGTCTTTCAGAAAAAGTAACACTCTGCGTTGTCCCTTCTTGAAAGGTACCTACATTACATCAAAGTGACGCCTTGATTAATACTTTTTCTGAAAAGACTGAGAAGAGGTGACTTAATCGCAAGTTCCTTAACTTAATCACAGAATCTTTAGATTTATTATACGCAATGGTAGGGGGTGAAAATAGAGCCGGATAGGATTTGTGATATAAGCTTTGATGGCTGAGAACACCAAGAATGAAGCCAATACTCAATACGAATTAAAGTATTGAGTATTGCAGTCTGAGATTAAGGTGCTTTGCGAGACCTTACCCAGTGTCCATTTGAATCGAGTGTATAACACAGTCGATCATGCAGGCGGCTAGGTCTGCCTTGCCAGAACTCAATGAAATTGGCTTTTAAAATATAGCCCCCCCAATTTTCAGGGCAAGGGACTGTGTCTTCTTGTGTTTTCTGCTCTAAATCATGAAAGCGTTTATGTAGCTCATCTCTTTCTATTGTGTGGCTTTGAGGTGATACCGATGCAGCTAACTTGCTGCCTTGAGGTCGTGTGGCAAAATAGTCTTCAGAGGCTTTACGAGACACTTTTACTATTTCACCTTCAATACGAACTTGACGGCTGAGCTCAGACCAGAAAAAGTTCATGCAGGCTTTGTTGTTATTGGCAAGATCTTGGCCCTTGTCACTGTCATAGTTGGTAAAGAAGGAGAAGCCTTGCTCATCTCTTTGCTTAAGGAGCACAATACGAGAATGGGGTGCACCAGTTTGGTCCACAGAGCTAAATACCATAGCTGTTGGATCATTAGGGCACGCATCTATGGCATCCTTTAGCCAAGTGTCAAAAAACGCCATAGGGTCAAGGTTAGACTCATCTTCTAACAAGTCTTTGAATTGGTAATCACGTCGGATAGCACTAATATCTCGGTTCATAATTAAACTCTATAAGTAGATTTTGTCATTACTTTGGAAATCAAAGTCATAGTTTTCATAACGGCTTCAGGGAAAACCACTCCTCCAGATTCTAAAGCTGCAATTTGATGTTTGGCTTCATCTATACGCATTTGATTAAGTATCGCTTTACTCTTTTCGTCTTCGAGTGGCAGAGACTCTAGGTGTTGATCTATATGAAGACAAACTTGCTCTTCCGTTGCGGCAACAAAACCGAGACTCAAGCGGTCGCTGATTAAACCTGCACCAGCACCAATCGCAAAAGAGGCACCGAAGAATAAAGGATTAAGAACACTCGTATGGCTGCCAAGTTCGTGTAACCTTTGCTCACACCAAACTAGATGGTCAATTTCTTCCGCTGCAGCTTCATCCATTTCCTCTCTAACACTGGAGAGCTTTGCTGTTAGGGCTTGGCCAGAATAAAGCGCTTGAGCACAGACTTCACCAGTATGATTAATACGCATTAAGCCAATGCTATGACGCTTGTCTTTTTCATCCATAGGTGTTTCAACCGCCTTGTTGGCAGGAGAAGGGCGATTGGCTTTCGCTGAATTGGGTACAAGGGTGCGCAATGCTCGGTCAAGATTCAAAATGCTGTTATCAATAAAAGACATCATAAAAAAACTCTGGTAAAACTTTTCTGTGTTGCTTCCCTTTCATAAGTAAAGGAAGGGTGTGTGCTTAACGCTAACCTGGAGGCCAATTTAGTTTACGTTCAGCAAGTACGTGCATATGAATATGGTAAACAGTTTGGCCACCATCTTGATTGCAGTTCATCACGGTTCTAAAGCCAGATTCACTAACGCCTTTAGCTTTGGCAATGGTTTTAGCAACAAAGTGCATTTTTCCCATGAGTGGAATATCTTCTTCTGTCAGATCATTTAATGTGCTGATGTGTTTTTTTGGAATAACCAAAAAATGTACAGGGGCTGCAGGCATGATATCTTCAAATGCAATGACATCATCATCTTCATATAGCACGGTAGCAGGAATCTTTCCTGTGCTGATGGAACAAAATAAGCAATCCATATTAACTCCGTAATAGTCTGTGACTCGGTTCATTGAAGCAAGCTTTAAGCTGGCTCATCTTGACTTAGAGCAGGGTTGCTTTTTGTAAGCGCAAACCTTTTGCCGTGAGTCGGGTAATGGTGTGTTTAAGCTGCTGTGGCAGTTCAAGTGTATGTATTAGCTCATCAAAACCTAGAGTAAGAGCAAAGTCTTTAGGCATTTTAACATTGTCGCTTACCAGTAGACACTGATCTTCTAATCTCAGTAATGGTTTTATTTGGCGTACAACAAGTTGAGGGATATAACCATCGTGTTCAAATAGCACAACCAAGTTAATGATTTTCTTATCCGCTTGAGCGGGCTGCAGTGATGTAAGCTCGCTAATGTTCTTGATTTGTATGATATTAATTGGCCAAGACTGTAATAGGCTTAATAGCTTTTGACAAGCAATTGAGTCGTTGCCCATGATAAACAGTTGGCAAGCGTAAATAAGATCATTATCGGGTAAGCGGCTTTGAATACGGTATCTGGCTGGAAAATGTATGTTTAGGCGTCTTTGTTGTTTATCGCCAGAGATACTCATTTTTCCATGCATACTACTCAGTAAATACTCCACATAACCTAGGCCTAAGTTAAGTAAATGGTCTTGTAGCTGGGTAAAGCGCCTTGGTAGAGGAGAAATGCTGATATCTAAATGGCTTAGATTGTCCCTATTATCATCCAGCTTTTTTAGAGTGATAGTTAATGCCTTATCACCATAATGTTTTAGCTCTAATAGTAGTGTTAGGAGCAAGTGCTGAATTTTTTTACCTTGGTCAATTTGCTCATAAGATTGAGTGTTGGCTGTGTTAATTTCCACTAACACACCATCCTGATCTATTTCATGAAACAAATTAAGCGTTTCATCAATCAGGGTATCAATGTCAGCAAAGTCACTTGAAGTATCTTTAAGGTTGCCATTCATCTGACCAAGGTTATCCAATCTCTCAAGCATATTTTCTAAATTGCGATTTGCAAGCAGGGCCGTATCTTGATTGTCAGCAGATAAGTCAGTGTGTAGTTTGTCCTTTTCATTAAAGGCACCGCTAATAATATTAGTCTGGCGGCGCATTCTTGAGGCTAAATCGTTAACAAAGTCGAACAGCTGAGAGTCATGAAAATTGCTTTTTTCAATTCGGCTACCATTGAGTGAATTTAGTTTAAGTAGCATGGCAACAAAGTGGATTAGCCCTTCTAATATGACGGTTACCATAAGGCCCCAAATAAAGAAGGTTGGGCTGGCAAGAATGCCATACATGGTTAATATCCAAAAACTGTGGCCAATAAAGAGTAATAAACGAGCCGCTAAATAGTAGCCTGAGTATGGAATGTGTTTGAAACTGGCGATAATGCTCAAAATGGTTAAGCTGGTGACTGTTGATACCGTTGCTGTTGATAATAAGAAGATACTAAACTTATCTGGAGCCAAGCTATAGAGTAAGGCAAGAGCACCGTTTGTGACGCCTAGCGCAACTAAGAACTTATCGATTTTGGGCAAGGTGTTCTTACTATCGAGATAGTAGCGTGAGAAGAAAACCAGTGCCATCGCCGAAAAGAGTGCGGCAAAGTTATAACTACGGATTTGAATGCCAATACTATTGGGGAAAAGCTGGATCAGGTAGCCATGTAAAGAGAGATGTAAGATAATCATTCCTGCCAGTAACATGCTATAGAATAAGTACATAGGGTTACGGGAAAAGGAAAAGAATAAAATATTTGCAGCCATCAGTAAGACGATAATACCGATCAATATTCCTGTGATTAATGACTCTACTTGAAAGTCACTGGCGATATCATTGAGTGGTAAAATATCAATTTGGGCATTAATAGGCGTGCTAGAAGCTAGCTTAATATACACATTGGTAATGGGTGGGTTTCGGGTAGGAAATGGCACCAAATAATGTGGATGATTAAGAGGTCTGTTGTTATAAGGGCGAAGCTCTCCTAGTTCAGCAATGGGAAAGGCTATGCTTAAATGAGGCATATAAATATCAAGGATTTGCAGCCTAGGTGCTTTGACTTGAAGTGCAAGGCTGTTTTGCTCGGTTAGGTGTATTGCAAGTTTAGCTCGAATCCAAATGTTGCCTTTATTAAGGCCAAACTGCATAAAACTTTTGTTGATAGGTAGAAATTGAGAACTGTATTTCTCATTCATTAATTGAGCGAGATTTAATTGGCCAGATGGGTCATGAAGGTAGTCACCCACTAAGCCGATATCAACACGAGAGTTACGGTTATCTAACAAGCTAACTTCAAATTGTGCAAATGCCTGATTTGATAAAAACAAAAGAAATACAATGCAGAGTCGAATGATCACTGTGTTAGTCCATGAACAAGAGTTGTCAAAACCATATTATTAACTAGATAGGGGATTAAATGCTATATCCGATTTTGCTTGAGTATTATTTATATTTTTGTTTTGCCTTGTTGGCGATTACTTGGTTTACTCGCGCCACAAAGCCAGCACTAAGAACAAATCTATTATACGGGTATGGTTTGCTGTCAACGTTGGGCTTTTTATTGGCGCTTGATTGGATGGGAGGAGTCATTTTTGGCCTGATATTGTTAGAACTAGGCCGATTGTTAAGACGCTGGTTAGATAAAAAAGCAGAGCAGCTTAAGAAGTAGTGGCGTTTAATTAATCCAAGATATAAAAAAACCGTGACTTTGAAATCACGGTTTTTTTATGCTTAATAAAGCTAGGATCACTTTTTCAAACTAATCACTTTCAATTTAGTTTGATTGCTCACGCTTAATCGCTCTATGGGCAATGTCTGTTCTAAAGTAAACCTTGTCCCAGCTTACTTTATTGACAACATCATAAGCCGCTGCTTGGGCTTGTGAAACCGTGTCACCTAGAGAGACTGCACATAGAACTCGGCCACCATTAGTTACAACATTGCCATCTTGTTGGCATGTGCCTGCATGGAATATTTTTTGATGGCTAGGAAGTTGCACATCGTGGCCTGAAATAGCGTCACCTTTCGCATAAGCTTCAGGGTAGCCGCCTGCAGCAAGTACGACACCTACGCTAGCTCTAGGGTCCCAATCAGCTGAAACTTGATCTAGCTTGCCATTGATAGCGGCTAAACAGAGTTCAGTTAGGTTAGAGCGTAAACGCATCAAGATAGGTTGCGTTTCAGGGTCGCCAAAACGGCAGTTGT
The DNA here is from genome assembly GCF_051623805.1 of Marinomonas sp. PE14-40. NCBI lineage: Bacteria > Pseudomonadati > Pseudomonadota > Gammaproteobacteria > Oceanospirillales > Oceanospirillaceae > Marinomonas > Marinomonas sp. PE14-40. Next base: position 1,886,568 of record NZ_CP130700.1, on the reverse strand, counting down.
ATTCCAATGTTTTTGGTGTGCCATCAGCAGCAACCATTACACCTGCATATAAGAAACCACGGTAACGGTTGCCTTCTGCATTCATGCCTTTAACGGTTGGCATAATGACTTCGCTCATGATGCGATCATGAATTTCAGGTGTCACGACAGGGGCTGGAGAGTAAGCACCCATGCCACCCGTATTTGGGCCTAGGTCGCCATTATCACGGGCTTTATGATCTTGGCTTGATGCTAGAGGGAGAACAATTTCGCCATCTACCATGCAGATAAAACTGGCTTCTTCACCGATTAAAAATTCTTCTATTACTACACGGCTACCAGCATCACCAAAACTGTTACCTTGAAGCATGTCTTCAACCGCCGCGATCGCTTCGGCTTCAGTTTGCGCTAAAATAACACCTTTACCTGCTGCTAAGCCGTCGGCTTTAACAACAATTGGTGCGCCTTGTTGCTTGATATAGGCAACGGCTTCGTCAATTTGAGTAAAGTTGCCATAAGCTGCTGTTGGAATGTTATGACGTGCTAAGAAGTCTTTAGTAAAGGCTTTTGAACCTTCAAGTTGAGCAGCTGCAGCGGTAGGGCCAAAAATAGCCAAGCCTGCTTTTTCAAAAGCATCTACGACGCCGATAACGAGCGGTGCTTCTGGCCCAACAATCGTAAGGTCAATTTTGTTTTCTAGAGCGAAAGCAACTAGAGCGTCTGTGTCAGTGACACCAATCTCAACATTTTCAACTTTATTTTCTAATGCGGTGCCAGCGTTACCAGGGGCAACGAAAACTTTATTAATATCGGATGCTTCAGCGACTTTCCAGGCTAGAGCATGCTCACGACCGCCATTACCAATAACTAATACTTGCATGGGATTTCTCCTAGCGATGACAGCTGGTGTTGTATACTAGCTGTCATCACAATGTTAATTAATATTTGTATGACTTAGTGACGGAAATGACGCATGCCAGTAAAGACCATTGCCATGCCAGCTTCATCAGCTGCAGCAATGACTTCTTCATCACGCATAGAGCCGCCAGGCTGTATAACTGCAGAAATGCCTGCTGCTGCCGCTGCATCAATACCATCACGGAAAGGGAAGAAGGCGTCAGATGCCATCACAGAACCTTCAACTTGAAGGTTTTCGTCAGCCGCTTTAATGCCTGCAATTTTAGCGCTATAAACACGGCTCATTTGACCTGCGCCGACACCAATTGTTTGGCCTGCTTTAGCGTAAACAATGGCATTGGATTTAACAAATTTAGCGACTTTCCAAGCAAATAGAAGATCATTTAGTTCTGCTTCACTTGGTTGACGTTTAGAAACAACTTTAAGGTCTGCCAAAGTGATGTTGCCATCATCGCGGCCTTGAACTAATAAACCACCATTAACACGCTTGTAATCAAGAGCTGCTGGCTTATCAGCTTGCCATTGACCACAGCTAAGAAGACGAACGTTTTGTTTTGCACTAACAATGTCAGCGGCTTCAGCGCTTACGCTAGGCGCAATGATAACTTCAACAAATTGGCGATCAACAATGGCTTTTGCTGTTTCTGCACCCAGCTCTTGGTTGAAAGCAATGATGCCACCAAAGGCAGAGGTTGGATCAGTTGCAAAGGCTTTGTCATAAGCTGCTAGTTGATTTTCAGCAGTAGCAACGCCACATGGATTCGCGTGCTTAACAATGACGCAAGCAGGTGTGGTGAAGCTTTTTACGCACTCAAGTGCTGCGTCAGTATCAGCAATATTGTTGTATGACAGAGCCTTACCTTGAATTTGTTTTGCTGTGCTAATAGAGGCTTCTTGAGGGTTAGCTTCAACATAGAAAGCGGCTTTTTGATGAGGGTTTTCGCCGTAACGCATTTCTTCTTGCTTGTTGAATTGCAAGTTAAAGGTACGAGCAAAGTCTTCGCTGCCACCAGGCACTTTTTTGCCTAGGAAGTTAGCAATAGCGCCATCATAATGAGAGGTATGCTCAAATGCTTGTACTGCTAGGTCAAAACGTTGTTCGTAGCTAAGGCCGCCATTTTCTTTCAGGCTAGCAAGAATGCCTTCATAATCATTCGGATTAACTACAATCGCCACATCTTTATGGTTTTTAGCAGCAGAGCGAACCATGGTTGGGCCACCAATGTCGATGTTCTCTATTGCCATAGGTAAGTCGCAATCAGGACGCTCAATAGTCGCCTCAAAAGGATATAGGTTCACAATCACCATATCGATTTCATCTATGCCATGCTCAGACATGATGTTTTTATCAAGATCACGGCGACCTAGAATGCCGCCATGAATCTTCGGGTGTAAGGTTTTTACGCGGCCGTCCATCATTTCAGGGAAGCCTGTGTAATCAGATACTTCAGTTGCTTTAACATTTGACTCTGTTAAAAGTTTAAAAGTACCGCCAGTAGACAGAATTTCAACACCTTGGGCAACGAGTTGCTCAGCAAAAGCAACAATACCGGATTTGTCGGAAACACTGATTAGAGCGCGTTTAATCGGGGTAACTGGGTTTTGATTTGCCATCGTGGATTTCTCAATTATTTATTTAGCCAAAGAACGGGGTAGAAAAACAAAAAAAGGGCGTTGAAAACGCCCTTTTTTGGAAACTATAACATGCCATACTGCTTTAGTTTTTTGCGCAGCGTGCCTCGGTTTAAGCCAAGGATAGCAGACGCTTTAGTCTGATTATCTTTCGTGAAGCTCATCACTGACTCTAGTAAAGGTGCTTCCACCTCTGCTAGTACTAACTGATATAAGTCAGTAATGGGTTGCCCATCAAGATGAGCAAAATAATTCTGTAACGCTCTATCGACATTGTCACGAAGTGTATGTGACTGTTCAGAAGAGGTTGATTGAAACGATTGAGTGTTAATTTGTTCTACCACTGAAAAACCTTTTAGTTTAAAGCTAACCAATTTCTAGCAAATAAAGCAAAAATGGGTGACGCTATTTTTGCTTTATCGACTATGTGCAAATTCTGTAGGACTATTGACCGACAAAAAAATCTTCTAATTCATCAAGCTGTTCACTCGTATTATCAATACGATTAAAAACAGCTCGAAATGTGCTCAGATCTGATAAAGTACGTAGGTACCAACCCACATGCTTTCTCGCAATACGAACACCTAAATAATCGCCATAAAATTGATGGAGTGCTGCTACGTGTGAAAGTACCAGTTGTTTTACTTCATCCAAAGTTGGCGCTGCAAGTTCTTCGTTGTGCTCTAAAAAGTGTGCGACTTCTCTAAATATCCAAGGTCTACCTTGAGCTGCGCGTCCGATCATGATGCCATCAGCACCGGTATAATCTTTCACAAATTTTGCTTTATGGGCATCATTAATGTCACCGTTTGCAAAAACAGGAATTGAGAGGGCCTGTTTAATTTCTGCTATGGTGTCATATTCAGCGTTACCTTGAAATTTACATGCTCGAGTGCGGCCATGAACTGCTAGGGCTTGGATGCCTATATCTTCTGCCATTCTAGCAATGCGTAAACCATTTTTTTGATCTTCACTCCAGCCAGTACGAATTTTTAACGTGACTGGTGTATCGACACTTTCTACTACCGCTTCCAGTATTTCTCGGACTAAAGCTTCGTCTTTTAATAGAGCAGAACCTGCTGCCTTATTACACACTTTTTTAGCTGGGCACCCCATATTGATGTCAATAATTTGGGCGCCAAGTTCAATGTTTTGACGAGCTGCTTGTGCCATCATGTCAGCATCTCCGCCAGCAATTTGAACTGACCTTGGTGATACTTCAGCATCATGTACAAGACGATTACGGCTTTTGTTTGTGTTCCATAATCTAACATCAGATGTAACCATTTCGGATACCACTAAACCCGCACCCTGCTGATGGCAAAGGCGTCGAAAAGGGATGTCCGTAATGCCTGCCATAGGGGCGAGAATTACAGGTGATGAAATAGAATAAGGACCGATAGCGAAAGCCATGATATTCCTGTTTACTGGTACGGTATTGTTAAAGATCAGTTACAGCGTCGAGCGGGCGTGAATAATACCTATGCCAAGGGTATTTTTGAAGTCTTGACATGCATAAAATTGACTGTTTTTTGTGCTTTTTTCGATTATTAGTTTAAAAAGTCTATTAAAACAATTAGCTTGAGTCTGATGCGAATTTTAGTCTTGATTTAATTGAAACGATAAAAAGTTGCTATTTGATGGTTTGGTTGAATTTCGAACAGCTGGTTTTGGTTGAAATTCTAGATTTATTCAAGTTATTTGACTTGGCGTTTCTCTTTAAACTGATAAAAGTAATTATCACATTTAGTAAGAGCGAGTTTCTGAACGGTATACTTTTAGTTTATGGGTAACGGCTGAGGCACCAGGGTCGGCAATCGGAATAACCAGGTGAATAGGTGTTTTTGGAGGCATATAGGTAATGTCTAAAAAGTCCTTATCGAGAAAGTCTTTTTGTGAAAAAAGGCGTGCTGCTACAGGGCTGCCATTTAAATCGTAAAATTCCATGGCGATTTTAGGCATGGGCTGCGAAAAATCACTATGATTTGTCATGATCGCATTAACTACTAATGCATTTTCTTTAGTTGGGTGGCTCTGCACTCTAACATGTTGGATATCGATAGCTTTGACGTCTTCAAAGATAGGTAGTACGCAGCCATAATAAGAGCACACAATATTATAGATAGGTCGAAATGAGGCAGAGCGACTGCCCGTTTCGTAGTTCACAATAATTAATTGAACCGCGCTTAAGATAATTAGAGTAAAGCAAGCAAGTGCCCAACGCCATGTATGTTTAGGTTTGGTATCGCCGTTTTCTTCCGGGTCATCCATTAGTTCCCCTAGGTTATGGGATACATCATGGTTAAATTGTAGGCTCTGACCACTATTATTGCCTTCTTGTTGAGAGACAGACTGGGCTAGCTCTTGCAGTGCTTGCATGTATTCTGGTTCTGCGGCGGGTCTAGCTGAACTTTCTTTTGTCTTTGGTGTTTGTAGGTTGGACGCTGTACTTTGCGGGCTAGTTAGGGTTTTAGCATCAAGGAAAAAGTCATCATCACTCATACTTAATGTTGGTTTAACAGATTTGTTAGTTTTAGAAGTATTGGTTTTAGCTTGATTTTGAGCGGCTTCAAGTTCTGCTAGCTCAAGTTCCCAAGGCGCTGGCTCTTTCTCTGCTTTTAATACCTTAGCATTTACTTTGCGAGGCTTATCAGTTTCTTTATTTGATGTTTTTTCACTGTTCTCAGGTGTTGCTAAGTCATCGTCTGAAATAAGTGTGTTTAGCCAATCTGGATTAACGATATCGTCATCATCTGCTGCCGTAAATAAATTTGGGCTATGGCCTTTGGGAGCTGCTTCTTTTGGTTTTGCTTTGACTACTTTTTTGTTTGGCGTTTTATGAGTAGGTGACGTGTTATTAGCTGTTGATGTTGTATTGTCCAGTGTTTGTGTTGCATGAGACTGTGCTTCGAAAATATGGAAGCATTGACCGCAGCGTACTTTACCTTTTGCCATAGTAAGTACGTCGGCACTTACTCGAAAAGCAGTGGAGCATTTTGGGCATTGGGTAATCATACTATCTGGCATAATAAAGCAATTCGTCTACTTGATTAAAATAATAAAAAGTTTTGCTTAAAAATATAAAAGTGAGCTTGTTAGAGCAAAAAACTATGTCAATAAAAGCCTTTCATTTATATTGCTTACCATGCTGGGCACGGTAAGCAATAGTGTCCGGTTAAGCATTTTTGGTTGCGACAATGCGGATCCAATCTTCTTTTTCAACGACTGACTCAATTGTAAACCAAGGGCTGTAGGCATCAATCACTTCTTGCGCTTGGTTTGATAAAATACCTGAAAGAGCCAGTTGGCCACCAGTAGCAACTAGTGCTGAAATAGTGTCAGCAAGTTGAGCTAGAGGGCCTGCCAAAATGTTAGCGACTACGATTTCAGCTTGCAGGTCGCTTTCATAAGGCGGTAGTTTTACTTCAATGCGGGTAGCATCTATTTTGTTGCGTTCTGCATTGTCTTGAGTGGCTTGCACTGCTTGAGGGTCAATGTCGATACCGACCATGTTGTTAGCCCCTAATAGCAAGCCAGCTATCCCTAAAATACCTGAGCCACAACCATAATCTATGATGGTTTTGTTATGACAATCTAGGTTGTCTAGCCATTCAAGGCAAAGTGCTGTTGTTGGGTGTGTGCCTGTACCAAAAGCTAAACCAGGGTCTAACATAAGGTTAACGGCGTCTGGATTAGGAATCTCACGCCAGCTTGGGCATACCCATAAACGTTCACCAAACTGAATAGGGTGGTAGCTATCCATCCATTCACGTTCCCAATCTTTATCCTCTAAAATCTCAATTTTAGTGGCTAAATCTGCATTAAGTTCGGTCGCTTTTTCATCGATTAAAGGGCGAATTTGTTCTATGTCAGCATCCGCTTCAAATAAGCCTGTGACACGGGTGTGGTTCCAAAGCGGTGTGGTATTTAATTCTGGTTCATAAACAGGGTCATCGTTGACGTCTTCAAATGTAACAACCATAGCGCCACACCCGAGCAAAAGGTCTTCTAGTTCTGGTACTTGTTCTGGCGTGCTCTGAACGCGGATTTGAAGCCAAGGCATATAATGTTTTCCTGTTTGTTATGCTTTTTAGGTGAAAAATTAACCTAATGATTTTGTTGATCAAGCTATGTAGAGTCAAAAACTACTGTTAACTTCCTGTTTAATCAAATAATAAAAGAACAGAAAGAGGGAGTATATTGATTTTATTTAAATAAAGCTGCTTGATAAACATGATTACGGCTCGAACTATCAAGGATAGTCGAGCCGTATTCTTAGCTTAACCTTTACTCAAAATGAAGTGTAGTAAAAGTTTATAGACCTAACTTCTTCTCAAGGTAGTGAATGTTAACACCGCCTTCGATAAAGTGTGGATCTGTTGCTAGTTCTTTTTGCAGTTCAATGTTGGTCTTGATGCCGTCGATGAAGGTTTCATCTAGTGCATTAGATAAACGTTTAAGTGCCGTTGTTCTATCGTCTGCATGGCAGATGATTTTACCTATCATGGAATCATAGGTAGGCGGAACAGAGTAGCCACTGTAAATGTGAGAATCAACACGGACACCCATGCCACCAGGAGCATGGAAGTAGTTGATCTTACCTGGGCTAGGCATGAAGGTTTTTGAATCTTCCGCGTTAATACGAGATTCAACCGCATGGCCGTTCAGTACTACGTCTTCTTGTTTGATTGAAAGTGTTAAGCCACTTGCAATGCGAAGCTGTTCTTTAACGATATCAACGCCTGTTACCATTTCGGTAACTGGGTGCTCAACCTGAACACGTGTGTTCATTTCGATAAAGTAGAAGCGGCCATCTTCATACAAGAATTCAAATGTACCTGCACCACGATAGTTAATCTCAATACAAGCATCAACACAGGCTTGTAAACAAGCTGCACGAGAAACTGGATCAAGGTGAGGTGCTGGCGCTTCTTCCAATACTTTTTGGTGACGACGTTGTAAAGAGCAATCGCGATCATATAGATGAACGGCATTACCTTGGCCATCAGCAAGAACTTGTACTTCAACGTGACGTGGGTTTGTTAGGAATTTCTCCATATAAACCGTGCTATCACCAAAGTAAGAACCCGCTTCAGATTGAGTGATGCTGATAGACTTAAGTAGGCTAGCTTCGTCGTGAACAACACGCATACCACGACCACCACCACCGGCAGCTGCTTTAACGATAATTGGGTAGCCAATTTCGAGTGCAATACGCTTACATTCTTGTTCATCGGTTGGTACTGGACCATTAGAGCCAGGTACTGTCGGAACACCCGCTTTACGCATGGCAACGATAGCAGATACCTTGTCACCCATTAGGCGAATTGTTTCAGCTTTCGGGCCGATGAAGGCAAAACCAGAGTTTTCAACTTGCTCTGCAAAGTCAGCATTTTCAGCTAAAAAGCCATATCCTGGGTGGATTGCTGTACTGTTTGTTACTTCAGCTGCACTAATAATCGCAGGAATGTTTAGGTAGCTTTTTGCTGATGGGTTTGGACCAATACAGATTGACTCATCAGCCAAGCGTACGTGCAGCAAATCACTGTCAATTTTAGAGTGGACAGCCACTGTTTTGATACCGAGTTCTTTACAAGCACGTAAAATACGTAATGCAATTTCACCACGGTTAGCAATCAAGACTTTATCAAGCATGATAGGACCTATTGAAGTAATTAAACGATAGTTACAAGCGGTTGGTCGAATTCAACAGCTTCGCCGTCTTCAACAAGAATTGCACCGATAGTACCTGATTTGTCAGCTTCGATTTGGTTCATCATTTTCATTGCTTCAACGATACAAATAGTATCGCCAGCATTTACTTTTTGGCCAACTTCAACGAAAACTTTAGAGCCTGGCGCTGGAGATCTGTAGTGAGTGCCAACCATAGGAGATTTAACTGCATGACCTGATACTTCAGGCGCTGCTGCTGGTGCGATTGCTGCAGGTGCTGCTGGAGCTGGTGCTGCCGCAGGCGCTGCTACTGGCGCAGGGGCTGCATAAGCGACAGGTGCTGCACCGCCGCGACTGATGCGTACTGCTTCTTCGCCTTCTTTAATTTCGATTTCGTATACATTGGATTCTTCCAATAGCTCGATCAATTTTTTGATTTTACGAATGTCCATGTTTTATCTCTTCTGTCTGTGTTTATTTTTCCAAAAAGTCTAAGCCTTCTGGTGTTAATTATGAGCGCGAACGCTAACTATGCTTATCTTGAGTGCAATAAGTCATAGCGAAATCTAGTGCATATTCATAACCTTTAGTGCCAAGACCACAAATGACGGCTTTGGCGACATCATTAAAGTATGAGTGGTGTCTAAATGGCTCTCGGGCATGAACATTAGAAAGGTGAACTTCGATAAAGGGCGTATCAATTGCTAAAATGGCGTCACGAATAGCGACACTAGTATGGGTAAAGGCAGCAGGGTTGATAATAATAAAGTCTACTGTGCCTCGAGCATCATGGATTCGATTAATGATGTCGTGCTCGGCATTGGATTGCATGAAATCCAATGTGTGCCCCGCATTTTGAGCTTGTTGAGTCAGTGTTTTTTCTACATCAGCTAGTGTTGTTGAACCATAAATTTCTGGTTCACGGGTGCCTAACAAATTTAGGTTAGGACCATTTAGCACTAAAAATGACGCCATACACTTTTCTCTTGATTGATAATTGACGTGAAATTATCGTTAAAAAGCAGGAATTTGTCTAGTTCTTCGGGAAAAAACACAAAAAATGTTTTTATTGTTTATTTTTCAATCTTTAGTAAACTCTTCGTTCGTTTTTCGTGTTACTAATTTTGCTTCAGGCTGTAATTAAGTCGATCGACTACTTCTTTTTTCGAGGGTTCGCCAACTAAAGCTATATCCTTTAAATGTTTACCTGCACCAGAGAAAAACAAAACACTGGGTGGCCCATATAATGAAAAAGCTTGCAGAAGGGCTTTGTTGTCGGCCGAGTTGTCTGTGACATCGGCTCTGACTAAGGTGAATTGATTTAACAGAGGGACGACATCCGGTGCTAAAAAGATTTCTTCTTCCATTACTATGCAGCTAATACACCAGTCAGCATAAAAGTCGAGCATGATAGGTTTGTCTTTTGGGTTGTTGGCGATGATGTTATCTAACTCTTCAAGAGAATAAATATCAGTAAAATTCAGTGCTTGAATGTCTGTTTTTGGCCCTGCTTGATTGAGGGTTAAATGGTGAAGCGGAGCTAAGGCATTGCGACCTCCAGATGCGCCGCCAATTGCTTGTAGCAGCGCTATCATAAGCATAATGATACCTAAGCCTAAGCGTAAAACATTATGTTTGTTTAGTTGGTAGCGCATGAGGAAATAAGCGCCTAAGAAAGCAAAGAATACGCTCCATATGATTAATTCGTAGTGACCTAAATTAAGGCGGCCAACTAACCAAATAGCCACGCCTAAAAGCGCAAATCCCATCAAAGCTTTAATGTCGTTTAGCCACTCTCCAGCACGAGGTAAAATTTTACGGCCAAATAATGCGACTAACAGTAAAGGCGTTGCCATGCCTAATGCTAAGACAAACATGAGCCCAGCCCCATAAAGAGGGTCTGCTTGAGCGCTGACGTATAAAATAATGCCAGCCAGAGGTGCAGATACACAGGGTGAAACAATCAAGGTAGCCACGACACCAGTGATAATGACACTGATGCTTTTGTGCTTACTGTTGCTATTACTCAGGTTCTCTAATTTGTTCTGTAAACGAGAGGGAAGCTTTATATCAAAAATGCCAAACATGGCGAGTGATAATAAGGCAAAGATACTTGCACTAATCAGCAGGACTGTGGGGCTTTGCAAATAAGCTTGTATGTTGTATTTGGTGCCAAAGAAGCCAGCTATTGCGCCTAAAGCGGCATAAGTAGACGCCATGGCAAAAATGTATAAAAGAGTATAGTAAACGCCTTGCCAAGGCTTTTTCTGCGAACCAACAACAATAGCTGAAACAATAGGCACCATAGGTAGTACGCAAGGGGTTAATGAGAGCAAAAGGCCCAAACCAAAGAGTGTCATTATGATAGTTAGGCCGCTGCCACTTTGAATTAGGTTAATGATTTCGCTGGTTTGTGATGGTGCAGGTAGTGCTGGATCTAGACTCAAAGTAGGTGAAATGGCTGACTGAGCTTTATTATTTGTAACGGTAACTTCAATTGGAAGAGATTGAGGAGGGTAACAAAGTCCTTTATCTGCGCAGCCTTGATACTTAACCTGGGTTTTGATTAACGTGCCAGCTGGTAGATTTTCATCATAAACTAGGGTTGCTTTGAATTGATCTCGATAGACGATGACATCGCCAAAATATGGGTCTGTTTTATCTAAACCTTGAGAAAAAGGGGCGAAGCGAATTTGGCTATTTAATTCACTTTGATCAACTAGTTTAAATTGGTGTTGATAAAGATAGTAACCATCAGCAATATCCCACATGACTTCAATCTGGTTGTTTTCTTTAGGACTAAAACTAAACTGAAATGCTTCTTGTACGGGTAAAAATTCATTTTTTGAATTAAATGGAAGTTTTAAATCCAATGCGTGCAATGATGCACTGGTTAAGAATAAAATAAGCAGGGTAAGGTATCGCATAAATTCCATCTGTATAGTGATGCTAAAATCTGAAACGGGCTAATGTTAACGTGTCAGACATATGATTGTGAAATTAGTTGCCAATAAAATGACTTTTTATGAAAGTTTTGAGGAGAGAAGTTTGAAATCATTGCTGGCGGTGTTTTTTATTTTATTATTGAGTGCTTGCCAATCAGTTTCTACAACACAAGTCAGCGCTGCTGAAAGTACTCTGCAGCCAGAGTCAGGCACAATAGTGTCTAAAGATGTTGGTAGTAACGCTGGTTTTATTTCAAATGTTAGTTTGAAGCAGGCTGTAGACGTAAAGCAAATTGATAGTTTAATGCAAGTTGAAGAGCTTGATGAAGAAAGTCTATTAGTTGTTGAGCCAAAGGTGATGACAGAGAAGCCTACCGATACTTCGATTTCATCAGACCCTATTACTTTGAGCTTATTAGAAAGAGGTGAGACTGCATTAGCGCAACAAAAGCTTCTTACGCCAGAAGATGATAACGCTAACCTGTATTTTCAAGCCGCTTTAGGCCGAGAACCTGATAACTCTTCTGCGCAGAATGGTATAAAAGAAATTATTCGCTATTACACCGCTTGGGCATTAGATAAGGCTAAGCAGGGACAAACAAGAAATGCTAATAAATATCTTGCTGCGGCAAGTTTTGTTGATGAAAGTGATCCTTTAATAATACAAACAAAGCGAGAGATTAAAGATTGGCGCGCAGGTATAAAGCGAACATCAAAAACGACACAAAATGCTCAAAATAAGTCAAAAAGTTTGCAAACAAAATTTTATTTGCCGCAGAACTTGTTTAGTTTGCCTGAAGCGCTTGTAATTCAAAAGTTACAACCAATTATTGATAGAATTGAGAAAGATCAACTTAATATTGAGATCTTTTGGCCGAATGATAAAGAAGCGAGACTGCTTTATCGCATTATCAATAGTCGTACGGAAGATTTTCGTGTACGTGGAATGATATATCGACGTGCACAACATATGATTGAAGTTAAACAAGGTTAAGGTGTAATTAACATGATGAAATTCGCAGATAAGTTGTCTTTTTTGCAAGGAGCTGGACGACTGTCTAGTGTGGGGAAGTGGATCGCCATACTTGTTGGCGTATTGTGTATTGCCTGGACCGCTCTGGGTGTTTATTGGAGTAATGAACCTGATCAGTTTGATGTCGTGTCAGCGGCAAAGCAACAGGCAGAACAGAGAGGTTACCTTAATAACAGTAAAAAGCTTGTGGTAGGTTATACCACAACGAATACTCTCTATACCTTGGTGGATACCTTGCTTGAAAAGCCTGGTGGTTTTTTAAGCAATGATATATTACCGCCTGGTGCTTTAGTTGATAATATTCCTGCTTGGGAGTTTGGCGTACTTGTGCAGGTACGTGACTTGTCTCGTGCATTACGTAAAGATTTTAGTCGCTCTCAGTCTCAGTCAACAGAAGACCAAAATCTTAAGGTTGTAGAGCCACAGTTTAACTTTGATCATACTAGTTGGGCGCTTCCTTCTAGTGAAAGTGAATATCAACGTGGTAATGAAGAGCTTTTAAAATACCTTGATAGACTTGCTGTACGCGGCGAAGGTGGTGCTCAATTTTATGCTCGCTCAGATAATTTGCAAAACTGGTTACAAGATGTTGAAACGCGTTTAGGTAGTTTGTCTCAGCGCTTGTCAGCAAGTGTTGCTCAAACACGTGAAAATACAGATCTTGCCGGTGATGCTAACGCTCAGCAATCGACTCAAGAAATGTCTCAACAAAAAGTAAAGACACCTTGGCTTAAAATTGATGATGTTTTTTATGAGGCGAGAGGCGCTAGCTGGGCTTTGATTCATATGCTTAGGGCTGTTGAAGTCGACTTTGTCTTTACTCTACAAGATAAGAATGCGTTGGTAAGTTTGCGACAAATTATTCGTGAATTAGAAGCAAGTCAGGCGACCGTCTGGTCTCCAATGATATTGAATGGTAGTGGTTTTGGTATGTTAGCTAACCACTCTTTGGTTATGGCATCTTATATTTCACGTGCAAACGCAGCCATTATTGACCTTCGTCGTTTGTTAGAGCAAGGCTAGTTGTGACGCTATTAAAGCAGGGGCATATTCGACTCGCTGAGTTGGAAGATGCCCCTGATATCCTATCTATTTATAATCAAGCGATTGAGACAGGGTTAGCCACAGGACACTTAACACCTATTAAACTATTAGATGTATTGGACTGGTTAGAAGCTGGGCATCTAGAGAGACCTTTCTGGGTTTTTGAGTATGAAAATTCAATTTTGGGTTGGGCTAATGTTGATGATTTTCATGGGTTACCGACTTTTTCAGATTGTGTTGAAGTAGGGGTTTATGTTTGCCCAGAGAATCATAGGCGTGGGATAGGAAAGGCACTGCTCAATCGGCTTGAAAAAGATATGACGCTATTGGGTGTTTCTCATCTTATGGCATTTGTTTTTCAAGCAAACAAATCTAGCTTGGCTTTGTTTGATTTACATGGATTTGAAGAATGGGGTTTATTGCCCAAAGCCGCAAAAGTATCGAGCCAACAATTTGATATTTGCCTTTTGGGTAAGCGTTTAAAAACTGAGGTTTAGAACACTGAGTATTTAAACAATGGATGCAAGAGAGCTAAGCAAGATACCTTGTTATTAAAAAAGGGCCATTGGCCCTTTTTTTGTGCTTGTAAAATGAATCCCTTAAATAGGCTAACTACATCGGTTCGAAAACAGAACCAAGGCTAGGGACGAAAAGCTTGTTATAAAGGCGACTGGCGTAATCATCCGTCATCGAAGCCATATAGTCACATATAATTCTGTGGCCGTTTTTGTCTTTAGTCTCGGCCTCTAGCCATTCGATTGCCAAATCTTGTGGTAGCAATCTTTGTGGATCAGCACTTAGTGCTTCAAACATTTCAAGTAACATTTGTTGACCCTTATAAACCAACATTTGCACCTCGGGTTTGAAGATGATGTGCTTCATTTCAAATGCTTTTAGTGCGTTAAGTGCTGTGGCTTCAGGTACTGGAAGCTTTGCTTGAAACCTTAGAAGGGGGTGTTCGAAACTTGAGTTTTCAGTGATTTGACATGAGGTGATGAAATGACTGACTAAAAAACCGATAGCATCTTTTCTAAGGTGGCTTTTTCCACTAAAAAGCTTATCTCGTATCATTGCAATATTGTCATCTAGTGCAGTACATCCGGCCTCGAGAAGTTTAGGTTCTAAGTGGGTTTGCCACATGCTTAGAGTAACCATACCAAGCACTATGGCATCTTCAAGGTCATGGACCCCATAAGCAATGTCATCGGCAAGATCCATAATGCTGGTATCAAAACCTGAATGGCATGATTTAGCGTGGCGGCTACCTGGTTGTTTATTTATTTGTTTAAAGGCATTTCGATCTGATTGAGAAAAGGGGGCTAAAATCCAGTCAAGTAAGTCCTTTTCATCATTGTAAACACACTTAGGCGGCGACCAAAGTACAGCTTTGAATTGGCGGAAAGAGGCTTGCTTTGCTTCATATTCGCCAACAACGTCTTGGTGTACCACTGGGTATTTTAAAATACCTAATAAGCTTCGGCGGGTAACATCCATGCCAAACTCTAGAGAGTAAGATCCTCGTTTACCAAGAATGCGTAAAGACTGAGCGTTGCCTTCAAAACCTCCGTGCTCTGTCATCAGGTAATTTAGCGCAACTTCTCCACCATGACCAAAGGGTGGGTGACCAATATCATGGCTTAAGCATATGGTTTCGATTAAAGACTCATCCGGTAGCCATGCTTGAAATTCTGCATCCTCAAAACTAGCGCTACGTAAGTGGTGCACTAATCCATTGCCGATTTGAGCGACTTCTAAAGAGTGGGTTAATCTAGTACGACTATAGTCATTTTGACGTATAGCGAGTATTTGGGTTTTGGATTGCAGCCGTCTAAAGGCTGCACTGTGAATGATTCTCGCCCTGTCCCTTTGATAAGGTGTTCTATAGTCATTATCTCTCGACTCAATTGGACCTGATTGACGCTCTTGCCATACATTGAACATATTCTGGGGTGCAGAATCAGTCACTTTTGGATCTCCTCGTTAAGGATTTGGGCAGTTAGCCTTCATCTTTCACGAAAAGACGATTTAGGTCAATGTTCGTTATAAATAGAGCTGCCATAATTTGAGCTTATATTTGAAATCTTATGGATGACGCCGTGTTAAACAGCCAACATTTAATTACGTTTAAACTTTTGGTGGAACAAGAAAGTTTTACCCAAACAGCACGTTCACTAGGCATAACTCAACCAGCAGTTAGTCAGCATATTCAAAAGTTAGAGCAAGAGCTTGGGCGAGTATTATTAATTCGTCATGGCCGTAAAATTGAGCTGACACTAGCGGGTAAAACCCTGTATCAGCATGCTCAAGACTTAGAAAAGGAGTATCTGGACCTTATGACTCGCTGGCCACAGACAGCTTAGATAAGAGGTGTTCTTGTTCTATCGAGTTAAGGTATTGCTCAGCTTGCTCTAACTGGTTTTCATTAAACACTTTAACCTGAAGCTTATTAAGTGCTGCGGCCGTAATACCTTGGCCAGGTATTTTTGTGCCCGAGAATTGACCGTTATAGATGTGATTGTTACCGCAAGAAGGACTGTTAGCTTTAAGAATGGCAAGTTTAATATCTTCTTTAACAGCAAGATTGCAGGCCAGCTGAGCCCCTTTTTCAAATGCTTGAGTGACCGTTTCACCATCAATGGTCATGACTTCAAGGTAGTTGCTTGATTGTTTATCTGAAATGATTTCTGCTGCTGCTCTAGGAGTACTTAAACCGCCTGCAACTTCAGGGCAAACACTGACTAAACGGCCTTCTTCTTGCCATTTTTTCCAGATTAAAGAGGGTAGCGCATTATCCTTGCCATCGTATCGAACAGGGTGTCCATCAAGGCAGGCGCTTACAAGAATTTTGTACATATAATAGGGCTTTTCGTTAAAACTCTATGATAGCACTACAAACAATAAAGAGAAGCTTAGTGGAATAAGCTTCTCTTTATTAAGTCTGAAGAAGTTATTGATTATTGACTGGGATAAGGTTTGAAGCGTGTAGGCCACATTCCTTATGCTCAGATTCTTCCCACCACCAGCGACCTTCTCTCTCATGCTGATTAGGAAGTACAGGACGAGTGCAAGGTTCACAACCAATACTGATATAGCCTTTTGCGTGTAGCTCGTTGTAAGGTACATCAAACATCTTGATGTAATTCCAAACATCTTCAGATGACCAATTTGCAAGAGGGTTAAACTTGTATAAAGGCTTATCTTCTAGGCTAAACGCATCGTCAAGCTCTGCGATAGCAAGTTGAGTTCGTGTGCCATGGCTTTGATCTTTACGTTGGCCTGTAATCCATGCATCAAGTGTGTGTAACTTTTTACGCAGAGGGGCAACTTTACGAATGCCACAGCATTCTTTATGGCCATCATCAAAAAAGCTAAATAGGCCTTTTTCACGGGTAAAGGCTTCTAAAGCTTCACGATCAGGGCTTAAGATATCGATTTTTAAGTTATAGTGTTTTCTAACTTGTTCGATAAAACGATAAGTTTCTGGGTGCAGACGTCCAGTATCTAGAGAGAATACTTGAATATCCTTTTTGGCTTTTACGGCCATATCAATTAATACAACATCTTCAGCGCCACTAAATGAGATAGCAATGTTGTCGAATTCTTTTAATGCGTTGTGAATAATTTTTTGTGCCGCATCTTCCGTGTTTGCTTGGGTGAAAGCATCTAAATCAAATGGTGTCATTGTATTGCGCCTAAATGGTTAGCCTCTTTTAGCGCAACCATAGCAAGATGTGACACGCTAATGAAATAAGAAAGCACACTAACCTTATGCTTTCTTGGATTAACTGTGAGAATGATTTTTATTTATCAAAACAGTGGTTTAATTAGCTCTCATTTGTGAGTGCTTGGTATAGGCAATATAAGATTCCGGCCGTTACACCCCAGATATGAATATTTTCATAAGTAACTTCAAAAAATCCTCTGGGCTTGTCGGCGAGTATTCTATGTTCAAATTTGAAGTTCTTCGGATTGAGCAAATAATCCAAAGGAACCCAATAAGCTGACTCAACCTCATCATAACAAATCATGATAGGTGTGAGCTTTGTTACTTCTGCGATGACAGGGCTGACACAGAAACCAGAGGTGGTGAAATAATCACCGAGTTGACCAATAACATTAAAGTTTTGTGGCTTAAGGCCAACTTCCTCTTCTGTTTCTCTAAGAGCCGTGGCAATCACTGTGGCATCGGTCGCATCCATTTGGCCACCAGGAAAGGCAATTTGACCTGGGTGGTTACGCATGTGCTTCGCTCTTTGCGTTAATAACACTTGCAAACCTGCGGTTGGCGAATGCCAGATAGGTAATAGGACTGACGCAGGTTTAAAGGTTAAATCATATTCACTCGGTGCTAATTTCTGATCTGGGTTCTGAACGTCAGGTGTGTAAAATTTGCTATCAAGCGCCCGCGAGATCTCTTCGATACTCGGAGAGATCGCAGGGGAAGCCAAAAATGTTTCTACATCCTTCATAGTATCCCTTAACTTAGAAATTCTGTTTCCAAAGTATGGGTCAAACGCTTCACTTTTGTGAAAGTTTCACGAAATTCTTCTTCGCATTGAGAGTCGGCAACAAGGCCTCCTCCGGCCCAACAGTGTATGTTTTCTTTATCGGCAACCAAGCTTCTAATTGTGATGCTTGAATCCATTTGCCCATTTAAACTGAAGTATGCAATTGATCCGCAATAAACCGAGCGCTCGTGCGGCTCTAGCTCATCTATGATTTGCATCGCTCTAATTTTTGGTGCGCCTGTTATCGAACCACCCGGAAAGCTATGTCTAAACACATTAAAGTGCTTGTGCTTTTCTTGGATACTGCCGGTAATTGTTGAAACAAGATGATGGACATTTGGGTAAGTTTCTAGGGCAAATAGCTTAGGCACTTTAATTGATCCTGTGTCACAGGTTCGTCCCATGTCATTACGTAGCAAATCGACTATCATCAAGTTTTCTGCTTTATCCTTAGTAGAATTTAGCAATTCTTGTGCCAATGCTTCGTCTTCTGCTGGTGTTTTGCCTCTAGCTCGAGTGCCTTTTATTGGCTTTGACTCTACTTTGCCTTGATCAACTTGCAGAAAACGCTCTGGTGAATGGCTTAGTATGCTCCCCAGTTTATCGATTTCCATATAGGCTGAAAACGGCGTAGGGCAGCTTTTTCGTAGACTTTGGTAAGCCTGTAGCGTATCACCTAGGTATTGGCTGCTAAAACGTTGGGCTAGATTGACCTGATAGCAGTCACCCGCTTGAATATACTGCATGACTTTTTCAAATTTAGCCGCGTATTCATTGGTTTGCATATTAGATTCAAAGTGACGCTTAAGCTCGAATCTAGTCTTAAGCGGATCGGTTGAATCTGGGCTTGTATTGCATTCATTTTGTAACTTAGTCTGAGCGCTTTTGAATATCTCATAGCGAGCTAAAATATCCTGAACTTGCTCTTCTTGACACCAGGGCGTGTGCATTAAAATAGTCTGTTTTGTTTCATGTAGACTGATAATTGCCCAACCATAAAGGCCAGCCTGAATAATAGGCAGGTTAACATCGTGTGCTACTGTGTTGGGCAAACTCTCAACAAAGTGACCACCATCGTAACCAAAATAGCCAACGAGTCCGCCAGTGAAGGGCAGCTTTTCGTCTGCTTCCTTTGCCCAGTCGAATTGACATGCTTTATTTATGACGTCTTCAATGCCTTCCATTACTGGTAAAGAGTCATCAAGATCAAATAAGGGCAGATCACGCCATTCAAGTTGGCAATGTGTATCATTTAGGTGCGCGCTTAGCTTGGCTAAGGGGTCTGCAACTAGAATATCACACTTGGTATCTGGGAAATGAGGGTGATTACTGTCTAACAGTATAGGCTGTGGTAGATCTCGATAAAAAGGGTAAAGGTGAAAGAGTTCCTCAAAGTAAGGAAGATTTACAAGCTTAATATCTGTCATAATAATATCGAAACAAGAAAAAACGCTATTGTATCGACTCTCGCTCATCAGTGGTATCACTTGAACGTCATTCACAAAGGAATATTCCCATTGTCCCAAGTTTTTTATCTTAATCTTACTAATACTAAGCTTGCCTATCGAGTTTATGAAAACCCCAATGTTTCAGTTCAGCGCACAGGTGTCTTTATTCATGGGGCTGGTGTGGGTGGTGAAATTACTTGGTCTGCCATTATGGAGCACTTATCTAGCTGGAATAAAATTATAGTGCCTGATTTAAAAGGTATGGGTGACACCTATGCCCACCATCAATCAGAAGAAGCAGTATCTATTGATACTTTGACTGAAGAGGTATGGCAGCTAATTGAGCATTTAGAATTAAAGCACTTTGATTTAGTTGGTTATTCATTAGGTGGTCTAGTATCGCTTAAGCTTAATCAGGTCTTAGCTCAGCAGCATAAAACGGGTAAAAATCTCGATTTGGCGATTAATAAAATGTGCCTATTGGAGCCTGCAAGCTTAGATAGACAAGATAATAATGAGTTGCTTGCTCTGAGAGAAAATTATAAAAAAGCCGCTAAAACTATTCGTGAAACAGGTGATGTGGAACTGGGCATAGCTCATTTTGTTGACAGCGTTGCACCAAATAGACGTAAATATCCTATTGCAGAGGCAACGACGCAGTCCCGTTTAGCACACAGAGCGGATGGCTTCTCTTATGCGTTGGATGCAGTAACAGATTATGTTCAACTTGATACACATGAATTAAGAGCCAATTTATTAAAACTTGCACCGCCAACGCTATTACTTGCGGGTGACTTAAGCCACATCGCTTTGAAGCAACATTATGAGGCGCTTGCACAGCAACACCCTGGTTGGGCTTTTGAGCTGTTATCTGGCTGTGATCATTCTTTACCTTTTCAAAAGCCCAGGCAGATCGCCAAGAAAATGAATAAATGGTTTACTAGTGAGAAAATTGTACAGTCTTAAATTTGAGCAAGATCAAAGGCTTGAGTTGATACTAAAGACTTATAGGGCACGCTTTATTGACTCGAGGTAAATCTCATTTTAGGGTATTAACGGCTCTTACAGGGCTTAATAATACATTAGTGTTGCTAGGGAACCTGCGATAAAGTCACCTCTTCTCAGTCTTTTCAGAAAGATCCGAAGGGCGTGGTCTAAAAGCCCTATCTTTACGTTGAAGAGCTTATCAATAGAATCACTATTAAGTTGTGCTCCTCGCCATAAATCTAGCGGCTTTTATCCACACGCTGAGGCGGGAGGACTTTTTCGCAGGTTCTCTAGGTATGAATTAACACTGATCTTAGTTTTAAAACGTTGGAAACAAGGAGGTTTCCTATGTCTTTAAACGCTAAGCGCGAAAGGCATGCTTTTACCTTGGTAGAAATGTTAATTGTGCTTGTCATCTTAGTGGTTATGGCTAAACAGGTTTTAGGATCAAGCTTAAGTCACTGGTTTGGCCAAACTGATTATGAAAAATTATTGGCTGCTCAGCAAAGTTTAGCTCGTGGATTAAATATTGCTCGTCAGTACGCCGTGCAAGCTAAACAAACTATCTCTCTTTGTGCAGGCGATTATCGAAATCAAGAGTGTGAAGGGGATTGGTCATTAGGTTGGTTTATTCAATCTGATACCGCGATTAAGACCTACCATTTATTCCCATCGGGCATCTCTATTGTCTGGTCTGGATTTCCGGCTGCTAAACAGCAGATCGATTTTTATCAAACAGGCTATTCAGGCTATCAAAATGGCACATTTTATCTGTGTCAGTTTGGTTTAATTGCTCGTATTGTTGTCAATCAAAGTGGGCGTTTTTACCTTCACCCTGTGAGTGAGTCGTCAGGCTCAGTTGAGGGCTGTTAATGAGGTCAACTTTCATAAGAGTCAGACACGCTTCTAAAGCGAGCTCATCAGGTTGGGTGCTGATAGAAACCTTAATGAGTTTAGTGATTTTTGCTTTGGTTATTGGTTTGTTAAATCAGCAAAATGAGAAAGAATTTGAACAAATTCAAGTGCTCAAGTCGTCCGTTAAAAAAGACTATCGAGATCAGCAGTTATTAACAGTTCGTCGACTCAAACAAGATTATTTATGGCTTGAAGCAAGCTTTGAAACGGGAGGGGCTAGCGAGTGCGTAACGTGCTCTCAAGCATCTTTAGATACTTGGTTTCTTCATTGGATCGCACCGATTGGTACAGTTGAATTTTTATCGAGTGAGCTAATGTTTGGAGTTCATGAGTGAAGCCTCAACTTTCCGCCAGTACTTTTTCTGGTTATTTGATGTTTGAGCTAGCGGTTTCAATGCTTGTTCTTATGGTGCTCATGCAACTGCTATTGCCTGTTTTAGCAAGCGTTAGGCAGCAAGCCAATACCAAAGGCCGATTGCTATCTCGGATTGAACTAGAGGCCGCTGTGATGGACCACTTTCAATCACAGCTTGCACCGATGTTTTGGCGAGGATGTGGCAATGCGTCTGGCTTAACTTTCACTATTGGAGCTGCTAAGCAAACACTGCCGGAGCGTATTGATAACAAAGCAGTAATAGCACAAAGCGATTGGCTCAGTGCTGCACATCTAGGTGTTTGTGCTTATCCTATTCAGGTAACGAGCTTGTCTGAAACAATTCCTTATACCTGTGAATGGACAGATGAGGTGATTTTTTCAAACTGTGATATGTCGTCACAAGGCGTGGTGGAACAAGTTGGAAGTAGTAGTACAGATTTAACATTCTATGATTCAGAAGTGCTTGGCAGAAGTGGTCTTGTATTATCAAAGCAAACTTTTATCTGGTATTTGGCTCCAGGTAAGCTAGAGGATGCTTTTTGGCATACACCAGGAGAGTTGGGCAATTCTCTTGAACTCTGGAGTGGTATTCGCCATATGTCATTTTATCCCTTATTGGATAGGGACTCTGATGGTACTTTTGACACAATGACAGTTGAATATGGGACATATCCTACCTCCCAGTTAAAAGGCTTATGGGTAGAGTTAGCTGTAGCAGAGAAGGTGTGCTCTCAAGAAGAGAAAAGTATTGAACAAGAGTTTGTAAATTACAGAGGAGAGGTTTGGCACTTCTACCCAAAATGTGAGTTCATTATTCGCTTTGTGGTGAGCTGATGTATCGACCTAAAATAAAAGCGGCTTTTATTAGTTTACCTGTTCTTCTCTTACTTTTATTTGTGATCTCGCTTTCTTATCAATTTAATCAGAAACAGGCTCAGCAAAGGCAATGGCGTTATCAACAAACAAAGGTACTAAAAGAGCAATTCATATGGCAGGCCTTTGAATTTCAAGTGGTTTCAAAAGTCATCTCTAGCCAAGCGAGTACGTCTGTGTGTGCTAGATTTTGTGAATTAGAGATTGATGAAATAACCACAGCTGCTTGGCCTAATACTTATCAATATCAGGGCGAAGCACTGGTTTGGCTCTTTGAAAAGTATCTAGGAGATAAGGATAGATACAGACTTTGTGCTAAAGCGGTTTTAAATCCCATGATTCATTGTTGGTGGTTAGAGCATGCTGATGGGCAACTGTATTGGTTTGCGAGTTTACCCATCAATCATTAGAAGTATTAGAAGAAGTTTCCTATTCTCTAATTATTGGTCTTCTAAATAGTGTTCTTTACTACAGTAGAAGTGATTGTTCTGGCCTTTAACTGCATGGCTTCTTGGGGTGTAAACACCGCAGACCTTACAGGAAATCATTTCCTCTTCAGGATGACTTTTGTTTTCTTTTTTATTTACTTGTTCGCTTCTTTGGTTGATGAGGGCACGAATATTTCTAAATAGCCACCAGAGTAGAAGAAAAATAAGAGTAAAAACAATTAAGCGTACGATCATCAATATTCCCTTTATTGGGTAACTTAAACATAACAAATCTATTCTAACAGACTTGATAGGATAACAAAGCAATGACCTTAAAAGTAGCGATGGCCCAGGTTGATATGTTGGTCGGTGATATTAAACAAAATAGCCAAACAGTTATTGCCGCAGCACTTAAAGCAAGAGATGAGGGCGAGGCTAGAGTGATTGTTTTTCCTGAGCTGACCTTGATGGGTTACCCACCTGAAGACTTACTATTAAAACCCAGTTTAGAGCAGGCAATTGAACTAGCATTAGATGCCGTATTAGATCAGGTGAAAGATATCTATGTGATACTAGGTTATCCAAGGCATGTTGACGGTGCTTTATTTAATTGCGCTGGTGTGCTGTTTAATGGGGTTTTAATCGCGGAATATAATAAACAGAAATTGCCGAACTATAGAGTGTTTGATGATAAGCGCTATTTTGAAGCGGGAAACCAAGCTCTGGTTGTTGATATTGATGGTATTCGAATTGGGCTTAGCATCAGTGAAGATATCTGGCATCAAGAGCCGAGTGCTTTAGCAAAAGAAGCGGGCGCACAAATTATTTTTAACTTAAATGCTTCACCTTTTCATATGGAAAAGGTAAATGTCCGCGAAGCATTACTTCATAAGAGAGCGTTAGAAGTAAATCTCCCCATTCTTTACGTTAATTACATGGGAGCTCAAGATGAGCTAGTGTATGAAGGCGGTTCATTTATTGTTGATCACAAGGGGGTGAAGGTGTTTCAAGCCCCTTGGTTTGAAGCGGGTTTGTATTATGTAGAATTAAGCGCTCATTTTTCTGTCACGCTGCGTGGCGAAGAGACATTCCTTGTTGAGCCATTAAACGGTGCTTTGATCCCTAATTTATCGACTGAAAGACGTCTCTATCAAGCCTTAGTATTAGGTTTACGTGATTATGTTGAAAAGAATCAATTTAAAGGAGTGTTAGTCGCCTTAAATACCCATCTCGAATCAATACTGACCTTTGTTATTGCAGTTGATGCTTTAGGTGCTGATAGAGTGAAAGCTGTGCTCATGACAGACGAAAGCACAAGTGAGATAGATTCTGGAGCCTTAATAAGTATCGCAAATAAATTAAATGTAGGAATTGAGCGAGTTGATATTGAACCTATGATGCTTGCTTATCAAGTGATGTCACCATTAGGTGGGAAAAAGCGCAAAGGCTCGGGAGCTAAATTAAAGGCGCGTATTCGAACCTTAACCTTGATGACAATGGCTAGTTCTTTAGGGGTGATGGCATTATCGAGCGTGAATAAAAGCGAGATGGCGCTAGGGTGTACCACTTTATATGGTGGCATGTCTGGAAGCTTTTCAGTGTTAAAAGATATTTTTAAAAGCCAAATTTTTAGTTTATGCCAATATCGAAATAGCGTTAAGCAAGTTATTCCGTCCAATTGGTTGCAAGAAAACGCTTTAGATCAAGATGTTATTCAATTACTGGATATTAAATCTATCCGCGACTATCAAGTACTGGATCAGGTGCTTGATCTCTATATAGGGCAGAACTTAAATTTAGAAGAGATAGTGACGCAAACACATATTAGTTATAGCAATGTATGTCGAATATTGAGTTTAGTCGACGCAAGCGAATTTAAGCGGCGCCAATCACCTCTGGGAGTACGAGTGACACAAGCAAGTTTTGGAAGAGATCGACGTTATCCGATTTCAAATGGCTGGCAACTAGGTGAATGAAAAAGAGAGGGTAGTTTTGTACCTAGAAATGAAAATAGGAAGGTGAATTACCACCTTCCCATGGTATCGTCTTGTTCTTTGATACGGCCTTACTCTATTGCCTCTCCTTCACTAGCAAAGCGAATACGTTCGACTCTCTCTTCTTCTTCTGCGAAAGCGGCTTTGATCTCTTCAAGTACACTATCAACATCAGCAGAATCACTTGCATCTTCAAATAGGCCTGTTAATTGAGTTTCTGGCGTGAGCTTTCCGTCTTCATACAGTGACCACATCTCTTCTGCATAGCGGCTGTGCTTCAACTCAGGCGCATATTGGCCGTAATATAAGGCCATATTTTCTACATCGCGTTTTAACATGTCGAAAGCGCTGTTATTCGCAGCGGCATTGACTGCTTGAGGCAAGTCAATGATCACAGGACCATAACTATCAACGAGCACATTAAACTCGGAAAGGTCTCCGTGTATCATGCCAGCACATAGCATGAGTTTGACATAGTGCATAACCAGTTCATGGTCTTCAATGGCTTGCTCATAGGATAAAAACACATCACTTAAACGTGGTGCTACATCACCCTCATCATCAGCAACTAGCTCCATTAATAGCACGCCATCATAACACCCATAAGGCTTGGGTACTCTGACGCCAGCAGCAGCTAATTTATAAAGAGCATCCACCTCGGCATTTTGCCAAACCTCTTCCTGTTGAGCTCTGCCATATTTTGACCCTTTCTCCATCGCGCGCGCGCGCCGGCTATTGCCAACTCGCCGGCCTTCTTGATAAAGAACGGCTTTTTTGAAGCTGCGTTTAGCGGCTTCTTTGTAAACTTTGGCGCACTGAATTTCGTTATTGGAGCGAACCACATAAACATCGGCTTCTTTGCCGCTCATGAGACGACTGATAACTTCGTCTATCAAACCGTCTTCAACGAGAGGCTGTAATCGTTTTGGTATTTTCATGAGGCCGTTTTACCTTATTTACTGTCTTTTGTGAATACTAATCACAAAAGACAGTAAAGGTTTCCTTCTGATATTAGATTTTAATGTGATTAAGATCTCTATTTACTTAAGTAAAGCATTGAGTGAATTAAAAGGGAGCAGGGAACTGACGAAATACAGAATTAACATCTTTTAGTACTTCATCGCTAAGGCTTAACTCAAATGCACTTAAATTCTCTTTTAGTTGAGGCATGCTGGTGGCACCAATAATCGTAGAGGTGACGCCGTCTACTTGATCACACCAGGCAAGCGCTAGCTGGGCGGGAGTTAATTGATGTTTCTGCGCTACATTAAGATATTCTGACACGGCCTGGTTAACTAGGCCGGTGTCTCTAAAGAGCCCGTGACGTTGGGTAGCAAAGCTCCAGCGAGCCCCTTCTGGTCTTGCGCCATTTAGATATTTACCCGTTAATGCCCCCGTTGCTAGAGGTGACCAAGGTAAATAGGCTATATCTTGATGGATACAATTCTCAATGAGATAAGGCCAGTCTTTAGCATGCAATAAACTAAATTCATTTTGGATGGAAACTGCTCTTGCTAGCTGGTGCTTCTCGCTCAAGTTAATGTACTCATTGATGCCCCAAGGGGTATCGTCAGATAATCCATAATGACGTATCTTGCCTGCTTTAATACACTCATCAAGGGCTTGAAGAACTTCCAGCATTTGATTTGAATGTTCTGCACCATCAATGTCACTGAATGTCACAGTGCCTGGGTGATGCTTGGAAAAATGAGGTGTTGTGCGGTTCGGCCAATGTAATTGGTATAAGTCGATGTAATCAGATTGCAATCGAGCCAAAGAGGCATCGACAGCGGCAAAAATGCCTTCAGCACTAAGGGGGGCTCCTGAGCGAATGTAAGGTAAACCTGGTCCTGTAATCTTTGTGGCTAAAATAAATTCACTTCTACGTTCTGGGTGGTGTGATATCCAATCACCAATAATTTCTTCAGTACGGCCATAGGTTTTTATAGTAGGAGGAATAGCGTACATTTCGGCGGTATCAATGAAGTTTATTCCTTGTGCTAGAGCATACTCTATTTGCTCATCAGCATCTTTTTGTACATTTTGTGAGCCCCAAGTCATAGAGCCTAAACACACTCTAGAAACGGATAAATTACTACTGCCTAGTTTTGAATATTGCATATACCTAGCTTCCTATTAGTAAGGCTATCTCGAATTATAATTAACTTATTGTTTTATATGATGGGGAGAAAAGTTGAAAAATCTACTAATCTCCTACATCACTTAACACTGTCTTTTCTTGCCTTAAGGTTTGAGGTGTTTTGTTAAACCAGCGATTAATTGCACGATAAAATGTTGAGGATTCTGCAAAGCCCAGTTGCAGAGCAATGGCCTTAAAGGCGAGGTCAGTTTCTTTGATTAACTGTATTGCTTGATCGCGTTTATGCACATCTAATAAGGATTGAAAACTGGTGTCTTCCTCTTGTAGGCGTCTTTGTAGCGTACGAGGGCTAACGTTTAAATGGTCTGCAATTGTTTTTTTGCTCAGGTTAAGGTGATGATACTGACCTAATGCGAATAAGGTCTTATCACGCCAGCTTCGGGTTTGATGGCTGAGAAATAGGGTTTGAGCATGGGATAAATGTAATTGATTTAAGCTAGCATCACTGTCTATTAACTCTTTATCTAATAAGGTGACAGGGAAGTAGATACAGGTTTGCTGTTGATTGAACTCAGGAACCAAGCCAAAGACATTTTTATAGGCATCTGAATCTGATGTCATCCCATGTTCAAGCATTACCTTGTCAGGGACTAAATCCTTATCTCCAACTAACCAACGAGTAAAGGTAAGTAAGAGTGTTAGAGCTGATTCGTATTGATGACGACTGAAAGGTGTTTGATCAATCTGGGGAGTGAAAACAATGCATATTTTATTTCTTTGATAGCACAAAGAGAGACTCGCAGCTTCCGTAATGAGGGGTAAAAACTTGATGAAGTGCTGATAAGCTTCTTTTAAATTTGGGCTGGTCATAGCAAGGTAAGCTACCACATGAAAATAAGACGGTCTAAAGACTTGTCCCATTATCAGGCCAAAGTGTTCATGGTTGCTTAATTTCTCGGCTTGAAACCAAATTTGCTGTGTTTCTTGTAACGAGAGGTATTCCGGTTTGTTTTTATCTAAATCTAGCGTTATTTGTGTTTTAGATAAGATCTCTTCTGTTTCAATACCGAGTGACTTGGCCGAGGCAAGTATGGCTTTTATCCAATGGATTGAAACACGCTTTTTAAACATCATTGCACTCATAGTGAATAGGTAGGGCTAGATTATCTTGCTTTGGCTCGTTAGGTCAATGAAGAGTGCTTCTTGGGCGACTGTTTTTCCTGAGGGTCTTGTTATCTTTAATAAGAGTGGCCTTGTGATCTAGGCTGATGAAAATTCAAAATAAAAATAAGGTGGTTCAAATGTCCAAATCTATGCAAACTTGGCTTGATGAGTACGGAGAGAGTCATCAAAACAAGCTAAACAAAGCTATTCATTGGTTTTGTGTTCCTCAAATTGTTTGGACTGTCATGGTTTTTATGTATGTCATACCTGTGCCAGACCTAATGACTTCGATTTCACCTTATTTAAACTTTGCCTCACTTGCCTGTGTATTTACTTTGATATTCTATTCAAGACTGTCTTTTTCATTAACAATTGGAATGACAGTCTTTCTGTTGGCTTGCTATTTTTCTATGCTGGGATTTGAATCTCTCTTCCCCGGTTTTTTATTAACCTTTGCTCTTGTATGGTTTGCCTTTCTCTGGTTCTTACAGTTTTATGGACATAAGGTTGAAGGGAAGAAGCCATCATTCTTTAAAGATCTACAGTTTCTTATGATAGGGCCAGCTTGGTTAATGAGTTTTATCTATCTCAAAATGGGCCTTAAATACTGATTGCTGATCATTATTTTCTTTAAGTAAAATATTGAACGGTTAGTTTGAGGAACTGCTTAAGAGCGATCTGTCAAAGCTAGGTTTGAAGCCTAGATCTATAAATTAATTTTATTCAAGTTAAGTTAAAAGAGAAGGCCTGCTTCTCTTTTAACACTCACCTTACTGGTTTTTAACAACCAAGCCTTTTCTACTTCTATACGAAAAAATCATTATGCGGCTTCGTTATTGTTCTTATGAATAAACTGTATTTGTAGTGTTTTGTTTTGATTGTTTTGAAAGAAACTGAACAAAGAAATAAGATTCAGCTTTTGAAATGTGGAGAAATTTAACCTAACTATCGATTTAATTGTTTTATTTTCTATTATGATGAAAAAAAATTTTCTATAATTGCTCGCCACTGTTACTAAGTGTTATTAAATGTGCGCTTTGTTAATTATGCGTTATTTGAAAATGAACCCTTTTTTAGCAAATTAGAATGGCTGTTTATACTTTATAAATAGTGATTACTTATTTGTTAAGGAGAATTCATTGTATTTTTCTTTATAAGGTCCTTAGATGAAAATTAAAACTCGATTAATTGCTATTCTTGTCGCCATTATGGTGCTCATGCTGATAGCAATTCTTTGTCAGAATATTGCTACTTACAAGAATGATGAACAAAACGAGAGTAGTCGTACCCGTTATTTATCTTATTTATTAGCCGATGAGTTTAGGCAAACATCCTTGGACCTTACTAGGTTAAGCCGCACTTATGTGGTGACAGGTGAGCAAAAATATTGGGATGCTTATTGGGATATTGCGAAGTGGCGTGCTGGTGATAAAGCTAGGCCAAATAATGTGAATCCGGCTTTATATCCAGGTCAACGTAAAAAACAAAGCGATATTATGGAGGAGCTACACTTTTCTAAAACTGAATTTAGATTGCTTGATGAGGCAACCAAAAGTTCTAATTTATTGATCGCAACAGAAACTCAAGCAATGGAGTCAATTCGCCATGGCCGCCTTGTTGAGGGGCCTTTTAAGCCTTATTCAGGGGAGTCTGTAAAAGCGTTTGCTGCAAGGATTGTATTTGATAATCAATACCACCAAGAAGTAAACGCTATTTTTAGCCCGGTTGATAAATTCTTCAAAGCGTTAGATCAGAGAACAGCTGCTGATTTAGCGCAGTCTCAAGCTTCAGCTTCTCTTTGGCTAAAAGCGGGCTTTGCTAGCCAAATTATTGTTGCTCTTCTTATTATTAGTTTGATCTTCTTTATCATGCAGGCTTTGTTTAGACCTCTTCAGTCAGCCATTAACGCTATGCTGAATATTGGTGAAGGGGATGGTGATTTAAGTAAGCGTCTTAATGATCAGGGAACTAATGAGCTATCGACTCTCGGTCGAGGTTTTAATTTGTTTGCGAATCAAATTCAGCATGTTGTGGTCGAGTTGCGTCAAGTCATTGATGATATATCTTCTTCCTCAACACAGCTAAGTGCGACAGCTAATTCAACAGATAAAGCTGTTGCTGAACAAAAAGTGGGAATAGAGCAGTTGCTGGTGGCTTTGGAGCAAATTCTACCTGCAGTTCAAGAGGTGGCTACAAATGCAGCTAAAGGTGCTGACTTAGCCAATACATCTGATAAAGCAGCGAGTAAAGGTTTGCTAGTTGTGGATGAAACCATTCAAAACATTCATCTATTACAATCTGATATTGATAGTGCTGCTGGGGTTATTAATAAATTAGCTCAAGATTCAGATGATATTGGATCTGTACTGGATGTTATTCGTGGCATTGCTGATCAGACTAACTTATTAGCGCTGAATGCAGCGATTGAAGCTGCTCGTGCTGGTGAGCAGGGGCGTGGTTTTGCCGTTGTTGCGGATGAGGTTAGAACCTTGGCAAAACGAACACAAGATTCAACGTCTGAAATACAGCTGATGATAGAGAAGCTGCAAACAGGTGCTAAAAATGCAGTAGAACGTATGGATGAAAGTAAATCCCGTGCATTGGCTTGTGTTGGTAACAGTCGTGATTCAGGGGAGTCGTTGACAGAAATTACCACATCCGTCGCTTCGATTAGCAATATTAACCAACAGATTGCCGCAGCAACCGAAGAGCAAAATACGGCAATAGAAGAAATAAGAAGAACGGTTGAAGTGATTAATGAACACGTTGAGAAAACCGCTGCAGGTTCAAAAGAAACGGCACATAGTAGCCAGCATACAACTGAGCTTAGTTTGAAAATTCAAACCTTAGTTGGAAAATTTAAAACTGACTGATTGAACCATGAATAAAAAAGCCCGATTGTTTGAGATAAACAATCGGGCTTTTTGAGTTTTCATATTTGCTATTTGCTATTTGCTATTACGAGAACTTAACACCTATGTCTGTCGCGAACTCTTCAGGGCTGACAACAATGCCTTCTCCTGCTAGGTTTGGGGCAATGCCAAGATTGAATCCATCCTTGGCCATACCTGGTAACCACTTCTCGACAAAGTCAGTAAACTTAATATGTAAAGCTTGGGACTTTTCATATTCGCTTCCACGCCACTGATTGGCTAACTCCTGGTCATGCCATATTGGTAATACCTTGTCTTTACCTAGATCGACAAGGATACAGCCATCTTCATCATGCAACACCCAAAGATCTTTTTGCTGTTTACAGTGGCTCATAATGGCGTCATAACGAGAGTTTGTTTGAAGACGAAAAAAAGTTTCGATTTGTTGGCTGTCAAAGCCCATTGCTATACCTATAAGTTTAAAATTTTCATCATAATATCATATTGAATTGGGACGAAAATCAAAAATTTGTGTTAATTGAAAGAATGGTGAGTATAGAGGCAGGTGATAATACGCTTAAGCGAAATAAAATATCCTGCCCGATTTTCTATGCAAATAGAGTATCTATTTGATTTAAAAAAAGTTGTCGCCTATCTGGGTTGATCCAAGCACCGCTAAAGCTATTTTTAGCTAACTGTTTAAGTTCATCTTTTGTCAGTTCTGATTGCTCTATCAATACTTGATAATTGTCATTCATGTAGCCACCAAAATAAGCAGGGTCATCAGAGTTAACCGTTGCAGCTAGGCCTTTATGGAGCATTTCTTTAATAGGGTGCTGGCTCATATCATTAACGACACAAAGTTTTTTGTTTGATAAAGGGCACACAGTTAAAGTTAATTGCTCATGGTTAATACGTTGGACTAGCTCATCATCTTCTAGGCAGCGATTGCCGTGATCGATACGATCAACTTTAAGTTCATTCACTGCTTGCCAGATATATTTTGGTGGCCCTTCTTCACCTGCATGAACGGTTACTTTTAAACCTAAGTTCTTGCAGGCTTTAAAGACCCTTAAAAACTTTTCAGGAGGATGGCCAAGCTCAGAGCTATCTAATCCAACGGCATAAATTTTCTCAAGGTGAGGGATTGCTTGTTCTAAGGTGTTAAATGCGCTTTCTTCACTTAAATGTCTTAAAAAAGACATGATGAGCTTAAAGCTCATTCCCCAGTTTGTTTCTGCTTCTTTTAAAGCACGATAAATGCCATTGATCTGGGTAGAGAAGGATATACCTCTTTCAAGATGGCCTTGTGGGTCAAAAAATATTTCAACATGCACCACGTTTTGGCTATGAACTTTGGTTAAATAAGCAAAAGTGAGCTCGTAAAAGTCCTGTTCGGTAATAAGAACTGACATGCCTTGATAGTAGAGATCGAGGAATTCTTGTAGATTGCTAAAAGAGTATGCTTGTTTAAGTTGTTCTATTGAGGTGTAAGAGAGAGATATCTTATTGCGTAGGGCAAATTCAAACATTTGTTCAGCTTCAAATGTACCTTCAATGTGCAAATGAAGCTCTGTTTTTGGCATGTTAAAAGCAAGGTCTAACAAATTCGATTTTTCTATCAAGAGGAGATCCTATTCTTATTTTGACTCCGTCTTGCTTTCGGCTTTAACGCTTTGTTCCTGCGACTTAACATCGTCTATTATATCCAATGACTCTATCTGAGTATTCTCTGCCTTGTTCTGCTTATTTTCAAGCTCTGCACGGACTTTTAATATGTGAGCAAGCGTTGAAATAGCAATTTCGCCTGGTTGTTTTGAAATGATTTCAACTTCACCCATAGGGCATTGCATGTGAGCAATCTGTTCTTTGTTAAAGCCCTTGTCTCTCAACCTATGCTTGAAACGAGCACTTTTCGTTTTTGAGCCAATGACACCTAAGAAAGCACTATCTTCACGTTTTAAAATCGCTTCACTCAGTTCCAAATCTAACTGATGATTATGGGTAAGAACTAGGTAGTAGGTATTTTCAGGCATATCGGCAATTTCATCGACAGGGTAATCGCTGATAATTTGATTCACATGCTGTGGGATGTGTTCTGGGTATTCGTCAGCTCGGCTGTCAACCCAACTAACTTGGCAAGGCATTTGGCTTAGACAGTTGATGATAGCTCGACCTACATGGCCTGCACCAAAAATTGCTAGGTGAAATTTTGGTTGGATAACGGTTTCAAATAACACGGTTACAAAACCGCCGCAGCATTGCCCTAGTGTTGCGCCAAGAGGAAAATCTTGGGTCACAATTTGAGCTTGATTTTGTTTAAGTTGTTGGCGAGCACTATCAATTGACTTAAATTCAAGATGACCACCACCAATCGTGCCAAAGCTGTGATTAGCCGTCACTAGCATACGCGCACCCACTTCACGGGGCGTAGAGCCTTTGATTGAAAGTACAGAGACCATTACAAAGTCTATCCCTGACTGCTCCAATCTTGCCGCTTCTTTGATCCAATGAGTATTCATACTTAAGTCTTCTTTATCTGTCGTAAATTAAAAGTGTGCCTAAAAGAGGGTATTCATACCCTCTTTTATTGTATCAAACTAGCTGCCGCGATATGTGCTGTAGCTGTAAGGAGATACTAATACTGGTACATGATAATGGCTGGTCACATCATTAATGCCAAAACGTAGGACTACATCATCTAAAAATAGTGGTTCTTCTTGCTGAATACCAAGGCGACGATAGTAATCACCGATTGCAAACTCAAGCTCATATTTACCTTTCGCAAAATCTGCTTCAGCTAAAATTGGGCTATCACAACGACCATCACTGTTTGTTGTTGTTTCTGCAATAAGCTCTTTT
This sequence comes from Marinomonas sp. PE14-40, assembly GCF_051623805.1. NCBI lineage: Bacteria > Pseudomonadati > Pseudomonadota > Gammaproteobacteria > Oceanospirillales > Oceanospirillaceae > Marinomonas > Marinomonas sp. PE14-40. The sequence continues at coordinate 1,852,815 of NZ_CP130700.1, read as the reverse complement.
GTGTCGCTAATCTTAAATAGCTTAATTGCAACACCGCTTGCCGGAACACCATTTGTTGTATCAAGTACGTGAGTGGTTAAATATCCCATGTTACTTTCCTTTCGTTATTCTTGATTGTGAAATTATAGTTTCATATATTAACCTTGGTAACAAGAATTGGCTAGTATCGTAAACAAAAAAGGGGTATCAAATTGTGATACCCCTTTAAATTCAACAAAATAGGTTAGAAATTAATTCGGCATTTTAGCCTTGATACCCTCCACATACCAGTTTACTTGTGAGAGTTCTTTATCTGTTAGCGTGTGATTTGCCTCAATAACCAGTTTGCCGCTGTTGTCTTTTATCGGTCCGGTGAAAGGCTTAAATTCGCCAGAGCGAATAGCGTTATAGGTTTCATCTATTTTAGCTCTTACCTCTATTGGTAGGTTTGTATTGATAGAAGAGACATTTAGCATATCGTCTTTAAAGCCCCCCCAAAAATCTTGAGGCTTGTAAGTGCCGTTCATGACGGCTTGAGTGGTTTTTAAGTAGTAGGGGAACCAGTTATCTCTGATTGAAAAAATATGCGCATCTGGTGCAAAGTGGCTCATGTCTGAAGCTTGTCCTATGCCCTTAATGCCTCTTTTTTGGGCGGCAATAAGAGGGGCTGGGCTATCTGTGTGCTGTAGCATAATATCGACACCTTGGTCGATTAATGCGTTGGCAGCATCTGTTTCCTTGCCTGGATCATACCAGGTGTTAACCCAAACAATCTTAATATCAATATCTGGATTGACTGTTTTCGCGCCCATATAGACGGCATTGATATCTCTAAACACTTCTGGGATAGGGAAAGAGGCAATATAGCCTATGGTGTTTGTCTTGGTTAGCATGCCTGCTGCTACACCAGAAACATAGCGCCCTTCGTAAGTTCTAAGTGCGTATGTCCCCATATTCTTTGAACGCTTATAACCTGTAGCATGTTCAAAAGTCGTTTTCTTGAAACGCTTTGATACCTTAAGTGTTGGATTCATAAAACCAAAAGAGGTGGTGAAAATGAGGTCGTTTCCGGCTTTGGCAAGTTGTGTGATGACTCTTTGTGCATCAGCCCCTTCAGGTACGTTTTCGACGAAAGTGGTTTCTATCTTGTCGCCGAAGAATGACTGTAGCTCTTCTCGCCCTCGGTTGTGTTCATAGCTCCAGCCATGGTCACCAATTGGACCAACATAGACAAAGCCGACTTTAAAAGGCTCTTCTGCTTGCGCTAGATTCATACCTGTGACTAAACCTAATCCGACTAACAAAGATCTTAATTTCATTTTCACTCCTTCGCCCTAAGGCATACTAAGTTTTGAAACACTTATTGGGATACTACAAAGTTGACACATTCCTTAATTGGTTAAGTTCAGCAAATTTTAGGCCATTTGCCTTGGATCGAAAGGCTTACCAAGAGATCTTGGGGCCAAGAGTTTTTCTTTGAATTTATCTGCACTAATGATAACCATCACTAAAACAGTGGCAACATAAGGCAACATAGCCAGTAGGTTGGGGGAGATTGACCAGCCCATACCTTGTAAAACTAGATGCATAATACTGGCTAAGCCAAATAAATAAGCTCCCAACATAATGTTGCCTATGCGCCAAGAAGCAAAAACCACTAATGCCAAGGCGATCCAACCACGACCTGAAGACATATTTTCAATCCACATGGGTGTATAAACTAGCGACATATAAGCGCCTGAAAGGCCAGCCATAGCACCGCCAAACATAATGGCGCAATATCTCACTCTTAATACTTTAATACCGATCGCATTAGCTGCATGAGGGTTTTCTCCAACCGCTTTTAATACCAGGCCAGTTCGAGTTTTATTTGCGACATAAGCGACTATGCCTGCCATAGCAAAGGACACATATACAAGCAGATCATGAGTAAATAAAACTTTACCCAGTATTGGAATATCTGATAACAGGGGAATAATGATAGGTTGAAAGCCTTGTACTGTTTGTCCAACCACATTGGCTCCGACAAAGGCACTCAAGCCTGTACCAAAAATAGTAAGGGCTAAGCCTGTTGCCACTTGGTTTGCGCCCAGTTGCAGCACTAAGAAGGCAAATATTAAACTCATGATCATGCCCATAAATATAGCACCAAATATACCTAAGCCTGCCGAGCCAGTTGTATAGGCTGCTAGAAATCCCACCACGGCCCCCATTAGCATCATGCCTTCTTGACCAAGGTTTAAAACACCAGACTTTTCACAAATAACTTCACCTAATGCAATGAAAAGTAAGGGGGTTCCTGTCTTGATGGCTGCAAATAAAATTTGAGTGATAAAATCAATGTCCATAATAATGTCCAGCCTAGTTTTGATATTGGGAGTTTGAAGGGAAGGTCAAACGATAGTGAATAAAGAAATCACATGCTAACAAGAAGAAAAGTAGGACTCCTTGAAACATACCTACAACAGCAATAGGGATCCCCATTTCTATTTGAGCAAGGTCACCTCCCATATACAATACCGCCATAAAGGTGGCTGAAAGCAATGCTCCAAGGGGGTGTAGACGACCAAGGTAGGCTACAATAATGGCAGAGTAGCCGTAGCCTGGAGAGATGCCGGGAACCAGTTGACCTATTGGGCCTGCGACTTCAGAAACACCCGCAAGCCCTGCTAGAGCGCCTGCAAATAACATGACTGCCCAAGTTAATTTAGTCTGATTAAAGCCAGCATATCTAGCAGCAGGCTCGTCTGCTCCAAAGACTTTAATCTGAAAGCCTAAATGGCTTTTAGCCAGTACAAAGGCTGCAAAAATAGCTAATAAAACAGCAAAAATAATGCCTATATGAGCGCGGCCATCCTCATTTAACAGAGGTAAGATTGTGGCATCTGAGAAAATAGCCGATTCAGGAAAGCCAAACCCATCAGGATCTCGTAATGGACCATGTACACCCCATAAAAGCAGGTAGAGGGCGATATAATTAAACATTATGGTGGTGAGTATAAGATTAGAGTTGAATTTAAGTTTTAAGAATGTCGGGATAGCTGCCCATATCATACCGCTAAAAATGCCTGCGACCAGAGTAAGAGGAAGAGCAAACCAAGCTTCTGAATCAACAAATTGAAGCGCCATTGCGCTGCCACCTAGTGCCCCAATAAGGAGCTGCCCTTCTGCGCCAATGTTCCATAAATTAGCGCGATAACAAAGAGAGAGGCCGACTGCACAAAGTAGTAAAGGGCCCATTTTGACGAGCATTTCGCTAAAGTTGTAAGCATCAGATAAAGGCGCTATTAGAAGCAGATGCATTGCTTGAAGTGGATCTTTATCAAGCAGGCTAAATAAAATAGACCCGAAAATAAGTGTCAGTAAGATGGCCAGTAAAGGTGAAGCGAACGACATAAACTTACTGGGCTCAATACGAGCGGTAACTTGAATCATGCTGAAGCCTCCTTACTTGGTATACTTGTTTCGCCGATAAAAGTGCCTGCCATCCATTGTCCTATCTGATCAATGTTAGTGTCTTCACACCGTACGACAGGGGAAAGATAGCCGTCACATACTGCTGCCATGCGATCAGCTAACAAGAAGAGTTCATCGATATCTTCTGAGACGAGTAAGATGGTTGCTCCTTCATCTCTTAACTTTAATAGGGCTTGATGTATAGCTAAAGCCGCGCCAACATCTACACCCCAAGTAGGATGGGCGCATATAAGAACGTTAGGGTTTTGGCCAATCTCGCGGCCCATTATGAACTTTTGTAAATTCCCGCCGCTTAAACTTTGTGCCTCTGAGAATTCACCATGGCATTTTACTTTAAAGCTATTGATAAGCTGGCTGGTGTAAGATTTAAGACCTTTCCAGTCAACAATGCCTTTGTTAATAAAGCCTTTTGAATGGGTGAGTAGGGTGTTCTCACTTAAGCTCATATCTGGAACAGCGCCACGGCCAAGTCTTTCTTCTGGCACATAGGCCATGCCAAGTTGTCGGCGTTTTCCCGCACCTAAGTTACCTATAGGGACTTGATTAAGTTTAATCATTTCAGGTCTAGCTCTGCTGTCTTCACCACTAATAGCCGACATAAGCTCTTCTTGGCCATTGCCTGCTACACCTGCTATGCCTAGGATCTCTCCTGCGATAAGCTCAAATTGAATATCTTTAAGTTGTGTGCCAAAAGGCTGAGCGCTTGGAAGGTTTAAGCTATTTATTTCTAGGCAAACTTGATTGCCTGTTTTTTTGGTGTAACCGGCATCTTGGTCTGCTAGATCTCCTACCATCATTTTGGCTAAACTGGCGGGTGTTTCCTCTTTAGGGTTGCAGGTATCGACAACTTTACCTGCTCTTAAAATGGTTGCACTTTCGCAAATTTCAGTGACTTCATGCAACTTATGGCTAATGAAGAGTATGCTGCAACCTTCTATAGAGAGTTGTTTTAATACGACAAATAAACCGGCGACTTCCTGTGGTGTTAAGACCGAGGTCGGCTCATCTAAAATGAGCAGTTTTACAGATTGGACCAAGCAGCGCATTATTTCGACTCTTTGTCTTTCGCCTATTGAAAGTGAGTGAACATACTTATCAGGGTCAACATTTAAGCCATATTGTTTAGATAATTGGCTGATACGTTGAGGTAAGTTTGGGATGGCTGCAAGTTGGCTCTTGCTTAAACATAGTTCGATATTTTGGCTAACGCTGAGTGTCTCAAAAAGCGAAAAATGCTGGAACACCATTCCAATGCCCAAATCTCTGGCATTTGCTGGATTACTTATTTTGACAGGTGAACCTTCCCAAATAAGCTCTCCTGCGTTCGGGGCGACCACACCATAAATTGCTTTTACCAAGGTGCTTTTTCCTGCACCGTTCTCACCAAGTAGTGCATGAATTTCACCATTTTCAAGTGACATACTGATATTGTCATTGGCAAGGCAGCCAGGATATTCCTTTGTGATATTCTTTAGGATGAGGCGAGCTGGAGCGGTATTTTCTTCGTTAGTTGTATTCGGTGTCTCTATCACAATCACATCTCTACTTATTTTAAGCACACAATATTAGTGCTCAGATTTAAGTTGATATAATCCCAGCTCTGCTTAAGAGGTAGGGTACTTATAAAGTCTGAGTGCTGAACAAAAACAAATTTAATGATCAAGTATTAAGCTAAGCAAAAAGAGTGCCTAACTAGATTTTCCTATCTTGATGCTAGCTTTAGTCTAGTTGAAACTGAAAAATTGAAAGAAAAAACATCTAAATGTTGAAATTTTTGTTTCAGGTATTCAATAATTGCTCCATTTATTTTAAAGTTAGGGCATAAAGAATTATCTAACATGGAATTGAATTTATTCATCAATCGATAACATGCTCATATTTTTTTAACGTATCTATTTAGTTTTAACAACTATAAATTTAAAAAGAAATTTTCACGGAGTGCCACTTTATGTCTGATTACCCAAGAAACTTAACCGGCTATGGTGCCAATCCACCACACCCTAAATGGCCTAATAAAGCGCGAGTTGCTTTACAGTTTGTATTAAATTACGAAGAAGGTGGTGAGAACTGTATTCTTCATGGTGATAAAGCTTCAGAAGCGTTTTTGTCTGAAATGGTGGGTGCTGATGCGCGTGAAGGTGTTCGCCATATGAGTATGGAGTCTATTTATGAATACGGAAGCCGGGCTGGAGTATGGCGCTTACTTAACCTATTTAAAGAGATGGATATCCCACTCACTATTTTTGCTGTCGCAATGGCACTAGAGCGTCACCCTGATGTAGCTAAAGCATTTGTTGATGCGGGACATGAGATTTGTAGTCATGGTTATCGTTGGATTGATTATCAGTATGTGGATGAGGAAACAGAGCGTGAACACATGCATAAAGCGATTGAAATTATTGAACGCTTAACAGGAAGTCGTCCGCTTGGTTGGTATACAGGCCGTACTGGTCCAAATACTAACCGCATTGTGGCTGAAGAGGGTGGTTTTTTATATAACGCAGATGATTACAGTGATGATCTCCCTTTTTGGAAAGATGAAGCTGGTACTCCCCAGTTAATGATTCCATATACGCTAGACACTAACGATATGCGTTTTGCCGCTCTTCAGGGTTTCAATACGGGAGAGCACTTCTTTCAATACCTAAAAGATGCTTTTGATACATTATATGCAGAAGGCGCAGAGTCACCAAAGATGCTATCTATTGGCTTGCATTGCCGTCTTATTGGCCGTCCTGCTCGTATCGCTGGCTTGCGTAGATTCTTAGAGTATGTGAAACAGTTTGATGATGTTTGGTGCTGTCGCCGTATTGATATAGCTCATCACTGGCGTGAAAACTTCCCTTATCAGAAATAATGCCGATTAACTCGAAGTGCTAATTTTCAGTGCTTCTAAGCAAGAGAATAGATGATGACAATTTTAATTAATAAGCCGAGTGAATTAAGTAAAGAAGATTTCATGGCACAGTTTGCTGGTGTGTATGAACACTCTGATTGGGTGGCTGAATTATTATGGCAGCAACTTGAGGTGAGCGTTGAAAAGCAATGCTTTGATACTGTTGATGCGATTGCCGCTCAAATGCGCCAAATTGTAGACACCGCAAGTTATGACCTTAAATTAGCGCTTTTACGAGCTCACCCAGATTTAGCAGGTAAAGCGGCATTGGCGGGTGAACTAACTGACGACTCTACTTCTGAACAGGCTGGAGTGGGCCTTGATGAGTTAAATGAAGAAGAGTTTCAGCGTTTTCAGCATATCAATGATAGTTATAAAACTAAGTTTGAGTTCCCTTTTATTATGGCGGTAAAAGGGGCAACAAAAGTGCAAATTTTTGATGGCTTTGACGGCAGGATAGATAACAGTGTTGAAGTAGAGTTTGCCCGGGCAGTTAATGAGGTTCACAAAATTGCAGGCTTTAGGTTAGCGGAAAAATAACTTGTGTATTTATGAGTCGTTTACAGATAAATACTCATATTTTTAAATGAATAGTTTCATTAAAAAGGCTGTTAGGGAGAAGTTCTTCTTAACGGTCTTTTTTTATATCCGTGCTTTTTATGAATTTGCTAAGTTGATGAAAATTAAGGAAAGTTGGAATTTTGTTTTAACTTCTTATTAAATTTTCATGCTTTATCACAATAAAGGTGTATTTTTTAAAAGCAATTTGGCATATAGGGTAGGCTTTTTAATGGCGCTTCTGTAAGATAGTCGTTCGGTTTTTAATCATTGCTGAAATGATACTGTTAAATTGTATTAATGTTTTTAACGTGTTTTTTTGTTAGGTGTTTGATAGAAAAAAGCAGCAGCGTGGAGTTGGGTGAGTTTTGAGTCGTATCCGAGCTTGTATAGATCAATTTTTAGGCCTCGGCGTTGGTGTTGATGCTGATAGTAGTTCCTACCATGTACAGGTTGTAAATTTATCATATTTGCTAACCTTTGCGGCTTTTCTGATTCTTTTTATCCCTAGTCTTCAGCTTAATAACGTTTTCCTTCTTGTATTTGAAATTTTATCGCTTGGCTTTTTATTGTTTGGTTTGTACCTGAATATTAATCAGCGCCAAAATTATGCGGCGATATTATTTCCTGTCATTGTGATATGTAATACCTCTGTCAAAACCATGGTGTTTTATGGTGTTGATAGCCATCTTCATTGGTTCTTAGCGGTTATTGGTGTTTATGTGTATACGGCTTTTAGTCGTGAAATTAGACATTGGCGTGTTCCTTTTTTGATTGTCAGCGTTGCTATTTTTATTTTGTGTTATGCCTATCCTAATTCGTCTCAAATTTTGATGACTCCAGAGCAGCAAGTCGTTGTGAGGAACTTAACTTTTATTATTACGCTTGCCGCGATTAGTGGGGCAACCGCATTAGTTGTTGGGCGCCTTAGACGAGCTAATTCTGATTTACGAAAGCTTGCTGAGTTAGATGAGTTGACGGGGATCGCTAACCGTCGCAAAGTGCTTGCAGATGCTGTAAACATTTATGCTGATGCTGTTATTAATATGGAATCTTGTGTTTATGCCATCGTTGATCTTGATCATTTCAAAAAGATCAATGATACCTATGGTCATGAAGCTGGCGATGTCGTATTAAAAAGTGTTGCTGCTAAGATGGATGAAACAATCAGACCTTCGGATAAGTTAGGGCGTTATGGTGGTGAAGAATTTGTTGTCATCATGCCTGATACGGATATAGCGCAGGGGTTGCAAGAAATGGATCGTTTGCGCCAAGAAGTAAGTGATATGCTAATAGAAACTGATATGGGAGTGGTTGTTCCTGTCACTCTAAGTGTTGGTTTATCTGCAATCTCACTTGAAACAAACCGTTATGAAGAGATTCTTGCAGAAGCGGATAGTGCGTTGTATAGCGCTAAACGCGAAGGTCGTAATCGAGTTTCCGCATATACTAGTTTTTAGCTAAGTCCCCTTTTTTTATTTTTAAGCATGCCTTTATAGTCATGTTTAACTTTCCTTATTAGATCAAATTCTATGTCTATTTTACCTTACGTACTTTGTCGAGAAGCAGATTATTGGGTTGTTAATAAGCCTGCTGGTATGAGTTTTCATGCTGAAAGCCAAGAGTTGGGGTTTATGCAATGGATGCATGAGCATTATCCTGATCAAACTTTTTATCCAGTACACAGGTTGGATAAAATTACTTCGGGCTTGATCCTGTTAGCAAAAAACAAACAGGCTGCTCAAATGTTTGGGCAGATGTTTGAGCGGCACTTGATGACTAAGTTTTATTTAGCGATAAGTACAAAAAAACCAAAGAAGAAGCAAGGTAGTATCAAGGGTGGAATGCAGCAAGGTCGCCGTGGTAGTTGGATGCTTAACCAGACAAATGAAAACTTTGCACATACGCAGTTTTTCTCCACACCTTCAAAACCTGGTGTTCGGTTATTTTTATTAAAACCTAGAACCGGTAAAACACATCAACTTAGAGTGGCTTTAAAAAGTATAGGTGCACCTATTCTTGGTGATGTTCGTTATGGTGGTGAGGTGTCTGACAGAGGTTATCTGCATGCTTTTTATTTAAGTTTTGATTGGTTGGGTGAGACTAAGGTTTATCAAGCTGCACCTGGCTCCGGAAAGGAGTTTGAGTGCGTTGAATCTGCAATGCTTGAGGCCGGTTTTACTTCTCCTAGCGAGTTAGTTTGGCCTAAATAATCTTATTAATCTCAAACTTTCTTGTGGCTTATAAATTAAATCAGGATTGCCTGAGACTCTTATATTAAATCCTTGTAGAATGCCCGCCAGAGGTAAATTTAATGAAAAATGTTTTATTGTATTGTCGTCCAGGCTTTGAAAAAGACTGCGCCGGAGAAATTACTGAATTGGCATCAACTCATGGCTTTTATGGTTATGTTCGCATGCAACCAAAGCAAGGCTTTGTGGTTTTTGTAATGGAAAAAGCGGATGCGGGTGAGTCTCTAATTGATGCGCTTTCCTTTTCTGATTTAATCTTTGCTCGTCAAATTATTGCAGTGAATGATGAAATTAGTATGGGAAGTGGTGGTCGTGTTGAGGCCTTGCTTGATGCGGCTAAGCAGTTGCCATTAGCCCAGGATCTTTGGATAGAAACGGCAGATACAAATGAAGGCAAGGGGTTGGCTGGTTTAATTAAAAAACTGGATAAGCCATTACGTCAAGGTTGGAAAAAAGCCAGTTTGCTAAGAACTAAAGCCGTTGGTATTAGGCATCATTTGTTTCTTGTCAGTGGGGAGCTTGCTTACTTAGGTGTATCTAATGCCAAGTGTCGTAGTGAGTTTCCGCTTGGAATTAGAAGGCTAAGGTTTCCATCTAATGCGCCTAGTCGCTCTACTTTGAAACTTGAAGAGGCTATGCATGAGTTTGTACCAGCCAAGAAATGGCCGGTTTTGTTGCGAGAAGGTATGACTGCTGTTGATTTGGGGGCAGCACCAGGTGGTTGGACTTATCAATTGGTTGAGCGTGGTATGCGTGTAACCGCTATAGATAATGGGCCTATGGGTGAGTTATTGATGGCGACAGGTTTGGTTGATCATCAAAAGGCGGATGGTTTTAAGTTTCAACCACCAAGACAAGTTGATTGGCTTGTATGTGATATGGTTGAGAAGCCGCAAATGGTTACAGAGCTAATGGCTAAGTGGCTTAGTCAGGGTTGGACTAGGCGCAGTATTTTTAATCTTAAGTTGCCCATGAAAAAGCGCTTTCAAGAGGTCTCTACTTGTTTGGCTCTGCTAAAAAATTCGCTGGATAAAGCGGGGCGTCAATACGAAATTCAGGCAAAACATCTGTATCATGATAGAGAAGAAATTACTGTGTGCGTTATCTGTCATTAAAGTTGATTTCATATCAGTAAAAAGGCCAATCATTTGATTGGCCTTTTTACGTTATATTGCAGAGTTTTCAGGAGAGGGGAAGTATCCCATGGCTTCTTCCATTAACTTGTCTCTTTCGTAAATATCTTTTCTAAAGCCCGGCATTCCATTTCTATCAGGCACTACAGTGAAGTAGACAATATAAACTGGCAATTGTTTGGGTAAGCTCACAATCTTGGTTTGCTTTGATTGAATCGCATTTTGTAACACTTCAACTTGTTTGCTGCCTGCGATTAGGTTGTTGGCAAATAGGTCTGGCTCTTCAAGGCGAATGCAGCCAGAGCTAAAAGCACGATTAGACTCTTTGAATAGGTGTTTTGCAGGTGTGTCGTGTAGGTAGATTTCGTTCCTATTAGGGAACATAAACTTGTAAAGACCTAACGCATTGCCTTCGTCTGGTGTTTGCTCAAACCGATATTTCAGCTTTTGTGGTGTAATTTTCTTCCAGTCGATCTGGCTTGAGTCAAGTTCTTTGGCACCAACTGTCCAGCTGGAATAAACCTTATAACCCTGTTCAAGTAGATAGTTAGGGTTTGTGTGTAGCTTAGGTAGTAAGCTCTCTTGTGCTATTCTGTGAGGAACTCGCCAAGTCGGGTTGGCAACCATATAGGTCATTTGACCTTTAAATACAGGTGTTTTACGTTCTTTTTTACCTATTACCGCTTTCATAGTAGAGTGCTGATCATTCAGGATGGTGTGTACTTTGTAATCAGTTAAATCTACCCAGATTCTCTCGGCTTCTAGCTCAGAAGGGAGCCAGCGCCAGCGTTCTAAATTATAGGCAATTTGCTTTGCTCTTAATTCAATTGGAACATTTAGCATCTCAATAGTTTGCGAGCCGGCATGTCCATCTGCCTTCAAGTCATGGCGACGCTGGAAGTTAATAAGCGCCTGCTTAACTTTTTTGTCGAATTTATCTTCTTGAATGGTTCTGGTGGAGAAGCGAATGTCTCCTAGTTGAACTAGGCGGGCTCTAAGTTGTGCGATTCTCGGGCCTTGGTCGCCTAAGGAAAGTGGAACGCCAGCAGAAACGCGGATGTCTTTTTGTTTGTTGGCAATATCTTGATAGTAAACTAACCACTTCTGTAAAACTTGGTAATTAGGGTGACGTGGTGCTAGTTGGGGTAGGTAGTTAACCATATCGCTAGTGGCGTTTAAGTAAAGTAGTTCTGACCACTGGCTTGTTGGGGCATCTAATTGCCAGTTAGGGTCTATAAGTTGCGGCTCGTAGCGACCAATGCTTAAGTCGTGGGCGTAACTTGATAAGGCAATTGTGGCGATAACATCTAGTTCGGCGAGCTGCTGTGTACTTGGTTGCTGAATGGCTAGATAGTCTTTAATTGTGCTGGTGTGATAATAAATGGGATTTAGGCCGTGGCTGCCAGCTTCTTCTAAGATATCAACTAATTTGTATAAGGAAGGGTTTAGGATATTATTTTCTATCCAAAAAGGTTTGAATTCTCTGAAGCGATAGGCGGCTTGAACGGCTTCATTTGGCAGAGCTTGTCCTGCAACTGGGGAGAATGCATTTACCATCATGCTGACTTGGCTAGTAACGCTTGTAGCGATTTGTTCGACACTAGGTGGTGTGACGACAAAATTACTCGGGCTGCTTTTGGGTTTCGGGGCTGAGCAGGCACTAAGTAATAATATAGCTAGTGCGCTAGCAAGTCCTTTTAAGGCAGTCCAGTTCATTCATATCTCCTTGGTGATTGACTCATATTAGTTGGTCATTGTTTCTAGTTCAGTAATTGTGATTAATGCCATGTCTCTGGTATCTCCACAAATATCTTTGTCAGCTTTAAAGTCACTGCATACTTTAGGTCGAGCATTATCTTCAAAGATATTACATTGAAAATCATTGAGAAGATGTATGCACCTTTCTCCTGCAGCTTTGCCATTAGGCATGCCTGGAATAGCAGAGCTTATTGATGGCGCTATACAGCAAGCTCCGCAAGAGGGTCTACATTGCATTCTTGTCTCTTAATTGGCAAAAGATAATTTTAACCTAAAACTATGTAAAGCAAGTGAAAAATATGTATTTTTTCGATTGTGTTAAGTAGATTGTTTTTTATAGGGATTTTGCTCTGTAACCATGTTAACTAATGTAATATTTGGTGTATTAAACTGTCGCTTTTTCGTCTGCCCGTGTATTGTTTATGTGTCTAGTTCCCTTATATGAAATGAATATGAAAGAAAAAATCCTTTTGGTTGAAGATAGCTCTGTGGTGCTAAAGGTACTTAAGCATTTGGTTGGTCAAAATTCAAACTTTGAACCTGTTTTAGCCAATAGCTATAAAGCGGCATTGGAGCAAATTGACATTCATGGTAATGACTTATTTGTTGCAGTTGTTGATTTGCATTTACCTGATGCGGAAAATGGTGAGATCGTAGATGCAATGCTTGAAAAGGGGATTCCATGTGTTGTGTTAACTGGGACCTATGATGATAATCTACGCCTGTCTCTGCTTAATAAAGGTGTTGTGGATTATGTGACTAAAGATAGTCGCTATTCATATCAGCATGTTATGAAGGTGGTTGAGAGATTACGTAAAAATGTTGCAATTAAGGTATTAGTAGCTGAGGACTCGACAACCAGTCGAAACTTTATCAAAACTTTATTGCAGCAATATCGTTTTCAGGTAATCGAGGCGAAAGATGGGCAGGAGGCGCTGACTATCTTGGAGTCGGATGACACCATTAGTATGTTAATAACCGACCACAATATGCCTATTATCAATGGCTATGATCTAGTAAGGATGTTGCGACGTAACATGCGCTTTCAAGATTTGGTAATTATTGGTTTGTCTTCTGAAGGTGATTCATCGTTAACCGCAAAGTTTATTAAGTCAGGCGCAAATGACTTTCTTAAAAAGCCTTTTTACCATGAAGAATTCCACTGTCGAGTGATACATAACTTAGAAGCGCAAGAGATGTTAAATACCATAAGGGATTTGGCGAATCTAGATGCGCTTACAGGCCTTTATAATCGCCGTTATTTGATGGCTGAAGGGGAGAGTTTCTATCAGGGGGCGGTGGCTGCGCATAGGCCAATCCATGTTGTCATGATAGATATCGATCATTTTAAGCAGATTAATGATAATTATGGCCATTTGATTGGCGATAAACTCTTGGAGGCTTTTTCTGAACTTTTAAGTGAGTTTTTCTCAGACTCCTTAGTTGCTCGTTTTGGTGGTGAAGAATTTTGTGTGCTAAATGATGCTTGTACTGTGGAGGGAATCTCTCAGCGCTTAAAGGCATTGAATGAGTGTTTGGATGCTCGGTCGTTTACCAGTGAAGAAGTGAAAGTGACTTATAGTGGTGGCGTAGTGAGTGAAGTTTATGAAAACTTAGAAGGTGCCGTAAAAGTGGCGGATACACGTCTTTATTTGGCCAAGAACAATGGTCGGAATCAGGTTTGCAGTTTAAGTGAAGTTGGTTAGTTTTAATAAATAGTTGGTGTTAAAAAAATATAAAAAAACCGCGTATCATACGCGGTTTTTTGTTTTGCAGGTTTTAGCTTTTTAGTAGCTTCATCAAAATCGGGGTAACAATGCCTGGATTAGCCTTACCTTGGGATGCTTTCATGATTTGTCCCATAAAAAAGCCCATCATTTTTTTCTGTTTATCTGCTTCAGCTGCTTTAAACTGTTCTACTTGAGCAGGGTTTGCTGCGATGATTTCTTGAATCATGGCTTCAATAGCGCCTGTGTCAGTAACTTGCTTAAGGCCTTTCTTTTCAATAATTTCATCAGCACTGCCTTCGCCATTCCACATGTCAGCAAGTATGTCTTTTGCAGTTTTTCCATTAATTGTATTGTCTTTAATGCGTGCTAATAATAGGCCCAGGTTGCTCGCATTAACAGGGCTGTCTTTGATGTCTAGCTGGTTTTGGTTTAGTAGCTTGCTTAGCTCGCCCATCACCCAGTTTGCAGATAGTTTAGTGTCACCTGCAGATTTGTTAGTGTCTTCAAAATAATCAGCCATAGGGCGGCTAGAAGAAAGTACACCGGCATCATATTCGCTTAGTTTGTAATCACAGATAAAGCGTGCGGCTTTTTGAGTCGGAAGCTCAGGTAGGCTTGTTTTAATTTCATCAACATACTCTTGTGTCAATACGACAGGGAGTAGGTCTGGGCAAGGGAAATAACGGTAGTCGTTAGCATCTTCTTTCGAGCGCATGCTACGTGTTTCATCTTTATCAGGATCATACAGTCGTGTTTCTTGTGTGATTCTACCGCCATCTTCTAGGATATCAGCTTGTCGTTCGACTTCAGTGTGGATGGCTTTTTCAATGAAACGGAAAGAGTTTACGTTTTTGATTTCGGTGCGAGTGCCGAATTCTTCTTGGCCTTTAGGGCGTAGTGAGATGTTAACGTCACAACGCATAGAGCCTTCTGCCATGTTGCCATCGCAAATGCCAAGGTAGGTTACGATAGAGTGAATCATCTTAACGTATGCAACGGCTTCTTTTGCTGAGCGAATGTCTGGCTCAGAAACGATTTCTAATAATGGAGTGCTTGAGCGGTTTAAATCTATGCCAGACATGCCATGAAAATCTTCGTGTAAAGACTTGCCAGCGTCTTCTTCTAGGTGGGCACGAGTGATACCGACGCGTTTTGTTGTGCCATCTTCAAGGGCTACATCTAGGTGGCCGATACCAACAATTGGGTCGTCCATTTGGCTGGTTTGATAGCCTTTTGGTAAATCTGGGTAGAAGTAGTTTTTACGAGCAAAAACAGATGTCATGCCAATGTCTGCATTGACGGCGTGTCCAAACATCACAGCCATTCTAAGGGCTTCCTTGTTAAAAACAGGAAGAGCACCTGGCATGCCTAAGTCAACTAAGGTTGTTTGAGTGTTTGCGTCAGCACCAAAGCTAACAGGTGCGCCAGAGAAGAGTTTAGATTGCGTGGATAGTTGGGCGTGAATCTCAAGGCCTATAACGATTTCCCAGTTCATTCTTATGCTCCTTTTTCCATGCTAGGGGTTTGTAGGTGCCAATCAGTTACTTGCTGGAACTGGTGTGCAATGTTAAGTAGTTTTGATTCAGCAAAATAGTTGCCCATAATTTGTAGGCCAACAGGCATTTTATTGCTAAAGCCTGCCGGTACTGACATGGCTGGGATGCCTGCTAAGTTTACTGACAAGGTGTAGATATCTTCTAGATACATGGCAACAGGGTCATCTGTTTTGCTGCCAATAGCAAAGGCGGTACTTGGCGCAACAGGGCCCATAATAACGTCAACTTCATTTAGAGTATTAACAAAGTCCTGCTTAATTAAGCGACGAATTCGCTGTGCTTTTAAGTAGTAAGCATCGTAATAACCTTCTGATAGTGCATATGTACCGACCATGATGCGCTTTTGTACTTCCTTGCTAAAGCCCTCTGCGCGAGATCTCATATACATATCTAACAGGTCTTTTGGTTCATCGCAGCGGTGGCCATAACGAACGCCGTCAAACCTTGATAGATTAGAAGAGGCTTCGGATGGTGCAATGACATAATAAGCTGGAATGCTTAATTTTAAGTTAGGTAGTGATATATCAATAACACTAGCACCTAATTTCTCAAACTCTTTTACCGCTTCTCTGATTGCATCAGCGACGCCTTGTTCTAGGCCTTCGCCAAAGTACTCTTTAGGTAGACCTATCTTTAAACCCGTAAGTGGTTTGTTTAGGTCGGCTAAGTAGTCTTGAGTGTCTACTTCTGCAGATGTCGAATCTTGTGGATCGAAGCCCGCAATGGCGTTCATCAAGTGAGCGCAATCTTCTGCGCTACGAGCCATAGGACCAGCTTGGTCTAAACTGGAGGCGTATGCAATCATGCCAAAGCGAGACACTCGACCGTAAGTTGGTTTAAGGCCTGTGATACCACAAAAAGAAGCGGGCTGACGAATTGAGCCGCCGGTATCTGTTCCAGTTGTTGCAACGGCCATCCCAGCTGCGACTGCTACAGCAGAGCCGCCAGAAGAGCCTCCAGGAACTAGGTCTGTATTCCAAGGATTCTTCACGAGGCCGTAATGGCTGTTTTCATTAGAAGAGCCCATTGCAAACTCATCCATGTTTGTTTTGCCAAGCATGATTGCGCCAGCTTGTTCTAGGCGAGCTGTTACGGTTGACTCATAAGGTGGGATGAAGTTATTTAGCATTTTTGAGGCGCAGGTTGTTTTAATGCCGTTAGTGCAGAATAAGTCTTTATGCGCAATCGGTATGCCGGCTAATGGACCTGCTGTGCCGGCTTGAATCGCTTCATCAGCTTTTTGGGCTGCAGCAAGTGCTGATTCAGAGCACACAGTGATATAGCTATTTAGGCTAGGGTTTAGTTCCTTGATTTTATCAAGGTAGCTTTGTGTTAATTCGACGCTTGTGATTTCTTTGTTGCGTAGCTTTTGTACAAGGCTAGAGATGTTTTGTTCAAGCATGATGGTATCCAATTAATCAATCACTTTGGGCACTAAGAAAAGGCCTGCTTCTGTGCTTGGAGCATTCGCTAGGAAAGCTTCGCGACGGTTTTCTTCTGTTACTTCATCTGCACGTAATCTTTGTGTCATTTCCAACGGATTGGAAAGCGGCTCTACACCATCTGTATCGACTGACTGCATTTGCTCAACTAGTTCTAAAACGCTGGAAAGAGATGATTGATATTGAGAAGCATCTTCTTCAGTGAGTGCTAGGCGCGCTAAATGAGCAATTTTTTGCACGTCTTGTTTATCTAGAGACATATTTCACCCATAAATAGTGTGTTGTAAAAAATGTTGGCTATTGTATCGAGAACCAAGGTTGGGTGATAGAGGATTGCCTTAAAAACTGATTAATAAGCCGCTAAATTAAAAAAATTTTAATAAACAATGAAATAGCACCCTCTATTTTGTAGAAAAGCGTGTATTCAGCTTGCCGAATGGGCCTTGGATTGGTACATTTTTACGCTGTTCGTATCGTATCTATCAGGGTGTTGAAATTCATGTTTAAGAAAATCAGGGGAATGTTTTCAAGCGATTTGTCGATTGACCTAGGGACGGCGAATACCCTTATCTATGTTCGCGACCGTGGAATCGTGCTTGATGAACCCTCCGTTGTGGCAATTCGCCATAACGGCAATCAAAAAACCGTTGCGTCCGTTGGTACTGATGCGAAGCGTATGTTGGGTAGAACACCCGGCAATATTACCGCTATTCGCCCATTAAAAGACGGCGTCATTGCAGACTTTCATGTTACTGAAAAAATGCTGCAGTATTTTATTTCGAAAGTTCACGAAAACAGTTTAATGAAGCCAAGCCCTCGTGTTCTTGTTTGTGTGCCTTGTAAATCAACGCAAGTTGAGAGACGAGCTATCAAAGAGTCTGCGTTAGGTGCAGGTGCTCGCGAAGTTTACATTATTGAAGAGCCTATGGCCGCGGCAATTGGTGCAGGCCTGCCTGTAGCAGAAGCGTCGGGTTCTATGGTGATTGATATTGGTGGTGGTACTACCGAGATTGCAATCATCTCATTAAATGGTGTTGTAACATCTGAATCTATTCGTGTTGGTGGTGACCGCTTTGATGAGGCCATTACGACTTATGTACGTCGTGCATACGGTAGCTTAATTGGTGATGCCACAGCAGAAAAAATCAAAACTGAAATCGGTATGGCATATCATACGGGTGAAGAGTTACAGATTGATGTTCGTGGTCGTAACTTGGCTGAAGGTATTCCGCGAAGCTTCACGCTTAGTAGCACTGAAATTCTTGATGCTTTACAAGAGCCTCTTGCGCAAATCGTTCAGGCAGTTAAAGGTGTGCTTGAGCAATCTCCACCAGAGCTGGCTGCTGATATTGGTGAAACAGGTTTAGTGTTAACTGGTGGTGGTGCTTTGTTGCGTGAAATTGACCGCCTTATCAGTGAAGAAACTGGATTGCCTGTGATTATTGCTGATGACCCACTGACTTGCGTTGCTCGTGGTGGTGGTATGGCATTAGAAATGATAGACAAACATGCTTCAGAACTCTTTACTGCTGATAATGAGTAAAAGGTTAGAGGTGAGCTATTAGTACTCTCTTTTTTGAAGGTAAGGTTTCTGGCTTACGGTTTTTTTTGCTAGTGATTTTATCTTCTATCATGATCATTGCGGATGCTCGAAGTGGATTTTTTAATCCACTTCGCCCTTATTTAAGCTTTCTTGTTACACCTATTCAAGTTGTTGTGAATGCACCTCAACAAGCTATTTCTTGGGGAGTAGAGCATCTTGCTAGCCGTGAATACCTTGTCTCTGAAAATCAAAGGTTAAATCAAGACGTTTTAGTGCTGCGAAGCCGCTTGCAAAAGCTGGATTCTTTGCGTGCTGAAAATGTGCGTCTACGTGAACTTTTAGATGCTTCTCAACAAGTCGAAGCTAAAATCATCATGGCGGAAGTAATTGGCTTTGACCAAAATGCTTATAGTCATAAAATCATGATTGATAAGGGGTTCTCTTCTGGTGCTTATGTTGGCCAGTCTGTATTAGATGCAACTGGGGTGATGGGGCAGATTGTTGAAGCCGGTGCCTATAATAGTCGCGTATTGTTAATTGCCGATGCGAGTCATTTTGTACCTGTGCAATTATCTCGTACTGGATTAAGAAGTATTTTGCGTGGTACAGGTGATCTTAAGCGTCTTGCCTTGATGAATGTGCCGCATTCGGCTGATATCAAGAAAGGTGATGTGCTGACAACCTCGGGGTTGGATGACAGGTTTCCAAGTGATTACCCTGTTGGTGTGGTTAAATCTGTCGCAAATATCTCTGGTAAGCCCTACGCTGATGTCGAAGTGGTTCCTCTTGCTCAACTTGAACGAAGTCGACATGTAATGTTAATTGATGTGCCGGAGTCTCAGCGCTAATGAAAGCCAGTTTGGTATTTTTGGTCACCCTCCTTTTTGCTCTCATGCTTGAAGCTTTGCCTTTTCCAGATGCATTTGTTTGGTTTAGGCCAGAGTGGGCGCTTTTAGTTATCTTGTATTGGGTTATAGCGCTCCCTTATCGTGTTGGAGTGGGTGTTGCTTGGATGTTGGGTATTATGGTCGACCTTTTGCAGGGTGGGGTATTAGGCCAGCATTCTTTAACTTATGTCATTATTGCGTTTACCTGTGCTGTTTTTTATCAAAGATTGCGTATGTATCACTCTTGGCAGCAGGGGGTATTTGTAGGGCTTCTTGTTAGTATTAGTCAGTTGGTAGATTTTTGTATTGATAGATATCTTGGAGATGCGGAACCTACTCTTATGATTTTTGTACCTGCTATTATTACTGGGGCTTTATGGCCTTGGTCCTTTGTTGTGTTACGTAGTATTCGACGTATGTACGCCATCCGTTAAGGAAATAGAATGATATTGTTAGCTTCAGCATCACCACGCAGAAAAAGTTTATTAGGGCAGTTGGTGAGGGAGTTCGATATCTTGCCTGCTGATATAGATGAAACCCCATTTGAAAACGAAGATGCCGCTGAATACGTTCAGCGTATGGCAGTTGAAAAGGCTAAGGCAAGTGCTGACTTGTCTTTGCAGACTGAACTTTCCCCTCCTGATAGGTCTATTATTATAGGCTCAGATACAAGCGTTGTTCTTAATGGAGAGATCTTAGGGAAGCCTGAAAATTTTGAGCATGCAAGATCCATGTTGCGCTCTTTATCTGGTAAGACTCACCAAGTTATGACTGCTGTATGTTTATTTGATGCTAGGTTTGATCACTTAGTTGTTCAAAACGTCATAACTCAAGTGACATTTTGTCAGATATCTGATCTTGAGATTAGTCGTTATTGGGCGAGTGGTGAGCCGCAAGATAAAGCTGGGAGTTATGGTGTTCAAGGGCTAGGTTCTGTTTTTGTCGAACAAATCAATGGTTCTTTTTCTGCTGTGGTTGGTTTGCCTATGTTTGAAACGGCGCAGTTATTGCAACAAGTGGGAATAGAGCCATTACAGGAGATGTCCAATGAGTGAAGATGTTTTAATCAATGTAACCCCGATGGAAATTCGAGTCGCTCTTGTTGAAAATGGTGTTTTACAAGAAGTATATATCGAAAGATCTACCCGTAAAGGTATTGTGGGTAATATTTATCAGGGTAAGGTTGTCCGCGTTTTGCCTGGTATGCAGGCAGCGTTTGTTGATATAGGGTTAGAAAGGGCCGCGTTTATTCATGTTTCTGAGGTGGCTGAGCGTGATGCTATTAATCCAAGTGATCAAATTGGTGACTATTTAAGAGAAGGTCAGTCTTTGGTTGTGCAAGTGACTAAGGACCCTATTAGTACTAAAGGTGCTAGGCTCACAACTCATTTATCTATCCCTTCACGTTATTTGGTTTATATGCCAGACCAATCTCATGTTGGTGTCAGTCAAAGAATTGAAGATGAGGCAGAGAGAGAAAGATTAAAACAGCTTGTTTCAGCTGCACTGACTGAGGCTGATGAGACAAGTGGCTATATTTTAAGAACAGCGGCAGAAGGTGCTGGCGAAGAAGAAATCTTAGCGGATATTAAATTCTTAACGCGTTTATGGCAGTCGGTTAAAAAGCGTATAAGTTCTGCAAAAGCGCCTTCAGTAATCTATGATGATTTACCATTACATTTGCGTACCATGCGTGACTTAGTCAGTCTTAAAACTGAAAAAATACGGATAGATTCTAGAGAGAATTACGCTAAATTAAAGTCTTTTGCGGAAGAGTTTATACCTGAGGTGGGGCAAAGGGTCGAATACTATCCTGGTGAGCGACCTATCTTTGATATTTATAGTGTTGAAGATGAAATTCAAAAAGCCTTAGATCGAAAAGTTCAGCTCAAATCTGGTGGTTATCTATTAGTAGAGCAGACAGAGTCAATGACCACTATTGATGTGAATACGGGTGCATTTGTAGGTAGTCGCAACTTAGAAGAAACTATTTACAAAACTAACTTAGAGGCGGCTACTGCGATAGGTCGTCAATTAAGGTTACGTAACTTAGGCGGCATTATCATTATTGACTTCATTGATATGGAGGATGAAGAGCATAAGCGACAAGTCTTGCGTATGTTAGAGAAAGTTTTAGATGTTGATCATGCCAAAACTAAGATTACGGGTGTTTCTGAATTAGGCTTAGTCGAAATGACGCGGAAGCGGACGCGTGAAAGCTTAGGGCAAACTTTATGTGAGCCATGTCGCTCTTGTCGCGGCAGTGGTTTGGTTAAAACGCCTGAAACTGTATGTTATGAAGTCTTTAGAGAAATACTTCGTGCTGATCGGGCTTATGATTCACCAACTTATGCTGTTTTGGCGTCACGATCTGTTATTGATCGTATGCAAGAAGAAGAAAGTGCTAGCGTGGCTGAGTTAGAAGCGTTTATTGGTAAGAGTATTCATTTCCAGATAGAAACCATGTATACCCAAGACCAATATGATGTGGTCATTCGATAATTGTTTGTGATTGATAAGTGTCTAGTCGAATGAACTTGAGTGTGAAGCGGGTTGCCGATGTAGTTTGGTGGCTCTTGGTTTCAATTGTTCTATTTTTTGCCAGTATCATGTTATTGGTGAAATTTTCATTGCCCTATGCTGATGAATATCGATACCAGATAGAAAGAAACTTAAGTCAGGTTTCTGGTTATGAGATAGGAATTGAGAATATATCGGCGAAATTGGAAGGTCTGGATCCAAGCTTTTCAATTGATGGATTGAGTTTAAAAGTTGAGGGTGAATCTCAACCTTTAAGGTTTGAGCGATTAATGATTCGCCTAAACTTATGGCAATCATTGATTAAATTTGAGCCAAACTTTAGTTATATCCGTTTATATCAAACACAGGTTAGCTTATCTGAGCAGTCAGGTCATTGGTCCTTAACTGGCTTGCCTGTGGTTGCATCTCAAAATACGGGCGGCTTTACTCGTATCTTCAATTATTTTTTAGACCAAAGGCAAATTTCGTTAATAGGTACACAAGTCTCAATTCAAAGTGAGCGTGTTGGTATCATTAACTTATCTTCTGATGCTATGTACCTTCAAAGAACTGCTTCTGGTATTGGTGTGAGCGCGAATGTTCAGCATCAAAACTATGATGAAGAGTTTAAGCTTAATGCTGAGATTCAGGGAGACTTGAGTCGACCCAAAAGTTTGAAGTTTATAGCTGAACTTGATCTGCCTGAAATGAGCTTTAGTAAGACCGAACTTATTGAGCTTGAGAAACTGCAGCTTTCTCAATTGGATTTTGGTGCTAAATTGTGGGTATCTTATTCCTCAGGCTCCGGCTTTTCTGTAGTGGGGGATCTTAATTTACAGCCCAAATTGTTTACCGGAGAAGTGTTATCTTTTAGTTCTAAGCTTAATTCCCAATACTCCCTCAATACGAGGAAACTCAGTCTCCAGTTGGTTGATTTAGTGATTAACAGAGATAATGTTTTATTCCCTGCAGCAAATATTAAGATAGATAAAGACTTTAAATTAGGAGTGACGGAGGTTGTGTTCGACCGCCTGGACCTAGGATTAGGGATTGATCTGGCTATCCCATATTTAAAAAAGTCGTGGTTTGTTACTAAGATGTTGTCAGCAATGCAGGCTCAGGGGGTTGCTGAGAATGGGCATCTGAAAATAATAGAAGCTCCAGAACTATCTGTTACTTATGAGGGGAATTTATTCATAGAGTCGGCTGATGGTTATCAAAATATTCCAAAAGCGGAGCGATTAGAGGCGATTCTGACAATTGATAATGATCAAGGGTCAATTGGCTTTGCTTCAAATAATGCCAGTTTAGCTTTTCCTCTCATGTATCAAGATGCTTGGCAGCTTGATGGGGTGGTCGGTCATGTTGCATGGGGGTCACAGCAGGATAGTTTTTTAGTGTCAGCAAATAATTTGTATTTAAGTCGAAATGGTGCGGATCTGACGGGTGATTTTCGATTAGAGGTTGTTCAAAACGGCAATGATACATTGGCGCTAGATATTCATGGTGAAAACCTTGTTATGTCTGATGGCTTGGCTTACATCCCAGATAGCGTTTTGCCAGAATCTGCCAATGAATGGCTCAATGAATCCTTAATAGAGGGCCGTGCAAAACAGGCTGACTTTGTGTTGCAAACTGAGTTATCTAAAGGTGCTAGTCCGCAATTTTTAGTTAATCTTGATGTTGATAGTGTGAAAGTTAAATTTGCATCAGATTGGCCAATTGCAAAAAAGGTGGATGCGGCTGTTTATATTGATGATGCAGGTGTTGAGCTTGAACTAAATTATGCAGCATTGGCTGATGTAGAGAGTAGAGATCTATCATTATCTATCCCTTTCATAGAGGGTGGTATAGGGCCTTTAAGCCTAGAGGGTAGGTTAACTGATGATCTTGGTGATGTTATGTCGTTGCTTGCTCAGACGGATTTGGCAACGAATGCGCTTAAGCCATTTCAGTCTTGGCATGCTAAGGGTGTGGCAAAAGGTGAGTTTAAATTAATGCTTCCATTAGTGAGTGAGCATAAAGAGGCTCCACATTTTAACCTTGCTTTACGGCTTAAAGATAACTTGCTTCAAATAACTGACCTTGAGCTATCTGGTAAAGTGCTTGAAGGGGTGTTGAACTACGATACAAAGAAAGGCATTTATAATTCAAACTTTGATATAGAGGCCTTTTCTGGCGCGACTAAGCTGAATTTATATGGGGATGTATTGCCTTCAGGTGACTTATTGGTTAGGGCGGATATTAAAGGTGATTTAGACCTTGAAGAGGTTATGGCCTGGCAGAAACTACCTAAAATGTTGACGAAGGCAGTGCAGGGGGAAGTTGATTTTACGGCTGATTTTACTATCAACCCAGACTTACCTGCTTTAATAAATGTTAATGCTGAGACTAATTTAAAGGGGGCGAGTTTATCTCTCCCTGTTCCTTTCGCTAAAACGACAAATACTCAAAAGCCCTTAGCGCTTTCGATTGATGTGTTATCTGATTATGCTGACGTGTCTATCTTATATGATGGTAATTACCGCTCTAAGTTACGTTTCTCTGAATCTGGCTTTTATGGCGGTCAAGTGCTGATTAATAATGCTAATGAGAGTGATTTTGAGGTGAGCTCGGGTCTATCTCTTAAGGGGCAACTACCTCATGTTGAGCTTGCTGCATGGCGGAAATTTTTAAATGAACCAGATGATACGAATACATCTTCGCCGCAAAATTTACGTCTGTTTGTGCCAGAGTGGCTTTCTTTTGTAAATCTGATAGTTGATCAAGTCAGACTTAACGAAGATAACTTGTTGCACAATGTTAAAGTTCAATATGACATTAGTAAGCGTCCAAGCGATATTTACCTTAATTCTGAAGAAATGAGTTTGCAGCTAACAAAGGATCTGCAGGGGCCTGTTGTGAACTTTTCCTATCTTAGCTGGAATAGTCCAGCTAAAGACGATAAGCAAGGTATTGAAGTTGATGCTGCGAAGGTTGCCGATTCTGCTGTCATTAAGGCTCAGCAAATTCCTACCATGTCACTGAATATAAATGAATTAGTTGTTAATAATCAGCCATATGGTGATTGGCAGTTAATGATTACAAACTTGGGTAAAAAAATCAGAATTGATCCATTTTCTACCGAGCTAACTGAAGGGGATTTTGTTGGTAGCCTGTTTTGGCAGGATGATGAGCATTCTAATGTCGAATTTCTGCTTAATGTTGATGGTGGGGATATTGATGAGTTGACGAGAAAATTTTCTAATCAAACATTGCTGACTTCTAAGGAATATAAAATCAATGTCAGTTTGAGTTGGTTGGGTACACCATTTGATATTCAAAGAGATACCTTGACGGGGCGCATTGAATTTTTATCGAAAAATGGTGTTTTGGAAAAGGTGAATGAGTTGCCTAGTTTCTTGAAAGCTTTAGGGATTTTCAACTTGCATGCGTTAGCGCGCAGATTGACCTTAGACTTTTCTGATGTCAGTTCGGATGGGCTAACCTATGATAAAATGTCAACGTCACTGGTTATTCAAAATGGTCAGTTAAATACAAGTAAGCCTTTGAGTATTGTGTCGCCAACAGTTGAAATTGAGTTGCAAGGTAATGCAGACCTAGTAACAGAGACGCTAGATGAAAGAATGATTGCCTATTTTCCTTTAGGTAATGCTTTACCTATTGCTGGCTTTTTACTTGGTATGCCTCAGGTTGCGGGTATTCTATATATAACGGATAAAATTTTTGGTGATAAGTTATCAAAAGTGACCAGTGTTGAATATTTGATAAAAGGGCCTTTTGCGGATCCTATTATTACGCCAGTGGTACATACACCTAAAGTTCGGCCCAAAAACAGGGATAAATAACATGAAGATCGCAGCAATTCAGCTTACTAGTAAGGATGATTGGCAAGCTAATTTAACTGATATTCGAGAGATGACTAAGAGTGCTGCCAAGCAGGGTGCCAAATTGGTTGTATTACCTGAGAATGCTCTCATGTTTGCAGGTAATAAAATGCGTCCTTTAGCTGAATCATCTGAACAAGAATTTATATTGGCTGAACTTTCACGGTTGGCAAAGCACCATAAAATACACTTGGTTGTTGGTTCGCACCCAAGTTTAAATCGCCCTGATGGTAGCCTAGTCGACGGTGGGAGAGTGCGTCAGTCTTGTTTGGTATTTGGTGTAGATGGTGAATTGAAGGCTAGGTACGACAAGATACACCTTTTTGATGTCATGGTATCTGATCAAAATGGTCAGTATATGGAGTCAAAAGTAATCGAGCCTGGACAGCTAGACCCCATTGTTGTTGATATTGACGGTGTGAAGCTTGGTCTGTCGATTTGTTATGATGTTAGGTTTCCTGAAATGTATCGAAAGCTTGCTGATTGCGGCGCTGATTTGGTTGTCGTACCTGCTGCTTTTACCTATCGCACAGGTGAGGCCCATTGGCACACTTTGCTAAAGTGTCGTGCGATAGAGAATCAATTTTATGTTCTTGGAGTGAATCAGTGTGGACATCACTCTAGTACACGTCATACCTATGGGAATTCAACTTGCTATTCTCCTTGGGGTGACTGTGTTGGGCAATTGGAGCACGAACCTGATGTGCTGCTGATAGAGATAGATTTAACAAAAATAAATGAGAGTCGTGGCACTATGCCAGTTCATAGTCATAGGCGTTTTAATTAGATGCTATTAAGTGTTGATTATGAAATAAAAAGCGCTTTTTTAAGCGCTTTTTTATTTCTATTAATAGCTAAATCCCTGGTAGGAATTAGGCTAATCCAAGTTTTTTATCTTGAATTTCCCTTAATAGCTTAAATAGCTTTTTACGGTTTGTTGTTTTGCCGCTTTGGCTTACTTCTTTTTGAGCTTGTCTAATGAGTTGTCTGAAGTGTTGAATATCAATGTCTGGGTTTTCATTTAAATATTCTTGGAGAACACTTTGGCTGTTCTCACCAATCAAGGCATCACGTAAGTTTTCAAGTTGATGAAACATTTTATTGTGAGCGGCTGACGTTGTATCAAATAACTCGATGCGAGCGGCAATCTTCTCGTGATCCTCTGTTCGCATAATACGTCCGATATATTGCATATGACGGCGCATAGCTTCATGTTTTTTGATGCGATCAGCTTCAGCGAGAGCGTCTCTTAATGTGTCAGACATCTCAACTTTTTTCTGTTGTGCTTTGCTTAAACCTAACAGTTTTTTGCCCAAAGCTTGTAAGGCTTCCATTTCACGCTTTATTTGGGTTTTGCTGATAAAGTTTTCGTCGTCTTCTAATTGTTCAAAATCTGTCATGTGAGCCTAAATAAGAAAGATAGTTGCTAGCCCTAAAAAGGATAAAAAACCGACTACGTCAGTGACTGTAGTGAGTATTACGTTACCCGCAAGTGCAGGGTCTATGCCCAAACGCTTTAATGTAATAGGGAGGAGTGTGCCGACTAGTGCGGCAAACAGTAAATTTATGATTAATGCGCCCGCTATGATATAGGCAATCTCAATGTTGTCAAACCAATATGCGGTTAAAGCGCCAACAACGATTGCCCATAAAATACCATTTAAAAAGCCGACGACAATTTCTCGGTTTAAAAGCCACCGTGTGTTAGCGGCGCCAATGTGGCCTAGTGCTATCCCCCTTATGACTAATGTTAGTACTTGAGAGCCTGCTATACCGCCCATACTTGCAACAATAGGCATAAGAATGGCGAGGGCTACAACTTGATCTATGGTGTTTTGAAAAAGCCCAATAACATAAGACGCAATAAAAGCAGTAATCAAATTGATGCCTAACCAAACGGCACGGCGCTTAGAGGTTTGCATAATGGGAGCAAAAGTATCTTCATCGTCATCAAGGCCGGCCATGCTTAACATCGAGTGCTCTGCCTCATCTCGAATGACGTCGACCACATCATCGATTGTAATACGACCTAGCAGTTTACCTGATGCTTCATCAATGACAGGTGCTGATACTAGATCCATCTTCTCAAACAGTTGAGCGACTTCACTTGCTGGTGCGTCAGCTTCGATGACAGTTGTTTCTGTTTCCATGATTTCTCGTACGCTCGCATCTGGGTCTGCAACGAGAAGTTTAGTAAGAGGGAGTGTACCTAAAAACCTATCAGAGCGACTGACGACTAATAGGCTGTCAGTCATGTCGGGTAGGCTTGCGTGTCGTCTTAAGAAACGAAATGCGATATCTATTGTAATATTTGGTCTAACAGTAATGGTATCGGTATTCATTAAGCCGCCAGCAGAGTCTTCTGGGTAGCTTAATAGGGATTCGACTCTTGATCTGTCCTGAGCTGTCATTGATGCTAGTACTTCAGCAACGACTGTCTCAGGTAGGTTTTGAAGTATGTCTGCTAAATCATCACTTTCTAACTGCTCAGTCACTGCGACCAGCTGCTCAGTATCCATTTCCTTTAAAAATTGGACGCTGATATCTTCGCTTAGATACTGGAGTATCTCGCCTTCATTCTTTTGTTCAATGAGGTCCCATAAAAGACGTCTTTCTTTCGGGGGTGAGGATTCTAGGAGGCGAGCGACGTCTTGCGCAGGTAAGGCGCCATTAAGTAAGTACTTAATTTGCATTGTGCCACCTGACTCAAGTGAGTCGGTGACCGTTTGCAAGTGTTGTTGCGTATCCTGTTCAACCATTTTCTATAGGCTTTATTCTTCTTCGTCAAAACGATTGTTGATAAGGGTGGTAATGGCGTCAAGCGCAGCGGCTTCATCTTCACCATTAGTTTTAATGATGATGTTAGTGCCTTTGGATGCAGCGAGCATCATCATTGCCATAATGCTTTTACCATCAACATTGCGTCCTTCTTTGTCTATCGTAATATCACAAGAAAATCGTGATGTGGTTTCTACTAGTTTGCCTGCGGCTCTAGCATGTAAACCTAGTTTGTTAATGATTGTGATCTCTTGCTCTAACATGTTGATCCCTATAACAATGATTTGAATGTATCGTAAAGTGCCTGGTTTGAATTTGCTTGTCTTAAAGACTCAAGTTTTTCAGGAGACTGAGCAAACTCTGCGATTTGACCTAATGTCGTAAGGTGGTGATCGCATTCTTGTGGCGGCACAATTAAAGCAAATATTAGATCGACTTTCTTACGATCTATAGCGTCAAAATCAATCGCTTTTTCTAGGGAGATAACAACCATGGCGGTATGGTTTGCTTCTTCTAGGCGACAGTGAGGTACTGCGATGCCTTGTCCTACACCAGTGCTTCCTAGCTTCTCACGAGCAAGCAAAGCATCAAAAACAGCTTCTTTATCGCAATGAAGTCTATCGGCTACCAGATTAGCAATATTCTCAAGTGTTCTTTTCTTACTTGTTGTTGCAAGGTTTGCTATTACTAGCTCTGGTTTTAAAATGTTAGTTAATGACACTTTCAATTCCGCTTTATATTAGTCTTTTTCGTTCATTTGAAGGGGGGATGTTCATTGCTTCACGGTATTTAGCAACGGTTCTCCTTGCCACTTGTATGCCTTGATCTGCCAATGCCGTTGCAAGCTTGTTGTCGCTTAAGGGTTTTTTGGCGGGTTCATCTGTAATGAGTTTTTTGATCATGGCTCGGATTGCTGTTGAAGAACATTCTCCTCCAGAGTCAGTGCTTACATGACTTGAGAAGAAGTATTTCAATTCAAAGATACCTCTTGGGGTATGCATATACTTCTGGGTAGTAACGCGTGAAATGGTGGATTCATGCATGCCAACTTCTTCAGCAACATCATGCAGTACCATCGGTTTCATTGCTTCTTCACCTAACTCAAAAAAATCAATTTGCTTTTCAACAATACAGCTAGCAACTTTGAGTAGGGTTTCGTTACGACTTTGAATGCTTTTCAAAAACCACTTAGCTTCTTGCAGTGAGTTTTTAATGTAATTTACTTCTTCAGTTTTCTTTGAGCTATTAGCAAGTGAAGAGTAGGTCTTATTGATTCTGACAGGAGGTAGAGCGTCGTTGTTGAGTTCTACTTGCCAAATATCATTTCGCTTTCTGACATTCACATCAGGGATAACATAATCGGTATCATCTTGATCTATGAGAGAGCCCGGTCTTGGGTTTAATTGCTGTATTAGCGCAATAACCTCTTTTAGGGCTTCTTCTTTAAGTTTGGTCTTTCTTGATAGTTGAGTGAAGTCTCGGCTACCCAGTAATGCTAGATGTTGGTTTATTAAGTTGTGCGTGCTCTTGTAGAGAGGGTGATCTTTGTAAGCTTGCAACTGTACTAGCAAGCACTCTCTTAAATCGGCAGAGCAAACGCCAACAGGGTCAAAGCACTGTAGTCTATGTTGTACAGCTAATACTTCGTCTTCTTCTAGCTCTTCAAGTTGTGGGGTTAAGCCTTGCCAAATATCATTAATGGTAATGCTTAAATAGCCATCTGGTTGAACGCATTCAATAATAGAATAAGCAATTTCTATGTCACGTTCAGAGAAAGGGGTTAAATTGAGTTGCCATATGAGGTGGTCTTGAATGCTTTCAGAAGGGGCGTTTCGGCTTTCGAAATCAAAGTCATTGTCATAGCTTTGGCCTTCTGATGCGGCAGCTGAGTTCTGATAGGTGTCATCCCAAGAGCTGTCGATGGATAGTTCTTCAGGGATGCTTTCTGTCCATTCGGACTCTACTCGCGCTTCATCATTGTTCTGACTATTTGCGCTAGCTTCATTATCTTTTTTGTCAGTGCTTTCTTCTACATTTGTGTCATTAAAATCATCGTCATCCATCTCTAATAATGGGTTAGATTCTAAGAACTCATGAATTTCTTGTTGTAAGTCCAATGTAGATAATTGCAGTAAACGTATAGCTTGCTGCAATTGAGGGGTCATGGTCAGTTGTTGACCAATTTTTAACTGTAAAGATTGCTTCATAGTGAAACACTTTCTGTAAGAATGATTTGGAACGAGTTATGCATATTACTCCCTTTTTTAGTAAAAGAGAAAGATCTAGAGTCGGAAGTTGTCACCAAGGTAAACTTTTTTCACCTGTTCATTCGAAATGACTTCTTCGGCATTGCCTGAGGCAATAATATGCCCGTTTCCGACTATGTAGGCTTTGTCGCAAATATCTAATGTTTCCCGCACATTGTGGTCTGTGATAAGAACGCCAATGCCACTTTGCTGTAGATGTTTAATGATTTGTTTGATGTCTCCAACAGAGATTGGGTCAACACCTGCAAAGGGTTCGTCAAGCAAGATGAATTTAGGGTTCATAGCAAGGGCGCGTGCAATTTCAACACGTCGTCTTTCGCCCCCAGAGAGAGCCATGCCTAAATTTTTACGAATGTGGGTGATATGGAATTCGTTAAGTAGTTGTTCAAGCTTTTCTTCACGTTCTTGCTTAGAAAGGCTTTTGCGAGTCTCTAAAATGGCCGCTATATTGTTTTCAACAGACATCTTGCGAAAGATAGATGCTTCCTGAGGGAGGTAGCCAATGCCTTTTTGTGCTCTTGCATGCATCGCCAGATGGGTGACAGGTTCGCCATCAATAAATATATCACCTTTATCATTAGCAACCATGCCAACTATCATATAGAAGCAAGTTGTTTTACCTGCTCCGTTTGGGCCTAATAGGCCAACCGCTTGGCCAGATTCAACCGCAATAGATACATCAATAACAACCTGACGTTTTTTATAGCTTTTAGCTAAATTCTTAGCTTCTAAAATCGCCATTAATTAGCCTTAGGTGGAGTGTTGGATTGTGGTTGTAGTGTCATAGAAACACGACCGCTTTTGTTTTTCTTCGCTTCAAATGTGCCTGTAGTCATGTCATAGCGAATGAAGTCTGCGGCGATTTCATCCTCACCACGTTTAATAAAGCCTTCTCCCTCTACTTCTAGAATAGAGGAGCTACTGTCATAGAATATTTTTGTGCCACGGCTAATGATCATATTGCCAGCAGCGTCAACTTGTTGGCTAAAATTTGCAGCTTGATCGTCTGTTCCTTTTGCAAAGATCTTGTCATATTTATTGTTGGATTTTGAGCTGGTAATGGTTAATTTATTTGCGCTAATTAGTATGGTGCCTTGGCTAACTTTTACATTGCCAATATAAATGGCATTGCCTTTTTCATTGTCAATGAAGGCAGAGTCAGCTTCGATTTCAATAGTTTCTTGATAATCTTCAGGTAGTGCGTATCCAGATGTAGTGCTAAAAATACAGCTAACTAAAAATAATAATTTAACGATTTTGTTCATAACTTCCTCGTACAGATCCCTGCATTGTGACCTTGTTTGAACTGGTGAATGCGGTGATAGTGTCTGCTTTAATGTTGCCTTGTGCTGATGTGATGTTTGCTTCACCTAGGCTGGTGATGCTTTGGTCTTTATCTGTATAAATAATAGTGTTGGACGTAATAATGGTCGGTTTTAATTTATTTGATTGATTCGTTATTTTAGCAGAACCGTTTAATAATATATCGCTGCTACTGTCTTTAATTAAACCAGTATCGCTGGATGCCACCCAAACACTGCTTTTTTGAGTTTTGCTTACTGTCGGCTTTATAAGACGTGACTCACCTTGCATTGGGTAGTGCTTAATTTCTTCTGCTAGTAGCTTCTCGGTTAGAACCCCATTTGCATCAAATGTTTTCGTCTCGACACCTTCTAAAAAAAAGTCGGGAGCAGACTCTAATTCACTTTTTTGTACCAAGCTTTGCTTAGGTGTTAGGCCAAACCAGAATGTGAACCCAAATACTAATATGGTGCCCAGCGCAATAGAAACAAGTGTCCACTTCTGTTTCATGATAAATATTTACCTAGCTTGTAAAAATAAACTGATTAAATAAGTAGCATAACTGATGAGTAAGAGAATGCCGATCCATTTTGGGATGCTGGTAGATTTTGTCTTGCGAAAGATAAGGATGCAAAGCGCTAAGAATAATGAGGTGCAGAACATCCACCAATAATCCCTGCTCATGATGTTAGGGTCAATGATTCCTGGTGCAATGATTGCTGGCAAAGGAAGTACGGTTGCTAAGTTGAAGAGATTTGAGCCTAATATGTTGCCTATGGCAATATCATGGTGCCCTTTCAATGCACTTGTTATTGATGCTGCCAGTTCTGGAAGGCTGGTTCCAATCGCTATAATAGTGAGGCCAATAAGAAGTTCACTAACGCCAAAGGCGACGGCTATACCTGTTGCTCCCCAAACAAGAATTTTGGAGCTCAAAATTAAAGCAGCAAGACCAATTACGGCAATGGTTAGGGATTTTGTGACGCTTGAACCGTCATCTTCTGGAAGTTCTTGCGTTAGCTCTTCTTCTAGACTTTTGCTATTTCGTAACAATAAAAATAGCGCGACAAAAAAAGCAATGATCAGAATAATACCGTCCAAAACATCTAGGCTGTTATCTAGCATAAGTAAGCCAGCCAGAATGGTAATACCAAGTAATATAGGTACTTCTTTTGTTGCTAACCCTTCCTTGACTGGAATGGCACTAATAAGGAGAGTAGCACCAAATACTAATGCGACATTTGCAATATTTGAACCCAATACGTTACCGACAGCGATTTCAGGGGCACCATCTAATGCGGCAATTGCGGATACCACCATTTCGGGCGCCGATGTGCCTAAAGCTACCAAAGTAAAGCCAATAACAATTGGGCTGACATTTAGTTTTTCTGCTACCAATGCAGAGTGTTCTATAAACTTGTCGGAGCTAAAAACCAGAAGAATAAGGCCAAAAAATAGGGCAGCAGAAAATAGCAGCATGAGGTAAAACTGACTCGTATGAAAAATGATGCCTCATTTAATGAAGTTTGCTCCATAAATTCAAGACCTTAAATGCCATAAACCACTTAATCTCCTTGTTTTAGTGTTCAATTTATTAAAATCCAGTGTAATATTCACGTTTGGTGATAGAGAACCAGGGAAAACTAATGAGCAATAACTTTGTTGATATTCAGAATATGAGTTTCTATCGTGGTGATAGGGCAATTTATAAAGACATATCGCTACAAATTCCAAAGGGTAAAATTACTGCTGTTATGGGGCCAAGTGGAACAGGGAAAACGACCTTGTTGCGATTAATTGGTGGACAGCTAATGCCTGATGAAGGGAAGGTTCTATTAGATCAACAAAATGTACCGGACTTATCAAGAAAACAATTGTACGAAGCTAGAAAAAAAATCGGCATGTTGTTTCAAAGTGGTGCACTTTTTACTGATATTAGTGTCTTTGATAATGTTGCTTTTCCATTAAGAGAGCACACAAACTTTAGTGAAGATGTGATTCGTGATGTTGTCTTGATGAAATTACAGAGTGTCGGTTTACGTGGTGCGGCTAAATTGATGCCAGCTGAACTTTCTGGTGGTATGGCTAGACGAGCAGCACTTGCTAGGGCGATTGCATTAGACCCACAATTGGTAATGTTTGATGAGCCTTTTGCAGGGCAAGATCCAATATCTATGGGGGTTGTTGTTGAGCTAATAAAACGACTCAATCAGTCTGTCGGTATGACGTCTGTATTGGTTTCTCATGACGTAGAAGAGTCTCTATCTATTGCTGATTATGCTTATATTCTTTCTGGCGGTGCGGTTGTTGCTCAAGGCACGCCAGATGAGATTAGAAACTCGTCCGATGAAAGGGTTAGGCAGTTCTTAGGTGGCTTGCCTGATGGGCCTGTGCCTTTTCATTTTGATGCAATGGACTATCAAGAGGATATGAATATGGGTAGGACAAATTAAATGAAATCAATACAGTCGACAGGATTGACTGCGATTAATTCGATTGCTGCTTTTGGTCGGGCAGGGTTGTTTTTGATCCATGTTATGTTGCATAAGCCAAAATCTTTTTCTGGGGCGATGAATTTGTTGATAAAGCAAATTTATTCAGTCGGTGTGCTTTCCCTTGTGATTATAATTGTCTCTGGGCTTTTTATCGGTATGGTGCTTGCTCTTCAAGGTTATACCATTTTAGCTAAATTTGGCTCAGAACAAGCAGTAGGTCAATTATTAGCGCTGACTTTATTGCGTGAACTAGGACCCGTTGTGACTGCTTTGTTATTTGCTGGACGGGCCTGTTCAGCTTTAACTGCTGAAATTGGTTTGATGAAAGCAACGGAGCAACTTTCAAGTCTTGAGATGATGGGGGTTGACCCTTATCGACGTATCATTGCACCAAGGTTTATCGCTGGCCTAATATGTTTGCCCATTTTGTGTATTATCTTTTCTGCTGTTGGCGTGTTAGGTGGTGAGTTTGTTGCGGTAAGCTGGCTGCAAATTCATGGTGGAAGTTTCTGGTCATTAATGCAGCAGTCAGTTTATTTCTCTACGGATGTTGTTAATGGCATTATTAAAGCGCTTTGTTTTGCTATAGCGACAACTTGGATTGCAGTGTTTCAAGGGTATGAGTGTGAGCCGACATCAGAGGGTATCGGTAAAGCCACAACAAGAACTGTTGTGTTGGGGTCATTGTCGATTCTCGCATTAGATTTTATTTTAACCGCCGCTATGATAGGAGATTTTTAGCATGAAGAGTAAGCAGCTAGAGCTGATGGTAGGTTTGTTTGTTGTTTTAGGGTTTGCTGCTTTAGCGTATTTAGCTATTCAAGTAAGTGGTCTTTCTGGTTCAAGCTCAAAAGATGTTTATCAAATACAAGCAAGATTTGATGATATAGGTGGATTAACTGAAAGAGCTAAAGTTTCTATTGCTGGCGTTACTGTTGGTGAGGTTGACAGTATTGTTTTGGATAAAGAGCTTTATATGGCGCTTGTGACTTTCAATATTTATGCGGATGTTGAAAATATTCCTACAGATAGTTCTTTTGCTATTTTAACAAATGGTCTGCTTGGCGAAAAATACGTGGGCGTTTCAATTGGGGCAGAAGAAGAGTACCTAACGCAAGGGGGTGAGATTTATGATACTCAATCAGCCTTGGTGTTAGAGAACCTTATTAGTCAGTTTCTGTTTGAATCGACTCAAGGGGATTAACAATGAAAACCTTAATGTCTGTTTGTGTCTTGCTTTTATCCTTGGTGATGCAGCCTGTTTATGCTCAACTTGGTCCTAGGGAGCAGGTTGTAAATGTTGTTGAATTATTGAAAACAGAAATAGTTGCGAACCGTGAATTCTTGTCTAAGGATAAGGCTGCTTTAAGGCAAAAAGCGGATGAGATTCTTTCTCCTCTCATTAATTTTGATAATTTTGCAAAAAATGTAATGGGAAAATACTATCGAAGGGCATCAAAAGCTCAGCGACTTGAATTCTCAACAGTGACTAAGCAAACACTTTTAAACAGTTATGCTACAGCTTTATTAGAGTTTGATGAAGATAAAGTTAAGATCCTCCCTCTATCGCCTTCAAAGAAGAAAAACAAAGCCAGAGTAAATATGGAGTTTGTTACTGATGCTGGTAGCTTGGTTGATATTGTGTTTTTGATGAAGCTTAGCAAGCAAAATGAATGGTTGTTGGATAATGTGATAATCAGTGGCATCAATTTTGGTTTAACCTTCAGAAAGCAATTTGCATCTATGGTTCAAAAAAATAAGAACAATATAGATTTGGCGATAGCTAGCTGGGCAAAATCATTGGAAAAGAGAGCTGAGTAGTTATGCTTGAGTTAGTTGAAAATGATAAGGAGATTAGCATTTTAGGCCTGTATAAAGCGTCTGAACTTATGCGTTTTGACGAAAAACTAACCCAATGTTTGATACGCCTTAATGTTGCCAAAGATTTAAATTTAACCTCTCTAGAGGGAAGTGATAGTGGGTTAATTGCGTTGCTTTTGTCCTATCAGAGATTTGCGAATAAAAAACATTGGCAAGTAAAGTTAATAAATGCCAGTGCCGGAGTAAAAGGTCTGATAGAATTGTCCCAGTTGAATGATTTTTTTACACTAGTTGATGATAAATAGTCTTGTAATGACTTGTTTTGACTAGTTGATATAAGGTTTTTGGCAATCTAGTGCCAATAAACAGAATTAGGTATAGGCGTTATTAAAGATTTTGGAGTGGTTGTGAACGCAAACGAAGTAAAAGCATTATTAGAAAGTGAAATTGAGAGCTGTGAAGTCATTGCTGAAGGAGAAGGATGTAACTTTCAGTTAACTTTAATTTCTCCTGTTTTTGATGGTTTATCCATGGTGAAAAGACAACAGTTGGTTTACGCACATCTTCAAGACTCTATTGCTAGTGGCGCCATTCATGCCGTCACTATGAAAACATATACGCCTGCACAATATAGCCAATTAAACTAATTACACGTTAAGGAAAGAGTATGGATAAGCTGCTAATTACTGGCGGTCAGTCACTTAATGGTGTGGTTAGAGCATCTGGTGCAAAAAATGCGGCTTTGCCAATTTTGGCTGCAACACTTCTTACAAAACAGCCTATTACAATTAAAAACTTACCGCATTTGCATGATATTACAACGATGTTGGAGCTTTTGGGGTCAATGGGTTGCGGTGTTGTTGTTGATGAGAAAATGAATGTGCAGTTGGATGTTTCTACGGTCAACCGTACTGAGGCGCCATATGAATTAGTTAAAACGATGCGCGCTTCTATTCTGGTTCTAGGGCCGTTGGTGAGCCATTTTGGTGAAGCGATTGTCTCTTTACCTGGTGGTTGTGCGATTGGTAGTCGACCTGTTGATCTTCATTTGCGCGGTCTTGAAGCAATGGGTGCGGATATTCAAGTTGTGGGTGGTAACATTGTTGCTAAAGTTGATGGTCGTCTGAAAGGCGCGAGAATCTTCTTTGATAAGGTAACCGTGACAGGCACAGAAAATCTGCTTATGGCCGCAGCATTGGCTGATGGTCGTTCAGTCTTAGAAAATGCTGCCCGAGAGCCTGAAGTTGTAGATTTAGCTGAATGCTTGATTGCTATGGGTGCAAAAATCACAGGTCATGGCACAGATACTATCACTATAGATGGTGTTGAAGAGCTATTTGGTACTGAATACTCAGTAATGCCTGATCGTATTGAAACTGGCACTTTCCTTGTTGCAGCAGCAATTACTGCAGGTAAAGTAAAAGTTATTGATACTGATGTTCATTCTATGGAAGCTGTGCTTGCGAAACTTGAAGAGGCAGGTGCGAGTGTTGAAGTAGGTGAAGATTGGATTGAGCTTGATATGCAGGGGCGTCGACCTAAAGCTGTCAATATTAGTACAGCGCCTTATCCTGCTTTTCCTACAGATATGCAGGCACAGTTTGTGGCATTGAATGCTATTGCTGATGGTGTTGGTCGTGTGACAGAAAATATCTTTGAAAATCGCTTTATGCACGTTGATGAAATGTTGCGTATGGGTGCTGATATTGAAGTTAATGGCAACACAGCTATTGTCAAAGGTGGTAGTGCGCTTAAAGGTGCACCTGTCATGGCAACAGACTTGAGAGCATCGGCAAGCTTGGTGTTATCTGCTTTAGTGGCAGAAGGTGATACTAAGATAGATCGAATTTATCATATTGATCGTGGTTATGAATGTATTGAAGAGAAGTTTGGTTCTCTCGGCGCGAAAATATCAAGGGTATTAAATTAAAATGAGTAAGACGTTAACGATAGCTTTATCAAAAGGCAGAATTCTTAAAGAGACTTTACCTTTATTGGAAAAAGCCAATATTATTCCCGCAGAAGATATTTCTAAAAGTCGTAAACTAATTTTTGATACCAATCATGAAAATAT
Source organism: Marinomonas sp. PE14-40 (assembly GCF_051623805.1). Lineage (NCBI taxonomy): Bacteria > Pseudomonadati > Pseudomonadota > Gammaproteobacteria > Oceanospirillales > Oceanospirillaceae > Marinomonas > Marinomonas sp. PE14-40. Next base: position 1,814,460 of record NZ_CP130700.1, on the reverse strand, counting down.
TAAGTTAGTTATTCTAAGGGCGACAGATGTACCAACCTATGTAGGTCATGGTGTTGCTGATTTTGGGGTAGCGGGTAAAGATGTATTGATGGAATCCAATACAAGTAACATTTATGAGTTGCTTGATTTGGAAATCGCAAAATGCCGTTTGATGACGGCTGGTGTTGTGGGTGCACCTGCAACGACAGGTCGTTTGAAAGTTGCCTCTAAATTTACCACCACTGCGAAAGAGTACTTTGCTCAACAGGGTATTCAGGCGGATGTGATTAAGCTTTATGGTGCGATGGAATTAGCGCCTATTATGGGGTTGGCTGACCTGATTGTCGATATTGTTGATACAGGTAATACCCTTAAAGCCAATGGTTTAGAGGCACGTGATTTGATTGCAGATATTAGTACTCGTTTGGTGGTTAATAAAGCAGCCTATAAAACTAAATATGATCAGATTCAACCAATTATGGAAATGCTGCAATCTGCGGTTGAAGGTGAAAGAAAAAGCTAATGAGTATTAATATAAGAAGACTTTCTACTCAGGACGAGAGCTTTAAAGATGAGTTGGATGCTCTGCTAGCATGGGATTCTGTTTCAGACTTAGATGTTCAGCAGACAGTTTCTAATATTGTTTTTGATGTGCGTAAGCAAGGCAACCAAGCCTTGCTTGAATACACAAATCAGTTCGACCGTTGTCAGTTTACCTCGGCAGAGCAATTAGAGGTGCCGGTTTCTGATATTCAGGCAGCTATGGCTCGTGTCGATGCAAGTATTTTAAGTGCTTTAGAGTCTGCTGCCGAACGTGTTAGGTCTTATCATCTGCATCAGAAGCAAGACTCTTGGCAATACGAAGAGGCTGATGGGACTGTTTTGGGGCAGCAGGTAATGCCTCTAGATCGAGTCGGTGTTTATGTGCCAGGGGGTAAGGCGGCATATCCATCTTCTGTGTTGATGAATGTGATGCCGGCGAAAGTAGCTGGTGTGAAAGAAATTATCATGGTGGTACCAACGCCTGATGGCGTGGTCAATGATATTGTCCTTGCAGCTGCCAGTATTGCGGGTGTTGATCGTGTCTTTACGGTTGGTGGTGCTCAGGCTGTCGCTGCACTTGCTTATGGAACAGAAACTATTCCTAAAGTGGATAAGATAGTGGGTCCAGGCAATATTTATGTTGCAACAGCTAAGCGTATGGTTTTTGGTGCTGTCGGTATTGATATGATTGCTGGTCCGTCAGAAATACTGGTTGTTTGTGATGGGAAAACCGATCCAGATTGGATTGCAATGGATTTATTTTCGCAAGCTGAGCATGATGAAGATGCTCAATCAATTCTGATTTCGCCTGATGCTGAATACCTAGATAAAGTATTGGCTTCGATGGATAAGCTTCTTGAGGGGCAAAGTCGTAAAGATATTATCTTAGCTTCTCTAGAGGGGCGTGGTGCTTTGGTTCATGTTACTAGCATGGATGAGGCGATCGAAATTGCTAATCACGTGGCCGCTGAGCACTTGGAGTTGTCGGTGGATGAGCCAGAGTTGTGGGCGCCTAAAATACGCCATGCTGGTGCTATTTTTATGGGGCGTCATACAGCAGAAGCGCTAGGTGACTATTGTGCTGGACCTAACCATGTTCTACCGACATCTGGTACAGCTAGATTTTCATCGCCTCTAGGGGTTTATGATTTTCAAAAGCGTAGCTCCTTGATTAATTGTTCTGTTAAAGGTGCCAGTGAGTTGGCGAAGATTGCAGGGCCTTTGGCTCGAGGTGAGTCTTTGCAAGCGCATGCTATGTCGGCCGAATATAGACAGATCAAGGAATAGGTTTTGTTAAAACGTGAAGCACCAGATCATCAGCGAAAAGCTCTTTATCAGCTAAGAGTGGTTACGCGAATTTTTGCTTTAGTGGTGGTGTTGCTTTTGGTGGTGGGTTACTTCCTTCCTAAAAGCTATCATATCGAACGCTCAGTAGACATAGATGCGACACAGGTTGAGGTGACCGAGTTTTTATCGCAAGCGTCAAACTTACCTGAATGGCTCTATGTTCAAAAAGGGCGTGTTGAGGTGTTTGATGTTACGCTTGCGCAGGATTTAATCTTAGCGATCAATTATGAATCTGGCGATAAAGGCTCGATTAAAATTGGCGAGCTTAGATCTGCTAGCTACCAGTTTGATGTCGTCCCTAAAGAGGGGCAAAGGGCTGTTGCAAATCAGCTTAGCCTTCAGGCGCTAGAATCTGGAAATGTAACACGTGTCTCTTGGTCTATTAATGGTGAGCTAGAGTCGGGTTTATTGAGTCCATATCTTGCTTTGTTTGCCAATGATATTGCTGGAGCAAACTTCGAAAAAAGTTTGTCTCAATTAAAGGTTCACTTAGAAAAGTAAGTTGAAATTTAATTTTTAAAAATGCCGCAATTTAGCGGCATTTTTTATTTATGGCTTCTCTGCTCCCATCATAGGTTGTTCACCTAATTTAATGCTTGTTTGATATGATTGAGTGCCTCTTACGCCAACAATTGAAACGACTTTGCCGGGTTTGTATTTGGCAATCTGGTTTCGAGTGTTGTTAGCGTTTGTTGTTGCAATGCCATCTATGCTTAATAAAATGTCCCCACTTAAAATGCCTGCGTGTTGTGCGGGGCTTTTATTGTTAACGTCTGAAACAAGCAAACCTTCTTTGATGTTTAAGTTTAGGATTTTAACGGTCGCAGGTGTGATTTGCCTTGCTTCAATTCCTAAATAACCTCGTTCAACTTTGCCGAATAATATCAGGTCTTCCATGATATCAACGGCGTCTGCAATGGGGATGGCGAAGCCAATGCCTTGTGAGCCTCCACTATTTGAATAAATTGCAGTACTAATGCCGATGATTTCACCTTGACTGTTGATCAGTGCGCCGCCAGAGTTTCCTGGGTTGATCGCTGCGTCAGTTTGAATGAAGTTTTCATAGGCATTAAGGCCTAGTTGGTTTCTTCCCATGGCGCTGATTATTCCCATGGTGACCGTTTGTCCAATGCCAAAAGGGTTGCCTATTGCGAAGACTAAATCGCCAACAGATGTGGTGTTCTGCTCAGGCATAGTGATGCTAGGTAGCTCAAGCAAATTTATCTTTAAAAGTGCTAAGTCAGTTGCTGGATCTGTACCAATGAGTTTTGCTCGTGTTTGGCGGCCGTCTCTGAGGGCAACGATGATGCCATCAGCACCTTTGATTACGTGGTGGTTGGTGAGAATGTAGCCATTGTCTGACGTAATTACCCCAGATCCAAGGCCAACAGACTTGTTTGATGTTTTTTTAGATAGCGTGTTGCTATTGTTGTTGTTGGTGATTTTCTTTTGAGTGTAGATGTTAACAACCGCGGGAGCAGCTTGGTTGACAGAGTTTGCATAGCTTTGTGTGTGTACTTCTGAGTGAGATTCTTTGACTTGAAAATAAAGTAGATAAGATAAACCAAGACACAGGCCTACTAAGCTGGCTAAAATTGTATTGATACTAAGTTTTTTACTTATCATAATTTTTATTAATACTGCCTATGGAGATAATGGTGAATCGTCACGAGTTTGAAAAAGAGCTAGCTGCTATTCTAAAGCCAAATAAGTTTAAAGACTATGCCCCAAACGGCTTGCAGGTTGAAGGTGCGGAAAAAATTTCAAAAGTGGTAACGGGTGTAACTGCTTCGCAAGCCTTAATTGATGAGGCTATTAGGTTAAAAGCAGATGCTATCTTGGTTCATCATGGCTACTTTTGGAAAGGTGAATCCCAGGTGGTTACGGGGATAAAATACAAGCGTATCGCGAGCCTAATTAAGCATGACATAAATCTATTTGCTTATCATTTGCCTTTGGATGCGCACCCAGAACTAGGTAACAATGCCCAGCTTGTGAAAATGTTTGGTTTGCAAAGGTCGCAATCGCTACAAGCTTCTTTACCACTAGAAGAATCAATAGGTGTTGTTGCAGAGTTTGATCAAGCTATAAGTTTGAGTGACGTAAAATCAATTGTAGAGAATGCGTTAGGTCGCAAGGTTCTATTAGAGGCAGCGGGTAAGTCTTCAATCAAGACGGTTGCATTGTGCTCAGGAGGCGCTCAAGGTTATATAGAGCAGGCGGTTGAAATGAAGGCTGACTTATATTTGACTGGTGAAGTATCTGAGCAGACTATTCATTTGGCTCGTGAGTATGAGATTAACTTTATTGCAGCGGGTCATCACGCGACAGAACGTTATGGAGCAAAGGCGATGGCGGATTTTATTCAGAATACGCTTGGGGTTGAAGCCTTTTTCATCGATATAGATAACCCTGCTTAAGGTTATCTATATCTTGTAACATAGGTTGTCTAATGCCTAGGGCGTGTTACTTTTTTCTTGTTCTTTGTTGAAACCAAAGTCTTCAGATAAAGTGCCTGGAGATTGTATGTCGGTTTTAAGGGCGTAGTCTCTAGGTGGCTCGGCTTCTAAAGTCGTTGTGTCTTCAGTGGTTGGTGTGCTCGTTATGTTGGAGTTGTTTTGGATGCTAACGTTACTTAGTTCAAGAGCACCATTTGCAATTTGATTTCTTAGCTTGGCTACGGTTGTTTCTGCTTGATCAAGCGCACTCTCTGTTTCTTCAAAGAAGCTATCGATCGCAACTTGTTGTTTATCCAGTTCGTGCTTCACAGCATCCGGCGATAGAATAGTGGTGTTGTTTGTAGCTGATTTATTTTCTTTCTTTAAGCTCATGCCCAAAAATAGGCCTACAGCTGCGCCAGCGATAAAAATTACCGCATCAATTACTTCTAAGTTCATGACTTACTCCAAAAATATAACACCTTAAGTATAGCTGAATCTTGTCTCGAAAGAAGCCTTATTGAGATGAGCTTTGATGAGAAATTTGCTAGAATTAACTTGAATTTAATTGGTTTGTTTATCTTTCAAAGTTTAAGAGCCCTATGACCCCTTTATCACGTTACCGTAAAGATTTAACTCGTTCTGATTTTGCCTACGATCCTGCTCAAGAAGAGGCTGTTGAGGCCCTGCAAGACTTGTTTGACAGAATCGTTAATAAAAAACCTGAAGCGACAGGTGGATTCCTGAGCTTCTTCAAAAAAAGTCATCAGCCAGAAGTGGAAAAAGGTCTGTATTTTTGGGGGGGAGTGGGTCGCGGTAAAACATACCTGATGGATACCTTTTTTGATTGTTTACCGACTGAGCGAAAGCTGCGTTTGCATTTTCACCGCTTTATGCAAATGGTCCATAAAGAGTTACGTGAAGTGAATGATGTAAAAAATCCATTGGAAGTGGTCGGTAAACAAATTGCTGCTAAGGCAGAGGTCTTGTGCTTTGATGAATTTTTTGTAAAAGACATTACGGATGCCATGATATTGGCAGGCTTGCTAAAAGTCTTATTTGAAAATGGAACGAGCCTCGTTGCTACATCAAACATAGAGCCGGATGGTTTGTATGAAAATGGATTGCAAAGAGCGCGCTTCTTGCCTGCTATCGATTTAGTAAATAAGCATACCCGTGTCATGAATATAGATGGTGGTATTGACTACCGATTACGTGCACTTAAGCAAGCAAGTCTTTATTACACTCCATTGGGACAAGATTCAGAGGCTGCTTTGGCGGCTTGTTTTGCTCGTTTAGCCCCCGATTTGGCTCAGGCAAAAGAGGGTGGTGTAGTTGAAATCGAAAACCGTAAGATACATCTACAAAACAGTTGTGAAGATATCGCTTGGTTTGATGTCTATGCTTTGTGCGATGGGCCTAGAAGTCAGGTTGATTATATTGAAATTGCAAAACTTTATACTACGGTTATTGTGTCGAACGTGCCGCAGTTTGATACGACTCGTGATGATATGGCTAGACGTTTTATCAATCTAGTAGATGAGTTTTATGATAGGCACGTTAAGTTAATTGTTTCAGCAGAAGTAGATATTCCTGATATATATAAAGGGACTCAGTTGTCTTTTGAGTATGACAGAACCGTCAGTCGTTTACTCGAAATGCAATCTGAAGAATACCTGTCGTTAGAGCATCGACCATAAAAGCACGTAATAGCGATAATAACTTGGTGTTTATCTAAATTGTCCTCTTTATAAAGTGGGGTGGAATGTGTATAATCCGCTCGCCTTTTTTAAAAGGTATATGCACGTTATATCTTCATTAATGTCGATATAACCAATAATAATAGGTATTGAGCATGTCAATACATGCTAAATGAAAGGGTTTTTGATGAAAACTTTTACTGCAAAACCTGCTGAAGTAAGACGCGACTGGTTCGTTGTTGATGCTGAAGGCAAAACTTTAGGCCGTTTGGCTACCGAGATTGCTCGTCGTTTACGCGGTAAGCATAAAGCTGAATATACTCCTCATGTTGACACTGGTGATTACATCGTTGTTATCAATGCTGAGAAAGTTCACGTTACTGGTAACAAGGCTAAAGCTAAACAATACTATCGTCACACTGGTTACCCAGGTGGCTTGCGTTCGATGAATTTTGAAACGCTGATTGATCATGCTCCTGAGCGCGTTCTTGAACTCGCAGTTAAAGGTATGTTGCCAAAAGGTCCTTTGGGCCGTGCTATGCACAAGAAAATGAAAGTGTATGCTGGTACTCAACATCCACATGCAGCTCAACAGCCGCTAGAACTTAATATTTAATACGGAAGATCATTATGTCAGCTACTCAATACTACGGTACAGGTCGTCGCAAATCATCTACCGCTCGTGTATTCCTAAAGGCCGGTACTGGTAACCTAGTTATCAATGACCGTTCTCTAGAGCAATATTTCGGCCGTGAAACTGCGCAAATGGTTGTTCGTCAACCACTAGAGCTTGTTGAAGCAACAGAAAAATTTGACGTTTACATCACTGTTAAAGGTGGTGGTATTTCTGGTCAAGCTGGTGCTATTCGTCACGGTATTACACGTGCATTGCTACAGTATGATGAGACACTACGTCGTTCTCTACGTGCTGCTGGTTACGTTACTCGTGACTCTCGTGAAGTAGAACGTAAAAAGGTTGGTCTACGCAAAGCGCGTCGTCGTCCTCAGTTCTCCAAGCGTTAATCTTGGGATACTTCCAAACGCCTGGTTATCCAGGCGTTTTTTTTATGCGATATGTCAATGTCGCTCTTCTGGTAATGAGACTTTTCTTGCCAGAACCCTTTGTTTTTTTTACTATTTGCACTGCATTCATATTGGGGTTCGTCATACTCTAATTTGGGATTTGTAATTTGGTGGGAGAGAACCATAATGAGTCAAAGCGACGTTAATAAAGGTCGACGTCGATTCCTGGTCGGAACAACAAGTGCTATTGGCGCGGTTGGTGCGGTCGGTATCGCGACCCCCTTTGTTGCTTCTTGGAATCCAAGCGCAAAAGCGAAAGCAGCTGGTGCGCCAGTTAAAGTTGATATCAGTAAGTTAGAAACTGGTCAACAAATGATTGTTGAGTGGCGTGGGCAGCCTGTTTGGGTCGTAAAACGATCTAAAGAGACACTTGATAATCTAACAAAAATATCTGATCAACTCAGTGATCCATCTTCTGAGAAAGAACAGCAACCTGAGTATGCACAAAATGCATACCGCTCTATTAAACCTGAAATTGCAGTGCTACTAGGTATTTGTACACACCTTGGTTGTTCTCCAACATACCGCCCAGAGTTAGCTCCAGAGGATTTGGGTCCAGAGTGGGTTGGTGGTTATTTCTGCCCTTGTCATGGTTCTCGCTTTGACTTAGCTGGACGTGTTTATAAGAGTGTTCCTGCGCCAATCAACCTATTAGTACCACCTTATCAATACCTTTCTGATAATGTGATCTTAATTGGTGATGACGGAGGTAAAGCATAATGGCTGATTTTAAAGAATCTAAAGGTTTGATGGGTTGGATTGACGCTCGTCTTCCTGTGACTGAAGCCTTTGAAAAACACATGAGCAAATATTATGCTCCGAAAAACTTCAATGTGTTTTATATCTTTGGTGTTCTGTCTCTCGTTGTACTTGTTAACCAAATACTAACGGGTGTGTGGTTGACTATGAGTTATACGCCTTCAGCTGAAGCAGCTTTTGCATCGGTTGAATACATCATGCGAGATGTAGAGTATGGCTGGCTTATTCGCTATCTGCATTCAACAGGTGCTTCGGCATTCTTTGTTGTTGTGTATATGCATATGTTTAGAGGCTTGTTGTACGGTTCTTATCAGAAACCACGCGAATTAGTTTGGTTATTTGGTATGGCTATTTACCTTGCTTTGATGGCTGAAGCTTTCATGGGGTACTTGCTTCCTTGGGGACAAATGTCTTACTGGGGTGCGCAGGTAATTATCTCCTTGTTTAGTGCGATTCCTTTGATCGGTCCAGACTTAGCTGAATGGATTCGTGGTGACTACCTGATTTCTGGTATTACGCTGAACCGCTTCTTCTCCTTGCATGTTATTGCTTTGCCTTTAGTTATTGTGGCACTTGTAGTATTGCACTTATTGGCATTACACCATGTGGGTTCTAACAACCCTAAAGGTGTTGATATCAAAAAGTATAAAGATGAAAACGGTGTGCCTTTAGACGGTATTCCATTCCATCCTTTCTATACAGTGCATGATTTGGTTGGTATTGCAGTCTTCCTATTTGTTTTCTGTTCAGTTGTCTTCTTCTTCCCAGAAATGGGCGGTTATTTCCTTGAGAAGCCGAACTTTGAAGCAGCTAACCCATTGAAGACACCTGAGCATATTGCGCCAGTATGGTATTTCACACCTTTCTATGCAATTTTGCGTGCCGTTACTTTTCCTCTATTTGGCTTAGACGCTAAGTTCTGGGGTGTAGTTGCGATGGGTGGTGCAATCGCGATTCTATTTGTATTGCCTTGGTTAGACAGAAGCCCTGTTAAGTCAATGCTATATAAAGGATGGATGAGTAAAGTTGCACTCTTTATCTTCTGTATCAGCTTTGTTGTGTTGGGTGTGTTAGGTGTGCTTCCTTCAACTGATGGTAGAACAACTGCTGCTCAAATCGCTTCTGTAATATACTTTGCGTATTTCCTATTGATGCCATGGTATACACGTTGGGAAAGCACTAAAACTGTGCCAGAGAGGGTGTAATTATGAAAAAAATTATTGCTACTATTACTCTGGCATTACTACCAGCACTAGGTTTTGCTGCAGGTAGTTCTGTAGAGCTAGAAGATATGACGCCAGATCTTCATGATAAAGCGTCACTACAGCGTGGTTTAAATACTTTCGCAAACTATTGCTTAGGTTGTCACGATGCAGGTTATGCACGTTTTGAACGTGCAGCAACTGACTTAGGTATTCCAGCAGATCTTTTCACTGAAAACTTATTGCCAGCAGGTAATAAAATTGGTGATTTGATGTCTAACTCTATGGACTCTAAAGATGCTAAAGCTTGGTTTGGTGCTCCGCCACCTGATCTTACGCTTGAAGCTCGCGTTCGTGGTAGTGACTGGGTTTATAGCTATCTAAAAGCTTTCTATGAAGATGAAACTCGTCCTTGGGGTGTAAACAATACTGTTTTCCCTAATGTCGGTATGCCGAATGTTTTGGAAGGTCTGCAGGGTGTTCGTCATGTGACCTGTGCACAAGCACCTGCATATGATGAAGATCACAATCCATTATTTGATACTTTAACGGGCGAAGCTCTTACTGTTGAAAAGTGTGGTATTGTAGCTCAGAAAACTAAAGGTTCTTTATCTGAAGAAGAGTTTGAGCAAGTGGTTTACGATGTAACTAACTTCTTAGTTTACATGGCTGACCCTATCCGTCTTCAGTCTGAAGCCTTAGGTTTGAAAGTATTATTATTTATCGTATTGTTTGGTGTTTTTGCCTTCCTCTTGAATAAAGAGTACTGGCGCGAAATTGACCATTAAAATACTGCAAACAATAGCCGCATTTGCGGCTATTGTTTGAATGCGTTTATGTAGCCCCACTTAGGGGTTTTCTTTGTTTTTGGAATAGGGGTTTATCCATGGGTGTTGTTGCAAAACGCTCTTCAATGACTTTTTTCTCTGATGGTGAAGACCATTACAGTCACAGAGTCAGAATTGTTTTAGCAGAAAAAGCCGTAACGGTTGATATCATTGATGTGGATCCATTCAACAAGCCAAGTGAGTTGGCGGATGTGAACCCATACAATGAGCTACCTGCGCTAGTTGACCGTGACCTTGTCTTGTATGAGCCAAATGTCATGATGGAATATTTGGATGAACGTTTCCCTCATCCTCCTCTGCTTCCTGTGTACCCTGTTGCACGTGCTGAAAGTCGTTTGTATATGTACCGTATTCAAAGAGACTGGGCAGCATTAGCTGATTTTATTCTAACGAGTAAAGATCAAGCAGCAATTGAAAAAGCTCAAAAAGAGCTAAGAGAAAGCCTAATTAATGTAGCGCCTATCTTTCAAGAAAAGCCTTACTTCATGAGTGATGAGTTCACGATTGTTGATTGTTGTTTAGCGCCGATTTTATGGAGACTTCCTATCCTTGGTGTGGAAATAACAAAAGAACAGGCGCAACCTTTATTTGAATACATGGATCTTATTTTTGATCGTGAATCGTTTAAAGAAAGCCTTTCTGAAGCTGAACAAGAAATGCGTTTAGACTAACCTTAATAAGTTAGTTATTAAATAAAGGGGCCTTATGCCCCTTTATTTGTTTAACAGAGAAACTAAAAAGAGAGAAGGGCGATGATCCCAAAAAGATCCTATTTATTGAAAGCTGCCTATGAGTGGGTTGTTGATAATGATATGACACCGTATCTTTTGGTGAATGCAGAATTGCCAAATGTGGTTGTGCCGACAGAGTTTATTCAGGATGGACAGATAGTTTTGAATATTAGTATGACAGCGGTAAGGCACCTTATTATGGATCAAGAAGCCGTGTCTTTTGAGGCTCGCTTTAGTGGTAAGCCAATGCAGGTTTATGTGCCTATTAAAGCAACGTTAGCGGTTTATGGTAAAGAGAATGGTGATGGCTTGTTCTTCCCTGACGAAGAGTTTCCTGATGAGCCTACAGATCCATCTCCAAAGAAAGAACCTGAGCCTCAAGCTGATAAAAAAGGTTTTACCTTAAGGGTCGTCAAGTAGCTCGATTAAAGCTATGGAAAATGAATTTTCAGGTTAATAAAAAAGGCGCTTAAAGCGCCTTTTTTAATCTTCGTATCCAAACAGTTGTCGTTCTATTAGATCTATTAGAGTGTGTATGACAAGGACTTGGCACTCATGTACTCTAGCAGTCCCTAATAGATTGATTTTGATTTCAGTGTCGTCTGTTGAAGTTAATGCTGAAATGTTCTTAGCTTCTGGGCTAGTTAAGGCCACGATAGACATCTTTCTTTGGTGTGCTGCTTGAATCGCTTGAATGATAGGGGAAGTGTTTCCTTTATTGGCTACTATGAAAAGTACATCGCCAGGGTTACCAATGGCGGTTAATTGCTTAGAAAACACATCATGGTAACTATCATTGTGTGAGATAGATAACAATGAGGCACCTTCGCCGCTTAGCGTAATTGAAGGTAGGCCAGGTCTTTCTCTTTCCATTTTATCTAACATTAAAGTATTAAAGTAATGGGCAAGATGTGATCCGGTGCCATTGCCGCAACAAACGACCTTATTGCCTTCAGCAATACTTGCAAACATAACTTTTGCAGCATGTTCAATATAAGGAGGCAAAGACTCAAAAGCACTCTGTTGTGCTTCAAAGCTATGGGCGAATTGGGTATAAATTGCTTCTTGAAAATCCATATAGTTAAAATGCGCTTTTAAGCCAAGTAAGATGCTGCTCATCTATGCTTTGATCAAAGAGTATGGCATCAAAGCGTATGTCTACATCGTGTTTATGGTTGATCAAAAGCCAGTATTGAGCACTTTTAATCACTTTTCTTTGTTTTCCATGATGAATGCTTTGTGCTGCATTGCCATGGCTTTTATCTTTTCGGTATCTTACTTCAACAAAAACGATTACACCATTTTCAATGCAAATTAGATCAATCTCGCCTAGTTTACATAAGAAGTTCTGTTCTAGAATCGTGAGTTTCTGTTTTTGTAAATAATGTTTTGCAGCGAGCTCTGCTAACTGTCCTTTATTGGTAACCTTCTTCTTGAGGGCGAGTGATTGTAAAAATGTCCTTATTTTTCGCATTGATCAATCTTCCTGATTTGAACATGACGAGTTCTGGTCTTTTTCTAAAAATACCTAATTCATCTAAAGTGATTAAGCCGGTATTTGCAGAAATTCGAGCTTGAGGTAACTTATGGAAAACCCAGTAACGATTGGCTAATAGGTAAGCGTCAGCTCCCATCGCCTGTAGTCTTTTTAAAATATTTTTAGATACTTTTGATGATACCGGATCTAGCAGACTATTTGCTCTTGTTAAAGCGGGTACTTCGGTAAAAAGTATCCGTTCAATATCTTCTTTTTTAGTGTTTTTATCTGGTGTTTTATTATTAATTGAATGGCTTGCCAAAATAGGGATGTTATTGTCATTAGCATAATAATAATCAAGGGATGGTCTAATCTGTTTTGCATCGGTTAAATGCCCAACAAAGTATAAATAATCTAAGTCTTGTCTTGGTCTATCGATACTGCTCACTTTTATGTTCAGAGTGCGCTCAATTAATTTCTTTCTTTTTTGGCTTTCATTAATGAGTAGTAATTCCTTAATGGCCGTTTCTCTTTCTTTAGGCTTGTTATTGAACTCTATGTTGCTGACAATTTTAATGTTTTCTTGTTCACCTATCTGTTTGAACTCATCAGCTTGGCGAAGAGCCCAAGGATCTGTCAAAGACAGAATACCCGCATTAATAGCGCCTTCTTGCTTGGCAAAAGAGATAAGCTCTAGGATGTCATCAGCACTGGTTAAAGAAAAATAGTGAAGGTTAGGGTGCTTAGTCGATGTTTCTAACTGATTCAGCGCTATGACAGGCTTTTCTAAATCAAAGCGGCTTAATTGAGCGACAGAGCTTTTAGCAAGAGGTCCAATTATAACATCTACATCTTGAATATAGGCTTCGTTTAAAGCTGATTCTATATCTTGATATTCATCGCTGTTAATAAAAATTAGTTGGGCTTTATCTGCATCTTTAATTTGATAATAGGCAGCTAAGAAACCGTCAATAATTGCCCGAGAGGCAAGGCTCAGTCTGCCGGTCATTGGTAATATAATCGCTATTTTATTGAGCTTTGTTTGATCTAACTCGCCAATAACAACAAAGTCTTCAGGTGGTGTGCTTGCTGCAGGGTGTAATGGGTTAATTGCTTGCCACTGTTTAAAAGCATTGAGCTGCATACTGATTGTAGCGGACTTTGATCTAAGGATTGATGAGATGTTGAGCCAGCCCTTTAAAACAGGGTCAGAACTTTTCTGCATAAAACTGACTTCAGGGTCAGTCAGGTTTTGGATAGCTTGCCATAAGAAGAATTGATTTACCGCTAATTGATCAAGGGGAAGCAATGAGTCCAGTTTAATTCTTTCTCTAACGGCTGCGGGCCAATTTTGAAGTACTTCAAGTGCTGCTGCTCTTTTTAACCCAAGCCTGTATTGACTGGAATTAATGCTGGCACCGTCTAATCTTTTTGCTTTAAAAAGAGCGCTTAAAGCATACAAGGGCTGCTTTAACTCAGTGTAAATTTGTGCCGATAAAAGATAAGCATCAAACTGTTTAGAGCTGGTAAAAGGGATGACTTGGTTGTCTAGAATTGAAAGTGAAGTGGCAAGTTGTCCTACATTGTATTTTAAATTTGCAGCATCAAAATAGTAAACAGAAGACACGCTCGTTTGTAGGCTTCTTTCCGCTTGCCAAATTAGCTTTTCAAATTTGTCTGCCGGTGCTTTTTCGATAGGCTCAACGACAATGGGTTCAGCAATTACGGGCTCTTGAGCCACTTGAACCTGGACACTTTGTACCGTTTTTTCAGATCCGCATGCAACCAAGAGTGCAGAACACAAAGATAATGCTATTATACGCCCGTTAAAAAGACTCATATGCTTAAAAATCAAAGAAAAAGAGGTCGTATGTTACCACATAGTTCTACGGATGTTAGTGGCACCCTGTATATTGTCGCTACACCAATTGGAAATTTAGATGACCTTAGTAAAAGGGCAAAAGAAACTTTAGAAAAGGCAAGCTATATCGCTGCTGAAGATACACGTCACACAAAAAAATTACTAAATTTCTTTAATGTTGAAGCTCGCCTTTTCTCGCTCCATGATCATAATGAAAAAGATCGTGCCCAGTATATTGCCAAACTATTAGATGATGGAGAGGATGTTGCATTGGTATCAGATGCCGGTACCCCTTTGATCTCTGACCCAGGGTATCATGTTGTTAGTCATCTAAGAGATCTAGGCTATAAGGTCTCTCCGATTCCCGGACCTTCTGCCATCATAACTGCTTTATGTGCATCAGGTTTACCGACAGATAAATTCTTTTTTCAGGGGTTTTTGCCTGCTAAAAGTAAGTCTCGAAAAGATGTTATGCAGACTTGGAAGCAGCAAACAGGTACGACAATCTTCTATGAGTCAACGCACAGAATTAATGATTCAATAGCTGATCTAATGGCTGTGTTTGAAGATGATGTTGAACTTGTTTTAGCCCGTGAATTGACTAAAACTTTTGAGACCTTTCTTAAAGGTAAACCATCATACATCCTGCAGCGCTTTGAAGAAGATTCGAATCAAATGCGCGGTGAATTTGTGGTGATGGTCGATTATAGGCCACAAGAAGATGAGAGTGACAATGATCAAGAGGCAAGGCGAATTCTTGAGATATTATTAACTGAATTACCTGTGAAGCAAGCCTCTCAGTTAGCAGCAAAAATTACAGGGTTAAAGAAAAATTTCCTTTATCAAATAGCCCTAGATATGAAGCCATAAATCACTACTGATATGTTTTTTGATGATATTGCTTTTTACTAATATAGTTATTTGAAATAATGAGTATAGAGGTATCATTAAGGATTTAGTTGTCTGGGATATTGTCAAGGTAAGAGGAACTTGCCTATTATCGCTAGACTATTAAAAAAAACTTATGGATTTGTTATCAAAATGGCTTAAATCGCCAGCCTCTATGATCTTTGTTATAGCGCTAATTGTCACAATTTGCGCTTGGCTTACCTATGCTTTTCTTTCTGCAAATGATAAGACGCTCCCAGCTCATTCTTTTGGAAAAAATCGAATTCAATCCATCGCTTTAGATCGCCAAATTTTATTTCAAACCTCGCACGTTGAAAAGTTGGTCAATCACCTTAAGAGCTTAAAAAACTTTTCAGACAGAGATATCGCTCAAGTATTGGAGCAAGCCAAATATGATAAAAAAGTGTTCAATTATGTTTGGTTAGCTGCTAATGAGTACTCCACTGGGTTGATTGAGCTCCTAAATCAATATCAAATGCTTGAACTTCCATATGAAAGCAGTACTAGCGCTAATCCGTTATATATAAGTCAATCCGAAGCATTCAAAGGTACGATTGCTTCAAGTGTGTCGATTAAAGAGGCGGGTGTTTTGTTTGTAAGCATGAATCTGACAAGCTTTATAAACACTAATACAGACGTTTATAAAGTAAGGGCGCTACCTTGTTTTCATCTATCGCTATCATCTTCTTCTACTACTGCTTTAAACTCGCTTTATCAATCTAAAGCGCTAGCTTGCCAAGGGGTGAGTGACTCTTCAGCCTATGATACTCATTCATTTTCATGGTTAGGTCATAAACTGACATTCATCATTTACCCTCCTTTTAGTCCTATTCAAAACGAGCCAAGATCTTTAATAAAGCTTTTGCTTGCTATGCTCGCACTAATGGCGAGTCTCATTGTTTTTTATGTGTATAGGTCAAGGCGCTATGAGCATAAAATCGAGAGCCTTTTAAAAGACAGGGGGCAAAGTTTAAAAGAGGTTCGAACTGAATATTCAAACCTATTTATGTTGTCTGTAGATGGTATTTATCGAGCGAGTTTAAACGGAAACCTTCTAAAAGCTAATCCTGCTTATGCAACTGCGTTTGGTTATAGTAACGAAGACGAGCTTTGTATTAAGGTAAAAAATATCGGTAAGCAATTGTACCTAGATCCTAAACAATATCTAGATTTTATTAATTTACTTAAAAAGGATCAAAGGGTAATCGGTTTTGAATGGCAAAGTCAGGATCAATTTGGCAGGCGTATTTGGTTACTTGAGAATGCATATTTAACTCAGCAAGATAATGGTGAAATCTATTATGAAGGCTTTATAGCAAATGTGACTGAAAAGAAAAAAGTAGAGGCTGCACTTAAGCATCAGGCGCAAATGGATTCATTAACAGGTCTGTTGAATAGAGCAACTTTTGTCTCCCAGATGTCATTATTTATTGATCAAAATAGTGCCAGGCAAAGTGCTATCTTCTTTATTGATTTAGATAAGTTTAAAACGGTTAATGATCAATATGGACATCATGTAGGGGATGAACTTTTAGTCGAGTTTTCACGGCGTTTACAGGCTTGTTTTAATCAAGATGAAATGATTACTCGATTAGGTGGGGATGAGTTTGCTGTGTTTTTAAAAGATGTAACAGGGTTGCCTCAGTTACATGAACTTGCAGATAAAGTGGTTGCTGGTATGCGTAAACCCTTTGCTTTTAGTAATGGGTTTAATTTTAAAATATCTGCCAGCATTGGTATTAGCATGCTTGATGAAAGTGTTAAGAATGCCAGCGAAGGACTGAAGCAAGCAGACATGGCCATGTATGAAGTTAAGCGCAATGGACGTGCTGATTTTATTATTTTTAATCAGGGTCTCAATGAATCTGAGAGGCGCAGGAGCCTACTTGAAAATAACCTCCTTAGCGCACTTAAGCATAATGAGATTTATATTAACTACCAGCCTATAGTATGTTTTGAAACGGGTGAAATTAAAGGCATGGAAGCCTTGATACGTTGGAAAAATGAAACCTTAGGAGAGGTTTCTCCGGCTGAGTTTATTGCCATTGCAGAACAAATTAATTTGATTAACCCATTTTCAAATTGGTTAATCCATCATGTTTGTCATGATTTGAAAGCCTTGATAAAAAGTAGTGGTAACCCCAATCTCTTTGTCAGTATTAACATATCACCTAAGCAGCTATTGTCAGATCAAGTTTGTGACAACCTATTGATGTCTATGGAAGTCAATCAGCTAACGCCTAAAAACATTAAAATAGAGATTACAGAAACGGCTATTTATGATCAGGAAGAGAGTGTAGTCCGCCAATTAAGGCGCATTCGCAGCTATGGAATAGGTATTTATATTGACGATTTTGGGACTGGTTATAGTTCTCTTGAAAGGTTAACTCAATACCCCTTTGATGGCCTTAAAATTGATAGGTCTTTTGTGAAAAACTTGGTACCTGGTAATAGTCAGGATGTCATTCTTAAGGCATCTGTGAAAATGGCTGAAATGCTCAATCTAGTTGTTGTGGTCGAAGGCATAGAGAGCCATTTTCAGTATGATTTTTTTAAAACCTTAAAGTGTGAATATGCCCAAGGTTTTCTGCTTTATAAGCCTCTATCATTGTATGAGTTGAGCCAAGAAATACTGCAAAAAAATCATTTAAGTACAAGTCTTCCTAGTGACGAAACAATCCGTTAATACGTTATCAAGGCTTTACTTTTGTTCTAATCTCCTTATAGTTGCTTCCACTTGTCGGAGTGCCATTTGGCTGAGATCGTGTTTATGCACGGGATCCGCAGAACCTGAACAGGGCTAAATACCTGCGTAGGGAACAAGAAAATCTTCATTCTTTCTTATCTGCATCGAATGCTTTCCATTCTTTAATTTTGACTAAATGTCATTAATAAAGATTGGTGTTAGCAAAAATCATAGATATGATTTTTGTGAAAGCAAACGCACGACTGACAAGCACTTCTTTCATTTAAAAGGATTGCTTATGTCTTCTAATGAGTTAACAAATTCTAAGTCAAATATTGCTGTACCAGAGGTACAAAGTAAACGAGAAGAAGCTAGGTTGAAGGCGAAAGCCTTTATTGACTCGCTTCAAGCTAACCCCTTTCCTGCTTCTGAACGTGTTTTTATTCAAGGTAGTGACACCTCGATTCAAGTACCAATGCGTAAAATTAATGTTTCAGATACGCCAATTGGTAAAGATCCTGCTAACTTCACTTATGAAAAAAATGAAGCTATTTATGTCTATGAATGCTCTGGACCTTATTCAGATCCAAGTCGAAAAATTGATGTTTATAAAGGCATAGCATCCACACGAGGCAAGTGGATTGAAGCACGTAATGATATACAGGAACTAGATGGCGTCTCTTCTGATTTTGCTCAGCAAAGGTTAAGTGATGAAAGGTTGGATGACCTAAGGTTTGAAAACTTACCAAAAGTTGTGAAGGCTAAGCCAGGTGCTGTAGTTACTCAATTGCATTATGCACGTCAGGGGATTATTACCCCTGAAATGGAGTTTATTGCGATTCGCGAGAATCAAAATATGCAGGCGGTAAAAAGCGAGCTTTTATTAAAGCAGCACCCAGGGCATAGTTTTGGCGCTAATATTCAAACAGTTATCACGCCAGAGTTTGTGCGTCAGGAAGTGGCTTCAGGTAGAGCGATCATTCCTGCAAATATTAATCACCCAGAATCAGAGCCAATGATTATTGGTCGTAATTTCTTAGTGAAGGTAAACGCGAACATAGGCAACTCAGCCTTAACCTCATCTATTGAAGAAGAAGTTGAGAAGCTTGTTTGGTCAACGCGTTGGGGCGCTGATACCCTGATGGATTTGTCGACAGGTAAGAATATTCACGAAACTCGTGAGTGGATTCTGAGGAACTCACCGATTCCAATTGGTACAGTACCGATTTATCAGGCGCTGGAAAAGGTGAAAGGTATTGCTGAAGATCTGAATTGGGACGTTTTCAGAGATACATTGATTGAACAAGCCGAGCAAGGTGTAGATTACTTTACAATCCATGCGGGTGTTTTATTACGTTATGTGCCAATGACGGCAAAAAGGCTAACAGGAATAGTATCTCGCGGCGGTTCAATAATGGCGAAATGGTGTTTAGCTCATCATGAAGAAAGCTTTTTATACCAACGTTTTCGTGAGATTTGTGAAATCTGTCAAACATATGATGTTTCACTGTCGCTTGGTGATGGTTTACGACCTGGTTCTATTATGGATGCCAATGACGAAGCTCAAATGTCCGAGCTCAAAACGCTAGGGGAATTAACTAAGGTTGCTTGGGAATATGATGTGCAAGTTATGATTGAAGGGCCTGGGCATGTGCCGATGCAAATGATCAAGCATAATATGACTGAACAACTTGAGCACTGCCATGAAGCCCCTTTTTATACACTAGGACCACTGACTCAAGATATCGCACCTGGTTATGATCATTTCACATCAGGTATCGGAGCGGCTCAAATAGGTTGGTATGGTTGCGCTATGTTGTGCTATGTAACACCGAAAGAGCATCTAGGCTTACCCAATAAAGAAGATGTTAAACAAGGCTTGATTACTTATAAAATCGCTGCTCATGCCGCCGACCTTGCTAAGGGGCACCCAGGTGCACAAATTCGAGACAATGCTTTATCTAAAGCACGTTTTGAGTTTCGTTGGCAGGATCAGTTTAATTTAGCATTAGATCCTGAAACAGCCAGAGCTTATCATGATGAGACCTTGCCTCAGGCGTCAGGTAAAGTTGCTCATTTTTGCTCTATGTGTGGTCCAAAGTTTTGCTCAATGAAAATCACCCAAGAAGTTAGGGATTATGCCGCGGATCTTGAACGCAATTCAAAAATCGAAGTTCACAATGTTGATGCCAATGACGTTCGTAAAGGGATGGATGATATGTCAGCTCAGTTTAAAGATTTGGGAAGTGAGGTGTATTTGTTACAAGAAGAAGCTAACTAGGCTTCAATAATACCGCGTTTTGAATTAATCTAGGACCCTCTAAATTAGCAAGTGCTTGTGGGTGTGATACAGCGATATAATGTATGACACTTACTCTTTAGCATTTGCTTATTTGAGGGTTTTTTTATGTATTACTTTAAATTTTTTACCGCAAGATTACTTCAGACTGACACATCTTGACGGGTTAATGGTCATAATCAAAGCATGGCTATTATTTGCCTGAAAAGGAGTTTGCTGTATGGTGATCACACTAACTAAAACCTGGTGCTTTTTGATTGCGCTAACCTTATTGGCATTAGTCGTGTCACCTTATGCTTTTGTGGCGTGGAAATCAGAAAGTTTTAAGCGTGAAATCCTTGACGACCTCAAAGAGCTTCGTCGGCCTCCACCTCCTCCGCATGTTGTTCACAACCCGAGATATCGAAAACCTTCTGATATGCCGCAAGTCATTTTCCCTAAAGCGGTTGTGACAAGGTCATCAATGGATATGCCGACAGATCATGTTGTCTATTTTCTGGCGAGAAAATTAAATCTATCAAATGATGCTCAAAACACCTTGTCAGATATTGTTATTCGATACTCAAATCAAAGAAAAATTTTACAAGGAAAAATAGCGGTAGAAGTTCAGCTACTTGCTGAGTTGAGCCCAAGTGACGCTGACTATATGCAAAAAGTTTCTGATGCGGCAAGTATACAGGCCGATATTAGCACTCAAGTTATGCGTCTGTATGCTAAGCAGCAAGTTGAAATTTATCAGTTATTAACCCTTGCTCAAATTGAAGAGCTTGAATTGATTAAGCACAGGTTTGCGCAAAGGATGAAAGCGCGAATCGCCAAGGATAGAACGAAAGATATTTTCTCCTTTGAAAGTGGTGATATTGAATCGAGCGAGCCTAAGTCAAACAAGTAATCTTGTTTGATCGTTTATCCAAGTATAAAAAAACCAGCCTTAGCTGGTTTTTTTATACTTGGATAAACTAGCTCGTGACTTTATTAAATAGTTCAAAGTAAGTTGGGAAGGTTTTGGAAGTGCAACCTGGGTCATTAATTGTCACTTGGCTATTGGAGAAAGCGACTAGAGAAAAGCACATGGCAATTCTGTGGTCATTGTAGGTATCGATTGCAGCATGCTGTACATCTGTTAAGGGTTCAACATAGATATAGTCTTCACCTTCATCGACTGTGGCTCCAAGTTTGCGTAGCTCTGTCGCCATAGCATTTAGCCTGTCTGTTTCTTTTACGCGCCAATTATAAATATTTCTAATACGCGTTGGGCCTTTGGCAAAAATGGCTGTGGTAGCGATGGTCATAGCGGCATCTGGAATATGGTTCATATCAAGATCAACACCATTTAGTTCGCCTTTACTGGCTTGAACCCAGGTTGGGCCATAACTAATGTTTGCACCCATAGCAGCAAGGACTTCAGCAAACTTTACATCTCCTTGTACACTGTCTGTGCCGATACCATGTACCTTGATTGTACCGCCTGCGATAGCTGCAGCCGCTAAAAAGTAAGAAGCCGAAGATGCGTCACCTTCAACCATGATCTCACCCGGGCTCACATAGGTCTGATTGCCTTTTAACACAAAACTTTGATAATTCTTGTTCTCAACCGTAACGCCAAACTGCTTCATCACATGTAAGGTGATATCAATGTAAGGTTTAGAAACAAGTTCACCATCGACATGGATAGTTAGGTCGTTTTGTGCAAGCGGTGCACTCATTAAAATAGCTGTCAAAAATTGGCTTGAGATATTACCTTTAATAGATACTTCACCACCTTGAATGCCATTTGCATGGATTTTAAGAGGTGGATAATTCTCTTCGCCTAAATACTCAACATTAGTTCCAAGTTGGCGTAGTGCGCTGACTAGGTCACCAATAGGGCGTTCATGCATACGAGGTTCGCCATGCAACAGATATTCGCCTTGACCTAAGCATAATGCAGCAGTGAGTGGGCGCATTGCTGTGCCAGCATTCCCTAAAAACAAATCTGCAGAGATAGGCTCTTTGTTAGCATTGGATAGTGGACCTGCAACACCTTGTACTGTGCAACTTGTGCCATTATCACTTAATTGATAATTTACGCCTAGGCTTTGAAGTGCGTCAAGCATATGTCGAATATCGTCACTGTCTAGCAAGTTGGTGATCTTAGTTTCACCTTTTGCTAATGCAGCTAATAAAAGGATGCGGTTTGAAAGGCTTTTAGATCCAGGGATTTGGATCTCGCCATTGGCGTTGGAAAGCGGTCCAAGGGTAAGTGAGTTCATTAATGTTTCCGTTAAAAATGCGTTACTACTAGTTAATTGATATCAATTTTTATTATGTTTTATTTAAAGTTCAAGCTTCAAATTCATCGATTAGCGCACCATTGTTAAGTGCGGCCATATCTAATTCGTTTAAGGTTTGATAAGTCTCTTCAATGGCTTGAATTCTATCATTCGCCTCATTGTAATTATCTTGGTAAACCCCATTTGCTAAGACACTGATAATGTTCATAACACTGGCGTAAGAGTCAAAAGCGGAAACTCCGCGAACCACACAAGAGAAATGAATGTCACTGACTTCTTTTGGATTTACGTCAGCATGATCCGTAATATAAATGAGGTAAATGCCACGTTTTCTTAAGGTAATCATTAGGTTTTTAAGCCAAGCAGGGCGACGACGAATACCCATAATAATCACAGTATCTTTCGCCGTGAAACTGGCAACTTCTTCACCAAGTGTTTGGCCGGGAAGAGGAAGAAGGGTGACATTATCACGACATTGAGTCAGTTGTTGGCGTAGATGAAGCGCGAGAGCGTGATTGTTACGGTAACCAATAACATAGACCCTTTGTGCTTGGCCTATGGATTTAACCGCGGCATCAAAATCACTTGTCTTAATGGACTCTAATGTTTTTTGAATATTGTTTTGGTCACACTGGATATAGTCGCTAAACACATTCGAAATAGATTGATGCTCAGGTTGCTTCTCTGCAATGGGTGTGCCCCAACGACGTGCAGCACGAACTTGGCGCTTAACTTCACCAAAGTCCTTGTACTCTAGCCTTTGTAGTAGGCGTGTCACTGCTGATTTAGATACACCGGCTAATTTTGCTAACTCAGTGGCAGAATATGTAGCTATGTCACCTTGATGATTCAATATGCAAGATGCCAGCTTTTGCTGCGTTGGAGATAACTGATCGTAAATTTGCTTAATTCTTTGTTCTATTGATAGGTCTTGCATGGGTAATAGTCAGTTCCGCATCAAAATACTTGGAATAATTACTATTCGTATTAGTAATTCGCTCTTAGTGCTAAGAAGTTCTTGAGAGTATACCTTTTTCATTGAAAAAAGTGCGTTATGAAAAAAAATATTTGGTTATAGTGAAACAAATGTATTATAGTTGCATTATTGAAACATAAATTTCATCTTTGGCGTTTTGAGAATACTTCACTTTTTTAGCTTCTCACCAAAGAGATAACCTTATTAAAACCTCATTAACCTTTCTAGGAGAGACCATGTCTAACACTGAAAAAGTTTGGTACGGAGTGAATTTAGCATCTACTCGTTTAGGTGCAGAAGCACTGTATGCAACTGATGATTTCTTTGCGCCAATTAGTCGTATGATCCAGGATCACGATCCAGTTTGGATTGATGACAAATATGATGATAACGGTAAGTGGATGGATGGCTGGGAAAGCCGTCGTAAGCGCTCTGAAGGTTTTGACTATGGTATTATCAAGCTAGGTATCTCAGGCAAAATTAAGACACTTGAAATCGATACTCGTTTCTTTACAGGTAACTTTGCACCAGCGACCTTGATCGAAGCTTGCTACTCAGAAACAACCCCAGATGAAAATACTCAGTGGACAGAAATTACAGAGAACATTGCGCTTTCTGGTAATAACCAACTGTTTGTTGATGTAAATGACGACACGGTTTACAACCATGTACGTGTCAATATCTACCCAGATGGCGGTATTGCTCGTTTACGTGTTTATGGTGAGCCAGAAGTACGTTGGGATGAAGTAACAGGTGATAAGCAAATCGACCTAGTTGCTGTTGAGAATGGTGGCCGTGTACTTGCTTGTAACGATGAGCACTTCGGTACTATGCACAACATCATCATGCCTGGTAAGGGCATTAACATGGGTGATGGCTGGGAAACACGCCGTCGCCGTGAGCCTGGCAATGACTGGGTTATTTTAGCACTGGGTCATCCTGGTGAAGTTGAGTCTGTTACGATTGATACGGCTTTCTTCAAAGGCAACTTCCCTGACGGCTTATCTTTGCAGGTAGCAAATATTTCTGACTTGCCTGATACAACACTTGCAGCTCAAAGTATTTACTGGAAAGAACTGCTACCTAAGCAATCTTTATCTGCAGATGCTGAGCATGTATTCGCTGAAGAACTTAACCGTGTTGGGGTTATCACTCACGTACGTATGAATATCTTCCCTGATGGTGGTGTCAGTCGTATTCGCTTGATGGGTAAGCCAGTTAAAAACTAATTTAGAAAAATATAACGAGCCTAAATGTTAGGCTCGTTAAATAGAACAGGATTCGTGATGAAACTGAAGATAGAAACGCTAACAGCAGATGCCTTTGCAGATTTCGGCCAAGTAATTGATACTGAAATATGCACCAACCAATTTGCAATCAATGGAGGCACTACACAGCGCTTTCACGACCTTGCTGAAGTGGAAACAATAGGTGAAGCAAGAGGTGGTATCAGTATCTTTCGCGGGGATGCAAGGCAATTTCCAATGCAAATTGAAATGCTAGAGCGTCATCCAAAAGGTTCTCAAGCATTTATGCCGTTGCAACAAAGGCCCTACCTTGTGGTCGTTGCTCCTGCATTAAATGATGAGGAACCAGATCTGAGTAGGTTGCGTTTGTTCTATGCGACGGGGGCTCAAGGGGTAAATTACTTCACTGGTACTTGGCATCATCCATTATTGGCGCTTGAAGAGGTATCTGATTTTCTTGTCGTAGACAGAATCGGAGAAGGGCACAATTGTGATGAATTCTTTTTTCCAGAAGGAAGTGATATTCAAATTGCAGCAATGAGTTTCGAAGGGGTTTAAAATGTTAGATGGCCACTATAATGAATGGTTAAACTTACTAGTACGTTGGTTTCATATCACGGCTGGTATTGCGTGGATAGGCGCATCTTTTTACTTTAACTGGTTGGAAAATAACCTAGTTAGAACAGGCAAGCAAAAAGAAGGGATTTCTGGCTATCTTTGGGCCATTCATGGTGGCGGTATTTACCGTCTAGAAAAATACAAATCTGCACCGGAAAAAATGCCGGAAACCTTGCACTGGTTTAAATGGGAAGCATACACAACTTGGTTAACAGGTATTGCTTTACTCTTTGTACAGTATTACATGAATGCCAATCTGTACCTGATTGATCCACAAGTCATGGCGCTTGAAGCATGGCAGGCTGTGGCAATAGGTATCTTAGTCATCGTGGCAACCTGGGTGATTTACCACTACCTATGTGATTTGTTAGCAAACAATCCTCAAGTGTTAGTGGCCGTTGGTTTTGTACTCATGTCACTAGCGGCTTACGGTCTGACACAAGTGTTTAGTGGACGTGGTGCATTTATCCATATCGGTGCCATGATAGGTACTATGATGGTGGGTAACGTAGCGCATGTTATTATGCCTTCTCAACGAGCTCTCATTGCAGCGGTAGAAAAAGGTGAAGATGTTGACCCTAAATACGGTGCTAAGGCGTTGTTGCGTTCGCGTCATAACAACTACTTAACGCTACCTATTTTGTTCATTATGATCTCTAACCACTATCCTTCTACGTTTAGCGATACGCATAATTGGGCAATCCTATTAGGTTTGGTTGTGATTAGTATGGCAATCCGTCATCACTTTAATATCCAGCATAAGCCTGAAAAATCAGCGTGGATTTTACCTGTAGGTGTCGTTGCATTACTTGGTTTAGCTTTCATTACTAAGCCAGCCGCTTATGTTCCACCGGTAACTGCAAATGCAGCGGTTGAGCAATCAGTTGATGCTAAACATGCATTAAATGTAAAAGCGAAAGATATCATTGTAGAGCGTTGTGCTAGTTGTCATGCTGCTACGCCAAGTTCTGAAATGTTTACAGCAGCGCCTCTTGGCATCTTATTAGAGAATCAAGAGCAAATTGATGCGCTACAAGAACGTATTTTCCAGCGTTCTGTTGTACTGAAAACAATGCCACTTGCTAATATCACGCAAATGACAGACGAAGAGCGAGATCTTCTTGGTCAATGGTATAGTGCCAACCAGAAGTAGAACTGCTTTAGTGATGGCTTGATTTTAGTTAAGCCAAGTTAAATCAAAAAAGGGTCCGATTATCGGACCTTTTTTTTTGCGTTTAAAAAAATTATTTTCTATTTTTAGAGGGTAAAGGATTGAGTTAAGTAATTGGGTTTAAAAAGAGGTGATTTTCTGATTGTTACAAATACCTTGATGAAGACTTTTGTAAGTTGAGTAAAGGTTCTGTTTCAAAAAAGAGAGTGCATTCTATCGTTGAGCTGTAAAACCAGATGTTAGCGCTCAGATTTGAATGTATGAAAATAGAAAAGATTTTGATAACCTGTTACCAAGTACTAAGGATAGAGTGCTGAACATAAAGGTTTTTTTAATAACAAGACGGAGTTTGTTGCGATAATATTATTTAAACAAAAAAATATTGTTAAGTTTAAAAAAATTGTTTCGATACTAAATTGCATGAGTTACCCTTCTTAGACATTAGTCTAAAAAGATTATTTAATGTAACGTCGTGTAACAATTCAATGCAGCTTAATCAGGTGAATGCAATATGTTGGTAAATCTCAGCTTTAGAGCTAAGCTCACCATTTTACTATTTTGTGCTATAAGTGGTTTTGTCGTAGTCACTTTGGTCGCGTTAAATGGTTTAAATACTCAGCAAGCCACTTCTTCCCGTCTTCAAAACCTCTCTGAAATAGAAAGTAATCTTGATGCTCTTGTCATATCCATGATGAAAAAGTATGAAGGTGTACTGACTATTAATAATGACAATTATGAGTCGTATATCGAGGGTATTGATTCAAACAAGGAAACGTTCTTAGTAAGTTTAGATCAAAATATTAGTGAGATAGGTACCGAAGAAGGTCGTGCAACACTTGAAACGGCTAAAGCAAGTCTAGAGAGTTACTCTAACTCGTTAACCAATATTGTTCATCAAAGGCATATTTTAGGTTTTGATGGCCAATCTGGTATTAAAGGAGAGATTGCTTCTCTTGGTGAAGTCGTACTTGGTGAAATTTCTTTTTTAAGTTTGGTTAAACAAGAATTTCTACCTGTTCGTGAAGCTGAGAAAAACTATATCTTTGAAACAACTGAAGATAACCGTACTTACTTCCTTGAAAAATATAATAGCTTTTTTAAACGAGTTAAAAACTTTGGTTTAGAGGAGCGTTTTGGTGAAAGCATTAAGACTTATCTTGCAGCCGTTGAGAAATTGACAGTTCAAAATGCAATTACTCATGAAGCAGAACAAGTCTTTGCAGCACAAAAAGCTGAATTTGCTACTAATCGCTCAGCAGCATCAGACTATTTGAAAAGCCTAATCAGCAATGCTGAAACCTTAGCTAAAGAAAGCTCTAAACAAGCAAGTTTCACACTCATTAGTGTGAGTATTCTTGTTGCTGTGTTTGCTGGCTTGATGATGATGGGTATTGGTAAGAGTGTAAATAAAACACTTAATCAAATTATTCGTGATCTAGTGAAAGTGAAAGAGGGTGACTTAACAGCAAGACTTTCGATAAATGCGAAAAGAAATGATGAGTTTGATGCGCTTTGTGGTTCGGTCAACGAAATGACGGGTGGCTTAGGGTCAGTGCTAAGTGATGTAGTAACAACGACCACAGAAGTTAATGACATGGTTTCTGAGTTAAATACAGCCGTGTCAAACATTGCTGATAGTAACAAGTCTATCAATACTCAAACCAACTCATTAGCTGCTGCAACTGAAGAAATTTCAACCACCATCTCAAGTATTTCTGATACAACAGATACCCTAAGTGTGCAGTCTAAAGATACTTATGAATCTGCGAAAAATGGTGCAGAGACAATTAAAGAAGCACTGTTTAATCTGTCTAAAACGGTTGGGTTTGTTAATAAAACAGGCGACCAATTAAATGAATTAGGTCGTTTATCTAAAGACATTGATGGTGTGATCTCTATGATCAATGACTTGGCTAATCAGACTAACTTGCTTGCACTTAATGCTGCTATCGAGGCCGCTCGAGCGGGTGAAGCTGGTCGTGGTTTCTCTGTTGTTGCTGATGAGGTGCGCTCTCTTGCTGAGAAGACAGTTGATGCTACCGCTAGAATTACAGACATAGTAAGCACGATTCAAACGTCTACAAGCTCCGCTATCTCAACGATGAAGAATGGCCAAGAGAACCTTCTTGCAATCGAAGAGTCGGGTGAAAAAGCAGAACAAGCTATGCGTGAAATTGAAGTTAACGCCAGAACAGGTGCCGATTCTGCGAACCATATGGCACAGTCAATTCAAGAAGTGTCTAAAACTGCCGTACACATGAGTGAAGATATGGATAATATTGCTCAACAGTTACAAGCAGATACAGATTCAATTACGACTATTGCTGATAATACTAACCAAATTCATAATTTGGTTGATCATCTTGATAGTAAGACACGTGTATTCACGACTGTCTAATGTATTGATGAGATATAAAAAAACCGGCTTCTGCCGGTTTTTTTATATCTAAGAGTCGAAGTTTAAAGTGCTTGGAATTCTTTTTCCCAACGCTTACCTTCTTTCTTAGAAGGTGAGCCAACTGCATTAACAGCCGCTCTTAGTCTTGCTCTTGAGATATCAGGACCAAGAATTGCCATAGAGTCAAAGACAGAAACTGACGATGTAGTGCCTGCTATTGCAACAAACAGAGGTGCAAAGAAGTCTTTTGGTTTGATTTCCATCACTTGGGCAAGAGATTTCATGGCATTAAAGATTTCGTCTTTTTCCCACTTACTTAGTGACTCAAGTTTCCATGTGGCAAACTGTAATGCTTTTCTTAATGTCTCGTCTTCAAGCTTAAGACCATCAAAACTAGTGGCATTAATGTCTAGGTGACCTTTTAAGAAGAATCCTGCAACATCAGCAACATCTGAGAACTTTTCAATTCTAGGTGTGATCAATGGCAAAATTTGCATTAAGTATTCTGGGTTTAATGCCCACTCTTGGAACTTTTGAGCGAAGGCTTGAGGGTTTAAGTCTTCACGAATCCATAAGCCATTAAGCCAGCTTAGTTTTTCAACATCAAAAACAGGGCCGCCTAAAGAAACACGTTGTATATCAAAGTGTTCAATCATGTCATCTAAAGAGAATTTTTCTCTTTCATCAGGCATTGACCAGCCCATGCGTCCTAAATAGTTAACAACCGATTCAGCAAGATAGCCCATACGTTGGTAATAAAGAATACTCGTCGGGTTCTTACGTTTAGACAATTTTGACTTATCTGGATTACGTAATAACGGCATGTGACAAAGCGTTGGCATATCCCAGCCAAAGTATTGGTACAGCAGAATGTGTTTAGGTGCTGAGTTTATCCATTCTTCACCGCGAATAACATGGGTGATTTTCATTAGATGATCATCAACAACGTTAGCTAGATGGTAAGTCGGCATGCCATCTGCTTTTAGCAGAACTTGCATATCAACTTGAGTCCAATCTATCTCTATTTCACCACGAAGCATATCTTGCACACGGCAGATACCTTCTTCTGGGATCTTCATGCGGATAACATAAGGCACACCAGCATCAAGTTTTGCTTGTACTTCATCTTCGCTTAAATTTAGGGCGCGACCATCATATTTTGGTTGAAGGCCTTGCTCTCTCTGCTCGTTACGCATTAGATCAAGTTCTTCTGATGTTTCAAACGCGTAAAATGCATGGCCTTTTTCTACGAGCTCTTTAGCATAGTCTGCATAAATGTCGCCACGTTCGCTTTGACGGTATGGACCATACTCGCCACCAACATCAGGCCCTTCTGCCCAATCGAGACCTAACCAACGTAATGCATCTAGAATCATTTTTTCTGATTCAGGAGTACTACGAGTTTGATCAGTATCTTCAATACGAAGAATGAACTTACCGCCCATTTTGCGAGCAAAAGCCATATTAAATAAAGCGATGTACGCGGTTCCTACGTGTGGATCACCTGTTGGTGATGGGGCGATACGCGTTCTGATTTCAGACATAAGAGACTCATCAATTCCAGTTGTAAAAATGGCGATTATTATAAGCCTCTTATAATAAAAGCGTAACTAAGAATTACGCTATTTTTGTTTAGCTCAATGTATTTCAAATGATTGTTTATAGAAGGCACAAAAAAGGATGCCAATAGGCATCCTTTTTTGTGCTAAGCAAAGAATTAGTTAACTAACCAAGTATTTAACTCTTTGATTTTGTCTTCATCAAGCTCGCCTGTGTATTCAAGCAAGGACATTTGTTTTACCGCAAAGCTGTACCTTAATTGCTCTAGTGTGCCTTGAGAATTGTACAAATCAGACTGCGCGTCTAATAGTTCAACAATGTTACGTGTGCCCACATCGTAGCCTGCTTGAGTCGCTTCTAATGAGCTGGCGTTTGAGATAATCAGCTGTTTCTGTGCTGCAATTTGCGCCACAGAAGTTTTTAGATCTCGGTACAAAGAGCGAACCGCTAGTTCCGTTGTTTGTAATTGATCTTCTAGGTTCTCTTCAGCGGCAACGGCATCATGAACAGATTGTCTCACTTGCGCATTGATTGCACCGCCTTGATAAAGAGGAATGCTGACATTAACGCCAATAAATGCTGCTAGGCTATCGCCATCACCGCTTGAGGTTGGTGACGTGTCACGATCAGAACGAGTAAGACTACCTGAAACCGTCACCGTAGGAACACGGCCATTAGACTTTTGAATTTCAATATTAGTCAAAGCCGAGTCGTGAGCCAGTGCTAGTGTTTTTATGTCGTTATTTTGTTTTTTCGCCAGATCCACATAAAAACCCGCTGTCTTGTCTGTGTCCATTTTAATTGGGTAGTTCTTAGATAAATCTGGAACATCAGTAATGAGTTTGCCTGTTAATTGACGCAGGGTTTCTTGAGCGTTAATCATATTGGCTTCAGCGCTGATAATATCAACAATGTTTGAGTCGTACTCAGCTTGAGCGGTATGTAAGTCAGTAATAGCAACCTGACCCACTTCATATTGCTGTTTCACTTGATCAAGTTGGCTCGCTGTGGCTTTAGCCTGTTGCTTGGCGGTATTGAGATTCGACATTTCAGTTAACAGATCAAAGTAAGCTGAGATGCTCTCAAAGCTTAAGTCTTCTTCGGTATTCGCATAGGTCACACCAGAGCTTTCAAAACCGATTTCAACCGCATCAACCGCATACCCTAGAGCAGGAGAGTAAATAGGGTAATCTAGGTTGACTTTTAATGAGTTGGTATTGGTATCAGAGTCACCCGAATCTGCGCTTGTATCTGTGTAACCAAGGTCAGCATCAAATGAAATATTAGGGAATAAACTCCCCTTGGTAATCACAACGCCTTCTTTCTCAGACTCATAAGAGGCTGCAGCAGAGCGCAAGCCTGGGTCATTGATTTTAGCAAGTTGGTAAACTTCTAATAGGTTTTCAGCTTGGGCATTCATACTAGAGGCCGTAGCTAGGGTGATAAGAGAGGCGATAATGGTCTTTTTCATATGAATACTTCAGCTCAATAAAAGTCGTATTATTAAATTTCGATTAATAAATTAGGGTTAATAAATTTTGATAATGATACTTAGATTGTAGGAGTCTTTCACTTGTCAAAATGGAATATCAGATATGTCTAAAATGTAATACTTCAGGGCCTCTTTAAAGAGGCCCTGAAGTCTTTAGTGAGTAAGGTTTAACTTATATTGAATCTTGATTTTTTCATTAGGTACGAGTTGGTAACTTAGTTTCAGTCTATGAGCTGAACGCATTTCAAGTTGAGTCAGAGGTAGCTTAGATAAGTCTTGGTAATCTTCAATCAAGCCGTTAGCATTATGAAAAACGTCAATGTTTTGGTTTTGATTGGATAAATTGTTGACGGAAAGTTGCCAAGTTTGAGTCGCAGGTAGCTTTAACGAGCTTGCTTCTACCAAGGTTAACTCAGCTTCAATATCTTGGCTTTGATTAATCTTCAAAGTCACTTGGTTACCTTGCCTTAAATGCTCAAGCTGTGTAATGCCTGCTGGTAGTAGGTAATCTTTATACTGCCAATAGGTTTGATAGTTACCAGGCATCGCATCTTGTTCTAATATCAGGTCAGCCCTTTGCTCAAACTGTATTCCCTGTTGTGCTTTCGATCTTGGGTTTGGGTATAACTCAGCAACAGAGCGGATTTTATTTAATTTTAATTTTTGTTCTTTAAAGGGAAAGAGTAGTGTTTGTCTCGCACCTAAACGAATGTCTTGATTGGTAGGCACCGTAATTTCATTTTTAACATAATCTACTCCAGATGACTCAGTAGCCATATCATTCATCTGAAGGCCTCTCGCCATTTTCATACTGGGCTGAGGTGCATGATGGCTCTGTTTAAGTTGAAGGATAGGATGGGCTAGCTCAAGATCTTTATATGAAGCATTTTGAATCAAAGCACTTTGTTTTAAAACGGCATACTCGTCATCAAGAAAAATACTAAGTTGAGGCTGCCAGCTAAGATCATAAGTTTGATAAGTAAATTTATCATTGAGGGTAAACAGCGGGGTTAATTTTGCTGCTTGGTAGTCCATTACTAGGTTGTAGTCTGAAAGGTGGAGTTGCATAACTTGTCCAGCAACTAAGAGTTCAAATAATTCTCGGTTACTGCGTAATAAACGACCTTCGTAAGTTTTTTGATTCTGACGGTTTATGACTTTAACTGGCTGATTAATATGCCTTTGCCAATTTTTTCCATCGTCATAAATTCGGCCTAAATCTATGGGTTGAGTATTAATGAGTGGTATGATGCTGCCCTCAATAGACATAAAGGATAGCTCTGCTTCTTGATCAAGCTCCTCAATTAATTGACTGCTGTTTAGGCCTATTGCGGCCTTTATTGTATTTTCAGCAGCAAGTTCAAGTGGAGCGATTAATAAGAAGCAGGCAGGAATGTAGTAAAAGCGCATGATATTTCCTTATAAATGTCGATATGAACGTCAGTTTCATCGGTTATCGGTCAGAACTAAGATGTTGATATTATTTCACTCTTGTACTGGATAATCTATGTACATTAATTAATCTAAAAAGTAAGGGTAGTGGGTGCAAAAGCGTTTCTTAATTATTGATGGGCTAAATTTAATTAGACGTTTATATGCTGCGTTAGAAAAAGAGATAGATCCAGTTCGGCGTATTGAACGTACTCAAAGTACGAGTATTGATGCTTTAAGCCGCTTGTTACATCAATTCGATCCAGACTATGCGGTTGTTGTTTTCGATTCAAACGGCCAAACCTGGCGGCATAAGGTGTTCCCTGAGTATAAACTAGGTCGAATTCCCATGGATGATATTTTGCTTAATGCTATGCCTGAATTTGCCAAACTGTTTCGTTTTAATAAAGTGCCAGCATTAAGATTAAGTGGTTGGGAAGCTGATGATTTAATCGCCACTTTAGCTGTTAAGGCTGCTCAGAATGATATTAAGTCCTATATCATATCAACAGATAAAGGTTTCACTCAGCTTCTAGGAGATACTAATATTTTGCAATATGACTACTTTGCAAGATTGGGATATGACAAAGAATGGGTATATGAAAAATACGGTGTGACTGCTGAAATGTTAGGGGATTATTGGGCTTTAGTGGGAGATACCACAAATAAGATTCCTGGAGTAAAAGGTATAGGTCCAAAAACGGCTGTGAAGGTTTTAGCACAGGCCAATACGGTTGAAGCCATTTATCAAAACCTAGAATCATTCGAGCCTAAAATGAAGCAAATGCTAGAGGGTGGCTTAGAGCAGTGCAAACTGAGTCGTTCGTTAGCACTGCTTAAAACAAATGTTGAAATTGGGGTTAAGTTATCTCAATTTAAATACATGAAACAATAACGCCAATGGCTATGCTCTCTTTCTTTGCTTAGGTTGTAATAAGACCTGAGCTTTTAACTCATTCAGGCCCATTTGAATGTTATTAAAAATAATATCAATATGAGAGCTAGCTTCAGTAAAAAATGAGTCTGGATTGCGGTTGCTTAGAACCTGATCTTCTACGGACTTAGTGACCTCTTCGATAAAATTGACTAAATTCTCATAACTTTGTTGTTGTAGCTTAGGTTTAACCTGGATTAAGTCTCGCTGTATTTTTCCCAAGGTAAACAATAGTAATAGCTTTTTATCTGCAGAGCAGTACTTAGTGTTTGTTACTTGTAACGTAATCGCTCTTACCTGTCCTATCGCTTCAGTTAATTTGGGCAAGGTCCTAACAAGGTCGTTAGCTAGGTCTTGTATATGTTGATCAGAGTGGGAGGTCAATGCATACTCATCAGCAATATCCCATAGGCAATCTAACAGTCGTTGAATAAGGCTAGAATGAAGGTGAAAGCTCTTATTTACGTCTTGAGTTGGGTTTACTAGTAAGGTTTCCCACATATGGTGAGACTTTTTGATAAGGCGTTTTAAGGCTTTATCTGTCTTATCTGGGGCAATCATAAGCTGATTATAATGCTGATTTATTTGTGTGCTAATTGCTTTTAGACTTGCTTGGCTAATGTCATGTCCATTAAGTCTGCCTGCATAAAGTCCTCTATGTTGTTGTGTTAACTTGATGACATCTATTATACGAGTAAGTGCAGCTAACCCTCTTAAGCTTTTGGCTTTTGCTTGTTTACGAGCATAGTAGAGTTTATAACAGGCGAATAACGTGAATAAGCCTATCAGTAAGGTGAAAAGAATAGGGCTTGTAGGCATAAATTAATCCTTATGAGATTCGAGTTTTTTTGAAAGCCAAGTTAGATAAGTCACCATTTCTTGTGTATCTCGACTGGACAAGCTGTTCTTTTCGCTTAGGTTTGCAATATTTTGAAGGCGTAAACATAAGTCATCATTCGCTTTACTAAAGTCGATAACGAAGGTGTTGGCAGTGATGGCAGCGTCATGCGTTTGACTCGCTGCAATCTGTATCTGCTTAAGTTGTTGGTCTGTTGTCTTGGTGGTTTGTTGGCTTTCTTGTTTGAGCTCACTGATACGCTGACTAGTGAGGTTGGATATTTGTACTTGAGTTTTAACTTGATCAATCAGATTGGTTATCTCGTCTGTGACATCTTGTGTTCGTGTAGCTAACAATCTGATTTCATTTGCCACTACAGCAAAGCCTCTACCTGCCTCACCCGCTCTTGCTGACTCTATGGCAGCATTGAGAGACAGTAGGTTTATCTGATCATTAATTAGGGTGATATTAGTTATGAAGTCCTTGATGTTCTGCGTGTCTTTATCTAATTGCTCAATATTGACTCTATTAGTTTTAATTTCATCATCAAGCTGAACTAAGGTTTTTGCTAAAGTATTTACGGCCGTTATACCTTGTGTCGATGCATTTTGAGTATCATCTGCTAACGTTTTAGTTTCTGTTATCTGGTTGGCTATTTGCGCAACGGTGCTATTCATTTCCTCCGCTGTACTCGT
Source organism: Marinomonas sp. PE14-40 (assembly GCF_051623805.1). Lineage (NCBI taxonomy): Bacteria > Pseudomonadati > Pseudomonadota > Gammaproteobacteria > Oceanospirillales > Oceanospirillaceae > Marinomonas > Marinomonas sp. PE14-40. Next base: position 1,778,965 of record NZ_CP130700.1, on the reverse strand, counting down.
TATTGCATTGAGTGTGAGGTGTTCTTGGTTCGCATCTTGAGCAAGATGTGTGGAAGCTTGGCCTAGTTCGTCCGCAGTGTATTGTGTTTCACTTGCACAATTATCAATCAGTAGATTCTTTCTTTCTAACTGTCGTATCAGTAAGTTTATTTGGGTTACCAATTCATTAAAGTCGGTGTCATTACTAGAGAGGTTAATAGTTGAGAGTTTATTTAGGTCCTGAATATGATTACTTATGTTAGAAAGCCTTTGTTGGCCTAAGTAGAGTGCCGAAAGGCTTGCGTAGAGCAAAATAACTAAAGCAAGGAGGCTAATGAAAATTTGATCCTGATGGCTTGGGTATACAATTAGCAAAAAACAAATACAAGTAAGAAAAGTGATTAGTGTAAATCTGAGTGGATTTGAGATGGATGACATAATTGCTATGCCTGGATGAAATACCCTCATATGTTCTCCTTGATGTTTCGGCATAGGTGCTTGGCTTATGCGAAAGTGGGTTTACACTCTATAAGCAATAGCTATACCAGTCTGAGATATATAATAGGATCTGATTTTAAGTTATTGAATAATTTAGATTATTTTTGATTTTAAATCATATTGCTAAATATAAAAAAATATTGAGCGAACCGATTTGGTGCGCACAATAGAAAGAGAAGAAGTTGGAAGAGGGGGGTTATCGAAAGACTTATAAGCTCATACAGTTTTAAAAGTGGTGAGGGTCAAGGTTAATGGTTTCAAGTTTCTGGTTGATGAAGCAAATGTTACCTTGATATCTAGCTTCACCAGTAGAGGTAAACTCAAAACTGAATTGGCGCTTTATTTTTATCTGGCCTTTATGCCAAACGATGCGAGTTTTTTCTTGTGAGATGGTGTCATCCAGCAGCTGTACATTAAATTTTTTACAGTGCTGTTTTACTTGAGGGATAGCACTTTCTTTCACCGCTTTACCCAACCACCATAGATAAACGAATAATCCAAGGGAAAATAGAATAACTAGATCTGAAAGGGATAAGTTCATAACGTCGCAATTAAATAGTTTTAGTTGCTTAAGATTATGATAAATAACAAGAAGAAGTAAGCAGTTTTATGAAAAAGCCATGCTATTTTCATATTTATTATCAAGTTTAAGATAATAAAACGCAGACAACCTGGCAGGAGAGTTTAGGTTGCCTGCGTGCTTCACACTTGTACGATGGACTCAATAAAGACCAACATTGATATAAGGCGAATTTGGTCATTCGGGGCAGCGAATGAGTGGAGTTCCAAATTATGAGTCGTTTTGCCTCAGTGCATTATCAATGCGCCAGTCATAGGTCTTCTATTCAGCTTCAGCCATCATTTCAGCGTAAAGTTGGATGACCCACTGCTCAACACGTTCGTCAGTGAGTTCAAATTGTTGATCTTCATCGATTGCAAGACCGATAAATTGATCATTATTTTCAATACAAGCTCTTGAGGCTGTGAAGTCGTAACCTTCAGTAGACCAAGAACCAATAAAGGTTGCACCTGAGTTTTGAAGGTGCTCGTATATCCAGCCCATAGCATCGACAAAATAGTCGCCGTAACCAAACTGGTCACCCAAACCGTAAAGTGCAATTAGTTTGCCCTTTAAGTTTAGTGCTGCAAGATCTTCTCCTATGTCTTCCCAGTCGGACTGAATACCACCAAAGTCCCAAGTAGGAATACCTAAAATCAAGAACTCATATTGAGCTAGCGTATCAGCATCGATGTCGCTGATATTAAAAATCTCTGTTGTATGTCCAAGCTCTGTCCATTGTTTTGCAATTTTATGAGCAATTTCTTCTGTGTTGTTTGTATCTGTTCCATAAACAATGGCAATAGGTGTATCAGGTGACACTTTAACTCTCCTAACTATTTGGCCTAAACTTGGGCCATAAAATGGTTCTAAAAACGTATTCTAGAAATATGTTAAAGAACTTAATGTACTTGACCATACTGATTTGTAGGTACGCCAAACTGTTTAATAAACATAGCTTCAAACTGGTCTTCAGAAAAACCGGTTTTCGCCACAATTTCAGATCGCGAATAGTGGTCAGTACGTAACATAGCCGCGGCACGTTTTAATCTTATTTGATCTCGGTATTGAGTAACCGTTTGACCAACAAGATGATAAAAGCCCAATTCTAACGCATCAGCACTCAAACCTGCTTGGTATGCAAACTCAGTAAGTTCTTTCGTTATGCCAATATCTGCTTCTAGCAAATTTTGTACATTGAATAGTTTACTTTGGCATTCATTGCAGGACAACATGTGAGACAAGGTTTGCATCTGTTCTAGCGCTAAAAATGCAAAAGCATAGATCTGACCCACTAAACTAAGTTGCCTTTGAGTGTTATTTTCGATTAATGGCTTAATATTTGTATGGTTTTTATTTGTTATCGGTAAACAAACCACACTTTTTGTAGGGGCAATTTTATGCATAAGTGTCTTTAAAAAACCGATTAGACTCTCTTGCTTTTCATTCAGTGCACTAGCAAGTAATTCAGGTTCAAAATGAACTTGAATTAAGCTACGCACTTCATCTGCCTTTACTTCGAATTCGCCTGCGACATCATTATCAAAATAAGAGACTTGTAAGGAGTCCAAATCAGTTGGAGAGTAAACTGACTTTTTCCCTACTAGAGAAAAATATATTCCTCTTTCAGCCTGCTCAAAAAATACAGTGTCTTGAAAACACTTAATTTCTTGTTGCGTTAACGTTAAACCAGACATTAATTGATAGGTATTTTTATACCCTGAAAAAGTATCAGACATAAGTGATGATACTTCTCCTTCTTCGTTATAAATGTCATTAATGCTTACGCGCATTGGTCCTAACCTTTCGTATTTGATAATGATTACTATTTATAATATCAATCAAATGCAAATGCAAGTCATTCTCATTAAAAGTTTAATTATTTTAGGAAATGCTTAATTTAAGGCTTAATTTGTTTAGCGATTGAGGGAGAGGAGGGATGATTCTGCTAAAGCTATCCCGTCTTAGCAGAATCAAGCTGCTAGACGGGAGTGACTCTTAATAGCGCTTTGTTTAGGTCTTCATTTTAGCTTTCATCTAGATAGTCACTGCGATTCAGGCCATATCGTTGCATCTTTTGATTTAGTGTTCTTCTCGGTAAGTGTAAAAAGTCTAAGGTGCTTTGGATGTTCCCTTTAAAATCACGTAATGCTTGGTCTATTAAGTTTCTTTCGTACTCTTGAACCTTAACGCTTAAAGGAAGCGGCGACAGGTTGATATGTGAGCTTTGGGCTTGGTAGCCACTTAAAATTTTCACAATCGTACTGTTAGCTTCTAATGCATATCTTAGGGCGACATTTCTTAGTTCGCGCACATTACCAGGCCAGCCATAGAGCATGAGAGTTTCGTGGTCCATGGGGCTTAATGCTCGAAAGCTTGTGTTCTTTTCTGCACAAGCGAGTTGGCAAAAGTGCTCAAACAATAGTGGGATGTCATCGCCTCGTTCATGTAAAGGCGGCAGGTGTACCTGTGAGACATTAAGTCTAAAAAATAAGTCTTGGCGAAAGGCTTCTTGTGCTTGTAGGTTACCTTTTGCAGCGGCAAGTACTCTAAGGTCAACCTTAATAGATTTATTTCCACCGACTCGCTCTAAGGTGTTTTCCTGCAATACCCTTAATAGTTTGATCTGCATAGCTAAAGGCATGCTTTCTATCTCATCGAGAAAAAGGCTACCGCCGCTGGCCAATTCTAATTTACCTATACGTTGCTTCTGTGCACTTGTAAATGCACCGGCTTCATGGCCAAAGAGTTCGCTCTCAAACAAGTCTGCAGGAATAGCCGCACAGTTAATCGCCATAAAAGGTTTATCACGTCTATGGCTGTGCTCATGTAGAGCTTGCGCAACTAGCTCCTTACCACAGCCCGTGTCGCCGTAAATGATGACATTGGTATCAATTTGAGCAAAGGTTTTGATTTGTTCGCGAATGGCTTGAATTTCAACGCTTTTGCCAAGAATTAGCTCTTCAATGCCTTTTACATTTGCAAGGTAGTCTTTCTGCTGCCTTTGTTGAGCGTCTAGCTCCCTTTGAGCACAGGCTTTTGCCACTGTTTCTAGCAAACGATTGGGATCAAAAGGTTTTTCAAGAAAATCGAACGCGCCATCTCTTAAGGCTTTGACAGCCATGTCGATATCACCATGGCCTGTAATAAGTATCACGGGCAATCTTGGCGCGAGTGCAAGGAGTTGTGACATCAAACCTAAACCATCAAGAGGCTGCATTCTAATATCACTGATGACGATGGCGTTTCTGTTCACATCAAATTCAGCAAGTAAGGTTTGGGCGTTATCAAACTCTTGCACCTCATAATCGGATAACCGCAACCATTGTGCAGTTGTTTCACGAACGAGCTGGTCATCATCCACTAAGAGTAAGGTGGTTTTAGTATGCTTGGTTTTCAAAGGGTTGCCTGCTCCAATGTTAGGATAAAAGTAAGGCCAGAATAACTATTTTGTTCTGTAACAAGTGTGCCTTGCATGTCTTTTGCTAGGTTTGCACTGATAGCAAGCCCTAGTCCTAGGCCTTTACCTATAGATTTACTGGTATAAAAGGGTTCAAACAGGTGTAGTAAACTCGTTTCATCTACTCCTGGTCCGTTATCTTCAATGTTAATTTGCACCTTGTTATTAACTAATTGACTAGTAAAACTAATTTTTGCTGCAATTTTGTGCTCTATGCAGGCATCGAGAGTATTACTTAGTAAATTAGCAAAAATACGCTCTAAGCGAGTTGATTCCGCACTGACATATTTCTCGTCTAAGTCTATTTTAAGTTCCAGTTCATTTGCTCTATCGCCAAGGCTAATAAATGCTTTGTCGATACAATCTTCTAATCGAGTTGGGCCTAACTGTTCAGGTCTTTGGTAAGCGATTACTTTTAACTCACTGGTAAGTTTGTGCATTCGACCTATCATGGCTTCTACTTGGCTTAAGGTTGTTTGCGTTTCTTTAATCTGGTTTCTGTTAAGTAATAGCTCAGCGGTATAAACCAAGGTACGAAGCCCAGTAAGAGGTTGGTTTAATTCATGGGCAATAGCGGTAGACATTTGACCTATAGCGGCGAGTTTCTCCGCTCTCAATAACTCTTTCTGAGCTGCTTTTAATTCGTTGCTACGGGCCTCAACACGGCTTTCTAAGCTATTGTTTGCTGCAATCAAGGCCTGCTCAGCTTGTTTACGTTTGGAGATATCAATCAGAGTCACTAGGAAGCCGCTTGAATGTGCCCAGTTAATTGCAGAAATAGAAATAAGGGCAGGAAAGTTTTCTTTATTAGCACGTTTTAGCCAAATCTCTTGCTCCTTAATATTTGGAGCTTGATAAAAATCATTAAGGCTTAGACTCGGTTGCTGGTGGGTGCTTGGGTAACTTTTAGGTAATGCCAATAACTCACTTAAGTGTTGCCCAATTAGCTGAGACTGATGTCTGAAATACGCTTGGCCTGTTGGGTTAATAAATAAAATATTCCCAACATTATCAAGCTGAATTAAGCCCACATGGGTTTTTTCAATTAACGCTTTTTGTCTTTGCTCATTTTGTTCAAGTAGTCGCTCGTTTTCTATTTTTGATGCAATCTTTAGCGCTCTCTCGTTACGGTAAAGAGCAAATACAATTAAAAGCGACCCAATCATGAGGCATACAAAAGCAATGTAGTTTGCCGTTTGCTTACTGCTCTTCATGGGGGATAAATAATGAAGCTGCCATTCAAGGTCATCCAATATTACGCTATGTAGCATATAGTCTTTGTTTTCTATCTTGATTTGATAGGTCTTAGTGCCTTCAATGAGAGGGTAGCGTAACCCGGATTGCAGACTCTTTTTATCTCTGGACCAGTTAAGGTCATCATTAGCTAAAAAGAGGTTTTTCTCTCTGTCTGTTATGGCAATAATTTCGCCCGACACTGTCCAGCTTTCTATCAAGTGAGAGAGTTGTATTTGTATTGCAACGGCACCAAGTAACTGACCAGAACCATAGATAGGCGCAGTAAGTAATTGGGCCGATTGGGTGTATTCCTTGTTGTAGCCTGTTAGAAGGCCAGCTTCTCCCTGTTGTTTGATTAATTGTTTAGCAAGCTCTTTTTGGGAGAAAAAAGGGTCGAGTACGCTTTTACCTCTGTCATTGGTTGAGAGCAGAATATCGCCATCTTGATTAAGAATGAACCAGTCATTGGCGCCAGATACCTTGGCAATATCTTCAAGATAACCTCTCAGGTAAGGTGTTGGTTGAGGGTTAGATATGAACTCTCTAATGGCCGGGTTATCTGTCACGGAATAAGGCATATGACGGTATTCATTTAATTCACGCCTCAAATCTGCAACATAAGTTAATAGCTGATTTTGGCCTTGTTGATGTAGCTTTAGCATCAAAGCTTGGCTGGCAAAAAAGTGTGCAATGGCAAAGAGGAAGCTGGCAGCAAGTAGGCTACTGCTAATGAAAACTAATTTGTGCTTTTTATAGCTAAAATTCAAAATTTTATCCTAGCTAGGCTAATTGTGGGCGAAAGCGATTCAGTCCTAATATTAGATTAATGAAATAGAGCTTTAATCAAATTAGTCCATAAGTGCGCAGTAATGTAATACCTATACTGGTACTAATTAACGAAAACATAGTGGTTAATACTATGATGTTAGCCGCAAGTTTAGCATTTCCTGACATGGCTCTCACCATGATATAGCCTGCTGATGCTGAAGGGGCTGATGACATCAAAAAGATAACGCCAAGTTCCATGCCTCTAAAGCCCCATAGAATCCCTGCAAGGGTCAAAACCAAAGGCTTAATGATTAGTTTTCCAATGCTTGCCATTGAAGATAAAGGTAAGTCGTTTTTTAGCGCACTAAAACTCAAAGTGGCACCTGCACATAAAAGGGCAAGAGGGAGTGTCATTTGAGCAAAATAACCGCCTGTCTTTAAAAGGCTTTCAGGTAAGTTGATCTCTAAACTTGAAATGATCGTGGCGGAAACGATACTGATAATAAGTGGATTTTTAATAATACCTTTTAAGGTGTTTGTGATATTGGCTTGTTTATTGAAAGATCGATTTAACGTAATAACAGATAAAATATTGAATAGGACAGTGACACTGCCTAGGTAGATAGATGCAATAGAAAACACGCTGTCGCCATAGGCATTAACACAATAGGCTAAACCAATTATTCCCATGTTAGAACGAAAAGCGCCTTGTACTATGACGCCTCTGTCTGCCTTGTTTGTTACCAGTTTAGCACTGAGGAACTCAAACACTAAAAAGAGTATAAAAACACATGTCACGGCAAAGATTGGCAAACTAAAGTCGGTAGATTGAGTTAAATCCGTTTTAACAATGCTGATAAAAAGTAGAGCAGGGAGAGTGATATTAAAAACAAGCTTAGAGGCTACATCGATAAAATTATCATTAATCATCCTAAGGTAGCTTAGTAATGCACCTAGAGCGAGAATGAAAAAAATGGGTAAGGTAATGGAAACGGAGAAATTTAGAACCGAGAGAAAGCTTTCCATTGAGGGTCTCTGAGGCAAAAGAAAAGTTATTCAATAAGCCGTACAATACGGCATATTGAATATTAAATAACCAACTAGTTGTTGTTTTCTAGTCGTTATTTTCGAAGCGATAGCCTGCACCATAAACGGAATGGATAACATTCAATTCAGGGGCAACCATGGAAATACGCTTACGTAGCTTCTTAATGTGGCTGTCTATCGTTCTATCACTGACTACTCGGCTATCTGTATAAATACGCTTCATAATGATTTCACGACCGAATACACGGCCAGGTTCACTAATAAGCAATTGCAGTAGTTGGAATTCTACTGTTGTGAGATCGATTAACTCACCTTTATAAGTAACACGAAGTCTATCTACATCTAGTTCAAAGCCTTCTGTTTTAGGCTCTTCAATTTGGTCAAAACCAACACGTCTTAGGTTTGCTTTTACTCGTGCCACTACTTCTCTTGGGCTATAAGGCTTACAAACATAATCGTCTGCGCCCATTTCTAAACCAAGTAAGCGGTCAATTTCTTCAGCTTTAGCCGTTAGCATTATGATAGGCACATTACTAAATAAGCGAACTTGCTTGCAGATTTCCATGCCATCAAGACCCGGTAGCATAAGGTCTAGTAAAATAAGATCAACATGATTTTGTTTTAGGTAATCAATGACAATATCACCACGGTCTAGGTGATGGCTTTCATAGCCAGATTGAGCTAAATAAGCGGTTAGCAATTCAGCTAATTTAGGTTCGTCTTCAACAATTAATATTTTACTCATGATCTGCTTGATATTCCTAAATTAAGTTAGCGGTAGCTCGATACGTATACCAAGACCTTGTTTGCTTGAAGAATAAGAGCTAATTGTACCTCTATGACCGTTTACAATACTACGGCAGATAGCTAATCCTAAACCTCGACCGCCTGTTTTGCGGTTCCTTGAGCATTCTGTTCGATAAAAACGTTCGAATATTTTTTCAATGTCTTCGGAGCAAATACCTGGTGCTGAATCTTCAAAGCTAATAACCACTGCGTGTTTTTGCTTTTGAACATGAATGCTTAACTCTCCAGGTGCTGATGTGTATTTTAGCGTGTTACTCATCAAATTTGAAAACAATTGATTTAAACGGTTCGCATCAGCTGTAATCGGTATAGCGCGTTTCTTATCAAAAGTTAATGATAAGTTAAGGTTAGCTTCTTCAAAAGATCTTTGCATACTAGCGACAGTTTGCTCAAGCACATCAACGACATCGTGCTCTTCCATCTTATAGTCCATGTTACCTGTGTCATGCATAGATAACTGGTTAAGGTCTTCTATCAAACGTCCCAGATGTACGGTTTCATTTAATAAGGAGCCTAAGCTGTCTGGAGTCACTTTAATGATGCCATCTTGCATGGCTTCAATTTCACCTCGCAAAATGGCAAGTGGTGTTCGTAGTTCATGTGCCGTGTCAGCAACCCAACGCTTTCTTGCTTCTGTTGTATTTTGAAGCGTGCTTGCTAGGTGGTTAAGGTCGAATGCCAGCATACCTAATTCATCACGACTATTGGTCGGTAGACGTGTGCTGTAACTGCCCGATGCCAGTTGTCTTGTTGCTTGACTCATTTGACAAATAGGGCGACTCATTGCCTTAGCGAGACTCCAAGTAAATAAGGCCACAATGGCAATCATAAACGCAGAAATAAGTAAGAAGGACTCAGCCTGCTTTTTCACAAATTCTATGGTGTGATGTTGCACGACTTCCTTTAGAGACCTTAATCCCACATAACCTACCACTTCCCCTGCTACTTTTACCTTTTGTGTCAGTGCATATTTAAAGGGAATTTCACCAATGAGAGTTTCTTTGTCAGCGTTATACAGTAAAAAGCGTTTACGATATTGCTGAGATGGATAAATTAGATCCAAATTTGGTGTGAGAGGTGAGGGCACCATATCCGCTGTACTGGCAAGCTTTGCTTTTTTCCAATCTTCTTCAAGGCGGCTTTCAGATACTAGAAAGTCCCAATCCTCATAATAAATATAGAGATTGGCGGAACGGTTGGCCATTTGTCCAAGATAGGACTTATCCTGCTGAATCACGTAATTGAAAAAGCCTTGGTCAAAACTCCACTGATAAATCTGCCACATACTGCCAATGATAAGGATATTGGATACGGCAAAAATGATAAAAAGTTTATATTTAAGTTTTAATGTAGAAAGAAGGTTCATAGGCCATCTGGTTTTCAATTTATATTAAGTTCAATTTACCCTGAAGCATACGACTAATCGACCCAAACTGACTAGATGTTGCTTGTGTAAATAAAGAGGAAAAATATTGATTTGGGTGTTTTTTAATCAATCTAGGCGCTTTATAATGCCCTCCGATTTGATTGTCGCTAAAAAGCGTAATTGATTATTTGTTTTAAGTTTATTGTTTAAGTGAGTGATATGCCCCCGTTCCGTTTCCATGATGAAGTTGTTAGAAAGTTAGATGATAAGACCCGCCGTAGGGCATGGAGACTAGCACTAATACGTTCTAAAGTATTTTTCAAACCTTGGGTGGTTGTGAAATTAACTTGCCTATTTTTAATTTTGACTTGGCTGCTTACAGGCCCATTAGGTAATGTGTCCGGCGCTTGGATACCTTGGGCAATTGCCTTGCCATTCCTACTGCCTTTTGTGTTACACAAAGATTATGAAAAGCACGTGAAGCCAGAGTTGATCGCACTTTCAAAAGAGTTAAAGCATAGTGCTAAGGTTTCTTGCTAAGACCGGTTTATCACACCCATTGAGTAATGCCTATTCGCTATTTTAACTAGGTGGGGTGAGCTCTCTTTTGTTGATCATAAAAAAACAGTATTATGCATGCCTGTTATGTTTTATTGGTGCTGTTATGAGTAATATTTCTTTTCATTTAAAGGCTTCTCTGTCACTTGTTCTGATAGTGTTAAATACATTGTTTTGGTTTACGCCAGTGGTTGCCCTTGGTGTGATTAAAGTATTAATCCCGAATATTTGGGTGCGGGGAAAACTTAATCTTATTATCGATAAAATGGCGACTTATTGGATCGCTTTAAATAATTTAAACCAGTCCCTTTTAGGGCGAACGAAAGTGACACGTTATGATCAAGAACGTTTGTCTTTACAAGCTTGGTATATGCTCATTTCAAATCATCAGTCTTGGGTTGATATTTTAATTCTACAAAGAATATTTAATCGCAAAATCCCTTTCCTTAAATTCTTTCTAAAACAAGAGCTTATATGGGTTCCTTTTATAGGCTTAACTTGGTGGGCACTCGATTTTCCTTTTATGAAGCGCTATAGCAAAGCGGCAATCGCAAAGCGTCCTGAATTAAAAGGCAAAGATATCGAGGTAACTCGTAAAGCTTGCGAAAAGTATCAATTTTCTCCTGTTACCGTGATGAATTTTTTAGAGGGAACAAGGCTGACTACCAGTAAGCATGAGAAGCAAGGTAAAAAGTTTAATCATCTGTTAACACCAAAAGCAGGCGGGTTAGCTTTTGCACTTTCTGTAATGGGCGAAAGGCTAGACAATTTATTGGATGTCACCTTGGTTTATCCAAACGGTATTCCAAGCTTTTGGGATTATCTTGGTGGTAAAGTTAAAGAAGTGAAAGTGCATATCCGAGTGCTTCCTATCTCTGAAGAGCGCATTGGTAATTATTTAGAAGATGAGGACTTTCGCAACGCCTTCCAGCTTTGGGTGAACGAAATTTGGTTGCAAAAAGATCAGCAAATTGAAGTGATGCTGAACTAGATAATGACGTCCATGTCATTATCTAATGTTACTGTAATATGAGCTGATTAAGTAAACCCTTAATCAGCTCTCTTCGTTTGGCTTACTTCATCTAATAAATAATATAGAGATTGATAAGGAACCCCTGCGTGTTCGCTCAAACCAATCTCACAAGTTCTACTTGATGAAATTCCTCGTTCGCACTCTTTTGGTAATTGCTGCTTAAGATTAGCTAAAGCACTTTGGTTAAGCTCTGGATGCGAAAACCCCTTGTCGCCTGCAAAGCCACAGCAGCCTATGTCGTCAGGCACATAAATATTGTCACACAGCAAATTTGCTAGGTTTAGCATACTCGGCTCTAATCCTGCTTTTTTCGTGCTACATGTGACATGAAGGCTAATACTATCGCTACTTTTTTGGATATTAAGTGCTGGCACTAAATGCTCTAAGGCGAATTGAACAGGGTCATAAGCATCGAGTTTTTTGTCTAAGCCTTGATCTGCACTATTAATGCAGGGGCTAGTATCAAACAAAATTGGCCACTTCCCGCTTTCAGAAGCATTGAGGAGTGCTTGGTTTAACTGGTTTCGCTTTTCATCTGCTTGTTCAAAAAAGCCCTTGCTTTGAAATGGCATACCACAGCAAAGGTCTGAAACCTGTTTAGGGAGAATGACATCAAAGCCTGCTTTGTCTAATAATTCGAATATGACTTGAGTCAGACTTCGTGAATCTTGTTGATCTGGATCTATGCCTAAGGTTCGGTTGGCACAAGAAGGGAAATACACCACTTTCTTAGTATGATTACCTTTATTTGCCCTTGCTTCTTTCAGCCAGTGATTAGCTTTTGGTGTATTTGGTCGCCATTCTCCCACCGTACCTTGGCTTACTTTGTTTACTTGAGAAACCAGTTTTGACATGGTTTTATTGCCAATGATATTGCGTGTGATATTGGCACTATCAAGTGCTACCTTAATGACTTTAGTACTGGTATCAAAATGCTTGGCAGCCCATTTTGCTTTATTTGTATTAAGCTTATTGTTTTCTTGTCGCAAATGACGAGTTAAATCACCTGTATTGATTCCAACAGGGCATGCCATGCTACAAAGTCCACAGCCTGCACAGGTATCAATGGCTTGATATTGGTAATCTTTTTCAAGTGCTGCTAAACGTTCTTTCTCTTCAGGTGCTGTCGCTAAACGTGAAAGTTCACGGCTAATGACAATGCGTTGTCTTGGGGAAAGCGTTAGGTCTTTTGAAGGGCAGTTACTTTCACAAAAGCCGCACTCAATGCAGGCATCAATTAACGGATTACTGGCGGGTAATGGCTTTATGTTTTCTAAATGAATATTTTTATTGTTGTTTAGAATTACCCCAGGGTTAAGGATGCCTGTGGGGTCAAATATCTGTTTGATTTTTTCCATTACACCATAACCTGTTTGGCCCCATTCCAGTTCAACAAAGGGAGCCATATTACGGCCTGTACCATGTTCAGCTTTTAGTGAACCTTGGTATTTGCCAACCGTCATGTTGGCGACATCTTTCATTAAACCATCGTATCTATCTATGTCGGTTTGAGTATCAAAAGATTGTGGGAAAACAAAGTGTAAGTTTCCTTCTAATGCATGACCAAAAATGACGGCATCATGGTAATGCCACTTTTCAAACAGTTTGTGCAAATCATTAACCGCATTAGCGAGCTCTGCAACTGGGTAGGCGACATCTTCAATTAATACGGTAGAGCCTGTACTCCTTATCGCACCAACAGCAGGAAAAACGCCTTTACGAATTGCCCAATACTGAGCACATAAACTAGCATCTTGGCTAAATTGATAATCAAGGCAGGCGGGTTCTCCTGCTTGGTTGAGTACTTGATTGATTTTGTCTACCTGATTTTCTAACTGGTGGAGACATTGGGCTCTGGTTTCAACAAGTAATACACAGGACCCTTCTTCTAATTGAGTTATCGTTTGGCTAATCACATCATGATGGCGTACAGAATTTAATGCGGGCCAATCCATGAGTTCAACAGCAGCAACAGGTGTGTGTTTTAAGCGGCTAACGGCGTCACAAGCTGCTTGGATATCATTAAAAAAGATTAAAGCAGATGCCTTGTGCTTTTCTTCAATCATGGTGCGATAAGAAACATTGGCAATAAAGCCAAGAGTGCCTTCAGAGCCTATTAATAAATGGGCAAGAATATCGATAGGATCAGTAAAGTCTGTCAGCGCGTTTAGTGCATAGCCGGTCGTGTTTTTAAGGCGATATTTGTGTTCAATTTTTTGTTTTAGCTCTGGGTCATTCTTAACGTCTTGGGCTAAAAGCGACAAAGCTTCAAGCATAGTGTGGTGAGTGTGCTTGAATTGAGAAACCGATGTTGGGTCAGCAGTATTTAACTGGCTACCATCGGCCATAATGCAATGAATTGATTCGAGTGTATGGTAGGTATTATGCGCAGTGCCACAACACATGCCGGAAGCATTATTTGCGGCTATACCTCCAATTTTAGCAGAACTAATGGAAGCTGGATCAGGACCAATCTTACGGCCATAAGGTGCTAAGTATTTATTTGCTTGTGCGCCGATAATGCCTGGCTCAAGTTGTATTATTTTGCCTTCGTCAAGGATCTTATAATTTTGCCATTTGTTACCCAGTGAGATGAGTACAAACTCCGTAATGGCTTGTCCTGATAAACTCGTACCCGCTGCCCGAAAGGTAATGGGTACGGCGTACTTATTCGCTGCTTTTATTATGTAAACGACTTCTGGGATGGATTCGACTTTAATGACAGCTTTAGGAATGAGTCGATAAAAGCTGGCGTCTGTACCGTAAGCAAGTGTTCGTAATGGGTCTTCTATGATGTTATTTTCAGCACATAAGGCTTTTACTTGATCTAAGAATTCTTGATACTTCATTTCTTGCTCACTTTGGTATGACCAATTTGTTTTAATAGTTAAATCTCAAACTACTTATTGAAATTAGCTTTGTCAAAGGCGATTTATCAAATAATTAAAACTAAAATTGGTCATACCTGTTAGTTTTTATGTTGATATTTAAGCCTAAAAGCTTGTTTGATTTAAGGCTTTTGGTTTTATGTTCATAAAAGCTTTAGGAAACAGGTGCTCTTTACTTTCTCTGTCTGGTTTTATCCTGTATAAAATGACTTTTTTTTATCTGTATGCTCAGCAATTACTTGGCCTGTCTGTTTGAATCTTTGAAGGTCTTGATAAAATTCTGTCAAATTAGAATATGTGTTAGGAAGTTTTGAATGAAGTTGTCTCAGTTGTTAACCGCAAATTCGCAGCAAATGGAGAGTTCTCTTGTACGTGAGCTTCTACATTATAGTCAGCAACCCGATATTTTATCTTTTGCTGGTGGTCTGCCTGATGAAGCTTATATGCCCGCTTTTCCCAATATGGAAAGCGTTGCTGATAGTCGTCAATATGGGCCAAGTGAGGGTGAGGCAGTCTTGCGTGAGCAAGTGGTTGCAACCGTTGCTGAGCGTGGTATTCAGGCTGGTTTTGACCAGACTCTCATCACGAATGGGTCACAGCAAGGGTTAGATATTGTGAGTCGTTTGATTTTAGATAGCGAATCAATGATTTTGACTGAGCAGCCTACTTACCTTGCGGCGATACAAGTATTTAAACTGCAAGGTGCTCAAATTCAGGATGTCGCTGCGGATGATGAAGGTATGTCTGTCTCTGTCATGCGTGAGCTAATTGATAAGCATCAGCCAAAAGCCGTTTATTTAATTCCAAACTTTCAAAACCCGGCCGGCCATTGTTATAGCTTGAAACGTCGTCAAGAGATTGCAGCCTTATTAGATGAAAAGGGCATTTTATTAATAGAAGATGATCCTTATCGTGATCTGTGTTTTGAAAATGTTGATAGAACGCCTATTTCTAGCATGCTTAAAACTGCTCCATGGATTTATATGGGAAGTTACTCTAAGGTTTTATGGCCTGGATTAAGAACGGGCTATTTGGTTTCTTGCGCTGATATCGCGCCATATCTGGTGAAGCTTAAGCAGGCGACGGATTTACATACTAACCGCTTAGGTCAGAACCTAATTGCTAGCTACTTGGCAACAGGTGAGTTTCCGGCGCATTTAGAAAAGCTTCAGAAAGTATATAAAGCTAAGCGTGATACCATGATGCTAGCGTTAGATAAGTATTTGGGTGATCTTGTGCAGTTTGAAAAACCAGCTGGTGGTATGTTTGTCTGGCTGACCTTGCCTGAAGGAGTGTCTTCGAAAAAAGTCTTGGCAGATGCGCTAGAACAAAAGGTGCTAATTTTACCTGGCACGCCTTTTTATCCAAATAATAGCGATGCCTATGATAGTAATATTCGTTTGAGTTTTGCTCGTGTACCAGAAGATAAACTGGATCATTCAATCGCATTACTAGCCGATGTGATAAAAGCGCAAATAAGCTAAACAATGCGTCTCTAACTTCTATTTAAGGCTGCCTCAATGAGGTGGCTTTTTTATTCTTAAATTTATCTTATAAAAGGTTTGTTTTGTCTTAATGCAGTGTCACTAAGTTTGTCTATACCTTGCTCTACATCACAAAAAGTGCGCCTCACGCTTTAGTCATGAACCTACTAGTGTCATTATTTTGATGGTGTAAGCACTATGTAGCCGACGTTCTGGAGCGGATATCAAGGAAGCTAACAAGGATGTATTAACGAGGTAATCTGCATTGTTAATTGAAGAAAAGCAAATCAGCGTTTTCATTGAAAATCTGCCCGGTCTCACTTATTTAAAAGATCTGCATGGCAGGTACTTGGCGGTTAACTCCGAATTACTAAGTTACTTTAGCTCGAAAAAATCTACCCAAGCCCCTCTCTGTCATCATGATTTAAATTTACCCGCTGACTTAACTGCCATGTGTTGTGAATATGAGCAAACTTTAACAAAAGATAGTCCACAAGTGAGCTTTGAGTTTACCCTTCAGAGTTTTGCTTGTTTAGAGGTGTCAATGACACCATTTCTGTTTGATGGTGAGTTTTGTGCGGTTTTGGTTGTGATCAAGGATGTCACTCAAGAAAAATTACTAGCTGATAAAAACTCGCAATATAAGGCTGTCTTCAACTCTACAAAAGAAGGTATTTTACTCGCAGGTGTAGACTCTAAAATTAGAGCAGTTAACCCAGCATTTACTGATATTACAGGCTACAGTGCTGATGAAATGATAGGTAATAATCCTTCAATGTTGAGTTCGGGTCAGCACGATGCGAGCTTTTATAGTCAGGTTTATAAAGCGCTTTACCAAGACGGGCAATGGTATGGGGAGGTATGGAATAAGCGTAAAAATGGCAGTTTATATGTTCAGTGGCAAACAATTACAGCCCTAAAAAACGAAAAGGGTGAGATATATGAATTCCTTGCTGTATTTAGTGATATTACTCATAAAAAAGCCCGTTTAGAGGCAATTGAATTTAGAGCTAATTTTGATCACTTAACAGGCTTGCCTAATAGGGCTTATTTTCATGAATTAATGGCAAATCAGTTAGAGGTTTGCTGCAAAGAAAAAAGCCAATGTGCATTGATGTATTTAGACCTAGATAACTTTAAACGAATCAATGATTCGCTAGGGCATAGTGTAGGTGACAGTCTACTGCGAAAAGTGACTCAAGTGCTCACTAATGTCATAGGTGATGCGAATACAGTTTCTCGTTTAGGGGGAGATGAGTTTGTCATTATGCTACCGACATTCTCACAAATTTCTGAACTTGAGCGGCTTGCTCAGACTGTGGTTGATGCCTTGAAAGAGCCTTTTGTTATCGAAGCAAGCTTAGTGCATACAGGGGCGAGCATTGGGATCGCATTATCTCGAAATGTTGAGGATGTCGAAGAAATATTACGTCTTGCAGACCTTGCTATGTATAAAGCGAAAGAGTTAGGAAAAGGGCGCTATGTTTTTCATACAGGGCAGATGTCGGAAGATGTTCTCACTGCTAGAAAGCTTGAGCTTGAGCTGCGTGAGTCAATTCTAAAGCAAGATATACGTGTTGCTTTTCAGCCTATTGTTGATCTTTCAAGCCACGAAGTGCTTGGCTATGAAGCATTGGCAAGGTGGACGACCTCTTCTGGTCAGGTTGTTGCGCCTGATGTTTTTGTAAGTTGTGCTGAAGAGCTAGGTTTAATTCAAGATTTGTTTGAGGTTGTGTACGTTAAGGTTTTGAAGGGTTTTTGTGACTTGCAAAAGCAACATGCAAAGCGAATTTATGTGTCCATCAATCTCTCTTGTTATCAGATTCCTAGTCTTCTTGGTGTTGGTTGGATGACTGATCAACTAAGTCGATATAACTTGGCACCCGAAAATATTATTCTTGAAATAACCGAAGGGGTTTTGTTGAAGGATTCAATGAATACTCGATTGTGGTTAGAGAAGGTGAGGGAGGCTGGTTATCGTCTCGCTTTAGATGACTTTGGTACAGGCTTCTCTTCACTTGCTTACTTAAAAAGTATCCCTGTTGATATTCTAAAAATAGATCGTCGATTTGTAGCGGATATTGCTAATGATGAATCCGATCTTGCCCTTGTGAGCGCGATTCTTGCTATAGCAGACGCTTTTTCAATTAGGGTGATTGCTGAAGGGGTTGAGCGTGAAAGCCAAAGGCAGGTCCTAGGGCGTTTGGGGTGTGGCTTAGCACAAGGATACTATTTTGGAAGGCCTGCTGAAGTTGAAAAAAAGGCTTTACTAATTTAACTGACGACATTACTGATAAATTGTTATTATTCCTTTATTTGTGGGGAATAGAGTTTGTCTGATGTTGAAGTGCAAAATGCGGAGCCTGAAATTAAGTCTCCTTGCATGTCTTTGTGTTGCTTAGATGATAATGATGTTTGTATCGGCTGTCACCGTAGTGTGAAAGAGATTACAGCTTGGAGTCGCATGAAGTATCAAGAGCGCAAAGAAACTATGCAGAGGGTGGCTGAGCGTGAGCAGGCAAGTGGACGTATGATGCGTTAGTAAGCTATTAGTTTATTCTTAGGGTGAATTGATGCGAAAAGCTGAGATAGATTATCTTGGCTTTTTTTGTGTCTGACTTTTAAGTGCCATAAATTTTAGGTAGAAAACTACTGGTGATTAATCGTTGGCTTTTTCTCATCTGCTTCTTTGCTAACTATTTAAGAGAGCGAAACAGTAACTTTTCAATTCATTATAAACATCATAAATTTTAGGCAAAAAAAACCCGATGATTACATCATCGGGTTTTTGTGTTTCTCAAAGACTAACGGCAATTATGCGTTAGCTTTTTTCTCACGTGCTGCTTCGATTACTGCTTCAGAAACAGAGTTCGGGCAAGGAGAGTAGTGAGAGAACAGCATAGAGAACTGACCACGACCAGATGTCATAGTACGTAGTGTACTGATGTAACCAAACATTTCTGATAGAGGTACGTCAGCTTTAATACGAACACCAGATACGCCAGCGTTTTGGTCTTTGATCATACCACGACGACGGTTAAGGTCACCGATTACATCACCAACGTGATCATCAGGAGTGAACACGTCAACAGCCATGATAGGTTCGATCAGCTGAGGACCTGCTTTAGGCATAGACTGACGGAAAGCGCCTTTAGCAGCGATTTCGAAGGCTACAGCAGAGGAGTCAACTGCGTGGAAGCCACCGTCGTATAGCTCAACTTCAACGTCAAGAACAGGGAAGCCCGCTAAGGTACCTTCGCCCATCATAGACTTGAAGCCTTTCTCTACAGCTGGGAAGAATTCTTTTGGTACGTTACCACCAACAACAGAAGAGCTGAATGTGAAACCAGTACCCACTTCACCAGGCTTGATGCGGTAGTCGATCTTACCGAACTGACCAGAACCACCAGACTGTTTCTTGTGAGTGTAGCTGTCTTCAACTGCTTGAGTGATAGTTTCACGGTAAGCAACCTGAGGTTGACCAACAACTAGGTCTACACCGTAGGTACGCATTAGGATATCAACTTTGATATCTAGGTGAAGTTCACCCATACCACGTAGGATTGTCTCACCAGTTTCTTGGTCAGTTTCAACGCGGAATGTTGGATCTTCTGCAACCATTTTACCGATAGCAATACCCATCTTCTCGTTACCACCTTTATCTTTAGGTGTTACGGCGATAGAGATTACTGGCTCTGGGAATACCATTGCTTCAAGTGTACATTCGTGCTTAGGATCACAAAGAGTGTGACCTGTTTGAACGTTTTTCATACCAACGATAGCGATGATGTCACCGGCTTGTGCGCGGCTAATTTCGTTACGATCGTCTGCTTGCATCTCAACCATACGGCCGATACGTTCAGTTTTACCAGTGAAGCTGTTAAGTACAGTATCACCTTTGTTTAGTACACCTGAGTATACACGTACGAAGGTTAGGGCGCCGAAACGGTCATCCATGATTTTGAATGCTAATGCACGGAAAGGTTCGTCAGCAGATACAATTGCTTTCTCGCCATTTGCATTACCTTCTTCGTCAGTAAGGTCTTGAGGCTCAACTTCAGTTGGGCTTGGTAGGTAATCAACAACAGCATCAAGAAGAATCTGCATGCCTTTGTTCTTGAACGCAGAACCACAGTATGTTGGGAAGAAAGCAAGGTCACGTGTACCAGTACGGATACAACGTTTGATATCTTCCATTGAAGGCTCTTCACCTTCCATGTATGCCATCATTAGGTCGTCATCTTGCTCTACCGCAGTTTCAATCAACTGTTCACGGTAAGCTTCAACATCATCAACCATGTCAGCTGGAATGTCTTCGATTGAGTAGTTTTCTGGTTGTCCAGTTTCGTCCCAAACGTAAGCTTTACGAGTTAGAAGGTCAACAACACCAGTAAACTGGTCTTCAGTACCGATAGGCAATACCATGATTAATGGCGTTGCACCTAGTACGTCACGTACTTGGTCAGTTACGCGGTAGAAATCAGCACCCAAACGGTCAAGTTTGTTTACGAAGATGATACGAGCAACTTCTGAATCGTTAGCATAGCGCCAGTTAGTTTCAGACTGAGGCTCAACACCACCAGAACCACAGAATACACCGATACCGCCATCAAGCACTTTAAGAGAACGATATACTTCTACTGTGAAGTCAACGTGTCCAGGTGTGTCGATAACGTTGAAACGGTGGTCTTTCCAGAAACAGCTTACTGCTGCAGACTGGATGGTAATACCACGTTCAGCTTCTTGCGTCATGAAGTCAGTTGTTGATTCGCCTTCATGTACTTCACCGATCTTGTGGATCATACCGGTAAGTTTAAGAATACGTTCGGTTGTTGTAGTTTTACCCGCGTCAACGTGAGCAAAAATACCAATGTTTCTGTAGTGCGATAAGTCAGCCATTACATTACTCTAATATATAAGGTTTGGACGAAAAATTTTCGCGCAAGTATACAGGATAAATAGTCAGCATTAGAAGGGCATAAGCATAGTTAATTTTGTATTAGTTGCTATCTTAGCCATGTAAATACTATTAAGTAGGAAGGATAGCCCCAAATTTAGGGGCTTTGACTATAAATGTGATTTTTTGAAGCCTATGAAAAAAAGCAAACTACCGTATTTTTATCCTTTATTTTTAGCCTCAATCCACTGCGACATATACTGAGTGCTCTTCAAACTATGGTGTCTTACCATTAATCCCATGAAATTTTGTTGGCGATTCTGTGTTTGAGAGGCTTTTGAATCAAGAAGGCACGCAATAAATTTTGATTGCCATTTATTTTTATCATAAAAATTAGAAAGTATTTTTATGCCTTTAGTTTGATTCTGTAACCAGTCGCTTTTGTTTTGATAGGCAGATACTGCAGATTGAATGAAGGTTTCTTTGTCGTCACAGATTGCACCGTTCCAGTCTAGATCTCCATGCATTGCTTCAGCACCGACTGAGGTTGTAATGCTTGATGTTCCATTTTGCATCGCTTCAACTAGCTTTCCTTTGATACCTGCACCAAACCGAATGGGGGCTAAACATACCTTGGCATTTTGCATCACCTGATTAGCATCCTTGGCCCAGCCTTTAATCAAGAAGCCTTGCTTTTCATTATGAAGTTGGGTGGCTTTGGGTGGCGGGTAGGCACCATAAACATGAAGCTGTGCTAGAGGCAGCTGTTTACGTATTTTTGGCCAGATTTCCGTTTTAAGTTGTAATACCGCATCCCAATTTGGTTCGTGGCGGAAATTACCTATGCTAATAAAGTGTGCCCTTTCATCAAAGGAAGGGAGTGAATCTAGTTTTGTTTGGTCAATGCTTTCTAACATAAAAGGAAGGTGCATTAACTGATAAGCAGGGACATTAAACTTGTCTTGAAGTAACTGATACTCATACTCTGAAATCATCAGAGTTAAATCGCTACGTAATATAGCGGCTATCTCTCTAATGCCAAGGTCAGAGTGCATATCGCTAAGTTCAAAGCTTTGTCCTGACTTTACTGCTTTATGCCGTGCACTTCTAAGGCTGTGTAGATCTTCAGTATTTAGGACTCTTAACGCCGTCGGGCAGTACTTCTCAACTCGCCAAGCAAATTGTTCTTCCATCATAAAGCGATCAAAAATTACGATGTCTGGATTTAGCGAGACAATATAGTCATCAAAACTGGATTGATTTAGTTCAATTTGGCTTGTGCTGATACCCATTCCCTTAAGGTTCACCATGTGTTCTGTCGTTTGGGCTGGTGTTGCGAAGTGAACTAAAAAATCCGCATTTTGTAGGCTACTGATGAGCTGCATCATGCGCGAACCCGCAGCAGATGAATTAGGTTCTGGCCAGACATAACCAATGATTAATATTTGCAAAGGAATACTCTTATTTTCTATTGGATCGAATTAGGTTTGAAAGTGGGGTGCTATGGTAAAACTTTCAACCAAGACAATATAGTAAAAGTATTTTTGCGCTTAAGGCCTCAGGTGCTTTTTTACCATTTAAAGTTCGGCGCTTTTTTAGGTGACGATAAAAAAGACAGGTCTAAGTAATACTCGCTTGGATTATCCTTTTTAATAAGAACCGTGACTTCTTTATCTTCTAGCATCTCGCTGGGATCAAACAATAGATAATCACTTTTGAAAATGTGAAGCGCAGTAGCGCTTGGATTTAACCATTCCGTATAAATACGGTAAGGCTTCTTACCATTGCTCTCATGTTCAGGATCTACTTCGACGCTACGTAGTACGGTTTTAATTTCAATACCGTGGTTTTGTAAGTAACGAACTTTGCGTTGCTTTTTAAAGTCTTTTAGATGGATTAATAGAAAACAGAAAATCATTGCGCTACCAAGGTCGGCAAGAATACTAAAAGGTGATGTTAAGCTCGGGTGAGGTTTTAGTATTGCTCTACCAGGCTCGGATTCACTGTAAATTACAGGCACAGACTGCCCTTTCCTTAAAGGTAAGAGGTTCTGAGGTTGGCTTAGGTGTAGCTCAATGTTTTGATTCCATAAGGTTTTGAAAGAAACAATTAAACCTTGCTTAACCTCTTTGTTAAGTGATGAGCTTGGTTGAACAACATGTCCATTTGTTTCCTGACTGTCTTTAAAAGGGTGGAGGGATTGATAAAACAAGAAACTGGCAATTAAAAGCAAAAATATGCCGAAGGTTAAAATAATATATTTAGCTTGTTCTAATTTATCCATTTGATACTTCCCTTCATCATTTAACGCTGTAAATCATTTACAGGTGTTTGTCTAAATTGGAGAAAACTTCTTTAGGTAAATTCTTAATCTGATAGCAGAATACGCTAATTTGACGAGTGTCTAACAGAAAGTTTTTTTTGTTTTTTGTTATGCTTTTGTATCGAAGGTGAGCAGGTTTTAAGTTAATAATAAAGGCGATAACAAGTCTTTGAATAATGCTTATTCAATTATGTGTTAAAAGGGAGGTATCTAGTAAGTTGGCTTTTAAATAGCAGTGCACCTTAAGGGTGAAGGTGCACTTTATTGGGGGGATTGAGTACGATTACTTTTCAACAAACGCTCTTTCAATCACATAGTCACCTGCTTCTCCAATTCGCGGAGAAATGTTAAACCCTCTTTCATCAAGAAGCTCACGACATTCGGCTAGCATGGACTGGTTTCCGCAAATCATCACTCTGTCAGTTGTTGGATTCATCGGAGGGAGATCTAAATCATGGCAAAGTTTGTCATTTCGAATAAGCTCGGTCACTCTCCCTTCATGCTTATAACTTTCTCTGGTGACGGTTGGGTAATAGCTAAGCTTTTCTTTAATTTCTTCACCTAGATATTCGTTGTCAGGCAGCTCATTCTCAATAAAATCTTGATACGCTAAATCAGCGATATGTCTTGTGCCGTGAACTAAGATAACTCTGTCAAAACGCTCATAAATTTCCGGGTCTTGGATAACACTCATAAATGCAGCTAAGCCTGTTCCTGTGGCAAGTAAAAAAAGGTTTTTACCAGGCAATAGATCATCAACAATTAGGCTGCCAGTCGCTTTTCCACCAAGAATGATATTTTCACCCACTTGGATGTTTTGCAGTCTTGATGTGAGGGCTCCATCGGCCACTTTAATGCTGAAAAATTCAAGCTCATCAGCATAGTTTGGGCTAGCGATACTGTAAGCTCTTAATAAAGGTTTGGCGTCGACTTCAAGCCCTATCATTACAAACTGGCCATTTTTAAACCTAAAGCCTGGATCTCGTGTGGTTTTAAAGCTGAATAACCCATCATTCCAATGATGGACTTGGGTGACTTGCGCTGTACTTAAGCTGGCCATGGTTGGCTCCATATAATTATCTAATGATAAGACTATAAGGCGAGAGAAAGATAATAACCTATGGATTGTAGTAATTATTAATATAGGTATAGGTTATGGGTTTGTGATTATTGTTTTGTTTTTGTTATATTGAAGGTGGCCATCAATATAGCCAAATTCTCAAGCCTTAATGCAAAAATCCTTTTAAAAGGGAATGTATAGGATCTCAGTATTAATTACACCTTTTGTAATATAATAAAGAACTAAACCAAGTTTGTTTAATCCAAAGTGCTTTAAGCAAATATTTATTTAAGTGAGAGAGCCAGATGACTAAGCCCCTTAATTCTTTAAATGCAGCAGAGCAGCAGGTTATTCTTCATAAAGGTACAGAGCGACCTTTTACTGGAGAGTACACAGATACAACAGCTGAGGGCGTTTATCTTTGCCGTCAATGTGATGCACCTTTATTTTATTCAGAGCATAAATTTTTATCGCATTGTGGCTGGCCGAGCTTCGACGACGAAATTGAAGGAGCTGTTAAACAACTACCTGATGCTGATGGTAGACGCATTGAAATTGTTTGCGCAAATTGTGATGGTCATCTTGGGCATGTTTTCGAAGGGGAAGGCTTAACGGCTAAGAACCTAAGGCATTGTGTTAATTCTATATCAATGAAGTTAGTAACAAGAGAATCTGCTAAGTAATTTTTATACTGGTTTGTACATGTCTAAAGCTCATTTGTTTTATCGTTTTGGCCAACCTGAGATCAAGAATAAGTTTGATAACGCTGATCTAAGTTTTGTTGATATACGAAAGCGTTTTAATTTTCGCTCTATTCAATTAGGGCGATGGGTAACACCTGAAGAGCAAAAAAAGGCAGCCCATTCCTTTTATTACGCATTAATAACTTTAATGAAAATATTGCAAGCACCTGAAAACCTAATTTCATTGCGAGCAAGTCTATCACTACAGTATGGGAGAGGTGGTCGCCCAGGCGTTGCAGCTCATTACTCTCCCCATGAGAGATGTTTTTCATTAGCAAAAAACGCAGGTCCAGGTAGCATAGCGCATGAATGGTTTCATGCGCTTGACCATTACTTGGGTTCCCAAGCATTTGAATCATTACCTAGCTTTGATCAAGGCCTTCATTATCAATCTAAAATGGTATTTGCTTCCAAAGCTTGGCTATTAGATGCCCCTATGCGACAACATCCGCTTAATGATTTGTTATCGAACTGCTTTAAAGTCATTTTATTGGATGAAAGTGAGCAAGCACCCAGCTTGCTCGTGAGTTGCTCGAATCAAGTTGATAAAAAGCTGAACCAGCTTTATTACAGCTTACCCGAAGAGCTATGTGCAAGAGCATTTGAAGCCTATGTAGAAGATGCTGGTTTAGAAGACGCAAGTTTAATTAATTCTTTTCTGGTGAAAGGTAGTCGCTACTCACAAGAAGCAGAATTAGGCCTCTATCCTAAAGGTGAGCAGAGGCAAAAAATTAACCAAGCGTTTGCTGAGTACTTTAAGTTACTAGGCGCCTACTTAAATAGTGGTCTTTAAATGACGGTGTTTGTCATAACGAATAGAGGCAGATTAATTTAAATTCTATTAATCAAAAGGCTAAATTTATTATTTATGAGTTTGAAGGTTAGGCTAATTATAGACTTTCCTGAAATTGCTATTCCCCTTTAGATAGATGCTAAATGAAATTTCCCTTCCTGAAGCTCACTTCTTTGTAGTGTTTTTTTGATTAAGCTAAAGCGTTGCCTCCTGCTATTAAATCATAAAACACTTGAAATAAATTCATTGATTTTTTTGAAGTGAAAGTACTAAAAATTAAGAGGTCACAATGGTTAGAGTACAGGTTTGGGGGGAGCAGGTTAGTCCATTAATATAACGCTACATTTACATACCTTATTTAATAGAAAGTTTTTCAAAGAAAGCTATTATTTAACTTAGTCAAGAGACCTAAGAAACCACTTAAACGCTACTTTCATTAAGCTTATAAATAGGTCTTTTAAAATCCTATATAGACGAGAACATAAGATTTTATAAAGTTCAGGTCTGATCGTATTTATTAATAAAAGAGAGTGTTTTATGGCGTTATTTAATGATGGTGACATAAGTAACGAAGATCTTTTTAACGCAATAAATAGATCTCAGGGCTTTGTCGAATTTGATATGAAAGGAATTATAGTTAACTGTAATCAGATTTTTTTAGATATTGTTGGCTATGAAATTGATGAAGTTAAAGGTCAACATCATAGTGTTTTTTGTGAAGAGCAGTTTGTTAATAGCAAAGAATATGGAGATTTTTGGGGGAGATTAAATCTTGGAGAATTTCATTCAGGTGAATATAAAAGATTAGGAAAAGGAGGGAAAGAAATTTATATACAAGCTACATATAACCCAATATTTAATGAAGATAAAAAGCCAATCAAAGTACTTAAATTTGCTTCAGATGTTACTGATAGAAAAATGAAGGATATTGAAACTGAAAGCATTCTAGCTGCAGTTCGAAAATCACAAGGTGTAATCGAATTTAATATGGATGGTAGTGTTATTACCGCCAATGAGAAGTTTTTAAATATAATTGGTTACTCTTTAGCCGAAATACAAGGAAAACATCACCGTATATTTTGTGAAGAATCTTATAGTAAAAGCAATGAGTATAAAGAATTTTGGGAAAAATTAAATAAAGGTGAATATGAAGTTAACGAGTTTAAGCGTATAACAAAAAGTAATGAAGAAGTATATATACAAGCTACTTATAGCCCGATTCTTGGTTTAAACAATAAACCAGTAAAAGTGATTAAATTTGCTGCGGATGTTACTAAACTAAAATTGAATAACGCTGAAACAGCAGGAAAACTGAACGCAATAGATAAGTCTTTAGGTACTATCGAGTTTAACATGGATGGAACGATCATTGCTGCAAATGATAAGTTCCTTGAAATAGCGGGATATTCCTTAGATGAAGTTGCAGGTAAACATCATCGAATATTTTGTGAGGACTCATATGCCACAAGTGTTGAGTATACTGATTTTTGGAAAAAAATGAATAGAGGAGAATTTGATTCTGGAGAATATAGGAGAGTAGGTAAAAATGGTAGGGAGATATATATTCAGGCGACTTATAACCCTATCTTTGATTTGAATAACAAACCTTTCAAAGTACTTAAAATTGCATCTGATGTCACTGAGAAAAAACGTCGTGAAAATGAAAGTGCTAAGCAGGCCGCGTTAATTATGGATATGTCGACACCTGTGATGCGGCTTTGGGATAATGTCCTGCTGTTACCTATAATTGGTCTTGTAGACTCTAAGCGTGTTCAGACTATCATGGAAGCTGCACTTCAAAATATTTTAGATTATCAAGCCAAATTTTTCATTTTGGATATTCAAGGCGTACCAGCGATAGATAGTGCTGTAGCCAACTATCTTATTAAAGTGACCCAAGCAACTAAATTGATGGGCTGTCGCTGTATTGTGACAGGCATATCGCCACAAATATCACAGGCTCTAGTTAACTTAGGGATAGATTTAGGGGATATTTTAACGCAGTCTAATTTAAAGGATGGTGTGAGTATGTCTCTAAAAGAGATGGGGTTGGAGCTTGGTAATATTAACTCTAAATTATGATGAATATCTTGATGGACACTAAATTTGATGTTGCTAATGAGTCGTCTGTTATTGCAACTTACACGACACAAGGTTGCTTGGTATTTCCTGTACAAACAGAACTTTCTAAAGAAACCGCTATGGATATTCAAGCAAAACTACTTGAGCAAGTACATTCAAAAAACTATTTAGGTGTAGTTATTGATCTGTCTGGGATTGAGATTATTGATAGTGTGTTATGGAAAATATTATCAAATACATCAGTCATGATTAATGTTTTAGGTTTTAAAACAGTTATGACAGGTTTAAGTCCTGGCGTAGTCGCATCTATTATTGATGTGAACTTAGAACTATCTAAAATAATAACGGCTATGACAATACAAGATGCTTTAGATATTTTAGTGTCTTTAAATAATGTAAGTAAATAAATTTATATTGGAATTTTTATTTGTAAAAGTAGTTAATAAAAGATGGGATATTTATGAACTATGGAAGTAAAACAATATCGCTTCAAGTTTATGATGAGGTTGATGTGGCATATGCCGCTTTAGAAGCTAAAGAGTATGCAAAAACGATGGGGTTTAATAGTACTTCACAATTTATGATATCGACAGCGGTAAGTGAATTAGCTAGAAATATATATGTATACGCTAAAAGCGGCACTATATTTTTAAGTATGTTTGAAGAGAAATTGAAAAAAGGTATTAAAATAATCGCTGATGACGAAGGTCCAGGGATTATAGATGTTGATAAAGCATTAGAAGATGAGTATAGCACTGGTGGCACTATGGGAGTTGGGCTTCCTGGTACGAGAAGGTTGATGGACGAGTTTGAGATAACAACTTGCTTAGGTAAAGGTACGATAGTAAAGGTCATAAAATGGCTTTAGTTAACGTTAGTGGCTTTGAATATTTTTCAGTAGAAAGAGCGCTTGATTTTGTGAGTGGAGATGCCGTCTTTATAAGTAATGAAGGTGAAGAACTGTTTATTTGTATTTTTGATGGTGCTGGGCATGGCGTGAATGCTCATAAAATTTCTTGTATTGGCATTAATTATATTAAAGAAAATAAAGATTCGAAATTGCCAGATTTAATGAAAGGCCTCCATAAAAAATTAAATGGCACACATGGTGCGGTTGCAATAATCGGGAGACTAAATATAAAAACGAGAAAATTGAGCTATGTAGGAATTGGTAATATTTTTCTGAGAGTGTTTGGTGAACAATCTAAACGAGAAGTCACCCAAGGTGGTGTCATTGGTTACCAAATTCGTACACCGAAAGAAAAGTGCATTTCTATTAATGCTGGCGACATTATTGTTTTTCATACCGATGGAATTTCAAGTCGATTTAATGAAACTGATTATCCTAATATATTTTGGGATGATGCTGAGATAATCTCAAACACCTTACTTTCAAATTTTGGGAAAAGTAATGATGATGCGACTTGTGCTGTTATACGCCTCATTGAAAGCTAATGAGTTTAAAATTTTCTATTTTTAGATTAATAATCAGGGGTTATTAATATGATCACTCTTGGTGATATTTCTATTAAAAATGAAAGTTGCATTGTTCATTTTCGTAGCAAAATTCGAAGTCTTTCAATTGATTTAGGTTTTAGTTCTATTGAAGCTACCCGTATGTCTACTATCACTTCTGAACTAAGTTGGTTGTTACTTAAGAATCAGAAAACGATCAATGTTGATGTAGGTTTAGAAAAAAAGCAGAGTGAATATTTATTCGTTATTTTATTTGACATTCAGCGACCTGATGTTGACTTAATTGAGTACCATACTGTTTTCGATGAATTACTGCTTGTATCAGATAAACAAGATTTATTTCAAATAAGAGCTTCCAAAGCGCTTCATCATACTTCTTTTACACCTACTGATGAATTTATTGGCAAAATGAGAAATAAAGTTCGCCAGCTAAGTCGTGAAGAGCTGATGGAAGAGTTACAAATCGCAATTAAACAAGCTGAGTCTGCTAACCAAGCTAAAAGTGATTTTCTTGCTAACATGTCTCATGAAATTAGAACCCCGATGAATGCAATTATCGGGATGTCTTACCTAGCTTTAAAAGAAGATCTTGGTAAAAAGCAGCGTAACTATATTGAAAAAGTGCATCGGTCAGGTGAAAGCTTACTCGGTATTATCAATGATATTTTAGATTTCTCTAAGATCGAAGCAGGAAAATTAGATATAGAAACGGTTGATTTTAGGTTAGAAGATGTCTTCGCTAACTTAGCAAATCTAGTTGGATTAAAAGCCGAAGATAAAGGGCTAGAGCTTTTATTCGACTTACCAAGTGATTTACCTACTTATTTAGTAGGAGATCCATTAAGGCTAGGGCAAGTGCTTGTTAATCTTGGCAATAATGCTGTTAAATTTACCGATGAAGGTGGAGAAATTAGAGTTACTGTTAGGGTCAAAGAGGATAGGTACGAAGATGTATTACTTCAGTTCTCTATCAGTGATACCGGTATTGGCATGACGGCAGATCAACAAGCTAAACTGTTTCAATCATTCTCTCAAGCTGATACCTCTACTAGTAGAAAATATGGTGGTACAGGCCTAGGGTTAGTCATAAGTAAAAAGTTATCAAAGCTGATGGGTGGAGATATATGGGTAGAAAGCGAAGCCGGTATTGGTAGCTCTTTTCACTTTACCGCTCAGTTTTTTAAACAAGAAGGCAAAATTTCATATACTCGCAGAAAAGCTGATAATTTGGATGCTATAAGAGTGCTTGTGGTTGATGATAATGCATCTGCGAGGGAGATTTTGTCTTCTATTGTAGAGAGTTTTGGACTGCAGGTAGATACCTGCAACAGTGGTGAAACAGCATTATCTTGTATTAAAGAAGCTTGCTTATTATACCCTTATAAATTGGTTTTGATGGACTGGAAAATGCCAAATATGAGTGGTATTGAAGCGTGTAAGGTAATTCAAAATGACAGTAGTTTGAGTGAAGTGCCCGCGATCATTATGGTAACTGCCTATGGGCGTGATGATGTTACAGAGGCGGTTTCGGATGTAGATATACACGGTTTTTTAACCAAGCCCATAACCGCTTCTAGTTTACTCGATGCTATGTTAACAGCGATGGGGAAAAAAGCTGTATGCCATATTAATCAAGATAGTTTAAAAGCAGAATCGAGTGAGCTTATTGAAAAAGTAGCGGGTGCTAATATCCTGCTTGTTGAAGATAATGAACTGAACCAAGAATTAGCGGTAGCATTGTTAGAAGGTAACAATGTCACTGTCACTGTGGCTAATAACGGTGCTGAAGCTTTAGAGTATTTAAAACTTTCACGCTTTGATGGCGTGCTAATGGATTTGCAAATGCCAATCATGGACGGTTTTGAAGCAACTCAAAGAATCCGAAAACAAGAAAAGCTTAAGGATTTAGTGATTATTGCTATGACGGCAAATGCGATGGCTGGTGATAAAGAAAAGGTTTTATCTGCTGGCATGAATGATCATATTGCAAAGCCCATTAATGTGAATGATATGTTTGCAACGATGGCTAAGTGGATTGAGCCTAAAGAACCTTACCAAGTCACGAGCTCGCAAGCCAATACTTCTAATGAAGATGGATTCGACCTGCCTCACATTCCAGAAATTAATACCGATATAGGCTTGAATTCAACACAAGGCAGTCGAAAGCTTTATCACAAGTTGCTTGTTAAATTCTATGAAAGTAATGCCGATTTCTCTGCATCAATTGCTATCGCTCAAAGCAGTGATGATAACGAAGCTCCAATGCGGTTAGCTCATACTTTAAAAGGAATGGCAGGAACGATTGGTGCAAAGGAAGTAGAAAAATCTGCCGCAGCACTAGAGTCTGCCTATAGCCAAAGTACTCATGTTTCAGAAATTCTTCAGTTAGAAGAAGCCGTTAATATCTCCCTTGTGCCTGTACTAAAAGGGTTATCTGGATTAACTTTAAATAAGCCAACAACTGAATTTGTATTGAAAGAGTTAGATGTTTCTATGGCTAGTGACATTCTGCAAAGATTAAGAGTGTTAGTTGAAGAAAATGATGCTGAAGTTACTTTTGTTATTGATGAGCTAAATGAGATTCCAGGTATTGAAGTTTATTCAGCTTTGCTTAAAAAATTGACGAAAGCGGTAGAAGGTTATGACTTTGATGAAGGGCTTGAATTACTTGATGAGCTTGAAAAATCAATTGTTTAACACAAAGAGATCTTTATGAGTAGTCAGAAAAGAACGATATTAGTTGTTGATGATACCCCAGAAAATATCGATGTTCTGAGTGGTGTATTGAGGGATAAATATAAAGTAAAAGCAGCACTTAACGGTGAAAAAGCTATTAAAATAGCGCAACAAATTCCCAGCCCCTCAATGATACTGTTAGATATTATGATGCCAGGAATTGATGGTTATGAAGTTTGCCGTCAATTGAAAGGAAACCCTTTAACGTCACATATTCCTATTATTTTCATCACTGCAAAAAACCAAACTGAAGATGAAAGAATAGGGCTTGAATTAGGGGCCGTAGATTATATTACTAAGCCTTTTAGTCCTTCTATTGTTGAGGCAAGAGTGCATACGCACCTAGCATTGCATGATCAAAATATTGCATTAGAACATGAAGTACAAATAAGAACGAAAGAGTTGCTGGAAACGCGTTTGCAGATTGTGCGTAGGTTAGGTAAAGCTGCTGAGTTTAGAGATAACGAAACAGGGTTACATGTTATTCGTATGAGCCATTATGCCCGATTAATTGCAGAAAAGTTAGGTCATGGTGACGCTTGGGTCGATTTGATTTTTAACGCAGCCCCTATGCATGATATTGGTAAGATAGGTATTCCAGATAAAATACTATTAAAGCCAGGAAGACTGACAGATGAAGAATGGAACTTTATGCGAAAACACCCTGAATTTGGAGTTGAGATAATAGGGGAAAACGATTCTGAAATATTAATGACGGCTAAAGAGATTGCTTTGACCCACCATGAAAAGTGGGATGGTTCGGGTTACCCAAAAAACCTTAAAGGGGAAGAAATACCCATTTCAGGACGTATTATTATGATTGCTGATGTGTTTGATGCTTTGACGACAGAAAGGCCTTATAAAAAAGCGTGGGCTGTTGATGAAGCAGTACAGTTCATTAATGAGAGGTCGAGTACCCATTTTGATCCAAATCTTGTGAGAATATTTAATGAAGTACTGCCTGAAATACTCGCAATTAAAGAGAAGTATGATGAATCTTCGGCAAGCTAAATAGCTCTAAATAAAGTTGTTTTACACATATTTTCAAGTTTTAAATAGATACTTGAAGCTTTTATTATCCATCTCCTTAATACGACTAAATAGAAATTCTAATCAATCATTAAGTGACTGAGGTAAAAACTATTTTTTGCTAGATAAAAATAAAGTGGGTGAGTTTACTTTAAGTTGATGGCTAAGCATTAATTTAGATATTCGGACTTATTTCACTTTGTAGCCATTGGTAAAATTGCTGTACTTGATCATTTTGCTGACGGTAACTAGGGACTAAAAAGTAGAAGCCAAAGCTACTTTGATAGCGCATATTCAAGACATTAACTAACTCCCCACGATTGATAAACTCAGATGCTAGAAAGTCAGGTACAAGGGCTATCCCTTGTTTTTGTTTAGCGGCTTCTAGAGACATAAAGAAATGTTCGAAACCATGATGGTAGTTTGGTATTTGAGTCTGTTTTTTTTCTGCTAAAGCACTGCTTAGAAACTGTGACCAAAGTTGTGGTCTTGTTGTATGCATGAGAAGAGGATGGTTAAGCATATCATCAGCTTGAGTTATTGGCTTTTGACATAACAAATCAGGGTGAATAACAGGAATCAATACTTCTTCTGCCAAAAGCGTTGAGTTTTCATGGCTTAAAGAAAGAGGCAAACAACGAATCGCAATATCTGCGCTAGCTTGATGGAATTGATATGCCCCATCACCTGATACCATGTTTAATCTTAAGTTTGGTAAGGCATCACTGAGACGTTTTAAGCGAGGAATGAGCCAAAGGTGACTTAATGATGGGGTGATATTTAACGTTAAACTATGATTATTTGTTTCAAGCTGCTGCAAGTTTGCAGTAGAACTTTGAATCTGTTCTAAGGCAGCCATAATTGTCGGTAGGTATTGCTTGCCTGCTTTGGTTAATGCAAGGCCTGTTGTTGTGCGATCAAATAAGGCTAATTGAAGGTGCTCTTCTAAGGATTTTATTTGTTTGCTGATTGCCCCTTGGGTAACACAAAGCTCAATTGCCGCTTTAGAAAAGCTTAATTTACGTGCCGCTACTTCAAAGGCTTTTAATGCATTTAGCGGGGGGAGTTTATTAGGCATAGCTTACCTCATTACTTTTTCTCATAGGGTCTGAGAATATATCGTTTGTCGGTGAGGGTAAAGACATCATAAATTAAGTTTCTTCTTGATAATGATAAAGATACCAACATCACAATGAACCATATTTTTCAACGCCACTGCCATGCCAGTTTGCCTGTCGCCGCTCGAGGTGAAGGTGTTTATATTTTTGATCAAATGGGTAAGTCTTATTTAGATGCGAGTGGCGGTGCTGCCGTATCTTGTTTAGGCCACAGTCATCCTGCAGTAAAAGCTGCTTTACATGAACAAATTGATCAATTGGCTTATGCCCATACTGGTTTTTTTACCACAGAAGCTGCGCAAAACTTAGCGGATAAACTTGTGGCATCAGCACCAGGTAAACTTGAGCACGTATATTTTGTGTCGGGTGGCTCTGAAGCGGTTGAATCAGCGTTGAAGCTGGCTCGTCAATATTTCGTTGAAAAAGGTGAGACGCAAAGGTCACGCTTTATCTCTCGAAAACAAAGTTATCATGGCAATACACTAGGAGCGCTTTCAGTCGGAGGGAATGCCTTAAGACGCGAGCCTTTTTCACCTTTACTTATGCCTGTTGAGCACATTTCTGCTTGTTTTGCTTATCACGGCCAGCAAGCAAGCGAGACAGCATTTGAATATGGGCAACGCATGGCTAATGAGCTCGAAGAGCGCTTGTTAGAGGTTGGTCCTGAAACTGTGATTGCCTTCATTGCCGAACCTGTTGTGGGTGCAACCGCGGGCGCAGTAGTGGCAGAAGAGGGCTATTTTAAGCGTATTCGTGAGATATGCGATAAGTATGGCGTGCTTCTTATTCTTGATGAAGTTATGTGTGGTATGGGCCGTACTGGTACTTTATTTGCGCATGAACAAGAAGGCATTGAAGCGGATATGGTAACGATAGCGAAAGGTTTAGGTGCGGGTTATCAACCCATAGGTGCCATGATGGCATCAGCTGAAATACATAATACTATCTCGAATGGTTCTGGTTTTTTTCAACATGGTCATACTTATATGGGCCACGCAACTGCTGTCGCAGGTTCTTTAGCTGTGCTTAATGCTATCGACCAAGATGCTTTACTACCACGAGTGAGAGTTGCGGGTGATTTATTGCAAGCTAAATTAGAAAAACGTTTTGAGAATCATGCTTTTATTGGTGATATTCGGGGGCGTGGTTTATTTCGTGCGATTGAAATTATGGCAGACAAAGAGAAGAAAATTCCTTTTGCTGCAAGTACAAAATTACATACAAAAATTAAAGCTCAAGCAATGGAGCTTGGTCTTATGTGTTACCCAATGCCAGGAACAGTTGATGGTCAAGAAGGGCATCATGTGTTACTAGCGCCTCCTTTTATTATTAGTGATGATCAGCTTGATGAGTTAACTGACAAGTTGTATTTTAGTATTGATGCCATAACGCACAAACATTACAAGGAAAGTGTTTAATGACAAGGATGAACGCAAATAGTCCGGCTTGTGCCGTTATCGTTGCACCTAATGGTGCTAGAAAAAGCAAATTAGATCACCCTTCTTTACCAATTACACCTGATGAACTTGCTGAAGAAGTTGCCCAATGTGTGACAGCGGGTGCCAGTATGGTTCATTTACATGCTAGAACCGAAACGGGCCGTCACTCTTTGGAAATAGACGATAATCGTGCGGTTATTGCGGCTGTTAGAGAAAAGGTTGGTAATGAGGTCATGATTCAACTGACCACAGAAGCAGTCGGCATTTATCAGCCTGAACAGCAAATGGCATTAATTCGCACATTAAAACCAGAAGCGGCTTCTTTCGCTTTATCTGAACTTATTCCTGATCCATCTTCTGAACATATAGCGAGTGAGTTTTTTCATTGGGTCGCTGCAGAGAATATTATTGCGCAATACATTGTTTACTCAGCGGACCAGCTTGCTTATTACTTAGACCTTCGTAAAAGAGGCTTATTACCCGCGAATAAGCACCATCTATTATTTGTATTAGGTCGCTATCATAAACAACTGGAATCCGATCCTTCTGACTTAACGCCTTTTATTCATCTAATAGAACAATTAGATAATATTCGCTGGGCAATTTGCGCTTTTGGCAAAAAGGAGCAAGACTGTTTATTAGAAGCAGCGAAGTTAGGCGGCGATATCCGCATAGGGTTTGAAAATAATCTATTTTCTAAGACGGGGGAGCTGGCAAAAAATAATGCGGCTCAAGTCGAAGAAATGGTGTCACGTTTACAGGATATTAAACGTACAGCAATGACAACTGAGGTGCTAAGGAATCAGTTTTAAGCTGACAAAGGAATGAATACTTACGGCTTGTTTAAAATGAGCAAGGTAAGTGAAAACTATCACTTAACAAATAAAGCAAACAATAAAATAGCTAAGGGGTCGTCAATGAAATACATTAAATCCACACTTATCGGTGCAGGTATTGCCGCATGTTTTGGTGGAGCATCTGTTACTGCTCAAGCGCAAGAGTTCATCACAATTGGTACTGGTGGTGTGACAGGTGTTTATTACCCAACAGGTGGCTCTATTTGTCGCTTGGTGAATAAAGCACGTAAAGAGCATGGCATACGTTGTAGTGTTGAGAGTACAGGTGGATCTGTATACAACATTAACACCATTCGTGAAGGCGAATTAGACATGGGTGTTGCTCAATCTGATTGGCAATATCATGCTTACAATGGCACCAGTAAATTTAGCAAAAATGGTAAGTTTGAAGATCTAAGAGCTGTATTTTCTGTTCACCCAGAACCATTCACTTTAGTCGCACGAGCTGATGCAGGCATTAAAACCTTTGAGGACCTTAAAGGTAAGCGAGTAAACGTAGGTAATGCGGGTTCAGGGCAGCGTGGCACCATGGAAGTTGTCATGGAGAAATATGGCTGGGATATGGATGACTTTGCGTTAGCATCTGAGCTAAAAGCTGCCGAGCAGTCTAAAGCACTTTGTGATAACAAAATTGATGCAATGGTCTATGTTGTTGGTCACCCAAGTGGTTCTATCAAAGAAGCCACGACTTCGTGTGATAGCGTTATCGTAGAAGTCTCAGGCGCTAAAATTAATCAGCTAGTTGCTGATAATTCTTTCTATCGTACAGCAACTATCCCAGGTGGCATGTATTCAGGTAATGCAAACGATGTAGGTACCTTCGGCGTTGGTGCTACTTTTGTCACTTCTGCAAAAGTGGCTGATAACCTAGTGTATAACGTTGTTAAAGCTGTGTTCGAAAACTTTGAAACCTTCAAAAAACTTCACCCAGCATTTGCTAACCTGAAGAAAGAAGAAATGATCAAAGATGGCTTGTCAGCACCACTACACCCAGGTGCGGTTAAGTACTATAAAGAAGCGGGTTTGATGTAAGTCGACAAGTTCGTTTTATTGTCACTTCAACAGGGGCTTAGGCCCCTGTGTTTTTTCGTTTTCGGCATAGGAATTAATCTATGAACCCCAAACATTTATCTGGCTCTAATGATGAGCAAAGTAATTCAGCAGATGAGTTTTTAAGCTCAGAAACTGGTAGTCGTCAATTTAACGGCAATATGGCAAAGCTTGTTGTTGGTACCTTGATCGCTTGGGCTAGCTTTCAATTATGGTACGCTTCTCCTCTTCCTTTTATTTTCAATTTTGCCACGTTTAATGAAGACCAAGCCAAGTATATCCACTTATCTTTTGCGATTTTTTTAGCATTCTTTTTATTTCCAGCAACAAAAAGTTCGAGTAAGTCTTCTGCATCCTTACTTGATATTGCGCTTGCTGTGGCTGCTTCAAGTGCCTGTTTATATTTATTAGTTTTCCGTAATGACCTAGCGTCGCGCATGGGAGCGCCAACAGTAACCGATATCATTGTCGCGGTTGTGGGTATGCTGGCTCTACTTGAAGCAACACGACGAACCCTGGGACCGCCGCTGGTAATTGTGGCCGTCGTATTTTTGACTTTTACTTTCGCTGGTCAATATATGCCAGACGTGATTGCCCACAAAGGGGCAAGCTTGAAGAAAGTCGCTTCCCATCAATGGTTAACAACTGAAGGTGTCTTTGGTGTTGCAATTGGTGTTTCTACTACCTTTGTATTTTTGTTTGTCTTATTAGGCTCATTGCTTGATAAAGCGGGAGCAGGTAATTACCTGATAAAGGTTTCTTTCTCCTTGTTAGGGCATATGCGTGGCGGACCGGCTAAAGCTGCCGTCGTAGCATCCGGCTTGAGCGGCATTATCTCAGGTTCTTCAATTGCGAATGTGGTAACTACCGGTACCTTTACAATTCCTTTGATGAAGCGTGTTGGTTTTCCTGGTACCAAAGCGGGTGCAATAGAAGTAGCGGCTTCAACTAATGGTCAGCTAACTCCGCCGATTATGGGAGCTGCTGCTTTCTTAATGGTGGAATATGTTGGTATCCCTTATATAGAAGTAATTAAACACGCCATTCTGCCTTCGATTATTTCCTATATTGCTTTGGTCTATATTGTCCATCTTGAAGCGCTAAAGCTGAATATGAAGGGTATCGAAAAGCTTAACAAGCCAACACTCGCTATGCGTATGTTATCTTGGATGAGTACATCCGTAATTCTATTAGTATTAGGTCTGGTGGTTTTCTATGGGTCTAGCTTTTTAGAAATGGTATTAGGTGGCACATCTTATTTGGTAATGTTGCTTGTCATCGTCGCTGCTTATTTTGCTTTGGTCAAACTATCAGCAGCTTATCCAGATTTAGCTGAAGACGAAACCAGCATTGAGTTGGATCATTTACCTGAGCCTAAACCAACGGTTTATTCTGGTTTGTACTTCTCATTACCTATCGTAGTACTTTTATGGGCATTAGCCGTTAAGCAATATTCACCTCAGCAATCTGCTTTTTATGCTGTGGTGTTCTTAATCGCTGTCGTACTAACACACAGGCCAATAAAGGCTTGGTTCCGAAATGAAACAGATTGGGCTGGACAGTTTAAAGTCTGCTGGAATGAATTTATCGATGGCATGGTTACCAGTGCTAGAAATATGGTTGGTATTGGTATTGCTACAGCAGCAGCAGGGATCATTGTCGGGACGGTAACGCTAACAGGTTTGGGTCAGATGATGACTGAATTTGTTGAGTTTATTTCTGGTGGTAATCTTGTTCTGATCCTTATTTTTACCGCTATTATTTGTATTGTTTTAGGTATGGGGCTACCGACAACCGCTAACTACATCGTGGTATCTACTTTGATGGCACCTGTCATAGTGTCATTAGGTGCTGAGAATGGTCTTGTTGTTCCTTTAATTGCTGTTCACCTCTTTGTGTTTTACTTTGGTATTTTGGCTGATGATACGCCACCTGTTGGTCTTGCTGCGTTTGCAGCGGCTGCAATCAGTGGTGATGACCCAATAAAAACCGGTATACAAGGCTTTATTTATGACATACGAACGGCAATTCTGCCTTTCATGTTCATCTATAACACACAGCTTCTATTGATCGGTATCGACTCGATTCTAGATCTGATACTAACGGTTGCCAGTGCCATTGTGGCCATTCTTGTCTTCTCGGCAGGTACTCAAGGCTATTGGTTGGTCAAAAGTCGATTATGGGAATCGTTAGTGCTTGTTTTAATCGCTTTTAGTTTGTTCCGCCCAGGTTTTTGGTGGGATATGGTCTATGAGCCAAAAACACAAGTTGCGCCAACAGCATTAATTCAAGAAGTTGAAGCACTCAATCAAGGTGACTTTATTCAACTTCAAGTAGAAGGTGTCACCATTGAAGGGGATGACGTCAGTAAAACAGTCTCATTACAGCTTACTCAAACCGAAGGTGATGGTATGGCAAGGCTGCAATCTTTTGGTTTGAATTTAACTCAAGACGGTGAGACTTGGACGGTGGATTATGTTGATTTTGGCAGTGCTGCTGAGAAAGCCAGTATAGACTTTGGCTGGCAAATTATGGGGGTAGAAAAGGAATCTGATAGACCGCCTAAAGAGCTAGTGTTTATTCCTGCTTTGCTGGTATTACTTTTAATACGTAAATTGCAGCAGCAGAGGCTTAACTCATTAATATCGGGTCAAGCTGCTTAGGAGGCATTATGTATGACACAGTGTTAGTGCCAGTCGACCTGGCAGAAAAGGGCTATACAGATAAAGTGATAGAGCATGCTTTGCATGTTTTATCTCCGGGTGGCAATTTAATTCTGTTAACCGCATTGGCTGGATATCAAATGCCATTAGTAGGATCATTTTTCCAACCAGGGACTTTTGATAAAGCAGTAAAACAAGTGCATCAAAAACTGGTTGAATTTGTGAATGATGAACTTCCTATCGATGCGAATGACTGTACAACTAAGGTGGTTGAAGGTAAGCCAGTTGAATCTATTTTAAGTGTGGCAAAAGAAAGTAATGCGCAAGTGATTGTCATGGCTAGCCATAAGCAATCGAGGGTGGGTTACATGATGCTAGGTTCAATCGCAAACAAGGTATTAAGCCATGCGGACATTCCCGTTATGGTCGTGAAGGGTTAATGTTTAAGGTTATTTAAGCGCTAATAATAGGTGTTAGACAATTTAGACCGCACATTTTTGTGCGGTTTTTTTTGCGTTGCATTTTAGAAGAGATGTCTAAATAAGACTCTTAGGTAAAGTTTGTTAAAACTATTTGCTTCTAGATACTGCTTCTTAGATACAGTGAATTCAAATTTACGTATCCTAACGGTCTGATAATAATGAGATAAAGGATTAACTATGTCAGACATAAAGCAGATATTAAGCTTCGTGGTTGAAGTTGAAAAACTCAAATCAGTATTGCGCAAAACAAAGCCAGTTGGTCATTCTCGCTATGAAAATTCAGCAGAACATAGCTGGCATGTAAGTCTTATGGCACTCTTGTTAAAAGATCATGCTGATGAAGAGATAGATATTAATCGGGTTATTAAGATGCTTCTGATTCATGACTTAGGTGAAATCGAAGCTGGAGATACCATTATCTATGCCTCAGAAACACTTGAGACAAAGCGGCAAGAGAGTCAAGGTATCCATAAACTCTTTGCTTTTTTACCTGCAAAGATGGAAGCTGAATTCAGCAGTTTATGGTTAGAATTTGAAACGGGCGTAACGAATGATGCTAAATTCGCCAAGGCCATTGATAGAGTGCCACCGCTTTTACATAATATCCATGGGGAAGGGCATAGTTGGAAGCTGCATAATATACCTAAAGAAAAAGTCTTCTCATTAAATAAAGAACGTATTCAAGATGCAAGCCATGCATTATGGGAAGCAGTAAAAACTGAGCTTGATAAAGCAGTTGATGCTGGCGTGTTAAGTTAACGCTAATGCTAATGCTAGAGAGTTAGCAAAATACTAGCTTTAAGAACATATAAGCAAAAAGGTTTAATAATATGGCCAAAGGCGTTCAGTTAAGACAAGTAAGTATTCATGATGCTGAGCAGCTCTTAGCATGGCGTAATGATGAGCTAACCAGACTATCAAGCCACACCCAAGATTTTATTGATGTCACAACACATCACGTCTGGTTAGAAAACTCTCTTAAAAACTCAAACCGTAAACTTGTGATTGCAGTCTATCAAGGTGAAGACATTGGCTCTTTACGTGCTGACTATGATACTAAGAAACAAGCATGGGAACTTTCTTGGACCTTGGCGCCAGATTATAGAGGGAAGGGACTCGCTAAAGAAATGGTGTTTGTATTTGCTCATAGTATACATGACGCTATATGGGCGGAGGTGAAAGAAACTAACTTGGCTTCAATTCGAGTCGCCGAATATGCAGGCTTAGTACAAACTAATAGAAAGCAGCAGGTACTATACTTTTCTCGATCTGAACTTTCGAAATAATAAGATTGTTAAAGTGTAATTCTGCGTAATATATCCCTAAATTGGGGTTAGATAGACTCAAGCTACTTGATCCCCTTTCAAGTGGGCCTAAGGCCGCCAAAGCAAGGACGCTATTTGGCTTTGATTGTCATAAAATTGATATAAATCTAATTAAAAATGCTTAAATTTTCGATATTAAGCTCAATAAGTGGCACTTTTAGCCGATGACCTATATGAGGGTGATATTTAATAAAAATGTCACTAATCCCAATAATAATTGAGTAAACAATAACCGATAACTTTAACGGATTTAAAGGTGGTAAGTATGCAATCGGAAAATTTGAGTTTAACTCGAGAAAAGGATGTTACAGCGAGTCAGAGCTTTGAAGAGCTCACGGGTAAGGATAAAAAAGATAATCAAAATAAAGACCTTGAGAGCAAGATTAAGGTTAAAACATCACGTAAAACGACTAAAGTTAAAGTCGCCACACGGCTGTGTATTTTTGAATAAATTATTTTAAATACATTCCTAATCTAGTTTGAATGGCAAATAAGGCACGAGAGTAGTCAATTTGCCATTCCCATCTTTTTTGTTTAATACTCCATATTAGTACTACATTTCTTCTGTATTCTGCCCCAACCATGATTTTGGCTAACTGTAACCTTCTATCGTTTTGGATTTATTATGTTAATTTTGTTATTCCCCGTTTGGGCGCTATTGTTAAGTGCTTATGCCTATTTTGAACCAAGCTTTTTTGTAGATTTCAAAAGTTACATTATTCCGCTTCTCACTGTCATTATGCTTTCAATGGGGCTGACATTAACTGCAAAGGACTTTAAGCAAGTTCTGGCGAGCAAACGCGCTGTGATTGTCGGTGTAATGCTACAGTTCATGGTGATGCCATTAGCAGCATTGCTTGTAAGTAAAATATTTGGTTTTGATAGTGAATTAACGATCGGCATGCTTCTAGTTGGTAGTGTCGCAGGTGGTACCGCGTCAAATGTTATGTGTTACCTAGCAAAAGGCGATACTGCTTTATCAATTTCAATGACAAGTATCTCAACTTTAATAGGCGTTGTATTAACCCCGCTTTTGGTCGCTCTAATGGTCGGAAAGGGAGTCGATATTCCGGTTCAGGCTATGCTATTAAGTTTAGTTAAAATTGTACTTTTACCTGTGGCTGTTGGCGTTTTATTGAATACTTTCTTTGCTAAAAAAGTCGATAAAATACAATTTTTACTACCTTA
Source organism: Marinomonas sp. PE14-40 (assembly GCF_051623805.1). Lineage (NCBI taxonomy): Bacteria > Pseudomonadati > Pseudomonadota > Gammaproteobacteria > Oceanospirillales > Oceanospirillaceae > Marinomonas > Marinomonas sp. PE14-40. Next base: position 1,736,021 of record NZ_CP130700.1, on the reverse strand, counting down.
TATCTCTATGTTTACCATCGTTTTTATTATCGCCATAGTGGTTGCATTAAGCGCTGGAAAACTCGCTGAAATAGGTTACTTGATTGTCTTAGCCGTGATGATTCATAACAGCATAGGTTTAATCTTAGGTTATGGAGTAACTCGCTTGCTGGGGTTTGATGAGAAAATATGTAGAACGATTGCATTTGAGGTAGGGTTACAGAACTCAGGATTAGCTGCCGCTTTAGCGATTAAGTTCTTTACACCTGTTGCAGCTTTACCAGGAAGCTTATTCAGTATTTGGCATAATGTATCAGGCTCGCTATTAGCGAGTTATTGGAGCAAACAAAAAAATTAGATAAAAAGGCCTGTTAGCATTAAGTAGCAGGCCTTTATATTTGAACTTTTTAAAGCTATTTTAATTCTTTTTGTTTAGATGCTTCTTGAAGCCAGTAGGTTGCTAGAGCATCATTTTTTTCTGTACCTTTACCATCTTTATAGCTTTCAGAAAGTCTAAGCATACCTTCAATACTGCCTCCATTTGCAGCCTTTTCAAACCAATAAAATGATTGTGTATAATCCTTTTTATTGGTGTGACCCATATAATAATATTCGCCTAAATAAAATTCTGCCTGATGGTTTTTTTGAGCCGCAGCTAAGTTAAACCAATAAATTGCACGGTTTTTATTTGCTTTAATTCCTTTTCCTTTGAACAGGTAATAACCAACTTGGAATTGAGCCTCAGCAATATCTGTTTTCGCAGCCCTTTTAAACCAATCGTAGGCTTTGCTGTCATCCTGTTTGAATCCAAGATTGTCATGATAGCAGAGGCCTACTAGGAATATCGCTTCACTTTTAGACGGTATGGCATCACTATCATTTTTTTGTGCTCTGGTTTCAGCTAATTTACAATTTTCATGATTTACTAAACGTGGTATTGGGTTGTTATTACTATTTTCAACATAAGGTATTTCTAGCTCAAGATCAGCAATATTTTGTATTGCAAGAGAATAGCCTTGGTAAGCAGCCTTTTTATACCAGTACATCGCTAAATCTAGGTTTTTAATTTTTCCACTTCCAAATTCGTAACAACTTCCTAAACTATTTTGAGCCGCTGGTATGTTAAATTGAGAAGCTTTATCAAATAATGAACAAGCTTTATCATAATTTTTTTCTCTACCTTCTCCAAAAGAAAAGCAGTTACCGTAACTATGTATTGATTCAGGGTCTTGTTTAAGTGCTAAGGACTCATAGATATCACAAGCTTTTTTCTGGTTTTGTTTTCTATCAAATCCGTAATAATAATCGTTAGCTATTAGGTACTGTTTACGGATTTGTTTTTCAGTTTCGCTAATAGCTTTTTGAGGGTGCTTATACCTATTAACATATTGATCATTTAGTGAATTTGACTGGCATGCTATTAGTGAAATGCTGCTTAACAGCAATATTAGTGGTTTAAACATTTTTTTCCTTAAGTAAGAAACCAAGTAATCGTTATGATCTCAAAAGGGTAACTTATTGTTTATAATAAAATAAACATTAAGGGTGCTTAAAACTAAATTTTATGACAAGTTAAGGCAATGTTTCTATTTGGCATTATTAAATTCTTGTGGTTGAGTGTTTATTATTCTTGATTTTTATTCAACCAAGAAAGAATATCCCCTAAAATTTCAGAGCGATTCGTTTCGTTTAAAAGCTCGTGACGAGCATCAGTATAGAGTTTAAAAGTGACTTTCTCTTGACCTGCTTTTCGATAGCTTTGGGCCAGTTTAGTCAGCCCTTTACCCATTAATCCGACAGGATCTTTATCTCCACCAATAATCATAATGGGAAGGCCCATTTGAATTTTTTTGAGGTTGTCTGGTTGGAAAAGTTGGGTTAAAGCGGTTAAGAAATCTTGCCATAAGCTGATGGAGCAAGCAAAGCCGCAAAGGTTATCAGCAACATATTTATTAACCTCTTTTGTATCTCGGCTAAGCCAGTCATATTCTGTTCTAGTGGGCTTAAAGTGATTGTTGAAGGAGCCGAAAGATAAAAATTGCAGTAGTTTACTGGGCTTATCAGAACCAAGACGCATGGCTTCAATATTGGCAACCAATTTGCCTGCCTTACTCATAAAGGTATTTTGTTGGTTTGAGGCGCTTAACATGAGGCCATCTATCGGCCTAGCATTGCCAGTCAAATAAGATTGGGCGATAAAAGATCCCATACTATGGCCAAATATATAATAGGGCAGCTTGGTCTCTTCTGTACAAATTGCTTCTCTGACTGTTTCTAAATCAGTTAATACTTTTTGCCAACCATCTTGTTCTGCAAACTGGCCTAGCACTGTTGTTTTACTTGTGCCATGGCCTCTATGATTGTGAGCGAGGACACTATAGCCTTCGGCCACAAGCGTTTTAGCGAAAGTATCATAGCGTTTGGCATGCTCAGCCATTCCATGAAAAATATGTACCCAAGCTTTTGCATTTTCAGAGGGCCAAATGAAGGTTTGAATCTCATGACCATCTTGGGCCTTTATTATTTTTTCTATCATATGAGAGCTCATCAATAAGGGATGCTTAGGACAATATAGACCTAATTTGAAAGCATTTATCTAAATTAGATATACCATAAGAAGAAACTAAAGGCTGTTAAAACAATTGCTTGTACTTGAGTATCTGATATTCATTGAAGTAATAAATTAACCCTAATCGTCGTAATAAGGCCTAGGCTTTTTTATTTTTTGTGTTTTGGTATCAGTATAATATTGGCGATATTCTTGTAGTAAAAGTTTATCTACGAGAAAGGTAAGTTTTTCAAATGCCTGATCTTGATTACTGGCTTTGATGTAAATATCGATTGAATCATTCGTTTTTAACGCGTTTAGCTCTAATTTGCTTTTAGTATATGAGGCTTTGTTGAGATATTTATCATCAGAATAGGCGTATTCCGTGTCGTCTGAGGATTGATAAGTAAACCCAAAGCTATAACCAGAATGCGTTTGGCTACCGCTAAAAGAGCAGCGGGTTTCTTCTTCGTCATGATTTGCTAGATTAATAGAGTCTTTATCTAGCAGGTTCATAAAAGCAATAACTGAAAGTTGCTCACACAGTGTCGAAAATTCGAGCTCTGTGGCTTCTTCTAATTTGAAGTCTTGATTTGTATTCAGACTAAACGCTTGATGTTGAACAGAGCTACAGCCAAGGAAAGTAATCGTGCTCATTACTAGGGCAAATTTAATCATACTAGAAAATACCTTTTAAACACTCTCCCTTAAATGTAGATCATAAGTTGTGGAAATTTCGGATTTTCTTAGCTTTTTAGCATCAGTTTGATGAGTTTTTCATTTAACAATATTTCATCTGCATTTAAGGTATTAATAGGTGTATTGATATCGGATGATATTTGTCCATGCGCTTGTAAAGATAAATAGCGCATAGCGCAGACCCTTAAAAATGATGTGAAATTTCCCATATCATGACCAGCATCAATAGACTCATGATACAGGCGAGTGATCATTTGTGGTACTTGTAGGTCATCTCGTTTGGCAATCTCTTCTAAAATCCCCCAGAAGCTATTTTCTAAACGTATGTTAGGGAAGCTGCGAATAAGTCCTCCCGCCTCAGCGTGTGGATAAAAGCCGCTAGATTTATGGCGAGGGGCGCAACTTAATAGTGATTCTATTGATAAGGTCCTCAACCTAAAGATAGGGCTTTTACACCACGCCCTTCGGGTCTTTCAGAAAAAGTGTTATCCAGTGTTGTCTCTTCTCGAAAGGTACCTACATTACATCAAAGTGACGCCTTGTTTAACACTATTTCTGATAAGACTGAGAAGAGGTGACTTAATCGAAGCTTCCCTAGTAACCATACCGTCAATTCGAAGCGATCGTGTCGAACTTTGCCAGAGTTGGCTATCGGCTTGAATAAAAAGTTTGCACATGATTCTAACCTTGTTTGTAAAATATGAGTCTAACAAGTATAGCAACGCTTTAAAGCATACTATGAAATGCTTTAAAGCGTTTTTATGTGACGTATTTGTCGCGCATTCCTATCGCTTAGTTAGCTTCAAATAAAAGGTAGAATTGTTTTAGCCATTCAGGGTGAGCAGGCCAAGCTGGGGCTGTAACAAGGTTGCCTTGAGTGATAGCTTGATCCACGTCTATATCCGCATAAATGCCTTTACTGGCTTCTACTTCATAGCGACAAGCGGGGTAAGCTGAGCACTGCCTTCCTTCTAAAACACCGGCAGCAGATAGTAATTGTGCTCCATGGCAAATGGCTGCAACAGGCTTATCTTCAATGAAAAAATGACGCACCATATTGATAATTTCATTATTGAGCCTTAAATATTCAGGTGCACGTCCGCCTGGAATCACTAATGCATCGTAATTTTCTACATTTATCTCAGCAAAAGACGCGTTTAGAACAAAATTATGTCCAGGTTTTTCGGTATAGGTTTGATCACCTTCGAAATCGTGGATAGCGGTACGAACACTGTCACCTGTCACTTTATCTGGACAAACAGCATCAACCTGATAACCATTAGCAATCAAGGCTTGAAATGGCACCATGGTTTCGTAGTCTTCGGTATAGTCACCAGTGATCATAAGAATTTTTTTATTATTCATTGTCTTTCCTATCGTCAGTTTGATTACGGTAGGTTAGTTGTAACAATAAATAATCTGTCTAAGGTATTAACGGGTTAATACAGAAGAAAAACTTGCCAGTTAAAAAGCTTAACCTGCGCTTATATTTCGTCTTTTAAGCCTTTAGGCAGAAAGCCTTCCATTGATTCTGTTTGTACAAATGATGAGGCAAGGCGTTGTTTTTGTTGTGCTAATTTAATGAGCGGTGCTCGGCTTTCATCGACTTGGCAATTATGTTCACTGATGAGACGCTTACCTTCTTCGTTCAAAGTACCTTCATGGATTTTTCGCGTGTTAATAGAGAAATCACCGATTGCTTGGATGTTGTTGTTACGGCTAAAGCGTCTAAAGCCGTTAAAGCTGAAGTGTTCTTCAACATATCTGTCACTTAAATTCACCAAACACTGCATGACTTCATATAACAATTCGTTAATACAGGCCTTATTTAGGACTAGAGTACATTCAATTCCATGTAGTTCTGCGAATTCAATTTGAGGATCTTGAGCGGCATTGCCTATATGGAAAATAATATCGATAAGAATTTTTCCATTTCGACGAGTACACATGTCTAAGCATTCAATCCGGGTTTGATCAAAGCTGAGCCTTTCAAAGGTCTGATTGATAACATTCATATCAAAGTCAGCATTTGGGTCCATGCTTAAGTCGAACAGTTCAGCATATTGTGCCATTAAAGGCAGGTCGTGATGACTATTAAAAGGTGTGCTTATCCTCATGCCATCTTCTGTTTTTAGACTGAAAAGCTCTCGAATTTCATGCTCACGTGTTTTCTTTAGTGCTAAAAAAACAGTTTGCACTATCTCTGAAGTAGGTAGGTTAACTTCTACTCGCCATTTACGGCCATAGACAATTTTTTTGCCCCTTTCTGGAATGCTCTTCTCGTAGTTCTCTCTACCAATAATGCCAACTTGAATGAAAAGCCCTTGCTCATCTTCAGCACAGAAAATGGGAAAAGCTTGATCAAAGGTTATTTTACCTAGTAAATGTTCAACACTTTCAAGGCTATGACTATAACCATAAAAATGTTGTGGCACACAGGTTTGTCCATTAGGAAGATCAACTAACGGTGCAGAAATAAGGCAATACTCACCTAAAGCAAGATGAGCTTGAGTGTCCATTTGGCTAAGGGATGTATTTTGAGTTTTATTAACCAATGAGTTATCCACTTTTTTAGTCATAGTACCTGCAACATGTTTAGCGTAATAAGGTTTGCGAAAACAGAAAGCTGCTTCAAGCTTTATATAGATTAGATTTATCTACTTTAGTTCTAATCTAAGAAATAAAAGGTGTTTTATTAAAAAATAAAGCTGTATGAATGTACAGCTAATTAGATTTCATATTTTGCTTTTATTGACAATCTGTTTAGAGGAATACGCAAAACATGAATAAAAAGTTCAATTAGATAAATTTTTTGATGTTTTATAAGGCTGAAATTAGCGTTTTGTAAGAGGTGTAATATTGTCGTGAGTAAGTCTAACAACTGTTTTAATTAGCATTAACTCATTTATTTTGCCTATTATTAAATTTCGCTAATGTTTATATAAAACAAAGGGTTAGTGTTTTTCGATGAAAATATGATCCCTTAACGTTCGTTATATGAGACTTTTGCTTAAATGAGATTATTACACTAGCTGAGTGATAAATCGTGTTTTATATTTGTTGTGAGTCAGTGATAACCTTTGCTTATTGCTAGCTCAATTTACCAATGTGTTTAGATTTAAAGGAATAAATTATGTCGTACATGATGGTAGGGACGTATGGTCCATTTAGCTCTTCGTTAGATGATAGGGCCATGACGTGCTTTAAAGAAGCAACAGCGCACTTCGACGATGTTCAATACACGCCCGTTGCTGTGGCCACTCAGGTGGTATCAGGTACAAACTATGCTTTTTTTTGTGATGCAAAAGAAAGCCATAGTAAAACACTTTATTCTGCCATGATTACCATTTTTAAGCCCTTGGATGGTGTAGCAGGCATTATGGATATTGAGAAACTATCAGATTAATGTGATGGTGGGTTCATTTTGTAATTAAGTGGGAAGGGCGACCTAATCGTCGCCCTTTGATCTCATTAAGGCATTGGTTGCACAACTTCTACTGCTTGCATCATACCTAGGTCCTCATGCGTAAGGTTGTGGCAGTGAAATACAAAGGTGCCAGTATAATCTTCAAATCGTGTTCTGAAGCGAATGCGTGAGAAAGGCGCTAAGTTAACAGTATCGAGCCAAGTTCCTGGCTCAACGTCTCCACCACTTATCATCTGAAACGGATTGACGTGAATATGGAAAGGGTGTGATTCTGCGGTATGATTATAAACTTCCCATTCTTCCACCGCGCCTAAAGGGATCTGCCATGGGTTTAGACAAGAAAAAGGCTCGCCATTTATTGTGTACTTTTTCCCCTCTGCGGCACCTGAAAGCCCAAATTCTAAACGTCGTCCAAAAGTAATTTCATCCTTGTTAATATTATTTAATAAATTAGGTCTAGGTAACTTTCCCTGAAAAAGAGGCATGTCTAACTCTTGTGGTTCAATGATAAGGTTAGCTAATCGTTTTGCGTCCTTTTCCGCTTCTGTATCAGTACCTGTAACGGGTTCTGAGTAGATGGCATAGGTACCTGTTTCTTGTGCTTTAATTAATATATCTGCTCGATTACCTGGCACCATGACAATTTGATTTTGAATGCGGCTTTCTTCTAAAGGGTTACCATCAAAGCAAAGAGCCGTAACTTCATGTGCTTGTACGTTAAATTGCATATTTGCCATATGGCTGGCATTAACCATACGCCATCTTTGTACTTCTCCCTGCTTCATTTTGATAACAGGCTTATATTGGCCGTTGATTAAGATGGCACCTTGCTCACTTAATAAATCATAATTTTCGCATAAACCTTCATTATCAAACCTAGGTGTTTGAAAGCACAAGACCTGTTCCTTACAGGCTTTAATTTTGGGTACATCATCAATTGGACCTTCAATGATCATTGCGCCAGCCATACCAGAAGCTACCTGTAGGGCAACCGAGCCATGAAAGTGTGCATGATAAAAATAGGTTCCAGGCGGATGGTCCTCAGGAATGTTATAAATATATTGTTCAGATTCTTGGAATCTGACTAAGGTGAAAATATTATCAGCTGGACTTTTTGGGGAAACATGTACGCCGTGTACATGCATGTTCGTCACATTAAACCCCCTTGGAGTATTGTCTTCTTCAGTTGGGATGCTGGTGCAAATTTCTTGTAATGGGTCATAAGGAAGTTTGTTATGTAAACCTAACCTGATTGTGTCTCCCGCTTTGACTCTTAGCGTACGACCTATTGGTTGATTATCAAAGCAACGTAAATAAGTTTGCTGACTCATTAACTCAAAATTGCCATATTGCGCATTGATGCTGACTCTTAGTAAGCCATCCTCGGCAACTTCTTGAGGTGGATTTTGCAAAGGACGTGAGTGGGTGTTTTTCGCCCAAGCACTGGGAACGCCAGAGATAAAATATCCCGCACTGGCGCCCGCGAGCCCTGTAAGGCTGGTTAAACTTATTCCTTTAATGAATGAACGTCTTGGTATTTTATTGTTTTTAAAGATGCTCATGCTGACTCCTTGGCACTAGCATTAAAAAAGTGGCTGACAATATGCTCTGCACTGCGAAGGCCTAATGCGGCTGCAGTTAAAGAAGGCGACGCACTGCCTACGCTTAAATAGTTAGCCGTGCCGACTACATATAGGTTGCTATGATCAAAGCTTTGGCTGTATTTATTCACCACAGCACTTTTGGGATCATCACCCATACATGCCGTGCCTGCGATAACCGCATCGCCAGAAGTGAGACTTAATTGATATTTTTGTTTGAAGTCACCCGCGACAAATTTATGCCAATTTTCTTCTGTTTTTGCTGGCATAGGCTCATCTGTGATGGTTTTAATATCAAGCGAGTGAAAGACATCTAGATGCCAGTCCCATGCTTTTTTGCAGCCTCTTAGTGTGTAATCATCCAGCTGGAAATTTACTTCAGGTCTAGGTAGGCCTAGTGGATCAAGTTGGTCTGAGAGCGTCACTCTATTTGTACTAATTGGCAGTATTTCAACCGTACTGTGTAGATTAATCTGACGAGCCGTTCGATTATCGACATAGTGTTTTAACGCTTCGCCGACTAGCCCTTTCTCTATGCCTTTTTCTGCTTCTTGGATTGGGCCGATTCCCCCTTTAAAGGCCGCGTTGACGATAAAAGGCGCGATAGAAGCATATTCAGAACGAAACTCTCCGTCTCGCCATTGTCCAAAGGCGCCTGTTGCACTTACTGGCCCACGATAGGGGTAAACTTTCATATTATCTGAGGCATAACCTAAGGTATTAATATTGGCAAAGCCCATTAAATTTCGACCGACTTGATCTGATGAGTTACTTAACCCCGCTTCAGGAACATTGAACTTACCTGCTGAAAGCAGCATAAGTCTGGCTGTTTCCACTGCATGGGCCGCCAGAATAAAGGTTTTTGCTCTGGCAATGCCAATCGGGCCAGTTTTTGGGTCAGCATCAAAATTACGGTAATAAATTTCTTTAACTTGTTTACCATTTTCTTCAAGGGCGACTTGGAAAACAACTCGGTTAGCCAACACTCTTGTGCCCAATTGTTGTGCTTTTTCAACATGGACACTGGCATCATATTTAGCCCCAATTGGACAGATAGGTAGACAGCTTGCGTTGCCGCAACACTGAGGTCTGTTATCTCTTGGAACAGAGTTACGACAGTGGGGCAGTGGTTGGCTATCTGGACCTAGATTGTGTTCTTTAACCCCTTTGCCTATGACTCTATCTAAATAAGAGCGCGGGACTTCTGGCATGGGGTATTGAATGTCTGGTGATGGGGCGATGCAATCTGGGCCGCCAGCAACTCCCCATGCATCTTCAATTTGGTGATAATAGGGAGCGATATCTTGATAACTAATGGGCCAGTCTTTCCCCACTCCGTATTGGGTTTTCATTCTAAAGTCATTGGGAAAAAGGCGTTCTGCGTGGCCAGTCCAATGCCAAGAGGTACCGCCGACTAAACGCATAAAAAAACCTTCAAAAGCAATTTGTTTTTTAGGCTCTTGTGGTGCGTTTGGCGAACTAGGTAATTTAGGTTGAACGTAATAACTTAAAGGGTCGTTATCATCTGGGACAGGCGCCCAAGGCATCATTTTATAAGGGGAGTTTGCTTCTTTTATTAGATCATTCTTGTAACGATTAATCGCATCAACCTTATTAACCTTGGCCCCAGCGTCTAGTATTACAACATTCAAGCCATTTTGAGATAGTTTCCAGGCCATTATGCTACCGACAACCCCAGCACCGACTATGACAACATCCGCTTCAATGCTTTCTTGAGGGTGAGTTAGGCTATAGTTTTTTTGCTCGTATGCTTCTTTCATATTGGTATTTGTTCCATCAAATGTGTGACAGTTAAACTGGTGTTGGAGCCTCTTTCCAGTAACCAAAAGGACCGCCGCAAGTAGCAGATGGTTTGGTAAAACTACAGGCCATCCAAGTTAAAGCTTCATCATAATTTATTTGACCAATGACTGTTTGCAATTGAGAGTCTCTTCCTTGGCCAGCCATTCGATAATTTTCTTTTTCTTGTCTTAAATTTGGACAAAGCTTTTGTACTAAAGGGTTTTGTTTATCTTTCTCACTAAGGCTGACCTGACTTAAATACCAAGCTTTAAGAATAACCTGAACTGGGTAGGGGTGGTGCTTAGCTAAATAGGAAGCCTGTTCTTGAGCCTCAGAATGGTTTTCCTCAAAGCTTAAAACTAGGTTGTCGTACTGTAAGTTAAATTGATAATTCAATCCTAAAAGGAAGAGAATATCTTGCCCTAGTTGTAAGTAGCTGGCGTCAAGTTTGATGCCTGTTAATAGGCTACTTAGGGATAAAAATAAAGCGACATCTTTATGGTTTGCTGCATTTATGGGTGAGCTTAGTAAACTAATGGGAAGACTGGACGCACTTGCTGCGAGCGCCATCCCTTTTAGTGCTGAGCGTCGTGAAAGAGGGGAACTAATCTTGGGCATGTACACTTCCTTTTACATCACACAAAATGAAATCAAACAGGGGGTCCCTGTGTTTTTTATACAGAGCTATTAAGCCTAAAAGTCTCCTGCTGAGCTAGCTTTACTTGACTACGGCCATTGTTTTTCGCTTGGTAAAGCGCACTGTCAGCATCTTTAATCAGATGCTGTATATTTGAGTCAGGTTCAGGGACGCAAGCTGCTACCCCCATACTTAAGGTTACGATTTGATGAGGGTTTTGCAAATGAGGTAAACCTGTTTCTATCAAAACATTTAACAAGTGGTCTGCTATTGCTAAGCAGCTGGTCTGGTCCTTCATAGGGAGTAAAATAATAAACTCTTCTCCGCCATAACGGGCAATAATGTCTGTATTTTGGTCTAACTCTTGCTCTAATAATTTGGCAATTTTATACAGACATTGGTCCCCTGCAAGATGGCCATAATAATCATTGTAAGATTTGAATAAATCCACATCTAGCATGATGATGCCAATCCAGTTGTTATAGTGAAGCGCATATTGCCATTTATCATTAGCCTCGGTGAAAAAGCGTCGTCTATTAGCCACTTGGGTTAATTCGTCGGTGTCACTCAAAGTTTGCAATTGATCATTAAATAGCATTAATTTTTTATTCGCTGCTTCAGTCGCCAAATTTGCTTTTTTAAGACGTTCTTCTGCATCAATTCTGGCTTTAACAAATACTGCAAATGCTTGTGCTATGAGAGCGATTTCGTCATTGCCTTTAAGAGGAATTTCTACTTCTTGTCCTTTTACATGACATTGCATGGTTTTACTCAAATTATTGAGCCTTCGTATAATGAAAAAACGAATAAAGAAATAAGTAATACCTGTTAACAGTAAAAAGACAGCGCTAAAAATAAATAAACGGGTAATGGCTTGGTCAACCACATTTTGATGTTGTGCGCTGGCTGTTTGAGCCGCTTCTTTTAGCGTCAAAAAGTAGTTATAGCTGCTGCCACTTAGCCTTTGAGCATGTAATCTTGCCGTTCTAGCCGCAGCAAGTGTTGCTCTGTGACTTTTTTGAAGAGGTGTTTGTAGCGCAATCGTTTCTTTTAATAAAGGCTCTAATTGGTTTAAGAAATTTTGTTCTTTTGTTTGGGTTAACTTAAGGCTGGTTAATGAGTCAAAAGAGGCTTGGCTAAGTTGGCTGATTTTGTTTAATTGCCCAAGGCTTTCTGTATTAAGTGCAAGCGAGGTGTAATTTAAAACAGCAAGTGCATGGAGATAAAACTCAGGGTGGCTTGTTTTAATATCTTCTTCGATAAGCCATTGGGATAATAAGGTAAGTTTTTGCGTATTTTCTTGTTTATCAAAAATGAGTTTTTGTTCTTGTAAAAGGCTAAGTTCTAAATGCTTTAAGCTCTTAAAAAAGGGGACCTGTAACTTATCTATTTTATCCAACTGAGCGGCATCCATCTCAGCATTAGAGTTTAACTTTTGTCTAACATTTTGATAAATAGCCACCAAGCTTTGGTTCAAAACTTCTTCATTAGAGATGCTTCTATCACTACTGATCAATTGCTCAATTGCTTGAGCGGCAATAACCTCAGCATCTCTTGCTAATTCAGCGGCATTCATTGCACTTTCAAAATGGTCACCTGATAAGGCTTTGAACTTTTCTGCTTGTTCCGCCAAGGTGTGAATACTCATATAACTGGCAACAAGGTAAAAGCCGAGTACCACAAACAATACAAGGTTCAGGCGAAAGCTAATATGCTTAAATTTATTTGACTTCAATGTCTGATCAATCTTCATGGTTCACTCTTTGAAGAGGCTAAGATTACTTAAAAATAGGTGCATAGAGTATGCCACCTTGAGTCCAAGGCTGATTGATGCCTCTCTCAATACCTACTTTTGAATTGATGCCAAAATGGCGATTGTATATTTCACCATAATTCCCTACCGCTTTTATTGCTCTATAGGCCCACTGGCTATCTAATCCAAGTTGTTCACCTATATCACCTTTTTTACCAAGCAGATTTAGTATTTCAGCGTTTTTAGCTAACGCTAGTGCTTGATCGATATTATTGGCGTTAATGTTTTTTTCTTCAGCAAGTATGAGGGCATGAACGACCGCGCGAATGATTCTGCTCCATTGGTCATCATCATTACGTACCATAGGGCCAATAGGTTCGCGGGAAATTGTGTCTGGTAATAGGCGATAGTTTTCCGGCTTATCGGTACGGTTCGCACGGTTAGTGGCAAGATTCATGCGATCAGCTGTATATGCATCACAGGGACCACCTCTGAAAAAACTATCGCCATTAGAGAATAGGACTTTGGTGTTAAGTTGTCGGCTTTCGATAAGGTCTACCAAGTTCTGGTGAGTGCTGGTATTTTGTGTGACACACACAGTCTTATTGTCTAGATCATCAAGGGATTGAATATTAGCGGCTGATCGCACAATAAAGCCTTGGCCATCAAATAAATACACAGCAGGGAAGTCTAGTTGATAATTACTTTCTCTTGAATGGGTCCATGTGGAGCTATACATGACCACATCTGTTTTTGACTCAAGAAGCGTTGTAAAGCGAGTCGTTGCTCCCACTTCGATGTAATTAACAAATGCTTGGTTTTTTAAGACGGCAGCAGCAGTAGCACGGCAAAAATCTACATAAAACCCTTGCCATTGACCTTCAAGGTTAATCGCACTTCTAGCAGGGTCATCTGGGAAAACACCGCAATTGAGGTCGCCGCGGTTCTTTACCTTATTTAAAGTCGTTTGTGAGGAATCCGCTGCAACTGCGTGTAGGCTAGTGGACGTAAACAAAATAAGTAGAGCGAGGTAATAGTCCATTTTTCCAAGTATTAACATCATGACTCTTATATAATTATTTCATAAAGTAAGTGGATACTAACGCATATTTAAGAGATTTTAAATGTGAATTTTATTTTTGTGGTTTGAATTTAGACCTTAAATAATTGATCAAATTTGAATTGCTAAACTTGAAACTGAACATATATATAATTAGCTGAAGTTTGAACAAGCGCTTTTATGTTTATGGTGGATGAATAGTGCAATGAGAGGGGCATAATTTGGTTTATTTGATATCTCCTTCTATGGCGAGTAAGCAATAAAGTTTGTTTGTGTATCAAGGTAAAATGCTCTTGTTCTTCTTACATTGATAAAATATAAATCTAATTTATCTTTGCTTTTACAAGACTGTATTCATGATGCAATTTCTGGGACAATAGCGCCCTTAGAAATGTTTCGAATAGCAGCTAGTTTTCTATGGAAAACAGCAAATCAGGCACAGTTAATCATGATCAAAAAACACAAGAGCGCAGCTAACCTATTTTCATACCCGCAATATTGGGCTGAATGTTATGGCATAGCCCCATTCTTACCCACAAGTCGCGAAGAAATGGATCAACTTGGTTGGGACTCTTGTGATGTCATCTTAGTAACAGGTGATGCTTATGTTGATCATCCTAGCTTTGGTATGGCAGTGATGGGCCGTCTGTTAGAAAGGCAGGGCTATCGCGTTGGGATTATTGATCAACCCAATTGGCGCAGTGCTGAAGATTTTCGACGCTTGGGTGAGCCAAATCTCTATTTTGGCGTAACTGCAGGCAACATGGATTCTATGATTAACCGTTATACGGCCGATTTAAAAGTCCGTAATGATGATGCTTATACTCCTTATGGTGCTGGTGGTAAACGCCCAGATAGAGCTGTAATAGTATATTCTCAACGCTGTAAAGAAGCCTTTTCAAATGTGCCTGTCATGATAGGTGGCATTGAAGCAAGCTTACGCCGTATTGCCCAGTATGATTATTGGAGTAATGAAGTTAGGCGTTCGGTGTTAATAGACTCGACGGCTGATATTTTACTTTACGGTAATGCAGAAAGAGCCATAGTTGAAGTGACTCATGGTATTGCTGCTGGTAAGAAAATGTCAGAGATCAGTGACATTCGTGGTACAACTGTGGTGCTGAATACCCCACCAGGTGGTTGGACTGAGCTTGATTCAACCCGTGTCGATTGGCCGGGTAAAGTAGATCAAATCTATAGCCCATACGAATACATTCCAGAAGGTAAGTGTCAGTCTGACGAGGAAGAGTCCGATGTCATGCCTATCCGTGTTATACCAGCACCTCTTGGACGTAAGCAAAAACTTGATCCAGCTAAGACCTATGTGCGTTTACCTTCTTTTGAGAAAGTATCAAAAGACCCTGTGTTGTATGCCCACACTTCGCGAGTTTTGCACCTAGAATCTAACCCGCATAACGCAAGAACCTTAGTGCAAAAACACGGTAAAAAAGAAATTTGGGTGAACCCGCCGCCAATACCGTTACTAACCAATGAAATGGACGGGGTGTTTGATTTACCTTATGCTCGTGTCCCTCACCCTAAATATGGCAAGGCTAAAATACCTGCCTATGACATGATTAAAACCTCGATAAACATTATGCGTGGTTGCTTTGGTGGTTGTACCTTTTGCTCCATTACAGAGCATGAGGGCCGGGTGATCCAAAGTCGTTCACACGAATCTATTTTGAATGAAATTGAAGATATCAAACAAAAAGTCCCTGGCTTTACCGGTCATATTTCAGATCTCGGTGGTCCGACATCTAATATGTACATGCTTAATTGTAAGAATGATGAGATTCAAGCCTCTTGCCGTAAATTATCCTGTGTCTATCCGACGATTTGTGAAAACCTAATTACTGATCATAGCCCAACCACTCAGCTGTATCGTAAAACACGCGCTGTTGAAGGGGTGCATACCGTTTCTATTGCCTCTGGTTTGCGTTATGACTTAGCGGTAGAAGACCCAGAATATGTACGTGAGTTGGTAACTCATCATGTCGGTGGGCTGTTAAAGATTGCACCAGAGCACTCGGAAACTGATACTTTGGCAAAAATGATGAAGCCAGGTATGGGAACCTACGATAGATTCAAGCGTATGTTTGATAAGTACTCTAAAGAAGCGGGGAAAAAGCAGCATCTTATACCTTATTTTATCGCAGCCCACCCAGGCAGTGATGACAAGGATATGTTGAGCTTAGCCCTTTGGCTCAAGCAAAACGATTTCAAGCCAGATCAGGTGCAAACCTTCTATCCGTCCCCAATGTCACTAGCAACAGCTATGTACCATTCTGGTAAGAATCCGTTAAAAGCGGTGACTTATAAGAGTGAAGATGTAGTGACAATTAAAGAAGCTGAGCAACGAGTGGTGCAGAAAGGCTTCTTGCGTTATCACGATCCAGATAACTGGTCAGCGTTACGTAAAACGTTACGTGCAATGGGGCGCGGTGATTTGATTGGTGATGGCGTTAATAAATTGGTGCCTGGTGAAGAAAGAGACAAGCAAGCTTCTCGCCGACCTAAAAAGGCAAAACCGGGCCAGGCAACGGGCGCATCCCATTCTAGTAATAGGCCAACCATGGCAAAGAATGCGGCGAGAACCAAAGCTAATCAGAAAGCCGATAAAGCAAGCGGAAGGGGAGAATCTCGTCCTGCTAAACCTGCTGGTGCGGGTAAAAAGCCAAACGCTTCAAGACCTGCTCAGCAAAAAAGTGCTAACAGAAAGCCTAAGCGTCCGGGCCGTTAATATGAGAGTCGAATAAAAAAGCAGCCAAGGCTGCTTTTTTTGTGCAAAGAAAATATATTTGAGAGTCTATAGAAGTAAATTAGCTTGTTTTAAGGCTCTTTGACGGCGCGACTCAAGTCGACTTACTTCAAGTAAGATGTCTTCAACATAAGACAGATGCTCATGGATAGCGAGCTTAGCCACATTGCCATCGCCAGTCATTATGGCATTGTAGATTGCTGTGTGTTGTTGCATAACCATTTCTCTTGCTTCGCTGTGTTGAAATAGATAATTCAGGTTAGCTGCGATACTTTGCGACAACATTTGAAAAAGCGCCCGCATAGTATGTAGCATCACAGCGTTATGAGCGCATTCGGCGATGGTCAAATGAAATGCAGCGTCTTTTTTTGCTTCTAATTCAGGTAAGCGCATATTGTGAGCTTGCACCAGATCTTCATACGCAGCGGTCAGTTTTTGTTTGTCTTCATCGGTACTTCTTATTGCTGCATAGTAAGTGGAGATGCCTTCTAATGCGTCTCTAAACTCTAATAAGTCATACCTAAATTCATCGTGTTCAGACAAAGCCTGTAGTAAAGGATCTCGCAGGTCGCTACCCAGAGTTTCACTGATGTAATTACCGCCCCCTTGGCGACTAACAACCATACCTTTCGCTTTTAAGTTTTGAATTGCCTCTCTTAAAGAAGGGCGGGAGACTTTAAATCGTTCTGCTAACTCCCTTTCTGGAGGCAACTTATCTCCAGGCTTAAGCAAACCTTCAATCATCATGCTTTCAAGCTCTTTGGTGATTTGATCAGAGATTTTTAAGCCTGCCATTTATATTTCCTAAACTGCGTTTGATAATATCGATAAATTGGTAATACCATTTAAAGATTCTATTTTATGGATTTTAGCTTCGAGGCTCATAAATATCTAGTACTTGATAATCTTTCTACAATATGGAATAAAGAGACTAGTTAATTGGTAATATTGGTATTACCAATAGTGTTTACCACACTGTAATATTGACGGCTAATGCCGGTAATTTTTAAATACTTGGAAGAAGGTGTTTACCCGCTGCATAGTGGTGAATGTGTTGTTATCGAGTGTTTGGTGTTTCAATCATTTTCATATTAAAGCAAGAGGTTGGTCCTGTGATAATTGCGTCTTCAACAGATTACCGTAAAGCAGCAAAAGCGAAATTACCCCCGTTCTTATTCCATTATATAGATGGTGGTTCCTATGATGAGCATACGTTACGTAGGAATACTCAAGACTTAGCTGAGATCGCCTTAAAGCAACGTGTTTTAAATGATATGTCTGAATTGGATTTAAGTGCTGAATTATTTGGTGAAAAATTAGATTTGCCTATTACTTTAGCACCTGTTGGTTTAACTGGTATGTATGCAAGACGAGGAGAAGTGCAGGCAGCAAAAGCGGCAGACAAAAAAGGTATTCCTTTTACCATGTCTACAGTATCTGTCTGTCCGATCGAAGAGGTGGCCCCAAGTATTGAGCGGCCTATGTGGTTCCAGCTTTATGTCTTAAAAGATCGCGGCTTTATGAAGAATGCATTAGAGCGCGCTAAAGCCGCAGGTGTCACGACACTAGTGTTTACTGTGGATATGCCTGTGCCAGGTGCACGTTATCGAGATATGCATTCAGGTATGAGTGGTGCAAATGCACCCCTTCGTCGAGTAGTTCAGGCTATGTGTCATCCTGAATGGGCGCTAGATGTTGGTTTGTTGGGTAAGCCTCACGACCTTGGAAACATATCAACCTACCGAGGTGAAGCGACCAAACTTGCTGATTATATTGGGTGGTTAGGTGATAACTTTGACCCGTCTATTTCGTGGAAAGATTTGGAATGGATTCGAGATTTTTGGGATGGACCTATGGTCATTAAAGGTATTCTAGACGCTGATGATGCTAAAGATGCGGTAAAATTTGGTGCTGATGGCATCATAGTGTCCAATCATGGGGGGCGTCAGCTAGATGGGGTTTTGTCTTCTGCTAAGGCTTTGCCAAGCATTGCTGATGCGGTAAAAGATGATGTGAAAATTCTGGTTGATTCAGGTATTCGCAACGGTTTAGACGTGGTCAGAATGCTCGCTCTAGGTGCTGATGTGACTATGTTAGGGCGTTCGTATATTTATGCCTTAGCAGCAAAAGGGCAGTCAGGTGTTGAAAATTTGATTGATCTGTACGAAAAAGAAATGCGTGTGGCTATGACGTTATGTGGGGCAAATAAGTTAAGTGATTTAACCCGAGAATCGTTAGTGAACTTTAAATAGCTAGTTTGCACTTAGTTAGTTGTTATTCATTTGGTTGAGATGTCGTAAAAAATGATGATATAACTCTTAGTAATTGTTTTTCTTCGGTTTATGATTCGTATTTTGCTGTAAAAGGAAAAATTCAGATCATTGAATGATAATCAGATACTGAGAGTAGGACTGAAGCGCAGGGTAAGGTATTATGGGCAGGATTTATAATTGTTGAGCAAGTGCCTAGCAATTGATAACACTGGATTATTATCACTTTCGGCCTAAATCCTCTTTTTTGTGATTGGCTGAAAATACGACATTGAGAAAATTTTATGATCATTAAACCAAAGATTCGCGGATTTATTTGTACGACAACACATCCAACTGGTTGTGAGTTGAATGTTAAAGAGCAAATTGAATTTACTAAAAATAAGGGCGAAGTTAAAAATGGCCCTAAGAAAGTTTTAGTAATTGGTTCTTCTAGTGGTTACGGATTGGCGTCGCGTATTACTGCTGCATTCGGTTCTGGTGCTGCAACTTTAGGTGTTTTCTTCGAGAAGCCAGCAACTGAGAAAAAGACAGGTACAGCGGGTTGGTATAATGCTGCTGCATTTGAAAAGTTTGCTAAAGAAGAAGGCTTATATGCTAAAAGCATTAATGGTGATGCTTTCTCTAATGAAGCGCGTGAAAAAGTTATTGAAACTATCAAGGCTGATCTAGGTCAGGTTGATATGGTTGTTTACTCTCTGGCGTCACCAGTACGTAAATTACCTGAGACAGGCGAAGTTATTCGTTCTGTTCTTAAACCAATTGGTGAAACTTATCGTGCGACTGCCATTGATACGAATAAAAACACCATCATTGATGCTGAAGTAGAGCCTGCAACAGAAGAAGAAATTGCTGCTACTACGACTGTTATGGGTGGACAAGATTGGGAATTGTGGATGTCGGCTCTTGAAGAAGCAGGTGTTTTAGCTGATGGTACACGCACAGTTGCTTATTCTTATATTGGTTCAGAGATTACTTGGCCTATTT
This sequence comes from Marinomonas sp. PE14-40, assembly GCF_051623805.1. NCBI lineage: Bacteria > Pseudomonadati > Pseudomonadota > Gammaproteobacteria > Oceanospirillales > Oceanospirillaceae > Marinomonas > Marinomonas sp. PE14-40. The sequence continues at coordinate 1,716,496 of NZ_CP130700.1, read as the reverse complement.
ACTGGCATGGTGCGCTAGGTAAGGCTAAAGAAGATTTGGATCGCGCTGCAAGTGAAATTAATAAGCGTCTTGCCGTTAATGGTGGTGGTGCGAATGTTGCAGTACTTAAATCTGTTGTGACTCAGGCCTCTGCTGCAATTCCTGTTATGCCTTTATACCTAGCAATGGTTTTTAACGTTATGCGTAAAGAAGGTATACATGAAGGTTGTATCGAACAGATTCAACGCATGTTCTCTGAGCGTTTGTATAATGATCTTGATCCTGCTACGAATGTAGATGATGCTAACCGTTTACGTTTGGATGATCTTGAGCTACGTGAAGATGTGCAAGCAGCTTGTCGTGAACTATGGCCAAGTATTACGACTGAAAACTTGTTTGAAAAAACAGATTATCAGTTATACAAAGATGAGTTCTTAAAGTTGTTTGGCTTTGGTGTTGAAGGCGTTGATTATGATGCTGATGTTGCGCCAGAAGTTGAGTTTGACGTTATTGATCTATAGTTTAGATAAATAATTTAGGTCAAAATTGAAATGAAAAAGCCGAGCATTAAGCTCGGCTTTTTTATGTCTGTCACAAATGTGTTGTATTAAGATAAAACCTAGTTCTTGAGTTATCTTCATAAGAGACGATAAATTAAGGTTAGAGTTTATCTGTTAGTGAGGTACACTCAATAAAGTTATTCTGTTATCTGCTAAGTTTTAGGCGAGGGTTTTGTGCGTAAGCCAGTTCTGTTAATTGCATTAGTATCATCAAGCGTCTTTTCTCAAACGATAGAGAGGCGTGTTGTTGACATAGTTTATGGCGACAAGGTGATACGAACGACGCATCAAGTTGTGCTTGATACTGAGTTAGAGGTTGGTGTAATTCGAGCGGAAGAAACCAAGCCAGAAGTTGCGACTAATGTTGTCATAACGGCTAATGATGAGCGTTTGTCTTATCTAGAAACAAATAAAGCTGCGATACGTGAGCAGGAGATATATAGAGAAGTGAATCGTAGAACGCGAGATGCTCCTTATACCGTACTTTTTAGTGGTTATATCCCGCCAGAAATTCAGAAAAAGCGTATGGCAATGATGCCTGAAGTGGGTTTGTTTGGTAATCAAAAGGATAAGTTGTTGCAGAACCAAGGGGATATAACACAAGAAATTGGCTTGCCAACTACAAAAGAAGACAACCTTAATGCCGGACAGTTCTCCAGCATGTCAGATAAAGAGCAAAGTGCGAGAAATAACCAAACAGCACCAGCTCAAAGTGATACTGATGCTGGCTTGAATAACTTTATTAATGGGTCGGGTGCTAGTGACGGTGTCGATCAGGGGTCGTCAGGGGTCGAGTCGAGTAATGATGAGATGTTAGAGAAGCTGATAGGTGGTTAATTTGAGTTTCCAGTAAGATCGGATTAACTATAAGCTAAAGCGTATTAACAAAAAAATGCCAACATTAAGCGTTGGCATTTTTGTATTTAGAGTTCTATTTTTACTTATTTTATTTCTATGCTGTTAGCAGAAACTTCTAGCCAATCTTCTTTTAAGTTCTCGTTTAGTAAGGGTTTGTTATGAACCAAGATACTAGGAGCCTCGCCAGATAAAATTTGTTGAGAAACAAAATCGCTAAACTCTTCCTGCGTAATGTCAGACATGACTTGAATAAACTTTTCACGGCGATGGAAGTCTTGTTCTGGTTTGGCTATCTCACTCCAAAAGCGGCCTGTGTCTTCGCCAAGCTCTTTTTGCTTGCGTTTAAGTTGAACCAAAATGTTATTACGAATTTGTTCAAAATCTGGTGTGCTTAACTCACAAATTCGTTGTAAATCTTGACTTATAAAGCTTTCGATCTCTTCAACAATTTCAGGGCTTTCATGATCGGGTGATTGTACGGTAAAGCCGATAGCGGGCACATCTGCTTTGGTTAAATTATGTGTGCTAACAATATAGCCTAGTTGCTTCTCTGTTCTGAGTTGGCCAAAGAAGCGGCTGCCAATGGCTTGTTTTAATAACGCAAAGTTAGCTTTTTCGGTAAGGTTGTTTTCTTTTTCGCCAGATAAAACGTAAAGAATAGCATTATCTTGGCTGGTGGTTTCAACCTTGAATGCATTGCGGCTTCGGTTGTTAAGTAGTTGACGCTTAATTTGCTTAGCTGTGGATGGCTCTAGCTTTTCTTTGTATTGCTCTGTAAGGTTTTTAGCTAAGGCTAATGTTTGCTCTTCTTTAATGTTGCCGTTACTAAATCCCACAAGATTGTATTGGGATAGTGCAAGGTTTTTGAAGCTTATTAAGTCATCAAAATTAATATCATCTAATGCTGTTAGCATGTCTGAGATAGTGTGGCTGTCTTCAATTAATAACTCTGATAGACGCCATAGGGCGACAGAGTATGCATTTGCGTGCTTGCTGTTAAGAAGGTCTTTTTTAAGTTGTTGCTTAGCTAGCTCAAATCTGTCGGCTTGGGGTTCAAGTTCATTGATTTGCTGCATTAGCCACAATAAATATTGATTCTGTTTATCGTTGTAACCTGCCGTGATTAAGGTAAGTCCATTGATATGCGAATAAATATTGTAATTTAGGTTAGCATTATAAGGTAGGTAGGTAGCTTCGCTCAGAGCATCATTGAGTAGGCGAGCCCAAAGTTTATTTAACACATACTGTTTATTGTTATCTGAAGCTCCAGGGTAACGAACAGCTAGATAGTTACTGCTTTTAGGTTTATCAAAGCGATTATCTGATCTATGCCAAAAGTTAATGCCCTCTGACTGATAGATACGCTTTGGCACTTCGTCATAGGTATTGATCAAAGATAAAGACTCTGGAATGTAGGTGTTCGCATCCGGTGCTTTAATTTGCTCTATGCTAGCTACTTGATCAAGCTTGCTAATAAAGTTTTCAGACAAATTTAGGTTGGCGTATTGGCTTTGATACCAAGGTTCTTCTTGCCACTTAACTTGAGTGTTAGCCCAATGTGCTGGCACATCACCTTTCGTTGCTAATTGAATTAGCATGTTGTCAGCTCTAAGCTGCTGAGCCAAGGCCTTTATTTCGTCTGGATTAGCTGACTCTGAAATTTGGAAGGCATTAAGTACATCCTCAGCTGGCGTATCAAGTAATTGGCTTGCCAGTGTTCTAGATAATTGTATCGGGCTGATATAGCTATGATAGTTGAAGCCTAGCTGTGATAGCGCCTTCTCTTCCTCTATGTAGGCGAGATTTATATCATTGTGTTTGATTTTATTAATATTTGAGAAGGTTGCGAGTATCACCTGGTCAATTGCTTTAACTCCATCATCTGTTAGCTTGATGCGAATGTTAAAGCTTTGCTTGTTTATATAGTCTGTTCCTAGGCCTGCACTAAGGCCTCTTATCCAGCCTTTGCCTTTTAGATAGCTATGTAATGAGCCTTGGCTCTCTTGGCCTAAAAGATAGCTTAGGTAGCGTGTTGGTTGATCTTTATAGCGAGCATTTTGTGATGGCAAAATGAAGTTTAGTGTTAATGTGTGACCATCTTTGATCGGCTTAATGAACTGCAAATTTGCAGTGTCAGCAAGTACTAGGTTAGGTAGATCTTTAACAGTGGTCTGTTTTTGGTGTTCATCTTGCCCTGCAATAGAGCCAAAGTAGTGTTTTGCCAATGCCTCAAGTTGATCTAGAGGTAAGTTGGCCACCAAAGATAATGTCATATTTGGGGCTAGATAGTGTGTTTGGTAGCAATTTATCAATTGCTCTCTAAGTGAGGCTTCAGGTAAATCTTTTAATGTGTCTAGATTGCCCACACTGAAATGATTGCTAGGGTGATGAGGGTTAAATAGGGTTTTGAAGGCTTGATTGTTACGTCTAGCGTCATCGTTCAATTTTGCAGTGTACTCGGAATGAACGGCCTTTCTTTCTCTTTGTGTATATTCTTCACTAAAAAGTGGCGCAATGAAAAACTGTGAAAAGCGGTCTAAAGCCCCTTCATACCCTTCATCTTGGATATCGAAAAAGTAATTGGTGTGGTTTGCTGCTGTGTAGGCATTATTTGAACCGCCAAATTCATTTATGTAAGTTTTATACTCACCTGCATCAGGGTACTTTTCTGTTCCTAGGAAGAGCATGTGTTCTAGAAAGTGAGTAAGCCCTTCTTGTCCTTCAGGATTATCATTGGCGCCAACGCCAACAGCGAGTGCGGCGGATGACTTTTCTGCTTTGCTGTCATAAGCGAGAATGACTTTTAGACCATTATTTAATTCAAGGTAGCGATATTGGTTGTTATCACTCTGACTTTGTTTAATTTGAATCATACTTGTGTTGTTGGCTTCTATGTTAGTTGTCTGATGTGAAGAGGCAACTGCTACACCAGTAGTAAGGGTGAGCAATGCAAAAAGAGTCTGAAAAGGTTTAACTGAACTGACTTTTAAATGTTGTGTGAAGCGGTTTATAAATAAGGACATAAAATGCAAATTCAAAAAATGATTTCACATACTAACAGCAGGTGATTTTTAAGTGCAAAGTATTTTTAGTCCCATTTTTAAAGGGTTAGAGCAAAAAAAGAGAGCTTAGGCTCTCTTTTTTTGTGTGAAAAAAATTAGCGGTTAATTGCTAGATTTTTCCTTTTTTGCTTGCGCGTCAATGGATTGACCGTTCAGATCTTTGCTATCGTCACCCATCATGTATAGGTAAAGAGGCATGATATCTTCTGGTGATGCGATTGTATTTGGATCTTCTGCTGGATAAGCTCGGCTGCGCATATTTGTACTTATCGCCCCCGGATTAATCGCATTAACTCGAATATCAGTCGTGTTTTCTAATTCTTCTGCGAGCAATTGCATCATAGACTCAGTCGCAAATTTAGAGATTGAATAAGCTCCCCAATAAGCTCTGGCTTTACGTCCAACGCTTGATGTTGTAAAAACAATTGAGCCAGCTTTAGATTTTTCCATTAATGGCATAACTGCTTGAGTTAGCATAAATTGACTTGTTACGTTAACGCGCATAACTTGTTCAAATGTGCTTGCTTCATAGTTAGCTAACCCAGTTCTGTCACCTAAAATGCTGGCGTTGTGAAGTAAACCGTCTAAATGGCCAAATTCTGTCTCAATGATATTTGCCAAATCTGCGTAGTCGTGTTCGCTAGAGCCGTCTAGATTAAGTGGGACAATGGCTGCTTGAGGGTAGCCAAGGTTCTCAATTTCGTCGTAAACCGCTTCTAGTTTCTTTGTGGTGCGGCCAAGTAAAATGACAGTTGCCCCATGTTTAGCGTAATTGATGGCAGCAACTCTGCCAATGCCGTCACCTGCTCCCGTGACAAGAATGACCTTGTCTTTTAATAGATTGCTCGGTGCTTGATAATCTAACATATAAATTCCTTTGAATATCTGGGTGTAAGCGGGTTAGTTATCTGCTTTGATGGTATGCATTAGATAGTTAACCGATACATCTTTGTCAGTCAGTCGATAGTTTTTTGTGATTGGGTTGTAGGTCATGCCAGTAAGGTCTTGCACTTCAAGGCCTGCAAGACGCGCATAGTTGCTCAGTTCTGCTGGCTGAATAAATTTGGCATAGTCATGTGTGCCTTTAGGTAGCATATTAAGAATGTACTCGGCGCCAACAACCGCAAATAGGTAGGCTTTAGGGTTGCGGTTAATAGTGGAGAAAAATACTTGGCCGCCAGGTTTTGTTAATTTATAGCAAGCGCGAATAATAGACGCAGGATCGGGAACGTGTTCTAGCATCTCTAGGCAAGTAACAACGTCATACTGGCCAGCTTCTCGTTCTGCAATTTCTTCTGCTGTAATGCGTTCGTAATCAATATCTAGCTGGCTTTCTAGTTTATGGAGTCTTGCTACGCCAAGTGGTGCTTCTCCCATATCTATGCCTTTTACATTAGCGCCTCTTTGTGCCATAGACTCAGATAAAATGCCGCCACCACAGCCAATATCAATGACCTTTTTGCCCGCAAGCGGTGCTCGTTCATCAATATAGTTGGTACGTAATGGATTGATATCATGCAGTGGTTTAAATTCACTTTCTTTATCCCACCAACGGCTTGCTAAAGCTTCAAATTTTGCAATTTCAGCTGTGTCTACATTGTTTTGATTTGCGTCGCTGTTCATTAAAAATATCCAATAGAGAAAAGGTTAAATCAATTTTGTTTGCAGGGCTTTGGCTGATTTTATCACTGCGTGGCCTCTGTCTACTATTATTAAGGTGCTAATTTTTCTTGCCAATGCTGAACATCTTGCTTGAGTTTGTCGCAGTCCAGCGTCATTAATTCTTTGTCTTTTAGAAGGATCCTACCGGCAACCCAAACATGGCTTACCTGATCACGGTTGGCCGTATAAATTAGTTGAGAAATTGGGTTGTAGACGGGTAAATTTGCAAGTTCATTTAAAGCTGTTGTACAAAGGTCGGCTTGTTTACCAATTTCTATGCTGCCGACAGTGTCGTCAATGCCCATGCATTTTGCTCCTTCAAGGGTTGCCATGCGTAATGTGTGTGCTGCATTTAACTCTGTTGCATCGCTTGCTACGGCTTTGGCAAGCATAGAGGCGCTGCGCATTTCTCCTAGCATATCCAAATCATTGTTACTAGCGGCGCCATCTGTGCCTAATGCTAGGGTAATGTTTCTTGATCTTAGTGAGCTGACAGGGCAAAAGCCGCTGGCAAGTTTGAGGTTAGACTCAGGGCAATGGACAACTTTCACTTCTCTTTCAGCGATTAAATCCATTTCATGTTCTGTTAGTTGTGTCATATGTACAGCTTGAAGTTTGCTGGTTAACATGCCAACTCTGTCTATTCTGGCAATAGGGCGACAGTAGTATTGTTCAAGTGAGTTGCTTATTTCTTCTGCTGTTTCATGTATGTGCATTTGTATCATGCAATCTAGATCGTCAGCTTTGGTCACAACCTTGGTTAAATCTGCATCATTTAAAGCATAGGGCGAGTGGGGGCCTAATATGCTATTTACTAACTTACTGGATTTAAATTTATGAAAGCTATCCTCAGCCTGAGCTAGGTACTCATCAACATTATTTGCCCAGCTGGTTTTTATGTTGAGTATGGTTGGGCAAAGTTGCGCCCTGATGCCAATTTTTTGTGCGCTGCTTCCTACGTCGTGACTAAAAAAATAGTTGTCACTGAAGCAAGTTGTACCACCTCGAATCATTTCTGCTATTGCTAGCTCGCTCCCGACGCGAGTAAATTCTGAGCTTAACCAGCGACTCTCGTTAGGCCAAATGTGATCTTCTAGCCAAGTCATAAGAGGGAGATCATCAGCGTAGCCACGGAATAATGTCATGGCTGCATGTCCATGAGCATTAATGTAACCTGGCGTGACTATATGTTCATCCAGCTGATAACTCTTGTCCGCTTGGTATTTTTGTTTGGCTTGTGTTTGAGGAAGTAGGTCCACAATTATGCCTTGCTCCACTACGATTGTGTGGTCGATAAGAGGCTCATCTATGTTGACTCTAGCAATCCACTTTGCGTGAATTAAAGTGTCTACAGATTGTTTTTGTTGTGGGCTAGTTAGCATGCATGCTCCTTAAACTTAACCCTTACATTATAGCTGCTTCACTGGCTTTTATTCCATTTTAAACTTGGCTTTTGTCTTGTCTTACCTAGATTTTTTCTTTTTTTGATGATTTTTATCTTAAGTTTATTTCAATCTTAATAAGAGGGGGAAAGCAAATGAAAGATGAGAGTGGGAGTTCTGGATATGCTTGTGCTACAATGCCGCGCTTATAAAAGAACATATCCAGAGAGTCGATGTGACTCTAAGGCATAAGGAACGATTGTACCTATGGGTGAATTAGCCAAAGAAATTACTCCCGTCAGTATTGAGAACGAACTGAAAAGCTCTTATTTAGATTACGCCATGAGTGTTATTGTTGGCCGAGCTTTGCCTGATGTTCGTGACGGTTTAAAACCTGTCCATCGTCGCGTTTTATTTGCGATGCATGAAGAGAAAAATGATTGGAATAAAGCATACAAAAAATCGGCTCGTATCGTTGGTAACGTAATTGGTAAGTATCACCCACATGGTGATACTGCTGTTTATGATGCAATTGTTCGATTGGCTCAGCCTTTCTCTATGCGTTATACCTTGGTTGATGGTCAAGGTAACTTCGGTTCAGTAGATGGTGATAACCCAGCTGCGATGCGTTATACCGAAATCCGTATGGAAAAAATTGCTCATAACTTCCTCATGGATCTTGAAAAAGAGACGGTTAATTTTGTACCTAACTATGATGGTACAGAGCATATGCCTGATGTTATGCCTACTCGAATTCCTGGCCTTTTGGTTAACGGGTCTTCGGGTATTGCTGTTGGTATGGCGACAAATATCCCACCGCATAACTTGACCGAAGTTATAGATGGTAGCTTGGCATTAATCGATAACGAAGCCATCACAATAGATGAGTTGATGGAGTTTATCCCAGGTCCTGACTTCCCAACGTCTGCCTTTATTAATGGTAGAGCAGGTATTGTTGACGCTTATAAAACAGGTCGTGGCAAAATCTACATGCGTGCTCGTCATCATATAGAGCCGATGGAAAAAGGAAACCGTGAAGCAATTGTTTTCACCGAAATTCCTTACCAGTTAAATAAAGCGCGTGTTATTGAAAAAATCGCGGAATTGGTTAAAGACAAAAAACTTGAAGGCATTAGTGAGCTAAGAGATGAGTCTGATAAAGATGGTATGCGTATTGTTATTGAGCTACGTCGTGGTGAAAACGCAGATGTAGTCGTTAATAACCTCTTTATTCAAACCCAATTGCAAGGTGTTTTTGGTATTAACATGGTGGCCTTGGTTGATGGTCGTCCAGAGTTGTTAAACCTGAAACAAGTGCTTGAGTGTTTTGTTAAGCACAGACGAGAAGTGGTGACTCGACGTACTATTTTTGAACTTCGTAAAGCACGTGAGCGTGGCCATGTACTAGAAGGTCTAGCTGTCGCTTTGGCGAATATTGAAGAAATTATCGAGTTAATTCGTCGCTCACCAACCTCAGCTGAAGCAAAAGAAAAATTGATTGCTAAAGCTTGGGCGCCAGGTGATGTGTCGGCGATGTTAGAGCGTGCTGGTACTGATGCATGTCGCCCTGATGATTTGCCAGAAGAGTTTGGCTTTAAAGAGGGTTCTTACTACTTATCACCTGTTCAGGCGCAAGCAATCTTAGATCTTCGTTTGCACCGTTTAACCGGTCTTGAGCATGAAAAACTACAGAATGAATATAAAGCACTAATTGAACTCATCGCTGAACTTCTACACATCTTGTCAACTCCATCACGTTTGATGGAAGTGATTAGAGATGAGTTGGTTGAGATTAAAGAGCAGTTTGGTGATGTGCGTCGTACTGAAATTTTGACATCTCGTCAAGATTTGACCGTTGCTGATTTGATTGATGAAGCGCCAATGGTTGTGACTATTTCTAATACTGGTTATGCCAAGTCACAGCCGCTAGAAGAATACCAAGCTCAAAGGCGTGGTGGTCGTGGTAAGTCGTCATCCAGTATGAAAGACGAAGACCATATTAGCCATCTATTAGTAACAAGTAGTCACGATACCATCATGCTATTTAGTAACTTTGGTAAAGTTTACTGGTTGCGTGTTTTCGAAATTCCAGTTGCTAGTCGTAATGCTAAAGGTCGTCCAATTGTTAACCTTCTACCGCTAAGTGAGGGTGAGTCAATTTCTGCACTCTTGCCGTTAGTAACACCAGAGAAATCTGATGCTGAAGACTCTGAAGTAGATGTAAATGAAGAAGCAGAAAGCTTTATCTTCATGGCAACAGCAAACGGAACTGTAAAGAAAACTGCCATGCAGCATTTCTCTCGACCTCGCTCAACGGGTCTGATTGCTTTGAGTTTAGATGAGTCTGATGAGCTTGTTGGTGTTGCTGTTACAAATGGTAAGGATGATATCGTCCTTGTTTCTAGTACTGGTAAAACAATACGCTTTAAAGAGTCTGACGTTAGGGCTATGGGTCGAACGGCTGCTGGTGTTCGTGGTATTAAACTAGCGGCAGAAGATGCAAAAGTAGTGTCTTTAATTGTGCCAGAAGAAGGTATGAGTGTACTGACAGCTTGTGTGCACGGTTATGGTAAGCGTACTTCAATTGATGATTTCCCAGTTTATGGACGAGGTGGTCAAGGTGTTATCGGTATCCAAGTCTCTGATCGAAATGGCCCAGTTGTTGGTGCTGTTCAGGTTGCTGACGATGATGAAATTATCTTGATAACTGATCAGGGAACCTTGGTTCGTACACGTGTAAGCGAAGTCTCTTGTCAGGGGCGAAATACACAAGGTGTTACCTTGATTCGATTAACCAATGATGAGCATTTGGTTGGTGTTGTCCGAGTAGTTGAGGATGACGAAGATCTAGATGATGAAGTCGATGGTGAGGTAGTAGAAGGTGAGGTGGCTGATGCAAATGCTGAAACCGCACCTGATGACGCTACTTCAGATTCGGGTGAATCTGAACAATGATAGTGTGTCTCATTAGTTAGTGTATCTAAGCAAGGGCGCCTTATTTTGATAATGCGCCCTTGTGTTTTTTGGTGGTTTTAGTTTTTAGAAGGGTTTTTAGCGTCATGTCTCGTGTTTATAATTTCTGTTCTGGTCCTGCTGCTTTGCCTGAAGCTGTTTTAGTTAAGGCGCAACGTGAAATACTAGATTGGCATGGAGTTGGGATGTCGGTGATGGAAATGAGTCACCGCAGTAAGGAGTTTGTTTCCGTCTTAGAGTCGGCTAAGCAAAACTTGATCAAGTTGCTTGATATTCCTGAAAATTATGAAGTGTTATTTATGCAAGGTGGAGCATCCACTTTATTCGCACAAATTCCTGCTAACTTAACACCAGGTTATGATTCTGCTTGTTATCTTGATACGGGTGTTTGGTCTGCGAAAGCAATTAAAGAAGCGGGTAAGTATACAAAGGTTAATGTAGTAGCCTCTTCAAAGGAGTCAAACTATCAGACTGTGCCTGCTTTGGATGGTTTGAAAATTGATGAATCTGCATCGTATCTTCACATTACTCCCAATGAAACTATTGGTGGTTTAGAATTCGCTGACTTGCCTGAAACTGACTTGCCTATTGTTGCTGACCTTTCTTCAACGATTCTGTCTCGTAAAATTGATGTGAGTCGTTACGGTTTGATTTATGCGGGTGCCCAGAAAAATATTGGACCTGCTGGTGTTGTCGTTGTCATTATTCGTAAGGATCTATTGGCACGAAGCCAAGAAAGCCTACCGACAACTTGGAACTTTGCCAAAATCGCTGAAAATGCTTCTATGGTAAACACCCCGCCAACTTACAGTATTTACCTGGCAAACTTGGTATTTGAGTGGTTGCTTGAGCAGGGTGGTGTTGAGGCAATTGAGAAAATCAATGTAGAAAAAGCACGACGCCTTTATCAGAAGTTAGACTCGAGTCGTTTATTTGCCAATAACATAGATCCCAACTATCGCTCTCGTATGAACATTCCGTTTATCTTGGCTGACGAGTCCTTGGAGAAAGCTTTCTTGGCAGAATCAGAGGCTCAGGGTTTGAAAACCCTTGCAGGGCATCGTTCTGTTGGGGGAATGAGGGCAAGTATTTATAACGCAATGCCAATTGAAGGTGTGACAACTTTGATTGACTTCATGAACGCGTTTGAAAAGAAATACGGTTATTAAAATAGTTTGCATTTGTGTGGGCTTCGCAAAGTATTTTTACAGAATAAATGAGTGCCTAGTAGGCATCAAACGAGCCGCAAGAGCTCGAGAACTAATGAAAGGTTGCTAGAAAACGTGCCAAAAAATAATACAAATGTACCTGATACCTTACCTTTGTTAAGGGATCGAATTGATGCGATAGATACTGAAATACAAGCTCTGATTAATGAACGTGCCCAATGTGCGCAAAAAGTAGCTGATGTAAAGCTATCAGAGCAGGGTGACGAAGCGGTTGTTTTTTATCGTCCCGAGCGTGAGGCGCAAGTGTTGAGACGCGTTATGGAGCGTAATAAAGGGCCGTTAGGTAATGAAGAAATGGCGAAGATTTTTCGTCAAGTAATGTCTTCATGTCTTGCGCTTGAAAAGCCGATGCGTATTGCCTTTTTAGGGCCTGAAGGCACCTTTACTCAACAAGCAGCAATAAAGCACTTTGGTCGTTCTATTATTAGTGCGCCTATGGCGGCGATCGATGAGGTGTTTCGTGAGGTTGAATCTGGTGCTGCTAACTATGGTGTTGTGCCAGTAGAGAACTCTACCGAAGGTGTGGTTAACCACACCTTGGATAGCTTTAGAAACTCTACACTGAAAATTTGTGGAGAGGTTGAATTACGTATTCATCATCATTTGTTGGTTGCACCTAATGTTGATGCTGAAAAGGTGACTCACATCTATTCTCACCAGCAATCTTTGGCTCAGTGTCGCGCTTGGTTGGACAGGTATTGGCCGCACGCTGAACGTATTGCGGTTAACTCAAATGCTGAGGCCGCTAAAATGGTGGCAGATGCTGCACAAAATGGAACAGCGATTGCCGCTATTGCGGGTGATATTGCCAGTGAACTTTACTCATTGACTAAGCTGTCATCAAACATTGAAGATCATCCAGATAATACAACCCGTTTCTTGATGATAGGGCACCAAGATGTCTTGCCAAGTGGAAAGGATAAAACCTCTCTTCTGATTAGTGCTAAAAATGAGCCAGGTGCCTTGTATAAATTATTGGAGCCATTTCAGAAGCATAATGTCAGTATGACTCGATTAGAAACTCGTCCATCACTAATGAGTCGTTGGGGATATATCTTCTATATCGATTTTGAAGGTCATGCGGATGAGGTTAACTCGCTTGCTGTTATAAAAGATCTTGAAAAGCGGGCGTCAGAAGTGAAGGTGTTAGGCTCATATCCTATCGCCGTTCTTTAATCCTGTTTGTGAATGTCACTTTTCTAAAGTGACGAATTTAATTTGAAGTATAAGGTGTTTACGTTGTCTGAGTTGCAATCTAATCAGTTTGAAAAAACTGATGAGCATTTTGGTAATGTGTTAATTGTTGGTTTGGGCATGATAGGTGGCTCAGTAGCTAAAGCGTTAAAAGAGCGAAGTCTTGCTTATCTTTTTGGTTCTGATCGACGCCATGATGAACTGACATTAGGTGTTGCAACTCATGTGATTGATTTTGAAGCTGAGCTGAATACTGAGTTTATTGAAAAAATGGATATTATCATTCTAGCTACGCCAGTGAGGGCAATGGAAGTTGTGCTAGAACAGATAAAACCATTTTTGTTGGATACAACCTTAGTGACAGATGTCGGGTCGACTAAGGGGAGTGTTGTTGAGGCTGCAAGGAAAGTATTTGGATCTGTTCCCGTTAACTTCATTCCAGGTCACCCTATAGCGGGTGCTGAAAAAAGTGGTGTATTAGCTGCAAATCCAAATCTTTTTGAAAATCATAAAGTCATAGTAACGCCCTTGCCAAACAGTGATGCACTTTTAGTTGATCGACTACATAGAATGTGGGCGGCAATTGGTGCTGATGTGGTGAGTATGGATGTGACTCATCATGATCATGTTTTAGCTGGTTCAAGCCATTTGCCGCATTTGCTTGCCTATACTTTGGTGGATGCGCTGGCAAATAGCGAACGTAGTCAGGATGTGTTTAGATTTGCCGCAGGTGGATTTAGAGACTTTACTCGTATCGCATCAAGTGATCCTATTATGTGGCGAGATGTTTTTTTAGCAAATAAAGATGCCACATTAGAGTCCTTAGATTCATTTACTGATCATTTACAGCAATTGAGACATTCCATTGAAGTAGGTGATGGTCCTGCTATGTTCGGTGTTTTTACCCGAGCAAAGTCTGCGCGAGATCATTTTTTACGTTTATTAGAAGCGAGATCTTCCTCAAGTGCTTCGACTGCAAAGCCTATTTCCATTAAGGTATTGCCCGCTTCACTGATTAAAGGGGTAATTAATGTTCGTGGTGACAAATTTCTGTCGCATAGTCTGATTACTATGGCTGCCCTAAGCGAGGGTGTAAGTGAGTTCTCTAATCTTGATATGGGCCAAGGAGTAAAAGTTACCTTGCAGGCTCTGAGAGATATGGGTGTGGTTGTAGAAGATTTTGGTGGTCAACGAATTCGTATTCATGGTGTTGGCTTAAATGGATTAAAAGCACCTATTGCCCCGATTAATGTGCATGAATCCGAGTTAAGCTTGCATGTGTTGTTGCCTGTATTGGCAGCGCAAAAGTTCGCCGTTACTTTTATTGCTGAAGGATATTTAAGTTCGCAACCTTTTGTTGAGTTGTTGGCTGTCGTCAAGGCAATGGGGGCGAGTGTGACGACTTCTGAGTCAGGTTGTTTGCCTTTTACAATAGCGACTGAAAATCAATTGATAAATCAGTATAAAATTGATGTTAAAGGGCGCTCAAGGCAGTTAAAATTAGCCGCGCTAATTGCTGGGGTAATGAGTCAGAAAGAGGTTGAACTCAAACTCCCGAGGAATTTAGAAGGTGTTGATGCTGTTTTATCTCTATTTTCCTGTGAGCAAGATGCTCAAAGTGTTGATGAAATCACCAGTTTGCTGGCTGTACAGTCGGGGCAAAAGCCTCAGGCTGCCTGTTTAGATGTTCCAGCAGATGACAATAAAGCGGCATGGCTTGTTTTGCTTGCATGTTTATCGCCAGGGTCAAGGTTGACGATTGGTAATGCAGCGGTCTCTCAGATAAGTTCAGTATTCTTGAGAATACTAAAAGAGAATGGCGCTAATATTGAATTGCAAGATGTGCATAGCGAACAACAGTTTGCTGTAACTGAAGGGCAGATAAAAGTTAGCTTTGCTGCTTTTACAGGTTTTACCGTTGCTGAATCAGAGATTTTATCAGTGTGTAGCGAGTTGCTACTGCTGTGTGTTGCAGCTGTGTACGCAAAAGGTACCAGTAGAATAGAAGGAATACATAACTTGCCCTATCACTGGGAAGATAGAGTGACAACCTTTGTGGATGCCTTAACTATTATTGGTGTGCCATGCCGCTTACAGGCGGGTGTATTGGAAATTGAAGGTTGCATTCCTTGTGGTGGTGAGTTGGATAGCGCGGGTGATTATCATTTAGCCTTAGCTATGTTGGCTTTGGGTATGCGTAGTCGCAGCCCAGTGACAGTTAATGATTGTCATAAGCTGTTGGAAGAATTTGAAGAGTTTGAAACTATTGTTGAGTCATTAGGCTTCCATTGCCAAATAGCTCAATAACAAGAGAGGAAAGAATATGATCAATCAGGCACCTATCATCACAATAGATGGTCCGAGTGGCGCTGGTAAGGGCACAGTGAGTCAGGTTATTGCTGATAAACTAGGCTGGAATCTATTGGATAGTGGTGCGTTGTATCGCCTATTAGCACTTGCTGCTGCCCATCATGGGATGGCGATGGACGATGCTGACACATTAAAAGTTTTAGCTGAGCATTTGGATGTTCAATTTCGTCACGGAGAAAATGGCGAAACTGAGATTGTGCTAGAAGGCGAAAATGTGACTCAAGCAATTCGCACGGAAGTGGTTGGTAATAATGCATCAAAACTTGCGGCTATTCCGGAAGTTCGCGAAGGGTTACTTTTACGCCAGCATGCATTTGCGTATGAGCCTGGTTTAGTGGCAGACGGAAGAGATATGGGAACAATCGTATTTCCTGATGCACCTGTTAAGGTTTTTTTAACAGCAAGTGCAGAAGAACGTGCAAACCGACGCTTCCTTCAATTGAAAGCGAAGGGTGAGAGTGTTAATATTGAAGAATTAGTGAGCACCATTCAAGAAAGAGACGAGCGTGATGCAAATCGTGCCGTTGCCCCTCTAGTGCCGGCCGTCGGCGCCTTGGTTGTTGACAGTACAGATCAATCCATAGAACAGGTCGTTGAATCTATTCTTGCCGAAGTGGCAAAGAAGGGTATTAACTGATCTGTTTTTTGGCGCTAATGACGCTATACTTTAAAGCGTTTGAAACAAATTATCCCTGAGATAGGCGCCAGCAGAGTCTATCTCGCACTTTTTTAAAATTGACCCGTATTTGCTGGCAATACGGTTACAGTATGGTTTTCCATACTTACTTAATAGGAAATAAAATGACTCAAAGCTTCGCTGAGCTGTTTGAAGAGAGCTTATTAACCGTCGAAATGGCGCCAGGCTCAATTGTTACCGGTATTATTGTAGACATCGACAATGAATGGGTTACCGTTCATGCAGGTCTTAAATCTGAAGGTGTTATTCCACGTGTTCAGTTCCTATCTGAAAGCGGCGAATTTACTCTTAAAATCGGTGACGAAGTTAAAGTTGCTCTAGACGCAGTAGAAGATGGTTTCGGTGAAACTAAGCTTTCTCGTGAGAAAGCTAAGCGTGCTGAGACTTGGGAAGTTCTTGAGAAAGCATACGAAGACAGCGAAATCGTTGTTGGTGTTATTAACGGTAAAGTTAAAGGTGGTTTCACCGTTGACATCGCTAATATCCGTGCTTTCCTACCTGGTTCCTTGGTTGACGTTCGTCCGATCCGTGATACTTCTCACCTAGAAGGTGTTGATCTAGAGTTTAAACTTATCAAACTTGATCAAAAACGTAACAACGTTGTTGTATCTCGTCGTGCCGTTATGGAAGCGACAAACAGCGCTGAACGCGAAACATTGCTTGCTTCTCTTGAAGAAGGTCAAGAAGTTAAAGGTATCGTTAAGAACCTTACTGACTACGGTGCATTCGTTGATCTTGGTGGTGTTGACGGTCTTCTTCACATCACTGACATGGCTTGGAAACGCATTAAGCACCCAAGCGAAATCATTGCTGTTGGTGATGAAATCGACGTTAAAGTTCTTAAGTTTGACCGTGAGCGTAACCGTGTATCTCTAGGTCTTAAGCAATTAGGTGAAGATCCATGGGTAGCAATCAAAGCTCGTTACCCAGAAGGTACTAAAGTAACTGCTAAAGTTACTAACCTAACTGATTACGGTTGCTTTGCAGAACTTGAAGAAGGTGTTGAAGGTCTTGTTCACGTATCTGAAATGGATTGGACAAACAAGAACATCCACCCATCAAAAGTTGTTCAAATTGGTGATGAAGTAGAAGTTATGATCCTAGACATCGACGAAGAACGTCGTCGTATTTCTCTAGGTGTTAAACAGTGTACTCCTAATCCATGGGAAGAGTTCGCTACTTCTTACAACAAAGGCGACAAGATTTCTGGTGGCATCAAGTCTATCACTGATTTCGGTGTATTCATCGGTCTTGAAGGCGGTATCGACGGTCTTGTACACCTATCTGACCTATCTTGGGATGAGACTGGTGAAGAAGCAGTTCGTCAATACAAGAAAGGTGATAACCTTGAAACTGTTGTATTGTCTATCGATGCTGAACGCGAGCGTATTTCTTTGGGTGTTAAACAACTTGAAGAAGACCCATTTGTTGGTTTCGCAGCTGAAAACGACAAAGGCGCTATCGTAACTGGTACCGTTAAAGAAGTTGACGCTAAAGGCGCAGTAGTTGTTCTAGCTGAAGGTGTTGAAGCAACACTTAAAGTATCTGAGCTAAGCCGTGACCGTGTTGAAGATGCAACTTCTGTATTGAAAGAAGGTGATTCTGTTGAAGCTGCTGTGATCAATGTTGATCGTAAAGCTCGCACTATCGCACTTTCTATCAAGCAGAAAGATGCTTCTGAAGAGAAAGCAGCAATGAAGACTCATTCAGAGAAAGCAGCACAAGTTGAAGCAAATGGTCCTACCACTATCGGTGATTTGATCAAAGCTCAACTAGAAAACCAAAACTAAGTTTTAGTTCTCTAGTGTTAAAAAAATGCGGGCCTATGCCCGCATTTTTTTTATTTAAATTCTCATAAACAAGCCCTAAGTCGTTGACAATAAAAGTATGCACAGAAACTGTGGATAACTGTGGGTATATGGCGATAGCCCATATAATTGTTTATAAATCGTTTCTTTTTTACCTGTAAATTAGCGCTTATTGAGGTGTTTCTATGTTTGATAAAAGAGTGTCTGTTGCTATAACAGGTGCATCTGGTGTGCAGTATGGATTGCGTTTAATTGAGTTGTTAGTTAAGGCTGATGTTCAAGTTTTTGTGATGATATCCAAAGCGGCACAAATTGTGATGGCAACAGAAACGAACTTTAAGCTACCAGGGCAAGCTGCGGCGCAAGAGGCGCATTTGTCACAGGCTTTTGAAGCAAAAGAAAATCAAATAAAAGTATTTAATAAGGAGCAGTGGTTTTCACCTGTCGCTTCGGGGTCTTCAGCGCCTTCATCTATGGTCGTCGTGCCTTGCTCTACAGGCTGTTTATCGGCAATTGCAACGGGAGCCAGTAATAACTTAATAGAAAGAGCGGCAGATGTTGTGCTTAAAGAAAGACGAAAATTGATTTTAGTACCAAGAGAAACGCCTTATTCTGAAATACATTTAGAGCACATGCTTAAGCTTACACGCATGGGGGCTGTGATTATGCCTGCTTCACCAGGTTTCTATCATAATCCAGAAACCATTGGGGATATGATTGATTTTATTGTCGCTAGACTATTAGACCATGTCGGTATTGATCAATTTTTGATTAAAAAGTGGGGTGAGTCGTCAATAGGATAAGCGTTATAAGTTTTTTTAATGTCATTTTTCTGTAAGGATTGTGTCATTCGATTCACCTGTTATCATGGGGTATTAGAAATATTTTTAACTAACTGTTTGTTTAAAATGGATAAATCGCACTTTGTGATCCACTCTTAATAAATAAGCGAAAAGTTAAATTTTAAATCCTACTAAATATATTGGTGAATTTATGAAGGTTTCCCATAAAGTTGCTCTTTGCGCATCTTTTGTTGTCGTTTTAGTCTTTTCCATCTACTCATGGATGCAATACAGTAACTTAAAAACTGCATTGTTTGAGAAAACAACAATTAGCACACAAGAGACAAGTAAGGCACTGGCTGTACAGGTAAATAACTGGTTAAACAGTAAGTTAGCTTTGATTGATATTGCAGCGCAGAATATTGAAACTGACTTTAATAGCGCTAATATTCAAAAAACATTTGATTTGCCACTTTATAAGCAAGAATTTTTGCTGATTTTTGGTGGGTTGTCGTCAGATGGTAAACGTATAACAAATGATCCATCTTGGAATCCGGCAAATTGGGATGCGAGAAAGCGCCCTTGGTATCCGCTTGCTAAGGCCCATAAAAGAGCCATTTTAACAGAACCTTATGCTGACTCAGTCTCTGGTGAATTATTAATTTCTGCTGTCGCAAACTTTTACGATAATGGTAAGTTTAAAGGTGCATTTGGTGGTGACCTAAGCTTAAAAACTGTATCTGATGCGGTGAATACCCTTAACTTTAATCATACTGGCTATGCTTTCATTTTGAATAAAGAAGGCAATATTATTAGTCACCCTCAATTAGATTTTAACGGTAAAAATGTTTCTGATTTAATCAAAGGTGGCGAGTCTAGCTTTGGAGTGAATCTTAAACCTACTGAGTTAATGGACGGTACTGATGTATTCACCACTTATAGTCCACTATCGGATTTATATGGCACTGATTGGTATATTGGTGTTGTGCTTGAAAAGCATAAAGTGATGTCTGATGTAGAAAAGTTTGGTTGGATTGCTCTCATTAGTACGATAATCGCTGCCTTGCTTTGTTCTGCTGTACTTTATTACGTAGTTTCTCAATTATTGCTTCCTTTAAAAGCATTAAGAGAGTCACTACAAGATATTAATTGTGGTGAAGGTGATCTGGTTAAAAGGTTAGATATAAACAGTAATGATGAATTTGGTAAGGTATCGGAAGACTTTAATCAGTTCCTAAGTTATCTACAAAATTTGATTAAGGAAGTTAAGTCAACTTCAAGCCAAGTTAGGTTAAATACTGATAAGACCGAAGATTCGTCCTCTCAAGCTGCACAAGAGTTAAATTCACAATTGTCTGAATTGGATCAACTCGCTACTGCTATGAGTGAGATGTCTGCTACTGCGCATGATGTTGCAGGGAACGCTCAAAGTGCAGCGCAAAAAGCAAGTGAAGCAGATGACATTGCAAAAAATGGAGTTGAAATTGTTGATAAAACGTCAGCTTCCATCGCGCAATTAACAACACAAATGGGTAGTGTTGTGACCACGATTAATGAGCTGGTTAATTACAGCAATAATATAGAGTCCATTCTGACGGTTATTACTGACATTGCAGATCAAACAAATTTATTGGCATTGAATGCGGCGATTGAGGCTGCGCGTGCTGGTGAACAAGGACGAGGCTTTGCTGTTGTAGCGGATGAAGTTCGTACCTTGGCTTCTAAGACACAAGAATCTACTGAACAAATTAAAGGTATGATATCTCAGCTGCAAGTTGGTGTGAAAAATGCAGAATCAGTTATCTTGAAAAGTCGTGAAAATGCGGATGAAACCCAACAGGTTGCTGTACAGGCGAGTACTTCTTTAAATGAAATTCGCGCTAGTATTGATGCAATTAACGGCATGAATGTTCAGATAGCAACCGCTGCTGAAGAACAAAGTATGACGACAAAAGAAATTAATCAGAATACTCAAAATATACGTAACATAAGTCAGTCAGTATCAGATCGAGCTATGAGCCAAGAGGGGTTGTGTAAGGTCATGGTGGAGCTGACAGAGCAACAAGAGGAAGCGCTTGCTAAGTTTAAGGTGTAATAGTATATAAAGCGTCTTTGAAGTGTTGTTCAGATAATGGCTCATATTTAATATGGGCCATTTTTTGTTTCCTTATAGTTTACTTTTTTCTTGTCATAAGTTTGTTATTAAGCCCTTGTTATGACGCGTTAAGGCTTTATAGTGAAATGATATATTTTGAAGGAGTAGATAATGCAAGATAATAACGATTACATACCGCCTAAAGTTTGGAAATGGGAAGCAGAAAGTGGCGGCACTTGGGCAAGTATCAATCGCCCTATTTCTGGTGCGACTCATGACAAAGATTTGCCTGTTGGCAAAAATCCATTGCAGTTATATTCCTTAGCTACACCAAATGGTATTAAAGTCACCATAATGCTAGAAGAACTGCTGGCTTTAGGTGTGAAAGAGGCTGAGTATGATGCTTATCTGATTAATATCGGGGAAGGGGACCAATTCTCTTCGGGTTTTGTTGATATTAACCCGAACTCAAAAATTCCAGCCTTACTTGATAATGGCCTTGAAGTGCCACAAAAGGTGTTTGAATCTGGTGCGATTCTTCTTTATTTGGCTGAAAAATTTGGGCATTTGATCCCGAAAGATTTTGCTAAGCGAACTGAGTGTATGTCTTGGTTATTTTGGCAAATGGGTAGTGCACCCTATTTAGGTGGTGGTTTTGGCCACTTTTATGCGTATGCGCCAGTGAAAATTGAATATTGTATTGATCGTTTCACAATGGAAGCAAAACGTCAGCTTGATGTGCTAGATAAGCAACTTGAAGGTAAGCGTTATATTTGTGGTGATGAGTATTCGATTGCCGATATCGCAATCTGGTCTTGGTACGGTAATGTGGCATTAAATGAAGCTTATAATGCGGCAGAATTTTTAGATGCTGAGTCCTATCAGAATGTAATGAGATGGGCGAGAGATATTAGAGAAAGACCGGCAGTGAAGCGCGGTAGAATTGTGAACCGTTCTTGGGGTGAAGAAAATGAACAAGTCCCTGAGCGCCATAATGCCAGTGATATTGATGCTAAGATAAAATAATTAGCTTAAGTTGATAAAAAAGGCGGACTCACTTTAAGTGGCTCCGCCTTTTTTGATTGTCTAATTTAAAAAATTAGGTGAGCCATTAAGGCAATAACAGGTAAGGTGATAATCGTTCTAAGTAAAAAGATGACAAATAACTCAAAGATATTCACTGGAATCTTACTGCCTAACAAGAGTGCACCAACTTCAGACATGTAAATAAGTTGGGTGACAGACATTGCAGCTATTACAAAGCGAGTCATGTCAGACTCAATTGATGCTGCCAAAATAGAGGGGATAAACATATCAGCAAATCCAACGACTATAGTTCTTGACGCTTCTTCAGCCTGTGGAATTTGTAGTAGCTCTAGAAATGGTACAAAAGGTTGACCTAACCAATCAAAAATCGGTGTGTTTTCTGCGATAACAAGAGCGACAGTACCAATTGCCATAATGACAGGTAATACGCCAAGTACCATATCAGCAGCGTTACGTGAACCTTCAGCGGCTAGTTTGCTTAGGTTAGGCGCTTGCTCTGCACGGCTTAAAGCTTGTTGCATTCCCCATTGGAAAAGGCTGCTGTCGTCAGGGCGTTTATCTCTTTCCCCATCAACTTGGCTACCATCAATAAACACATCTTTCTTCCAGCTAAGAGGAGGTAGTCTTGGGATGATAACTGCACAGACAAAACCCGCTAAACACACGGTTAGATAAAAGGGTAAGAAGTAAGCCTCTAATTCAACTTGTGCAATAACGACCAAACTAAAGGTTATTGAAACTGCGGAAAAAGTGGTGCCAATAACGGCTGCTTCTCTCTGGGTGTAAAACTTTTCTTGGTATTGCTTGCTAGTTAACAAAATGCCGACGCTGCCATCACCTAGCCAAGACGCTAGACAGTCAATAGCAGAGCGGCCAGGTAGTTTGAAAATGGGGCGCATAATTACGGTTAGTAAGGTGCCCATTAATTCAAGTAAGCCAAAGTTAAGCAGCAAGGGTAATAAAAGACCGGCAAAAATAAACACACATAGTAAAACAGGCAGTAGATCGTTTAATACAAGTCCACCTGTTGCGCCATCATGAAACATGGCTGGGCCTGCCTGAGTGAAAGTGACTATGGCTAGTACGGCGCCCATAATACGTATAACCAACCAAAAAGGGCTAACTTGGAATAATTCTTTTAAGTAGTGGCTACGGGTAATGAAGTCGGGTTTTACCACTACGGCTAAAAGTGAAATAAGGGCAGAAATAGCAATAATGGCAGAGATGATCATAGTCATTTGATCACCAATTAGTGCCTGCAACTCTTTAGCTAGGATAGCGACTGGAATCGTGATTGCGTCATTATAATCAATAGGGGTAATAAATAAGAAAAGACCCAATAAAGACGGAATTAAAAAGCTTAACCATGTTTTACTGGAATAACTTTGGGTTGAGGTCATCTGTTTTTGCATATTTTTATGATTCTAAAAACGGGAACTACCTGACGCTTCCTGCGTGGGTAACTTGATTAATGGGGTCGGCTATCCTAAACCGGCTGCGTAAGATACAGGTGCAAGTCATAAAATAGAAGATAGAAAATTATAATTTTGAGTCGTTAAGTTTTGATAAAAAGCCATAAATAGCTAGATTGATTGTTAATTGAACAAACTTTGACGCTATATTCGCTTTTTGTATTTTTGTTGCTTGGATAGGTGCTTTGAAATCTGGTGCTTTCACTTAAGATGAAATGCTGAAGATAATAAGTGAAAAAGAAAAGTAATTGGCTTTCGGTATGTAAGCTATTTATAAGAATCTAAAAATGGACTTTTTGCAGCTTTTATTGCTGGGTATAATGATGGAATAAGTGGTTTTCTATTGATATTAAAAAGAGAGGTTCTGTGACAGATGTTCTAGGGAAGGGGGAGATGACTTTACCCATGGTGTTGGCAGGACCTGTTTTACGACATATTTCCAGTGATGAACTAACGTTTTGGTTAGTAACAAGTCGACCATCTAAATTTGAACTGTCTCTCTATGGCGAGGCTGGTCAATGTTTTGAGTCTCAATCGCTTGAGGCTAGTCAACAAGAAGTGCAAGTGGGTGAGCATTGTTTCATTCAGCTAATTCATTATTCGCCTAGTAAACCACTAGAGCAAAATGTGCTTATTCAATATCAGTTGAGAGTCAATGGAGATGAGATAACTAAGCTCATTCCTTCGCTTTGTTATCATGATCAAGATAAACCAGGGTTCATGATTAAATCACGTGTCGATAATATCTTACATGGCTCTTGTCGTAAGCCTCATCATGCAAGTGAAGATGGTTTATTAGCGGCCGATCAAGTCTTGTCGACAGCACATCTTGATACCTCAGGTCGTCCTGCTTTGATGATATTCTCTGGCGACCAAATTTATGCTGATGATGTTGCAGGGCCAACCTTGGTGGCTATCCATCAAATTATCAAAAAACTGGGCTTGTTCGATGAACGTATCGATAATGAGTTAGTACCAGATAGCCAAACACTTATCGCTCATGCTGATACCTATTATGGGCGTAAAAAACTCTTACCAAACTGTCAGTTTACTAGCTTTAATATTAAGGGTGAGCAACCCATATTTAGTTCAGACTCTGCTGAAAACCACTTAATCAGCTTATCCGAAATGCTTGCCATGTATTTATTAGTTTGGTCGCCAAGCTGTTGGCAATTGGTGGATTGTGAACTGGG
This sequence comes from Marinomonas sp. PE14-40, assembly GCF_051623805.1. Classification (NCBI taxonomy): domain Bacteria; kingdom Pseudomonadati; phylum Pseudomonadota; class Gammaproteobacteria; order Oceanospirillales; family Oceanospirillaceae; genus Marinomonas; species Marinomonas sp. PE14-40. The sequence goes on along the minus strand of NZ_CP130700.1, from coordinate 1,692,133 downwards.
ATTAGCTCGCATCCCCAAAGAGCATCAAGATACTTACCTATCTCAATTTAAGACGTTAAAAGAGTTTGTACTTGGCTTAACTAAAGTACAAAGACTAATGGCGCATTTACCTGTTTATATGATTTTTGACGATCATGATGTCACTGATGACTGGAATCTAACGAGAGCGTGGGAAGAGGCTATTTATTCAAATCCATTAGGTCGTCGTGTAATTGGTAATAGCTTGATTGCATATTGGCTTTGTCAGGGGTGGGGGAATCAGCCAAACCGGTTTGAGGAATTGCAAAACGATGTGTCTCTTTATTTTGGGCAAAATGGGTTTAGTCAGCAAGATGAGTTAGTTGATCGTATCTTAGATTGGAATAAGTGGCATTATAGTTTAGCGACTTCGCCTAAAATCCTTGTGTTAGACACTAGAACTCAAAGGTGGCGTTCTGAATCCAAAGCGAATAAACCCTCTGGTTTGATGGATTGGGAGGCGCTTATAGAAATGCAGCAAGAGCTAATCAATGAACCAGAAGTTATTTTGGTGTCACCTGCACCAGTATTTGGTGTAAAGCTGATAGAAGTAATTCAGAAAATATTTACTTTTGTAGGGCGGCCATTAATGGTTGATGCTGAAAACTGGATGGCGCATCCAGGATCTGCCAATGTGATGTTAAATATTTTTAGGCATAAAAAAACACCACCAAACTTTATAATTTTATCGGGTGATGTGCACTACTCGTTTGTTTATCAAATCAAAATACGTTTTAGAAAGCATGGCCCACAAATTTTGCAAGTTACGACAAGTGGCATAAAAAATAACTTTCCAGCTAAGTTGTTAAATTGTTTTGATACTTTGAATCGCGTGTTGTTTTCTAGCGCTTCGCCGTTAAATTTACTGACTCAAAGACGAAGAATGTCTGTACGTTGGCGCAAGCCTGAAACAAGATGTAAAAGTGTGCTTTATAATCAAAGTGGAATAGGGCAGCTTATCTTAGATGAGGAGTTTGAAAAAACGAAAGCCTTGGTGATAAGTCGAGAGAGGACTACCGAGTTTAAATAAACCGCTGAACTTATCGCAACATAGCTAATAGCTTTTTAGTGTCTTCCTCGCTCCAGTCTTCTTTATTGATAAGAGACTGAAGTTCTGGGTGGCCTTGGGCCTGAGCTAAATTTTTTTTAAATTTTGCAAAATGGTACTCTTTGATAAGCGCTTCATCTTCTGCACTCTTATAGAGGTCAGACTGGTATTCAGGTTCAGTTGGTACCTGTGCTTTAGGCTCAGCGAGCTTATTAATCGTTTGGTAGGCTTTTAAAAAGGCTTTCTTGTTCATGGTTTCACCTAATAGCCACTTACAAAGAGGTGGCTGCTTCTAAGCGTAAAATTTCAAAATGATCTGTTTTGGCTTGCCATTTAATATTGATGTCCCAGAGTTGCATGCCATGCTCTCTATTGGTTTCTTCAACCAAATAAGCGGGTCTAGGATCTTGGCTAACAATTTGCTCAATTAAATCACGAATGTTTCGCCCTGTATCTAGAGTATAGCTTTGACAGTCTAGTTCAGCTTGTTCACTGAAAACGACAGGACGCGTCACGGTAGATATAGGCGCAAAGCCACCTTTAGCATCTTCTACGATATCTGCATAAGGTAAGTAAGGCTTAATATCTATCACTGGGGTGCCATCTAATAAGTCAGCGCCATGTAAATCGATAAAGACCTTTTTACCTTCGTGATAAATTTTTCCTAATTTTATGACAGATAAACCAATGGGGTTAGGTCTGTGGGTTGCCCTTGTAGCGAATACCCCCATTTTAGTTTTACCACCAAGACGAGGAGGGCGGATTTTTGCTTTCCAGCCATCTTGAATACAAGCGTGGAAGATGAAATGCACCCAAATATGTGAGAAATTTTCAAGGCCGTCCAGCACATCGAGTCGGTTAAATGGCGGTAATAATTCAATTCTAGCGGTAGCTTCTGTTACTAATCCGGGTTGTCTTGGAATGCCGAATTTTTGCTGATAACAAGAATGTACGATTCCTATGCTAGTTAATTGAAAAGCTTGATGATTTGTTTGAGCGTTGAGAGACAAAATAATCCTCGAAAAAAAAGCGGATGGGCAGTAATTCACCTGAGAATTTTGTTAGTATACCTTTTACACGTCTAGGTAACCTAGGCTTGTCGATTGAATTTTCATTTTTAGTTAATTAGTTTGAGATAAGAAGATGACTGTCAAAGATTACATGATCCAAGTTGGCCAACAAGCCCGAGCGGCTTCAAGGAAACTAGCACGCGCGTCGACACAAGATAAGAACGCAGCCTTAAATGCTATGGCGAATGCTTTGGATCTGGCACGACCTCAACTGTTAGCTGAAAATGCCAAAGATCTTGAAAACGGAAAAAACAAAGGTTTAGATGCTGCTTTATTAGATCGTTTAGCACTAACTGAAGCACGTATTGACGGCATGATAGAAGGCCTTCGCCAAGTGGCAGGTCTATTAGACCCTGTTGGTGAAATTACAGATATGGCGTACCGTCCTTCTGGCATTCAAATAGGTAAAATGCGTGTGCCATTAGGTGTGGTTGGTATTATTTATGAGTCTCGTCCTAATGTGACAATAGATGCTGCAAGCCTTTGCTTAAAATCAGGTAATGCCACAATATTACGTGGTGGTAGTGAAGCTTATTATTCTAACCAAGCCATTGCTAAAGCGGTAGTTGAAGGTTTAAAAGTGGCTAACTTGCCTGAGCATGCAGTACAGGTAATCAATACGACAGATAGGGCGGCTGTGGGTGAATTAATTACCATGCCTGACTATGTGGATGTGATTGTACCAAGAGGTGGTAAAGGGCTGATTGAGCGTATTTCTAATGATGCTCGCGTGCCAGTTATTAAGCATCTTGATGGTAACTGTCATGTTTACATTGATGACGAAGCAGATATCGATAAGGCCATTAAAATAGCGGTTAATGCGAAAACTCGCCGTTATGGTGTTTGTAATGCCATGGAATCTTTATTGGTCCATAAGGTTGTTGCCCAAACAGTATTACCTCAATTGGCTGATATTTATGCCGAAAAAGGCGTGGAGCTAGTAGGCTGTGAAGCCACACAAGCTTTACTTGCTAATGTGGGAGCGGCTACTGAAGAAGATTGGTATATGGAATATCATGGACCTAAACTCTCTATTAAATTGGTTGACGATATGGATGAGGCGATAGAGCATATTAATCAATATGGTTCACATCACTCTGATGCCATTGTGTCTCAAAACTATTCAAAAACTCGTGTTTTTATGACAGAGGTTGATTCTTCTTCTGTCATGGTAAATGCGTCAACCGCATTTGCCGATGGTTTTGAATATGGTCTTGGGGCGGAGATTGGCATTTCTACCGATAAAATCCATGCCCGTGGACCGGTAGGCTTAAATGGTTTAACGAGCCAAAAATATGTTGTGTTAGGTGACGGTCATACAAGAGACAATTAAGTTGGCAGAATCTAATAACGAGCATGAGAAAACAAATGAAAAAGTAAGTGTTGCCATTATGGGTGGGACATTTGATCCCATTCATAATGGACATTTACGAATCGCGGTCGACATAGTCGACCGCTTTCATTTTACTGAACTACGTTTAGTCCCTTGTTTTATTCCAGTACATAAATCCCATCCTTCGATTACAGCAAAACAAAGACTTGATATGGTCTCTTTAGCTGTGAGTCAGCATTCTGGGTTATTGGTGGATGATAGAGAGATAAAACGGACAGGACGAAGCTACAGCATAGATACTCTAATCGAATTGAGACAAGAGCTAGGTCCAGACGCTTGCATTACCATGGTGATGGGAATGGATAGCTTTATTTCATTACCTAGTTGGCATAAGTGGCAAAGTATTTTGAACTATGCTCATATTCTGGTTGTCTCAAGACCAGGTTGGCATCCAGAATTTACTTTGGATTTGCAAGACTTGATTGAAAAGAGTCGTGCTAAAACGGCGGCTGAGTTACAATCCGCTCCCGCTGGCAAAATTCATATGGAAGCCCTGACAGAATTAGGGATTTCATCAAGCATGATACGTACATTATGTGAGCAGAATAAGTCGATTGCTTATTTATTGCCTGAATCCGTACATGCATACATAAACCAGCACACACTTTATCAATAGGAATACAGAATTTTATGAGCGATACACAAATCACAAGTGATCAAATTTTAGAACTTGCCGTTGAAGCCTTGAAAGATGTGAAAGGTGACAAGATCACTGTGCTTAATGTTAAGTCACACACTGACATGATGGACTTTATGGTTATCTGTAGCGGTACTTCTAAGCGTCACGTGAATGCATTAGGCCAAAATGTTATCGATACACTTAAGCAAAATGGCTTACAGCCTTTAGGTTCAGAAGGCCGTTCTATGGGTAACGACTGGGTTTTGGTTGACTTATATGATGTTGTTGTTCATGTAATGACAGAAGAAGCTCGTTCTTTTTATGACTTAGAAAAATTATGGGATATTACCCCAGAAAGCATTTAATTTAGGTAACTGAATTACTCGTATTACCCAAACCTCATGATCAAAATTAGCTTGTTTTTAAATCAGCTTAAATAAGGTGAAGTCATTAAATGAGAATAAAACTCATTGCAGTTGGCACAAAAATGCCAAAATGGATTACCGACGGTTTTACTGATTACAGTAAGCGTTTACCAAAGGATTTTAGCTTGGAGTTAGTTGAAATTCCTATGTCTCCAAGGGGAAAGAATACCGATATAGCAAAAGCCATTCGTAAAGAGGGTGATGCTATGTTGGATGCCATTCCTGCTAATGATAAGGTAATCGCAATGGAGGTTTTGGGTAAAGAGTGGTCAACAGAGCAATTAGCAGAGCAATCTGAGAATTGGCGCATGGAAGGCAATAATATTAGTTTATTAGTCGGCGGCCCAGATGGGCTTGATCCAAGATGTAGCGCTCGAGCTGATAGATTGTGGTCATTATCCAAGTTAACTTTGCCTCATCCTATCGTTCGCGTGATTTTGGCTGAGCAAATTTATCGAGCTTGGACCCTCATGAATAATCACCCGTATCATAGGTAATTAATTCGGTATGGATGCTGGCCAAAAATACTTTCGTAATTATAAATTAGAACAAAATCTCACTCAGCGACGAATCGTATTTGCTGCCATCTTTGTGATGGTGTTAATTACTGTTTTAATTGGACGTCTATTTTATCTTCAAGTTGTTGAGTTTGAACGTTATCAAACCAAAGCCGATCAAAACCGTTTAAAGCTGGTGACAGAGCCCCCTTCAAGGGGATTGATTTATGATAGAAATGGTCTTGTTCTAGCGGATAATCGGCCAATCCACAGTTTGACCATAGTGCCAGAACGTGTGAAAGACATGGATGCTTTTCGCGAAGAGTTGGCCGATGTTATCGAAATTACCGATGAGGAATGGGATGACTTCAATCAAAGGCGCAAAGCCTACCGACGTCCTTATCAATCTATTACATTAAAATCCCATCTTAGTGATAAAGCTTGGGCCAAACTTTCTGTAGATCTTTATAAATGGGAAGGGGTGCAAGTTGAAGCCCAATTAACGCGTTTTTATCCTTATGGCGAAGCGTTTGCTCATGCGATTGGTTATGTTGGCCGAATTAACACCAAAGATTTGGAAAAACTTGATAAGCAAAGATATCAAGGATCCCTATTTCTAGGTAAATCGGGTGTTGAACGATTTTACGAAGAAGAGCTACACGGCTTTCCTGGATTTAGCAAAGTAGAAGTCAGTGCCCGCGGACGTATCATGTCCGAAGTGGAAAGACAAAACCCTGTACCTGGTAAAGCTATTCAGCTTCATTTAGACGCCAGACTTCAACAGTACGCCTATGATTTATTAGGTGATTACACTGGTTCCGTAATTGCAATGGATCCAAATACGGGTGGCATACTTGCGTTTGTCAGTAAGCCTGGCTTCGATGCGAATATGTTTGTTCGTGGTATCAGTGTGAAAGAATACGCTGAATTAAGAGACTCGCCTAAACTCCCTCTTTTCAACCGTGCTTTAAAAGGCGGTTATCCTCCTGCATCAACTATTAAACCCTTTATGGCATTAGCAGGGCTTGAAAATAAATTCTCTTCATGGACTGAGCGCTATTATGCATCAGGTGCTTATCAGATCAATCCTGACGGTAGACGTTATCGAGACTGGAAAAAAGGCGGGCATGGCTGGGTTAATCTAGAACGCTCAATTATTGAATCAGTTGATACCTATTATTATCAGCTTGCCCATAAAATGGGGATTTCACCTATCCATAGCTTCCTATCAAGGTTTGGTTATGGTGAAAAAAATATCTTGGATTTGTATGGTGAGAATGCAGGCTTGCTTCCCTCAAACCAATGGAAAAAATCTAAATACGGCGAGCCTTGGTACCCTGGTGACTCAGTCAATATCGGCATTGGACAAGGCTTTATGGTTGCTACACCATTGCAAATAGCAACAGCAACGACAGCATTGGCTAACCGAGGTCAGTGGTTAGCACCACGCATGGCAAAAACTGTTTCAGGTGAGTCAATTGAGTGGCCAGAAAATAAATTGGTTTCTAAGAGAATTAGCTTAAGACGCGAAGCTGATTGGCAGCGCATGGTTAATTCCATGAAAAAAGTCATAACGGATGACCATGGTACGGCAAGGCGCTTACAAGGTACCAGTTATGATATTGCTGGTAAGACAGGGACGGGGCAAGTATTCAGTCTACAGGATGATGAAGAATACGAAGCAGATAAACTCGCTAAAAAACTCCATGACCATGCTTTATTTATTGGTTTTGCTCCTTCGAAAAAGCCTGATATTGCTATTTTTGCTATTTATGAAAATGGTGGCAGTAGTTCTAAGCCCGCAGATTTATCCAAAAAATTATTTGATGCCTACATACTAGGTAAATACCCGCGTAAATATAATCATTTAAAGGTTGGCTCTAATGAATAAAGGCTTTTATGCTCAACTAAGGGCCTTCAGTAACGCGAAATTTTGGCGTGACCTTCATATTGATTTTTTCCTTGTTGCCTCCTTAGCGCTAGTGGCTGGCGGCGGCCTTATCATACTTTATTCTGCTTCTGGGCAAGATGTGGCTATGGTCGAAAGGCAGTTTGTGCGCTTATCGATTGGATTCGCTGCCTGTCTGTTTCTGGCACAAGTTCCGCCTAAGTTTTTAAGACGCTTGTCTCCTTTATTATACTTGGGTGTTTTTAGCCTGTTAATTATGGTGCTTTTTTTTGGGGTGGGCGCAAAAGGGGCTCAAAGGTGGTTAGAAATACCGGGTATTGGTCGTTTTCAACCCTCAGAGTTAATGAAAGTCGTCATGCCTATGGCCGTGGCTTGGTATTTTTCTAATCGTCATCTACCACCTAAATTTAAGCATATAAGTATTGTCCTTATTATGGTGGCAGTACCTGTTATTGTTATCGCTAAACAACCTGATTTAGGGACGTCACTACTTGTTGGTGTCTCGGGTATTTTTGCTCTTTTCTTAGCGGGTTTAGGCTGGCGCTATATTTTAGGGGCGGCGTTGTCTGCTCCTATCGCAGGCTTCTTTTTGTGGCAGGTGATGCATGCTTACCAAAAACAAAGGGTACTGACTTTCTTAAACCCTGAAAGTGACCCTTTAGGTTCTGGTTGGAATATTATTCAGTCTAAGACTGCTATTGGCTCTGGCGGTCTAGAAGGTAAAGGGTTTTTGAGTGGTACCCAAGCGCAGTTAGAGTTCTTACCAGAGAGTCACACAGACTTTATTATCGCCGTGTTAGCAGAAGAGTTTGGTATGTTTGGTTGCCTAATTTTGCTAACGGGTTATCTGTTAATTATTGCTCGTGGTTTATATATCGCTGCTTTTGCAGAAGATAATTATGCTAGATTGTTAGCAGGTAGCTTAACCTTAACTTTCTTTGTTTATATTTTCGTTAATATAGGCATGGTATCTGGCTTATTACCTGTTGTAGGTGTGCCATTACCTTTAGTGAGTTATGGCGGTACATCCATTATTACTATTATGTCGACGTTCGGGATATTGATGTCCATTCACACTCATAAAAGAGCGAGAAAATGATGAGACCTTTATTAGTTATTGGTATGGCTTATTTGTTGACCGCGTGTTCACAAGACGGTCTTCAGGCGCAAGTAGCCGCGCCTGTAACAGAAAATCCCCTAGTTGCTGAGCAAACCTTGGCTTTATTAGATGGTGAAAAACAAAGCTTAGTTAAACATAAAAATATCAGTGATAACTTGCATAGCAATAGCCAAGACTTCAAAACTTCCTATGCAGCTAAACCTGATGTGCAAAAATTTATTGAAAGGATGGTCTCTACTCACAAGTATGACGGCGCCTTACTTCAAGCTGCTTTTGCTAAAATTCAGGCACGTAAAAAGACCATCTCAAAATCCAACAATCAACCCGAAGTCCTTACGCCTTACTATAAGTATCGAACGCGTTTTGTAGAGTCGAGTAGAATTCGTGAAGGCAAGCGTTTCATTAAGAAGAATCAGAAGTGGCTAAAAAAAGCGCAAGAAGAATATGGCGTTAATCCAGAAATCATTGTTGCTTTAATTGGTGTTGAAACCTTTTATGGTCGTATTACAGGTAAAAGAGATGTTTTTACCTCGCTTTCCACACTCGCATTTGATTACCCAAGACGAGCTGATTACTTTCAATCCGAGTTAGAGGCTTACCTTTTATTAGTCAGAGAGAATCAATGGCAAATAGGAAACACCAAAGGTTCATATTCTGGTGCGCTTGGCATGACTCAATTCATGCCGTCTAATTATCGCAAGCTTGCTGTGGATTTTGACCAAGATGGAAAGGTCGATCTTTGGCACTCTATTCCTGATGCTATTGGCAGTGTTGCTAATTACCTTCGTCATCATGGTTGGCAGGATAGCCGCGGCGTGATCGTGGCAACATCCGCTAATGTAGCGAGCAAACAGCAATGGGAAGAGTGGATTAATAAAGGTAGAAAACCTGAAAAATCCCTATTGGAATGGCAAGCCATTGGCATAGGTAAAGAGATCAATAAATTAAAAGCGCAAACTGGGCTAATTGGTTTGCAAGTAGATGATGAAAAATATAACTATTGGTTAGCGGACGAGAATTTTTTTGTCATCATGCGTTATAACCCAAGCCGCCGTTACTCTATGGCTGTGCTTGAGTTAGCCAAGGAGATACGTCTTTAATGAAATCCATATTAACTGTAGCCGGAGTGGCAATATTTTTAGTCGGTTGTAGTAATACCCAAACGGTTTGGAACAACAACGTTAGTAAGAATAAGTCTGTTCCACGTAATATGACACAGGCTGAGTATGACAAAGCCACAGGTGGTGGTCGTTATACTCAGTTGCAAGATACCGCACCAACTGAATCTGTTAATACTGAATTATTACCTGAGCTCACTCCAAAGTGGGAGCCAAAAAGTCGTGGGGGTAACAAGAATCCGTACGAGGTTTGGGGTAAGTCTTATAATGTCATGGATTCTGCTAAAGGGTTTGTGCAAACCGGTACTGCTTCTTGGTACGGGAAAAAGTTTCATGGTCATACCACCTCGAACGGTGAAACCTATGACATGTTCAATTATTCAGCTGCCCATAAAAACCTCCCTTTACCGACTTACTTGAAAGTCACCAATCTTGATAATAATAAGAGTGTGATTGTTAGGGTCAATGACAGGGGGCCATTTCATAGTAAACGTATCGTTGACTTGTCTTATGCTGCAGCGGTGAAGCTTGATTACCATACTAAAGGGCTAGCGAGAGTAAGGATCGAAGCGATAACACCAGAAAAGGGCGAACCTTATCAAGCACCAGAGGTCACAACTAAGGTAATAACACCTGTGGCTATTTCAGCACCAGTAGAAGTAAAAGCAGATGTCAGTTTTACCCACCTACAAATGGGGGCTTACAGTAAATTGGCCTCAGCAGAAGCATTAAAGCAAAGACTGGTTGAAGAGTTTGATACCAGTATTAGTGTTTTTGTGAGTGAGCAAACGGGAGCATTATACAAAGTGATGGTGGGACCATTTGCTAATACGCAAGATATGAATATTTGGAGCAATAAGTTGCTCGATCAAGGGTTTAGTAAACCCGTTAGAGTAAATCTAACACCTTAATGTTGATTCAGGCTAGAGATTGATTAAGGCCTCTAGTATCATTCGCACTTCATTCTTTGGAAAGCACAAAATTGGATATGAAACGACCATTTATTTTATTCGCCGCACTGATGTTGAGTTTTGTCACATCTATTTATGCCGCTCCGACTTTAATTCCTGCGCCACCTCAGTTATCTGCAACTAGCTATATATTGCTAGATGCTTATACCGGTGAAGTGCTGGTTGAGCACAACTCCAAAAAAGAATACCCACCTGCAAGTCTTACCAAATTAATGACAGCTTATATTGTCGATTATGAACGTAATCGCGGCAATATTGCATTAGACGATATGGTAAGAGTGAGTGAAAAAGCTTGGCGCATGGAAGGGTCTCGTATGTTTATACGAGAGGGCACCAAAGTTCGTTTAGAAGATTTAATGCGTGGCATTATCATCCAGTCTGGTAATGACGCAAGTGTTGCTGTTGCTGAGCATATTGCTGGTAGTGAAGGTGCTTTCGCTGATTTGATGAATCAGCATGCTCAGTTACTTGGAATGAATAACTCGAATTTTGTTAACTCAACCGGCTATCCAGCAGAAGGTCACTTTTCAAGTGCTTATGATTTAGCTGTATTAGCTCGTGCTAAAATAGTACAGTTCCCTGATAGCTACCCTATGTATTCTGAGAAATACTTTACTTACAACGATATTCGCCAGCCAAACCGTAACAAGCTTTTATGGCGTGATAAAACAGTTGATGGCCTTAAAACAGGTCATACTGAAGCAGCTGGTTATTGCCTAGCGGCTTCAGCTGTGCGTAATGGCACACGACTTATCTCTGTTGTAATGGGTACAAAAAGCAGCGAAGCCCGTGCTAATGAGACGCAGAAACTGTTGAATTACGGTTTCCGTTATTATGAAACACGTAAACTTTATAGCCGTGGCCAAGTGATCAACGAAAGTAAAGTTTGGGGTGGCGCAGCTGAAACTGTTAAAATTGGTTTCGTAGAAGATGTATTGGTAACAATCCCAAGACGTCAAGCAGATGCAATTCCTGCTACTTTAGAAATCTCTCCTACAATTAAAGCACCAATTAGTGCTGGTGATGTTTTAGGTAAGATAGTAGTAACAGGTGATGATGGCATCATTTTAGAGAGAGATGTGGTTGCTCTTGAAAATGTTGCAGAAGGTGGTTTCTTTAAACGCCTATTAGATAGCATAAAACTATTCTTTATGAATTTGTTTTAAGTAGTACTGAGAAAACGTTATGGCACTGATTAAAACCGACGGTAAACAAGCTGTCGATGTCTCTGAAGAGGCAGTTAAAATTGAGTTTCCTTGTGAAAACTACATGGTAAAAGTAGTTGCAACAGATGGTGCAAATCTTTTAAAAGAGTTGACTGAGTGCATGCAGAAGTATGCACCAGAAGTAACAGCAGATTCTGTTACCGCAAAACGTTCTTCTAAAGCGCGCTTTGTAAGTTTTACTTATCGCATTCTAGCGACAGGTGAAACACAACTGGCTGCCTTACATAAAGATTTGATGGCACATTCAGCTGTGAAGATGGTTATTTAATGCCGAAGTTAATTTGTCGTGACCTTGGCATTGTTGATTACAGTGATACATGGGAAAAAATGAAAGAATTTACTCAGTCGCGTGATAAAAGCGCGGCTGATGAGATTTGGTTGTTACAGCATCCTCAAATTTTTACTCAAGGTCAGGCAGGTAAGTCCGAGCATCTACTCGCGCCCGGGGATATTCCTGTCGTTCAAGTTGATAGAGGTGGTCAAGTTACTTACCATGGCCCAGGTCAATTAATTGCCTATGTTATGGTGGACTTGAAACGTGCACAAATAGGGGTGCGCGATCTAGTTACCCTATTAGAAAATTCTGTGGTAAATACGCTCGAAAAAAATGATATCGACGCCTATCCAAAAGCGGATGCTCCAGGTGTTTATGTTAATGAAAGAAAAATAGCGTCATTAGGGCTGAGAGTAAGGCGAGGGTGCTCCTTTCATGGACTAGCTTTAAATGTGGATATGGATCTTTCCCCTTTTGACCGTATTAATCCGTGTGGCTACCAAGGCTTACAAATGGTAGATATGAAACATCTCAACAACAATGTGATGTTTCCGCACGTTGTCGTTCAGTTAGCGAATCAGTTAGCTGAGCTGCTCGGACACCCAAGTCCGACTATCCAACAAGGGTGGAATTAAGAAATGACTACACAAGTAAAACGCGCTGTACAAGGTGAAAAATTACGTGGTGCCGAAAAAATGGCACGCATCCCTGTTAAGGTGATTCCTACTGAAGAAATCCCACGTAAACCAGAATGGTTACGTGTCAGAATGCCAGCTTCTCCAGAAATTGCTCGTATCAAAAAAACACTTCGTGACCATAAATTAGCGTCTGTATGTGAAGAAGCAAATTGCCCTAACCTTGGCGAATGTTTCAGTAATGGCACAGCGACCTTTATGATTATGGGCGAGATTTGTACACGCCGTTGCCCATTTTGTGATGTTGCACATGGTCGACCAAATGCATTAAGCCCGGATGAGCCAAAAGAGCTTGCTGCTGCTATCCGTGATATGAAGCTTAAGTATGTGGTTATCACCTCAGTTGACCGTGATGACTTAAAAGATGGTGGTGCTCAGCACTTTATTGAATGCATTAACGAAACACGTAAAGAATCTCCAAACATCGAGATTGAAACTCTGGTTCCAGACTTCCGTGGCCGTATGGACAAAGCATTAGACATTCTAGAGCTTGCGCCACCTGATGTATTTAACCATAACCTAGAATCTATTCCGCGCTTGTACCGTCAAGTTCGACCTGGTTCTGATTACCAATGGTCACTAGATCTATTGAAGAAATTCAAAGATCGTTGCCCAGATGTAGCGACTAAGTCTGGCCTTATGGTTGGTATGGGTGAAGAGTTCGAAGAAATCGTTCAAGTAATGAAAGACCTTCGTGCTCACAATGTTGATATGTTGACTATCGGCCAGTATCTACAGCCTTCTAAGCATCACTTCCCAATGGCACGTTTTGTACCACCAGAAGAGTTTGCTCGTTATGAAGAAGTGGCTAAAGAGTTAGGCTTTAAGCATGCTGCTTGTGGACCATTAGTTCGTTCATCTTACCATGCTGATAAACAAGCACATGGGGAGCATGTTTCCTAAGATTATTTATTGAAATAGTAAAAAATCTTGCTATGAAAAGGCTTTTTAGATATATAGATGCTAGAAAATCTTTCATAAAGAAACTTAAAAAAGGGGGCCTATTGGTTCCCTTTTTTCATCATTAGAAATTATATTTGCCAGAGAATAGATGCATAAGAAACGACAAACTCTGTTGTTAAAATAGTGACATCTAGGTTAGGAGAAAATTATGACAAAACGATTATTAACTGAAGCACTACACACAGGCTATGGACAAAGCTTTGAGGTTGATGAGGTATTATTTGAAATTGATACAGATCACCAGCATTTAGTGATTTTTAATAATAGTCAGTTTGGTCGTATTATGGCATTAGATGGAGTTATACAGACAACGGAACGTGATGAATTTATTTATCATGAGATGATGGCGCACGTGCCTATGTTTGCTCATGGCAATGCTAAAAAAGTATTAATCATAGGCGGTGGTGACGGTGGTATGTTACGTGAAGTATTACGTCATCCTAGCGTAGAGCAAGTAACGCAAGTAGAGATAGACCAAGCCGTAGTGGACATGTGTACCAAGTACCTGCCAAATCACTCTGCTGGGGCATATGAACATGAGAAAACCAAGGTGGTTATCGCTGATGGTGTTGATTATGTTAATGAAAATGAAGAAAAGTACGATGTGATTATATCTGACTGCACAGATCCAATTGGTCCTGGTGAAGTACTTTTTAGTTCGCGTTTCTATGAAGGCTGCAAACGCTGCTTAACACCTGGTGGTGTTTTTGTCGCGCAAAATGGTGTCAGCTTCATGCAAATTGAAGAAGTAACCACCACAGCGCAAAGACTAAAGCCTTACTTTGCTGATCAATCTTTTTATTCAGCCGCTGTACCAACTTATGTCGGTGGCATAATGACGTTTGCTTGGGCAACTGACAACCAAGCTTTAAGAGGGTTAGATGCTAAGACACTAAGAGAGCGCTTTGATGCAGCTGGTTTTAGCACACGTTTCTATACCCCAGAGGTACATCAGGCGTCTTTTGCGTTACCTCAGTATGTTATTGATGCGATTTAGTACTTAATTACTTATTCGCTTTTAAGACAGGCTGATCTTGTGGTAATCCCATAAGGTCAGCCTTTTTTCTATTTTTCTAATGACTTTTGAAAGTAATTAGATGTGTCTGTTTTAAGGAGGCACTATGGCAACTTGGTCTGTCAAAGACTCAATCGAACTTTATAATGTTGATCACTGGAGTGGTGGTTTCTTTTCGATTAATGAAAATGGCAATGTGGAAGCGCGCCCAGATAGAGAGCAAAGCATTGATTTAACCAAGTTGGCAGCCGAATTGCAGCAACAGAATATTCCTTTTCCTACCTTGGTGCGTTTTCCGAATATTCTGCATTCACGTATTAGTAAAATCACCAGCTCTTTTCATCAGGCGATCGATTTTTATCAATACAGCGGTGATTACGCCATTGTGTATCCTATCAAGGTTAATCAACAACGTCGTGTAGTCGAAGAAATAACAGGTTTTCAAAAAGAAAACCCACTGTCCGTTGGTCTAGAAGCAGGGAGCAAGCCTGAGTTAATGGCTGTGTTGGCTATGCATCAAAGTCCAGATGGTGTGATTGTTTGTAATGGTTATAAAGATAAAGAGTTTATCCACCTTGCGCTTATGGCTGAGAAAATGGGCCACAAAGTCTTCATCGTGGTTGAGAAAATGCATGAACTTGCTTGGATCCTAGAAGAAGCCGAACGTTTATCGGTAAAACCTAGAATAGGTATCAGAATTAAACTCGCATCCACCTGCACCACTCATTGGGACAATAGCGGTGGAGATAAGTCCAAATTCGGTTTAACGACCTCTCAACTAATGCGTGCCATAGAAACCTTGCGTCAATGTGACATGTTGCATTGTCTTGAGTTGATTCACTTTCATCTAGGGTCACAAATCACACGTATTCGAGATATTCAAAATAGTTTGAAAGAGTGTGCCCGTTTTTATGCCGAACTGCATAGCCTAGGAGCCAAAGTACAATGGGTTGATGTTGGTGGTGGATTAGGTGTCGATTACGAAGGTACAAGGTGTCAGAGTGCTTACTCTGCGAACTACAGCATCAGTGAATATGCGAACAATGTAGTGTTTGCCTTCCATAACATTTGCCAATTACATGACTTACCCCATCCAAATTTAATTTCTGAATCTGGTCGGGCTGTTACGGCTCATCACGCCATGATGATAACGAATGTCTTTTCTCATGGAGAAGAGCCATTAGTCACCCAAGAACCAGAACAGGATGATCAAACTGTTGTTATGAGGCTATGGGAGTCGTTACAAGCATTAGAAGGTAAGGTGCATGATAAGCGCTCTTTAGTCGAGCTTTACCATGATTTATGGGATGATTTTAACGAAGCGCTGTCTTTGTATAACCATGGCCAATTAGCCTTGATGCAAAGAGCGCAAGCAGAAAACCTGTTTACTGCCGCTTGCCGTTTACTATTACCAAGATTGGATAATAGAAACCGAGGCCATAGAACCATTATTGACGAACTAAACGACAGATTAGCGCAAAAAGTATTTGTTAACTTATCTGTGTTTCAGTCAATGCCTGATGCCTGGGGAATAGACCAAGTTTTCCCAGTACTTCCATTACAAGGCTTAGATAAAGCGCCGTCTTTTAGAGGAAAAATACAGGACATTACCTGTGATTCCGATGGCTGCTTATATCGTTATGTCGATGGTCAAGGTCTTGAGTCAAGCTTACCTTTACCTCCGCCACCTAAAGAGAATGAAGATTATCTATTTGGTTTTTTCCTTGTAGGTGCTTACCAAGAGACCTTGGGTGATCTACATAACCTATTTGGAGATACCAGCTCTGTGGATGTCTATCTCACCGATGAAGGATTCAACGTTGATCATGTCCTCATGGGAGATAGAGTGCAGGATGTGCTTAGGTATGTCAGTTATAAGGAGCATGAACTCATTGCACGTTATCAGGAGAAAATAGTCTCAAGCAAGCTTGATGAAGTGGAGCAAGATGCATTGCTCAAGCGTTGTGAGAAAGTACTTAAGGGTTACACCTACCTAACTTAAACTGTTGAGAATTAATCAAAGAGGTAAACTCTGATATCTCCCTTAGTGGGTATTGGATTGTAATAGCGAGCTTGATAGCATCATTTGCTTGCTTGAATGTTTTGCTTATCCGATTTTAACGTGGGATAAGCAAAAAAGAGCCCGTGCAAAACACGGGCTAAGAATCTACTAAGAGAATACCGTTAAAGGGGGAAACGGCATTCGATTTGATAGCAATACAGAAACTGAATTGCCTGACAGTCCTACAAGTGATACTGCGCTTTTGCTAATCTTTTGATTGAGTCCTAATGATGGACATGCTCCGACTGAGCCTTATAGCATCAGTAGCAGTATAGTAATGGTTCCAAATCAAAAGCCATAATTACCTGTCACTTCTAACTATAGACAAACTTCTGATTTTGCGCGTTTTTTTAATGAATTTTATTTGCCGTTAATCCAAGTGATTAAAAATTTAGCAAAGTTTTTTGCGATAGGATAGAGTATGAAAATAGCCTTATTACTGTGTGATGATATTAGTGCAGAGCTGCATGATGAGTTTGGTCACTACCAAGATATGTTCCGTCATTTGGTAAATGAAGACGATGAATTGACTGTGTTTCCTGTGTATTTGTATCCAGAAAGCAAAGACACGCATTTGCCTAATATTGAAGAGTTTGATGGCTTTATTGTCTCAGGTAGCAAGCATGGCGTATATGAAGATCATATTTGGTTAGCGCCCTTGTTCGATACCATTCGCGCTGTATTTAAAGCGAATAAAAAGCTGGTCGGCATCTGTTTTGGCCATCAAGCTATTGCCATGGCATTAGGTGGCAATGTGGCTAAATCCGATAAAGGGTGGGGGATAGGTCACTATCAAAATCAATGGCTTTCCCTGAGCAATGAACAGGGTGAGAGAAATGAGAAGGATGAGAGCTTAGTGTTGCTAAGTTTCCACCAGGATCAAGTCGACACTATGCCATCCGGTTTTGAAGTATTAGCAGCCAGCGAATTTTGTCCATTTTATGTGACCCGTTATCAACAGCAGGTGCTGACAACTCAGGGTCACCCAGAAATGTCAGCGGCCTATATTTTAGCGATAGTAAATCTATTCGAGGAAAAGATAGGGTCTGACACAGCTAATCAATGTCGCCAAAGTATGCTTGAGCAGGATGATACTCAAAACTTTCGTAGAAAAATCTGTGAATTTTGGAATAATTAGGCAAACTGAAATAAACCCTCTTGCTCAAAGAGCTAAAAAGGAAGTCGCTTGATGTTTAGTGAATCTGTTGAGTTACCTTATTATGCCGCTATTTTAACGGTAAGGCTGAATTCAGCGCATGCTGCATTTGAAATCATGATGGATAAAATGATGCAAGTAGCAACACAGCAAAAGGGTTATCTGGGCATGGAACAAGCCCAAGATGAAGAAAATATTTATATTTCATATTGGCAAGATGTCGATAGTATTCATGCTTGGCAGGCCCATTCTTTGTATACTAGGGCCGAAAGTCTTGGAGAGAACTTTTGGTTCGAAGCTTACCAGCTTCGAATTGTCGAAGTGCGTGAGCAAAAAAACTTTGTTGCTCCTGACAATGAAATAGTTCATGTTCGTTTTCCTGAGATTAAAACCGAACGGGGCGTATTGAAAATACTCTCACCTGAGCAAGCGCCGTTATTACATGATTATGTGTGCCAAAACCGTACTTTCTTCAAAGAATGGGAGCCAGCAAGGCATGATTCTTATTATGAACTGGAAACCTCTGTTCAACGAATTAAACAGTGTCGAAAGGACTTCCTTCAGCACCAAGCCTTTGCATTTTTTCTGTTAAATCCAGAACAAACAAAAATCTTAGGCTACTGTAATTTCTCCAATCTTGTTCAAGGCGTTTTCCAAGCCTGTTATCTTGGTTACAGTTTGGCTGAAGCAGAACAGAAAAAAGGGTTAATGCACGAGGCTATTTCCGCAGGAATCGATTACATGCATAAAAACCAAAATATTAGCCGTTTTATGGCGAATTATATGCCTAAAAATCAAGCCAGTGGCGCAGTTTTAAAGCGTTTAGGTTTTGCTGAAGAAGGTAGAGCAGAAAAGTATTTGAAGATAGCCGGTAATTGGGAAGACCATATACTCACGGCCAAGGTATTGCGTTCTTAAGGCTTCTTTAGGTGTCGATTTTGTAACGTCTGTTTGTACAAAGACTCGTTATTTCTTTTTAATCACCAGCACTCTATCTTTTGCGGGAGGCGGGCTATAAATGCTCAAGCACAGGCTAGTATCTTGATTAAGGTTTTTAAGCCTATGTCTTTGTTTCTCATTTACCAAAGCCCAATCAAACTGGCCTAGTAGCACTTCTTTCTTATCCAGCTGCAGGTTGAAATCACCTGCTAGCGACATAATAAATTGTCTTGAATGTCTGTGATAATGCAGATATTCAGCTTCATTTTCTTTATAGGTTTCAAGGTCAATACTCAAACTGTCGATATAACTAATTGTTTGTCGATTAATGCTGTCGTTGTTTTCGATTTTGCTTTTAGCGCTTTGGTTCACTAAGTAATAGTCGTTAGCACATGGGGCTAGGTTACCTTGGTAAGCCACGATCAGTAACTCTACCGAAGGAGATAACAAAACCAGTTTGTGAGCTCTGTTAGGCTTAATCCAAGCGCCTTGGTATTGATTTAATGCAGTGCCAACATCGGCATCACTTAAGTAGGCTTGGCCATTTAGTAAAAAAACAAAGGCATCATTAGGGAAGTGATAAAAGCGGCTGTGTTGTTCATTTTGAATGACACTTTCATGATAGATTCTAAAATGACTTTCATTGCACAGAATCCGCCTTTTGCTCGCTAGGCCAAGCGCATGTTGCGGGCTTGGGTAAGTGGCTTTGGCTGGATCGGCTAAATTCATTTTACTTCCTTCATAAAGTAAAGAGACGGTTTCAATTGCATTTATTATGCCTTATTTTTCGATTCTTCAAACCAAAAATCAAGGCTAATTAACTGGCTTATGAATGAGTTAAGGTAAAAATGACGAAAATCTAACCAGCAGGCTTAGATTTCATCAACTCATCTTGTTTATTTAGCATTTAAAGGTCGATAAAGTTGCGGGCATTGGCTGCAATTCTTTATAGTAGAGCCCATATTTTTCATCCTAATTAAGATTAGGGAAGCAAAGACTTAGTTCACTCTAAGTGCTGGCCAAATTTTGTAAGAAGGAAATCATCCTTGAGCGAGTTGTCAAATTTCGAGCAGAACGAAACACTGTCCCTGCAGGAATACACAGAAAAAGCCTATTTAAATTATTCCATGTACGTCATCCTCGACAGGGCTTTGCCCCATATAGGTGACGGACTTAAGCCAGTTCAAAGGCGTATCATCTATGCCATGAGCGAGCTGGGTTTAAAAGCAACGGCGAAATATAAAAAGTCAGCGCGTACAGTGGGTGATGTGCTGGGTAAATTCCATCCCCATGGTGATAGTGCTTGTTATGAAGCTATGGTGTTAATGGCCCAGCCGTTTTCTTATCGTTACCCTATGGTTGATGGTCAAGGTAACTGGGGTGCACCAGATGATCCAAAATCCTTCGCTGCCATGCGTTATACCGAATCTCGATTGTCTAAGTATGCTGATGTGCTATTGCGTGAAGTATCACAAGGCACGGTTGATTGGGCTCCAAACTTTGATGGCACATTAAAAGAACCTTCTGTTTTGCCGGCTAGATTACCTAACCTGTTATTAAACGGTACTACAGGTATTGCTGTGGGTATGGCAACAGATGTACCGCCACACAACCTGACAGAAGTGGGTAATGCCTGTATTCACTTACTGAACAATCCAAACGCTGATTTGGATGATTTGATGAACTTTGTACAAGGTCCTGATTACCCAACAGGTGGTGAGATCACGACACCAAAAGCTGACATCAAAAAGCTTTATGAAACAGGTAAAGGTCAAATTAAAGCGCGTGCTCGTTATGAGATGGAAGATGGTGACATAGTAATCAATGAGTTACCTCATTACGCTTCAGGTTCTAAAATTTTAGA
Organism: Marinomonas sp. PE14-40; assembly: GCF_051623805.1. NCBI lineage: Bacteria > Pseudomonadati > Pseudomonadota > Gammaproteobacteria > Oceanospirillales > Oceanospirillaceae > Marinomonas > Marinomonas sp. PE14-40. The sequence goes on along the minus strand of NZ_CP130700.1, from coordinate 1,671,751 downwards.
GCAGATAGCCGCACAAATGCAGGCTAAAAAACTGCCTATGATAGTGGACTTACGTGATGAGTCTGACCATGAAAACCCAACACGTTTAGTGCTAGTGCCTAAATCTAACAGGGTTGATGTGGAAGCTGTCATGACGCACTTATTTGCATCGACAGACCTTGAACGCTCTTATCGCGTTAACATGAATGTGATTGGCCTAGACGGTTTGCCACATGTGAAAGGGCTAAAAGCATTTTTAACCGAATGGCTTAAATTTAGAATTGATGTCGTACGTAAGCGTCTGCAGTTTAGATTAGATAAAGTCCTTAATCGTCTACATATCCTTGAAGGTTTATTAGTTGCCTTTTTGAATATTGATGAAGTAATAGAAATTATCCGTAATGAAGAAAAGCCAAAAGTAGAGCTAATGTCTCGTTTTGGTTTAACAGATATTCAAGCGGAAGCTATCTTAGAGCTGAAATTACGTCATCTAGCAAAACTAGAAGAAATGCGTATTAAAGGCGAACAGGACGAGTTAGAAAAAGAGCGTAAGCAGCTTGAAGCGTTACTTAACTCAGATCGTAAACTGAAAAAGTTGATTACTGAAGAGATTCAAGAAGCGGTTGATGCTCATGGTGATGAAAGGCGTACACCGATTGTCGAGCGTAAAGAGTCTCAGGCTTTCAGTGAAGAAGATTTACTGTCTAACGACCCTGTGACTGTTGTTATCTCTAAACAAGGTTGGATACGTTCCGCTAAAGGCCATGATGTTGATCCACTGGCTCTTAACTACAAATCTGGAGATGAATTCTCCATTTCTTGTAAAGGGCGTAGTAATCAAACCTTGGTATTGCTTGCTTCTAATGGGCGTAGCTACTCGATCAAAGCGCATACCTTGCCATCAGCAAGGGGTCAGGGCGAGCCAATTACAGGGCGTATTAGCTTAGAGAAAGATGTCACCATAGTCGCTGCCATGTTGAATGCAGATAATACATTCTACTTAATTGCCAGTGATGCAGGTTATGGCTTTATTGCTAAGCTGGGTGATCTACATGCTAAAAATAAAGCAGGTAAGGCAACTTTAACCTTACCGACTTCGGCGAAAGTACTCACGCCAATTAGCGTTTCTGATCCTGCAAGCTCTCATATAGTAGTGACTTCTAATGAAGGCCGTATGCTAGCCTTTAAAGCAGATTCATTACCTCAAATGGCGAAAGGTAAGGGTAACAAGATGATTAGCATCCAAGCCTCTCGTGCAGCGAGCCATGAAGAGTATGTGATTGCCATGGCAAGTGTGTTGGCAGATGACTTATTGCAGGCTCATTCTGGTAAGCGCTTTATGTCATTCACGCAAAAAGATTTAAATGAATTCCAAGGTGAGCGTGGACGACGTGGGCTGAAACTGCCTCGTGGTTTCCAACGTGTGGACGCATTGGAAGTGAAAGTGGGTGAAGGTAAAAGTGCTCAGGCACAATCTGACTTACTTAGCTAATACCTCTTTGTTGAAAGAGCAGAGATAAACAAAAAGGGCCGTATGGCCCTTTTTTGTGTCTTGTGTTTAGCTTTTTAACCGTCTTTATTTAGTGCTTCACTAACAAAGTCGATAAAACAGCGGACCTTAGAGGATAAATGCTTGCGGCTAGGATAAATTAGATAGATATCGATTTTGTGCCGGTCATACTCTTCAAAAAGTTGGACTAACTTACCGCTTTCTATCTCATCACCAAGATTGAACTTAGGCATACGAGTAATGCCATTTCCTGCGGCACATAAGATCAATTCTAGCTCTGAGTTATTTGTTAGTAATCGGCTTTCGACAGGTACTTGGAAAGGCTTTTGTTCTTCATCAACAAATTGCCAAATATTTGGTTGTTTGACATAAGAATAGGAAATCGTTTGATGGTTAATTAATTCGTTTGGATGAACAGGTGTTCCATATTTTTCTAGGTATGCAGGTGATGCAATTGTCACAGCATGGGATGAATATACTTTACGGCTAATCAAGCTAGAGTCATCCAACTGATGAGCGCCACGAACCAAAATATCATAACCTTCTGTGATCATATCGACTTTGCGATTATTTAAGTCAACATCAAGATTAACGAGAGGGTAGCGATCTAAAAATTTTGCAATAATACAAGGCATTTGAGATAAACCAAAGCTAGTTGGGCAACTAATACGCAAATTGCCTTTAGGTTCAAGCTGTTGGCCACTCAAGGCTGATTCAGCTTCTTCTGCTTGATTAATAATCAAAGAGCACTGCCTATAATAAGCCTCGCCTTCAGGAGTTAAGCTGAGCGACCGTGTTGTTCTGTGCATCAGGCGCAAGCCTAAGCGCGACTCTAATTTATGAATTTCTTTACTAATATAAGAGGTAGAGTGGCCGCTGTTTTGAGCCGCTTGAGTAAAGCTACCGCTATTGACGACTTCTACAAAAATTACCATGCCGTCTAAAAGTTGCGCGTTATAGGTCATACGTTCGAGTTCTAATTTAGATAATTCACTCTAGTGTGCCTTGTTTCTGATTAAGAGCCAAATGGAAATTATCATTCTACAAAATATGGATTAATCATTAAGTGTTGATAGTCTAATATAACTTCATCGATCAGCTGCACACCAATTTGATGCAGCTTCACACTGAATTAGATGAGAGAAACATTATGAAAGTATTAGCCTTCGCAGCAAGTAACAGCACTCAGTCTCTAAACAAGCAATTAGCAACTTATGCTGCTGATCTTCTTGGTCAAAAAGACAATGTAGAAGTTGAGATCCTTGATCTAAACGATTTCGAAATGCCTATCTACAGCAGCGACAGAGAAAACGCGTCTGGCTTGCCACAATTAGCAAAAGACTTTTATGCAAAAATTGGCGAAGCTGATGCTTTGATTATTTCTTTTGCTGAGCACAATGGTACTTACACGGCTGCTTATAAAAACATCTTTGACTGGACATCACGTGTTGATATGAAGGTTTATCAAGAAACACCAACGCTTCTTCTAGCAACATCACCTGGCCCTGGTGGCGCAGCTACTGTACTGGCTCAGGCGAAGACATCAGCACCTTATTTTGCAGGTAATGTAAAAGCTGACCTTTCTATCCCAAGTTTTTATGACAACTTCGATCTTGAAAAAGGCGAACTATCTAACCTAGAGCTTAAAGACAAACTAGAGTCTGCATTAGCTCAGCTTGTTTAACTATGTTGAAAAGCTAGGTTAAAAGAAGTCTAGCTTTAAAGCATTAAAATGCTTAGATTGTCTGTTAAAAGCCATCAAATCCCCCTGTTTGATGGCTTTTTTGCCGCTAGAATAAAGTTACTTCGTCTGAAGAATCGACTCTAATTAAGCGATGTAGGAGGATTAATCTTTACACCTTCAAGGCACTTTTGCTGAATAAATTCTCTTAACCAAATATGGGCAGGGTTTGTCTGCTGGGTTTCAGGCCACAACATAAAGTACCTTGCAGGTGCTAGATGAAAAGGCATAGGTAACATCTTTAACTGATATCGTTCACATAATTGATTGGCAAAAGCCGAGGTGCAAATCATGCTCATATCTGAATGCTGGGTAAGTAGGGCTGCACTGTGAAAATCTGCTACTACGGCTAAATCAGTACTTTCATTGCCTTGTGCTAAAAGCACTTCATCTAATAGCCAACGGGTTTGTTCTTCCACACTGATTTTAATGCGAGATAAGGTAAGGAAATTCTCTAAATTCCACTTTACCGATAGAATCGGATGATCATTTCGCACTAAGCAAACATTCTCATCTTCAAATAAAACCACCTTTGGAAGCTCTGGTAAATGGTTAATGTTCCATGGGAAGCCTGCTCGTGAATCCGTATCTCGCGCGATAATAAGAAGGTCAAGCTGACTTTGTTCTACCAGCTGAATACTCTTGGAATGGGTTTTGGCTATGTTTAATTTTACCTTAGGTGCCGCTTGTGTCAGAGATTGCATAAAGCTTGGCACCACAACAGGAAAGGCATTTTCGGCGATGGAGATTTTAAATTCTCTTTCATCTTCTTTTGGGTCGAACTGACTTGGCACCATCATCTGGCAATAAAGTCTTATCCATTCCCTTAATGGCTGCTCCATTGCTTGGGCTTTCGCTGTTGCTTTAAGACCAGTCCCCGCCTTGATAAAAAGAGGGTCTTTGAGTTCACCACCCACTTGTTCTCTTAATTTTGTGAGCTGCTTACTCACCGCTGATTGGGTCAAATTAAGTTGTGATGCTGCGCGGCTAACACTGCCTTCTTCTAAAAGAATCAGCATAAGTTTGAGCAGGTTTAGATCGATCTGAGCAAGTTGCATGGATTATTCCAAAATGGAAACAGTTTGAGGCGGATAAGTCATTATATTTCATCTTCAAATCAAACTAAACTAGTCATTAATTAAACATTAAATCATGTTTGTCCTACCTGCTTTTTGGAATACTTGCTTTATGGCTCAACCACCTTCTCTCTATCTATTTTTGCTTATTATCCTATTAGGTCCTCTTGGAATAGATGTCTATTTACCTGCGATTCCCGCCATTGCCGAATCCATGAATACCCATGTTGATGGGGTGCAAGCCTCGGTTGCCATGTATTTGTCTGCCATGGGATTAGGGCAGTTGATTGCAGGACCTTTGGCCGATCGATATGGTCGTAAACCTTTGGGTTTATCGGGTATTGCTTTGTATTTTAGTGGTGCATTAATTGCCTCGTTAGCGACTATGGTTGAAGTCTTGTGGTTCTCTCGTGTATTGCAAGGCTTGGGTGCTTGTGCCATTTCTGTGTGTGTTATTTCAGGTGTGAGAGACAGTTACAGCCTTGAAAAGGCCAGTCGAATTTACAGCTATTTAAACGGCGTAATCTGTGTGATACCGGCTTTAGCGCCTATGTTAGGTGGTCTATTGTTGAACTGGTGGGGCTGGGAATCAGGCTTTATCCTTATGTATGCCTATGCGATTTTGATGGCATTTGTCATCATACTAAAACTGCCAGAAACCTTGCCTGCTAAAACGGAAAAACAAAAGAAGCTCATCAGTTTAGAGCGTTATAAACCTATCTTAATTAACCCTAAATTCCGCTTTCATGCGGGTATGGTTATGCTGTTTATGGGCATCATTATCGCTTACATCAGCATGGTTTCCGTTCAGCTAATGGTGGTGATGAAACAAACGACTTTTGCCTTCTCGCTTTGGTTTGGTTTCAATGCCTTTATTAATATTATTGCTTCTTTCACAGCACCTAAAATCATCGACAGAGTAGGGCGTAAATTTGCAATACAGTTTGCATCGTCGTTAGCTTTGTTCGCAGGTGTTTGGTTGTTGCTAGTGATTGATAGCCTTGATCCACTTGCCTTAATGATACCTGTCTTTATTTCGAGCACAGGTGTGAGCTTTGTCTTTGCCGTATCTAATGCGGGAGCCTTAGCGCCTTTTGGTGAGAGGGCGGGTACCGCGTCAGCTTTATTAGGCTTCTTCCAAATGACAGGGGCTTCCTTGATGGTCGCATTGGTTAACACTTTACCTTTTGGTGCCATGGCTAACTTTGCCATTGTCATGTTTTTACCAATGATTTGGCTAGGTCTGCATAGTTTTAACAAACAAGACCTGTTTAAATTAGATCCAGCTAACTAGTTAAGAAGGATATACAGGTGGAACTAGATAAACAGGTTCAAGTAGGGATAGGTGTCCTACTTGTAAAGGATGGCAAGATTCTTTTAGGACAGCGTATTGGTGCTTATGGTGCTAATACTTGGGGTCTACCTGGTGGGCATTTAGAATACGGGGAAACCTTTGAAGATTGCGCCATCAGAGAAACCCTCGAAGAAACAAACCTCACTATCTCAGGTTTAACTAATGTTGGCGTAACAAATGACTTGTTTGCCGATGTGGGCAAACATTATGTCACGCTATTTCTACAAACAGAGCAAATCACGGGGGAGTTAAAGCTCACTGAGCCTGAAAAATGCTTAACTTGGCAATGGTTTGATTGGCAAGATTTACCCAAACCTTTGTTTCCTTCTCTTGCTAATTTTATACAACAAGGATTTGAATTAGCGTCTTAATTTTGATCATGATTTTTGCTTTTAAAGATATAAGAAATGAGTGCTAAAAGCAGATGGAATTTGGCTAAAACCTGCTTAGAAAACAGGCGCTCATATGCTAACCTTGTTATTTGTCTTTAAGAAGTTTACATGACTGCGACACCAAAAAATAACGTACATTCTCTTCTTTATAGCACGACTCTAGATACCTTCCTTGCGGTGTGTCAGCACCAGAGTTTTACGAAGGCTGCGAAGGCGCTTGGTCTAGGTCAATCCTCTGTTTCACAGAATATTCAAAAACTAGAAGAGTCTCTCGGAGTAAGCTTATTTGATCGCGAAGTGCGACCAATAATGCTCAAACCAGAAGCGGTCATGTTACGTGAAGTACTGGAAGGGCAGTTTTCAGAAATTGAAAATGTGGTGTCCCTTATTCGTGAGCAAAATGAGCTAAAGCCTATTGTGAAAATTGGCGTCATTGATTCACTTTCTACCAATGTTGCACCCGCGTTAATTCGTAAACTTACCGAACAAACACGACAGGTTTCTGTACTAAGTGGTATCTCGCCGAATATCGCGAAAGACTTATTGAATCGAGAAGTGGACATCATTATCACCAGTGACCCACTTGATGGCATCGAAGGATTGAGTCGCTACTTTTTATGCCAAGAACCCCACTTATTGGTTTTACCAAAAAACTCCGAATTGCGGGATACGCCAGTCACTTGGCAGCAGCTTATCTCTTATGAACTGCCTATTGTTCGTTACTCTCGTCGCTCTGCCTCTGGGCGAGTAGTTGATACCCACTTTTCTAGAATGCGTATGAATGTGCCTTTTAAAATCGAAGCAGATACAACCCGTGTTGTACTTTCCATGGTCGCCGATGGACTTGGCTGGGCCTTATCGACACCGCTTTGTTTGATGCAATGTAAAGACATACTCGATCAAGTCCATATGCAACCTGCGCCTCAACCTCTTTTTAGCCGTGAAATCTACATAGTGACTCGACATCAAGAATATCTAAGTTTGGTGGATAACATCTTAGCGGAATGTGCCAAGCAGTTAAGCCTGTCCCTACTGCCTGATATTAAGAAGAACTTTCCATGGGTGGTTGATGAGATAGTAATAGATGAGAGGGTAGTAGATTTAGCCTGCAAGCTATAAAAAAAGAGGGCAGGAAAAATAGCTTCCTACCCCCAAAAAGGATGATTTCTTAAACGCTAGGTTTTATGTCCTTACCGCTTTATCTTTTTACCTCTCTCGCTTTATTAATTGCGTAACACTTTTAATATGCTCAACTTGCTCTAACTGAAACAGCTGATTTAATAGTGTCTTTTCGTTTTCTGGGCTTAGTTTACCTGCTACGCATTTAGCAAATTTCGCCCTAAAATCTTCATCACTAAATGGTTTTTCTGGGTTACCAATTGCTAGGTCATTCTCTAAGAAAAGACTGTCGCCCGTTTTCGTCTTAATCCAAATTTTGACAGGGGCGGTGCCGATAAAACCCAACTTAGCGAGGTCATCATCAATTTCCATTGTGATACTCTGCATCAAGCTTTGTACCCTCGGGTCCATAATCTTTTCTTGGGTGAACTCCTCTAAGGTTAACTGGCCATAAATCAGACTAGCAGCAATGGAATACTCAAGAGAGAAGCGAGCTTCTACTGGTGTTTTTGGCTGGTGGCACACAAGCTCCTTTGGCCCTAATAAACTCACACCGCAATGGATACTTTCAATCTCTTGCCAAGTCACCTTGTCTTCTTGCACTAAGGTTTCCATCAGATCGCAGGCTGGGTGGTTGCCACTGCAATTAGGATACTTCTTAAAGGCATAACCTTTTGTGCTGATATCCCATCCCACTCCAAACAGAATTGGCTTCACCATGGTTCTGACTTTTTTCGCTAACGCATCACTGGCATAACACTGAATAAATCCGTCGACACCTTCTAATGCCGTCGGTGCTGAGGTAATCCCATGTTGTGCCAAACTCACTGCTTCTAAGCCAGATTTTGCCGCCATACCCGCATGATAAGGTTTGGCTTGAGTGCCAAAGTTACTGCGAATACCACTAGACCTTGATAAGGATAAAGCCAGAGCGCGAGTTGTCATGGCTTCATCTAGGTCTAATAACTGACAAACCGCAGCAGCAGTGCCTAATGTGTAGAAAACCCCTGTTGTGTGCCAGCCATTTTCTGAGGTTTCTGGCATCATTAAATCAGCGACTTTATGGGCCACTTCGACACCAGCAATGTAGGCTGTTAGTAGTGCTTTACCAGATAAATCCTGCTCTTCTGCTAAAGCTAATAATGCGGGAATAATGACAGTAGAAGGGTGGCCGATTGTCGCCCAACTGGTGTCGTCAAAGTCTAAAGCATGGCCAGAGGCGGCATTCACCAATGCTGCGTTTTCAACATCAAGATTAAAGTCATGGCCTATGATAGAGGCATTGCCACCTTGGCTCCTTTGGCTAGCCCAGTGTCTTAAGTTTTCAGCTACGGGTTGATCACAACCCGCAATCGCAACACCGATATAATCCAACACAGCGCGTTTCGCTGTATTGGTCACATCTGATGGCAGATCCGAATACTGTAATGAGACCAAGAAGCGCGCCGCCTGCGTCAGGATAGGGGCTTGCTTATTCATAACGAATCCCCACGTTTTGCCTTAAATAAGTCATTAAACTTATCGGGAGATGTCATCATGAGAGGGTCTAGATAGCGGTTTGCTTCTAGCTCATTCATGATGCCTGATTCAATGACCACTTGTTTGATTGTTTTGTTTTCTTCATCTGCTTGCTTAGCAAGGCGAGAAGCCGTTTGATAATCAAATAAGGTCGCAATCACCGTCGAAAGGGCTAAGGAATTTTCTGCATCTTGGTGGCATTTTTCTTGATTGGCTTGAATGCCGTCTATGCACTTGCTGGCTAGTAACGGCATACAGCTAGACAATAAATCACAGGACTCAGTCACACAGTTAAGAATCAAAGATTCCCACACATTCAGGTCCAGTTCGCCTTCACAAGCGCGAGTGACAGCCACATCATTACCAAACACTCTAAAATACACCTGCATCGCCATTTCTGGCATCACAGGGTTAATTTTACCCGGCATGATGGATGAACCAGGTTGCACCGCTGGTAGTGTTATTTCTCCTAAACCTGCTCTTGGTCCAGATGACATAAGGCGCAAGTCACCCGCAAGCTTATTTAAATTAAGGGCAATGGCTTTGGTTAAGGCAGAGACCTTGATCCAAAGATCAGCATTTTGCAGGCCATCAAACAGGTTCTCTTCGACTTCCCAATCACTGCCAGTAATGTCATTCAGCGCTTCAAAAAGGTAGGTTTTATAACCTGGGAAGGTGCCAAACTCAGTGCCAATGGCTGTTGCTGATAAAGGCAATTCTAGACAGCAATATCTCACTTCTTTTATCTCGGCGATCATCCTCTCAAAGGCATTACGATAACCGCTGAATTGCTGGCCTAAGGTAATAGGCAGAGCATCTTGAAAACAGGTTCTGCCAAGCTTTACGACTTGCTCGAACTCCGTTTCTTTTCGCTTTAATGAGGTCACAAACTCAGCCAATACTCTTTCTAGAGTGATTAAAGCGCTGAAAACAGACATTTTCATTGCCGCAGGGATCACATCATTAGTGGATTGTCCCATGTTCACATGGGTATTTGGATGTACTCTGTCGTAACCCTTGTGACCTGTGATGATTTCGTTTGCTCTATTTGCCAATACCTCATTCACATTCATATTGGCCGATGTACCACCGCCACCTTGGTAAATGTCGATGGCAAAGTTGGTTGGATCAAGATTATTCAGCATGTCATCTGCTGCCTGACAAATGGCTTGGCAGATGTCTTTATTTAAAACATTGGCTTTATAGTTAGCCATAGCCGCCGCTTTTTTAATCTGAATAATACTTTCTACAAAGCCTGGAATGTGGGAAATGGTTTTACCTGAAATCGCAAAATTCTCTTTCGCTCTTTGAGTCTGAATTCCGTAATAAAGGCTTTCGTTTAGTTGGCGTTCGCCAAGAGCATCATGTTCAATTCGCATCATTTTTCTCCTAGCTTAGTGCCAAAGTTCACGGTCTTCAGGGCGAAACAGTTTTCCATCAATACAGACATACACACCCGCTGATGCATATTGCGCCGCTAATGACGCAGCGCCTAAATTGAATAAACCATCACTGTAGGTAAAGCCATCTATTGGGCGTAAAGAACCCGTTAAAATGACGGTCTTATCTAGAAACATGGCACTGCTCTTATTTAAAAATCTGGCAAGATCAAACAAGGTAAAAGACCCATGGGTTAGCACTATGGCAGAGACTGGACTCTTCGCTATGGCGGTTAACATGTCTTCTCTGTCTACGTCAGTCATCTCGCGGCTGTCTTTCATACAGACTTGGCTAAACAGGTATTCATCTTTAGCAACACCGCAATGCTGCTCTAGGTATTTCGGCAGAATGCTCTCGTTAAAACAGATTGGCCCACACTGGTCAGGGTCGTAATAAGAGTCGATGGTTCCGCCTGTTGTAATTAGGTGAAAGTTAATAGGGTTTGTCATAAGTACTCCGTTATAGACCGGTAACTAGGCGCGGCAACCAAAGTGCCAATTCAGGGATAAAAGTCGTTAAAAGCACGACAGGTAAGTAAGTTAGAAAAACGAATACCAAGGTCGGTTTAATAATTTGCGGTAGTTTTACGCCGCCAATTAAGGTGCCGAAATAGAGGATAGGGGCCGTCGGTGGGGTGATAAGGCCCATGCCCAAGTTTGTCCCGATAATGGCTGCAAAATGTACTGGATGTACGCCAATCTCATTCATCACAGGCAATAACAAAGGTGCTGCTAGCAAGATGCCAGAGACATCTTCCATAAACATGCCGATAAGCAATAGGAAGAGATTCACCAACAAGAGCAATAGAATCTTGTTATCCGTGATGGCTAGCAAGCTTTCTAAAATCTGTTGTGGCACATCTTCAAATGTCAGTACACGTGCCAACATGCTGGCACAAAATATCACTAGCATGAGAACGGCTGTCACTTGTGCTGCTTTCCAAACCGCCTCGTAAAAAGAGTTCCAAGTCATCTCTTTATAGATCCAAAATGCCACAGGCAGCGCGTACATAACGGCAACCGCAGCCGCTTCTGTTGGGGTTGTAACGCCCCCATAAATGAAGCCCAAGATAATAAGAGGCATGGCCAAACCAAAACCTGCACGACGTGTTTTCAAAAAGATGTTTTGTCTCGCAGTTTTAAAGTCAGGCTTTTCTTCAATGACTAACGGCATCTTGCGAGTCAGGATAAAGTTCCAGAAACAGAAGAGGCAGATCAACAAAAGTGCGGGAATGACAGGTGCTAAGAAAGCTGCTGTGATGGACGTGCCTGTTACCCAACCGTACAAAATCATAGTGGCACTGGGAGGAATAAGCAGAGCCAATACCGCCGAACAAGACACTAATGACGTGGCATAACCCCTGTCATAGCCTTTCTCGACCATACGCGGAATCATGATAGAACCGATCGCCGCCACAGCAGACGACGCCATACCAGAAATGGCCCCAAAGATGGCCGTTGTCACAACTGTGACTATGCCAAGACCCCCACGGTAATGGCCAAAAATACTATCCGCTAAATCCAATAACCTTTTGGCGATACCGCCATTGGTCATGATAGAGCCAGCTAAAATATAAAGCGGAATCGCTAACAGCACCATAGATGATGTTTTGCTAAAACCCGATGTGATGAGGAAAGAGGTGTTGCCGTATTCCCCCATAAAAATTAGAAATAACGCAGCGGCGACAAAAGTCAGTGCAACAGGCACGCCTATCACCATCAGGGTAATAAGCAGGGCTACGTCCCAGATAATAATGCTACTCATGGTAAGTATCCTCGATTATTGCTTGTGTTTGAAAAAGTCAGTGCAGGCTTCAATCACTTCGATAAAGAAGTAAAACGTCATTAACGCCATACCAACTAACATGCCACCGTAAACCCAAGCCATAGGGATGCGAAGCTCGACAGAGCTGGTATCAAACTCTAAGTTGAATTGCACGAGATGCCAGGTTTCCCAGCACAGGTAAGCGCAAAGTAATGTGGAAATGACGCGAGTTAAAAAGTGGGCGAAATCCACGAATAAACCCGGTTTAAAGACAGTATCGACTATGCTGGCTGAGATGTGTTCTTTCACATGGGTGCCATAAGCCGCCCCGATAAAATACATTACAGCAGCAAGGTAGCTGGCGCTTTCTTCAATCCCAAAAATGGAATAGTTGAAGATGTAACGGCTAACGACTTGCACAAACACCAATAAGGTAAAAGTGATACTGGCAGCAAAGAGTAACCATCTCTGGAGACGGAGTTTAAATTGCCACAATAATTTAAGGGGACTGGCCGTTTTCATAGTTTTAATTGTAGTCGCAGTCATAGCAGCGAACCTTTTTATTAGGTGGTACTTCAGAAGTGCTTCTTAAACGAAGTCGCTAGCTAAGAGGCACTTCTGTAAAGCAAATGACTAAGTAGAGCCAAAGGGATACACCTCTGGCCAACTTAATAACTAATTTTTGTCAGTGTTAAGAGTTATTTACTGTAGTAAGTGCTTAACTTTTGGAAGAGTTCGTCGCCAATCTCGTCTTTGATATTTGGCCAAACATCATTACGAATAGCATTAGAAATGGTCTTCATTTCAGCGTCAGAGAAGGTCACGACTGTCACGCCTGCATCACGTAATTGTTGGCGATAATCCACATCGGCTTGAGCAACTCGTTGGAAGCGTTCAGTGGCCATATTGGTAGCAATGTTCTGGATGGTCGTTTGGTCTGCTTCATCCAATTTCTGGAACTTTTTACTATTGATGATGAGAGAGTTAACTTCGAAAAAGTTATTAATCTGTAACCAAGTTTTAACAATGCCGTTCCAGTCACGTACCGCATTTTCTGGTGTACCGCCTATCATGCCGTCGATAACGCCTGTTTGAACGCCAGTGTATAGCTCGGCCCAAGGCATGGTGGCAGTGTTATAACCAAGGCGTTCAAGTACTGGGCGCTGAGTGCCAACACCTGATGGCCAAACACGGATTTTTAGATCTTTATGTAGAGCATCTGGATTAGAAGGGTTGGTCACATCAGAGCTGACCGCCATGCCACCCATACCCACCGCATAAGGGGCTAGCATGGTGATGTTTTGTGGTTTAAGCAGATCGTTAACCACATCAAAAATGAAACCGCCGTCGCTCCATGAGGTTTCCGCTTCGTCATAGGTTGAAACCGAGTAAGGGAACCAAGAAATATTCAAACGTTTGTCATACTTGGTGGAAAAAGACTGTACAGCGGCATCGACAACACCGTATCGTATCAGCTCATATACTTCTTCAAGGTCACCCAATTGGTTGGCAGGGTAGACACGAACATTCACTCGGCCTTGGGTTTGTGCTTCAACACGTTTTGCAAATTCTTTAGACCAATCGTCTTGCTCAGATCCCGGAGGAGCAGGGTGAGAAAGGCGTAAACTGGTGGCTGCGTAACTAGTGCTTGCCGCAAGGGAAATAGCACTTGCCGTCACGGCGACCATACCTAGTTTAAAAAATTGTTTAATTGGGCTGCTCATTGGGACTACCTCATTCTAAATTTTATTGTTAATTGTAGTTGTCCGCTCAGACATATGTTGTGCAATACGTCTCGGGCAAATCCATTGAACGCTCTTGCAAAAAGAAGCACTATTAACATCGAAAATTCTAATTAATAGTATTAGCTGGAGTGATGGTAGGTTCAGTTATAGTAATAATGTCTGATTCACTACCTTTTACTCAGAGAAGAAACAGCAGGCAACCAGCCTTATTATTCGTAACATAAAATGAACAAGGATGATTATGTACATTGAATCAGAAGCACAACTCAGAGAGCTCTATGGCTTTGCAAAAGGCAGAGCAAAAGACAAACAACTTGATGCGTTAGAAAAGCATTCGATTAACTTTATCGAGCATTCTCCCTTTGTCACCTTATCCAGTTATGCTAAATCGGGTGCGTTAGATTCATCTCCAAGAGGAGGTGAGCCCGGGTTTATCAAGGTGATCAATAACAACTGCATCATCATCCCAGATGCCCGAGGTAATAACCGTCTTGATACCTTGGTGAACCTTCTCGATACAGGCAATATTGGTTGTCTCTTTCTGATCCCTGGGGTGGATGAAACCTTAAGAGTCAATGGCACAGCGCGGATTTCGACAAGAGAAGATTACTTGAGCCTCTTCGCCTTTCACCAAAAGCCACCTATCTCATGTATCGAAATCCAAGTGACAGAAGTCTTTTTACATTGTGCTAAGGCGTTAATGCGATCTGAGCTTTGGTCTGAAGAAACGAAAATTGAACGCTCTAAGCTACCGACCATGGGCAGAATGATGAATGATCAACTTAAAGTAGATGAAGAGCCAGAAAGCCAAGAGGCCATGGTCGCCCGATATAAGCAGGGTCTTTAGCTAAGCTGCATATTCAGTTTTGCTAAAAGTCGTATTATTTAGGCTTTAAATGAATTCCTCTCATGATGCCTTGGGGACTTTGCATGGCAATAATTTTGAAGTGACGTAAGCTTGTCGCCCGCTGTGAGCCACCATAAGTGGTTCACAGTGTGCTACTTCTTATTATCCTTCGGAGCGTTTGACCCAGTGAACAAAGTGTCCTCTTTGGCAGTTTTGCCATTTCTCGTATTTTTAAGTCTTTTTATTGGTAGCGGGCTTTATTATCAAAGCTTAGGTACTGATTTTGCCTTCTATCAAATCAAAGCCCCGGTTGCGATTTTACCCGCCATTCTGATTGCCTTTTTAATGGTAAAAGGGTCTTTCAATAAAGCGCTAGATACCTTCATTAAAGGTGTGGGCGATAACACCATTATTACCATGGTACTTATCTTCTTATTGGCGGGTGCTTTTGCCAGCGTGATGAAGTCGATAGGCGCAGTTGATGCGACGGTTAACTTTGCCTTAGCAAGTGTACCTAGCAGCTTTATTCTGCCGGGTTTGTTTATTATCTCTGCCTTTATTGCCACCGCAATGGGTACGTCTATGGGAACCATCGCCGCGATTGCGCCTGTTGCCTTAGGTGTGTCTGAGGTAAGTGATATCGAACTAGTGCTCGCCATCTCAAGTGTGGTGGGTGGTGCCATGTTTGGTGACAACCTATCTATCATTTCAGATACCACGATTGCGGCAACCCGCACCCAAGGTTGTGAGATGAAAGACAAGTTCCGTATGAATGTGAAGCTTGCCATTCCAGCAGCTCTAATCACGCTGATTGTCTTATATTTCGCCGGTGCCGATAGCCAATTGACCGAGGTAGGCGACTATGAATACATCTTGATTCTGCCTTACCTAGCGGTATTAGCTTTGGCCGTTTTGGGTATCAATGTTTTTGTGGTGCTTTTTAGTGGCTTGCTACTCGCTTCGGGTATTGGGTATTTCCACCAAGAAACCTATGGCATTGCGAGCATTAGCCAAGATGTGTATGCAGGCTTTGGTGCTATGCAAGAAACCATGCTCCTATCTTTGTTGATAGGCGGTCTTGCGGCTCTCATGCGAAGTGAAGGTGGCCTAGCTTGGATCTCAGCCAAACTACAAGCCTTGGTAAGTAAACTTGCTGATCTAGGTTTAATGCAAACCAAAGCCGGTGAAATCTGTATTGCCTTGCTCGTCGCATTAATGAACTTTGCGACCGCGAACAATACCATTGCCATTCTAATCTCAGGGGCAGTAGCAAAAGAGATTGCCGAGAAATACCAAGTCAGCGCTGCCAGAAGTGCTAGCTTGTTAGATATTTTCTCTTGTGTGGTACAAGGGTTAATTCCTTATGGCGCGCAAATTCTATTGGCAAGTTCTATCGCCGCTATTTCACCTTTTGCTTTGGTTTCAAGCATCTACTATTGTTGGGCTCTTGCGATTATTACCTTGTTCTTTGTTCTGTTCTTATGGCCAAGGGAAGATAAGCGCTAATCGGTTTTATCACTAGATGCATTTAGGGAGAGGATATGTCTGAGTATTATGCTTGCGTGCAATGGCACAAAGGTGAAGATGAGAGTTTTATCGATAACCAATATAGCCGAGCACATCAATGGCATTTTGATGGTGGCCTGAGTGTGCCTGCATCCTCTTCTCCTCATATCGTGCCTTTGCCCTATTCGGTTGAAGCGAATGTCGACCCAGAAGAAGCCTTTGTCGCCTCGCTGTCTAGTTGCCACATGCTTTTCTTTTTATCTATTGCCGCTAAAAAGCGCTATCTGATTAATGAATATAAAGATGATGCCATAGGCCTGATGGAAGAAGACGAAGAGGGCAAAATGGCCATGACCAAAGTCACCCTTCGACCTTATGTGGCGTTCTTGGGCGAGCATCAACCAAACCTAGAGCAACTTGAAAAGATGCATCACCAAGCTCACGATCTTTGTTTTATTGCTAATTCAGTGAAAACCCAGATCGAAACCCAAGTACGCTTGTCTTTGGCCTGAGTAAAGTAAGAAAAAAGCGAAGATCGCAGAAAGTAAAAAGGGAAGCCAATGGCTTCCTTTTTTTATGTCGCAAGACGTGCTTAAGCAGGTGTCTTCTCTACAATATCCATAATCACTTTGAAGAAGTCTTTCGCTTGGTGTGGCCCTTGGATAACGTATTGATCGTTAATCACATAGGTCGGCGAGCTATCGATTTCAAGCTTCTTAAATTGCGCTAGCTTCTTCTCAACCTTGATCTTAGTTTCTTCAGTGAAAGCATCTTCAATCGCATCTTCATCAAGGCCAGCTTGCTTACCAATCTCAGCTAACACGTCCACATCACCAATGTCTTTCGCATCGGTAAAGTAAGCGTGGAAAAGCGCTAACGCTAGATTAGTGCCAAGTTTCTTTTTATTGGCAATATGGATAAGCTGGTGGCTTAGGTGAGTATTAGGGATAAGTGCCTTATCGCTAAAGTTAAACTCTATGCCTTCTTCTTTACCCACTTGCTGTAGCGCGTGATCCGCTTCGTTTAGTCTTTCTTCACTGCCAAAACGGCTGGTCAAATATTCGATTCTGTCTTGTCCTTGAGTAGACACTTCTGGGTGTAACTCAAGGGGCTGCCAGCGAATATCAAATCGATAATCATCACCTAGCTGCTCCATCGCTTGTTTTAAGCGTGAATAACCAAGGTAAGCCCAAGGGCAAACGGTGTCACAAATGATATCGATACGAAAATCAGCCATACGGCCTCCAATAGTCTGTTTCTTTGCGACGCTTTATACCTTATTACGCGAGGGAGTGTTAGGGCTTAGGGTGAAAAAAGTTGGAAATTGTGGGTTGGGGGTGAGCGAGGCAAAAGTGAGCTTATTAAAAATTAACAGACTTTATCTTTGAGTCGGGTTTAAAGTTATATAGAATCAATGAGTTATAAAGTTACGAAACGATAGTTTTGTAATTGATTAAGCAGGGATTGAGATTAGGCGTATGTACGTTTAGCCAGGAAGGTGTTTAGTAATAATTTATCGAATTAAAGCCTTCCGTTAGACCTTCCTTGCAAGATAAAAAATAGATGTGGTGCTTTTAGGGCGGCGGTAAGTCGGACAAATAGAGCGTGTGAATTGTTAAAATGTTAGCCATCTAGGATAGGTATGGAAAATAATAATATTGCACTAGCCGAAATCCAGCTTTTTCAAATCCACTTAAAGCAAAGAGCTATCATCTGCTATTCCATGGTTTTTGCAGCTTTTGGAACGCTACTGGCTGGCATTGTCATGCTTTATGTGGGCACCGCAGGTGATCAAATTGTCTGGCTTGAGTCAAAGTCACTCAAGGTAACTGCCGGTGGATTCGGAGCAATAACTATGACGGCCAGTGTACTTTGGGGGTACTTTGCGTATCGCTCCCGACCTGAAATTAAATATATTGGGCCTAAACGTAGCCTTCACCTCACTCGCGAAGAAGTTGAGAGAGGTGAGCGGATTCAAAAAATGGCTAACGAGCAAAGTAAGGCGGATGCATAAATGCGCCGCTTCTTTGGGCGTTAGGCTATTTGTCAGGCTTCTGTATAGATAAAGAGAATAAAGGATACTTATGACTGTAGTAGTTTCTTGGACAAGAAAAACTCAAACTGGGCGTGAGCTATGGGTTATGTCAGATAGTCGCCTTAGTGGAGGCAAGTGCTGGGATTATGGTCCTAAAGTATTCAGTATGGGAAGAAGTGATGCGGTTATAGCTTTTGCCGGTGACACCGCATGGGCTTACCCACTGATTTCACAAGTAACATCATATGTTGAATCGTTCGTAAACTTAAGAGAACGTGCCGTAGATTTTGTTGATGCACAGAAAAAAATAATCCGAATGCTAAACGACTCTCTAAATTTCGTCTCCGATGCGGTTGATGAGTCTCTTGAAGAGCCTGATTGCACATTCGTATTTTCTGGTTATTCCGCACGAAAACAGGAATTTATGATAAACAAAATCGTTTTTAACTCCAAAAACAAAGAGTTTGAAACAAGACCTCCCAAAAGAGTCAATGGAGAGCTGTTAACCATAATTGGCGATGAACGACCAAAAAAGGCTATTTATCGTATTCTTTCCGAGAAAGAAAAAAACTATCAAGGGCAGGGGGTCAAACTAGACATGGAGCCATCAGAAGCGTTCGTTAAAGTATTGCTATCTGGAAAGTACAGGGAAATCGGTGGTTCTCCACAAATAATGAAATTATATCAAAACATGAATCAGCAACATGTGGCAGTTTACTGGCCGCCAAATGCTTTACACGAAGAGCAAAAAATATATCTTCGTGGTCGTGAATTAGGTAAATATGAAGCCTTAGATAACCCTTGGGTATTCTCACCATACGAAAGTAGGTTGTATTGGCATGACTTTTCTCCTGTTGAGATGCAAGCTAAAGCTAAAGCAGAAAAACAACCAGAGTTAAGTATTGTTCCGAATTACTAACAAAATTACTAACAAGACAGTCACTCTAATTGATCTGTTTAAAACAGTTTAAAATAGATGACGATAATCGAATTGCTTATGATTTTGGATGTTTTTATATTGACTTAAATTGTGAATGTTTGTTTTCTGAATTTTTTGTTTTGGAAAAAGAAAAAGTTATTTTAGCCAACTATTTTTCGCCTCTAAGCAAGGCGTTAGATTTTCTATGTACTTGGAGGTGGAGTGAAAAATTCTGATTTAAAAACACTAATAACACTAATAGGACACCCTTAACAATTTGATCTAATTCCATTCATGATCTAGTTTTATTGAATTCATTCAAGGATGAGGAATCTAATATGCTCTCTTTTTTAGTTAAACGTAAATCTCTAATTAGTCTTAAGCACTAATAGGACACCCTTAACAATTTGATCTAATTCCATTCATGATCTAATAACACTAATAGGACACCCTTAACAATTTGATCTAATTCCATTCATGATCTAGTTTTATTGAATTCATTCAAGGATGAGGCACTAATAGGACACCCTTAACAATTTGATCTAATTCCATTCATGATCTAGTTTTATTGAATTCATTCAAGGATGAGGAGCACTAATAGGACACCCTTAACAATTTGATCTAATTCCATTCATGATCTAGTTTTATTGAATTCACTCAAGGATGAGGAATCTAATATGCCTAAACCACGTAAGTCCCTAATAAGTCTTCAAGATACTTCTTACTATCATTGCGTCTCCCGTTGTGTCCGACGCGCCTTTCTTTGTGGTAGCGATAAGCTCACAGGCCAAAGTTACGAACACAGACGAGGCTGGATTGAAGATAAGATATTGTCTCTTGCTGCTATCTTTGCGATAGATGTCTGCGCCTATGCGGTGATGAGCAATCACACCCACTTAGTCCTTCATGTTAATACTGAGAAAGCCAATAGCTGGTCTATCAGAGAAGTGCTTGAGCGTTGGCATCGTTTGCATAAAGGCACACAATTCACCGAAAAATATCTAGAAAACAAAGAAATGGCAGAGTTTGAGCTTGTATCTGTGTATGAGAGTTGTGAGAAATATCGAGAGCGACTCACAGACATCAGCTGGTTTATGAGAGAGCTGAATGAGCCAATTGCTCGTATGGCCAACAATGAAGACAAATGTACAGGCCGATTTTGGGAGGGTAGGTTTAAGTCACAAGCGTTATTAGACGAGGCAGCACTTGTGTCATGCATAGCATACGTCGACTTAAATCCAGTGCGAGCCAATATGGAAAAAACACCAGAAACCTCGAAGCATACGAGTATCAAAACTCGAATCGAAGTTGCCAAAGCGAATCAAACTCAACCAAAAACTTTATTTCCCTTTATTGGCTGTGAAAGAGAAGATCAACCAGAAGGGTTGCCTTTCAAACTCACGGATTATCTAGAGTTGATTGATCTAACGGGTAGGGTGATTAGGTCAGATAAAAGAGGCTCTCTAGATATCTCGCTTGCCCCTATTCTTCAACGAATTAACCTCACGTCAGAGCAATGGATAGAAGTAACAACCAGCTTTGAAAAACATTTTAAAGTCGCAGTTGGCTCAGAAGCTTATTTAGCTGAGTATTGTGAACACACTGAATTACAGCGGCGATCGGGATTAGCGGCTTGTAAGCGGCTTCTTTCTTAGGTTTAGCTCACTAAATTCAGTTCTACTTTAATTAAACCTTAATATCGTTAACACGAAAATTACTCGTGGCTTCAGTTTGAAACTCATTGCTAATTCTTTGTAATTGAGCTTCGATTTACAGGTTTTTCTTCCTTCTGATAAGTAAAATATAAAAAATGGCAAAGTGAGTCTCATTCAGCTGAAGTTGTTTCTGATCTCTTTTAAAATGGATGTCTTATTAAAACATTATTATTAAAACAGCTTTAAAACAGGCAGATAGCGCTGAAAGATAAGGCTGACTAGAAGCTAGAAAAGCGATGAAAAACTAAAAAGAGAGAAGAAAAAGTGTTTACGAAGGAGTATTATTAGTCTTTTGTAAACTGAAAAGAAGCTCAAGAAGGGCTTAATATACACCGCATACAACAGGGAAGTCACATCATGAAAAAAGCAAATTCCCTATATAAATAAGCGGCCGCTCAACAGATGGTTATAATCGTGGTTTCGCCACGCAATAGCCCTTAATTGTTATGTTTTTAATTGCTCAAGGTTGCCTAGTAGAATTCTGAATAATGAAATATAGTCAAAAAGAAGGCTCAAAGAAAGAATATGTATCTCGCATTAATCGAGTAATTGATTATGTGAAAAATAATCTTGACGAGGACTTGTCACTTGAACGTCTTGCTAATGTAGGCTTATTTTCAAAATTCTATTTTCATCGGATCTTCAAATCAATTTCTGGAGAAAGCCTCAATAGTTATGTAAATCGGACTCGTATTGAAAGTTCAGCTTTTTTTCTTATCCACCACCCTAAAGCATCTATCACTTCAATTGCTTACGATTCTGGATTTTCCAGTCCAGCAGTCTACTCCAGAGCATTTAAAGCACGTTATGACATGAGCCCAAGTCAATGGCGAAAGCTCAAGTGTATTGAAAAAAGCAAGATTTGCAAAGTGAGCAGCAATATTGGTCAATTGCATAGCAAAAATTGCAAAGGAACGGATAAGGTTACACTGTACATTGATTCTCGAACTCAAAAGCCAATATGGAGAATCAAAATGAATAACGATAAATCACTAGACGTAACAGTTCAAACTATGTCGGATATACATGTTGCGTATATTAGACACCATGGCCAATATGACCCTCACGATAAACAATTATTTGAGGGCCTTTTTTCACGACTTATGGGATGGGCAATTCCCAGAAAGCTGTTCAATCCGCCAGCGACAAAGGCTATGACGGTTTATAGTAGCGGGCATCCAGATACGACTGCGGCTGAGAACTTAAACGTTGATGTATGTATCAGTATTGACAAAGATACTGTTGTTGAGGGTGAAATCGGGAAACGTGTCATCTCTGGTGGGTCATATGCTGTGGTTAGCTTGACCGGTGCAACAATGGAAGAGTGTGGTAAAGCTTGGGATGAAGTTTTCAATCATTGGTTGCCCGAAAGTGGATATCAACCGGGAGAAGGAGGGTACTACTGTAATCACCTAAATGATCCTGAACAACACCCTCAGAAATTGCACAATGTAGAAATGTATTTACCAGTTAAGCCTTTATAAACTAAACATAACAAAGCATTGTTCCAGATTCCGCTTACTGACGCGGTTTTTGTAAAAAACGCAAAAACACGCGACAGTGGACTCCACGGTTGAATGCGGCGCTACTCACCAGTGAAAAAGTCTAATTAATAGGGATTTTATGAAGTTATCAGAGTTACAACGCTATATTAAAACGGTTGATCACAATCCAGAGTTAGCCCAAAAGTATTTTCTCAAATTGATCGAGGAAGTCGGTGAGCTTTCTGAATCAATCAATAAAGATAAAACAGGACAACCGGAAATTTCAGAGCTTAAGGGAAGCATTGCAGAAGAGCTGTATGATGTTCTCTATTATGTATGTGCTTTAGCAAACATTCATGGCGTTGACCTAGAGAAAACTCACTTTCTTAAAGACGAATTAAACAAGATTAAGTTCGGTCGATAGTTCAGAAGCTAGGTAGCTAAGTCTAGTTCATTTGCTCGCGTCAGAATACTAATAGCATACCCACTCCAATTTGATCTAATTCCATTCACTATCTAGCTTTATTTGATTCACTCAAGGGTGAGGAGTCCAAAATGCTCTCTTTGAGTTAACTGTAAACTCCTAATAATTCTTATTCTCATTTTTTAGAAAAGCACCTATTACCACTGCGTTTCTCGCTTTGCTTTTTATTAAAAGGCGCGTGCTTTTTTAGGGGGGCACACTCCCTTAGTGCTGCAAGTTGGCACTGAAGAAGCGAATAATTGATCCTACCTAAATAAAAGCATCACCTGTGCCCTAAATAGAAGTTCACCACCTATAATTTTTTATTCGCACTTTCTAGGTTAACACGATCTTATTTTTCTGATTACGTCTACATTGATGATGGTATAAATTATACAAAGTGTCATGCCCACGTAATGCACATGATTTAGTTTTAATGGTGTGACTCTGTAATCACATGCTGAGCCTTATCATGGCTTCACGGTTTATAAAATACATGTCTATGGCATGAGTGAGGTACAGCAGAACATTTAAATCAAACAATTAAAAGAAAGGAATCTGTGTATGATCATATTGAAGCAATGCCGAGCGATCGGTTTAGTAATTGTCTGTGTTTTATCAAGCTTACTATCGGGCCAAGCGTTGGCAGAAAGCTACGTGTATTTAACCAACAATACCATGGAAACCTTGACCCTTAGTACGCTGCAAACTGGGCATGACAATATTCGTCATGGAGATCAATGGCAGCAATTGGCTGCTGAAGTGCCACCATTAGGCACGGTTAAGTTTCTGCGTTTTAACCGTGACCAAGGCATTAAATGGGGAAAAGAATATTTTTTTACAACTGAAGTTAATGGTGCGTCGCAGCCGGTTTATTTAAAGCAGAAATTACTCGGCACCAGCACATTTAGCAAAATGTGGCTGAGTGGTCAGGATGATCCTTGGCACTATGATCGCGACATCCATCGCGTGCCTTTAATTGATCAGCAACAAGTTTTGGCATTTAAATCTTCTTCAGCCAGAGCATCAGGTGATGATATCCACTACGTGATCCACGAAAAGTTTAATCAATCAGAAAAGTCTCAATACGCTAATGAGCTAAATGTACTGACTTACAATACCTGGGCATTACTGCCACCGCTTGCCTCAAAAAATACGGGTGATAGGTTAGAGACTATCGCTGAGTATATGACCTCTTACGATGTACTGGTCTTTCAAGAAGTGTTCGACCCCATTTTAACCGCGAAATTTAGAGAAAAAGTTGCTAAGACTTACCCCTATATGACGGAGATCCCATGGCAAGTGGGTAAAATTTTGACTGGAGGTTCATTTATTGCGAGCCGCTGGCCTATCGAAGCCCAAGACGCGGCAGTCTATGACGCGTGTCGAGGAGACGGATGTTTCGCTAGTAAAGGGATGAATTATGCGAAAATAAGAAAAGGCAGTAATGCGTTTCATATTTTTGGAACCCACACACATGCGTATACCAGTGAGCAAGATGTCACGGTGCGCTTTGAACAATTGGCGCAGTTGAAACGCTTTATTGAAAGTAAGCAGATTCCATATGAAGAGCCTGTGATTATGGCGGGTGATTTTAATGTGGATAAAATTAACTATCCGCAAGAGCACTTAGACTTTTTAGCCTTGTTAAATGCCACAGAGCCTGAAGCCACTGGCGCTTACCCATACTCATACGCTGGCCCAGTTAACATTTATGCTGATGAAGCCTTTAATGAATACCTAGATTATGTTTTATACAGTAATGATCATATTGCGCCTTACGCTTCAGAAAATAAAATGCTGACACCACGTAGTATCGACAGCCAGCATTGGCAAAGCTGGGATTTGTCTGACCACTATCCCGTAGAAGGGCGTTTTGCATTTCCATTGGCACCTGAATACATGCTTTTCTAAAAAGCTACACAGCACACAGTGGGCTAACTGTTGGGCGAAAATTTTGGGACAAAGTGCGTCAATTTTGAATGGGTGTTATTAAGCGATTAGGCTGAATACTTGAAAGTATTCAGGAATCAAGCAGCCCGCTATGCTTCTTAAAGAGCTATAGCGGGTTGTTTAAAAATGTGTCGCACTTAGAGCTTGGAACCGAGATTATTTAAGCAGTAAATTAGCGGGTGAATATTGGTCTGTAAGAATACGAGTGTCTGCAGGCCAATGTGAGTTTAGTGTGGCGAGTTCCATTGCTTTCACTAAGTCTGATACATCGATGCCAAAGGGGCTTAAAGCTTTTATTAATTGGTTAATACGTTGCTCAGAAACATTGAGCTTGGTTAAAGGTTCTTTGCCCGCCAAAATCACTCGATTTTGCTTAAGGTCATTTTTAATACTAAAGAAGTCACCAAATACCGAATGGTAGGTAGCAGATTCATGTAAGAAGAGTTGGCTGCCTATAAAGGTGTTAGAGGACAGGAGGCCGTTAGGTTTTAGTATGTCCTTCGCTTCTGATAAAAACTCTTTCGTCAAAAGGTGTTCCGGAATATATTCGCCATTAAAGGCATCTAGAATGATCCAATCAAAGTACTGGTTTTTTAAGCGTGCCCGTTTAATAAAGAGGCGTCCATCTTGGCTGATTGTTTTAACTTTCTCGTTTTCAACTAAATTAAAATGATCTCTTGCCACTTTAATCATGGCTGGATCAATTTCAATATTGGTGATGTTAGTTTCGGGTAATAATTGATGTAATGCGTTTGAAAGAGAGCCTCCACCAAGGCCAATAATGAGTATATCTTTTGGTTGATCGTTAAGTAGCAAAGCACTGAAAAGTAACTTGGTATAGTTAAAAACAAACTTATTGGGCTGGTCCTTAAACATGCAAGATTGGTTGATATTAATGGCCTTAACATTGAACTTTATGCAGCGAATATCATTTTCATCCTCTACTAGAATTGTGTGATATAAGGAAGGCTCTTGATGAATGACTTCTGCACTAAGAGAGGGTGTTGAGGCTGCAAGGCAATAGATTAAGAGGTATCGAGTTAAAGTCATTATATGACTTTTTGCTTTTTTATTTTTTATAAACATGGGATACCTTATTTTCAACTCTAGTTCCTTTGCTGACTGCGATATTCATAGTAATGAGGCCAAGGCTTATAAGTACTAAGCTAAAACCTAAAACAATTTGGTTAATATCAAAGAGTAATACGAGATAGAAAGAAGTAATGATGGTTCCTAAAGCACTGCCTAAGGTTGAGACGAAATAGAGTTTGCCTGCTATTTTTCCACTTTCATTGTGGTTATCAACTAATAAGCGAACACTATAGGGCGATATCATACCTAGAATGATGGTTGGGATTAGAAATAGGCAGGATGAAGCGAGGAGTGAACCATAACGTGTATCTTCAATATTGATGAAAATGAATTCCATTATATTGTTTGAGTAGAAAACAATAGGCAGCACCCAAAGGCCTGCAAAGATATAAATAAAAGCAAACATTTTGAGGGATCTGGTAGAGACCGAGAGCTTTCCACCTAATAAATACCCTATGGATAGACTCACCATAAAGACAGTAATAATGCTGCCCCAAATATGAATACTGGAACCAAAAAAAGGCGCTAGAATTCGTCCACCTAACAGCTCAATCCCCATGATGCTAAAGCCACTACAAAAACAGAGTGTGTAGATGAGGGCGCGCCTACGTAAATCATTCATATGAAAACCTGATTGAATTAGGGTTAATAAGCTAGATGCTTAACGAATAAGCCCTTTTAAAAGTTAGCCTAAAAATAAGTGATTGCTTTATATGATAAAATCAAAAATTGAATTCCAATATTACGCTGCTTAATTTATTTTTAAAAGTGACATGAATACGAAGTTATTAGAACAGCCACTCCAAAATTAAATGCTTTATCAAGGTTGTCTATTTAAATTAGCTAAAATGTTATATGCACAGGGAAACTTATAGATGATTCGCAACTTTCTTGAAACAGAAAAACAAATTCGATCAGCTCACGATGGAGAGGGGGTTACAGAATTATATGAAATCTGGAGTAAATCAGATTTCATAAGTCGCTGCGATTTTATTGATAGACAGGTGATACCCCCTAATTCTACCGTTGGTTATCATAAACACGGTAATAACGAAGAAATGTATATTATCCTTGAAGGCACAGGAACAATGACTATTGCTGGCCAACAAGTGAAAGTGAAAAAGGGGGATATGATAAAAAATCCACCTTATGGAGAGCATGGTTTAATTAATGATTCAGACGCTAATATAGATATTTTAATCATTCAAATGGGCCTTGAGTAACGGGTTTTATTTAGGGAACCTGCGATTAAGTCACCTCTTCTCAGTCTTTTCAGAAAAAAGCATCAAGCAAGGCGTCACTTTGACGTAATGTAGGCACCTTTCGAAAAGGGACAACACAGGGTGACGCTTTTTCTGAAATGCCGTTTAGGTATTCTTCAAAGACCCGAAGGGCGTGGTCTAAAAGCTTTATCTTTAAGTTGAGGGCCTTATCAATAGAATAACTATTAAGTTACGTCCCTCGCCATAAATCTAGGCGCTTTTATCCACACGCTGAGGCGGGAGGACTTATTCGCAGGTTCCCTAGTTTCTATCCAGACACTACTTCAATTTTTAATCCTAAAGTGAAACGCTTTATCATGATTGCCCTTTTAATAACTTATATCTTAACAAGATGTTTTACGGTTTCTATGCGAAAATAGCGCCTTTAATTTTTGATGATAGACCTAAAAAGTAATGAATTTTGACGCTGCTATTTTTGATATGGATGGTTTGCTACTCGATACCGAGCGAGTATGTATGAGGGTGTTTAAACAGGCATGTGTGGCACAAAATGTTCCTTTTCTGGAAGATGTCTATTTATCAATTATTGGCTGTAATTCAGCAGGTATTGAGAAAATACTACGTGATGGTTACGGGGCAGGGCTTGATTATCCTGCGTTACATAATGAGTGGAAAGAGCGCTATAAAGCGATAGTGATGCATCAAGCTATCCCTGTTAAAAAGGGCGTTGTTGAGCTTCTTGAATGGTTTAAGTATCACAAAATTGCTTTAGCCGTGGCGACTTCCTCCAATCAAGAAGTTGCCTTGACTAAGCTTCGCTTAGCGAAACTTGATCACTACTTTTCAACGATCACAACCGGTTGCGAAGTTAAACATGGCAAGCCTGATCCTGAAATCTACCTATTAGCTGCAGAGCGGTTAGCGATTGAACCTTCTCGTTGTCTTGCATTTGAAGATTCAAATAATGGAACCAAGGCAGCGATCGCAGCAAACATGGAAACTTACCAAGTGCCTGATCTTGTTAAGCCTTCAGACGAGATTATCGCCCTTGGACATGAAGTTTATCCTTCGTTGTCCCATGTGCTGCAAAAATTAAAAGGAGTTTTATCCCTCGACCTTGCTTAGAAACCTATTCTTATTTATTACGCACTGCTCAGCTGAAAAGGAGCGATATTTCTTAGAATAGCTGTTTTAGTTAAATGAATGCACGTTATTATGGCAACCTGTATTCATTCCCTGTCATGCAAACTATCCATACAAAGCGTCCGCCGTTGTATCTCACAATACCCTTTGAATCGATATTTTCTTCGTTATAAATACCATCAATTTTTTCATTAATGCCCTTGGCCACTTTTTCAGGCACTCTCCAGATACAGGCAGCGATTTTGCATGAAATTGAGTTTGCATTGCAGCCTTCTGGTGTACTGCCTTTGCTCCATTCACTGTCTTCTTTTACAAGTAATTGAGCGGCAGTGTAATCTGGGTGGCTTACATACTGTTCAAACCCAAACCAATCGTTATTGTATGGTAGGTATGGGCCATTCCAACCTTTTGTTCCTGGGTCTTCAATTAGATAGTCGATTGCAAGATAACCATACTCGACATTCGTATCTGACGTAATGGGAAGCACACGGCCTGTATCTTGCTCGTATTTATCCGCCGCCTCAAGCATTGCTCGCAATTCATTAATAACCTTGTCTTGCTCAGTATTAACATTTTCGTTGGCTGTTACTGAAAGCGATAATAAAGCAATCAGAATTGCGGAAAGCGTTTTCGTCATTCTTATTCTCAGAGTTCTCATTAGGATGTTTGGTATGTTCCTAAGTTGTCTTGTTAGCTACTTAATTGGGGGTTATATGCCACCTAATTTTTCACCTGCTTCTCGTCTACAAGCTGAGAGTAAATTCACAATCGAATTTTGATCCTGAAGTGTTCTGGCTATAGCAACGGAGCCAACCATCATTGCTGTTACTGATAAAATATCTTTTTCGTCACAGTCTGTATAGCTGCTGGCATGCTCCATAATGGCTGTATTCATACCATTGTAAACATCGGCATAGGCTGTTTTGATTGTCTTATCTTGCATATTGATATCTGTGGCCAAGAAGGCCAAGGGACAAGATAAAGTCTGCTCTCCTTTAACATGCTCCAAACTAAGGTATTTATCTAGTAGTAATGACAACCACTGTTTATTTGAAATACCTTCTGGCTTGGGGTTGGCAATTTCAGTCTTGCTTGCTCTAAATTTTAATGCCTCACGGTAAAGTTCTGCTTTACTGGTAAAGTGGGCATAAAAAGCGCCTCGGGTAAGCCCGCAGTTGCTCATAAGGTCATCGATTGTTACACCTTCAAAGCCTTTTATTGCAAATAGGCTGTATGAGCTATTTAGAATGTTTTCGCGAGTTTTATTTTTGTGTATTTTTGTATAGGGCATAAAAATAAGCCCTCCTTTTCTTATTTATGTTTTTAATCATATATAAGGTTTATTCTAAGGTGAAGTGTCATTTTTAGAAAGGTAATAAACCTAAACAAGGTAGGTTGGTTAATTTAAATACATAAAAACTTTAAGATGCTTATCTATTTATTCTTATTTAGTCACTGTAAATC
The DNA here is from genome assembly GCF_051623805.1 of Marinomonas sp. PE14-40. Taxonomy (NCBI): domain Bacteria; kingdom Pseudomonadati; phylum Pseudomonadota; class Gammaproteobacteria; order Oceanospirillales; family Oceanospirillaceae; genus Marinomonas; species Marinomonas sp. PE14-40. The sequence continues at coordinate 1,642,269 of NZ_CP130700.1, read as the reverse complement.
CTCCATTGGTCCTAAACTTATTTCTCAAGAAAAATGCACTTTAGTTCATAAAACATTCTTATTTTAAAAAATCCGTCAAAAACTAAGGAAGTAGCTTTTACCTAGGTGAAACTTTAAATCCTTTCTCATAGAATGGCGGCCTTTAATGATTCCTTAATAATTTGTTAAGAAAACTGTGTTAGGGGCTGCGTTAGATACGGATATCAATGCTGGGCAATGAGTACTTGCTAAAGTCATTTGGCAAGGGCGTTTTGAAATTCGTTATTTGAGATTACTAAGAGAAAGAACCTTGTTGTGGAGCAAGGACGACGAACTGACTGAGGTAACGATACCTAGTTTTTCACTTCTATCTTTTTGATTTTCTGACATTAGACACTTTATGAATCTAATCTCAAGGGACATTTTCTCTAGGGCAATAATGTCTGTCTTAAATATCGCGTTTTATATAGAACGAGCTCATAAACTCATGGGGAGTGTTGGCATTGAAAAATGGACTTTTAGAATTTTTGAGGAATAAATATGTTCTTGCTTCGTGGATTAATTTATCTTTTTTTTATTGCAGGGGTTGCTCACGTCATTTCCCTTGAAGGGTTTGAGTTAGGGCCAAACGCACAGTATTCGGAAGATTCACTGACGGAAACGCTTCAAGATGCGTTGGCAGGATTCAGTGCTATCTTGTTCTTCATCAGTGCTTACTTGAGTGTTAAGTTCCGCTATGCGGGCATCTTACTTGGTGCTTTGATGTCTATGATGTTTGTACGAGAGGCGGATGCATTTCTGGATGAATATGCATTTGATGGTGCTTGGCAAATCATTGTAACGGCTATTATCTTAACGGTTTTATTATCAATAAAAGGTAAATTTGGCCAAGCGTATACTTCTCTAAAAGAATACTCTACGACAGCAAGCTTTGGTTTTATGTCCGCTGGCATTGTGATTATTATTGCTTTCTCTCGCCTTATGGGGAGAGGCTCTCTGTGGCAAACTGTGATGGATGATGCCTATATGCGTGTAGTCAAAAACATGGTGGAAGAGGGAACCGAACTACTAGGTTATACCATTGTTGTTCTCGCTGCGGTTGAACTCTTAGTTTACGTTTATCGGCGTCGTGACCAAAGCATTAGATCGATTATAAAATCGAATTTAGTTAGGCTTCCTAAACTAACTTAATTTATTATCTAGTAAAAGGCACAGCTGAATAAGGTGTGCTTCTATATTATTATTTAGATAGGGTATTTAGTACCCTATCTAAATAACTATCTCAATACCTATCAATAAAACGTTTGCCCTCTTATTTAATTTTATCTGTAACTTGCTAACAATTAAATATTGTTAGCCTTCTTGTTAAATTGCTTATCCAAATGATAGTTTAAATAGAGTGTTCACTTTAGTTTGTTATTATGCGCTGCAGTTTTAACTGTTATGTTTTTGGAGGTATATGTGAGTAGAAAAATATCTGATCTTCTATTTCGCTCTTTGGGGACTCATGCTCTCAAGGCGCTATCTGTTTCAGAAAGTGAGCTTAAATTAATAGTGGCACCTTGGGATAACCTTGAGAATGAAGCAGTCGCAATTTTTGAAAACGTGGACATCATTTATATCGAAGGAGACAGTGGTAAAATCGGCATGACTTCGTACCTCAATCTTCCTTGGGATATTATAAGGTTTGATTCAACTGAGAAAGCTGAGTCAATCTGGGAGTTTGGTTTGTGCTGTGATGAAGTTAAGCTCGGCTTCAGAGCGCCAATGCCTAAAATATCCTTTGGATAATGTTGAAACATTAAAAAGCCACTTAAGCGCTCTTTAAAATGGTCCTTTTAGCTATGGGTGGAAGGAGTAACAAGGTATTTAATAGGTGGACAGTGTGTACTCATGGATGAAGAGAGAAAACATATTGTCTGAAGGCTCAGGTGCTTAATCTTAATAAATGGTTTAGTCACAGGCGCTTACTTCACGCTTTTTTGACAGCACGTCATTTAGGATTCGGCTTTTCAGGCTGCCTAGGTGTTATCACATGTCTTCCTTTTATCGGTTTGCCCTTGTTGGCGGTTTAGGCTTTATTGTCGACCTAAGTATCTATGCTTTGCTTTCGCTTATTATGCCGCCACTTTATGCTAGAGCCTTTGCTTTTTGGTGTGCTGTGACATCAAACTGGTATCTGAATCGATACTTCACCTTTGCTACAAATATAACAGATGAAAGTAACGAGGCTGATAAGCTTAAGCAATGGTCTTTATTTGCTATTTCATCCTTAATAGCCTTTGTCCCTAATATGGGAATCTACTACCTAATGATGCAATTGGGGCAAGAAGATAATTTACAGGCACTCTTGCCAATTTATCTCTTACCTGCATTTGTTGAAGCCTCCTTGCTTATTACTTTATGGCCTTATTTTGCGCTTGTTCCTGGAATAATTGTAGGCATGCTAGTTAATTTTATTGCGGCTAAGTATTGGGTTTTTAAACCAAAAGCGATTTGTGAAAGAGCTATATAGAGACCTTAATGCAATCTCTGATACCGGTGCTTTCTAAGTTGTAACGATGAGTGTTCCAATTTGTTTCATGTAAGTTTTTACCTGATTAAAAATTATTTTAAATCCTTCATTATAAAATGCTTGACCTCAAGTTAACTTGAGATATTAAGCTGCTTTCCATTCAATAATTACACGTTTGGATTAGGAGGCATTATGCATTATCAAGTAACTGCAAGATTAAAGCCCACACTAGCATCAGAGCTTCTTAGTAAGCTACAAGATGGCACCATTGAAACTCAAAAGCCTGATGGTAAGGCCATTTTTATTGCGCTGCAGCAGGCAGTGATTTACGACAAGACCATTACTTGGTGTAGTCAATGCTATTGCTCAGAGCCTTTGGGGCATGAAAGAGAAACTGTGTTTGATGTGTATTTCAATGATATTGAAATCACTCTAATTAACCAGGAAAAAATCTATCAAGGTGATTCGTTTATGGCGTATTTACAAGGCCACGCTTAACCCTTGGCGTTTTTTAGCTAATTTACTTTTTTACATTTAGTAATTAATAAAATATTTTAATAGGAAACTTAAAATGAAATTTACTCTACCTACTTTGCCATATGATTATTCTGCTTTAGAGCCGACAATTTCAGCGGAAACTTTGGAGTTTCACCATGGCAAACATCATAACGCTTATATCACTAAATTAAATGAGTTAGTGGAAGGTACTGCATTACAAGGCAAAAGCTTAGAAGAGCTAATTGTCTCGGCTTCTGGTGGTGTATTTAATCAAGCTGCACAAATCTGGAATCATTCGTTTTATTTCACTGGTCTAACGCCTAATAGTGAAGGTGAGGCTACAGGTTCTTTAGCTCAGGCCATCAACGAAACGTTTGGGTCTTTTGCAGAGTTTAAAAACCAATTTAATGCGAGTGCTATAGCTAACTTTGGCGCAGGCTGGACTTGGTTAGTTAAAAATATTGATGGAAGCTTAGAGCTTGTTAATACCAGCAATGCTGATAACCCATTAACTAACAAGCAAACACCAGTAATAACTGTAGATGTTTGGGAACATGCTTATTACATTGACTACCGTAATGCTCGCCCAAAATATTTGGATGAAATATGGAAAATTATGAATTGGAATGTTGCACAACAACGCTTCGATCAATAAACCATATTATTAAAACTTAAAAAGATAAAGAGGCTTGGCACTTAATTTGATTCTCTCAGGGACGAGATATCTAACTTGCTTAAAGTACATTTAATTGGAGGATAATTTTAATATTTACTTAGGAATCCTGTGATTAAGTCACCTATTCTCAGTCTGTTCTTTTAAGGTGAAAGTATCACACAAAGCGTTACTTTGACGTAATGTAGGCACCTAAGTTGCTCCCTTGCCATAAATCTAGGGGCTTTATGCAGTCGCTGAGGCGGGAGGACTTATTCGCAGCTTCCCTAGAATATCTGACGTCAATTTTATTCACTTCGCTATTGCTTTAACTTCTTCAAGCACGTAAAAACTTTATTAAGACACTTTAAGTTTAAGCTTTAACTATTCAAAAACTAATGCTCAAGAATATGCAAATATGGCCAGCTCCTTGAAGGACTATCACCTTAATGAAGACTCTTTTGCTAAGAGTGTAATATTTATACTTTAATTGAAATTTCAAAGGGAAAGTAATATGTCAGAAACTTCTGGTTTGAATCATTTAGGTTTATCCGTTAGCAATTTAAACGCGAGCAAAGCATTTTTTGTGGAAGTCCTTGGATGGGAAGAGTCTGGCTATGATGCAAGTTACCCTCGCACTGCCGTGTCAGATGACAGGCTGCGTTTAACCTTGTGGCAAGTGGATAAAAGCCTTAATGGCGAACCTTTTAATCGAAAGAAAAATGTTGGTTTGCATCATTTAGCCATTCAAGTAGAAAGCGAAGAGAAGCTTAATCACTTATATTCAAAAATCTCTGATCGAGTTGATTGTAATGTTGAGTTTGCCCCAGAGCTGCTTTCTGGTGGCCCTCGAAAGCATATGATGTTAGCTGAACCTTCAGGCTTACGCATTGAACTAATCTGGCCTGGTAACTAAATAATGCCCTTTAATATGGCGTATCGAATATGGAGAGCTTTGACACACCAAAAGCACTAAATTTGTGGCTTGAAGCCAACCATGCTACTGAAAGTGAATTATTAGTTAAATTGTATAAAAAGGGCTCAGGTATACCGAGTATAAGTTGGAACGAGCTGGTGGTTGAATGCTTGTGTTGGGGCTGGATTGATGGGGTTAAAAAGTCCCTAGATGCACAAAGTTATGTGCAACGTATTACCCCCAGAAAAGCACGTAGTAATTGGTCCAAACGTAATACCGAACATGTTGAGCGTTTGATAACAGCAGGGCGAATGCAAGAGTCTGGCATGGTGCATGTTAGAGCCGCAAGATCTGATGGGCGCTGGGGTGCTGCATATACCGTGAGTGAAATAACCGTGCCAGAGGATTTTATCGTCGCATTAAAGGATAAACCTGATGCAAACGCTTTTTATGGGACTTTAACCAAATCCAGTCGTTATGTGATTGCCCTTGGGCTGACGTCGGCGAAGAAGCCTGAAACAAGACTAAAGCGATTTTCGAAATATTTAGATATGCTCGCGAATAAAGTAAAGCCTGTATAGGGTAACGAACTTGGACGTTGATTATTTTTTGCTAAATCAATAATTGTAAGTTATTGATGATAATTTTAGAGGGAGTTTAATATATGGATTACTTATCAGCTTGTATTGGAATACTTATCTTACTTAACTTGAGAGTTAGTTACATCGTCTTAAAGCGTGATGATTTAGAGGTCTTTCAAAAAAGCACTCAAGTCATCATGATTTGGTTTTTACCATTTATAAGTGCGCTTGGTTTATGGGCTTTTTATCGCAGCCAAGATGAAAAAAAACCTGTTAAAAACGCATTTTCTACTAATTCTCAAGATAGTATTGGTGCTGCAACCAATGCTGGTTCGCAAACCTGTGGTGGTTCTTCGAGCTCCTGTGAATAGAAGATAAAACTTTAATCAGGAATTAGTATGACTAAGCAAATTAAAAATATTACAACGCAATTAAAAATCGCAGAAGAATACCTTAGAGAAATGCTAAAAGCCGATGATACAAAAGACTCTGAGCTTTATATCAAATGTTATGAAAAAGACCGCATCGCAGACTTTAACCAAGAGCGGTTTCGCAAGGATATTGAGTGCATGCACCAAGACAATGGTATGAATCTTGGTTATGAGTTTTTAAGTTCACTACGGACTCAAACCGTTGATGAATTAGAGGTGTTTAGGTCAGTTTGGAAGGGGATCTATGAAAAACGAGATGCGGTGATTGAGATTGGAATATATGAAAAAGAAGGTATTTGGTATTTGATTCGGTCGGCTGTTTATTAAACGTCCTTAGATCAGATTCAAAGTCACCACAACAAGTTATTAATCTTAATATCGCAGACTCTGTACGATAGGTTTGTCTAGCCTCTTAAAACTTACTTCACATTAGCTTTAAACCAATCTTTTAAAAAGCTTAGAAATAGCGTCATGCGATAGGGCATGTGTCTGCGGGTTGGATATAATCCATATATTCCTAATTCTGGAAAACTTGTTAATCCTGACAATTCTTTTAACTGGTTTTGTTTTACATATTCATGAACAAAAATTGTCGGCACTATACCAATGCCCATTCCAGTTTGAATCGCTTGTATTAATGCGTCTGTATTAGAAACGACAAGAGACCAAGGCTGGCGATAGGTCACATTTTTATCATTCACTCTAAGAGTCCATGTGTCACCATAACGGCTATCTCCCATATGAATACAATCATGATGTTCCAGTTCGCTAAAATGAGAGGGTATTCCTCTTTCTTCTAAATATTGAGGTGATGCATAAAGCCCAAAAGTAGTGGTGCCAAGTTTAGCTGCAATATAGGTCGAATCTTGAAGGTCGAATGACAACCGAAGAGTGAGGTCTATCTCTTCTTCGATAAGGTTCGTTTGAGTATTATTAAAAATTAGATTAAAGCGGATATTAGGGTAGCTCTCTCTGAACATTTTAATCGCAGCGACTAAGAACGGAGCTAGCCCGTCAGGTGCTGAAAGGCGAATTAAGCCATTGGGGCTGTGTTGATGGTCAGAGCTTAAAGAATCTTCGAGCTGTTCAACATCGGCCATAATACGCTTTGCTCCATTGTAGTAGTCTTTACCTCCAGGAGTTAGCTGCATGCTTCTTGTTGTCCGGTTTAAAAGAACAAATCCCAATTCATTTTCTAGATCTGCGATTCTTCGACCTACAATAGCTGGGGTGACGCCGATTGCTTTTGATGCTTTAGCGAAGCTGCCTTTTTCTACAACTGCGCAAAACAGTTGCATATTTTTAAATTTATCCATTCGATACTTCTTGTATATTATGAAATGATAATTAACTCAATTGTTTCGTAATAGTATATTAATTATCTTCTGTTTTACCAACTTTAAGTAAAACAGGATTGCATAATGAATACTTCCTTAACACTAACTGCATTGTCTTTAGTAATAAGCATGGCCGGTGGCGTCAATGCTTCTGAAAGTGCAGACCCTTCAAAACCTGTGATGACTGAGTTAAAGGACGGTGTGTATCAGTACTCTCAGTTTTTTTATAACAGTCTCGTCGTAATAACAGACGATGGCGTTATTGTGACAGACCCTTCAGGTGAAACTCGTTCGAAAATGATGCTTAAGGAAATTGCTAAATTGACCGAGCAACCTGTTAAGAAAGTGATTTATTCACACGATCATTTTGACCACTCTCGAGGAGGCCAAATTTTTAAAGATGAAGGTGCGAAGTTTATTACACAAGAAAAGTGCACCGAACTATTAAGTCGAGACTTAGAAAATAGAGTGGTTCAGCCAGATATTACCTATCAGGATAGTTACTCAATAAAACTTGGTGGGAAACAAGTTGATCTACATTACTACGGGCCAAATGATGGTGATTGTATGAGCATTATTCATATGCCTAAAGATCAGGTTTTGATGGGCGTTGATTGGCATTTACCTGGATATGTTAATGAAGCTTATCGTTTAACTGCGCATAACTATGTCGCAATTTTAAATACGTTTGAAAGAGTTCTTAATGAGCTTGAATTTGACACTGTATTGAGTGGTCATATGCCAATTTCTTCTCCGCAGGCCTTTGAAGAAGATTATCGCTTCAATAAAGCGTTATTTGATGCTGTGTGGGAAGGAATGCAAGCAGGTAAAACAACCGAAGAGCTTAAAAGTACAATCGAACTTCCCGCATTTAGTCACTGGCGTGGTTACGAAGAAAACTTACCTGGACATGTAGAGCGGATGTCTTACTCAATTTGGCACGGTAACTAATTTTGGCTGGGGTTATGTTTATGAAATTCTTTGAGAAAAAAGTAATGCTCATCATGACTTTAATTTTGCTAAGTAACCCTGCTTTCGCTAAGTCAGTGTTAGTGCAAAAACTTGCTGAGCATGTATATGCAGTGAGTATGTTTAATTATACAAGCCTAGTGGTAATTGGTAAGAATGATGTATTGATCACAGATACAGCAAATAGTTTCAGGGCTAAGAAGCTAAAAAGTGAAATAGCCAAAATTACGGATAAACCCGTGAAGAGGATAGTATTTACACATGAGCATTTTGATCATGTCGGTGGAACAAATGTCTTTCCCGATGCAGAAATAATAGCCCAGAGAAATATCATTGAGTATGAAGGTTTAGATCCTTTGAATATGGTGCCTGATGTTATTCACAAAACGTTTGATAAATTTCTGGCAATTGAAATGGGGACTACAAAGGTAGAGTTACATCATTTTGGCGCAGCAGATGGTTTGGCAGTTGCCGCTATTTATTTACCAAAAGAAGGTATTGCAGTTAGTGCAGATATGTATGTTGATGATGGCTTAGGTGCTGGTGTTTTTCTGACGGATACCAATATGTTAGGTAACCGATTATTACTGAAAAAGTTAGTTGAATGGGATTTAAACTATGCAATCAATGTTCATTCAAGAAGACTAGACCTTGCTCCACTTGTAGCAACAAAAAAGTTTTATGATGACTTGTATGATTTAGTACTTCCAGAAATTGAAGCGCAATTAAAGAGTGACCCTTCTAGGTTGGTCTCCAGAATTATTGAAATGAGCGAGACTTTGGAAATGCCTGCCTATAAAAATTGGAAGAATTATCATGATCTTCCTGTGTATATCCAAAAAATGTCATTTGCAATGATTCATGGAGGTTAATGCTATGAAACTATACGTTTTCGATAGCTGTCCATATTGCGTTAGGGTTAGAGCATTTATTGGTCTTAAAGATATAAAATGTGACGTTAATTATATGGTCTTTGGAGAGCGACCTAAGATCTTAGGAAGTGCGCTTGAATACTTTAAAGTACCGGTTCTTGAAATACAGGAAATGGAAAGTAGAAGCCCAAGCGTTATGTTCGAAAGTCTAGATATAATTAGAACATTGGACCAAATTGAGCCTCCGCTACTGGGGGGGTATTTGATCTCTGAGGCTCTTGAGCAACGTTTAGCTCAAATAAAGCCTATTTCAGCTCAACTTCTATATCCGAGAATGCCCAAGCTAAATTTACCAGAACTTGCAACGTCATATGCGCTTGATGCTTTTATTGAATCTCGCAATAAGATGTTAGGGCAAACGATTCATCAGGCATTAAAGAAGACTGACCAATACCTTTTAAAGCTTGATGAACAGCTTATGTTAATGGAGCAAGAAATAGATGTTGATGCGTATCTAGTCGGTAGTCGTAACTTAAACATTAATGATATTGCTGCGTTTTCTGAACTGAGAAGTTATAGCATGATCGCTGAGTTGGTTTTTAGTGAGAAAATGCAGTTGTATGTAGATACTCTTTCTTCTCGTACCAAGGTGGACCTTTATGCGCCAATTAATGGGAGTGAATAATGATAAATAACAAAACACTTTCATTATTAGTTATCTTTTTGTTAGTTCCATTAGGTCCTTTAGCAATAGATATCTATTTACCGTCTTTTCCTCAGATGGTAGATGCGTTTAATGCTTCTGAGAATGATATTAGGCTTACGATTTCTATTTATGTGCTTGCATTAGGTGTTAGTCAGCTATTTGCTGGTCCAATATCCGATAAAAAAGGAAGAAGATTCTCTGCAGTAACGGGATTGTTTTTATATGCGCTTGGTAGTTTGCTTATTGTAAATTCAGCATCGTTACATTCACTTTATAGTGGTCGAATCGTTCAAGGTATCGGTGCTTCGTTTACTATGATTACAGCGATGGCTTGGGTTAGAGATAACTATGAGGGGATAGAAGCTGGGAAGTGGATGAGTTACATCGGAGGTGTAACAAGCGCCGTTCCTACTATTGCGCCATTAATTGGCAGTGGGTTGGCCTTATGGTGGGGTTGGACGAGTGGATTTTGGTTGATGGCAACGATAGCAACATTGTTATTAGCTGTTACTTTTATGGTACTAACCCCTAGTTCACATACTAATAAAACCTTAGATATTGAGGATGTTGAACACCTGAAATGTAATATTAAAGATATTTTTACGAACAGGACTTTTATCACTTATGCCCTTGCAAATACATTGAGCTTTGGCGCCTTGCTAACTTATATCTCTGTTGCACCTATCGTAGCAATGAAAGAAGGTGGTTTTACTCAAATTGAGTTCGCCATAGCTTTTGGAATTATTGGTGGCATACAAATTTTATCGAGTTTTATTGCTCCTCTTATCATGAGAGAATTTGGAAGAAAAAATACAGTATTACTTGGTGCTAGCTTGGTGGTATTGGGAGGATTTGGTCTATTAGCAACACCTTTAAATAGCACAGTTTTATTTTTTATGATGTCTTCAATGGGGGCTTCTGGCTTCAGTTTACTGTCAGGTTCAGCAACATCTTTAGCATTAGAACCTTTTAAATATTGCGCCGGTTTAGCCGCGTCTATTGATGGCTTTTTACGAATGATAGGTGGTGCTTTTCTAACGGCTTTTTCTGGCGTATTTGATATCAATAGTATTGATACACTGGCAGCTGTTTTACTTTTATCATTATTAACCTTTATTTTTGTCACCCTTGATAAACGCAAATATGTCATGAATAAAGAGCATTAAGGCGACTTTGTTCCGAGCCAAATCACGGCTTTCATATGAAACTCGTTATTTGGCTTGGTATAAAGCGTTTATTTGTTACTTTAAAAATACGATAGCAAAAAGCTTCTCTCATTTACTTTCTAAAATACTAATCTCATTGAGTCTCTAGCTAACTTCTTTCTTCTGTTTTGTGTGGCCTTTCATGCTTTTTATTGATTTAGTCTGTCGTCATGAAATAATAAGAATGAAAATTTTATAAGTGTTTTTTGATAATAGAGGCCTTAATAAGGTCAATTCTTTTTTGCGTTTAACGATTAAATGAGAAATGCACTTTTTCGAAAGCTTAGGAAGGTTAGATGTATAAAGGCAGTTGCTTGTGTGGCTCTATTCAGTTTGTGTTAAAAGGTGGGGTAGTTGATCCGATTTATTGTCATTGCTCTTTGTGTCGTAAGGCAAGTGGTAGTGCATTTGCAACAAATGGTTTTATCAATGAAGCAGACTTTGAACTAACCGATGTCAAATCCAGTCTTACTTATTATGAGTCTAGCCAAGATAAGCGTAAGTATTTTTGTTCAATCTGTGGCACACCGATTTATAGTGCTAATGCAGCAAACCCTGACAAGCTAAGAATACGTTTAGGTGTGTTTGATACGGATATTGAAGAACGGCCCATTTCCCATAATTTCATTACTTCAAAAGCAAACTGGGAAGATCTGGGAGCAAATTTACCTAGGTATGAAAAGCATGAGCCATCAAGAAAGTAACGCTAAAATAGTTTAGATTACTTGCACAAAAGTTTAAAATGAAACTTTATAGCTTTAAGGGAATATAGCGAATGATGAAAAGTATTTGTGGCTTTCTTATAACGACATTATTTATAAGTAATTCAGTTCTTGCAGAATGTAATTACCAAAATACCTTAGGTGAGCTAGAAAAACGTTTTACCATAAATGAGGGCCAAGTTTTTGATGCTAAAACAAACCTAACTTGGCAGCGCTGTAGTCTTGGTACTCGTTGGTCTTCTGCTGAAAGTTGCACTGGAAAGGTTGAATATTTAAGTTTGAGAGAGGCTAAAGAGAGAGTCGCCTTATTTTCTGATGGTTGGCGATTACCTAATATTGAAGAATTGTTTAGCCTTTTAGATATGGATTGCACTAAGCCAAGTATTAATACGAAATACTTTTCGGACCTTGTGGAGTCAGCAGAAGGTTCGCCTTACTGGAGTTCGACTGAGGTAAGTGATTTACCCATACTCTTCTATTTTATTGATTTTTGGAATGGAAGTGCTGATGGCCACACTGAGGGTTTTCCTTTGGCTGTGCGCTTGGTTAAATCGTCTTAAGTCGGTATCAGGTGTTGGTTTTCAATAGTGCACTTCACTCTCAATAGTGCACTCCTCAGAGTTTATTTAGACAAATAATACCTTCTTCTAAAAGCCTTTAAATATTTTTCTTTTAGCTCCTTTCTTTTGATTCTCATTATTAAACGTTTTTAGGAATAACCTTAAGTTGAAACGATAATAAATTTTGTTGTTCTAACTTGTCCGAAATAAGAAATAATGTATTTCATTAGCCCTAGTATAAGTAGCTTCTAATGCAAGGGTATACTGCATATGAGCTCTTCTAGCCACTTATTAATAGCCAGAAAAACTTACTTTCTTATTTCTAGAGTAGGAATTTTGACGTCTAAATTTTGTGATTTATCCCTACGGTTAGTAATTGGAAAACATTAAACATTTTCATGATTCTAAAGTTTCATGGATGAAAAAATTATGGAATTTAAATTAGGATTAACCATGTTTAAAAAACTATGTTTTATTTGTATCACTTTAATTAGCTGCTCGCTTTTACAAGCCCAAACGAACATGCAAAACAAAGCTAATCTAGATTTGGTAAAAGGTGCTTTGACTGAAATGTTTGATCAGTCTAATGCGAGCCTTGTTGATGAGTATTATAGTGACGATTACAGGCAACATTCTCCTAGCATTAAAGATGGCAAAGCAGGCTTAGTCAGTGCGATTAAGGGAATGAAGAATAATAATGTTTCGATCAAAAGGGATATTATTCGAACGTTAGCAGAAGGTGATCTGGTGTATATCCAATCTCGTGTGTCTTTTGCTGGTGGCCCATCAAAGGTTGTGGTTGATCTATTTAAGCTCAATAAAGGCAAAATTGTTGAGCATTGGGATGTCGTGCAAGATGAAATTCCAAAAGCGAAAAGTGTTAATGGCAACAGCATGCTAGATGGTCTTGGTAATGCTAATCGCCAAGTATCTAATCAGTACCTTGAGAATAACAAACAAGTGGTAAAAGACTTTATTGAAAAGGGCTTTGCAGGTGATGTGAAGCTGCTAGATAGCTTGTTTGGTGAAGAATATATTCAGCACAATCCTTATGTTCCTAATGGTAAGGAAGCTGTGTTGGGTTTTCTTAAAAATGGCGGTTTTGTTGCAGATATAAAGCAAATTATTGCTCAAGGAGATTTAGTCTCAGTATTGGTTGAGTATGGTCGTGATGGTGATAAATTCCATAATGCCTGTGCGGACTTATTTAGCTTAGATACTAACAGTAAAGTAGTTGAGCATTGGGACACTTGTATGAGTATGCCGGATGAAAGTGAATTTGCTCACGAAAATGGTATGTTTTAAGGTTTCTTAAATCCCTTAAATGCGCTGATTTAACCCCTGAATCAGCGTTTATGGCTGATGCTATTGTGCTTATTTCACTGCTTTCTTCTTTTTGTTCTATTTTAATCTAGAAACCCAAGTGTGATTTGATAAAAAAGTATACGTTTCTTAATTATTAATGAGTCATTAGCTGCATTTTAATCGTTGATGCTGTTTATTTAGGAGTGTATGAATACTAAATTTAAGACACCTAATAAAGCTTTTATATCGAATTTTAAGTACTTGATCATTTAATTATTAATTTTAAAACAATGAATTGGGCGCTCATGTTACTATTTGTGTGATTAAAGTGATGGTGAACAACGTCTAGGTTTACCTCTATTTCTATATGTTTATTGCAGAGGCTTATTCATGTTTGAACTACCTAAAATAAACCTTAAAGGCAAGGTATCAGCCCAAGAGTGGCAGACACGAGTTGAATTAGCTGCGTGTTATCGTTTGTTTGTGATGCATGGTTGGGATGACCTTATTCATACTCATATTTCAGCGCGCATTCCTGACTCTGATCATTTGCTGATTAATGCCTTTGGTTTGAGTTTTGATGAAATTACAGCATCGAATTTAGTTAAGATAGATATACATGGCAATGTTGTTGATCCAGATTGTCCGTTTAAGATAAATCCTGCAGGGTTTACGATTCACAGTGCCGTGCATGAGGCACGTCATGAAGACCAATGTGCCTTACATGTCCATACGAATGAGACGATTGCGATTGCCAGCTTAGAAAAAGGCCTTTTGCCTCTAAGCCAATATTCAATGTTCGCTTTAGCATCCTTGAGTTATCACGACTATGAAGGTCTTGCTGTTAATCATGAAGAAAAGCTGAGATTACAAGAAGACCTAGGTACGGCTAACTTCATGTTATTACGAAACCATGGGGCACTTACTATGGGCAAAACAATAGGTGATGCTTTTATGCATATGTATGATTTAGTGCGAGCATGCCAAGTACAGCTACAAGTAATGTCTACCGGCATGGCGCCTATTTTTGTGGATCAAAGCATTGTAGATGGCATTAAAGCGCAAGCAAATATTGTTCATTCAGGGTTAACGGGCGGACAAAAAGCTTGGCCAGCGATGATGAGAAGAGTATCTCGTCAATATCCAGATTTTGCCGATTAGGCTGATGCGAATATCAGCTTAATTGCTTTTAAAAAATATAAATTAATACTATCTATCTAAGTGTCTGTTGAGGGCACTTATTAGAGCCTTTTTAGTTAATGGTTGAGAGAAAGTTATGAAAATCACTCATGTAGAAATTTTTGATATTGAATGTCCTAAGCGCCCGGCTTGGAACCCTGTGTTTGTTCGTATTCATACGGATGAGGGCATTAGTGGCGTTGGTGAAGCTGGCCTTGCTTATGATTGGGGTCACAGTGCAGCGGCCGCTATGGTTAAGGAAATTGCAGAGGCCGTATTGATCGGTTTTAACCCATTTAATACCGAGCTTTTATGGTCAAAAATGCTGCGTGAAAGCTTTTGGGGATTAGGTGGCGGACCTGTACTTTATTCTGCAATGAGTGCGATTGATACAGCGCTTTGGGATATTAAAGGTAAAGCGCTAGGTGTTCCGGTTTATCAGTTATTAGGTGGTAAGGTAAACGATGAGCTTCGTACCTATGCTAGCCAATTACAATTTGATTGGGATACCACAATTAATAAGTTAATCGAGCCAGAAGAATACGCTCAGGCGGCGCTGAAAGCGGTTGCTGAAGGTTATGATGCAGTGAAAGTTGACCCAATTGTTTACAACCATGATGGCAGCTCTTCATTTGACCGTACTAAGCTTTTCACTAAGCCACAAATGCGTTTGTTTGGTAATCGTTTAAGAGCGATTCGTGATGCTGTGGGTGAAGATGTTGATATCATTTTCGAATCTCACTCGTTAATGGGAGCGGCATCTGCGATTCAAATGGGCAGTGTGATCGAAGAAGTGGGCTGCATGATGTATGAAGAGCCTGTTAACTACTTGAATCCAGCGGTACATAAAAAAGTCGCTGATAATGTCAATGTGCCTATTGCGGGTGGTGAGCGTTTGTACCACAGATGGGATGTACGTCCTTACTTTGAAGATCAAAGCATTGATGTTCTTCAACCTGATGTTGGTCTATGTGGTGGCTTCACAGAAGCAAAGAAAGTGTGTGACTATGCGGATGTATACGATATTCGTATTCAAGCGCATGTTTGTGGTGGACCTGTAGCAACAGCGGCATCATTGCATTTAGAAACCGCGATTCCTAATTTCTTAATCCATGAGCACCATACTTATGCGACTAAAGACTGGAACCGTGAACTGTGTATTCAAGACCCTCAGCCTACAAACGGTATCTTCAAGGTGACGGAAGTGCCTGGTATTGGTATTGACTTAAACGATGAAGTGGTTAAACGCTCGCCAAATGTAACGGTTAAATAATCCATACATTGTACTGTAGATACTCAAGGTTAGGCTTAAATAGGCTTAACCTTGAGTTTGTACCAGTAAGCTGCATTAGAGCAGGTTAATGCTGTGATATGTTCTTCGTTCAATGTTAAGGCTTGTTCCCTAGTTAAAGCGGATTTGTCCTTTAAGCCAATGTTTAAGTAGCTTTGCCATAGTTCACTGTATTCTTTAGAAAAGAGCACTAAAGGAAAGTTACTGGCCAGCATCACCCGTTTATCTCCAAATGCTTTTATGCATTCAGCGATGACCCAAAACTGCCAAGATTCTTGATAGTCCCTTGCTGCCATTTCCCAGCCCGAACATTTAATAGCGCACTGTTCTAACTTACTAAAAGCAATGAGGCCTGTTTGCCACTCTTGCCACTTTTTCTTAAATAACACATCTTCTGTATCAAATGATGCATCCGAAGTGAAGGGTGGCCAACCCGCGTGATTAATAATCAATCTGAGTGTGGGCAAGCTTGCAAGTATCTCTAGTAATAAACTAACAGCGGCTTTATCACTAAGTGACATTTGTAGGTCAAAACTTAATTGGCTCTCAGCAAGGTAGGCTAGGTTGTCTTGCACACTTTTTTGAGAAAGCAGTTCAAAGGCTTCATCATCTAATATATGCCTACAACCGACTATGGATTGATAACTTTTAAGTTGTTGAACTTGTGCAATAAATGCATCTTTTTCAAGGGTTAAATCAATGCCAGCAACCGTTCTAAAGGGCAGAGAGCAACTAGATTCTAGCCAGTCAATTTCTCGCCAAGGCTTTGCATTATCAAAGCCAGCTTCGATATGAACAAAACCTGCTAACTCAACATCTTGATCGAGCAAGAGGGACTTCTCGTGAAAGTTGTGACGCAGTTTGGCTTTATCTGGCCAAAAGGGCGCTTCCTCTTCCTTTAACCATTGATAATGGCCTTGGGTCAGTTCAAAAAAATGTAAATGAGGGTCAATAATTTGCTTCATTTCATTTGCTCAATCAGTTGAATTTAATCAGGTTAATATAGTGTTATTGAGTCGTGTAGCCGCCATCGATTACCTGTAGGCTACCTGTAATAAATGTTGCTTTATCAGAGGCTAAGAATAGGACAAGCTCTGCAACTTCTTCCGGCTGACCTAAACGACCTAGAGGTTGCAGCTTAGCTTCTTCTTGATGTATTTCTTCTTTATTTGCGCCAGATTTCTCGCAGTAATTATCGATTGCTTTGTGATAAAGCGGCGTTTCGATTGTACCTGGACAAACTGCATTGGCCCGAATGTTAAACGGGGCATAATCAAGAGCCGTTGTTTTGGCCATCGAAGCGAGCGCTGTTTTGGTTAAACTGTAAGCAAAAGAATTAGGTTTACCCACTAATGCTTGTTCAGAAGAGATTAAAATAATTGAACCACTCTGATTCTGTTTCATATTAGGTATGACAGCTTTCATAGCTGCATAAGCACCTTTTACATTGATGCTAAAAATCTTATCAAGCTCTTCTTCGCTGGTATCTTCTATTGTTGCTGAGAAATGTATGCCAGCATTCGACACTAATGTATCAACATTATGGTGTTGAGTGATGCCATCAATAATTTTAGCGACTTGTTCGAGATTGGTGATATCGCATGAACAGAATTCTCCAAACTCACTTGGCTGCATATCAAGGTTGAAAACTCGATAATTATTCGCTAAAAAAAGCTTAACAACGCTAAGACCTATTCCTGAGCTTCCGCCCGTAACAATGCATGTTTTTTCCATTTTAATGGCTCGCTTCTTGTCTTGTTAACTAGCAGGAAGATACAGGGTTTGTTGCTAGTTAAAAAGTCTTCTTTCCAGAGTTTTACATAAAACTTTTATTGATTTATAAATTGTCTGATAAGAAAAGAATCGCTTTGAGATATTCGATTATTTTTCAATCCACTTAGCGCAAGAGTGAAAGCAAATAAGCCCCATAGAGGCTTTCGACGGCTACTTTGGTAAAAAGTGAATAACCGCCTTAGTTAGTAGCTAATTCAAGGATGAAAATTGAGCAGAATCAGCAACTTGCCACACGCCAAGAATCTTTCCTTGCTTATCAATATCCCATGTATGGCTGAAGCGAACTTGCTTTAACGGTGAGGACTCCGACTGTTTAACTTGGTAATGACCCAATACAACAACGCTATTCTCCCCATCAATAAACCTATCAGTGAGTGCGGAAAATTGGTAAAGGCCTTGTCGAAGATTTTTGTAAAACACACCTAAAATTTCAGATAAACCATAATAGACCTTTCCTTCAGGAAAGCCTGGAGAAACGTCCCATACGGGAAGGTTTACCATCATTGAATTTAGGGTTTCAATATCTGCTGATTTCAATGCTTTATAAAGATTTTTAACTGTTTTTATGTTTTTCGAGTCTTGTAAATTCTCATTTTTAACTGCTGTCATGCTTCTTTTCCTACATATATAAAATCAAACATACCATACTGTATGGTATGTTTCGTGATATTGTAAAGTTAGATTTAATATTTCTTTATAGACATTAGGCACTTATTTTTTATACCGTTATCTAAAATCACCATTTTTAAGGATTAATGTATGCAAATCACCAACACTATGGAAATAGGAGACCTAGGCGAGATAGTGAAGCAGCACGGTGTTTTATATGGCAAAGAGTATGGTTATGACGCAACCTTTGAAGCTTATGTTGCTGAACCTCTTGCGCAATTTGTGAAACGTAAAAGCCCTAGAGAGCGTATTTGGTTAGCGAAATTAGATGGTAAGTTGTTGGGCTTTATTTGTATTTGTGAGTTATCTAACACTCAAGCACAACTACGTTGGTTCTCGATAAAACCTGAAGCACGAGGAAAAGGGCTTGGTAAACAACTTATGGATAAAGCTTTATCTTTTTGTGTTGAGCAGGAATATCAAAAAGTGGTGCTCTGGACAGTAAAAGGCCTAGAGGCTTCTACTGCTATTTACTTAAAGTACGGTTTTACCATCACTCAGGAGATTGAGCATGAACTTTGGGGCCAATTGCAGCTGGAGCAGTGCTACGAAAAGGTTTTATAGCTGGCACTTATCTAGTTTAAATGACGGCTTTGTTAGAAAGTTGTCATTATTGAATCCATTCTCTATGTAGCTTTTCTGAGTTGCCTAGGTAACTGAGTATCCATTGAAGTGCTGGTGATTTGTTGTCAGTTCTCCAAGCTAGGCAACAAGGGCTAGGCTGTTTGGTATCAATTAAGTGTTTCTCAATTAGCTCTCCTGATTCTAGATAAGTTCGTATTAAGTGCTTTGGAATATAACCTATTCCTAAATTTAAAGCTGCGCACTTAATGGCTTGTTGCCAACCTGGTACAACTAAGCGACGTTGATTCGCAAGTAACCAAGTCGTTCTTTGAATAATCTCTCTGGAACTGTCCTCAAGACAAATTGAAGGATAAACAGATAATTCTGAGGCTTGAAGCTTATGCTCAGTAACCGCTAAAGGGTGGTTTTTACCAACTACAAATGCCCAATTAATAGAGCCCATATCTGTATATTGAAAATTTCCGCTAATAGGTACCGCAGTGGTAGCTCCTATAGCAATATCACTACGTCCAGAACCGAGTGATTCCCATACTCCGTTAAATACCTCCATCCGTATGATGAGCTCAACATTATTAAAATTATGATAAAAATCAGCAATCATTTCGTTTATACGATCAGTGCAAACGATAACGTCTATTGCAATAGATAAAGCAGGTTGCCAGCCATTAGCAACTCTCTGGGTTTCCTGCTTTATTCTCTCCATTTTTATTAGCATGTTGCGAGCTTCTTCGGTGAAATGTCTTCCCGCTGGTGTAAGTGTGATGCTTCTGTGATGACGTTGGAACAGTGTTACACCTAGTTCTAATTCAAGTTGTTTTACTGTATGACTAATTGCAGATGGTACTTTGTGAAGCTCTTTTGCTGCTGCACTAAAACTTCCTGTTCTGGCAATAGTATCTATGAGTTGAAATGAAGATTTAGAAAGCATAATAAAATCTATTCTTAGGGTGAAATATTTTGAACCAAGTTATCAAAACATAACGTTTTACGTAGTGTTTGTACAATTATATGCTTTAAAAGCTCCTAGTAAGTAGGAATGTTTTTAAGTTAAACAAAAGGGAAATTAGTTTTGAACAATACTATAAGTTTGGTTGTTATTGCAGCTTTCGGTGGATTTGCTGTCGCTCTACAAGGGCAGTTTATGGGTATTATGGATCGTAGTGTCGGTACGAGTGGAAGTATGTTTGTTAATTATATTAGTGGTGCAGTAGTTGCCTGTATATTGTTACTGATATTTCAAGGTGATATTGATAAAAGCTGGGGTAAGGTGCCATGGTACGCTTTTAGTGCAGGCATCTTAGGGTTGGTGATTGCTGGTACAATTGGCTATACGGTACCGCGTTTAGGATTATCAACCGCTTTTGTTGTAGTCGTATCATCACAATTCTTTGTCTCAATAATATTAGATCATTTTGGCTGGTTTGGTGCTTCTATTAAACCTATTGATATGAATCGTTTAGTTGGCGTTACCGGTCTTCTTGTTAGTGTTTGGTTAATTACGAAATAGAAAATTTTAAGATTATTTAATTTCATACAAATAACATTGATTGGATGGTTAAGTCCAAATCACCAAGAAAAGTAAAGATAGGTATGGCAGTCAGAGTATTGGCTGTCATACAACTAATTACTACGAAAAGGTTTTATAACCTAGGGACGCTGCGAATAAGACCTCCCGCTTCTGTTTGTGAATAAAAGTACTTAGATTGATGGCGAGACGTGAAACTTAATCCTTGTGCTATTGGTAAGCGCCGCAACATAAAGGTAAGACTTTTAGGTCACGCCTTTAGTGTTTTTAGATAATACCTACACTGACTTTCTATTCATCAAGCACATAGTGGCGTCTTGTTTGAGGCTTTTCCCATATACCTTAAAAGAGCAGACTGAGAAGAGGCGACTTAATCGCAGCTTCCTAGTGCCTGATTAAGAGCAGCTAAAGATTAAAAATGGCAGTTCCCATAATGAGAGCTGCCATGTTTTATCGTTTGAGCTTTACCTTTATGGCTAATTAGTCTTCAGAAAAGGTAAGTGTAAAAGTCACTGGTACAGCGGTTGCAATTGAAGGCAGTTTGGCCAGTTCTTGTAGTTTTTTGATGCCTTGGGTGACTTCAAAATCTTTACTATTGATGATAACTGGCTGTAATGATGAAACGGTTAAGTCGTCATTTTCCAAACGGGTTACTAGGACATCAATTTTTAATGCTTTCTTTTGGCCATGAAAATCTAGCTCGGCCTCAATCCCTTTTATGATATGTATACTTTCTTCATCTATATTCGAAAGCTGATTACTTAGGTCTGCTGTCAGAACTGCACTAGGGTAGTTTAGTGTTTCAAATACAAATTTAGTAAGTCGCTCGTTACGAATAGGGATCATAGTCTCTGCAGACGCTAGGTCGATATCAATACTTAAAGCTCCTTGATCGGAAATCGTACCTGATAACGTTTTAAAGTGGTGTACTTCTGCAACACTGCCTTTTTTAATGGAAACAAAGCTAAGTTGGCTTTTATCATTTTCTAACTGCCAATCAGCTTGAGCAAGGCTAGATGCAGCAAAACATGAAAGAGATAGTCCTAGAGTAGCGAATGTTTTTAGCATGATGTAATCCTCAGTCGGTAATCTTGTTATTAATCAGGGGATGATGCTAATTATAAAAGACTTTTGTTAAAGCATTCTTAAGCGTTATGTTAAATGTATTATCCTGTAATATAAGTATTTTGCTTTTTGATGAAATTTAGCAATAACTCGTCGTAATTCATGGGCACTGCATCTTGGATGGATTGACGTTTAGCAAGTCCATTGTGCCATTTTAGTATTCTTGGAAGACCACAAAATAAGTTTGAGTTTGTGAGTAAACCGAGCACATGGAAGTATCTGAAAATGGTTGCGAAAACAGCATCTACCATATAAAAGCCATCCTCAAAAAAGCCGTCATTATCTGAAAGTCTTGATTCTATGATTGTTAATTTGTTCTCAATACTTACTAAGGTTTTATTTACCTCGTTGAGGCTTTTATCTTGGTAAATCAGTTTTGCAACTAGGTTTAAAATATCAGTCGCGAATGCGATCCAAGCACAATGGCTAGCTTTTAAAAATGTATTTTTTGGATAGAGTGAATTAGGTGAAACAGTATCAAGGTATTGGCAAATAACATCTGATTCAAAGAGTATCTGTTTCTCGTTTATGACTAAAATGGGTACTTTTTTGACCGGGGAAAGTTTAGAAAGCCAGTCTGGTTTTTTGTCTAAATCAATATCGGTTCTTAGATAGGGGATTTGTTTTTCTATCATGAGAATAACGACCCTTTGTACATAAGGGCAAATTTGATGGCCGATGAGATGAAAATTTTGTTGAGTCATAATTTAGTGCCTTTAACTTTTTTAAAAGGCCGTTCTGCTTCCTTTTTCTAAGCAGAACGGGATAGTCTTAAGTCATGCAATGGATATTTAATTTATTACCATCTAAGTCACGAAAATAAGCGGCATAAAAACCAGTATCGCCACGAAAACCCGGATCTCCTTCGTTTTTAGCGCCTAGTTTTAATGCTTGCTTATGTATGGCGATGACCTGCGTTTTGTCTTTTGCCGCCAGTGCTATCATGACGCCATTACCTACACTTGCTTCTTTTAAATCTGCAGGCGTATGAATCGAAAACATGGGAGTGTTAGGTGCTGTTGCCCAAGCAATAAAGTCGCTTTCTTGCATTGCCCTTGCCGCGCCAAGTAATTCAAATAGCACATCATAAAATGATGCCGAGCGGGATAAATCATTTGTTCCAACGGTTGTATAAGCAATCATGAACCTGGTTCCTCTTCCTTTTAATCTTTACCAAAAAGACTTTTTGGCTGCTTCGTAATCAAGAGTTAAAATCATAGGGGTTTGCAAAAATGAAAACAATTTGTAAATATGACAAGTATTTTTTCATTTTTGACGAGGGCGTTTTATGGATTGGAATGCCATAAAAATTTTTACAGCTGTGGCTCACAGTAGAAACTTAGTGGCGGCGGCTACATCTTTGGGTATGAGCCATTCGACTATCTATCGACGTTTGAATGATTTTGAAGAAGAGGTTGGCCGACTATTTGAACGTTTAAATGGTAATTATGAACTAACAGAGCTCGGTGAGAATATGCTTGTTAGGGCGCAACATATTACCCATTCATTTGAAGATATTGAGCGTGATATTGTTGGTATGGATACTCAGCTAAAAGGGGTTGTGAGAATCACGGCACCAAGCAGTTTTTCTTATCATATTTTACCCAATTACATTGCGCAATTTAACGAAAAATACCCTGATATTCATATTGAGTTATTAGTCACAAATTTAGAGCTAAATATGACTAACCGACATGCAGACATTGCCATTCGAGTGACATCAAAACCACCAGAACACCTTGTGGGGCGTGAAGTACGGCGTATTAAGTGGGGGGCATATGCGAGTCAAAACTATCTTGATAAATTTGGCCAACTAAAGCAAATTGAGGACCTAGAACAGCATAGTCTTATTGGGGCTGCTGGTTCATTAAGAAGCCACAAAGTATTTCTTGAATTGGATCAATCTCACTCATTTGCTATTCAGCAAAGAACGGATGATCTGGTCGCTATGTCATCAATGGCTTGTAGTGGCCTAGGTATTGCTATATTGCCAGATGATCTTACCCAACCTGGATTAGAGAGACTCTTTACTTATGAACAAGGTAACGAGAATCAGCTATGGGTGTTAACGCACCCAGATTTACGAAAAGTCGCGCGTATCAAAGAAGTTATGAGATTTCTAAATGATGTTCTCTCAAGTGACACTCTATAATTCGATAAAGAAAGTTTGGCTAACGCTTTGATTAAATCGGCCTAGACTTAAGGAATAGATGAAAAGTGTAAGAGAGATGTTTATGTCTGGCCATTTAGACGTGGAGAAAGGGGATGATCTAGTTGATGATATCTCTTCGCCTTGTGTACGTAATTGTTGTTTAGATAATGCTGAGATTTGCTTGGGATGTTTTCGATCACTGACTGAAATATTGTTATGGAATAGAGCGACACAGATTCAAAAACGGGAAATTCTTATCCAGTCTCGTTCACGTAAAGATTCCCGTGAGGCAGCTCTAAAAGGTTTTTAGTCCTAGAGCTGCCTATAGACCTAATAACGCGGTATGTCTTTAATCAAAATGAATACAGGCAGTACAGCCTTTATTTGGGTTGTCTATCAAGCTAAAGTGCCAACCATATTTTTGGCAAATATCTTTGACAATTAACAAGCCTAGTCCAAAGCCATCTGCCTGCTCTGGTTTATCTTTTAACCCTATGCCTGTATCTATGACACTAATGCTGTTTTGATCTAGTTCTATTCTGATACTTCCTTCAAATGTACAAGAAAAGGCATTCTTTATCATATTGCCAACTAGGATTTGAATAATACTTTCGGGTACTTTGATCATGCAGGGCGATTTGCTCTGAATTAGGTAATTAACGGGCTTATCTTCTAATAAATGCTGATGGGTTTTAATGATAGTTTCAATACAACTTTCTTTCAGTTCATAGGCTTTTGGTGCTTCGATTTTTTCTTCCCTTGTGAGAGATAGTAATGTGGTGACAAAAAGATCCATCTCTTGGGTCGAGGTGTCTAGCCTTAACCTTTGTCGCTCAACAAATTCAGGTTCTTTTGAATGCCCTAATAAGGAAATCGCACCTTTCATTACCATGAGAGGGCTACGTAACTCGTGGCTAGCATAGCGAGTAAAGGCTCTTTCCCTTTCCACTAATCGTTTAATCTTTTCTTGGTATTCATTGATGCGGCTGGTTAATTGCCAAATTTCTTTAGTTGCACCGCCGTCAGGTAAACTTAAGGGCTCAAAGTGGTTAACCGAGCGCTGTTTTAATTCTTTAGAAAGCTTAGATAAAGGGGAGGTCAGTCGATCCGAAACCTTCAAAATGATAAATAAACTTATGCCTAACAGGATTAACGAAAACAACATTTGTTTATATTGAGTTTGGAACATTTGTTCTTCGCTTAACTCATAGACGTCATCATAATGCAGCAGGTAAATATCTTGCATTTTGCCCATGACTTGGCGTGTGGTTTTCATTATGAAGAAGTCGTAATATCGAGAGTCATAATCATCGATTTCATACAAGGTATTGAGTTCTAATGGGTCTGGTAAACTGACATTCTCAGGCAGGGATTCAAGCCCAACAAACACAGAGCTATAGGGGGAAACCGTCAAGTTTTTTGTACCTAGACCTAAGGCAGGCAAGGCAAGCTGTAAGTCTTTGTTTAAGCGGTTTTTTGCGTTTAACTCTTCTAAGTCTTCTAGTGTCGAATTAAACAATGAGAAGTGAAACACTATGATAGCAAACGCCAGCCCAGCAAAATAAACGAAGGTAAGCTGTTTGGCTGAGCGTATGTTATTAAAATTCAAAATAAGATTACCTATTGAGCATTGGAAATAAGCTGATAGCCAAGTTTTGGCACAGTTTTGATATAAGCGTGCTTAAAAGGTTTGTCTATTAAACTTCTAAGTTGATACACATGACTTCGTAGTATGTCTTTCTCTGGTTCATTTTCTTGCCAAATAAGTGCAGAAATCTCATCTTTACTGACAACTTCGGGTGCTCTTAGCATGAGTATTTTTAGTAAATTAAATAGGGTTGGGTTGAGAGGGAAGCGACAGCCATTTCTTTCTACAGTATGGTTATTGATATGCAGCGTCAGCTCTTCGAATTCAAGCTTTTTAGTGGCAATCATGCCTTTTTGACGACGACATAGGGCTGTAATTCGGGCTTCTAGGATTTCTAAATCAAAAGGTTTAACAAGGTAATCATCAGCCCCTTGATCAAAGCCAACTAACATGTCTTCGCGTGTATCACGTGCGGTGAGCATAATAATGGGGGTTGTGATGCCTTGTTCTCTCAGCTTTTGGCATACAGCGAGGCCATTCATTCTAGGCAACATGATATCTAAGATAATCAAGTCATAATGGTTTTGACAGGCTAGGTCGTAACCTTGTATGCCATTATTTGCGTAATCAAGGTCATATCCCTTAATTTCAAAGTATTCAAAAATAACAGCCGCGATGTCTTTGTGATCTTCAATCAATAATAAATTCAATCTAGCTTACTCTTAAGGTATTCAAAATAGAGGGGTTTCAGAAGATTACTACTTACACCTTAAGGTAACCTTAAGCTTGTCAAAAAAATGTCACTGACCTTTTGCTGACATCATCCTCTTTATGCTGATGCTTCAATTAAGTTAAGGCGTCAGTTATGTCCATCATTGCGTTATCAAATAAGATTCCTAAGTTAAACATCCACAATTTCGAACCCGATATTTTGGTGTCTATTATTGTACCTTTTTATAACGAAGAAGCAGTGTTATTACTGTGTCATCAAAGGTTGATTAAAGTATTAGATGAGATAGGCCAGCAATGTGAAATTGTTTATGTGGATGATGGCAGCAATGATGCTAGCTGGCAGTTAGTGAGCCAACTTAAGAGTCAACATCATCAAATTCAAACCCTAAGTTTGAGCCGTAACTTTGGTAAAGAAGCGGCAATGACTGCTGGACTTAAGGCTAGCCAAGGCAAAGCAGTTATTTTAATTGATGCTGACTTACAAGACCCACCAGAATTAATAATACAAATGCTAGAGAGCTGGAAACAAGGTTTTGATGTGGTAGATATGCAGCGACGCGTACGTCACGGTGAAAGCTGGTTTAAGCGTCAAAGTGCTGCCTTGTTTTATAAGTTGATGAGTTATTTAAGTGAAATTCCTATTCCTGAAAATGTGGGGGATTTTCGCTTATTAGATCGCAGGGTAGTGGACGAAATTAATGCCCTACCTGAAAAAACACGCTTCATGAAAGGTTTGTTTGCTTGGCCTGGTTTTAAGCGCACCTGTTTGCAGTTTGACCGTGACCCAAGACTTGCGGGGGAGACCAAATGGAATTTCTTAAAGTTATTAGATCTTGCCTTTGAAGGCGTGTCTTCTTTCAGTATTAAGCCTTTAAGGATCGCGACGGTTGCAGGTGTGATTACCTCATTGTGTGCTTTGACCATGCTGATTGTTATCTTGGTGAAAACCCTCATGTTTGGGGAGCCGGTAGCAGGCTACCCTTCTTTGATTACCGTCATTCTCTTCTTAGGCAGCGTACAACTTTTATCCATTGGTTTATTAGGTGAGTACATAGGCAGGCTTTTTATCGAAGCCAAACAAAGGCCTGTATATCTATTAATGGAGCATAATAAGCAGCAAAAGACCAAGCAAGTTGAGGGTGAGCTTTCATGTCAGTAATGAAATCTGGATCAACTTCTTTAAAACAGACAGATCGTTTTAGTTTGCAGCAAAAAGCCATCGTCTTATTGGCATTGTGTTTATTGGTTAGGTTTTTAAGCCTTGGTTTGTACCCTTTGATGGATACAACTGAAGCTAGGTATGGGGAAATGGCACGTATCATGTTTGAAACGGGGAACTGGATAACCCCTATGTTTGATTATGATATTCCATTTTGGGGTAAACCTCCTTTGTTTAGTTGGCTCAGCGCATTGGGCTTTTCAACCTTAGGTGTGACCGAGTTTGCTGCTCGTGTACCGCATTTTCTAGTCTCCTTGCTTGTAATTGTATTGGTTTTTAAATTAGCAAAAAGTGTTCATCAAAAAACTGAAACGGCTTACCTTGCGATATTGATTCTTGCTTCTACTTCGGCCTTTAGTTTGTACTCTGGCGCAGTGATGACAGATACAGCTTTAACCTTTGCTATTACCTTAAGTATGGTGAGTTTTTGGCAAGCCTGGCAATTAAAATCTCGCTTATGGGGTTATGCATTTTTTATCGGTCTAGCTATCGGTTTGTTATCAAAAGGGCCTTTAGCACTTGTTCTCGTGGGTATGAGCATCTTTTTGTGGGTGTTATTTGGCAACCATTGGCGCAGGTTATATCAAGCTTTACCTTGGGTTACTGGCAGTTTATTCATGCTTGTTATCAGTTTACCTTGGTACATTATTGCTGAGTATGAGAGCCCTGGTTTTTTAAATTACTTTATTGTTGGGGAGCACTTTAAACGTTATATGGTGAGTGGTTGGAGCGGTGACCTTTATGGAACCGCTCATAAGCAAACTCGTGGTACTATTTGGCTGTATTGGCTGGTGGTTATGCTGCCTTGGACACCAATATTAGTCTATCAGGTTGTGCGCTTATTTAAGCAAGGTAAGGAGACTCAATCCTCAAATAATGGTTACATCAGTTTCTTATGGTGCTGGGTGTTAGCCCCACTGATTTTATTTAGTTTTGCTGGCAATATTTTACACAGTTATTTGATGCCAATATTACCGGCAATTGCCTTATTAATTATGGCTTATCATGAAAGGCAAAATATCTCAGAACATGTCTTTAAACTGGCGTTATTTACACCAATTTTATTATCTGTATTAATTTTTGCGATAAGCAATGGCTGGACATCAAAGCAATCAGAAAAAGGCTTGATGCAAGTTTGGAGTAAACAGCAAGAAGCCAATAAGAGTGACCTCGTTTATTTAGGAAAGCGTCCATTCTCGGCCCAGTTTTACTCTAATGGGAAAGCGGTAAGTCAGGTAGAAAGTTTTACTTCGTATCGTTCTAAGCTTAAGCGTCCTAGCTTTGTGGTTTTAGCTAAGAAGTCTATGGCATCTAAGATTAAACGATTTGGCTGTGAGGTGAGAGGTGAATCTAAAAAACGTTATCTGCTTTATTGTACAAATCCAGAGTAGGGTGTCGATAACGTA
The DNA here is from genome assembly GCF_051623805.1 of Marinomonas sp. PE14-40. Taxonomy (NCBI): domain Bacteria; kingdom Pseudomonadati; phylum Pseudomonadota; class Gammaproteobacteria; order Oceanospirillales; family Oceanospirillaceae; genus Marinomonas; species Marinomonas sp. PE14-40. Next base: position 1,613,756 of record NZ_CP130700.1, on the reverse strand, counting down.
TTTATATGGAAGCAGAATAAGAGCATGATTAAATTGAACATGCTCTTATTGAAAGTGCTAGCTCTCTTAAAAGTTACGGGCTCTAGTGATTAACACTGTAGGCAATAATCTGGCTGATTTGAGTCATTGGACGCTGGCTCTCTTGCTGCCAATGGTTGAAGGCATCTTGAGCTGCACGCCAAGCCGCTTGGGTGTCGCGTCCAGTGGTAATAATCTCTCTATTTCTAAGATAACCTTCCACATCACGGCTTAGTATAAAGGTATCTTTACCCATAATACGCAATGAATAAGGGCCTGTGTTACCACCCAGACGTTTTCCTTCTTTTTTAAGATATGCCCATAAACCGATAATGTCTGAACTTGGCCAATTTGCTATCATATGTGAGAAGCTACCGTGATTTAGGCTGGCTTCATGCATCATTAAAGCATTTTCTCTGATGGTCATAACCTTGGTGAAATTACGAATGATGCTAGCGTCTCTGGCTTTTTCTTCCCACATTTCGTCACTGATTAGCAGCATTTTTTCGATATCAAAACCAAAAAATGCCGCTTCAAAATTTGGCCATTTATTACGCACAACTTGCCAGCTAATACCCGACTGAAAGATCTTCTGAGTCATAGCGGCAAGCCAGCGATCGTCTCCAATCGCTGCAAGTGCTTCTTGGCTTAAAGGCTTATCTAATAAGGTTTCTAGTGCGGCTTCACCCTGATGTCGTTGGGCTGCTCTTTGATAAATACTGTCAAATGCTTCGTAAGCGTGACTCATTTTTAATCCTGTTAAAACTTTGGTTAAAGTAAGGACGTTGGCATTGGTTTACCGGCAATATTAAAAATGGCGGCATTAACATCCTCTTGGTGAGTCATATTAATTATATGTCCAGCGCCTTCAAGCCAAACTGTGCTGAGCTTGGCTTTTGGGAATATTTTTTCTGCCATGGCTGCACTGCCTGGACGTACTAAACCGTCTTCCGTGCCCTGTACTATAGTGATGGGCATGGTAATTTTTGCGAATTGAGATTGCAAGTTGGCTAAGCTAGGAGCGATATCTAAAACCTCAGCATTGGAGTTATACCAAGTGTCAGGAATCATAAAGTTAGGGATAAAAGAAAGTAGATTGTTAAACCATCTTGCTCTTGCCATCACAGGGTCTAAGTCACCCGCAAGCACAACAATCGCTTTAACAAAGTGAGGGTAGTCAGCAGCGAGCTTTGGCACTAAGGAGCCCCCTAAAGAGTGACCGACTAAAATAAGCTTCTCTTGATTGTTATCACGCCATATTTGTTCTAACAAAGGGCCTAAAAGGGCCGACTGGCTGCTTAAACTAGTAGGGAAACGCTTGCCTGGAAAGCTTGATTCACCCCAACCAGGACGATCAATTGAGTTGATTGTAAAGGCGCTAAGTAGGGTTTCATCTTCAAAATAGCGAGAGAAGGTCCCCCAACCTCCCGGTGTGCCATGTACAAATACCAAGCTATCTTTGGTTTCGTTATTCGTGTCAGGGGAGGTGTTGGACACATAATGTAATTGATAACCGGGTAGCTTGAGTGTTTTTTGGTTAATCTGGGTTTGGCTCACTCTTTCTGTAATAAGCTCATTTTTACTGATTTGATCAAGTTGGTCTGTACCTGAACAAGCGGTTAAAACAAATGCAATTAGGCTGGTAAGCGAAAGCTTAATAAAGGTTGGGGTGTGTTTATGTGAGCGCATTAAGATTTATTTCCTACCCTAAGTTTTGATTAGACTGTGACATAAAAAATGCGAAGAAAGTTCACTTCGGTGTGAGATTACTAAATATTTGCTTAATTCAAATAAAATAGATGAGTATTGGAGAATTATTGAACCATTATCAGTTTTAGTCGGTGTTAAAAATTCCTTTTTTAAACAAAAACCTATAAATAAACCAGATTATAAAACAATTGATTGAAAGTCAGGGTATACATTGTCATATAATGATATCAACTCAGTCTCAGTAGATAGAAATAAAATGACTCATTTAAGTGTGAATTTAAATAAAATCGGCCTTTTAAGAAACTCCCGTGGCCGTGATTATCCTAATATGGTTCAAGTTGCTAAAAAGACACTGGATTTAGGTGCCTTTGGTATTACGATTCATCCTCGTCCTGATCAACGTCATGCGACATATCAAGATGCGAGAGACCTAAAAGCATTGTTAGCACAATACCCTGGTAAAGAGCTAAATATAGAAGGCTTTCCTGATCAAGCTTTCTTGGATGTAGTATTAGAAGTCGTGCCTGAGCAATGTACTCTGGTGCCTGATGATCCGAACCAGTTAACCTCAGATCATGGTTGGAATTTAGGCCGTGATTCTGAAATCCTCGTGCCTATTATCAATAAGCTACAAGCCGCTGGCATTCGTGTATGTCTTTTTATGGACCCAGAAGCGGATGCAATGAAAATGGCAAAGGATACTGGTGCTGATCGTGTTGAGCTTTATACTGAAGCCTATGCAAATGCCTATGCTGGTGATGATCATGACAAGGTGCTAGTTCAATATAACGAAGCTGCACAAGCTGCTGTAGATGCTGGTCTTGCAGTAAATGCAGGTCATGATCTTGATTTAGAAAATGTGAAAGCATTATGTGAATCAGGTTTGATTACGGAAGTGTCTATTGGCCATGCGCTAACCGTCGAGTCGCTAGATATGGGCTGGAATAATGTGGTTCAGGCTTATTTAGATCGACTATCCTAACATTAGGTTAATAGTCTAATTTATGGCCCGAGAATATTGTGAAAAGTGTCACTATTTAGTCAAGCAATGTGTTTGTGATTTGATACCAAATTTACCGCAGCCCTTGAAAGTAGTGATATTTCAACATCCGAAAGAAGCCAAACATGCTAAAAATACTATCAAGTTGGTAGAGCAAGTTTGGCCTAGGGTTAAATGTATTATTTTGCCCGAGGATGATATTGATAATACGGATTATTTTGACGCTATTAATAGTAACTGGTGCTTGTTGTACCCAGATGAATCTAGCCAAAAATTGGAGACGTTAACTGAGTCTGCTAAAGCGCAAATAGAAGGTTTGGTGCTTATCGACGCCACGTGGCGTAAAGCCTATAAGCTACTGCGGCTTTATCCTAGACTTCAAGGCTTACCTAAAGTGAGTTTTGCAACCAGTCCGCAAAGTGTCTATGACATTAGAAAAGCGCCTAGTTTAGATGCGTTATCTAGCTTGGAAGCTTTGGCTTATGCTAGTCAATTAATTAGTGGTAAAGAAACGAAACCCTTAGTAGATTTTATGGTCAAAGCTCAAGCGCGGTTATGGCAACAAAGACCTGCAAATGAATAAGTAAACCTTTTTTAATGGAAACGAATATGTCAACTGAACAACAAACAGAAATTGAAGCTGCTGTACTAAGACGTTTGCTAGCTCACCTTGATGAGCGTAAAGATGCACAGAATATCGACTTGATGAACCTTGCAGGTTTTTGTCGTAACTGCTTGAGTAAATGGTATTTAGCTGAGCATGAAGCCCGTGATCTAGACATGGATTATGATAAAGCCCGTGAATTCGTCTATGGCGAACCTTACGAAGATTGGAAGAAAAAGCACCAAGCAAGTGCAACTAAAGAGCAATTAGCGAAATTTGATCAAGTCACAAAAAAGTAATGTTTTTATAGGCTAAAATTACCTCAATGCTTTTTAAATGACTGATAGGATTAGAGCCTTTTATGACTCTAGCTTCACTTAAACGCTATTTTTTGCCGTTGCTAATCGGGGCTCTCAGCCTAGTGATTATTGCTGCGCCAGATAAATATCAAGCTATGTTTGCCTCTGTAGAGGCTAAATATGGTGAGAGGGCGGTGAAGCGCGTGAGAACTTGGCGTGAATTGGTCGATCAAAATAAAGACGCGAGTGAGTTGCAAAAACTGACTCGTGTGAATGACTTTTTTAATCAGATGGATTTTGTCGATGACATTATCCATTGGGGGCAAGAAGACTATTGGGCAACGCCCGTTGAGTTTTTGGGAACCATGGCGGGAGACTGTGAAGACTTCACCATAGCCAAATATTTTACCCTAAGAGAGCTTGGTATCAGTGATGACAAGCTACGTTTAGTCTATGTTAAATCTTTAAGTCTTAATCAACATCATATGGTGTTGGCCTTCTATAACAAGCCCACCTCAGTCCCAGTTTTGCTTGATAATCTAGACAAGCAATTAAAACCTGCATCAAAACGTAGAGACCTTTTACCCATTTATTCATTTAACGCTAAAAACCTGTGGTTATCGAAAGCTAAAGGGCGTGGTGAATTGGTGGGTGGTTCTTCGCGATTAAGTTTATGGACAGATTTGAATAATCGTTTGGAGGACTTCAATTGAAACAAATAACGAAAAAAGAATGGGTATTGGTTTATATGCTTTTCAATGCCGCTAAATTAGACCATGGAGCAGCAAGATGACGTTATTTAGGCAGTTAATGTTCACCATAGTCGTGATCTTTACCTTGATGTTAGTTGTGGTAATGGCGATTAACTTTAATACCACCAAAGAGTATTTGGTTAATCAGTTGGCGTCGACCACTCAAGATTCAGCTAACTCTCTCTCTATGTCTGTTTCTGACTTTATGAGCATGGAAGATTACACCGCCGTTGAGTCTAGTATTTTGGCTGTATTTGATAGTGGTTATGTGGCTGAAGTTAAAATTCATGTTTATGCCAATGATGAGCATATTGTGAGAGCGGAACCAACCCAAATTCAAGGTGTACCAGATTGGTTTATTAATGCCATTGATTTTGATGTACCGACCGCTAATGCCATTATCTCAAATGGTTGGAATGAGCTTGGCCAAGTGTATATCACAGGTAATGCCGGCTATGGTTATTATCAATTGTGGCTAGCCAGTGGTGAATTGCTATTTTGGTTTGGTTTGATTGGCTTTTTAACCCTTGCGGTAGGTGCAGGTACGCTTAAATGGATCTTTAAGCCATTGGTAGCGGTTGAAAAACAAGCTGAAGATATTCAGCAAAGACGTTTTGTTAAGATGCAGGAATTACCAAAAACACGTGAGTTAAAGCGTGTGGTAGAGGCCATGAATAGAATGGCTGAGAAATTAGAGAAAGAGTTTGAATCTGAAGCTGAAACTGCCCAATGGCTACAGGCAAAAGCCTTTAAAGATCCAGTGAGTGGTTTAGGTAACCGTCATTTTTTTGATAGCCAGGCATCGGCGCATTTTGCTGAAACGGATAGAGCAACAGACGGTCTAATTCTGATTAGTCTTATCGACCTTGCTAAGTTAAATAACGAGAGAGGATTCGAAGCGGCTGATGCCTTTATCCGAGCCTCTGCAGACCTTGTTTCTTATAAGTTAGGAGAGTGTGCAAGCAGCAGTACCGTTGCCCGTTTATCTGGGGCGGATTTCATCGTTTTAGTTCATAATATTGACCATGACTCTTTGGTGAAACTGGTAGAGAGTATTATGGCGTCGCTATATAAATTGGTGGCGACTCAGACAACTTACTCTGAGGGTGTGGCCAATATTGGTGCTGTGATTCTTGACGACTCTGTTGAAAAGTCCAAAGCCATGGCGCAAGTGGACAGTGCTTTGCGTTCTGCAAGAAGCATGGGAATTAATCAGGTTAAAGTGTTTGGTTTAGATGATGATAAGCAAGTTGCTATCGGTCGTCTTGCTTGGAAAGAGATGCTTGAGTTTGGTATAGAAAATAAAGCCTTCCGATTACGTAAGCAAAAGGTGGCGCAACTTGAAAACCAGCAGATGTTGTTGCATGAAGAGGTGTTCGCTAGTTTAGAGTATGAAGGTAAACAATATCACGCTGGTTACTTTATTAGTTTGGCTGAGCAATTTGATTTGGGCGAGCAGGTTGACCAAGTGATTATTGAAAAGGTAATCGACTATATCGAGCAAGCAAAAGAGAAAAATTCCCTTACCATAAACTTGTCTGCCTCGGCTTATGTGAAACCTAGTTTTATTAATTGGTTGGATAAAAAGTTAGATACCTTATCTGACCAAGTAAAAGAGCACCTGTGTTTTGAGATTTCAGAGCAGAGTGTTTTGAACACAGAAGATCATGCGATTATTTTGTCTAAAACCTTCAAAAAACATAAGGTTAAGTTTGGTATAGATAACGTCGGTAAACAGTTTTCTGCGTTCCAGTATCTGCAAAACTTAATGCCAGATTATGTCAAAGTTGATGCGTCATATACCCGTATGGCAGTGGGCAACAAATCTGAATCCTTCTTTATGCATACCCTGTGTAAAATGTTTAATTCACTACATATTCAAGTGGTTGCAACTGGGGTAGAAAGTGAAGAGCAATGGGAGATACTTCAGCGCTTTGATATTTATGCTGCTCAAGGTTATGTGCTAGGTAGCGCGGTAGATATGGACTGATTAAAAACCAGACAGTGAGCTGTAAAGAAATGTAATTACGTTCACTGTCTAGTGCGAATCAATTAGATCAAAGAATCATTATTATCAGGGAGATCTGATTCGCCAATAAGGCTGTCTTCGTTACCGGTATGTATGCCACGAACCCATTTACGACTGAGTAGCTTCTTCTGCGCTGCCATAGGTAATTCGGTAAACTGAATTATTCTTTTTTCAGTTAATAAGTTCACCAAATCTTCAAGTACCCGCATCATCTCTGAGTCAGAGGTTTCTAACATGCTTTGGGTATCATGAGTTTTGATTTTCTGCTCTAGTATCTCGATTACGTTTTCATCATGTGGAGACACTAAGGTTTTGTATTCATCAGAAGGTTCTGTTGCCACATCTAAAATATTATTGTTTTCATCTAGTTTGGCATACAACATGACTAATTCCTTGATTTATAGAAAATTTTAACTGAACTGAAAGGTAAACAATTGTATAAAGTCTATTATTTACTGCACTTAAACTCTATTCTAGAGTAATAGTATAAGCAAAAGTAGTTTAGAACTTTAATTTAAGAGGTATTGGATGTCAGATTCGAAGCGCACGACAGATTCCGACTCTTCACAACACCACACTCAAGACATTGCTCCAGCCTCTGATAAAGCCCGTAGTTTAGACGATTCGATCGCAGCAACCAATGATAGAAAGAAACAGGAAGCAGGTTTAAGACAACTCGCTTCAAATTCAGCCGAACCGGTAGAAACGAGTATGACTGAAGATGAAAAGGGTACAACAGAAAATAAAGCACAATGGGATCTAACAGGTCAGGGTGTTGATTATCCTAATCCACTGTTAGATTGCTTAGTGCTACTCAGTAAGTATTTTAATAACCCTTATACAGCGGATGCTGTTCGAGCAGGGCTTCCTATTACTGATGATTTAATGACCCCTGATTTATTTGCTCGGGCTGCTAATCGCATCGGCATCTCATCACGTTTTGTTAAACGCAAAATTGCTAAAATCTCCCACATGGTTCTGCCTGTTGTTCTTTTGCTTGAAGATCAAGATGCCTGTGTCTTATTGGAAATTAATGAGAAAGAGCTAGTGGCCAAGCTGTTTCGTCCAGAGTCTGGCGAAGGTGAAGTTTTTGTTAGTCTTGCTGAATTAGAGCAAAGCTACACAGGTTACTGCTTTTTTGTAAAACCTAAGTTCCGTTTTGATGATAGAGCTCAAGAGAATCAATATTCTAAGAATCACAAACATTGGTTCTGGGGTACGGTGACACGGTCTTGGCGTATATATCGAGATGTCTTTGTTGCCTCTTTATTAATCAATTTGTTCGCTGTTGCAAGTCCATTATTTGTGATGAATGTGTACGACAGAGTGGTGCCAAATAATGCGTTTGATACCCTTTGGGTGTTAGCAGCAGGTGCTGCGGGGGTGTATTTATTTGACTTCTTATTACGCTCCCTGCGAAGTTACTTTATCGACCTTGCGGGTAAAAAATCTGATATTTTAATTTCGGCAAATATTTTTGCTAGGGTGAATGGCATTAAAATGGCCGCTAGGCCTCGTTCTGTGGGGGCGTTTGCGAAAAACCTACAGGACTTTGAAAGTATTCGAGACTTTATCACCTCAGCCAGTATTACTACCTTGGTTGATGTGCCCTTCATGTTTTTGATCATAGGTATCATTTGGTTGATTGGTGGACCCGTCGCCTATATTCCTATGATTACTATTTTCTTGATTATTGCCTATAGCTTGATGATTCAAGTGCCTTTGCGTCGTTCAATTGAAGAAGGGCAGAAAACAGCATCTCAAAAGAATGCTTTGTTAATTGAGAATTTATCTAACGCAGAATCGGTAAAACTTAATAATGCTGAAGGCGTAATGCAGCGCCAGTGGGAAGAATCTGTCGCGAACATTGCTAACTGGGGTGTGAAGACGCGACAATTAGCGCAATCTTGTTCTAACTTTGCCATGGTGACTCAGCAAATGACCACTGTGGTCATGGTGATTATCGGGGTGTATCAGATCTCTGCTGGTGAAATGAGCATGGGAGCATTGATTGCCACAGTCATGCTTACGGGGCGAGCACTTGGACCTATGGCTCAAATTGCTGCTTTGGCAACTCGTTATAATCAGGCAAAAGCGGCCTTTACCTCAATTAATGAAATTATGAGTTCGCCTGTTGAACATTCAGATGACGTGAAATACGTCCACAGGCCAAAGTTCGAAGGCGAGTTCCAGTTTGATACAGTGACCTTTGCTTATCCAGAACAAGAGCAAGCTGCCATAAGTAATGTCAGTTTTACCATTAAAAAAGGTGAAAAGGTGGGCATTATTGGTCGTATTGGCTCAGGTAAATCTACCATAGGTAAGATTATGACGGGTCTGTATGAACCAATGGATGGTGCTGTTCGTATCGATGGGGTGGATGTTAGACAAGTAAACCCAACCGATTTGCGTCGTAACATAGGTGCCGTATCACAAGATGTGAGCCTGTTTTACGGTTCTATTAAGGATAATATCGTACTGGGTGTGCCCTATGTGGAAGATGAAGCAGTCATTCGTGCTGCAAATCTTTCTGGTGTAGCTGAGTTTGCTAACCGTAAACCAAGTGGTTTAGACAGTATGGTAGGTGAGAGAGGTATGCTTTTATCTGGTGGTCAAAGACAAAGTATCGCCATTGCCCGGGCTTTATTATTTGATCCATCCATTCTTATTTTAGATGAGCCTACCGCGTCTATGGATAACACCACAGAAACTCGAATGAAACGTAGGTTACAAGCAGGTATTAAAGACAAAACCTTGATCCTGATTACCCATAAGTCTTCCATGCTAGATATGGTGGATAGATTAATTGTCATGGACAACGGGCGAATGATTGCTGATGGGCCTAAGGCTCAAGTGCATGAAGCGTTACGCCAAGGGAAACTAAAGGTAAGTTAATTAATCATGAAGCAGCCCAATATTTCTCAAGAGGATTTAGCTTATTCCTCAAATTACAACGCAGCATTAATGCTTAAGTCACCCAGAGGTGGCCGTATTATTTTGTGGAGTATTTTCTTATTCGTGATTTTTGGTGGCCTGTGGGCAAACTATACGGAATTAGATGAAGTCACTGTGGGTGAAGGTAAGGTTATTCCGTCAAGCCAAGTACAAATAGTACAAAACCTTGAAGGTGGTATTTTAAAAGAGATTCATATTGATACGGGTGACAATGTAGAGCGTGACCAACTATTGATGACAATTGAAAATACTGCCGCAGTCTCTTCCTTACGTGAACAACAGGCGGAAGGCATAAACTTAGCTGTGCGTGCTGCTAGATTAAGAGCTGAAGCAAATGGCAATGAGCCGAGTTTTGACGCCGATTTAAGAGCTTTATACCCAGAAGTGGTTGATCGTGAGTTACGTTTGTATCAAAACCGCTCTGAATCCTTAAGTACTAACCAATTTGTTTTTGAACAACAGGTTGCTCAAAAGCAACAAGAAATCGTCGAATTAAGTGCTAAATTGGATAACTTAAGAACCAGTTATGAACTTGCTCAAGAAGAGTTGAGTTTAACTCGTCCTGCCTTTGAGCAAGGGGCTGTTTCTAAAGTTGAGCTTTTGCAACTAGAGCGTCAAGTAAACCAAATGGAAGGGGACATGAGGGCGAGCCAACTGGCTTTACCTAGAGCTGAATCTTCATTGGTTGAGGCGAAAACTAAACTATTAGAAAGTAGTGCAAAGTTTCGAGCGGAAGCGCAAGAAGAGTTAACCAAGGTACAAACAACGTTAGATAAGATAAAAGAAGCGAGTGTTTCCTTAGAAGATAAAGTATTAAGAACACAGGTAAGATCGCCTGTGAAAGGGATAGTAAAACAGCTTCAAATTAATACAGTAGGTGGTGTTATTCAGCCCGGTCAAAGTTTGGTTGAGATAGTGCCATTAGAAGATTCTTTGTTAATCGAAGCAAAAATACGTCCTGAAGATATTGGGTTTATCAAACCAGAATTGGTAGCCATTGTTAAGCTGTCTGCTTATGATTTTGCTATTTATGGCGGACTAACTGCCACAGTTGATAATATCAGTGCTGATACCATTATTGATGAAGAGGGGAATAGTTTTTATTTGGTTAAAGTAAGAACCAGTAAGAACTATCTTGGCACGGAAGAGACACATCTTCCTATCATTCCTGGTATGCAGGCAACGGTGGATGTGATCACCGGTAAAAAGAGTCTGTTAGATTATTTATTCAAACCTATCCTAAAAGCCAAGCAAAATGCCTTGAGGGAAAGGTAAGTTACCATTTCATAACAATAATCCTATCTAAGCTATTCATATTGAAACGAAAATTAACACTATTACATTACACGGAAAGTAGAATAAATAACATGTATGGACAATTTGATGGTAGATAAAGAATTGAAAATAGTGTGCTGGAATACCGACCCTGTTGTGATTGCGCATTGGCAAAAAGTTGTTTCAAATCAATATGAGCTCAGCTTTGTAGGTTCATTAAATGAAACACGTGCTTCGCTTTCAGAAACAGTTGAGCCTATCGCATTTTGCTTCATTCATCTTGATGATGAAAACTTTACCTCTATGGTTGAACATGTTGTTACGATTAGGAATCTTTTTCCTGAACTTAAGATCATCGCTTTCCCTAATCAAACGAGTCAAAGTGCTGCATTAAGAATGTTTTCACAAGGTGTTAATGGGCAATGTGCTCCTTTTATTGGTATTGAGCAACTAGCGTTAGTTTTATCTGTTGTTGCAACCGGTGAAATTTGGGGCGGTAAAACCTTTATTGAAAACCTAATTAATGAATCTGCTCGCAAAGCATCCGCTTCTCCAACCACAGAAAACCGTGGTCAAAGACGTGGTGATGATAAGCGCCTTAAAAATGATGCAATTTTAGCTGACCTAAGCCAACGTGAAATGGATGTCGCTAAATTGGTTGGCCAAGGTCTTAACAATAAAAAAATTGCACAAGATTTAGACATTACCGATCGTACGGTTAAAGCTCACCTTACCGCTATTTTCAAAAAACTCGAATTGAAAGATCGACTTTCTGTTGCTCTTTTGGTGCAAAACTCTTCTTATCATAATTAAGCAGTGCATAAAATTCGACTGAGTATCTGCTTTTAATATAAAAATTCCCTCTCAAATACCTTTTAGCTTACTTTTCTTAGATTTTCGCCTCATTTCTGTTCACTTTCTCTAAATGGCTTAACAATTGCATTTTTTGCTGTGAATGAGGTTTATGGCGAATGGTTCTCTTGTTGTTTGCATCAATTTGCACAATGAAGGGCATGCCTAGGAGAAAAGAAAGTGACAGAACTGACTGTAATGCTGATTGATGATGAGCCTGCAAGGGCTGCAATCGTCGAGCAAGCGCTAACAGATAATGGTTATCGAGTAATAAGGCGACTTGAAAACGCCCAAGGCCTGAATCAAGCAGTAATCCGTTATCAACCTGATATTGTCATCATAGATGTTGATAGTCCTGATCGAGATACGTTGGAGAATATGTCTCGTCTTACCAAAGATAACCCTAGACCTATTTTGATGTTTTCAGAGCAAGAGAATGAGCAGCATATGGAGGCGGCGATTAGAGCGGGGGTGAGTGCTTATATTGTTGATGGTCTGCAAACTAATCGAGTTAAACCGATTGTTCAAGTTGCGGTCGCACGTTTTAGAGAATTTCAGGCGCTCAGGAATGAGTTGGAATCTGTTAAAACTCAGCTAGAAGACAGAAAGTTAATTGAAAAGGCGAAAGGCCTAATCATGAAAAGTCAGGGTTGTGATGAAGCGTCTGCATTTAAGGCATTACGTAAGTTGGCAATGGATAGAAGTCAGCGTATGGCAGAAGTCGCGCAAAATGTCATTGCTGTGATGGATTTGATGGGAGAAATAAAGTGATTGAAACAGACAGTAAAGGGCCAAGTAACATGACAGATATTAATATTGGCTTTATTCCTCTTATTGATTGTGCTCCATTTGTTATCGCGAAAGAGAAAGGCTTTTTTGAAGCGCTAGGAGTTAGCGTTAAATTACATAAAGAAGCCTCTTGGGCCAGCATTCGCGATAAAGTTGCGTTTAACTTACTTAATGGTGCTCATATGTTAGCGGCTATGCCAATTGCTGCGACATTGGGTGTGGGCGCCATTAAGTCATCTTTAAAGTCATCCATTAAAGCGCCGATGCAAACAGGCTTTACTGTGAGTCAAAATGGCAATGGTATAACGGTTTCAAATCTCCTTTATCAACAAATGAGTGGTTATGCCAACCATGGTGCTGAAATTCGAAATGGCACAGCATTGCAACGTTTACTAAAGGATAAGTCAGAGCAAAGTATCCGATTTGCCAGTGTATTTCCTTATTCATCACATACTTATCAACTCAGGGATTGGCTTTCAAGAGCGGGCATAGATGCTGATAAAGACGTACAAATATTGGTAATTCCACCCACCAAAATGATTAGCCATCTTATAAACGGTGAGATTGATGGTTATTGTGTGGGAGAGCCATGGAATAGTTTGGCAGTACAACAAGGTGTCGGTCATATGTTAATGACAGGTTATGACCTTTGGGGAAGTACACCAGAAAAAGTATTTGCTGTTAACTCTCAATGGCAAGATGAAAACCAAGACATTCACCTTAAACTCATTAATGCCTTACATCAGGCGTGTGCTTGGGTTGATGACGAAGCTAACCAAGAAGATTTATTAGCTATTTTAGCTAAACCAGATTATCTAGACTGTGACCCAGATGGACTGAGATATGGATTTAATGCCGTCAAACCTGCGGGAGATTTTGCTTGGCCTAAAGAAGCATACCAAACGTTTTCTGGTGCTAAAGTAAACCGCCCTAATCCTGAGTATGCGCTATGGTTAATGTCTCAAATGGTACGTTGGCAAGAGTTAGGTTATCAATTTGAGGTGACAGAAGTCATCAATCAAGTGTGTCGCCAAGATTTGTACTTCAAAGCGCTTGGGCTTGTTGAAGGCGATCACCTTTATGAAAATCCCTCTTTTAACACGAGAAAGTGGTTTGAAAGCTCTTTGGCTGGCGAAACCATCATTCACCCTGATGGTTTGGAGAAGGGGCTTATATACTAACGCTGTATACGTGTGCAACTAGCCGCAATAAAAATCACTTATAGTGCGTTTTGTTACTGAGATGCAGATCAAAGTGACTAAAAAATGGGTCTGAAACTAAACTTTATCATATAAAACAAATGTTTAAGTTTTTTGGCATAACAAGTGCATTATTTATATCAAGAGATTAATTTAATGTTATTAAGAAGTTAACGACGATTTCACAATAACAAACAGTCATCACTGCTTTATTAAAAGCTCAGTATGACACCCGTTAAAGGTGATGGGATTTAAGGCAAAGGCGCCAGTAATACTTAATTTATTTTAGGTATTGCTCGCGCCTTTTTTGTTGTCCAAATTTTAGAAAATAATAGGAAGTAAAGTATGTACAAAGCATCTAGAGTCACACTATCTACTCCCAAAAGCTTTCCATTTAAAGTGATTAAGGCGGCGTTTTTCTCTGCTGTGTTGCTGCCTTCCTTGTCTCTTGCTAGCAGTATTGGAGACCCAGAGAAAGAAGATTTAAAGTTTGGTTTTATCAAGCTAACTGATATGGCTCCTTTGGCAATTGCCTATGAAAAAGGTTACTTCGAGGATGAAGATCTTTATGTCACTTTAGAGGCACAAGCAAACTGGAAAGTTTTGCTTGATAGGGTGATTGATGGCGAACTCGATGGAGCACATATGTTGGCAGGCCAACCTTTAGGTGCAACTTTAGGTTATGGCACACAAGCAGATATTATTACAGCTTTTAGTATGGACCTAAACGGGAATGGCATCACAGTCTCAAACGAGATTTGGCAGCAAATGAAGCAGTACTTAACAAAAGATGCTGCTGGTAAATACCATCATCCTATTAGCGCAAGTGCTTTGAAACCTGTCATTGAAGATTATAAGGCACAAGGTAAGCCATTTAATATGGGGATGGTATTCCCTGTTTCGACTCATAACTATGAGCTTAGGTATTGGTTAGCAGCTGGTGGTGTGAATCCGGGATTTTACGCGCCAGCTAAAGGTGACATTAGTGGACAAATTTCTGCAGATGCACTGTTATCTGTCACGCCACCACCACAAATGCCAGCAACGATGGAAGCGGGAACTATTTATGGTTATAGCGTGGGTGAACCTTGGAATCAGCAAGCCGTATTTAAAGGTATCGGTGTCCCTGTGATAACAGATTATGAAATCTGGAAGAACAACCCAGAGAAGGTGTTTGGGGTAAGTAAAGCTTGGGCTGATGAATATCCAAATACCCATTTACATGTGGTAAAAGCCTTGATTCGTGCTGCGAAGTGGCTTGATGAGAATAATAATGCTAACCGTAAAGAAGCGGTAGAAATTCTATCTCGTAGTGAATATGTTGGGGCCGATTACGATGTGATTGCCAACAGTATGACAGGCACCTTTGAATATGAAAAAGGGGATGTTCGTGAAGTGCCAGACTTCAATGTATTTTTCCGTCATAACGCTACCTATCCTTATTATAGTGATGCTATTTGGTACCTGACTCAAATGCGTCGTTGGGGACAAATTGACAGCTTCAAGCCAGATGCTTGGTACATGGATATGGCGAAAAAAGTTTATCGTCCAGATATTTATGCGCAAGCGGCTCAATCATTAATTGAAGACGGTGTTATGACTGCATCTGACTTCCCTAATTTCAAAACAGAGACAGGCTTTAAGCCAGAGCAAAGTGAATTTATCGATAATGTAAGTTATGACGGACGTTATCCAAACAAATATCTAGAAAGCCTAAAAATCGGACTGAAAGGTTCTCAAACCCCTTAATTTATTTTGAACTAGCCCTCGCCCTTTATTGGGTGGGGGCGAATGTTATGGCACCACCTTATTGAGTTTCTAAAAGTGAGAACCGAATGAATACGTCTCTTTCAAATTCTGAGTCTAAACAAAGTGCATTAATCGCTTTAAAGCGAATTTATGATGCTATATCGATTAAATCTATTTTATTACCCCTGCTTGGTAGCTTATTGTTTGTGGTTTTTTGGCATGTTGGGGCTGCTAAGATTGATACGTCATTAGGCATTTTTCCTGGTCCCAAGGTTGTTTATCAGCAATGGCAAAGCTTGGTAGATGACCATGTGAGAGAAAGGAGTAAGGAAGTTGCTTTTTATGAAAGACAAGAAAAACGTAATGCTAAGAAATTAGCGAAAGATCCAAACTATGTGGCTAAAACGAGACCTTATACAGGTAAGCCAACCTTTTTCGATCAAATAGGTACCAGCTTATATACCGTTGTTGCAGGTTTTGCTCTGGCATCCTTCATAGCTATTCCTTTGGGGATTTTGATTGGTTTAAATTCCTCTATTTACAGTGCATTAAACCCCATTATTCAGATATTTAAACCTGTATCTCCGTTAGCTTGGTTACCTCTTGTGACTATGGTTGTCAGTGCTACTTATGTGAGTGCGGACCCATTATTTTCTAAATCTTTCCTGACCTCCATGTTTACTGTGACCCTATGTTGTATGTGGCCGACCCTCATTAATACCGCTGTGGGTGTTGCTGCCATCGAAAAAGACTTACTCAACGTATCGAAAGTTTTGCGTCTTAACTGGCTAACGCACGTTAGAAAAATTGTAGTGCCTTCTTCCATTCCTATGATGTTTACCGGATTAAGGTTGTCTCTAGGGATTGCTTGGATGGTATTGATTGCCGCTGAGATGCTGGCGCAAAACCCAGGGTTAGGTAAGTTCGTTTGGGATGAATTCCAAAATGGTAGCTCTAACTCGCTAGGTCGAATTATGGTCGCTGTGCTTATGATAGGTTTTATTGGTTTTGTCTTGGATCGCGCCATGCTTTCTCTGCAAAAAATGGTGTCTTGGGATAAGAACCAAGTCCTTAGATAAAAGCCAGGTTTTTTAGATAAGCGCTAAGTAAGACAGACATTCACTTTTAATTGAGGTTATCAAGATGCAAACCCATTTGGATATTAGCCAAGTCTCCATGTCCTTTCCTACCGATAAGGGCAGTTTTAAAGCCTTAGATCAGGTCTCATTAAAAATTAAGAAAGGCGAATTCGTCTCTCTCATTGGTCACTCTGGCTGTGGTAAGTCGACCGTGCTTAATTTGGTGGCAGGATTATACGATGCAACAGAAGGCGGCATCGTATTAGATGGTAAAGAGGTTAATGGACCTGGGCCAGAGCGTGCGGTTGTCTTCCAAAACCATTCTCTTTTACCTTGGTTAACCAGCTATCAAAATGTTGAGTTAGCGGTAAAACAAATTTTCTCAGGTAAAAAGACGAAACAAGAGATGCATGACTGGATTATGCATAACCTTGAGTTAGTCCATATGACACATGCTAAAGACAAACGACCAGATGAAATTTCTGGTGGGATGAAACAAAGGGTCGGCATTGCAAGGGCATTGGCAATGGAGCCAAGTGTTCTCTTGTTGGATGAACCTTTTGGCGCGCTAGATGCCTTGACCCGAGCACATCTGCAAGACTCTCTGATGCAAATCCAAAAACAGTTAAATAACACTGTCATTATGATTACTCATGATGTCGACGAGGCAGTGCTTTTGTCTGATCGTATTGTCATGATGACTAATGGCCCTGCTGCAACCGTGGGGGAAATATTGGATATTGAACTTGATAGGCCTAGAGACCGCTTGGCCCTTGCTAATGATTCTCAATATACGGATTACCGTTCGCAGGTTCTAACTTTCTTATACGAAAAACAAAACAAGGTTGAGCCAATGTTTCAAACAGGCTCCGATAAAGATGATAAGGCAGAGGTAAAAAATGCTAAGCCTGAAACGTCTCATACACAAAAAGCGTCATAACGGTTTTGTTTCAATTTTTTTGAATTTAGGTTTCTAGTTGTTAGGAGAGTGTATGAGTCATAGTGAAGTGTCCCAATTATCAATGGCTAAGCAGAACTTGGTGATTATTGGTGCGGGTATGGCAGGTAGTAAACTTGCTCACGCCATGGCCACTGAGCATGGCGATCAATATCAAGTCACTCTCATAGGTGAAGAGGCACAGGTTGGCTACAATCGAATTATGTTGTCTTCATTGTTGGCGCAAGAGATCAGTGAAGAAGATATCGTCCTAGTGGATCTTGATGCAATGACTCAAAGTGGTGCGCTCATTATTGCCTCTGACCCAGTGATAGACATAAGTCTTCCACAAAAGTATTTAAACTTACAAAGTGGTAAGCAAGTTAGCTTTGATAAACTCGTTTTTGCAACGGGAGCAAGAGCTAGCAAATTAAATATTTCAGGCGTTAATTCAATCAATGTGACACAGTTTAGAGACTTGTCTGATGTGGCATTTATGTCAAAAATCCAAGATAAATCAGAGGTTTGTGTCATTGGAGCTGGTCTTCTTGGGCTAGAGGCCGCAGTGGGTATGGCTAAGCGCGGTCATCACGTTTCTGTGGTTCATCGGGCTGACTATATTTTAAATCGTCAGTTAGATAAAGACTCGGCACGCTTGTTGCAAAATAATTTAGAGAAAATAGGTATACGCTTTTATTTGGGTTCTGCCCCAACTGATTTTGTTTTAAAAAACGCTCAG
Source organism: Marinomonas sp. PE14-40 (assembly GCF_051623805.1). Classification (NCBI taxonomy): domain Bacteria; kingdom Pseudomonadati; phylum Pseudomonadota; class Gammaproteobacteria; order Oceanospirillales; family Oceanospirillaceae; genus Marinomonas; species Marinomonas sp. PE14-40. The sequence goes on along the minus strand of NZ_CP130700.1, from coordinate 1,595,770 downwards.
GCTAGCGAAAAAGTAGAGTCTATTAAGTTAGCATCAGGCGAATCGATTGATACAGATTTGATTATTCTTGCCACTGGTATCAAGCCAGAAGTTGAGCTTGCAAAGGCTGCAGGTCTCACGGTTAATAAAGCGATTTGTGTTAATCAGGTGATGCGCACCTCCCATAAGGATGTGTATGCCTTGGGCGAGTGCAGTGAGTTTGAACAGGTAACCTTTGGTTTAGTGGCTCCCATTTGGCAGCAGTTTGATGTTTTGGTTAATCATTTAACGCAGAAGCAAAGCCAATTCAAAATAGAAGCTGTAGCAACCAAATTGAAAGTGTCTGGCATTAACTTATTTTCTGCCGGTGAAGTGAATAGCGATTCCTCATCCGAGTCTATTACTTATCGTGATAGCGCTCAAAATCAATACCGAAAACTGGTCATCAAAGAAGGTGTGCTAGTCGGTGCAATATTATATGGCAACGTCGCCGATGCTAGCTGGTATTTCCAGCTGATTCAAAATAAAACCAAAGTATCAAAGATCTTAGATCAACTGGTTTTTGGCGAAGCCTATTGTCATGCTTTAGTCCAAAGTGCTTAACAGCACTCTCATCCAGTTATCTCTTTGATTTTTTGCCGCTAAGTACGGCATCCGCGAAGGGTATCATGATGAATAAGAATACAAATTTAGAGGTTACACAGAACTTAACTGAGTCTAATTCAAGTGCCAACATCCATATTGTCGTGGTGGGTAATGGCATGGTGGGACATCACTTTGTTGAGCAACTCATTCAGCATGAAGGCGCTAACAATTGTCAGGTAAGTGTATTTGGTGAAGAGCCTCATATTGCTTATGACAGGGTGCACTTAAGTGAGTATTTTACCGGTAAAGATGCCCAAGATTTAGCATTAACGGATGCGGATTTTTATCTGCAAAATCACGTTGATTATTACCCTAGCCAGAAAATAATTGAAATCGACCGTGCAGCTAAAACGGTTGTCTGTGAAACTGGCGAAACGGTTAGTTATGACAAACTTGTACTTGCGACTGGTTCATATCCTTTTGTCCCGCCTATTGATGGTCATAAACGTGCTAATACCTTTGTTTATCGTACCTTAGAAGATCTTGATGCTATTCGCGATTGCGCTAAAAATGCCAAAGTAGGAACAGTTGTTGGAGGGGGCTTATTAGGGTTAGAAGCGGCTAATGCGATAAAGAATTTAGGTTTAAAAACCCATGTTGTTGAATTCGCCCCAAGGCTAATGCCTGTTCAGTTGGATGAGCAAGGCGGAAATTTGCTTAAAAACATGATTCAAGAATTGGGTGTGGAAGTGCATGTGGCCACGGGAACGCAAAATATTGAAGATGGCGAGCACTGTTTTCATCGAATGAATTTTTCGGAAGATGGAAAGGAGTATCTAGAAACGGATTTGATCGTTTTTTCTGCCGGTATTCGTCCGCAAGATGCTTTAGCAAAATCGTCAGGATTAGTGCTTGGTGAGCGAGGTGGTATTCAAGTGGATAGCCATTGTTTAACCAGTGACAAAGATATATATGCCATAGGGGAGTGTGCTCTTTATGAAGGCCGTATTTATGGTCTTGTTGCACCTGGTTATAACATGGCAAAAGCGGCGTTAGATCATTTATTAAATAAAGGTGAGCTTGAGTTTAAAGGCGCTGATATGAGCACGAAACTCAAATTATTAGGCTGTGATGTGGGCTCTATTGGAGATGCACATGGGCAAACACCAAGTTCAAAGACCATTGTTTTCCAAGATGGTATGCAGGGCTGCTATCGTAAAATGGTGGTCAATCAAGATGCGACTAAACTCTTAGGCGCTGTCTTGGTGGGAGATAACGCGAGTTACGATACCTTACTACAGTACTACCTCAATGAAATTGATCTACCAAGCCAAGCTGAATCTCTTATTTTACCTGTTTCTGATGGTGCTTCACCCGCGTTAGGTGTGGATGCTTTACCGAGCACGGCTTCTATCTGTAGCTGTTTAAATGTCACTAAGGCTGATATTAGCCAAGCCATTGCGGAAGGCGCTTTATCGCTTGCTGACGTAAAAGCTGTCACTAAAGCTAGCACTGGCTGTGGTGGTTGTGCGGCGTTAGTCAAAAATGTGGTGGATAACGAATTATTGGCCTTGGGTGTCGAAGTAAGCACTGATGTGTGTGAGCACTTTGCCTATACCCGCCAAGATTTATATAACTTGATTAAAATTGAATCTATTAAAAGCTTTGATGAGTTACTAGAAAAGCATGGTAAAGGCCACGGTTGTATTGTTTGTAAACCGCTAGTTGGCAATATCTTAGCCAGTGTTTGGAATGATTATGTGCTCAAAAAGGAGCATGTCACCTTGCAAGATACGAATGACAGATACCTAGCCAATATGCAAAAGGATGGCACTTATTCGGTCGTGCCAAGAATTCCGGGGGGAGAAATCACGCCCGAAAAACTTATAGTGATTGGTGAAGTTGCTAGAGACTACAAGCTCTATACCAAAATAACCGGAGGGCAAAGGATCGATTTATTTGGTGCTCATTTAAATCAGCTACCTGATATCTGGGACACCTTAATCAAGGCTGGGTTTGAGACAGGCCAAGCCTATGGGAAATCTGTACGCACAGTGAAGTCTTGTGTTGGCAGCACTTGGTGTCGATTTGGAGTTAATGACAGCATGACAATGGCGATCGATATTGAAAATCGATACAAGGGATTACGTTCACCTCATAAATTAAAATTTGCAGTTTCAGGTTGTACTCGAGAGTGTGCAGAAGCACAAAGCAAAGACATAGGCATTATTGCAACAGAAGGGGGGTGGAACCTTTATGTATGTGGTAATGGTGGCATGAAACCACGACATGCGGATTTATTTGCGACTGACTTAACGGATAAAGAGCTGGTTCAGTATATCGATAGAGTCTTGATGTTTTATGTGAAAACTGCCGATAGGCTGCAGCGTACTTCAGTTTGGATGGATGGCCTTGAGGGTGGACTTGAATATCTCAAGTCGGTAGTGATTGATGACAGCTTAGGGTTGGCGCAAGAGTTAGAAGATCAAATGGCATTAATTGTTGATACCTTCCAATGCGAGTGGAAAACCACACTCGAAGATCCGCAAGCGGTGAAAGCCTTTAGACATTTCGTTAATCACGATGGCGTTGATAAGGATGTCGTTTTTGTTGAAGAGCGAGATCAAATTCGACCAGCTACTCAAGCTGAAAAAACTAACTTAATCGCTAAAGCAAGCTAAGGAGATGCCCATGTCATTCAACTGGAAAACAGTCTGTAAACAGGAAGACCTCATTGAAGGTGTCGGTGTGGCTGCTTTATTCGAAGGAGAGCAAGTGGCTATTTTTTATCTACCTAAGCTTGAGCCACAGCTATTTGCTATTGCCAACTGGGACCCAATTGCAAAGGCCAATGTCCTTTCTCGTGGCATAGTGGGCTCGATAGATGGCAAGCTGGTGGTATCAAGCCCTCTTTATAAACAGCACTTTGAATTAAGTTCGGGTCAATGCCTTGAAGAAGACATTGTGATTCCTTGTTGGCAAGTAAGCCTTGAGAGCGGTGACGTTAAGTTGGCAAGTTAAGCCTATCCATTTTATTAGGGTAGGCATAAGTGCCTGAGGCTAAAACAGAATGTTGTTTTTGCCTCTAACGAATTTGCCAATTTAGGAGTAAACAAATGCCGGCAAAAGAAATGAAAACCACCTGCCCTTATTGTGGGGTAGGCTGTGGTCTTAAGCTGAATACAGACATCAATGAGCAGGGTGAATTTCTGCCTGTGTCTGGAGATGAAACTCATCCTGCAAATTTTGGCAGTTTGTGCGTAAAAGGCAGTAGTTTATCGCAGACTTTGGTGTCAGATGGCCGTCTTTTAAATCCTTATGTTGATGGTAAGCAGACGGATTGGCATACGGCTGTAGATGAAGTGGCAGAAAGAATTAAAGCTATTGTTGAAAAGCATGGTCCAGATGCCTTTGCTTTTTATTTATCTGGCCAGATATTGACCGAAGATTATTATGTGGCTAACAAGCTTGCTAAGGGCTTTATTGGTACGGCTAATGTTGATACTAACTCACGACTTTGTATGGCATCTGCGGTTGTGGGCTATAAGCGTGCTTTTGGATCTGACACAGTACCCTGTAGCTATGAGGATTTAGAAACCTGTGACCTTTTGATTATGGTGGGTTCTAATGCCGCTTGGACACATCCTGTTTTGTATCAGCGTATTGTCGCAGCGAAAAAGTTGAGGCCTTGGATGAAGGTGGTGGTGATTGATCCTAGAAAAACTGCAACCTGTGATATTGCCGATCTACATTTGGCTATTACACCAGGTAGTGACGCGGCGATCTTTTCCTACTTGTTAGTGGCAAGTGCTGATACTAAACACTTAGACACAGCTTATATTGATCAATTTACAAATGGTTTTGAAGGCTGTATTGCACAAGCGAGAAAAGTGACACCAGACCTAAATAGTACAGCAGAGTTTTGTGGTGTAGCCCCTGATGATCTTGAGTTATTAGTAAGGTTTTGGTGCTCCACCGAGAAAACAGTCAGTTTTTATTCTCAGGGAGTGAATCAATCTGCAACGGGTGTTGATAAATCCAATGCCATTATTAACTGTCATTTGGCCACAGGCCGTCTTGGTAAGGAAGGTATGGGACCATTCTCTATCACGGGTCAACCTAATGCTATGGGAGGAAGAGAGGTTGGTGGCCTTGCTAACCAGCTGGCTGCTCATATGGACTTCGCCACTCCAGGTGCCATCGATTTAGTAAAAGATTTTTGGCAAGCGCCCAATATGGCGAAAGAGAATGGTCTAAAGGCAGTCGATTTATTTAAAAAAATGGAAGAGGGTAAGGTTAAGGTGGTGTGGATTATGTCCACAAATCCTATGGTGAGCTTGCCTGATACGGCACAAGTTCAGCGCGCGTTAGAGGCCTGTGACTTAGTTATTGTCAGTGATATTCAAGTGAATACTGATACCTCAAAATTTGCTGATATTTTACTGCCAGCAACAGGCTGGAGTGAAAAAGATGGCACAGTCACTAACTCAGAACGTCGTATTTCTCGTCAAAGAGGGATCTTGCCTGCACCAGGTGAGGCACGCCATGATTGGCAAGCAATTTGTGATGTAGCTAAAGCATTGGGTTTTGTGTCTGGATTTAGTTATCGAGCGCCCCATGAGGTTTTTGCCGAACATGCGGCTTTGTCTTGTTTTAAAAATAACGGTAAACGAGATTTTGATATTGGCCATTTTAGCCAAATAAATCAGCAAGAGTACGATGCTTTATTACCTGTGCAGTGGCCTGTTCCTAAAGGGCGGCCAGAAGGAACTAAAAGAGTGTTAGCTGATGGTCGTTTTTATACACCAAATAAGAAAGCTAATTTCATTAGTATTACTCCGCAAAAGCCTATTCAGCAGGTTAATCAAACGTTTCCTTACTTGCTCAATACCGGCCGTATTCGAGATCAATGGCACACTATGACACGCACGGGGAAAACAGATACCTTATCACGTCATATTGATCAGCCTTATTTAGCTATCTCGCCAAAAGATGCGCAAACACTTAATTTGGTCGAAAAGCAGGTCGTGTCTGTGAGCAATGAGTTAGGTCAGCTTTTTTTAAGAGTGAAAATCAGTGAGGATCAAAAACAAGGACAAGTTTTTGCGCCAATTCATTGGACCGCTGCTTATGCGAGTAATGCAGTAATATCAGCTTTAATTGAGCCTGTGGTTGATCCTTTATCTGGTCAACCTGAATCAAAAATAGGGCGGGTTAAAATTGAGGCAAAAACGGATTTGACCTATGGCTTTATCATCATTAATCAAGGTTTGAAAACGACTGAATTTGAAGATAAAGAGATGGAGTATTGGTGTCAGATACCTCTTAAGAAAGGCAAACGTTATGAGTTAGCTTTTTCTGGGCAGCATAATCTTGCTGCATTGGCGTGCGAATTACTGGCTAAAACATCAATTAATGCGCACCAAGGGCAATGGCTTGAATATGAAAATCCGATTAATCAGAGTAAGCGCTATGCCTATTTAATTGATGATGTCGTGCAAGCTGTGTTCTATTTTTCACCAAATTGTGAATTAGTTGATACCGCTTGGTTGGTAGATCTTGTAGAATCCGCATCTAAAGTCACACCGCAAGAAAGGTCGGCTATATTGGTTGGGCGTCTTGCTAGCATCGAAGATAAGGGGCGCTTGATATGCTCTTGTTTTGATGTGGGTGAAAAACAAATACGCAATGCGATTAAAGCTGGCGAAAATGACCTTGTCAGTTTAGGTAAGCGACTAAAATGCGGGACTAATTGCGGCTCATGCATACCAGAAATTAATGCATGCTTGAGTCCTAATAGGCGAGCTGTAACTAGCGGATAAAAAAATAGGAAAACACGTTTAATGAGTGCTGAGTTTGTCGAATTTATCAAAATTCTTGGAAAAGGACGCCATGGTTCTAGAAGTTTAACTGAGCAGGAAGCTGAGAAGGCAATGGATTTAATCCTGCAAGATGTGGTGAAACCTGAGCAAATGGGTGCCTTTTGGATGTTGATACGCATTCGAGAAGAAACGGTTGCAGAAGCGGCGGGTTTTACTCGAGCTATTCGTAAAAAACTGGCACCTCAAGTCGATATAAAGCCTGATTTAGATTGGCCTGCTTATGCGGGTAAACGTAATGAACTACCTTGGTTCTTGTTAGTGGCTATCGCTTTATCTCAATCTGGCGTGAAGGTCTTTATGCATGGCCATAGCTTTCCTGAAGAATCACGCATTTATGTTGATAAAGTACTTAGCTTTTTGGGCGTTGAGCAAGCGCAAAGCTTTGCACAAGCGCAAACTCAGATAGAAAACCAAAACTTTGCTTATCTCTCACTCGATAAAATTTCCACTCAACTTACTGACCTGATGGAGCTTAAGCGATTATTAGGTTTACGTTCGCCGGTGAATACCTTGGTGAGATTAATGAACCCATTAGCGGCTAACCATAGCGTGCATGGTGTATTTCATAAGGGATACGATGAGATTCATATCGAAGCGGCTAAAGTGCTAGAAGATAAGTCAGTATTGGTTTTCAGAGGCGGTAATGGTGAAGCCGAAGTAAACCCTGAAAGAGATGTAAGCTTGGCTTTCCTAAAAGAGAAGCAGGTTAGCTGGAGTCAGTGGCCTAAATCCAGTCAGCAACATGTTAGGCAAAAAGATAATCTTGATTTAACTCGTATGTTAGACCACTGGTCGGGCGACACAATTGATAGCTTTGGTGAGCAAGCTATCATGCAAACCATGGCATCTGTGCTTGCATTAATGAGTGGTGAGTTAGACCAAGAAAAGAATGTGATTAAAGCAAAAGCGGTTTGGCAGCAGAGAAATAAGCTAGCATTTAGCGCTAAATAAGACGTTAGTTAAGTAAGAAGGTATTCAAATAAGATGAGCATTTCTGTCTTAGGGGTAGTATTGGCAGGCGGGCAGGCCAGTCGCATGAACTATGTGGCTAAAGGCTTAACCCACTATAAGGGCAGGGCGCTCATTGAATACTCTTTGACGAGCTTAACTGATATTACCTGTCATACGTTAATCAATGCTAATCAAAATATTAATGCTTACCAAAAATTCGGTGTTAAAGTGTTTGCCGATGAGGTTGACTGCCTTGATAAAGGGCCTTTAAGTGGTGTATTTTCTGCTTTGTTACAAGCCCAAATATTAGGTGTTAGTCATTTACTATTGAGTCCTTGTGATACGCCGCTTGTGACTCAAGCAATATTTGAGCGTTTAAAATTAGCTGCCGAGCAAGAACCGAAGTGTGTTTTCTATATTGAAAGTGACTCAGGCATTCAGCCTTTACATGCTATTTTGCCTGTCGCTGATATGGCTGATAAGTTAAAGCTTTATTTGGAGAATGAGGCGAGAGTCATGCTTTTTTATCGTCAACTTGGTGCAAAATCGGTTTATTGGAAAGATGAACACGCTTTTCTTAATATAAACTATTTAGAGCAACTCGATTAGGTCGATCTTTTAGGTTCTGTGTAAGTGGTTATTTAATTGATTCTAACTCGAGCTTGTAGGACTCTTTCTTTTCTTGGTGTAATAATTTAACCAGAAGAAAGTCATACTTTGGCGCAAACCAAAATGTTGTGGTTTTAGCTCTTTTTCCCGTACCTTCACGTTTTACCTTAATGGTATTGATATCACCTAACTGGGTTTTGATTTTCTCGCTGCCTAAGCGCTCGAAATGCCAAGGTTTGAGTTTACCTCCATCGGCAATTAAATAATCAAGTTTGGGTTTGTTGTGCTTTAAGTCTTGGCGTATTTGTAGTTGGATGCTGAGTTTATCTAAAACACCTGCTTGAATATCCATGTTCCAAGGTTTGTTTTTAACATCATTTTTAACACGATTTTTCTGCCAATCGAATGTTAATACGGCATCACGTTTCTTACCAAATGCGCTGGTGTGATATTCATAAACCAGTGGAGAGATTTGCCCTTTATCAACATTGAATTTAACGCTTTCATTAAGGGACGCAAAAAAAGTATCTGCTTCAAATGAGAAGCGCCATTGCTTATCTGGGGTTTGAGAGAGCGTTTGCGTCCCTTCTACTTTTAGGCTAATGCCTTTCTTCCAGGTAGTGCTATAGGTGGCGCTATAAGGTTTGATAAAGCTATCAGACGTGATTTCTTTTGGTGCAGCTTTGATGAGAATAGGCCACCACATCATCAAGCAGATAAGATAGAAGCTTGTTTTTTGTGGTGACATATTAATTCCTAATCTTGAATGAGTTTGCTTTAATTATAAGCAAAACCTGTTTCAGCTAAAGGGTTTTCATCAAGAATTGCTTTATTATTTACTTCTTTTAGTCTGTCTTGGCTAAACCATTTGACTGCAAGAGGGTAAATAATATGTTCGAGATTATGTACTTTTCGGGCTAAAGAATCGGCTGTTTCTTCGGCATCAATGTCAGTTTTTGCTTGTACTATGACAGCACCAGCATCTAGCTCTGCACTAACAAAATGTACTGATACACCATGAATCTCGTCACCCGCATCGATCGCCCTTTGATGGGTGTTTAACCCTTTGTACTTAGGTAACAGTGATGGGTGGATGTTTAGCATGCGTCCTTGATAATGACGGGTAAAACCTTCACTAAGAATGCGCATAAACCCCGCTAGAACAACTAGCTTAGGTTGGTGTTGATCAATACAGGTTTGTAATGCCGCATCAAAGGCTTCACGAGATTCAAATTCTTTATGATTCAAGTGATGAGTTGGGATGCCTGCATCTTTGGCTCTGGTTAGGCCATAAGCGTCGGCTTTGTTGCTGATAACAGCTTTGATCTCAATGTCGAGATCCCCTGACAAGCTCTGATCAATCAGAGCTTGTAGGTTGCTGCCACTACCGGATATGAGGACAACAATAGGAAAACTCACAGTGATTAAGCCTCTAGATCAGAGATTAATACTTCTACGTCATCCTGTTTGTCGCGAATTTCACCGATTAACCAAGCATCTTCGCCTGCATCTTGTAGAATCTTCAGTGCTTCAACAGCTTTGTCAGCATCTAAGCAAAGAACCATACCAACACCACAGTTAAGTACGCGGTACATTTCTTCTTGCTCTACATTGCCTTGATCTTGTAACCAATCAAAAATAGCAGGGCGAGTCCAGCTTGATGCATCGATGTAAGCAGATGCTGATTCAGGCAATACACGTGGGATATTTTCTAGAAGGCCACCACCTGTAATGTGAGCCAAAGCGTTTACCTTGATGCTCTCCATTAGTTTTAAAATGGATTTCACATAGATCTTAGTCGGTGCCATTAGCGCATCTTTTAATGCTACGCCGTCAATCTCTAGATTAAGGTCAGCTTGGCTAACTTCTAGGATTTTACGGATCAAAGAATAGCCATTAGAGTGAGGGCCTGAAGAGCCTAGTGCAATCAGCTTGTCACCGGCTTTTACGTTTGTGCCATCAATGATGTCAGCTTCTTCAACAACACCAACACAGAAACCTGCAAGATCATAGTCGCCGTCATGATACATGCCAGGCATTTCTGCAGTTTCGCCGCCAACAAGTGCAGCGCCTGATTGCAAGCAACCTTCGCCGATACCTGTGACAACGTTTGCTGCAACATCTATGTCTAGTTTGCCTGTTGCGTAATAATCAAGGAAAAGTAGTGGTTCTGCGCCCGCTACAACCAAGTCATTTACGCACATAGCAACAAGGTCGATACCAATCGTGTCATGTTGGTTTAAATCCATTGCCAGGCGAAGTTTGGTGCCTACGCCATCTGTGCCTGACACAAGAATTGGATTTTTATATTTAGTTGGTAAACGCGTTAATGCACCAAAACCGCCGAGGCCGCCCATAACCTCTGGTCGACGTGTTTTTTTGCTTACGCCCTTGATTCGTTCAACAAGTTGATTGCCCGCGTTGATGTCTACGCCAGCGTCTTTATAACTAATCGATTTCTTATCCGATTTGGTCATTGCCTATGCCCTGTCATGATAATAGTGGTGTGGGAGGCGGCATTTTAGCATAGTGACATATTAGGGCTATGGTTCTTTGCCAATATCACAGTAGAATATGCGCATTAATTTTAAGGAAGCGTATGAAAATTAGATTTCTAATGGTTATTTTCATGATTTTACTCGCTCAGACGAGTTTTGCTGTGACAATTTCTAACCTTTACCGAGCTGAAATTACTCTCCCTTTAATCGATTCTGAAAAAAAATTGATTAATAAAGCCTTTAAGCAAGCAATTGAAGAGGTCTTGATTAAAGTTTCTGGCAATCAGGATGGTGTGCTTGCCGTATTACCCGCAGCGCAAAAATCTGCTGCGTCTTGGGTTGCGCAACATTCGATTACGACAGAAACAAATTTGATGGAAATTGATGGAGAGTTTTTTCCTGTTAAAAGAGTGGTTGTCGATTTTTATGCCCAATCTATCAATGATTACCTTTTTTCAAAACGTTTAGCCGTATGGGGGGCGAATCGACCTTCATTATTGTTATGGATTGTGGAACAAGATGACTTCTTACGCGAAGTTAGTGGCGCGCAATCTCCTTCTGATTTATTGAATCTAGTTGCTAAAGATGCGGTGCTGAAGGGGTTACCTATTTATGCCCCTTTACAAGATGAGCTAGATAAACAGGCTGTGACGGCATCGGATTTGTGGGGGCTGTTTGAAGAGCCTGTGATTGAGGCAAGCCGACGTTACCAAACGGACGTAGCGGGTGTGCTCAAAGTAAATAAAATCTTAGACGAATATGAAGCAAATCTTATGGTATTGATGCCAGATGAAGAGCCCATCACACTTTTTGTTCAAGGTTTAGATCAAGAGGATATTGCTGAGCAGGTGAATGCTGCTTTGGCTAAGTTGTTTTCGGCTAGGTATGCCGCTGTAAGAGGTCAAGGGGCTGCAAAAATAACCATGCGTATCGATAATGTGACTGATTATAAAGGCTTGGATCAGATACAAACGTATCTAGCGAATATCGCAGTAGTCAGGGATGTATATCTTAATTCTATCAAGGCTGACCAAGTGAGCTTTTCACTGGTGTTGGATGGTGGATTAAATAAATTAAATAATGCCATCGCATTGGATTCTGTCATTGAGCGAATTGAGCTTGATGCATTAGATCCAGAAGTGAACCTAGTACAAGCTTATCGCTATAGTGGAGTAAATAACGAGTGAACGATGAATTAAATGAAAAGAGAGTTGAGCGTGACTTTTCGCAGAGAAGTGCAGAAGAACAACAGGACTTTCTATCTCAAACCTGGTGTAACAATTGTATGGAAGTTGACCTAGGTATGAAGAACCCAAAAGAATATGAGAGTGAATCCCGTGTTTGGATCGAAGGTGAGTGTTTGAAGTGTGGAGAAATTACAATCACTGAAATCGTTGAAGAAGATTAAGTTTTAGTAGAGCTATCATTTTAATATAAAAAAAACCGCGTCGCTTCTTAGTTAAGTGACGCGGTTTTTTTATAGGCTAAGAGTTTATTTTGTAGGGTAATCTCTTTGTGTTTCACCTGTATACAACTGACGAGGGCGACCAATTTTGTATGGTGCGCTGCTCATTTCATTCCAGTGTGAAATCCAACCAACAGTACGAGATACTGCAAAAATTACAGTAAACATGCTGGTAGGTATGCCGATTGCTTTAAGAATGATACCAGAGTAGAAGTCGACGTTTGGATAAAGCTTACGCTCTACAAAGTAAGGGTCTTCTAAGGCAATTTGCTCAAGGCGTTTAGCAATTTTCAGAAGAGGGTCATTAGATAGACCTAGCTCTGCTAGTACTTCGTCACATGTTTCACGCATCACTTTAGCGCGTGGGTCGAAGTTTTTATAAACACGGTGTCCAAAGCCCATTAGGCGGAATGGATCGTCTTTATCTTTTGCTTTAGCAATGAACTCATCAATCTTAGATTCATCACCAATCTCTTCCAGCATTGTTAGTACAGCTTCGTTAGCGCCACCGTGAGCAGGACCCCAAAGTGTTGCAATACCAGCGGCAATACAAGCAAATGGGTTAGCGCCTGATGAGCCTGCTAAACGTACTGTAGACGTTGATGCATTTTGTTCGTGGTCAGCATGTAGGATAAAGATTTTATCCATAGCCTTCGCAAAAACAGGGTTCACGACATAATCTTCACATGGTGTACCGAACATCATGTATAAGAAGTTTTCTGCATAAGATAAGTCGTTACGTGGGTACATAACAGGCTGATCTTTAGAGTATTTGAAGCAAATTGCAGCCAATGTAGGCATTTTGGAAATCAGACGGAATGCCGCTATTTCGCGGTGTTCTGGATTATTGATATCCATATGGTCTTGGTAGAACGCAGAAAGCGCACCCACTAAACCACACATGATTGCCATAGGGTGAGCATCGTTGCGGAATCCTTCAAGGAATTTACGCATAGATTGGTTCACCATAGTATGGTTATGAACCGTTTTATCAAAATCTGCTTTTTGTTCTTCTGTTGGAAGCTCACCATTTAAAAGAAGGTAGCAGGTTTCTAGGTAGTCAGAATGCTCTGCAAGTTGTGCTATTGGGTAGCCACGATGTAATAAGATACCTGCTTCACCATCTATATAGGTGATTGCTGATTCACATGAACCTGTAGACATGAAACCTGGGTCGTAGGTGAATACACCTTTAGAGCCAAGACCACGAACATCAATTACATCAGTACCAAGAGTACCGGAAAGTATTGGGAGTTCGATGACTTCATCTATCCCATCTACGGTAAGTCGAGCTTTTCTATCTGCCATTTTTAGTCTCCTTCAAGTTCTGAATCGGGACGGTGTCGAGTGGATAACTGACTGTATGACCCAGAAGGTGCGCAAAAAATACTGTTTCTGAGAGGTTAAATCAATCTTGCGAAAAAAGTGTAAATAGTATTTCCACAAAAAAAAGATGTAATAAATATACATAACTTATAGAGGTGCTACATGGTGAAACTTTATTATTTTTTGTTAAGTTGTTGAAAATAAAGAATTTAATTTAAAATATATTAAGAAAATAATTTGTAATTTTATACCATTATTGTTCTTGTGTATGGGGTTATTCATTTTGTGAATGACGACCATTGTAAAGCCCTTGTCTTGTCTATTTGTCTTAGTAAATTTGGCTGGTCTATAATTGCGGTCCCAGAATATGATTGATTTGAAGGGGAAAACTATAAAGTCACGTCGCTTTTATAGAATTAACCCTAAAATTATGACTATTCTGTTAGAGGCCTAATGAGGTAGTTGAATGCTGCTTCATGGAGAGATAGGTCGTGATTGACCATTCAATCGATAAAAATGGTGTAAGAGTCGTGAATAAAAAAAGACCAGTCAATCTTGATATAGCTACTATATCAATGCCCGTTACCGCAATTGTATCCATCCTTCACCGTGTAACTGGTGTCATCCTTTTTGTAGGTTTGGCATTCTTGTTTTACGCGTTTGATCTTTCGTTAGATTCTCAAGAAGGTTTTGATCAAGTTGTAAATGCTTTACAAACAAGCTTCATCGCGAAATTCATCATTTGGGGTGTCGTTTCCGCTCTGATGTATCACTTTGTTGCAGGTATTAAACACTTGTTTATGGATATCGGTTACTTTGAAGAGTTAGAAAGTGGCCAATTGGCAGCTAAAGCTAACCTAGTAATCGCTGCAATCCTAATTTTGGTTGTAGGAGTTTGGATATGGTAACTCAAATAACAAGCTTTGGCCGTTCAGGCTTATATGATTGGATGGTGCAGCGTGTATCTGCCATCGTACTTTCTTTGTATACGGTATTCATTATTGGATACCTAGTAATGAACCCTGAGCTTACATACGATCAATGGAGTGCTTTGTTTGAAGCCACATGGATGCGTATTTTTACTTTAATGACATTGCTTTCAATTGGTGTTCACTCTTGGATTGGCCTATGGTCTATTTCAACTGATTATCTTAAAGCAACTGGTGTTCGTTTCTTTTTTCAATCTCTATGTGGTTTAGCTATGTTTGTTTATATCACTTGGGGTATTCAGGTTCTTTGGGGGCTATAGACTAATGGCTAATATACGTACAATTTCTTTTGATGCCATTGTTATTGGCGGTGGCGGCGCAGGTATGCGAGCTGCTCTTCAGTTAACAGAGTCTGGTTTAAATACCGCTTGTGTTACTAAAGTATTTCCAACACGTTCCCATACAGTATCTGCTCAAGGCGGTATTACTTGTGCAATCGCAAGTGAAGATCCAAATGATGATTGGCGCTGGCACATGTACGACACCGTAAAAGGGTCGGACTATATTGGTGACCAAGACGCAATTGAGTATATGTGTTCTGTTGGTCCTCAAGCTGTATTTGAACTTGAGCACATGGGTTTACCATTCTCACGTAAAGAAAATGGCCGTATTTACCAACGTCCTTTCGGTGGTCAATCAAAGGATTTTGGTAAGGGCGGACAAGCAGCTCGTACTTGTGCTGCAGCAGACCGTACAGGTCACGCACTATTGCATACGCTTTATCAAGCAAACTTGAAAGGCGGCACAACCTTCTTTAACGAATGGTATGCTGTTGATCTAGTTAAAAATGATGAAGGTGCTGTAGTTGGTGTTATCGCGATTTGCATCGAAACAGGCGAAACTGTTTACCTAAAAGCAAAAGCGACTGTCTTAGCGACAGGTGGTGCAGGTCGTATTTTCCAATCTACGACAAATGCACACATCAATACTGGTGATGGTGTTGGTATGGCGCTTCGTGCTGGTTACCCAATGCAAGACATGGAAATGTGGCAGTTCCACCCAACCGGTATTTACGGTGCGGGTACGCTAGTTACTGAAGGTTGTCGTGGTGAAGGTGGTTATCTAATTAACAAAGATGGCGAGCGCTTCATGGAGCGTTATGCACCAAACGCGAAAGACCTTGCAGGTCGTGACGTAGTGGCACGTTCTATGATTCTTGAAATCTTAGAAGGTCGCGGTTGTGGTCCAGACGGTGACCATGTATTGCTTAAACTAGATCACCTAGGTGAAGAGACTCTAAATAAGCGTCTACCTGGTATCCTTGAACTTTCACGTACTTTTGCACACGTTGATCCAGTTAAAGAACCAATTCCAGTAATTCCTACTTGTCACTACATGATGGGTGGAACACCAACTAATATCGGCGGTCAGGCTTTGACAGTTGATGCTGAAGGTAATGACCTAGTTGTTGATGGTCTTTACGCTTGTGGTGAAGCCGCTAGTGTATCTGTACACGGTGCTAACCGCTTAGGTGGTAACTCACTGCTTGACCTTGTTGTATTTGGTCGTGCTGCTGGTATCCAAGTTAAGAAAGCGTTAGATGAAGGTTTTGAGTCAATGGACGCAAGTGAGACTGATATAGAACGTGCAATGGCTCGTTTGAATCGTCTAAACAACTCTACCTCTGGTGAGAGCGTTGCTGCTGTTCGTGCTGATTTGCAAAAAACAATGCAACTTTACTTCGGTGTATTCCGTGACGGTGAAGCGATGCAGACAGGTCTTAAGCAATTGGCTGAAATTCGTAAGCGTGTTGAAAACCTACATCTTGAAGATAAGAGTATGGCCTTTAATACTGCACGTATTGAAGCACTTGAGCTTGAAAACTTGTTAGAAGTGGCTGAAGCGACTGCGATTCCTGCTGAATTCCGTAAAGAGAGTCGTGGTGCTCATGCACGTAATGACTACACTGAACGTGATGATGAAAATTGGTTGAAGCATTCATTATTCCACCCAGCGAATAAAACTGTGACTAAGCGTGATGTAAATATGTCACCTAAGACAGTTGAAGCTTTCCCACCAAAAGCACGTACATACTAAGGGGTAGTTGCAAAATGTTAGTAAGTATTTATCGTTACAATCCAGAAGTGGATGACGCTCCTTACATGCAAGATGTCCAAGTAGATCTGCCTGAAGGTAAAGATCTGATGGTATTGGATGTATTGAACCTTATGAAAGATAAGGATCCTTCTGTATCATATCGCCGTTCATGCCGTGAAGGTGTGTGTGGGTCAGATGGTATGAACATGAATGGTAAAAATGGTTTGGCATGTATTACACCTATGTCAGCTGTTTTGAAAAATGACAAGTTGGTTTTACGTCCACTACCAGGTTTGCCTGTAGTACGTGACCTTGTTGTTGATATGGGACAATTCTATAAGCAATATGAGAAGATTCGTCCTTACTTGATTAACGATACACCAGCACCGGCAATTGAACGTTTGCAGAGCCCTGAAGAGCGTGAAAAGCTTGATGGCCTTTACGAATGTATCTTGTGTGCTTGTTGTTCGACTGCTTGTCCTTCTTTCTGGTGGAATCCAGATAAATTTGTTGGACCATCAGGCTTGTTGCAAGCTTATCGCTTCTTGATTGATTCACGTGATAACGCAACACAAGAGCGACTATCAGAACTAGATGATCCATTCAGCGTATTCCGTTGTCACGGTATCATGAACTGTGTGAATGTTTGTCCTAAAGGACTAAATCCGACCAAAGCGATCGGTAATATTCGTACAATGTTGCTACAACGCGCAACTTAAAAATGTTGTACCTTCATATAATAAATATGAAGGTAAAGTAAATTGGCGGTATATACACTATGCCGCCCATTTATGCTCTTAAGATCAAACATAATGATCGAGCGTAAATAAACCCAGAATTTAAGTTTCTTTATTGTGGGCACAAGGATGAGTAAATAAAGTTTAATCACTTGGCACAGTTGGAAGGTAGTGCAGGTACTTAGTTTGTCTCTTCAAATTTGGTGCCGAATGATTAACGATTTTACTGACACAATAGAGAGAGTATGAAGTAGTAAAATTGGCAGGCTTAAAAGGCCACACGAGCCTTATATAGTCAACACAATATAAGATTGATACTTGTCGTATAAACGGCAAACGGCTCGAACATAAGGGTGATCGAGAATGCACGAAAGTTTAATGGAGTTGCTATGGAGCACCTCTCATTTCTCAGGTGGCAACCTAGAGTACATTGAGGGGCTATTTGAAAGCTACCTCGTCGATCCGAACTCAGTGTCGGAAGAATGGCGTAAATGCTTTGACCAATTGCCAAGGGTGAGTGAGGGGCAGTCAACTGATGTACCTCATTCTGTTGTACAGGAGCAATTCTTACAACTGGCTAAAAATAAATTCCGTTTCCAGCCAGCCGCAGTTTCTGCAGCAGTTAGCTCTGGCCACGAACAGAAACAAATTAAAGTATTGCAACTGATTAGCGCATACCAAATGCGTGGACATCAGCATGCAAACCTAGACCCATTAGGTTTGCAAGGCCGTAATCAAGTACCTGATTTAGATCTAGCTTTTCACCAGTTAACCGGTGCTGATCTAGATGAAGAATTTAGTACTGGCCCTCTATTCTTTAGCAAAGATGTAATGAAACTAAAAGACATCATTGCTGGACTAGAAAAGACTTATTGTTCTTCGATTGGTTACGAGTTTATGTACCTAGTCGACACTCAAGAAAAACGTTGGATCCAACAACGTGTCGAATCTTCCCAATCAGATCCTCAATATTCTAGTGAAACACGCAAAAGCCTACTTGAGCGCTTAACAGCCGCTGAAGGTTTAGAGAAGTACTTAGGTAGTCGTTACCCAGGTGCTAAGCGTTTCGGTCTAGAAGGTGCAGAATCTTTAATCCCAATGATGAACGAATTGATACAGCGTTCTGGTGCTCTTGGCGCTAAAGAAGTTGTTATCGGTATGGCTCACCGTGGTCGATTAAACGTATTGGTAAATACACTAGGTAAAAACCCGAAAGCCTTATTTGATGAGTTTGAAGGTAAGAAACTAGTGAATACTTCTGGTGACGTTAAGTATCACCAAGGTTTCTCTTCCAATGTGATGACAGAAGGTGGTGAAGTACATATCGCACTATCTTTTAACCCGTCTCACTTGGAGATTGTATCACCTGTTGTTGAGGGGTCTGTGCGAGCTCGTCAAGACCGTCGTAATGACACAACAGGTAAGACGGTAGTGCCTATTTCTATCCACGGTGATTCAGCGTTTGCTGGTCAAGGTGTTGTGATGGAAACCTTCCAAATGTCACAAACACGTGGCTATAAAACAGGTGGTACAGTACATATTGTTGTGAACAACCAGGTAGGTTTCACAACTAACCGTCAAGAAGATGTACGTTCTACTCAGTACAGTACTGACGTTGCGAAAATGATCCAGGCTCCGATCTTCCATGTAAATGGTGATGATCCAGAAGCCGTATTGTTCGTAACTCAGCTGGCACTAGATTACCGTTACGAGTTTGGTCGTGACGTTGTGATTGATTTAGTTTGTTACCGTCGTCGTGGTCATAACGAGACTGATGAGCCTTCTGGTACTCAGCCGCTTATGTATCAAGTGATTAACAAGCTTAAAACAACCCGTACTCAATATGCTGAAAAGCTAGTGAATAATGGTGTTGTTACCAAAGCAGAAGAGAAACAGTTGGTTGATGAAAACCGTGAAGACTTAGACAATGGTCGTCATGTTTCTAAGAGTTTGGTTCTAGAATCACAAACAGGTTCTTTTGTTGATTGGACACCTTATATCGGTGCTGATTGGACTGACGAGGGTGATACAACTTACCCACTAGTTAAACTACAAGAATTAGCTAAAAAGCTAACGCAAGTGCCAGATGGCATTGTAGTGCAGCGCCAGGTACAAAAAATCTACCAAGACAGAGATAAAATGACGGCAGGTGCTTTGCCTATTAACTGGGGTTATGCTGAGACTTTGGCCTTTGCAACCTTGTTAGAGCAAGACTTCCCGTTACGTATCACAGGTCAAGACTCTGGCCGTGGTACTTTCTCTCACCGTCATGCGGTTATTCATAGCCAAAAAGATGGTAGTAGTTATATTCCTTTAAAACACCTATCTGAAGGTCAGCCGTCTCTAGACTTGTATGATTCATACTTATCTGAAGAAGCGGTATTGGCGTTTGAATATGGTTATGCGACGACAGCGCCTAAAGGAATGGTTATTTGGGAAGCGCAGTTTGGTGATTTCGCCAACGGTGCGCAAGTTGTAATTGACCAATTTATCACCAGTGGTGAGCACAAGTGGGGTCGTTTATGCGGTCTAACTATGTTGCTTCCTCATGGATATGAAGGTCAGGGCCCTGAGCATTCATCTGCTCGTCTTGAGCGTTATATGCAGCTTTGTGCTGAATTTAACATTCAGGTTTGTGTGCCAACAACACCCGCTCAGATATACCATATCTTGCGTCGTCAAGCGATTCGCCCAATGCGTCGTCCTTTGATTATCTTGTCACCGAAGAGTTTATTGCGTCATAAGCAAGCTATCTCTTCTTTGGAAGATTTATCTGAAGGTAGCTTTAAAACCGTACTACCTGATTCTTCATCTAAAGCAGATCCTGCTGATGTGAAGCGTTTGGTTATCTGTAGCGGTAAAATTTACTACGATTTGATTAATCGTCGTGAAGAATTGGCGAAAGACGATGTAGCTGTCATTCGATTAGAGCAGCTATATCCATTCCCGTACAAAGATTTTGAAGCAGTGTTAGCGCCTTATACTAATGTTGAAACATTAGTATGGTGTCAAGAAGAGCCTAAGAACCAAGGCGCTTGGCATGCTAATCGCCACCGTATGAATCGTGTATTGGAAGCGTTGTATCCGCAGTTGAAGATCCGTTTTGCAGGTCGTATTTCTTCTGCAGCGCCAGCAGCAGGTTACATGTCTATCCATATTGAAGAACAAGAAGCGTTAGTAAACGATGCCATTCAAGGCTAATACAACGTCAGTCAAAGAGATTAAGGGTTTAAAATGAGTATCGAAATAAAAGCACCAGTGTTTCCGGAATCAGTAGCAGACGGTACGGTTGCTACTTGGCACAAACAGCCAGGTGAAGCATGTTCTCGTGATGAGCACATTGTTGATATCGAAACAGATAAAGTTGTTCTTGAAGTTGTTGCACCTGCTGATGGTGTTATCCAAACAATTCATAAAGCTGAAGGTGAAGTTGTGCTAAGTGCTGAAGTACTTGCAACATTCGTAGCTGGCGATGCCGCTGCAGCACCTGAAGCACCTGCTGCTGCACCCGCTGCTGAATCAACTGAAAGTGTTGATATCAAAGCACCTGTATTCCCTGAGTCAGTTGCTGACGGTACCGTTGCAGCTTGGCACAAACAGCCAGGTGAATTATGTGAGCGTGATGAGCACATAGTTGACATTGAAACAGATAAAGTTGTACTTGAAGTTGTTGCACCTGCTGCAGGTGTTATTGGTAACGTATTGGCTGGTGAAGGCGATACGGTACTAAGTGATCAAGTTCTAGCATCTTTCTTAGTAGGCGCGACTGGCGCTTCTGCAGCACCAGCTGCTGAGGTTGCTGCTGCAACTGAAGGTGATGACGATGCTGTGGCAGGTCCTGCTGCACGTAAAGCACTTGCTGAAGCGGGTCTAACTGTTGCTCAAGTTAAGGGTACAGGTAAAGGCGGTCGTATCACTAAAGAAGACGTAGAAGCAGCTCAAAAACAGCCTGCTGCTAAAGCACCTGCTGCACCAGTAGCGGCACCTGTTAAAGCACCAGCGACACCAGCACCTGCTGCACCGCTAGCAAACACAGATGGTCGTGTTGAGAAGCGCGTTCCTATGACACGCCTTCGTGCAACAATTGCAAAACGTTTAGTTGAAGCTCAGCAAACTGCTGCAATGCTAACAACTTATAACGAAGTTAATATGGGTCCAGTAATGGAGCTTCGTAAGAAGTATAAGGATTTGTTCCTTAAAACTCATAATGGTACCAAACTAGGTTTCATGTCTTTCTTTGTTAAAGCTGTGACTGAAGCACTTAAAGCCTTCCCTGCAGTGAACGCATCTATCGACGGTAACGACATGGTTTACCATGGTTACCAAGATATTGGTGTTGCCGTATCTACTAACCGTGGATTAATGGTACCTGTTCTACGTAATACTGACTCTATGGGCCTTGCTGATATCGAAAGTGGTATCATGGACTTCGCAATTCGTGGTCGTGATGGCAAGCTAGGTCTTGATGATATGCAAGGTGGTACATTCACTATTACTAATGGTGGTACCTTTGGTTCTCTAATGTCTACACCAATTTTGAATCCACCACAAACAGCTATCTTGGGTATGCATAAAATCCAAGAACGCCCAATGGCTGTAAATGGTCAGGTTGTTATCCAACCTATGATGTACTTAGCATTGTCTTACGATCACCGTATGATTGATGGTAAGGAAGCGGTTCAATTCCTTGTTAAAGTAAAAGACTTGTTGGAAGATCCAGCACGTTTGTTGCTTGAAGTGTAACTGAGCAAATTATAAGCTCGGCCCTTATCCTGGGTCGGGTAAATTACAACATGAGGCACGACTCTTCTATAAGCTAGATGTGGTTGTGCCCGTATTGACCGAGAAATGGAAACCCTTATGTCTGAAAAATTTGATGTTATTGTAATTGGTGGCGGCCCTGGTGGTTACGTTGCTGCTATCCGTGCTGCTCAAATGGGCCTTAAAACAGCTTGTATTGAAAAGTGGTTAGATAAAGACAATAAGCCAAGACTTGGTGGTACTTGTCTGAACGTAGGCTGTATCCCTTCAAAAGCCTTGTTAGACTCTTCTCATAAGTACCATGATGCAAAAGAATCATATGGTGTTCATGGTATTGCGGTTGGCGATGTAAGCATGGATGTAAATGCCATGGTTGATCGTAAAGATAAAATTGTTGACCAACTAACAAGTGGTATTACCGGTCTTTTCAAAGCAAACGGTGTAACAAGCTTTGAAGGTATGGGTAAAGTACTTGCTGGTAAGAAAGTTGAATTCACTGCCCATGACGGCACTGTTACTATTCTAGATGCTGAAAACGTTATCTTGGCAACGGGTTCTGTACCTGTAAACATCCCACCAGCGCCTCGTACTGGTGACATTATCGTTGATAATGAAGGTGCATTGGATTTCCGTGAAATACCAAAACGTCTAGGTGTTATCGGTGCTGGTGTAATCGGTCTAGAGCTTGGTTCTGTATGGGCTCGTCTAGGTTCAGAAGTTGTTGTGCTAGAAGCACAGGATCAGTTCCTAAGCGTTTGTGATAAAGATATCGCAAAAGAAGCGGGTAAGATCTTCAAGAAACAACATCTAGATATCCGTGTTGGCGCACGTGTAACTGGTAGCGAAATTAAGGGTGAAGAAGTTGAAGTAACTTTCCTTAATGCTAAAGGTGAAGAGCAGAAGCAGACTTTCGACAAGCTAATTGTAGCTGTTGGTCGTAAGCCATTTACTGATGGATGTTTAGCTGCTGATTCTGGTGTTAAGCTAGATGAGCGTGGTTTTGTATTCGTTGATGATCAGTGCCGTACATCTGTACCAGGTGTATTCGCAATTGGTGATATCGTTCGTGGTCCTATGTTGGCACATAAAGCATCTGAAGAAGGTGTAATGGTTGCTGACATCATTGCAGGCCATAAAGCGCAAATGAACTATGACTGCATTCCTTCAGTAATCTATACTCACCCAGAACTAGCTTGGGTTGGTAAGAACGAACAAGAACTTAAAGCCGCTGGTGTTAACTACAAAGTGGGTAAATTCCCATTTGCAGCATCTGGTCGTGCTATGGCAGCAAATGATACTGACGGTTTCGTTAAGATCATTGCCGATGAAGAAACTGATCGTATCCTAGGTTGCCATATCATTGGTGGCCATGCGGCAGACTTGATCGCTCAAGCTGTTATTGCAATGGAATTTGGTTCAACTGCAGAAGATATTGCTCTAACTGTATTTGCTCACCCAACAGTGAGTGAAGCAGTACATGAAGCAGCACTTGCTGTTGATGGCCATGCTATCCATATTGCAAACCGTAAAAAGCGTAAATAATCGCTATAAAAAATTCGATTTGTCAGCCCTGTGATTGATGAGCGCAGGTGCTGACATTTTCTGTCAATTTGGCAGAGCTTATATCAATCATTACAAGATGAGCGGAAAAACAAATGAACCTACACGAATATCAGGCAAAGCAGCTTTTTGCTGAATACGGCCTGCCAGTATCTACAGGGTATGCATGTGACACGCCAGAAGAGGCGGTAGAAGCAGCTAAGAAAATCGGCGGCGACATGTGGGTTGTTAAAGCTCAAGTACATGCAGGCGGACGTGGTAAAGCAGGCGGTGTTAAGCTTGTTAAGACTCACGAAGAAATTGCTGAATTCACTAACCAGTGGATTGGTAAAAACCTAGTGACTTACCAAACTGATGAAAATGGTCAGCCAGTTTCTAAGATCCTAGTTGAGTCTTGCACAGATATTGCTAACGAATTGTACCTAGGTGCAGTTGTTGACCGTGCTACTCGCCGCGTTGTGTTCATGGCATCTACTGAAGGTGGTGTGGATATCGAGACTGTTGCAGAAGAAACTCCTGAGTTGATTCACAAAGCAATTATCGATCCTCTAGTTGGCGCTCAACCTTACCAAGCTCGTGAACTTGCATTTAAATTGGGCCTAAACCCAACTCAAATCAAGCAATTCACTAAAGTTTTCCTAGGTTTGTCTCAGATGTTCCATGATTTTGATTTCGCACTACTAGAAATCAACCCATTGGTAATCACTGAAGAAGGCAACATTCATTGCCTAGACGGAAAAATCAACATTGATAGCAATGCTGTTTACCGTCAAAAGAAAATGCAAGAGTTTCACGATCCATCTCAAGAAGATGCACGTGAAGCACATGCAGCTTCTTTCGAGCTTAACTATGTAGCACTAGACGGTAACGTTGGTTGCATGGTTAACGGTGCAGGCCTAGCGATGGGTACTATGGACATCGTAAACCTACACGGTGGCAAGCCAGCTAACTTCCTAGACGTTGGTGGCGGCGCGACTAAAGAGCGTGTATCTGAAGCATTCAAAATCATCCTTTCTGATGACAATGTTAAAGCCGTATTGGTTAACATCTTCGGTGGTATCGTACGTTGCGATATGATTGCTGAAGGTATTATCGGTGCAGTTAAAGAAGTAGGTGTTCAGGTGCCTGTTGTTGTACGTCTTGAAGGTACAAATGCTGAGCTAGGCCGTGAAGTACTAGCTAAATCTGATCTTGATATTATTGCGGCTTCAAGTCTAAAAGACGCGGCTGTTCAAGTTGTTAAAGCTGCGGAGGGCAAATAATGTCTGTTCTAATTAACAAAGATACTAAAGTAATTTGCCAAGGTTTTACTGGCGGTCAAGGTACTTTTCACTCTGAGCAAGCAATTGCTTACGGTACAAAAATGGTTGGTGGTGTAACACCTGGTAAAGGTGGTCAAACTCACCTAGGCCTACCTGTTTTTAACACTGTACGTGAAGCAGTAGAAGAAACTGGTGCTGAAGCATCTGTTATCTATGTACCAGCGCCTTTCTGTAAAGATTCTATCCTTGAAGCAGCTAACAGTGGCATCAAACTAATCGTTTGTATCACTGAAGGTATCCCAACACTAGACATGCTTGACTGTAAAGTTGCTTGTGACGAGCTAGGCGTACGTCTAATCGGACCTAACTGCCCAGGTGTTATCACACCAGGCGAATGTAAAATCGGCATCATGCCTGGTCACATTCACTTGCCAGGTAAAGTAGGTATCGTATCTCGTTCTGGTACTTTGACTTATGAAGCAGTTAAGCAAACTACTGATGCAGGTTTCGGTCAGTCTACTTGTGTCGGTATTGGTGGTGATCCAATTCCAGGTACTAACTTCATCGACGTTCTAGAGTTGTTCCAAAACGACCCTAAAACTGAAGCGATCGTAATGATCGGTGAAATCGGTGGTACTGCAGAAGAAGAAGCTGCTGCTTACATTAAAGCTAATGTAACTAAGCCTGTTGTTTCTTACATTGCAGGTGTTACTGCTCCAGCTGGTAAGCGTATGGGTCATGCCGGCGCTATCATCTCTGGTGGTAAAGGTACTGCTGATGAGAAATTCGCAGCACTAGAAGACGCAGGTGTTAAAACTGTACGTTCTCTAGCTGACATCGGTGATGCTCTAAAAGAATTGACTGGCTGGTAAGCTAAGAAATCTTTAAGCGTTACAACAAAATCCCTGCTTCGGCAGGGATTTTTTTGCTTAAAAGAAAACTGATCTTAGGTGTGAGGCAAAGCCTAAGCACTATAGCGGGCAGTGACAGGTTTCTTAAGGGTTAGGCACTCGTTACTTATTAAATCTAGATGCGTTCTTTATGAAGCCTTAGAGAAGCTTTGAAGTGATGTAAGTAAGAGTTTGCTTAAATAGCTAATTAGATAGTTGGATAGATAGCTTAAAGGGATCGAATTTAAAGAAGAGGGTAAACGTGCCCTTATCCGCAATATCTGTTTATTTGATAGGCAAATACATCTGAGGGTTATTTTGAAAGCTCATAGATCAAAGCTTATAGAGCAGAAACTTAGAAAAGTGATTTGAATGCGCCTTCTCTCGTGCATAAATAAGGTTTTAAAGCGGTTAGTAAGTTAATCGATTTATAAATAACTAAATACGCAAACTGTTTTTTGTACATTTTCTTAAATTAATAGGGAAATATTTAATAAAATTTATTTTGCTGGTTAGAAAATGCTTGGTTCAATTTTAAATAAGCAGTTTCCTCCATTTTTACCTGTGATTTTTGCCTAAATGTGTATAAAAAATGTAGATCTTCATAATCGTTGTTTTTTAATTAATGTTATTTATATCAAAGGTTTATGGTTTTTTTTAATTTTTTCTCCTTACTTAATGTAATTATGTATTAGCAGAATATGAAGAAGTCATGGATGTTAAATTCATTTCATTTACTCGGCTAGGTTCCCGTCGTACTATTTTTATCAACAAGACGAGTTAATTTTAAAAACCTCTTAGTTAGGTTTTAAATAAAAACTTCAAATTTAAGAAGTTTATTTAAAAAATAGAATTTGATTTTTCTTGGGATTAACTTTTAGGTTTTTAAAATTTATTGATATTTTATTGAAAGATAAGGAATTAAATTATGGCTACTATATATATGCGTATTGATGGTGTTGATGCAATTAACGGTGCAGCAACAATTGGTGAAGTTGGTGGTAAAAAAGGCTTCTTCGCAATCGATTCTCTTTCTTGGGGTGCTGTTCGTGGCGTGACTGTTGATGTTGGTAACGCAAATAACGCTGACCAAGGTATGGTTGGACTAGGTGAACTAAGTATCTCTCGCGGTTCTGATGGTGCAAGTCCTTTACTAACAACATTCTTGTTCTCTCCAGGTGCTGAAGGTAAAACCTGTGAAATCATGATTACCAAGCCATCACGTGAAGGTAACGGTGCAGATCCATACCTAGTAATCACAGTTGAGAAGTCACGTATCGCTAGCTATAACGTAGGTTGTGGTGACGGTTCTTTACCAAGTGAATCATTTGCTTTGGCTTATGCAACTATGAGCCTAGTTTACTACTACGAAGATGATGCAGGTAAAATCCAAAAAGGTGACACCATTAAATATGATGTACCTACTGCTACCTTGGCATCTAAAGCTAGCCTATAAAAGCGGCTTTGATACTGAATTAAAAAAGGCCTGATTTTATCAGGCCTTTTTTATTGGAGTTTAAAATATTACTTTGAGTTTTTGTAAATATTAATGACGCGAAATCTAACGATTTTGATTTTCATTTAGTCATCAAGGGGTTGTTTTTATCTCAACTTATGCTGAGTTTTATATGATGAATCAAGGATTAAGCCCTTATCTCTTTTAATTTTCTTCTTAAACTGGATTTTTTCTGAACTTGCTTTTAGTTTTAAAGTGACCGAAATTTTTGTACTCCATTTTTGATGGTCTTGGGAGTTGCTAATTATGAAGGTGTCTAGGTTAATGAGTGAGGATTTGATAACCGTATTGATGGATGATGAGCTTGATATGATAAAAGCCATCTTTGATTCAAAGAAGTTCCATCATTTATTGGTTGTCGATGAAAAATGCACAAAGGTCTACGGTGTACTCTCAGATAGGGATTTACTTAAAGCGTTAAATCCTAAAGTGTTTAGTAAGGTTGCTACCCATGATGAGCTAGCATGTTTAAACATTCGAGTGCATCAAATCATGACACGTAACCCCATTGTCCTTGATGAGGATGATGACTTAAGTAAAGCCATCGCATTATTTAACGAATTTAATTTATCCTGTTTACCTGTATTAAATAGTGAAGGAAAGCCAGTCGGTATCTTGAGTTGGCGCGATATTATTAAGGCAATGAACGCTGCCTAAGGAAGGTTTAAAACTAAGTTGGAGATAGCTTAGAAAAGTAATGAAGGTTGAGGGTATTGGAGGTATTTGTGTCAAAACAAAAGATTCAGTCCTTAAATGAAGAGATTGATGGGTTAAAACAAGAAGTTTCTAGTCTCAAACTATTAGCTTCTCGACTCTCAGAAGCTGCAAGTCATTCCCAAGATAAAGAGACAAGCTGGATCTTTGCGATGGAAGGCAATTTAGATGGCGTATGGGATTGGAATGCCATCACCAACCAAGTGTTTTTCTCATCCAGATGGAAAGAAATGTTAGGTTTCACTGATGAAGAAATTAGCTCCTCGCTAGAAGAGTGGGATAAGCGTCTCCATCCAGATGATAGAGACAAGGTATATCAAGATCTCAATGATCACCTAGAAGGAAAAACACCTTTTTACCATAATGAACACAGATTGCTTTGTAAGGATGGTACTTATCTTTGGATTTTGGATAGAGGTAAGATTTTTAGCTGGAGTGAAACGGGCGAGCCGCAAAGAATTGTAGGGACTCACACAGATATTCATATGCGAAAGGTGGCTGAATTAGAAAATCAACGTCTAGTACTAGAGTTAAGCGAAGCGTTAGAAAAGGTTAATTTACTCAGTGGTTTTCTACCTATCTGCGCATCCTGTAAAAATATACGGGATGATAAGGGGTACTGGAATAAAATAGAAAGTTATATCAGTGAACACTCTGAAGCCGAATTTAGTCATGCAATTTGCCCTTCCTGCACCCAAAAACTTTATCCAGGTTTAGACTTGAATACGAAAAATGAAAAAGGTGACTAAAAACACCATCTTAAGTTACTCTAATTGCCCAGTAACTTGTGATAAGGAAGTGTATGCAAAGTTTAAAAGTCGTTGTCATCACCGGTTCAGGTCGTGGCATAGGAGCCACCACAGCACAATTGTTTGCTGATCATGGTTATGCTATCTGTCTAAATTATAAGTCCCAAGCCGCTCCCGCCAATGAATTAGCCGAGAAACTCCGATCTCAAGGTGCAAAATGCATTGTTGTTCAAGCTGATGTTGCTCAAGAAGAAGACGTAGTACGCCTGTTCGAACAGGTCGATAAAGAACTAGGGCCTGTCTCAGTATTGGTAAATAATGCGGGCATCTTAAAGCAGCAGATGCGGCTTGAAGACATGACGGCAGAGCGTATTAATAGTGTCCTCATCAATAATGTGACCAGTGCTTTCTTGTGTGCCAGAGAGGCCGTAAAACGCATGTCGTTTAACCATGATGGCCAAGGTGGCAGCATCATTAATGTGTCTTCAGGTGCCGCAAAAACAGGCTCGCCAAACGAATATGTCGATTATGCCGCCTCAAAAGCCGCTATGGATGCCATGACAAGAGGCCTTTCTCTAGAAGTCGCAACTCAAGGCATTAGAGTAAACGGCGTGAGACCTGGTCTTATTTATACGGATATGCATGCCGATGGTGGCGAGCCAGGTAGAGTGGACCGCCTGAAAGAGAAAATTCCTATGCAAAGAGGCGGCGAACCCATTGAAATTGCCGAGGCTATTTATTGGCTAGCATCAGATAAAGCATCTTTTGCAACCGGTACTAACATCGACCTAATGGGTGGTCTATAACTCAAAGCTGCTGTTAACCTAGACTCAGTTTTAATGTCGCAGCGATGTTTGAGGCAAGATGAACAAGGTTCTTCTCTGCCTCAGCCAATGCTTGCTCTAACGGCATGGAAGCACGAGTCGAGTCAAATATGGCATCAAAGTATTGCTCTAATCCACTTGTGTCAGCACCTAAAGAACCTGAAATGCCAATTACCTTGATGCCTTTTTCTTTGGCTGCTTTGGCAACACCAAAGGGCGCTTTACCGTGAAGAGTTTGATAATCCATCTGGCCTTCACCTGTGATAACAAGGTCAGTACCTTCAAGATGCTGCTCAAAGTTAGCTGTTCTCAAAACGATATCGATACCCGCTTCGAGTTTAGGTCGAGCAAAAAGTGAGATACCCAGAGCCGTGCCGCCAGCTGCGCCATAACCTTGTGTCTTTGAATGGTCCTCTTTGGTCAGATTCTTTGCCAGTTTAGCGAAATGATCTAAGGCAGTATCGAGGGTTTTTACCTCTTCTTGTGTGGCACCTTTTTGCGGACCAAAAACAGCGCTTGCACCCCTAGGGCCACACAATGGATTATCCACATCACAGGCGAGTAGCCATTCTATCTGGCTTGCTCTTGGGTGAAGATTATCCATATTGATTTTATCTAATTGAGATAATGCAGCGCCGCCTTTTTCTATCTCATTACCAGCCTTGTCTAATAGTTGAATGCCTAGGGCTTGTGCAATTCCAGCACCAGCATCATTGGTCGCACTGCCACCAAGACACAGGATAATTTGCGTTACGCCAAGATCTAACGCATGTTTGATGATTTGCCCTGTACCATAGCTAGAGGCCGTTAAAACCTGTCTCTTTTCTGGTGCAATGAGGGCTAAACCAGATGCTTCAGCAAGCTCAATAACGGCAACTTTACCTTGATTGATTAACCCCCACTTGGCCTCTGTTAAATTCCCTAAAGGTCCTTCAACTTGGCTTACTTTTAGCTCACCTTGATTGCTTGAAACTAAGGCTGATAATGTCCCTTCTCCGCCATCTGCAATAGGGATACGTTGAAAGTCTGCCTCAGGAAAGTGCTGTCTAAAACCTTGTTCAATCGCCTTAGTCACTTGTTCTGCACTGAGGGATTCTTTAAATGAGTCTGGAGCAATCAATATTTTCATAGAGGAGAATCTGTTTATTTAATTTAGTTTTAAACGCCATAATTTTAATGGCGGATGTTCATTCTGATTTAATAGTTAAAAAAAACGACGAAGCTGCATTTCTTTTAGCTTTTCGACAAACCAAGCTAATGCTTTACCATGATTATCCTTACGCCAAGCAATACACAGCTCGTGTTGTCTGGCATCCGCATTTTCTAATCTTGGGCTGATTAACTCACCACTTTGTAAATAGTCTTGAATGCGATGTAGCGGTAAATAACCCACACCCAATCCGTAACGCTGAGCATCAATTTTCTTTTGCAAATCAGGTACTGTGATACGAGCTTGGCCGTCTAATAAACCTGCCGACCTTGGTGGTAAGTATCTTGAGCTATCCATAGCAACAATGGAAGGGTACTGCTTGATCTTCTCTGGACTAATAGGTTCAGGTTCAAGGCTTAGAGGATGGTCCTTAGCAATAGCAAAAATGAACTCAGCCAAACCTAATGGGTGGGTTTCAAAATCATTGCTGTAAGGTTCGTCTGAGGCGCCAATGATAAGGTCGGTTTCACCTGCGCTTAAAGAGTCCCAAGTGCCTCCAAAGTTTTCTTGAGTGAGGCGAATATCTATCCAAGGGTAACTTTGTTGGAACAGGTTAATCAGATCATAGATAGCTTGATAATGCAGAATACTGTCCATGCATATTCTTAGCTCTAGCTCCCAACCGCTCGCTGCTTGTTTCGCCATATGAGTTAACTCATCACTGGCTTTTAAAATAGCGCGACCTTGTTGCAAGATGAGTTGGCCCACCTGAGTAAATTCCGCCTTACGTTTAGATCGATCGAATAAAGCGACTCCCAAGTCCTCCTCTAGTTTGTTGATGGTATAAGAAATAGCAGAGGGAACGCGATATAACTCATCTGCCGCAGCAGCAAAACTTTGCTTTCTATCTATCGCATCAAGTACACGTAACGCATCTAACGTCAGTAGGTTTTGCATTACTTCAATCCTTTTGAACTAAAGGTTCAATATATATCGTTTTTTTTTAATTAATGCAGGAAATATAATCTCTCCATCGATCAAAAACAATGAAGTTTGGAGAATGTTATGTCTTATTTAGAAATGATTACCCGCTCAAATAATAGTTTTGCCGCTTTCGCTTTACGTCTACCTGTCGGTTTAACTTTCATGGCTCATGGTGCTCAAAAACTGTTTTCTTGGTTTGGTGGATATGGCCTAGAAGGGACAGGGCAGTGGATGGCATCTATTGGTTTAGAGCCTGGCTACTATATGGCGTTAATGGCAGGTAGCACAGAATTCTTTGGTGGTCTCGCGCTTGTCTTTGGCTTTTTAGTTCGACCTGCTGCTGCCATGTTAGCTGTCACCATGTTAGTTGCAATTTTCAGCGTACATTTTGTCAATGGTCTCTTTATGAGCAACAACGGCTATGAGTTTGCATTAGCACTATTAGCTGTCTCTGTATCATTGGTCGTAAGTGGTGCAGGCAATCTGTCTCTGGATAAGCTTATCGCAAAAAAGCAATTCAACTAGACCCCTTAAATAAGGAGCGCAACATGGAAAGGATAGAAAAACGAGACGCATCAAAACTACATTACTTAGCCAGTAGTCCAATGCATCCAGCGAATACATATTTCCATTTCTCATTCGCGAATTATTACGATCCAAAACGCATGGGGTTTGGTGCTCTTAGAGTATTTAATGATGATGACATTAGTCCCAAAAATGGCTTTGGGCGTCATCCCCATAGGGACATGCAAATTATTAGCTATGTGGTGCGAGGCCAGCTTACCCATTGGGACAGCGTTACTAATACGCAAGAAACCATAGGTCGAGGCCATGTTCAGGCAATTTCAGCAGGCACAGGTTTATGGCATTCAGAAATGAATATTCATGATGAATGGTGTCGGTTTCTACAAATCTGGATTTTGCCTGAACAAGCAGGCGGTCCAGTACGTTATGAACATAAAGCATTCACCCCAGAAGACAGGGCCAATAAACTAGTTCATATAGTGGGCAATCCAAGTAACAAGACAGACGTGCCTTTATATGTGAACACTAATGTAAACCTTTATGCCAGTGAAGTGATTGATAACCAGAGCCAAGTTGAATTCCAACTTAAGCCCGGTCGACAAACCTATATCAACTGTATTGAAGGGGATTTAAACGTCGCTTTAACCGCTGAAGGTCAAGTTAAAGCAAAAGAAGGCGCTAGGGTTGAAGTTTTAAGTGAAAAAGACACGCTGGAAATAAGAGAAGCCCAGTCTTTGGTTTTTTCATCAAGCACAGGATACGGGCACTTCATCATTATTGAGATGCCAGCGGATTAAGCTCGCAAGATGATCACCGACCAAGCCCAAATCGACTAATTTTAGAGGAGTAGATAATGCAATCAGCACAAGATAGTCAATTATCAGCGCAAACATTAGAGCAGGTCTTCAGTTCTGCGAGAAGTTTTAATCGTTTTCAAGATATCCAAGTAAGTGATGAGCAAATCAAACAGCTTTATGACCTGCTTAAATGGGGCCCTACTTCGATGAACTGCCAATCAAGCCATCTTGTTTTTATTAAAGGACAAGAAGCGAAACAAAGATTGCAAAACTCACTGATGCCAGGCAATCAAGAGAAAAGTCTAGCAGCGCCAGTGACCGTTATTGTCGCGAGCGATACGCAATTTTATCAGCATATGCCGACGCAATTTCCAGCAGTACCGGGCGCTAAGCAAATGTTTGAAGAAAATGCAGCGCTACGTGATAGCACGGCTTTTCGTAATAGCTCATTACAAGGTGCTTACCTGATCATGGCTGCACGTATGTTAGGGCTAGATTGTGGCCCAATGAGTGGGTTTGATAATACGGCTTTAGATGCGGAGTTTTTCCCAGAAGGGCGTTATCAATCAAACTTTTTAATTAACTTGGGATATGGCGAAAAAGACGGCGCTCATCCAAGAGGCCCAAGACTGGCCTTTGAAGAACTGGCTCAGATCCTTTAACTAAAATATCAACTAAATCCAACATAAGACGTTTACCCAAAGCAGGTGAAGGGGAGATAAAGATGGAAAAGATTCAATCAAATTGGAAAAGCAGCATTAAAGCCGGTGAATACAAACGCAAAGATTCGCAGTTTAGACATTGGATAACCGCCGATGGCAGTGCGGGAATGTCAGGGGATGCTGGTTTTCAAGCAGAAGCGAATAGATACCATCTTTTTGTTTCCCTTGCTTGCCCTTGGGCGCACAGAGCACTTTTATTTCGTAAGCTAAAAGGGTTAGAAGCGTTAATTAGTGTCAGCGTGGTTCATCCCGATATGCATAGCCAAGGTTGGAGTTTTGAGCATGATGAAAATTCAGCCAAGCTTTATGGCACAACAGGTGACACCCTAGCAGATAGTACTTATCTTTCAGAAAAGTACTTTGCGAACCAAACGGATTACCAAGGTAATATCACTGTGCCACTACTTTGGGATAAACAGCAAAACCGTATTGTTAATAACGAGTCATCCGAAATTATTCGCATGTTTAATCAAGCGTTTAATGGCATCACAGGTAATGACTTAGACTTTTATCCGAGTGAGTTACAAGCGCAAATTGATGAGATCAATGAGCTGGTTTATCACAAAATTAATAATGGTGTGTATAAATCAGGCTTTGCTACGACACAGGGTGCTTACGAGAAAAACGTTACAGGTTTGTTTGATGCACTTAAGGCTATCGAAGGCATACTTACCAAGCAAAGATACCTAGTTGGCGATCAACTAACTGAAGCAGATTGGCGCTTATGGACCACCTTAGTTCGTTTTGATGCGGTTTATCATACTCACTTTAAATGCAACCTAAAGCAGCTGAATGAGTTTCCTAATATTTATCAATACATACTCGAACTCTATCAAATGCCGGGGATTGCCGAGACAGTTAACATGGCGCATATCAAACGTCATTATTATGCTAGTCATTTAGCCATTAACCCTTATGGCATAGTGCCTGTAGGACATGAGCAAGATTGGACTATTCCTCACACGCGTGATGCGCAATTTGACTAGCACATTTTCTTCAAGGCAAATTGACGACGATATTGACTAGGAGAGATAGTCAAATACTGACGAAAACAATGGCGCAGGGTCATAGGATTATTAAAGCCAGATTGGATGGCGACTTGCTCCATATTAAGTTTATTTTCTTCTAGCAAACGTTTAGCAAGGTCTAAACGCTGTTGAGTAAGCCAAGTTTTAGCACTCACCCCCATACTTGCTCTAAAGTGTCGATCAAAGCTACGTCGTGACATTGCCGCTTGTTGCGCTAAAGAGTCCACATTAATCGGTGCATCTAGATTGGCTTTCGCCCAGTCTAGCGTTTTCGCGAATAATACCTGATGAGATAGTATAGGCGTTTCCACAAACTGAGCCTGTCCACCATCCCTATGGGGAGAGACGACCAAGCGTCTCGCTACTTGGTTAGCGATAGTATGACCAAAATCTTCACGTATAACGGCAAGGCTAAAGTCGATGGCGGCAGCACTACCCGCTGAGCAGCCAATATTGTCTTTATAAACATACAAAACATCTTCAACAAAAGTGACATCAGGGTAGCGTGTTTTAAAGGTATCTGCATAGGCCCAATGGGTTGTTGCTTCGCGGTCAGTTAAAAGCCCACATTCAGCCACAAAAAAAGCGCCCGTACAAAAAGATAAAATGCGGCCACCCTTGTGATAAAAAGACTGCACCCTGTCTATCACATCTTTATCAAGTGTCTGTTCTGGATACCAGCTTGGGATAACAAGCGTATCGAACTCAGCTAAAGACCGAACCAGTCTGATATTCATACTGACTCCCGCCACAGTGTTTACTTTTTGATGCTCAAAGCTGATTACCTCACCCTGATACCAGTTTGGAATCTCGGGTCTAGCGAGTGCAAAGAACTCAGTGGCACAACCTAGTTCAAATAAAGACGCGTTTTGTTTGCAGAGAATGGCAACCTTGTTCATGGGTTTCCTTCTATAAGTTGTAGGCAAAAGGCTTATGAAAATACTTGGCTTATTTTTATCGATAAATGACTTATAAGCCAATTTTTTATTTAGCATTCATTACTTAAGATGGTTTTTAAATAAACAAACTACGGAGAAAATCATGGTGACATGCGTAATACATTATCGGGTTGATGCGGATAAATTGGCAGAATTTGAGCATTATGCGAAATTATGGATAAGCCTAGTGAACAAGTTTGGCGGCCAACACCAAGGTTACTTTTTACCTTCAGAAGGGGATAACGATCTTGCAATCGCCATGTTTACCTTTGCGAATTTGGCTAAATACGAAGCGTATAGAAACGCATCTTTTACAGATGAAGGCTGCCAAGCCGCTTTTGAGTACGCTAAACAAACCAAATGTATTCAGTCTTACAAGCGACGCTTTTTTAGACCCGTATTTTCATAGAGTTGTAACATTGCCTAATTCAGCCCTTCTAGCTTGCCCTTTACCGCTCTTCTTTTCGGGGAAGAGTTTCAGGTAAAAAATAATTTTTATATTAAAGTTAAATCATAAAACTTATTTTTATCCTGAGGTTAACATGGCACATTATTTAATTACTTATGTGGGTACACCAAGAGAAATGGGTCGAGATGAAGGGCGACAACATATGGTGAAATACCGAGATTGGCTAGATAATCTCGGTGATGCGGTTATTTCAGCAGCAAATCCAGTACGTAATACTAAAACCATCGACAGTGAAGGTAGGATTAGCGAAGGGAGTGTGAGCCATATGTCTGGTTACAGCATTATCCAAGCAGAATCCGACGAAGCTGCTTTAGCTATAGCGCAAGCGTGTCCTTATCTTGAAGTTGGTGGGCAGTTAGAAGTGTCAGAGTTAGTGCAACTATCTAGCTAAATCAGATAAGAAAATAAGATTAATAAAGCAGTCCTTTTTAATAGGCTTAGCCTAAAGACATTTGCATTATAAGTGTTATGATGAAATGAGTTTTATCAGGCTTTGCTAATTTAAGGAGTTGTTTTATATATGGAAATCAAAGAATATGATGCTAAATACCAATCTCAGTTAGAGCATATATATTTAACCGCACGGCAAGACACCTTCAGTTGGATAGATACCAGTGATTACCAACTTTCAGACTTTCTTGAAGATACAAAAGGCGAGAAGATCTGGGTAGCAGAAGACCAAACAGGCGTATTAGGTTTTATTGCTGTTTGGTCTCAAGATCAGTTCATTCATCACCTGTATGTCGATAAAAAAGCCCAGCGAAAAGGTGTTGGAAAACGTTTAGTGAATACTGTTAGTCAGTATTATCATCAAGCAATCAGACTTAAATGCCTTTGTAATAATCAAAACGCCATTCAATTTTATCAATCTCAAGGTTTTAAAATACTGAGTAAAGGTGTAGATAAGGCTGGCGATTATCTTTTTCTTCAAAGAGATTAATATCTAGGGGTTAATAGCGAGATACTTTTCCTCAGACACAAGTGCTCAGAAATAAGTTTTTCAAAATATGAGTTTAGAAATAAAATTTAAGAAACTAATGTCAGATAGAAAAAACACATATTTATAAATCCATGTAACTCATTAAAACAAATTGATAAAAGCATTGTTTAAAAAATAAAAACAAAAGGATAATTCTGCCTACTATGTCCATCACTATAATCAAAAATGCCGACCTTTATGCACCAGAGTCATTAGGGCTTAATAATCTACTTATTTGCCATGACAAGATAACCAGTATCAGCAAAGAGAGTATTGAGCTGCCAAGCTCAATCGAACATGAAGTAATTGATCTAGCTGGCGATAAACTAGTGCCTGGCTTTATTGATGCCCATGCGCATATTACAGGCGGCGGGGGAGAGGCAGGGTTTGCCACACAAGTGCCAGTATTACCTATTAGCGAATTTACCTCAGCAGGTGTCACAACGGTTGTTGGTTTATTAGGTACTGATGATACAACCCGAAGTATGGAAAACTTGATCAGTCGAGTATATGGCTTACGAGAAGAAGGCATGAGCGCCTATTGCTGGTCTGGCGGCTATCATTATCCTCCTCGCAGTTTAATGGAAACTGCCAAACAAGACATGGTATTTGTGGAGCCTGTGATAGGTATAGGCGAGTTCGCTATCAGTGATCACAGATCAAGCCAGCCCAGTTATGAAGAGGTTATTCGGCTTGCCAGTGAAGCGCATGTGGCAGGCTTAATGACAGGCAAAGCAGGTATTGTGCACTTCCACCTTGGCGATGGCGAACGTAAATTAGAGCTACTTGAGCGAGCAATTAAAGAAACTGAAATCCCCGCCAGAGTATTTAACGCAACCCATGTAAACCGTAATAAAGCCTTATTTGATCACGCTTGTGAGCTAAATAAACTAGGTGCCTATATCGATATTACCGCTTTCCCGGAGTCGTTTAATAAGCATGGATATCATGCTTATCAAGCAATCGAACTGGCTGTGAAGCGTGATTTATCTT
The DNA here is from genome assembly GCF_051623805.1 of Marinomonas sp. PE14-40. Taxonomy (NCBI): domain Bacteria; kingdom Pseudomonadati; phylum Pseudomonadota; class Gammaproteobacteria; order Oceanospirillales; family Oceanospirillaceae; genus Marinomonas; species Marinomonas sp. PE14-40. The sequence goes on along the minus strand of NZ_CP130700.1, from coordinate 1,557,851 downwards.
TAAACCAAATTACCATCAGTTCTGATGGAGGCGGCTGTCTACCAGAGTTTGATGCATGCGGTAAGTTAGAGCACATGGCGTTTGGTAAAGCCCAAATTCTGCCAGATACCTTGGCTTCACTCATACGAGAAGGCCATTCTTTAAGTTTAGCTTTAAGTTTTATTACCTCTAATGTGGCAGAACTTTTAAAGTTTTCGCATAAAGGCAGAATCGAAAAGAATAGAGATGCGGACCTAGTCGTACTAGATGCAAATTATCAAGTGAAGCATGTTATGGCATTAGGTAAATGGCATAAGCGTGATGGCGAAATGAGTATTAAAGGAACCTTTGCATAAAAACCTTAATAGTTAAGCCAACATTAAGGCTTTCTTACGAAAAGAATAAAAGCATATAAATAGAGTAAAAAAATAGTTTAGATATGTTTAAAATTCACAGATAATATTTCATATTGTGAATTATTTAATAAAGTGATAAAAATTGGAATTAAAGCAACAGGGAAGATATATGCTATTAGGCGAATTGCCGTTTGGCGTTTTTGAAGAAATTGAACCACGAATTATGGAAGTTACTATAAACCAAGGGGTTCAAGTCAGTGAAAAAAACATAGAAGAAATCGAGCAAGGTTTATTAGAAAAGTATCAAGGTGAATATGCTCTTTTAATTAATCGTAAAAATGCTTACTCCCATGGACACGAATCTTTAGCAAGAATTGGCGAGCTTAAAAATGTCAGCTCTATCGCCATTCTTGTTTACAGCGAGACCTCTTTAATGGCCGCTAAAATACATCTCGTTTACTCTAAGAATGTTCAAATATTTACCGATAGAAACTCGGCAATCAACTGGCTTAGAAACTGCCAATAAGTTTAGTGATTAGTTATAAGGAACCTGTGATTAAGTCACCTCTTCTCTGTCTGCTCTTCTAAGGTATATGGGAAAAAGTATCACACAAGGCGTTACTTTGCGTTTACTAATAGAAAACCAGTGTAGGTACCTTTCGAGAAGTGACAACACAGGGTGCTACTTTTTCTGAAATGCCGTTTAGGTATTCTTCAAAGACCCGAAGGGCGTGGTCTCAAAGCCCTATCTTTACGTTGAAGAGCTTATCAATAGAATAACTATTAAGTTGCGCTCCTCGCCATAAATCTAGTGGCTTTTATCCACACGCTGAGGCGGGAGGACTTATTCGCAGGTCCCTTAAGCGAAAACTTATCTATACTGGATTGAATAAGAGAGGCGAGTCGAGAATAAGACTTCCCGAAACAGGGAGTGTAAGTGGTTAAAGTAAATAGGGCTTTAACTACTGGGTGTGCTTAGGTTTTCACATAATCTATTTAATGTCAGCCTTAATATATTTACCTCATAAAATTTAAACAATGAGGCGCATTAAGAATGGGTGACTTGATAGACATACGTACCTTATTGATAAATAGCAGCTTTCTTAGTTTTTTTTGCGGTAGGGCTATTTCTTTTTTCTCGTTTTTATCCTTCGTTTATTGGCATTAAGTTAATCGCTGGCGCTCTGCTAATAAACTTTTTCGCTTTAAGTTTGAATGGTGCTCAACAACATGTGCCAGACATCATTTCAATTGTTTTAGCTAACAGTGCTATTTATCTGAGTTTCTATCTCGTTCTATTGGGTTTCTCACGTTATCTTTCTGTCCCTATTCCCAAGAGTAGCTGGCTAAGTTTAGTGGGCTTCTGTGTGACGGTTGCAGGCATGATGTATTTTACCTATACCCAATATGACGTGAATGCCCGCATCATGATAATGAGTAGTACGAGTGTGATGCAGCTTGTATTAATCAGTTTACTTCTATTAAAAGGTAATGAAGAGTTTGGAAAAGCAAGCATGCGAGTCTTGTCATTAATTTGTCTGCTCTCTGCCAGTTATTTTGCCTTGCGAGGACTCATAGTCAGCCAATCAGTACAACTGGGCTTCTTTATGGATGCGGGCTTATTACATTCAATGGTGCTCATTGTGTACCAAGTATTAGTCGTCAGCTTTAGTTTTTCGATTGTATGGATGACAACCACAAACCTAGAACTCAAACTAAGGTTACAAGCATCGTTAGACCCATTAACTCAGGTTTATAATCGTCGGGCATTAGATGAAATAGTGGCAGATAGAGACGTAAGTTCTAAGCTCAATCAAGTGCCATTATCAGCCATCATGCTCGATATTGATTACTTTAAAAAACTAAACGATGGTCATGGCCATAAAGCTGGCGATACCGTGTTGCAAAAACTTGCCATGATACTCACCAAAAATACCCGAGAGAACGATTCAGTCGCATGCTACGGTGGCGAGGAGTTTATTATCTTACTGCCAAATACCAGCCGAGAGCAGGCAGAGCGAATGGCAGAAAACCTCAGAGTTCAGCTGTCCGATGAACACTTTAGTTTGGATAACGGTTCAGATGAAGCATTACATATCAGCGCCAGCTTTGGCGTAGCAACCCGTGAGAGTGAAGTCGAAAACTGGGAGAATGTATTCAAAAGAGTCGATGTCGCCTTATACAAAGCAAAAAGAACAGGCCGTAACAAGGTAGAAAGTGCTTAGTACGAATTTCCATCTTGTAAAAGTGTGCATGTCGCTAAGCATAAATGTGTACAAAAAAAGAAACATTTCATTGCCTCTTTAATTAAAAGACGATCGGTCATATACTCACCCCATGGCTAGACCAAGACGAAGTGAATCAACCAGAGAAGCATTAATAGAAGCGGGGATCATCCACCTTTCTGCTAATGGCTATCATGGAACCGGCATTAAGCAGATCCTAGATGAGGTAAAAGTACCTAAAGGATCTTTTTACAATTTTTTTGCGAGTAAAGAAGCGTTTGTAGCAGAGTTAATTAAGGCATACACCCAAGATTTAATAAGGCAATTTAGCCAGTTTTTTGAGTATGAAGGGGCACAAATGGATGCCCTAGCCAAGCTTAAAACAATCGTTAACCTGAGTCTCATTAAGTACGAAAAAGTTGAATTTAAGCATAGCTGCCTAATCGCGACCATATCGGCTGACATTGACGAAGGGAATGACCTTTGCAAACAAGCACTAAATCTTTCTGTCGATGAATGCTTAAGGATTTTCACCACCTTGCTAGAGATAGCTCAAGCAGAGGGGAGTATTCGTACAGATATCAGAGCTGCGAAAATGGCAAAGCTTTATTGGTCTACTTGGCAAGGGGTGTTACTGAGGATGCGAGTCACTCGGGATAAGCAAGAAGCCCAAGAAAATATGTTTCTATTACTAGAGACGTTATTAATAAAATAAACAAAAGCCCGCGGGGCTTTTTATTTGCATAGTTAAAAGACGACCGGTCTAATAATATTGGAGAAGTAAATGCAAAACACACAAACGAAAGAGCAAGGGCTAAATGGACTTGGCGACAGCTTCACCTTAGCAGGCGGTCAGACAATCAAAAATCGTTTTTTCAAGTCAGCCATGAGTGAACAACTTGGTGATAAACACCATAACCCTATCCCAGGCTTAGCCAAACTTTATAGCCGTTGGGCACAAGGGGGCATTGGCTTATCTATGACAGGCAATATCATGATAGATAGAAATGCCCTAGGTGAGCCTAAAAACGTTGTCTTAGATGAAAAATCAGATCTTGTTCAGTTCAAAGCCTGGGCGAAAGCCGGAAGAGAAAATGACTCTCACCTTTGGGTTCAACTTAATCACCCAGGTAAACAGATTCCTAAATTTATCTGTGAAGAGCCGGTGGCACCTTCTGCAATTGCCTTAGAAGGGGGTTTAGAAAAAGGGTTTAACAAACCCCGTGAACTAAGTGAAATTGAAATAGAAGGCATTATCAAAAAGTTTGCGAGCAGTGCAGAGCTTGCTAAAAACGCAGGTTTTAGTGGTGTACAAATTCACGGTGCGCACGGTTATCTGGTGAGCCAATTCTTGTCCCCAAGACACAATCAAAGACAAGATCAATGGGGTGGCAGTATCGAAAACCGTATGCGTTTTGTTTTGGCTGTTTATCATGCCATTAGACGTAAAGTTGGCATTAACTTCCCAATTGGTATCAAGCTAAACTCTGCCGATTTTATGAAAGGTGGCTTTACTGAAGAAGACTCAATGCAAGTGGTTAAAACCTTAGCCCAAGCGGGTATCGACTTGATCGAAGTGTCAGGTGGTACCTATGAAAGTCCGTCAATGATGGGACATAAAGCCAAAGAATCAACTGTAAAGCGTGAAGCGTACTTCTTAGATTATATCGAAAAAGTCCGTGAGCTGGTGGATACACCGCTTGTGCTAACGGGTGGCTTTCGTTCTGCTCAAGGTATGCAAGCAGCGCTAGATACAGGTGCGACAGACTTTATTGGTATTGCTCGTACAACAGCAGTAGACCCAGATTTTCCTAACAAGCTATTAGCCGATGTTAACCATAAGCAAGAACTTAAAGCGCTAACAACGGGTGTCAGGTCGCTCGATAAAATGGCCATGTTAGACATAACTTGGTACGAACAGCAGCTTGCCAGAATGGCGAAAGGTAAAGCACCAAAGCCCAACTTGAGTGAGGTGAAAACCTTTATCAAGGTGTTTATGGGAGCAGGCTTTTACGCTTTTAAGAAGAGACGAGCTTAAAAAGAGACAGGCTTAGTTGTTTTAACAGAATACAAGAATTTCAAGCCTTTTGAACATAGTAGGCTTAGGGCGTCTTTTTATGAAGACGCTTTTTTTTGCCTGTTATTTTTACTTACTTTCCTCTTTCTACTATTTATAAAGGTCGTGCATCTTAATCGCGAAGCGACTGGTTTTTAAACCATACAACTTTTCAAGCTCTATGAGATAACCGCTAGCATGCCAATCAATAACAATGTCTTTTAAGTAGGCTTTAAACTCGTCTTCACCTCGTTTAACGGTAAGACCCCAAGGAGTATTTTTAATCGAGTCTAAAGGCATTTCAAAACGATTTTGCCAGCGTTCATCATGGAGTTGGTGGTTAATAAAAGAATCATCATATACAAAGGCAAGACATCTGCCTTTTCTTAGGGCTAACAAAGCATCATCAGTCTTATCAAAAGCGATAATAATCGCCCCATAATCCATCTTGGTTGTATGATTATAAAAAGCGCCTCGAATACCACATACTTTTTGTCTATGTAATTGCTCCCAAGAGTGTAATTTGGCGTTTTTCCAAGCTAAAACATTCGTGCCTGAAGAGTAATAGGCGGGCTCCACAAAGCTTACAACTCTATGTCTTTCAAAATGGTTGCTGACAGTTGCGATAAGCAAATCGGCCTGATCTTCAATTAGATACCGCATTCTATTGCTGCTTTTTACCGTAACAAGCTTAAGCTCAACCCCAAGTTTTTGTGCAACGTCTTTTGCTAAATCCACTTCAATGCCCGTCAGGGTACCGTCTGCTAATTTAAAGCCATAGGGTTGATAGTCTGCTTTGACACCAACCGTGATATAGCCTTTTTCTTTAATGTTCTCTAAGGCTTGAGCATGGGAGAATTGCGAAGAGAAAAACAACAAAATCAAGGCGCTGACAAGTGAAGTATGCCAAGTAAATTGGATAAAGGCTTTATAAATACACGTGCAGAAACAAGACAAAGCATTCATCTGTTTGTCCCCTTAATTCAATATTTAATGATGAGAAAATCACTCATCCATATGCAACAATATCGCTACCTAGCTCTCAGCATGAGGCATTGCAGAAAGGTTAATAGTCACTTATTAAAGTTAGTAACTCGATCACTCTTGTCAAATTTAAGGGCATTCTTATGATAATAAATTTTTATATGGCAAGTGATAAAATGCATATTTATGTTTCAATTTTTAAGAAAATGAACTTTGTGTGGAGATAGTGTGTTTTGGCCTTCGAAAAGTGGCATTGTATTAATCCCGTGCCTTATGATTGGGTTTTGATAAATCGCATTCTTCGACATCTCATTTTTTATTCAATAGGTAAGTTTTATGGGACATGAGCACCATCACGATCAAGGTTCAAATAGCCAGTTAATTATGGCCGTGGCGGTTAACGTACTTCTTACCATTGCTCAGGTGGTAGGTGGTGTTTTATCAGGAAGCTTATCCCTTATTGCCGATGCGCTGCATAATTTAAGTGATGCCGGAGCCATTCTAGTGGCGCTGATTGCCAGAAATATAGGCCAACGGTCAGCCACATCCAGCATGACATACGGCTATAAAAGAGCCGAGATTATCGGTGTTCTTATCAATAGTACCAGCTTGATCCTAGTGGGTATTTATCTAATATTTGAAGCCATAGACACCTACTTTAATCCAACGCCAATCAATGGTTGGATCGTATTTTGGGTAGCAGGCATCGCGCTTGTTATCGATATCATCACTGCACTGCTTACTTACAGTGCTGGCGCGAAAGACAACATGAATATCAAAGCGGCATTTATTCATAATGTGTCAGATGCACTGGCCTCAATTGTGGTCATTATTGCTGCCATACTCATCATAAATTACGAACTTTATATTTTTGATGTGATCGCTACTATTGGCATTTCAGCTTATGTCATTTTCCATGGCATTCTTTTATTGAAAAAGAGCGTGCTGATTATCATGCAAGCCGTACCAGATAATATCGACCTTTCAGAGCTTAAACTCACCATTAACACCATAGAGGGTGTGGCGAATATCGAGCATGTACATGTATGGCAACTAGACGATAAAAAAGTCTTCTTAGAAGGGCATCTTGTTTTAGACGAAGGTAATGCCGAACAGATTAAACAGCGTGTACGTAATGTTCTTGAAAGCCAATTTAGTATTGGTCATAGCACCTTAGAAACCAGTTACGATATTAAGCGTGCTATCTTGGATGATCCTATCTAGGGAGCCTGCGAATAAGTCCTCCCGCCTTAGCGAATTCTTTGAAGCGAGTTTGATAAAACCCACTATGATAAGAACCTAAGGTCATTCATTTTATTTAAACAAAAAGAGCGGGAGTTTTTTTATGTTAGGCGAAAACCATTTACTTACAACAGACTTTCCTGAATTCACAGATACGATCAAAACTTTGTGTGAGCAGGACAGTCAATTTCAACAAGAGAACAGCCGTTACACCTTGTTAGATAAAGAAATACGTGAGCTTGAGCTAAGCAATACACCGATTAGCGATGACGAAATGCACAAACTAAAGCATGATAGAAGCACACTTAAAGATGCCCTCTATGCACGCCTTAAACAGATGCCTGCTTAATAAACCGATATTTAAATCAGAGCATGTTTGAAAAGCGTAAAAAGCAAAAAGAAGAGCATTGGCTCTTCTTTTTGTTTAAGCACTTTAAAGATAGAAAACTTACGGTTTAGGAATAAAGCCAGCATCCTGTAGATGTTTGGTCATTTTATCGAACATAAGCTGTAGGCCATTCATAGGGCGCAGCATGACTTCAAAGTGAACGATCTGACCTTGTTCATTCCAACGGATTAAATCTATGCCTTTAATCTTCTTATCATCAACTCGAGCGCTAAACTCAAGTGCAAGGTTTTGATCATCTACCCATTGTCTTTGATATTCGAAATCTTCAAAGATATCCATCACCATTTTCAGAATGTACTGAGTAATATCTCGGCCTTTTTTAGGCGCCCAAAGGGTAGGGGAATGGAACTCAACATCCTCGGCTAATAGTTCTCTTAATAGAGCCATATCCTTGTTATAAACAACCTGATGCCAACGTTCTAAATTTTCCTGACTCATGTTTTATCCTTATTATTTTTATCGTTTAAAACTTATATTTTTAGTCTATGCTAGGGTTTTCTTTACACCGTATTCTTTATGCCTTCTTTTTTAAGAAAGTAGCCTTATTCTAATGGGGCTTTAACTGGGCAAAGTTCGGCAAAATTCGTATCACGCTTTTGGGTTTTGGCCATAAAGGCTTCCATCATGTCGGTTTCAGGTTGGAACATACCCGCCTGCCAAAGTGCCATTTGTTTAAGGCTTTCATCCACACTGTGATCACGGCTAAAGTTGATCATCTCTTTACAGCCAGTTACCGCAAGAGGAGAACGTTGGGCAATCTCTGCGGCAATCTCTAATACGCCTGCCACCATGCTTTCTTGATCATCAAAGACACGGTTTACCAAACCTGCTTCTTTGGCTTCATCCCCATACATACGACGGCCGGTAAAGGCTAATTCTCGTACTAATCCTAATGGCATCAGACTAGGTAATCTTTGTAGGCTACCCACATCGGCTGTCATACCCAATTTGGTTTCTTCAATGCTAAAGAAAGCATCTTTGGTGCTATAACGACAATCTGCCGCTGCGGCTAAATCGAGTGCACCGCCAATACAGCCACCTTGTACCGCAACCAATACGGGTAAACGAATTTCTTCTAAGACACTTAAGCAAGCTTGAAGCTGTTGCACAGTACGTCGCAGGTTTTCGTGCTTTCGACCAAGTTCCATCTTTTTACGCTTCATACCGGTAAAGACAGAGAGGTCCATACCCGCGCTAAAGTGTTTACCAGTAGAGGAGATGACAACAACACGGGCTAATACTTCGTCATTTATCTTGTGCATTAGCTCAGGTAGCTCACGCCAGAAATCAAGATTCATGGTGTTTAACTCATCAGGTCGAGTAAATTGCACATGGGCAACTTGGTTCTGAATCTCAACCTTCATTGTTTTATAAATAAGGGTGTTATCGTCTTGATCACTCATGGTAATTCCTTAAGGCAAATGGCTCTGGCCAGAAAAATGGATAACAAAAGAGCCAGAATCTAAGGCTCATTTTGTTTAGCTTGCTTTAAACTATAGATGTATTTTGACACTGTCAAGATTCAAAATACAAATGTGATTTACCAAGAGTTATAAACAGTGGTGATTTCTTGTGAGAGAAAAATTAGCCTTATTAGACGCTATTTCAGCTTGTTTCAGCCCAATTTTAAACTTTTCTTAGCCAAAGCCGTTGCATTTTTACAGGCCATACCATAAATCGATAATTGCGGGTTCGCGCCAATACTGGTGGGGAATACAGAGCCATCAAACACATAAAGATTATCTAAATAATGGTATTTACCTTGGCTATCAACCAAGCATTTTTCTTTGTCTTCTCCCATAGCCAATCCACCCATAACATGGGCGCTGCCCACAAGAGGTCGACAAGAAATATAAGCGAAGTTTTCGATCGCGGTTTTGCAATCAGACCAAGAGGTGTACCACTCACTATCAATATGGGCCAGCTTGACGGCCTTAGCGCCAGCGGCAAATTGTAGCTCTGCCATTTTAAAATGAGCATCTTGTATGCCTTGCCAAAGATAATCATTGATAGGGTAATCAATAATCGGGCTGCCATCCTCAGCAAGCTCAATAGAACCACCGATACTATCTTCATTAAAACCATCACGCATTAGGGCTATCATGGCATTGAGATGCGGCAGTGACTGCATATCTTTCACATGTTCTGGTCCATGGCCTAACAAAAGGGCCGAGGTTAAACTGGGGTGAAGTGGCGGCACTTCAAGTTTATAGCCCACTTTGCCTGTCACACTTTGCCATTGGTAATGGTCCGAATAAACCGATTGTGGTGCGCCATAATAAGGGGCAATTTCCTCATCAAACTTAGCAAACGAAAAGGCCACAGGGTGTAAAAAAGTACGTTTGCCAATCAGGTTTTCTGGGTCTGGCGCATCAGATCTCAGCATCAAAGCTGGGCTATTAATGCCGCCTGCTGCCATCACAAAAGTATCAGCCTTTATTTCAAGTTCGCCTGCTTTTGTTTTGATTTTAACGCCAAGCACTTTCTGCTTTTTATCATCAAATATAAGTTGCTCAGCAGGGGCGTTATAAATGAGTTGCGTATCTTTTTCTAACGCCGCAGGAATCGTTGTTACCAACATGGATTGCTTCGCATTCGTCGGACAACCCGTACCGCAATAACCAAGGTTCCAACAACCTAAGACATTACGCGGAATCGTCTTCCAAGGGATGCCAAGTGCTTCTGCTCCTCGGCTCAATACCGCATTGTTTTCGTTAGGAGGAACAGGCCAAGGGCTGATATTTAATCGTGTCTCCATTTTCTCAAACCAAGGTGCCATCTCGCTTTCAGAGCAGTTTTTTAGCTGGAACTCATCCTGCCAATGTTGCAAGGTTTGTTTGGGCGTACGAAAACTAGAAGTCCAGTTGATCACTGTCGAACCACCGACACAGCGACCTTGTAAAATCGACATACTGCCGTCTTTGTTCATACGGCCAGCATGCTCTTGGTAGAGGTTTTTATAGGCGCGGGTTTCGTCCATATCAAAGTCATTGGTGGTTTTAAGTGGGCCCGCTTCTAATATGATGACCTTCAACCCAGCTTGCGCCAATATCTCGGCACTGGTGCCACCGCCAGCCCCAGAACCTATGATGACAACATCGGCTTTGAGTGTTTGGCTTTGGCTAATTTGGCTGCCATCTAAGGTGCGCCAACCTTGGTTAATACCCTTTAAAACGGGGTCTGGAATACCACGGATTTCTGCCAAGTTACGTTCTGCCATAGTGCTAACCTAATCTAAAAAGGGTTATAAAGAATTGGAAACCGAAGTGGGGATTTTGACAGGTGGCCCTGGATAGCCTGTTTGAGCAAAGCTCTCTTTTCTGGCGTACCAACACAAATTAATCAGCTTACATACTGAGAGATAACCCATACGTTTTAATTCGAAGCGGCTATCACGCCAACCCACCAAAAAAGACTCAATATCTTCATGGCTGGCTTCTGGCCAATTTGCCCAAGGTGCCCCCGCTACAAAGCGTACAGGTGCATAAGCCATCACATCAAAAAGCTGCTGCATCTGTTTTTGGTTAAAGGCATTAAAATGGAAAATCATCTTATCTAGTGCCATCAGTAAGGCGTTATTCTCATCCTGATTGAGGGAGGTTTTCGCTAGCACAACCGGGAAGAGGGCCGCTAAAAACTCAGCAGAGCTGGGGGTTAAAAAACGGTATTCAAGCTTTTCAGTACTACTACTCTCACTCGCCTCAGCCTTCACGGGAACAAGAGCAGGCACAAGACCTGACGCCAAGCTTAAGCCGATTGAAGAGGTGAGACTCAATTGCAAAAAGCCACGACGGCTCGTGCTTAATCGCGTTTGAGGCTTGTCTGCATTTGCCTGTGTATGCTCAGAATGAGGCATGAATTCACCTTTATTATTTTTGTGGTGATGCACTGGCAAATACAGCCAGTGCGAATGATATATGGAAATTAGGTTTTGAAAGGCAATAACGCTAACGAATAAAAAACTTATAAATGAGCTTATGAATAGGGCTTTTATATGGTGCGTAGGCAAACTTCGCGCTGTTGAAATGCCCTTTGGTATGTACCGCTTTCGCTTTAGAAAAGGTTAAAAAGCCTTCATAACCATGGTATTGGCCCATGCCAGAGTCACCTATGCCACCAAATGGCATATCTTCTTGAGCAAGGTGTACCAGTGTGTCATTCACACATACACCGCCAGCATGGCTATGTTGCAACACATGTTCACGCTCTTGTTTGTTGTAACCAAAATAATAAAGGGCAAGAGGGCGCGCTCTATCATTCACATAATCAAGGGCTTCATCTATGTTTTGGTAACTAATAATCGGCATGATAGGCCCGAATATCTCATCTTGCATGAGAGTGGATTCTGCATTCGCATCTTCTACAATAACAGGTGCCATTTTACGGCCTGAGCTTAAATCTTCGTTTTTAGGGTTAATCTCATGGAGAATCGCACCTTGCTCTTTGGCTTCATCTAACCAGCTATTTAGCCTTTGGTGTTGCGCCTCGTTAATGATGGCACTGTAATCATCATTGTCTTTAATGCTTGGGTACATCTTGGTAAAGACTTGCTGATAAGTTTGGATAAACTCTTGTTCGCAGCCTTTAGGCAATAAAATATAGTCAGGGGCTACACAAGTTTGCCCTGAGTTAAGCGACTTACCAAAGCACAAACGCTCGCAAGCTTCTACCATGGGTGCATCTTGGCTAATAATCGCAGGGGATTTACCACCCAATTCTAGAGTCACTGGCGTTAAGTTTTTCGCCGCTGCAGCCATCACATGGCGTCCAACCGAGGTAGAGCCAGTAAATAAAAGGTGGTCAAAGGCTTGTTCTGTAAAGGCAATCGCGGTTGGTGCATCCCCTTCGATAATCGCTACCTTATCTAGCTTATAAATACTGGCTAGTAATTTAGTCAGTACTTTATTTAGGTTGGGGGTAAATTCCGACATCTTGATCATGGCACGGTTACCCGCGCTTAATGCGCCAACCAAAGGGCCTAGCGCCAAAAAGATAGGGTAATTCCAAGGCACGATAATACCCACAACCCCAACAGGCTGAAAATGCACCTTATTGCTTGCTGGCATAAAGAGTAAACCCACTTTGCGTTTGCTGGGCTTCATCCATTGTTTGAGATGTTTAATCGCATAGTTAATAGACTCTATCGTCGGCATAAACTCAGCTAGCAAGGTTTCATCACGAGAGCGCACACTAAAGTCTTGGTTAATCGCCTCAATCAGTGGCTCTTTAAATTCAAGCAAAGCTTGTTTTAACTGCTTAAGCTGGTGGATACGTTCTTGATAAGTCGGAAGCGGGTTTTTACGATAGGCCGTTTTTTGAGAAGCGAGCAAGTTACTAATATGCAAACTTGGATTAAGTTCGGTGAGTTTCGAGCATGATTCTACGATTCTAGGTTGCATGTAACGCTCCACATAAAACTGGCGATTATTATTGTTGATAATTTATACACTGAAAGTCAGTTTAGAGTAAATACTCTAATTTGCAATACGTATGACTTGATAATGTGATATAACTTAAACTGATTTTGTTTCGATGGCTTTTGTGATTAATCGCTTTTACGCTTATGGTTGTTTCGGTAAAAACCATTTCTTTCAATAGTGAATCAGACTAATGCCTAAATAGATTTATAAAGAGCAAATACTATTTATGAAAACCCGTGACCGTATTTTAAATGCCGCCTTAACCTTGTTTAACGAGCAGGGCGAACGCAAGGTGAGCACCAATCATCTGGCTGCCCATTTAGGTATGTCGCCGGGGAATCTCTATTATCATTTCAAAAACAAACAAGACATCATCTACGACTTGTTCTTACAGCACGAAGCCCAGATAGAATCAGCTCTAAGCCTGCCTAAAGGTGCTCAAAGCATGATGACATTAGAAGACAAATTCAACGTCATGTTAGGCGTATTCGAAAGCCTTTGGCAGTATCGATTCATTCACCTCAATTTAAGCCAATTACTGAGTGATAACCCAAAACTCAAGCAGCGTTATCGTGAGTTTTATCAGGCTTGTTTAGGCAAGTTAGATGCGGTGTATCTCGGGCTGAATGAGGCGGGCATTATCAGCATCAGCCAAGAACAAAGAAAAGGCCTAGTCACCAATACTTGGATAAACGTCACAGGCTGGTTCGCCTTTTTACAATCTTGCGTATTAGAAGAAGGGCAAAGCATCAGTAAAAACATGGTAGAAGGGGGTATGTATCAAGTGTTACAACTGGAAAGCCCCTATATCAACCCAGACTACCTGGCTGATATAGATGCTCTCAAACAGGCTTATCAATTAGCCTTGGTTTAAGATTCTTTATTCAATATCCCTTTTACATCACCTTTGTTAAATAGCTAGCATTAAACTGCTCTCGTTAAAAAGCTACCAAGAAACCTGCACATTCATTTGTTGATCCGTTTTAGACACATCCAACGTCCAATTCTGCTTCTTCGTCACTTTATTCACCAGATGCAAGCCCAAGCCAAAGCCTTGATGCTGCTCATGAGTGGGTTTTTGTTTATAAATAGGGTTAGAGATAGAAATACCAGTACTCGTGTGATGCAAGATGATTTTACCGCCAGAACTGTTCTCAAAGGCGTTACGAATCAAATTGCTAATTACCACATCGACCAAAGCACGGGCTTGATCCACCTGAATATTCTCACGATTAAACACCACCTCAATCGCCTTATTTGAAATGAGATGATCAAGCTGATGTAGGTGTAATTCAATCAATTCAGACAAATTAAACTCACAGGTTTTAAAGGTTTTCTCCTCTTTAGAAAGCCACAACAGGGCTTGCGTGAGTTGTGTCATCTGGTGATAGCAGCGTTTAATTTGCAACAACTTATCATCAAAGCCTAAACCCTTTGTTTGGCGTAGATTAATCACATGTAGAGCACTGCCAATGGTCGCAAGTGGGCTGCGTAACTCATGGCTAGCATTTTGAAGGAATTGCTTTTCTCTGTCTTGTTGTTGGCGAATATTATGTAAAGAGTGATTCAGCGCTCTGGCAACATCGCCAATTTCGTCTTCTCTTTCTGCCAAAGTACTGGGGATCTCAATCGCAGCCGTTTCATTTTTCTTCGCGAACTCAGCCAACAAATTGAGTGGCTGCATAATATTCTTAGCCAGCAAATACGCCATTAAAAACATCAGAAAAATCGTGGCAAGAATATAAAGCAAAATGCCCGTATTAACGCCATTCATGTGCTCAGGGAGGTCATTTTTATCAAGCTCTAATAAGTAATAGATCACCTTATTATCACTGTTACGGTAAGGCAAAATAGCGTTAACCTTATTGCCAAACTGTTCAAGGCTGAGTCTATTTTCCGTTAATTTATTAACATTAAATTGAGCCCGAATCCCACTGGGAGTCGCAGACCAATTTTTATAATGAGTTAAACGGCCTAAATACGCTTCTTGAATAACACCACCTGTTTCCTTGTCTTGTTTTTCAGCTAACGACCTAAGGCTTATCTCTAACGTATTGATCACAGAGTTTTTCTGTACCGAATCATGTACCAAGGCGCCAAACACTAGAATGATAATAAAAGAAGATAAGAGGTAGATGGTGCACAGAGATCGTAACTTAAACATTGGCTTCAACATGACGTTTCCCTAATACCACTCCCCGGCCACGCACCGTATGTAAAAGTGGTTTATCAAAAGATTTATCAATCGCTTGGCGCAGGCGATAGAGGTGAACCTTGGTGACATCCGTTTCAGGGGTCGCATTATGCTTCCATAAGTGTTGCTCGATTTGTTCCTTACTGACAAGGCTAGGGCTCTTACGCATTAAAAAGACCAACAGTTCCCAGCAAATAGGCGATAAAAATATCGGCTTACCTGCACGGGTAACACTGTAGGTTTTAAGGTCTACTTGAAGGTCCTCAACAACTAAGCGCGAAGGGTTGATCCGTTTCTTTTCCGAGAGAGAGCGAATTCTGGCAATCAGCTCCAACATCTCAAAAGGTTTTACCAGATAGTCATCCGCGCCCACACTAAAACCTGTGACCTTATCCTCAATATGATCGAGTGCTGTTAACAGAAGAATGGGCGTAGTGATATCTAAAGCGCGTAACTTTTTGCAAATGGTAATGCCATCCATAGCCGGCATTAAGATATCAGATACGATGACATCAAAATGGTATAGCTGAGCGAGACTAAGGGCTTGAACGCCATTTTTTGCATAGTCACACTCAATGTTAAATTCCTTTAAACTTTCAATAATATTGGCAGCTAAAGCAGTGTTGTCTTCAACAATTAAGACGAGTAACGGCGTTTGTTTGAATTGTTCTAACATTTATCATCATATCCATATCGAGTTACCTGGGAAGGCGAAATAGCTCACCGCTTCTCAGTCTTATTAGTGAAAAACTCAAACAAGGCGCATTTCGACGCAATGTAGGTACCTTACGAGAAGAGGCAAGACCAGCTGAGGTTCTCTCTTAAAGACCCGAAAGGCATGCTCTAAAGCGCGTTTAAATCGATTCAAAGTCACCGTCACACACCTGTGATTAGGTTTCACTTCACATCTGTTACTCAAGACGCTTTAGCCCCATGCAGAGGCGGGAAGACTTGTTTACGCCTTCCTTCGCACTCTATCAATATGAAAGTAAATGCTAGGTAAACGTGGGTTTGGGAAGTAGTCTAATTAATTAATCTTAAAAGATAAAAACCGTTTGTAGATCAATAAGTAACCAGCAATAGGGTGTGTATAGAAAAGGGCGGGTAAAAGTAAGGTTAACGAGAACAATTCCTATTAATATTTTAGAAAAAGCGCATATATAAGTGAAAAAAATAAGATTTAACTTAATGCTTTAAGTTAAACAAAAGTTAGCTAAAACAACAAAATACGAGCTAAAATCACTAAAAATGAAGACTAATTCACTTATTAAGATGAATCGCTCTTAATGAAACGGAAAGTGAAAAACTTTGAAGAGATTTGAGAAAAAATGAATATTTTTTATTACAAATAATTACAATAACGGGTTTATTTATTGATCAAAATCATGACAAAAGTGAGCCTACCTATAAAAACTGCAATAAAAAATTAATTTTAAAATAAAGTTTCTTGAATGAACTCGACTTCTTCCTTAGGGTTTTCCAAATCAAGCAAACGCTTCTTTAACGGTAAACCGCCTGCATAACCCGTTAATTCACCGTTCGAACCGATAATACGATGGCAAGGTACAATGATAGAAATCGCATTAGCGCCATTGGCACTGGCGACCGCACGAATGGCTTTCTCATTATTTAACCGTTTGGATAAATCCAAGTAACTCGCCGTCTCCCCGTAGGGTACTTCTAACAAAGCACGCCACACACCTTGCTGGAATTCACTACCAACCAATAGCAGCGGTATATCAAACTCAGAACGCTCACCTAAAAAATACTCATCAAGCTGAGCCTTAGTTTGCTCAAACACTGGCACCTCAGTCGAGCCTTCTTCAACTACAAGATAGTCCGCCTTTAACAAACGCTGCAATCTCGCATCCACCGCATCGCGAGATTTACGATAGCGATAATCCAACATACACAACTCACCCTCATAAGCCCCCAAGATAAACTCAGCATATTTGGTTTTGTAATATTGGATGAGAATAGAAGGGTTGGATTGAGACATTGAACGTCCTTTAGTTGGCGTTATCTAAAAACGAGAAATTGGGGTGTTGGTAAAGTAACAAATAAAAGACTGTTTGAACATACAGTGGTTTGTTAAGGGAAATGCCTGTGAAATTCAAAAAGGTTAAAAATGTAGCTGAATCAACACATGTCAATTAGCTAAAAAAGGAAGGATTGAGGCTTATTGTTAGCTTATCTGTCTCTTTTTTTACAATGCACTCAGCAAACAAAAGCGACAAATGAAGCCTCTTATTATTTCGTTAAATAAATCTTTTAAGACAGCAACTTAGTGTAATTGAAATGTGGAGAAGAGGGGCGTATAAAGAGAGGTTCACTTAAAAAGTACGAAAAACTGAAGCTGGTTTGGTACTAGCAAACCAGATGTTCAAGGATAGATAGTATGGATAAGCTAGAAGAGCTTAAATCAAAACTGCAAGATTTTGCAGATGCGCGAGATTGGGATCAATTCCATTCTCCCAAAAACCTTTCTATTGCATTGAGTGTCGAAGCATCAGAGTTGGTTGAATGTTTTCAATGGCTCACTGAAGAGCAATCTCAAAACCTTAGCCCAGAACAAAAGCAAGCCGTTGTTGATGAAATCGCTGATGTTCAAGTGTATCTATTACGCCTTGCCACCAAACTCGATGTGAATATCCTTGACGCTGTTGAACAGAAGATGCTTAAAAATGAAGCTAAGTATCCGGCTGAGTTAGTGAAAGGCAGTGCTAAGAAATACACTGCCTATCAAGGTAATAACAGCGCTCAAAACAAAGAATCAGAGTAAAGAGTAAAAATCGCAAGAATGCGAGTAGCAGGAAGACGAACAAAAAGCTCAAGCTGAGCGATTAAGGATAAAGTAGTAGCAGTATGATTGTTTATTCAGCAACGAAACAGCAATTTGTAGATGATGTTAGAGCAAATGCCATTGCCGATATTATTGAAAGTGAAGTAGCGAGAAAGCTAAATCGTAACTCCCCAAAAAATGAATTCATCTCGTGGCAGAACTCACTGCAATACATGTTTAATGTATTACACGATGATGAGATTCCTGCCTCAGCGGGTGTTTCCATTGAATACAACATTCCGCTAACTAATCGTCGAGCCCCCCCAAATCTTACTGGCAAAGATGCCATCGTAAAAAATCGTGACAGCATGGTGGAAAAGAAACCAGTTTCTCATCGTATTTCGAAAAATTAGCATGATAGGTAATTTAAATATGAACCATAATCGACAAGATATTGTTGAGTACTTGAATCGCCAGCTTGTTGGCCCATCAACTGAAAATGAACTGATAAATGACAAGCCCCATAAGCGTTATCTTATGGGAATACTCTTTCCAATAGAGGCCGTTGAAGATGAGGTTGATGAAGAAACTCCTGAAGAACTTGATAACTCAGTTTCTTTAGCATCAGAGTTTAAACCGTCTTCTATGGCACTCTCATTTTCTGTTTCAGCTGGAGCTAAAGTAAAAATATCTTTATCGTCAGGTGTATATTCTTGTGGCCAAGACAAGCAGTGGAGAAGGGAAGGATTAAAGGAAGTAATAGTATTTAATTGTTCTGAGGAAAGCCCTAAGCCCAAAAAAATCTTTGATAAAAGAGGCAAGGTCACCATTATTAAAAGACCATGGAAAAATGGTTATATCGTTACCGTAGCACTAACTAATGACAAATCTAGTGGTGCACGATTAGATCCTTCGGATTGCCTATATCAAGCAAAAATACACTGCCAATCAGATGGAGGTTG
This sequence comes from Marinomonas sp. PE14-40, assembly GCF_051623805.1. Classification (NCBI taxonomy): domain Bacteria; kingdom Pseudomonadati; phylum Pseudomonadota; class Gammaproteobacteria; order Oceanospirillales; family Oceanospirillaceae; genus Marinomonas; species Marinomonas sp. PE14-40. Next base: position 1,539,242 of record NZ_CP130700.1, on the reverse strand, counting down.
CTTTAAAGAATACCCTGGCTCCGAGCGTTTTAAATTTGATAATGAACAGCAGGAATTAGCACTACTTTATAGCAAACGGATTAATTGGTCCGTTGGCCACGGTTGCGCTAGCATTTGGGATGATGAAGGAGATGAGCCTACTTGGATTAGTAGCTCTTCAATACCAGAGAAGGAAGTGTTTGGATTTAGTACAACTATTGATTTTGACGAATATCCAGACGTCCCTAAAAATATATTAAATTTACAGGATATAGCCGCTCTTAATAGTGATAAAGATCTAGTAGTCGGCCTAAAACTATTCGTGGCGGCATATAAAGCCTGGATTACGTCAGTTGAAATGACACAAGTAGCAGAGCAGCATGGAGAAGCTAGAGGTCGAATAATTGAAAGGCTACACGTAACAGCAAAGAGAATGGTTGACGGTATTAATTCATTAGGGCGTTCAAAGAATGCAATGAAATCTTTCCGTCTTGCTAACCAAGCCATGTTAATTCAAATGGTCCATAGTGATAATAAATATGGTGGTGAATCTCGTGCGAAAAATGAGAAATCTTTTGTCCAGCCAGATTATTTTAGTAGTACATATGAAAAATATGAGTGGCGTCCGTTCCAGTTAGCATTTCAACTTTTAGTTATAGAATCATTGGTTCATGATGAAGCTGGTGATTTCGCAGAAAGTAGAGATGTTGTCGACCTTTTGTGGTTCCCAACAGGTGGTGGTAAGACTGAAGCATATTTGGCTGTTGCTGCTTGGGAGATCTTCTATCGCAGATTAGAAGATGGCCTCAAAGGTGCCGGTACGGCTGTTATTAAAAGATACACACTTCGTTTACTGACCTCACAACAGTTTCAACGAGCAGGCACGCTTATTTGCGCTATGGAAAATATGCGTCGTGAATTACATATAGAAATGGGGGATCAGCCTTTTACTTTAGGTTTATGGGTCGGTCAGGATAGTGCTCCAAATAAATTTACTTCAGGTGATAGGGATAAGCCTGCAGCCCTAGAGAAATACCTAAATCTAAGAGACGAGGATAAGCCAGAAAATCCTTTCCAGTTGCAACGCTGCCCTTGGTGCGGAACTTCTATTGTACCGAAAGAAATAACTAATGATAAAAGTGATTATGGTATTAGGGCTTCTGAAACAAAATTTTCATTTTACTGCCCTACAGATAGCTGCAGTTTCAATCATCACTTACCCATTCAGGTGGTTGATGAAGGGCTTTACCAGTCACCACCTAGCATGTTAATCGGTACGGTAGATAAATTTGCACGTTTAGCGTGGATGGACAAAACAAAAGCTTTTTTTGGTGAAGGTAAATTTAATCCACCAAGCTTAATTATTCAAGATGAACTGCATCTGATTTCAGGGCCTTTAGGTACTGTTGCTGGTATTTATGAAGCTGGTATAGATGCACTAATTTGGCAGTTAGGGGGACGAGCAAAAGTAATTGCAGCAACAGCAACAATTCGAGCCGCAGAGCAACAGAGTAGACGCTTATTTGGAAGAGAGGTAAAAATCTTTCCACCAACGGGTATAGACGAAAGTGATTCGTTCTTCTCGAAAGAAGATAAGAGTGCACCTGGACGACTGTATTTGGGGATTATGCCCACTGGACATACGGGACAAACATCTTTGGTGCAAACTGCAGCTGCAATGTTACAAGCACCAGTAGAGACTAAGCAGACAGATGCTGAGTTAGATACTTGGTGGACGTTACCTATTTATCACAATAGTCGGCGTGAACTGGGTAAAACAATGACGCTTGCACGAGATGATATTCCTTCACGTATTGCAGTAATAGCTGAAAAAACGGGTAATAAACGAGAATGTAATATTGTCGAAGAGCTTTCTGCAAACGTTAAAGGTGCTCGTATACCTGAAATATTAGATAAGCTAGATATTGATGCTGCTAACCATGGCGTTATTGATGTATTACCTTGCACGAATATGATTTCTGTTGGTGTTGATATTAGCCGTTTAGGTATTATGTTAGTCAATGGTCAACCCAAGACAACTGCTGAATACATCCAAGCATCTAGCCGAGTGGGGCGTGATAAGAAAAGACCGCCAGCAGTGGTTGTAACACTTTATTCGCCATCAAAACCTCGTGACCGTTCGCACTACGAAACTTTTTCAAGCTATCACCAAGCACTGTATCGCCATGTAGAGCCTACAAGCATTACCCCATGGGCAAAGCCTGCGAGAGAAAGAGCCTTGCATGCTGCATTAATCACTTTAGTTCGATTAAGTGGATACCTGCCTGGAAATGATATGGCCAGTAGCTTTGATAAAGATAATAAACAATTTCTGGCATTATATTCAGGGTTTAAACAGCGAATCAGAGAGTCAGCATCAGATCTCGACGATGCCGAAGTAGAAAAAATATTATCACACCTAGATGCACTCGTTTCCGAATGGCATTACTCAGCAAAAGATGGAAATGTTAATCGATATGACTCTAGTAAACAATTTAAACCGCTTATGAAAACTTTTGGTCAAACCAAAAAAGCTGGCGTTTGGCCAACGCTAAACTCCATGCGTAACGTAGATACAGAAACAACGATATTTGTGAAGGGTGAAGACCAATGAGTAATGATAGAAGCGTAAGAAGTTCTCAGTTAATAACCCCATTTGGTCCTGGCGCAATTATTGATATTGGTGATGAGTCTTTATTATTAACAGACTTAAATGATTGGCCTAAAAATTTACCACCGATTGAAATGAAACGTCTTACTAATGAACTTGGTGTAAGGATGCTGAAAGCGCCGCCTACAAATCCTGATTTTGGTAAAGCAGATGGGCGGCATGCAATTAAAACTATTCGCTTTCCGCGCTGGATGTTTTGCCCTAGCTGCAGAAAAATGGGTGAATGGAAAAATGATGTCGGTGACTCTGAAAATGGAAAGCCAGTTTGTAAAAAACATAGCTGCAATAAAAGACAGTTAGTTCCTATGCGATTTGTAGCCGCTTGTGAAAGCGGTCATCTAAGTGATGTGGCTTGGAGTTTTTGGGCTCATTCTGGTCCGGGTAGAAAAGAATGTGGTGAAAGAGGTAGTCGGTTATATTTCCATAATGATAGCAGTAAAGGAAGTGGTCTAGATGCACTATTTGTAGCGTGCGATGAGTGTGGAAGTAAAAGAAACCTAGGTGATATTACCTCTCCAGGTGCTTTAGATTCACTAAAGCTTAAATGCACAGGAAGCCAGCCGTGGGAGAAGTGGAATCGAGATTCATGTGAAAGCTCGCTAGTGGTGCTGCAACGTGGAGCTAGTAACTTATATTATCCAACAGTACGTTCAGCATTAGATATACCAAATGAAGAGCAAGTTGTAAATTTAGATGATTTAAGAGAACAGGCTAAAAGTCATGGCTACTATAGTGCAATAAGTGACTTAATCGATGGGGGGAATATTGATAATGCTCAACCCTTATTGTCAATGATGGCAATTGATTTTGATGTTGAAGTTGAAGTTATTACGGAATTATTCAGCGATGAAGGTGATCAGCCAAAGCAAGAAAAAATAGAAATCCCTAAAGCTGAAGAATTACAGTTAGCTGAATGGCGAGTACTTTCTTCACCACAAGTGACAGAATTAGAAAGTAATAACTTTGTAGCTAGGATTGAACCTAAAGTAGGCAGCAATAGAACTTGGGGGCTTGATAAGTTACTAGAGCGCGTTGTGCTGCTAGATAAGTTACGTGAAGTTCGGGCTTTTTGTGGTTTTGAACGAGTAAAACCTGGTGTTGCAGTCATACCTCCTGCAGGAAGGCATGAAAATATTAATTGGTTGCCTGCAATGGAAGTATTTGGCGAGGGGATCTTCATACAGTTTGATCAGAAAGCACTGATGGAGTGGGAAAGAAAGTCGGGTCCCTTTATTCAGACGCGCATCAAAAATATGCAAGAGAAGTATGAAGAAGGAAAAGTAACTTACTTACCAGAGCCCACACCAAGATTAGTTGCAATGCATACGTTCGCCCATCTACTTATTAGACAACTAAGTTTTGAATGTGGTTACTCTAGCGGATCAATTCGTGAAAGGATTTATGCAGAAACAGACCAAGCAGGTATTCTATTATATACCGCAGATTCAGATTCTGAAGGAAGCTTAGGTGGCTTAGTGCAACAAGGTGAAGCTAATAGACTTTATCCTATGATTGCGGCTGCATTAGAGCAAGCTGGCTGGTGTTCTAATGATCCAGTATGTAGCGAAATGGAAACACAAGGTGTTATGGGGTTAAACAAGGCCGCTTGTCATTCATGCACTCTAGTCTCTGAAACAAGTTGTACTATGAATAACTTATTACTTGATCGAAAATTATTGCTTGGTAATGATGTTGGTGATGGTTTCTTTACTGCTGTCGTAGAAAATATTAAGCAAGAGTTTTGAGAATTAACTTATGAGAATGCCAAACTCACGCCAAATTAGTGATGAACAAGAAGAAATCTATACAGAAGCACCAATGAACGGAAGCGTAATGATTATTGGGCCACCGGGCACCGGTAAGACTGTGATTGCGTTTTTAAGAGCACAGACACTTCAGCGTAGAAACAAGTTGGCTCAAGTGCTGATGTACAATAATGTTCTCCGGAAGTACACCGAAAATGTAGCTGATACCGAAGAAAACTCCGTTAAACCTGCGACTTTAGTGAGCTGGGTAAATAATTGGTGGCGCAGTAATAAGATAACAACAGCAAGTGAAGCCAAAGACAGTAGATATTTAGATTGTCCTTACGCAGAAAAAGACCAAGCTAAAGCTCTTGGTGCGCGATGGGATAGGAAAAAAAGTAAGTGGTATGTCACAGCAGAAGTGCTTAAAGAGGCAAATGGAGGTTTTGATCAGTGGCTCTGTGAAGTCGAGACGAGTAAGCAGGACTTTGCCCCACCAAAGATAAAAGATTTTCATTATGATTGGAACGCAATGTTAGTTGCTGCGGTTATGAAACCAAACTTAAATGACTGGGGGCATTTGATCATCGATGAAGCGCAAGATTTCCCTGAGGAAATGTTCAGCTTTCTAAGACTTGCATCGGATAAGGTTGAAGATGGCTCCTTAACAATAATGGCTGATGAAAATCAACGCTTAAGTGAAGATGAAAACTCAACAATTGATCAAATACAAAAAGCATTAGCAATTCCTAATAACCGCTTTTATTCCTTAAAAGAGAATTTTCGTAACACACTCCAAATTGCTAAAGTTGCAAGCTCATTCTATGTTGGCCTAGCCTCAGGCAAGCCCGGGCTTCCAAAAAAGCAGGGCGATGTACCGCAACTCATTAAGGCATCAGACTTAGATCAGCAAATAGAGTATATCGTTCGGATTCTTTCGGCGAGAGCACCAGGGGAAGTCGGTGTCTTTGTGCAGAATGATTATATGCGAAAGCTAGTATTTGAAAAGCTACAGCATAAGCTCAGAGAGCAATATCGTGTGCAAACCTGGGGCTCAAAAGATAAAAGAAATAACCCAGTTGACGATCTTGTATTCGATACTTCTGGCACTTTAACAGTTTTGAATCGCCATAGCTGCAAGGGCCTAGAGTTTGATTTTGTGTTTATTCCAGAGCTCCAGTCAATCAATATTGATGGAAGTAGCTTAGATACCTTCAAAATGAATATGTACGTAATGTGCTCTAGAGCGAGAGAGGCACTATTTATGCTATATTCTTCTTCGGGTGAAGACGTAGAAGTTGTTCAATATTTACCCAGCAAAGACAGTAATCTTTTGGAATATAAAAATGTCTGAACCGATGAATAACGAATTATTTGCAAGTCAAAATGAGCCATCAAGTATCAATTATGTCTTAACAAGTAAAAGATATTTGTTAAGAATTTTAGATATTGGCTTGATAACACCAGAGCTAGTTGTTTGTAATGAAAATGGTGAGATTCAAGTTGTAAAATCTGAAGAACTACCTGGAATACTGACAATAGAAGAGGGTCCTATGGTACCCGTTTTATTGGAGCTTAAGACTAGTGGTAATATGCATGGAGCTGTTATACCTGCTGCTGCAATAGCAGTGATTCACTTTCCTAGTAACGATGATTGTGAAGATTACTTATCGCGCGCATTCGAAAATGTTCCAAATGAGTTGTTTAAACTAGAAGCAACTCCTGAGTTGTTTTTACCAGGCAGTTGCTTATCTTCTAATCTGATATTCCCTAAATTAGATAAACAGGCCCTAAGTGAAAAATATCGTAAAGCTGATGTGTTCGCTGGAGTATTGTTGCATTACCTTGCTCAGGGCAAGAATGCTGATAGCTTAAAGTCTAATATTGAGAAATTAGCGGGAAAACCCACAACTAATTTGTTTTCTGCTGACACAATTCAGTTATTAATGACACAGTCATTAGATATAACTATTGAAGAAAGTATAAGTACTGTTTTAGAACATTATCTTAAAGTGCTTTCCAGTCACCCGGTTGATACTGGATGGAATGCAAAAGAAGTACTGCAAGCATTAGATAGTTTACAGGGTAAGAAATCACCAGAAGATTTATTCAAAAAATGGATAGATTTTTCATATGAGATCATTAGCAATGATCGTGATTTGATTCCATTGACAGATGAAAAACAGATTGTATTACGAGCTATTCTTTTACACTTACTAAATCCAGATCAAGATTCGATTAACCGAATGGCTGTCAGAGAGCCGTTACTGGGTGGAAAGGTTATTTCAATAGCTCGATATTTGGCGACTGCTCGCGAAGGTTTTTCTACCATTTCTTCTGAGAAGAAACGGGAAGTGTCTGGGGTATATTTTTTAATATCTAGTTTGATTTCTGCTGGAATAAATAATCCACAGCTTTCGCTTGAAGAATTGAAAGTAGTGGACGAAAGTGAGACCGAATTATTGCTGTCATGGGGGAATGAGATAGCAGATAGAAATACTGAAAATAAAGCAGTAAATAATAAAACTAACATAGAAGAATCTAGTGCGCCAGAATATGGGGCTGATTCCAAGCAGGATGATGCACAGTTTATAGAAACGAATATAGAAGAGTCTATTAACGATATCGATAGTGAAAATGTAATTGATCGTGAAAAACTTTCAGATTTATCTAATGAAATTAAAACCGTAATCGGTGTTACTGTCGAAGATGAAGTTCTAGCACTAGATTTAGATAAAAAGCTACTTAAGCTTAAAACAATTTCTATACCTAAACATGCAAACTTTACCTTACAGATTGAAGGTGACAACCTAATATTTGAAACTCGTTTATTAGATCTAACGATAGTTTCACATACTAAAAAACTAACCGGGCCAAAAATGAGAGCCATGTTGGAATATCAGACTGAAATGGGCAGAGACTTTAATTTTAACTTAGTGCCTGATGAAAGCTTAAGAGCCACAATTCGCTTTTCTAGTACAAATTTGGACAGTCTGCGAGTAGAAAAAATATTAAACCAGTTAATAGATGTACAGATCTGGATGAAGTCTTAGCTGTAGTCGTAAATAATGACAATCTTTACCATAGATAAATCAATAAAGTGAGTACATTACTATTAGATTACATGGTGCGTAGGAATAGAAGAATATTTCTATTTCTTAAATAAAGCCTGTACAGTTTTAATCTACATTCTGGAATCGATTTATTAGTATGTTGTCTTAAGCATAAGGAGAATAATTTGTGGCTGATTTAATGCTACACCAGGATGTATTTGATCGCTTTTCAAGACTTCCTTCAAAGGTTCAAAAGAAACTCACGGAGCTTTTCAAGAAATTCAGAATAGATAGCAAGCAGACTAGTATCAATTTAGAACAGTTACAGCCAATGGTACGTGATAAGAAAGTTAGAAGTGCGCGCCTAGGCGATGATTATAGGGCAATTATTATTGCACCCGAGAAAGGAGACACTTTTGTTTTAATACATGTTGATCACCATGATAAAGCGTATCGCTGGTGTGAGAATAAATTATTTGAAGCTCATCAAGAACTAGGTTCATTTCAAATAATTAATGTTGAAGAAGTCGAACGTATTGCTGAAGAAGTTAAAGCAGAGATTAATCATGTTCAGGTACCTGAATATAGATTGAATCAGTTATCAGATGATGACTTATTTCATGCTGGTACACCTTGGGCGTTAATACCGTCAGTGCGAGCGGTACAGAATGATGACGATTTTGGAAAAATGGCTGAATATTTACCACCAGAAGCCAAACAAGTTTTGTATGGTTTTGTATGCGGCTTAGATCTAGATCAAGCTATCGAAGAGATGCTGGGTAATGAAGACGCCGCTAAACCTATTGGTCCAGGTGATTTCTCTCACCTTGCAGAACGTGCCAATATCAACCTTGTACTTGTAGAAGGTGAAGAGCATTTACAAGAAATTCTATCAGAAGATATTGAAGCATGGCGCATCTTTTTACACCCCTATCAACGTAAATTAGTTGAATGGGATGTAAAAGGGCCAATGAAAATAAATGGGGCTGCAGGAACCGGAAAGACTGTTGCTTTGATGCATAGGGCCATTTGGCTAGCTTCTCAAATGAGCGGCAATGAAAAAGCCATTATTACCACTTATACAACTAATCTAGCAGTAACCATCAAGTCATTAATTGAGGATATGTCACCTGAACTAAGTAAAAAAATAGATGTGATCAATTTGCACAAATTAGCTAGGACTATTTGTTTAAATAGTGGATGGAAAGGAAGCATAGCGGAAGTTAAAGATTTTGAAACTGTTTGGTCTTTAGTTTTTGATGCTTTAGGTAATGATACAGCGTTTTCTCAAAATGATATTCAAGAAGAATATAATCAGATCATTGATAAAATGGGCGTTGTAAACGAAGAAAATTATTTAATGGCATTACGTACAGGTCGTCCTCGTATGATGCGTAAACAAAGAAAATTGTTGTGGCCTTATTTTTCAGCATTTCTGTGTGAATTAGAAAAACGTAATCTGACTACATTTGAAGGACTTATTCACCAAGCAAGATTGTTTACCGAAAAAGGGGAGGGGGATAAGTACCGTCATGTCTTAGTTGACGAACTTCAGGATTTTGGTTTGGAAGCTCTTAAGCTGGTAAAAGCTATTAGCCCTGTTGATGAGGAGCGTAGTAACCCATTATGTGTAGTAGGAGATGGTCACCAACGTTTATATAGTCGCGTTGCAATGCCATTGAGCCGTGCTGGTATTAATGTACGTGGTCGCTCAAGAAGATTAAAAATTAACTATAGAACCACAGAGCAAATACGAGTGTGGGCACAAAGTTTATTAAATGGCGTAAATGTTGATGATCTAGATGGTGAAGCTGTAAAAACTGTGGGTGATCGATCTGTAATGTCAGGTAATGAACCACAAGTGATAACAGTTGCATCTATGGTCAAGGCGGCAGACGCTATTGCGGCATGGTGTCAAGGTTTATTAAATGGTGGACAATATAAGTCTCATGAAATTTGCATTACACCAGTGTCTCAAGTTGTAATGGGAAAACTAAAAGCCGGTGGTACACGTACGGTAGAGCTAATTGCTAAGAAGCGTGATCTTGGGCAAGATCACGCTGGTATTCGATTTGGAACAAAGCGCCGTATTAAAGGACTGGAGTTCAAAGCTGTGGCCGTTATTTTGAATGATGAAGGATCTACAGATAATGTGGATCGTTTTGAAGATTATGTAGCAGTCACAAGAGCCCGAGAGCAATTGTTAATTGTTAAAATTAAAACTAGTTAAATAATATTCAGCACTTTACTTGCTATTTGTATTGCTAGATAAGGAGGGACAGCGTTTCCTACTTGGACGTACTGTTCGGTTCTATTACCTACAAAAAAATAGTTATCAGGAAATGTTTGAATTCGAGCAGCCTCTCTTACTGTGAGGCTGCGGCATTGTTTTGGATCTGGATGAATGTAATAGTGCCCATCTTTTGATATATGGCTTGTGATTGTAGTGGCAGGGATGCTATTAGCCTGAACTCTAAATCTATCTGCAAATTTACCAGATTTGAAATTTGTATGATTAGGAACTAATTCATCGATGTAATCTTTTGACTTGGGTGTTTTAGTTTCCCAGTTTTCTTTTTCTGCGCATGCAGCCCAAGCACTGCAGAACAAATACCTATTTAGATCTTTCTCAATATGCCCACGCGTTTCATGATTGGTTATGAATCCTTCAAGTTTCTTATCATGAAACCATTCATTTAAGGGGGTTGAGGGTGTGTTTACTTTGGTTGATTGTTGACCAAAAATACTACCTTGACCATTTGTTGGGACTTTAAAATTTGTAATTGTTTTATTAATTTCCACTGCAATTGAGCGGTGTTTTATTTCATTAGACTTTTCTAGCGCTGGTACCACATCATTTTTAATGCTTGCTACTGCATTGACCCAATCTTTATCTGTGTGTTTTTTTACTTTAGATAATCCACTACGTAATTTTGGCATACCGTTAAGTACATCGCTGACGGTTGTTTTATCTTCTACTACCTTCAGTAGCATTGAGTTGTCCCACTTATGAGCAAGATCTTCTCTAATACCCAATATGATAACTCTATGACGATTCTGGGGTACGGAATAGTTTTCAGCTTTTATTATAAAATCTCTTGGATCACGAACTAAATCGTCTTCATATAAATTAGGCGTCACTAATGAAAATAGTTTGTAACTATTTTCATATTTACCAGTTGAAGGTGCTGTTGATGAAGCTGTGCATGGACTTTTTAAGTCACGATAAATGCTATCGAAAATTGGTTTTCCATCAATTTTAGCTGAGAGCATACCTTTTACATTTTCCATAACAAAAAGCTGAGGTTGGAAACGAGCAATCACTTTTAAGTATTCTAAATATAAGAAATTACGATGATCATCTTTAGCATCATATCCTTCAATACCCATGTTTCTAGAGCGTCCTGCAAGTGAATATGCTTGACAAGGTGGGCCGCCAATCAGAATGCAATCGTCATCCTGAATCGCATCAGAAATTGCTTTATTAATTTTATCGTTATCTTTACCAAGCTCTAAACACAAAGCTTCTTTTTGGGCTGCTTCATATATTTCCGGATACATAGAGTAAAGTTTATCGCTTGGCTTATTACCTAACTTTCCTTTCATGAAGTCAAAGTAAGCAGCTTTTTGGTCTTCGTTTAAAAGTCGATAAAATGCTCTTAATAAAAGAGTAGAGTGCGCACTTTTCTCTTTTTCTATAGAAACTGCAATTTCAAAAGCCTTTGATCCATCAGCATTTTTACAAGCTGAAAAACCTTCACCTAAGCCACCAGGGCCGGAGAATAGATCGATAATTTTAACTGGCTTATTCATATTACATACTACTTTCGAAAAGTGAGAATAATACAATGATTTTTAAGCTATTCCAGGTTTCTTGAGGGAAATTGATAAAAAAAACTTATTGAGTGTTTATTGAACAGTTTTTTGTGGGTTTTAGGAGGTTTGAGTTAAGTATTGCTATAGACACCCACGAAATTTTACTTACAAGTCTTAATGCTCGTGATACCTATTCGCTCTCTCATCCCTGCTTTTACAAATAGGATTTTCTAGAAAAACGTGTTTATGGAGTCAGTACCCAGTTAACTCCATATAGCCCGTTCCAGAGTGTGTCCCTTCTATTAGGATTGGCCCTTCCCAATACGGAACTGACAGTGGCATTTTGGCCTTTGGATTCAATGCCGTGACGGTCACTTCGATTTGCTGAGTTGGAATGGATACTTGCCACGCTATTGGGTAATCACGTCCGTCGATTTCTGTTTGTTTGACGGCAGTTAGGCTGATGTCTTGTTGTGAAATGGCAATGCCTAAACCCTCTTGCTGCATTAACCTTGCGTGAGAGTAACTGGCTTTACCTGTTGTTGCGTTTCGAAGTTGGAACACGACTAAGCTGGTTTCATTATCGAGTCTGAGTGCAAACCAATCCCAGCCTTGTTGCGAGTCGAGTAAAAACTGAGAACTCCACTCTCTGTCTATCCAACCTTTGCCAGAAACCTGATGCGTCACGCCATCAATCGTTATTTTGCCTGAGACATCGATAAATGGTTGGCTGTAGTAATAAGAAGCCACTTTGCCGTCGCTGCTTTTAGTGCTGTAGCCTTGCTCACCTTGTTTTTGATAGGGTGCGTCGCTCGTGAGTGTTAATGAGTAGCCAAACTGATCTGAATTGGCATTCAATGTGGCAGGGAATAGGTCATCGGTGGAAGATGTCCATTGCCAATCATCTAGATAAACACGAAATGGTGAAGCGCTTATGCCTGCCAGTTCTGCTTGTTCACGGGACCACTTTTCATCGGCGTAGTGTTTGTCTTTGGTGGTGATGGCACTGTGTGCCATGTAGATCTGCTGGCTTTGCCACGGGGTTTGCTTAGGCTGTTTGGCTTGCTTGTCGGTTTTTTGAGGGGCAGCCGCGAAACGAAATTGTGTCCATTGCACGCCCAGTGCATTGCCATTTTCATCCATGAGGTTGGCGGTTAAATACCACCATTCATGGCGAAAGCTTGGGTGAGCTTGGTGGTCTGTCGGGAAGGTGATTTCTACGCCTTTAGTAACTGGCGTAAATTGTTCATGCTGCTCTTTCTTGTTAATAGCACCGAGAATTGATCCCATGTTTTGAGCTGATTTTTGCTCGGTTTTCTCACAACCCCATAAAAATAACAGACTAAGCAAGACGGCGGACATTTTGATTCGCTTACTCTTCAAACCAAGCTCCATTACAACACCTCACTTTGCAAGCTAGATACCACGGGCTTACTGATTAAGCGCCATAGGGGGATGAGCGTCGCAATCACAGCCACAAGAATCGTGATGGTGGAAATGCTGAGGGCATCGCTCCAATTCCATTGGTAGTTTAAGCTCCAACCAAAGGCGCGTAGGGTGACGATGTCGGTTAGCACATAACCCACCATAGCCCCAAGTGGAATGGCAATAACCAAAGTGAAAGCCACCAAAACGACAATTTGCCCGAGTACCATCGCCATTAACTTGTTACGGCTTACGCCAAGCGCATACAGCCTTGCAATTGCGGCTTTTCGTGCATCAAGCAACATGAAACACGCACAGAACAAGCCAATGACGGCAACCATTAAGGTGACGCCATTCAGTGCACGAGTGATGGCAAAGGTTTGTGAAAAGATATCCAACGCGATGGATTTGATATGCGCTTGATCGTAAAGCTGGCTTGGGTGCAAATTCAGTTTTTGGCGTAGCTGTTCGTAGATTCGTTGTTGGTCGCCAGACACTTTAATCCCTAGGCTAGTGGGTAAGTCGGTAAAGCCACTTTCACGCCATAAATTAGGGGCAAGCAGCACTTCGCCATTGGGGGAGCCGTAATCATGGAAGATCGCGCCAACCACCAGTAATTTGTCGGGAATGGAATCGAGCTTAAATTCACTATTCAGTGATAGTCCTAGTTTCACCGCGGTAGGTTCACTGATGGCAACCAATCCACCTTGGTAGAAGCGCTGCCAAAAGTTATCCAGCTTTGATTGGAACACCATGGTTTGCTCTAAGCTATCTTTGTCTTTGGTGCCGAGTAACGTGGGTAGGCCTTGCAGGTTATCGTCGACATAATATTGCTTATAAACGGTCTCAACCTTCTCAAAATGTTCTAATACGCGCTCGACATTAGCGATTTCACCTTGAGCAGGGCTAACGTAAATGTCGGCATGCAGCCGCTGCTCTAACCATTGTTTTAGGGTGGATTCAAAGCTGCCGACTAACGTATTCATTCCCATATTGGCAGTTACCGCAAGCAGCAGTGCCATCATCGCAAGGGAGAGGGGAGATATCAGCTCTCGCAATTCTGCAAATAGATACTGTATCAACCCAGATTGAGTGCGTTGTTCGCTCCAATTGGCTAACGCGCTGAGTGTTTTGGGAAGATACAAAGGAATTGACACCACCAACACTCCAAGCCACGCCATGGTGAATCTATGATGCTCGCTGAGCCATAACCCTGCTAATGCGATACAGGTTAAGGTTAAACTAATGATGAACAACTGGTTTTCGTTTGAAGTCTCTGGTGCTTGATAAAATCCGCCATGTGAAGAGAGGGGTTGTCGAACCCTTTGTTTAAAGTGCTGCCAGCATGCAACAAGCGTGGCTGCTAGTGTCAGCAATAGGGCTTGGGCTAACCATGACCACTGCCATGTACCGGGAAGCAGCGTCGCACCATAAAGTTGTTCCAGTGTTATCGCAACAGTCGGATGGAGCCAGTGGCTTAATTGAATCCCCAAAATGAAACCGAGTGATGCCCCTAGTGTGACTAAAACAGTCAGCTCGATTAACAGCGCAGAGAACACGATGCTCGATGAAACGCCGGCTTGCTGAATTTGTACTAATAGCCGATTACGTTTGAGCAAGCTGTACTTCACGCCGTTGTAAGCGATGAACAAACCAACCAAGAACGCCAGTAAGCTCATGGCCGTCAGGTTGAGGTGAAAGCTATCGGTAATAGAGCCAAGATCGGTACTTTGATTATTGGTGATCCATTGCCCTTGTTTGGCGATGAGATCTTGCCACTTCTCTTGTGCTTGATGCTTGGCATCAAAAACAGCGATGTAACTCAGTTGACCTTGCTTGTTGAGTAGTTGTTGGGCGAATCCGATGTCCATCAACATTCGACTACCCAGCTGCCATTCGTCGGGCAATACGACAACTTGAGTGACTATTTCATCTAGAGTGAGTGTCTCTACCTCGCCTAAGCTTTGGTGTTGCGATTGGCTCATCATGACGATGGGTTTGCCTGCCAAGAGCTGTGGTAGAGGCAGTGCGCTATCGAACAGGGATATGCCTTGTGGCGTTTTATCCTTCTCGACTGTCTTGTCAGTAGAATAGCGGGATCGTGAGGTGAGAGCAGCGATTAACTCACTGCCTTGTACTGACCAACGGCGACCTTGCTCGTCTCTCACTTTCCCTTCAATTACTGGCAGTATTGCGCTGAGTCCATTTTGTCTTAGCTTGAAGTAGAGCGATTCTGGTAAGTAGTTTTGCCCCGCTGCTGGGATGATGAGGTTGTTCGCTTGTGCACTGAGTTGTTCACTAGATTCAACGTAGCTTCGTTTGGCATTCAGGTTAATGGCTTGCACGGCAACAAATAAGGTGACTGCCAATACAATGCCAATCAGGATCGCCGCAGCTTGCAAGGGCGATTGTTTATAGTGCGCAGCGAACAGCTTTAGAGAGAGCCAGGTGTGATTTAACCTAGAGCGATTTAACTTAGAGTGAGATAAGTTAGCTTGCTGCATGAGACATCTCATCAGCTTGATTTTGGTTTAAGTCTACTTGCTTTAGATCTCCCTCATCCAATACCCATTGTGCCTGCATAAATTGGGCGCATTCAGGGCTGTGTGTCACCAGTAACACGGCGGTGTTGCCTTGTGTGGTGATTTCGTTCAGCAGCCTCATGACTTCTAATCCGGCTTTGTGGTCGAGGTTGCCGGTGGGTTCATCGGCAAGCAGCAGTTTCGGCTTATGAGCCAATGCTCGTGCGATCGCGACTCGTTGTTGTTGTCCCCCAGAGAGCGCTGATACATGCCTATCCAGTAGTGCTCTGATGCCTAACGCTTCTACCAAGTAATCACACCAGTCATCCCATTTTTGTTGATTCAAGTGCAATGGGAATGCGATGTTTTGCTTAACGTTGAGCGGAGTTAATAAGTTGAATTGCTGAAAGATGACGCCCAGTTTTTGGTGGCGGAAGCGGCTCCATTGTGGATCTTTCCAAATCGATGTGTTGTCGCCATCGAGCCAGAGTTCGCCATCAGAAAGTGGTTCAAAACCCGCGATGAGGTTGAGTAGCGTACTTTTCCCACTGCCACTTGCACCTGTCAACGCCACGCTTGCTCCTACCGCCAAAGTGAAGTCGACGCCGTTCAGCACCTTATGGGTGTCTTTGCCGTCAACAAAGCTTTTGCTGGCTTGTTTCAGTGTGACAACTGGGCTTTCCATTTTCTCTCCCTAGACGATAGCTTCTATAAAACTGTAGATAATAATTCGAAAAGTTAACGATTTACATCGACTTATTAATAACCTGTACTTTGAACTGGTGAAAATAGATCAGTTTAAACCTGCATATCATTGAGCTGTGCTCAATGAACAGACAAAACGGCAGCAAAGCTACCTAGTATCAGTTACCACGGAGGACTATGAGAACTAGAAGAATTAATTGCCCTCAAACTCCAAAATAAAACCTATAAATTAAATTTATTTCACCTTTTCTTGAGCTGGATTATGAAAAAGTGAATGTTTGCTCATTTCACTTTATGAGTTAGCTAGAATTTATTTATCAGCCTTTTTAGGCAAAAAAGTGATGGGTTATCTCAATCTCTTTTTGGCCAAGCAATTCGTTTTTTTTAAGGTTAAGTAAGGTTAAGGAGTCAACTTGGTATGCTACAAACTCATTATGATGTGGTGATAATTGGGGGCGGGCCTGCTGGGCTTGCCACAGCTATAGGTATTGCTTCTGAACTTCTTACTTCTAATACGAAGGCGAAAATACTCCTTATCGATCAGCGCTCAAAAGATCATCAACGAATAGGGGAGAATGTCCCTTCTGATATTTCAGTGTTATTACAAAGGTTAGGGGTTGAGTCTGAGTTCTCAAAAGGCGGTCACGAGCCTTGCCCTGATTTTGCTTCTGTCTGGGGTGGTAAAGAGCTCCTTTATAATTATGCGATTGTTAACCCTTATGGCCACTCTTGGCGACTTAATCGTCACTCATTTGACTTAACTTTAGTGAATAAGGCTAAGGCATTGGGTGTTGAAATCGTTTGGGAAACCCGTTTTATCGAGGCGAGTAAGCGACAGCAAGATGGGCATATTACCTACGAGCTTTTCCTACAAACAGACTCTCAAGAAACTAGTTCAGTTGAAGCTGGTTTTGTTGTTGATGCCACAGGTAGCAAGGCAAGTTTTGCTAAAGGCTTAAATGTTAAAAAAACGCTAGATGATAAGTTAATTGCTATCGTGCATTTTGCACAGCTTGAGCAACCTCATAAAGGTAAACAAGTGCGGATTGATGCTAGTTGCAGTAGTTGGTGTTATCACACTTTAATGCCCCATCAAAAAGTAATGAGCATGCTGATTACAGACCCGTCTGAGCGAAAGGCGCTCGAAAAAGATAACTATCATGCGTTTAAAGCCCATTTAACCAAGCCGCTTTGGGTAGGCGATAAGGCCCAAGAGATAGAAGTAAGCAACGAGAGTTATCACACCTATATGATTAATTCTGGTTTGTTAGAGCAGGTTGAAGGTGAAAACTGGATTGCTGTTGGAGATGCGGCGTCTAGCTTTGATCCCATAGCAGCACAAGGGATCTATAAAGGCATAAAACATGGCATATTCGCCGCTGAGGTCGTGCTAGCCAAACTAAAAGGCACCGCACCTCAAATGAATTATGGTGACATGATTAAGCAGGATTACCGACAATACTTGAGGAATAGAGCCCATATTTACCAGCTAGAGCAACGCTGGCCTGACAGTGAGTTTTGGCAAAAGCGGTCGAAGTAGGGGATATAGGGTTAGACATCCATGATGCTTTTTAAGCAAAGAATGGATGTCTTTAATAGATATCTTTAGTAAATAGAAATATTAATGATCACTGCACTTGTGCAATAAGGCGAACTTTGGGTTTTAACTCTTTTATCAAGTCTTTGCTCTTATGTAAGTGGATACTAAAAACATTATCATCAACATTCATTAAATCATTTTGTTCAGATTTTCCTGTTAATTGTCCATTTTTTGGAGCACCCCCTTCACCTCCTCCGTTAACCTTAGAGTAATCTATTAGCTCTAATGCGCTTTTAAAGAACTTAAACTCGACAAGAACATCATCTTTGTTGTCTTTTTGGGATTTATAAAAATAGTGCATTGCCTGGCCAAGTGAGCCTCCATGACCATACAAAATATCTTTTAGATCTCCACTTTCTTTATAATTAACCCAATCTGCCTTGGGCATAGTACGGTATATGACTAAATTTTTGTTACGACCACTCGCCGAGCCACCGAAGTTATCGTCTGTTTTTTTAAATTGACCGTCATGGTGCGGAATGCCTGCAATATTATTAAATTTTAATAGCTTGAGCTTTATATCCTGTGCTATCTGCCTATAAAGATCATTCTTGTCAGCGAAGCTGTTCTGGCTGTTATGCTTGCGGAGAGAGGCTAGAATATCTGATTCAAATTGTGTCACTTCCACATCTGGTAACTTTAACTCGTAATAATCTTTAATAGCAGAATTCGTAGCTGCATTTGTATTCTTTTTGAAAACTTTATCTTTTAATTCTCGCCAGTGATTAAGTCGGGGTTTAACACCTGCTTCAATATCTTCTAAAAAACTGTCTTCTGTATGATTTAACCATTCATTACCAACCAGTATCTTTCTTTGTATTAGAAGCTCTTGAGAGAAATTACTCTTTGTATTAAATCGCTCTTTTCTTTTAACAATATTAACTTTTTTATCTAATAACTTATGCATTGCTGAGGCCTCTCCTATAAAGTCAGTATTGAGTAAAAAGCAAATATGCTTCTTAACTTCACCCATAGTTCACTTTAATAAACCTCACTCACCATTACGCCGTCATAACAACGGGAAATACTTGGAGATAAGTGTTTTTAGAAACAATTAATCCATGATGCTTGTTTACCTAGCTGTCACTTAATCTCATTTACAATGCATTACTTTTTTATTCCTAATACCCCAGTTTATGAGGGTGAATGGTCCTATAGTTTAAAGAGTGATTCGTATTAAGGATATCGTCAATGAGAGCTACCTCTCTTCTGAGTGCTGTTAAATCTGCTGTATTTTCTGTGTCTCTAGTTATGTCTTTCCCGCTTATGTCTCAGTGTATTGGGGTGGTTACCGCAGGTGGTGGCGATGGTTTTTGGGGTGAGGTAAAAAAAGGGGCTGAAGCCGCCGGGAAAGAGCTTTCATTGAAGGTTTTGGTAAGAGGTGCTGCGGATGAAGTAGATAGTAAATCTCAAGCTAAAATCATTCACTCTATGATGGAAATGGGTTGTGAGGCTTTGGTGTTAGCGCCTAATAATGCCGATCGAAATAAAGATGTGAAAGCGTTAAAAGAGAAAGGTATTTCCACTGTGTTTATTGATAGAGACACAGGGGGCGAGCGGGTGAGTGTGATTAAAACGGATAACTTTAAAGCAGGTTATCTTGCAGGCTTAGAAATGGCTAATGCGCTTGCAGACTCTACTCAAAAGAGAGTTGTGTTACTGAGGATGGATCAAAAGGTTATCAGTACACGATTACGTGAAGAGGGCTTTATTAAAGCGGCTAAAGAGAAAGGTTTGAACCTCATCTTTGAAGGCTATTTAGGCACAACCATAGGCCAAGCAAGAGTTAATTCAATCAGGTTTCTTAAAGGGTTAGACGAATTTGAAGGGGTGTTTACACCAAACGAATCGACCAGTGTCAGTGTGTTGGCGAGTTTAAAACAATTAGGTTTAGAACAGGATGTTAAGTTTATTGGCTTTGATAGCCATGCCCTTATGATCAAAGCGGTTCAAGAAAAAAGTATGCAAGGCTTTATCATTCAAAACCCCTTCTTGATGGGCTATCAAGGTATTAAAACGGCCCATGCCGCGAGGCTAGGTAAAACCATAGATGCATCTGTAGAAGCAGAGGTTATCTTTGTGGATGCGAGTAATATCAAGCAAAAGAAAATCCAAGAAATGCTGGGTTTGAAGGATTAATTATCCTGATCCAATATTTTGGCTTTTCTTCAAGTCAGACTCTTTCTGGTTAGTGTTTATTTCCATCTGTTATTTAAAAACAATATGCTCACAGATGTAATCCAAGAAACAACGCATTCTTGGGTTAACCTCGTTATCAGAGTAAAAAACAGCATATATTGGAATGGATTCAGCTTGAATATCTCTTTCTAAAATAGGGCGTAAGTGTCCCGCCTGAACATCTGCGTTTACTGTAAACCTTGATAAACTGGCTATTCCACAACCTTGTATTGCTAATTGGCGTAAGGTTTCTCCATTGTCCGCATAAGTTCTAGGGACTATATGTATCGCATTTTTGTTTTTATCCTGAAGCGGCCATACATTGAGTCTATCGGGCTTAACAAACCCTAAACAATTATGCTGTTTTAAGTCGTTCGGGGACTTAGGCAATCCGTGTTCATCAATATAACTAGGAGAGGCATAAAGTTGTCTGCTGGTTTCACCTAGCTTGCGTGCTTTAAGGGTTGAGTCTGTTAAATGGCCAATGCGAATGGCAATATCCACTTTACGTTCAATTAGATCAATATTGGATTCGGTCGAAGTCATGATCACAGTGACATCTGGGTATTTCTGGTTAAAGCCAGCGATAAGTGGAGCAATAGCATGCAGCGAAAAAGGCGTGGCTGCATCAACCACTAATCGCCCCGCAGGTGCAGCTGTACGTTCGCCAAGTTGGGACTCGACTCTCTGACCTTGGGCAATCATGGCACTTGCTTCATTAAACAGCCATTGGCCTTCTTGTGTTAATTGTGTCTTGCGAGTAGTTCGATTGAAGAGGGTCGTATTGAGCTTGTTTTCCAGTTTCTTGATTGTGCGGCTGACTACTGAGGCGGTTACCCCAAGCTCTTCGGCAGCCTTACTAAAGTTGCCGCAATTGACTGTTGCTACCAACATTTCTAATTCTTCAATCTGAATCTTAAGCATTTAGATGTTCCATTCTATTTATGCGATTTACGAATAACTCTTGTTCTTTTGAGGCTATTCTAGCATTAATCACTTTTGGTTAAAGTGAGCACAAGTTAACAATTTGTCCATTCACTTTTGAGGTAACACTATGACTCGTGTAAATATTCAATCTCTTGAACCAAATGCATATAAAGCCATGTTTGAACTAGAGCAGTTTATTGGCCAATCCACTCTCCCTAAAGAGACTCAAGAGCTGGTAAGGCTTAGAGCCTCTTTGATTAATCAATGTCATTTTTGTATCGAGATGCATACTTCTGCTGCAGAAAAGCTCGGCATTGAAAAGGGGAAGCTTGAAGCACTGAAGGCTTGGCCAGAAAGTGCATTGTTTAATGGAAAAGAAAAAGCCATTTTAGCCATGACAGATCATGTGACTGAGTTATCGCGTAGACATGTCCCTGATGATATTTATGAGCCTTTAAAGCAATACCTTTCAAACTCAGAAATTGCCCAGCTCATTATGCTGATAGTGACGATTAATGCATGGAATCGTATTGGTGTGGCAACGGCTATGGCCTAAATTAGGAGAAAGTTATGGGTCTGTTAATTAATGATACGAGAGTTATGAAGGCTTATATAAAAGAAATGAGAGCTATGAAGGTTTGGAGAAAAGTAGCGCGCCTCTTTAGTCTCATTGCGATGTTAAGCCTGTCTAATCATGGGTTAACACACGAAGGTGATGCCCATGATGTAAACCGACAAATGCTAAATATTCTGGCATTACCTGAGTTTGAGAAAGCTTATCTCACGACCTTAACGGTTGAATTACAGCCAGAGGTGCGTGTTGGCTCACATACACATGAGGGCATGCTCTATGTTTATGTGCTGCAAGGAAGGGTGAGATCAAAATTAAAAGGCAGTCAAGCTAAGGATTATAAGCAAGGTGAAGTATGGGTAGAGCCTTTAGGTTCAGTACATGAGCTAACTGAAAACCTTAGTCACAGTGAAGTTGCTAAAATACTTGTCGTGTCGATAGGTGAGAAAGGTGCATCCCTGAGTACTTCTATCAAATAGCTCATTTTAAATAGTTCTTTTTGGCGCATTTTAGAGTGAATTTTAGAGCATTTTAGAGAAATTCCCATGATAAGTGTCTTATTTATCATGGGTGTAAACTTGCTCTAGTCCATTATCCAAAAACCACTTTGGATAGGTTAATAGGGTATCAAAACAGCCTATACAGGAGGCTCTGTAAAATCATATACACAGTCTTAGAAGCTGACGCAGCCTTTGTGGATGAGATCAATATAAAGCAAAAAAATCAAATAATGTTGAGGTTGAAGGGGGAGTGAATTCGCCTGTGCTAAAACCACTTATTTAACTATTAATAAGTGGTTTTTGAGTTTTTGTTGTTGATTACTTATTAATGCTTGTTTCCTTATATATTGCTGGCTTTATATCAAGTAATTGAGTGCTGTTAAGGCAATCTAAGCCTTTTATTGTCAGTCCCGTTTCTTCTAAGTCCTCTATAGGTAAAACCGCGACTCCAATTGGGTTGGGGCGATGGGGAGTTCGCAGAGAGAATGTCCCTAAGTCGCTTTTTCCACTTTTATAAGCAGTACTTGTGTTTTCTCTATGACTATTGCCAAGCTAATATAAAATCATAATATCCTGACCTTGCACTAAGCCTTTAATACCATCTAAATATTCAGGGTAAAGCACTATGTGACATAAAGGGCCATCTTGTTGGATATTATTCGGGCACTCTTCTAAGGCGTGATATGGCGTTGTTATGCTTCCAATAAAATTTAACTCTGCTTTCATTTTTCATTCCTCAAATGTAATAAGTGAACTATCTATTGATCATTTTTTATTGAAATTAGTGTGTATATAAGAATACTGATTAGGATAATTACGCCACCCATGACACTAGTAACGGGTGGCGTTTCATGAAAGAAGATAAAGGCCCAGATAGGTGCAAGCACGGTTTCTAGCATCAAGGTCATAGAAACTTCCGGGGCAGTAATATGGCGTGTTGCAACCATAGATAACACTCGGCCAACTGGTGCTGTAAATAGCCCCATTGCTCCCATAATTATCCAGGTTTCTGTCGTATAGCTTGACGGTGTTGCGAAAAAAAACATGACTATCGCGAGTAATAACCCTCCGAACCCGACACTGGCTAAGCGGCTTACTTCCTGATACTTACGTAACAAAGTGAACATAAGTGACAGGCAGATTACAGAAAATAGTGCTAGTACATCTCCAACCCAGTTACCTGATCCAAACGACCCAGATACCACAATGGTAATCCCCACAACGACAAAAGCGATGGCAACCAGAGTAGAGCGACTTGTTTTTTCTCGTAGAATTAGCCAGCTAAAGATAGCGGCTACAGCTGGAGTGGCACTAAGAATAATAAATGTATTTGCTATCGAAGTTGTCTTTATACTGAAAACTAAACCAGAAGCACTACCTAGCATTAATACACCGGATAAGAGCAATGGCCAGCCACTTGTTATGACGGCTTTTTTTATACCTCTTTCATCACTACATTTGAGTA
The DNA here is from genome assembly GCF_051623805.1 of Marinomonas sp. PE14-40. NCBI lineage: Bacteria > Pseudomonadati > Pseudomonadota > Gammaproteobacteria > Oceanospirillales > Oceanospirillaceae > Marinomonas > Marinomonas sp. PE14-40. Next base: position 1,516,085 of record NZ_CP130700.1, on the reverse strand, counting down.
TTATTGGCATTGATATCGCACTAAACAAACCAAATAAAAAAGCGGTATCAAACCCACTAACGCCTGCAAAACGAATAAATATAGGGTCTAAACTCATCAAAAATGCCCCAAGTAGGGCGATTGTAAAACCTGTAATACGTGTGCTATTTCTTCTCATGGTTAACGAATTATTCATTGTGAAAATACCTTTTATTTAAAAATCATACTCATAAGTATGATTTTAAGGGTTTGTTGCGTCAAGATAAATCATACTGTAAAGTATGATTTGTTATTTTAGGTTTAAATAATTATGAAAAAAATACAACAAAACAAAGAGTTAAAAAGGTTAGCGATTTTAGGTGCTGCGAGGGTAGTCTTTTTATCTGAAGGTTATGTTTTGGCTAATATGGATAAAATTGCACTAGAAGCTCAAATAACAAAGCAAACGTTATATCGCTACTTCCCTTCTAAAGTCGATTTATTTAAGGCGACTTTGAAATGGATGGGAGAAAGAATTAACAGCCAATTTAGTGATCATTTAACTCATCCTGATATCAAGCAAGCTCTGTTAAGCTTTGCTACCGATTTTATTTACTTCCATTTATCAGATGAGCACATTGCAACGATGAGATTATTAATTGCAGAAAGTCCTAAAGATGCTGATATTACAAGTTGTTTTATGTCTGTAGGTCCTGACGAAACAGATCTTGCTTTGACTCACTTCTTCACTGAGCGGTTTGGTATTGAGGATACTGAAAGTATCATTTCTATATGGACTGGGATGTTACTTTCACTCAGGTCTGGGGTGTTAGTTGGTATGCCTAAACCAGATGACAAATTGATCAAAAAACATGTGATTGATTCGACAGCGTTTTTATTAGCAGCCTTATCAAAATAGTGGGCAATCTGTTTTATAAATCTAAAAATTGAGAAAACAAGTTCGATTTAAGCTGTTTGATCAATACAGCTTACGGTCTCCAACGGGCACTTCCATTTCGTTGGTGGCTTTAAGTGGGCCGCCTATCATTTCATCATAAGCACTGGTGTGTCTTATTACATGCTTAGCCGCTTTAACCTTACGGAGCTGTTTTTGTAAGCTGAGCACGTTGTTACCCTTTAAATTTATTTCAGATTCATCTGTAATCATGTGCTCTTCAGCATCATCTCCCCCTGAAATAAGGGCGCTAACCGTATATAAAGAAGGGTCCAAGCTATTGAAGATAAGCTTTTCTATCTCTGCGTATTGCTCTAATTGACTAAGTTTCATCATGACTCCAAAGCTAAAGGGTTCGCGGTCGTCGTTAGAATTTTAGTATAGGTGTGAATCTTTAATTCTATTACTCATAAGCTTCTAAATTGTATCTTTTAGATGTTTTTTAAACGTGTTTTCTATTATGCTGGCCTCAATAAAATATCGCTTAACAGCCACAGTTAATAAAACATAAGGAAACGTTTTATATGGGTCGTCCTTTTCTAAGAAATACTTTCTCCTTCCTTTTAGTCTCTTCACTATTACCCTTTATTTCTAGCACTTCTTATGCCGCTAATTATGTAGAAGGCTCTTTTGGTATTGCTTGGCTGGCGTCGGATAACTCTGAGTTGGATTCAAATACTTATTCGCCATATCGTATTCATTATGGACATCAAATTAGTCATTCTCGCTTTTTAGAAACAGGCTATTTAGGGGGGGATAATTATGAAGATGAATCAAAAGATGATTTAGAAATGGATATGATTTATATAAAGCTTAAACACTTTTATAAAATCAATGATAGTTACGCTATCTATGCGAAAGTGGGCGCTGGCGCTTATCGTTATGATATAGAAAATGAGGATAAAAGCATCTCAAAAAAGAACGGCCTAGGATTGAGTTTGTCGGTAGGGTATGAATTTACTTTGGAGAATGACATTTCAGTAGGCTTCGAGTATGAGCATTTTAACACAGCTCGCTTTCGCTCTAACACTCTTAACGGCAATGTAAAATATCATTTTATGTAGAGATAACTTTGTCTACAACAAAGCCATTTAAATGCTAAACACTGGGCTACTCTATCAATTAGAGTATTTTGCCTGTATCAACCCAGTGTTTATCTCTTTCAAAGTGAGAAAATTTAAAGGTTTAAAGAGTCATTCCCACCTCTTGGTCTGACGATAATACGGGTTCGTTCTCTTCGTCTATTCCATTCTGAATCTGTGGTCCAGTCAACGCCATAAGTACGTTTATAATTGCGATTATCAATTTGAGAAAAGAGTCTCGGGATTTGATACCAAAGAGATAGATAAAGGCCAGTGTTACCTATCTCTTTGGTTGGTTTAGTAGATAAAAATCGCTATTTTTGCCGCTTGTTTCTGTTAGGCAACTTGATTTTCTGCCGTAACCTCTGTTTAAAGGTCAAAAGAGGCGGCAATGAGTTTTTGGGTATAGCGACTTTTCGGGTTCTTGAAAACCTCTTCAGCTGAACCTTCTTCCATCACTTCCCCTTTTTGCATCACCATTACTCGATCAGACAAGGCTTTCACCACGCTTAAGTCGTGGCTGATAAACAAGAAGCCAATATTGTGCTGCTTTTGAATACTCTTCAGTAAGTCGATGACTGTTAGTTGGACTGAGCGATCAAGGGCTGAGGTGGGTTCATCTAACAAGATAAAAGAAGGCTCTAGAATCAAAGCACGAGCAATGGCGATACGCTGCCTTTGCCCACCCGAAAACTCATGGGGGTAACGGTTGATAGAGTGAGCCTCTAAGCGAACTTCCTCTAACGCTTTACGGGCTTTTTGCATGCGTTCTGCTTTAGATAATTCAGGACGATGAACCGTAAGCCCTTCGGTGATAATTTCGCCTACAGTCATGCGTGGCGAAAGAGAGCCGTAAGGGTCCTGGAAGACGACTTGAATATCTTTTTTAAGGTCGAATCTGTCTTTTTTGCTAAGTTTGCTAACATCTTGGCCTTTAAATTCTATTTGGCCACTTGATGGTAATAAGCCGATTAAGGCTCTGCCTAGGGTGGATTTACCTGAGCCAGATTCGCCCACTATGCCTAAGGTTTCACCCTGTTTTAAATTTAGTGAGAGGCCTTTAACGGCTTCAAAGTATTCTTTCTTACGGCTAATGAGCTGGGTGCCGATATGGTATTTCACCTTAATGTCGTTGGCTTTAAGTAACTCGGTTGCATTTTTAGGTGGCTCATCCTTTTGGCCTCTTGGTGTCGAGTCGATTAGCATCTTGGTATAGGGAAGCTGCGGGTTTTCAAACAGGCTTGTTGTTTCCCCTTGCTCCACTAGTTCGCCCTTACACATTACTAAGACTCTATCGGCAAGGTGCTTGACCACACCTAAATCATGGGTGATAAAGAGCACAGCCATGCCCATTTTAGCCTGAACTTCTTTAATCAGGTTTAAGACTTCTGCCTGTACTGTCACATCCAACGCTGTGGTGGGTTCGTCTGCTATCAAGATGTCCGGCTCGTTGATAAGCGCCATGGCGATCATGATGCGTTGTAATTGCCCGCCGGAAAACTCATGTGGGTATTTACCATAAGCTTGTTCAGGAAAGGGGAGATGTACCAGGTTAAAGAGTTCTAATACTTTAGCTCTTGCTACTTTTCTCGAAACGGAGCGATGGCATAACATGGCCTCAGCGACTTGAGTACCCACCTTTAAATAAGGGTTAAGTGAGGTCATTGGCTCTTGGAAGATCATGCCGATTTTATCTCCGCGAATCTGACGCATGTCTTTTTCTGACTTGACTAAGATCTCTTCACCTTCAAAGACGATACTCGATTCTGTCTTGATGCTAGCGTTCTTAGGCAATAGTTGCATCAAGGCATTACTAGAAACGGACTTACCACTGCCGGATTCTCCAACAATCGCTAGGGTTTCTCCTTTGTAGAGCTCAAAGCTTAAATTTTTAACCGCATCCAATGTGCCTTGGGTTAAGGCAAAACTAATAGAGAGGCTTTTGACCTCAAGAATAGGGGCGTGTGACATGTGATTTCCTTATCAGTTAAGCGCTGCTGATTGCACGCTCATAATCCTGTGTTGGGTGAGGTTCCTAAAATGATGGTGGCTTTCTTGTACTTGTTGGAGCTCACGAGCCCAATGGGATTCATTATGGGCAGCACAAAACGCCGTCATATGTTTGAGCAAATCATCACTGTGTGTTTCTAATGATTGAGTTGAGTGTTTTACCAATAAATTCGGCTCAAGGTAGATAAACTGCAAAAACGCGTAAGACTGATTAAGCAGGTCAAAGGCGGCATCGTGCTCACCCATATGATTCAGAATTTCTGATTGGGAAATGCTTGCATCTTTTAAGCCTTTTAATAGACAAGCAAACTGACAAGGTCTTGTATCTTCATCAGTTAAGGCCGTCTGAATATGTTGAGGGAGATGTTGAAGCACCTTTTCAAACACTTGTTGAGCAGCGGACCAGTGTCCATCTTCAAGTAATTGCTCTGCCGTTAAGTAGTTAGTCCAGCAGTCTTGTAAGTTCATCTAAACACACCTTTAGCTAAATGATACATCTATTTAAATGGAAATAAGATTTAAATGCAAATGGTTATCATTTATTGATTTCAATTTTGTCAATGTTTCCATGAGAGCCTGATTGCTTTAATGAATAGGTTTAGGTAGTAGAGTAAATATATTATTATCTAAAATTATTAGATAAAGATTCATTTATTGCCCTGTTTAAAGGGTTTTAATCCGCTATTAATATGGCGTCTATCGAAGGGGCAGTCATTGTTTCCTTCCATTTTGATTAAATTATTTAAACGGGAGTTCACATGAAAAACGTTAAATTATCTGCAACTTTATTGAACCTATCTATTATGGGTGCCACTTTATCGATGGGAGCTTCTGCGGCTTCAAACGGTCAAGCTCATACAGCACACAATCTTAAAATTGGTGTGTTAGAAGCGGTAACTCAGTTTGAAGACTATCGTGGAGGCGGTATTACAATTACGCCAGAAGGTCGTATCATTATTAGTATGGACCCACTTGATGGCCCTAAGGTGAAAGTTGTCGAGGTGATGGCAAATGGGGCTAAGCGACCATTTCCTACTCAAGATTGGGCGGATGGTCCAGAGATAGGCAAGGTAGGTTTGTCTGCAGTTATTGGTGTGCATTCAGATAGTAAAGGGGTGGTATGGATGCTAGACATGGGCAGCGAAGCGTCTCCTGCTAAATTGGTCGCTTGGGATACTGTGCTTAATAAGCTATCTCATAATATTGAACTGCCTGCTTCTGCCCTTGCAGCAAACTCTTTTTTACAAGATTTTGTGATAGATGAAAAACACGGAAAAATCATCATTGCTGATATGACATTTGGAAACTTTGCTGGAGCAACTAAACCTGCCTTTGTTGTGGTCGATATTGCCTCTGGCCAAGCTAAACGTGTCCTTGAAAATGCGGATACCTTGATGCCAGAAGACAGAGACATTGTGATAGAAGCGTCTCTATTAGCATCAAAATCAGCTGAGGGTAAAACGACTAAACTGCGTTTTGGCTTAAACCCCATTGCCATGGATGAGGAGAGTGAGTGGATCTATTTTGGTGCTTTTACTGGCTCTAAGATTTATCGTGTACCAGCTATGGCACTAGTGAATAATTCATTGTCTGATTCTCAAATCGAAAGCAAGATCGAAGTCTTCGGGCCGAAGAATCCAAGTGATGGTATCGCTTATTCTAAGCAGGGCATTATAGTGTCAGATCTTGAAAACAGCGCGGTTGGCTTAACTACCAAAGGTGAGTATCAAGTCTTAGTACAAGATAAGCGTTTGTCTTGGCCTGATAGTTTTGCCTTAAGTAATGGTTATGTTTATGTGACACAAGATCAGTTGCATCAGCATCCTGCGTTTAGCCAAGGGTTAGGGAATGCGAAAGCGCCTTACACCTTGTATCGTTTCTCTTATCAAGCAAACTAGTATTTGCAAAAACACAGAGACGATTATGTCTCTGTGTTTTTGAGTTTTAACTTTTCTGTTTAGACTATTAACTTACTTGTGCTTCCCCTTGAGCCGAGTATTTTTCCTTCCTTAGATAGAAAAGAACCAAGATAGATACAATAAGCGCCATTCCTGTTAACGCGATATTAGTCGTAATAAAAGCGCTGTTATAGATGCTGGACATGGTTTCAAAAATGCTTGCTTGTTCAGCTTGCCCTTGCGGTAACATGCTCATAAAGTTGCCTGATGAGATCGCATTAACCCAGCTGTCTGTGTTCAAAACGATGTGATCTTTAAGCTGCATAGGGACCATATTGCTAACAATTGAGCTTAGTAGTGAACCATAAAGAGCAACACCAATTGCCTCGCTACCGAGTCTGAAGGTATTAAGTAAACCAGCAGCCATACCGACGTCGTTTTCGTTGACGCTGCTTAGGGCTTGGCCATCTACAAGGCCAGCGGACATTCCCATACCGATACCAATAAGTATCAAAGCAATTGCAATTGCCATGATAGAAATATGATTTTCTACCACAAAGATAAGTGCAGCCGCACCGACTAGCATGCTGACAATGCTTAAATACATAAGCAAATTCGTGCTGACCCCTTTTGCTGATAACTTACCTGCAATAAGTGGGAAAACCAAAACGGGTGCGGTTAAAAACAACATAATCAAACCGGCTTTTGACGCTGAAAGCTGCATAGAGCCAGTGAGAAAGGTTGGGAAGTAGGTTAACAGAGTAACAAAGGTAAAGCTTGCCACCACAGGCACCAAAATTAAGCCTAAGAATTTATGATTTTTAATGAGATCAAGGCTGAGCACAGGGAACTTTGCGACTCTAATGCGTAAGATAAAGCCTAAGAAACAGACAAAACTACCCGCAAAACTTAAGATAATCGCTTCACTTTTCCAGCCCCAGTCATAACCTTTTGAAAGCGCTAGCATCAGCATAAACATACTAGTGATAAAAAAGAAGGAACCCACCAAATCTATTTGTGCAATAGAGCCTCCTTGAGCCTGATCTGCCGGTATTTTGACACTGACAATTAAGACTAAGAAGAGGGCGGCTGCATGCATGAAGAAGATTGCCTGCCAACCAATCGAATCAAGTAAAATACCTGAAATAGTGGGGCCTAAGGTAATTCCAAGACCCGCCGTTGTGCCAAATAAGGCAAAGGCTTTGGTTCTTGCATCGCCTTCAAACGCATGAATGAATATGGCGCTACCACATGCAAAAATGGCGGCACCACCGACACCTGCAAGTGCTCTAAAAATATCAAGCACTAGTGCATTCGTTGAAAGTGCTGAGCCTGCAGACGCTAAGGTATAAATGAAAGCACCAATAAAGAATGAGCGTTTCTTGCCCCAAATATCGGATATTTTGCCCCAAATAAGCGTAAAACACGCGAATGTAAGATTAAAGGCATTGACCACCCATTGTAAGCTGGCGAGGTCTGACTGAATGTCGGTACTGATATAAGGTAATGCGATTGCCGTGCCTGAAATCGAGCTAGGCACTACAAAGACAGCCAATAATACTGCGAACAGTATAATGAAGTTATTTTTTGGTTGTGTTTCGTTCATTTTAAAACTGCTCGTGTTTAGAGTTAATGCTAATAGGTAGGTTATCTGGTCTTCTTAAAATGATGCCTTCAGACCAGTTAATCTGTTTGTCACCTTTGATAAGTTTCATTTTGGGAAGTCTTTGAGCCAATACATCCAGAACAACACCGACTTCCATTTTGGCAAGCTCTCTTCCCATGCATTGATGCATGCCATACCCAAACTGTAAGTGAGCGGGTCCTGTTCGATTTGGATTTATGCTTAATGGATCTTTAAATACATTTGGATCTCTGTTTGCGGTAAAGACATCAGCATAAATAACACTACCAGCAGGAATTATGCCGGATGATATTTCAACATCTTCAGTGGCTATGCGAGGGAAAGTAGAGCTGTTACCCAAGTTAGTGAGCCTTAAAAGTTCTTCAATATAAGGTTCCCTAAGTTCAGGATGTTTTACGATGTCATCCCAAATATTTGGTAATGACAGAGCGGCATATAAAATCTTCGTCATTAGGGTCAAGGTGTTTTGATCACCTCCAAGTAATGAACCCAAAAGAATCGAGACGAGTTCATCATCGTTTAAAGGAGGTGTGCTTTTATCGCGATTATTTAAGAACTTTTGAATCAAGCCTTCATCATCGTGTGAACGAACACCTGTTACATGCTCCATCAAATATTCATACAAAAGAGTGAATTGCTGAGTGAGGTTATCGACGTCATTTTTGTCTGAAATTTGAACTGTTTTAGCGAGACTGCGAAAATAGGCGATATCGTCTGTATCTATTCCTAATAGTTTGCAGTTGACAGTAACAGAGACTTTATCAAGGACATCTATAAACAAGTCTCTTTTGCCACTGGTTAGCATTTCGTCAACACAGATGTGAGTCATTTCTTCAATGTAGAGTTTTAACCAGCTAAGGCCGCTACGACTATAGTCTCTCGTAATGAACTGCTTCATCCGAGAATGGTCAGGGAAATCCAGATTGAGTAAGAGGTCTTTTGGCGTTAATGTCGGAAGAATGCTTGGACCACCTTCTGTGTTAGATGGGCCTCGGACACAGGTTTTGTCGACTAGTATCTTTTTGACATCTTTAAAATTAATGACATGATGTGTTTCATGACCACTTAAAATACGAATTAAGCCATGATCTGTGTAAGTTGCTTTATTGATAACTGAATAAGCTGGTCTAGCATCATAGTTTGGTATTTCATCAATGCTACTTAGCTTATTATGCAATGCGATACTCATTGTTCTTCCCTGAATTTAGCTGGTTTCTTAAGCTTAATAGTGCTTGTTCTGTTTCCTTGAAATGCACTGTTCCCCATCCTCTCGATGCCGCAGCATCGCAATTGACTTTGAGATCATCAATTAACAGCATTTCAGGTGGTGCAAAGCCCGATTGTTTTTCTGCTAAATAGAAAAACTCTGGTTCAGGTTTACGTCGTCTTTCTTTGCAGGAATCAATAATAAAGTCTGCTGTATCTGTTAGTTTCAACATGGCTTTCCAATAAGGTTCCCACTCAACAACATTGTTGGTAAGAATACCGACTTGAAAGCCTTCATTTTTTAATCGAATAAACTCATTGACCATATCTTGATTAGGGCTAACACCTGTAAACCATTGTTCGCCGAAATTTTCTAATCTGGCTTTTGAGGTATCAATTTCAGGGTAATGAGTGTGCAAGCTTTTTCTTAAGGCTGCTCCCCAATCTGCCTCGCTAATCAATGCGTTCTCAATAGGTGAAAGCATTTCTAAGTCCATATCTTCAGCGACTTTGATCATCACATCTTTTAACGCAGAAGAGGGGATGCCTGTTCTCGTTTCATATATATTGAACAGCTCGTTTATGGGAGGGGATAACACCCCTCCGAAATCGAACCAGATCATTTTAAACTTCATGGTTATATCCTTATTTACGTGCGATTCTGATATGGCATTTAGCCGTGATAGCCTTGTTTTGTGATGTAGATAATAAGAGAGAGATTTCATTTGACTCTTCATCTACAGAGATATTGTCTAGGCTGCAGGAGGAATCAATTTTTAGTTCAGTGAACTTGGTAAATTCGATATCACAGTCTTTCATATAGATATCATTGTGATCTAAACCAAACTTTTTATTGATACAGTAAAGAGACATTTGTCTAAATGCTTCAATCAAAAGCATGCCAGGAACATGATCAAGAGGGTGATCAAACATAGCGGGATGGGTGTCGTTTACATAAAGCTTAGCCGTGTATTTATCATTTACTATTTCAACCGGGTGCAATACAACGTTATCAGCATTAGTTCTGCCAATGATGTCTTTATTTTGAAGTTGTGAAAGACTTGTTGAATATTTAATTTCAGAAAAACCTTCGACAAACTTCAAACCTTTGCTTCGGATTTTGTTCCAAATTGGTACTGGCATCCAAGAGATATCCATCAGTTTGGTTGCAGCAAGGCAACCATCTACATAGATTCTCATTTCATAAGTTAAGCCACATAAAATGTCATTTCTAAATTCTTTGGAAATGACATCGACTTCTGTTATCACAAAAGAAGGCGTTGCTTTGATTGATAAGGCTTTATTATTTTTGATATGAAATTTTGCTTCATTGAAAATGAATTTCGCATTGAGTGGCACCTCATAAAAATTATGAGCAATGATGATTGAAGACTGTCTACAAACTTCTAACAGAGCAATATTCTCATAATGCGTTTTGCCAGGAACATCATTGTAGTAAGAGTGTGTTCTTGGAAGGTGCGCGCCAGTATAGAATTTATCGTCAGCTGTACTCTTTACATCCGTAAGGAATACTTCACTTACTGCTGCTCTGTGAACAAGCTTTTTGTTTACTGTATGGCCGAAAGAACATTCAGAGTGGTTTAGCTCCTTAAGAATGGCGTTTACTTCGATCTGACCTAGTTTTGAACAAATTGCATTGCTCTGAATTTCCATTTTAGTTCCCTCTTATTAGTTGTAATCCATGACAGGAAGAAATTTTCTCACTAGAATGGTAAGAAAATAATAATACGTTTATAAAAAATGAATACGTATCAATAAAATTAAACGTTCGATTTTTGTCGAACCTTATATTAGCAAAGACTTTATGTCAATGCTTCGATGCGTTAATAAAAAGGACCAAATCATGCCAAACAACATAGCAAATACCAGTACTAAGCAAGAAGTTATGCTGAGAATACTTAAAGCATTAGCTCATCCAATGCGTTTAAAAATTATTGTGGATCTCATCAATGATGAAGATGGAGCAGAAAGACATTGCACCTCTTTTGGGTTAACCGTGGCTAAGGCCACACGTTCTCATCATTTTAAATTATTGAAGGATGTGGGTTTAATTTCTCATATCGACAGGGGAAATCATTCGCTTGCTAAGTTAAGACGAAAGGAGTTGGAAGAAGAGTTTCCTGGGCTAATTGGTTTACTCTCTAATCTTTGAATTTAGACAGTCATGTCAGTAAGTTTATGTGAAGAGATTGTCTTCTAGAACTTACTGACATGACTGATAAAGACCAAAGGCTAGACAAAAGTATTTATAATTAACGTGATAGGAAGTAGCTTAGGTAATGGGTTGGCTTCCTTAATCAACTTGATACCTAATTGAGTGATGTAAGCGAGGTGAACTAATCTAAAACCAACAAAAAATGCAGATAAGTATTGAATGTAATCCCCTAGATCGTTCACTTTGAAAATCACTTCCCCCAAAATTTGCAGGTATAAAAAGCAACTCAAAATAAACAGATTACGGCTTAATTTAGGTTCAGTCTTCCAAGTCAGTGCAGAAGTGATTAGTGGTAATAGTGCGCCGGCAATAAAAGCGCTGATAAAGATAAACATAGATTATTATTTTTTTTTGAATGATGTTCATTTCATCCTAGCGAAATAGTTTTGTGTGAAAAAGCGCAAAAACTGAAACAGACTTGTTTAGTTTTAATTCGAATATCTTTGTTAAGCCACTGTAGGACTTAATAAATACTGTGATTTTGATATCCTCTCGATTGGAGTGAAGAGATTAATGTTTCTTTGAAGTGTGTCTAATATGGATCATTTAATGACTAAGTTTTTATTATCAATTTGCCTTTTAGTGCTAAGTTTTCATACCTTGAGTTATGCCGCTCAATATCCCGTTTTAAATCAAACATGCGATGGCTTTTCACAGGTAGCGGTTGGCAGTTATCAAGGTACGTGTGTCGGTCTGGTGAGCCAATTTGAAGGATTTAAAAAGCCCCGTAAAGCGCTTCAATTAGATGATTTTCGGTTATTAGTAACGGATATGGGAGGCTGGTCGGCCAATCGAGGTGTCTTATGGTTAGTGACATCTAGTAAACCAAATTTAAAAGGAAAACTTGAGGTTGTGGCATTAATCGAACAACTGAACTTGCCTCATGATATTGAATTTGACGCTAAGAGGCGGGTGCTACTTGGTGAGGCTCATCAGATGCGTCGTCTCACATTAGAGTTAGGTCGCATAGTGTCTGATGAAGTTGTGCTTAGTGATTTCCCCTATAAGGATTCCTTACACCCTTTGAGTAACTTCGCACAATTACACGGGGGAAACCTGGTGATCAATGTGGGCTCAAAAACAGATCATTGTGAAGGCGGCATGATAGAAGGGGAGTGTGTAGAGCTTGCTGATAATGGTTTGTGGAATTACACCTATGATTCCGAACTAGACACTTATTCCAGTAATGCTACGCACTTGGCAAAAGGGTTAAGAAATTCAATGGCTTTGGCTGTTCATTCGTCTGGTACGCTATTACAGGCTGAAAATAGCAGTGATATTAAAAATGCAGAAGAACCCTACGAAGAGCTTAATGTGATTAAAACGGGTGGTTTTTATGGTTGGCCCTATTGTTTAAATGAAAATTTTGATCAGAATGTGATTGAAGATGGATGTGAACAAGCTAATTATCAAGCACCTTATGTTTTGTTGCCGCCCCATACTGCGCCACTAGATATGCTGTATGTAAATTCGTCGAGACTACCCGTACTAGATGGCAAGCTGTTAATGTCTTGGCATGGGTATCGTGTCGTGGGTAATCGTTTAGTCGCGTATAAGGTAGATAAAAAAGGGCTGCCAGTTTTGACTGACCAAGCTTGGTTTAAACGTGATCCTATTGCGCCCAAAACAGAATGGTCAACGCACGCCTTTGATGCTAAAGGGGGGATGACACGACAAGCGCAGCATGTTGAATTAATACATAGTTGGAATAAGGTTGAAGGCCTTCGCCCAGAAGGGGCTCCGGTTGGACTTGCTATGCTAAAAGACGAAACCTTGCTCATTGTAGATGATAAAAATAAAGCGTTATTGAGGTTAGCACCGGGGAATAGCTATTTAGCTGAACATACTGTTAGCGGTGAGGATCACGCTAAAACACGTACAATCGATCTCGACTTGCAGGAGAATGAAGCCCTTAAAAGAGTCTTGTTAGACCATTGTTCAGCTTGTCATCAGGCATTAACAAGTGCACCTGAAACCTTACTTAATACATCAGATGCTTGGTTAAGCAAGGAAGCTGGCATGACCCGGATAGAGCAAGCTCTCTTTAATGAGATGCGGCCCATGCCGCCTACTGCGAGTTTAAATCAGGATGAAAAGGTACAATTAATAAAACAGATTAAGCAAGCACTGGCTGTACCTCAGTCATAACGCAATGTGCTTCCTAGATATCAGCAATAAGAGGGAAGGTGACTGATTTTTGCTTTACACTCAATAATAGGGTGTGAGAGCCAAATGGGTTGGGGGACCTTTCACGATTAAATTACGCCGCCGAGGGGCCTTATTTGAATTTGAGTACGTTGTCTTCTCCAGTTATAAGACATGTCTGTGGTCCAATCTACGCCATAGATGCGTTTATGGTTATGCTTATTTATTTCATAAAGACAGTACTTATTTTTAAGACCAAGGTTTTCTAAAGGGCGATCTTTAACACTTGCTACATAATTCAGCTCTTATTTGAGCATGAGCCCATTTACTGAACTTGCAAACCCAATCACTCTTAACTTATTAAAGCCTGCCGCAGCTAAGCTTCTCGAAAAGCGTTTGGCAAAGGGCTCTGTTTTGCCTCTTTTGTAGGTCTTTTTAACCGAAGTGGCTGTCCAGCAAGCAAACAGATAGATATTGATTGATTGTTGTGTCGGGGGTTTTGGTTAAATGACTGGTTATAAGTGCTTGGGTAAATTTATTTACTTTAATTTGTGACAGAGACTCTTTCTCAAAAACTTTATAAAAAAGTTTTCAAAAATTAACCTGGGTTAATTCCTTCTCTCTCTGACTCCCATATTCTGTCTTCATTGAATGACATGAATTAAAAGGAATAGAGCATGACCTTATCTACCGGTTTACAGAACTACCTAGACGACTTAGCACTAACCCATGAGAGTGAGCTTTCTTTAGACTTTGTTTCAGCCTTGCAAAACAAACATATTGCGAAATACAGCTTTAATAGCTTGGCAGTCGTATTGGGTGAAGACCTACCTTTAGACACAGAGAACTTGAGCCATAAGATAGTCAGCCAAGGTCTGGGTGGCTATTGCTTTGAGCATAACAAACTCACTTATGAGCTATTAAGTTCATTGGGTTATGACGTGCAGCTAAAGCTTGCTCGTGTGCTTTATAACCAAGAGAAAAAAGCACCCAGAACCCACAGAGTAAGTTTGGTTAAACTGAAAGGAGAGACTTATCTGGTTGATACTGGCTTTGGAGCTTATGGCCCAAGTTTGCCGCTATCTCTTGAGTTAGATAAAGAGCAAAGCATAGGAGGAGAGACCTACCGTATTATTTCACTGTCTGAGCAAAAGCAGCTGGATACGCTAGAGTATGATGTTCAAATCTTTAAAGGCGGTGAGTTCTTCACTTTATACCGTTTTGATTTAGCGGACTATTCAGATGCAGATTGCCAATTAAGTCATTTCTTCTCTCATAAATACCCAGAGGCGGGTTTTGTTAATAATTTGGTGGTGAGTTTAAAAAATGATGAGGTGATTATCGCCTTAAAAAACCATGAATTGTTAACTCGTTTCACCGATGAAACAGGCCAACGTACTGAACTAACTGAGCAGGTTAACTCAGCTGATGCATTGCACAACATCTTAACAGAAAGCTTTGGTTTAGCTCTGGATCAGGTGATTACGACTCATCTGTTTGAGCGCTTCCTTGTACCTAAACTAGGTCATTAACAATGATGAAAGGGATTTCTAGCTTATTGGTTTGGGCATGGTTGATGGCGTCTTCTTTCATTGTATCAGGCAATATGGATGCCTTCGCTAGCCCAATCGCAACCACCGCTTTTCGTTTTGTTTTGGCCCTCGTACTGATTTTAGGTTTGTTACTTGTTAATTGGCAGCGGGCGGGAATAAATCGGGGCCAAGCTTTATCTGATTTATTTTCTTCGAAAATACAGTGCTTGCAGTATGTGGTGATAAGCGGCGCCTTAGTCGGCTTCTTTATCGGACTGTTTGTGGCGCTTAAATACACGACTCCCCTTAAAACTTCAGTACTTTATACTCTGGTGCCTTTAGTCGGCGTCTTCATTGCGAGGGTATGGCTAAGTGAAAGGTTAAATGGCATTAAATTATTAGGTTTTATAATAGGGTCGATCGCGGCTTGTTTAGTTTTATTTAATAGCCAAAATGACATCAATCCAAATGAGGCTGGGCTAGGTCTACTGAGTTGGAATAGAGGGGATCTCATCTTTCTCTTCGCCAGTGTGTTATTAGCCATACATGTGGTGAGTGTGCAAAAGTGGGGACGCAAGCTTGCACCCTTATCAGGTGCTTTTATAATAATGCTGTTTGGTACGCTTTGGCTTATTCCGGTTGCCCTCATCTGGGGAGAGCTTGATAAAGTTCATTGGCTAGCCAAAGGTTTTTGGTTTAACGGCCTTTATCTCACTGTGTTTGCGACCTTGTTTACCTTTATTTTGCAGCAGCGTTTGGTGGCAAGTGTTGGTGCGAACCGATTATTAGCCTTTTCATACAGTATTCCTGTTTGGGTGGCGTTCTACACTGCTTTTGCGAATAAAGCATTAGATGACCTATTTAATCTCGGCTTTATGTTAGGTTTGGGTTTATTATGGCTGGCGTTTGTTTTGATTGAGATGAGGTCTAGGTCTAATGATGAATGCCTCAATAAAGAAGACATGAATAAACAAGCAATGGAAAAAGCTTAATAAGTTAAAACGTAATCAGCTAAAGCGTATTTAGAAAAAGGAAGCCGAATGGATAAGGCACTGTTAGAAGCAAGCTTTAAACACTATTTTGATCAAATGGGTTATGGCATAGATTGGCAGTATTTTACTCAAGCCATGCAAATACAGCCGATACGCAAAGGCGAGTTCTTGTTTCAACAAGGCGAAAAAGTCGATCGTTTATATTTCTTACACACAGGACAAGTACGTTATGTCAGTGTGTCTGAAACTGGCAAAGAATATACCCAGTCTTTTGCCAAATCACCTCGAATCATAGGGTCTACAAGGGCGACAATAAAAGGCACAAAAGCTTTATTTGGTATCCAAGCTCTTGAAGATTGCATGATCATTTCCTACCCTTGGCACAGCTTCTTTGGTGAGATGCGACAAGATAAGGGTTTTTTAGAATGTTATTGTCACTTTATGGAGCAGATCTTTATTCTCAAAGAAGAGAAAGAAAGCAGCTTTGTGAAAGATTCAGCAGAAAAGCGCTATCTTGATTTCTGTGTCGATTATCCAGAGTTGAAAGACAAGATACCCCAGCAACAAATTGCTTCTTATTTGAGTATCACCCCAGTGGCGTTAAGTCGCATAAGACAAAGGCTCAAGCGTATATAATAGGCAGCTATTTAGCTTCGGTTGTGCATTTATTATTAGCTCTCCCAATAGGGCTCATCGCCAAAATAATCAATAAATGCCCTGACTTTAGGGGCTAATAACCTCGAACTTGGGTAAACCGCCCAGATTGCTGTTTCTGATATGAGAGGGTGCTCTGGCATGATATGTACCAGTTCACCGGATTGAATCTGTTTGTAGATGCTCCATTTAGAGCCAATTGTAATACCAATGCCACTCACACTAGCAGCTCTTACTGCTTCACCTAAGCAGCAGAACTACTTGGTTGAACTTGATCGTTAAGTTTGAATTGACGGTTTTCGCTATAGGTTTTGAGTTCTTTGAGAATGTCTTGAAAGCTCTTACCAAGACCGAGCTTAAGTAGAGGGCTTAGAATTAGACCAAAACTCTTAATTTCTGGGGCAGATGTCCATTGCACTTCAGATCTATTTTGCTTAATTTCCTTAACATGAATTCTGACCTTATTAGTACGAATAGGCAGGATAGCAGGCATATTTTTAGGGATGACATTGAATTCGATGGTGCGAGTTGCTGGGTCATAAACGGTGATTTCTTCTTCAGCGTAACCACCATTTTCTTTATCGTTAAAACGACAAACACGGCCCGCAACTGGGGCTGATGATGGCGCTGATACATCTGCTTTTTTGTTCTCTAGAGCAAACGAATGAGCCACGAAGCTCATCCAAATATGGGCGTGTTCGAACTCTTCACCAACGATTTTCCATACCTGAGATGCAGGTTGGTTAATGGTGATCGATTTATAAATTATCATCGCTTAATCCTCATTCATATTTTCACTGCTATGGCTTTCGTTGGCCAAAACAAATAACGTAAATGAAGTTTAAGTGGATTTAATATGTTTCAAAATAGCATTATTCGTGACGTGGTGGTGCGTAAATGAACCGAATGAGGCTTTGCTATCGACTAATTAGTCGAACGTGTTATGAATGATAGTAAAATTAAATAAGCAGCATTTTAGGACTAAATGCTGCTATAAAAAGAAGGTGAGTGTTTATAAAACGCGTTTAACCTTGGTATATTCCCCTGTAAAATTGATTGTTAAACTCACTTGTTTGCCAGAGCGGTTACGCCAAAACCAACCATGATAGCCATTGAATGCTGCTTGAATTCTGCCTTCATCTTGCATTACACCTTTGCCTTTTGTATAAGGGTGATAACGGATATTGTCCGAATCACCATGGTTATCAAAATTTACTTTAGCATTGGTTTTCCATTCAAAATCTACGTACTGACCTTTTGCTAAGGCGACTTTTAATTCGGCTGCTTCACCATTTTCCAACACCAGAGTACGAGAGTCTGTCATTAGTTTTGGTAACGCATCATTGCTTATCAATATAGTTTTAGCCTGAGCTGATACTTTTACTAAAGTGGGCGCTTGCACAGAGGTTTCTTGTGTGGCAAATACCTTTGCCTCCTGCTCAGCAAGCATCTTCGTTTCTGGGCTAGGACTTAACGCTTTGTTAGTTAGCACCTTCTGATCGAGTTCCGCTTGTTCCAGAGCAAGAGACTGCTTAATTTTCCCCATGGTTTGTAAACCAAGGAGCTTACCGGTTCCGGTAATATCAATGGCAAATTCAGCTGGTAAAACAATGCAGATTAAAATGATAATTGCCGATATAAATGCGGCGATAGTCGCTTTTATCAAGGATAAACTTGAAGCGATTTCGCCTGTTTTTGTTGCCTGTGAGTGTGTCATTTTTCCTCCTAATTTAAGGTATAAGCGGTAAGTTGATAGCCCATAAGGACAAAGCCTGATGTCATCAGAAGTGTGTTGCTAACAAAGGCCTGTTGCATGAATTTAGGGTGTTTTCGCCAGAAGCCCATAAAGATGAGAATGACTGAAAGTGCCATTAACTGACCAATTTCAACGCCAACATTGAAGGCGATCAGATTGGCTAAAAGCCCTTCATCAGCAAGCTCAAACTCTTGAATTTTTGTGGCCAGACCAAAGCCATGGAAGAAGCCAAATACTAAAGTGGCAAGCTTGGTATTTGGCTGAAAGCCAAACCATCGTTGAAAAGCATTTAAGTTATCCAGAGCTTTATAAACGACAGAAAGACCAATAATGGCATCAATCAAATAGGCATTGGCTGAGATGTCAAAAAAGACCCCTATTAAGAGAGTAGAAGAGTGCCCTATGGCAAAGAGACTGACATATAAACCCACATCTTTAAGTTTGAAGAGAAAGAAAATAATGCCAAATAAGAATAAGAGATGATCATAGCCTGTCACCATGTGTTTGGCGCCAAGGTAAATAAAAGGAATCAAGTTGATGCCTGATATTTCTTGGATATAGCCTTGATCTCCAAGGGTGACACCATGTGCATTTACTGTTTGAGCTATGCTGCAAAAAAACAGAATGGCCAAAATTGAGGGAATGAAGGTTAAATAACGGAACAAGGGGATGGGTGTTAACCAACTGCCCCTTATGTTGGGTAATGGGTTCAAGGTGTTACTCCTGTCGCAAGCTAATTTAGTTGCTCAGGATATTAGTGTTATCGTCTTCATCATTGAAATCGAACATATTTATAAAAAGTATCAGTTATATTGATTTGTTGGTGGTGCGTTCACTTTTTATGTGTTCCTGAATTTAAACAGAGGACTTCAAGGTTTCTACTTTTGCCTGTACAAGGGCTTTTACTTTTTCATCTAGCCAAACCAGTCTTGGATGAGAGGCGTTACGGCTTAAACAAATCATATCCACATCAAAGTCAGGGATATCGATAGGCGGAGGGCTTAAAGTGAGCCTGTCTTGGATCAGATCACTGCGCCCGACCATCTCAGCCACAACGGCTAATTGTTTACGGCCAGAAAGAATTCGCCTGACAGTGAAAAAACGTGTGGTTCCCAACACAACGTGACGTTTAACGCCCATTTTACTTAGGGTGATGTCTACTTTACTTGTTAGGTCTTCATTAGCTGTCACTATGATTTGTGGTGTGGCAAGGTAAGTATCAAGAGGAATGGGGAGCTCGGTTTTGATTTGGTCATTATCGAAAATACACCAATGCTTTTCTCGATATAAAAATGTCTTACTGACATTATCTGGAAGTTGATTAAACACCCCGATGCATAGATCAATTTCACCATTTTCTAGCATGCTAAGACTATTTTGTGAGTCAGCAGGTTTAAACAAAACCTTGCTATTGGGAGACCCTGCTAACAGAGTATCGAATAGGGCTGGACCAAATATTTGTTCGGCATAGTCGGTTAAACCTATCTTGTAGACCCCATCGTAGCTTTCGAAATCAAACTCACCTTGGGGTAAAACCTCATTACTTATTATGCTTAAGATTTGCGCAATATGAGGTGCGACTTCTTTTGCTCGAAAACTTGGGACCATCTTGTGTCCTTGTCGTTCGAACAAAGGGTCATTAAGCAGTTGCCTCAGCCTTTTAAGATTATAGCTAGTGGCAGGTTGGCCTAGATTAAGGTGTTTTGAAGCACCTGACACACTCTCAAATTGCATTAGAGCATTGAAGGTGAGTAATAAATTTAAGTCTACACCACGCCAATTTATCTCTTTCATCTGTGTTTCTCGTGATAAAAATAGAGGTTATCGAAATGACTAATAGTTAAAATGAATATGTTCGATTTAGTCGATTGATCTGCAAGGAGTATATTGCAATGAAAATCACAATCCTAGTTAAGTATTATGTTTTACACTCTTTTTCCTCGCTCACCTTATCTTGGGTTACTTAGCGCTCAGCTGGTTTCTTTACTGGGAACTGGCATAACAAGTGTCTGTTTAGCCTTATTAGCCTACGAGCTTGCGGGTAGCGATGCCGGTGTGGTGTTGAGCATGATTTTTGCCATAAAAATGCTGACTTATATCTTTTTATCACCTGTGTTTGCTCAAATGGCTAGGGGCTTGGCTAAACGTAAAAGCCTTATCTTGCTTGATCTGATCCGAGCAGGCTTCATTCTATTTATCCCTTTTGTAACACAAGTTTGGCAGGTCTATTTTTTGATGTTTGCCATTCATGCTTGCTCTGCTTGGTTTACACCGCAGTTTCAGAGCTTATTAGCAGAAGTCAGTGATGATCAAGATGAGTATGTAAAAGCTTTGAGTATTAGCCGCTTAGCGTTTGATTTAGAGCAGATGCTAAGCCCAATGTTTACAGCATTACTCCTGTTAGTACTGAGTTTTCGTTATGTGTTTTTCTTGGATGCTATGTCTTTTCTTGTATCGGCAAGTTTACTTTTACTCATTAGCATTCCTTTAAAACAGGGGACTAAGCCCGTCATTCAGGCTTCAGGACTTTTGGAAAATTTAACATTAGGTTTAAAGAACTATTTATCGAAACCTTCTTTGAAAGCACTTTGGTTTGCGTATTTAGCCGCAGCAAGTGCTTCTGCCATGGTGCTAGTAAATACCGTCGTCTATGTCCATGACATTCTAAAAGGGGATGAGAGTGAAACAGCATTGGCGATGATGTTAGTGGGGTTAGGTTCTATGTTTGTTGCTTTAGGTTTGCCTTATTGGGTTAAAAAACTGAGCTTAGAAAGGTTTCATTGGATAGGAATGGTAACTTTGTTATTCGCTTTTTTAATTCCTTTGTTATCTTCTAGCTGGTTTGGTTTTGCGGCATTTTGCGTAGCGATGGGAGTCGGTATGTCATGCATTCAAACCACGTCTAGTTTGATCATAGTGCAAACCTGTGGCAGTGAAGAAACAGCACCATATTTTGCAGCACACTTCTCACTTAGCCATTGTTGGTGGCTAATTACCTATTTAGTCGCAGGCTTAAGTGCCCAGTTGTTAGGTTTATCCATGGCATATTTAGTGATGTCGGGATTAACTATGCTGAGTATCGTTTCTTATTTTTTGGTAACAAGACGCAGTAAAATAACCATATAAGAAGTAGCGAAAAAGTGGCCTATAAGCGTTCGGCTGTACTGGTAAGTAAAAGTTCAAAGAGTTGTCTAGCTGCTGGGCCTGTTTTCTCTCCTTTGGGCAGTGTTATATGTGTTGGTATCTGATAGCTAGCGGAGTTATCTAGCTTAAGCTGTATTAATTTATTGTCTTGGTTTGCTTGAATGAGGTGCTCTGGCAAGCGGCAAAATCCGACTCCTGCTTTTACTGCACTGAGGGCCTGCTCAAAATTATCAAGCGTCAGTCTCTGTTCTGCTTTAAGCCAGCCGACATTGATATCCTCTTGTTTGCTTTCTTGTTCGAATGCTGTGGCGTTCGCTTCAAATGGTGCATCACGAATCACTATTTGAGTGATAGTTTTAAGATCCGAAAAAGAGAGCGTTTCTTTTTGAGCCAGTGGGTGGTGCGATGCAATTACCGCCAACATCTTAGTATTTCCAAATATATCAGCAGGGTAGTCTGTAATTGGAATATTAATGATAGCTATATCGGCTTTTTGGGATAAAACGGCTTCTTGGGTACCGGACAAGGTGGTTTCAACCAACTGAATGGATGTTGTTGGGTTGTCTTGATAAAAACGAGCCAGTACTGGATAGATCCAATTGGGGTCACATAAATGATCTATGGATAAGGTGATTTCTGTTTCGATACCTGCTTGTAACTGTTTGCTGATAACTTCTAACTGTTGTGCTTGCTCTATCATGGCATCAGCACGTCGAAGAATAGTTTTTCCTTCAAGGGTTAAATGAGTCTTTTTACCTTTAACTTCCACCAAGCTAAGACCCAGCTGATCCTCTAGTTTTTTGATGGCATAAATAAGCGTAGTGTGACTTTTATTGAGTGCTTCAGCAGCAGATTGAATACTTCCACCGCGTTCGATTGCTTGAAGTGTGATCCATTGTTCTAAGGTGCTTTTAAGTTTCATCTGTCTATTTTATCTACAGTAAATGATTAAATTATGAACTTTTAAGTCTAATTGTTAAAGGTATTATCTGCTTATTGGCATTAATTCACTTACCTCTACTGAGTAGTAAGTTGGTATTAAGCTTTTTTATAATCAGTTTTGGAGAAATTTAGATGCAAAAATTATTACAAGTAGACTTTCAATTTAATGGTCCTTTTGGTGATGAAATGAGCGCAGCGCTAGAAGGCATTGCACATTCAATTAACAATGAACCAGGCATGATTTGGAAAATTTGGACAGAGAGTGAAAAGAATAAACTAGGAGGTGGAGTTTATCTTTTTAAAGATGAAACATCAGCTCAAAATTACCTAGAAATGCATTCGACTCGATTAAGTGAAATGGGCATCACTGATATTCGAGGTGTTATTTTTGATATTAATGATAATCTGACCCAAATAAACTTAGGGCCAACGCAATAACTTTAGGTCCCAACGATGAGAAAGAAAGAGCTGAGTATTTTTTTCTCATTGTCCTGCTTTTTAGGCTAATTCTTATACATTATATTTACAGTCCAGTTTCTAGACGAATAACTAAGCCTGTTCTAGCTTTAATTAAAACCATTTGTTTAATGCTAATTAAACACTTTTTTATTAACACTAGAGAGCAAACAAGATGTTAACTAAACGCGTTTTATTTTCTGGATTACTGCTATTTGTGAGCAGCTTTTTAAACAGTATTTCTGCTCAAACCATAATAGGGATAGATATTCCTGGATTACACAATAATGATGGACAGGGTATTTATGATGTCATGATTCGTGATGCAACCGGGCGAGATGTGCTCATCATGCCACCTGCACGGGCAGTGAATGCTTATGATAGCTGCACCGATTGTTGTATCAGCCCGGCTAACAAGAACCCAGACTTTTATGAATATGGTGATGGGCACATTGTCAGTAGCCCTATGTTTACCGCACAAATCTTTATTTTCTCTAAACCAGGTGACGCTGCGATTAATGATGTTGCTTTATTAAAGGGGAAAAAAGTAGGGGCGAGAAAAGGCATGCCTTATGGTAATCATGTTGAGTCTTCTGGGGCTCGTTTTATGAAGGTTGATCAGCTGACGAAAAACATTAAAAAACTTGAGAGAGGCAGTTTAGATTATATGGTTGCTTATACTCCGGATATTTATGATGCTTTTTACTCTGCTGGTAAAGACCCTTTCCCTCATACTAAAACCTCGCCTGTCGCGTCACATGAAGACAGCCTTTTATGTAAAGATACACCAGAAAACCAAGCTTTAATTAAGAAGCTAAATGACGCTATTTGAATCTAACTCCTTGGATAAGGGATTGTCCTTATCCAAGGCTTCATTTAAATAGGAAGCCTATCAATAAAATACGCACCATTATTGCTCTTTAATGCATTGATTTGGTGCTAAATGCCTACTTACGCCTTTCTCATATACACTTTGTTACTTACTCCAATGATTAAAGATAGTGTCGTATATCTTTTATTCAGAGGAATGTTTTAACTAATTGTTAAATAAGAGTTAATTTATCTGTTGGCAAGTCTATTGCTTTGTTTCGTTTTGTATATAAAAACTAAATGGAGCACACATGGCACTTAAAAGTTCACTCATGTCCTTAACTCAAGCGGAAAAAAGCTGGCTTCCTTGGTTCGGTGACAATGGCAAACTTTCATTATCTTGGTCCTGTTATTTGAATAAAGGGATTTATCCCGCTGTTGAACAGACCTTTGAAGGCATTGCCAATACTCGAGTGAAATTATTGAATACTTGGGTGAACAGCCAGTGGTCTCATCTTGATGTTTTATTGGAAATCTTCTCTGAAACCTACCCAGTCATTGACCTAAGTATTTTGGATGAAAGACTTAAGCTTGCCCGTGATGTGTCCGAATATTTTGTAGTTGATGATCAAGGAAAGGTGATTAACTCTACTTATAAACCCCATAAAAACCAACAAGACCTTGATGCGAGTGCCTTATCTCAAGGGTTAGCTGCCCCATTTCTTCATGGCCCTTATATTGACCAAAATACCTTAAAAATAGGGCCATCTAGCTCTAAATTTCATGACGCTGTGACCTTGATGTTTTATCTTCCAATTAAACGTGGAGATCAAATGCTAGGGGCAATTTGTGCGCGAGTGCCAAATGATGTGCTCGGTGATTTGATTCAAAGGGAAGCAGGGCACATTTATAAAGAGTCTGGGGATAATTACTTATTCATGGTGGAAGCTAACTTTGACTCTGCAATTTTACCCGGAACGGCTTTATCTCGTTCTCGCTTTGAAGATAATGCCTTTAGTCATGGGGAGAATCTTAAGTCAGGTGTTACCACAGATTGGGGGGTCGTGAAGGTAAGCCAGCATACTGAATTTGAAATACGTTTTACTGATCCAGCAACGAAAGAGCTCCATCCTGGTATTCGTGAAACCATCAAAAATGGGCAGAATCTCTTTGTCACTTATCCAGGTTATTCAGATTACAGACATATTCCTGTCATTGGTAAGGGCGTGACTTTCCAGCTAAAAGGGAGTCCTGATGTTTGGGGCATGATGTGCGAAGGTGATTTAGAAGAAGTATATCGCCGTCGCTCACTTAATTTACGTCTAATGAAAGGCTATGCCGTAGCTGCCAGTATTCCGCTTGGTTTACAAATAGGCCTAACCTCATTTACCGACCTTTCAACATTGCTAATCGCGGCTTTAACTGGCTCTAGTCTAGTGTTAGCGGGTTATGTTTTTCACCTTTTAGGTCCCAAAGATGTCAGTGAACATTTAACCCAAATGACAAATGTCATACAGACAATCGCAGAAGGTGAGGGCAACTTAAAGCAAAGGCTAGAAGAGGAAGGCCTGAAAGCAGATGAAACCGGTGATATGGGTCGCTGGATGAACAGTTTCATCGACAATTTGGATAACACCATGGGGCAGGTTATCTCTGCCAGTGGCAATGTGAAGTGCTCTAATGAATTTATGATTCACACCAATGAAGAAGCGCGCCAAGCGTCTGAATACCTAGAAACCACAGTCGAATCTATGCTGACGGTGTTCCAAAAACAAATTCATGAAGTACAAGATGCATCCCATACTGCGCAAACCTTAAAGCAAACCATGGACACGGTTGTGGAAGAGGCTGAGTCTCGTATTCAAGCGGTGAAGCTTGGCACTCAAGGGATACGTGATGTGGTGCGTACAACTGCTGAATCGGTTAAATCATTGGATGAAAGAACTAATGAAGTCGCCAGTATAATCGACACCATTACAGAGATAACTAACCAAACTAACTTACTGGCGTTAAATGCGGCGATAGAAGCTGCACGAGCAGGCGAGCATGGTCGTGGTTTTTCAGTGGTGGCAGACGAAGTGAGAAACCTTGCCTCACGGACTGCCAGCGCCGCAGAAGAAATCCAAACCATGCTTGAGGGTATTCAAAAAGAGACCCAATCAGCAGTGAGTTTTATGGAAAAGGAAGCAGAGAATGTCGATAAGAGCCTATTGGTAAACGAACAGGAGAATGATCAGAATAATCGTTTGTATGAACTGGTTGATAATATGTTCCAAGACATTCTTCAGCTCAATGTGAGTAATAAAGAGAATGCCAATACAGCACAAGAAATGGGAGCGGCAACCGAACAAATGAAGCGCTCTATTGCCGCATTGCAAAGGCGTTCTTCTAGAGTGGGTTTATCCAGTATGAAATTAAACTCTCTGGTAGGCGAGTTCCAGGTATCTCAAAAATAGAGGTCTAAAAAAGAGTGAACTAAAAACGTAATCGTTTTGATTAGAAAGGCCAGTTGTCACTATAGGTGCAACTGGCTTTTTACTATTAATCAGAGTGCTTATTTGAGTAATTGATACTTGATGACTTTTTCAAATAGCGTCTCTGGATTGGTATGCTGATACGGAAATGCTGTGTGGCTTGGGCTATCAGGATAAAACTGAGGTTCTAGACAAATGCCAGATTGCGGCTCAAACGAATCGCTTAGATAGTTGCCTGTATAAACCTGAAGGCCAGGATAATTGCTGGAAACGGCTAAGGATAGTTTATCGTCAGGGCTGGTTAGAATTGCTTGTTGTTCGCTCAAACTAGATGAGTGAATAAAGTTATGATCTAACCTGTCTTTATCCTCTGGGGCTTCTAGCTGTCGCGTTTGTCTATAATCGAGTTTAGTCTCCAATACAGAGACAACTTCTCCAGTGGGAATTGCCATCGAATCAAGCTTGGTATATTGCTCAGAAAAAATCTGTAACTTATGGCCCAAATGCTGATTACCAAAGCCCGCAAGATTAAAATAAGGGTGACTAGTTGGGCCAATGATGCTGGTTTTATCTGTTTGAGCTTGTATCTTGATCGTCAAGCATGACTCATCTGATAAGTGGTAGTTAACAGAAAATACCCGATTACCAGGGTAGCCGCTAAGGCCGTCTTCTAGCTTGCATTTCAGAGTAATACTATTGCTACTTTTCTCAACGCCAGTCCAGATTTGATTACTTAAATTTTGGTGACCACCGTGTAAATGATGCGGTGCTTGGTTTGGGTCTAGGTTAATCCTCGTATCTAGAATAGAGGTTTCTGCATTGCCGATTCTATTGGCATAAGGGCCGACAACTGCGCCCATATAGAATGAATCTTCAAAATAGTCATCTAAATGCTCGTAGCCCAAAATGATATTACGATTTTCTTGATCAATTAGGGTGCTCCACTTCATGATGCGAGCGCCAAAATTGAGTATTTCCACTCGATCACCTATCTCATTCTTTAGTACAAATGACGTGATTTTCACAGCCTATCCTAATTTAAAGTTATGAAATGGTTATATGGTTATTATTTGGAACCGAGTTTCATATTTTTATATTCTTAAGTCAAGAAGCTTTCGTAACACAACATTTTTTTCGTTACGCGACATTTGCATTCGTAAATTGAAATATGAGCTTATGCTAAAACACAGCAAGAAATATCAAAAAGCCAAATGGCTTAATCTCTATAGTTATCTTCATCGCTTACGGTTGCCAAAGTCAGACTATGATTATGTTGAAAAGCCTGATTTTGAGCTTTATGGGCAAGGTTTTAATATTGCAGACCCTAAAAGTGAGCTGTACTTACATATACCTGTGCAGAGGAGGTCCATATTAACTGCTCATTTGGATAACTGGATTTAGCCAATTCAATCCTGTGCTTTGGCTGAATCTTGGGATAGCATATTCCCTTATCTGACTTTATTGGAATTAATGCATGGCGCGTACACAAACACATAATAATGTCGCTATCCCTGAGGTACATTTTAATAATACGCAGCATGCCCAAACGGGTTTAGATATTGTTAATCTGAACTTTCTATATCAAAAAGAAAACTTGAACCATTCTCCATTTTTACCCCATAGAGTGGATTTTCATTGTTTGCTTTATATTGAAAAGGGGGAGAGTCAGCATTTTATCGATTTTAATCACTATCCATTAACTTCAGATACCTGTGTTTTTATTAATCGACATCAGGTTCATGCCTTTGATTTAAAAAATCGGCCAGAAGGGAAACTCTTGCTTTTCACTGAAGATTTTATTGTAAAAGCGAGAACAAACATCCGTACTCATTTGTTTGCGCCAATTCATTATTTCCAAACCAAGTCGCCTGTTATCAAGTTAGATGAGACTCTAAAAGCTAGCATTGAAGCATTGCTAGGAGAATTGTTGAAAGAGCATCAAGAAGAGGAGAGTGACCCATTAATGTTGCAGCTCTTGTTCTCTAGTATCTTGCTGAAATTGGATAAAGAGAGAAACCAAGACTTTTCAAGTTTACTCAGTACAAGGCAAATTGATCAGTTTAGTGAATTTATGGCCCGATTAAGCCAACGATGCCGAGAGGTAAAAAACGCATCTGATTATGCCAATATGATGGAGATGAGTTATAAATCGCTCAACTTATTGTGTAAGCTGGTGGCAAATAAAACAACAAAGCAACTCATTGACGAAGAGGTGATTCTACAAGCTAAAAGAGAGCTTGCTATTAGCCAGTGTCAGATTCAAACTTTGGCATTTGAATTAGGTTTTGATGAGCTGAGTAACTTTGTTAAGTACTTTAAAAAACATACAGGTTTTACCCCATCAAAATTTAGGCAGAGCCTCTAGATACTCCTTTCTTCTAAGGTGATTGAAAATATAAAAGGTACGATATTTACCTTTTTTAAGTCGTCTTTCACCTGCCTCACTTTCTGCTCTCAATTTACTATGACCGAAACTTAACTCAGAGGTCATTATGAATAAAATACTTCCCATTGCAGCATTATCTGCAAGCGTTCTATTAACCGCTTGCGGTGGCAATACAAAAGCAAATGCTGATGCGCAATTGACTAATCAAGAAAAAGCCGTGGCTTTGTTATCAAGCTTTGAAACGAAAGATACCTCAACTTTGGCTTACATTAATTCTGAAAAATATGTTCAGCACAACTTAATGGCTGGAGATGGCGTAGAGGGTTTAAAAGGTTTACTTTCTATCTTACCTAAAACGGGTGTTAAAGCTGACGTGGTTAGAGCTTACACAGACGGCGATTACGTTTTCACACATA
Organism: Marinomonas sp. PE14-40; assembly: GCF_051623805.1. Taxonomy (NCBI): domain Bacteria; kingdom Pseudomonadati; phylum Pseudomonadota; class Gammaproteobacteria; order Oceanospirillales; family Oceanospirillaceae; genus Marinomonas; species Marinomonas sp. PE14-40. The sequence goes on along the minus strand of NZ_CP130700.1, from coordinate 1,487,388 downwards.
CAGAATATAACTTGTTTGAGCCTCAAATAGGTTTTGATATTTTCCGTTTTGAAGATGGTAAAATGGTTGAGCATTGGGATAACCTACAAGCTAAGGCAACGTCGCCTAATCCAAGTGGTCGTACACAGCTTGATGGCGCAACCAAAGCGGTTGATCTAGATAAAACAGAGGCTAATAAAGCGTTAGTAGCTGACTTTGTTGAGACTATCTTGATGAAAGGCGAGTTTAATAAAGTCGGCAATTTCTTCGAAGGGGATTACTACTTACAGCATAATACCCAAATAGCTGATGGCCTATCTGGTTTAAGTAAAGCATTGGCTTATTTGGCATCTCAAGGTATTGAAATGGTTTATAACAAGAATCATTTAGTATTGGGTCAAGGTAATTTTGTATTGTCAGTAAGTGAAGGAAGTTTTGCAGGTAAAGAAACTTCTTTTTATGACCTTTTCCGTGTTGAAAACGGCAAGATTGTAGAGCATTGGGATGTTATCGAAACGATTCTGCCAAAAGCGCAATGGAAAAATTCAAACGGTAAGTTCTAAGCTTGATTACATTCGTTTAAAGTCAGCTAATTAAGCTGCCATTGAGGGGATTAAGTAATAGCGGATAGAGAACCTCTATCCGCTATTTTATGCTTTTAATTTATCTCTCTTCTAATATCTTCTTTAAGTTTTGTACTGCCTTGTTTGCTCGGCTATGAAGGTCATCTTGCAATGCTTGAATCATTTCTGGATTCTGTTTGAGTGCTGGCTCTCGGCTTGCGTAGACTAAGGTGAATCTGGTTTCTTGCTCTGATATTTGCTCAAACGACATGGTCATTTGCGGCAAAAGCCCCACTAAATCACCTTGAGTGACAAACTGTGTTGGGCTTGAGCAATGATGAACCTTAATCGTTAAGATCTCTTCTTTGTCATTGATTAAGAGTGTTTCTCTGTAGGTTTTTCCTATTTCAAGCTGAGCTAAGGTATTGGAGGGTTCTATATGAATGATACCTTCAAACCAGTTTGAGTAGTTTTCAAGATCTGTTGTATAGGTAAATACACTGTTTATATCTTGTTTAATGGATTGTGTGACCTTGGCTAATTGAATCATTTAGTTTTCCTCTCAAATTTACTCAGTAATGATTGATCTAGCTACAGCTTATGATCTTTGATAAATACTTAAAGGAACTAATAATTGAATCTTGGTTAACTATTTGGAATGCAAAAATAACTTTTATAGGGATAAAATGAGATTCAATCTCAGGGAGAAGCAAAATGTCCAAACTTATGCATTATCAGGTGTTTATTGCCATTGTTGAGTTAGGCAGTATTGCTAAAGCGGCTTTACATTTAAACATTACACCAGCGGCTGTGAGTAAACAGTTGGCAAACTTTGAGCAAAGTTTAGGTGTGACTCTTTTTAATCGTAGCCATAAAAAGTTAGAAATTACGGCATCAGGCGAAAGCTTCTATCCTGCTTGTAAGCAAATTATTTTAGACATACTCGAAGCCGAAACCAAACTCCATCAAGACAGCCAAGAAATCCAAGGTAAGTTAGCTATTAGCTTGCCAAAAGTATTGGCCAGAGGTCCTGTGATTCCAATCATCGCAGACTTCATCAAGCAGCATCCTAAATTAACCTTAGACCTCAGCTTTAGTGATGATCTAGTCAATCTTCATCAGGATAAAATCGATTTTGCTTTTCGATTAGGAGAACTCTCTAATAGCAGTAGTATCATTGCAACACCCTTAATTAAAACCCAGTTGCTTGCCTGTGTTACGCCAAGTTATTTGGATCAGTTTGGCAAACCCGAAAGTCTCTCTAATTTAGCGCATCATCGTTTGATCTTGATGTCTCCTCTAAATGGATCTAGGGCTTTAAAGCAGTTTTTTAAGAAACAAAATATCAAGCCAGATTCACTTCCGTTACATAGAAGTGATGATATAGAGGGGGTATATCAGAGTGTTATGGCCAATTTAGGGATAGGACTATTGCTAGACCTCTCAATTCAAACAGAAATTTCTGCAGGTGAACTCCTTCCTATTTTTTCCGAATTAAAATCTCAGCTACCACAAAAAACCTTGTATCTCGTGTTTAAAAAAGACCAACAATCCAGTCTTAAACAAATTGCTTTTAAGGCGTATATCAGGTCTAGGCTAGAGAATTAGAGTTAATTTTAGTTTTAGATACTCATTGTTTTAAATTAGGAAATAATGTGTACTTATGTAATTTGTATGTTGATTTAATTACGTTTTTATCTAGTTTGTATATAAATAGTGTCAGCTTTGTGCCAGCTTGTTAACTTTTGTTTGTGAAATTCATTGATAATTCATTTTATATCAGTATTCTGGTTGCTGATTTTTTTATGAAAATTGATATATATCAAGTGTGATGGCTTTATAGGGAAGGCGTTTTTACATGGATTTTATGTCATTTTTTAAAAAGTTGAGCGCAATATTCAGATTGAATGTGCTTTATCGATTTTAAAATAGGGTTAAGTGTACGATGAAATTGAAAAACAAAATTATGCTCGCGTTTCTAGCAATTGGACTGCTTCCTCTGGCTTTTTTTGGTTACTTGTCACTTCACTTAGCCACTGTGTCGTTAGAAGAAGAAGCCTTTAAAAAGTTAGAGGCAGTGCGTGAAATTAAAGAAACACAAATAGAAGAATACTTTGAACAAAGAGAAGCTGACATTGTTATGCTTGAGCATGTTGTTGAAAGTTTAATCTTTAAAAATACGCATTCAAAAGCTGACGAAATAAAAGCGGCTGAAGCAAACCAAGGGTATTTTGATCACTTCATTAAAGCTTATGGTTATGATGATTTATTGCTGATTAAGCCAGATGGTGATGTTTTTTATAGTGTGAAAAAACTCAGTGATTATCAAACTAATCTGATCTCAGGCCCTTTTAGCCGTACAGGTCTTGGTCGTATTTTTAGTTCGACTTTACCAGAAGTTAAAGCCAGCACATTCCATATTGAGGACTTTTCCCCTTATCCAGCTAACAACAATAAGCCAGAAGCGTTTATATCGGCGCCAATTCTTGTTCATGGTAAGTTAGATAGCATTTTGGTTCTTAAGCTGTCTATCGATCACATTAATGAGTTAATGCAACAAAGAGATGGCATGGGCGCAACAGGTGAAAGTTACCTAGTTGGGTCTGATCACAAGATGCGCTCTGACTCTTTCCTAGATCCGATTAACCATACAGTAGAAGCAAGCTTTGCAGGGACAGTGGCTAAGAACGGAATCAATTCAGTTGCAGTAAATGCTGCTTTAGCTGGTGAAACAAATAGCCAAATCGTCATTGATTACAATGGCAATCCAGTGTTATCGGCTTATGCACCACTTAAAATTGATGACTTAAAGTGGGTGTTACTAGCAGAAATAGACGAAGCTGAAGCCTTAATCCCGGTAGTAGAACTTAGAAACATCATGTTAATTGTGATTGCCATTACAATCTTAATAGTGGTCTTTATTGCGATGAGTATGACGCGTTCTATCACCAGACCGATTGGTGGCGAACCAAATATTATCAGTAAGATAGCGCATCTTATTTCTGAGGGTAATTTAACCTCTAAATTTGACCAAAATATTCAGCATTCGGGCATTTATGGCTCGATGCAAAAAATGAACAAACAGCTCAACATGATGATAGGCAACATTAATCAAATGTCTCACTCTTTGGCATCCGGTGCGAGCCAAAGTAGCGTTGCGTCAGAGCAAGTGAATGTGTCTTTGCTAGAGCAGCAAGCAAGTATCGAAAGTGTATCGACTGCCATGAATGAAATGTCTATGACAATTCAAGATGTGTCTTCAAATGCACAGCATGTAGCAGAAGCGAGTTTGTCAGCAAAAAATGCATCGGCTCAGGCGAAAGATCAAGTTAGTAAAACGATAAATACTATTGCAAATTTATCAAATGAACTGGGTGATGCGAAAAGCTCAATTCAAACGGTTGATAGCAAGTCTCAAGAAATTGGTGCGATTCTTGAAGTAATACGAGGCATTGCAGATCAAACTAACTTACTTGCCTTAAACGCCGCAATTGAAGCCGCACGAGCAGGTGATCAAGGCCGTGGTTTCTCTGTTGTAGCAGATGAAGTAAGGCAGCTAGCCCAGAAGACACAGCTTTCAACATCTGACATCGAGAACATGATTAATCTGTTGCAAGAAGATGTGAAGCAGGTTGTGAGTGTGATTAATCGTAGTAATGAGATTGCAGAGCAAACGGTAAAAGCGACACAGGATACTGAAGCATCTATTAACCTCTCTTTTAGAGAAGCTGAAGTTATCAGTATAGATGCTAGCCAAATCGCAACAGCTGCCATGCAGCAGTCTGCTGCTTCTGAAGAGATTAATCAGGCGCTTGTCACCATTAATGAGGCAGCGAAACAAAACTCTATGGGCATGGGTGAGATCTCTGAATCTAGCTCTCACATTAGCTCTCAAAGTAAGAAGTTGAAAGCCTTGAGTGACGAGTTCGAAATTGCCTAGAATTTTTACTAACTGCATCCTTTAGCTGCAAACCTAAGAACTCGCTAGTAATAAAAAGCCCATCTCTTAAATAAGAGGTGGGCTTTTTTATAAGTAATTAATGGTATTAGGTTTTGTCCTAAACTTTTAAAATATGCGATGTTAAGATGCGTTATAAGATAAACCAAAGGAAAGGTAAAAAATGATTATTTTACATCACTTAGAATACTCTCAATCGTTTCGTATCCTCTGGTTGCTAGAAGAGCTGAAAGTTGAATATGGTCTAGAAAAGTATAATAGAGACCCAGTCACACACCTTGCGCCAGAAAAATATAAAGCGATTTCTCCTATGGGCACTGCGCCTGTGATTACCCATGGTGATAGAGCCATATCCGAAACCGCCGCCATCATGGACTACATTATAGACTTGTATCCAGATGAGTTTTTAAGGCCAGAAGTTGGCTCACCAGATAGAGCAAGACACCTGTTTTGGTTCCATGCAGCACAAGGCTCCATCATGCCGCTTATGTTGATGGAAAGTATCTTCCATATTATTCAAAAACGTGTGCCAGGTATTTTAAGATTAGTAATAAAACCTGTGTTGGCAAAAGCATCTGCAGGTTTTACCAAAGCACGTATGGTAAAGCTGCTTGAGCAAGCGGAAACTGATCTTGCGAAAGCACAATGGTTTGGTGGGAAAGACCTCACCTTAGCCGATATTTCATTAAGCTACCCGCTTGAATCAGCCCATAAACGTGGCTTTGTCACAGACGATTATCCGCTTACCCTTGCTTGGTTAAAACGCATTCAAGAAAGGCCTGCCTTTATTCGTGCTAAGAGAGAAGATGGACGTGACTCTATGGTGTTACCTTTATAGAACATTGTCCTTATAAGCTAGTGCCTTTTTTAAAAAAGCGGCCTGTCAAAATAGAGAGCACAGCTGAAATGATCAATTTTCAGCTGTGCTAATTACAAAGAACACAATGTAGAAAAACGTTATGAAAGATGTAAAAGGAGTGTTCTGTAATCTTGAGAAAATGCTGCAGCAGGCAAGCTGGTTCGATGATGAGTGGGAAATTTATAATCGAGGGAGCTACCTGCAACTCTATAAAAAGAGCTGGTTTAATCATAACCAAGGTGGCATTCACTTTGAGACATTTATCGAAGCGCCACAAATCAAACAAAAATCATTCCCTGTGTGCATGCATGTCGAGGAAGATTGTCCCAATCAATCTGAATTCATTCGTGAGTTTATGGCGCTAGAGGGTGATCGAATAAAAGGCTGGAAAGGCTATAAAACCTTAGAAAATAATTATGATATTTGCAGACGCACAATGCCGCTAAATTTTAAAAATTTAGAGCAAAAGTTATTTGAAGAATTTAATCGTCTGCGAGTGCTTGAAGCCAGTGTCGAAAAAGTATTGCTTAAGCTTTAAGCTAGGGAACCTGCGAATAAGTCCTCCCGCCTCAGCGTGAGGATAAAAGCCGCTAGATTTATGGCGAGGAGCGCAACTTAATAGTGATTCTATTGATAAGGTTCTCAACATAAAGATAGGGCTTTTAGACCACGCCCTTCGGGTCTTTCAGAAAAAGTCACACCCTGTGTTGTCACTTCTCGAAAGGTACCTACATTACGTCAAAGTAACGCCTTGTGTGATACGTTTTCTGAAAAGACTGAGAAGAGGTGACTTAATCGCAGGTTCCCTAATAAAAACTTGAGGCCAAAGAAATGAAAATGCAAAAGAGCCCTTGTATTGATGTGTGTGATTTTTCAGGCCCTAAGGGCTTGTGTTTAGGTTGCGGTAGAACAAAATCTGAGTGTCAGAAATGGAAGTCGATGAAGCCTTATCACATGAATATTCTTCAGAAAGAGCTTAAGAAGAGAATGTCTCAGATACAGAGTAATACACCTAAATAATTAGTGCGATTCAAACATGCTTGCTGTTATCTGTACTTAGTAAGAAGTTTGATATGACTCTACAGTGCGGCATTTAATAATGCTTAACTCTAATATGACACAAATTGTCATATTAATAAGTAAGATCATTTTCACTGAAATTACAGGAGAAAATGATGAAATCTTTATATTTAGTTGCCACATTTATTGCGTTGTCTTCCAATCTTTATGCTGAACCAATTTATGAAATTGTCTCGACTAAATTTAACGAGGGGATAGAGTATCCTGCTCAATTGAAAGCGATGCAGAAACTTGACAGCGTGGTGAGCACATTCGAAGGTTTTGAATCGAGACGGTATTATTACAGTGCAGACCTTAATCGCTGGACAGATATCGTCACTTGGCAAGATGTAACCCTAGCGATAGCGGCTTCTAAACAGGCTTTTAATAATGAAACTGCTTTAAATGTATTTAGTATGATGGAAGATGAAAGCCAAATATTTTCTTACAATCATCTCATCGGAACATTAGATAAAAATCGATAAATTTCTAAAGCTAGCTGTTTATTAACTTACTGCTTAGCCTCTCATCATCAGTGATTCGCTTAAACCAATTGTACATAGGCGTTGTCCCAGCATTATCCACGTTTGGGGCAACTCGACCTTGGTTTATATCCTCTAAACTAAGGGTTCGCATTTCCACACTATATCGCGCTGCCTCTGTTGTATTAGGGACGCTGGCATGTAATTGCGCGCTGGAAAAATTGAGAATATCTCCAGGTTCAATTACCAATTTAATTATCTGGCTTTCATCCACGGCTTCTTTTGCCATTGGCGCGATAGGGTAGCCTACTTCATCTTGTTTTAAGGTTTGCTTACGCTTAGCGAGATAGTCTTCGAAGGACCAAGTATCCGTATTATTTGCCAAAGGCGTCGTCCAATACTCAGGGAAGAAGGCAATAGTGCGCTCTTGGGTGAGAGGGTATAAAGATGCCCACCAATTTTGTTGGCTGTCTAAATTGCTGCCCCAAGTATCTCTATGGTGAGCAATGGAAGATCTGTGGGCACCATTCTTTTCATGATTAGCAGGTACTACTCTTAAAGGAAAATGATCGTAATAGGCTGATTGAGTATCAAGCCCGCACTCTTTAAGTACTTGAAAAAAGAGCTGCCTCACGTTTTTATCTTGTTTGAATTTAGCTTGTACTTGTGCCGTTATCCTGATGAATTCAGCTTGCCCTAATGCTTGTTGTGCAGTCATAGGATCTAAGCCGGATAGGGCATGTTCGAGTTGCTGCTGACAAACCTTGATTAACTCAAGCATGGCAGGGCGTTGTTTAAATACCAGCAAATTACCTGCAAACAAAAGTTCGGCTCTGTCTTTATCATTGAGTGCCTGATCGAGCGTTAGAATATCCATTTTTTTACCCATGCTTTTTCCTATTTGAGTGTTTAAAACCATGCTTTAACTAATGGTGTTTATAACATTTAAGTGATGTGAATGGAGTATTTAGATGTGCTTTAGTGATTTGTGGGTACCTTCAGAAAGGTGACTTTTGTTTCCTGCTCCACTGACTCTATTAAACCTACATTGGAGAGCGTGCTTGCTAGATTTGCTGGTATTTCGTTTTAGCTTCTAGGTCATTGGGCATTAGTAAAAGCATGTGTTTAAACCTAATGAATGAATGCGAGCGCAACACAGACCCAAAAAGCCCACTTTCAAAAGCTTAGAAAGCGGGCTTTTATATCTTAACAAAACGAGTTGCTATAGCTCTCGATTAATTTGATCGAGTGTTTCTTGAGTCGTTCTCACCGCATTTGAAATCATACGGAAGTTAACCATAGCGGCTTGGTAGCCATCTATGCCCGGCATTTGAGCGGCTGCTGTCGCATCAGATACAATTTGAACCTCAAAGCCTTGTTCCATAAATTCACGCATATGGGATTCAGTACAAAGGTTAGCTGACATTCCCGCGAGAATTATCTTATCGATACCTGCCTTTCTAAGCTGTAAAACCATATCGTTTGTTTCTGGCCCATAAACTTTGTGAGGGCTGCTTACAACCGTACGACCATTGTTTATATAAGGTTTGTAAGCTTCTAACCAATCAGCGCCACTGCCTTCGAAACCTTCTGTGTCTAATGGGCCCGAACGGTCAAACATGCCTAAACCATGCATCACTTTTTCAAGCGCACCACCGTGTTCCCATTTATGATCATGGGGATAGTAGTAATGAGGGGAAATAAACACAGGAATTTCCTTTGTATCCGCGATCTTAAATAGCTTCTCAATATTCTCGACTGTCTTATTCTCGGTAACACTCTTACCCACCAGACCCCAAGTTACCCCATCTGGGCTAAGGAAGTCATTTTGAGGATCAGTAATAACAATGGCAGTATGTCCTTGGGTAAACGTGACACCAGGGTCAGGCAAACCTGCGGCAACTGAGATACTTGCTGTGGCAACAAGGCCAGCACCAAGGAGCGCTTTTTTAGTGATATTAAACATAATGAACCCTCTTAATATGGAAGTACTTATTTGATTCAACCTTTTAAAGCTTGCTGCTCATTAAAGGATGAGGAGAGTATGGCAAGGGCTTAAAGTGATAAATATGTGTGACTATTTACAATAATTGTCCATTTGTTTATTTCTGATTTGAACCATGTTGGTTTGAAGAAGAGATACTTATAATGCAATGACAGATAAATGGGGAAGAGACTGGATGGATGTGCTCGGGGATATACTTAGGATCGTTAGGCTGAAAGGCAGTGTCTATTTTAATGCCTGTTTTTGCGAGCCATGGGGAATGGCGATTGAAGAGAGCCAAAAAGCCTCGTTCCATCTCATTGTTAAAGGAGAAGCTTGGTTAACTCGATTACCTGGGAAACCTAACGAGCCTGAAGAAAGTGAGCGTATTCATTTAAAAGAAGGCGATCTTGTACTCTTTCCAACGGGCGGCGCCCATAGGATTAGCCATGGTCCAGATGGAAAGTGCTGGCCTGCTCAACAGGTGATTGATGCTTACCAAGGTGGCCTAACCTTTTTTACTGGTAAAAGTACTGGTGAAACTAATGGCGGAAGTATTGGAGAAAGTACTGAAGAAGAGGGCAAAACCGAAAATAGTCAGATAGACGACTTTAATATTGTATGTGGTTATGTAGAGTTTGATCGCTCTCTTTCTCATCCTTTTTTAGATAACTTGCCAGACATGATTCACATAAGCGCAGAGACAAGAACCCGCTTTCATTGGCTTGATAGCATCATTAAACACATGGTGTATGAAAGTGCGAACAAACAACCGGGTACGGATGTATTGATCGATCGATTTACAGAAATCCTCTTTATCCAAGTACTAAGAAGCTATGCAGACTTATCGGTAGCCAAGGAAAATTACTTATCCGCTTTGGTTGACCATCAATTGTCTAAGGCTCTTTCTCTCATTCATGATAATCCTGACAAAGACTGGACGGTCGATCTTTTAGCCCTTGAAGTGGGTATGTCTCGCTCATCTTTTTATAGCCGATTTAACAACTATATTGGTATGCCGCCAATGAAGTACCTTTTTGAATGGCGAATGATGCAAGCAAAAGAGAAAATTGAAGGGACACAGAAATCATTAACTAAAGTGGCAGAAGAGGTTGGCTACCAATCAGACAGTGCCTTTCAAAAGGCATTTAAACGCTTTTTTAACTTCACACCAGCGTCATTAAGAAAGAGTAAGAAGTAGCAGTTTATCAGGGGAGTCATCCGACAACTTAACGGATCAATCCCCTAAAATTGAACGTTTTATCATTTCTGTCTAAATAAAAACAACCTACCCCCTCGTTAACGGTTAACTGCAATCACTCGTTCCAATGGTCTACCGTTGGAATGCATACCTGTTAGCTCTGCTGGCAATAAACATTCAGGAGATTTTATGTGTGCTCTTCTCCTCATTCTTTTCTTAATTGTTTAGCGCCTTCGCCCTTTTAATCCTAATCCGCCAGCACCATATCTTTCCTATTCAAACATTATTCGTTTAGCCTGAGCTAAGATCATGGCTGACATCAAAGAAGGCGCTTATGATTCCTTATTCAGTATTGGATCTTTCTCCTATCGTGGAAGGCTCTAACGCGGCCGTGTCGCTGCAAAATTCATTAAAACTGGCACAGCATACAGAGCAATTGGGCTTTGAACGATTCTGGGTGGCTGAGCATCACAGTATGCCGGGCATCGCCAGTGCGGCCACGTCGATAGTGGTGGGGCATATCGCCTCTGGCACGCAAAAAATACGGGTAGGGGCGGGTGGTGTTATGCTACCTAATCATTCACCTCTTGTGATTGCTGAGCAATATGGCACCTTAGAAAATTTGTACCCAAATCGGATTGATTTAGGTGTTGGCCGAGCGCCAGGGTCTGATGGGATAACGGCTAAAGCCCTAAGACGAGACTTTACCAATCAAGATAGATTTCCTGAAGACCTTGCTGAGTTACAGGCGTATTTAAGTGACTACGACCCTTTGCAAAAGCATGTACGTGCTATACCCGGTGAAGGGACGAATGTGCCGATTTGGATCTTAGGCTCTAGCCTTTATGGTGCACATTTAGCGGCAGAACTTGGTTTACCATATGTATTCGCCTCGCATTTTGCCCCTGATGCTTTAGAGCAAGCAGCTAAAGTGTATCGTCATAAATTCAAACCCTCTAACGTGCTAGATAAACCCTATTTTATGTTTGCCGTGAATGTATTTGCAGCAGATTCTCAGGCCGAAGCAGATTATCTTATGTCATCTCATCAGCAGGCGTTTGCTAACTTGATTTTGGGTAAGCCTGGCTTATTACCTAAGCCAGTTGAAAATATCGAGCAGCATGTGGGTGGGTTAACCTTAGCGAGAGTGAATTCGGCATTAAGCTGCACCGCTTCGGGTACTTTAGACAAGGTGAGAGCACAACTTGCAGGCTTGATTGATCAATACCAGCCGGATGAGATTATGATAAACGGACCTATTTTTGATCAAGAAGCACGACTTAAATCCTTTAGTTTAGCTTCACAAGCAATTCTAACGCTGAACACACAATCTTAACGTTAAATAGAAAGAAAAGGGGAGTCATATCTATACATTATACTGGGACAAAGGTGGCGCTAATATGGCCACCCATGCACTTTTTGAAGCGCTAGGTGTGGACTATAAATTGGTGGAAATTGACCTTTCAAAAGGTGAGCAAAAGTCCCCTGAGTATTTGGCCATTAACCCAAATGGCAAGGTTCCTAGCCTTATTCATCATAAAAGTGAGGGTGATCACCTTGTGTATGAGTCGGCTGCAATTTTGGCTTATGTGTTGGATCAACATCCTGAATCTAGCTTGGCTCCAAGGTTAAATTCGCCCAAACGAGGGCCTTATTATCAGTACTTATTTTGGATGGCGAGTACCTTACAAGAAGCGGCAAATCGTTGGGCTCACCCTGAACATTATCTTGAGTTTAACTTGTCTGAAGATAGGGTAAAAAGTCTTAGTTATGTGGTAGATAAAGCGACTCAAGAACTCGCAAGATGTTGGCAGATTTTAGAAAATGATCTTGCAAAACAAGGACCTTGGTTATTAGGTGATAGTGTTTCTGGGGTAGATTATCACCTTTTCATGATCGCCTATTGGAGTAGACGTTATGGTTCTAGAGCACAGGACTTTCCTCATTTAAAACAGCACATGCAGGCTATGTTAGCCCTGCCATCCATTCAAAGCATGATGACACAGGAGTCACTTACTTTTGAGCTGGACTAGCGGCTCAAAAGTAAGTTTTTACCTTTTAAGTGCTTATTTATCTAATGTATAAGCCACGACTTTATTAGACATAAAGTAAGGCACTATCACCAAATCTTTATCTTCACGGTAATAGAAGTCAGCAGAACCAGGCTCTAGTTTGTAGATGCTTTCAATATCACCTTGAGAGTTCATGTTAAGCAACTGGCCTTTGAGAAAGTCAGTGGTTAACCAGTTACTCTCTTGATAAGCATGAAGACCATCAAGGTTCTGCCAGCTGGCTTTATCGCCTAAGCTTTCTACCTTGCTGGTTTGAGGTACTTGAGAGCCTTTGGTAATGGCAACACGTTTCAAGTTCCCTGAGGTGAGTGTGCTAAAATCGGCTTGAATATCAGCACCCCAAGCGGCGATGTAAAGGTAATCTTGATTAACGAATAGACCATTTGGGCTTTCAAGTTTAGCGCTGTCTAGCCAGTTAATTAGCTCGCCATCTTGTAATTGGTACAAGGCGTTACCTGCCCAATCGGAAACAAACACTTGGCCAGAATCGCTAATGGCAATGCCATTTAATACCTTGGCTTTTGGTGCCGGATAGCGAGCGATAATATTGGCGTCATCAAGATTAATCACCACAAGCTCGTGTACATCTGCCACATAAAGTTTGTTACCTTTTACCTCTAACCCTTTTGGTGAGCTAAGGCCTTTTACCCATTCGATTACAGACGATTTACCATCTTGTTTGATCAAGCCAATCGAGCCATTACCATCTGCTGACATGGGGTTGTCGTTAATGTTCGCCACATAATATTGTTGTCTTTGGCTGTCATAAACCACTGATTCTGGCATCTTAAAACCTGACACTTCCCACACGGGTTTTAGTTTAGTGCTTGTTATGGATTGAGACGCTGAGGCGTGAGAAGCAAAAGAATGCGAAACAAGTGTAAGAGCAGAAAGTGTTAAGGCGCTTGTTAGTGTGTTGGTGAGTGTTTTTAATTTTGTGTTTTTCATGAATGTCATCCTGTCTTTAAGAATCAGTTAATTTAGATTTGAGCAATTGTGTCTGCTCTAAAGCTTGTGCTAAGGTGCCTTTAACGACACCAAGCTTCAAGCTTGTAAAAATAAGGGACAATATATGTCTCTTTTTATGACTTTAAGGTGACATATGCGTACCGCGGCAAATGCTGAAATTACCAATGCTTTGAAAGGCGCACTGAAATCCAAAGGGATGACGTATCGAGAAGTGGCCGAAAAACTAGACCTTTCAGAGAAGACGATAAAACGCTTATTTCGAGATAAAGATTGTTCTTTAACCAGATTGAACGACATTTGTGATTTGATCGATTTATCTATTTTCGACTTGCTAGATTTTGCCAAAAACTACAATGAGCCTTTGGCTAAGTTAAGCTACCAACAACAGGTGTATTTGGGTGAAAACCCATACCACTTTAACTTTTTGATTCTGCTGACCACAGAACATCCAATTGAACAAATACAAACCACCTATGGTTTAAGTGATGTGAGTGTGTTCCGTTATTTAAGGGATTTAGACAGAGAAGGGTTAATCGAATTAGGCCCAAATAATAGCTATAAACTGCGTATTCAAGGCAAGCTATTGATGCAGTTACATGGGCCTGTGCATCATAATATTTTGCAAAAGAACGAGCAGTTTCTTAATTATGTGGTGCAACATGATGGCGAGAAGGGGACACAGTTTAGCAGTGCCTTTCGCTTTATGAGTGAGCATACCTTGATGGCGTTAAACCAAGATTTAGCTAACTTATCGCGCCAATATCGTAAGCAGGCTTATCAAGATGAAAGCTTTTTACCCAAGGACAAACTTATCCCGGTGAAATGGACCACATTAGTGTCGCCTTTTAATATTTGTGGGGAATGGGAGCTGCCCGAACTGGAGCGTTAAGCTTGGTAGATAAGGCTAAATGTTTAAGTTTTGAAACAGCTGCTTCATCCATTTAAAACTGGTTTTATCGGCATTGATTTTGTGCCAGTAAATATTTAAATGGTAATCAGGAATAGGGACAGGAGGCGTGAAAATATCAATCTCAACCTGCTTGGCAACTTGTTCTGCCACTATGCGTGGCATGGTGAGTATCAGATCTGAGTGAATAATGGTGTGAGGTGCAACCAATACACTAGGAAGTTGCAGACTCACATGGCGCTTCAATTTATGCTGAGCTAACACCTGATCGACTATGCCTTGCTTCTCGCCCCAAGGTGACACTCTTACATGCTTTAACGCCAAGAAAGTATCTAAATCTAATCCTTGAGTTAATGCTGGGTGGTTTTTTCTAGCCACAGTGCAATAGCTATCACTTAACCAAGTATGCTGCTCTATCAGGCTCGATGCTTCTATTTCATGGCTAAAACCTAACGCAAAATCTACTTCGTTATTTTCTAAGTGAGTCAGGGGCTGTGGCGCTTTTGCACCCACCACTGTTAGCTTGATATTTGGCGCTTGGCGGCTGACTTGGCCAACCAACTTAGGAAGCAAGCTGAACTCGGTATAATCTGTTGCAGAGATTTTAAATTCACTCTTATCCATGCTGGCATCAAAGTGATCGCTGTCGTTAATCGCATTATGAATAAATGGCAGGGCCTGCTGTAGATGTTGGGCGATTTCTTCGGCTCTTGGAGTGGGTTGCATTTGGTTATTTACCCGTACGAAAAGCTCGTCATTCATACGCTTTCTTAATCTTGCTATGCCATGGCTAAAGGCGGATTGGCTGATGCAGACTTCGTCTGCGGCAAGGGAGACAGACTGATGGCGATATAGGGCATCAAATAATATCAGTAGATTTAAATCGATTTGATGAAGGTCCATCGATACCTCTGGAATGAGCAAGTTAGTAATATGAATATTATACAGTTGTATCTGATTAGAATGCACTGGTGTCATATTGAGAAACGAATTAATCTGGTTTTAAACGTAAGTTAACCCTATATCTGAAAAGGAAAAATGATGAGCAATTTAGTTGTAAGAGAAGCCACCAGCAAAGATACCAAAACCATTTTGAAATTTATCACTGACCTTGCCATCTATGAAAAAGCAGAGCATGAAGTACTCGCCACAGAAGAGACGATTAACAACACTTTATTTGCCCCAGACACCCACTCTTATGCTTTGATTTGTGAGCTTGACGGTGTGCCAGTGGGTTCTGCCATTTACTTTTTTAACTATTCAACTTGGTTAGCAAAATCTGGACTTTACCTAGAGGACTTGTATGTATCGCCAGAATACAGAGGTAAGGGTGCTGGGCTTAAATTGCTTAAAACCTTGGCTCAGATTGCTTTGGAAAAAGATTGTGCTCGATTTGAATGGAGCTGCTTAGACTGGAATACGCCATCGCGTGAGTTTTACGAAGCCATTGGGGCTAAATCTCAAGATGAGTGGATTGGTTATCGTATGACGGGTCAGACCTTGGTGGATTTTGCGAAAAACTAAGGGCCTTTCAATTAATTGGCCTGTTTGTAATGACTTTAAACAGTATGAGGAAATAAGATGACTCTTATTGCGAGCATCACTTTATTTTTTGCCATGATGGTATCGGCATTAATACCTGGGCCAAGTGTGATGGCTGTAGTATCTCGCTCAATTTCATCTGGGGTCATTAATGCCTTGATGGTGATAGTAGGGATATTAGCTGCAGATTATATTTTTATAATATTGGCATTATCGGGCTTATCTGCGGTTTCGATGTTATTAGGGGAGTTTGCTGTCTATGTAAAATATGTGGGTGCTAGTTATTTGATCTGGTTAGCATACGTTACTTGGAAGGCTGATAGCTCACTACAAAAAACAAAAATAAATGATGACACACGTTTATTCTCTAATAGCTTAATTGGTTTATTGATAGGTGTGTCTAACCCCAAAGCTATTCTATTCTACATGGGCTTTTTCCCTGCTTTTATTGAGCTATCACGCATCGATTTTTATGATGTCTTTATTATCTTATCGATTGAAACCTGTGCTGTTGGTGGTGTTTTAGCAGCATATGCGTGTGCTGGATCGAAAGCTCGCTATTTGTTTGATGGGAGGAAAGCTAGATCCATTTTGAATAAGGTATCAGGAACGATACTTGCCTCATGTGGTGCCATTTTGGTGTTTAAAGCTTAAGGACGCTGTGATTAAGTCACCTCTTCTTAAGGTATATAGGGAAAAGTGTCAAAACAAGGCGTTACTTTGTGCTTAATTAATAGAAAGTCAGTGTAGGTACCTTTCGAGACGTGACAACACTGGTTGACCCTTTTTCTGAAATGCTGTTTAGGTATGCTTTTTTTTAGTTGAAATTGTATAAGACCCGAAGGGTGTGGTCTAAAAGCCTATTTTTAGGTTGAGGACCTTATCAATAGAATAGCTATTAAATTTCGCCCCTCGCCATAAATCTAGGTGCATTTATTCACACGCTGAGGCGGGAGGAGTTATTCGCAGCTTCCTTAAATAACCTTAGATAAATATTAATCTGAATTTGAAGTTTATAAAGAGCTAGGTTAGCTCATGTTATTGCCAATTAGGGTTAATAACATGGGCTAACTTCGCGTGCTTGACCCTAGAAGAGTTTAATCAAAGATCGTTTCAACTAGGTATCTGTACTTACGCGGTTTGCTTCCACTGAATATAGCCTTTTAGAGTGACACCCTGTTGTGCAAAATAAGCTTGAGCATCTGGATAGTAGGTGCTTGACACTAAGCTTGGAACCACAGCTGCTTTACAGTTAGCATAACGTGACCAAGTGACACCTTGGCTGATATCGTAATCGTTTTCTGCTTCTTCCCCAGTGGTATAAAGCTGAGGTGATAAAATATCGATATGCTCATCTTCAAAGAAACTATCCATTAGTGTTGAGGCATCTGTTATTCCATAAGGTGCTGAATGGCTTACGGTGACAAGTACCTTAAAACCTTTTGCTTTTGCCGCTTTAAATGAGGCTTGGAAGTCGTTTTCAAGGCCGAGTGCACCTTCTTCAACGTCATAGGCAATGCCATCATAACTATCGAATTTACCTTGATTAATGGCATCTGTGATTTTAGTTAGGCTAGCACTGTCAAAAGCACCATCGCTATTACCACCACCTAAGCTGATAAATTTTGCCCCTACGAGATTGTTGATGATGTTATTACTTTGGCTGAGGGCAGTTTCTGTATTCGTCCAGCCGCTAAATGCCATGCTTAAACTAGCATTTGAAGGCGCGTGACCTTGCTTCCATGTCCAATCCCAATACCCCATATTTTCTGCGTTCGGTTCTAATACATCCTGAGTTGTCGCTTGTGTCGATGGAATTGCGAGCACTTGGCCTATCTGTATGTCACTGGCTGTTACACCGGGATTGTTCTGTTCTATTTCCTGATAAGTTAAGCCTGAACATTGAGATAAAGCATCGCAAATGCTCGATAGGGTATCGCCAGAACGAATGGTATACATAAGGCTATTGCTACCTATTGGTGCTGGTATACGAATGACTTCGCAGATATGAAGGTTGCTTGGGTTTAGGTTTGGATTAGCGGCTTCTATTTGTGCGCTGGTGACACCAGAAACATCACTGATTGATGTCGCTATTGAAGAAAGCGTATCGCCAGAAAGAACAGTGTAATTCAGTACAGTTGTCATGGGTTTAATTCCTTTAAACTTGGGTTACTTATTGAAACTTGTATCACATTAAAGGTGATACAAAAAAGGCACTTGAGCAACGCTATATTGAAGTTAATTGTTAAGCTAGTGAACGAGTTGATAAGGCTTTATCTAAAGGAATAAAAGGCGTTTTTGCAGGTAAAAGTGAGTCTTAGTGTTCAGTCGTTGCCTAAACGATGTTTCTTGCAAGAATTAATTCATAAACGTTAAGCCAAGGCTACTTATTGTATGAGTAGCCTTGGCTTAAGAAGGCGTAAGAGATGAAGATTTATAAGGTCTTCATAAACTCTACCAGCTCCCATTTCTCTTTATCCGTTAGGTCTGTGCCAAAATCGTGACCTAGGTTTGAGTTACCTGGGAAAACCTTGCCGTTTTTGCCCAATACTTCAAACTTATTTGATGGGCTAGGATAAAGCTTGCTCGCAGGTGCTGCTTCATCAACAAAGCCCACTTTTACTGGGTCAAAGTTACGGTTACCTACCCAGAAATTAGTCTGTCTCTCTTCTGGCTTTTGTAAGGTTTCCCAAAGGTTAGCGATCGAGCCATTATGCATGTAAGGTGCTGTTGCCCAGATTCCATTTAAAGGACGCGCTTTATACACTAAACCTGCTAGATTGAGTTCGCCATTATCTTTAAAGCCTGTATTGTTCACGGTAGGATCGTGAATTGTCTTTCTCTTTAGTACGTTAAGCTCAGCATATTCAACCAAGGACTTAGTGCGAGATTTTGCATTCTCGCCCAGTGGCATCAGGCCTGCTTTAAGTGCTGTTTCAGGATCTTTTAGAATGATACCGACAACACCATTTACCGGCACACTGATGGCATCGGTTTCGGCTTTAAATTTATCACCCGCTAAGATAAATTCCTTAGTGCCTTCTAATATAAGTGACTTAGCTTGATGGAATTCAGCATTCCATGCAGTTTTAGGGTCTGTGCCAATATCAGCGACTGGTGTTTTAACTGCATCGTACAGTCTGTATTCATTCTTACGGGCAATCACTTGGTGACAACTTGCACACTGTTGTTGATAAAGAATGCTACCAGAAGCGGCTTTTTGCATATCAATTGCAGGCATCTGCTCTGGCCATTGTGGTGATTTTAAGGCTTTAACCCAGGTTTCTAATTGACCTAAACCTAGCATGTCGACACTGGATGAATAGGTAGTTTTGATACCAAAGATTCTTTTCCAGAAAGGAGCTTTCTCAATACTTAAACCACCAAATACTCCGACGACTTCGCCTATGTTTCTAGCAAGGGGACCAACGATAGGGGTATTAGGTGCAGAGGCATTCCATTGCACTACATCAGACTGGTGTGTGCCCCACAAAAATGGGTACGACACTGGACCATTGGGTGTGTTTTTATTGGAAACATCATGAAGGGCAAAGGCTGTGCCTTCGTTTTGAATATTGCCAAAGGCATCCAGCCTTGCATAACTTGTGAAATCTTCAGGGTAATCTGTAGGTAGCTTATTCACGGCTTGTCGCTGAGCAATTTTAAATGCCATAGCATCAAATGCGATTTTCAATTTGGCGGCACTTTTAAGGGAATAGTCATCTGCTAGGACGTTTTTAGCGAAGCGGGTAAATTTAAGGGGATCAGAATTAGTGGCGTTCATGGCCAATGTGAGTCTATCGAAAAAGAGTACAAAGTTACCTAGAGTGGGTGCGCCTTCAATTAAATATTGCGTCCCTTTATAGTCAAGCTGGTTAGTATGGCAAGCAGCACAGGTCATCCCCATCCAAGCATCACCTTTTTTATCCATATTCAAAGCAAAACCGATAGGTAAACCTGACGGATTCATCTTGGAAGATGCCATAGGGAGGTAACCTAGATAGTTCATGTGTTCGTTACTGCGAAATAGATCTTTAGAATCGGCGACTTCAAGCCAAGTAAACCAAGAATAAGGGATGATTTGTGAACCTTGACTGGTGTACCAAAAGCCTTCTCTGGTGTCTTCGTCCCAGGCTTGCTCTAAGGTCACTCTTTTTGGCGTGGTTTGTTCTGATTGCAGTGGCGTGATGTCTTCGGCTTCACTGTACCATTCATGATGAGTATAGAGACTGCTACAGCCAACTAGGCCTAATACCAATGAGGCGCCTATTAGCTTGTTCGAGTAAGAGGGCAATGTCATATTACAATTCCTTGTATAAATTAATGGCATAAGTGTTCAAATCAAAAGTGTCATTTTTTGATACTGCTTAAACATATTTGCAAGCTAATCCTATATTAGTAATAAGTGATATTACACCTACTTACAGTATGGTTATTAAATAAACAAGAAGCGTTTGATAAGGTAGATTTAAACGCTTTCTAGTGTCAATTTAGACGGTGAATTGTCAGCTAGTGTCAGCAACTATGTGTCCTGTCATTTAAGTTATTTATCATGGGTAATTAAAAGCTTAAACACAGTATGAAAGGACGAAGCATGGCAAATTATATTCAGGCATTAAGTTTAACTGGGGTCTTGGTATTAAGTGCTGGGAGCACTTTGGCAAATGAATACACTGAGAAAGAAGCGTTTGAATGGGAAACTAGCATCGGCTTAGGTTACTTTGTATCTCAAACGCCCTATGTAGGTAGCCAGCAAGAATCTGACATCATGCCTTACCTTAGTGTTAGCTGGGGGCCATTATTCTTTGATGGTGAGTCTTTAGGGGCTTATCTTTATGGTGAAGACTCTTGGGGTATTTCAGTATCAATCAGTGGTGATTCACTTGGTGATAGTGATAGGGGCGACAGTAAAGCATTGGCAGATATGACCAAACTATCGGATGTGGTGGTTATGAACCTAACCTTTGAACAAGAAGCTTCTTGGGGGGCGATAGAGGCCACATTAACAACAGATGTGTCTGATAAACATAAGGGTAATCTCGCTAGCTTGAGTTATAGCTACCCTGTGTATTTAGACAACTGGAGCCTGATGCCCTTGGTGGGTGCTCAATGGTTTGATAAGAAATCAGCGGCGTATTATTACGGGGTCAAGGCTTTGGATGTGACGTCTTCCAGGGCTTTATACACGCCAAAATCTGGGGTGAATTATGCCGTTGGGATGAATGCAGAGTATGAATTAAATAGCCATAACTCAATTGGATTATCGCTTATTACAACCCTTTATTCTGATGAAATTAAGCAAAGTAGCATAGTGGATAAATCCCATAATACGAGCTTTGGGCTGCTTTATTCTTACATGTTTTAAGAGCTTTAAAACTAAAGGTGCCAGTGAATAGAGATAGCGACACCACCAAGTGGGCTTTGCGCTATTTTAATCTGACCTTGGCAATCTTTAATCACAAGATCAGCAATAGCCAAGCCTAAACCAAAGCCGCCAGTATTTCTGTTGCGGCTTTTATCTGTTCGATAAAAAGGCTTTAAAATCATGTCTCTTTCATTTTCTGGGATACCAATGCCGTCGTCTTCGAAGGTTAGAATAAAGAGATTTTCTTCTTTTCTTGTTGAGATGACGAGCTTTGTGTCTGAGTATTTAATGCCATTATTGATAATGTTGATTAAGGCTCTGTCTAACAGAGTTTGATTGGCTTGAAGGGTTAAATCCTCATGGGTATTAAGGTGAACTTTGGCGTTGCTCAGCTTTTGTGTGAGACTAATTAACTGGTTAGATAAGGAAACATCTTCTTTATCAAGTTCGACACCTCTTAAGCGTAAACGCGAAATAGTCAGTAACTCTTCCATCAGACTTGAGAGCTCTTCAAGGTCCTGATCCATATCTGCCAATAATTCTAGTGATGTTGTGTCTTGCTTCATTTGGATCAACATATCTAAGGCAAGGCGTATTCGTGTGATTGGAATGCGAAGCTCATGGTGTATCGCGCCAGTGAGAATCAGATTTTCATTGTTCTTCTCTTCGATACTGGCAGCCATATTATTAATATCTGTCGCCAAGTTTTGTAATGCTTGGATGCGGCTATTGGGCATTTTAAGATCAAATCGACCCGCTGAAACCGACTTTGCCACTTGGCTGATTTGATTGATGTAACGATAAACTAACCAAGCAATTAGGGTCAGGGTAAGTGTCATGAAGGTATAAATGATGAGACGACCAATGTAATACTTAATCACAATGCTATCTGAGAAACTGTCGTAATACGTAAAGGATATGGCTTTGTTTTGCAGCGAACTGTCTTTTAGCGGGCTAATAATAAGCACATGATCTGTCTGATCTGTGATGTCTAAGGTGACTATATAAGCATCTAAGTTTGCAGTGTTCTTTTGATTTTGAGAGCCAAGTTCTATGATTTGAATTGCCTCAGGGTCATCTTCAATAATGTCGGACCAAAATCGTAAAATATCTTGAGTGTCTTGCGGGTTTTCTAAAATGTCTTTTTCAATTAAAGGCGTCAGTTTTTGCGAATAGGCAAGATACTCTTCACCTGTCTCTTGTTTGTAATAAGATTCACCCCATTGTTCCACCACCAAGCTAATGAGAAACATGCAACCTAGCACTAAGATGTAGAGTGATATGACCAATGAGCGCATGGAAAGAGTCTTCCTTTAATCTTGCATAAATAAGTAGCCAAGTTGGCGTAATGTTTTGATGTAATCTGTGCTGATATCTGGCGCTGCTAGCTTCTTTCTAAGTTGGGAAATTCGCATATCAATAGATCTGTCTAGGCCATCATATTCTATCCCTCTTAGTTGATAGAAAAGGTCGTCTCGTTTTATTACTGTACCAGCGCGATTTGCCATGACCCAGAGTAATTCAAATTCAGAATCTGATAGATCAATTAGGATGTCACTGCGGGTCACTTGGCGTTTTTTATTATCTATCACCAAGTCTTTTACCTTTAAAACACTCATCTCTTTGGGCACTTGTCGGCGCAGTAATGCATTGATACGTGCAAGCAGCACATGGGTGCGAATGGGTTTATTTAAAAAATCATCAATGCCTGCGTTTAATGCTGTGACTTCTTGTAGATCGCCTTCACTGGCTGTCAGCATTAAAATGCTGTTTTTAAATGTGGGGCGAATGGCCTCACAGACTTCGAGACCATCCATTTTAGGTAGCATTAAATCTAGAATAATAAAGTCGGGGGAATGCTGTTGAAGATAATCAATGGCGGCTTCTCCTGTATCTCGCCAGTCTACTTCAAAGCCTTCTAAGCGAAGAAATTGCATTAATAACTTGGCGATTCTTTGGTCATCTTCAACAATGAGAAGATTAAACTTATCGTTAGTTTTCACCTACTATCCTTACTTTTATGGCTTTCTTTCATTCTGTTAAAAGTGCTGAGCTCATTTAACAGGTGACAGTCATTTTAAGCTTTTTCATCTATTAAAAGTGACAAGCTTACAACAGCTGACAAAATATAAGACTGGCTGACAGCCTTACCTGAGTGAGTTTGTTAAATTTTAGACTGATTTAGACATGATAATCGAAACGATCAAGGCAGTTTAGGATGGGGTTATATAAAAAATTAGGGCTTATGCTCTCAACCGTGACACTGTTTGCATGTAGCGCCACAACAGATAGTCAGCAGTCTGTAAGCCAAGGTGCGAAGAATGCCAAAATCAGTGTACTTGTTATTGGCGCTGGTATGTCTGGTATCAAGGCGGCCAATCAATTAAACCAACAAGGGTTTAATGTCACAGTGCTTGAAGGTAGAGATAGAATTGGTGGGCGTGTCTGGAGTGATGACTCTCTTGGTAAGCCGGTGGATCTTGGTGCCAGTTGGATTCATGGAATAGAAGGTAACCCTATCCATACTTTAGCGAAAGATTTGGGCGTCCCCATGTACGAGTGGGATTATGAAAACCAAGTTACCTATGACATTGATGGTAATGAGACGACAAAAATAGATGAAGCCTTAGCAGAGAAGCAAGATAGCTTTTATTTTTGGGCAGCCAAAGCCTTGTTTAATGACAGTGAGGCAAGTGTGCAGGATGCCATTGATGTGGGTGTAAAAAGTGGCGATCTTAACAACTTTAGCCAAGCTGAAGTCGAGTTTTTTGCCAATGCCATGATAGAGCAAGATGCAGCAGCCGATAGCCGAGATATCTCATTGGCAGGCTTATGGAAGGATGAAGGCTTTGATGGCCCAGATGTGATCTTCCCAGAAGGTTATGATGCTTTAGTAAAAGCACTAGCGAGAGGTCTCGATGTTCGCCTAAATACTTGGGTAAGCAGTATTAATTACACCAATAAGCAAGTTGAAATAGGTACCAGTAATGGTGTGTTTAAAGCTGATCACGTGATAGTGACTGTACCTTTAGGGGTGTTGAAGAAAAACAAAATTGCCTTTGAGCCTCAGTTACCAGAGCAAAAACAAGTGGCGATCAATCGCCTTTCTATGGGTGTACTTAATAAGGTCTATCTAGCCTTTGATGAGGTATTTTGGGATAAGGATGTGACCAATCTTGCTAAGGTAAGTGAGCATAAAGGCCATTGGAGTTACTGGATTAACCTTGAACCAGCGACAGGTTTACCGATTTTGACCGCATTTAATGTGGCCCAGTATGGCAAAGAAGTTGAGAACTTCTCGAATGAAGAAATCATCAGTTTGGCTATGGGGGAATTAAGAAAGATTTATGGGAAGGATATTCCAGACCCTACAGGCAACATTATTACCCGTTGGAGCCAAGACCCTTTTAGTTATGGTTCTTACTCTTATGTGCCTAAAGGTGTGAGTGCCAATATGAGGGATAAGTTAGCTGAACCCATGTATGACAAGGTGTTTTTCGCTGGAGAAGCCACCCATGCTAAATACTCTGCCACAGTTCATGGCGCCTATTTATCTGGGGAGAGAGAAGCGAACCGAATTATCTCTATGCACCTTGAATAAAGCTTACACTTGTTAGCTTATAGGCCTGTATTGAGTAAAGAGACTGAATACAGGCCAATAAAAGTGGATAATTTATCTTATTGAATATAAATGGAATCGCTCCAATAACCAAATGGGGATGCGACTGAATTAGCAGAAACGTTAAAGGTGCCGCTTTCTTGACCGCTCAAATTATAAACATAAAGCCAACCTGTCACTGTTTCTCCTGTTGCACAGTAATGAAGGTCAGAACCGCAACGGTACTGGCTTTGCTCTGGTGTCTTACTAACGCCATTGAAGGATGCTGTACCGATATTACCGTAGCCCATTTGCCATACATAAGCATAAAGTTGGGCGCCACCATGATCGTAAGCTGTACTGCTTTGGTAACTTTGAATCACTTCCCAATCACCATAATTGCTAGAGCCTATATGGCCAATCTCGAAAAAGCTAATCCCCGTGGCTGGTGCTAAAGACGTCGTTGCTTTTGTTTCTGTATCCATGGTGATACTGGCTAGATCAAGAGGTGAAATACTTTTAGGCGTCATGTTTTCTAGATCCGCAAGGCGCTTTACGACACCTGCTTCTACGTCAGCGGCAATTGCATTTCCTGTGAAGCCTGCTGCAATGAGAGCAAGGCTAATAAGTTGCTTTTTCATGTGTTTGAATCCTTTAAAGTAGAATGTTGTCCACCAAGCTATTTACTAAAAATTAAATCTTCTGCTTAGTGATGGCGGCTAGCCTAATGGATTCGAGGCCTTAGCTCTTTAATCTCTTTTAAAGAAGCAGTTTTATCTAAAATGTGGTGAGAGCCTTATCCTATTTGAAAATCGCTTGATTCATTCTGGATGATTAGGCGTGAAACTGAATTAGTTTAAGATGCTTGGTTTCTTTGTTAGACTCCAGCCATGCTTTTACATCCCATCATAAATCTTATGCAATCAGCTAGAACGCCCGCATTTTTCTACATGCTTTTGGTGTTTTCAGCCTTGCCTGAATTAAATCTGTCTTATTCCAAATAGCTTAATCGCAGGCTCCTTAGCCTTTTAAAAATTTGATGAGAAGAGATTATGATTCAGATACAAGATTTACTTACGACAGCAAGACAACTCGAAATAGACACAGACCATTTAGTACGTCAGACAGATAAGCTTACGCAATTGTTATTACGTTTAGGGGAAGGCGTTGAGTATCCCGACGAACTCCACACTCATGCCAGCGAAACCATTCTGGTCTTAGAAGGTGAATGTCACCTCATGCTTAAAGAAGACAGTTTAGTATTGAAGCAAGGCCAGCAATTCACCATAGAAGCGAACCTGCTACATAAATTCTTGCCTGAATCTGAAGCCTGTTTGTCGATTATTTTCGAAAAGCAGGATTGATCAAGTTTTCCTTTCTTAAAATGTCTATTCTGACTCCAGAATAGACATCTGTTGATAGAGACGATTAAGTAGGGAATAAAATTATGCATGATGACAAGTTAGATAAGACGCTTGGTTATATTGAATCGCATTTAGATAACAAGCTTAATGCCGAGGAAGTTAGTGCCTTCGTTGGCTTGTCTCAGTTTCATTTTCAACGATTGTTTAAAGCCTACTTCGGGTTTAATTTTTATGACTTGATAAAGAATTTGAGACTTAAACGTGCTGCATATCAGTTAGCTTACCGTGAAGATAAAATCATCGATATTGCTTTAAATGCACATTATCAAAGCCCTGAAGCTTTTAGTCGGGCTTTTTTGAAGGTATTTGATCAAACACCAAGTGCATTTAGACAAGCCGCAGATTGGTCTTTCTGGCAGAAAACTCATCACTCTGTATTAGCTGATAGGAAAGCTAAGTCGGTTAATCAAACAGACTTTCCCGTTGAGATTGTTACGTTTGAAAGCATGACATTAGCTTATTTGAGGCATAAAGGTGACCCTGCTTTATTAGGCCAGACGATACGGGGCTTTATAGATTGGCGTAAAACAGCAAGCTTACCACCAAGTAAGAGCCGAACTTTCAATTTGCTTTATCATGACCCTAACACTGTGCCGGCCAGTGAGTTTCGATTCGATATTGCCTGTGAATATCTAAAGGATTCATTGGACTCTAATAGTATCGAAGCAGGCCTACAATTGAGAAGGTTAGAGCAAGGCAGGTTTCTGAAAGCACGCCACATTGGCAGCGATGATGAGCTGGCTGCTAAAATAACCTCACTCTATCGATATTGTTTAGCCCCACCGCCTGATAGCTTAGAAGGGGAAGCCCAGCATCAAATGCAATTAAGAGACTTCCCCCTTTTATTCGAAAGAGTACGCTTCTTTCCTGATGTTGCTGAAACTGAGGCAATTACGGATATTTATTTAGCCGTTCAAACCTCATAACGCTCTGTCAGTTTGCTATCAAAACAAGCTCATTAGGCAATCAAGATAAGAGGTAAACTCGCTAATAAGAGCGCACCCATGATGAGGTTGAAGCGACGATGAAACGTCGGATCACTCAGTTTATGGGCGACCAACTTACCTATGCTGATCCACATAAAGGTGCCTGGTAGCGTCGCGATTTGATGCAGGATAATTCCCATAAGTGCTGATGGCCAAAAGAGGTCTCCACTTAAGGTAAAGGCGGAGCCTAGGGTGATAAGGGTTGCCCAAGATTTAGGGTTGATCCATTGAAAGCTCGCTGCTTGAAAAAGCCCCATGGGCTCGCCTTTGTTTGATGAGCTTGGCTGCTTACTAATCGCTATCTTAATTGCCATGTAAACAATATAACTGGCCGCCAACACAGTAAACACTTGGTGCAGTACTGGCCAAATTTCAAATATCTTTCCAAGCCCAAATAAAATACACAGATGCAGGATGACCATGCCACAGCGAATGCCTAGCACGTGAGGCAGTGTCTTTCGCATGCCAAAATGCGCACCTGAATGAGCCAGTAATAGGTTGTTTGGACCGGGAGTGACGGTACTAATAAAGCTAAAAAAAATGATAGCGGGTGCAAGGCTTAATAGGGCGCTTTCCAAAACTCTCTCCTTAGGTAAATTTAAAATTGATTACAAAAAAATTAAATATTGTATTGATACAATTTATGTTTTGTATTTGTTTTTATAGGTTCTCACGCTGTACTTTTAGTGGCAATAATTTTATTGTATGGATACAAAGTTGTGTTGATCTTAATTCTGTGGGTGCTAGGCGATGAAAAATAACTGGGAAGTGGATAAGAATGCTTTTTTACAAGGATGTGAAAGTGAGCCTAAATATAAGGCATTAGCGACTTGTATTGAGCAAGCGATACGTTCTGGTGAGCTAAAGGCAAATGATAAGCTCCCCGCCCAACGTTGGCTCGCAGATGAACTTGCAATAACTCATGGCACAGTGACAAGAGCTTATGACCTAGTTGAGAAACGTGGCTGGGTGACAGCAAAGCTTGGAGCGGGCACTTATGTGAGAGACAGCGCTGTGCCTATGAGACAGGAGACTGGCCCTAAGTTATATGACTTTGCTTCGAGTATGCAGCCTATGTTGGGGCAACAGGATGTCCTTGCTAAAGCGATGCAAGAGTTAGCCCAAGACCCAGTAGGTTTGGTTGATGTGATGACCTATGCTCATCAAGGTTTACTAAAACATAAACAGCTCTTTTCTAAATGGTTAGGGACTAAAGGGATTCAAGTAAGGCCAGAAGGCATCATTTTCACTCAAGGTGCCCAACAAGGGATTTTTACCTGTTTGCAAATACTGTGTGAACAAGGGGATGCTGTGATGCATGAAGCCCTCGCATACCCTGGCTTTTTCAAAGCAGCTAAAGCAAATAAGGTGAAAACGTTAGCATTAGATCTCACAGAAGAGGGGGTCGATTTAGTTCAACTAGAAATCTATTGCCAAGCAGAAAATCCTAAGCTTTTATATCTTACGGCTAACATACAAAATCCGACCAATATTCAATATTCCAAAAGCCAGAGAGAGCAGATCATTCGGCTTTCAAAACGTTATGATTTTTATATTGTCGAAGACGATGTAAATTATGTTTTACCTGAAAATTGGTGTTCACCTTTGCAACAAATGGCAAATGATAGGGTCTTTTATCTATCGAGTTTATCCAAATATGTTGCTGGTGGTTTACGTCTCGCCTATGCCATAGTACCTGATATTTGGCAGGCGAAATTTAACCAAAGCTTGCATAGTCAGTGTTGGATGAATGCCAGTATGGGAGTTGAAATTGCGTCACGTTTTATTCTCACATCTGCTTTCTCACAAAACCAGAATCGTTTGGCAGAGGAGATGCGTTATCGACAAACTGCCATGCTTAAGACCTTAAAAAATCTAGGCTTTTCAGCTCGAACAGGCGGTCTCAATGTTTGGTTACCTTTGCCACTCAATATCAATATGCATGCTTTAAATAATGCCTTGTTACAGCAGAATATTAAAGTAAGAACAGCTGATTTATTTACCGATCAGGACCAGTTACAACTAGTTGAAAACGGCCTGCGTTTATCCTTAGGTGGATTTGATTCTAGGCAAGACTTTGATCAAGGTCTTGAAAAGCTTGAGCAGGCTATATTAGCGTTCAAGCAAGTACAGGATGTAGTGATTTAGATAGTAAATCATTGTTTCTACTAGCATATAAAAATATATAACTAAATATCAGTTATGCAATTTACATTATTCATTTCAGTAATTTGATGTAATATTTTTTATTCATTTCATTTATTACTCTGCACTTGATTCGTTTCTTGAATGACTGTTTAAGTTTGGGATTAAGCTAGCTATTTTTCCTCAAACTGTTTTTTTAATAGCGCTAATTTATCGACTCGATTTTAGTTATATTAAATGGCGTTTTGAGCGTGATAATTAGTGAGCAGACCTATTGATTTCTTGCAGACGATGACGAAGACAGGCCGAGTGCTTGTTTTCTCAAAATAAAAATAACAAGGAATCATGAATGAAAAATTCTCTTAATAAGCTTTTTAGTTTGGCTGCATCAAGCGTCACTATTATCGGCTCAAGCTTTGTTTTTTCTCCTGCTGTTCACGCAGACTCTATCGATGATTTTAATAATGCTTGGTTGGGAAAAGCCATGGATTATCAAAGGGCATTAGATAATTACGCACCTATTATCGATAACAATATTTTAGGCACACACAACACCTATAACTCAGAGGTTTATACCAGTTGTAATTTCTCTGTAGGGTGTCGTTATCTCGATCCTCAGCAAAAATACTCCATCAGAGATCAGTTAAGAATGGGAGCACGTTTCATTGAAATAGACGTTCATTGGACGACTAAAATGGAAAGCCTGTTCTCTTACCCGAAAAGGCTTCTGATGTGCCACGGGGTTTGTAGTATTAACGACAAATATGCTACGGAAGGGTTTAATGAAATCAAAGATTGGTTAGCAAGTGCAGAGAGCCAAGATGAAGTTCTTATCTTATACATAGAAGATGCGACAGAAGGGCATCATAGTGATTTGTATAGCCAAATGAACGAAAGGTTTGGCGATAACATCTACCCAAGTAATGGTTGTGGTGATATCCCAGATACGTTAACTAAAGCAGATGTTTTAGCTGCTGGTAAGCAGATAATTTTATGGAAAGATAATGGCTGCTCTAGCAATGGCGATTTATCTAATCTTGCCTTTACTGGGTTAGGTAAAGTAGGGCGTATTTGGGAAGATGCGACCACATTGGGCACTATTAAGGAATTCTTTGAAGGTGGAATTGATAGTTTATCTGCCAACGAAGTGCGCGATGCTTTTGCAACAGGTGCCAATATTGTCAACTTAGATGACATGGTCATGGATGATGGCCGTATTGAAGCGGCTGTATGGAGTTGGGATAACAACGAGCCTAATAACTCTGGTGGTAACCAAGATTGTGCAGTGCAATGGGAAAATGGTCGCTGGGATGATAATTCTTGTTCTGCAAATTTTGCTTTTGCGTGTGAAGATGCCAGCGGCAACTGGTTTGTACCGGATAATACGACGGGCGCATGGTCCGAAGGGGTGAGTGCTTGTACCAATTTAGGCGGTACTTTTAGCATGCCAACGAATAGCCAGTCTAACCAAAAACTTAAATTGGCCAAAGAATCAGTCGGTTACACCCATGTTTGGTTAAATCATACGGATGCAGAAACAGAAGGCCAATGGTTAGTTCAGAATCAAGCGACTCACTTTTCTGCAATAACATCTGACTCTTTAAGCTTTACTGGGGGCAACTTAGCGCTAAAAGCAGGTGAATCAGTTGTTACTCATGACAGATTGTTAAGCATGCAAGGTGATGGCAACCTAGTTTTATATAAATACGGTAATGGACAAATAGGTAATGCCTTGTGGTCTAGCGGAACTAATTGGGGGGCGAACTACAAAATGAGCTTTCAAGGTGATGGTAATCTGGTGATTTATGATGCCAATGGTTCTGTCAAATGGGCCTCTGGAACTAACCCATCAGGAAGCAAGCTAGCGTTACAAGGAGATGGTAATCTAGTCATCTACTCGGGTACAGGTCAGGCCTTATGGGCGACAGGTACTAACTAGAGAAGGTATTTTACTTTCTATTGTGCCGCCCTTCATTGGGCTAGATAAGAGGGAATGAATGAGCTCTCTTATCTGACTTCCTCCCTTTTTAAGCCCTTTAGGATATTTCCTAAGGGGCTTTTTTTGTCGTTAGTGCTTGTTTCGACCTGTGATATACCGATTAGCCGTTTCACTATGTGACTTGATCTAGACTTTCCTGAAAAACCGAATTAACCTGCAAAAATCCAATTTGATTTAAAGCCATTTGAATCTCGTGTTTATTCGCTCAAGGTAGGAGGCATTTCAGCGATAGCCTGTAGACACGAAACTCTTTTTGTTTTGATCCTAATTAGCTTTGCCCATTGTTCGCCACTGGCACTTTGTCAGAAAATATTTGTTTGCCTCCATGTGAGATTTCCAATTTTTATTCATGTTAGGAAATGGAGAATGGGTATGAAGACGCTGAATTTTAGCGCTTTTATTAGCTTAGTTTTGCCTTGTTATCACAAGGTAAACCCAGCAGTCGAACTGTGACCAGGAGGTTCAGCTGTTTTGCTTTTCATTAGGGAAAGCCTGTTAACCCTAATCAATACGGTGCATCCGGTTGAGTAAGGTTAACAATGATGTTCTTGGTGACCTTATCAAGTGTTTAGCACGGTGCATCCGGCTAACTATTTGATTAACAATAATATAAAAATAAAAGGAGGGTTCTATGGAACTCTTATATAAAGTTGAAGATAAGCCACCTGTGGCGACCTCTATCCTTTTGGCAGCCCAGCATTTACTTGCTGCATTAGGTGCCATTATCGCAGTACCGCTGGTTGTAGGCGGTGTCCTTGGTCTATCGACATCAGATATGGTGGTATTAGTGAATGCTGCTATGTTGATTTCTGGTGTGGTGACTATTATCCAATGTCGTGGTGCTGGCCCTGTGGGGATACGCTTACCTTGTGTTATGGGTACCAGTTTTACCTTTGTGGGGGTATCTATTGCCATTGGTTTTGAGCATGGGGTTGCGGGGATATTAGGGTCCGCTTTGGTGGCTTCGTTAGTAATGATTATTGGTAGTTTTTTCATGCCAGTGATTCGCAAGCTTTTTCCCCCTGTGGTAACAGGGACGGTGGTGACCTTGATAGGTCTAACCTTGATTCCTGTTGCCGTTGATTGGATCGCAGGTGGTCAAGTAGGGCAAGAAGGGTATGCTTCGCTAAGTAACCTTATGATAGGTTTCTTTGTTCTCTTCACTGTGATTATTCTCTCTCAATTTGGTCGTGGTATTTTTGCTGCATCCGCGGTTGTAATTGGCATAGTATTAGGCTTTATTGCTTGTATCATGCTGGGTTTAGTGGATTTTGCACCTGTGAAAGAGGCTGAGTTGATTGCTTTACCTAGTCCGCTACACTTTGGTTTAGCCTTTCCTATTAGTGGTATTATCGGTATGTCGATCGCTTACCTTGTCACTATCATTGAATCGACGGGTGATTTCTTAGCCTTATCTGATGTGACAAAAACCAAGCTAACAGGTAAAAAATTGTCTCGTGGTATTTTGTGCGATGGTTTGGGGTCGGCGTTAGCATCTGTTTTCTCTACTACGCCTTTCTCATCTTTCTCTCAGAATGTCGGCATCGTCGGTATGACAGGTGTTGCTAGCCGTTATGTTGTGGCTATCACTGGCTTAATGTTGGTATTGGCTGGCCTATTCCCTGTGTTAGCGGCTTTGATCGTGATTATTCCTCTGTCTGTATTGGGTGGCGCTGGTTTGGTGATGTTTGCCATGATCATTACTGCTGGTGTGAATATCCTATCTAAAACTGCCCATAACAAACGCAATGGCATTATTGTTGCGGTAGGTATTGGTGCTGGTATGGCTGTGACAGTAAGACCTGAACTACTCGCGAATTTACCTGAATTTATGAAGGTGATTTTTGCTTCAGGTATTACGACAGGCTCTCTCGTTGCATTAGGTCTGAACCTTTTGCTACCTGGGCGTGAAGTAGAAGTAACAGAAGAAGATGAGCCTGCTGAGTTGACGCAAGCTTAAATTAGCCTCAGCTTTTCATTTGATTTGCGGTAAAAGAACACCTTGTTAGCTTAGCTGACAAGGTGTTTTTCATTGTGTGATCAGACATTTAGCTTTGCTAAACTGCTTGATGTTAGTATTGATAGAAAGTTAAACGGGCCAGAAGCCCTTGTTTGTACCCTTTTGAGGAAGGTGAATGTCTCTTTTTTATAAGGTGGAAGAAAAGCCACCCTTAATTACATCTCTCATTTTAGCTGCACAACACTTGTTGGCGGCATTGGGGGCGATTATTGCTGTGCCATTAGTTGTTGGTGGTGTGCTCGAATTATCAACCCAAGATAAAGTGGTATTGGTAAATGCTGCCATGCTGATTTCTGGCGTGGTGACCTTTATTCAATGTAAAGGGGTTGGGTCATTAGGCATACGTTTACCCAGTGTTATGGGGACCAGTTTTACCTTTGTTGGGGTATCCATCGCAATAGGACTAGAACATGGTGTAGGAGGGATTTTAGGCTCTGCACTTGTGTCTTCTCTGGTGATGATTATTGGCAGTTTTTATATGGCCAGTATTCGTAAACTCTTTCCGCCCATTGTGACAGGTACCGTCGTCACTTTAATTGGCTTGTCTCTTATTCCCGTTGCTGTGGATTGGTTTGCTGGTGGGCAAGTGGGTGAACCAGGTTATGCTGCAGTTGATAACCTTATAATTGGCTTTCTAGTACTTGTGGTGGTCATGGTGCTTTCTCAATGGGGTAGAGGGATTATTTCTGCATCAGCTGCCTTACTCGGCATGATGATAGGCTTTATTGCCTGTATTTTTATGGGGTTGGTTGATTTTAATCCGGTAAAAGAGGCCGCTTGGGTGGCTTTACCTAGCCCGTTTCATTTTGGTATGAGCTTTCCTGTGAGTGGCATCATTGGGATGTCGATTGCTTACCTTGTCACTACAATAGAGTCCACAGGTGACTTTCTTGCATTATCTGATGTCACTAATACCAAGCTGACTGGAAAGAAGCTTTCCCGTGGGATTTTATGTGAAGGATTAGGTTCGGCCTTAGCTTCAACCTGTTCTACTACCCCTTTATCGTCATTTTCTCAAAACGTGGGTATTGTCAGTATGACAGGGGTTGCTAGCCGTCATGTGGTGGCGTTAACGGGGGGAATGTTGGTGCTCGCTGGCTTGTTCCCTGTGCTGGCGGCCTTGGTTGTGATTATCCCTTTACCGGTTTTAGGCGGAGCGGGATTGGTTATTTTCGCCATGATAGTGTCTGGCGGTGTCAAGATATTAGCCAAAACAGAGCAGAGTAAACGTAACAGCGCCATCATTGCTATGGGGATTTGCGCAGGTATGGCGGTAACCGTAAGGCCTGAGTTGTTGGCACATCTACCTGAAGTAATGCAGGTTGTTTTAGCGTCTGGCATTACAACAGGTTCTTTGGTGGCTTTGATGATGAATTTGGTTTTACCGGGTAAACCTTAATTTTCAAAAACTGACCAGACTGTTTAAGATAAAGAATTAATCAGGTGGCGATAAAACGCTTGTATGTGAATATTGGTTTTTAAGTCTTTGTGATAAACAAACCAGAGCACTTCGCCATCTTGATCTAATTCAATCGGTAAACGCTTTAAACCTTGATACTCCTTTGCTTCGTATTCTGCCATTGGCCCTATGGCCATGCCTTTGCTGATCACAGAATGCAGATCTGAAAATAAATTACTTTGATAAATGACCCTTTCTTCTTTGACATGCATAGCGACTTGTTTGATGAAAGGAACATTTCGTTTTAACCCGCTTGGAAAAGCCCAAAGATGTTGGTTATAGTCGCTGATGGACTTAGGTAGATTATAGCGAGCAATATAGTCTTCAGATGCGTAATAACCCACATTTAAGTGCATAAGCTTTTTAACAATAATATCGGGCCCTTTAGGCTGAGCACCAATACGAATTGAAATATGTGTGATGCCAGATTCGACTGGTATGGTTTTTTCTGTCGCTATGATTTGAATTTTAGTATTAGGAAACTCTCGATAAAATGATTCAATGGCACCGTTTAAGAGAGGGGAGTGGCCACTTAAAGTGGTGATCCTGAGTTTGCCATGTTCTCCTTGTTCTACACTGGTTAGTTCATGTACTAATTTGTCGAAGTCCCGTCTGATACTGGGTACAGAATTAAGCATTAGCCTACCTGCATCCGTTAGCTGATATCCCCTTTGATGCCTGATAAACAACTTAAGGTTTAGGCTTTCTTCTAATTGGTTGATATGCCTTAGAACCGTTGTGTGATTCATATTTAGCATTCTACCTGCTTTGGTTAGCGTGCCAGATTCGGCTACTTGTAGAGCAATTCGAAAGTCATCCCAGTTAGCTTGCATTAGCTTATCTCACTTTAATATTTAAATGTGCATTTATGCAGAATAATTCTACATATCTGTCTATTTATTAACAGACTATATGGGCGTAATTTAATCTTCATTGACTCTTTATTTAGAACCTCAGGAGAAACTTGATGAAACTCTATTACAGCCCAGGCGCATGTTCACTGGCTCCACACATAGTACTCAATGAAATTGGTGCTCAATTCGATTTGGTACAAGTCGACCTAAGAGAAAAGGTAATTCAAGACGGAGATGACTTTACCCTGGTAAATCCTCATGGTCGTGTGCCTGCTTTAACCTTAGACAATCAAGAAGTACTGACTGAATCTGTTGCTGTACTTCAATATATTGCGGATCAACATCCAGAGGCTGGTCTGGTGCCTGAGTCTGGTACCTTAGCCCGTGCTAGGTTGCACGAAATACTTAATTTTTTGACCTCAGATCTTCATAAAGCATTTGGCCCATTATTTATGAATTGTTCTGATGAGGAAAGAGAAAGCACACTTGCCCTGATTGCCTCTAAATTTAACTACTTAAATGGCGTCTTGTCAGATAGAGAGTATCTAGTTGAAAACAAGTTTTCAGTTGCTGATATCTACCTGTTTGTTATTGCTGGTTGGACTATGCCTTTAGGAATTAACTTGGGTGAATGGCCTAACTTGGCGGCTTTTGTCGGCCGTATTGCTGAACGTCCTCAAGTGGTGAAATCCATGGCTGATGAAGGTTTATTTTCTTAAGAACTTTTCTTAGGCTCTTTCTTTTAGCTAGCCAAAATGAAAAGCGTATTTTGGCTAGTTTATTTCAACATAATAATAAATTTTTTAAGTTCAGCAGGTTGCAAAATGGCAGATTCAAACCAAGTTAAAAAGTATCCTTTAGGGCTACGTCTTGTACATTGGGTGAGTGCATTAACTATTATTTTTCTTTTGGTCGTGGGTATTTATATGGCAGACCTGGATCCAGATGCCGCAAATAAGTATGACTTTTATCCTATTCATCAATCCTTTGGCATTTTGGCTATGGTTTTGATAACCGCTAGAATTTTCTTTCGTAAAAAAGGTCCTATCCCAGCACCTGCGACAGGGTTAAAACAATGGGAACTTATGTTATCAAAATGGGCTCATCGTCTTTTGTATCTATGCATGGTTTTGATGCCTTTATCTGGTTACCTGATGACATCTACCTACGCTTATTCCGATGGTATTGATATGTTTGGGTTATTTACCGTACCTGATATCACCTCAAAAAGTGAATTATGGACAGGTGTTTTTCATCAAGTGCATAGCTTAACTTCTTGGTTGTTAGTCTTTATTTTAGCTGCACATGTGCTAGGCGTGATTAAACACAAATTATTCGATGGTAAAGAAAGTGATGTTTTAAGTCGTATGGTGTAAGACTCTTAATGAGAGTTACCTTTACAGACCTTCATATAACTTCTTAAAATGAGTTGTCGCTTTTTGATTAAGTGGCAACTCATTTAAACCTTTCTAGCCGATAGATAATCTAATTTATTTTCCAATTCTCTGACCCACTTCACAGCCAGCTTAATAATTTTTGCTAAACTCTATATCTGTAGGTGACTAAAAATAGAGTAACTTTTTCTCAGCTAAACGCTTAAATTTGGAATGAATGTGCTACCTTTCTTTTCGCTTACTTTACATATGTCTCGTGTTTAATATGCTATAAATTATTGTTTGGCATTAAGGAGTTAGGATTGGAAACTTTTGTTACTTTATCTGTCATCGTACTTTTTTGTTCTTTTCTAATTTGGCTGTTGCTGACTTATCGTGTTTTTAAAGTGTTGGAAATGAAGTTTCCCAAGGTTTTCGATGCTTTAGGTAGACCCACTTTCTTAAGTTTTAACCCAGTTACTAGTAATCTAACCTTTGTTAAATTTCTCTTTAAACAGGAATGGCGTTATTGCAAAGATCAGGAAGTTCAGTGGTTAAGCCGTATTTTATTAGGCATTATGGTGTTCTTTTTAGCGGGATTCTTAACCATATTTTTGGCTTTCAGCTTAAATAACGCAAAATAGTAAAATTAAAATGACCTTCTTAGGCTATGAATTCAAAGGCTTTGGGCGCAAGTGGATATCTAAAGTGAGGAGTAGGACGCTTTAATCTACTCAATTTGGCATCTTGGTTTCTTTTTAAGGAGATCAAGATGACAAGATTATTAACACCCTCTTTTAAAAGGGCAATATGGCTTTTATGTACTATTTACTTAATGGCTATTAGCGTTCAATCTGCCGCGGCTATAGGTTCTAGTTTTGCCTTTAGTACACGTCTTGTTATTAATTTATGTGAGAACATTGCCGCTCTGGTATTTATTCTACTTACGATTTCCTATTATAAGTTTTGGTCATATATTCAGTGGTTTTCTATATCTGAGTTAAGACGGTTTTCTGTTTTCTTGATTCCTGCTGCATATATTTTTCTCAATATGGACGGCATTTTCCCTCATTCAAACGCCATACTTTTGTTGGCTGGCATTAACACCATTATATCAGCTGGCTTTGAAGAGTTATTATGCCGTGCATTTGCGTTAGCCATATTGATTAGAGAGTTTGAGCTAAAACAGAGTAAACGGCCTTATTTGTATGCTGTATTAGTAAGTTCTTTTCTGTTTGGTTTGGCTCATTTGGCGAACTTAATCACTCATCCAGATACTTTAGGAGCAGTGTTAGGTCAGGTTTTATATGCTTTTTTTA
Source organism: Marinomonas sp. PE14-40 (assembly GCF_051623805.1). Classification (NCBI taxonomy): domain Bacteria; kingdom Pseudomonadati; phylum Pseudomonadota; class Gammaproteobacteria; order Oceanospirillales; family Oceanospirillaceae; genus Marinomonas; species Marinomonas sp. PE14-40. Next base: position 1,449,271 of record NZ_CP130700.1, on the reverse strand, counting down.
TCGGGGTTGGTTTTGCTGCTTGTTATATAGTAACTCGCTCATTGTTACCTTTGATTATTATTCATGGGGTAATTAATTATATGAGCTTTATAAGTGAGTCTGGGTTTGAGCCAGATGCTAAGACTTTTGAAGATACTTTAGGCACTGTGGTAGTGTGTTTACCATTGTTTTTCTTTGGCCTCTGGTTACTAAGGAAAGAGCCAGGCCGGGCATTATTGGGAAAAAGGCAGACGGCATTAACAAGTTGAGTATGGATATGAGTGTAATAGACATTGGAAGTCTTCCTTATGTAATAGGGAGCGTACTATTTGGTTTGCTGAGTATTAAATTGATAGGGCAAACCGTATTAGTTGCCACACGCAGAGCAAACTATTTATTAGCGTGCCTTTGTATTGTGTTTGCAATGATAGAAGCCGATGCATTTATTAGTGCTAATCATATCAACTTCATATTTTATCCCACTCTTGAAAAGCTTCAGAACGCTGCACATTTATTGCTAGGGCCTTTAACTTATTTATATTTAGTTTCTATGTCTGCTCAGCCAAAATTTGGACGAGCAAGCCTAGCTCATTTTGCTTTGTTTCTTTCAGGCATTATTTTGATGTGGCTGCCGTTATCAGAGCGTGCTATCTGGTTAGGTTTTATCGTGCTTTATCTTGCTAGCCTGCTGCCTTATACCTTCTTTTGCCTTAGGCGTATTCAAGGCTTTGATTTGAAGGCAAGGCAAGCGTTATCGGATTTAAAAAAGCATAATCTGATAGGTATTAAAATCTGGATTTATTTGATGGCATTTATTTGTCTTTATGTGCTTGTGAGCCCGCTGTATCAATGGTTTTTTGAACGATCAACAGGACCTATAGATATACACTATTTATTAGCAATTTTTGCAGCTTATCTACTTATTAGGCAAGATTTTACGTATCAATCCGCGTTATCCGATTTGCCTGCGTTAGTGGAAGATAATGTCTTAATAAATGACTTGTATCTGCAAAACACGTCCCAACAATCCCAGGATAAAAGTGTTTATTTGGCTATAGAAAAGCAGTTTATTGACGCGCAAGCTTATCTTAATCACAAACTGACTCTATCAGATTTATCCGGTCTGACCGGATATTCGAGCAATCAAATTTCAGCTGCTATTAATCAAGTTGCAGGTAAGTGCTTTTATGATTACGTGAATGAGTATCGCATTGAAGAGGCTAAAAGAATCATGTTGGAATCACCTTCAAAAGCCATTGTCGACATAGCGATAGCAGCAGGTTTTAACTCTAAATCGGCATTTTATACGGCATTTTCTAAGCAAGGTATAGGGACACCAAGCGAATTTAGACGTCAGCAATTAGTGTGCTTGTCAGATAAAGAGTCAAAAAAGATATCAAATGTGAAGATGCCCACTCACAACTAATCAGATTTAGGCTTTTAAGTTAGCAATAACATCTTGATAAACCCTGTGGTACAAATGAAAGTATTCGTTAGTGTTGCCATCTTGGCTTGGGCTAGCCCTTCTTTTGCCAATGAGATAATTCTGTCAGACACAAGTTTTACCTCTGAAATCACTGAAGAAAATCAGAATGCAAAAGAGCCTGGTGGTATCTGGCTATTAGGGACCAGATATGGCAAAGAAGGATCGGTATATTTAGACATGGATGATGATCAAGGTTTTACACCTGTGTTTGCATATCTAGGGAAGCATTTATATCTAAAGGGGCTTGAATTAGGCTATCAAGTTAACCCTATGGGATCGTCAAATAACATTGCATTCTCAATTGAAGCTTTAACGCATGAAGTGGATTTCGATGATTCAAATAATACTAATTTGGACTTGTTAGAAGATAGAGACGCAGCTTTGATGGTATCTCTCATATATCAAACTGGGCCAATTGAAGCGGTATTAAGTCAAGATATATCAGGTAAGCATGACGGTTTCAGCTTAGGGCTGGGTATTGGGAATAACTATGAGATTTGGCAGTTTGAACTGGAATTAGGTGCAAACTTTGTATATCAAGATAAGAGGTTAAGTAATCACTTGTATGGGGTAAGTCAGGCTGAATCAGATTTAACTTCTGGTAATATTCGTGCTTATGATGCGAGTGAAACGCGTATTGTTCAGCTTAATGTTTTGTTGAATTATGCTTTAACAGAAAACTCAACTTTGAGCTTTGAAATAGAAAATAGCCATCATTTGGGCTTAGATGAGAGTCCTATTATTGAGCAAGAGCGCATTATTTCGACATCCATTAGTTATCTGTATTTGTTTTAGATAAAGGTGTTGTTATTTTAAACCTATTTTTCAAATGCTTGCGAATCGAAAAATAAAAAGGCCAGACTTTAAGTCTGACCTTTTTATGCTCAGCGAGTGTTACATTTTCCCGATAGTAAAGAAAAGGGTCTCGCCAGAGCTGTCATCCACACCGTCATTATCGGTTAGTGCAAAACCTACTCCCTTGCTATCAATTGCAAAGCCTTCGATCTTGTCAGTAACATAGCCTTTACCTTCTTTCAGGTTAGGGATGAAGTCGTGGGCTAACTCTTTTTTAACCAAAGGCAGTTTAGAACCGAGTTTGGCTGGTTTTAGCTGTGAAACAGCTACTTTGTATAAACGCTTAATTTTTGCATTGTCGTCTAGTTGGTTATCACGTTCTATAATGTATACCCAATCACCATGTGCAGTGATTTCAGATAAACCAACCCAACCCTTTTGGCTTTCTTGAGTAGGGTAGCGAACCGCACCCCATTCTTTGGTTTTAGTATTGTAAGACACTAGCTTGGTGGTATTTTTTGGATCATCTTTCCATTGACGTTGAATGGCTATCCATAGAGTATCGCCAATGCGGGTAATACCTTCAGCACCGAAACGCTTTTCAACCGCTAATAATTCTACTGGGAAAGGGATTTCTTTTTTGATTTCACCTTTCTTATTAATGTTGTAAATAGCATGGGGTGTTAAGCGATCAGTACGACCTTCAGACGCTACCCAAAAGCCGCCTTTACCGTCATTTGTGATCCCTTCAAGATCAAGTTTTTGTGCAGGTAAACCGTCTCTTAATACAGGTAGGGCGCTAATGATCTTTGCCGGCGTTGAGCTTGCATCAATGGTAAATATGCTTGCTTGGTTGCGATAGAAGCTATCGTTAACCGCATAGAATTTTTTGCTTTGCTTGGTATCACTTACTAGGCCTGATAAAGCTCCCCAACCCAGTGGACGATCGCCCTTCATTACAGATTCAATTTGTGGATAAGCGGCGGCGGCTTGGCTACGCTGGTAAATCATGACATGAGAGCGAGGGCCTTTGTCTTCAATCAAGTCTTTCTCATTGGCTGTGACAAACAAGTCACGACTAGGAATAGCAATAGCACCTTCTGGCGCAATACCTGAAGGTAAAAGCTGTACAAACTTAGGCTCAGTTCCTGTGTCTTTATACACACCGACTAGGCCAGCGCGTTCTGCTAATACAAAGATATAGGTTTCTCCGTTAAAGCTAGCGACTTCAAGGCCTTCTGGCTCGACACCTTTATTGCCTGAACGCTTATCTGGATAGTGACCTGCCATTGCCATGCGATATTCAAGCTCTAAGCCCGATTCAAATAACACATCACCTTGTTTATTAAAGATGGTGAAACCGCGAGAGCCGCCTTCAAAATCACCTTCGTTAGCGGTAACAAAGCGATCATTATCTAACCATTGAACCGCATCAGGCTCACGTTTTCTTTGTACTTGCTGGCCATCAAATGTCAGGGCTCTTTCTTCTTTTAGGTCAACATTGTTAAGGTTTACAGCGCCTGCAGGGAAGTGTGACAAGATCTTACCGCTTGCAGCATCAACAACAACGAGATGGTTATTTTCTTGTAGTGTCACTACGATTTCGTTGGCGTCATTGAAGTCAACAAATTCAGGTTCTGGATCTGTTGGGGCAACTTTTGCTAAGCCTCTAAGGTCTACCATTTTCTTCTGAGCACATACTGGTAAACCTTGATCTAGCGGCAGAATGACAAGGTTACCTGCAGGGTATTGAGGCATGGCGCCATCGTTTAGGTCTTCATCACGTTCGTTTTCAATGGCGATGGCAACAAACGTCTCATCTTTAGATACCGCGACTGAGTCTGGTTGGCCGCCAAGGTCACAAGATCTTATTTCTTTATGAGTGTTTAGATCAATCGCACTGAGTTTACCACTTGGCGCAGTATAACTTGCTGAGGTGTTAACCCCAGTTAAAGCGTATTTTTTGGTAGCCGAAACCGATGTCGGCTCGCCATCAAGAGCAAGAAAACCAGCGGCCTTTGGGGCATTTGCGTTTTTAATATCAATAAAGCCAAGGCCACCTAATGGGCTATCAGAATAAATTAAGGTGTTGCCATCTTTACTTGCAGTAATGATTTCTGCCGATGTTTCTGTGCTTTGCGCAAGATTAGTTGGCAGATTATCTTTAACCGACCAAGTGGCGATACGGTTAAACGATTCAGCTTGAGCTGCGCCTATCGCGGAGATGATAGCTACGCCCAATAGGGTTTTAGGTAAATGTTTCATTGCACGTTTTTGAGACAGCAAAGTGGTTTTCATTCTAACCTCTTGTTAGCAAGTTATGGCTTTATGTGATTTGGTTAGACTAGATAGTGCCGATTTATTGTGACTGATTTAGTGCAAACTTATGACGGTTAGATGTCAATTTTTTGAAAATGAGCGCTAAAGCCCTGTATTCAATGTTTATGAGCAAGAGCTTAATTACTGAGTTTAGCTTTTTAAGTGAAAATTAAAATTAAGCAAAGGAGCGAAATATCAAATAACAGCAAAAAAGCGGTTATTCGTAAACGGGTTTGGCATGGGCAGGTATGTTTAAAAAAGACATGATTTTATCTTTTTCCCAGTTGGCATCCTTTTGCCCCAATTCAATCAGGCTACGACAATAATCCTTAGTGAAAAGTAGGTAACTTGCTGCTGAACTACCGCCTGCTTTGGGCGTCGCTCCAATAGAGCTCATGACATACTTCAAACTACGAGGAAGGTCTGAGTAATGCTGAGCCGCTAGTTGGTCTAGTTCAACAGAAGGGGAAATGATTAAGGTGTCAATTGCCTCGTAACTACTCTGAGGCTGATTCATACTTAGTTGGTTGATACGCTCAAGCTGTTGAATATCATCTTCCAGGTTATCAATAAACGCACTGTTAAGTAGCTGCCCTGTAATCTGAGCAATAGAAGGGGGATGAGGTCTTGCCATTTCGTGATTCCAATGCTTGGGCGCACGGTTACCACTGACACCAATAATCATGACCTTTTTAGCCCCTAAGTGAAGAGCTGGGCTAATGGGTGATTGCTGTCTCATGGCTCCATCTGCGAAGTAATGTTCACCAATCTTTTGAGCGGGAAAAATAGTCGGTATGGCACTGGAGGCTAATAAATGGTTATAGGTAAGTCTGCTTCTTAGGCCCAAGTTTCGATTATTCTCCCAATTCTCAAGATTTGAACTGCCTTGGAAAAAGCTGGTAGTTTTACCTGAACTATAACTCATGGCGGTGATGCTAAGGGCGCGTAAATGCTTTCTATGGATGCAGGTATTAATACGGTCTAGATCTAAGAAACGCTGTAATAGTTGTCTAAGAGGCTGATTATTCAATAAAGATAATTGTTGTTTTGGGCTACCATGTTGAAACAAAGAAAGCAGAATTCGACTCACTGAAGACATCATAGAAAGAGAGTCGACATGATAAATCTGATCAGGTGATAAATGACGCCAAAGGTAGGCGAGCTTACTAATTGCCCGGGTAAAGTTGTCAGCATTCGCGGCTAACATGGCAGCGTTTAGCGCACCAGCAGAGGTGCCGCACAGAATCGGGAAGGGGATACTAGAATGCTTAGGCATCATCTTACCTATTGCTGATAAAACACCAACTTGATAAGCCGCTCTAGCTCCACCACCAGAGAGAATTAAAGCGGTATGATTTTGTTTCATCACAGCGTCTCCTTCCTTTTAGTCATTTAAGCATATGCTAGAGAAGGGGAAGCCTCAATAACGTTTTTTGTAACTCACATATTAATTTTGTTTATGAATCAAGCAAATGGCTAAATATTGTTTGCCTTTGGTTGTCTTAAGGAAGAGTGGAGTAAATTTAACTAAGATAATTTGTGCTATACAAAAGAAAGGCGAAGAAAAAGGTAAATTATAGTTATTACTTATAGTTATTATTAACAATATCAACATAATGTAAATGGACTAATTGTTTCAGTTACGAGACAATGTTTGGAAATGATTGACAAAACACGAGTAAATCCTATGGAAAACCAAGTCAGTAATAAAAATAATGTTGTCATCAGTGGGGTTGGTCTATGGACGCCAGCCAATACAATTACAAATGAAGAATTAGTCGAAAGTTATAATGCTTGGGCAACGCAATACAATATTGATCATGCCGCCCAAATTGAAGCCGACGAATTGAGTCCAAAGCCTTTATCCAGCGCTGCTTTTATTGAAAAAGCATCAGGTATTAAAAGCCGTTATGTTTATGCCAAAGAAGGCGTACTCGATATTAACCGTATGCGACCAAAACTTGAGCCGAGAAGTGATGATGAATTATCCCATCAGGCAGAAATGGCGGTTGCAGCAGCAGAGAAAGCATTACAAGCAGCGAATAAAACCCCTGCTGATGTTGATATGGTTATCGTTGCCTGTGCCTATACCGAACGTTCATATCCAGCCATTGCGATTGAAGTACAAGCTAAGCTAGGTATTCAAGGTTTTGGTTTTGATATGTTGGTGGCTTGTTCTGCAGCAACCTTTGGCTTGCAGCGCGCCCATGACTCAGTCGCTGCGGGCAGTGCTAAGTGTGTGCTTGTTATCAACCCAGAATTAACCTCTCCCCAAGTAAATTACACGGATAGGGATTCGCACTTTATCTTTGGCGATGTAGCTACAGCTGTTGTTGTCGAAACCGCAGCGAGCTGCCAATCTGAGCACAGTTTTGATGTGCTAGGGACGCGTTGCGTGACGTCTTATTCGAATAACATTCGTTCAAACTTTGGCTATGTTGCTAGGGTAACGGATGAAGATCCATTTGCGACGGATAAACTCTTCCATCAAAATGGTCGTAAAGTGTTTAAAGAAGTTTGCCCTATGGCAGCAGAACATATCGAAAGTCACCTTAATGATGTAGGTGTGCAGGTTTCTCAATTGAGACGCTGGTGGTTGCATCAGGCAAATATCAATATGAATCTATTAATTAGCAAACGCCTTTTAGGCAGAGATGCAACTGCGGATGAAGCGCCTGTTGTGTTAGATACTTTTGCTAATACTGCGTCAGCAGGTTCAATTATTGCTTTTGCTAAAAATCATGAGGACCTTAAAAAAGATGATATTGGTGTAATTTGTTCATTTGGTGCAGGTTACTCAATTGGTAGCTTGGTTCTGAAAAAGCGTTAAAAACGCCTTTTTACTGTTTTATAGAAAACCACCTTGGTGCAAACCAAGGTGGTTTTTTTTGGATTTTTTATTGTAATAGAGAGAAATAATAAACGGAAATCTAAATGAGAATGATTCTTGTATTCATTTGAAGTTTGGCGTATATTTCATTTATCGCATAGGAAAGTGCAATTGATTTGGGCTCTTATGTCAAAAAACATTGGTAACGCTTGGAGGTGTATAGATGGGAACTTTAAATAACAAGCAAGATGAAGTTGGCTTTGTTGTATTAAGTAATCTTAATGAGCAGTACAGCTTATGGCCAAAATTACAGGATATTCCTATGGGCTGGTATCTAGAATACGGCCCAGGAGATCGTGATACCTGTATTGACTATATTGACCGCCATTGGGCTCAGCCTAAATCTCTAGTGAAATGAAGCATTAATCAGGGAAACAGTGTTGGGATAAAGTGATTGCTAAGTGTTTCAAGCAATAGGCGATTAATCTCATGTTTCCCGTTTATGTTTAATTACCAATTTAACGTCATTGAATCGATGAATGAGTGATTTTTAGAGATAAAAGCTACTTAGTAGTCAAATAGTATTGTCATGGAGATAGGGATGAACAACAGCTCTAATCAAGCTTCGGGCTCTGAATTATCAGATGCAGAAGAGTTAGCTGACTATTTGTATATGTCAGCTCATAAGAGCATAAAGGCAAAGGGGCTGGTGGCTAAGGTTTCTACCCCAGCATTTGGTGAAGAAAGTGAAAGAAGTGAATTTCAACTTGCTATCACTCAGGCATTTAACAAGGCGCGAGAGCTGGGCCAGGAAAATCCGATTTTAATTGGTGCTATTCCATTTGATCTCACCCAAGACTCTTGTCTATATGTACCGAGTGAATATGAATTTTTTGATCGAAATGATTTGCTGCAGAAGGAAAAGCAAGCAAATGCAAGTTACTCAAACTTGATTGAAATGGCAAAAAGTATTCCTGATGAGATTACCTTTAAACGTGGTGTAAAGCAGGCTATTGCTAACTTTGAACACAGCGATATTCAAAAGGCTGTGTTATCTCGTGTATATGAAGTGAAGACGAAAGAACCTGTAAATACGCAAAAAGTACTTCAGAATTTATTAAACCAAAACCCCGCTGGTTATCATTTTAAAATCCCTTTGAACTCAAACACAGACTTAATTGGTGCAAGCCCCGAATTATTGCTTCGTAAAGAAGGTGTGAAGGTTTTTTCTAATCCTCTTGCTGGTTCTGCGAAACGAATGGCAAATAAAGAGATAGATGAGCAACATGCCAGTGAGTTAAAGCAATCTAGCAAAGATAACTTCGAACATAAACTCGTGATTGATGATGTTCGTAATGTATTAGCTCCTTATTGCGACAGCCTTGATGCGCCTCATCAACCAGAGTTAATGAGTACTTCACGTATGTGGCATTTATCTACTCAGATAAAAGGCGAATTGAAGTATGCGGATTTGTCTGTGTTGACTTTGGCTTGTCAGTTACACCCCACACCGGCTGTTTGTGGCTATCCCACGCGATTGGCAAAAAAATTGATTGATCTGGTTGAGCCCTTCGAACGAGGCCTTTTTACAGGCATGGTCGGTTGGTGTGATGCACAAGGTAATGGTGAATGGGTTGTAACGATACGTTGCGGCACTGTGTCCCATGATCAAGTTAGATTGTTTGCCGGTGCTGGCATAGTTGAAGCGTCAAGTCCTGATGCAGAATGGTTAGAAACTCAAGCAAAGTTGGCAACCATGATGGATGCGTTTGGCTTTGATAAAGCAAAAGTAATTGGAGGAGAAGGGTTATGAGCATTGCCTATAGTCGTTGGCCAAAAAACTTTGAAGATGCTTATCGCAAAGCGGGTTATTGGAGTGATGAACCTTTAACTCAAATGATTGAAGATCAGGTGGAGAGTAATCCTCATAGTGTCGCGATTATAGATGATGAAAGGCAGGTGAGTTATTTAGAGCTTGATCAAATGGCCAATACGCTTGCCATCTATCTTGATCAACAGGGGGTTGAAAAATGTGATACTGCGCTAGTTCAGTTGCCTAATTGTCTAGAGTTTTATGTTACTTATTTTGCTTTGCTAAAACTTGGTGTAGCACCAGTAAACGCTTTGTTTCATCAACAAGCAGTTGAGCTTACTAGTTATGTTGAGCAGCTATCACCTAGTTTACTTATTGTCTCACCCGATCATGAATTATTTGCCACTAAAGCGTTTATCTCTGAGCTGAAAACGACTTCTACAAGTATACAAACTGTCTTGTCTTTGAAAGCCTGTGACTATGCCGTTTCTATACAAGATATTCTTTACACTAGAGACATGAAGGTAATTGATAACCCGAGTTTTGATCAGGCCTCTGGTGCTGATGAAGTGGCCTTTTTTCAGCTATCGAGTGGCAGTACAGGCATCTCAAAACTCATTCCCAGAACCCATAACGATTATCTTTATAGTGTTAGGAAAAGTGTTGAAGTATGTGGGCTAGACCAAAATACGCGCTATTTGTGTGCTTTGCCTATTCAACATAACTTTCCAATGAGTTCACCGGGTGCTTTAGGTGTATTTTATGCTGGTGCGACTTTGATTATCGCGCAATCTTCTGAGCCTCTGCATTGCTTTGAGCTAATCAGCAAGCATCAAGTGAATATGACTGCACTAGTGCCACCAGCGGTTGGTTTATGGCTGGATGCAGCGCCTGAGCATCAAGCTAAATTAAAAAGCTTAAAGCTCCTTCAAGTAGGTGGGGCAAGTTTTGCAGAAGCGCAAGCGAGATCGGTGCCGCAAGTTTTAGGTTGTCAATTACAACAGGTCTTTGGAATGGCAGAAGGTCTGGTGAATTATACGCGTTTGGATGAAGAGCTAAATTACACCACGCAAGGCAGACCTATGAGTGAAGCTGATGAGGTAAGGGTGGTCAACCAAGCTTGCCAAGAAGTGCCTATTGGCCAAACTGGCATGTTACTAACCCGTGGTCCATATACTTTTAGAGGGTATTTCAATAGTCCTGAATATAACCAAAGTTCCTTTGATGCTGAGGGCTTTTATTGCTCTGGTGATCTAGTGCAACAGGATGCACTAGGAAATATCAAAGTAGTGGGAAGAGTGAATGAGCAAATTAAAAGAGGCCATAAAACCCTTGCGATACATGAGGTAGAGAATCTTTTGTTGAGACATGAGGCTATCTCTCAGGCGGCATTAGTGGCTGTGCCTGATGCTGAATTAGGCGAAAAAAGCTGTGCTTTTCTCGTATTGAAAAATCCTGATATTCAGCCTTTGGTTTTTCGTAAACACCTTGTGTCTTTGGGGATAGGGAAAGAAAGTTTGCCTGATGAGATTCAGTTTCTTTCAAGTATGCCATTAACAGCGGTAGGCAAAATTGATAAGCAGGTGTTAAAAACTCAAGCACTAAAAGCGATTTAATTTATTGTTAGATTAAATGATATACAAGATTGAGCTGAGTCGAACAGGCTTAGTGTGAATAGAAGGCTGATATGAATTTTAAAGGTAAAACGGTTTGGGTAACGGGAGCTGCTCAAGGTGTTGGCTTATGCATTGCACAAATGCTGCATGAGCAAGGTGCTAAGGTTATTGCCTTGGATAAGGCTTTTCATGGTGTACGTAAAAGCGATTTTGATCAGGATTATGGATTTGTTATTCAAGCGTTAGATATCAGTGATGCTGAGGCGGTTAGTACAGTCGTTTCGTCCTTACTTAAAAACCATGATATTGATGTTTTAATTAATGCGGCGGGTATTTTACGTTTGGGTGAAACCAATGAAATCTCCCAGCAAGATTGGCAAGCCTGTTTTGATGTGAATGTGTCTGGTGTTTTTTATCTCATGCAGGCGTTAATGCCAGAATTTAAGGCACAAAAATCAGGCGCTATTGTCAATATTGCCTCAAATGCTGGCCATGTTCCTCGTAAAGGTATGCTGGCATACAGCGCTTCTAAAGCTGCGTTGATTAGTTTAAGCCATAATTTTGCGTTAGAACTGGCTCCTTATTCAGTGCGCTGTAACTGTGTCTCACCTGGCTCTACTGATACACCTATGTTGCAAGCCATGCTTAAAGGTAAAGCGGCATATGCTGCTACCATTTTAGGGCAAGCTGATCGTTTTAAACTTGGTATTCCTTTGAATAAAATAGCGCAAGTTGAAGAGGTGGCGAATACGGCACTTTTCTTGGCGTCTGATTTAGCGTCTCATATTACCATGCAAGATATCGTAGTGGATGGCGGCGCAACGTTAGGGGCTTAACGGTGGGAATGTTAACAAAGCGCTTGCCTGCTAAATTGTTTTGGCCAAAATTTGATAAAACTTGGCCTCTTAAGCGAGGTGAAGAGCCTAGGAAAAAAATTGCATTTGCAGCAACTAATTTTAGTGTCGAACGTTTTCAGAAAGCTTATCAAGGCAAGAATTCATTCTCTTATTTTGATATTCCTACAAGCTGCCTCAATCAACAAATGAACCAAAAACGACAGGCAGAATATATTGCAGGTCGTTTGTGTGCTCACCAATTGTTATTTGATTTTGCTGTGAATCATGCGCATTTAGAGAATGATGATAAGAAAATGCCTGTTTGGCCAAAAGGGATAATAGGCAGTGTTGCTCATTGTTATCCCTATGCGGTTGTCATGATTGCTAAAAGTAAAGACTATCAATCTATCGGTGTCAGTATCGTTTCAAGGACTGAATCAAGAACCGAATTTTCACTTAGTTCAAATGCGGCTTATGGTGTACTGACTCAGGCTGAGATATTAAGGTTTGCAACTCATCTTGATGAAATCACTTTGGCACTGATCTGTTCAATTAAAAAAAGCTTTATAAAAGCCACCTCACCTTTGATTTTAAGTTATTTATATTTTGATGATGTCAATGTAGTCGCAATTGATTGGATACAAGGGAATGCTGAGTTGGTAATAGAGAGGGATTTAGGCGGCCAATGGAGAAAAGGGCAGAGTTTCATGGCTCAGTTTGATTTTTATCATTCTAAAGTCATTTCTATGCTGGCATTGCCAAGGCAGTTGGGCTTTGAGCTTATGTTTCCTTAAATTAAGTTTTTTTTAAGTGATTGAATCTGAAATAAATATAAGCGACCATAAGTTTAGATTCTTCATTTTAGAGGTAAATATGGCAATTCACCCTCAAGCAGGACAGCTTGCACCCTTTGATCAACTCGTAAATATCCCCGCATTGATGACGGCATATTTCTGCAAAAAGCCTGATATTCAGTTAAATGCAGATGAAAAAGTCGTTTTTGGCACCTCAGGGCATCGAGGCTCAGCTTTTAATGCAAGCTTTAATGAAGACCATATTTTAACTATTTGCCAAGCCATTGCTGAACATAGACAAACTCAGAATATTACTGGTCCACTTTATTTAGGTAAAGATACACATGCCTTATCCGATGCAGCCTTTCAAACCGCATTAGAAGTGCTGACGGCCAATGGTGTCAGAGTGAGAGTGCAGTCAAATAGCTACACACCAACACCTGTTATCTCCCATGCAATCCTTACTCATAATCAGGCTCAGCAAGATGTTGCAGATGGTATTGTCATTACGCCTTCACATAACCCACCTGAAGATGGGGGCATTAAATATAATCCACCTAAAGGTGGTCCTGCTGATACGGATATTACGAATAAAATTGCTACACGAGCTAATGAGCTTTTAAGCCTTGGTTTAGAAGGAGTTAAACGCCTAAGAGGTAAGGCTTTAAGCCAGTCTGACCTAATCGAAGAGTTTGATTATATAGATCACTATGTTTCTGACCTTGATAAAGTGATTGATATGAAGGCGATTGCTCAAGCTGGCATACGTATTGGTGTCGATCCTATGGGTGGCTCAGGCATACAATTTTGGCAACCTATTGCAGATAGGTATGGTTTAAATATCGAAATCGTAAATCCAAATGTAGATGCCTGTTTTGGCTTTATGCCCTTAGATAAAGATGGGCGTATTCGTATGGATTGTTCGTCGCCTTATGCCATGAATAACTTACTCAATATGAAAGATGATTTTGACATTGCTGTGGGTAATGATCCTGATTTTGATCGTCACGGTATTGTGTGTGCTTCATCTGGCTTAATGAATCCGAATGCTTATCTTGCGGTAGCCATTGAATATCTTGCCAATAATAGACCTCATTGGCCAGCAGATACCTTGTTTGGTAAAACTTTGGTATCCAGTGGCATGATTGATCGTGTTGTTGAAGGGTTGGGTCGTACTTTGTGTGAAGTACCAGTTGGCTTTAAATGGTACGTTGATGGACTTTACTCCGGAGCTATGGGGTTTGGAGGAGAAGAGAGTGCGGGCGCCTCTTTCTTGCGTCATGATGGCAGTGTTTGGACGACGGATAAGGATGGATTCATTCTTGCGTTACTGGCTGCTGAGATGCTCGCTGTCACAGGTAAGGACCCTTACCAGCTAAGCCAAGAACAAGTTGCGAAATATGGAACGCCTTTTTATAAGCGTATTGATGTGCCTTGTTCTGGCCAGGCGAAAGCAATACTTGCTAACCTAAGTGCGGAATCCGTAAAGGGTGATACTTTGGCGGGTGATAATATCAGTCGTGTATTGACTAAAGCGCCAGGGAATCAAGCTGCCATTGGTGGACTAAAAGTTGAAACAGCTAATGGTTGGTTTGCAGCAAGACCATCTGGTACTGAAAATATTTATAAGATTTATTTAGAAAGTTTCGTTTCTGAGACTCACTTAAGTGAGTTAGAGGAAGGTGCTAAAAACTTGGTTGATGAAGCGTTAGCCTAGAATTTAAAAGGGAGCTAATAGCTCCCTTTTTTATTAAAGTAACTTAACGTTTAAACCAACCTGATAGATCGTTGAAGTCATCAACCACATGCATAATCTGATTGCTTGCCTGAGTGGCTTGAGTAACCTGTTCTGCATTGTCGGTTATCTTATGGTTAATTTCACCTATGAGCTGTTCAACTTGTTGAGATGACGCTTGTTGGGTTTGCATTGCTGAACTGACCAGGCTATTTAATTGGTTAATTTCGGCAATTGAGTCAACGGCAATGGTGAGCTTCTCACTGGCTTTGTTTACGGTCTCTTGAATGTGGTTACTTTGATCTTTACCACCTTGAATGGCTTTAACGGCTTCATTTGTTCCGGTAGTAACGTTTAAAAGTACTTTCTGGATTTCTTCTGTGGAGACATGGGTTTTCTGGGCTAAGTTTCTAACTTCATCCGCTACAACAGCAAAGCCTCTGCCTTGTTCTCCAGCACGTGCTGCTTCTATTGCTGCGTTCAAAGCAAGTAGATTGGTTTGTTCTGCAATACCTTGAATAACTTCTAAAACAGAGTTTACCTGTTCTGTTTGGCTTGCAAGAGATGCGATCGCAGAGGACGCTGAATCAATATCACCCACCAGTTTGTCAATACCACTTAGTGTTAGATGCATAGCATTTTTACTTTCAATGGCAATTTTTTGGCTATGGTCACTGGCTTGAGCTGTTTGTTCAACTTGTCTTACTGAATCGTCTGCTTGCGTGTTCATTTCTGAAATAGCGGTCTGAGCTTGATGGCTTTGCTGAGTTTGAGTGCCAGAGTTTTCTGTGAGGTTCTCTGCAACATTGTGCAGGTTTTGAGAGCTGTCAGTAAGGGAAACTGTTGAAGACTGCAACTTGTCTGATAGGGTAGATAAGAAGTCTTTTAAATTTTGAGTCGCTTTCCCTAGATCACCTAACTCATCTTTACGAGTCAGATTTAAATCTGCAATGATCTTACCTTGAGCTAACTCAGAAACATTATTAATCAACAATAAAAGAGGGTTAATAATTAATTTGTTAATCAAACTTGATGCCATGAAAGTAATCGCAATCAAGACAATAATTAAGGTGGCAAGTGACCACAAAATGTTGCTTTTCACATTACTAGAAACAGAGCCACGTTTAGATTTACTGATTTCTGCTAAGTTACTAGATAGAGACTCAACTTGTGCAGAAGGCTTCCTATCTATGCCTGAAACGGCTTTATCACCTGTTTTAATATCAAAGTTTGCTGCGATAAATGCATTATAACCTTGCTGGTATTTCTCGCCCATTTGAATGTGATTAGACTTAAAATCCTGAGCAATACTAAGTTGCTCTGGGTAGTTACCAAGGTAGGATATTAAATCAGATGAAATACTCTGAACTTTTTCTTCCTGAGCTTTGAATTTACCCCAATATTTCTTCAACTGCTTAGGGTCTTTGCCTCGAATTAAAACGTTTTTCCATTCTTGTACTTGTCGTTTGAACTCAATGTTTAAGGTGAGGGCTGTTCTTTCAGCATTTAACTCAGTGGTGAATATTTGATCGTAACTATTAAAACCACGATTTATATTGGCTATAGCAACAAGCGCAACTAGTAATGCAGCTGCAATAGCAATCGAAATGATACTAAGAAGCTTTTTGGATAATGACATGTGTGTTTCTCATAAGGATAAAAGGTATGTAATTAAGTCTTAGATGTTTCATAGTGATATATCCTTATTTTTCACAATATAAAATCTTACTTAATGCTACTTTACATGATATAAGTCTATGGAAATTTCATGTAAAAACAGTTAGGCAGATGTAATGATATGTAGTTTGGTGTAAGTGTTTTTCTTGAAATGCGCAGAAAGTATGTAGACCTCATTCTTAGAATGAGAATAAGGCCATATATATTAACAACTAACGATAAAAACTCATTTTCAAACTTCCGCTAATCTGTTTAACCATTTGCTTAGTTGGAAGTCTAAGTCTGAGGAAAGCTTTAAGGCGTCTTGTTTAAGTGCTTTGGCTGTCTGATAGTTTATTCGTTTCCCTGCCAGAATAACCCAGTTACCACTGCTAGTATTCATGCTTCTAATATCAATGAAATAGTTACGAAGTAGCTCAATTAAGTTGGTGTAGTCATGGTCTCCTTCCCAGCAGTTTATAACTAGCCAGCCTTCACTTTTTAACTGTTTGTCGCAGTTTTCAATAAAGTTCTCAGCAATCACAGCTTTGTCCATGCCTGTTTCTAAATAGAGATCAGTAAAGAGCAAATCAACTTTTTTGTCTTGTGTTTTAGCTATGTAGGAAGTTGCGTCTTGTTCAACTATTTGTAGCCGTTTAGAGCGAGGTAAATGAAAGTATTTTTCAGCAATTTTAATCACTTCTGGGCGCAATTCGACAGCGGTCAATTTGATGCCTGGCACTGTGTCTAATAAGGCTCTGATAAGACAGCCTCCACCTAAACCAAGTACAGTCGCACGTTTGGGTTTGCAGAATAATAAACTCAGCATCATGGCTTGAGTATATTCGTGTTGCAAAACATTGGGCTTGGAAAGGCTGATGCGACTTTGTTCATCGCCTTTAGCAAATGAAAGCAAACGATATTGGCCATCTTCATGAACGGTGATTTGACCAAGCTCATCTTGAGATTGATATATAACTTGAGAGTTATGCATGGATATTTGCTTCTAAGGAAAACACCCGCATGCTTTGCGGGTGTTTTGTTTTTGGGATAAAAGTTAAGCCTGAGCGGCTTCTTTTAAATGTTTAAGTAAGGCTTGTAATGGGTGGAGTACGGCTTTTTGATCAAAACGTTTCACCTGACTGCGACAAGAGTAACCTGTTGCTACAATACGGTCTTGCAAGGCTTCATCATTTACCTTGTCTTTCCAAGAAAGCTCATAAATGTCTTTTGAGGTTTGTAGGTTTGCTGTTTCATGACCATAAGTCCCAGCCATGCCACAACAGCCCACATTTTCAACCTTTAAACTAAGACCTACTAGTGAGAACACTTTAACCCAATCTTGGATAGAGCCTGCCGCATTAGTTTTTTCGGTACAATGAGCTAACAAATGATAGGTTTCATCTTCTAGGGCAAAGGGCTGGGTTGATAGGTGATCTTTTTTGCCAACTAACCATTCTTGCAATAGGTTAACGGTTGGAATCTCACGCTTATCACCAATCACTTTAGGGTATTCGGAGCGGAAGCTTAAGGTCATGGATGGATCAACCCCTACAAATGGAATCTTGTAAGCCGCTAACTCTTCTAACATGTCTAGGTTTTTATTCGCTGCTTTCTCAAATGCCTTAAAAAAACCATGTACATGCAAGGGTTTACCATTTGGTTTGTAAGGCGCTAAGAAGGCTTGAAAACCAAGGCGCGTCAATAACTCCATGGTGTCTAATACCAGCTGAGTTTCAAAATAACTCGTAAAAGCATCCTGTACTATGATGACGGCTTTATGTCTTTCATATGGGTTGATTGCATCAAGTGCCATAGGTGTCGCAAAGCGAATACCACGCTTGTTCATTTCTTTCTTGATGTTAAGTTTAGAAAGCGTTGGACTATCTGTGATGCCTAAATAGTTAGCGCTGAAGCGGTTGATCCAAGCTTGTTCCATCATCCAATTATAAGGCTGAGGGAATTTAGCTAAAGTCGGCATAATGTATTCCATTGAACCAACCACATAATCTTTTACGGGGCGCAAATAGCGTGAGTAATAGATCTCTAGGAATTTAGCTCTAAACTCAGGCACGTCGACTTTAATAGGGCATTGGCCTACACAAGACTTACAAGCAAGGCAGCCCATCATGGATTCATGCACTTCGTTGGAAAAGTCATAGTCACCACGACGCTTTTTCAAAGTGTTGTTCAGGCGCGGGAAGAAACTAGCGGCAAAACTGGTTTCTTTTATTTTGTCGCTGATTGCCTGAGTGTCGACACCTTGTTCGCTCATGCCACGTAGCCATTCACGCATCAAAGAGGCACGACCTTTTGGTGAGTGGATACGCTCACGCGTCCCTTTGTAAGAAGGGCACATGGCATCGTTTGGATCAAAGTTATAACAAGCACCATTACCATTACAGTACATGCCAGCTTGGAATTGATCACGGTTAACCAGAGGGATTTGACGATCGAACTGACCCCTCATTGGCACTTCATCAATTTTTAATAGTTCAACGCCAAGCTCGAATGGAGTTGCAATTTTGCCTGGGTTTAGCTGGTTGTGTGGGTCAAAAGCACCTTTTACCTGCTGAATCACAGGGTAAAGCTCACCAAAGAATTCGGTCGCGTATTCAGAACGAACCCCCTTACCGTGTTCACCCCATAACAGTCCGTCATATTTCTGCGTGAGGGCAACCACTTTATCTGTGATATCACGAATCAAGCTTTCGTTCTTTTCATCTTTCATGTCGATAGCAGGACGTACATGTAAAACTCCGGCATCAACATGGCCGAACATGCCGTAGCTGAGATCATGGGCGTCGAGTACCGCACGAAACTCCATAATGAAGTCAGCTAGGTTTTCAGGCGGTACCGCCGTATCTTCTACAAAGGGAATCGGACGACCTTCACCTTTGGCATTACCCAAAAGGCCAACTGACTTTTTACGCATTGCCCAGATTTTTTTCACATTTTCATGGCCTTGGGCCAAGGTGTAGCCCAGTATCTTGCAGTTAGGCTTAGCAAGTGCCGCATCTAATAAATCAGTCAGTACCTTAATGCGATTATCTACTTCTGTTTGGTCGTTGCCTGTGTACTCAACTAAGTTTACACCCTGAAGCTCTTTACCTGCATTATCCCCACTTTCATCAGGGAAGAATTCAGCAACCGAATGCCAAATGATGTCGTCTTTGGCAAGGCCAAGTACACGGGAGTCAACCGTTTCAATCGAGGTTGGGGCCGCGTTTAGCAGCTCTTTGGCGTGGCGTAACGAACCTTCAAAGCTGTCATAACGAATGTTGACTAAGGTCGCGAAGGTAGGAATCTTAAGTAGATTAACTTTAGCTTCTACAATAAAGCCTAAGGTACCTTCTGAGCCACAAAGCACAGAGTTTAGGTTGAAAGCTTTGTTTTCATCGCGTATGTGAGCTAAGTCGTAACCCGTAAGGCAACGGTTTAATTCAGGGAAAACTTCATCGATTATAGCTTGGTTGTGATTAAAGGCATCATCAACCACACGATGAATATGGCCCGCATAATCTTCACGCAGCTTTTCTTCAGCCAGCTTCTCATCAGAGATAGGACCAGAACTAAGAAGCGTGCCATCAAGTAACACGGTATCAAGCGATAAAACATGATCACGGGTTTTACCGTACATGACAGAGCCCTGACCGCTGGCATCCGTGTTTATCATGCCTCCTATGGTCGCGCGGTTACTGGTGGAGAGTTCTGGCGCAAAGAAAAGTCCATGATCTTTAATTGCCGCGTTTAGCTGATCTTTTACAACGCCGGTTTGGACTCTGGCCCAGCCTTCTTCAGCGTTAATTTCAAGCACCTGATTCATGTGCTTAGATAAATCCACAATCAAACCATCGGTCAGCGATTGGCCATTAGTGCCCGTGCCGCCGCCTCGTGGGCTTAATACAATGGATTGAAACTCTTCGAGGTGTGCAAGGCGGGTCAATAGTTGGATGTCAGCTACTGATTTTGGATAAATAACACCTTGAGGTAAGACTTGATAAATAGAGTTGTCCGTGGCGAGTACAACTCGGTTGGCGTAGTCAGGGTTAGTATCACCACTAAATCCATCGGCGTTTAAACGCTCGATAAAACTTAAATAGAGGGATTGGGTTGGGGTGATATCTGACAGCTTAGGGATCATGTTTTTTGTCTCTACTGGAATGGCGAGGAGATTTTAACAAATAAAGGGTCGTTTTGGGGAATATCTAAAATGAAAAAAAATATTGAACCTATCATTTTTATGCATGTCAGATATTTTAATGTTTGAGCTTGCTCAGATTTATAGATTCCTTAGTATGTTATTATTAGCCTCGTTTTTAACGAGGCTTTTTTTTGCCTCGATTTTGCTCAATGACCCCAAGTGACATGGAACCCGCATGATACACCCTTTAATCCTTACTCTTGAGAACACGCTTCTAAATGAGAAAAATATTCGAATTGCTATCTATCGAGGTGATTTAGAGCATGAAAAGGCCCCTGGTAATAAATGGCATAAGTTAAAGTTTAATCTAGAAGCGGCAAAAGTGCAGGGTGCGAAGCAGCTAATCAGTTTTGGTGGGCCTTATTCAAATCATCTTCATGCTTTAGGGAATATTGCTTTGTCGTTTGATATCACACCAATAGCAATTGTTCGAGGCGAATTACAACCTAAGCTGACACCAACATTAAGGGACTTTGTCAAAGCTGGTGGTGTTTTGTGGCCGAGTAAGCGTATTGACTATAAAGCGGGTATGGACTCTGAATTTGTTGCTAATCTTAAAAACTACTACCCAGATGCTTATTGGGTGCCAGAAGGTGGTTCTAACTCACTGGGTGTGCAAGGGTGTTGTGACTGGGCGCAGGAAATTGATGCTCAAACTAAAACGTTAGGTGAGTTTAATACTTGGGTTGTCAGTGCTGGAACGGGAGCAACCAGTGCAGGCTTTTTAGCCTACGAAAAAATAGAAAAAAATAATTCGCCTGACATATTGGTGTTTCCTGCTTTAAAAGGAGGAGAAGGGTTGTTAAATGATATTCGAAGATTTGCTTTAACCCAGAATCCTAATACTGATATTGAGCGCTTAAAAATCATCGGCGATTACCATCATGGTGGTTACGCTAAGCTACCACAGGGTTTGAAAGACTATATTGAAAAGCTGCACTCATTGAACCCAGGGCTTCAATTGGATCCGGTTTATACGGCTAAAGTGGTATACGGTCTTGAACAAGAAATAGTCAAAGGGAACTTAGATAATAAAAACTTGTTGCTTATTCATACAGGCGGCTTGCAAGGTTGGAGTGGATATCAATAATATCTGACAAAAATGGCTAAGCTTTTAGTGTTATTTTGTATGACGTGGTAAAGTTCGCAGCAAATTTATTGTCATCTGTTTAAAAAGAACAGTGATTTTATCCTTTTGTTTTTAGTATTGATTATCAAAGAGTGGCGTACATGAGTCAGTTTGCAAGGGTAGGCATTATTGCCAGACTGGATAACCCCAAAGTATTAGAAACGGTAAAGAAACTACTGGATTACTTAAGCAAGAAAGGTATACAGCCTGTTCTTGAAGAAAACCTAAGTGCTATGTTACCTGGTGTTAAGGTTGATATTGCACCCATTAAAGAGTTAGGCGATAACTGTGACCTAGCGATGGTAGTCGGTGGTGATGGTAGTTTTTTAGGTGCTGCACGCGCTATTTGCAACTATGATATTCCTGTCCTTGGTATCAACCGAGGTACTTTAGGTTTTTTAACTGACATTTCCCCGACGGCTTTAAAAGAAGAACTTGACCCTATTTTTGCGGGTGAGTACTTTGAAGAAAAGCGCTTCATGATAGATGCTAAAATTACCCGCAATAATAAGCCTAGCGGTGAAGGTAATGCTCTAAACGATATTGTTTTGCACCCAGGTAAATCAGCAAGAATGATACGTTTCGATATGTTTATTGATGATCAGTTTGTCATGAACCAAAAGTCAGATGGTCTTATTGTTGCAACACCAACGGGTTCAACGGCCTATGCTTTATCGGCAGGTGGCCCTATCATGTTGCCAAAATTGGATGCGATTGTATTAGTGCCTATGCACCCTCATACATTAAGTAATCGTCCGATTGTGATTGATGCCAACGCTAAGATAAGAATTGTTGTATGTGACTCAAACTTAACGTATCCAAGTGTGAGTTGTGACGGTCAGCTTCATATTACGGCGGCACCAGGAGATGAAATTCATATCGCTCGTAAAGAAGGTGGTATTAGATTGATACATCCTAAAAACCACGACTTTTACGATGTTTGTCGCAGCAAGTTAGGCTGGCAAACGGGTTATACTTCTTAATCAAGCAAGGACTCAGCGTTTTTATACTAGGTACGCACCGTTTTTTAACATGATTTTTGTTTATCAATTTACGTTAGAACAAGACCCAGCTGCTTTAAGTAAGACCTTATGGCAGCAGAGTATTCCTCATAGGATCATACATAAAGATGGTGCTGATCAGCTTTGGCTACTTGATGAACGTCATGTGCTTATGGTCCAGCAAATTCTTAATATGTACCTTGGTGAACCAGACAAATTAGCGCAAATTCCACCGGCACCTAAAAAAGCTTCGAGCTTCAATCTTGCGCAAGCGAGTAAATTAATTAGCCTTTACCCTGTTAACGCTGGACTGGTTTTGATCAGTATTCTCGTAGCTTTCTTAACTGGGTTAGGTAGTCAATATTCCGCATTGTCTTGGTTTAGTTTTTTGCCTATTCAGGTCAGTGGCAACTATCTCACCACAACGCACTTTTCTTATGTGATTGAAAACCATCAGTACTGGCGTCTTATTACTCCGATTTTTATCCATTTCTCCATGATTCATATTGCGTTTAATTTACTGTGGGTATGGGATATAGGCCGTAAAATTGAAAAAGTGATTGGCTCGGTATTTTATTTGTTATTGGTTTTGATTACGGCATTAGCAAGTAATTATTTACAATACCTAGATACTGAATCTCCTTTATTTGGTGGCATGTCTGGTGTGGTATACGCCATTATTGGTTTTGCATGGTTAGCACCAAAGTTAATACCCAATTGCCCTGATTTAATCTCAAAGCCTATTATGATCTTTTTATTGCTTTGGCTAGCGCTAGGTTATACCAGCTTTTTTGAACAAATAGGCATAGGAAAAATTGCAAATACAGCCCATTTAATTGGCTTAGTGTGCGGTCTTGTTTGTGCTTATCTATATCACCTTTATGCGATTCGCCAGAAAAGACGTTGATTCGCCGAGTTGAAACAAAGAGAAAACTATGAATTTTAAAGAAATGATCGACAACATGTCGCCAGAAGTTTACGAAAGCATCAAACTCGCGGTGGAGTTAGGCAAATGGCCTAATGGTGTTCGTTTAACTGATGAGCAAAAAGAACTTTGTTTACAGGCTGTTATTACTTATGACTACAGTAATAAAGGTGAAGACGAACGTGTTGGTTTTATTGACCGTAATGCGCATCTTGGGTGTTCTTCAAAGAAAGACACGTTAGAACATGAGACGGTGAAATGGGTTGATCAGCCATTTTCAGAAAAAGAGTCTAAAAAGTCATGATTTCAGGCAGCATTAGAAAAATGACAAGTCAGGTATCAAGTGATGGCAAGGTTAGTTATCAATTGAATCTTGCTGATACCAGCATCAATATGAATGACTTGCTGGGGCAAAAAGTTAGCTTAAACTTCGACGGCAGTATCCAGTGTGTTAATTGCTCCAGAACCACTAAAAAGTCATTTAGTCAGGGGTTTTGCTACCCATGTTTTAAAAAATTAGCAGCGTGCGATACTTGCATAATGAGCCCTGAGAAATGTCATTTTCATCTAGGTACTTGCCGTGAACCAGAATGGGCCGAAAAGTACTGTATGCAGAGTCATTATGTTTATCTAGCCAACTCATCAGGTTTAAAGGTTGGTATTACCCGTGGTGATCAATTGCCAACGCGTTGGATTGATCAGGGAGCAACGCAAGGGCGAGCAATCTTTAGTGTGCAAAACCGCCGACTGTCAGGCTTAGTTGAAACACTTTTTAAGCAAGAAGTTGCTGATAAAACTAACTGGCGTAACATGCTTAAAGGTAATGCTGACGATCTAGATCTAGAGTTCGAACAAGAGAGATTAATCTCCTTGCTAGGTGAGGGTTTAGATAGCCTACAGTACGAATTTGGCATACAGTCAATTACTGATTTATCAGAAGAAAACTTTACCCATAAGTTTGAATACCCTGTTTTAAGTTTTCCAACAAAAGTGGTGAGTATTAATGCTGAGAAAACCCCTTTAGTTGAAGGCACATTGTTAGGCATAAAAGGTCAATATTGGTTACTGGATACTGGGGTAATTAATATACGTAAATATACTGGCTATCAGGTTACATTTAGCCATTAGCATCAGCGCATAGGAAATAATAATTATGAAAGAAGCTCAGCCTGCGGCGATTCACTTAAAAGACTATAAAGTCCCTCCATTTCTCATTGATAAAACAGAGCTTATATTTGACCTTGATGACTCTGTCAGCATAGTAACGTCGCATTTACATATGCGTCGTAACCCAGCATCTAAAGAGGGCAATGCTCCTTTAATTCTAGATGGTGGTGAAGATGTGAAACTGGTTGCTATTGCGATTGATGATTATCAGTTACCCGAAGCTGAATACCGTTTAAAAGATAAACAGCTGATCATTACAGCAACACCTGATAAATTTATTTTAACCTGCGAAACCCTAATTGAGCCGCAAAACAATACACGTCTTGAAGGCTTGTATCGTTCTTCTTCAATGTTTTGCACCCAGTGTGAAGCAGAAGGTTTTAGACATATTACTTATTACCTTGATCGTCCAGATGTGATGTCTGTGTTTACAACGCGTATTGAAGCAGATGCTGATAAGTATCCGACAATGCTTGCCAATGGTAATCAGATTGAAGAAGGCGAGACAGAAGAAGGTAAACGATTTGTTGTTTGGCATGACCCTTTCCCAAAGCCTGCTTATTTGTTCGCCCTAGTTGCTGGTAATCTTGAAAAAATCCAAGACACTTTTACCACTATGACAGGTAAAGAAGTTGCTTTAGAGATCTTCACTGAAAGCCATAATATCGATAAAGTCGATTATGCAATGGACTCGCTAAAACGATCTATGAAGTGGGACGAAGAAGTTTACGGCCGTGAATACGATCTTGATATATTTATGGTTGTCGCTGTCGATGATTTCAACATGGGCGCAATGGAAAACAAAGGCCTAAATATTTTTAACTCATCTTGCTTGTTGGCTACGCCAGAAACGACGACAGATGATGGTTTTTTACGTGTAGAAGCCGTTGTTGCCCATGAGTACTTCCATAATTGGTCAGGCAACCGTGTTACTTGTCGTGACTGGTTCCAGTTAAGTCTGAAAGAAGGCTTTACGGTATTCCGTGATCAAATGTTCTCAGCAGATATGAACTCTCCAACGGTTAAACGTGTTGAAGATGTCTCTTTTTTACGTACTGCTCAGTTTGCAGAGGATGCGGGTCCAATGGCACATCCAGTGCGCCCAGCATCATTTATCGAGATATCAAATTTCTATACTCTGACAATTTATGAGAAAGGTGCTGAAATAGTTCGCATGATTCATACCTTGTTAGGAGAAGAGTCATTCCGTAAAGGCTCAGACCTTTATTTTGAGCGTCATGATGGGCAAGCGGTTACTTGTGATGACTTTGTTAAAGCAATGGAAGATGCCAGCGGTGTTGACCTTAAGCAGTTTAGTCGTTGGTATTCACAAGCAGGAACGCCGGTTCTCACTGTGACCTCAGAATATAATGAAGCAGAAACAAGTTTAACTTTACATGTTGAGCAAATGACCCCTGCAACACCTGGTCAACCGACAAAGCTTGCTTTGCACATGCCTATCAGAATGGGGCTTGTTGGAAAAGATGGTCAAGAGTTAACGACTCAGTTCCAGGGGGTTGCCGCTAAAGAGCATGTATTGCATTTAAATCAATTAAAACAGAGTTTTGAATTTAAAGGCGTTTCTCAAGCTGCTGTTCCTTCACTGCTAAGAGGCTTTTCTGCTCCGGTTAAATTAAAACAAGATCTAGAAGCGCAAGACTTGTTATTGCTGCTTTCAAGTGACACAGATGGATTTAATCGCTGGAGTGCTGCTCAACAATTGGCGGTAAATGAACTATCTACTTTGATTGAACAGGTAAAAGCAGGTGAAGACCTTGTGATTGAATCAAACTTGATTGAAGGCTTTGCCAGCATTTTGATGGATGAAAACCTAGATCCAGCCATGGTTGCCTTGATTCTGACTTTACCAAGTGCCTCTTACTTAGCAGAGCTTGCTGAAAGCATTGATCCTAAAGCTATTGCTAAAGCGCGTAAGTTCTTGAAGCAAATGATTGCCAGCAAACTGACCTCAGAATTGTCTGTGTGTTATGAGCGTAACAAGATTGTTGGTGCCTATTTGCCAAATTCTGAGCAAATGGCGAAACGTCAGCTTAAAAATGTAGTCTTGAGTTATTGGGCTGATAGTCAGGATAAGCAAGTTGTTCCAGTGATTGCTGAACAATGCTTATCTTCAGACAATATGACCGATGAGTTTGCAGCGCTTTCTATCTCTGTGAATAGTGAGCATCCTGATGCTCAAAGTTTATTGGCAGGATTCTATGAAAAGTGGTCAAGTGAGTCGTTAGTTGTTAATAAATGGCTGATGTTGAGTGCTTCTCAAGAAGGGGAAGGTAGCCTTGATAGAATCAAAGCACTAATGGAACATGACGCTTTTGACCTTAAAAACCCAAACAAAGTCAGATCTTTGTTGGGTGGTTTAACGCAAAATGTACCTTGTTTCCACAACGAAGATGGTAGTGGTTATGCTTTTTTAGCAAATTTAATTATTGAATTAGATAAGCGTAATCCACAGCTTGCATCAAGGCTTTGTACGCCGTTAACACGCTGGCGTAAAATGGAATCTGGCTTATCGGGTCTGATGAAATCTGAGTTAGAAAGAGTGCAAGCGCAAGAACTTTCTAAAGACGTTTATGAAGTTATTTCCAAATCTTTAGCTTGAACTTATTGTTTTGCTTAAGTTATTAAATCACTTTAACGAACTGATGTTTTAGATTATTTTTAAAAACCTAAGTGTGCTGACACTTAGGTTTTTTTTTACTTTTTATGGAGATAGCTTCATATTTTTGCAATATGACGCTTTTAACCTTGATTTAAATTTCGAGTCTGACATGCTGAAAGTTGAACTGAATGGGTTTATAAGGAAACTGCGAATAAGTCTTCCCGTTTTAGTGTGTGGGTAAAGGCATTTAGATTTATGGTGAAGTGCGCAACTTAATCGTTATTCTATTGATAAGTGCTTCAACATAAAGGTAGGGCTTTTAGGCTACTCCCTGCGGGTTTTGCAGGAAAAGTGTTAATCTGCGTTGTCCCTTCTAGAAAGGTGCCTACATTACTTCAAAGAGACGCCTTGATTAGCCTTTTTTTCTGATAAGACTGATTAGACTGAGAAGAGGTGGCTTGTTCGTAGCTTCCTAAGTCACTTGATGAATTTCGTTTAACTGGAGGTAATTAAACAAGTAACTATAATCTTATCTAAATACCTGCAACATATTCTCTTGATAAGTGCTTGTTTTTTATTTTATGAATAATAAATTTTTAACTGGTTTATCCTTTAAGTTGACTCGGTCAACGGTATCCATTGCCTTTATTCTTGGCTTATTAGTTAGTTTACTTCAGCTGTATAGTGATTTTGATAATCAAGCTAAGTTAATAGATGACAAGGTAGAAGAGATCTTCTCAATTACAGCGCCTGCGGCTCAGCGTGCTGTGCATCAACTTGACCCCGGTCTTGCCTCAGAGTTAGTGAATGGCTTGTCTCACTTCGATTTTTTGAATCAGGTTAAATTAGTTGATGATCGAAAAAACATACTGGCTTCTTTTGTACGCCAACCAGTGCAATCCAATACCTATTGGCTATCGAATTTATTTGGCTATTCCACAGAAACACACCTTTTTGATCTAATAAATGACTCTCAGGTAAGTGAAGGTGAGCTGATTCTTGAAGTGAATGGTGATGCTGCCATGGCGCCATTTTTCCAGCGTGCTTGGTATGTGCTTGTCTCAGGTGTGTTAAGAAACTTATTACTTGGCCTTATGTTGGCTGTTGTTTTTCAGAATATCTTAGCGATTCC
This sequence comes from Marinomonas sp. PE14-40, assembly GCF_051623805.1. Lineage (NCBI taxonomy): Bacteria > Pseudomonadati > Pseudomonadota > Gammaproteobacteria > Oceanospirillales > Oceanospirillaceae > Marinomonas > Marinomonas sp. PE14-40. The sequence goes on along the minus strand of NZ_CP130700.1, from coordinate 1,421,234 downwards.
TTTAATGAAGCTAAGAGATCAATTGATGAAGATAGACCCTAAGCAACCTGCTGGGTATCGTCTTGAGCATATGCGTCACCATGACAGTGGTGAGATATCTGATATTGTCGATACAACCAATTCATTATTGAATCAATTAGAGATAAACCAGAGCGCTTTAAGAGAGAACCGTGACCAATTAAAAGCGTTAATCGATGTTAACCCGAACATAGTGATGGCGTTGGATCGTGATTTAACTGTGTTGTTTGCTAACAATTCAGCAAACTTGTTTTACGGTGTCAAAACCGAACAAATCTTAGGCGCCAACTTTTTAGATCTACATCGTGGTGTTAACTCCCAAGAAGCGGATAGATTTGCTCATGAATTAATTCAAGTTATTCATAACCTCGAAGAGTCTTACGAAGTCGAGCGTGAACTCACAGATGGCATGGCACGTAAGCGTGTATTGCAAATTAGCTATACCGCCATAGTGTATGAAGGGCATGCCAGTCTCTTGCTAGTCGCAAGTGATATGACAGAAAAAATAACCCGAGAAAAACAACTGATTCAAGTCGCCTATCAGGATCAACTAACAGGTTTGCCTAATAGAGAGCTTTTCTTAGATCGCTTGGGAATGGCCATCACTTATACTGCAAGTCATAAGCAGTTTGGTGCACTCTTATATATAGATTTAGATGAATTTAGATTGATAAATGATTCTAAAGGTCACTCAGTGGGTGATTCCATTATATTGGCCTTATCAGATAGGTTGGCCTCAAAGATAAATAGCAGTAACACTTTAGCCCGTATTGGTGGCGATGAGTTTTGTATTATTTTAAGTGGTGTTGATGAGGACAAAGAAACGGCTATTAATAAGATAGTCAGCACTGCTGAGCTTATTCTGTGTGATATCAGGCAACCCTTAAATATTAAAGGGAATGAATTCCGTATTACGGCCAGTATAGGTGTCGTTATCTTCTCGGAAGAAGATTCAGATGCCGAAGAGCTGTTTAAGTTTGGTGATACTGCTATGTATAACGCCAAATCAGCCGGTCGAAATCGTATCTCTATGTTTAAGATGGAGATGACGCAAGAAGTCGCCAGTTATGTTCGTTTAGAGAACGACCTTAAGAGTGCCATTGAAAATAAAGAGTTTGAATTTTATTTACAGCCCATTGTATGTGTTGGATCTAACCAAGTACTCGGCGCAGAAGCCCTGATTCGTTGGAATCATCCTGAGAAAGGCCTAATTGGCCCGAATGAGTTTATCGACTTCTTGGAGTCCTCAGGACTTATTTGTGACATTAGCGATGGCTTGTTAAGAGATTTGTGTGCCTTTATTAATGAGAAAGATCTACTTTCAGTATTACCTGAGGGGTTCAGGATTTCTCTCAACGTGAGTGCGATAGAGCTTCATTCTAAGAATTTTATAGAGACTTTTAAAGCAACCTTGCGCGACTTCTCAATGCCCGCGGACTTGTTTGAATTAGAGATTACTGAATCTTCAGCGATACAAGATATTGAAGAGTCCGTTGCAAAAATGAAAAAGCTTGCACTGATTGGTGTAAATTTCTCTCTTGATGATTTTGGTACGGGTTACAGTTCATTAAGCTACTTGAAACGATTGCCAGTCAATAAAATTAAGATAGATCGCAGCTTTATCCAGGATTTGATTATTGACCATAATGATCAAGCTTTGGTAACTGCCATTATCTCTATTGGCCAGCATCTAGAACTAGACATAGTGGCTGAGGGCGTTGAGTGGCAAGCTCAGCTTGATTGGTTGAAACAGCACCAAATGATGTACCAAGGCTACTTATTTTCTAAGCCGATTAAGCAGCAGGACTTTTACCAGTTGTTAATGAGTAATCTAGCAGAAACATTAGAGCATCCTAGCTCTGTTTCATCGAGCTCTGACCAGAAAAATACGAACCCTAAGGTGCTTTGATCTAGAGGATAGCTAACTAATCAGGCTTAATTTTGCATTTAATCCTGATTTTGGCATATGATTACTTGTTCATATTTTATCTAGGTTATTGTTTTAACTGCTGTTGATGGAGTGAGAAATGAAATTGAAAAAGCAATATTGCTTGTTATTCTCGTTAGCGAGTATTCTTTCAGCTTGTAGTACAGCAACCCAAAACACAGATCAAAGTCAGGCTCCCGCAATAGTTGAAGTTTCTAAAGCAGAAGTTTTAGAGGTGGAGGCAGTGAATCAAATTCAACAAATCGATGAGAGTGAAAATCAAACGTTAGCTCAAAGTGTGGCAGTTAAAGATGAAGAAATTAATCGACTCGAACAAATTATCAGTGATAACCAATCTAAAATTACCGATCTAACCCGTCAGCTAGACCAGCAAGAAGCAAAAATCTCCAGTCTAGAAAGTATTCAAAATCCAACTAATACGGCACAGTTAGTTGAAATCGAATCTGAGAAACAAACCCTTAGTGAGTTAGAAGCTAGCTACATAAATTTAAAGCTTGAAAATGAAAAGCTGAATGAGGCTATTAGCTCGTTAAAAATACAAAACCGTTTGTATAAAGAGCAAATCATTGCCCACAATATTGAAGTAGAAAAAGATTTAGACAATCAGTCACGAGATACACTATCTGCCGAAGAGAGTGTGGCCGATGTTAAGCAGGACCTAAGCGTTATTGGCCTGCAAAGAGATTACGATTTACTCAATAGCACGCATCACACCTTATTATATAAATACAGTTTATTAGATGCTGATTACCAAGCGTTAGATAAAGAATATTTAGCTCAGAAGCAGAGTCTCACTCAGCTTAATAAAGATCATGATGCCTTAAAGAAATCAAATCAAATACTAGAGTCTGATTATGCTGCGATAAAGCAAAAGAATTTAGATTTGGGTGGTGCTATTTCTGATGCTAGAGCGCAACAACAAACTTTGTGGGATCAGATTCAGGTAAAAGATAAAGTCATCGCAAGTCTTGAGGCAGATAATAGTGCCTTAAGAGAAAAGTCTTCTAGTTTAGACAAACTGACCTCTGGTCAGTTAACAACGGCACTGCCTGTTGCTGATAACTCATTAGAGTTAGGTACTCTAAATGCTAAGATTTTAGTGTTAGAAAGTGAAATTTCCGCACAGCAAGAATTATTAAATGAATATCAAGATAAGCTAACTAATCTTGAGCAAAGTGATGATAAATCTGATCTCAAAAACATAGAAATTGCGCGTTTAGGTCAGACTTTATCAGATTTAAATGCAGATTATAAAGCGCTTAATTATCAGTTTGAACAATTAGAATTAGCGCAAGCTGTGAGTCGTGAACAACAAGCCTTATTAAGGCAAGAGCTTGCTGAAGCGCAATCGAGTGTTGCAGAGTTAACCCAGCAAAAGCAAGATTTATCGGGTGAACTTGCGTTGGCAAAAGAAGAGCTGATTAGTTTACATGCTAGGTATGAAGAAAGCTTGTTAGCACTTGAATCAGCTAAAGAAACGCGCCAAAGCCTTGAAGCGCAATTATCGGATTTGATTGAATTAGAAGCGATCAGTGCTGGTTTTAAAGATCATCTTGCCACTAATTTAAGTAATGTGCTTTGGCAGATTCCTAAACAAGTTGAGCTAGGGGCTTCCTTTGAAATTATTTTGACGGCTACTGTTAATGATTCAATTGCTGGTCAGGTTTTTATTGCAGAACTAATAGGGGATAGCTCGTTAGAGTTGGTAAGTTCTGTGTCTGCTGAAGCGCAAGCGTCAAATGGCCAAATACAATGGCGCTGGCGTGCAAAAGGGGTGAGCGAAAGCCAAGTTGCCCAAGTAAACTTGTTTATTCACCAGGATATTCAATACCAAGAAGACAGGATTTTAAAAGAAGTTTATCGTGATCAAAAAGTATTGAGCTTGGTGAATGATAATTTGTTTGAGAAGTATGGCTTCTGGATTATTGCAATCTTTGCCGGCTTAATGGGTGGTTTCTTAATTGGCAAATTGAACAAGTCTCAACCTGATAATGTTTAGACGGTGCTGCTTAGTATTTGCTTGATTGATTTGTCTGAAAAGAGATGGCTTAATCAACGTTTTTAAAGAGTTTTTATATAACTAAAGCAGAGATGTGAGTCTCTGCTTTTTTCATTTCCTAGTAGCTATTTTTTATTTCGATTTTTTCATTTAGCTATTATTAATTTTCACTAACAAGTTTCCTGCATTTGGGTATAGTAGCCTTGCATTTTGTTTTTTGAGGTAAGTTCTGTGGTTAAATCAAAGTCATATTCATTAGTCGAACAGCGTTTAGCACAAAATATCTTGGTATTAGATGGTGCCATGGGGACCATGATCCAAGCATATAAGCTCACTGAGAGTGATTTTCGTGGTGATCGTTTTGCTGATTGGCCTAGTGATGTTCAAGGTAATAATGACCTCTTATCTCTAACTCAACCTAAAATTATTAAAGATATCCATAAGGCTTATTTAGAGGCTGGCTCAGATATTGTTGAAACCAATACCTTTAACGCTAATGCTATTTCCATGCTCGACTATGGGATGCAGGCATTAAGCTACGAATTGAATTTCGAATCAGCAAGGCTAGCCCGAGAAGCCTGTGATGAGTTTACGAAACTAAACCCAGACAAACCTAGATTTGTTGCTGGTGCAGTAGGCCCAACAAGTCGCACCTGTTCTATTTCGCCCGATGTGAATGATCCAGGTTATCGAAATATCGAATTTGATGAGCTCGTAGTCGCTTACACTGAAGCCGTTGATGGTTTGGTAAAAGGTGGATCGGACCTTATTCTGATAGAAACGATTTTTGATACTCTGAACGCAAAAGCGGCCATTTATGCGGTACTAGAGTATTTTGAAACGACAGGTGTGCGTTACCCTGTCATGATCTCAGGTACCATTACTGATGCCTCTGGTCGTACGCTTTCAGGCCAAACAACAGAAGCTTTCTGGAACTCGGTGTCTCATGCAGACCCTATTTCTGTTGGACTTAACTGTGCGCTAGGGCCAAAAGATTTACGTCAATACGTTGAGGAAATTTCTCGAGTTGCTGATGTTAATGTTTCTGCTCACCCAAATGCGGGTTTACCAAACGCCTTTGGTGAATATGATGAAACTCCAGAAGAAATGTTAGAAGAGATGCAAGAGTGGGTGAACTCTGGCTTCCTTAACATTATTGGTGGTTGTTGTGGTACAGAGCCTGCTCACATAAAAGCTTTTGCTGATGCAGTTGAAAAAGCAAAACCAAGACAAATTCCTGTTATTCCTAAAGCCTGTCGTTTAGCAGGTTTAGAGCCTTTTAATATTGATGAAAACACCCTGTTTGTAAACGTGGGTGAGCGAACCAACGTGACAGGCTCAGCGATTTTCAAACGTCTAATTAAAGAAGGCGATTTTGACAGTGCCCTAACGGTTGCACGTCAACAAGTTGAAAACGGTGCTCAGATTATCGATATCAACATGGATGAAGGTATGTTGGATTCAGAAGCGGCCATGGTTCGCTTTTTGAAGCTAATTGCCTCAGAGCCAGATATCTCTCGTGTACCTATTATGTTGGACTCTTCTAAATGGGAAATTTTAGAAGCAGGCCTTAAATGTATTCAAGGTAAGGGTGTTGTTAACTCCATCAGTATGAAAGAAGGGGTTGAAAACTTTACCGAGCAAGCGCGTAAATTACGTAAATACGGCGCAGCAGTGATTGTTATGGCTTTCGATGAAGTGGGCCAAGCAGATACTCGTGAACGTAAAATCGAAATTTGTCGTCGCTCTTATAAGATCCTGACTGAAGATGTGGGCTTCCCGCCAGAAGACATTATCTTTGACCCTAATATCTTTGCGATTGCAACCGGTATAGAAGAGCACAACCGTTATGCTTTGGACTTCATTGAAGCAACAGGTGATATCAAACGTGAGTTACCGCATGCGTTAATTTCTGGTGGTGTCTCTAACGTTTCTTTCTCATTCAGGGGGAATAACCCTGTTCGTGAAGCCATTCATGCCGTCTTCTTATACCATGCAATTCAACAAGGCATGACAATGGGTATCGTGAATGCAGGCCAGCTAGCTCTGTATGATGATATTCCGGCTAAATTGCGTGATGCAGTTGAGGATGCGGTATTAAACCGAACTGATACTGCAACAGATGCCTTATTGGAAATTGCGACAGAATTCTTGGGTACGGCGTCTAACGACAATGAAGTGCAAGTTCAAGAGTGGCGCTCTTTGCCAGTCAATGAAAGGTTAAGTCATGCTCTGGTGAAGGGTATTACTGAATTTATTGATGAAGATACAGAGGAAGCTCGTCTTTCTCATACCCGTCCACTAGAGGTGATTGAAGGTCCTTTGATGGACGGTATGGGAATCGTTGGTGACTTGTTTGGTTCAGGTAAAATGTTCTTACCTCAGGTGGTGAAATCAGCTCGTGTTATGAAAAAAGCGGTAGCCTACCTCATGCCTTACATTGAAGAAGAAAAAGCCCGTAATAAAGATATGGCATCTTCAAGTAACGGTAAAATTGTCATGGCGACAGTGAAAGGTGATGTACATGATATCGGTAAAAACATCGTAGGTGTTGTGCTCCAGTGTAACAACTATGAAGTGATCGACCTTGGTGTCATGGTGCCTGCTGAGAAAATTTTACGTACAGCTCGTGAAGTGAATGCAGACCTTATTGGCTTGTCAGGATTGATTACCCCATCACTTGATGAAATGGTGCATGTAGCCAAAGAAATGGAGCGTCAGGAGTTTGATATTCCTGTTCTGATTGGCGGCGCGACAACGTCTAAAGCGCATACTTCAGTGAAGATTGAGCAAGGCTATAAGCGTAGTCAAGTGGTCCATGTTACCAACGCATCCCGAAGTGTGGGTGTTGCGTCTAGCTTATTAAGTAAAGATACTGAAAAGCGCCAAGCTTTTATTGATGACATTAAGTTAGATTACGAGAAAACTCGTAAGCGTTATAAAGAGCGTAGTAAAGCCGGGCGTCGAGTTTCACTTGATAAAGCACGACAAAACAAAGCGCCAATTGATTGGACTTTGCCAATTCCTACTCCTAAAAAGTTAGGCGTTACTGTCTTCACTGAAAAAGACATCGATTTGGCTGAGCTTAAAAACTACATCGATTGGACTCCTTTCTTTATGACATGGGAGCTTGCTGGAGCTTTCCCCCGCATACTGACAGACGAAGTGGTTGGTGTAGAAGCTACCAAGCTTTATAACGATGCTTTGGTCATGTTAGATAAAGTCATTGATGAGAAACTGCTTGATGCGAGAGCAATCGTAGGTGTTTTCCCTGCTAACCAAGTCAATCATGATGATATTGAAATCTATACAGATGAAACCCGTACAGAAGTAAAAGAGACCTTGTCTTTCTTACGTTTGCAAAACGAACTAACTGCACCTGGCAAATACAATAACTGCTTAGCAGACTTTGTAGCGCCTAAAGAAACGGGTGTGGCGGACTATATGGGAGCCTTTGCCTGCGCAACAGGTTTTGGAATTGATCCGTTAGTTGCAGCTTACGAAGCCGATCACGATGACTATAACAGCATCATGATTAAAGCGATGGCTGATCGTCTAGCCGAAGCGTGTGCTGAATACCTACATGAAAAAGTACGTAAGGAGATTTGGGCCTATGTACCAAATGAGTCCTTAACGAATGAAGAGCTTATTAAAGAGAAGTACCAAGGTATGCGTCCTGCACCTGGTTATCCTGCTTGTCCTGATCACACGGAAAAAGATAAGTTATGGGCTTTGATGGATATAGAAGAAAACACGGGGATCACAATTACAGAGAACTATGCCATGTTGCCAACGGCTGCCGTTAGTGGCTGGTATTTTGCTAACCCTGAATGTGGCTACTTTGGTGTAGGTAAGATTGGCCCTGATCAAGTTGAAGACTATGCAGAACGTAAAGGCATGTCTAAAGATGATGCAGAACGCTGGTTAGCACCTAACTTAGGTTATGATCCTGAAGACGATAAGGTATAACCTTGTTTACCTGTTCTCTTGATATTGAAATTGCAGCTGACATTGATGAGGTGTGGCTGCAATTAGTTAATATCGAACTCTATGGCCTTTGGTCTCCCTCAGTTATGCATGTAGAAGTACCAGCCAGTGCTTCTACATTATTATCTAGCCCAGTTAAATTTACCCTCAATACCTTAAGTGGCCGTCAAGTTCGAAAGGGCTTTGTCAGTCAGTTGTCTTCACCAAATTTATTGGCGATTCATTTTCAGCGTGCTTATGCTTGGTGGTTAGAAGAGAGATGGACGACTCACTTATCTTTAAATGATAAGGGGCATACTTATTTGGAAATGACGCTGGAATATAAAGGTTGGATGAAAACGAGTGCTTATAATAATGAGCATTTATTGACTAAAGCCTTGTTAGAAGCTCATCTTCTGGCATTAAAGGAAAAGCTCGAAACCCTTGCGAATGATGACGATACCTTAGACGATTTTGATAACGTCTAACTATCTAATCGAGTTAAAAGTATCTAGATAAAAGCAAAAGTATTAACTCTCCATTTAAGCTTTTAAATACCGGTGTTTGACCATGTCTAAAGTAATAAAAGATCCTGAACAACATGCTAAACGTATGCAAAAAATCAAAATGCATGTGGACAAGCGTATTGCTAATGCTCAACAGGATAAAGGAACCTTTGTCTTACTAACGGGTAATGGCAAAGGTAAATCTAGTTCTGCGTTAGGTATGGTAGCAAGAGCGTTAGGCCATGGTATGAAGGTAGGTGTTGTACAGTTTTTAAAAGGAGATTGGGATACTGGTGAAATCAGTTTTTTCAAAGCCCAACCAAATGTAGACTGGTTTATTATGGACTCAGGTTTTACCTGGGAAACCCAAAATAGAGAACAAGATATCGCTTCGTCAAAAGCGGCTTGGGCCTCAGCAAAAACCTTGTTAGAAGATGACAGCTATGATCTTGTCGTGCTGGATGAGCTGACTTATCTCTTGCATTACGATTATCTAGAAGAGGATCAAGTGTTGGATGCAATAATGCAGCGACCTGATACCCAGCATCTTGTGATTACAGGTCGTGGTGCATCTGACTCTCTAATTGAGATTGCAGATACTGTCAGTGAAATTAAAGAAGTAAAACATGCTTTTAAGCGCGGGATCAAAGCGCAAAAAGGCTTGGAGTTCTAAGCCTGAATTGATTTTTAAATTCTTTTTAAAAAGCCGATAACGAAAACTCGTTATCGGCTTTTTTGTTTTCTGGGCAATTAATTACTCGAAAATTAGCAACAACTTGCCTAGATATAGGGCCTTTGAAGCCTAATTAGCACTGATTCCTGCTTTATTCTTCCTTGGTATAAATTTTGCTCCTTTAGTGGCTGCTTTTGCTCTCATTGTGAGGTCAACTCCATGATGAAAGAGAATGAGCAACTTTTGTTAGGCGTATGGATTGGGCGCTTTTTACTTTTTTGATTTATATGGACATTACCCCATGGCACTAAATAGTGGACTGCAATTTACCCTCACGGTAGAGGGCCTACCTGAGACGGCATTTGTCGTTACTCAATTTAAAGGACAAGAGTCCCTTTCTCGTTTATTTCAGTTTGATGTGTCGCTGGCGAGCCGTGATGAAAGAATCACACCAGAGCAGGTTTTAGATAAGAATATTAGCTTAAAAGTTTGGCAGAATGGATTAATCACACAATCATGGCAAGGTATAGCGCAAACCTTTGAAAGAGGAGATACCGGCCTACATCACAGTTTTTATCGTCTCGAAATGGTACCAGCATTTAAGCGGTCAAGCTTGAGACATAATAGCCGTATTTTTCAGCTGCTATCAGCGCCTGAAATTATGGCTTCTTTGCTCGAAGAAATGGGAATCACAGATTATGCTTTTTCCACTGCTAGGGTATGTGAGCAAAGAGAATATTGCGTACAGTACCGTGAAACTGACTTGGATTTCATCAATCGCTTAGCGGCAGAAGAGGGTCTGACTTATTACTTTAGTCACCTAGAAGAGAAACATACTTTAGTCTTCTGTGACGATACCCAAAATGCGCCAAGTTTAGCCTTGCCAGCTGTTTATAATACCTTAGGTGGGAGTTTGGCAGATCACCCTTATGTGCGTACTTTTAAACGTTATACCGAAACAGATGTGTCCAGTGTTCAGCTTAAAGATTATAGCTTTAAGCGCCCTGAATACAGCTTTTTACATGAAACGATTGCAACAGACCTCGACTCTCAGCAAGTTACTTATGAACACTATGATTACCCTGGGCGCTATAAGTCAGATGACAGTGGTAAAGCGTTTTCACAGTACCGTCTGGATGCCATAAGAAAAGAAGCTATTACTGCTAAAGGTGAGAGTAACCTTGATAGTTTAATGTCTGGCCATAAAGTTAGTTTACTTGAGCATCCGCAAGAGGAATGTAATCAAGATTGGTTAATCGTTAGTGTTGAACACACAGGTACTCAGCCTCAAGCACTAGAGGAAATGGGCGGAGAGGGTGCAACCACCTATAACAACCAGTTTGACGTCATTCCCGCAACTCGCCAATGGCGTCCTGATGTTAATAGCAAGCCCTGTGTTGATGGCCCGCAAATAGCGACGGTCGTTGGTCCTGCTGGAGAAGAAATCTATTGTGATGAATTTGGCCGAGTAAAGGTGCAATTTAGTTGGGATAGATTAGGGTTAGCAGATGAGTTTTCCAGCTGCTGGATGCGTGTTTCCCAAGGTTGGGCTGGTGGCCAATATGGTATGCAAGCGCTGCCTAGAGTCGGCCATGAAGTGATTGTTAGTTTCTTAGAAGGAGACCCTGATCAACCGATAGTGACAGGGCGCACTTACAACGCGAACAACCAGCCTCCTTATGCTTTGCCTGAGCATAAAAGTAAGACAGTCATACGCACCCAATCTCACCAGGGGGAAGGCTTTAACGAATTAAGTTTTGAAGACCAAGCAGAGCAAGAAGAGATCTATCTTCATGCGCAAAAGGATTTAAACCTTAAAGTACAAAATGATAGAAGCGAAACCATTCAACATGATCTGACTCAAACCATCGGCAATAACAGGTTCGAGCAAGTTGGCTTGAACGACAACCTGACGGTAGAAGGGAACCAAACTGAGACCATCACGGGTGATCATAGCCAGCAAACAGATGATTCACTCCATATCAAAATTACAGACAAGCACACTATCCAAACGGGGACCGATGTCACCCTAAAAGCTGGCACTAAAGTCGTTATCGAAGCGGGTGCTGAAATGTTATTAAGCGCGGGCGGCAGTACAGTCAAAATTGATGCCGCTGGAGTGAGCATGTCAGGTGCGGCCATTAACCTTAACTCAGGCGGTGGCGCTGGTAGCGGTGTTGCTTATGTCGGCCAGCTAGCTGAACTCCCCAAATTCTTAGAACAAGCTGAAGTCATCGATCCGACTATGATAGCGCTGGAAAAAGGCGCAGCCTTAGCAGGAGAAGCCAATGTACAAGACGTGGTGTTTGAAGCGGTAGAGGTTGAGTATCCGGTTTTTGCCCATAAGGTAATTTCTGATCTGGCCAATGAAGTACCCATTTCTGAAATATGCTCTTCTCACAGCGGCGGTGTGTGTCCTGTTTGTGGGGGAACATCATGATTCCTGAATTTGATGAATACACAAATGAAGGGCTTGCCCTTAAATGGTATGCCTTGATACCTGCTTTTAAAGACATGAAGAAAATTGTCTATCAAAATCTAAAGTCTGAAAATGCGACAGATCTTTATGTTGGTACACCTTTAGCAGCATTAACTGAACAGACACCCTTGTTGATCGAGCTTGATGAGAATTCACAGTTTCATAGATCTTTAACAGATACACAGGCGATGTTCTTTTCGGCTACATCAGACCAAACCTTTCAAGATGTTTTGCAACATCTTCAAGCGCGTCTGTATGTCATATTTAATGGCACAGCCAAAGGGATTTTTCACTTTTATACACCGTCTGTTGCATCGTACTTTTTTACTGAGTCAGACATAGAGGATACTGCTGAGTGGTTATCTCCATTACATTCAGTTTGGCTATACCAAACAAAGGCGTGGGGTGATGCTCGTTGGCAGCAAGTGATTAATCAAAATAAAAGTATTCATGAGGATGATTGGGTGCTGAGGCCATCACAAGAAGCAGCATTAGCGCTTAAATATGATGATGCTTTTATCCAAGTTTTTTTAACAGATAAAAGTTACGATCACGACTCAGATAGCTATTTAAAATTGCGTGAAGTTCATAAGCATATCGAGTATTGGAAAATATCAGAGCTTGAACAGCAATACGCTGTATTGGATTTAGCTCTATCAAGTACACAAGCGTTAGACAGAATTGCACAGGCAATGCCTAATTTTGAACATTTTTCAGTGGACGAAAAACTAGTCGCCTTAAAAGAAAGCGTTGAAGGAGCAACCCAGCTATGAGTAATAAATTAACATCTGGCTCAGCCTGTGAAGGTGATAAGTTTCTTATCGAAGTAACAGGAATTGGTCATAGTGAAGAACAAGGCTTCGACTTTTTTGATTTATCCGACATGGAACATCAAGAAGCATTAGGCAATAAAAAAGCAATCGATCCAGAGCTTGAAGAAAGTACTATTTATAGCTGGGATTGGGAAGAAGAGACCGAGAAACGAAATGTCTGGTTAAAAGTCTCAGCTGGCAGTGGTGTGATTGAATTGCCCCTTTTTGAAGGGGTAGATAAAGTCAGCCGTAAAGAAAAAAGACAAGACTATCAATTATACGCAACGATTCCTCTTACTATTCTGCCCTCTTTTAATAAAGATATCTCTGAAAAAGAAAGGCTTGCACCTTTACGCGATGGCTATCTTTATGTGTTTTATAATGATCTAGCATGGCGAGAAATCAAAGTATCTGTACTAGAAGAAGAAATGACATTTAATGATGTTGATCTTTATCAATACCGTGAATCAAAAGATACGGCGTTTACCTCAGATGATCGAATTCCAACGGGTGATAACCTAAAAGACATCTGGCTACCTTCACGCAATAAAAACTCCAATACTAATATTAGAATCGCATTTTCTGACGTGCAGTGGAGTGCCGAGCGTTTAAACTTTTTAGAAGCAAACATTAGTGAAATGCGAAAACGTTGTGTGTCTCTGCATAGTCTAAAAATAGACAGAGAAGAGGGCCTTTTAGCAGCAGATACCTTGGCTGAAATGCGATTAAGAGAGCTGCAAGTCGAAATGATTTGCGCGGAGCCTAGGTGCATAAATCAGGATTTATCGGGTAACTATATCCAGGATTTATATAAGACGGTTAAAAGCGACATAGATAATGCCAGAAAAAATGGTGATAAAGCAGAAGCCATTTATTATCCACAAGACAGACCTTATCAATTCGATTTTTCACTGCAAATGTCAGCGCTATCGTCTTTACTAGGCTCTGAAAATCTAGAAGAAGATACCTGGCAAGCGTTAGGTTCAAGTCAAGATTATTTAGCGGATGCTAAAACCAGAAAGCTAACCTGTTTTGCGTTAGACGATAAAATTTTTGATTTAAAGCATAACGCTTTATTGGTCACAAGTGGCGCAGGCTATTTTCAACAAATACTAATAGATATAGGCCAGCAAGAGCACTTTAAATCAGCAGAGCTGGTGCAACGTTTTGTTATGCCTGAAGAGTTTGCGGGTAAGAAAAATCCTTTCTATGAGCATATAGAGAAAGATCTGACAAAAGATTATTCAAAAGCGAGAGTAGCAAACAGAGGGATTGATCCATCTAAGGTCATTGAAGTAGAAAAGTCAGTTTCTGACTTATCTAAAACTTATTATGATAAGGCTGCTCCTTTTCAACGTACCATTCGTACCATTGAAAGGTTGCAATGTCGTAAAGATGTTAGAATCTTACAGCTAGCGTTAGAAAAGCAGATGAATGATAAATCTCTCGCCTTAGTTTTGAAGGATGCGGTTTCTTTAAATGGGTTAGACTCGATTGTAGCTTATCAGTGGACTAGTTTGGGTTTATGCAGTTTAAACATTAATTTAGATAAACAAGATAGCCTTTGTATTGAGAAAAAAGAGGATAACCCTTGTTTTAATACTGCAAGAAGAGTTCTGTCATCTAAGTCGCATCCACTAAATCCTGTTATTATCTTGCCCGAAAGCGAAGCCTTACTTGAAAAAAGTTATGATAAAAAAACACCCTTTAATGATGGATCGGGTTTAACCAATGAAGAAAAATTGGCTCAATGGGCAGATAAAGATCTAACGATTGAGGATGATAAACTCCAATCAGTTGATCTAGCCTTTATGACTAAATCAAATTCAAATGAAGAGGGTATTTTTGGAACAGTAAGACGATCTGCCCATGTCATTTCAGGTGTTTTTCAAGGTTTTTTTGAAACGGCAGTCGAATTAAATGACCTCATGGCTAAGATAGCAAAAGAGGCCATTAGTATTGAGTTTAATACGGCTTATGCATCAGCGTTAGCCCTAGCGAGAGCCGCTGACCCTAAAACGTTAGGGGAGATGATATACACCTCCTTTGATGGTAAAAGGGAAATGAAAGGTGTTCTTGTTGGAGTAGAGGGTCATGGGTTAAAACATGGTTTGTTAGAGAGTGAAAAACAGCATGTTGAAAAGCAAAGTAAAAACAATAAGGCTAAAGGGTCTCTATTTAATAAAGAAGGTAATCTAGTTGCTGCAACCAATAAGAAAAAAGCGGTCAAGGGAAATGTAACCTCTGTAAAATCATACCTGAAAGGCGTGTTCTTACCTGAAAAAAGCAAGTTATTAGAGGCATACGATAAAATAGCGACAAAGCGTGCACTTACAGATATGCATAAAGACACAAAATTTGGAGTCACGGCAAGTAATGCCTATAGCAAATTACGAATACCATATTTTATTACCATTGTAGAAATTCTTAATCTAAAAACAAATTTGATTCATCTTTCAAATTATATGGATGGTAAGGATAAAGCTTATTCACTAGCTTATATTTTTAGTGCATTAGTTGATTTAGGTGTTGCATTAACTCATGCATCAAATATGGCTACTCAGGATGCTGGGAGAATTGCACAATACTCAAATAAAACGGCGCTAAATATACCAAAAGGTGCAAGAAATTTAGCAGCTAAAGTAATTACTTCTGCAAAAATGGAATCAAGTCTAAGTTATATTAAATTTGCAGGTATAGCAGCTGGAATTATTACTGCTGCTATCGCTGTATGGGATACCATTCGATTATTGGATGCTGGTGATAATGATGCGGGTATGGCAATGGCCATCGTTGCACTCGGGACAGGTATGTCATCTTTGGCAGGCTTATTTACTGCCGCATCCCCTATATTAGGTTTTGGTCCCATTGCTTGGCTGGGCTTTGCCTTAGCAATAGGTGGAGGGTTACTTTATTTGTATCTTAAGGATTCTGCTGTTGAAATTTGGCTTAAAAATGGTCCTTTTGGGCCTGAAGAATCTGACGAATATCGTCATTTAAAAGACCCTGAAATAGCTGTGAGTAAGTTTATTAACTTAATCATGAATGTATCTATTCAGGTTTATAATGTCAAAAAGGAGAACCCCTTATCTAATGAGCAAAAACAAATAGTAAAAACATGGGATGCCAGTCATGTGCTTTTTGTAAAAAGTAACCTTGCTCAATTTTTGGATGCTACTAGCTTAGAAACTAAGCTTCATATAAGGCAAGCTATCATCAAGGTGGCTGATAAAATATCTCCAAAAAGTGGAATGAAAACACGAGAAGTGGTGACTATCGATAAAACAGATAAAAAGGATGCTAATATCTTGTTCGAGGAACACACCAATGAAGGAGTTTATTATTATCTAAAAAACAATTTTAATATGCCTAAAAATGGTTTTGAAAGTGCTGGCTTCTTTGCTGCGAGTAGCGATTATGTTCGATACTATCCAAGCTTTGATTCACGATTACAGTTTAAAGATGGCGATATGGTTTTTCCAAATGGTGATATAAAAGAAGATGAATTGTCTGAAACTGTTGATACTGCCCTTTTTAATGATAAGGACAAAAATTGGTATAAAAATAATATAGAACACTCTTTTTAAAGCAAAAAAATCCTTTTAAAAGAAAATTGTAGATTGAAAGTTTTGATAGGGATAGTGAGATGTACCAAGATACAGCTTATAACACAGAAAATTTAATTAAACAAAAAGAAGGTGAAGCTTTAGGCTACTGGCAAAAGAAATTAAACTCTGGTCGCAAGTTTAGTCATATAAAAGCAAATTCTGATATTCCTATTAACTCCTTTAAAGGAGATTTACCTTCGGATGAAGTTTTTAAATTAAGGGATAAGTCTATTGAGGATGGAGGTGATAATGCTAAAGAAATGTTCTGGACCGAAGAAGTTTTAAGTCAACAAACATTTAGCCCTTTCACTCAAATTTATTTGATATTAATTTCTTTTTCAAAGTTTTTTAGTTGGCTTCTTTTTCCTGTTTATATAGTCATGACTATATTGCAAATTTTAAATACTAATGAAGGAGACAGGTTTGATCAGTTTATCGATTCTTTAAGTATTTTTTATTACTTTATACTTCCTTGTCTTTTTGTTTATGGATATCACATATTAACCTGTAAAGATGGATTTGAATGGTTAATGCCACCATTTATGAAAATTAATGAGTTATATTCCCTTAATCGTCAAACAGGTATGGTAACCTTATATAAAAAAGGTAGGAAGATTCGATTTTCTCATCCTTTTGCTGAATTTGATTGTTATTTTACTTCATCACCCACAGCTCAGGGTCATAGTAATACTTCTCTATTTCTTGTACATAGATATAATGATTATAAATATGCTATTCCTTTACACCTGCTTTTAGGCGCTAGTCAAAATGTACAAGATTATAATGTTCTCTGGAATATGATTCAGCGCTATATGGATGTGAGCCAGCCTTTACCTGACTGTATTATTTTAGAAGAATCTAGAGAACGAGATCCTGTTACGGCCGCTCATGACAAAGTGACTGGACGTAATCCAAGATACTGGCGTGATATGACAGATGAAGAATATCTAACTGCTTTAGATAAATTGGATAAATCACAAAAAGAAGACAATAAGCCTTTACCTTTAATAGATATTATTAAAGGGGAAGTTATAAGTTAAGAATAGTAATAATTTAACCAAGGAAGGTGTTAATGAAAAATAAATAATTTAATTACATATTTATCAATTCAATAGTCATTTGAAGCACTTGCAGATAAACGAGTATTAGTAATAACCCGTTTATCTATTTTTGTTTTCTTTATCGAGTTTGAATTATCTATTTATCACAGGCAGTTTTGGCCAAGCACGTTTGTGTAGGAGCTCGCAGCCTGTTTCAGTGATGAGAATGTTTTCTTCATGTACCATCATTTTTCCTGGTGCGAAGGTCATCCCAGGCTCAAGTGTTAGTATCATGCCAGCTTCTAAAGTCACGTCACCATTTTCGACATTAGAAGGCCACTCAGTGAGCTGCATACCTAATCCGTGACCCATACGGCCCACATCGTTACCGAGTGCGCCGGCATTTTCGAGTACATTCCACATGGCCTGCCAGATATCTCCTGTGGTTTTTCCTGCACTTGCCGTTTCTAGTCCTGCTTCTGTGGAAGCGTAAACAGCCTCGTAAGCATAATGGGTCTGTTTGTCGACTTGGCCAAAGGCATAGTTGCGGTCAAAGTCACTAAAGTAGCCATCAAAATTCGCACCTGTATCTATGATCAATACATCTCCTTGGGTGAGAATGCGATCCGTTGGCCCCATGATGATATTGTCGTAACCATCTTTGCCGGATGCAGAGATAAGGTAAGGGCAAGTATCAGCACCAAGACGAAGCATTTCTAACTGCATCGCTTTACAAGCCTGTCTTTCTGTCATGCCAGCTTTTAGGTTTTCAAATAGATAATCAAAGCCTGCTGCCGTAACTTCACAAGCAAAGCGGGTTTTGGCAACTTCAGCAGGGGATTTAACACTGCGAACTTGCCTTATCAAGCCACTAATATCTTGTATTTGGTGGCGTCCAACACTTTGATTTAATGCACGCTTTAAAGACTGGTAGTTATCAGCAGGCATACGTAAATGTGTTTCTGGACCAAGCATGGCACCAATTTTAAAACTGGTTGTTGATACCTCTATCAAGGTATCTCTCAATAAACTAATACCGTCATCTTCTGGTCTAGGAGATGGCCAGCACCTGACATCTTCTATCCAAGTTTCATCAAAGCCTGCTTTACCTATTTCTGGCACAACCGCAATCGGTTTACCGATAATAGGAATCACTAAAAACCAAGGCCTTGTTGGGCTTTCCCAAAATTGGGATTTAAAACCGCTGAAGTAACGAAACTCTGGTTCAGTTGTTAAAAATAGGGCGTCAATGTTCTGATTGGCCATTAAGGTTTGGAGTCTTTCGGTTCTTTGCTCAAATTCAATTTGATCAAAACCCCGTGATGGTGCAATTAATTCTGTATTCATGGTTTTTTTATTCTCTGTTTCAAATGTACTAAGCATGATCATAAGATCATGCTTAGTAAGTTTTAGTTAAATGGCTTAAATAAGTGTCAGTCAGAAAATGCCAGATCGCGAAGTAATAGGGCAATGTCTGGGAAAAAGATCAATAACGCTGACATGGTAAATAAGATAAGAATGAAGGGGAGTGTCCCTCTAATGACTTCCATATAAGGTTTATTGAAAATAGCGATTGCCGTGAAAATATCACAACCAAAGGGAGGCGTGGCGGACCCAATGGCCATTTGCAGTGTGATCATGACACCAACAAGCACTGGGTCTAAGCCAGCGGCATCCACGATAGGGACAAAAATAGGTGTGAGAATCACGAGTACGACAAGTGAATCTACAAACATGCAGCCAACAAAAAAGCTTAAGGCAATCACAAAGAGAATGTACTCTTTAGAAGCATCTTCAAGGTTAAGTGGTGCCAGTAGATCCTGTGGAATTTGCTCGAATGAAATGTACCAAGAGAACGCTTGGCCCATCCCCACAAGAATGAAAACAACGGCAGTAATCAAACCTGTGCTTAAGGCTGCATCTATTACATCTTTTAAACCAAGCTGACGATAAACAAAACACTCAACTATGATGGCATAAAGCACCGAAAATGACGCCGCTTCGGTTGGTGTTACCGCACCAGAATAGATACCACCAACAATCAAGGCTGGGAAGCCCAATGGAATCAATGCTTTTTTAAAGGCGGTGACTCTCTCTTTAAATGAGGCTTTTTCTACTAAGGTAATGCTGTCGCCTTGTAATACGCTATAAAAGTAGCAGTAAGCTGAGAACATGATAGCCAGCAGAATGCCGGGTCCAATCCCAGCAATAAAGAGCTCACCCACACTGGTGTTAGCCAATGTGCCATAAAGAATTAAACCTATGCTAGGAGGTATTAAGAAGGCAATGTCACTGGCATTGATAATTAGCGCCATGACAAAACTGTCTTTATAACCTGCCTGTAATAATCGTGGGCGCATGATTTGCCCAACTGAAACCACAGTCGCCTGTGTCGAACCTGAAACAGAGCCAAACAAAGTACAACTAATGCAGGCTGTAATAGGCAAACCACCGCGTAAATGTCCTATAAAGGCTTGGATTAATCCTAATAAATTATTAGCTGTATGACCGCGCGTCATGATGTCGGCCGCCAAAATAAACATAGGTACAGCAATTAAGGCATTAGGCGAAATACCTGTAATCATTTGTTGAATGACAACACCTGTGTCTATGCCTGAAAAGTGAATTAAGCCAATCAAAGCGCCAACAGCTAATGGCACTACCATAGGGAAACTTAAAAATAATAAAATGACCATGCTTGCCACAAGCGTGAAAGTGATAACATAAATGTCTAATTCACCGGCAATAATGTCTGAAAAAAACTCGATAAATGAACTCATAAAAGGGTACTCATTAAACCTTAAAGAAGCTGATAACTTGATGCTGATTTACATTGTTAGATATCAACTGCGTCGTGAGATAAGTAAATCTCCTTATGGGTAAGGTTCATAAAGAAAGCAATAATGTACTGGAGTCCTGCCATCGCTAAGCCAATAGGGATGATTGAGAAAACCAAATAAACAGGGAACTGTAATGCGGGGCTTAAACGGTTTAGGTCTTTTACTTCCATGACATAGATATAGGCTTTATAAGAAAGATAAAACATCAAAAGACCTGTGGTGATGGCGATTAATGTGGCAATGAACTTTCTTGCCGGAAAATTAAGCGAATCATAAAGCGCTGTCATTCGAATATTACGGCCTTTTCTGACCGCGTAAGCAAAACCGATAAAGGTAACCGCAACGATTAAAAACTGGTTGAGTTCTTCCGAAAAGAAGAGGCTTTTTCCAAATGCATAACGACCTATGGCGTTTGCAGTGGAATTGGCCATCATCAGCAAAATAGACGAAAAAACAATGGTTTTTTCGATCGTTTCAGTAATACGGCTGATGTGAAAGAGGATTTTTTTCATAAGAACACACCTTAATAAAGCAGACTAAAACAAATGCTTAGACCTAACTTTTGTCCTTGCGTAAAGGGTTAGGTCTAAGTCTTGAGGTATTACATAGAGGCGTCGTTAACTTCTTTGATTAAGCTTTGAAGAATTTTCTTCGCACCGGCACGAGCTTCTGCTTTATCGCTACCTTGATAAGCATTTTCAACTACATTGTAGTAGGTCTCGTGTAGATTTGTGCTTAGTGCTTTGAAGCGGGCACGTTCATCTGCATTTAGAGTTACAACTTTCATATCAGGGCGTTCAGCCATGATTTTCTTCATGTTTTCAGCATTGATTTTTAACTGGTAATCATGCGCTGCTTGCTCAGCTACCTTGATAGCTTTACGAACCATAGCTTGTTTTTCACTTGAAAGGCCGTTGAACCATTTGCTGTTAGTTGACACTGTGCCTACGTAAGGTTGCTGGCCAGGTAGCATTAGGTAATCTTGCACTTCATGCCATTTTGCGTTGTACACGAAGTAGATAGGGTTAACCATGCCATCAACGGTTTTAAGTTGTAGTGCGCCATACACTTCACCCCAAGATAAAGGCGTTGGGGTTGCACCAAAAGCTTTATAGGTTTCAACTGGGATAGTTGAGGTAAAAGTACGGATCTTCTGACCAGCAAAGTCTTCTGGGCTACGGATCGGCTTGTTAGCCCCCCATACCATTTCACCTTCTGAGATCATGGTAAGTAGCTTCAAGTTTACGCGCTCAAACTTATCAGCAAGGTCTTCATAAATGGTTTTACTGCCCGTTAATACTTCACGAACAACGTCTGTTTCAGTTCCCATTACGTAAGGTACGCTAAGAGCTTGTACTTCAGGTACATAAGAACCTAGATGTCCAGTACCCACAGATACAAATTGCACTGTGCCTTTCGCAGTTAGCTCGACAATGTCATTCTCTGTGCCAAGTTGGCCGTAGTAATAAACTTTGACTCGAATATCACCATCAGATTCTTTTTTGATCGTTTTAGCAAAGGTTTGTGCAAAGATATCTTGCACATCTTTTTTATCTTCTTCTGAGGCAAACTTCCAAGTTTCTGCGCTAGCACCCATGCTAATGCCCATTGCGAGTAGTGTGGTTAATAGTTTTTTCATGTGAGTATCCTTAGATTTTATTTTTAGAGTTAAGGTTTTGCTTGGTTGATTGCCTGGTTAGGTCAATTGATCAGTGACTAGTTGCACCCAGTATTGAGCGCCATAGCCAAGAATATTGTCGTTAAAGTCATAATTAGGGTTGTGAAGTGCGCAGCCACCAACGGATTCCACGCCATTGCCAATAAGGGCGTAACAGCCTGGTTTAACCCTTAGCATGCTGGAGAAGTCTTCCGAAATCGTAAGTGGTAAACAATCTGGGTCAACGTTGTCTTTGCCAAATACTTTGTTTGCTGCAGCAATGGCATGTTCAGTTTGAACTGGGTTGTTCACAGTTGGGTAAAACGCATTGGTAAATGTGAATTCATATTCCGCACCCGCTGCATGGCAAATACCAGAGATAATGCGTTCCATGCTCTCTTCAATTTTTGCAAGGCTTGCCTCACTAAAGCAGCGACAGTCACCTTTAATGGTGACTTGTGAAGGAATAACGTTCACTGTGCCATTGGTTAGAAACTCTGTGGCAGAAACAACCGCGGTTTCTTCTATGGCATTGAGGTTACGAGAGACAATGGTTTGTAGCCCTAGAATGATTTGAGAACCGACGACAATTGGGTCAACGCCTTTATGTGGCATCGCCGCATGTCCACCAATGCCATTTACGACAATTTCAAAACTGGTTTCGCTGGCCATTAGAGAGCCGGGTCTCACAATATATTTGCCTTCAGCGAGCCCCGGCATATTGTGTAGCCCGTAAACCGCATCAATATTAAAGCGTTCAAATAGGCCATCATCTATCATGGCTTGTGCACCTTCGCCATGCTCTTCATCTGGTTGAAAGATAAAGTAAACCGTACCGTTAAAGTCTTTGTTTTGAGCAAGATAACTCGCTGCGCCTAAAAGCATGGCAGAGTGACCATCATGGCCACAGGCGTGCATTTGTCCTTGGTGCTGTGAGCAATGGGAAAAGGTATTTTCTTCATTGATAAAAAGTGCGTCCATATCGGCACGAAGGCCAATACTTTTTTGGCCATCACCGCTTCTTAACACGGCCACTATGCCTTGTTTGCCAATATTACGAATGACTTCAAGGCCAAAACTTTCTAACTTTTCCGCAATAAAGTCTGCTGTTAGTGGTAGGTCGAAACCGCACTCAGGAAAGCTATGCATATGACGACGCCATTGGGTCATTTGTTTTATCAATTGTGGATCTAATGACATATCTAAACTTCTCTTTTATGAATGGTGTGAAGGCTGCTTAAAGGTGTTTTTGTGAAAGTAAGCTACCAAATCCAGTGACTTGCTTAGGGTATTGAAGCAATTGCAAGCTGTGCCAAGCCAAGGCCTGATTGCTGCTAATCACTGGGATTTTTAGTTTTGCTTCCAAAGTGTCTAGCACTAAAGAAGCGCGTAATGCGGTACAGGAAATAAACATGAGGTCTGCTTTCTCATCGCAAGTAGCAAGAGCGGCATCTTGGATATCTTGAGGTGTGATGTAAGTCATAGCTGTATCATCTTCAAAACCAAATCCTGCAATACTGAGAACTTCGTATCCTTGATTGCTGAAGAAATCGGCAACTTCTTGGTTAACAGTTTCTGTATAAGGGGTAAGAATCGAGATCTTTTTGGCTTTGAAATGATTAAATGCTGTTAAAGCTGAAGTAACAGGGTTTGTCACTGGTACACCGGGTTGAGCTTGCTGAATTAACTCAGTGATACGCTCTAAACCAATGGCAATTGTGCCTGAGGTGCATGCATACATGACGGCATCAAGTTGGGTACCTGGTAAAAGAGTTGCTGCCGTATCTGTGATACCTGGCGCCATGGTGCGTAGGTTCTCAATCGTCAAAGGGTTTACGTTTTTGACTCGGCTGGTAAAAAACTGCACATCATCTGGGTACATACGCGACAAATCCGTTTCTATATTGAAATCTGTCGCTAAAGAAATAACACCAATACGTCCTGCTGGAGCGAGACGTTCTAAAGGTTGCTGATGTTGTACGTTTATTATTTTCATCATGCTCTCTTATCTGAGTAGGACTGTTTAACTTGTCCTGTGTTCAAACTAGGTATGTCTTAGTTTTGCTACGTGGCTAAGTCATGTATCCATGCTACGCCTTTGAAATGCGGAAATTCATGCAATAACAAGGGCAGGATGAAGAACCGCCGCAAAATTTAAGTAAATATGCGTAAAAACTCACGTAAGAATTCTTCACTATGAAAGCAGTCTTTAAATTTTAAAATACGCGCTTTTGTTTATTAGCTCGTACAAAGTAAGTAGGTAAGCCTTCTATGAGTGATCTCCAATCCAGTAACTACGATAATTTCGATGCGAAAATTCTCGATATTATTCAACAGTCTAACCGCGCTACATCAGAGCAAATTGCCGAGCAAATCGGGTTATCTGCTGCTGCCGTTCAAAGGCGTATGAAACGTATGCGTGAGCAAAATATTATTAGTGCAGATATTGCTGTGGTAAATCCTAAAGCAGTCGATCGTAACGTTACCTTGATAGTGCAAGTGACGTTAGAAAGAGAGAGATTGGATCTATTGGACACCTTCAAAAAAGAGATGAAGCGCCATTTGTCAGTGCAGCAATGTTATTACGTGACTGGTAGTTCAGATTTCATCTTAGTGGTCACAGCGAAAGACATGTCTGACTATGAAGCTTTCACGCGACAAGTCTTTTTTGAGAATTTAAATATCCGTCATTTCGAGACAAATGTGGTGATGGATCCCGTAAAGGTTGGTCTGTCTGTACCATTAATGTTTTAACTTGATAGTGATTTAAACTTGTAATTATTTGGTTTTAAAGTGTTTTTATCTTTAAAAATACCATTATATAGTTTAATTATGTTGAATATTTTTTGTATTTATTTTACTCAATAAAATGGGATCAAAATTCATTTTAGTTGCCCTTACAAATGGGTTAATTTTGCTAGTAGACAAAGAGCATAAGACAATTTTAAGACGTTATAAAAACGCTTGGTTTAATGAAGTGAGTGTTTCCATCTAAGCGCTATTGATTAATTAAAAGGTTGATAAAGCTTGTTTGGGGTCGCCTTAAGATAAAAGTGTTTTATGACGAATGTTTTAATGGTTTTAAGTGTAATCGTTCACATAAGTGATGCGATATAAATCATCATCTATAGGCAATTTAAACTCTTAAAAAGGGCAAAATAATGAAAAAACCCGTACGTATTGCTGTTACTGGTGCTGCTGGTGCAATAAGTAGTTCTTTACTGTTTCGTGTCGCTGCTGGAGAAATGTTTGGCACGGACCAACCAGTTATTTTACAACTAATTGAAGTGCCACAAGCAATGGAGCAATTGCGTGGTTTAGCTATGGAGTTGGAAGACTGTGCATTACCTTTATTGCACACAATTCGTATTTTTGACAACCCAGAAGCAGGCTTTGAAAATGCCCATTATGCGATTTTAATTGGCGCTCGCCCGCGTTCTGCTGGTATGGAGCGTAACGATCTTTTAACTGCGAACGCTGAGATTTTTGAGCGTCAAGGTCGTGCTTTGAATGAAACGGCTGCTCGTGATGTTAAGGTGCTCGTTGTAGGTAACCCTGCAAACACGAATGCCTTAATTGCCAGCCGTAATGCGCCGGATTTAAGCCCAACACAGTTTACCGCCATGACTCGTTTGGATCACAACAGAACTAAGGGAATGGTTGCTAACTCTTTAGGTGTAAACGCGGAAGAGATACATAAGGTAATTATTTGGGGTAACCACTCTTCAACTCAATACCCTGATCTGAACCACGCTAAAATATTTGGCGATAAGGTGATTGGGCAGTTAGATGAAACCTATTATAAGAATGAATTAATCCCACGTATCCAGCAAAGGGGCGGTGAGATTATTAAGGCGAGAGGCCACTCTTCTGCTGCGTCAGCCGCTCAAGCGATTATCGATCATATGAGAGATTGGGCTTTGGGTACGGCTGAAGATGAGCTTGTGAGCATGGCGATTGTAAGTGATGGTAGTTATGGTATCGAAAAAGGGATTTTCTACTCTTTCCCTGTTCGTTGCCGTTATGGCCGTTATCAAATTGTGACAGGCCTTGAACTGTCTGATTTCAGTCAAGAGCGAATGAAATTAACAGAAGCTGAGCTATTAGAAGAAAAAGCATCGGTTAATCATCTACTGCCTAAAGAAACGGAAGAGTCTCATTCCAATCTGACAATCTGTCTTCGCTCAGGCAAAACCTTGGTTGGTGATGGCTTATTGAAGTCTGGATCAGCGGTGTTAGAGACAAATCGTCTGCTATAAGCTTTTTAAGCTAAATTAGGTTAATTAGAAAACCTGCCATAGTTTATGTGGCAGGTTTTTTTATAGGTAAAACTGTCAGTTAATAGTCGATTTGATGGATTAATTCGATAAAACTAGTTTATTTTTGCGAATTAAATTTCTTTAATTCATATTGTGAAACATATGTTTCATAAGGTGGTTTTTTCCTGTAATCTCATTTTATTGAATGGGGGAGGGTAACCTCTCATTGATTTAGCTATAAGAGATTTGATTAGGGGAAGTATGATGAAAAAGCCCGTATGTATTGCTATAACTGGTGCGTCTGGAGGTATTAGTAGTTCGCTATTATTTCGCTTGGCAGCAGGTGAAATGCTGGGGTTAGATCAGCCTGTCATACTGCAACTGGTCGAAGTGCCTCAGGCAATGACGTCTCTATCTGGATTAGCACTTGAATTAGAAGATTGTGCCTTGCCGCTTTTACAGGATATTCGTATTTTTGATAATCCTGAGGAAGGTTTTGCCGGAGCTGATTACGCGATATTAATTGGTGCAAGGCCTAGAAGTGCAGGTATGGAGCGTAATGATCTCTTAACGGCTAATGCACAAATATTTGAGCGCCAAGGTAAAGCGTTAAATGATTATGCTAGCTCTGAAGTAAAAGTGCTGGTGGTGGGTAACCCTGCTAATACCAATGCCTTGATTGCCTCTCGTAATGCGCCTGATTTGGATCCAAAACAATTTAGTGCTTTGACTCGCCTTGATCATAACCGCGCGAAAGGCTTAGTGGCTAAGCACCTTGGTGTGAATGCAGAAGCCGTTGAGAATGTTATTATTTGGGGGAACCACTCATCGACTCAGTACCCAGATTTAACTCAGGCGCAAGTTGAAGGTGAAGCTGTACTCAAACAAATAGACGAAACTTACTATCATAATGAGTTAATTCCACGTATTCAGCAGCGTGGTAGTGAGATTATTAAAGCGCGAGGGCATTCGTCAGCGGCATCCGCTGCACAGGCTATTTTGGACCATATGCATGATTGGGCCTTAGGCACAGAAAATGATGATATCGTCAGTATGGCAACCTTTAGTGATGGTAGTTATGGTATTGAAAAAGGTTTGTTTTACTCTTTTCCCATGCGTTGTCAAAACGGTGTGTGTGAGATTGAACAAGGGCTAGCTTTAACCGATTTTAGTAAAGCACGTATGTTAGCAACACAAAATGAATTGATGGAAGAGAGAGCCTCAGTTAATCATCTACTGCCTTAATTCAGTAACCACCTTTTTTAATGCAAGCCAACTAAACCATGTTTAGTTGGCTTTTTGTTTATTAAGTCACTGTTTAAAAACTATTTTTTGCCAATCAGGCAACTTCTTACTCAGGTTTTAGCAATACTTTGCCTGTTTTCATGCTAGATCATCAAAAAACTAATCATTTCAAGCTTTTAGCCTTGCTGGCCTAATAATTGCTCTTCACGCCTGCTTAGCCCTCTTTTTAATGGGGCTTCATCAAATAACTGAGTAAAGACTCAATAAATAATAAGCCTCAGGAAGATAGGCTTATCATCTATGACAGAATTAATGGACTAACCTCATGGCACAGCTAACTGGATTACAATTTACCCTTACTGTTGAAGGCTTGGCTCAAAGCGCTTTTGTTGTAACAGAATTTAGCGGTGAAGAATCTTTATCTCATCCTTTTTATTTTAATGTCACGCTGGCAAGCCGAGTAGAAAACCTTATGCCGCAGCAAATAGTGGATAAGCCTGTTTGCTTAAGCGTTTATCAAGATGGACTGCCTCAGCAAGTTTGGCATGGCATAGTAAAGGGATTTGAGCAGGGTGACACAGGGCATCATCATACTTTTTATCGCCTGGTAATGGTGCCAGCATTGAGTCGTTTATCTCTAAGGCATAATAGTCGAATCTTTCAGTTACAAAGTGTGCCAGAGATTATCTCTATTCTACTTACGGAAATGGGCATTAATGATTACGCCTTTTCTTTGAGCCGTGAGTGCCTCCAACGAGAATACTGTGTTCAGTATCGTGAGACTGATTTTGACTTTGTCTCTAGACTTGCCGCAGAAGAGGGGTTGTTTTATTTCTTCACCCATTTAGATGGTAAGCACACCTTAGTGTTTAGTGATGACACCCAAGCTGTACCCAATGTAGCTAAAGCTATGATGTATAACCCATTGTCTGGCGGGCAAGCTAGCCTACCTTTTGCGCAACATTTTGTTCGACATACACAAATAAAGCCTGCGAGTGTACAACTTAAAGACTATAGCTTTAAGCAGCCTTCCTATAGCTTTTTACAGGATGCGGTTGGTACTGAGTTGGAGTCTCAACAAGAGACTTACGATCACTTTGATTATCCAGGGCGTTATAAAGACGATGAGAGCGGCAAGGCATTTGCTCAGTATCGCATTCAAGCATTACGTAATGATGCTATTTACGCACAAGGCGAAAGTAATTTTGCAGCCTTAACGACGGGTTATAAGGTGACCTTGATGGATCACCCGCAAGAGGTTTGTAATCAAGCTTGGTTGTTGGTGAAAATTAAGCATAAAGGCTCACAACCTCAAGCGTTAGAGGAAATGGGTGGTGAAGGGGCTACTCGTTATTCAAATGAATTTGAAGTGATACCCGCACATCGGCAGTGGCGCCCTAATTTGGGTGCTAGGCCGAGAGTGACTGGGCCACAAATCGCCATCGTAGTCGGACCGGAAGGGGAAGAGGTCTACTGCGATGAGTTTGGGCGGGTAAAAATTCAGTTTCCTTGGGACAGATATAGCCAAGGGGATGAGTTTTCCAGTGCATGGGTGCGGGTATCTCAGGCGTGGGCAGGGGCACAATATGGAATGGTGACCCTGCCGCGTATTGGACATGAAGTGATTGTAAGCTTTTTAGAGGGTGACCCTGATCAGCCAATCATTACAGGTCGAACTTATCATATAGCGAATCAAGCCCCTTATGCGTTACCAGAGCATAAGACTAAAACGGTATTACGTACCGAATCCCATCAAGGGGATGGTCATAATGAATTAAGGTTTGAAGACCAAGCGGAGCAAGAAGAAATTTATCTGCATGCGCAAAAGGATTTAAGTCTTTTAGTTCAAAATGATCGTACTGATGATATTCAAAATGACCAGCATATTAAGGTCAGTAATAATCGATTTAGCCATGTGAAGCTGGATGACACCTTAACTGTGGAAGGTGAAAAGCGTGAGTATGTTACCGCCAGCCAAAGCCTAGTGATTGAAGGCTCTCTCACCTTAAAACAAGGCAAAGCTCTGGTTAATGAAGCGGGTAACGAGATACATCTGAAAAGCGGTTCCAAAGTCGCGATTAATGCAAGCAGTGCTATCACAGTCAAAGCGGGTGGCAGCTTTATGCAAATCGATGGTGGTGGTGTTCATCTTGTCGGTGGGGGCATTAACCTCAATGCCGGTGGAGCCGCAGGCAAAGGCTCTGGCTACCAAGGCATCATGGCCGAGTTGCCAAACTCTTTGGAAGAGCCTGAGCCATTAGCGGAAGCAAGGCGTATCTCACTAGCAGGGTTTCTAAAGGCAGAAGAGGCGAATGTTGTCGCTGTTAAACTTTGCCCTTTAGCTGAAGGGGGTTCATGATGCGCGATACTTGGCTTGCAAAGTATGACCAGCAAACTTGTTATTGGTTACTTGATCATGGCACTTGTGAAAAGGCTAAAGATTACTTTTTAGAGCAGGCTGTACAGGGCTTTATGACCTCTGCAGAACCTCTATTTATAGATCCACCATTTGATACTTTAAAAGCGCAAACTCCTTGGCTGATTCCAGTATCAGATATTGTTTTATCTTTGCCTGAGTCAATTTTATCTCAAGGGATTTTGTTGCATTCTCATGCTGAGAAGGCGCTTGTTGCAAGGCACTTACGTAGCTTATTAAATGCTGAATTGGCTGAAGAGCAAGTCCTGTTTCGGTTTTACGATACCAAGGTGCTAACACAGATGTTACCCATGATGAGCTTGGTTGAACAGTCAGAGTTTATGGGGAATATTGACGCTATTCTAATTCAGTCTGATTTTGAAGAAAGCCTAGAAGGCAATGCAGAAGAGGGTTCTGAAGAACGTCTTGCGGATAATGGAGCAGCCATAGAAAAAAGTGCTGAGAAAAAGACGGCTGATGAAGAAGGCGCTGAGATAGGCTTTATTGTGCTTGAAAACGATAAAGCAGCACAATATCAAGTACGCACTGAGCCTTGGTGGATTATTGCCCCAGAGCACCTAGCAGGCTTATACAATATTAAGCACCATGCTTACGCAGTGTCTCGTCGGTTATGGGAAATGTTACCTAGCCTCATGAGTAAGCTTAAGGAGCCACTGACTAAGTTAGAAGCAGGCTTTGAAAAAGCAAAAGAGCAAAAATTGTCAAAAGACGACGCTGAACTCTGGGTGCTAGCCCATATAGCCCATGCAACACAAACGGAATTGGATGAACTTGTATCTAGTTTGAAATTGGATACTAAGCAACAAGAATATGTACAAGAATGGATGGAGAATAGTGCATGGCAGCTTTAGCGGGTGATGGTACCTGTATTGAATGTGAGGCTTTGACTCATTGGGTCGAGCTTCAAATTATTGATGAGCACAATAAAGGCTTTGCTGGCATTAAAGGCCTGTTAACCGATGGCGCTGGTACTGAACATGAAATCACCCTAAAAGATGGCCCCATACTAGTTAAGAAATTAGCAGCAGGGCCTGTTACCTTAGTGCTTGATAATGAAACTTGGCTAGCAGAAGCACAAACCCGCAAACCAGATGACGCCAGTGATCCAGAAATTGCTAAAAGTTTGGATGAAAACCTAACAAAGCCAGGTAATAAAGCCAGTGTTAAAGAGCTCCAGTCAGTCACCACAGGGGATTTAATTGTCCTTGAAGGCGAACAAAAATTGCCTGAAAAGCATGTCGCAACCGGCTGCCTGAGCCTTATCGCTGATAATAGTTATGTGATTAAAGTGGCTGGTTTTAACTATTTAACATTGCGATTAGGTGTGTTTTTTGATGGTACAGGAAACAATACAGAGAATGCCTTAAATGGACAGCAAGAAATTGAAGAATGGTTAACGCAGGTTTGTAATGATCCTACTGAACTTGAAGAAAATTTAGAGCTTTGTCGCGAGGGCCAATTACCAGTAGAAGGAAGCTATGCTAATGATAAAACGAATGTTGAGAAACTTTATGCTTTGTATCTTAAGGAATTTCAAACTGATACAAACACTTTAATTAGTGGTGTATATGTTGAGGGTATAGGTACAACAGAGGGTGAAAGCGACAATATCATGGGCTCTGCTTTTAGTTTAGGTGGCACTTCAATTAAGGCTAGAGTTGAGCAAGTATGTGAAACATTAATTAAGGAAGAACTTGATGATCTTCATGATTATGCAGCTTATGATGGTGTTTCAAAAATTGTATTTGATGCCTTTGGGTTTAGTCGAGGAGCCGCTGCTGCACGTCACTTTGTAAATACTATTGATACTAAAGGTGATCATGGCTTAGTTGAATCACTACCAACTATTAGTGGTCTTGGTTTTAAGATTGGTTATGATTGGACAAAACGCGAAGATAGTCGCATTGGTTTTGTCGGGATTCTCGATACAGTAGAGTCTGCGGTACAGGATACCTTGCTTGGCTTATCTGATGATTGTGCAGAAAGGGTTGTGCATTTATGTGCTGGTGATGAATATAGAAAAAACTTTCCATTAACTCGCATCACTTCTGATATTGAAGGAAGAAAAATTTCACCGCACTTTACAGAAGTAATGCTGCCAGGTGCTCATTCTGATGTAGGTGGTGGTTATAGGAGCCGACATACATATTCTGCCAATGCAGATGCTGCCATGATCGAAGGGAGTCGATTGCGCTATTTTGTGTGTTCAGAGCGGGAAGAGAGAGGTAAGCTGCATACAGATAACCGAGCTTATCAAAATGCCTTGAAATACGCTCAACTAAAGTTATCTGAAGGTTGGGGGGACAAAATTGTTACTAAAGTTAAAGGTGAAAAAAACTATGATGACGATTTTGCTTTCGGAGAGATAGGCTTGAAAGTGAAATATCGATTTAGAAAGCATGGTAGCTCTACTCGTAAATTTATTCATGTTGATGTCATATTAAAGAGAATGGTTGAAGGTGAACTCTCTCGTATTCCTTTGCATATGATGTTTGAGGCTGGTTGCCATGCTGGAGTGCCATTTGAAGAATGGAAAGAGTCACATTCAGATTTGAAGATAAGTTTAAAAGATAGGTCTTTACCTATAGATTTAAAAGATATTGATAGTCAGCTTTTTAAGCAAGCTTGTAAAAATGGAGCTTTAGATTTAAGGCACGCAATAGATGATAAAAAATATAAATTAATTAGACGATATTATTGTCATCATAGTTCTAAAAATAATGGCTTTGTTGATGGTATAGTAAATAGCGCAAATATCGTAAATGATTTACCTGTAAGGGAATATTTTGCAAATACTCCAGGAGAGGAATCTTGAAAAAAGCCATATTGATATTACTTGGATTAGTGCTTGTAGCTTGTTCTAATTCACCGAAAGAGTGGCGCTACCGAATCGGCCCAACTACTGACAGAATATATAATTCTGGTTTAGGTTTTTTTTTCAAAGACAAAAAACTAATACAGGGTTATGAGGTGGGTTCTGTATCCGACTTTCAAGAAAAATCAATTTTAAATGGTGAATTTAAATTTCATCATATCGGTAAGAAAAGTGTTAAAAATGGAGTGCCAGTTGGTGCATTTGTGGAGTGGGTAAGTTATATCTCGAAAAAGCGCTATGGCATCGTAGTTGATTTGCCAGAAGAATTGCCTGAAATGATGATGGATAAAACTTCAGCTTCTAATTGTCAGGATTTGTTTACGCCTAAAAGACTTGTGTTTGGTCTTGCACCAAATGGTTATGTAGAAGTGTATTTATTCAATGGTTGTAGGGATGAAAGTGTTTTAGTCAGTCGGGCTTTTGCTAAAGAAGTGGAAACAGAATATGACAAATCTTATGCTCTTGAAGACCAGTATGGGATTAATGAATTTCATAATAAGAACAAAGGTTTTCTTGAGAAAAATGAAATACCTTACTGGCGCTTTCAGCTTGATCAAGTTCCAATTTCAACTAGCTATGGTGTGATTAGCCTACCACCTGAAAATGCTGAATAATTTAATTTATAAACCGGAAAAGCCGCTTTCATAGCGGCTTTTTTATTGTCAAAATACAGGTGTTTATTTGAACCATATATAGGGAGAGTGGTTATTTTTAGTTTTACAGGAAGTGTGGCGTATACCATGGGTATCGTTTTATCTATTTTGATTCTTGCCACTTTAGCGTGTGGTTTTATGAAGAGCAAAATGGAGCAAGATGGTTACGAGGAGCTAAAGCAAAGGATTAAGTCTTGGTGGGTGATTATCGGACTTTTATTTGCTGTGCTGTTAAGTGGTACGACTATATCAATTATCTTTTTTGCGTTTTTAAGCTTCTTGGCGTTAAAAGAGTTTCTTTCTATCGTGCCTATGCGGCCTGTTGATCGTAAGGTGATTTTCTGGGCGTATTTATCTATTCCACTGCAATACTACTGGGTGTCCATCGAATGGTACGGCATGTTTATTGTGTTTATTCCTGTGTATGTCTTTTTATTTTTGCCCATGCGTATGGTGCTAACAGGTGATACAAAGGGGTTTATTCGCTCGGCTGGTGTTGTGCATTGGGCTTGTATGCTGACCGTTTTCAGCATTAGCCATATTGCTTATCTGTTAGTTTTGCCCGGATCTACTAATGAGACTAGTCATGAATATGAGGCATTAGGATTAGTTCTGTTTTTGCTCTTTATGACCCAGTTTAATGATGTAGGCCAATATGTCTGGGGCAAGTTGTTTGGTCGTCATAAGATTATTCCTAAGGTGAGTCCAAATAAAACCTGGGAAGGCTTTATTGGTGGTGTTGCAACGGTGACTTTGTGTTCTGCTATCATTGGACCTTTATTAACCCCTTTAAATTTTTACCAAGGTGCATTTGCTGGTTTACTGGTTGCTACCAGTGGCTTTGTGGGTGATGTGGTTATTTCATCAGTGAAGCGAGATTTGCAAATTAAGGATAGCGGTAGCTTGATTCCAGGGCATGGGGGAATTCTAGATAGAATGGATAGTTTAACTTATACCTCGCCTTTGTTTTTTCATTTTATTTATTATGTGAGTTATTAGCATGGGGCGTATTTTTAAAGTGATTTTCTTCGCTCTTTTAGTTAAACCTGTGGTTTTAGTTATCCTTGGTTTGAATTTAAGAGGCCGTAAGAGCTTGCCCATTAAGGGGCCAGCGGTCATTGTTGCCAATCATAATAGTCATCTCGATGCTCTGGTGTTAATGAGCTTATACCCTTTATCTATGATTCATAAAGTCAGGCCTGTTGCCGCAGTGGATTATTTTTTAAGTAAAAAAGGCTTTTTGTCTTGGCTTTCTCTTAACTGCATTAGCATAGTGCCGATGAAGCGAAAAGGGGAGGGTGATAAGGCAGACTTATTCTCAGCCTGCCATCAAGCGTTAGATCAAGAAGATATTCTGATTCTCTTTCCAGAAGGAAGTCGAGGTAAGCCCGAACAATTAAGCCAGCTTAAAAAAGGGGTTTATTACTTATTGAGTGAAAGAAATGATACTCAAGTAACGCCAGTTATGATCCATGGATTAGGGCGCTCTTTACCTAAAGGTGAAGCAATTTTGGTGCCCTTTAATTGTGATGTGATTATTGATGAGCCTATGGAGCCGGTAGATAACGCGACTGAGTTTATTAGCCAGTTAGATTCTTGTTTCGAACGCTTGGCTGAGCAATGTATTACTAAGCAGTTAATAGAGGAGGAGCAAGAGTAAAGAGAACCAACCTTTAAATACTTGGCTCTCTTTTACTATTAACGTCTTGAGGACTTATTCGCAGGTTCCTTAAGTTAATTGGCTGTTTAAGTATTTTTGATACAGGGATATATTCACTTCCATGTACTTAGATTTGACATAATCCGGACGAATTTCGTTTAGATGTTCTGTTATCTCTTCATTGGTTTTCCCGTTAAATAACATCCAAGCCCATATCACAATCACTGATCGAGATAGGCCTAAAGCACAATGTACATATATGCCGTCTGACTTATGCTTTTCTATCAAGACAACGGCTTTGTGAATGGCTTTAGGGCACTGAATGGTCTGATCCAAGAAATTAAACCTGTGTTGTATCAAGGCGGTTTTGTTAAGCGGAAGTTCGGTTGCTAAATTAATGACACGTTTTACCCCTAATGCATTGATTTTAGAATATTCGCCAATGCTAGGGTGTCTGCCTAGGTAAACCCCGCTGTCGACCTTAGAAACAAGAGGAAGTGACTTTTTATAACGCATCCAAGAAAGTTTACACCCTAAGTAATAGGGGAAGAGGATAAACCAGCGTATTAACCTTGCCTTTTTATAACTGATATCTAGTAAATGATTTAGACCAAAAGCATAAATGATACTGACACTAAAGCAGCAAAGGAAAAAGTAGAGAAAGATAGGGCTGAGGGCAAAACTCATGACCATCAAACCTATGCTTAATGCTAGGAAGTAAGAGGCCATTTTAAGGTGTCTTGGTGTCATAAACTTGGTGATTAATACCTTGTTTTGGTTCTCCCGAATGAATAAAACAGCAAGAATGCCGACCAATGCTCCCGTTGGTAAATCAATAAAGTGATGCTGATAAACTAACAAGGTTGAAGCGATTACAAGCAGTAGCCAAGAGAGCAGTATTGCCTTGATGAGGTGGTTGTTGATGGTCTCTTTCATGCTAAACCAAAAAACGATGGCAAAGCTTACATGTAAGGAAGGGAGCTGATTAAAGGGTTTATCTGCTTCGAGTAATTTAAAGAGAAAAGCGTAACTTTCGGTTGAGGGTTTAGTAAATGAAAACTCTAAAGGAAAGGCAATAAATATCATCACAGAAATAAGCACAATAAAGAGTACTCTTAGTGCTAATACCCTAAGTTCAAGGCGTGTTTGAGGGAGCAAAAAGGCAATAACGAATATGAGATCTGATGACATATAAGGCACAATGAATGCTGGAATAAAGTCTACCTGCTTCTCCCATTCAAAATAAAATGAGAAGTGTGGTGCTGTCAGGCTAGCAAACTCATTGGCTGCGCCATAAAGTAAAAAGAACACAGTGCCCAGATAGAGTAGCCAGATGATACGTTCTTTCAGCTTTGCTTGAGCATGCATTTCGGCTTGAAACGTTAGCATTGCTCCCCCTTAAACAAAGCAGAGGACACGGTGAATATCCCCCAATTGTCGATATGCATTTTATCTTTTTCAAACCCATGCTGAGCAAATAGATTGTCTAACTCATATTGGCTACGACGACGCATTACCCAGCGACTTTGTTGGTGGTTACCTAATACATGGGCAATCTGTTTAAGTTGAGGGTGCCAAGGTTGTCCTGTGTAAATAAGAAAGCCTTCATCTTCTATGATTGATGTCACCCCTTGGATGGCATTTTTTATCAGATTATTATCTGGAAAGAGTTCAAATACGCCTGAGATAATCACAATGTTTGGCTTAAATTCATCATTTAAGTAGGAGTCAGGACTAAAGGCATCGCTTTGTTGATAATGGATGTTAGTCAGGTTTCTTTCTTTGGCTAAGGTCTGCCCTTGTTCAATGTTTTGAGTTTGATAATCCCTAACTTGTATTGTGACATCTTTATATTCTGCAGCGATTTCAACCAGATATCTGGCAGGGCCGCCTGCGATGTCTAGGATTCTAACTGGTTTGTTTTGCGCTTTTAGTTGTTCGATCTTGTCTTTAATTGCTTGGATACTATGTACTTTTCTCTGTCTTATGCCTTTCCAACCAATGCTATTGAGATAGCCTTTATCAACAAATTTACCGGCTAATGTTTTGCCCTCTGGCTGATTTTTATAAACATGGTCTAAAGTCACGCCAGAATCAAAACCGTATTTCAAGCCAATCCTCATCCCTTTACTGATAAAGCCAAGGTATTTCATTGCAATACGCTGTAATGCGAAGTTAACTCTGGTGAGTTTTGGCATAGAACCATAGCTTATTTTATCGCACTCTTGCTCTGTGATATTGATGAGTTTTTGGCTTAAATCTGTAGCTTTGTTGGCGTAGGCTTGTTTGGCAAACGCTGCGATTTCATCAATGGCTATTTCGGCATTATCTTCATAGAGTACGCCGTGATAAAAGTTTTCCAGAGCAACAAACTTTTTCAAAGGAGATGAAAGGTTGGCATAAAAGTCACCTTGAACTTTAGAGTCCACTACATAGTCTTTACCTGCTGAAAGCACTAATGTCGGGGTTGTGATCATGGCTGCATCAGCAACAATTCGTTCGCCTGTATCTAAGAGGCTGGTGAGCTGACTTGCTGGGATGTTTGGCGTAATAAGCCCATCATTATCATATTTTATTTGCTCTGCTTTATTGTGAGTCAAAAACTTAGATTTTACATATGAGGTGATATTAAGTTCTGGCTTAAATTGAATGGCGAGCTTTAAGGCTGGTTTGGCAAAAGGCGCGTATAGCTTGATCTTAAATGCAGGGGCAATAAGTGCCATGCCAGCAATTTTTGGCGCGTAGTCATGTACCCAAGTAGCGCTTACAACACCTGCTACCGAGTTTGCTATTACAAAAATATCTTCTTCGTTTATGTTTTCTTGATCACAAACAAAAGAGACAAAAGCATTTAAATCTCTGACAAGGTGCATAAATTCAAAGGTGGCTTTTACTGCTGTATTGCCATGGCCTCTGTTGTCAAAAGAGTAGATGGTGTAATCAGAAAAGGCTTTGTTCTCGGCAATTTCTTGAAGGCGAGCTGAGTGCTCGTGCCCTCTGTGAAGCAACAAGAGTACTTTTGATTTCGTTTCAGTCTGTTGCCACTT
The DNA here is from genome assembly GCF_051623805.1 of Marinomonas sp. PE14-40. Taxonomy (NCBI): domain Bacteria; kingdom Pseudomonadati; phylum Pseudomonadota; class Gammaproteobacteria; order Oceanospirillales; family Oceanospirillaceae; genus Marinomonas; species Marinomonas sp. PE14-40. The sequence continues at coordinate 1,383,512 of NZ_CP130700.1, read as the reverse complement.
TCTGTAAAAGAGGGATTGCCCATCAAAGCTGGCAAATGTACCTGTTTGCATATCCATATTTATCGTCCTGATATTCGTTTCGTCCAATGAGTGTTTAGCTTGTTTCTTGTTTTATTGAGTGCCTTTTTTCATACGGTTATAAAGGGTCACGATGCTGAGTAAAATAGCTAAAAGTAAATAATATAAAAGCCATTCTTTATTTATTAACTCGAATGCGATTAATACACCTGCAAGGCCAATAGCAAATGCTCTGTCGCTTTTACCCATAGGGCCATCATATCGTCTGTCATTGTTTATCGCTTGGCCCACAATGCCAGCCATTTCAGTGAAAATACTGATAATAACAAACAGCACGATAAGGCTAGGCTCAACTAAAGGAATACTGACAAACGCAAGATAGATAAAGCTATCAGCAATTACATCTGTCATCTCATTTAGCATTGCGCCTTCTTTGGTTTGCATGTCATGTTCACGGGCCAGCATACCATCGATGGCATTAAGCCCCATTCGTATGAAAAGGCCAACGGGCAATAAAAGCAAAGACCATGCCGCTCCATTACTGAAGTAGATAAAAGCACCCAAAAGACCTGATAAAAAAAGTGCAAACCAAGTTACTTGATTTGGCCTTATGTGCTTGTCAGCCAGCCATTGCACAATAGGTCTGAGTAAGTTTTGAAACTTAGGTTTTAAGTCATAGATGGTGAGCATATAAAATCCATTTTATTTAAGTGATTGAATCTGGACGAAGTTTAACAGGCCGCATTTAAAATTTGCTTGTTATTAAAGTGCCTGCCTTGTTTGCTTTTCGCCACAAAGATGATTTTTTATAAAAAATCTAATAGAAGCAATAAGTTAAGGAGCCTTCGAATAAGTCCTCCCGCCTCAGCGTGAGGATAAAAGCCGCTAGATTTATGGCGAGGAGCGCAACTTAATAGTTATTCTATTGATAAGGTTCTCAACATAAAAGTAGGGCTTTTAGACCACGCCCTTCGGGTCTTTTAAGAGTACCTAAACGGCATTTCAGAAAAAGTAACACCCTGTGTTGTTACTTCTCGAAGGGTACCTACATTACATCAAAGTAACGCCTTGCGTGATACGTTTTCTGAAAAGACTGAGAAGAGGTGACTTAATCGCAGGTTACTTAAATTAATAAGTATGAATTTAATTTAAACCTTGTTCGCAGGTTTTCTAGGTAAAAAGCTGCTTAGGGAGGTTTGGAATCAGGTTTTGGGCAATAACTTGCTCAATTTGAGCAAGTTATTGCGTGGCTTGGCGAAATTTAAAGAAAAACACTGTTAAAACATAGCTTTGTGATCTTGGCTGGTTATTTGCTTAAAGGCAGTCGGATATTCGTGTTATCAGTGTTTTAAGATGGAATAGGTAAATGGAATTACAAACTGGATTGCGTTTTAGCTTAGTCATTGAAGGCTTTGAAGAGAAAGATTTCGTGGTTACACGATTTAAAGGGATAGAAGCAATCTCTAGCACTTATGAATTTTCGGTTGATTTGGCGAGTAGAGTTGAAAACCATACACCTGAAGCGATTCTAGATAAGAATGTGAGCCTGTGTGTGAGCTTAGATGAGGTTGAACAACAGTCTTGGCACGGCATAGTGAAGAAGTTCTCTCAAGGTGACACAGGCCATCACCATACCTATTACCACCTAGTGATGGTGCCCGCGTTAAGTCGTAGTGAGTTGCGTCAAAATAGTCGTATCTTCCAATTACAAACTGTGCCAGAAATTATCTCAATTCTTTTGCAGGAAATGGGGATCAATGATTATGCCTTTTCGACATTAAGAGAGTGTGAGCAACGTGAATACTGTGTGCAATACAGGGAAACAGATTTAGCTTTTATTGAGCGAATCACAGCTGAGGAAGGTTTGTTTTATTTCTTTAGCCAAGCGGATGAAAAGCATACCCTAATATTTAGTGATAACAATCAGGTCTTACCTCAAATTCACGATACTTGTTCATATAATGCAACCGCGGCTGGTGGTAAAGGGGGGCCTTTTATTCAATCCTTTAAACGAGTGAATGAATTGGCACCGGACTTAGTTACGTTAAAAGATTACAGCTTTAAACAACCTGACTATTCATTTTTACAGCTGGCCAATGCTGAAGGTGAAATTAACGCTAATTATGAACATTTTGATGCGCCTGGTCGGTACAAATCTGATACTTCTGGCGTTGCCTTTTCTCAATATCGCCTACAGTCATTGCGTAAAAAGTCAGTTCAAGCCTTAGGTGGAAGTAATTTAGCGAGTTTATCTGCTGGATATAAAATGCTTCTCGAAAATCATCCTGATGATATGTGTAATCAAGAATGGTTAGTAACACAGGTTGTTCACGAGGGCGAACAGCCACAAGCTTTGGAAGAGATGGGTGGAGAGGGTATGACTCGTTATGGTAATGAGTTTGAGCTGGTTACTCACGATGTTGTTTGGCGAGCAGATATCAATGCCAAGCCAAGAATAGATGGTGCTCAAATAGCTATCGTCGTTGGGCCTGAAGGAGAAGAGGTTTTTTGTGATGAACATGGCCGTGTAAAGATTCAGTTTCCTTGGGATAGGTATGCAAGTGGCGATGATTTATCTAGTTGCTGGATACGAGTTTCAAATGGTTGGGCTGGATCTCAATATGGTGTTATGGCGTTACCAAGGATAGGGCATGAAGTGATTGTAGAATATTTAGAAGGTGACCCTGACCAGCCCATTATTACAGGTAGGGTGTTTAACAGTATGAGTCTTCCTCCATATGCTCTACCAGAACATGAAAGTAAAACTGTCTTAAGAACACAAAGTCATCAAGGTGAGGGCTATAACGAGTTAGCTTTTGAAGATCAGGCAGAACAGGAAAGAATCGCTTTAATCGCACAAAAGGATTTAAATCTTAAAGTGCTTAATGATCGAATTGATACGATTGAAAATGATGTGCACATAGATGTTCAAAATAACCGAGCTCAAACTATCAGTGCTAATGATCACCTTAGTGTGATGGGTGAATGTCGAGTCAAAGTAAAAGGCGATAAAAAGAGTGAAACGCTTGAAAGCTTACAAAGAAAGCAAGCTAAAGCTCTCGTGATAGATGCAGGTTTAGATATTCAATTAAGTGGTAGTGCAAATGTCGTTCTTGATGCAGGGAATGAGATTACTTTGTCGGCAGGTGGTAGCTTTGTAAAAGTGGATGCGGCAGGTGTTCATGTTTCTGGTGCAGCAATAAACCTAAACTAATAATAAATGAACGTTTAAAGGGAAGTTAAAATGGGAAATGCTGCAAAAGTAGGGGATAAAGGGTTGGATCATGATGGCTTTCCTCCAACCGCAATTACAGCGGGTTCTGGCACGGTAAAAGCAGATGGTGCGGCAATAGCGAGAATGGGTGATCCGTTAGAAATGCACTCTAAGCCAAAGCACCCGCCTCATGGTCGATCTATCGCTGGTGGCTCTGGAAGTGTTTTCGCGGATGGTATGCCAGTAGCAAGAAGTGGTGACCCTGTTGATTGTGGCGGAGCCCTTACTGGTGGTGGCACTGTTAATGTGGGTTAGTTGAACTGATTATTTACCAGAGAGCTATTGAATAATAGAAAGCCGCTTAATGCGGCTTTTTTTATGCCATCTATAAAAGCCTTAGTTAAGCAAGATTTTACTCTTAAGCAATTAATGGCTTATAGCTTAAGCAATTAATTGCTTAGACTGATCTTAGGAGTTTGATTGGGTGGTTTTTAGGTTTCTATAAAATAAAAAAAATTATATAAAACAATGCTTTGTGTTTTTGTTTTAGCATTTTTAAAAAAGTTGGCATATCGTTTGCTTTTATACAGGTGTCTACATGAGTACGACGTTTTATTTAAGGAACTGCGGTTCACATTTATAAGGATTATATTATGCCAACTCCATGCTACATTGCGATTGAAGGTAACACACAGGGTAACATCACAGCAGGTTCATTTACTGCAGATTCTGTCGGTAACATTTATGTTGAAGGTCACGAAGACGAAATGCTTGTTCAGCAATTCGACCACATCGTTACTGTACCTACTGACCCACAATCAGGCCAACCTGCTGGTCAACGTGTACACAAGCCTTTCAAATTCACAGTAGCGCTAAATAAATCAGTGCCTCTAATGTACAACGCATTAGCTTCTGGTGAAGCATTGCCAACAGTTGAATTGAAGTGGTACCGCACTTCAGTTGAAGGTAAGCAAGAGCATTTCTTCTCAACTAAATTAACTGATGCAACTATCGTTAATATCGATTGTAAAATGCCTCATTGCCAAGACTCATCTAAATCTGAGTTTACTCAGTTAGTAGAAGTTTCTTTAGCGTACCGTAAAGTTGATTGGGAACACACAGTTGCTGGAACATCTGGTTCTGATGACTGGAGAGCGCCAGTTGAAGCTTAGTTTATAACAAAAGTTATAAGCTTATAAAAAACACAAGTTTAAACGCTGTTTTTTAGGAAAGCCACACAACAATTATTGTTGTGTGGCTTTTTTTGTGCTCGATCTAATTCTAAAGTTTCATTTTATAGTGTTTTTTTTTGATTAGTGATTGATCCCATTTAATGTTGAAATGTGTAGTAAATTGCACATTTCGATATATTTAATGATTATTGATGCTTTAATAAAAAAATATAAATGTAATTTTTTATTAATTATTAAAGTGAGTAGCAATTCACTTTAAATGAAATAAGCATAAAATGCAGTTTTATTGTAAGTTTATATATCTCTTAGAAATAAAAAAGATGCTTATCAAAAAGCAATAGAGATAAACAAAAATTATGTTTAGTGCTATAAAATAGCTTAAATAGGTGGTAAAAGTGGTTTTTTTTAAGTTTTTTACACTTTTATGAATTTTGTGTCGTTTTATTTGTATCTCATTAAATATCGAAAAACAAAAAATATGTTTTTTGCTTTGTAGGAAATTGGCTATTGAAAACAAATTTTTTATTGATAATCTCTCCCCTGCATTTTTCGGATGCATAATGGAATATCTAAATGGAGTTTAAATGTAATTCAAATTTAGTTACTAGTTTTGATTTATGTTTTTAAAAATTGGAGTTAAAGGGAAGGTATGTCAAAGGAACAAAGTGTTGCACCAAAAGAACGTATTAATATTAAATATGTTCCAAATACTGGTGATGTTCAATCAGAAATCGAGCTGCCATTAAAAACGTTAGTAATAGGCGATTTTAAAGGTCATACAGAAGATGCACCTATTGAAGATAGGGAAGCAATCTCAATAGATAAAAATAATTTCACATCTGTTATGCGTGAAAGTGAGTTATCTGTAAGCGCTTCAGTGCCAAATAAATTGGTTGATGAAGAAGGGCAAGACCTTGCTGTAAACCTAGAATTTAAATCACTTGCTGATTTCTCGCCTGATTCAATTGTTAAACAAGTTCCTGAGTTAAATAAGTTAATTGAGCTAAGGGAAGCCTTGGTTGCACTTAAAGGACCTCTTGGAAATGTGCCTGCGTTCCGTTCACGTATGCAAGACTTGTTAACATCGGATGAGTCTAGAGAAAAGCTTTTGGCAGAGCTTGAGCTGTTAAATGAAGCGGAAGAACCTGAAGTTACTGAGTAATTTTGGGCGGTTTTAATAAGGATTGTTAAAGGTAAAGCGTTATGTCTGAACAAGAACAGGTAGTAGAACAGCAAAGCCAAGCTCAAGTGGGTTTGCTAGATGAAATCATGGCCCAAACTAAGATGGCGCCAGATGAAGAAGGTTATGGTGTTGCTAAGAAAGGTGTAACTGCCTTTATTGAAAATCTACTCGGCTCAGGCCAAGCAATCGATATCGTCAATAAGTCTTTGGTAGATCAAATGCTTGTTGAGTTGGATAAAAAGATTGGTACTCAAGTCGATGCGATTTTACACAATGAATCAGTTCAACAAATGGAGTCTGCTTGGCGTGGATTGAAATTGTTGATCGATCGTACTGATTTTAAAGAAAATATTAAAATAGAACTACTTCACGCAACCAAGGATGAGTTGTTAGAAGATTTTGAATTTGCACCAGAAACTACGCAATCAGGCCTTTATAAACATGTTTATTCTGCTGGTTATGGTCAGTTTGGTGGTGAACCAGTTGGTGCAATTATTGGTCATTATGCTTTTACGCCTTCAACGCCTGACATGAAGTTATTACAATATGTGGGTAGTGTTGGTGCTATGGCACATGCTCCTTTCATTTCTGGTGTAGCGCCAGAGTTTTTCGGTGTTGATTCTTTCGAAGAAATTTCAAACATCAAAGATCTAAAATCTACCTTTGAAAGCCCTAAATATACGAAGTGGCGTTCATTACGTGAAACTGAAGATGCTCGTTATATCGGCCTTACAGCGCCTCGCTTCTTACTTCGTGTACCTTATGATCCTGTTGAGAACCCAATTAAAGAGTTTAACTACAGTGAAAGTGTAAGTGACTCGCATGAAAGTTATTTGTGGGGGAATACTGCGTTTGCTTTTGCCACCCGTCTGACTGATAGCTTTGCAAAATATCGCTGGTGTCCAAATGTGATTGGACCACAAAGCGGTGGTGCTGTTGAAGATCTGCCTGTGCATGTCTTTGAGTCTATGGGAGCTTTACACTCTAAAATCCCTACAGAAGTGCTAATCACTGACCGTAAAGACTTTGAGTTGTCTGAAGAAGGATTCATCGGCTTAACAATGCGTAAAGGTAGTGATAATGCAGCATTCTTTGCTGCGAACTCTATCCAAAAGCCAAAAATCTTCCCAAATACTAAAGAAGGTAAAGAAGCAGAAACGAATTATAAGTTAGGTACTCAGTTACCTTACATGATGATTATTAACCGTTTAGCTCATTACATTAAAGTATTGCAGCGTGAGCAAATTGGTTCTTGGAAAGAAAGACAAGACCTAGAGCGCGAATTGAATGGCTGGATCAAGCAGTACGTTGCTGACCAAGAAAACCCGCCAGCTGATGTTCGTAGTCGTCGTCCTCTTCGTGCTGCAAAAATTGAAGTGCATGATGTTGAGGGTGATCCAGGTTGGTATCAAGTGTCACTTTCTGTCCGTCCTCATTTTAAATACATGGGTGCAAACTTCGAACTATCGCTTGTTGGACGTTTGGATCAGTAATTTATGTCGTATATCGCACTTGAAGAGAGTGCGTATGGTGTCAGCTTCTTTGAACGCTTAGAAGCTGGATCATCACTAAGGTCTGTAACTAAGGGGCCAGATCCTAGTGATGTGCTTGAGTCAATAAAACGTAATGTTAGTAATTTGTTGAACACACGCTTGGGAGAGGCACAAAGTGCTCCTGGTTTAGGTTTGATTGATTTTAATGATGCGACTTTGGGCAGCAATGATCTTGCTGTCCAAATCAAGTTTGCCATACGTCATTGTCTTGAAAAATATGAGCCGCGTTTAAATTGTATGGAAATACGGGTAGTTTCGGATCTCAATAGTCCTTTGAATTTAAGGTTTCAAATTGAGGCAAAAATTAGCAGTAAAGCTTTACATGAAAACGTTCAGATTCAGTTGTTGCTAGATAATAGTAGAAAATACAGAGTATTTTAGTTGTGTCGCAGGATAAATATTTCAGGGAAGAACTTGCCTTTTTAAAAGAGCAAGGCGCGGAATTTACACAAGTACATCCTCAGTTGTCACGCTTCTTAAATGGTGGCTCAACTGATCCAGATGTCGAGCGTTTATTAGAAGGTTTTGCATTTTTAACTGGGCGCTTACGCGCTAAGGTTGAGGATGAATTTCCTGAACTTACTCACTCCATCATAGGTATGTTATGGCCTAACTACTTAAGACCTGTTCCGAGCATGACTATCGTTAAGTTTTTTCCGACGGAAAAATCTATTAGCGCGCGTCAGCAAATTAAAAAAGGTACTTACCTAGATAGTAAGCCTGTTTTAGAAACGGTTTGCCAGTTTCGCACTTGCCGCGATATGGATGTATATCCACTTGAGTGTCAATCTGTAGAAACTACTAATTTTAGAGACTCATCTGAAATTGATTTAGACCTTAAAGTCTTAGGTGATCAAAGGTTAGTGGATATTGATTTAACCGATCTACGCTTTTATATCGGTGGCCAGTCCTATAGTGCGCAAATGCTCTATCTATGGCTTAGCCATTACCTGACTCGTATTGATATTGTTAGCAATGGTAAGACGGTATCCATTCCAAAATCTTGCTTTAAATTAGCGGGTTTTGAAAGCCAAGATGCATTGTTGAGTTATCCCAAAAATGTCTATGAAGGCTACCGTATTTTACAAGAGTATCTGAGCTTTCAAGAGGCTTTTTTATTCTTTGACTTAAAATCGATAGGCGAATTTGTTAATACATCTATGAACGGTGATTTAACCATTCGATTTAGTTTTTCCAAAATGATTCCTGCTGATGTGAGAGTGCGCCAAGAGTGTTTTCAACTTTATTGTGCTCCTGCAATAAATCTTTTTGAACATGATGCTGATCCGATTGATTTAAATGGTAAAAGCAGCGAATACCGAATAACACCTTCAAGCCGACACCCTGCAAATTATGAAATTTTCAGTGTTGATAAAGTTGAAGGTTGGCAAGAAACACAAAATGGAAGAGAAAGAGGTAAGCCTAGAGTTTACACGCCATTTGAAAGTTTTCAGCATGAGATAGAGCGAACTCGTCATAGAAAAGCACTTTATTATCGTGTTCGTGTAAAAGACAGCATTCGTAATGACGGCTTTGATCATTTTATGTCATTTGTACGCAGTGATGAGACAACCGCTGTTGGCATGAGCGAGGCGATTTCGTTACGTATTACCTGTAGTAATCGTCAACTTCCGCTTGAGTTGGGATGTGGTGATATCTGCCAACCTACAGCCAGTTCGCCTACCTTTGCGACCTTTGAAAACATTACTGAACCAACCCAGGCTTTAAGACCTGTTTTGGATGGAAGCTTGTTGTGGACTCTGATCTCTAATCTGTCTTTGAACTATTTATCATTACTATCTAAAGACGCATTAAGTGCCGTATTGCGTGCTTACGACTTTAGAGCCTTAGTTGATAGACAGGCAGAGATTGTTGCCCAACAACGTTTGCAAGGTATTACTAGGGTGACCTCTAAGCCGATTGAAAAAATCATGCGAGGTTTGCCTGTTCGTGGATTGCAATCTGAGATCACCTTAGATCAGTCTGCATTTGGTTCAGAAGGTGACCTGTATTTGTTTGGCACTGTGTTAAGTCGCTTTTTTACCCTATACGCAAGTATTAATTCTTTCCATGAATTGGTGGTGATTAATTCGAGCAACAATGAGCGTTATACCTGGGGCGCAAAAATTGGTGTGCAACCGCTAATTTAGGTGACTGTATTATGATTTCAAATTTACCCCAGGACGCTGAAAACTATAACTTTTTCCAATTGGTTGAGCTTCTTCATCGCTTGTTAGAAGAAGATCCAGAAAGTGAAGAGTGGGAGCTTGCTTGCAGAATGCTTTTTACTGCAAACCCAAGTATGGGATTTCCTGCCAGTGATGTGACTGATCTAAACGCTGCTGACTCAGGTCAGGTGCAATTGCAGACAACTTTTATGGGGTTGTCTGGCTCTCAATCACCTTTACCTGGTTTCTTTTTGGAGCAAATCGCATCCGAGGAAGAGGGGGGAGTAAGACGGCCTTTTTTAGACTTCTTCAACCACAGGTTGATATCACTTGTTTATCGAGTATGGCGTAAGTATCGCTATTACGTGAGGTTTAAAGAGGATGCGAGTGATGCTTTTTCTGCGCAACTTTTTGCTCTTGTTGGCTTGGCTGATGAGAACTTGCGCGGCGAAACCCCTATTAACTGGTGCAAGATGCTTTCTTATGCGGGCATGTTGGCGGGTCGTAGCCGCTCTCCACAAGTTGTCTCTGGGATTGTGGCCCATTGTTTTGACCTTGAAGATGTGAGTATTGAGCAATGGGTTGTGAGAAAAGTGCAGATTCCAGTAGAACAAGCCATGTGCTTAGGACTTGCTAATGCAAGCTTAGGTGAAGATACCATCATAGGGGATGAGGTAAATGACTGTACAGGCAAATTTATTATCTGTGTTAAGGGTTTAACACAGGAGCGCTTTGCTGACTTTTTGCCATCTGGCAAAGAGTATCAGCCTTTTTGTAAGTTGATTGAGTTTATCTTGCGCGAACAAATGGCATTTGATTTAGAACTTGAATTAAAGCATGTAGAAGCCCCTTCGTTAAGTTTGGGTGGCGAAAATGGATTTTCACTGGGTTGGACTTCCTTTATGGGAAGTACGAATCAAAACAGAAAAGTACGGATACAAATAAGGGGCTAAGCGGACACTTATGTCAGATCATGATGTGATTTCGTTTGTTGTGACAAATGCACAACTGCTTGAAGCAGGGCTTACTGCTTCAACTGTGTTTACTGCCAGTGGTGGCTCTATCGGGTCAGGACTAATGGATGATTGGTGCCTGAAAGACGGTGCCGGCAACGTAAGAGAAAACCACTGTCGTATTACTTATGTGGATGGATTCTTTTGTTTATCTGATGTGAGCAATTCGACCTATATCAATGGTTCATCCATGGCGATTGGTAGAAAAACCTTGGCCAGGCTTAATGAAAAAGATGTGCTTCATATCGGCCCTTATAAAATTCGTGTGTCATTTGAGATGAGTGCTGAGGAGATGGCTGATGGCCCTCAGACAATCGATAGACTCTTTAGTGTTGATGAAGATGAATTGAACTTGAATCGGTTTGATTTAATTGAAACCCCATTAGAAATACATAAAGAAATTGCTTACGACCCGTTATTAGCGCTAGACGAGTTAGAGGAAGAGCAAAAGGACGTTGTTGAGAGCCTAATTGAAGAAGTAAAACCCGACCAAGAGGAAGTGAAAAAAGCAGAGCTAGCGGGTTATTTATTAGCAAAAGATCAAATATGGCAGGGTCCAGAGTTATTAGTTCAGGCGGATTCTGAAAGAGACTTTGATTCTGCAATTTTTTTAAAGTCCCATGCTTCAACAAAAGTAGCGAGTTCACAGAATAGTTTGAAAAAAGTAGAGAGAGGGTTCTTGTCTAAGGCGAAAGCTAAGGCAGAAAACTTAAAAAAACAATCGCAAAAAACGCTTACTAATCTCACTAAAAATACGCCAACGAATTGGAATGTAGTCACTAAGGAAAGTCAAATGGATGAAGAAGTACTGGATTTATTAGAAAAAGAAATGGGCATGGATTTTAGCCAAGAGGTGCCTTCCCAAGACGCTAATCACATGGTTACAGGGCCTATTTTTCGTGGGCTAGGTGTCAATGCAGCCAGTAATGATAACGCGGCTGATTTGCAGTTGTTATCTGAAGAAATGGGCGCTTCTTTAAAAGCTGCTATCGTTGGTGTGCTTGATATCCACAAGCAAGTAGAAACAAGCCGTTATGGTGGTATGAATAAAAACCTTCAACCAATAGAAGATAATCCTTTACGTCTTGGTATGACTTATGAACAAACAGTATTAACCATGTTTGATTCTAATCGTAGTCCAGTTCATCTGTCTGCTCCTGCTGCTATTGATGAAAGTCTAAAGCTTGTGCAACACCATAATACGGCCGTTGAAACAGCTATTTCTGAGGCTTTAACTCATATCTTAAATGCTTTTTCTCCTGATGTTCTGATGCGCCGTTTTATGAATTACAGACGCCCAGGTCAATTGACCCAAGAATCTCAAGAAGAGTGGGCTTGGAACATGTATGAAAGCTATTTCAAAGAGTTAGCTTCAAATCGCCAACAAGGGTTTGAAAAGCTTTTCTGGGAAATTTTTGATCAATTTTACGATAAAAAACTACGCGATATTCAAAGGGAGAACTAAGCGTGAATACTCGTCTAGTGTGGGTGTTTTTCATGCTGGCCTTTTTAGTTGGGTGTTCATCTAGTCCTGTTACTTATGATCCTACGTTGGAACCGACACGCGTGACGATCAGTATGTTAGCGGATGAAAAGGTAAACCCTAATTCAAGCGGAGAGGCAACACCGATTGAGTTTACTGTGTTCGAACTAGAAGACGACTCTATGTTTATGTCTGCCGATTATGAGCAGTTAATCGAAGACTATAAGAAGGCGTTAAGCAGTAACTATATCGATAACTATGACTATGTGCTTTTACCAAGCCAGTTCAAGTTTATTGAAGCAATTGAGGTAGATGAAGACACAAATTATATCGGGATCATGGTCAGTTACTCGGATCCAGACACAAGTCAATGGAAGAAAGTTGTGAAGGTTAAGCCGTTAGGTAGAGATTATCATCTACTGACACTTTTTAAGGAAAATGAAGTGATTTTGGAAAAGGTGGAATAAGATGTCATCCAGAAATAGAGTGGTGTGGAATGAAGGGCTATTTATCAAGCCACAACACTTCCAGCAGCAATTGCGCTATATCGAATACATGGTTGACGAGCGAGTTGGGTCAATGAGCCGTTACCTATACGGTGTGACTGATATTGCATTAAATCCTGAGTATTTGAGTTTTGGCCGTATTGCTATCGAAAGAGCGGTCGGGGTAATGCCTGATGGCACCATCTTTAGAATCCCTCAAGAAGATGTTCAACCAGATGCATTAGAAATTGCAGATGGTGCTTTAGCTGGCCAGGTTATTTATCTCGCTATTCCTTTAAGAAGTGACTCTATTACTGAGATTACTTGGCCAGATAGCACAGGTGCTGGGCGTTACCAAGCCAGTAAAGAAGAGGTTCGAGATATTCATACGGTGCAAGGGGACACTACATCCATTGATGTTAGCCCAGTACGTATTCGTTTGATGCTGGAAAAAGAAGATCGCAGTGCTTATGCCTCTATTGCTATTGCTCGTATCTTAGAAAAGCGGCCTGACGGCAGCGTGATGTTGGATGCCAACTTTATTCCTTGTCATCTTAATGTCAGTGCTGTGCCAATCTTGCATCGCTTTATTGGTGAAATGTCAGGCTTAATGCGTGAACGAGCAAAAAATATTGCACAACGTATCGGCGCACCTGGCCAAGGTGGTGTTGCTGATGTATCTGATTTTATGTTGTTACAAGCATTGAATCGCATGCAACCTCATTTACGTCACTTGTCATTTTTGAGAAGCCTTCATCCTGAGCGTCTTTATGAAAGTCTAACTTCTTTATGTGGTGAATTGGCTTCATTTACTGATGAAAGTCGATTGCCCGCTGAATTTGAAGCTTATAACCATGATATGCCTGTGGCAGCCTTTAATTCTGTAATGTCTTTACTACGTCAATCATTGAGTATTGTGCTTGAGCCAAGAGCCGTTTCTTTGCAACTGCAAAAACGTAAATATGGCCTTATGGTGGCACCAGTTCAAGACCCTGAACTGGTTGAAGATGCTGACTTTATCATCGCTGTGAAAGCGAGAATGCCGCTTGATGAGTTGCGTAAACTGTTTATCCAACAAACTAAAGTGGCTTCTGTTGAAAAGATTCGCGACCTCATCTCATTGCAGTTACCTGGTATTCCGGTAACCCCATTGCCTGTTGCACCTAGGCAGCTGCCTTACCACGCTGGTTATACCTATTATCAACTGGATAAAACCAGCCAAGCATGGAGTATGTTGCAAAACTCTAGTGGCTTTGCTTTCCATGTGGCAGGTGAATTCCCAGATATCGATCTGCAATTCTGGGCCGTAAGGAGTAAATAAGGAATGGAATATGAAGCGGAAAAGAATTACGACAATCTGTTGTTTGATGAAGTGAAAAATATAGATGGCGATCAGGACTACTGGTTTAAGTTACGTGGTTCAAATATCAATCAGTTGATCGATGCCGCGACGCCATTAATGGGCATGGCGTTGAGAGTGAGGCGTCTGTCTAGTTGCGATAACGTTGACAAAATTTATGAGCAAGCAGTAGAAGAAGTGAAATCTATTGAGGTGGAGCTTACCGAAGCAGGCTATGAGCATGCCGTCATTCTCGCTTATCGATATGTGCTTTGCTGTTTCGTTGATGAAGCTGTGATGAACACAAGTTGGGGGGCTGAAAGTGTGTGGGCAGAACACTCATTACTGACACGCTTTCATAATGAGACTTGGGGTGGGGAGAAATTTTATACCATTTTATCTCGATTAGAGAGTGATCCTGGCCGTTATCAGCAGCAACTTGAATTTATTTATTTATGTTTGTGCTTGGGCTTTAAGGGCCGTTATCGCGTGATTAATAACGGTCTAGAAGAGTATGAAAAAATTATTACTCATCTATATGACATTTTACAAAAGCTGGATGAAAAAGAGCCACAAGAATTGACCCATGCGGCTGATCATGTGGTGAGAACTAAGTATCGATTATCAAGACAAATGCCAGTTTGGACACTTTTTGCGGGATTTATAGGAGGCTGGAGCCTGCTGTTTGTGGGGTTTTATATCAACTTACACAATAAATCTACCGATGTTTTAGAACAACTTAACCAGATATTGCAGTAAAGGATGAACCTGTGATTCAGATCGAATTATCAAATTTAATAAGTAAGTTAAACAGTCAAACTAAGTTAGTCATGGAGCAGGCTGCTTCTAACTGTATTAGTCGTCAGAACCCTGAGGTGACATTTGAGCACCTTATGTTTGCCATATTAGAAAACCCTTTTTCTGATATTCGAGTCATGTTGAAAAGCGCTAATCTTGATCATGTTTTAATTAAACATAAAGTGGGTGATGCCCTAACGAGTGAAACAGGTAATGCAACTTATCCTGCATTTTCACCTCTTTTAGTGGAGTTATTGCAAGATGCTTGGTTGCTATCCTCAACTGAATTGAACGAAACAGAATTACGTTCTGGCGCGATTTTCTTAGCGGCATTGATGCGCCCTGATCGTTATTTACCTTTTGCACTTATAAATACCTTTCAATCGATTAATCGTGAAACACTGCGAAAGAATTTTACTCAAATTTTGATGGATTCTGCTGAGACAGTACAAAACGACCATTCAGGTAAGAGTAATAAAATCGCGTTAAATGCAGATTCGAGTTCGTTAGCGAAATTCTGTACCAACTTTACAGAAAGAGCGCGTAAAGGTGAGTTAGATCCAGTTATCTGTCGAGATGACGAAATCAATTTAATGATTGATATCCTTTGTCGCCGTCGCAAAAACAATCCTATTGTTGTGGGTGATGCAGGTGTCGGTAAAAGTGCGGTGGTTGAAGGACTGGCACTGAGAATTGTTGAAGGCAAGGTGCCAGAGTCATTACAAAAAGTTGATCTTTTATCGCTAGATCTAGGCTTGCTTCAAGCGGGTGCATCGGTAAAAGGTGAGTTTGAAAAGCGTCTAAAATCTATAATCGATGAAGTAAAAGAATCTCCTACACCAATCATTCTATTTATCGATGAAGCACACACACTGATTGGTGCGGGTAATCAGGAAGGGGGTGGCGATGCTGCTAACTTATTAAAGCCTGCACTTGCCCGTGGCGAGCTATGTACAGTTGCTGCGACAACTTGGAAAGAATACAAAAAATATTTCGAAAAAGACCCAGCGTTAACACGCCGCTTTCAGTTAGTTAAGCTAGAAGAGCCGAGTGTAGATCAAGCTTGCGATATCATGCGTGGCCTTCATGGCGTGTATGAAAAAGCCCATGGCGTGTTAATTACGGATGCAGCGTTAAAAGCGTCTGCTGAGTTATCCGCTCGTTATGTTTCGGGCCGACAGCTACCTGATAAAAGCATTGATGTTCTTGATACCGCATGCGCTCGTATCGCTATTAATTTGACCGCGCCACCGCGTCGTCTTGCTGCAATTGACAGTCAAAGTCATCAACGACAGTTGGAAATTGATATGTTAAATCGCCAACTAAAGCTTGGACGTCCAATAGATCAAACAAGGTTGGATGAGTTATTAGCCAATGACTTGGCAGATCAAGAAGAACATGATTCATTGCATAAACAATGGACTGAACAAAGAGCACTTGTCGACAAAATTGTGTTGGCTCGACAACGTATTCTTGCACCCGAAACACAGCAAGAATCTGGCGATGAAGAAACTGTAGAGCATGATGTGCTTGGTATGGTAGCTGAGTTTGTTGAAGATGCTGAACTTACATCTGACTTAACTGATTCTGCGATAAATGCCGAGCTAGACATTGAGCCAGTATCCGATTTGGCAGCACTTGAAGCATTATATCAAGAATATGATGCCATCCCTCATGATCAAAGATTGATTTACCCAGAAGTAGATGTGGAGCAAATCGCACAAGTTATAGCTGATTGGACGGGTGTACCTGTTAATCAAATGAATACGGATGAATTGAGCAAAATTACCAATTTGCCTGCAATTCTAGGTAAAGCGATTAAAGGGCAAGATATTGCGATAGCAAGAGTGCATCGTAACTTGTTGACTGCAAGAGCGGATTTGCGTCGTTCTGGTCGTCCTAAAGGCGCTTTCCTTCTAGTGGGGCCAAGTGGTGTTGGTAAAACTGAAACTGTCGTGCAACTTGCCGATCAGTTGTATGGTGGCCAGCAGTTTTTGACGACAATTAATATGTCTGAATTCCAAGAAAAGCATACCGTGTCGCGTTTAATTGGTTCACCTCCTGGTTATGTGGGTTATGGCGAAGGTGGTGTATTAACCGAAGCGATTCGCAAAATGCCTTACTCAGTTGTTCTGTTAGATGAAGTCGAAAAAGCGCACCCTGAAGTACTTAACTTATTCTATCAAGCCTTTGATAAAGGGGAATTGGCAGACGGCGAAGGTCGAGTGATTGACTGCAAAAATGTGGTCTTCTTCTTAACCTCTAACCTAGGTTATCAAACCATAGTTGATAATGCTGAAACGCCGAACTTGATAGAAGAGCAACTGTATCCAGAGTTGTGTGACTTCTTCAAGCCAGCCTTATTAGCCCGTATGGAAGTCGTGCCTTACTTACCTCTTGCTGAAGATGTTATTGAGCAAATTGTTAGGTCGAAATTGTCTCATTTGGAAGCGCTGTTTATTGAAAGATACCAAGCAGATGTTGTTATTGAAGATGAATTGATTACCGAAATTATGAGACGTGCAACTCGTTCTGAAAATGGTGCACGTATGTTAGAGGCCATCATCGAAGGCCAAATGTTACCGCCTATTTCCCTTGCTTTGCTGGATCGATTGGCGGCAAGAGAGACGGTTAATCGTATTCATCTGTCTGTTGTTGATGGTGATTTTGTTGGTGAGGTGGAATAGCTAGATGAATTTATGGCTAAGGAAAGCTGTGGAGCAGGGTGAGCTTCGTGATGAGACTGCTTTAATTAATCAATACACCACTACTTTGAAGGAGCAAATAGGGTTATCTCTTGCTCATGTCATCATGCCTTCGCATGATGGCAGTCACCTTGAGGTGATAGATCACCCCCAATCTATAAAGTGGGAAGTTAATGACTTTAACAACCCCTTTTCTCATGTCCTGCAAGCGGCAACGCCTATGTGCATGAGTCTTAAAAAATTACTTTACTGGCGTTCTGATGCTGGATTCAGTGCGCTGGTAGGTATGCCTTCAAGTAATGAAATGGTGGCGATTTACCCTTTGCCAACAGGTAATGCAAAAGTGAAGGCCATGGTTTTGATGGTTGGAGCAATGGGAAAAATCACTCACCTTGATGAACTTGTGGAGTGGCAAGAGTACAGTGCGATTTTTATGAACCAGTTAGGTTTTATTAAGGACATTGGTAATCAAGCAACGCAAAAAGTTGATCTTGTCGGTTCAATTGAAAGGCTTAAGAAAGAGGGAGAGCAGAAAGAAAGCGCTCTCTCCCTTGCTGGGCGCTTAATTGGATCAAGTGATGAAATGCAAAAGCTTAGAAAGCAAATCATTATCGCAGCTCAATCAACTTTAACCGTTTTGGTGCAAGGCGAAACCGGTACGGGTAAAGAGCTGGTGGCACGTGCTGTACATGATTACTCCAATCGAAGTGATCAGCCATTTATTGCAATTAACTGTGCTGCTATTCCTGAAAACCTGTTAGAAAGTGAGCTCTTTGGTTATGAGAAAGGGGCGTTTTCTGGTGCTGATAGTAAAAAGGTAGGTTTAGTTGCTCAGGCCAATGGTGGCACCTTGTTTCTTGATGAAATAGGGGATATGTCACCTTCATTACAAGCAAAATTATTACGTGTATTAGAAACCTGTCAATACCGAGCGCTAGGTGCAAAAGAAGAGATGTCGTCTGATTTTAGGTTAGTGGCAGCGACTCATGTCAACTTACTGAAGTCTGTTCAATCAGGAGATTTTAGACAGGATCTTTATTACAGATTGTTTCAGTACCCACTCATGTTACCTGCACTGTCTAAAAGGCCTGCTGATATTCCTGAGTTGGCATTTAAATTTGTTGAGCAGTTTAACGAAAAGCATCAGACCTCAGTTCGTGGGATTAGCTATTCAGCTTTAGATTTATTGAAGCAATGTAACTTGCCAGGAAATGTACGTGAACTAAGGCATTTAATCGAGTTTGCTTGTATTCAAACTGATGATGAAGAGGAAATTAAACTCAGCGTAGTCAGAGATAGAGTACAAAATTTATTGGTGTTTGATGCCCCGATTCAAGAAACCGCAGAAACCTCTGTTTCGAATGTCTCAAACTTAGAAAGAATACGGGATTTAAAGCGTGCTCTAACAGGTTATGAGATCGATATTATCCGTAGCAGATTGGTGAAATTTGGTGGTGACAGAGCTAAAGCAGCTGAAAGTTTAGGAATTCCAAAGCGTACGTTAGCGCATAAGTGTTTAAAGCTGGAGATAGAAGCATGAGGGTCACATTTCTTTGTATTTATTTTTTATTGGTTCTTCCTGTTAGTGCATGGGCTCAAGCTAATAAAGCGATTGAAGATATTGGATTATTAAAAGGACTTGGTGTAGCCGGAGTTGAATGTAGTCTGGTTGCTTCAAGGTTAGCAAGATTAAGCTGTTTTGATGAGGTGTTTGGTACTGAGTTTGAAGTGGATGAAGTAATTCAACCTAATGCTTTACCTATTATGGCTAGGGCAATTAGTTCAGAGACAGATAGAGGCGAATCTTCTGCTTTTAAAATTACCTATGGTGATACGCCTGAATTAAATAACAGTGTTTGGGTAACTTCATCGGCAATGCCAAATTTAGAAAAATCACAGAAAACTACGGGCATGTTGGAAAACCACTCAACCCCCATTTTGATGCTAAGTTGCCTTGAAACTATTAGTCGGGTTGAGTTGGTGTTACCCCAAAAATTACAAGATGCTAGGGTGAATATCAGTATCTTTGGGGATAATAAAGATACTCAAACATGGGTCAGTGACGAAGATGGTTTTGTATTAAGAACGGGTCGTGGTGTCCCAGCGATTAAGGCGATGAAGGCGATTATTTCTTCTCGTTCTCTGGTGTTGAGATCTAATTCTCCTGTCATTGATGGGCTTAGATTTGATTCTTTGAATCTTGCTAGCACCATTAAACCAATACGTGAAAAGTGCGATTGGTAGGGGAAGCTTATGACTTATCGTGAAAAAATCTTAAAACCTATTAGTGCAGATAGCCCAGTAGGTAGCAAGCTCTTAGAAGATACCTTATTGGACTTTATTGAAAGCCAAATGATGAAAGTTGGCTCTTTATCCCATGCGGATGTGCAATGGGATGAAGTTGAAAAAAGCACTATGAGCCTACTTGAAAACAAAACGAAAGACTTAAAGTTGCTGACCTATTTGTTGCAGTGCTTACAGCATAAAACAACACCAGATCGCTTTACCTTATCGATTAATATTTTATCTGACTTTATGGGGGCGTTTTGGCAAACCTGCTTCCCTGCACCGGGAGACAGAGGCCTATTACCAAGACGAAAGTTTTTTAGTCAGATTGCGAATAGAAGTATGCAGGCGGCTGAAAAGCTTGATGTAGCAATGTTTGATTCGGATCTTAAAAGCGAATTAGATAAAGCGGTTGTTAGTTTGAAGGCAGCTGCTGATACTTTGTCTTTACCGCTAGACCATATTGATGCAATGGAGTCTAGCTTAACTCGTAAATTTGCATTTTTAACACAAAAAAATGAGGTGACAAAAGCTGCGCAAGCACAAAAGAGCGAAGGTGGTGCTGATCAAGCAGAGAGCAAAGCAGCAAAGATAGAGATTGATGGCAGCAGTGATAGGGCAATTAAGCAAACCTTATTAAAAGTGTCTGACTTTCTTGCTGACCTAGATGGCTCTGAAGCTCTGGTATTAAGATTAAGACGCTTTGCGGTATGGCAGTCAATCAAAGCTTTGCCTGAGGTCGATGCAAATGGGCAAACACAATTGATGCCAGTCTCTCCTGATCGAATTCGTGAATACGAAGAGCATTTACAGCGAGGGGCAGATTTGGCTTTGTGGCGAAAAGTAGAGCAAAGCCTGACAGTGTCTCCTTTTTGGTTTGATGGTCACTTCTTAAGTTATCGTATCGCGACAAAACTGAATAAACCTGATTGTGCTCAAGCGATCCAGACGGAACTTTTAAACTTTATTCAACGTTTACCTAAGGTGCTTGAATGTTCCTTTAAAAGTGGTATCCCTTTCGCGAATGAAGAGACTCAGAAATGGTTATCTTCTGTTGAAGAGCAATCATCCAATCAAAATGCTATGTCGATTGGATGGGATGAAAAACGAAAAGAAGCTTTTAGTCTAGCTAAAGAAGGGGGCCTTTCGGTTGCCTTGGGCATGCTTAATGAAGGCTTAAAGCAATCAAAAGAACCAAGAGACAGTGTCTATTGGCGCATGCTGCTAGCCGACACACTTAAGCAAAATAAACTAGCTGCTATGGCAGTAGAGCAATATGAAACCTTGCAAACTCAGGTGCAAGATATGTCTGTATCTGACTGGGAACCCTCTTTAATTCAGCGTTTAGATCGTGTTGTAAAACAAGGATAATCAAAGGAACAAATGGATATGTTTAAACCCTTACTTAAACTCTTCGCAGCAATACTGCCTAGTTTAAAATCAGCAATGCCTATTTTACTGTTTTTGCTGTTTATTTTAATGAATATAGCCATTTGGATGATGGGTCCTTGGTTAAAATATGAAGATACATTTCCGATTGCTTCGGTTTTTGCCCGTAGTTTAGTTAGTTTTATCTTTTCGCTTATCTGTTTCGCTATTTGGGGTGTTGTTCAGTGGCGTCGCTTGAAGGTTTTTCACCAAGAAAAGGAATTAGAAAGAAGTTATCAGGAAGATCCAATTCAGTTATATGAAGAGCGACAAGAAACTGAATTAAATAAAGTTATGCTGAATATGAAGGAGAATTTAAATAAACGAAATTATTTATATGCCCTTCCTTGGTATCTTGTTCTGGGTTTAGAAAATGCGGGTAAAACGAGTTTAATTAATCGTTCTGGTCAAAAGTTTGTTTTTTCTAGTGTAATGCGGGCATCAGGTAAAAAGAGTGAGAACCCATATTCATTTGATTGGTGGATTGGTAGTGACTCTGTGCTAATCGACCCTGATGGTGAATTGCTCACTCAGCGCATGGATGAAGAGGGTAATGACGGCGAAATGGAGCGTCGTTTATGGCACAACTTTGTACATTGGTTGGATAAAACCCGAAGCAGAAGGCCTTTAAACGGTGTAGTGCTTGCTTTAGATATTGCTCACCTTGCTACTGCAACCGCTTCAGAAAGAAGTGCTTATGCCAGTCTTTTAAGGGCGAGGCTAAGAGAATTGATGGAAACCCTTTCTACTCGTTTACCTGTCTATATCACCTTTACAAAATTAGATCTTTTGCATGGATTTGAACCTTTCTTTCGTGAATATACCAGAGCACAGAGTGAAGATGTTTTAGGTTTTACATTCTCAATGGAATCAGTGAATCAGCTTGATAATTGGATTGAAGAGTTTGAAACTGAATTTGCAGGGTTTGTTGGACGTATTAATGATTCCATATCTCCTATTATGCAGGGTTTACCTGATGGTGATGATAAGGTAGCGATTTATAGTTTTGCTAGGCAAATGGCAGGCATGCAGGATGTGCTAAAACAGTTTTTTGTTGATGCATTAGGCAGTGATCAATTCTCAACTGCACCTTTAGTTCGTGGTACTTTTTTTACGTCAGTTTTCCAACAAGGTGTGCCGACAAATGCATTTGTTGATGCGGCATCGCGTCGTTATGGTTTAACCCATTCTATTAATAGCGCGCAAAATGCGGTTAATTCGACGACGTATTTTACGCAAAAGCTGTTCACTAAAATTATCTATCCAGAAGCTGGGCTAGCATCAGACAATTTTAGAGTTGCCCGTCAAAAACGACGTATTCTTTGGTTATCGTTTTTAATTTGTGCCATTAGCTCTGGTTTACTTGCTGTTTCTTGGCACCAATTTTATGAAAAGAATATTGAACAAACCAACGCGGTATTAAAGAAGGTAAATAACTATAAAGAGAAATATGCCAGCGATTCTATGATTCGCTCCGAACAAGATATTTTATCTGCCTTAAACGATATTCGTGATGCCACGTTAGAGTTTGGTTTTTTCAGGGAGAAACCGCTATACATCTCTGACATGGGCTTGTACCAAGGGCATTTAATTGGACCTAAGGTTGAAGAAACCTATTTAAGCTTGCTACAAAACCGATTCTTACCTGAGTTAATGGATCAGGTTGCTAAAGACCTATCGGGTGCTAAGAATGATGTAAATAAGCTTGCGGCTTTAAGAGTTTATAAAATGATGACGGATAAAAATGGTCGTCGTGATGGTTTTGTTGAAGAGTATTTTGCTAAAGGTTGGCAGAAAGAGTATTCAGGAGACAGGGAAACTCAAGAGACGTTATTGCAACACCTTGATTATGCGATGAGACATATCGACTTAGAGGAGCTTAGAGATGGTGGTGATAAGTATGCTGAAAAAGTACTGACTAAACATCAGCCTTTAATCTCTAAAATTCAGTCGGATCTAGGTACTATGCCTGTTGAAGAAAGGGTATATCGTAACCTCAAACAAAATGCCTCTACCGAGCTAGGTTCACCTTTGAATGTGAAGCATGCAATAGGGCCAGTATTTGATATTGTTTTCCAAGAAAGGGTGATTAATACAGAGAACTTATTAGTTTCTCAGTTGCTAACAAGTAAAGGATTTGAGAAGTACTTTTTGCCTCAGTCAGAGTCTGTTGCTGAACTTGCTTTAATTGATAGCTGGGTCTTAGGGCAAAGTGAAGTTGCTGAATTTAGTACGGCAGATAAACAAGTGCTACGTGAGAAAATCAGAGAGCAATATGTGTCTGATTATACTAATACTTGGCGCGCAGCGATTAATGCTATCGATATTAAATACTTTTCAGATATTAATGATGCGGTTCAAGTATTAGATAACTTAACAGGTAGCATGGAACCTTTTTCAAGAATGCTGGTAGCAATTGAAGATAATACTAAGCTGTTCCCTGAGTTGCCTGAAAATGATGCAGAGCGCATTGATCTTATGAAGGCACCTAAGTATCAAGTCGCAGCAGCGGTAAATAGCCCGTTTGCTGAATTGAACTCGCTATTAGATGAGCGTGAAGGGCAACCTGCGTACATGGAAGAAGTCATGGAGGCGGTGGCTCAACTACAAACTTATTTGACAGCCATTCAAAATGCCCCTGATATGGGTAAAGCAGCACTGGATGCGACTAAAGATAGGTTAACCCTTAAAAATGCTGACCCAATTTATACTGTACAGCGAATTGCATCTGGCTTACCAAAACCTTTAGATACCATGGTGGGTAAACTAGCAACCGAAAGTTGGTATGTGGTTAAGCAAGAAGCGGTTAAACATTTGGAAGTGCGATGGTTTAAAGATGTTTACTCCAAGTTCGATAGTAAATTTGCGAATCGTTATCCTTTCGATCCTGCTTCTAAAAAGGATGTTTCGTTACAGGACTTTGAAGATTTCTTTGCACCAGAAGGTACTCTGAATCAGTTTTATGATAATCAGTTAAAAATGTTTATGGATGAAAACTTGGGTTTATCCGCTAACTCAGGCGAGCAGTCCTTGATTCGAAAGGATGTGTTAGAGCAACTTGAAGAAGCAAAAGTTATTCAGCAGGCTTTCTTTCAAAATAAAGGCATTTTAGATGTTAAATTCTCATTAGAGCCTGTAGAGCTGAGTTCTAATAAGCGTCGCAGTGTGATTAATGTTGATGGTCAGTATGTGGGGTATTCACATGGTCCTAAGAAAACGGTTGAGCTAGTTTGGCCTAATACGCTCAGAGAAGGGACATCATCCAAACTCACTTTTGTACCAACTAAGGTGAATGCTTCACCTCGTAGTATTGCGATTCAAGGTGCTTGGGCTTTCTTTAGGTTACTTGAGAAAGGAGAGGTTGTCGGTGCGAGTGCAACAAGTGTGGATTATCGTTTCAATTTGAGCGGTGGATATGCTGTCTATCGTTTGCATTCAGATGCCGACTCAAATCCATTCACTTCATCTCTATTTAAATCATTTAAATTATCAAAAACACTTTATTAAAAAGCGGTACCGGATGGGGCTTTAATGTCCCATCCGACTTAAGGGATTATCAGTCAATATGTTGTTTTTTTCAGATTTACATCAATTTCGCCTCGCCTCTAATGAAAGCCTCTTAAGAGATTTACCTGTCTATCAGCAAATAAGGTCTGAAATTAACCGTAGGAATATTCCACTCGCTGGCGGGACTGATTGGGATAATGTTAGAAAGCTATGTGAGCAAATAGGGGCTAGTGACGGCGTGGATTTGCTGGTGGCAGTTTATTACACGGTGGCTGCAATTAAGACTCAGGGTCTGAGTGGTTTAGCCGTTGGTATGGAGTTACAAGCCGCTGTCATTAAAAAGTTTGGTGTTAATTCTGCGTTTCCTGCTATCAGGCGATCAGAGTTATTAACTTGGATGATAGGAAAAATAGGGCCAGAAATTCGTTCATTAAACCCGAGTGTAAAACAACTTAGAGAGCTATATCGATGTGAACGTGCATGTCACAGCCTACATAATCAATTTAGTTTATTGCAGCCAGATCAGGTGCCTGACCTTGATATGATTGCCTTCACCATCTTTGAATACATTGATAAGCTTGAAACAAATGCTGAGATAGCTCAGCCTAAAACTATCGAAGTTGCAGCAAAGTTGAGTTGGAGACAAAAAATTCTGCCTTACTTTGGTGGCGCGAGTTTAGCTGTTATAGCTACTTTTGGGGGGGAATATCTTAAGCAAAATCTAGATACGCCAAGTTCAATCGTGAGTATTGAGCAAACTGTGCCAAGAGTGATGCAGCCAGAGCTGATTAATAGCCTACCTTTGATAATTGATGTCGGTAACTTTGAGGCCAATAAAGCTGAAATTTCAGCTTTTTATCTTGATCGTTCTTTAGCCTTAATGGATAAGAAGGTGACAGAAGATTTACGGCAAGCATTAGGTTTGGAAACAACGTTACAAGGTCTATATCCTAAGGATGCTTCGCTTGAAGGTGGTGTGGCCACCATGGAAAACTGGAAGGCTGATATGTTGGCTGTTGTTGATGCTCAGTATCAGCGTTTTAGTCGAGCTAGAACTAATGCCGCAAATATTAATTTAATGGTTGAAAGTGATAGGTATGAGCAGGCAAAAGTATTAGCTAAGAAAATGGAAGATTATGCGATTAGTCTGTCTCCAGTTTATGGTAGAGCTATGTATATTGAGGAGCTGATTGAGCAAGGAAGGCTTGAAACCTCTCAGTTAGAGTTAGACAAGTTGTTATATAACCTTAAAGCATTAAACCTGAAAATTGCTTTGCTTGAAAATAAAGTTGAAAGTCAAAGTAGTCATTAACGCCAATTTATCCAGTAGTGATAACTTAAAGATTCATTGTATTCGATGGTGTTTTTAAAGGTTTCACTGGCGTTGTTTTGGCAGCTGACGGGAATGAATTCGGGCTCAGTCCATCCTGTGAAACCACCTATGTACTCTCTTGTGTAGCCCCATTGTCCGCAAGAGAGTAGCTGGTCATAACTGTTCTCTCTCTCACATACCACGCATGTTTCAAACATGATCGTGATATCTTCTCCTTCAACGCCATAGGCATCTGAAATATAAGGCGTGTCATAAATCGCGACCGTTGAACTTCTTTGTACCTGGCCTTCCCATGGTTTGTCTTGGTCGTCAGCTGGGGTGTAATGGTTGCCCCGGCCATGCTCGAGATTCTCTCCATCATAAAATGGTTCTGTATTTTCAGGGGGAATATCAAGCTGATTGATATTTTCATTCACTAGGTTAATGCTGCTTTTTCTAACCTGAAGCATGCGATATTTATCACATTTAGCTTGATTACGACCCTTAAGTTGACCGTTTATGTTAGAAAAAAAGTGAATCTCTAGCCCCACTCCTGTGGCATTATCTGTGGCTATGTAGCTTGCTTGGCTACGGCTACTATGAAACCAAGCTTTTGAAAACGCTAGAATGCCCAAGTGAGTTTGCTTGGTGCTGATACTTGTTTTTACGGGGCATATTTTAGCAACAAGAAGCTCTTCTGCTGTCAGTTTGCCAAAAAGTGAAAGCAATAGTGTGGAAGCAAGAAACGTAGGAAAAATGAGTTTTGTCATACATAACCTAAAATTAAGGGGTTAGGTTACTTAAGTATAGAAAGGTTTATTTAATTGAGGTTCATTGTCATAAAAAATTAATAAAGGACAGGTTTGCTAAATGTTTAGATTTTTAGATTCTGAGGAGTCAACAGTGTAAATCGTCCAGCGTTTTTCAGTTAATTTAAGCTCTTTGATATTAATGTGGCTGACCTCAGCGGTAACACGACGATTGGTGGCGCGGCCTATTGGGGAGTCATTATCTGCGATTGGCTGGCTTTCACCATAACCTACTGCCTTGATACGATTAGGTGCTATGGTGAACTTTTCAACTAATGCCTGTTTTATTGCATTAGCACGGTTTTGAGAGAGAACTAAGTTTTTTGTCTCATCACCTTGAGAATCCGTATGGCCTTCTATCACAACATCCGTTGATTTAAATTGTTGTAAAAACTTGCCTAGCTTCAATAAGCCTTTTAATTCTGAATTTTTTAATAGATGTTTGCTTGTTTCAAAACGCACATCAAGTTTGACTTTATTTTCGATTGAATTACTTAAACTTTTAGAAACAGAGCAGCCAACATTATCGACTTTAGAGCCGGGAGGGGTGTTGGGGCACTTGTCCCGCATAGCAATCACACCGTCTTTGTCATGATCTTTGAAGCGTTGACTAATATCTTTACCAAAGAGTCTTTCTGCAAAGCTAGTCTCTATCATTAAGCTAGAAAAAATGACTATCCATAGCATTTTTTTCATCCATGATCCTTAATCTAGCTCAAGAGGGTTGTTCGGAATGTAGAGTATTACTATTCGTTATATCCAATACCATAGGTGTTTTGTTCTCATTATGTAAAATAATGTAAGGTTTTAGGTGCGGGGGATTTGCGTATTAAATAAATTCTATCTAGGTTTTTTTCATAAATCCTAGAGTGTCGAGAGCTGATCGCATATAATGCTGGGCCTTAAAAATATATTAGTACTCCTTGTTGTTGGTTTTTGACTTTAAATCATCATAAAAGCCTTTAAAAAGACGGCTTTAAAAACAACGGGGAGAAGAAGAATCTCTTACTTAGTAAGTAACAGGAATTAGAATTATGCGCAGTCATTATTGCGGCGAATTAAATGCTTCAAACATTTCTCAAGAAATTACACTATGCGGTTGGGTCCATCGCCGTCGTGACCATGGTGGCGTAATCTTTCTAGATGTACGTGACCGTGAAGGTCTGACTCAGGTTGTTTTTGACCCTGATCGTGCCGATAGCTTCGCACTGGCTGACAGCGTTCGTAATGAATATGTTGTTAAGTTAACAGGTTTAGTTCGTGCTCGTCCTGAAGGTACAGTTAATCCAAATATGGCAACAGGTGAAATTGAAGTATTAGGTACTTCTTTAGAAATCCTTAACGCTGCACAAACACCTCCATTCCAATTAGATGAGCACCAATCAGTTGGTGAAGATGTTCGTCTTAAAAATCGCTTTGTTGATTTGCGTCGCCCTGAAGTACAAGCAAAAATGCGTTTTCGTTCTAAGGTAACGTCTGTACTTCGTAATTACTTAGACGACAATGGCTTCCTTGATATTGAAACACCTATTTTGACTCGTGCGACACCTGAAGGTGCGCGTGACTATTTAGTACCAAGTCGTACTCAACAAGGTAGTTTCTTCGCATTGCCACAATCACCACAGTTATTTAAGCAACTATTGATGGTGTCTGGTTTTGATCGTTATTATCAAATTGCAAAATGTTTCCGTGATGAAGATTTACGTGCGGATCGCCAACCAGAATTTACTCAAGTAGACATAGAAACATCCTTTATGGGTGAAAAAGAAATTATGTCTATGACAGAAGAGATGGTTGTTGGTTTGTTTAAACAACTATTAAATGTTGATCTAGGTACTTTCCCTACTATGCCATATGCTGAAGCAATGGAAACGTATGGTAGTGATAAGCCTGATTTACGTATTCCATTAAAGATCGTCACTGTTTCTGATTTGATGGAAAATGTTGACTTTAAAGTGTTCTCTGGCCCAGCCGTTGACCCTAAAGGTCGTGTGGCGGCGCTTAAAGTGCCAGGTGGTAATGCACTTACACGTAAGCAAATCGATGCTTATACTAAGTACGTTAGTATTTATGGTGCTAAAGGATTGGCTTACATCAAGGTAAACGACAAATCTAATCTTGAAGAGGGTTTGCAGTCTCCGATTGTTAAGTTCTTGCCAGTTGAAGTGCGCCAGCAGTTGCTTGAGCGTCTAGATGCACAAGATGGTGATTTAATCTTCTTTGGCTCTGATTCAGAGAAGGTAGTGAATGAAGCGCTAGGTGCTTTACGTTGTAAGCTTGGTGAAGATCTTGAGCTTTATACTTGTGAGTGGGCGCCTCTTTGGGTTGTTGACTTCCCTATGTTTGAAGAAACGTCAGATGGTGGCATTACCGCAATTCATCACCCATTCACCGCGCCGTCATGTTCAATTGAAGAGTTGAAAGCTAATCCGCTAACTGCTCTTTCACAAGCCTATGACATGGTGCTCAATGGTACTGAGCTAGGTGGTGGTTCTATCCGTATTCATCAAAGCGATATGCAACAAACAGTATTTGAATTGTTGAACATTGATGAGGCTGAGCAAGAAGAGAAATTTGGCTTCTTACTTGATGCGCTTAAATTTGGTGCACCTCCACATGGTGGTTTGGCATTCGGTCTAGATCGTCTTGTTATGTTGATGACAGGTTCGGCTTCTATCCGTGATGTTATTGCTTTCCCTAAAACGCAAAGTGCAACATGTTTGTTGACACAAGCGCCAGGTGAAGTAAGTGAAAAGCAATTAAAAGAGTTGAGCATTCGTGTACGTAAACCTGTTGTAGAATAAGGTTTTTAGACGAATTTTAATAAAAGGGCCGCTTATGCGGCCTTTTTTTTGATTTAATGGTGAAATTCAGTTGAATCTTAAGGGTCATACTGTTGAAATATACAGTTAAATTTATGGATCACTGAGGTGTGTTTTTGACTCGAATATTAGCAATTGATCCAGGTTCACGTATTACGGGTTTCGGAATTATTGATGTGCAGGGAAGGCAGATTCAATATGTCGATAGCGGTTGTATTCGTTTGCCAGACGATGTCTTGGCTGAACGACTAAAAAATATTTATACCAATGTCAGTGAGTTGTTATCACGCTATCAGCCGCAAGAGTTTGCAATAGAGGAAGTGTTTTTAGCAAAAAATGCAAACTCAGCCTTAAAGCTTGGGCAGGCCCGTGGTGCGGCTATTGTGGCTGCGGCTATGGCAGGTTTGCCTGT
Organism: Marinomonas sp. PE14-40; assembly: GCF_051623805.1. Classification (NCBI taxonomy): domain Bacteria; kingdom Pseudomonadati; phylum Pseudomonadota; class Gammaproteobacteria; order Oceanospirillales; family Oceanospirillaceae; genus Marinomonas; species Marinomonas sp. PE14-40. The sequence goes on along the minus strand of NZ_CP130700.1, from coordinate 1,353,784 downwards.
TGCAGAGTATGCCGCTAAGCGAGTAAAGCAATCTGTTGTAGGAAGTGGTGCTGCTGATAAAGAACAAGTGCAGCAGATGGTGCAGTTATTGCTTAAATTAGAAAAGGCGCCTCAAGCAGATGCTGCTGATGCGTTAGCAATTGCCATGTGTCATGCCCATACGCGAACTTCTTCAGGGCTTGAGTATGGTGTTGGTAAGCGTGCAGCAAGATCAGGAAAGCGTTGGTCAGAATTGGATATAAGGAATCTTAAGTGATAGGTCGTTTAGTTGGGTATTTGGTAGAAAAAGTGCCGCCAGAGTTAATGATAGATGTGAATGGTGTAGGTTATGAGTTAACTGCTTCTATGACGACTTTTTATGAGTTGCCAGCGATAGGAGATAAGGTCACACTTTATACTCATTTTCAGGTTAAAGAAGATTCCCAAAGTCTTTATGGTTTTAAGGGTAAAGATGAAAGGGCCTTATTTCGTATTTTAATTAAGGTAAATGGCGTTGGGCCAAAAATGGCGCTCAGTGTGTTATCAAGTATGTCCAGTGATGAGTTGATTGCAAATGTGCAAGACTCAGATGTTACTGCTCTAACGCGTATACCTGGCGTCGGTAAAAAAACAGCAGAGCGCTTGATTATCGAATTAAGAGATAAGTTAGGGCAAGCTGCTAAACAAGACTTATTTGCAACGCCTGAAGTGTTAAGGCAAGTGCAATCTGACCCAAGGCAAGAGGCAGAGGCTGCATTGGTGTCTTTAGGTTATAAACCTCAAGAGGCGGCAAAAGCCATTGCGAAGGTGCCAGTGTCATCTGATAGTAGTGAGCAGGTGATAAAATCTGCCTTAAAGAACATGCTTAAATAGGCTCTGTACATGATTGAATCCGATAGAATAATTAGTGCTGCATCTGATGCTGTTGAGCTTTCAGGATCTGAATCTCATGTTGATAGGGCGATTCGTCCGAAAATGCTGGATGAATATATTGGTCAGCCTGTTGTTAGAGAGCAAATGGATATCTTTATTCAAGCTGCAAAACAAAGAGAGGAACCGTTAGATCACTGCCTTATCTTTGGGCCGCCAGGGTTAGGTAAAACAACCTTAGCTAACATTATTGCGAATGAAATGGGGGTTGAAATTAAAACTACTTCAGGTCCTGTGCTTGAGCGTGCTGGCGATTTAGCTGCTTTGTTAACTAACCTCAGTGAAGGGGATGTGCTATTTATTGATGAAATTCATCGATTAAGTCCGGCAGTTGAGGAGGTGCTTTATCCAGCAATGGAAGATTATCAATTGGATATCATGATTGGGGAAGGTCCTGCTGCGCGTTCTATTAAAATTGAACTTCCTGCATTTACCTTGGTCGGAGCAACAACGCGTGCTGGCTTATTAACATCACCTTTAAGAGATCGATTTGGCATAGTGCAAAGGCTTGAGTTTTATGATGTTCAGTCGTTAACAACTATAGTGTCTCGCTCATCAGAGAAGATGGGGTTGAATATGGATGCTTCTGGTAGCTTTGAAATTGCTCGTCGAGCAAGGGGTACTCCTAGAATTGCCAACCGATTGTTGCGAAGAGTGAGAGATGTGGCTCAGGTGGGTGGTCATGATATTGTGGCTCAAGAAGTTGCTCAGCGTGCCTTAGATATGTTAAGTGTAGATACTCAAGGATTTGATCACTTAGATAGGCGTATGTTATTGACTATGATAGAGAAGTTTGAAGGAAGGCCGGTTGGCCTAGATAGTATTTCTGCTGCTGTTGGGGAGGATAAAGATACGATCGAAGATGTGATCGAGCCTTACCTTATTCAGCAAGGATTTGTGATCCGTACGCCAAGAGGGCGACAGGTTACGAAAAAGGCATATGAGCATTTTAATTATCAATTGCCAAACGATTTAAATTAGAGGTAGTAAATGTCAATTTGGGGTCTTATCGCGAGTGCTAGCCTTGTTGTTCAGCTAGTCATGTTGTTGTTGGTTTCAGCGTCTGTTTTTTCTTGGGTTATCATTTTTCAGCGTGTGCGAGTGTTAAGAGGGGCTGCAAAAGTTCGTCGTACATTTGAAGATTTGTTCTGGTCGGGTATGGATTTAAGTCAACTTTATCGTCAAGTAACCGCAGAAGGGCGAAGTGTTGAGGGTATTGAAAATATATTTACTTCTGGGATTAAGGAGTTCACGCGACTACGTCAGAGTGCAAATATGGATCCCGATGCAGTAATGGAAGGGGTTCAGCGGGCTATGCGTGTAGCATTAGCGCGAGAAGAGGAAAAACTGGATAAACATTTACCTTTTCTGGCTACCGTAGGATCAACTAGTCCTTATGTTGGCTTGTTTGGAACCGTATGGGGGATAATGCACTCTTTTATTGGTTTGGCAGAAGTACAGCAGGCAACACTTGCCGCTGTGGCGCCGGGTATTGCAGAAGCTTTGATTGCGACTGCAATAGGTCTGCTGGCTGCAATTCCCGCTGTTATCTCTTATAACCGCTTCTCGACGACAGCGGATGCGTTGGCGATTAATTACGAAACATTTTCGGATGAGTTTAGTAGTATTTTACATCGTAAAGTTCATGGTAGAGATGGAGGCGCTGCATAGTGGCTCGCCCTAATCGACGTACGCGCCGTAAACCTATGGCGGAAATTAATGTTGTGCCTTATATCGATGTGATGTTGGTGCTTTTGGTTATCTTTATGATCACTGCGCCAATGTTGACTCAAGGTGTTGATGTTGAGTTGCCAAGTGCTAATGCTGCCCCTATCGAAGACCCACAATCTGAAGTTTTGGTTGCATCGATTGATGCTAATGGTGAGTACTTTGTTGATTTTGGTGGTGAGCAAAAATCACTGCCTTTAGCAGAGTTGCAAAGCAGAGTTAAAAAAGTTATTGCACAGAACCCTAGTCTCCCTGTTCTTGTGAGAGGGGACCGCAGTGTTGCTTATGGCGATGTTATTGGGCTGATGGTGGCGTTGCAGGCTGCAGGTGTGCCTAATGTGGGGCTGGTAACAGAACCTGAGGCACCTTAATGAAGTTTTTCAGTAAAGATAGTTATGGATTGCCTATCCTACTTGCTATAAGTCTGCATTTGTTATTAATTGTGGTAAGCTTGGTTGCAGTAGATTTTAAAGAAGAACAAGACCTTAGGGTAAATGATAGGCCAGTTGTTCAAGCTAAAGTTGTTGATATTAGCCAAACAATTATAGGTAAAAAGCTTGAGGAAGATAAGGCAAAAGCTAAAGCAAAGGCTTTAGCTGTTAAAAAGAAAGCTCAGCAAGAGAAAAAACGTAAGGCTGCTGAGCAAGCTCTAAAGGAAAGAAAGAAGCAATTAGCGCAGCAGAAAAAGCAAAAACAAGCTTTGGAAAAGAAAGCGAAAGCTGCTGAGAAGGCGGCAAGAAAAGCAGAAGCTGATAAGTTGCAGAAAAGGCAGGTAGCGGAAGCTGAGCAGAAGAAAAAAGCAGCTCAGAAAGCTCAGAAAGCAAAAAATGATGCAAAACAACGTTTAGCTCAGGAAGAAAGGAAAGCTGAAGCAGCAAAAAAGCTGGCTGATTCAAAAAGGCGTGAACAAGAGAAAATAAATAGACAAAAGGCGGAAGTTGAGCGTAAGCGTCTTGAAGCGATTCGAATTGCTGAAGAGCAAAAGAAGCGTCAAGAAGAGGCGCAATTGGCTTTAGCCCAGGAAAAAGCAAGGCAAGAAGCATTGGCTATAGAGTTAGCTTTACAAGAAGAGGCTGAAAAGCAGCAGGAAATTGCCGAAGCAAGTGCCCGTCAATCTATGTCTGCATTGATAGATCAGAGAGTAAGATCTCGTTGGATTAGGCCACCAAATGCCGTTAATGGGATGAAGACACAGTTAAAAATCTTCTTTTTACCAACGGGTGAAGTTGATTTAGTTAATGTAACTAAATCTAGTGGAGATGCACTATTTGATCAAAGGGCTGTAGATGCCGTATACAAAATGGGCCGTATTGAAGAGCTGGCTGAGCTTGATCCTTTTGTATTTGAGCGAAACTTTAGATCGATTGACTTAATTTTTAATCCTCAGGATTTGAGACGCTAATGAGAAAATTGAAATATTTTTCGCTAAGTTTGATGATAATGTTGTTATCGAACTTGGCAAAAGCACAATTGGTTATTGAAATTACAAGTGGTGCTGACCAGTTATTGCCTCTTGCTGTTGTCCCTTTTGCCTATGAAGGTAGAGGCGCTTTGCCTGCAGATGTAGCGCAAATTATTGAAAATGATTTGAAGCGTAGTGGCTTATTTGAGGCAATTCCAAGAACAAATATGTTAAGTCTGCCATCTAAGAAAGAAGATGTGCATTTTCGAGATTGGCGTTTATTAAAAAGTGACTATGTTGTTATTGGTGATATCAAACAAATTGATAATGAAAACTTTGAAATCAACTTTGAGTTAATTAATGTACTTAGTCAGCAAACAGTAGAAAAGCATACTGGGTTAGCGGTTAAATCTAGTGGCATGAGAGATGCTGCCCACTATATTAGTGATAAGATTTATCAGTTACTTACTGGCGTTCGTGGTGCTTTTAGTACGCGTATTTTATATGTGACAGCTGAGGGTAATAGAGCTGCGCCAACTTATCGCTTGCAAGTTGCCGATGCGGATGGTCATAGGCCTCAAGTAATTGTTGAGTCTGAAGAGCCTATTTTATCTCCATCTTGGAGTCGTAATGGTCGTTTTATTACCTATGTAATGTTTAGAGATAGGCGTCCAAATATATTTGTTCAGGAGCTTGCGACAGGTAAAAGGCAAAAAATTGCTCAATATAAAGGGCTTAATGGCGCGCCTGCATGGTCTCCAGATGGTAGGCAATTAGCGTTAGTCTTGTCGAAAGATGGTAATCCAGAGATTTATATCTTTGATATAGCAACACAAAAATTACAAAGAGTTACTAATCATTATTCAATCGATACTGAACCAAGCTGGGAGCCAGATGGTAAGGGTATTGTTTTTACCTCTGATAGAGGTGGTAACCCACAAATCTATCGTGTCGATATTAACTCTAAAGCCGTTGAACGCGTTACTTTTGAGGGCGATTTAAATACCCGAGCGAGAATGACGCCAGATGGACGATATCTAGTTACAGTGCAAAAAAATGATGGAAATTATCATGTTGCCTTACAAGATATGAAAAATGGTCGTGTACAAATTTTAACAGAAACCTACCTAGATGAGTCTCCAAGTATTGCCCCTAACGGTAGTATGGTGATGTATGCAACTACGCATAATGGGAAAGGTATTTTGGCAGTAGTTTCCGTTGATGGTCTGGTTAAATATAGGTTACCATCAGCGGCAGGTGAAGTAAGGGAGCCTGCATGGTCTCCTTTCTTTGAGTAGAGTCCCCCTAAGGAGTGAAGAATGAGCGTTAATAAACTAGGTAAAATGGCTGTAATTGGTCTTTCTGCAGCTTGGATTGCAGGTTGTAGTACCACAGCAACTGAGACTGATTCTTCTTCAGTGTCAGAAGCTGAAGCGAATAGTGTGGCGGCTGAGTCTTCAGCTGCGAATGCAACTGGTTCTACAGGTAATGCTGGTGATGAATCTTTTGGTGCAAATGGTAACGGTGATTTATCTAGCGTAATTGTTGACGGTAACGGTAATGTTGTATCTGCAGATACAGCGGCTGCTGCTGAAACAGCTGCGGCAAATGCCAAGGATATGCTTGTAGGCGTTGCTCATGTTTTCTATTTTGATTTTGATAAATCAATTGTACGTCCAGAAGCTCGTGAAGCTTTAGCTAAGCATGCAAAATATCTTGTTGCAAATCCAGATGCGCGTGTTGTTCTAGAAGGTCATGCTGATGAGCGTGGTACTCGTGAATACAATATGGCACTAGGTGAGCGTCGTGCTAAAGCTGTTAGTCGTTATTTGACTATTCAAGGTGTTGCTGCTGCTCAAGTCGAATCAGTAAGTTTCGGTGAAGAAAAGCCACTTGAATTTGGTCATAACAAACAAGCTTGGCAAGCTAACCGTCGCGTAGAAGTGCGTTACGAATAATGTTAGCCGTGACTCATAATCTTCGCTCTATCGCAATGGCGCTGTGTTTCACAGCGCCATTGGCGTTTGCTGAGGGTGAGCCCAGTGCTTTGTCGGTAAGTGCCGCAGCTGAGTTATTGTATCAAATAGAAAACCTGCAACTTGAGGTGCAATCCTTAAGAGGTACGGTTGAGCAGCAGCAGCATGAGCTTTCTAAAATGAAAGCGAGTCAAAGGGATAGGTATATCGATCTTGATAAGCGAATCTCATCTTTGATGAGAGCTGCTCAGGAGCGACCTGTTGCCCCTGTGGTTTCTATTGAAACAGCAACAGCGAATTCAGATGCCTTGCCTGTAAGTAATGACTCCGTCGGTCTTGTTATTCAGCCTGAACAGGTTGAGATTGTCGATGCGCCTCGTATTATTGAGCCAGCAAATGCTGAAACGTTAGCTGAATATAAAGCGGCATACTCTCTTGTGCGTAACAATGAGAACGCAAAGGCAGAGTTAGCTTTTGTTGACTTCATTGGAAAGCATCCAAATAGTGAATTATCTGGTAATTCATATTATTGGCTTGGGTTGTTGAAGTTAAATTCAGGTGATCCAGTTTCTGCAATTGATCAATTTAAATCTGTAATTGCTCAATTTCCTGGACATGATAAAGAGACTGACACCTTATACCGTTTAGGTTTTGCATACCTAAAGCTTGACGATAAAGAGACAGCTAGAGGTTATCTGGTTGATGTTATTGAGCGTTTTCCTAGTAGTAAAGCCGCTAAATTAGCAAAAAATCTCTTATCTAATATAAAATAGCTTGTATTTCCCAATGGGTTCTGTATTATTCGCGCCCGTTGGGTCGTTAGCTCAGTTGGTAGAGCAGTTGACTTTTAATCAATTGGTCACTGGTTCGAATCCAGTACGACCCACCAACAATCTTTTATCTACTTCAGGTAGTCTGGGTCGTTAGCTCAGTTGGTAGAGCAGTTGACTTTTAATCAATTGGTCACTGGTTCGAATCCAGTACGACCCACCAACTTTCAATATCTAATCCCGAGTTTTAGTTAGGGGTAATGACATGTCGAACGTCCTCGATAAAGAAGCCTTAAGAGAAACGGTTCAACAACATCTCTCTTCTGCAGAACAAGTCTTAAAAATGCCTTCAGAAAATGAAGATGCATTGCGCGCTGAAATAAAATCCCTTCTTAAAGCTAAAGATGCTGTGCTCGTTGCTCATTATTATTGTGATGATGATATTCAGGCGTTAGCTGAAGAAACTGGCGGTGTTATTGCTGACTCTTTAGAGATGGCCAGATTTGGTGCAAATCATGATGCATCAACGCTTGTTGTGGCTGGTGTTAAGTTTATGGGTGAGACTTCTAAGATTCTTAGTCCTGAAAAAACAGTGTTAATGCCTACATTAGAAGCTACATGCTCATTGGATATTGGTTGTCCAATTGATGAGTTCTCAGCTTTCTGTGATCAATACCCAGATCGTAAAGTCGTTGTATACGCAAATACCTCTGCCGCTGTTAAGGCACGTGCTGACTGGGTTGTCACATCAAGTATTGCGCTTCAAGTTGTTGAACATTTAGTTGATCAAGGTGAAAAGATTATCTGGGGTCCAGATCAGCATCTTGGTGGCTATATTCAAAAGCAGACTGGTGCCGATATGATTCTTTGGGACGGTGCGTGTATCGTTCATGAAGAGTTTAAAGCAAAAGGTATTTTAGACCTTAAAGCAATTTACCCTGATGCTGCTGTACTTGTTCATCCAGAATCTCCGGAGCCAGTTGTTGATGTGGCTGATGTCGTTGGCTCTACATCACAACTTTTAAAAGCTTCGAGAGAAATGACAAACTCAAGCTTCATTGTGGCAACTGACCGCGGTATTTTTTATAAAATGAAGCAGGCTTCTCCTGATAAGCAGTTTCTTGAGGCGCCAACAGCGGGTTCTGGTGCTACTTGTAGAAGTTGTGCTCATTGTCCTTGGATGGCGTTAAATAGTTTGCAGTTACTAAGGAATGCTTTAGTTGATTCAACAGATGAAATCCATGTTGATGAAATTACCAGAGTGAAAGCCTTGGCACCATTGCAGCGAATGCTAGACTTTCAAGTGCAAAGCTAAATATGAGATGGCCCTGTCACCTAAAGATGGGGTCATCAGTCAAGTTCAATATTATTTCCCTTCTCTAATTCAATTGTGTCGAGTATTTCTTGTTTGATTTTGCTGATGATTTCTAAATCATCAAGATCAGCAACCGATTCAGCTCTTTTTACTAAGTTTAAAGCTGCAAGGCCTTGGCCCTTGCTAAATACTATTCTTGCTTCATATGCTCTTGTGAGTGCAAGGTTTTTGGCTTCTTTTGCTTGGCGTAGATGGATGCGATTGATAATGTCTTTTTCATACTGCATTAACCTGACCTGCTGAGATTGGGTGTTGGTTAGTAGGTGGCTGTCAGGGCTAAGTTCGATAAAAGCCAATTTATTTTTATTAAGGTTGAGTTTGTGTTTAATAATTTTTTGCGCTTGTTCTATCTTGCCGCTGTTAATTAGAATTCGAGTCTTTAGGTAAGCTTGGTTATCCAATGCCATATCTAAATCTTTAGCGAGTAAGTTCGCTTTCGGTCTGTCGTTATTTATTAAAGCGACAAGAGCTTTGGCATAAATTTGGTCGCTTTGAATGTTTATATGTGAGTGGATATAGCTATCAGAATCTAGCATTAGGCTAGCGCGATATGCCAATAGTGTTGCTCTAAATTGATTGAATTGAGTTTGATCTCCTTGCTTTAATACGCTTTGCAAAGGTGTTGTACTTAGGGAGTCTGCTAATCTGCTTTCGGGAATAGGGTGAGTTGATAAAAACTCAATAGGGTCGTGACCTATGGTTCCTTGAAAAAAGGTTAGGAAGAGCTTGGTTGCAGCATGCTCATCTATGCCCGCTCTGATTAGGTATTTTTTTGCTTGCCGGTCGGCTTCTTGCTCTTGAAAGCGGCTATAGCTTAATCTGTTTTCTTGCTGGTTCGCTATGCCGGATAAAAATAAGGCGGAGCTGGCATCGCCTTGAGCGCCCGCTAGTGCTGCGGCTATACCGGCTCCCATCAGTAGCATGGCTTTACTCTTTTCTTGCTCGCTATGCTGGCTTTGTCGTTCGTAGTGCTTAAGGTCTAGATGGGCTAATTCATGTGCAAGTAAAGCTAGCAGTGTTTGTTCGTCATCTATTTTACTTAGCATGTCGCTATAGAGGAACATGTGGCTTCCTGGGAGGACGAAAGCATTGCTTTTAGTGCTGTTTAAAAGTCCAATTTCAATGTTTTTCTGGTAGAGTTCCGTGTACGGAAGAAGCTTAGCTAGTGCGCTTCTAAAGTAATCATATGCAGGTGGGAAGTTTATAAAATGCTTACTACCATGAAGTTTTCTAAACCAATGTTGCCCTAAGATATAGGATGGATTTGAAAGGCTTTGTTCATCAAGATCTGCTTCTAGATTAGGGAGTAAGGTTTCAGCTTTGGGGCTGGATAAAGCAAGGGCGAAAAAAAGGCTTATCATTAGCCTGAAAAATTTTGGTAAAATCATTGTATTAAAAGAGTGTCTTGAGGTTTAGTAGGGTAAAAATGAATAACAAGCAGTATGACGTATTATTGGACGTAAGAGAAGATAAGTGCCCTATGCCATTATTAAAGACTAAAATGGCACTCGCAAAGATGTCATCTCAAGAAGTCTTGTGTGTGTTAGCGAGTGATCCAGGATCTCTTAAAGATATTCCTTATTATTTATCTGTAGTAGATGTTCCATTGTTATTGCAGGAGCAAGTTGATAGTGTATGCCGTTTTTTAATTCAAAAGCCTTAAGTCTCAAAGGCTAAATTAAGCAGGAATCTATGTTAAAAATTGTCGAGTCACTAATAAAGCGCTACTTTTCTGATGAAGAGGCTGTGGTGTTTTTATTGTTGCTAATTACGTGTATTGCCATCTTAGTGTTCTTAGGTAATATTCTCGCCCCTGTCTTGATTGCTGTCGTTTTAGCTTTTTTGTTACAAGGGGTGGTGAGTAAGGTTGAACGAATTGGAGTAGGGCACTTACCTGCTGTCTTGATAGTTTTTCTGTCTTTCACTGCATTGTGTGTGGCATTTATTGGGATAATGGTGCCCGTTATTTGGAAGCAGGCAGGGCGACTGTTGAATGATGCTCCACAAATGTTAACTGACCTTGATGCTGTTGTTAAAACCTTCACATTAGAGCATTTAGAGTATGTAAAGCAGGACTCTATTGATGAAGTTCTAGGTAATATGGCAAATGAGTTGGCTAACCTTGGTCAATGGTTATTGTCTTTCTCCTTATCCAGTATTCCATCAATCATGTCTTTGATGATTTATATGGTGCTTGTGCCGCTTGTTATGTTCTTTTTGATGAAAGATCAGAAGCAGATAATGGTTTGGTGTACAGCTTGGTTGCCTTCAGAAAGGGCGATGATGCGTTCTATTGCGCAAGAAATGAATGATCAAATAGCAAACTATATTCGTGGTAAGTTTATTGAAATGGTGGTTGTGGGTATTGCAACTTATGCTGTCTTTGCTGTGCTGGGATTAAGGTATGCAGAGCTGCTTGCTCTTTTTGTCGGGTTATCTGTTCTTATTCCTTATATAGGTGCGGCAGCCGTTACTGTTCCTGTTGTTATGGTGGCTTTTTATCAATATGGGACCGACTCCGAATTTGTCTATGTTCTGGTTGCGTATCTAGTGGTACAGGCGCTAGATGGTAATGTGCTTGTGCCTTTACTCTTTTCTGAGGCTGTTAATTTGCATCCAGTGGCAATCATTATAGCTGTATTGTTCTTTGGTGGCATTTGGGGGTTTTGGGGAGTCTTTTTTGCAATTCCATTAGCGACTTTAGTTAAAGCAATTATCAATGCTTGGCCAAGACATCATCAAGTTCCCAGTTATTAAAAGAAATAAAAAGGGCACCTAAGTAGGTGCTCAGACTACTGACAAAGTCCTCGCCAATCTAGGCGGGGATTTTTTATAATAAGCCATGCTTAATTCTCGCCCCCAAACCCAGTCTTCTCTTGAGTTCGTCTGTATTGATGAGCTTGTTCCCAAAGATCATTTGCTTCGCAAGATAGATAAGCAGATCGACTTTTCCTTTATTCATGACTTAGTAAAAGATCTTTACTGTCCAGATAATGGTCGTCCTGCACTTGATCCTACTCTCATGTTTAAACTCTTACTGCTTGGTTATTTGTTTGGTGTTCGAAGCGAACGCCAGCTTATACGTGAAGCGCAAGTCAATGTAGCCTATCGCTGGTTCCTCGGCTTAGGGCTCACCGATAAGTTACCTGATGCTTCTACGCTAAGCCAAAACCGCCGCAGACGATTTAATGATTCGGATGTTTATCAGCAAATCTTTGATGAGATTGTGCTTCAAGCTATGCGCAAAAAACTCGTATCTGGCACGGTGCTTTACACCGACTCAACTCATATCAAAGCTAACGCAAATAAAAATAAACATCTTAAAGTGACAGTAAAAGAGGAACGACAAGCTTACTTCGATCAACTCGACGACGATGTCAAAACAGAGCGAACTCGTTTAGGAAAAAAGCCTTAGCGCCATCCAAAAAGGCGCAACCTGAAAAAACGATCAAACAAAGCACAACCGACCCTGATAGCGGCTATATGGTGCGTGACCAAAAGCCTAAAGGTTTTTCTATCTCGATCATCGAACGGTTGATAGTAAAGTCAACATCATCACGGATGTGCATGTTACATCGGGAAATGTACATGATGCGCGCCCTTATATGGCAAGGTTAAAGCGGCAAGAGAAGCGATTTGATTTTGACGTGCAAGCTGTTGGACTCGATGCAGCCTATAACACGGCAGCGCTGTGTAAACAGCTGGAAGATAAAGGGATCTTCCCTGCGATCGCTTATCGCCGCTTAAATCATAAAGCAGGCATGTTCTATAAAAAGGATTATCAATATGATCCTGACACGAATACCTATCAATGCCCACAGGGACAATCTCTTATCTATAAAACAACGACAAGAGAAGGATATCACCACTATCAATCTAACCCAGTGAAGTGTGTCGCATGCCCAGCGCTGAAGCAGTGCACGAAGAACGCGAAATCTGTCAAAACAGTCACACGCCATATCTGGCAAGACAGCAAAGAGAGAGCGAATTTAAAACGTCTGAGTGAGCGCGGTAAGAGAATCTATAAACGGCGAAAAGAAACAGTGGAACGCAGTTTTGCCGATGCAAAAGAGTTACATGGTTATCGTTATGCACGTTTCAGAGGTCAGCCTAAGGTCCAAGCTCAAGCATTAATGACAGCAACAGCGCAAAATATAAAGAAAATAGCCATGCTAACGGGTTAGAGAGAGAAAAGACGTGATAATTACCGCGACGGCATCGTTTTACACTTTATAAAGGCAATAGAAAGGCAGATAAACGTATTAAAAGGGAAATAATTTAAATAGAGAAATAAGACTTCAAAACAACAAACCCCAGATTTTAGCTGGGGTTTGTCACTAATCTGGGCACCTAAGTAGGTGCCCTTTTTTTGGGTTTAAATCTGCTGAACTAGATTATTGTAACGTATGCTACAGGGTACTTAGCTTACGCAAGAATTTGTGCGCTATGTTCTTTGGTTTTAACTTTTTTGATGATATCAGTGATGGTGCCTTCTTCATCAATGATAAAAGTCGTTCTTACTGTTCCCATAAATTCTTTACCCATGAACTTTTTAAGTTGCCATGTGTCGTACAGTTCATGAACTTTTCTTTCTGTATCAGCAAGTAAAGGGAAAGGTAAGTCATGTTTCTTGATGAAATTTTGATGGCGCTTCTCAGTATCTGTGCTGATACCAAGAACAACAAAGTTCTGAGCAATTAAATTCTCAATGTTGTCTCTTAGGTTACATGCCTGTGCAGTACAGCCTGGAGTTGAGTCTTTTGGATAGAAGTATAAAACGACTTTTTTGCCTTTAAATTGGGAAAGAGTGGTTAGCTGGCCGTCTTGGTTTTCGATTTCAAAATCTGGCGCTATTTGCCCTACTTCAAGAGTCATAATTTAATTCCATGCTTTAGAGTGAATAAGCATGAAGTTTAGCAGCTTGCTTAACGAGGTAACACCTTATTAAACCAATAAAAAGACAGGATTTCCTCTTCTTATAAGCAGAGTCTTGTTGTTCTTAAGTTTGTGCAACTGTACTATATGCACGCATAAAATTTTACTGGAGACGCGTAATGATCACTGGCAGCCTTGTTGCTCTAATTACTCCCATGGCAAAAGATGGAAAGCTGGATTCTGTCAAACTGGATGAGCTTATAGAGTTTCATTTAAAAGAGGGAACACATGGTATTGTTGCCGTTGGGACAACAGGTGAGTCTGCAACGCTTGATTATGAAGAGCATGCAAATGTAATTCGTCAAGTGGTAGTAACTGTTGCTGGTAGAGTGCCTGTTATCGCTGGAACAGGTGCTAATTCGACACATGAAGCAATTGATCTTACACAAAGAGCAAAAGATGCAGGTGCTGATGCTTGTTTGTTGGTGACACCTTATTATAACAAGCCGACTCAAGAAGGTTTGTTTCAGCATTTTAAAGCGGTTGCTGAAGCTGTTGATATCCCGCAAATTTTATATAATGTGCCAGGCAGAACGGCTTGTGATATGGATAATGCGACGACATTGCGCTTATCTTCTATTGCTAACATTGTCGGTATTAAAGATGCGACAGGTGACTTAGCTCGTGGCAAGGACTTAATTGAACAAGTCCCTGCAGAATTTGCAGTGTATTCAGGGGATGATCCTACTGCTATTGATCTGATTTTATTGGGCGGTAAAGGGAATATCTCGGTAACTGCAAACGTAGCGCCTGCTAAAACAGCGAAGGCGGCTGAATTGGCGTTACAAGGTAAGGCTGCAGAAGCTAAAGCAGTCGATGCTAGTTTGCTGGGCCTACATAAAAACTTATTTTTAGAATCTAACCCAATACCTGTGAAGTGGGCTTGTGAACAGCTAGGCTTGTGTGACTCAGGTATTAGATTGCCACTTACTTATTTTGCTGAATCATTTCACGCTCCAGTGATCGAAGCAATGAAACAGGCTGAGGTAATTGATTAATGAGCATAGTTAGAATGAATAAATTAGCGGCTGTTGTTAGTGTTACTGCTTTAGTAGCGGGTTGTTCTCTTATTGATGATAAAGCTGATGCTTATCAGCAAAGCCAGACTAATGATGCACAACTTATCGTACCAGAGGGTTCTGTTACGGCAAGAGACAGATTTGTTATTCCAAATGAAGATAAAATTTCAATCACATCTGTTGCTCCAGATCTTTCTATTCCTACCAAGGCGATACCGGATTCATTTTCACCACTGGCTGATTTAGCTGTCACATGGGAAGATGATATTTTATGGATTGATACGCCACTAGAATCAGAAACACTTGGTGCAGTCATAAAGAATTTCTTAGTGTCTATCTACGGTGAAGGTGACCCTGTCGCTGTTAATACGGATGCTGAAATTATCAGTGCGCCAGTGGGTGATCAAGATGTCGGATCATTGCTTAAATTTTATTATAGTATTACTCGATTGTACCCTGATCGTACTGAATATCGATTTGAGTTAGTGGCTGATGCCAAAGGTACAAAAGTTGGTATGCAGTATAGGGTTGTAAGTACTGATAAAAATAGTGATGTGACCTATGGCGATTGGCTGGGCCCTGAGAGCTCCGATCAAGAATATGAATTGGGACTACAGTTTATTTCAGCTGTTTCTCGAGAGGCTTTAGCGCAAGATGAAGAGTTTTCTGCCTCTACAAGATCAAAAACAAATATTTGGGTTACTAGTGAAGGTGACTACGTACTTAAGCTTGATGATTCTTTGGTAAAAGCCGATGTTGCTGCTTTTATTGAGCAAAGTGATTTATATTTGATTTCTCGTAACCCTCTAGAATTGGCATTCGTGACAGAGGGGGAAATTACTAAAGTTGGTGATATTAAACCGCTTAAGTTGCCTTCTAAAACTGAAGGGGGGGAAGATATCGTTTTATTAAACTTGAGATATCGAAACCTTGATGGTGTTAGTTGGCAAAAACGAGTTTATCCTGTGGATTTGATTCAGAAACCTGAAGGTTTGTTTATTGATGCAGATACGTCTGCGACAGAGCTACCCAATGTGGTTTCTTATCGAATTATGTCTGCATTGAAAAAATAACCCCTACAGCAAAATTAAGCGGAGACTCTCCAATGGAAAAGCGTGAAGAACTATATGCAGGTAAGGCAAAATCTGTATTTAAAACAGATGACCCTGATAAAATGGTTCTCGTATTTCGTGATGATACGTCAGCATTTGATGGTAAAAAGGTTGAACAGCTAGACCGCAAAGGTATGGTGAATAATAAGTTTAACGCTTTTATTATGACCAAACTGCAAGAAGCGGGTATCCCGACACATTTTGAAGCACTATTGAGTGATACTGAGTGTTTGGTTAAATGTCTAGATATGATGCCTGTTGAATGTGTGGTGCGAAATATTGCTGCTGGCAGCTTATGCCGTCGTTTAGGTGTAGAAGAAGGTTTAGAGTTAAACCCACCAACATTTGAATTGTTCTTGAAGAACGATGATCTTGGTGATCCTATGATTAATGAATCCCATGTTGAAGTATTTGGTTGGGCTAAGCCTGAGCATTTAGCTATTGCTAAAGAGTTGACCTATAAAGTAAATGATGTGTTAAAAGACATGTTTGCTAAAGGCGGCATGCTATTGGTTGACTACAAACTTGAGTTTGGGGTTTTTAATGGTGAGGTTGTTCTGGGTGATGAATTTAGCCCAGATGGTTGCCGTTTATGGGATAGTAATACTCGTGAAAAACTTGATAAGGATAGATTTCGCCAAGGGTTAGGTGGTGTTATTGAAGCTTATGAAGAAGTTGGTCGTCGTATTGGAATCGACTTTGACGCTTAATGATGCGTTAAATACCAATGTATAGTTAAGATAAAAAAAGGGGGAAACCCCTTTTTTTATCTTTGTAAGATGCCAATTGATGTTATTTAAGTTAGTAAAAGAAATATTTAGATTTTAAGGATGTCATTTGTTTAACTTTTTACCTGTTCGTATCGGGCTTCGTTATGCTCGAGCAAAGCGGAATAATCATTTTATTTCTTTTATTAGTTTTTCATCTATTGCTGGGCTGGCTTTAGGTGTGGCTGTTTTGATTGTAGTTCTGTCTGTTATGAATGGATTTGATCGTGAATTAAGACAAAGAATTCTAGGTATGGTACCTCATGCTACTTTGTGGGGGAGTCCTAATTTACTTAATTGGCAGGCTGATGCTCAACTAGTTGAAGCTTTACCTGGGGTCCTTGGTGTTGCTCCTCATACGCAAGCACAAGTGATGTTTCAATCTAAAAAGGGTGTGCAAGGGGCGCTCTTGAACGGTATTGATCCTGAGTTAGAGGCAAAGGTTTCAATTATAGATGAGCATATGGTTAAAGGGTCTTTGCAAGCTTTAAATGATCAGTCATTTGGAATTATTCTGGGTGAACAGCTAGCAAAAATTTTAAGAGTTAAGTTGGGTGATAAGGTGACCGCTATTTTACCTGAAGCTAACGTTTCTATTGCAGGAATAACCCCTAGATTAAAACGATTTACCTTAGTTGGTATTTTTAAGGTTGGTGCTGAACTCGACTCAAGCCTAGCCTATATCCATGTTAATGATGCGGCTAAATTAAAGCGATTACCCAAAGGTCAGGTAGAGGCTTTAAGGATATCATTTGATAATTTGTTTAAAGCACCTACTGCAATTTGGGAGATAGCCAGAGCGGTACCTGGGCAAAATAGGGTGAGTGATTGGACTAAAACTCATGGTAATTTGTTTCAAGCAATTCAAATGGAAAAAACCATGATTGCCCTTTTGCTTTTACTTATTATTGCTGTCGCAGCATTTAATATTGTATCAACCTTGGTCATGGTCGTAACGGACAAGCAAACAGATATCGCTATTCTGCGTACTATGGGGTTAACCTCTGGGCAAGTTATGTGTGTGTTTATTGTACAAGGGGTTTTTATCGGTGCATTTGGCTCTATTTTAGGTCTTATATTAGGTGTGCTTGGTGCTTTGAATGTGAGTGCTGTGATTAGTTGGTTTGAAAAAGTTATGAATATTCAGTTTTTAAATGCAGATGTTTATTTCATTAGTTATTTGCCTTCTGAGTTAAATTGGCAAGATGTTAAGTTAATCATGATTTCAGCATTCATTATGACAGTGTTAGCAACGATTTATCCTGCGTGGCGAGCATCAAAAGTTCAACCGGCTGAGGCGCTGCGTTATGAATAATAAATTAGTATTAGAGTGTCGAAATCTAAGTAAAGACTATGATGATGGTAAGCATAAAGTCTCAGTGTTTGAAGAAATTCAGCTTGCGCTTAGAGCAGGAGAGACTGCCGCTATTGTTGGTGCATCTGGTTCAGGTAAAACAACCTTGTTAAACCTATTGGCTGGGCTGGACTTAGCTTCTAGTGGCGATGTCCTTTTAGATGGGGTGTCTTGGGCTAGCATGAAAGACAAGCATAGGGCGATCATGCGTAATAAAAACTTAGGTTTTGTTTATCAATTTCATCATCTTCTTCCAGAGTTTAGTGCGCTTGAAAATGTAATGATGCCCATGTTGATTGCAAATAAAAGTCGTAAAGTTAGTCAAACTAAAGCTAGCGCTTTACTTGAGCAGGTGGGCTTGGGGGCAAGGTTGGAACACAGACCTTCTCAGCTTTCGGGTGGTGAGCGGCAGCGAGTGGCAATAGCAAGAGCATTGGCGAACGACCCTGCTTGTGTCTTAATGGATGAGCCAACAGGTAACTTAGATGAGAAAACGGCTAATGAGATTCAAGCTCTGATTCAAAATTTGAAAGTCGAGTTAAATATGGCTTTCTTAATCGTAACGCATGATGAAGGGATGTTGGATTGGATGGATTCTGCTTACCGACTACATTTTGGAAAGATTCAAGATATAGAAATCGCTCGATGAAATGTGATTGAGGTCAAACAAGCCGGTGTTGATTCAATACCGGCTTTTTAATGTTTCTTTTTTGGCCTAAGCTTTCTTGCGTTCCAGCGTTTATTTACCTTGTGTCGCCAAAGTATCAAAATCGCTAAATAGCCTGTGATACCCGCTACGATTCCAGTAATGAGTGAGCCTATGTATAAAGGCAACCAGATATGTTCAAGTTGTCCCCAGATCCAGTCGATAGAAAGTTGAAATTCTGATCCATGGTGATTGCCAACCACTAAAGTGCCTATTAAATAGTTACAGTAAAATAGGAAAGGCATAGTAATTGGGTTGGAAACCCAAACTAAGGCAATAGAAAGAGGAATGTTTGCTCTTAAAGGAATGGCAAACAATGCCGCAGCTAGCATTTGTAAGGGCATTGGAAGTGCAGCCCAAAATAAACCGTTTAAAAAAGCTTTAGCAACAGATTTTCTATGTAAATGCCATAGTTCATGGTCATAAATCTTACTTCCTAACAAGGCTAAAAGTCTATTTTCCTTTAGCTTGTCTGGATGAGGTATAAATCTTTTAAAATATCGCTTTGGCATAGAGTGTTTTTCTAAAGTAGCTAAAAGGACATGGAGGTCTTAATGCTGCTAATGCAACTCGCATTGCTTATTTTGGGTGTTTTGTGCCCATATGAAATAAGACTCGGGTATTTTACTCATATCTTAATCTTCTGTCTCTATTTATTAGTGACTAAAAACTACAAACATCTGATTTTTATTACAATATTGATAATGAGTTTGTTATTAGTATGGGGGCAGCAGGGTCATGATCTCAAACTAAGATTGATGGATGTTTACCCCATTTCTATAGCGGATGTTAAGGCGCATTCTGAGTTCGAGTTTATCTCTGAAGCAGACCTTTTTTTAGATGAAGAGTTTGCTTGGTATCATGTGTTAGGTGTTAATAAACAGAGGTTTTCTCTCAAATTCTCTTTTGATGATGAACAAAAGAGTGAGCCATTAGTTAAAGGAGGCTTATCTAAAGAGTCAAAAAAATTGACGCTAAAACTCATTTCTATACAAAAAGCTGATGTAGGTGGAAGTTGGCTGCAAAAAAAATTATATCGAAATGGTTTGAGTGCAGAACTGAGCTTTCAAGTGCTTAGTTGGAATGACTCTCAAAAAAGGGGTCTTGATGCATCAAAATCGACTTTAAGGCTCAGTTTGACTCAGGAGATGGATGGTTTGTTCCATACACTTGAAAGTTGGCCTTACTTGAAGGCGCTGCTCATAGGGAATACTGAAGGGCTTAGCCAAAGAGAGCGTTGGTTTATTAAGTATTTAGGGCTGATGCATATATTTGTTGTTTCTGGATTGCATATAGGTTTTATATATCTAATAGTTTCTGTTGCTGCAAAATTATTATGGTTTGTATTACCCGGTTTTATTATTGAGTTTTTTGCACATAAATTAGTGTTTAAATTAGCTTTGTTACTGCCTGTTACATTATTTTATGCTTATTTATCTGGTTGGGGAGAGTCAGTTCAAAGGGCGGTTATTATGCTTTTTACTTGGCAAGTGATTAAGCTCTTTAGTGTTAAGCTAATTTCAACCAATGTACTCTTAATTAGCTTGTTTGTGATTTTATTGCTAAATCCTTTATCCATATATTCCGCTGGGTTGTGGCTTTCGTTCTCTTTAGTGCTTTTATTACTGCTATATTTTGAAAGTGATGCAAGGCAGTCTTTGCAGGCCGTTAAATTACAAGTGTTATTAAGCTTATGTGCTACTAGCTTGATTTTAGGCTGGCAAATCTCTGTATCTTCTGGTGTTATTTTAATTAATCTTATTTGTCTACCAATTGTTGGTCTCTTTCTATTTCCTTTGGCATTTATAGCTAGTCTAATTGGGCTAATTTTTACGGATATTAGTTTGATGCTTTGGTTGGATGGGTTGCTCATTTGGGCTCTATCTAAGTTAGATTACTTAATGTTGAATATGCCGTCTTTGTCACTAAATCGAGATTTAGGACTTGTTTTTAAGCTGACTCTCTATTTTGTATGCGTGATATGGGTGTTATATAGACACAAAGTGTATGTTTGGCTTTGTTTTCCTCTTCTCTTATCCATCATGATTTTTGCAGGTGTTTTAAATGGCCCTCAAAAAAAC
Organism: Marinomonas sp. PE14-40; assembly: GCF_051623805.1. Taxonomy (NCBI): domain Bacteria; kingdom Pseudomonadati; phylum Pseudomonadota; class Gammaproteobacteria; order Oceanospirillales; family Oceanospirillaceae; genus Marinomonas; species Marinomonas sp. PE14-40. The sequence goes on along the minus strand of NZ_CP130700.1, from coordinate 1,333,650 downwards.
CTTTATCGTCTGTCAAATAATTCAAATATTTTGGCGTTGAAGTCTCAGCAAAAGAGTCCTTTGTTGTCATCATATTGGGTGAATAATGCATCTGAAATGTCACTTTTATGGATTGGTGATTATTTGGCTGATCTCGATATGCGGCCAAGGCTGTTAGTGTGGCCATTTTCAAATGCAAAGGTTACGGCGTCGGCTCTTAGGGCATTGTCACCAAGATGGATAATTTTAAAATCTCCTCCAGATTTAGAAAAGGTGGCTCTTCTGGATGCGATGAATGTGTCTTGGGTGGTTTTAGCTGAAGGAGAAGAGATAAAGTTTGAGTTTTGGCGGAAGCAATGGGTTATAAAACATTCTAACTGTTTGATTTTTTTAATTTCAGGTCAAGAAAGCAATTGTATGCGTGTTGCCGAGCTAGAGAGTGTGGTAAATTATTCGCCAAAGCATTAAGGGAGTTTTTTGTGTTAGATTTTATTCAATCTGGCGGTTTTTTTATGTGGCCGCTACTTGCCTGTTCTATTTTAACTTTAGCTATTGTCATTGAGCGTTTTTGGACGCTAAGGCGATCAAAAATAACTCCTCAAGGTATGCTAAATAACATCCTAATGATGTTGCGTGAAGATAAGCTGAATCGTGAAAATATACGTAAGCTACAACTTAGCATGGGAATGGGGTCTATTTTTGCTGCAGGCATTTTGAATTCAAAATACGGCCGCAACATTATGAAAGAAAGTATTCAAGAAGCTGCCAGTCATGTTATTCATGAGTTAGAGCGTTTTATGAATACATTAGGCACGATAGCTGCAATTTCTCCGCTATTAGGTTTGCTAGGTACTGTTGTTGGTATGATTAAAGTTTTTGCAGTGTTAATGGAACAAGGTGTTGGTGATACTGCGTTATTAGCTGGGGGTATTTCAGAAGCCTTATTAACAACAGCCGCAGGGCTTGGTGTGGCGATTCCAGCGCTTATTTTTCATCGTTTTTTTGCTCGTAGAATTGATGAGTTGGTTGTGACAATGGAGCAGCAATCAACAAAGTTGGTGGAAGTTATTCATGGTGACCGTGATGCTGTTTCCGCAGGAGGCAAGCGTTGAAGTTTAGACGTCAAAAAATTGATGAGGTAAATATTAATTTAACGCCTTTGATTGACGTTGTTTTCCTCCTACTTATCTTTTTTATGGTGACAACGACATTCAAGCAAACGGATGAGCTGACAATTGAGTTGCCCAGTGCACAGGCGTCACAAGTTTCTGACTCAGAGAAAAATAAAATTGAAATCCTCATAACGGCAGATGGTCAGTACACCCTGAATGGCATGACTCTAATTAATGAAAAAGCAGATACGCTTAAACAAGGTATTTTAGAAGTCTCTGAGGGCGATACACAAAGACCGCTCATAATTACGGCAGATGCTAAGGCATCTTATGAACTTGTGTTGCGTATCTATGATGCAGCAGCTCAACTGGGCTTTGCAAAGCTTGCTCATACGACAGCAAGAGAAACGCAAGAGTGAGTCTAGAAACATTATTTAATAAAGCTTGGTACGGTAAAAGTAAATGGACGCAGGTATTTATGCCTATCCTGCCACTTGTTTCTCATTTAGTGGGTAAAAAACGTCGCCAATATTTGGCTGATAGTAATAGGCACAATCAAGTAAATGTTCCTGTTATTGTGGTTGGCAATATTAGTATTGGCGGTACAGGCAAGTCTCCTATGGTGCTTGCTTTGATTGAAGTGTTGAAGTCGGCTGGATATTACCCAGGTATTGTTTCTCGTGGTTATGGCGTTGATGCGCCAGAGCCTATATTGGTAACTGAATCGTCGCTCGCAAGTGAGTGTGGCGATGAGCCTGTTATGTTGGCGCGGCGCTCTGCAAGCCCCTTAGTTATTTGTCAAAATAGAGTTGCTGCCATTCATGCATTACTGAAAGATAAGCGAGTTGATCTTGTTATTAGTGATGATGGTATGCAGCACTATGCTATGTCACGGGATATAGAAATACTCATGCTAGATGCTAAGCGTGGGCTTGGAAATGGTCGGTTATTGCCGGTAGGTCCTTTAAGAGAGCCTGCATCAAGGATGTTAGAAGTTGATTATGTGGTAAGTCTTATATCTGACCAGAATAAATTAGACAGAGAGAGTAAGAAGCAAGCGCTTGGTCGATTGTTACTTGGTTATCAAGGTATAGATGATTTTAGGGGGTTAGACTCAAAGTTAGTTACTGCACCCCTTAGTGCTAAAGGTTTAATTAATCTTAAGACAGGTGAGCATGCCTCTTTAGATTTATTAAAGAGCTTTAATGAATGTGAACTTGTCGCGGGTATTGGGAATCCAGAGCGGTTTTTACATACCTTGTTAGAGGCAGGTTTACCTTCTGGGTATACTGCTAACTGGTTTGGTGATCATCATAAATTTAGTGTAGAAAATATTGCTCAAAATGTTCCCGTGGTGATGACAGAAAAAGACGCAGTAAAATGTAAAGATCTTAATTTAGTGAATGAAAATGTATGGTATTTGCCTATTGAGGTAAGATTGCCAGTAGAATTTATAGAGTCACTGCTTACTAAAGTATTATCGGTTAGTGGCAAGGAATAGTTTTTAGGAAATTGAAATGAAAAAAGCATTGTTAGATATTTTAGTATGCCCAGTAACAAAAACACCTTTAGTTATGAATGAAGCTGGTACTGAGTTAATAAGTAAGGTTGGTGGTATGGCGTATCCAATCCGTGATGGCATTCCTGTATTGCTTGAAACAGAAGCGAGAACCTTGACGACAGAAGAGCGTCTTGATGAATCAAAAAAATAAGCCAGACCAACCTTTAAATGTTCTAGTTGTCTGTTTAGGTAATATATGCCGCTCTCCTGCAGCTCAAGGCATTTTAAAGGCAAATATTAATGATCGTGGTTTAAATATTAATGTGGATTCAGCTGGAACGGCTGCTTACCATATTGGAAAATCACCAGATAGTCGTTCTATAGCAACTTTAGCCTTAAGGTCGCTTGATATTAGTCGTCAGCAAGCAAGACAAATTAAACCAGTTGATTTTGAGCGCTTTGACTGGGTACTAGCCATGGATGAGTCTAACTTAAGCGATTTGCAGGCGAATTGTCCTACTGCCTTGCTTCATAAGGTGGTTTTGTTTTCACACTTCTCTGGTGTCAATGAAAGTGTTGCTGATCCCTATTATGGTTCTGATAATGGTTTTGAGCGTATGGCTGATCATCTGGAGCGATTGTCTCAATGCTTTCTCGATAATGTTGAGTCTGAGTTATAAGGTGTTTATCGAATGTCACAGATAGTTAAACCTGACTTTATTCAAGAGTATGTCTCGCTAAAGCCTCATAATAGTTTTCGTTTTGATGCTACCGCCAGATTTTATGGACAAATTACTCATTTATATCAACTTGATTTAGCGGTTAAATGGGCGAATGCAAACCGCGTATCTATTTGTATGTTGGGTGAGGGGAGTAACTTACTGCTAACGGGTGATCTTGACGCATTGGTGCTGATTAATAATTTAAAAGGTATTGCGTTATCTCGGTCTGAAAATTTTGCTGAATTAACTGTTTCAGCAGGAGAGAGTTGGCATCAGGTCGTAACTTATGCGGTAGATAATAGCTTTGCTGGTATTGAAAATTTAGCGTTAATACCTGGCTCTGCTGGAGCTGCACCTGTTCAAAATATCGGTGCTTATGGTGTAGAGGTTAAAGATACCTTAGCTCGTGTACAGGTTTTTGATAGATCTAGTGGTGAACTCCTATGGATTGATGCAAAAGAATGTGGTTTTGCCTATCGTGATAGTCACTTTAAAGGTATTTGGGCGGATAAGTACTTTATTACGGCCATATGTTTGAAGCTGAATTTGGATTGCCAGGTTAAAGTGTCTTATGGTGGTTTAGCTGAGGGGTTACCAAGTCAGCCGTCAATAAAGCAAGTGTTTGATCGTGTTTGCGAGGTTCGAACTGCAAAGCTCCCTGATCTGAAAATGATAGGGAATGCGGGGAGTTTTTTTAAAAATCCGATAGTTACAAATGATGAATATCAAAAAATTCATCAAAGTTATCCCGACCTTGTGGCTTTTGCTTTTGAAGGGCGGTGGAAGCTTGCAGCAGGTTGGATGATAGACAAAGCTGGTTGGAAAGGTGTTAGTCAAGATGGTGTGGGCGTTTATGAAAAACAAGCCTTGTGCCTTGTTAATCATAGTACCGACAGGGCTGATAGTTTGTTAAAACTTGAGCAAGATATTAAATTAGATATCAAACAAAAATTTGGTGTCGTACTGGAGCGTGAGCCAGTACAGCTCGGTAAGGTGCCATTAATTTAATATGACAGCTACTCAAGCTCAGCTTAAGGTTGGAGTGCTGGATTCAGGTGCTGGAGGTTTGACTGTTCTATCAGCCTTGCTTAAGTCGAGTCGCGCATATGAGTATCATTACTTTGCTGATGATGCTTTTGCGCCTTACGGTAGTTTGTCTATCGAAAATATGTGCACTAGATTAGAGAAAATCTGTCATTTCATGATTGAATTAGATATAAGTGTCTTAGTCATTGCTTGTAATACGGCTACTTTAGCTGCTATTTCTTATATTCGAAACCTACCTCTAGTTTTAAGTAATAAATTAATTGTGGTCGGTGTAGAGCCTGCGGTAAAGCCTGCTGGCTTAATGTTAGAAACCGGCGTTGTGAGTGTGTTGGCAACGCCTATTTCCTGTGATAGTCAGCGTCTTAAGTCTTTGATTCAAAATAACCTTCAAATAGAGAAAGCTAACTCCGATGCTTTTGTGAAGTATCACTGTATTGCGAGTCATGTACTGGCAAAAGCCATAGATGAATTGCCAGATAGTCAGCAAATCATTGAGCAGGAATTACTTCGAATTAAAGGGGTAATGATGTCTATGGATTCTCGTGTTCTTGTACTTGCCTGTACTCACTATCCTCTTATTAAGCCTATGTTTGAATCGCTGTTTGGCCAGGCTATTAGTATTATTGAGCCAAGCCAGGCCGTAGCGGATAGAGTGTTTGATCGTATTGATCAGGAGTTGAGGGTTGATAATTTGAGTGTGACTCAACAAGCTCTGTATTTGTATTCTAGTGCTGGCAGCAATGAGGTAACAAGATTGTATGCTTGGTTAGAAAGTTTGTTGGGGCAGATGTCAATGGCACGCTGGAAAGTGTATGAGACATCAAATTGCATGCTGGATTAGTCGATAAAACTAAAACTGACTAATCCAGATTTATTGCATCAGTTAAGGCTTAGGTTTGCTTTTTCAAGAGCCTCTTTTCTAGAGTCAACAAAAGCATCGTCTGGTAGTAATGCCGGAATTTTAAGTTTCTCAAGTCGATCGATGGCTTGTCCGTTAGGGCAGAAAATATAAACTTTGCAGCCAGATTCAACAGCATCTTTAATCGCATTTTCTAGTGCTAAGCCAACGGTTAAGTCCATCATGGGGACCGCACTGAGGTCTAATACCATAGCTTGATATTCTTTGACAGTGTTGTGGTGCTTAGCAATTGTCTTGCTTACCCCAAAAATCATAGGACCTGACAGGTAGAAAAATAAAATTTTACCATCAGCTTTATCAAGTAATTGAGTTTCTTCTGGTGTTAGAGGAGTGTCATCATCTGCATCGCTAATAGCTTTGATATTGCCAGACTGGAAGCGGCTTAGTTTTTCAATGGTTAAAATGTTTGCAATAAAAACCCCAATACCTACTGCCACCATTAAATCAACAAATACCGTTAGTAGCATTACCCCATACATTATGATGGTAGGAGACCATGCAACTTTATGTGCTCTTTGTAAGAAGCTCCAATCTAATATGTTTATACCAACATAGAGGGCGATACCAGCAAGTACTGCCATTGGGATTGATGCTGTTAAGTCTGCTGCCCACATCACAACTAAAAATAAGATGAAAGCTCTCACCATGCCAGATATGGGGGATCTAGCGCCAGACTGAACATTTACTACGGTGCCCATAGTTGCACCTGCGCCTGGTAAACCACCTAAGAAGCCAGAAATAAGGTTGGCAATACCTTGCCCAACGAGTTCTTTATTAGAGTCGTGTTCTTTGCGCGTTAAGCTATCTGCAATAACGGCTGTTAGCAGTGTATCAATGCAGCCAAGTGTGCCTAATACTAAGGCGTTAATGACCATATTGCCCATCATATCAAAGGTGAACGTCGGCCAGTGAAGGCTTGGTAAGCCAGATGGTATTTCGCCAATACGTCTTATGCTGTCTTGATCGAATATGATAATTGAAACAAGGGTGATACTGACAAGAGCGAGTAGTTGAGGTGGTACGTATTTTTGCCATTTTTTAGGCATGTAATATAAAACTGCTAGGGTCATTATGCCTAAAAATAATTCACCAAAATCCATGTTCATAACAAGACTTGGCAGCGCAGAAAGTGTACCAGGAACTCCGCCAGGTGGACTTGTCTGGCCTAAAAAAGGTGCGATTTGTAAAATGATAAGAATAATGCCTATTCCTGACATAAAGCCTGAAATAACACTGTATGGCATCAGGGTAATATATTTCCCCAGTTTTAACTTACCAAGGGTAATCTGGAATAGTCCGGCAAGCATTACCACTGTAAATGCCATAGCAAGGCCTTGCTCCGGGTGAGCTGCCATCATGGTGGTTAGAACTGCCGTCATGACAACCGTCATTGGTCCGGTTGGTTCAGAAATAAGTGAGGTGGAGCCGCCAAATACGGACGCAAAGAAGCCCACAAGAATGGCGCCCCAAAGTCCGGTTTCAGCGCCTGCGCCTGAGGCAACGCCAAAGGCAAGGGCAAGAGGGAGTGAGACGATTGCCGTAGTTAAGCCGCCAAAAAGGTCGCCTACAAAATGAAAATCTTTAAATCGAGAATCACCAAAAAACATAGATAATCCAGTAACAGGTTAAGCGTATAAAATTCTAATATAAAACAATGTAATAACTAATATGTAATGACACTTAGCTTGAATGAAAGTGCTGAGTTCAAGTTTTTATTTCAGGATGTAATATTTAGTTCGTTTAAATTAACGTTTTTCTTTTTTGAATGCAAAAGAGCCCGCGAATCGCGGGCTCTTTTAACCTTAAGAATAAATTATTCTGAAAGGTTAGCTGTCTCAGCTGTTGTGCTAGGTGCTGATTCCTGCTTAGTCGCTCGTGGATCATTTTTCACACGAGATTCGCTGCGTGAGCGGCGAGGTTTAGCTTCAGCATTGCGCTTAGCTCTTTCTGCTTTTTGCTTTTCTTGCTGATCGATAACAGCCTGAGGTAGCTCAACGGCCGCTTTTGGTGCTTCGGCTTTAATAGCTGGCTTACCGCGAGCACGTCTTGGGGCGCGCTTTTTGGCTGAATTTGCTTCTTCAGTTATTGCTTCAGGTGCTACTTCAACTTTAGTTTCAGTAGTTGTTTCAGCTTTAACTTCAGGTGCTACTTCAGTTTTAACTTCAGGTACAATTTCTGATGCAACTTCAGCTTTAACTTCAGGTGCAGTTTCTGGTACTACTTCAGCTTTAACTTCAGGTGTAGTTTCTGGTGCTGCTTCAGCTTTAACTTCAGGTGCAGTTTCTGGTGCTGCTTCAGCTTTAACTTCAGGTGCAGTTTTTGGTGCCACTTCAGCTTTAACTTCAGGTGCTTTTTCTTGTACCACTTCAGCTTTAACTTCAGATGCTGTCTCTGGTATTACTTCAACTTCGGGCGCGACGTCTGTTGCTACTTCAGTTTTAGTTTCTACTACTTCAGTTTTAACTTCAGGAGTTGCTTCTGTTACTACTTCAACTTTAGTTTCTACTGCTTCAGTTTTAACTTCAGGTGCAGCGTCAGTTTTTGCTTCTGTAGCAACTTCTGTCACTGTCTCTGTTTTTACTGTAGGAGCTTTCTCAGGGGCAACTTCAGTTTTAGTTTCAACTGCCGTTTCTACTTTCACTTCAGTTGTTTGAGTTTCTTCTTTTACTTGATCGCGATTGCGGTTTTGGCCACCACGACGAGTGCGTCGGCTAGGATTACGTTTTTCACGTGTGCCGTCTTTACTCTCTGTAGTTGCTTTCTCCGCTGCTTCTTCAATTGCTTGTTGCTGTGCTTTAGCGGCTAAAGCTTCTTCGTTAGCTTTATTTGCTTCGTCTTTGAGCTTGCCATTACGACGTTTGTTTTGATTACGCTCGCGTTTACGCTCTTTAACTTCAGGGATAACTTTCTCTTTACGTTGAGGGCGTTTGTTCTGCGTCTCTTCGTTATTGGCCTTGCTATCTTGCTGATCATTACGAGCAGGTTTGCTACGAGTGGATGACTTGGCTTCCGCTTGTTCTCTTCTGCTTTGTCTTGTTGATTGCTGCTTATCGTTTTCACGATCATCAGTATGCGCCTGCTTCACATTACGGTTGTTGCCGCGAGTGTTTCTGTTTTTGCTGTTCTTGTTGTTGCGAGTATTTGGCTTTTTGTTAGCAGGTTTGCTTTCGGCTACTGGCTTAACTTCTGGCGTTTCTTCAACCCCAAAAATAGCGTTTAGGATGCGTTTAAAGAAGCCAACAGGCTGGGCCTTCACTGGTGCTTTTTTAACATCAGCAGGAGCAGGGGCAGGAGCTGGTGCTGCAGGTGCTATGCTGGTTACAGCTGCTTTCTGACGTGTTTCTTGGTCAGGCTGGCGTGGCTCGTAAGGTGGTTGCTCAGGCGTTTCTACTAATGTATAGCTGTTTTCGTTTTGAACAACAGAAGAGCTATCATCACGAATACGTTCTACTTCAAAATGTGGCGTTTCCATATGAGGATTTGGCACAAGAATAATATGAACGTGATTGCGTTTTTCAATCTTGGCTATGTTTGTGCGCTTCTCATTAAGTAGGAAGGTAGCAACAGAAACAGGTAGAACCGCTCTAATTTGTGCTGTTCTTTCTTTTGCACATTCTTCTTCAATCAAACGAAGGACAGACAATGCTAGTGATTCAACGTCACGGATAAAGCCTTGACCAGTACAGCGAGGACAAACGATACCGCTGGTTTCGCCTAGAGAAGGGCGTAAGCGTTGACGCGACATTTCAAGTAACCCAAAGCGTGAAATACGACCAAGTTGAACGCGTGCGCGGTCAGCTTCTAGTGCGTCTTTCATGCGGTTTTCAACTTCTTTTTGGTTACGAACAGGCGTCATATCGATAAAGTCGATGACAACAAGGCCGCCAATATCACGCAGGCGTAATTGACGGGCTATTTCGTCTGCCGCTTCAACGTTTGTTTGAAGTGCGGTTTCTTCTATGTCACCACCTTTGGTTGCGCGAGCAGAGTTGATATCGATAGAAACCAGTGCTTCGGTTGGGTCGATTACAATTGATCCGCCAGAAGGTAAGCGAACTTCACGCTGAAATGCTGTTTCAATTTGACTTTCAATTTGGAAGCGATTGAATAGCGGTGTTTGGTCTGTATATAGTTTAATGCGTGATTTGAAATGAGGCATAACCTGCATCACAAAGTTCATGGCATCTTGGAAAACAGACTTTTCATCGATTAGTACTTCACCAATATCTTCACGTAGATAGTCGCGAATTGCGCGAATTACTATGTTGCTTTCTTGGTAAATTAGGAAAGGAGCTGGTTTCTCAGATGCTGCACCTGTGATTGAGTTCCAAAGGGTGTTTAAGTAATCCAAATCCCATTGTAGTTCTTCTGTGCTGCGACCTACACCTGCAGTTCTTACAATTAGGCCGCCATTGTCAGGCATATTAAGGCCAGACATCGCTTCTTTTAGTTGGGTTCTATCGTCACCATCAATACGGCGAGAAATACCGCCAGCGCGTGGATTGTTTGGCATTAATACCAAATAGCGACCAGCAAGGCTTACGAAAGTTGTTAGTGCTGCGCCTTTGTTTCCGCGCTCTTCTTTATCTACTTGAACAACAACTTCTTGGCCTTCTGAAAGCACATCTTTAATATTGATGCGTCCTTCACCATGATTAGGCTTTTTAGAGAAGTAGGTTTTTGAGATTTCTTTAAGAGGTAAAAAACCATGGCGGTCTGCGCCGTAATCAACAAAAGCGGCTTCTAGGCTAGGCTCGATTCGTGTAATACGACCCTTGTAGATGTTTGCTTTAGTTTGTTCGCGAGAACCAGATTCAATATCAAGATCGTACAGACGTTGGCCATCAACTAAGGCCACGCGCAACTCTTCTTGTTGAGTTGCGTTAATTAGCATTCTTATCATTTATAAAACTCTGTATTGCTGAGTTAGAAAGCCAATTCCTTGTGCAGTGCTATGTCATGGTTGTTACACAACGCGTATTTAGTTGATCTTTTCTGTTTTTCATTTAGGCGCATAGAGTGTGCTTTTACGTCCATTTTCCGCATACATATTCACGGGCTCGACTGGAGCGATTAAGTGCATTCATTGCCGTAATCAATAACAAAATCAATACTCATCAATGTTCTTCTGCATATGCGCATAAGACCTGTTGATAAGTGTAAAAAATAGACATTTTCTACACTTGGAAGAGGAAATTTCCAAATCAAGTGGTTAAATTATTTAAGCTTATCTTTTACAGAGGTAAGATATAAACTGAAGTGTCGCTTCAGCGGGAGCTCTTTTGGGGTTCTTTTTAGACTTCGAGGCGTTTTGTTTGCCTCTTACCCTCTGCGCATGTGAATATATCAGTAAAAACTAAGTGCTTCAATTATAAAGGAAACCATTCTTCAGTTATGTCAGATACGAAGAGTAATGAAAATGACCGTCCAAAGGTCAAAATTAATACAATCGATGAAAATAATCATGATCAGAGAATCGATAATTATTTAATGGCCCAGCTAAAAGGGGTTCCTAAAGGACGTATCTATAACCTGTTAAGAAAAGGTGAAATACGTGTTAATAAAAAGCGCGTCAAACCTGATACTCGTATTTATTCGGGCGACATTGTTAGGATAGCGCCTATTGTTGTCGAGCCACCTAAAGAAGTTTCAGCAGTTCCACAGAAATTGATGCAAATAATCGAGTCTCGTATCGTGTACGAAGATGCTGGTTTAATTGTAGTAAATAAGCCTTCTGGTTTAGCTGTACATGGTGGTAGTGGCCTAAACTTTGGTTTGGTAGAAGTTGTTAGGCAATTGCGAACTAAAGAAAAAAGCATTGAGTTAGTACATAGATTAGACAGAGACACGTCTGGGTTAATTATGATCTCTAAAAAGCGATCAGTACTTAAGCAGCTTCATGCAGCACTACGCGATAAAGAAGGCGTTCAAAAAACATATCAAGCGTTAGTTTATGGCTCTTGGCCAAAACGTAAGTTGCAGGTGAATGCGCCTCTTTTGAAAAATGAGCTCAAATCTGGTGAACGTGTTGTAAAAGTGCATACCGACGGTAAAGAAAGTTTAACGCGTTTTAAATTACTGCGTCAGTTTGAAGGTTACAGTTTGGTTGAGTGTGAGCCAGTAACAGGTAGAACCCATCAAATCCGAGTGCACACTTTACATGCAGGTTACCCAATAGTCGGTGATGATAAATATTCGCCATCAGAGCAAAATAAAGAGGCGAAGGCGCTTGGGTTTAAACGATTGTGTCTTCATGCCGCTAAATTAGACATTATGCTTAATGATCAGCGTATTTTGGTTGAAGCCCCAATTGATGATGAGTGGCGTAATGCTATGAATAAAAATTTAACGGGTATTTACTAAATAAAATTTAATTCGTTATAAAAAAGACCGCGCTATGAAAAATCAGTGCGGTCTTTTTGATTGGGGTGCTAAGCTTTTGGAATCATAATGATAGCTTCACCTTTGATCACAACAGTATCACCGCATAAGCATTCTGTTTTGAGTGTCACACGACGACGGCGTTCGTCTTTTTCAAGAACTGTGATGCGTGTAATAACTTTCGCACCGACAAAAACAGGGGCACGAAATTTAAGTGCCTGTTCTAAATAAATGCTACCAGGCCCTGGAAGTTCAGACGCAATGGCGGCTGAAATTAGGCCTGCACCTAGCATGCCGTGCGCTATCGGTTTTTCGAATTGAGTAGTTGCAGCGAATTCTGCATCAAGGTGAACCGGGTTGTGGTCACCTGTTAAATCTGCAAATGCTTGAACATCTTCTGCTGACACTACTTTAGTCACTTCGACACTTTGTCCTACAGTGATTTCTTCTAGGGTATAACCTTGGCTCATGTGAGACTCCATTTTTGTCTACCATAATTGTTATATGGTGAATAATAAATTGTCAGAAATTGCGTCTGTGCATCTTCTTGATGAATCGAGATAAATTCTATCGGAAATGGCGATGTAAGTGGATAATTTATGGATAAATCCTATCTTGTTTATTGTTATTTAGAGTATTTGTCGAACTGATAAGTGTTTTGTGAGTCTGTGTAGGAGGATTCACTCTTTAATGCTTGATATTTTTAGGAGTGACCGCATATTCAAAAGATATTAAGTTTTAAATGTGATTGACAATTTATAGGGTGAAATTAGGTTATGGCTTGGACGGAAGACGAAGATAAAGCAATAAAGCCGCTTGGTGAAGGGCAGGCTCAAGTTGATCAAATGGATGAGCCGGGTCAGTCGCAGTTAAACCATGATAAAAAGGTGGAAGGGAGGGAGAATACTTCACCTTCTAATGAGGGTGGCAATAAAAATACCGATAAACTTTGGCAGCTGTTAGAAGGAACACTAAAAGAGAATTTGGTTGAAAAGCGACGAGCGCGTCGTTGGAATATCTTTTTTAGAAGCTTAACTTTTTCTGTGATTATTGCGGTTTTTGTTGTGGCAATGAGTGAAACTGATATCTCAGAGCTTGATGTTCAAACTAATTATGTCGCCGTGATTCCGATGGAAGGTCAAATCGGAGCAGGTCAACCTGTTGATGCTAACGTGGTTTTGCCATTAATAGATGATGCTTATGCGAAGCCTGGAATAAAAGCGTTAGTGTTAAAAATGAATAGCCCTGGTGGTAGTCCAGTGCACTCGGGAATCATTTATGATGCTATTCAGCTTAAGCGCAAGCAGTATCCAAATGTCCCAACATATGTGGTTGTTGAAGACCTTGCTGCTTCTGGTGGTTATTATATCGCCTCAGCTGTTGATCATATATACGCAGATAAGGCGAGTTTAGTTGGCTCTATTGGTGTTATCTCGGCTGGGTTCGAAGCGACAGAGTTGTTGAAAAAGATCGGTGTTGAAAGGCGCGTATTTACAGCTGGTGAAAACAAAGCTTTCTTAGATCCTTTTTTACCTATGGCTCAATCTTCAATAGATAAATGGCAAGCCGTCTTAGATGAAACGCATGGTCAGTTTATTGATGCAGTGAAAGAAGGGCGTGGAGATAGGCTTAAAGAGTCATCAGATCTCTTTACTGGTGCTGTGTTTACCGGTGCTCAAGCAGTTGATCTGGGTTTGATCGATGGCCTAGCAAGCTTTTATCAGCTATTAAATAGTGAATATAAAGGTTTGGAAGTGTTGTACTTCACAGAGGATAAAGAACCGTGGGAAGATGTTATTAAATCCTTTGGCGTTAGCGTGACTAACACGTTTTTAGAGTCAATGCGTCTACAGTAAATATATTGGCTCTAAGCTTTGATGAGCTTAGAGCCAAATAAAATTTTGTTTAGACTTTCCTTATACTGCTACTTATTAGAAAGCTTGGTGAGTTAAAGGGTTAAGCCCAAAATCGCTAAGTGATTGACATACTTTTATTAATGGTAGTCCTATTAATGCATTTGGGTCATCACCTTCCATTTTTTCAAATAGAGCCACACCCAAACCTTCACACTTAAAGCTGCCTGCACAAGCTAACGGTTGCTCTGCATCAACGTAACCTTCAATTTCTGCAAGGCTTAGCTCTCTAAAGTAAACGCTATATACGCTTGTTGAGAGATCAGCTTGTTTAGTTTTGCTATCAGTAACACAAAGGCTTGTTAAGAACTCTACTTTTTTGCCACTAAAAAGACTGAGCTGTTTAATTGCGTTATCTCTTGTTAAAGGTTTGCCAAGAATTTGTCCTTCTAAGCAAGCTACTTGGTCAGAAGTAATTATGATGCTTTCCTGAGTGTTTGAGATTTGCTCAAAAATAGCCGTGGCTTTTTCCTTTGCTAATCTTTCTACTAATGCCTTTGGTGCTTCTTTTTCTAAAGGGGCTTCATCGATATCGGGACTAATGCACTCAAATGGGAGATTTAATCTTTCCAAGAGTGCTTTTCGGTAACGTGAAGAGGAGCCTAAAATGAGTCTTTTTTGCACTGTTTATCCTAATAAAAATGAAAAACACGATTGATTTTAAAACTTTTTTAAGAAAGTTGATGAAAAGTGTATAAAAACTGCTTCAAATAGCAATCAAACTTTGACAACTAGCATGCATATCCATATCATTTGCCGCCATGTTGAATAGCTCATTACCCATATATATAGACCCTCGCAAGTATGCCAATCACGAAATGGCACTTGAAGGACAAATCTCCCTTAACCAGCTTAAGGAGCTTTGTGCTGCCTTGGCGTCTGATGTTGGTGAAGTGACTGTTCATCTGAACTTTAAAGTTGATGAAGATAGGCGCTACATCGCGACAGGCAATCTTAAAACCCAGGTTCAACTCATCTGTCAAAGATGTATGGAACCGACCCCATATGATGTGGATATAGAATTAGCTTTGGCTTTCGTTTATGACGAAGACCATGCTAAAAATATATCTGTTGATTATGATCCAGTTGTTATGACTGAAGGTGAGATTGTTTTAGCCAAAATGATAGAAGAAGAATTACTTCTGGCGCTACCAGTAGTTGCTTATCATGATCAAAGTGGTTGCAACCCAATAGCTTTAAAGTATGCATCGTCTACCGATGACGCCCCGGATGACGAAGAAAATCCGAATCCATTTAGTATATTGGCCCAATTAAAGGCCAAAAGTTAGGAGCTCCAAAATGGCAGTACAAAAAAGTAAAGTGACTCGTTCACGTCGCGGCCAACGCCGTTCTCATGATGCATTGACTGGTGCAGCTTTATCTGTAGAACAAGCTACAGGTGAAACTCATCGTCGTCACCACATCTCTGCAGACGGTTTTTACCGTGGTCGTCAAGTTATCACACCAAAAGGTGAGTAACTAGATACCCGTATGATTAGGGTAGCTATTGACGCTATGGGCGGGGACTTAGGTCCCTGCATTGCATTTGAATGTGCAAATAACCTCCTTTCAAAATACTCTGATATTGAGATTCAGCTCTATTATCATGAGTCTAGCTCTTGTAAAAACAACTCTAAGAACCCATATCTATCAAAGTTCACTAAAGATGCATTGTCACGTTTAACATTAGTTAATTGTCTTGACTACTATCGAGTGGATGAAGAGTTAGAGCGAAGTTTATTTAAACGAAAAGAAGCAAGCCTATATCAAGCTTTATTAAGTATGAAGCAAGGCCGAAGCGATGTAGTAGTGACCTGTGGAAATACTGGGGTTATGGTTGCTTTAGCGCGTTACTTATTAGGATTGATTAGGCCTAAGTTATACCCGGCTTTGATGCGAGAGCTTAGTGTTAAGCCATTACGTTGCCTTGTTGATTTAGGCGCTAATGTGCATTGTCCAGCAAGTATGTTGTGTGGTTTTGCCGAACTTGGCTCTGCCTATGTTGAAGAGATGGGTAAAGAGAAGGCTAAAGTTGGTTTACTCAATGTTGGTGTTGAAGCAAGTAAAGGTAGCAACATAGTTAAACAAGTGGATAATTTACTTTCAAAGCGAAAGTGGCCGAATTACCTTGGATACGCAGAAGGGCATGAGCTTTTTACGGGTGATAAAAATGTCATAGTGTGTGATGGCATGGTGGGGAATGCTGTTTTAAAAGCGTCAGAAGGTCTGTTGCACTTTTTGATGGGAAAAACAGCGCAATTGAAGGATTCGAATCAAGTGCTTGAGTCTTTTTACCAAAGTGAGCGACGACACGGGGCTTGTCTGGTGGGTGTTCGCGGCAATTTGGTAAAAAGTCATGGGGATTCAGATGTGCCTGCCATGATGGGGGCGGTTGAATACGGAATTGATATAGCGCGAACTCAACTATCTAAAAAAATTGAGGCGCGATTGACTAGAGAGGAAATCGAATGAAAAATGAATTAGCTTTTGTCTTTCCTGGGCAAGGTTCTCAGCAATTGGGTATGTTGGCAGATCTTGCACAAACCCATAGTGTTATTGAAGAAACATTTGCTGAAGCATCTGAAGTGCTAGGTTACGACCTTTGGGTGCTTGTTCAAAATGATGCCGATAAGTTAAATCAGACAGATAAAACTCAACCAGCTTTGCTAACAGCAAGTGTTGCACTTTGGCGTTTATGGCAACAACAAGGTGGTGCGCAGCCAGCTTATGTTGCAGGTCATAGTTTAGGTGAGTATTCAGCTTTAGTATGTTCAGGTGTAATGGCCTTTGCTGATGCCGTAAACCTTGTTCGTTTGCGTGGCGAATACATGCAACAGGCTGTTCCAGCTGGTGAAGGTGCAATGGCTGCCATTATTGGTCTTGCTGATGATCAAGTTGTAGCGGCATGTGAAGGTATAGAGGGTGTTGTTAGTGCTGTTAACTTTAACTCGCCTGGTCAAGTTGTTATTGCAGGCCATGTTGCGCCAGTAGAGGCTGCAATGGCTGCGGCAAAAGAAGCTGGTGCTAAACGTGCATTGCCACTGC
Organism: Marinomonas sp. PE14-40; assembly: GCF_051623805.1. NCBI lineage: Bacteria > Pseudomonadati > Pseudomonadota > Gammaproteobacteria > Oceanospirillales > Oceanospirillaceae > Marinomonas > Marinomonas sp. PE14-40. Next base: position 1,317,031 of record NZ_CP130700.1, on the reverse strand, counting down.
CTGTGAGCGTACCGTCTCATTGTGAATTAATGATTCCAGCAGGCGAAAAACTAGCACTTGATCTAGAAAAAATTGAATTTAATGCGCCTAATTGCACACTAATTCAAAACGTTACAGCAAAAGCAGAATCAGACCCTGCAAAACTAAAAGCGAATCTTTTAGCGCAACTAAGTGAGCCAGTTCTATGGACTCAAACGGTTGCTCTTCTGTCTGATCTTGGCGTAACTGAGACATTAGAGTGCGGTCCTGGAAAAGTATTGTCAGGCCTAAATAAGCGTATTGTTAAAGGCTTGGGTGCAGCAACAATTTCTGATCTTGCGAGCTTTGACGCTGCAATTTCAAAAAATTAATAATTGCTATTTTGAGTGTTTATGAATATAAACACTCCATATAACAACAATTTAAAAATTACGATAAGTAAAAACGGAGACAGTGATGGGTCTTGAAGGCAAAATAGCCCTAGTAACAGGTGCTACGCGCGGAATAGGTAAAGCGATTGCTTTGTTGCTTGGTCAACAAGGTGCAACGGTTATTGGTACAGCAACGAGTGAATCAGGTGCACAAAGTATTTCTGATTATCTTGCTGAAGCGGGTAATGCTGGTAAAGGTTATGTCCTAGATGTTGCCGATGCAGACTCAGTGACTGAAGTGGTTAAGGCCATTACAGCAGACTTTGCAGCTCCGACAGTTCTAGTAAATAATGCTGGTATTACTCGTGATAACCTTATGTTGCGCATGAAAGAAGATGAGTGGGATTCTGTAATTAACACCAACCTATCTTCTGTGTATCGTGTAACGAAAGCGTGTATGCGTGGAATGACAAAAGCGAAATTTGGTCGTGTGATTAGTATCAGTTCAGTTGTTGGCTCTATGGGTAACCCAGGTCAAGCAAACTATTCTGCTGCTAAAGCAGGCTTAGAAGGTTTTAGTCGTTCTTTGGCATCTGAGATAGCATCACGTGGCATCACAGTGAACTGTGTCGCTCCAGGCTTTATCGAAACAGATATGACTAAGGTATTACCAGAAGAGCATAAAGCCGCTTTGACTGAAAAAGTCCCAGCGTCTCGTCTTGGTCAACCTGAAGAAATTGCGGCTGCAGTCGCATTTTTGGCATCTGAAGGTGCTTCATATATTACGGGTGAAACAATACATGTTAATGGTGGCATGTATATGGCGTAATTTGAGTTGAATTTTCTAACGATATCAACGAAAATAGCGGTCCGGTTCATCTTGAGAATCACGTCGTAAAGACGGTTATACATTTTTATAAAGCTCAAATGAGCTAACAATGAGTAGAGTAGGAACTTCTAATGAGTAGCATTGAAGAACGCGTTAAAAAAATTGTTTGTGAACAACTTGGTGTTAAAGAAGAGGAAGTAGTAGCAACTGCTTCTTTCGTTGATGACCTAGGTGCAGATTCTCTAGACACAGTTGAGCTAGTAATGGCTTTGGAAGAGGAGTTCGATACTGAAATCCCTGATGAAGAAGCTGAGAAAATTACCACAGTTCAGGCTGCGAATGATTACATCAATTCGAACCTGTAATTTGGTAAACTGAGTTTTTGGAGAAGCCGCTTGTCTTGTACATAGCGGCTTTTCTTTTCTATAGCCCTTTTTTATAAAGCCTTTTCGGGTTGGGCGTACTTTTGGAGGAAGGATATGTCTCGTCGTCGTGTTGTTGTCACAGGTATGGGAATGGTTACCCCTTTGGGCAGCAATGTGAAAGATACGTGGGATAACGTATTGGAAGGAAAAAGTGGTGTATCTGACATTGATGTTTTTGATGCGTCTCAATTTTCCACACGCTTTGCTGCACAAGTAAAAGACTTCGATGTTGCTCAATACATGACAGCAAAAGAAGCTCGTAAGATGGATCTTTTCATTCAATATGGCATGGCTGCTTCTATGCAGGCTTTAGATGATGCCGAACTTTTGAATGATAATTTAGACTATAACCGAGTAGGCTGTGCAATCGGTTCTGGTATTGGTGGTCTTCCCATGATTGAAAAGAATGTGGAACTACTAAATAAATCAGGCCCAAAAAGAATTTCTCCTTTTTTTGTACCAGGGGCAATCATAAATATGATCTCTGGGCATGTCGCTATCAAATTTGGCTTTAAAGGACCAAACATATCAATCGTAACGGCCTGTACAACAGGTACCCACAACATTGGTATGGCAGGGCGTATGATCTCCTATGGTGATGCAGACGTTATGATAGCAGGCGGTGCTGAAATGGCGATTACCCAATTGGGGATCGGTGGTTTTGGTGCGGCAAGGGCATTATCAACACGAAATGATGATCCTAAAACAGCAAGTCGACCTTGGGATAAAGACCGTGATGGCTTTGTTATGGGTGATGGTGCTGGCATATTAGTACTAGAAGAATATGAGCATGCTAAAGCTCGTGGAGCGAAAATTTATGCAGAGCTAGCTGGTTTTGGCATGAGTGATGACGCGCATCATATGACTGCGCCACCTGAATCTGGTGTTGGTGCTTTATCTGCCATGTCAGCTGCATTAAAAGATGCAAAACTAGAAGCTGCTGATGTGGATTATATTAATGCCCATGGTACTTCTACACCAGCTGGTGATTTAGCGGAAACTAATGCTGTTAAGTCATTAATGGGGCCTGCTGCTTCAGATGTGGCAATTAGTTCAACAAAATCCATGATAGGCCATTTATTAGGTGCTTCTGGAGCAGTTGAATCTATTTTTTCTGTATTAGCGATACGCGATCAATTGGCACCACCAACGATTAATTTAGAAAGCCCCGGTGACGGCTGTGATTTGAATTATGTGCCACATACACCACAAAAACGTCGTATTGATGTTGTACTAAATAATTCATTTGGTTTTGGTGGAACGAATGGATCGCTGGTGTTTAGTAAAGTTTAGCGAATCTTATAAGTATAAAAATAGGAGCTTGAGCTCCTATTTTTATGTCTTAAAGATCAGTTTAAGTTTGGCTAAAATGGATAAATCTAGCTTAATGAGTAGTATTTGAGTTATTTGTATCTAATTCTTGACGTAAAGACTTGATTTGCTCATTTAAGTCCACATTAATGCCTTGGTTATCGAGTTGATACAAACGGTCTTCTAACTCCTGGTAAAAGCTGAGTTCTTCATCACCAAGAAAGTGTAAACACTCGCCACCGATAAACCAAAGTAATTCGCGACGTACCAAAGGTACTAAGTTTGCGTAACAACGAATAAATCGAGATAAGATTTCTTGAGCGTCAAAACTGTAATCTGCCGCTTGATTTTCTATGTCTTGAAATAACTGATTCATTTTTTCAATCAGATCAGCTTCTTCTTCATTTAAGGGTGTTTGATCAAAAGGAAAATGTTCAGACATTCTGCTTTTTAGATCTTTGAATGCATTCAATATGAAATCGTTACGAGAATCCACGTAATAGCCTTTTACAGTTAAATGTTCATGCCAGCCCAATGCTGGCAAAGATGAGTAATTATGACATATGCAATAGAAATTAGTGACTTAAAAAAACGTTATGATAATGGTTTTGAAGCCCTTAAAGGGGTTGACCTTAAAGTGGAGAAGGGCGATTTCTTCGCACTACTAGGACCAAATGGTGCGGGTAAATCTACAACGATTGGTATTCTGTGCTCTTTAGTGAATAAAACTGAAGGTAAGGTCTCTATTTTCGGGGTCGATATCGATAAAGACTTTGCTGGCGCTAAGCAATATTTAGGTGTTGTACCACAAGAGTTTAACTTCAACGTATTTGAAACGCCTTTTAATATCATTGTGACTCAAGCTGGTTTCTATGGCATTCCTTATGATGTTGCAGCGCCAAGAGCTGAAAAATACTTGAAGCAATTAGGATTATGGGAAAAGCGTAATAACCCTTCTATGCAGCTCTCTGGTGGTATGAAGCGTCGTTTGATGATAGCAAGAGCGTTAATACATGAGCCTCAAGTACTTATTCTCGATGAACCAACGGCAGGGGTAGATATCGAGCTTCGACGCTCAATGTGGGAGTTCATCAAAGAGTTAAATGATAATGGTACAACGATCATTCTAACTACCCACTATTTAGAGGAAGCAGAGCAGTTGTGTCGCAATATCGCTATTATTAACAAAGGTGAAATCGTTGAAAACACCAGTGTGAAATCCCTCTTAAAAACCTTGAACCAAGAAACCTTCATCTTGGATTTAGCGACAAATATTGATTCTGACGTCAGTATTGATGGCTTTGCGGTTAATACATTGGCAGATGGACACTCAATTGAAGTGGAAGTAAGTAAGGGTCAATCCATCAATGACATTTTTATCGCGCTGAATGAGCAAGGCTTGCAAGTGCAAAGTATGCGTAACAAATCAAACCGCTTAGAAGAGCTGTTTGTGAAGTTAACCAAGGGGTAATTTAAATTATGAAAAATACACAAATATTGGTGGCTTTCTTAACGATCGTTCGACGAGAAATACGCCGTTTTATGCGAATTTGGCCACAAACCTTATTACCACCTGCCATAACCATGACCTTATACTTTGCCATTTTCGGTAATCTAATTGGTTCTCGTATTGGTGAAATGGGTGGCTTTAGCTATATGCAATACATAGTGCCGGGCTTAATTATGATGTCTATCATTACCAATTCCTATGCCAATGTATCCGCTTCATTTTATTCTGCTAAATTTCAGCATAACGTCCAAGAGCTGTTAGTTTCGCCAACACCTAACTGGATTATTTTAATGGGTTACGTTGTTGGTGGTGTTACACGTGGTTTGTTTGTTGGTTTTATCGTGACTCTCTTGTCGCTTTTCTTTACGGATATGCACCTTGAGAATCTACTAATTACCATTCTAGTGGTGTTTTTGACTGCTGTACTGTTTTCTTTAGGTGGTTTTGTAAATGCAGTATATGCCAAGAGTTTCGATGATATTTCTATCATTCCAACCTTTGTATTAGTGCCTTTGACTTATCTAGGCGGTGTGTTCTATTCAATTGATTTGTTGCCAAGCTTTTGGCAAAACATGTCACTATTAAATCCTGTGTTATACATGGTGAATGCTTTTCGTTATGGCGTGCTTGGTGTTTCTGACATTAATGTGGGATATGCCATCGTGATCATTCTTGCTTTTATCGCTGTTTTATTTACCTATGCACTTCGTCTACTAAACCGTGGGCATGGTATTAGAAGCTAATAGCAGCGCAAGCAAGAAGCGAAAACTGCTGCTATAAAAAACGTTTTATTAGAATATTTAAACATTGCAAAGAGTTAAGTGAGGCTGTTATGGGTGCGTTACCACTAGGTCAAAAAACCGAATACATTTCTGAGTACTCAGCAGAATTGTTATTTCCTATTGCTAGAGTAGATAAATGGCAGGAAATGGGAATTGAGTCTGAACGTCTTCCATTTTTTGGTGAAGATATCTGGAATGCTTATGAAGTGTCTTGGTTGAATAGCAAGGGTAAGCCTATTGTTGCTATTGCTGAGTTTAGATTGCCCCATGACTCACCAAACATTATCGAGTCAAAGTCTTTTAAATTGTACCTGAATTCTTTAAATCAAATGCGTTATGAAACAATGCAAGAAGTTGAAACACTGTTAGTGCGTGATTTAAGCGCAGCAGCAGGTGCTGAAGTCAGTGTTGTCATTCGTGATCTTGAAGCCATGCAAAACTTAGTGATTCAAACAGCAGATTACTGTATTGATGATCTAGATGTAGAGGCAAGTATTTATCATCCTGATGCTAGTTTATTAGCGCTTGATAAAGACTCTGAGCAAGTTGAAGAAAAAGTTGTAAGTCACTTGTTAAAATCAAACTGTCCTGTGACGAATCAACCAGATTGGGGTTCGGTATTTATTGAATACCATGGTGCTAAAATTTGTCATGAAAGCTTACTTAAATATGTCATCTCTTTTAGAGAGCACACAGATTTTCATGAGCAATGTGTTGAGCGAATTTTTATCGATATCATGCAAAAATGTGCACCAGACTATTTAGTTGTTAATGCGCGATATGTGAGACGAGGTGGATTAGATATCAACCCTTACCGTGCATCAGAACCTTTAACTTTAGGTAATGAAAGATTAAGCCGTCAGTAAATGATCGCTATAAAAAAAACCAGCGTATTAGCTGGTTTTTTTTGCTTCGTTACTGGTTGAGGTGCTTGCTGCTATCGAGCTGTTTCTTTTCAAGGTCAATAATAGCAAGCTGAAGTCTATCCGCTTCAAGGTTCTTGCGGTTGTATTCGTTTCTGAGTTCTGTTTCTTGGTCTTGGCTGATGCTGGCAAGTAGTTGTTGTTTTACCTGACTGTGTTCTGTTAGCAGTTTGTGATGATGATTTTCCAGCTGCTGAAATTTGTTATTGCTACCTGAACTCGCTTCATTACGAAAATTTGGATCAACTGTTTCTATTGTGTGAATGATTTCATTGTTGGCTTTTCTCGCACTTTCTAATTCAAGCTCTAGTACGGTGACACAGGTTTCAGACTCTTTTAACAACTTCTCAAGAGTAGCCGACTCTTTTTGCTGTTCTTCAATCAAGCTTCCTAATTTACTGTTCTCTGGCGCATTTGAAAGTTGTATTTTCATATCCTCAACTTTTGATTGTTGATTCTTAGCTGATTCACGGAATGAAGTCGAAGCAGTTTTCTTTGCTACAACCAACTTTTTCTCAGTAGCAATGAGCTGTTCGCTCTTTTTTTGTATATCTGACTTTAATGATTCAATTGATACGTTCGTTGTACCAAGTTCATTCTCAAGTTGCAAAATAAGCGTGTCGGATTCTTTTATCATTTGTTCAATTCTGCCGATCGCAATTTCTTGAGATTCATCTATGTTGATAGACTCTTCTTTGCTGGCTTCGTTAAGTTTCTCTCTTAACAGGTCAATGACAATCTGCTGACGGCTTGCGATCTGGTTTAAAGAGTTTATTTTCTTGTTGGCTCTATGTTTACCTAGATCATGTTGGCTGTCTTTATTATCCGTTAGATTATCTTGTTGCATAATCTCTTCAAATTCATTGTCCAACTCTAGGTTTTTTAAGGCTTGCTTGAGTTGATCAACATTCTTCATGGCGCTAGTGATAGATAGCTCTAAATTATTCTGCTCATGCTTTTTAACTGATAATCGATTGAGTGCTTCTTCAAGTTTATCAATTTGTATTAGTAATTCTTTTCTTATCGCTCCTTGAGCTTTATCAAGCTCGACTTTTAATTGCAGCACTTCATTTGACTGAATCGCTGATTTCACAAGCTTGGCGAGTTTCGTTTTTAGTGCTTTAACTTCTAAATTCTCTTTGTTAGCACTAAATATGTTATTTAAAATATTAGAGAGCTGTTTGTTTAAAATACTTTCTGTGTCTTCTTGGTTAGATGTCTCTAACACTTTTGCTTCTGCTTTTAAAAGTGTTCCCCAAAGCTTTATTAAAATGACTTTTTTGGATTTATCTTGGTTTTTAGCTCTCGATAGTTGCTTAGAGGCATGTAAAATTTGATTATTAACGAATCGTTTAAGTGCTGCTAAATTCGGATCTTCACTTTCTGGGGTAGACTCGCTCTGGGTTAGGTCAGCGTTGCTATCGGCTTGGCTCGCTTCTTGTGAAACGGCTTCAGCTTCTGACTTATTTTTGTTTAGGCGTCTTTTAAACCATATTAGTAAGCCGCCAGAAAACACTAGTAAGGTAATAATTTCTATGAGTGTCCATACCAATAGCTTCATGAGTAAAAGGGCGCCTATTAAAATCGAATATATAAATACTATGTTCACTAGAGAAAGCCTTTCAGGCTGCCTCTTAGGTCTATCAATGGCTAAGTTAGTTTAATTTAAAATCTACTGCTTACTTAGTGTAAATTGTTTGCTTATCCATTTCCAAAACTCTCTATCTCTAATGAGACAGATTATAACTTCATGCTAACATGAGTAAATTGAATTAATGTAAAGCAACTCAATGACTTACTTATTTAAGTATGGCCTAGGTAAATAATAATATGAAAGAATTTATCCAATTTATGCGTGAAAGAAGTTCTCAGAACGCATTATTAGCTCCAGCACCGACGAAAGAAGAATGGCAAGACGTTTTAGAATCGGCAAGTAGAGCAGCTGACCATGGTGCTATTAGGCCCTGGCGCTATCGCGTTTATACAGGTAATAGCTTAGATGCTTTGGGCGAGTGCTACTGGCAGCATGCATTGGCAACTACACCAGAGATGCCATTGGCGAAAAAAGATAACTTTGTACAAAAAGCTCATAGAGCACCCTCTGTACTTGTGGTGACAGCAGCATTGGAAGATCACGCTAAAATCCCTAAGATTGAACAAACGATGGCAGTTTCAGCAGCTAGTCAACAAGTATTATTAGGACTAAATGCTTTAGGCTATGGTGCCATTTGGCGAACGGGCCCTGTTGCTCATAGTGAATTAACAAAAGAACTTTTAGGGATAGAAGCGCATCACCAAGTGATAGGCTTTATTTATGTTGGTACTCCTAAAGCAATAGAGAAAAGAGTAAAAGAAGTGGATCTAACTGGCCACCTTGAATGGTTTGATTGATCTTTGATCAAGCCTAACTCTAAGCTAAATTTCTCGTTAAAAAGGGCTTGCGTTTCAATCACTTCGACATTAATATACGCGCACTCTTTGATAGGCGACGCCTACAAAGTGGCCTGTGGTGAGCTGTCCGAGTGGCCGAAGGAGCACGCCTGGAAAGTGTGTATGTCGAAAGGCATCAAGAGTTCGAATCTCTTGCTCACCGCCATTATTATAGTAAAATCAAGGCTTACAACGAAATTCTTGATTCTGTACATCAAAAAGTACAACATAAAAAAGTCGATTAGATTAGTGTCTAATCGGCTTTTTTTTCATTTTTCATATTTAGCCAAGAATCTTCAATTAAAATTTCTAGCATTTCATTTTTCTTTCTTCGGTTTTGTTTGCTTAGCTTATCAAGAAGTTCGATAGTTTTAGTGCTTAGCATAAATGAACAAGCTTTTTTATCATTGTTTGAGTCTCGATTTTTTTTACTGCTCCATGCAGACTTGATTTTTCTATACTTTAATTCAAATCCTTCGTTAGAGTGTGATATGTAGGATGTAACAACTAACAAGTTTAAGAGTGATTCCATATTGCCATTGTTAATATATTCAGTTATTGAATTATGTGACTTATTTTTTAATTTTTTTGAAAACCATTGAAAGATTTCGAACTTTAAACTCTCTTCAGACTGTTTTAATTCTTGGTTTATCCAGTTAAATGTGCTTCTTGTGTTGTTATAGATTTCAATACTAATCTTTTTGAGTAACTTCAAATGAGCTTCTTTTAGCAAAATATTTTGATTTAGTTCTAGATCGAAGTAGGTTACTACATTGCATATTAGTTTTTTTCTTGATAAATCGCTGTCGAGGCAAGTGGATTTTTCAAAACGGATTTTCTCTCCTACTCCTTCATTTACGTTGAAATACAGTTCAAATTCGGGAGTAAATCTTTTTCTTAAAGCATCTATTGTATGAGTTTCTCTAATCAATAAATTTGTAATGAGTAAGGCGTTAATATCTAGTGACTCGAGCCATGTAAAATCATAGTCACTAATCATTTCAAGGTTGTAATCTATCCGAGGTCGATAGTAATTACGGACTTTGCTCAAGAGCTCTTCTTTATCTAAAAGAAATAGATCTCTAGCCTCAGTGGTATTTAGCTGCCTATCTAACAGTAGAAGTTTAACATGCTTTCGTGTTGATTTTTTTGGTATGATCATATAATCACTAAGTGAATTTTGAGTTATTATAAAGTGTTTTAGTTGTATATAATTAATGATTTTAGCGTATTGTAATTTATGCTTAATGTCTATTATTAGCGGCATATAAGTGCTTTTAGACTTTAAAATAATGTCAGAGCAGCCATTGCAGAAAAATCACATGTATGTGAGGGGACTTTATCTCCAAAAAAAAACTGACCATGTAATAGTATATAAGAAATGATTTTTTCTAAGATCAAGAACGTAAAAAAATACTCCGATCCTCTTGTATGAACCAATCACATACAAGAGAAAACTCATGAGTAAATTTAAATATCAAAACTTACAAATTTTGTTCGCCCTTTCAGAGTGTAACGAGCACTATTTGTCTAGAATAAAAATTACAGTTGATCAAAGTCTTAAGCGTTCCAAAAGGTTGGTTGCTTTTAGATTTGACCTTAGGTTTCCAGCTGATTTTCAAGGTGATACAGATAAGGTTATTACTAAATTTTTTGACTCTTTTAAGGCAAAGCTTAAGGCTATAGAGAAAAGGCAATTTAGATTGGGTAAGAGAGTGTATAAAAGTAACTTAACTTACATTTGGGTGAGAGAAAGATATAACTCAAATAATGATCATTTTCATGTAGTAATCATGCTTAACAAAGATGCATTTCATTCGTTTGGTAAATTAAATAGTGTTAATCCAAACTTAGCGACTCGCATTATGGCTTCTTGGGCAAGTGCTTTATCCCTTAAAGATACAAATAAAGATGCAAGAGGCTTAATTCATCAAGCAAAAAATGGAATGTATGTATTTAATGAAAAAGATGATAACTACAGTGAAAAATACGAAGCTTTTTTCAAGCGTCTAAGCTATTTTGCAAAGGATAGAACGAAAGTGTATGGAACGGGGAAGCGCTCTTTTGGGTGTAGTCGATAAGCGCCTTAATTGAAGTGAATATATTTATTGGTGTACAGCCTAACTTTTATAGATGTTAGTGAAGCAAGTTAGGCTGTTTTTTTATTTTGAAATTAAGTTGCCTGCCATTACTTTAGCTAGCACTCTAGCTTTAACCCCACTAATCCCATATACAACAACTTCAGTATCATCTATATCCTCTAAGTACGAAAGTTCGTATGTAAACTCTTTATTAGTACTTTTCTCATCGAATTCAAATGAAAACTTTCCAGAACATGAATAGAAATCGGTCTTCTCGTTGTGAGAAAGGGTTTTTATTCCTTCAATAGAGTAGTTGTTAAGTCGATTACTCTCTTCACTTTCAATAGCATATCGAGCTTTCCTTACTTCGGTTGTAATAATGTCTAAAACCGTATTTTTTATATCTTCATTGTTACAGGGCAGTGTGCCAGAAGAACAGCCAGTCAATGTTATGGCTGTAATCGTTGATGCTAGTGCGAGTTTCATTGTGATTCCTTAAGTGGTGGTTTTATTAGGTGCTAAGTATTTCTTAGCTATTAATGCTAAGTTATTCTTAGTATCGGATCAATCACTTTGCTAAGAAAATCTTAGTTTGGATTTGTGATGATTGATGTGCGATGTGAATGTATTTACGAAAAGGTTAAAAGAAGCTAGAAAAAATGTAGGCTTATCTCAAAAGCAGTTAGGGATTCATGCTGGTTTGGACCCATCAGTGGCTAGCCCAAGAATGAATCAATATGAGAAGGGTACTCATTTGCCCGATATCAATACAGTAGGGAAAATTTGTAATGTATTAGGTGTTCCTGTTGCTTATTTGTACTGTGAGGATGATGAATTGGCTGAGTTGATTTCAGTCTATGATAAATTGTCAGAACAGGCTAAAAAAGAGATTAGAAGTTTAATCGTGAACTGTAGTATCTAATTTGAAAGGTCTTACCTCTATCGGTGATTAAAAATTTGGTTTATTAAGCTATAGTATGCTGTCTTGTAAGCCAAATTTTTCACCTGAAAAACTTGATTTTTCTTTTTATTAAATAATATAAGTTTCAAATTAATTTAATTATGGCTCTTAGTTGTAGTTCTTTTCAAAGTAGTGATAACTGTTGATAGTTAATGTAAAAAAATTGCTATTTAGAAACTTTAATATCAGAGTTGTAGTGACCGCCTAATCTCTTACTGTTGTTGAGATAATGGCATCAGAAAGCCTAGGTATGTTGGTAGACAAATGTTGGTTTAGTAATATAAGTAAAGTTATAGATCTTTGGAGTACATAGCTTCTCTTATGTTTCCAACATGATAAGAGAAGCTCTATGATTTGAATTGACAAACTAAAGATGCTGCTATCGCTCACTAATTGTAATAAGTTATATCAAAATTTGATGTGGTCGATAGTCTATCCTGCCTGTGTAGATTTTATTCTTAATTTCCTTTTTGATACTTTTTTGCAAGTTACTTTGTAAGGGTGGAAATGCTCCCTTGAAATTATCTATAGATATCCTCTTTCTGCTAATGATGTTTGACTTTTTCCCACAATAATATGATCAAGAGTTCGGATATCAACCAAGCTTAATGCTCGTTGTATTTTCTCGGTTATTGCTATATCTGCTTGAGAAGGTTCCGTAATTCCTGATGGATGGTTATGTGCCAGTATGACTGCAACAGCGTTCGACTCTAAAGCTGCTTTAGCTATTTCTCTTGGGTAAACGGAGGCGCTATCTATAGTGCCGAAAAATAGCTCTTTGTATTCTAATAATTGATGTTGAGAGTCTAGTAGTAATACTGAAAATACTTCTCTTGAGTAATTCGCCATTTTGCATGCTAAAAATAGTTTTGTGTCATTTACATTAGTGAAAATAGCAGTGCGTTTGAATCGTTCTTGAATGATGTCTATGGCGGCATCTAAAATTTCTTGATTTGAATGATAGGTAAAAATTGGTTCATTGTGCATTAGCTTCTCCATGGGTCTTTTAGAGGGTGATTACACAGAGATGATGTATGTTTGAGATTGTTTTAAATTAAACCTATTAAGAAGTAAAAGTTTACGGCCAGAGCATTTGATGGACTAATACGAGGACATCAAAATGCGAGTCATGAAACTAAACGAAGTCATCAACACTACAGGACTGTCAAGGTCATCAATCTACGCTTACATGGCTAAAGGTGTATTTCCTAAACCAATTCAACTTGGGCCTAGAGCAGTTGCTTGGGTAGAGGAGGAGGTTCAAGGGTGGTTGCAGGTTCGTTTGGATGCTAGAGGTTGAGAAATATATTTGTTCATGCTCAATGACGAGTAAAACAAATGAAAAATACAGCGGGTAATAAGTGGTGTTGCAATTGTGGTAATGACGTAGTGAGGATGTTAAAGGTAAGTACATGAAAATAGAAAGTATTTTGTGCTAAAGCCGAAATGATAGGCGATTTTGTTTTTCTTTCGATATTCATAAAATATCAGTAGCGATAACCTGATTAGATATTTCTTAATTCATCATCAGTTTATCGCATACATTTAAAAAGTAAAATTGAGTTTATAGCCTCCTTTATAAACGAAGTGCTATTTTGTAGTTTCTAATTTAGATGTATTGTGCTCTAAAGACGGTTCAGTTACCTCTTCGATGGCTTCATTAATAGGTTCAATAATAAGTGCTAGTCTTTCACTTTCAAAATCAACATGTTTTGGCTCTAACTTTGTCATCGTCTTACTTACTTTCACAGAAAGCCGATTAAAACGTTCAACTTTGCCATGTAATCCTTGTGAACCAGCTAGTGCTTTAACAGTGCTGTTGTAGTGAGTGCCAACGGTTTTTAGTGTATTTCCTAGTTTATCTAGCCTCTCAGCAACCAAGCAGACCGAGTTGTAGATCTCTCCCGCTTTTTCACTTATTTCTTTTGCTTCTGAATTGCTTCGATCAATCATCCATAAATTAGAAACAGTCCTTAAAATTGGTATTAATGTCGTATGAGAAACGAGCACGATGTTTTTCATATAACCATAATCAAATAAGTCTTTGTTGTTTTTTAAAGCTTCAATGTAAGCAGGTTCAATAGGCATAAACATGAGAACAAAACTTGGGCTGTGCATACCAATGACGTTGGTATAATCAGTTGCAGATAAATCATCAATGTGTTTTTTCACTGCATTGATGTGTTTTGCCATGGCTATTTTTGATTCCTCAGGTGTCTCTGCACTGACTAGTTGGTCATAGGCCACTAATGACACTTTACTGTCGATAATCATGTGTTTACCGTCAGGGATTTTAATAAGGTAGTCGGTGCGTTTTGTTTTACCCTCTGCATCTTTAAAAGAAGATTGAGCTTCAAAATGAGCACCTTCAACTAAGCCGCTCATTTCTAATGTACGTTCTAATTGAGCTTCACCCCATGCCCCGCGCTGCTGGGAGTCGCCTTTTAATGCTGATGTTAGACTCTTAGCTTCAACATTCATTTTGATGCCAATTTCTAACACGTTCTTTATTTGAGAATTAATTTCAGTCTTGCTTTTAATCGACTCATCATGAACTTCATTTACACGCTTTTGGAAACCGTCAATCTGTTCACGAAATGGTTTCAGCATGCTATCAATGCTTGCTTGGCTAGTTGTATTAAAGCTTTTACCTTTTTCCTCAAAAATTTTGTTTGCTAAGTTTTCAAACTCTTTTGTTAACGACTGCTTAGCTTCTTTCTGTTGGGTCATTTGTTCTTCAAAATTCTCTTCACGTTTTTGTAATGAGGTTTTTAATTCTGTGAACTGTTCTAGCAGGTCCTGATATTTAGCCTGTAGGGCTTTATACTCGAGAGTATCTGCTTTTTTATTCTCTTTTAGTTCTGTGTTTTGGTCGCGAAACTCTTTCAGAGTGGCTTCGAAAGAGTTAGCTTTTTTGCCTTCATCTGCTAATTGCTGGTTACTCGTTTTTACATTATTTTGTTCAAGGGTTAATTTTCTATCTGCATCTACTAAGCGTTTTTGGAGCTCCTCGTGCATTTCTTTGGCATTGCGAAGTTCTGTTTGCAGAGTTTCTTCTTTTGTTTTGGTGTTATGAAGTGCAGTTCGAGTTTGTTCCCATCTTTCTTCGGCTTCCAGGTGGTTTATTTTACTGGATTCCAACTCATGAATTAAGCGTTCTTCAGTTTTTTGTGCGTTTTCATATTTCTCTTTAACTTGGCTAAACATTATTTCTTGTTCGTGCTTTTCAGATTCTATAGCTTTTTGCAGGCTTTGTGCTGTTTGTAGGTCTAGAGTTGCTTGTTCCAAATTATGGTTTGAAATTGCCAGGTCATTATCAAGTGCTTTTTGCTTATTATTCAGAATAGTATTATTAATAAAAAAGCCCATGCCTGCAAAAACACAGGCGACAGTCAATAACATTACAATGGTTTGAGTGGTAAATTCGATCATTACTTTCCCTTGATTTATCAAATATGTTGGTATCCGTTCATTGATTATATGCAGTTCAGCTAATTAAAATGCAATGTTTAATTTTTAATATTTCGTTAACTAATACTGTTAAGACAGTTACTTAGAATCATTGAAATGTGGAGGAGAGGCGAGTATAAAGGGCCTAGACATAGTAAAAATGAAGCATACTTACTTCTATTCTCTTTTTTAGTTTTAAATCATGTTTGAAAGTGGTGATGCGGTTCAATCAAGGATGGTTATTTTGGCTAAGCTAAGAATGCTTAAATCAAAACTGCTAAGCGTAGCAGATATGCGAGTTTGGGGCCTGTTCCATTCTCCAAAAAAACGATCAATGATCTTAACTTTTCTACCTATATCTTTCTTCGAAAAAACACTAAATATCAATGACATACTCAAGGCTTAATAATGGACGCTACTCAACTATTTCCACTTATCGGTTTATTGAATGGAGAAGGAGGAAGTAACCAATGGATAAGCGCAATCTTTGTTTTGGTTGTATGTGTTTTG
This sequence comes from Marinomonas sp. PE14-40, assembly GCF_051623805.1. Taxonomy (NCBI): domain Bacteria; kingdom Pseudomonadati; phylum Pseudomonadota; class Gammaproteobacteria; order Oceanospirillales; family Oceanospirillaceae; genus Marinomonas; species Marinomonas sp. PE14-40. Next base: position 1,301,469 of record NZ_CP130700.1, on the reverse strand, counting down.
CTAATTGTATTCATGCTCACATCATTGGTTTTGTATATAAGCTCAAAGAGGAAGGTGAGTGTAATTCTAGATTCAATTGATGATTTGAAACAGGATTCTTTACATGAAAGAAAAAGAGATATTCTTAACTCAATAAAAGATGTAGATAAAGATAGTGGGCGTTTGTGGAAAGAATTTGATGAGTCCCTAGTAACCTCAACTGAGGCACCCTACATACGTAATACTTTGGATGCCGAACATTTTTTTAACTCACATACATTATCTCGAGGGTTAACCGAAAATAGATTAATAGCGGCCGCACCGGGTTTTTTAACCGCAATAGGTGTAATCGGAACTTTTTTAGGGCTTACACTGGGCTTGAGTGGTCTTAATATTGGAGGAGGGGCTGAGACGAGTGAATTAACTGCAGGTATTCAGACAATGATTTCTGGAGCATCTGTTGCATTTATTACATCAGTATGGGGAGTGGCAACAAGTCTTATTTTTAATGTCTACGAGAAAATTTTAGAGCGTAGTATTAGAAGTAAAATTCAACGTTTACAAAACCGAATTAATGAGCTTTTTCCCAGAATTACTGCAGAGCAGTCACTAGTTCAAATGCTTGAACATAATAAAAATACAGATGAAGCGATACAGGTACTTGCAGAAAAAATTGGCGATAAAATGCAAGAAGCGATGGATGAAGTTTCAACAAGTATTAACTCCAGTTTAAAAGATGCTTTAGAAAGCATCATGGCACCAGCAATTGAAAGTCTTGTTAGTAATGCCAATGGCGGAGCACAAACAGCATTAGATGGTCTTATGGAGCGCTTTTTAGAGAAGATGGGCGATGCTGGGAGTGCTCAGCAAGAAATGATGCAAAGTGTCTCTAGTGATGTCACTACGGCAGTTAGTGGTTTATCCACCGAACTAACAGGTTTTGTTGATGGGTTTAAAAGCCAGACGACTGAAATGAATAAGAACTTAGACGATCAACTGGCTAAAATGGATGAGCGTGAGAAAAACAGTGCCGCTTATCAAGAGAAGCATTTCAGTGAATTTTCTGATCGTAGTCAATCGCTAATGGATCAATTAGGATCATCGCTCAAAACTCAGTTTGAGGAACAAAATTTATTGGTAGAAAAACAGCAGCTTGCTTTTACTTCCTCTCTAAGCAATATGCAAAATACACAAACCGATTTGTTGACGGAAGTAAATCAGTTGATTGCTTACCAAAAAGAGTCGTCAAGTCAACTAATGTCAAATTTAGAAGGGTTAGAAAGTAAGCTGTCGAATATGGCAAATGCTAACGAAGCGGCTGCTAACTCTTTAAATTTAGCGACTCGTGAAATGACAGGTAACACCAATCAATTAGGTGTTATGTCGGCAAAAGTGCAAGAAGCAACGGCCAGTTTTGCTGATGTTACCAAAGAAGCTACCGGTATAATGGAGTCATTAACAAATGCTCATGAAGCGCTATTAAATAAAGCTAATTTAATTTCGAACGACTTTGGTAAAACACAAACGAGTATTGCTAATGCGTCTAAAGACTTAAAAGATGCCGCTTCATATGCTGAATCAGGCTTAAGAGCAGTTGATCAAAGTATGAATAAGTTCATAACGGATATGTCGGGTCAGGTAGAAAAATTAGAGCAGCAATCAGCTCATTTACTTGAGGATTTTGCTAAGCGAGTCTCAGACCAAACTCAACATAGGATGTCTGAGTGGAATAAGCATACAAATGAGTATACGTCCTCTATGGAGAGAGCAATTAATACAATTAATAACGTAGTGAGTGAGATAGACAGTAAAGTAGGTGTTAACTAATGATAAGAAAACCAAAAGGGCTGACAAGCGCTAGTGTCGATGAGGAAAATCCCTATTGGATTTCATTTTCAGACATTATGTCTGGTTTATTAGTTATTTTTATACTGGCTTCCATGGTTCTTATACTCCAGCTTATGGAAAAGAGAGATAAGGTCAATAGTGCGATAAATGAGCTGCAGCAATCAGAAGCGGCTAAAGAGCAAATATTGACGGAGATACAAGAAGAGTTAAAAAAGTACAAAATAACAGTAGAGATTATTGATAATAAATCAGTTCTTCGTATCCCTGATGAAGAATTAACGTTTAGACCTGATAAATATAATGTACCTAAAACCGGTGAGGCTTATAAGCGCGCTGAGCTTATTGGTCGGGTTCTGTATGAAGCCGTCACTAAGAACGATCGTCAAAAGTACCTAGATACTGTGTTCATTGAAGGGCATACAGATAGCCAGCGATCACGTGTTTTCAAAGAAATGGGGAATTGGGGGTTATCCACATTTAGAGCTATAGCAGTATGGAAATTCTGGAACCAGCAGTTAGGGAGTGTTGCCAATTTATCCACTATAACGAATCATGCAGGGAAGCCATTGTTTTCTGTTAGTGGTTACGCTGCACAGCGTAGATTGGTTGAATCCGAGTTAACAAAAGCAGATTTACAGAAAAATCGTCGTATTGATATTCGTTTTACTGTGAAAAGGCCGAAGATCAGTGATTATGAGAACGCACTAGGCAAATGAATATGTCAAAGATTGGTGAATTAACATTAGGTTTTAAACTTAAAGAATGGACCGAGCATGATTTTAATGGCTTTAAAAAAGCTGCTCGATTGTTAGATAAGTTAGGAAGCAATGTTGGTATATCTGATGAACGATTTAAGGCGTTATGTGAGCAATTTAAATCGTTGGCAAAAGCGGGTAAAAAAAGCGAATTAGTAAATAAAATTAAACGTAGTTCTGATGTACGTGTGATATCAACGCTTTGGTTGGAAGATAAGGTATTTCGAACAGACTTTCCAATTCACTCAGAATTGCTAGAAAAATTATTGTTGGGAAAAAAGAGGTTGCCTCTATTAGCGCTGATGAGCTTGTTAGAGTTATATTTTAAAGAGTTTGATCGACTCTTTTTTCAGAAAGAAGACCTCCAGCGTTTTTTAAAAAACGAGCTTAAAAAGCAAGCCTCTAAAAACTCTGAACTAAGTTTGTTAGCGGGTTACAGAGATAAGCTACTTTCTTCAAATGGTCCAAGCTGGATTGTAAATGAAGCTCACCAAAGGAAAACGGATTTAATAAATATATACCCGGCTCTGGGGTTAAGCTCTTATGAAAAAGGTCGGTATATGGAACTGGTTAAAGTAAATTTCTATTTAGACACTTTAAAAACCATTGCACCAGAAGATGTTGATAACCCGATATTAACTGAACTAGAAAGACAGGGTGTTTATAGTTCACCTTGTACAGGTGAACGCTTAATTGGGCATGAAGTGCTGTCAATTTTAATAAATCGAGTTTCTGGAAATAAAGTTCCAGAGCATTGGCGCTCTTTGATCCTTGCTATCGCTGGTGACCCTAGAGTTGCGACAAGCAGTAAAAAATATCAAATGTGGTGGTCATTGCTTGAAGAAAAGCAGATTAGGAAAGTACGAGGTTGGTTATCTAAATTTGATCTGAAACTCTTTTTGGAGGCGCTTAAAGATAGTGCAAAGGATGCAAATGAGTCAGACATTGAAAGAATGTTTACTGACCGTAAGAACTTTATGGAAGGTTTGGATAATCAAGACTTGATCATTGAATCAAGGTTGTTCCTTAGCGGGACTGCGCAAACTTACATGCTTCATAACTATAAGCAATCTGAACTCCCTTCATATGCCTCTTCTGGCTCTAGTAAGACATCTGTTATCTACTTAAACGTAAATGGCGTTCATTTAGTGGAAGGTAGTCATAGTTTTACCTTAAAGCTTATGGATAAACTGCCTAAGAAAACGAATATTCTCAACTATTCAAAAGTTAAATTTAATGATGCCGACTTTAGAACAAATATCTCATTTGATTATAAACGGGAGTTTGGGGAGGACGGTGTTGCTGAAATTAGGCATGATCGTCTTATTTGGCAGAATAAGGCGATCGACTATTTAGATCAGCATGGCGTCAATGTGAATGTTGAAGATGTCTTATCGAAACCATTATATAAACAATATAAAACACGCTTTGGAGTTTGATTTTGGGAATACTGTCATTTTTTAAAAAGGTCAAAGAAAGCGCCGCTGATCAGCCAACGTATAAGGCAACAGCAGACTCGCTAGGGTTGAATTTTTCCGTTGATCCTGGTGTGCTTTTGACGTCTTTAGATGGTGATACTGACGCGCTTTTACTTCGTTACCAGCATATCTTATTGAAAAATCTTGAAGAACAGGGGGCTGCAACACGTATCGCTAATGGCTTTGAAGTAAAGTCAGTTAATGTGGTGAAGCTTGATGAGAGCTTTTATGAGGCCTTCTATTTACCAGCAGTATTCAAAGGGAGTATTAATACCAAAATAAAAGGCCGTACTAGTCAAGCAGCGTTCGCGATAAATGCAGTGCCTGTCATGCCAAATGGTGAATTGATATCTCATTATGAGCTAAAAGGACCTTATCTTAGGATATCGCAGACTGAGCAATTCCTTCTTAAAAGTGCCGATTGGCAAGCGTTGTCCTCTATCGATAATCATCAAGTTTTAAATGCGAGTCAAAAAACTGAATTTGCCAATAATAGCCTTGTACTACAACTTAAAAATGCAGAGGCAGCAGGCTGTAATATTGATCTCTCTCATTTCAAAAACATTGATTATATCCAACCTGAAAAGATGGGGTTGTCGATGCAAGAGCTTGAGAATGGCGACTTAATGCTATCCCCAACGTTTGGCAAAGACCTTGATCAGAAAGATATAGAGAACCGCCTTGGGCAAATAGGCGATGCTAAGCAAGAAATGATTTTCAAAGTAAGGAATTCATTTGTGCTTCTAGATGAAAAAAGACTAGAAGCTGCTAAAGAGATCCTTACAACACGGCGAATACCCAAATCGCAAGTGAAAAAATTCTTCGAAGCTCCAACTGCCTATCTAAACGCAGCCGTTATTGACCTTGATACTGGATTTTCTATGCGTGTAAAAGGCGCTGAAAAATTCCAACATGCGTATTTTGGTGATGTAGAAGAAAGTGGTGTCGATTGGTTTGGCGACGGTAAACCAAGAGAAAAGTCAGAAACCGTAGATACCCTAGGTCAAATAATAAACAATGATGAAACCCTAACTGAATTTAAGCAGAAAGTAGAAGACGCCCAAGAGCTTGGCGCGCAAACAGTAGCTTTTGAAGGTATTACTGTTGATGTCACCGACAAACAACTGATTGATCAAATAGTTGAACAAGGTGAAGCGCTTATAGCGAATAAACATTCATCAGCTCATTATACTGAATTAGAGGATGAGCAAGGTTTAAATGCTGAAGAGCCAGAAGTGCAATTGCAAACGGCAGTGGTAGCTATTGATACCAATGATGACGACGTTGACTTTGAAGTAACCAATAATAATATTAATGACATTCATTTTGAGAAAATGACGTTTGCTCGTGATAATTTAAAACGAGAACCATTTCCTCATCAAGAAGAAGGTATTCAATGGTTGTTAGGATTAATGACCTCAGGCCAGTTTGGTGAGGGCACCCCAGTTGGCGGAGGGTTATTGGCCGATGATATGGGGCTTGGTAAATCTTACATGGCTCTAGTTGCAATTCACGAATACAAGCATCGTATTAAAGAGCGTAAAAAACGTGAAAAGCCTGTTTTGCTCGTCGCACCACTAAGTTTATTAGAAAACTGGAAGGATGAAATTGATAAAACCTTTCATGCCTCACCTTTTACCGATGTTGTTATATTGCAAAGTGCCGCAGACCTTAAGCGTTTTAAAGTGCAGGGTGCAAAAAAAGAAACACTGCAAGCTGTGGATAATGACTCCATGTTGCAGCAAGATGATATTCGTTACTCATTAAAAGTGGGTGGTGAATACGGTGCCGATAGATTAGATCAACCAAACAGATTGGTATTAGCAACTTACCAAACCATACGAGATTATCAATTTTCACTAAGTCGTATTGATTGGGCCGTCGTTGCTTTTGATGAAGCACAAAATATAAAGAACCCTAATAGCATAGTGACTCGTGCAGCCAAGGCGTTAAAAGGAGATTTTAAATTACTTGCCACGGGCACCCCAGTAGAGAACAGCCTAAAAGACTTTTGGTGTCTGTTTGATACTGCTGTGCCGGGTTTATTAGGTTCTTGGCGTGAATTTCGCGAAATTTACATAGCCCCTATTCTAGATGCAAAAGACGATTCAGCTGCAGTACAACAAGAAGTAGGCCTTCAATTAAGGCAAACAGTGGGTCGTTATATGCTTCGCCGTACGAAAGAAGAAAAATTGACAGGATTACCTGCAAAACACTTATGGATCGGGGATGAAGCTCTAGCGGAAGGGGGAGGGCGTTTTCATAAAGGCCTTGTAGGTTGTATGCAGAGCCATCAAAAAACCGCTTATGATCAAGTGCTACAAAATGTTCATGATCAAGAGGGGGACAAGCGCGCCCTTATACTCAGCAGTCTGCCCAAACTAAGGCAGATCTGTATACATCATGATATTGATTCGATACAACCAGCCTCTGCAACATCAAAAATTATTGCAGATTCAATTAATGCCTCCTGTAAAATACAGTCACTCATAACCATTTTGGATGAAGTTAAACAGAAGGCTGAAAAGGTCATCATCTTTGCAACGACAAAGGATATTCAACGCTATTTGAGCTTTATACTTGGCGTGCGGTATAACTTAGCCATTGATATCGTTAATGGTGAAACCAAAGCCATATCAAACACGGCAAATGTAAGTACGCGCAAATCGATATTGGCCGAGTTTGAAGCGCGGGAGGGTTTCAATGCCGTTATCATGTCACCAATCGCAGCGGGAGTTGGTTTAACGGTAATCGGTGCGAATAATGTGATACACCTAGAGCGGCATTGGAACCCAGCCAAAGAGGCTCAAGCGACAGACCGTGTCTATCGAATTGGACAAAAGAAAGAAGTGAATGTCTATTTGCCGATAGCGACACACCCCAGTATTCGTACATTTGATCAGCAATTAGCTAAATTACTGCAGAAAAAAACTAACCTAAGCGAAGCTGTTATTGCACAACCAGATCTGCAGAAGGATATCGCTAAAATAATGGAAGGTACCTCTTAAATTAAAATAAAGAAGAGGCTAATCGTTTACCACTTAACTTTACGATAGTGAACAAGATTCACAATAGCCTCAACTTAAATGGTCATGCTCCTGCCAAAATGATGACCATGTAATTAATTTGTATTATTGGCTTGCAAAGATCTTGCATGAAACATGAAAAATAATTCTCTGTTACGAACTAAATACTTAACCTAAATGACTTTTAAGATATGAATGTGATTAAATGAATTACCTTTAATTTATATGAAAGTAGCAGATGGAACGTATTCTCATTGCCTGGATAGGCGGCTTCGATATTGATAATGGCCATGATGGCGGCACAGGTGCGATTCATGCGACCTTAACCCAAGATGACATCACTTATTCCCGTGCTTATTTTCTCTGCAATTACGACAAAGCATTTAAAGATTCCGATGCTTACCTTGATTGGCTTAACACCCAGACTGAAACCACATTACACAAAGATGATATAACGCTCACCAGCCCTCAAGACTTTGGTGAAATCTACGACGCGGCAGATAAGCTACTTAGCCAAGTACAAGCTCAGCACCCCAAAGCACAACTCAGTATTCAAATAAGCCCTGGCACCCCCGCGATGCAGGCGGTTTGGATCTTGCTGGGTAAAACCAAATATCCAAACGTCACCTTCTTGCAAAGTAGTAAAGAGCAGGGAGTGCATGAAGCTCATATTCCCTTCAATATCTCCGCTGAATTCCAGCTAGGGAATAAGCTAACTGACCTTGCTACATCTAATGTGCCAACCCATGCGGCCTTTGATGATATTAAAACCCAAAATGCGGATATGAATCGGCTCAAACAAAAAGCCAGTGTTTTAGCCAGTCACGATATTCCTGTCTTGATCAATGGCGCCTCTGGCACAGGTAAAGAGCTCTTCGCCACCGCCATTCATAATGCCAGTGAGCGACGTTCGCAGCCGTTACAAATCCTTAACTGTGGTGCCATTCCCAAAGAGTTGATTGATAGCACCTTGTTTGGACATAAAAAAGGGGCTTTTACCGGGGCATTGTCCGACCAAAAAGGGGTATTTGAGGCGGCCAATGGCGGCACACTCTTTTTAGATGAATTTGGCGAGCTGCCGCTGGATGCCCAAGTCAGATTATTGCGGGTACTACAAGAAGGCACCTTAAACCGAGTAGGGGATAGTAAAACCATTAAGGTCGATGTGCGCCTTATCTGCGCGACTAACAAAGATCTGATGCAAGCGGTCGCTTCTGGCGAGTTTCGAGAAGATCTTTTTTATCGCATTGCTGTAGGTGTATTAAACCTACCGCCTATTAAAGAGCGCAAGGGTGACTTGATTTACCTTGCCGATACCTTGCTTGAGCAAATTAGCCCGCAGTTCAGTACTTCTGGCGAGTTACAAGCGGGTATGAATGAGTCAAAACAAGGGGATAAAAAACTTTCTCCTAAGGCAAAAAATATTATCCTCTCTCACGATTGGCCCGGTAATGTGCGCGAGCTTCACAGCACCTTATTGCGGGCTTGCCTTTGGTATAAAGGAGCAATAATTAGCGAGCAAGAGCTCACGGATGCCATGTTTGCTAAAGCACAAGGATCCGCTAAGGAACAAGCGATAACTTTAGATCAAGCAGTTGATTTACAAGAAATTTTAGATTCATTGGAAGAGAAGTATGTGCGCCTTGCTTGGCAAAAAACTAACGGCCAGAAGAAAAAAGCCGCTGAGTTATTAGGCTTTTCCAGTTATCAGAATTACAACAAACGCTTAGAAAAATACGGAATTAAATAAATTTGGCACAGGTCTTGTTAAGCCCTTGTAAAAAGAGCTTGTAAATAGCCCTTGAATTAAAGCCATTTAGGCAGCAAAGTAGCGGCCAAATACACTATACAAGTCGTCTTCATAGGATAAGACATCACTTCACGTGATAAAAAAGCAAAATGAAATGAAGGCGATCAGATAAACCGTTTAAAAGAGTTAGATGCAGTATGTTAACAGGTAAAATTCGTAGTCAAATTGATCAAGTATGGGAGATGTTCTGGACAGGTGGGGTAGCAAACCCGATATCTGTGATCGAGCAAATTTCTTACCTGTTATTTATTCGTCGTTTGGATGAACTTCAACGCACCGAAGAGCGCCGTGCTCAGGCTACAAGCTTACCCGTGCGTAATCCCATTTTTGGGCCAGATGAGCAAGCCCTGCGCTGGAACAATTTTAAAGACAAAGACCCAGAACTCATGTTGGATCTGGTGCAAAATAAAGTTTTCCCTAAAATCAAATCCCTGCAAAACCAAGGCAGCTTTGCTGAGCACATGCAAGATGCCATCTTTATGATCCCTTCGGCCAAATTGCTGGACCAAGTGGTGCAGCTGTTAAATGCCATCAATATGGATGACAAGGACACCAAGGGCGATTTATACGAATACCTTTTAAGCAAGCTGCAACAATCTGGGGTCAATGGTCAGTTTCGTACTCCCCGTAACATCATCCAAATGATGGTGGAGCTCATGCAGCCAAAACCCGGTGATACCATTTGTGATCCATCTTCTGGCACCTGTGGTTTCTTGATGGCCGCGGTCGAGCATGTGGAAAACCATCACAAAAGCGAAATTAACAAACCCCTGAACCGTGCCCATTTTAACAATGACATGTTTACCGGTTACGACTTTGATAAACACATGTTGCGCATTGGTGCCATGAACATGTTGTTGCACGGTATCGAAAACCCTAGCGTACATTATCGTGATAGTTTGCAAGATCAAGGGGCAGAGAACATCAGCGAAGCCTTTAACCTGATTCTGGCAAATCCGCCTTTTAAAGGGTCAGTAGACTTTGATATTGTCGCACCGGATTTATTGCGTGCCTTGGGTAAGAACCCAGCGGCGAAAAAGCCTAAACCGACCTATAAAACCGAAATCGACGAAGACGGCAATGAGATTCAGGTGGCGGTGAAGAAAAAGGGCCCCACGGAAAAATCCGAACTGCTCTTTTTAGCCCTGATTTTACGCATGTTAAAAGTCGGTGGCCGTGCAGCGGCCATCGTGCCAGACGGGGTACTGTTTGGCTCGACCAAGTCCCACAAAAGCATTCGTGAAAAAATCGTTAACGAGCAAAAACTCGAAGCGGTTATTTCTTTACCTTCTGGTGTCTTTAAACCTTACGCTGGTGTCAGCACGGCTATTTTGATCTTCACCAAAACCAACTGTGGCGGTACCGATAAGGTCTGGTTCTATGACATGCAGGCCGATGGTTATTCTCTTGATGATAAGCGCACAAAGCTAACCAAAGACAATGAAGAAGCCACCCACGAACAAAGCAATATTCCTGACATTATTCGCCGCTTTAACACCCTGAGTAATGAGGATGGCACGCCGAATACGGAAAGCGGGGAGTTAGCTCGTGCTAAAACCGAACAGAGCTTTATGGTGGCAGCTGATGAGATTATTGCGAATGGCTATGACCTCAGCCTTAACCGTTACAAAGAAGTGGTGTACCAAGAGGTGCAATACGACAGCCCCCAAGAGATTCTTGAGCGCATTAAAGCCTTGCAAGACAAGATGGCCAAGGGTGTCGCAGAGTTGGAGGAATTGTTGTGAGTTGGCCTTTGGTGAAATTGGGCAGTATCTCTGTAGAGCGAGGAGGATCATTAAATCCTGAGAAATTTCCGGATGAACGCTTTGATCTTTTTAGTATTCCATCATATGACATTGGCGTACCAGAAGTTTTACTAGGTAATGAAATAGGATCTAGCAAAAAACTTGTTGAGCCAGGTGATGTCCTTCTGTCAAAAATTGTCCCCCATATTAAACGCGTTTGGATTGTAGGAAAGAATAGAGGAAGAAGGCAAATAGCATCAGGTGAATGGATTGTATATAGAACTAAAAAAGTTGATGCCGAATTTTTAAGGTTTTTTCTATTATCTGATGCTTTCAGAACACGATTCATGAGCACTGTGAAAGGTGTTGGCGGTTCATTATTGCGGGCTACCCCAAGTCAAGTAAATGAATTTAAACTCCCACTCCCTCTTCTCGAAACTCAAAAGCAAATCGCAGCGGTGTTAGAAAAAGCGGATCAACTGCGTAAAGACTGCCAGCAAATGGAGCAAGAACTCAACAGCCTCGCCCAGTCTGTGTTTATTGATATGTTTGGTGACCCCGTGACGAATCCGAAAGGGTGGGAAACCTCCTCACTTAAAAAGCTTGTTTCTGTTTTGAGTGGTGCTACGCCTTCAAAGTCAAATAAAAAATATTGGACAGGTAATTATCCTTGGGTATCTCCTAAGGATATGAAAGTAACAGAAATATCAGATTCTATTGACCATGTGAGTGATCTAGCATTTGAAGAAACAAACTTGAAGCAAATCTCAGTGAACTCGATTCTTATTGTTGTTAGAGGGATGATTCTAGCTCATACAGTTCCAGTCGCAATTACTAGAAAAAATTTAGCTATAAACCAAGATATTAAAGCGCTAACTGTTAAAAATGGATCTCTGAGTAATGAATTTCTTTTGTGGGTATTAAAGATAATGCATGAAAAGTTACTCGATATAGTGTCAACTGCCGCACATGGCACAAAGCGAATTGATATGGACGACCTTCTCTCATTGGAAATAATACTTCCATGCGCTGATTTACAAGATAAATTCATAAAAGTAATTACTTCATTGAATTTACTTAAAGAAAATAATATGAAGGAATCTATGTTATATAAAGATAATTTCAACTCCCTCATGCAACGTGCTTTTAAAGGCGAACTCAACCTCACCGCTCCCGTGTAACGCTTACCCCGTATAAGGATGTACCCATGCCAGATAATCTGACGAATCACCAAGGCCTCCCGCAAAGTAACTTTGCTTTCTTGCAAGTGTGGGAGGATTTGTCTGAACTTATGGTCCGAGCCCAAAGCGCAGAGGCTGCCCTCAAGGCGAGCCCGGCGGGGCCCTGTGATCCTCGCATTGCCGGCTTCTATGCCCGCAATGCCTTGGAGTACATGGTGAAACTGGTGTTTGATCTTGATACTTGGCTGACGCATCCGCGTCACGATACGGGTTTGATGAGCTTGATTCATGATAAGGGCTTTAAAGATAACTTGCCCTATGATCTCTTCCCCAAGCTTAAGCTGATTATCAAACTCGGTAACGAGGCGGTACACGGTAAATCCCCTCTTAACAGGCGAGATGCACTGCAAGCGGTAAAAGAGTTACACCATGTTTTATATTGGTTTGTGCGCACCTATGCCCCGAATTTAGATAGAAACACCTTTCAAGTTGATCTCTTTGATGAGGCCTTGATCCCAGAAAAAGTGGCCTTGGATACGGATGTGGCGATTAAGGCTTTATCCAGCATTAAAAAGCTCAAAGCCCTAGAAAAAGAGCAAGCGGAAAAAGACCAAGCTAAGCGTGAAGAGCAGGCCAAGCAACTTAAAGAAAACGACGTACTTCGCGCCCAAAACCAAGCCCTGTTAGCGCAAATTGAGCAAGCCAAGCAAGAGTCAGCGGCCATTGTAGATGTACATGATTATCACGAGGCCGAAACCCGAGATTATTTAATCGATGTGTTATTGGCAGAAGCCGGCTGGCCCCTAAAGAACCAGCGCGATCGTGAATATCCTGTTTGCCATATGCCGGTTTCCAGTGTTAACCCACAGGGTAATGGTTTTGTGGATTATGTTTTGTGGGATGATGATGGTACTGCCTTGGCGGTGGTGGAGGCGAAACGCTCAACTAAAGACCCCCGTGTTGGTCAGCAGCAGGCGAAGCTATATGCAGACTGCTTGGAAAAACAAACCGGCACTCGCCCCATTATTTTTTATAGCAATGGTTATCAGACCTTTTTATGGGACGATAGCTTTTACCCACCAAGAGAAGTGCAAGGTTTTTATACCAAGGATGAGCTGGCTCTTATGATTAAACGTCGCCATGAGCGTTTGCCGTTTTTTCATAAGGGTGTGAAAACAAAAGAGCTTAAAATCAATAACGATATTACCAACCGCCACTATCAAAAAGCCGCTATTTATAATGTATTGCAGCATTTTGAAGAAGATCACGCCCGTAAGGCTTTATTGGTCATGGCAACGGGCACAGGTAAAACCCGTACTGTGATGAGTTTGGTTGAGTTATTAAGCAAAAATAATTGGGTTAAAAATGTGCTTTTCTTGGCAGACCGTAATGCCTTGTTAACCCAAGCAAAAAAGAACTTTGTCAAACTGCTACCTAACATAAGTTGCACCATTTTAAGCTCGTCTCTTACCAAAGACAGTATCGATAGCCGCTTGTATTTCGCCACTTATCCCACCATGAAAAACCTGTTGGATAAAGGGGCCGATGAACGGCCTTTTGGCGTGGGTCATTTTGATCTGGTGATCATTGATGAAGCTCATCGCTCTGTGTATGCCAAGTATCGTCAGATCTTTAGCTATTTTGACGGCTTGCTGGTGGGACTAACGGCCACCCCAAAAGGGGAGGTAGAGCAGGATACCTACGGGATTTTTGATTTACAAAAAGGCATGCCGACCTATGCCTATGAAGATGACAGTGCCTATGGGGAAGGCTATTTAGTGCCGCCGACTAAAATTTCGGTGGCCACCAAGTTTGTGCGAGAAGGCATTAAATATAATGACCTCAGTGATGATGAAAAGTTGGAGTGGGAGAGCAAACCTGAACTAGAAGACAGGGAAGAAGTGCTGCCCTCTGAGATTAATAACTTTTTGCATAATGAAGACACGGCGGAAAAAATGTTTGCCCAGCTATTGGATAAAGGCCCAGATGGGGGAATCCATGTTGAAGGCGGGGATGTGATAGGTAAAACCATCATCTTTGCGGCGAACAATGACCATGCGGTTTTCTTACAAAAGGTGTTTGATAAGAATTACCCTAAATGGGCGGGTAAACTCGCCCGTGTCATCACCCATGCCGAAAAATACTCGCAAAGTTTAATCACTGAGTTTGAAGGGGATGAGAACGACCCGAAAGAGTTTGATCCTAAGAACCCAACCTGTCGCATTGCCATCTCAGTAGACATGCTAGATACGGGCATAGATGTGCCTGAGGTGGTGAATCTGGTGTTTTATAAGGTGGTGCGCTCTAAGGTGAAATTCACCCAGATGATAGGCCGAGGCACCAGACTCAAACCTAATCTCTTTGGCCCAGCAAGTGATGGCAGTGAGGACAAAACGACCTTTAAAGTATTCGATTATTGTCAGAATTTTGAATACTTTGATGCCAACCCAGAAGGCATGCCGATCAGTGTAACGAAACCTGTGACACAACAAATTTTTGATAAGCGTGCCTTGATGGGCAACTTGATTAATCAGCAGCTCGATAATCAGGCTTATGTGAATGAACAGCCGGAAGATGCTGAACGTTTGCGTCATTTAAAGGCTTATCAGCTGGATATGTTGCATCATCAAGTTGTGGGGATGAATTTAGATAATTTTATCGTTCGACCGAAACGTCAAATCATCGAACCTTTTTTAGTGCGAGATTACTGGGATAGCTTGGATGATAGTCAGTTATATGAATTAGAAAATCATATTTCTGCTTTACCTAGTGAAGCAGATGCCTTTAATCAGGATGAGCAGCTTGGGCACTTGTCTTATCGCTTTGATAACTTGATTTTAACCTTGCAGCTTGAGGTATTAAAAAAGGGCCATGTTTCTGACAAGGGCCGCGTGCGTGTGATGGAATTGGCGCAACAGCTTGAAGCAAAAACCAGCGTACCTGCGGTACGGGCTCAACTGGCATTGATTCAAGACATACAAACCCAACATTTTTGGGAAGATATTCATCTGGTGACCCTAGAAGACGTAAGGCGTGCTCTGCGTAACCTGATGTTTGCCCTTGATAAAGAGCAAAAAGAGAAGGTTTATACCAATTTCGAGGATGAAATATTAGGTGTGCATGATGTTACGGCAACCTACAATATGCCCGGTCTCGACCTAATGCAATATCGTAAAAAGACAGAGCTTTATATTAAAGAGCATCAAGACCAGCTCACCATTCAAAAGCTCAAGCGCAACCTGCCGATTACGCAAGCGGATTTGGACGTTTTAGAAGGCTTATTACTGGATGCCAGCGGCATGGCAGACAAAGCAGCTTACCGTGAAAAAGTACTGGAAGATAAACCTTTAGGCACCTTTATCCGTGAACTGGTGGGCCTTGACTTGAGCGCCGCCAAAGCGGCTTTCAGTCACTTCTTAGACGAAGGCGCTTATAACCCAGAGCAAATCCATTTCGTTAATAAGGTGATTGACCATTTGTTAGATAATGGCGTGCTCCCTGTCGAACATATTTTTGCCCCACCTTTTACCGATGATCACCACGAAGGAGCGTATGGCTTCTTCGATGAAGACAAGGTGGTGAAGCTTTTCAACACCATTTGTACCATCAACGACAACGCCGATGTAAAAGGTGATGACGGTAGGGTAGCGTAAAGCTTATTTGTTAAACCATATATAGAAACACTGGCTCGTTATGTTTGAATTGAACTCAAATGTAACTAGTCAGTGATTAAGCACAGGCAATGACGCCAGCAGGACTTAAGGAGTGAGTTTGAAGAGCCTATCTTTTATTTTTAATTTATCAACTCTTAACTCATTTCTTTGTGTGAGAGGCCATTATAGGTTGCTTGCCACTTGCTTGGTGTTGGCTCGAAAAGATAACTCTTAGAATACACATTAAATGATTATGTTAGTGCGCCTTTCGGTGTGCGTTTTATTATAAATAGGACTTATGATGAGTGAGCTACAAAAATTATGGGACAGTTTTATTTCTCGTTGGCCTTTTAAAAACCTTTCCAGTATGACGTTAGAGCAATACGTTTCGGTTGATGATCAGGATACCTTTACTTATTGGTTAGAAACTAAAACTAAAAAACTCGGCTCTATACAAGGTAATACGTCAGCTAAATTTGGTATTTATAAGCGAGCTAAAGAAGGAAAAGAGCAAAACGGCATTGTACATGGTAAGACGTATTCTTGGCGTACTCTTTGTGGTAAAAATGAGAGTGATGCGTTTTTGTATGTGAAAAATACTTTAATCACTATCGCAAAAGCAGCTTACGAGGGAGATTTAAAAACAATTGATGACGTAAAGCTTGCGCCATTAGTTAAGTGGAAAATTGCATTTCTTTATCAAAACCAAAGAAAACCAAATATTGTTAATGTTTTTGCTAAAGACAAATTAGCAAAGCTGACGCAATTGCCTGAAGAGTCTGAACAGTCAGAGTTTTATAAGCAACTTTCATTGCGATATAGTAAGTCCGTGCATGGGAATATTGCTGAGTTCGGTGAATTTCTTTTATCTAAGTTGGGTAATGGTACTTTAGAGGACCCTGCTCTAAAAGAGTTGATGTCGAATATAACTTTGGAGCAAGAATTAATTCCTTCAAACCAAATTCTTTATGGTCCACCAGGCACAGGTAAAACTTATCATACTATTGATGCGGCGGTAAAAGCGGCCGAACCAAACTTTTATTCTTCCTTAAATATTGATCATAACTTGGGTGCGAATGTAGAGCAGCGTGAGCAGTTGCAAGAGAGATATAGAGAATTATCCATAGATGGTCGTGTGCGCTTTGTTACTTTCCATCAGAGTTATGGATATGAAGAGTTTGTAGAAGGCATTAGTGCAACTACTAATGATGATAAGGGTATTGCTTATTCTATAAAGCCCGGTGTTTTTAAACAGATTTGTGACGCAGCTCGTTTATCCTCACAAACTCAGAATGAAAGTATTAATCCAGAAGGTCGAGTGTGGAAAATATCCATTGAGGGTACTTACCAGAATTCAAGAAAAACTTATTGTTTGGATAATGATTTAGCTGCAATTGGTTGGGATGATACGGGAGACCTCTCTACTAATGAACAAAATGCCTATTTTAAAGGATTGGGTAAGAATGATCAGAATACTCTGATATATTTTTCTCAAGAGATGAGTAAAGGTGATCTGGTTCTTTGTATAAATAGTAATACTTCAGTAGAAGCTGTTGGTGTTGTCAGTGGTGATTATCAATATGTTGAAAGCGGTATTGTTGGTAAAGGATATGCCCATCATTTGCCTGTTAATTGGTTACAAAAGGACTTCTCAGTCGACTTCCAATCAATAAATGGCAATAAACGATTTAATTTGCCAACTTGTTATCCTTTATCGCGTTTATCTGTATCTGACACGATAAGCCATTTGTTATCTCATGGTGTCGATATTAGTGAGAAAGAGAATGCATCAAAGCATTCAGAAAACTATGTGCTTGTTATCGATGAAATTAATCGCGGTAATATCTCTAAAATATTTGGTGAGCTTATCACCTTAATTGAGCCATCAAAGCGTCAGGGCCAGCCTGAAGCCTTGGAGCTGCTATTGCCCCATGCAGAAAATGCAAGCAAGCCTTTCTCTGTCCCAAGTAATTTGCACATCATTGGTACCATGAATACCGCAGACCGTTCTTTAGCCATGATGGATACGGCATTGCGTCGCCGTTTTGATTTTGTGGAAATGATGCCAAAGCCTGAGTTGTTAAAAGGTGATCCGGTCAAAGGTATAGACCTAGAAGAGCTATTAACCACTCTCAATAAGCGTATCGAGATACTTTACGATCGTGAGCATATGCTAGGTCACGCTTTCTTTATGCCGGTTAAAACCTTGATGGAACAAGGAGAAGAAGCATTAGCTTTTACTCAGCTTCAGTCTGTGTTCCAGAATAAGGTGATTCCACTACTTGAGGAGTACTTTTTTGAGGATTGGAGCAAGATACGTTTAGTGCTGGCAGATAACCAGAAACCAGAAGGTTTTCAGTTTGTTTCAGAAAAAACACAAAACAGTAGTGAGTTGAATGCGCTTTTTGGTACAGGTCATAAGTTAGATGAATACGGTCAATCTGTTACCCAGTATACCTTGGCTGAAAATACCTCAGATGTGTGGGAAGAACCGAACGCCTATATTGGTATCTATCAAATCTTGAATGAAAAGAAGATAGATAACAAAGCGCCTGAAAGTGAAGGTGAACTAACTGCTGTAAAAGGTTAGTTGCCATGCATACATCTGTTTTCGAATTCGGTTATTTAACTTCAGGCCAAGTGGCCGCTTCTGAACTTAAGGCGACTTTAATCTCTGCTGATGCGTTTAATTATCTCAAAGAGGTGAGTTTAAGTGCTGCTGAAACTGAAACAAGAAAGTGTCTTAGTTTAAGCAAGCGCTATGGTCATGAGCTAATCCAAGTTAAAAATTATGTGGGCGTCTTGTTCACACCCACGGGTGAACATATTGAGGTACTGCCAAAGGTCGGTCGAAAAGGTGATGATGACAAGCAAACTCAAACCTCATCACGAGATAGCTTGTTGATGATGTTGCAGCATTTAGGCATGTTTCGGCACCTTGTCACTAATCAGGCGAGTATTTCAACTAAACAGATGCCTTTGCTGGAAGTCTTCATTAGCCAATTTCTTGCATCCGTTAACTTGCTCGTGAAACGGGGGTTAAAAAGTGACTATGTGAGAGTGGAGGATAACCAGAGCTTTCTAAAAGGAAAGCTATTGGTTGCCAAACAATTTCGCCATAACTTGGTTAACCAACATAAGTTTTATGTTGAGTTTGATGATTATCAGATTAATCGCCCAGCCAACCGTTTGATTAAAACCGCCATGGTGAAGTTATCAAAATATACCCGCTTGGCCGTGAATCAAAAGTTATTGCGTGAATTGGACTTTGCTTTCACTGACGTACCTTTATCCAAGTCGGTAAAACAAGATATTAATGATCTCAAACTCGATCGAGGTATGAAGGATTATCATGCACCTATAGATTGGGCCAAGCTCATTTTAGAGGGCTTCTCACCCTTGAGTATGCAAGGCAACCACAATGCCTTATCACTACTTTTTCCGATGGAATCGGTATTTGAGAGTTTTGTGGCATCCATTTTGAGGGAGCAATTGGTAGAAGGTGCGGTACTCACCACCCAAGCGAGAAGTAAATATTTGGTGAATCATAATGAGCAGAATCAATTTCAACTCAAGCCCGACTTGTTAATTTCTCTACCTAATGAGAAACAAGTGGTATTGGATACGAAATGGAAGTTGTTAGATAAAGACTCAAGTAATGGTGGCCTCTCCCAATCCGACTTCTACCAGATGTTTGCCTATGGCCATAAGTACCTTGGTGGTAGCGGAGATATGGTGCTCATCTACCCTGCCTGCGACACCTTCAAAGAGCCAATAGAAACCAGCTTTGATTTTAATGCTGAGCTCAAACTCTGGGTGGTGCCAATGGATTTATATCCTAATACAAAAAATAGCAAACGCTTGAGATTGCCAGCAGGTTTTAGTTCGCTATATCACTTTGTGAAGAGTGATAGTGATGAGGTATAAAAAATTACAGATAGATAATAAATATTATCCATGTTGTTTTTGATAAAACCCTGTAAGCCCCGTTTTATGGGGTTTTAATAGTTGGCACACTACTTGATATACGGAATATACAATTATTAAAAGGATAAAACCTTTATTTATCTTTTTTGAAATATTTGAAGTAACTGTCTTTTGTTATTGCTTAAAAAAATTATATTAAAATTAAGGAAAATTTACCGATGTCAAAGTTAAAACAATTTCAAGTTCAAAGTGCTCGCCCATTACCAATTATTATAATGGCTGACACCAGTGGCAGCATGTCTGTCGATGGTAAGATTGATGCACTTAATCATGCTCTAAAAGAAATGATTAGTACCTTTTCTAGTGAAAGCCGGCTAAGGGCTGAGCTACAAGTGTGTGTTATTACTTTTGGTGGTGTCGCTTCAATGCACTTACCACTAACAGCGGCCCATAAAATTGAAGGTTTTGAACCTCTGCCTGCAACAGGTGGCACGCCAATGGGCACGGCTTTTCAGTTGGCTGCAGATATGATGGAAGACCAAGAAATAATTCCATCTCGTGCTTATAAACCTGTGGTTGTACTTATTTCAGATGGTCATCCAACTGACGATATTAATTCATCGTTCGATCTGCTAATGAATGGCGAGAGATCAAGTAAGGCAACTCGGTTTGCCATGGGTATTGGTGCTGATGCAGAGTTAAGTTTGCTGAGTGATTTTGCCAATGACTTAGAAGCCCCGGTTTTTAAAGCTGAAAATGCTCGCGACATTCATCGTTTCTTCAAGGCGGTGACTATGAGTGTGACGACTCGTAGTCGATCGACTACTCCTAACCAATCCACCCCACTTGAACTACCTCCCGTTTCAGAAAATGAAAACGACGACGAGTTTGAAGAGCTGGATTTCTAATGAAGCTTGCTGCAACTGGCTGCTCAGTGGTTGGCCCAGTTCATCAGCAAGATAACCAACCTAATCAAGATACTGTGCTCGTACAAGGCATTAGAAAAGGGTGGTGTATTGCTGTGTGTGATGGGCTAGGGAGTCGCAAGCTCAGTCACAAGGGGTCTAGGCTCGCGGCAAATCTAATTCGGTTAGCTATTAGACAACCAGATGCTGTTGACTGCTCTGCTGAAACAATCAGTTTAGGTTTACAAAAGAACTGGCTTGTTGCTGTTGATCAGAATTCATCACCTTATGAAACTACCTGTCTTTGGGCTTCGGTTGATTCAAATGGTGTATTAAAAAGTGCGCAGGTTGGTGATGGTTTGTTGTTGGTTCGAAGTGAAGGAAGGTTTTCGGTGATTACACCAGAGCGTTCTGGCTTCGGTAACCAAACGCAAACTTTATCTCACGCCAAACTATGTGATTGGTCTTTTGGAGAAACGGCTCTCAGTCAAGTTGGTGATGGTGTGCTACTGATGACAGACGGGGTTTCAGATGACTTGATTCCCGAACAGCTAGAGCCATTTTTTGAAGCTGTATATGAGCAACTTAAACGAACAAATAAACGTCGCTGTAAAGTTTGGCTAAATCAAGAGCTGACAGAATGGAGTACCCCATTACATGGGGATGATAAAAGCATTGCTGGCATATTCAGGGTTGAATAGAAAATGAGTAAACAAATAGCAAAAAAGAAAAAGCTACCTGTATTGGAAGACATACATGGCGCTAAATACCCATTGAAAGAAGAACTAGCAAGTGGTGGGCAAGGCATAGTTTATGCCACTGAATTGCCAGAGACTTTGATAAAAGGATTTACAAGCAAAGATGAATTGGCCAGAACGAGTTGGCGTGAACATATAGCCTGGTTGATTCGACAGGACCTGCAAGATTTAAAACTGGCAAGGCCGTTAGTTTTATTGAAAGAACCGCGAATGGGTTATGCGATGGAGCTAATGGATGGCCTAATTCCTTTGTCAGATTTATTTGATAGTTTTATTAAAGCCAGTGATGACATTTCAGAAGAAAACCCAACACCGCATATACAAGATTACCTTGATCAAGGTGGTTTGAAGCGTCGTATAGGTATTCTTTGCCAGTTGGCACGCACGCTCAACCAACTGCATAGCCGAGGTATGCTTTATGGTGATATTTCACCCGATAATATTTTTATATCGGATGATGTTGATCATACAGAAACTTGGTTGATTGATTGTGACAATATCAGTTTTGAGTCTCACTCTGGCTTGGCTGTGCATACTCCTGAGTATGGTGCACCTGAGTTGGTTCGTGGTGAAGCTATGTTATCAAGTATGACTGATTGCTGGAGTTTTTCCGTTGTAGCTTATCAGTTGCTTACTCATAATCATCCTTTGAAAGGAAACTTGGTAAATGATGGAGAGCCAGAAGTAGAAGACGAAGCATTTCGTGGCGAGCATCCTTGGATTAATGATCCTGATAATTTCGATAATGAGTCGTTTACTAATTTACCCATACAGCTACTTGAACACAGTAATTTGCCTGAATTGTTTCAACAAACATTTGGGCCAGGGATGAACTCCGCTATACAGCGGCCAACAATGGCTCAATGGCTGGAAGCTTTAACGGAAGTTGATGAACATCTATTTTCTTGCCCAGAGTGTGGCGGTTATTCTTTGTTACCAATCGAAGAGTTAGATCATGATGAAATCCCCTGTTTTTTCTGTGACGAGAATATAGCTGGTGAACTCGTATTATTCGAGGAATTTGTCCAATTATCTGAGCAGGAAAAAGATGACAAATACCCGGATTTAAAAGATAAACGAATAGCGACTGGTCGGATAGTTTGCATTCAGCCTGGAGAAAGTAAGGAGCTAAAGCGTTTATTGCCTTCATTTAGTTATGACAAGGTGCCAAGTGATCATATTCAGTTGGAATATGATGATGAAAAACTGGTTATTACTCCTGTCGAACCGCTTCATATCTCACGTGGAGATGACAAAATTCAAGAATTTAAAAAGAAGGTGCCACTAAAAACTTCACGTAAAGGCAACGATCCTGAACCTTATTGCATACACCTCGGGAATCCTAATGAAACGCATGTTATTTGGCAGTTTGGGTGGTGATGTATGAGGTTAAATGAATTTCCGTATTTTTCACATGATTTAATTAATTTGAAATCAGATGAAGACTTGACGAGTCTTAACGACAATCAAGCCGTCGAGCTGATTGAATATAATGGTGAATGGTTATTGCAACAAGGGGGGGAGCGTGTAGCTGTTACTTGCACTAAGCTTGATCGCCCATTGTTTTCGACCATAGTGAATAGAGATCAGACACAGTGGATGTTGGCACAGGTCCAAAAGAAGACACTGCAGCTGCAATACTTAGCGCCTGTTGAAATGACAGTGTTGGATATCGAGCTGGGTATTGATGGCTTGGTATCAGATGATTTATTTACTAAAAATGAGATTAGTGAAAATACAATTGAATTAGCTTGCGATTGGTTTTCTGAGAATTTTCTTACAGATTTTAGTAATACAGATAATAAACAAGAGAATTATCAGAACTGGTTAACCATTTCACGCTTTAGTAATTCTAGCATCGACAGTACAGGTAATGGTTTTCAGTTGTTGGGTAATGGTTGGCGTGCAGATGTAGAAGCAGAGCGTGATGGCCGTTACTTAATTAAACGGATTACCCGCCATTCTCGTCGTGATGGTAGTTTTTCTTTGTTAGTTGGTTCGTTTACTTTTACTGATGCGAGCAGTGCAGCGATATTGCAAAGTGCAACCCATAAGGCGAGTTTAGAGGCTGCATTAAGAGATAATGGCAGTTATCTTGAATTGTGGAATCTTTATAATGATAAGGAATGGGCAAGGGCCTTAAAGCAAGCTGAAACTCTAAAGGCACTTCGATTTTCGCATACAGAGGCCTTTGAAGATGGCCGTGTGAATTGCTGGAAAATTTGGCCAAAGTCAGAGGAGGCCTATCAAGAATTTCGTAATCGCTGGAAGTCGCTTGAGATTGTTAAAGGTTCACAGGTAGATCTATCTATTGAAGCTCCAGATTGGGCGGAAGAGTTAGGCGCGGAAACTAAGCTAGGTGAGCAAAAGCAAAACTCAAGGGGCGATATTCGCTTTGAGCAAGATCACCTAATATTTAAAGTATCTTCAAACCATAGGGATGCTGCACCACGCTTTGAGGGTAAAGGTAATGAGGAGGCAGGCGGTTGGCTATTCCTGTCTTTAGCAGGGCAGAGAACAATGAGCAAGCGACGGCTTATTGCTCGACAAGGCATTGATTCTGGTATGCGAATGCCGCAGCTAAAATGGTTAATGGAAGGTGTTTCTGTACCTTCTGAAAGGCGCAGAAAAATTAAAGGATTAACGCCTTATGCTAAAGAAACGTTTAAGGGAGGGAAGCCCACAGATAAGCAGGTCCTAGCAATAGAAACCGCACTTAATACCCCTGACTTGGCTATTATCATTGGCCCACCAGGTACGGGTAAAACACAAGTTATTGCTGCTTTGCAGCGCAGGCTTGCGGAAGAGTTTGAAACGAAAAATATTAGTGGGCAAGTATTAGTCAGTAGTTTTCAACACGATGCTGTTGATAACGCACTAGAGCGAAGCCAAGTACTTAATTTACCTGCGACTAGAGTTGGAGGGAAAAAACAAAGTGCTGAGGATGAGGGGCCGTTTAGTCGTTGGGTTGATAAGCACTCAGCATATTTAAAAGAACAAGTAACTAATCAGTATCAAAAGACACCTATGCTACAGCAGTTGGATGAAGTGTCACTTACGCTGGGGCTGTTGAGGGTAAGTCAATTCTCTGCCCAACAATACGTTGAGCAACTTCGTAAGCTTCTTATACAACTGGAGGATCTAGAGCAGTCTGGTGTGCGATTATCTGCCCGATTATTAAGTGAATTAGAAGATTATATTGAAGAGCAGCAGAATTTAATTCCTAAGTCTGAATCACCTGAAAATAATTTAAAAGTTTTGAGGTGTATTCGCGGATTACGCACTAGCGAGTTAAGTTTCTCTGATGATGGCAAATACAGAGCGGATGATTTAAGGCGAGAATTGAATCGCAACTTGCACACATACTCGTTAGGTAGTGAAAAACTATTATCACAAGTTATAACAATATCATCACCTGATGCTGAGTTATTACAGCAATTATCTGAACTAAAAGATCAGTTACTCGACCAATATCTTCCTGATTACCGTCCGCCGGAATTGAAGCAGTCGCTTAATCAACAAGGTAAAGATTTATTAGATCTTTTAGAGAGAAACCTCGAGCAATTTATGTTGCAGCATAAACAAGGAGTTGCTTGGGCGCTGCAAGAGCTTGCAATGAGTATAGAAACCGATCGACAGTCTGCACTGAGCACAACTGAGGACTATGCCATGGTCGTTGGTGCGACCTGCCAGCAATCGGCTGGTAATAAAATGGCTAGTTTGAAATCTGTATCGAGTTTAGACAGTTCTGAGATTGACTTTGATACTGTCATTATCGATGAAGCGGCTAGGGCTAATCCACTCGATTTGTTTATACCTATGTCTATGGCTAAGCGTCGCATTATTTTAGTGGGAGATGATCGCCAGTTGCCTCATATGCTGGAACCAGACATTGAAGGAGCGTTACAGGAAGAGCATCAGTTGACGGAACAACATTTAGAGGCCTTTCGTTCAAGCTTATTTGAACGTCTACGATTACAAATGGAAGACCTTGATGATTACCAGCGAGTTGTGATGCTGGATACTCAGTTCCGCATGCATCCTATATTGGGTGATTTTGTGAGTCAGCAGTTTTATGAGTCTGCTATTAAAGGTAAGACAATGGAAAAGGTTAAGTCAGGTCGCCCAGAAGAAGATTTTCTTTTTGAACCTGACTTTATCACTGCTTTGGGGGATAACGGAAAATATTACCAGGATAAGGTTTGCCAATGGATTGATGTTCCTTTATCCGATGGTAAATCTGGCAAACGAGGTACGAGTAAAATTCGTGAAGCTGAAGCGGATCGAATTGCGCAAGAAGTGCAGCATTTACTTCAGGTTGCAGGTAACTCACTTTCTATTGGTGTCATTACTTTTTACGCAGCACAACGAGATATGATCATGGAAAAATTAGCCACTACCGAGGTTAATGGAATTCCTTTAATGGTTAGGCGTGATGGTGAGTTAGTTCCTTCCGAAGAGTTTGCCACGACTATCGATGGGGAAGAAGGCTTGAGGGTCGGCTCGGTCGATGCCTTTCAGGGAAAAGAGTTTGATGTGGTTTTACTTTCTTGTGTTCGAACTTTTTATGAGCCAAAGAATAAAGATAAAAAATCTAAATTTAATGATGAATCTAAATTAGAGCATGAAGAAAAACTGAATAAATTATTTGGTTTTTTACGCTTGCCTAATCGAATGAATGTAGGGATGAGTCGACAGAAACGGATGTTAATTTGTGTGGGGGATATGAAGCTGGTTACTAATGATTATGCTGATGAGGGTATACCCGCACTTAAAGCCCTTTATCAGCTATGTGGAGGTGAGCATGGCTGTATTCGTTAATAATGCGACTTATCTTAACTATGGGAATAAACCCGCAGGGAAAGCTAGAGCTGTTTTATGGCCAGTATTAGTTCATCGTATTTTGTACCCTGAAGTAGCCCAAGCAAAGATGAATTTATTTCAGAAGGTTGTGATGCGCTTGGTCCGAGCCAAGGTTTATGATGTTGAAGATCTAGCAGATTTAACTGGGTTTCATAAAAACCTGGTTTTATTAATATTTGCTCAATTAATTAGTCGTGGTTGGCTTTCTGACGATGCAAAAGAAATAACAGAAGTGGGTGAGAAAGCAATAGATGAAGAGGACGAACAAACTGAAAAGCTTGTCAGTGGTTATCTCTTTCAGGATGCAGTGACGGGAAAGCTATGGCCTAGAATGGAAAATCGCTTAGCCTTGGAAGAACCTATTAATCATGGTGAAGAGCGTCCTAAGTTTGTCTTGAACCGAAAAACGGGAAAGTCCATAAATCCTTTTAAGCCATTGTTCAAAGCAAGACGATGTGATGCACCTACTTCGGCGAATACATTAGATGCATGGCAAGAGTATCGATCTGATTATCGAGCAGCGAGGCAGCTTGCATATTCAGGTGAGTTACCTAAGCAGGTTAAAT
The DNA here is from genome assembly GCF_051623805.1 of Marinomonas sp. PE14-40. Classification (NCBI taxonomy): domain Bacteria; kingdom Pseudomonadati; phylum Pseudomonadota; class Gammaproteobacteria; order Oceanospirillales; family Oceanospirillaceae; genus Marinomonas; species Marinomonas sp. PE14-40. The sequence goes on along the minus strand of NZ_CP130700.1, from coordinate 1,274,975 downwards.
TGTCTGGCATTAGTTATCAATCAGAACAGCCTGAATCGGCTTGGGTGATTGTATGGATTACAGCAAGTAATGACAGTAATCTTTGGAGCATTAAAGATCCTTTTGGTATTCGTGATGAAGCTTGGTGGCTGGCTAATAGCTTACCTAAGGTATTAGATTCTAATAAGAATCTTGCTAAAAAATTGGCTGAATTAATTGGTCAGCCAGAGCCCGATGAACAAACTGCTTCGGAATGGCTAACAAGTTTGAAAGATCAGGCGGAGTTACAGGTTTTACTCGATTATCCTTGGGCCAAAAATGATCCAGATATTACAGCGGCTTTAGCTGTTTTATTAAAACGACGTGAAATGTTGGATAGTGGTCAGGACCATAAAAATGATTTAGAAGCTGCAATTACTGAGGCTCAAAAATTGCTGGAAGTATTGATGCAGTGGTTGATCGTATCATATCAAGCTGATAACGGAGCGCTTCCTAAATCTGGAAGAAATGATTGGGGGTTGAATGAACGAGTGCTGGAAGCTCTTCAAATCCCTTCTTTTAAAAAAGAGATAATAAGGGTTTTAGCTCGTCAGCATTTACAAAGTGTGATCAGGTGCTTGAATAGTCCTGTAAGCTCTTTGAAAGCACTACTCTTTGCAGCTGCATTAGGAAGCATAGGAAATACTGACCATCCTTTAAAATCACTAAGCGATAAGCAATTAAGGCTAAATGATCTATTGAGCTTAGCTGACCTTCGAAACCAAACAAGCCATGGTAATAGCCTGCATACTGGCAAAAATTATAAAGAAATAACGATTGATACTGCACGTGAATATATTAATTACGCGTTGCAATTTACAGAACACTTCAAGGAATGGATAAATGTCCAAGAAAAATAGTCGCAATAAGAATATACCTCAGGGAAATACTGCAGTTGTTGAGAACTCAGCGGACAAGGCTCAATTAGAAAAGCTAATTCCTAATTGGAATGCTGCTTTTGAGAATGCAAGTAAAGCATATAAAAACAAAGGTAGTAGTTTAGAGATAAAGACAGATCAGGATTATTTAAAGGCACTGATTAACGCAATACCTGATAATAAAGCGAAGGGCTTCAAAATATGGATCCAAGAGTTTGCAGATGTTTGTAAAGAGTTAAATAAATATCAGTATAACCTTGAAGAAGAGTGTAAAGCTCGTTGGATATCGTGTAGCCAACAAGGAAAAGAACAGGAGGCTAAAGAGTCTGAACTTGCGGCAAAAGATGCTGAATTAGAGGCTAGGAAAAAAATAATTGAAGTTGAACTTTCAGAAAAACAATCTGAATTAGAGGCTAAGCAAAAAGCGATTGAAGTTCAGGCTGAGGGAGTTGTTGAACGAGAAGAAGAGGTTGCTTTTCGAGATAGTCAGCTGCTAATTTCCGAACGAGATATTCAGGCCAGAGAATTAAATGCTTCGCAAGGCTTTGCTCGTCAAAATCGCGAGTTACTGGCTGGACTTGAGAATAGTAAAAGAGAAATAGAAGCTGATCATCAGAAGGGACTGGAACAAATAAGAGCTGAGAAAACAGCGCTAAAAGACGATATACGTAATGCAGCAAGGCAGTTAGCAGAGCTAAGAAATACATATTCTGATGAAGAGCATAAAAAGCTTAGTGAACTTAATGAGCGTAAACATAATTTGCTAGCTCATGAGCAGAGTTTAAATGAGAAATCTCTACGAATTAAGCTTGAATGGTCTGACATTAAGGCCGCCAAAAATAATATCTCATCGTTGGTAGATGAAGGGTTAACTCATGAGCGTGAATCTCATGAGCGTGAGTTAGAGCGCTTGAATAAAAAGCTTAATAAAGCTTGGTCAAATGTTGATGTGTTGAAAACTCAGCTTAACGATTTTAAAGAGCTAGCTGTAACAGTGGGTGAGCAATCTGCTGAGGAACTTCTACAGCAACAGGAAGAATTAAAGCAAGATAATCGGCTGCTTCGAAAAAGGCTAGAGGATAACGATGTTGCTGAATATGAAGAGCAAAATGAGCAGTTACGTAGTCAAGTAAATATTCAAGAAAAAGAACTTAAGGATTTACGTCCTGAATTAGATCGAGCACGTATTGAGGCTGCACAAAAAAGAGTAGCAGCAACCGAGCTTCAAGCTAAAGAGCTAGAACGACGTGTGCTTGAGCAGCACCAGGGGGTATTGAAAGTCCATATCGATGAGTTGGAAAGTCGTATTGGCCAACTGACTGATGCTAATAAAACTCAGACACCGTTCCCTGCTATGTCTGCTATGGATGTTAAGAAATCTTTTCAATCTAGTAAGGTATTGGAAGATGTACCAAACCTTAAATTTTTTGCTGAAGAGCTTCAACACAGAGTTGCACAAGCTGAAAGAGTAGAACTCTTCTACCCCATTGAAGATATTCAAACATTGTTAGGTGGTCTGGCTATGAGCCAGCTTCATGTATTCCAGGGAATTAGTGGCACAGGTAAAACCAGTTTGGCGAAGGCCTTTGCTAAGGCTATGGGTGGTTTCTGTACTGATATAGCGGTACAAGCTGGTTGGCGTGATAGAGATGATTTGTTAGGGCATTATAACGCTTTTGAAAAGCGTTATTACGAGAAGGATTGCTTGCAGGCACTTTATAAAGCGCAAACTCCTCGTTGGAGTGATACCTGTAACGTTATTCTGTTAGATGAAATGAACCTTTCTCGCCCAGAGCAGTATTTTTCAGAATTTCTTTCTGCATTAGAGAAAAATGACCCTAACGAGCGACTTATCAGTTTGTCAGAAACTGGATTGCCTAACGCTCCCAAAGGACTTAAGGCTGGTCGTCAAATTATTGTGCCACCAAATGTTTGGTTTATTGGTACGGCTAATCATGATGAAACGACGAGTGAGCTAGCGGATAAAACTTATGACCGCTCTCATGTAATGACATTACCGAAGCAGGATCATCGTTTTGATATCAAGCCATATGATAGAAAAAGATACTCTTATAGCTCTCTAATGAATGCTTTTGATAACGTTGCAAGAGATGGCGAAGACCAAGTCGAAAAACTATTAGGCAAGCTAACCAGTCATGATATTACCAATCAGCTGGCGGATACTTTTGACTTGGGTTGGGGGAATCGTTTTGAGCGCCAAGCTAAGCGCTTTATTCCGGTTATGCTGGCGTGTGGCGCAACGGAAAGTCAGGCTTTAGATCATTTATTATCTACAAGAGTAATGCGTAATGGCAAGGTAACAGGGCGCTATGATGTCAATGCAGATGCTATTGGTAAGCTGACTGATTCTTTAGAGCATTTTTGGAAAAATACAGGAATGCTTGGAGACCCTCTGAAGTCTTTAGAGCTTTTAAAGGCTGACCTTAAACGCAAGGAGCGTGGAGGCTAATGTGGTTTGACAGACTGACTCAAACAAAGGTTAAAAAACTGCCAGATTTAGTAGAAATTGGTCGTTTTCAATGGGCTGGGAAGAATATTGAATGTCTTAATGGACATTCACCTATCCAATCTGGTGAATTGTTAGTTGGGGATGGCTCGGGGCGCTGCCAGCTGCTCTCTGGTAGTTACTCTTTTATATTGCCTCAAAAAGACAAAAATGCAGATATAGATCTTTTTAATAACTCCATATCTACTATTGGTAGACAATTAGAAGCGAATAAGAAACTAATATCACCAATGCTACCTGCGACGGTAATTGATTCTGAAAGTCGCTTGCTTCCGCTTGAAGAGTTATTAGAAGACACTCTTAGTAAAGGTCATTTGCACCAAATATCTCGCAACCCTAGATTAGATATTCGTTATGCCGTGGAAGTGACTGATGTTGCCCGTGCTAAAAGGTTGGCGAAAGGTGCATTTGTACACTTAGCGTCACACTCAGAATGTTGGCAACGACAGACCTTGAGTGGAATTGTACCGAAAAAAGTTAAAGCCCGTTTTAGTGAAGATGATTTCAATATTTATGAAAACATTGTGTACGTACGTTTACTTGATAAATTAGATCGACATGTAAATTTGCGAATTAACACGATTGAACGATTGAACGGCACTCTTGAAGAAGCGCTAGAGTTTTATAGTGATAGCGCGGCACTACACCATAAGTTGCAAAATAAGATTTGTACATTGTGGGGGCAAGTTTTTGATGAAGAAACTACGACTGAAACGCTAGGGCTGCTGGAAGATACTTTAATTCGTTTACGTGAAATGCAGTTATCTATAAGGAATTTAAAACAGAGTGCTCTATATCTTAAGGTTGCGAGGCATGCGCAAGTAGGTGGTGCACTTCATCGTACTAATATTCTTAATCATGATTCGCATTATCGTCATGTGGCCACGTTGTGGGATGAACTTAGTAAGCATCAGCAAAAGTCAGTTCGCACACCCACTGAGTGCTTCCAAGATGGACAGCAGCTGATTGAGCAATATAGTCGTTTTGTGGGTTTGGTGCTCCAGCAAGCTATACAACCGTATTTAGAGAAGCAGATAAAAAATACATTTGATGGGACAGAATTAAGTTTTGATTGGGCTGGTAGGACACTCGCAGTTAAAAGAGAAGAGTTTGACTGGAAACTAGTTGTAATTGATGAAGACGGAAAACAAGAAATTTTATTAAACTTGGTGTCTTGGTTGAGTTTTACAGATTATCCAGTTACGAAATCTACTTCAGCTAATACCTTAATAGCTTGGCCTTCACTTGATCAAATTTCCAGTCAACAGGCTATTTCAAATAGTGGTGGAATAGCTATCTCACCAATGGATCTTTATTGTATTGAACGTTTAGGCTGGTATATCGATAAGAAGCTAAATCAGCTTTTAGTTGCCAATTACGCAAAACCTATTGAGAAAATCCCACAAGAACCTGTGAAATGGATTCAAAAGCAGGAATTAGATAAATCTATTGAACTAATTAATACTCAACCTCCATCGTTGAAAATTTTGGAGGATTTGAATAAAGGTAATCTTAGTGACTTAGATGATCGACTAGATAATAGTAATGCCGTTGTCCAAAAGCAGGCTGTAAATAAGCGAGTGATGGAAATACGGGCTTTACAATACTGTCCAGTATGTGAGTCAAAAGCTAACCGCTTATATGGGCAGAGTAAGGACTGTTTCAGAGTTGAATGCTCTATTTGTCAAAGTAATCGTTATCTGAAAATATTTGACGGTAGTCTACATTTTGAGATTCAGTTAGCAAGTGATAATAGTTTTGCAGCAAGAGGGCGCTGGCATCAATAAACGTAAAATGGGTGGAGGGTGCTGTAAGCTATTTTTATACTAGTTCAGGCCTAATCTGACAGTTATTGTAATTTAATTAGTATCAGTCAGTTTATATATGACTTAAATTCATTATCGCATAGATTACTTTTTCATCAGTAAAAATTTAGCCCAGCCTTCAAGGGTAAGCCCAGTAAGTTAACATATGCTTCTTAGATCTAGAATGAGGATATACCAATATTAAAGGACATAAAAATGGTTAGACCAATTGGGCCTGTGAGATTAGATTGCCAAGATTATAATTGGGAAAAGAAAATGAATTTCAAATCAGATGCTCTTTACCGTGTGCCTGATAAATGTCCTAAGTGTGGAAGTAAGAAAGTTGGAATGAAAAAAGATGCCAAGCTGAAAAGAGTGCTATCTGAATGTATTGATAAGGTTAGTAAAATAATTGCATCGTAAGTTTAAAACTTCGGTAAATCATAAAGAAATATAAGGATATTTTAGTGGAAATAGAAGTCAAAGTTGGGGTGAGGTTTCGTCAGTTTCAGGTATCTCTTAGTCATAGTCAGCTAGACCAATTAGGCAGTGTTAGTCGTTATGTACTAGTCGCTTTAGCTCAGGAAGGTGTTGACTGGCTACAGTTAGTTTCAGTCACCACTCTTGATGAATTTTCATTAAAGCCAATTAGGGACCGGCTTATTATGTTGAGATATCTTGATGTTGGGGGCCAATTAACCTCATTAGGCCGATCGATGTCGCAGCTTCTGACATTAATTGAATCACCTCAACATGTGTGGGTAGATGAATGTTTTAGTGTCAGAAATAACAAAGTGGCTATTCTCAAAGATCATACTGGCCTCTCAAAAGTTGAGGAAGGTGAGCTAGATCTTCTTCCACCCCTCCGTGGTATTAATATGGTGAAAGAATACTCTCAGGTCTCTCGATTAAAAAAAGCGGTTGATTACTGGCGAATGGAAGAAAAGCTTGTATCTACATTGGAACTGCTTTGGTCTGAAGCTAGTGATATGTTTTCAAATTATTCAATATTGAATGAAATAGATCTAGAGTTTAAGCAATTAAAGGAAACAATCGTTGTACCATTTACTAGCACTTTCTCGAGTGAGAAAGTGCACTCTTCTTGGGGGTTAAACAGTCCAGCTCTTCATTGTGTACGGCATGCCAGCCTCGACCCCTCCATACCTAAATTTATTCCAAATTTAGAAGATACACCTTTTATACAGAGTGTTTGCCTGCTAACAGGTGAACTGATAGATGATACTCACGTATCTGATGACGGAGACTCAAATGCATTCGCAGAGATTGAGCCTTTAGGAGAGGATAAAACACAAGCATGGAATGTATTGCACTCGAAATTGGAAGAAATTGAAACGGTTTCGTATATGAATATAAATCTAAAGTTTACAGAGAAATATAGAAGTTTTTACCTTCCAGTTTCATCATTTTATGATGAGATTGAGAATGACCTTGATGTCTTTCCTGTGCATAAAAGCTCTTTACGTAAGCAAGGAGCAATGCAATGAAAACACTGAATATATTTGAAAATATTTTGAATACAGCAGGATCGGAACGGACTAAGCGAGTATATCGATCGGGAAAAGTACTGTACTCCTTGGCTAAAACTGGAAAGGCTGCTGTTAATCCTGCAACAATTTGGGTAGATGCAGCCCTGGCTTGTTTGGATGCAATCAACGCTTATTTGAGACTACAAAGAGCAAAAGAGATTACAAAACAGCTAACAGCTGTAAGAGATGCACTTGAACACCGAGTATTTAACAATCAAAAGATCCTCGATATGCATCTAACAGATATACAGGAAGATACTGATTTAAGATTAGAAACGCTTGATCGATACTTTAATAACTACAAAATAGAGTCAGAACGACTAATCCTTGACGTCTCCAATAACCGAAATGATATGTTCGAGAATATGAAGAGTATTTCAAAATTGCGGAAATCTGGACAAGGGTATTCTTCTCAATTAGCGAAGTTGTTGAAAACTGCAGATGCGCTTGTTTTTGCAACTCTACACCTTATTAAAACCGGATAGAACAATAATGAAAACAATTAACACTAACCCTCGTCCATCAAGAAAAGCACCCGCTTCAAAAAAAGGTGGGCTATTTAATCGAGGGAGGAATAGTAAAGGATCAGCTACAACTCAAAAAAAAGATGAGTACCTTGATACGTTTAAGTCATTGGGTGCTTCTGAGCAGAAAGCGATCATTAATGGCGTCATCGATTTAGGGAAGAATTTTTTTGAACTGATGTCAGAGCGAGAGCGTACCAGTCAAACAATAATTGAATCGCAACGAGATATCACACTTTCAAATAATGAAGTTGAAAAAGTACGCTTGGAAATGAATGATAGGCAAGGAATCAGGCAGATTGAGTATGAACAGCTAAAGAGCGAAAGCGAAATTACAAGTCGGGACCTGTCTAGGAAAGAGAAACTGTTGAACGATGATTTGTCAGAACGTAGCAAGCTTCTTGAGCGTTTGAGTGAGAGAGACTTGTCTGAACAGGAGTTTCAGGTTCTCTTAATTATCATTGAAAGTCAGTATTAAGAATAAAAGGATTTTATATGTTACCAATAATATTTGGTATTGGTGCAGCTGTGGCGATAGGCACTTCATGTATAGCTTGGCTTTGCGATGAAGCGACTGAAAAAGAAGAGGCTAAGCACCGAGATTTGGAAGAGAAAATCAGTGACTTGCAATCGAAACTAGATGAATTTGATGTGACGCTCGAGACAGAAACAATTGCAGGGTTACGAAAATCAATTCTCAAAGTGATAGAGAAACTAAGTGAGGGGTGTAATCAGTTTAGTGAGCATAAGAGTCAGTTAAAGAAAGAGCTTGAGCGGCTTCCAGCTTACATTTCAGCAGAGATAGAAAATGATGAGATAGGTCCATTTAGGCGGGAAGCTCTAATTAAAAATAGGTGCTTAATTGAAGATGCTTCTGCAAGGCTTAAAGCTTACTTCGACTATTTGGATGGTTATCGAAAAAATCTTGATATGTGGCGTGAAGCAACAGGTAATAGAAATAGTATCGATGATCTTCAAAAACTGTTGCAAACTATTACACCACCTAACCCTACGTTGCCTGACGAATTCTTATATGTCGGCAAAGTGGTTCTAATCAAAGAGAGCGAGTTAGATAGAAATCTAGCTTACAGTTCTAAATTGCATTTAACCGGCCAAAAAAATAGCCCTCAATGTGTTGCTCAAAAAAGGGTCTTCGAATCGAATAAAGATGATGAAGGCTATAGTCCCGTGCAAGTTATTAACCAAACATCAGGCAAGCATGGTAATAAAGTTTTTTATGGTTGTTCGGCCAGAGGGGCAGTTTGGCAAACTATTGAAGAGGGAACCACATTTGAGGTTGACCATCGAGCAAATAAGAATAAATGCTATAAACTTAAAGCATATGAAGGAGAGATTCAGGTAGATTTACCAGAGCATATGGTTGAAAACCCATTCATTGGTTTGATATCTGGTCAACAAGTTAATGCCTGGTTTTATGAGTATGACTTACTTCTAGGGGGAAAGCGGCTTAAGCAATCCGAAAGGCAGTCAATAAAGCAGACTGTAAAGGTTAGTATGACTCCCTCAAACTCTACTGAATTATCTGAAGAACCTGTTTATCTATTATTTGATGAGCGCGATATTCAGGATGATTTCGCTAACTTTTTAAGCATTGATGGTGTATCGGATTGGATGCTAGCTGGTTCTAGAATTGATGTTGATAATAATAAGTATTCTGGTGTTATTGATTTAGTTAATCAGAGAATTAAAGTTACATGTGCTATTGATGCTTTAGGCGGTTTTTTGATTGCTAAGTCATGGGAGGAGTATCTGCCTACTGGCCAAGAAACATCTTTGAATGTTGACGTTATTCCGCTTTCTCAAAGTATTTGGAGTGATCATTTATATGGAAATGAAGGGTTGGTTAGTTTATGTGGGTATTGTCAGCAAGCAGAGGTAAGTCGTTCGTCTAATAACTTGAGGCATGAGTCAGCAGTTTTTTTTGATCGTTGGAGGCAAGTTGTCGAATATCAGAAAAAAGCAAAAGAATTTGTGCTGGAGTTCCCCATTACTCAACCTGAAAGCACTGAGTGTGGTGAGCTCACTATTCCTCATGTAGAAAAAATCATTTCTGAGGGAACAGCTACTACTGCGCAGTGGCTTAAGGAATACAGGCGTATTGAAAAAGGGATAAAAGGAAACTGGTCGCCATCTTGTTCTCTTGAAATTTACTACGGTTCTGAAAAAGGGAATCAAAACTCTACATGGAGAAAAGTGGCCGATTCTAGTGGAAAAGGAAATCGAAGATTAGAACTTCAAGTTGAAAATGGCCTTATTTCAGTCAGTTTGAATGAAGCTACAAGTGGAAAAATAGTAAGTCATGGAGGGTATGCTCGATTAACAGTTGATGAAAGAGATGCTTCTTTACAGCGTCAGCAAGATGCCTTAGTTGATTTCAAGAAAGATCGAATTGCTAACCCTATGCTAAAAGAAATTTTGGTTTCCCCCTCATCCTACATTTCAAAAAGTGACTTACACTGGAAAAATTACTTTTCTGAGAATGTAGCGTGGCAAAATGAGTTGTTAACCGATAGTCAGAAGCGAGTGATTGAAAGTGCGTTAAGTGAAAAGTACCTTTCAATCATCCAGGGACCTCCTGGAACTGCGAAAACAACCTCGATTGTAGAAATGTTGTTTCAGATTTATCAAAGTAATCCAAATGCTAGAGTATTACTCGTCTCTCAGCAACATACAGCCGTAGATAATGCACTTGATCGTTTCCTTAATATTTCTCCACTGTTAAAAGAGTCCGCGCCAGATATCCTTAGGATTGGCCCTGAAGAAAAAATGCATGGTGCAATTAAACCTTATGCATTGGGGACGGTGCTTGATGAGTTTAAGTCCAATTGTATCGATAAAACCGAAGAGTTAATCATGGGAGGGGATGCTGTTTTAAGAAACTTAGCTTTCCAATGGCGTAACGCTGTATTACCAAGTGATGAGGAAAGCAGAACTGACCCTGAGTTGGTTTCGTTGTTCTTAAATAGTCGTCAATTAGTAGGTTCAACGTGTGTTGGCCTAGCTAGCCGAATTGGCAGTACCGATAAACTGAAATTTGATGTAGTTATCGTAGATGAGGCGGGGAGGTCAACAGTTCCTGAGCTGCTCATACCAATCAACCGTGCTCGAAAACTAATTTTGATTGGTGATCATTTCCAGTTGCCACCAAGTATTGCACCGTTGTTGCGAGAGGATGACGCAAAGGAAGAGCTTGCATTTATTGAAGAGGAGTTTCTGGAAACTAGTTTCTTCGAGAGACTGTATGAAAGTTTACCTAAGCTTTGTAAAACTCGCTTGGAAGAACAGTTTAGAATGCCTGAGGCTATTGGTGATCTTGTCGCTAATATGTTTTATACCATTGAGGGTGAACGGCGTTTGTTCAATGGTCGGAGAAAATGTGAATGCAAATTCTTATTTCAGAGTAAAGAAATCATACAATGGGTTGATGTTAAGGGTAAGCAGGAAAAACCAAAGAATAGCACTAGCTCAAAAAATGAAAGAGAGGCTTATCAGATAGTGGCTTTTATTGAAGCCACTTCTAAGTATTTGAAAGGCTCATTTAAAAATAAGCTACCGTGTGGGTGCAATGAATTTAAAATTAATGAAAGTGGTGATGTACATAAAAGCGTGGCAGTGATTACTCCCTATGGTGAGCAAAAGAGATTACTCAGGTCTCTTCTGGAAAAGCATCAGGGAGTTTTTCGAAGTAATGAAGATCGTAATACGTTCATTCTTGGTAACTTGAGTATACGAATTGATACTGTAGATAGTTTTCAAGGAAGCGAGGCTGATTTGGTACTCTATTCAGTTGTACGTACTTATGGTGATTTACGATTTATTCTTGATTGGAAGCGCTTGAATGTTGCTTGTTCTAGAGCCAAAGAAAGTTTGGTATTTTTCGGTCATAAATCCTTTTTAAAAAATTGGAAGCCAAGGATGCATGAACGAAATCTATTTGGTGAAATTATTGATTTACTAGAAGTTGAAAAAATGCAGAAAGAAAAATGCTTGGTATAGGAGAAGCTTTAAACATGTTTGAGAAAAATCTTGTTGAACTAAGAACAGCTCAATGAGTTTTTTAACTAAAAGTCGATATATGACGTATTTTTAGATGATTTATATTTTAGATGATTTATATTTTATATTATTAAGTTTAGTTATTTTGTTGAGTTCTTGCTCGTTAGCTTGAATTATCTGATAATTCAAGCTAACGATGGAGTGCGAGTTTATTTTTATTCCTAAATACTTTTCTTTCACAAAATCAAATTTAATTATATGCAACAAGCAATCACTTTTTAAATTTACCTAAATGAATATGATATAAATGCTTTTAGAATTAATTTTCACAATCACTATTAGCAAAAGAGATATAAGTTTCCTGATACCAATCCTCCATCAGAACTCGTCTTTTCTGAAGTAAGTCTCCCCGTTGATAAGCCGCTTCCGCCTGATCTTTTAGTTTATGCGCTAGCGCATGCTCAATAACTTCTCTCGGAAAGCTGGTGGTTTCACCAGCCCAATCTCTAAAAGTAGATCGAAAGCCATGCTGAGTTAGGTCTTTTCTATCCATGCGTTTAAGAACGGCTGTAAGCGTCATATCTGACATTTGCTTACCTTGTTGGCCAGGAAATACTAAATTGCCACCAGCTATTCTAGGTAGCTTTTGAAGTATCTTCATTGCCCCAGATGATAGAGGAACGCGATGCTCTTTACGTGCCTTCATGCGTTCTGCTGGAATAATCCAAATCTTTTTATCAAAGTCTATTTCACTCCATGTCGCACCACGTACTTCACCTGAGCGTGCAACGGTCAAAATTGAGAATTCAAGCGCTCTGGCTGCGATGCCAGAGCGTTTGGATAGCTCTTTAGTGAAAGGGCTAATATCAGCATAAGGAAGAGCTGCATGGTGTTTGCGAGTTTGTATCTTACTTGGTTCCGGTAACAGGGGTTTTAACATCCCTTTCCAAGCAGCAGGGTTATCACCTTCTCGATACTCTTTCGCTTTAGCGTAATCAAGAATAGTTTCAATGCGACCACGTAGGCGGCTGGCGGTTTCATTTTTATCCAGCCAAATTGGTTGCAGTACATTTAAGACATGTGTTTTGTTAATTGTACTGACAGGGAGATGCCCAATAATTGGAAATGCGTAGTTCACTAAACTAGAACGCCATTGAGCGATATGCTTGGCGTTTTTTAGTTCTCGTTCTTTTATCACCAAGACTAATTCAGCACATTCGCTAAAAGATGTATTTCTACCTAGTTGGCGAACAGCTTCCGCACGTTTCTCTTTTTTCTCTTCGATGGGATTTATACCGCCTTTGATTTGACGACGGCTTTCTCGTGCTTTTTCTCTAGCTTGGGCGAGAGAGACTTCAGGGTAAGAACCGAGCCCTAAATACAAACGATTAGGTACTTCTTTGCCTTGTTTGTTGAGCTTAGTACCCATTACCATACTGAGTACCCAGCTTCGAGAGTTACCGATGATTTTCAAGTATAAACCTGCCACTCCACCAGCAGCATGACGACCTTCAGCTTTTAACTTAGAAACAGCTAGGGCGGTTAGTTCTTTTGCAATTTTTGGCATGCAATTCTCCTGTACATCATAAAGTACACCATTAAACTCTAGATTTGAGTATATTCGGTTGGACGCTATTGGAAAGGTTTATTATGTAACATATTGATATATAGTTGATTAATGGATAATTAAGGATGTTACTGGAATCTAATAGGGCGGACTTGCTCACCGCCATTATTCTAAAAAACCGCATCTTACGAGATGCGGTTTTTTTCCGTCTATCAGAAAGATCTGAATGTTTGGTTAAAGTGCTCTTAAGTAAAGAATGACTAAGATCGCTTTCTTTCGTCTTTCATTTCGAGTCTTTTATTCAGGTAAAAGCTACTTAATCCTAAGCATGCAAATCCAATCATGGTAAAGGCCATGGCGCTAATGGGGTTAAAACTCAAAATACCAATAACACCACTGGCGATGATAGCGCCTAAGGTGTGATACACCCCGTACACGGAACTAATTACACCAACCTCTTTAATTGAACTTGAAAAAGCACCAGCCAGAGCATTAGGGAATACCATTCTAGAAGAAAGCATTAGCAAGAATACATTGGCGCTCATGATAATAAGGTGGGGTCCGAATAGCTTGAAACTTAAATAAATGCTCATACCTGTAAGTAACATTCCAATTAAAGCCCATAAAATGACTTGATTTGGGCTTAGATACTTTAACAACCAATTATTAAAGAAACCGCCAATAATATAAGACACGGTAATAAGCCCAGCGAGCCAGCCAAATTCGATCATACTTAGCCCAAATAGGTTGAGGAAAATGAATGGCGCAGACACCATATAAGTCACAGCACAACCAAAAGCGCAAAGAGTTGCCATGCCGTAGGTAAATACCTCTTTATCTTTAATTACACTGATAAAAAGTTTACCTAGATGCTTAGGTTCAATGACCTTAGGGTCAATCTTAAGATTGGTTTCAGGTAAAAAATAATAGGTAAGTGTTAATACAAGAAGCGTTAATACAAAGAGTAATTGAAAAATGCGCTGCCATTCATAAAAGCTAGCGAGATAAGCTCCAATCAAAGGGGTGATAAAAGGCATTAAGGCAAACACCATATTAATACTGGAAGCCGCTTTTGATAGCTCAACGCCTGTAAATAAGTCTTTTAAAACTGCTCTAGCAACCGGAATACCGGAGGCCATACCAATGCCTAAAATGCATCTTCCAATAAAAAACTGCCAAATGGATTGCGCGCTAAAGCAAATAACTGCACCTACCGCACCAATTACAATACCTAATAGAATGACTTTTCTACGGCCTTTAGCATCGGATAAAGGGCCAAAGATAATTTGTGCAAAAGCAAAACCAATAAAATAAGCTGTCACACTAAACTTCAGCATGCTCTCGCTAGTTTGAAAATACTCAGTCAATAACGACAAGGCTGGTAAATAAGCATCAGCTGCAAGCGGTGCCAAAGAACCAACAAGTATCAGTAAAACGAGAATGTGGTTTTTCTTATCGACCGTAAGCAAGCGACTTCCTTTTTGCTAAATACAGAGAGGCTCTCTAGATAGCCAGATGCTAAAGGGTTGGCAGTTAAATGGATAGATGCACTAAACTAGTGGTCGCATTTTTAATGCTGAAAAATAAAGAATTAAGGACGATATATGATTTATCCCGCCCCATTGGAACAAGGAAGTGTTATTGCAGTTACCGCCTTTTCATCTGGAATCAATGATGCTGCAAAGGGAAGATACCAGCATGTAGTGACAGACTTAAAAGAGAAAGGTTATGTCATTATCGAAGGCAAGTGTCTGATGGGTAATCGCAAACATGTTAGTGCATCTGCAGAACAAAGAGCAGATGAGTTAATGTCATTCTTACTAGATGACACTCTTGATGCTATTGCCGCGCCTTGGGGTGGTGAACTTACTATGGAGATATTGCCGCTTTTAGATTTTGACCGCTTAAAAGAGGCTAAGCCTAAGTGGCTCTTTGGCTTTTCAGATATTAGTACGCTCATGGTTGTTATGAGTTCAAAGTTAAATTGGGCAACGGCTCATAGTCCAAATTTAATGAATCTAGTGGCAAATGAAACCGAAACCTTAACCGCTAATTTTCTAACGAATATAACGACAAACACAGGTACTAGTTTTACCCAATATGCGTCTCAAGAGTACACGGATAAATGGCCTGATAGCGTGACTAATACAGCGGCAGTGCTAGAACCTTATCTGAAAACACAGTGGCATTGGCTGGTGGCTCCTTTAAGTGAGTCAAGCATAGAGGGGCGTCTAATAGGGGGCTGTTGGGATACCCTGATACATCTATTTGATACACCTTACTTAGATTTAAAAAATTACGCTAAACAGCATGAAGAAGGCGTTATTTTATACCTAGAAAATGTTGAAATGACACCAGCGGACCTAACAAGAAGTATTCTCAGTATGAAGTTTAAAGGTGTTTTTACCCATCTCAAGGCCATATTACTCGGGCGCTCTGCATATCCAGATTCTGATGACAAAGATGATTTAAATTACTATGAAGTGATAAAAAGACATTTATCTGACCTTGGTATTCCAGTGTTAATTGATATGGATATTGGCCATGTGCCGCCAAACTTAACGCTAATTAATGGTGCATTAGCGAAGGTCGGTTATGAAGAGGGTGATTGGAGAATTACGCAAAGTTTAATCTAATACGGATTGACTTAAAGCTGTTTCGCCCTGATAAAAGCCACCATGATAGGCCTGAATTCTCATCTTATATGAGGGTTAAGCTAAGACGAATCTGTTCTTAATTTGATTAGCTGAACTACACTTATCTTTGGTATTCTAATTAGCTAAGAAACAAAAAGGACTCATGTTTAGGGATAGTGACTTAGTGGAGTCTGCTTCAAAGGCCTCACGTACTTGTTGGTAGAAATATGCTGAATCGAGAAGAGGAAGCACTTCTTAAAAAGCTAAAAAGAAGTGAACAAAGGTTAATTGCTGCTTATAAATTGGTGGCGTTAGGGACTTGGGATTGGGATCTGGTAACCAACGAGCAAGCTTGGTCTGATAAAACCTATGAGATTCTAGGTGTTGATTCGAATGTTGTGGTAACGCGAGAGTTATTTGAGTCCTTGTTACACCCTGACGATCTTGATTATGTCAGAGAAAAGCTAGAACAAGGTATTAGCCAAGAAGATGATATTACTTATGGTTTTCGTATCATCAGACCAAATGGAGAAGAACGATACATCTACTCTCATCTAACATTCGAAAAAGATGAGCAAGGTAAAAAAGTTAGAGTGCTCGGGACAAATCAAGACATTACCGATCAAAAACGAGCAGAGCATGCGTTAAGAGAAAGTGAAGAGCGCCTAAAAGCCGCTCAATCTTTAGTGAATCTTGGTTGTTGGGATTGGGACCTTAAGACTAACAAACAAATTTGGTCGAACGAGACTTATCGCATATTCGGTATAGATTCAGCTATTGAACCGAGTCGCACACTATTTGAAAATCTTATACATCCTGATGACCTAGAGCGAACACAAGCCGCAACACAAGAGGGCATTGATGCAGGTGTTGATTTCAACTTTGAATTTAGAATTATTCTACCCAACGGAGTAGAACGTTATATCTCCACACATGTTGGTATCAAGTCTGATGAAGAAGGTAATAGCATTCGTTTACTTGGTACTAATCAAGATATTACTGAGCAGAAAGAAATTGAATTACGCATTATCCATCAAGCCTATCATGACCCTCTGACTCAGCTGCCAAATAGAATGAAGCTGAATCAAGAGTTGGAATCACTTTTACAACAAGGCGAATCAGCTGGTCACCCTTTTGCTATCTTGTGGGTAGACCTTGATTACTTTAAACAAATAAATGATAACCATGGACACCTAGCAGGTGATGCCGTTTTGCAAGAAGTTGCAAAAAGGCTTAATGCTCAAATTCAAAGGGGAGATTTAGTTGCCAGAGTAGGTGGTGATGAGTTTATTATCATGCTGCAAAGTGCTGGTGATGCGCAAAAACTCAATTCCTGCGCTCAGAAAATACTGAAAGAGTTCCAACAGCCAATATTGTTTGAAAACCTATTGCTAAGAGTAGGAACAAGCATAGGCGGTGCCGTTTATCCTCTTCATGGCAACAGTGTTGAGTCTCTATTTAGAGCCGCAGACACAGCGCTTTATCAGGTTAAAGAAGGTGGCAGAAATGCCTACATATTAGCTCAATTGGAAAATTGAGCTAATTGAAAAAATAAGCATTAGCTCTGTTTGATAATTTTAGCCACGAGTTTATGTAATTCATCGTTTTCTTCTGGTGTTAAAGCAGATAAAAATTCTTGATTACACTCATTTGCACGGCTTGTGCCTTCTGCTTCTAAACTTCTGCCTTTCTCAGTCAAAAATATTTGAAAAGCACGTCTGCTAGTTGGATGTGCTCTTCTTTCTACTAAGTCTAATTTTTCAAGAGAGTCCAATACGCGAGTGGTCGTGTAATGGGCTGTTTGGCATCTATGAGCTAACTCTGTCTGAGTTAAACCTTCTTCTTCCCAGAGGGCAAACAAAGTAGGCCAAAGGCCAATATGAAGGCCTATTTCTTTTAGTCTGCTATCTAATCCGTTAGCCATTTGGCCACCTAGCACGGCGATTAACCAACCAAAACTAGTATGTCTAGGGAGTTTGTTATTTGGTGCTTCTTTGCTCATTTATATGGTCTCAAATCATTTAAATGTATTTGGCCATTTAAATGTCTTTAATAGCTTAAAAAATACAGCGTTGTAATTAAGCTAATCGTCACAAGTGGGCTTAACAAGAATGTTAACCCAGCTCGGAGATTACCTTTTAAAAAAGGCTGTTTCTGATCACTGCTACTATACCCACTAATCATTGCCTTTACCAAAAAAATGCCTTTCGATCGGTAGATAATAATGGCAAGAATATGAATGAAAATAAGCACTAATAACAAGATAGCATTCAACTTATGCAGATTTTCTAAAGTATTTATCTTGTCCATTCCTATTAGAAAAACACCATCGATGAAATCTGTTGTCATCAGTCCAGATGTCGTCTGAAGCATTAACAATATCAGCATCATTATTACCATAATAGCACCTGCAGGGTTATGTCCAACATGCTTACTTTCGCCGCTACTTAGATACTTTATTATGGCTTGCGGCCCTGCTAAAAAGTGAGAAAAACGGGCTGTTTCACTGCCAATCACTCCCCATGCAATACGCCAAAATAACAATGTCATTAAGATTAGCCCTGCGCCAATATGAATGAGAGTAGATCCTTTCCCGCTAAAACCAGATGTAAGTAAAAGCACCACTAATAAGGCTTGGCCCCAATGATAAAGCCTAATTGCTAGATCCCATTTTTTAATCATACCAACTCCAAAACATCTAAAAGCATGAATTTAGCGCCATTATAATGATAAAAAATAAAATTTAGCAAATGCTATTGTTGCGTTTGCAACTAATTTTTCTTCATGCTACCTTGTGATCAATCTCAGCAACTAATTGGACCGGTGAAAATGCATAAACAACTTCTATCAAGTCTTTTAATGGTGCTTTTCTCAGGATTTTTGGCAGCACAGCAGAATGTTGTTGAACAGAGGCAAGCGCTTTTTAATAAAGTGGAAAATGGCACTGAGTCATTAGAAAAGCTCATTGAGCAAGGTGAAATGTCAGCAATCTCGGTTCAAGCTGAGATGTTATCTAAACATGTAGCAGAGCTTGCTCATCTGTTCCCAAATCAAAGTGGAGGAAAGGGTGGTAGTAGCAGCTCCTGGAGAAAGTGGGTTTTCCCTGAAGGCTCAAAAAGTGATGGAAGAAGTAGCAGCAAAATTTGGAAGAACTGGGATGACTTTAGTGCTCGTTTATCGCGTTTAGAAAGTGCATATGTACAGATGTATGCAGCAGCTTCTGAAGAGGATGTAAAAAGAGTTAAGCAAGCCTTTAAGTTAGCTGACTCTTCTTGTCGTTCCTGCCATATGAAATACCGATCACTTTGGTAACCTCGTTTTTTAAAATGAGTATTCGAGTAATGAAATAGCGCACTGTTAAGTGTCAGGTTTAAATATTAAATAGGCTGAAATCCAGTAGGATAAAAGCTAGCAGAGGTAATAAAGATGAAAAATTTAGTTCTATCTATGATGTTTGTTGTATCAAGTGTTTTCTCTACATTTGCACTGGCAAACGAAAATATTGTCTTGATCAATTCCTTCAAGGTACCAGAGCATCAACTTGGAGAGGCCATTAAAATGTGGGAAAAGGCTCGAGATTATTTACAGCAACAGCCAGGCTATATTTCGACAGCATTACATCAATCCCTATCTTCAGATGCACAATATAGGCTGATTAATGTGGCTCAGTGGCGCACTGTCGAGGAATATACAAAAGCAACTCAATCAATGCGAGCGAATGCTGGTCTTCCTCGAATAGAAGGCGTAAAACCATCTCCAGCTTTGTATCATGTTATTCGCAGAGATTAACTAAGATTGAGTGGGACTACTCTAGTGAGTTCAAGTTCAGAAACCTAATAAAAAGCCTGATTAACAACAAGCGGTTAATCAGGCATTTATTAGGGTCGTTTCAACCGTTTATCTAAACTTAAGCGATGTGGTTCATTTCGTTAAGGGTAAACTCAACAACAGCGCCTTCAGTAGCGGCCATATAGTCTTGTAAATGTTGGTTGCCCATGTGTGTTTGCCAAAGTTCACGTGTTTCCCAGTTCTCAAAAAACATGAAGTGAGCAGGGTTTTCGTTATCTTGGTGAAGGTCATAGTTAATGCAACCTTCTTCAGCACGAGTAATGTCAACTAGCTTTAAAAGTTCCGCTTTTACTAATTCAATTTTATCTTCATGTGCTTTGATATTGGCAACAATCGTTAGCTTAGTCATTTTTAATTCCTTTCAATTTAATTTTTAATAATTGTAAAACGTTTTGATCAAACAGGTTTAGAAGCCTTCCAGAACAATCTTGCCAATAGATTGGCCTGATTCAATTGCTTCATGAGCTGCTCTTAGGTTTACTGCATTAATCGGGCTTAATTGCTTATTCACTGTGGTCTTAATAAATCCTTGGTCTACAAGGTCAGCGACTTTATTAAGCAGCAGGTTTTGCTTGTTCATGTCTTCTGTTTTGAACATAGAATGCGTGTACATAAACTCCCAATGAAGTGACAAGCTCTTACGCTTCATCTTAGAAACATCCAATGTTGCAGGATCATCTATGAGAGCAATCTTGCCAAAAGGCTTTAAGATTTCGGTATAGGTTTCAAAGTAGCTATCCGTGCTATTTAAACTAGCAACATGGGTAACAGGGCCAATTTCAAGTGCATTGATTTGATCTGCTAGGTCTTTCGTATGGTCAACCACATAATCTGCGCCTAACTCTTTAACCCAAGTTTTAGATGACTCACGAGATGCTGTACCGATAATGGTTGCACCAGAAATCGCTTTAGCCAGTTGAATCAAGATAGAGCCCACACCGCCTGCAGCTCCAACCACAAGAATAACTTCGTCAGATTTTGTATTTGTGCCAGGTGCTTGGGTTTTGATTGCAAGGCGATCAAATAGTAATTCATAGGCTGTAATGGCGGTTAATGGCAAAGCGGCAGCTTCAGCATTATTCAAACTTTTCGGCTTATGGCCAACAATACGTTCATCAACAAGTTGGAATTCAGAATTACTACCAGAACGAGTGAGATCGCCGGCGTAAAACACTTTATCACCGGGTTTAAAAAGGCTGGTGGCTTCGCCTGTAGCAACCACTTCACCGACAGCATCCCAACCAATAATTTTATGTTCATCACCTTCTGGCGCAACATTCTGACGTATCTTGCAATCCACTGGATTCACTGCAATTGCATCAATTTTAACTAATAAATCATGACCTGTAGCCTTAGGTTGTGCTACTTCAATATCCATCAAAGAGTTCGCATCTGAGATAGGTAAAGATGCTTTATAGCCGATCGCTTTCATTGTGTATCTCCTTTAAATTTTGAGTTCGTTTACTGAACTGATGAGCACATGATAGGGATTGCATATTGATAGATAAACAGGATAATCATTGAATCTTTTTCTAATAATTTTGGATAATATGCTTTTAGAAGATTTACATGTCGTCCTGAAAGTGGCGGAATTTCGTAGTATAACCGCAGCGGCAATAAGCCTAGATATGCGCACAGGCACAGCAAGTGCGGCATTAAAACGAGTAGAGGCTGAACTCGGTGTGTCTTTGTTTGTGAGAACAACAAGGCAACTTAGAATCTCAAGTGCGGGTGAAAAGTACATTCCTCAATGTCAGCAGGCCTTGCAGATATTGTCCCAAGCTAAACAGAATATGAAAGATGGGTTAGACATAGTTGAGGGCGAGTTAAGACTTGCTGTCTCATCAGATTTGGGGCGTAATCTTGTTATTCCTTGGCTAGATGAGTTTATGGATGACTACCCAGATTTAAGTCTTAGGACAAACATTAGCGATTCTAATATCGATTTCTATCGAGACTCTGTCGATATTGCCCTGCGATATGGCTTCCCTGATGATTCTAATCTTTACGGTTTTAAAATTTGCAATGTGCCAAGACTAACCTGCGCCACCCATGAATATCTCGCCCAACATGGCACACCCAAACATCCTCATGAGCTTTCTGAACATAATAGCTTGAACTACCAGCTACAAGATGTGGTTTATGATGTCTGGAATTTTAGGCATGAAAATAACGAGATCAAAATGAAGGTGAAAGGTAATCGAGTCTCTAATGATGGCGACCTCGTAAGGCGCTGGTGTGTCGCAAGCAAAGGCATAGCGGTTAAATCTAGCTTAGATATGGCGGCAGATTTATTAGCCCAAAGAGTGGTGAATATCATGCCTGAGTATCACCCAACTCCCACAGAGCTTTGGTTAATTTGCCCAAGCAAACAATCCATTTCACCCGCTGTCAGGTTACTAAGGGATAGGCTAAGAGAAAAGAGCCGTGACTTATTAAGTCAGTTAGTGGAAAAAGAGATTCTTGATGAGAGCGTGCTTAGCTAGTTTTTTCGCTTGCCTTTAGGTAAGCACGGCTAATTCTTGTCTTGGAGTATTACCAAATTTACGGGAATACTCTCGGCTAAACTGAGTAGGGCTTTCGTAACCGACTTCAAAAGCGGCTGCTGAAACTGAGGTATTCTCTTCTCGGATCAAACGCTGTGCTTCTATTAACCTTAATTCTTTTTGATACTGTAAAGGTGTCGACTTAGTCACTTGTTTGAAGTGCTCGTAAAAAGAAGAGGTGCTCATACCAATGTTTTTAGCAAGATCAGGTATAGATAGGGTCGTTTTAAAATTCTGACGTATTTGCTCAATGGCTTGAGCGACTTTACTCACATGGCTGTCTTGCCCTGTTAGGTGTCGCAGCATATTACCATTGGATGACTTCAATAATAAAAAGTGAATTTCTTTTAAAATTAATGGCCCCATCACCTTCATTTCTAAGGGCTTACCTACTAAGGAAAAATAGCGGCCCATGGCATCAATTAGCTCATGGCTGGATTGCGCTGTACTTAGTGGTTTGAACTCTTTGTTTAGAATATCTAGCTCACCAATTTCACGCTGTAAACTACGAAGTATGCTCAAATCTAAGCAAATGGCGAGGCCAATGTAAGGAGCTTCCTCGCTCGCTTCAACAATACGAGAAAAGGCGGGTACGCTATGGCTAGCAATTAATGACATGCCAGCCCGATAAGATATTTTCTCATCCCCAACAATAGCCTCCTTACTCCCTTGTAGAATGATGCAGGCAATAGGGTGATAAAAGCAGGCATTTAATTGAGTAGGCTTTTTCGACTGATGCACAAAGAAATCAGGGATAGGTGATAGTAGTTCATCGTTGCCCATTGACTGAGATTCCATGTAATTCGTCGCTAATGCTAACAACTCGGTTAATGTCATTTTGGCCTTGTTTCATCTGTGTTGGGAAATAAAAAGTATATTGAATTTTTTGCCATAAAGCACACCGGACACAATCTCTCTGGAGAATTAGGCAGGTGTTTTAGAGTATTTGATAAGTTCTCTTCAGCTAAAGTCTCTAGTATGAACTAAGTTGTAATGGCGCTATTTATAAGGAGCGAGCATTTCACATAACAAACACTTATTAAACATCACCGAAATAAAGAACGGGCAGGTTTGGGTGGTATTTGGTTAAACAGGCATGGGAGACGGTATGTTATACAAATTAAACGTTAACGGAAAAGCACAAGAAGTCGAAGCAGAACCAGGGACACCTTTGTTATGGGTTATTCGTGATGAGCTAGATCTAACGGGTACAAAATTCGGTTGCGGTGTTGCTGCATGCGGTGCCTGTACTGTGCATTTTCAAGGTGCACCAATTCGTTCATGCTCTTTTCCAATCGATGCAGTTGGCGAAAATGAAATCACCACAATCGAAGGTCTAGAAGATAAAACCGCCAAAGTAGTACAAGCAGCATGGAACGAAAAAGACGTAGTGCAGTGCGGTTACTGCCAATCGGGCCAAATTATGTCTGCAGTGGGTTTGCTTAAACAAAACCCATCACCATCGGATGCCGAAATAGAAGCCGCGATGCAAGGTAATGTTTGTCGTTGTGCCACTTACGTGCGTATTAAAGACGCGATTAAAACCGCAGCTAAAAACTTGGAGGCATAAGATGAGTCAGACTATTTCAAGACGAGGTTTCTTAAAGTCAGCCGCAACGGGTTCTGCCGTTATGATGGTAGGTTTGAACGCGGGTGGTTTATTAGCGGTTGGTACTGGTGATGTGGTCGTCAATCCATTTGTAAGCATTAACCAAGACGGTGAAATCACAGTTGTCATCAAACATTTTGAAATGGGCCAAGGAACAACAACAGGCCTAACGACTTTGGTAGCAGAAGAATTAGATGCCGATTGGCAAAAAATGAAGATAGACTTCGCACCAGCTGACGGCATTCGTTACAAAAACCTTTTCTTTGGTGCTCAGTTAACGGGGGGTTCTACTGCCATTGCTAACTCTTACATGCAATACCGTGAAGCCGGTGCCATGGCGAGAGATCTATTAGTGAGATCCGCAAGTGCCGCTTGGAATGTGAGTCCAAATCAAATCCAAATTCGCAATGGTGTTATCAGTGTTGGCAGTAAAACTGCGCACTTTGGTGAGTTTGTGAAAGAAGCCATGACGCTTAAGCCAAATGATAAGCCAGTCACTAAAACGCCTGATCAGTTCAACCTGATAGGTAAACTCAAACTGCCACGTAAAGATTCTCAAGCAAAAACCACTGGCCAAGCTATGTTTGCCATGGACGTGAAATTACCGGGCATGTTGTATGTGGCGATTCATCGTTCACCTAAATTCGGTGGCAAGGTAAGTTCATTTAATCTAGATGGCGCTAAAAAAATAGGCGGTTTTGTCGATGCCAAACCACTTGCTAACAAAGCAGGTATTGCTGTTTATGCGAAAAATACGTGGGCGGCATTCAAAGCAAGAGACGCATTGAAAGTGAGCTGGGACTTCTCTGGTGCAGAGACCCGTGGCACAGAGGAAATGCGTGCTGAGTACAAACGACTTGTCGATGAACCCGCCATGTTTAATGGTTTACCGACAACGAAAGAAGCCGCCAATACAGCCATGCAAGATGCCGAGCATTTGGTTGAAGCGGATTTCCAATTTCCTTTCTTATCCCATGCCCCAATGGAGCCTTTAAACTGTGTCATCGAAAAAACAGCAAATGGGGTGAGATTCCATGACGGCTGCCAAGGCCCAAGTTTAGTACAAGGCGTAGTTGCTTATGTCTTAGGATTAGAGCAGTCACAAGTTGAGGTGAAAACCTTCTACGCGGGTGGCTCATTTGGTCGTCGTGCCAATGCAAATTCGGATTACCATGTAGAAGCGGCTTTGGCATTCCAAGCTTATGGCGGTCAAACGCCGGTTAAACTTGTGTGGAGCCGTGAAGACGATATCCGTGGCGGTTATTACCGTCCTATGTCTATGCACAGAGCGAAAATCGGTCTGGATGCAAAAGGTCAACTACTAGGCTGGGACCACCACGTCGCTGCTCAACCTATTATGAAAGGTACACCGTTTGAAGCCATGGTGGTTCATAACGGTATCGACCATACCAGTGTTGAAGGTCTATCAGACACCTTGTACCAAGTACCTAACATGTCTATGGGTGTAAGTGACTTTAAGTCTGTGATTCCTGTACTTTGGTGGCGTTCAGTCGGCCATTCTCATACGGCGTTTGTAATGGAAAGCTTGATGGATATGGCAGCAGCAAAAGCCAAGCGTGATCCTGTTGCTCTTAGATTAAGTTTGCTTAATCAGGCGGACGCGAAAGGCCAACGCATGGCGAACACCATTAAAACAGCTCGCGACATGGCGAATTGGAAAGAGGGTGATAAACGCGGTTTCGCGTCTCACTTCTCCTTTAATACCTATGTGGCAGTAGTGGCTGATGTCAGTGTTAAAGCCAAGCAAGTCCATATTGATAAGCTTTACATCGCCGTTGATTGTGGTGTTGCCATTAACCCTGACGTTATCAAGGCTCAAATGGAAGGCGGTGCAGGCTTTGCGCTGGGTGCCATTGCGCGTAATGAGGTCACACTGGATAAAGGCGAAGTTATTGAAGCTAACTTCCCACAATATGAACCAACTCGTTTTGGTGATATGCCAGAGATTGAAGTTGAAATTGTTCGATCTAACGAAGCGCCAACTGGGGTAGGAGAACCAGCCGTTCCACCAACAGGGCCAGCGATTGCTAACGCAATTTATGCTGTTACGGGTATGCGAATTACGGATCTTCCTATGACAAAAGCAGGTTTCACATTTAGCTGAGGTACCTTCCTATGAGCAACCAACTGACAGCTATGCTACAAGCATGGAAAAAAGGCCAAGATGAGGCTGATTGGGTGCTGGGGACGGTTTATAAGACACAAGGCTCCTGCTATCGAAAAGCAGGGGCCTTGACCCTTATAAACAGTCGAGGAGAGCAATACGGTTTGTTAAGCGGAGGTTGCTTAGAAGCTGATATTGTCCGCAATGCCAGAAAAGTATTGCAATGGGGTAACCCCTTATTACTCAGTTATGATGCAACCGATGAGGACGATTGGTCCTATCAGTTAGGCATAGGCTGTGGCGGTAAGGTGTATATCATGCTGCAAGCTATCACCAAGGAAAATGACCTAGGTCTAGGTGCTATGTTGACGGCGTTAGAAAATCGTCAGCCAGGCTTGTATCACCAAAAGATCAATGCGAATCAGGCTTATTTTGAACCGCTGGCTGACAAGCCTTTTCAAAAGGTGGTTATTCAACACCGCAGTGACGAAAGCCGCAATGCCGAAAAACCTATTGAAGAAAGCTGGTTAGTGCAGCCGATTGTGCCAGAGCCACATTTAGTTATTGTAGGTGGTGGTGTGGATGCTAAACCTTTGGTTAATATGGCTAAAGAAATGGGCTGGAAAATTACACTTGCTGATCCAAGAGCCAGCCATGCCAGAGCAAAGAACTTCCCCAATGCCGATATGATATTGGACGATGTGGGCGAGCCTTTGTCTGAGTATCTGCTTAATCAAGGTGTGGATGCGATGGTGATCATGTCTCACAGCATGGAAATTGACGCTAAAGCATTAAAAAGTGCACAGGTTAAAGTAATTGATTATGTGGCCATGCTAGGGCCTAAACATAGGTTTCAAGAGGTACTGGGTATCGCGAAACTCAAACCTTCTCAACTTGTATCAAAAGTCGCTTCACCAGCTGGTTTTGATATTGGCGGACAGTTGCCTGAGAGTATTGCTCTATCTATTCTAGCCCAGTGTCATAGCGTGCTGCATCATAGCAATGTGTCCCAAGGTGAGCAGAACGAGCAGAATGAAGAGACGAGGATAGCCAGCTAATGAAAATAGCTTACGTGCTATTAGCGGCTGGCAATGCGAGTCGCTTTGGCAGCTGTAAACAGTTGGCAGAAGTGCACGATAAGGCCATGATACTTCATAGCCTTGAGACCTTAACCGCTTTGGCTGAGCAGACTCAAAACCAACCGACTCATACCCAACCAAATAGAATCAAACCCTTTGTTGTATTAGGTGCTTATCATGAGCAGATCAATCCAATCATAATGGACAAAGCCGAGGTGATTTATAATCCAGATTGGTCGCTCGGCTTGGGTGCATCTATCGCTAAAGCAAGTGAGGTTATACAAAGCTTAGGCGATTATGACGGGGTGCTTTTTACCTTGTCTGATCAAGTAAAGGTCAACCTTGAAGACCTTGAGAATCTCATCAAAGGTTACGATGGACAGACAGTTCGAACTGCTTACTATGCCAATAAACCCGGTGTGCCTGCGATTTTTCCAGCCAGCCAATTTACTGAGCTAAAAGGTCTTAAAGGCAAACAAGGTGCAAAGCCTATCTTGATGGCGGCGAAAGATAATCTAAGCCTGCAAGTGATGGATAATGCGCTTTTTGATATCGATTACCCAGAAGATCTCGAACAATACCTGTCTGCTATCAAAGCCTAAGGCACCACTCAAATAAAACTTTGTATGTCACTTAAAAAAAGCGTCGCTCAAGCTTTTAATAAACCGTCACCCTGTGTAGTTTTCTCGGCTCATCACCATAATCAATCACAGCATAATGTTGCGTGCTACGATTATCCCAAATGGCAAGTGTATTTGGCTGCCATTTAAAGCGTACCTGATACTCAGCTTGCCTTGCTATAGCAAATAGCCGATCGAGTAGTGCTCGGCTTTCGGTGTCATTCAAGCTAAAGACAAAGCGGGTGAACTGCTCGTTGATAAAGAGAATTTCTTCACCTGTTTCAGGTAGTTTAGTGACCATAGGGTGCTCAACCGGGGGGTTCGCCGCCGCTGTTTTAATTACATCTTTATGCCAGTCGGCATTTACATCGTCTGTTTTTATGTTTTCAAATGCATGCAATGAGTGCATTGTCTTAAGCTGGCGAACGCTGCTTTTATCCTCTTCAGACAGAGCATTAAACACAGCTCTCATAGAGCACCAAATAGTATCGCCACCTACTTCTGGTAAATGCTGGGCATGTAGCAGCGAGGCTTTAGATGGTCTTGTTTGCCAAGTTAAATCCGTATGCCAAACGCTTTCTAGTGGTGCTTTGCCTCTCACTGTTTCGATAACACTCACTTGCGGTGTCTCTTTCACATTCGGGAAGAAAGGATGAACTGGTGCAAGCTCACCAAAACGGGTGGCAATTTTGAGATGCTCTTCAGGCGTCATTTTCTGATCTGGCAAGAAAATAACCCCGTTTTGATACCAAGCTTGATAAACCATTTCGAACTCAGCATCACTGCATTTTGCGAGGTTAACTCCATGAATCATGGCGCCAATATGCGGTGTTAATCGTTCGATCTGCATCTGGTGTTTTCCCTTGTATCGATAATGCTTTATTAGAAAATTCTATATTAAAGTGTTGAGGCACTTTTTACTTTTTGCTTTTTACTTTTTAAGAGCCACTTTCTAAGAGACTGTTTTAAAGATAAAGTTCACTCTCTAAAATCAGGTGTCTTATTAAAACCTTAAGTTTACCTATTACTGCTTTAGCAAAAGAGAAGAGACTATGATCACTGCCGCAATTTTTGATATGGATGGTTTATTGTTTGATTCAGAGCCATTGTGGCAAGAAGCTGAGTATCAGGTATTTAGTCGCCTTGGCGTAGAAGTAACCCCTGAATTGAGCGCCATCACAGCGGCAATGACAACTAAAGAGGTTACTGAATTTTGGTATCAGCAGCATCCTTGGCGAGGTGACTCTTTAGCATCTGTCGAGCAGGCAGTAATTGATCAAGTCGAATTGCTCATTAGGCAAAAAGGCGAAGCAAAATCCGGTGCAAAAGAGATTCTTCATTTCTGTAAAGAACAAGGCTTAAAGATAGGCTTGGCAACCAATTCACCCTATCAATTAATCCCAGTGATTTTAGATGCCCTAGAGGTAAGACATTACTTTGATGTGATTACTTCGTCAGAACAGGTAGAAAAGGGGAAGCCTGCGCCCGATGTTTACCTTAAAACCGCACAAAGGCTCAATGTAGAACCTAAGCAATGTGTGGTGTTTGAAGATTCTGCTTCCGGCATGGCTGCTGGGCTTGCAGCGGATATGAAGGTAATCGTTGTACCCCAGAAGGAACACTATGACAATCCTAAGTTCGAATTGTCACAGTTTAAATTAGCTAGCTTGTTAGATTTTACGAAGCTTCACCTTGCGGCGCTTGCTTAGGCCAGAATTTTCCCTTAATGACATCGTAAGCCCAGTTGTAAGCAATGGCATAAATGATGAAGAAAACTACCGCGCCAATATCAAGCATAAACACAGTCCAAAAGCTCATTTTAGTGACCCACATAATCACTGGAAAAGACGCTAAAATCATGCCTGCTTCAAAACCTAAACCATGACCTAAGCGTAATTTAAAACTTCTTTTTAGCCTATCGCCCGGGAAAAAGCGATCAAAGATCACGTTATAAATATAGTTCCAAGCCATAGCGATAACAGAGAGTGCGATGGCAAGCCCAGTCATTGCTGAGGTTTCTTGTCCTGGAAGCAAAGAGGCGAGGCTAATTAATAAAATGAGTGCCAGCGCTTCAAAAAGCAATGCATGGAAAATACGTTCTTTCGTTTTCATTTCAAACTCCTAATAGAAAATCTCAGCTTGTTAATGGGTATTCTATTATTTATATTGATTAGACCAAGTTAATAACTATCACTTTTAATGATATGAATAATGTAGAACAGTTACGCATGTTTCTCGAAACGGTAGAGCAAGGCTCTTTTTCTGCTTGTGCAAAAAAGCTAGGGAAGGTGCAATCTGCTATTAGCCAAGGTATTGCTAATCTAGAGATAGATTTAGATGTGCAGCTCTTTGATCGATCCACAAGAAAGCCAAGCCTCACACCAGAAGGAGAAAGGCTAAAACCCTATGCTGAGGCCATCTTGCATCAGGTCAATGAGTTTCAAGCCGTAGTGGATTCCATCAATAAAGAGGAAGAGGCGCTAGTTCGTATCACCTTTGATAACGCCTTATTGATGCCTGCTCTTACTAAAATTTTGGCCGAGTTTGATCAGAAGTTTCCAAATACCTCCTTAGAAGTAAATACAACTTCGAGTCTACAAGTTGCGAATGAAGTGCGCTTAGGTCGTGCTGATATTGGTATTATGTTAGCTAATCCAAGCTTTAATAAACTGGTGGATTTGTGCTTTATCGGCCATTTGCCTTTTTATGCTGTTTGCCATGCAGAATACCCACTTGCCTGCATGTCTAAAATCAATGTGGGAGATCTAACGGCCCATAAACAAATCGCGTTAAAAGAGGATAGGGTTGAAACCAACCAAAGTACGCCACTTTTATCCGCAAATTTATGGTGGGCAAATGACTTTCTTAATATTAAAGCCATGATAATGCAGGGCTTAGGTTGGTCTTATTTACCCGCCCACCTTGTGAAGCAAGAGATAGAGGCTGGTAAACTTTGTAAATTAGATTTAACTTTCGACCATAAAATCTGGAGCCCACCGATTGATATGGTGACAGAGAAAAACCACTCAAGAGGCCCTGCTCAAGAGTGGCTGTTTGAAGCCCTAAAAGGCCTTTTTGACTAGTTTCTTAGTTATGTTTTTAGTCATGTTTTAGCCATTTTTTAGTTATGTTTTTAGCCATATTTATAGGTGATCCAGCTATAAAACAGCAACAAACTGATAAGCCACAAACCAAAGCAGCAGCGCCATTACACGGTTTATCCATGCCATAACTCTAGGGTTTAACGCAAAGGTTTTAAGTTTGTGTCCTGCCAATAAATACAGGCTAGGCGCGCCACAAGCCATCATGCCCAAAATAAAAGACCATACTGCAATCTGGTTGCCTTCGATCGCAGCGCGTGGGAACTGAATCGATACAATAGGAATGATGGCAACCAAGGCTTTTGGGTTACAGATTTGCAACACAAAGCCTGTTTTGAAGAAGAGCTGAGTATTATTTGTTTGCAGGGAATGGCTAGCAAAGCTCGACTTCATAATCTTAAATCCCAAGTAACTTATATAGAGGGCGCCTAAGATAGTGATTCCAGCTTGATAGTGTGGCGGTATGATATTGCTACCCAAATAGCCGACCAGCAAAAATAAGATGAGCATGGCAAAGCCAACCCCAACACAAAACAGCAAGGCTTGTTTCCCTTGATTATTAACACCAGCAAACAGGGCAAGCATGTTCATTGGCCCTGGACTGTACATGATGCCAAAGGCAAAGATAAGAATTTCGAGCATAGTGATCCCTCAAACTGAATTTGATGATTAAAAATTAATAGGTGGATTAGGCGGATGTTTAGTTACTTACTTTCGAAAATCACTTCTCTTGAAGCTGTAGCTATCTACCTTGAAGAAAGTCCCTTTGGAACTGATAAGGGGTCTTGCCATAAGCGGGTTTAAAGCGTCGGTTAAAATGGCTTAAATCATTAAAGCCATAATCAAACACAATGTCGGCCAAAGGTGTGCCGGCTTCTAACGCATCTTTCGCACGATTGATACGATAATTAAGCCAGTATTGGTGAGGTGTCATGCCAAAGTACTCTTTAAAACGTCGTAAAAAGTGAAATTTGGACATATGTACTTCGGCGCTTAAATCATCAAGGGAGAGTTCTTGGCTAAGATGAGCATGTAAGTATTCTCTTGCTCTTTCTAATGCAGAATCGCGACGACGATAGATAGCCCCTTGCTCTATGCCTTCTTCTTGCTTAGCAAGCAAAACGGCAAATTCGTATAGGGCAGAATAATAAGCTATAGAAGTGGTAGCAGGGTCTTCTACCAGTTTAAATAAACGCAAAATGTGTTGTTGCATAACGGGGTTGTCTTGCACCGTTTCCTTGATACGAAAGTCAGCGGCGTTATGAATCCCAGCTTGCTGTAACATGGGTGCTAATGTATCTGGGTGTACGTAAAGCATTTTATAACGCAGGGTGTCGCTAGTACCCACATGACCATCGTGGGCGTCTCCAGGATTAATTGCCATCACGTTACCTGCATGGCTTTTGTGATGTGTGCCTAAGGAGAAGAAGTCCTGTCTGCCTGCCAAGGTGATACCAAAAGAGAATTCTTCATGGGCATGTTTGCAAAAGGTAAAGTCTCGCATAGAGGCTTCTAATAAAATGATGTCATCATGACTTTCACTTTTAGCAAACTGAAAATGGTTTTCTACTGACATGGGTCTCACCTAAGAAGTAACGCAACTCAATTTAATAAGAGTGATTAGAGTATACAAGCTTCTTAGGTAAGACTTGGATAAAATTGCTTTATCTTCTTTCTTTCGTTCTTGAGGTCTGCTTTTACTGCTTGGCCATTTATTTCTATCTTTAACTCCTGACTTTTAAATTCTTGTTTCTTTAACTCTTGGCTTTTAACTCTTGGTAAGCACTAAAAAGCTGCTGCCAAATCGGGCCGGGTTTGCCAGAACCTATGCTTTTACCTTCAATGGCGATAATTGGCTTTAGCTCCTCAATGGAGTTTGTTAACCAAACCTCGTCCGCATTCAATAGCATTGCTTTGCTGGGAGAGATCTCTTTTAGGTCAAAACTTGATTTATGAATTAGCTTAACCACCAAGTCTCTCGTAACCCCCGCTAAAATGTTATCAAGTGGTGGCGTATAAATAACCTTATCTTTCACCATGAAGAGGTTACTGCTGGGGGCTTCGACGACCAATTCATCTCTCACTAACAGGGCTTCATCATTCTCATGACCTTGTTGATAAAGTTGCTGATAAGCCAAAATATTGCCCATTAAGCTGGTGGTTTTTATCTCACACTTTTGCCATCTCAAATCCTCTTGGAAATAGGCATGAGAGCCTTGGTAATCCAGAGCAAAAGGCACGTCATAAGGTTGAGAGTAAAGCAGGATAGTTGGCTCAGCCGTCACAGGAAAACGGTGTTTTCGTATTGCTTCAACACCACGGGTGACCTGAATATATACCAGCTCGCAAGTCTGCTGCTCACTTAAAAGGGACTGGCAAACGCTCATTAAATCATCAAATGAATAGGGCAGGCTAAGGTCAATTTTCGCTAAGCTTTGCATTAATCTCTGCAAGTGCTCATGGGCACCTAGCAATTGGCCATGAAAAGCTGGAACTACTTCATAGACACTGTCGCCAAACAAGAAACCTCTATCCATGGGGGAAATGCTAACCTGACTCAGAGTCATGAATTCACCATTGTAAAATGCAGGTAATGACTTATCATCTGACATAAACTTCTCCTAATTTGTCCTCAATTTAAGGGATATGTTGAATAGTGAGCGAATATAGAGTCACTAAGAGGGGATAACTGATCAATAGCTTAGAGACTTAACATGTCATCAACAAACGAGTTCTGGTTCTTATGGTATGACTGAAATTCATGGTAATAAGCGTTATCCAAGGCTGCCTGCACAGCAATCTATTCGCGTATTCGAAGCAGCAGCCAGACATTTAAACTTCACTAAAGCAGGTGACGAGCTTGCTCTCACTCAAAGTGGCGTGAGTAAACAAATTAAAGGGTTAGAAGCTTTTTTAGGCTCAGCACTTTTTGTAAGAGAAGGGCATCAACTTGCGTTAACAGAATCAGGCAAGATACTGCAACAAAGGGCCAGCCAAGCCCTCGATTTACTGCAACTTGCAGTGGATGAAATACAAGGCAGCCAACCTTTATTAAGATTACAAGTGCCGCCTACTTTTGCAGCGAGATGGCTTATCCCTAAAATGGGCGAGCTTAAGCAGTCCAAGCCTGAGTTAGATTTGCATATTGAAACCACCTGGATGAGGAAAATCACAGATACCGTCAACCTGAAAGGGGATGAGCTCGCTTTACATGCTTGTCTAGATTACACAGACAAAGACGCCTCAATAGTAAAACTAAGGCAAGAGTGGCTTTGCATATTAGCGTCACCCGCTTATCTTGAGAAAAGTGAGCCAATAAATTCAGCTAAGGACCTTATCGGGCAAACCCTGATACACACTCGCTTAGATGGACACATACACTGGCAAGCTTGGAATGAATTGCTAGGAGGGCCAGCCCTCGAAAGAAAAGGGCAAGAAGGAAAAGAACTAGAAAAAGAAGCGCTTGATGTTAGCCAAGGTTATGAGTTTGAAACGCTAGATATGGCCCTGTCAGCCGCAGAAAATGGTATAGGGTTAGTGGTGTGTGATCTGTTTTATGCCATCAAAGCCTTAGCCGAAAAACGCTTAGTGATCCCTTTTAATATGCCGATTTTATTAGGACTGGACTATCTTTTAATCTCTAAGCAGCCCAGCAAAGGGGCCATGGCGAAATACCAAGATTGGTTAGTGCAGCAAGTTCAAGAAGATGAAACGCAATTAGTGCAAGTGTTAAGCGAATTAGGCATTGATGCTAACCAGAGAATCGAGGCCTTTTCTAAATAGAGGCCTTTATTAAAGAGAAGATTTTTCTAAAGAGAAAAGAAATTTTAAAAAAGTGTCCAAAACTCACGAGCTCACACGTTTATAGAGTATCAGAGGTAATTAAGCCCTGATCTAAGGTCAAACTTTTGGAGCAACTATGTCAGATAAAACAATGTCAGATAAAAAAACGTCTAATAAAACCTATATGTGTATTTTACGCAGTGAATCAGAGCAAGGCTGTGATAGCTTATCCTCACCATCTCCTTCAGAGATGGAAGCTATGTATGCCAAGTACCAAGAATGGCAAGATAAGTTCGCAGATAATATTAAAGACATGGGCGGTAAATTGAACGGCAGTGCCAGTGTTGTACGCCAATCTGGTGTCGATGATGGTCCTTTTATTGAGCTTAAAGAAATCGTTGGCGGTTATATGATGATTAGTGCAGCAGACATGGAAGAGGCCGTAGCGGTTATTAATCAAAGCCCTATGATAGAAAGCCCTAACGTGAGCATCGAAATTAGAGAAATCTGGACACCAGCATAGCCCAATGAACTCAAATGGTACTAGCCATCAGCAAGCGAAGCCGCATCAAGTTGATCATCTGTTTCGACATCATTATGGTCAACTTGTCGCAAGTTTAAGTAAGCGGGTAGGCATAGCGCATCTCAGCCTAGTGGAAGATGCCGTGCAAGATGCTATGTTAACCGCCTTAGACACTTGGCCTGTGAGCGGTGAACCAAAGCAACCAAGTGCATGGCTTTACCAAGTGGCTTATCGCACGCTGATGTCTGAGTTTCGCACTGATAAACGCAAACAAACCTTGCTCATTCAGCATGCGTTAATTCAAACGGATGAACAAGAAAGTAAACAAGAAATGGGCTTGCAAATTCCCTTATCTAAAGAGATGAGTGACGATATGCTGTCCCTTTTGTTTATCTGTTGTGATTCATCCTTACCAGCGCAATCACAGTTAGTTTTTACCCTTAAAAGCGTGTGCGGCTTTAGTACTAACGAGATAGCTAAACGCCTTTTCATCTCAGAAGCCAATGTTTATAAACGCTTTAATCGAGCTAAGTCGTCTCTACAAACGAGTGAGCTAGATATTGCTAACCTCAGTTTATTTGACCTTAAGAGTCGCTTTTCAAATGTACTGAATGTTATTTATCTAATTTTTACCGAAGGGTATTTATCATCCCATCCAGACAAGGCAATTCGGCTAGATCTGTGTCAAGAAGCGATTCATCTTGCCAGTGTCTTGTCGGAACATCCTAGTGGTAATAAACCCGAAGCCTTTGCCTTATTGGCCTTAATGTTCTTTCACCTCGCAAGAATGAATAGCCGCCAAGAGGGCAGTGGTGAACTGATATTGTTCTCGGATCAAAACAGATCGCTCTGGCATGATAAATACATTAAAACCGGCATGAGTTACCTTCTTGACTCAGCAAAAGGTGAGCATTTATCTCGATATCATCTAGAGGCCAGTATTGCCGCAGAGCATTGTTTAGCTCCTAGCTTTGAACAGACCAATTGGCAAAGCATCTTATCGGCATACGATAAACTACAACAGATTAGCCCTTCGGCATTATTAGGTTTAAACCGTGCCATAGTAGTATCTCATCTAGATGGTCCAGAAGCGGCTCTCACTTTTTTAGCTAGCCTCACACCACCCAATTGGCTTGCATGCTCATACCACTGGTATGCAGTCAAAGCGGATTTACTTTTTCAGATTGGGAAGTCTCAAGCTGCATACCTTGAAATGCAAAAAGCAATCAATGCCGCTCCAACAGAACACATTAATGCACTCCTTAGAAAGCGCTTTAATCGCTATTTAGTCTAGTTTTTTACTTAAATGGATTGTTTAAGTGTTAATTAATTTTTCTATTATCTTATTGTTTTAATTGTACTAATTTAGTCTTAAATCACTCATTTGTTAGTCTTCTCAAAAATTGATACAAACCTTTTGATCTCTCCCCCCGTTTCATGCAGTATCCCGCACGATTTTATGGAACTTGAATATAAGGATGATTATTCATGAAACGGATTTTGTTGAGCTGCCTACTGACGGCAGGTATTTCTATGTCAGCAATGGCCTATGACGAGTCTCAGGAGTTTAGAATTCAATCTGAACAATACGAGTCAGTGATGACCCTGTCTGACATGATGGACACATTCAAAGTGCAATCCTTTACCGTCTACGATGTGTCTTATCATGAGGATAAAACGTACGAAGGCATTTCGCTAAAAGCCATGCTAGAACACAGCAATTATTCATTAGACGACATAGCAGAGGTTACGGTTGTTTGTGCAGATGGGTACAAGGCGGTACTTGATGGCGACATTCTACGTAAATACCCAGATGCCCTGATCAGCTATCGTCAATTGGATCAAAATGGTAAAGGCATTGCCGGTGATTTTGAGCCAATGCGAGAGGGCAAGAAAATTGCTGATCCTTCGCCTTTTTATATGGTGTGGCCTCAAAAAGAAACATTCGGTATTTTCCCTTGGCCTCATCAGGTAGTTGCTTTAGAAATATCTGCCAAAGATAGCTATCAGGTGATTAAACCAGAGCAATCTGCATCCGCTTCAGTTCACGAAGGCTACAAGTTGTTTAAAGGTGCTTGTTTGGCCTGTCACTCAGTTAATTTAGTCGGTGGCGTGATTGGCCCTGAGCTGAATATTCCGCAAAATATTACCGAATATCGTACTAAAGAGTATATGAAGCAGTTTATCCGTAATCCAGATAGCTTTAGAGCGAGAAGTAGAATGACAGGGCTGCCTGATTTATCCGATGAGGATATAGACAACGCCATTGATTACCTTGTGTATATGAAGGAACACAAGAATACGAACAAGCTCTAAACAGTGGGAAAGTAATTGTCATGTCATAGCTTTAATCTACAGCCTCAACAGCAGGTATTAAAAAGCGACTTAGCAAGCGTTTTAATACCTGTTTTAGCATGGTTTTAGTCTCACTCTTGCTCTAAAATGCCTGCTCTTGCAGGTCATACTCATTATGATCAATAAGCATATCAACCTGAACCCAATTACAAGGAAGTGAGTAAATGGAATGGTTTACCGAGATAGATCTTTACTGCGAACGAGTCGGAACGGCATTTTGGGCTGAACCAATCAATGCACTATCTAACCTAAGTTTTGTGATTGCTGCATTTTGGGCTGCATCAAGCGCTCGAAAAAGAGGGCCGTTTGATATCAGCACAAAGGTATTATGTCTACTCGGAGCTTGTATTGGCTTAGGCTCTTTCTTATTTCATACCACGGCTAATCTTTGGTCATCCTTTGCGGATGTCATCCCTATTTGGAGCTTTGTTGCTCTTTATATGCTGGTGGTGTTTTTGAAACTTACAGGTCGCCAAGGTTTAACAGGCTCTCGTTTGTTGATGTTGTTACCACTTCTATTCATCAGCCTAGGTTGGGTCTTTATTTCAGGCAGTGCCACTCAAGTGAACGCCTCAACAGATGCCTTAAATGGATCGGGTCAATATACGCCTGCTCTTATAGGGCTTTGGTTTTTTGCCCTAATCAGCTTAATAAAAAAACGCCCTATATGGCCTTGGGTAATGAGTGCTGCAGTTGTCTTTAGCTTATCCCTTGTCGCAAGAACCTATGACCTCGCTTTGTGCTCTAGTTTTGCTTTAGGTAGTCACTTTCTCTGGCATTTACTGAATGGCCTAATGATTGGGCTCTTATTGCAGGCTTTGATACGTATTGAGCCCACTAGCAGTTTAAAAGAAAGCAGAGTTTAGCCGTTCTGGGTTATGAAAGGTTGGCTAAGTAGTTAATAGTACTGCCAAGGAAAGTGCTCTATGATGGCTGCATCTATAAATCACTGACAAATATTTAAACGGAGTTTATGACATGTCTTTTGAGTTCTATCTGATTTTTACAGTGACTGTATTCCTTACTTCAATCATTCCTGGGCCTAGTATGTTTCTAGCATTAACTCATGGCATAAAGTATGGTGTGAAAAGAACGGTTTTTTCTGCATTAGGCAATGTGACTGCGACTCTTCTTCAGGCATTAATATCCATTGTGGGTTTAGGAGCTCTTCTTATCGCTTCAGAAACGGCGTTTGAAATCATTAAATGGTTGGGGGCAGGCTACCTCTTCTACATGGGAGTTAGTATGTTGCGCGCATCAAGACTAAACACATCAGATAATGAAGAGCTTGTAACAATTAATGAGATAATTAATTTTCAACTGTATCTTCAATCGTTTTTTGTGACGGCAGGAAATCCAAAGGCAATCATTTTCTTTGGAGCGATATTCCCTCAGTTTTTAGTCAGTAGCGCGCCAATTATCCCGCAGGCTATCCTACTTGTCGGTGTTTGTGCACTAACCGCATTTTTTAGTTTTATGGCTTATGCAGTTGGTGGGCATAAGGTTTCAAAATTATTCTCAAAGGATACCTTTCGTAGATATATGCAGAGAATTTCTGGTGGTACTTTTATTAGTTACGGGCTTGCTTTGGCTGCATCTAATTCAAAGTAAAAAATTAAATATAAAAAAGACAAAGACAGCCATGATAAAAACTTAACAATTTCTCATGGCTTTTATTGTCCAAAAAAGCCACTAAACCCGAATCCTCATCCATAAATCTGCTTTGTATCTCTTGCCATTTAATATATGATTTTTTAGCTGAATCTTATTTCAACTTTTCTGTTCCTAAATTCAGATATAGGTAGCACTTACAAGGATTTTTATGACTACGAGTACTAGCATCTATTATCAATCCATAGAAACAAATAGCTCTGACCCGACAAGTTCGTATTCTTGGAAAGAGTGCATGCATACCCGTACTACGGCTAAGCGCGCAGTAAGTAGCGGTACTGTTAGATTTCGTGAAAAGCTACTTAGAGCCTCTAAGAGCATTGCTAAAAAAGCTAAACCGACAAGAATCAAGCTAGACGTTAAAGTGAGAGAGTATAAGCCACTAGTAAGCAGGGATAAGGACAGAATGCTTAGAAGGCGATACATAAGGCGTTTGATCTTGAATGGCCAAAGGCAAATGCGCCGAAGCATTAAACAGCATGTAGATATTACTTGTGTCGGGGAGCTAAACGCTCAGATTACTTCGGATGATATCAGTGCTTTTAGGGATCTTGGGAAAAACGTCAGAGTTGCTTCTGCAAAGAAGCATTGTCAAAATTTCAGCTTGTTCACGCCGATTTTAGATACCAACTTAAGTTTGAATACACACTTTTTAAGTGACACCGGCTTTGTCGCATTTATCAAAAACAATTTATTGATCGTCTTTTTACATGTGCCTAATAGCAATGCTTCTTCCAGTACTGGTATGCAGAGCTTTTTCACTGGCTTAAAAAACAAAATTAACGCCTCTAGCTTAATTAAAAAAATACCCGATATCATCATGGGCGACACGAATCAAAGCGGCATTTCTACCGTGGTAAATACGCTAAAAACTATATATACAGGTGGTAATAGTTTTAAGCTTGCTACATCTATAGTAAAAGACTCAACCTTAAAGAGCCCATTCGGTAACCTCCACGGAACTAACTCTACCGGAGAGAAGTTTTACGATATTGCTTTATATAATGAAAATACCGTTCATCTTCCTTGGATAGAGTATACCAATCAGTTTGTTTACCACGGCGTAAATGATGACGGAGACGATGGCTCGGACAGTGACGATGACGACGCAACCTATGAAGGTCGCACTGATCATCAACTAAGTAATATAATGAGTAATGGTGCTGTTGCGGTAACAGACCATAAAGGGATCTTGCTGCATGTTAAGTTGAAGTAGAGGGGCTTATATGAAAGTGCCTATATTAGGGCGATTATATGAAAAGCTAGTATACACTCCCTAGTTTGATATTAGAGTTAATGTCGAGAGTATTTATGTCAATTAAATCGGATGATAGTTAATGGAAAAAAGTATTGGATTAATTATTGCTGCCTTCATGGTGACATTTGTATTCGGATCGCTTCTATTTATGTATTTTGGTGGGCGGAGACGGTTGAATGAAGAAGTTGGAGAGATACCATTATTTACTGAGCAAATAGCGGGTAGGTTTAATGATTTTTATTTATCCTACTTCCTAGTTAGGCATACTTACTACAATGATTTTATTGTCATTTCATACGGCAATAAACGTTATGCTCTTAAATATTCTGATATAAGGGAAGTGCTATTAGAAAAGCATATTATTTCTAAGGGGGTTACTTATAAACATAATATTAAAAGTATACCTATGTTTTGTAGTGTTTTCTCTTTTTCATATAAAAGATCAGAAAAACACCTTTTAGCTAAAGGTGTCGAAATAAAGCGAGTTAATATTAAAGGTATGTTGTTTGGGAAGTTTTGATCTTTATCATAATAAAAGAATAACAAAATGAGAGTGACAACCATCATATATAATTATGTTAATGATAGTTGTCTATATAAAAAGATTTATTTTTTATATGAATTTTTGTGGGATAAAAATAAAATTTATTTTAAAAAGCCATATTTCCCTCTCCCAATTTTTTGAGTGTATGTAGACATAAAATTAAAGTTTTATTTATGCCTTCCAGTAAAACCTAATATTGTCATTAGTGGGTGTTATTCCTTCTGGGTGATCGTTGTCTATTTTTTTCCAGGTACTTCCTACTTTTTTAAGAATATAGGTATGAGCCTCGCCAGCGGGGTCAATAATAAAGCTCTCCCCTGAGCTGTGTTTACATGTAAATTTACTAATTGTATTTTCATCCGTTGTTGGTTTTACTGGGGTCAAGCCAGATGCAATTCTTATTTGTGCTACTTCTCTATCATTGTCATAACGTTTTGTTTTAGGGTTACTTCTAAGCACATAATGTAACTGCTCTGGTGTGGAAGCATTTAATAGCTTCGGTTTTAATTCAAGGAGAGCGAACAGAGTACACGCAAGACTTTTATTATATGTATCTGTAATTGAAACTCCATCGTCACCACCCCCTTCCAAATAATTATCTTTAGATGGATTAACCAAATTTTTATAATCTATATTGTTTTTTATATTCTTGATATTTTCATAAAAAGTAGGGTCTATAAGCTTTATGTATGATCTTTTATAGCTCTCTGAAAGTTTTATAAAAAAGTTATCGTAGTTATCATTAGGTGAGATGTTTGCGCCAGTAAGCTTACTTTTCTTGCTTTCAAAAAGTTGTTTGTATTTTGGATGTCAGATTTAGTAAATCTCTCGATTTTAGCATTTATTTTTTCTAATATTTCTTCTTTTGATAGATTTAGGTATGAAGTTAAACTATCTATTGTTGGGTAATCTTTTGTTCCTATTTTTAGCATTTGAATAGGTTTTTTTGTATTGTTTTGAGGTTCTCTTTTAATGGCTTTGTACATTTCAAATATTCTCTTAATAAAATAATATTTTTAATTTATATCTAAATATTTATGTGAATAGGAGGTAAATGACTAATTCGTTCATTTAATATTACTCATATCACTAAATTAACCTCTGTCTAGTCGACGAAGTTTTCGGTTTTAACAATGTAGTATTTGCAGGAAGTAATAGGTTTTTTGATTAGATTGAGTGAGACGCTTTTGTAAAAGAGAAGGGGAGTGAGTTTGTATGAGGCGATTTGTATGTTTTTTTATTCGCTCCCATGATTTAACCTTGGCAAATATGGAAGCGAGAACAGCACTTTTAAATCACTTATAAACTAGGGTTGAACCTTCTGAGATTAGATCTAATGGCATATTGGATTGTTCGGCGAGTTTGGCTAACTCTGAGATGGGCTCTAAATACAGTTCATAGGTTGAGTGGTGTATCGGTAAAATTTTATCTGCTTTGAGTTGGCTTGCCATTTGGATGGCTTCTTTCGCGCCTAAGCTAATTTGTCCTAGTGGCCCAGTTGTGCCGACGCGGCCCATGTTAGGGATGAAGATATCAATATCGCCTAATGTTTTAACAAAGTTTATGACATTGTTTGTTGGCATAGAGTCACCTGTCCAATAAACAGTGTGTTGCCATTGGGCTTGTTCAAATTCAATAAAGTAGCCTAAACCATGGCCTAATATAGGCAATAAGTTTGTATTCTCACTGTGGTCTGCTGGTACTGCGGTGATACTAACCGTACCTTCGCCTGCTTGGTAAATTTGCTTATCTCCAGGTTTTAAAGCAAGTGGTTGTTTAAAGCCGTAATCCTGAATTTTTTTAAGGTCTTGTTGTGGTAGAAGTACAGGCATGTCTTTGTTTAATTGCTTTTGCGCCACTTGATCTAAGTGGTCTTCATGGGCATGACTTAACAAAACCATATCTACTTCTTCTAGATTTACGTCGGGTAGGTTAGTCAGACGTTTATGGCTTTTAACATTTGGGCCTTTTGTTAGGTCAAACATTTCATTTGGGTCCGCCATAATAAAGGCTTCGTCGCCTTGCCCAAGCATAGGGTCTGTTAACAAGGTAAGGTCATTGAATTTTATGAGTAGGCTAGGGCCACCTAACCAACGCATTTCTATTTCTGGTGTGGCTGCTTGTAATGGGGTGCATGCAAGCGAAACAAGGATTAATGATACTGAGCCAATTGATCTCATGATTTTCTCTTCTATGTGGATGAGGGCTCAGATTAGCAAGTTGTTTTATGATGAATAAGTCGTTTAAACTTGCTTAAACTAGACGAGAAAGTTGCATAATGAGTCATCTCATCCAGATACAAACCTTTATTGAAGTCGCGAGTGCTGGCAGCTTTGCGCAGGCAAGTCGCAAATTGGATTTACCAAGAACCACTGTGAGCGCTCGTATTAAATCGCTTGAAAAACGTTTGAATACACGACTCTTTAACCGAAATACGCGGAATGTGAGCTTAACCAATGAAGGGCAAGAATACCTCGATGCTTGTGAACAGGCCTTACAAACACTGACCCGAGCGGAAGAAAATCTAAGTTATCAGCAACAGCTTAAAGGGCGTATTAAGCTTTCTGTTCCTGTTGCGCTACCAAAAATTGCGCTGGCATCTTTATTGGCTGCTTTTAATGATGTGTACCCAGAGTTACATGTTGAGGTGTTAGTCTCTGACAAGGTAGAAGATCTCATCGCTCAAAATATCGATTTGGCATTAAGAGGACGTGATGTAACTGACCAAGGCTTGATTGCCCGTAAATTAGGGAGTACGTCACTAATTTATGTGGGCAGTAAAAAGGTGGTTCATGAGTTGGGGCTAAACGCTCAATCCGATGATTTAGATAAGCAGCTAGTCTTTGTACCCGGTGGAAAAGTTCAGAATAAAGCCTTTAGC
The DNA here is from genome assembly GCF_051623805.1 of Marinomonas sp. PE14-40. Taxonomy (NCBI): domain Bacteria; kingdom Pseudomonadati; phylum Pseudomonadota; class Gammaproteobacteria; order Oceanospirillales; family Oceanospirillaceae; genus Marinomonas; species Marinomonas sp. PE14-40. Next base: position 1,231,512 of record NZ_CP130700.1, on the reverse strand, counting down.
ACGACTAACTTTTCTCTAGCGCATGCCTTAATTTGTGAAGAGAAAGGTGTGGCTATATTGCCTGAAAGCCTATGTAGAAACGAGCTAGCCAGCAGAAAGCTCATTCAATTTAATGCTCGGCCAGTTCCAGAAAAACTGCCTGTTTATCTTGTTTACTCTGGCAGACATCAAGCAAAACGAACTCGCTTGCTTATTGATTTTATGATGGATAATTATCAAGCCCATGGTTTGGTGTAACTGGCTTTTATTAACTTTGCTCAACTACTGATTTTGCCTTTGCTTTATGGCTGCTTTGGCTTAGGTGTGTACCTAACAAAGAGAGTAGGCAATAACCTGTAAAATAGTAAAAACCTGCTCCCGCTGCAGATAGGGTTTGGCTACTGATGAGTAAATCAATGTTTAAACCAAAGGCTGAGATTGACTCTCTGTTTACGGTTTCACTGTGGTTAGTCGATAAGATAGCCAGAAAAATAGCGACAGTGAAAACATCTGCCATGGACCATTTACCGATACTGGCGACAAACCTTAAGATCTTGGCTTCATTATCGGCATTTTTAATGAAGTATGAAAAGCTAACCAATGAAGTTTTTAATAAGGGAATACAAACTGAAAATAAAAAAATCAGTACTGCCACGATAAAACGTTGATCCAGCCATAGCTCTTCAACTGTGGCGATAATGGATAACTCTTTATCGATCAAATTGGGTGTGAAGTTAGAGCCCATGACATTGATGCCCATTTCCATGGATAAAGACAGCATGGGCAACATTATCCCAGGGATGAAGAGGCCAATGGCGATAATGTTAAGAGCAAATCCTAGATGTTTTTTCATTCTTTATTAGCGAGTCAGTATTAAGGTGGGCTGATTATGTCGCAGCTGTAGATAGCTTCTCAAGTTAATTGGCTATTTACAGCCTTTCTTTACGCTTTCAAAAGTCTAACCAAATAGGGCGCTATCTTGCTAACAGCTTAATCCTTTCTAGTTATTCGCAAACTATCATTATGCTTGTGTCATACAAAGGGCCGTTTCAACTATGGCCATCCCTATTTACTAATGGCCGCAAGCCATTGTTCACTGTTAGGGCCAAGTACACATTCGCCATTCACTCTAAGTGATAAACGTATGACGCATCGTTCGCAAATTTCGACAAAATCTTCTTCTGGTAGATATCGAACTGAGTCAACTAGGCCTTTGCAGTGAGGTGCTGTTTGCTCCGTGAGCGTGTAGTACACCCATTTACCCTTTTTTTCTGGGGTGAGTAGGCCAGCCTTATATAACATTTTTAAATTACGAGAAACGTTATGTTGTGAATCTCCTGTTACATCCATCGCTTCGGCGACTGTGGTGCGTTGGTCTACATGGAGTAAAAGCCAGAACAAACGTAATCTATTCGGTTCTGATAAGGCTTTTAAGGCATCTATATACTTTTCGTTCATTCTTGGCCTTTGGTGTTCTCAAAATTTTATAAAGGCATTATACCTGCGCTATTTAGAAAGACTAGAAAGAGCAGAATAATGTGCGCCATTCTTAGAATGACGCACATTTCATTTCAATACTAATTTCCTAATACTCAAAACAGGTATTGAAAAATGGCGCCGCCCACTATAGCCGTTGTCAAAATGATTAATACAAATGCAACGACAGCTTTACGTTTAAGTACGGAAGAAACTAAGGCAATTTCAGGCAAACTCGCGCCTGTACCACCTATGATTAAAGCTAGTGCAGGGCCTAATCCCATTCCTTTCAGAATCAGTACATTTAACAATGGAATTGCCATTTCAATACGTAGATAAAGTGGTATTCCGATTACCGCTGCGATCACAATCGATTGCATGCCGTCCCCACCTACATATTTCTCAACTAGATCGGCAGGTAAATAGGCCGCCGATAAACCACTAATCAATGCACCTAAAAGCACATAAGGTATGATTTTTTTGAATAACGCCCAAGCGAATTTTGCTGACTTATAGAGTTTTGATGGTTCTTCAGACTCTAATGCCATCGCAACGCTTCCATCACAATTCATTTTAATTTCTGAACAAGCAGACTCTTCTTTTGAGGTGCTTGAACATGCTTGTGCATTGGCTGTTTGCAGGTTAGTTGCCTGAATTGAACCGCTACAGCTTGGAGCAGATGACGCTTCTAACTCTTCACCGCGTTTAATCTCATTTCTCCAAGGCGATTTTGAAATTAACCAACCACCTAATACCGCCGCAGTGAAGGTGATGGCTAAATAAGTTGCCACAACTTTTAGCCCAAAAGTGGCATATATCATCGCTAATACGATGAAATTACAAAGTGGAGCGGATATTAAAAAGCTTAACACTGTACCCAAAGAAGCGCCCATTGAGGCCATTCCCATTGTTACTGGTACAACCGCCGCACTACAAAAAGGTGTCAGCATGCCAAAAGCAGCGCCTAGTAATGAGCCCCATTTTTCATGCTTAGTCAGCTTAGCTTGAAGTTTATCTTGAGGGATGAACTCTCTCATTAATCCGGTAAGAACTGACACTACCGCAATGATGATGACTAACGCTCCTCCCACATGAATGAATTCTTCCAATGCAATTATCATTTTTTCAGTGTTCACAATTTAATCTCTGTTTAATGTTTAAGAAAAACAAATAATATGTACATATGCACGATTGTGCAAGTATACATGTAAAATAAATTTACTCGTACTTTATTTTTTTGCACAACTCTCATTTCAAAAAGAAAAGCTCTATTAATTAGTGAAAGGGAAATTCGACAGAAATTTAATCAATAGGGCACAGCCAAATACGGTGAGGTTTATCAGGGGAAGATTTTGTAAGATGTAAATTATTTTAATAGAGAGATCAATAAGGTGAGGCAATGACAGCCATTATTACGTTTTAGTTTTAATGACCGTCATGCTGCTTTAGAGAGTGATAAACGACAGTGAATTTTGTTTTAAGATTACTATGATCTTGATTAAATATTTACAAACGAATGATACTGTAGCCTTTCGCTAGAATATTCTCTTTTACCTCTGGATTAGCTACTTCGCTATGACAAAAATTACATCTTCCTTGTTTTATTTGATCCAATTTAACGTCTAAGCTGGCCAGATAATCATCAGCATATTTTCTGACATGAGAGATATTGTCGTCATTAACGAGAACATCAAAATGAATGTATTCGCCAGATGTTGTATGTACATGGGTGTCATAAACATGAATTTTCATAGGTGTTTCCTCTAGTTACTGACTTTTTCCGGGTAGGCTAAGGTCGCCTGAGGCAACATCAAACACGTCAGTTACACATAACAAAGGAGCATGAACTTGTTGGTTAACTTTTAAGCCAGCGGTGACACCATCAAATGAAAACTGGTTGTTGAATCCAATGGCAGACAAGGGAACTCGAACTAGTACTTCTGATCCTTCAAGAGAGAAATCATAACCTGGACTATCGATAAAGATAGGCAGCTTAGGCCAAGTATGTGGCAACTTAGGCGTCGAACCTTTGGGAATGTCTTTCACTTTTAATGCCCCATCTCCACAAGCATTATCAGGTACTAAAACCACCCAATGACTGTGCCAGTTATCCCCATCGTTAGTCTTGTTTCCATCATTATTCTCATCGTATAAAGGGGTATCATCAAAATCAGGATGGATAGTGAGAGCAAGTGCTAAAATGCCTTGATCTGCTTCAAAACCAACGGCGTCACTGTTTAAGGACGTTGGCCAAACATAACTAAACACCTTTGCATTAGCTAAACCCCCTACGGTATCGGGCACTTTTTCACCTGCCTTTCCTTTCACTGCTTGTTGAAAGACCAAGTGTGAACCTTGCGTTGTAATTTTGGCATGTACGATATCAAACTCAGCTGAGACACTTTTCGATTCTGGTGCTTGAATATGGCCAGTGTGCTTGTCGTTATGGGCAAAACCATTACTAGATATCACCGCCGAACTTACTGATAGCGCCAAACATAGTGGTAAATTTTTCATTGTATTTCTCCTAGAATAAACATTGTTTCGATTCGAAACTATATTCAGTTAATCATAAGAAAACTCAACTTGTCAAACAAGTTTTGACTCGATACTATAGGTGAATGAGTGAAGATTTATTTAACATAATTGAAAGGTTGGCGAACGTACTTAGACAAGAGGTGCGTGCAGAGGGGCAAAGCTTAGGGTTGCAACCCGTGCAACAAGAAGCTTTGTATTATTTATCCATCTGTAATCGTTATTCCGATACCACATTGGCGGTTACTGAATATTTGGGGTTAACCAAAGGTACCGTCTCACAATCGTTAAAGGTGCTTGAGAATAAAACGCTGATATATAAAGAAAAAGATAAAGACGATTTACGAATTACTCACTTGAAAGTGACTGAGGAAGGTAAGCTGTTTCTTGCGGAAACTTGCCCGCCGAAAAAGTTCACTGAAGCAATAGAACAGCTTTCAGAAACTAAGCAATCTCAAGCCGCTGTATTAATGCAAGATATATTGAAAAACTATCAAAAAGCCGTAGGCAGAACGGCTTTTGGTGTTTGCAAGAACTGTAAGTACAACCAAAAGAATGAAGCAGATAGCTTCTATTGTGGCTTAACTAAAGAAGTCTTAAGTATTGATGATACTCAATTAATTTGTCGAGAGTATGCGACTTAAATCATAAAAGTAAGTTTATTTTTTCTAATATTTACTTACTAAGTAAAGGGGGATTTTATTGGCCCTTTACTTAGTAAAAAGGCATTAATTTAATTTTTCAAGAAGTTGTTCTGCTTCATTAATATGGTTTTGCTTAGCTAAACTTGCCCAAAAAATAGCTTTATTTATATTTTTAGGAATTAACTCTCCAGCATAATATATTTTGGCCAGTGCCAGTTGAGCCAGACCTTCTCCTGAATTTGCGGCACTGGTATAGTATAAAATAGCTTGATCAATATTTTTATTATCTCTTACATATAACTCTGCTAATGCTAGCTGTGCTTTTTTATTGCGTTCATTTGCAGATAGAGTAAACCAATCGATCGCAGTGTTCGTATCTTTTTCTAAGCCATCTCCTTTTAAGTAAATATCACCAATCAGATATTGGGCGTCGTCACTAAAATAATCGATAATGATGGCGTCTTGAAGCGTATCATCTAGAGGTATTTTTAACTCGTTTTTGTATTGCTGCTGATGATTAAAAGAGGCTGTTTCAAGCCAATAAGTACGTTTATCCCAGCTTTTATCAACTCCGATACCCTTCTCGTAAGCCTCTGATAAGGCTGATTGGCCTAATTTGTAACCACCTTCCGCAGATTTTTTGTACCAACTAAAAGCTGCAACATCATTTTTTATATCTCCAATACCATTAGAGGCAAAATAGCCTAAGTAGAACTCTGCTAGATGATTCCCCTGATTTGATGCTTTAGTAAATAGTTGAATGGCTTGGTCTGTATTTTGTTCAACCCCAAAGCCTAAATAGTACCTCTGTGCCAGCTTGAATTGTGCGAAGGCTAGCCCTAGGTTTGCTGATTGTTGCAACCAATAAGCAGCCTTTACGTGATCTTTCTTGATATCTCTCCCTTGAGCATAACAGCGTGCAAGGCGATATGATGACTGAGCGTTAAGTGAACTAGATTGTTCTATTAAAGAGTTACATGTATTTATATCTGAAGAAGATGTTGAAGGTCTTACTGTCGATTCTGTACAAGCTAAAAGTAGTGCGCTGGAAAGTGTGGCTATTAATTTTAATTTCATTCGTTTCAAAATCCTTATTATTAATCATTCACAATGACAGTCTTCGCTAATATGATCAATTCCTTTTAATATCTTGCAGAAATTGAAATTGGAAAAAATATGTAATACAAGGGAAGTAAGAATGAGGTTTCATTCGTATTTCAGCAATATTTGTATTCATACAGTTATCCACTGTATAAAGGATGGGCTAGTGTCATCTACTTAAAAATGATTGCACTATTTTTTCCAGCAAAGGATATGTAACTCAAGGATGATTTATGAAGAAATTTGGAGAGACAGCAGGTAGGCTGTCGAAGAACCCATTAGGTATTTTAGCCCTTTTGATCGTGTTGGTTTACGCCATAGCGGGCTTGGTTGCTTCATCTGATAACTTTTCAGGCAATGATCTAACCATTCTTGTTTGGTTTCTCGTTTTGTTCCCTTTGGTGGTGTTAGCCTCTCTGGTGTTTTTGGTTTGTAATCATCACGACAAACTCTATGCTCCCTCTGACTTTACTGATGAAAGCCATTTTGTCTCTTTGGTTGATCAGTCATTATCTCAATCTGAAAACTTTAACCGTTTAAATAATTCGACTAAGAGTATTGAACAAGAGTTAGAAGCTATTTCTGATAAGGACACAGACCAAGATGAAGTGATAGAAGAGCTGAGCTTCGTGAAAACCGAGCTGCCACATTTATCTAAGGAGAAAGTTTCTGTCTTGGAAGCTCTGAGAGATGGGGTGAACCTTTATCGTTCTATTTCTGGCATTGCCACAGATTGCCAGCTCACAAAAACGCAGGTACGTGATTTGCTATTTACCTTAGAGGAAGAGGGCCTGATTAGCTCAAGAGATAGAGGGCGCGGAATGAAGTATTTTATTGTAAATGAAGGTCGCAGTGCTTTGGCGCTTTCTAGTAAACCTTTGAATGCCAATGCTTAAAGTATTTGGCGTTTTAAATGTGCTTAGCTAACTAAGTTTTTAGCTAGCCTTAGTGTTAATTATTCTATCTATAAACCAGCGAGCTGCTTTGCCTTTGTTATTGCTTTTCCAAGAACAGTATTGAGGTGTTAAAGAAGCTGGTTCGCTGGTGTTTAATGTAACTAATGTCCCTTCATCTAGTTTGTTTTGAATCTTGTGTTTAGGCAAAAAACCAACACCAATACCAGCCTCGATCAGGCTTATTTTTTGTTGCATTGAAGCGACTTTAATCTGCTTTTGTTTGTCCATAAGACGATGGGATTTGATCGGAGAATGTCTGGATGAATCTTTAATCACAATGGAAGTATAAGGGGTAATCATCTTATTCGTTAATGGGAGGTTTGTCTGAGTTAGTGGATGATTATTTGCGGTCACAAAACACCATTGGCTTTGCATCACTTCCTTAAACTGTAAGCCTTGAATGGGCGTGTTTGGTGCTGGACCACCAAGGACAATGTCCGCTCTGTCTTCTATCAAAGCTTCTAAACTGCCACCCATGACCTCTTCTAAGAGATTGATTTCAACACCTGTATTAAGTTGCTGAAACTCAGTCAGAATAGGTAAGAACTGCTGTGTATCCCAAACTGTATCTAGTGCAATAGTGAGACGAACCTCCCAACCTGAATCCACCTGATGGGCTTTATCTATCATGGCTTGGGTAGCGAGTAGAAGACTTCTACCTTCCTCTAATAAAACTCGACCGGCTGGTGTGAGGACAGAACGCCTGCCTTCCTTTCTGAAAATAACAAAGCCTAGATCCTCTTCGAGCTTTTGTACTGTATAGGTTAGGGTGGAAGGGACACGAAATAGGGCATTCGCTGCTGCGGCAAAACTGCCTTTTTTATCTATCGCGTCGAGTACTTCAAGTGCATCTAATGTGAGCTTCATTTTAGCCTACTTACCTCAAATTAAAACTATTCAGTTTTTTCGAACAAATTGGTTAATTTATTCTGATTATTTAATTTTAATTCTTTATTTACAATGTTTTTAGCTTCAAAAAAACAAATAAATAAAGATAGAAGGAAATGATTATGAAGATTTTACACAGAGATTCTCTTAAACGTGGTGGTTTTGCTGGTCTTAAAGAAACTCGCTTGATTGTTGATAACAAAGTGGGTGGAAATAACTCGACTTGGAATGGGTTGGGGCAGTTTATTTTCCTAGCGGATGCAAGGTACTTACCTCATGGGGAAACCAGAATGCACCCTCATCATGAGGTGGATGTGATTACTGTCATGCTGGAAGGTAACTTGCAGCATGAAGGTTCGTTAGAGCATGGGCAATCGCTTTCTGGTTATCAAGTTCAAGCACAAAGGGCAGGAGCAGAAGGCTTTGAGCACAATGAAATTAATCCAGATGCTACTGGGAATCGCATACTCCAGCTTTGGGCCTTGCCAGAAACCTTGGGCGAACCTGCTGCTTACAAAATCTACGACCCAAAAGAGAATGAGCTAACACGTATTTATGGAGGTAGTAAGTTGCAAACAGAGACTTTTGATAGTCACACGACAATTGATATTGGCCTACTCAAGAAAGATAAAAACATTCAAATTAAAGATGAATTTTTAGCTTATATCAGCCAAGGCGAAGGGCTTCTTAATGGCGAGATTGTAAAAGACGGTGATCTAGTGAGAGGAGAGAGCATGGACCTTACAGTGACCAGTGAGCGACTCCATATCAGCCTTGTTCGTCAGCAAACTAATGAAACCTAGGATTAAGCAAGAGTAACTAAATTGATTTGAGGGTAATGCAATGTTCCATGCTAAATATTCTAATTTTTTGTTTGGATTTTTTATGGCGCTTTTGATGTCTGGTGCTATGTCATTTGCCATGACACTTATACAACTTGATGTAGAAGCATTCATAGGTTTTTTATTGGCTTGGTTTACTGCTTGGGGAATCTCTTTTGCTGTTGCCTTGCCTGTTACCTTCATGATTAATCCTGTGGTGATATCGATTGTTAAATCTTTGACAAGAAGCTCTCTAGCAAAAGAGCCTCTTATGAAAAAGCCAAGGCATGATTAGGATAGAATGTGAACCTACTGAAAGATAAAACCTAAGATTGTTATCAGTCTAAGGCTAGGGTTTAATTATGATTATTCTCAATGATAGATTTTTTGATAAAGTCTAAAAAAACTCTGATCTTTGGGGCAATAAATTGACGGTTCAGATAAATTCCATAGGTAGATGTAAGGTGTTCATTAGGGCTAAAAATATGTTGTGGAAGAAGTTGCAATAGTGACTTTTCTTCAAGTTCATTTTTTACAGCCCATTGAGGGATAAGCGCAATACCAGCATGATTCAATATCAACTGCTTTTGACCATTTACTGAATTAACACTAATTGGTTTTTCTAAGTTTAAACTTTGCTTTTCATTGGTGAGTAAATACCAAGATTGCCAACCCGAGTAGCCATAATGAATACATTGATGTTTACTTAGGTTATCTGGAGATAATATTGCTGGGTGTTTGCTTAGATAGTGTGGGCTGGCACAAAGTATAAAGTTGTTATCCATTAGCTTTGTTGCAATTAAGCTAGAGTTTTCCAGCTTTCCACTTCGAATTGCAATATCGATATTGTCTTCAACAAGATCGACTACTCTTTCTGTTAGGTCTAGTTCTACTTTAATTGCTGGATACTGTTCTAGGAAAAGTGGGATAAGGGGTAAAATCACATTTTCACCAAACCCCACAGTAAGGTTTAATCTAAGCAATCCTTTTGGCGTTTCTTGTAGGTCATTTACGACACGTTTTGCTTCGTCCAACTCAGCCACAATTCGCTGGCTGTACTCAAAGTACTTTCTGCCTGCTTCTGTTAAACCAATGTTACGTGTAGTACGGCTTAGTAGACGAACTGATAGTTCCTTTTCTAGCGCAATTATTTGTCTAGAGATAGAAGAAGGTTGAACATTATAGCGCTGGCTGGCTGCTGAGATACTACCTAATTCAACGACAGCATTAAAGTAATGTAAACGAGTGATTTGGCTCATTTTCTAACCTATTTATTCCTGTTTTAAAACTTACTTACAGTGAGAGAAAATGTGAATTTTAATTAAAATTTTGCTTAAAAAGCAAAAGTTGTTTGCTTTTTTGGGTGTTTATGGTTTTTTAGACAAATATTAAGCTTGCAGGTATGAGGTAGCAAGCTAACTTTCTGTGTTACTTCACAAGTACTGGTAGAGATACCAGTTGACTATTTGTAAACAAAATATATTTAGGTAAAGCAGAGCAATGAAAAATGAAAACTCAATGAAGGCTATGGTGATTCAGGGTAAAGGTAAGACTGATGTTTTTAAACTTGAGCAAAGACCAAAGCCTAAACTTAAATCAGGCCATCTTCTGGTGCAGGTAAAAGCAACAAGTGTTAATCCTCTAGATACTATGTTGCGTTCAACTGATACTCCTTGGTCTGAAAACCTCCCTGATATCTTGCATGGCGATGTTGCAGGTACAGTAGTTGAAGTAGCAGATGATGTAGAGCGCTTTAAATTAGGAGATGAGGTATATGGATGTGCTGGTGGAATTGCGGGCATAGATGGCGCCTTAGCGGAATTTATGTTGGTTGATGCTGATTTAATGGCATTGAAACCGAAAACTCTGTCTATGCGAGAGTCTGCTGCGCTACCTTTGGTTTCAATAACTGCATGGGAAGCGTTAAGAGATAAGCTTAAAATTCAGCCAGGAGAGCATGTATTGATACATGGAGCTGCAGGTGGCGTGGGTCATATAGCGATACAGTTAGCAAAGTCTTTTGGTGCCAAAGTGAGTGCTACGAGTACACCCAGAAATATGGAAGTTGCAGCTCAATTTAACCAAGATAATTTAATTAATGTAAAAAAAGAAGCCGTAGCTGATTATGTAAAGAACTATACTAATGGCAAAGGGTTTGATGCTGTATTTGATACCATCGCAGGAGAAAATATTCAGCGAAGTTTTGAAGCTGTAAAAATTAATGGATCTGTAGCGACTACTTTGCCCGTTGAGAATGTTTTACCAGTTGCTTTAAAAAGCTTGAGTTTTCATAACGTACTCATGTTAATTCCTTTAATTGAAGGTATTAATAGAAAAAAACATGGTGAGATATTAGGGGAGATAGCTACATTAGTTGATTCAGGTGCAATTAAACCTCTGATAGATGAGTCTAAATATAGCATTTGGCAGGTAGCTAAAGCGCATGACCGTTTAGTATCAGGAGTTGCAACAGGTAAAATTGTGATGAGCATTTAATCTTAATTGCATTAAAATAAATGAAAGCCTCTTAAGTTATTTTTTAATGGGCTTTTTTTGTTTTACTATTTATTAAATACTCTGGCAAAGTGGCTGAATAGATAGGCTTCTGAAAAGAAAAATAAGTGTAAATAGTTTATCTGGGTTATATGGCCTATTAAGTGACGTGCTAGTATCCGCGCACAGAATTTAATGGATTTACTTGATGGAATTTTTATTCTCGCTTTTCCCCGCAGGTTTTACTTGGCTTCTGCTAGGTATAGCAATTATCACGAGCTTTTTTAAGCCTAAGTATGGGCTTTTTGCTTTAGGGGCTTGTGCTTTAACCGCTTTATATCAATCTCATTTGGAATTGATCGTAGTGCTATATGGTGTAGCTGGTTTAATTGTGGCCGCTTATGGCGCAAAAACTAAAGGGATAAAGCGCCTTATTTGCCATGTGATTGTGATTGTCTGGGCTCTTGCGTTAGCTTTACATCTCGCCCCTGGTTTTAATAATTTACAGGTGTTAAATCAGGTACAAAGTGGGGTAAATAGTTCTGCTTATACACTTTATTTAAACCTTGATAAGCCGTTGATATTCTTTGCATTGCTTTTACTTGTACCTAATTTACTAGGCCGTGTTAAAACAATGACTCAAATGCAGATACGAACACTTGCCGCTTTGTTTTCAGGTGTTTTCTTACTCGCTTTCCTTTTGGGTCTGATTCAATACGAACTGAGCCTGCCAAATTGGTGGTTGGTTTTTGCCTTTAGTAATTTGCTATTAACCTGTGTCGCCGAAGAAGCCTTGTTTAGAGGCTATATTCAAAACCTGTTAACCCGTCGCTTTAATCCAGTTATCGGCGTAGGTATTGCCAGTGCTCTATTTGGCTTAGCGCACTTTGCTGGTGGTCCTGTTTTTATTTTAGTGGCAACTCTCGCTGGGATTTTATACGGCTTAACCTATTTTTGGAGCGGGAAACTAAGTTATGCAGTGGCTGTTCATTTTGCTTTTAACTTAGGGCATCTGACTTTTTTCACTTATCCTTTGTTGGCATCTTCATAAATTGAAAATGTTTTCAGTTTATTTGTGTTCTTCTGTTGGTAAGATGGTGTTTGTAACCAATAAAAAGAAAAGGTAATTGTAAGCTTATGGCATTTAAAAATTTTTTTGAGCAAGGGATCGACTTTAAAACCTATTTGGCTCAAGGCACCGAAGATGAAGCGCTTGCTGTAATTAAAGCCGCAGACGCTTTAGCAGGACAGCTTACGCAATCACTCGCAATGAGAATTGCCAGTTTGGAGCAAGGTGCCAATATCTTGATAGCTGGTGAAACTTGGTGTCCAGATTGTCAGTTAAATATTACAGCAATCAGTGCGATGGCTGAGCTTCACCCTAAGATCAAAGTCTCCATTGTTAGCCGTGATTTTGCTCAAGAAAACCTGCTAGATAAGCTAGATATTACTGAGATCAAAATTCCTTTAGTGGTTGTATTAGATCAATATTATCAACCAAAAGGCTTATTTATCGAACAGCCAACTAAGGTGAAGGAAAGCCAAGACGAAGCGTTACAAAGTGCCTATGATAATGCTGAGCTTTTAACTCAAACCATTGAAGAAGTGCTAGATATTATCGCTCGATAAACTCTCTTCTCATGTCTTATTTTATATATCTCCAAGGATGGAGATAGTGAGTTTTTCCACTCAATTTCACTTCTATTCTTTGTTTTTATTTTTAATTAAATCAATTAGTAGCTTTATTTTCTTCTAATGTTTTAACTCTTCTCCCTTTGTATTAAAGCCTTGCAACTTTGAATTCTATTCGTACCATCAAGTTTTCGAATAGAAAACGAAAATGGATAGGATTAAGGAGAAGATCGCAAATGTTGCAAAAAAATTGTGTGTATTTAGGTGTGGGGAATATGGGCTTTCCTGTATTCAAAGCGACACTTCCTTACTTTTTAAATACTTGGCAAGTGAGTGTTATCGACAAAAGTGAAGAAAGGCTAAAACTTGCGCAAAGCCTTGGTGATATTGAGGTGAGAGAAGGGCTCCCCGAAAATACACACATTCTCTTCTTAGGCATAAGGCCCCAAGACTTACCTAATCTAGCGATGCAAAACCGAGACTCGGGCGCTAACGATCCTGCTTTAATTGTTTCTATGTTAGCTGGTGTGTCGTGTGCGGAAATTCAGCAATACTTTCCTAACTCTCAAGTGATGAGATGTATGCCAAATACGCCTTGTGAGTTTGGTGTAGGAATCACGCCTATCTATTTTAGCGGTGCTTTTAGTGCTCATTATTCTGCTTTTCTTGAGGCGGCTCAGTTTATGGGTGAGCTTTTCTTTGTAGAGAAAGAGAGTGATATAGATGGCGCAACGGGCATCAGTGGTGGAGGCCCTGCTTATGTCATGCTAATGGCTGATGCCATGATTGAAGCCTCTCAAGCATTAGGCTTTAGCTATGAAGAGTCAAAGCGGTTAGTGGGAAAAACGTTAGAAGGTAGCGGTAAAATGCTGCAAATGTCTGATAAATTACCCGTTCAGCTTGCTCAAGATGTGATGACGCCAAATGGCACAACTGAGCAAGGGGTGAATGAGCTGAAAGCCAAAAAAGTAGAAACCGCTATTTATGATGCTTTGCTAAAAGCTTCTCATAAAGCGGTAGATATGTCTGATCCTGACAATAGGGATTAATGGCTTTCTAGTTATTGGATCTAATTAAGGGGAGAGAGCCAAGACGTTTAGGCTCTCTCAATGCTTCTTAATGTAGGTAAGAATCATAATAAATGGGGTCTAACTCATAGGCTTCATCTAACCAAGCTTTGACATGAAGTCGGTTTAATAAACGTTCTGCCCAAGCCTTTGTTAGGGGGAAGTGATGAGATGGTTCAAGGTGTGAAGTAAGCCTTAATACGCTAGGTACTAAGGTAAGGTCCGCAAGGGACACGTCGCCAAATAAATATGGACCTTGGTATTTAGATAATAGACCTTCCCATACTTGATAAAGGCCTTCGGCGCTTTTGACATTATCAGCTGACAATATTTTCTTATCTGGATAAAAGCTGCTTTCAAAAGATAGGCTAGGGCAGATCTTACCCATATCAGCATGTTGCCAAGCAAGCATAGATCTGGCTTCAGCTCTTACAAATTTATTATCGGGAAGTAATTGGTTATTGGATAATTCATTAACGAATTCCATGATGGCCTGAGAATCGTAAATAATGTGTGTGTCTTTGCTTTGGGTTTCCTCCTCTTCAACCACTAGTACAGGGACGCGTGAGGCAGGTGAAAAGGTGCTAATTTCAGCTATGTTTCGCCATCTTTGAGGGCGTTTGATATCTATAATAATTTCTTCAAACTCAATGTTTGTTTCCTTTAGGCTTAACCAAGCTCTCATAGCCCAGCTTGAAGCGTTACGTGTGCCAGAATAAAGGGTTAATTTCATGATTCACTCCTTAATAATCAGATTAAAGCATGTCATTATTTTAGTGATATTTAGCTTTTATGGCGCTGCAAAACCGCCTTACTTGGGTGCTTTAATATGCATTTTAGTTCTAGAAATAAAGAAAATCGTCCCAACTGTTTATTTGAATAGATGTTGATGAGTTGCAATAAAAGAGGAGCTTTAAATGAGAAGAGAACCTTATAAACGAAAAATAGGGGTGATGTTAGTGCCTCATCTTTGGATAGGTGCCGCTATCTGGCCAATTCTTTTGTTTCTTGGTGTATCTGATTTAACTGAGTTTTACTTTTATCTTTCTCTCTTTTTTATCGGTTCAACGGCTTTTTGTATTCATCAAGGCTGGTATGCATTTAAACATAAGGAGTATTCTGATTTTGCTGTTTTAGCTGTCGTTCCTTTTATCTTATCCATGTTAATATTGGTCTGGTATTTAACGAGTAACTGATTGGCATGATGAGTTATTTAATTGGAGTTTATTTAAAAACTTTTAGTCAGATTTTAACTTATTTTGGTAGTTTATTATTTAAGTGATTTTAGAGTTAAGCGTTTTTTAAAGGAAAGTAGTAAATGATTAAAATAGCCATGTTAGGCGTTGCTCTGATTTTAGTTACAGGCTGTAGTAAAAAAGATTTGTATGAGAATATCCAAGCGAATAATCAGTTTGCTTGTAATAATGTAGCGCCTTCTCAATATGATGAGTGCATGGAAAGGTCGAGCATGTCATATGAGGAATACGAAGCAAAGAGAACAGAAGATCCATATGAATCGAGCCTAGGTTATTAGGCCTTTATCTAGCTAGCAATAAGACTGACTTATTTGCAGGTGTTTGAATAAGCTGTAAGCCAGTCTTTTACTTTTAGATTAATGCTTAATCTTGATAAGCGCCTGCTGAGTAAGTTAACTCGTAAGAGTGTGAGTAGATCTCGATGATGTTTCCCCATGGATCTTCACAGTAAACCATACGGTAAGGCTTTTCTCCTGGATAATAACTGCGAACGGGCATGCGCTGCTTACCACCCGTTGCGACTATCTTCTCTGCTAAACCCTCTACATCAGGGTCAGTCATGCAGAAATGAAAAATGCCCGTCTTTTTATACTCTAAATTATTTTCGGGTGTTTGATTGTCAGGGAACTCAAACAATTCGATACCGATTCTATCTGCTGTTGCTAGGTGGCAGATTTTAAACTTACTCCAGCTCTCACCAAATACGTCATCACACATAATGCCAATGGCACTGTCATCTCGTGCAATTTCTGTTGGCTCCATTATTGGGTAAAGCCCTAAAACATCGGTATACCACTTAAAAGCAGCGTCGACATCGGGTACGGATAAACCAATGTGATTAAAGGCTCTTGGGTAGCTCATGTACTTTCCTTATTAACGGTTTAGATGGGTCTTTCTCGTCGTGTTTAACGAGTGAATAAGGCAAGGTTACATACGTATATTAATAATGATAAATTATTATTTAAAATGAAAATAAGTATATTTTGTTATGATTAATCCTGTCCTTTTAAAAAGCTTTTGTACTCTGGCCGAGCTTGGCCATTTCACTCGTACCGCTGATAAGTTGCATATGACGCAATCTGGCGTAAGCCAACATGTTCGAAAGTTGGAAGAGTCTCTTGGGCAGACTTTATTAATACGACAAGGGAAAAAGTTTAGTCTGACCCATGCAGGTAATCAGGTTTACCAAAAGGGAAAGCAGATATTACAGGCCATGGAAGAGCTCGAAACCAGCTTGCAAGACGACCCTGAATTTGAAGGGGAGGTAAGTATCATGTCTCCTGGAAGTGTGGGGTTAAGACTTTATCCTGATGTTTTGGCTATGCAGCAAGTTCACCCTAAATTAACGGTGGATTATCGTTTTGCGCCTAATGATTCGATTGAATCACACTTAAGCCAAGGCGTATTAGATATTGGCTTGATGAGTAAACTTACGGCAAACCCTAAAATAGACGCTAAGGAAGTGGCAAAAGAAGCCCTTGTGTTGGTAACGCCGGCTGACTTTGATGATTGTGAGTTAACTTCTGCTGCAGTGTCTTCTGTCTTGTGGAATCAGCTTAAAGCATTAGGTTTTATTCAACACCCAGATAGCGCTTATCAAGCCGCTTTGTTGCTCGGGGCTAACTTTCCTGAATTTAGTCATATTGATGATATTCGTAAAAGCGGTTTTTCAAATCAAATTGGCTCGATTCTAGAGCCGGTCAGCTTAGGTTTAGGTTTTACTGTCTTGCCTGCTTTTGCTGTTGATGCCTTTGCTTATCAGGACAAGATTAAACGGCATACACTTCCAAACCCAGTAAATGAAACTATTTACCTTTGTACTAATCGAGAGCATGTATTGCCAAAACGTGTAATAGGCTTACTTGCTAGATTAGAGGACTGGTTGGCTTAGCTTAAGGAATCATCGATTGATTTAGCTCAGGTTCCCCAACCTAATCTAACCTAAGCTAATCTGAGACCCTTGATCTAGTTATATTAGCCTTTTTAACTTTTGCTCAGCTACGGCAAAAGCATTGCTAGTATGTTGATCTGATTTTGTGAAAAAACAGATCAAAAACAAACTAAAACAATGTGTTATAAAAAGGATTTATCATGATTAAGAAGGCTTTAACTGTCTCTGTCGTGGGTATGAGTATGGCTTTATCTGGCCTATATGCTTCTTCATTAATGGCAGCGGATGCGAATATCATTTATCTAACACGCCATGCTGAAAAGCTAGATACTGGCTCTGACCCCTCTTTATCTGAAGCAGGTAAACTACGTGCTGCTAACCTCGCTAGCATGCTTAAACATACCAATATTAATGCGATTTTCAGTACCTCTTATAATCGTACCTTAGAAACAGCTGCCCCCTTGAGTGAACGTATCTCAGTTGGCGTACAGGCTTATGATCCATTTGATTTGAGTGGTTTTGCAGCAAATTTAAAAACACTAGATGGTAATACCATGGTAGTGGGGCATTCTAATACCACACCAGAGTTGGTGGGCTTATTAGGTGGTGAAGCAGGCTCTGCCATTGATGAAAGTGAATACGATAGACTTTATCAGCTTATCTTTAATCAAGATGGTTCTGTTACTACAGTGCGTCTTACCTCTTTGCCTAGCGAAGATAAGCAGAGTTGTGAAGTATCTGACCTTGCTTTAACGAACTTATCAGGCTACACAGGAGAGTGGGCTTATTATCAGCTTGATCTACCTGATTGTGTTGCTTCATTCGAAGTTAGTATGAGTGGAGGCACGGGGGATGCCGATTTGTATGTTAAATATGGTGCGCAACCAACTTCATCTGACTATGATTGCCGACCTTTTGAAACGGGTAATAATGAAATATGCCAGATGAGTAATCCAGCATCAGGTACTTATCATATAGGGACTTACGCCTATAAAGATTATTCAGATGTAAGTCTTTCAAGCAGCGCTCAATAAGTCACTTTGTTTACAAGGTTTAATAAGAAGTCATAAAGGTTTCAATTGCATTATTGCTACTGAGTTTCTTATTAAGCCTTGATTCTAAATGAGAATTTATCTCAACACCTATTAAGTTAATCTCATATGCCTTAAAGTATATCTATGGATTCACATAGAGCAGGGCGTACTTGTGTTATTTCGAAAACTCACTCCAGAAGATTGGCTACTTTATAAAAAGGTTCGCCTTAAAAGTCTTGATGAAGCTCCTCAGGCTTTCGAGTCTAGTCTACTTGAAGAATCTCATTTTGAGGAGAGTGTATGGCGTGAACGCTTGGAATCGAGAGAATCTTCTTTTTGTCTAGGGGCATTTATTGAAACAGGCGAGCTTGTTGCTATCGCAGGTTTTACTCAAGGTCATAAGCTTAAAACTCAGCATAAGTCTTATCTCTGGGGCGTTTATGTCTTACCTAATGCAAGAGGCTTTGGGATTGCCTCAGGCCTAATGAAGACCATTATCAAAGAATTTGATGCCCTAAAAGCGGTTTCTAGTTTGCAACTGACTGTTACTGCTAATAATACTCAGGCAGTGGCGCTCTATAATAAGTTTGGTTTTAAAGAGTATGGGTTAGAGAAAGACGCCATTCGAGTGGCAGGTGTTTCTTATGATGAGATTTTGATGCATTTAATTAAGTCATTCAACTGAACTGATTAAGTGACTCTTTTCGATTTAAATTTTTTCAGTATGATTCTTTTCAATTAAACGGCGGAGGTAAGAGCTATGGCAGAAATAAAGCTAGCTTGTGATTGCGGTAAAGTTCAGGGGCATGCCCATGATATGGATGCGATAAAGGGTAATCGTCTTACCTGTTGCTGTTCTGATTGTCAGGCTTTTGCTTACTATTTAATGAATTTAGGGCGTGGCAACAATCCTACTATTCTAGACCAATACTCTGGTACTGATATTTTCCAAATGCCTATATCTAAGTTGACCATCGATCAAGGTGTTGAGGAAATTACCTGTATGCGCTTAAGCGAGAAGGGGATGAACCGTTGGTATACAAAGTGTTGTAACACGCCTATTGGCAATACGTTAGGGGGCAATATGCCCTTTATTGGCGTAGTGCATAATTTTATGCGACATCAAACTAGTCGGGTAGGTGAAATTGGCCAAAACCGTGCTTATGTGCAAACTCATGAGATTAAAAAGCAAATTCCGACAGCATTAAAAGGCTCTTCTTCTAAGGCGATTCTTAGAAGCATCAGTAAACTAATTAGCTGGAAATTAAGAGGTTTTCATCGACCTTCTGTATTTTTTACCCAAGAGGGTAATTCTATTGTTACCCCTATCATTAAGCATAAATCAGAAATAATGCAGAATATCAAAACGAATTAAGTATTTAGACACCTCTGACAAGGAGTCAGAAACAAGGAGAAAGGGACATCAAACGCATTTATCATTTTCTCAGCGGTGAGGCTGGTAATTACTATATTATCAATGGCTTAACTGCGCTTTCATATGCTCTTATTATACCTATATTAAGTATTTTCTTAATCGACGGACTCGGCTTTGAGCCCATTTATATTGGTATTTATACTGTGGCTTATACTGTCTCTGGAATCTACATTACACAAAAGTTTGGCGCGCTTGCTGATAAGGGAATAGACCGCAAAGTTTTGTTTATTATCGCTTTGATGGGAATCGTCTGTGCGGCATTGAGTTACGCTTTTCTAACCGCATTCTGGCAAATATTGATTGCTGGTACCTTGTTTATGGGAGTCGCTAGGGCGTCGATTCCTATGATACTGATTATGGTCAGACACTTTGCTGAAAGCTCGGCAACAGACCCAACTCAATTGAATGCACAAATACGATCTTCGGTATCCTTTATCTGGATTCTTGGGCCGCCATTAGCCTTTTTATTAGTCGATAAAATAGGTTTTCAGTTTACCTTTCTTATGGCTGCGTGTGCTGGCGTTTTTGTCGCCTTTTATGCTTGGGGGAAACTCCCTCAGCAAGAAAAAGTATCAGCGGCTAAGGACGAGTCACAAGCGCTGAAAAATCAAGCCATTCCGAGAGTTGTGTATTACTTAGGGGCGGTGCTTTTTCTTGGGAATGTGGCTAACTCAAATTACATTACAGCCATGCCATTATATTTGACTAATGACTTAAACTTGCCTGTGTCTTTCCCTGGGCTCTTGTTAGGGTTGACCGCAGCATGTGAGATCCCAATTATGTTGATGTCTGCTAAATGGGCTAAGGCAATCGGCACAACTAAGGTTTTACTTATTAGTTTTATTGCCGCCATGGTGTTTTATATATTATGTACTTTAGTCGAAAGCATGCTGAGCTTTATTTTGATTCAGGTTTTTAATGGTGTTTTCTTTGGTATTTTCGTGGGTGTCGGGATTAGTTTATTACAAGACAAAGCACCTAACTGCATTGGTAGGGCTACGGCTTATTATTCAAATATGATGGCGTTAGGGAGTATGGCAGGAGCGTCTTTAATGGGGATTGTTGCGCAATATTTTGGTTACAAAGAAGCATTGTTCATTAGCTTCGGGGCTATATTTATCGCCTTTATAATGCTGTTTTTTTATGAACTTTTGATGCGAAAGAACCAAGCTTTACAAGAAGCTTGATTCTATATCCGCTTTCTAGATTTTAGTGGGATACATGAGAAGTCAGGATTAGTCCTGGCTTCTTCCCTTTGCTAGCGCCACTTTAGAGCCATTATTGCGATTGATCTGTTCACAAATCCAGAAGCCAGTATCAACCATGGCTTGAAGGTTTATACCGGTTTCGATGCCAAGTCCTTCGAGCAAATAAAGCACATCTTCTGTAGCTACATTGCCAGAGGCACCTTTTGCATAAGGGCAACCGCCAAGGCCTGCCACCGAACTATCGATAATAGCGAGACCTTCTTCTAGCACGGCATTCAAATTACCGACAGCTTGTCCATAGGTGTCGTGAAAGTGCGCTGCCAGAAGGTGCATAGGAATGTCTTTGTTTACCGCTTCTAACATGCGTTTGGCTTTTAGTGGTGTGCCTGTACCGATAGTGTCACCTAAGGAGATTTCATAGCAGCCCATGTCATAAAGGGCTTTTGCCACTTTAGCGACTTTATTTGGTGCTATTTCGCCTTCATAAGGACAGCCCATCACAGTAGACACATAACCTCGAACAGGGATACCTTGGGATTTAGCGGCTTCAATTACTGGGATAAAACGTTCAAGGCTTTCTTCGATCGAGCAATTAATGTTCTTTTGAGTAAAGCTTTCTGAGGCTGCACTAAATACCGATACTTCTTGAGCATTGGCCGCAAGCGCACCTTCAAAACCTCGCATGTTAGGAGTGAGCACACTATAGGTAATGCCGTCTTTACGCTTAATGCCTGCCATAACTTCACTGGCATCTTTCATTTGCGGCACCCATTTAGGGGACACAAAACTGGCTGCTTCAATATGAATCAGACCAGTATCGCTTAAACGGTTAATCAGCTCTATCTTGGTTTGAGTCGAGACAAAACCGCCGGTTTCATTTTGCAATCCATCCCTTGGACTCATTTCTACCATACGTACTTTTTTAGGGTAAGAATGGGGGGACTGGATAAAAGTACGTTTATCTAGGGTCATGAGACACTTTCCTGCGGTGCTTCAATGGCACTCATAGCGAGGAGCTCGGCGCCATCGCTGACAAGTTCGCCTTCGTCAAAATAAATAGCGTCAATAATGCCGTCATGAGGTGCTTTAATAGCGTGTTCCATCTTCATGGCTTCCATAATTACTAGGGTTTGGCCTTCGCTAACCTTATCCCCTTGAGAAACCATAACGCTTACCATAGAGCCATTCATTGGCGCGGTTAAACTGTTATCAGAACCATGATCACCTTGTTCAAATTCAGCAGTGTACTGATGGCAGTTAAACTTCTCGCCTTGATAGAACAGATCTAACACACCTTCTTTTAATGCACCGTGAACGCTTAGGCAATGGCCATCAATAATGGCATCCAGCTTGTCATGACTAAGGTGTGATTGCAGTTGATAAGAGCGGCCGTCTACTCGTACTTCATCATATTCATCGAAATGTTGAATTTCTAACGTGTGTTTTGCGTCGTCTACCACGAGAACAAGCGGCTTTTGGTACTGCTTATTCATTCTCCAATTTTTAAATTGGCTAAATGGAGAGTGCTTATCTTGATTGCTCTTCTTGACCACTTTGGCTTGTTGTAGATAAAAACCAGCAGCAAGGACAAGGGCTTTATCTAGTTCAAGACCACTAGTATTAAATAAAAGGTTTTCGTGTTTTTCGATAAAGCCTGTATCAAGCTCTGCATCTCTAAAAGGTTTTGCATCGACTAGGGCATGCAAAAAGCGAATGTTACTAGTGACGCCGCTAATGCGGTATTGCTCTAGTGCTTGCACCATACGGTTGATGGCTTTGCTTCTGTCCTGATCCCAAACAATAAGTTTGGCTATCATAGGGTCGTAATGAATGCTGACTTCATCACCTTCGAGCACACCAGTATCCACTCTGACATGTGAGTTGGTGGCTGGTGTTTTTAGGTAATGCAGCTTGCCTGTTGCAGGTAAAAAGTCATTATCAGGATCCTCTGCATAAATACGGGCTTCAAGTGCATGACCTGTGATTTGGATTTGATCTTGGCTTAAAGGTAAGACTTCGCCATTGGCGATGCGTAATTGCCATTCGACTAAATCTTGTCCTGTGATCATTTCTGTCACTGGGTGCTCAACTTGCAAGCGGGTGTTCATCTCCATGAAGAAGAAGGAACCGTCCACATCGTAAAGAAACTCAACCGTACCTGCGCCCACATAATCAATAGCCTGAGCCGCTTTTACCGCCGCTTCACCCATAGCTTTGCGTGTGGCATCTGAAAGACCGGGAGCAGGGGCTTCTTCAATCACTTTTTGGTGACGTCTTTGTACCGAGCAGTCTCGCTCAGCTAAATAAACACCATTGCCATGAGAGTCACAAAAAACTTGGATTTCCACGTGACGAGGTTGCGTTAAGTAGCGTTCTATTAGCATGTCTGGGTTGCCAAACGCATTGCTAGACTCACGTTGTGCAGCGGCGAGAGCTTCATCAAACTCAGCCAGTTCGTTTACCACTCGCATGCCTTTACCGCCGCCACCTGCGATTGCTTTAAGCAAAACAGGGAAGCCGCAACGTATCGCTTCTTCTTTTAATAGTTCAGGGTTTTGATCGTCACCGTGATAGCCAGGTACTAGTGGCACCTGTGCTTTTTCCATAATGGCTTTAGCGGCAGATTTAGATCCCATAGCCGCAATGGCGCTGGCTGGTGGCCCAATAAAGACAAGGCCATTTTCTGCACAAGCTTCAGCAAACTCTGTGTTTTCAGATAAGAAGCCATAGCCTGGGTGAATAGCTTGAGCACCACTTGCTAAGGCGATCTCTATAATTTTTTCGTGACGTAAATAGCTTTGGTTACTTGGTGCTGGCCCTAGTAAAAAGGCTTCATCTGCCATAGCAACATGACGAGCATTCACATCTGCTTCTGAATAAACAGCAACGCAGCGAACGCCCATTTTGTGGGCAGTTTCGATAACACGACAGGCAATTTCACCACGGTTAGCTATTAGGATTTTATTAAACATCGTTTTGCTCCTTGTCTTTGCCTGCTGTAGGTTGAATCCAACTAGCTTGACGCTTATTTAAAAAGGCATTGAGACCTTCTTGGCCTTCCTCACTGACACGTATGTCTGAAATGCACTGGCTGGTATAGCTAATTACCTCTGTGTCGATCGGCTTGTGACTTACTGCGAAAATAAGCTTTTTCGCTACCGTCATAGCTTGAGGGCTGTTTTGACTTAACTGCAGGATGAATTGTTCAGCCGCTTGATCTAGCTGGTTCTGATCATCAACTAAGTCGTGAACCAAGCCAAAACTTTGTGCTTGTTCTGCACTGATAATTTCTGCACTTAAAAAGTAGCGTCTTGCTTGGCGTTCACCAATTGCACGAATCACATAAGGGCTAATGACAGCGGGCACTAAACCTATTTTGACTTCGCTTAAACAGAATCTTGCTGTACGAGTGGCAACGACTATGTCACAACAAGCGGCAAGACCAACGGCACCACCATAAGCTGCGCCTTGAACAAGCGCGAGAGTCGGCTTGCTAAAATCGTTTAGACATTGCATTAATTTAGCGAGCTGGTTGGCATCATCTAAGTTTTCTTGATGGCTGTTGTTTGTCATACGCTTCATCCAATTTAAATCTGCACCGGATGAGAAGTGTTTACCTGTAGAGCGCAAGATAAGGAGTTTTAAATCTGCCTGCGCTTCTGCTTGCGCTAATTTCTCTATCATTAAAGAGATGATGTGATCATCAAATGCATTGTATTTATCTGCATTATTTAAGATTAACTCAGCAATACCAGGGTTAGGGTAATGCAAAATTACTTTGGCATTAAAATCACTGTTGGCAGAAGATGGATTCTCTTCAGTGTTATCAAAAAGCGTGCTTTGCGTGGGTATATTGTTCATGACATTGCTCTCTCATGATCACTTAATAGGGATGGCTTTACCCAAATATGTGGGTAAAGCCTAGATTGGGCCAAAGGGGTTAAATTTGGTTGCCCAAATCCTTACATTCTAAAGACACCGAATTTGGTCTCTTCTTTTGGTCGATTCAAGGTTGCTGATAAGCTTAGGGCAATCACATCACGTGTTTGCGCCGGATCTATCACGCCATCATCCCAGAGACGAGCACTAGCATAGTAGGGGTGTCCTTGATGCTCGTAAGTGTCAATAATTGGCTGTTTGAATTCTGCTTCTTCTTCCTCGCTCCAGTTCATGCCAGAACGAGCAAGCTTATCTTTCGTTACCGTTGCCATCACACCTGCCGCTTGTTCGCCGCCCATGACAGAAATTCTGGCGTTAGGCCACATCCATAAAAAATCTGGGTTATAAGCACGTCCGCACATGCCATAGTTACCCGCACCAAAACTACCACCGATTAATATGGTGATTTTAGGGACATTGGCACAAGCAACAGCCATTACCATTTTTGCGCCATGTTTAGCGATACCCTCGGCTTCGTATTTCTGGCCCACCATGAAACCTGTGATATTTTGCAAAAACACCAAAGGAATATTGCGCTGACAGCAAAGCTCAATGAAGTGAGCGCCTTTTTGAGCAGAGTCTGAAAAGAGAATGCCATTGTTTGCGATTATGCCGACAGGATAACCATGAATATGAGCAAAACCTGTTACTAACGTTGTGCCATAAAGCTGTTTAAACTCATCGAATTCAGAGTTATCGACAGTACGCGCTATCACATCTCTCACATCAAATGGCTTACGCAGATCAGTACCAACAATGCCGTAGATTTCTTTGGTATCGTATTTAGGCGCTTGTGGTTCGCGCACATCTAAGTGAGGTTGTTTTTTATGATTAAGGTGAGAGATACAACGACGTGCAATCTGCAGAGCATGCTCGTCATTTTCGGCATAATGATCTGCCACACCAGAAGTACGACAATGCACATCTGCACCACCTAAATCTTCTGCACTGACTTCTTCACCTGTTGCGGCTTTCACCAAAGGCGGGCCAGCTAAAAAGATAGTACCTTGGTTGCGAACAATAATGGATTCGTCTGCCATAGCGGGGACATAAGCACCGCCTGCAGTGCAAAGACCCATTACCACAGCAATTTGTGCAATACCTTTGGCAGACATGCGGGCTTGGTTGTAGAAGATACGACCAAAGTGGTCACGGTCGGGGAAAACCTCGTCTTGTTGAGGAAGGTTAGCACCACCTGAGTCCACTAAGTAAATACAAGGTAGGTGGTTCTGCTCAGCAATCTCTTGTGCTCTTAAGTGTTTTTTTACCGTAAGCGGGAAGTAGGTGCCGCCTTTTACAGTGGCATCATTGGCGATGATCATGCATTCGATGCCTGATACTTGGCCAACACCTGCAACAACACCTGCTGCTGGAATATCGTCTTGATAAACCCCATAAGCGGCTAATTGGCCTAACTCTAGAAAGG
The DNA here is from genome assembly GCF_051623805.1 of Marinomonas sp. PE14-40. Classification (NCBI taxonomy): domain Bacteria; kingdom Pseudomonadati; phylum Pseudomonadota; class Gammaproteobacteria; order Oceanospirillales; family Oceanospirillaceae; genus Marinomonas; species Marinomonas sp. PE14-40. Next base: position 1,205,731 of record NZ_CP130700.1, on the reverse strand, counting down.
CGCTGTCTTCATCGATAAGCGTATCGATACGTTGACGTACTAGTAACTTGCCTCTTGCAAGATGGCGTTCTTGATAAGACTTACCACCACCTTGATAAATGTTCTCGATTTTAGATTTTAAATCTAATACCGCTGTTTCCATTGCATCGGCTTTTGCTAAAAACTCTTCAGAACGAGGATTAACTTTAGACTGCAATATCGGCATGTAGCGCTCCTTAATCTTTTTGTCCTATCCACTTTCTTTTAAATAAGCAGGCCCTTATATAAAGAGCCTGAACGAATGAGAGTGATTAATAGGAATGGATGATTGGTCTAAGTTATTTGTTCATGAAAAGTTCGCGGCCAATTAGCATACGGCGTATTTCAGAGGTACCTGCACCAATTTCATAAAGCTTGGCATCACGCAATAAACGGCCAGTAGGGTATTCGTTGATATAGCCATTACCGCCAAGCAGTTGAATCGCGTCTAATGCTATTTGTGTGGCCATTTCTGCTGCATAAAGAATAACGCCAGCGGCATCTTTACGGGTTGTTTCACCTCTGTCTGCTGACATGGCAACCATGTATACATAAGATTTAGCAGCATTCATGCGAGTGTACATGTCAGCAATTTTGCCCTGTACTAACTCGAATTCGCCAATGGCTTTACCAAATTGCTGACGATCACGGATATAAGGTACAGCCACATCCATTGCCGCTTGCATGATGCCCAGTGGTCCACCTGCTAATACAAGACGTTCGTAATCAAGGCCACCCATTAGCACCTTAACACCACCATTTAGCTCACCTAAGATATTCTCTTTTGGCACTTTGCAATCTTGGAAAACCAATTCACAGGTGTTTGAACCACGCATACCTAGCTTGTCGAGCTTTTGAGCTTGAGTGAAACCTTCGCTATCTCGTTCAACAATGAAAGCGGTAATCCCTTTAGAGCCCGCGTGTAAGTCAGTTTTAGCGTAAATGACATAAACATTGGCATCAGGACCGTTAGTGATCCACATCTTGTTGCCATTAAGAACATAATGGTCGCCTTCATCGCGGGCGTGCAATTTTAATGAAACAACATCAGAGCCTGCGTTTGGTTCAGACATGGCTAGCGCGCCTATGTGCTCACCAGAAACCAATTTAGGAAGGTAAGTTTCTTTTTGCTTTTGGGTACCATTACGATAAATCTGGTTAACACATAAATTTGAATGAGCACCGTAAGATAAACCAACAGAAGCAGATGCGCGGCTAATTTCTTCCATCGCAATCACATGGGCAAGGTAGCCCATTTCTGCTCCCCCAAATTCTTCACTGACTGTGATACCTAACAGACCCATTTCACCAAACTTTTTCCAAAGATCATTGGGGAAGAGGTTATCTTGATCAATTTGCTCAGCACGAGGTGCAATTTGTGCTGCCGCAAATGCATTCACTTGTTGGCGTAGCATATCTAGGGTTTCGCCAAGTCCAAAATTCAGTTCAGAGTATTGAGAGATCATGTCAGTTTACCTTTATAGGGTGATTCTTGTTTTTAGGCCTAATTTGTTTAAATCTCTTTTGAAGACGTCAACATGTCAGCGGTATTGTGTGCTGATCCTTGCCCAGTTTCTTTACCTTGCATTAGCTCCTTGAGTGCGGAGCGGCAGCGCATTTCAGCATTGTCCAATTCTTGTTTGGCCATCTGTATGTCTGTCATTTGTTGCTCAAGTTGAGCCTGTTTAGCACTTAATGTTTCTAACATCTTATTTAACTGTCTTTCACTACCGCTTGGGGTTTCATCCCATAAATCGAACAGTTCACGGGATTCTGCCAGGGAAAAACCAAGACGTTTGCCGCGCAAAATAAGTTTTAGTCTTACCTTGTCATGGCTGTAATAAATGCGAGTTTGTCCTTTACGCTCAGGCTTCATGAGACCTTGATCTTCATAAAAACGAATGCTGCGGGTGGTTACACCAAACTCAGCGGCAAGTTCGCTAATTGAGAAGCTCTTTTTTTGTGTGGTCATAATGTTTGCTCATAATGGATTTCTCTAATATATCTAAAGACTAAATGAAGTTGACGTTAACGTAAAGTAAATATTTTGATCACTTATAAAGCGAGCAAAAATCAGCAGATAGACAAGGAAAGTTTTGATCTAAATAAACGGATAACTGATATCACAAGGAAAAAATGAAACATGCTTTACGTTAACGTTAAGTCATGCTATTTATCTAATAATAGAAAGCAGAATTATTAATACTTAATAGCGGTTTATAGGCCGATTAATGGAGAATAAAGATGACTGATCATGTTGTGCTAGTTGGTGCTGCTAGAACCCCAATGGGTGGCTTACAGGGAGAGTTAAGCAGTGTTAAAGCGCCTGAACTAGGTGGGATTGCAATCAAAGCTGCACTAGAGCGTTCTGGTCTAAAGCCAGAGCAGATTGATGAAGTGTTAATGGGGTGTGTATTGCCCGCAGGCCTTGGTCAAGCGCCTGCACGACAGGCCTCTTTAAATGCAGGTCTACCATTAGCAACAGGCTGTACCACGGTGAACAAAATGTGTGGTTCAGGAATGAAAGCCGTGATGTTTGCACATGATCAAATCTTAGCAGGTAGTGCTAATATCATGGTTGCTGGTGGCATGGAAAACATGAGTCAGTCACCTTATATTCTGCCTAAAGTACGTGAAGGTTTACGTATGGGTCATGGCAAGGTGCTAGATCATATGTTTGTTGACGGCCTTGAAGATGCTTATGAAGGTGGTTTGATGGGTAATTTTGCTCAGAAAACAGCGGATAAGTACGAACTTACCCGTGAAGCCATGGATGACTTTGCATTAGCATCTTTAGAAAAAGCGAATGCAGCGATTAACAATGGCACTTTTGCTGATGAGATTACACCCGTCACCGTAAAAGGTCGTCATGGTGATACTTTAATTGAAGTAGATGAACAGCCTGGTAATGCTCGCCCAGAAAAAATTCGTAAGCTAAGGCCTGCTTTTGCCAAAGAGGGCACAGTGACAGCGGCTAACTCTAGCTCAATTTCTGATGGCGCGTCTGCCATCGTCTTAATGAAAGAGAGTGAAGCGATAGCAAAAGGTCTTAAGCCTCTAGCGCGAATTGTGGCACATTCAACTCATGCACAAATGCCTGCAGAATTTACAATCGCACCGATTGCAGCAGTTCAAAAAGTGTTAGATAGAGCGCAATGGTCCAAAGATGATGTGGATTTATACGAAATTAACGAAGCCTTTGCAGTGGTCACTATGCTTGCTCAGGAAAAGCTAGAACTTGATCCTGCCAAGGTTAATATTAAAGGTGGTGCCTGTGCGCTTGGCCACCCTGTTGGTTCGAGTGGCTCACGTATTTTGGTGACCTTGATGTACTCGTTACAACAAGAAAATAAAAAACGCGGCGTTGCTTCTTTGTGTATTGGGGGTGGTGAAGCAGCAGCGGTTGCGATTGAGCTAATCTAACTCAGATAGCCACTAACCTTGTTTAGTAGTTGACCATTTAGTCCGTATTGAAAAAGCCTTATAAATTGTTTTATAAGGCTTTTTTTGTGAAAGTTCGAGCTTTTTATCAGATAGCGATTAGACTTAGATGAAACTTGTTGAGGCAGCTTTGCAAAGGGACTTATATGGCATTTTCATTAGCAAGAGAAGAAAGTAATATCATTAAAGTAATCTTTAAAGATGCGGTAGACTTTCAACAAAGGGTGGCTGCGGTTGATCAGGTATGCCAGCTGGTGCAGGAAGAAGAGCAGGTTAAGTTGCTTGTCGATTTCACTAACTTTGAGAATTTAATGACCTTAGATGAACAGGAGAAGTTTGGCCTTTATCTAGCGAGTCAGGATGCGCTCGTGAGTGCAAAGGTGGCATCTGTAACCACTAATACCTGTTCAGAAAATGTGATTGTAGAAGCGGTTGCATTCACTAATGGTTACCAAGTTGTCAATTTTCATAGCCTTAGTGATGCTCAGTCATGGCTACTAGGTAAATTTAACTAGCTAAGCCATAATTTATAGGTTAGATAGGCCAAGCTATAAACTAAACAACACGTGTTTACCTTTACCCTGTTTTTTAGCTTGGTACATGGCAATGTCTGCATCCTTCAATAAAGCTTTACGTTTGTCTGAATCTAAACTCGCTTTATCTTCTGTAATTGCATTTTGCTGAGACGTTTGATCATTATCAAACTCGATTTCAGTGTTGATTTTTACGTTTTGATTCTCGCGAGTTTTAGATAAGGACACACCAATACTCGCGCTGACAGAGATATTGACTTGGTTTGACGCTAATAAAATAGGCTGATTTATCTCATCTATAATACGCGTAATAATCTCTTCTATTGGCTCAATTAAATGAAGCCCGGTGAGAATAAATACAAACTCATCACCGCCCACACGTGCTGCAACATCACTGTCTCTTAAGTTATCTAACAATCTGGCTGCAACGTCTTTTAATACTTGGTCGCCAGCATCGTGTCCATAAACATCATTAATCTCTTTGAAGCCATCCAAGTCCATTACGCAAATGGCAGAAAAACTCTTATCCCTTTCTTCTAAGCTTAAAATGCGCTTGAGGTGCTCATTTAACAAAGAGCGGTTTGGTAAATGGGTTAATTGATCATAATAGGCAAGATCATCTAGCTCTTTTTGCCTTTCCAAAAGCGCAAGGTTAGCTAGCTTTAATTTCTCTGACTGTCTAAATGCATTAAAAATAAACGAAGCAAAAACCAAGGTAAGTAACAGCATAATTATTAGTAGTGCTAGAGGTAAGAATGAACCTTGCACCATAACTTTATCTGTATCTGAGTAGAACTCTAGCGTCCATTGTCTACCAGGAACTTGCCAAGAATGCTGAATGATTTTTGGATCGGCTAAATTGCTAATTGCCAAGTCTTCAGGGCTGTCAGCTCTTGGATAAATTTTTAGCTGTATTTCATTGGTTGTGTCTATTAGGCGGACTTGAATGTCTTTTTTACTAAATTCTGCTTGGTATTCTTTTAATAAAAGCCCTGGCCTTAACATCAAAATGATATAGCCTTTCAATGCACTCCAGCGTTGTTCTGGTGTTTCTTGCGCTTTGGTTTGATTGTAGATTGGGTGGTACAGCGCCACAGAAAGCGGTCCATTAGGATCTTGCACGATCGGGAAGGGTGGTGTGGTATCTTGAACGCCATTTCGTGCCGCTTCACGAATAGTAACCGTGTTGAACGGTCTTGCTAGAGGGTCTAGGCCGACAGCCTTACGATTTATTTGTAATGGCTCAGCATAAATGACGGGGAAGTATTCTTCTCGTTTCGGCGCTCTTTCTAATTCATCTGCGTCTGGATTGACATCAAAAATTCCAAGTGGTGCTAAATCAAGTGCTGCAAGTTGTGCTTCAACCGCTTTTCTATCTTTATGTTTAATACGGGGCGTCCAATGAACAGCAAAAATTTCTGGGTGTTCTTGTAATATCACCTCTGAAAACAGGCGATATTCATCTCTTGTGACATGATCCTGACTGTTGAGTAAACCAAAATAAGATTGCAGCACCATATTAGATTGCTGAATTTTAGCTTGAATTCTTAAGCTCTGGGCATGTATGTACTGTTCATAATGCTGTTCTAGTTGATCTTTTTCACTGTTTTGGCTGTAAAAGTAAAAACTGAACGATAGGGTAAAGCCAAAAATAATAATAAATAGAGAGGATAAGATGCTGATGTAATTGGTTACTTTCTTAATGTCAGAATTTGCCATAAAAATTGATGTACATAAAAGTGAATAATATCAAGTTTATATCTCAGTAAGCTATTGAAATTGTTTGGCAAATTTTTAATTTGAAAAAAACAACATTAACTTAAGAGATGTTTGAATTTAGCAAAAGATAAATAATAGTTGGTAAAGCAGCTTGCTAGACTTGATGGATGGAAATATCAATTACACTAGATTACGAATTTAACTTCTGACAATCAATTTATATTCGGTGTTTAAGTGTATTTTTTCGTTATTTCTCAAAAAATAAGTGAGCCTTTATTAATCGAGATCAAACTAATAAATTATTTTTATAGTTAGTATTGAGAATCGGTTTTTGGAGAAAAATGAAATGCGTTCACTCTCGATTCAACATAAAATTTATCTGCTTCTCGCGATGACAGGTATTCTTGTTTTAATTGCCAGTATTATTAATGGTTCCAATCAGCAGCAACAACTTGCAGAGCAAACGATTGAGACAAATATTAAACTATTGGCGGATAATTATTTTGATTCGATCAATACCCTGATGATTACTGGCACCATGTCGAATCGTGAAATTTTGACAGATAAAATGCGTAGTCAGAAAAACATTGAAGCGGCACAAATCTTTCGTGGAGAGCAAGTTAGTAAACTCTATGGCCCTGGGAATGTGAATGAAAAGGCCAGTACACCTGCAGAGCTTGCTGCAATGAAAGGTAAGCAAAGTCTCTTTATTGAAACCAAAGACAATAAACGTGTCCTCACTTATATCAACCCCATTGTTGCAAGTGATAATTATAAAGGTACAAATTGCCTAGGATGTCACCAAGCTAAAACAGGAGATATCTTAGGTGCTGTTAAAGTTAGTTACTCGTTGGATGAAGTCGATCAAGCCATTAATCAAAACTCAATTTTCAGTGTGGTGATGCTGAGTTCTATCTTCTTTGTAGCTTTTGTTGGCCTAGGCTTACTTTTCAAACGTTTATTTATCAAACGTCTGAAGGTGTTAGGTAAAACCATGCGTTTGGTGGCACAGAATAATGATTTGAGTCTGTCGATTCGTGATAATACTAATGACGAGTTAGGTCGTTTGGCGAACAACTTCAATATCATGATGTCGAGCTTCAAAAACAACATCACCAATGTATCAGAAACTTCACATATCCTTATTCAATCAGCAGAACAAATACATACCGCATCTGACACCACAGAAAAGTCTATTCTGCTACAAAAGAAAAGTACTGAATCAGTGGCAGATGCTGTGAGTAAATTTGAGAGCTCTTCTTCAGCGGTTAAACATACATCTCATGAAGCTTCAGAAAAATCTGATGCCAGTAATCAAATGGCAGAAGCCAGTATGGCCATTGCCGCGCAAACAGAGTTAAGTATTAACCAATTGGCAAATGATGTGCGTAGTGCCGCGAATCAAGTGGAAGAGCTGCAAAATCAAACGCTTGAAGTTGGGAATGTATTAGAGGTAATTAGTAGTATTGCTGAACAAACAAATTTACTTGCATTAAATGCCGCGATAGAAGCGGCACGAGCAGGTGAAACGGGTCGTGGTTTTGCCGTAGTTGCTGATGAAGTGAGAACCTTGGCGACACGTACTCATGATTCTACCGATGAGATAAAGCGCACTATCGATAAGCTCCAACAAGAGGCGAGAGATACTGTGGTTGCTATGAGTGCATCTTGTGAAGAAGCAGATCAAAGAGCGCTTCAAGTGCAAGAAGTTGCGATGTCATTGAAAGATATTTCTGCTCAGATGAAAGAGATAAACAATCTTAATGTGCAAATTGCAGAATCAACCGAGCAGCAAAACATTACAGCAGAAGAGATTAATCTCAGTGTCGAAAATATTCGTGATAATGCAGATCGCTCGTTAGTTGATGCTCATAGTAGTAAAGAGACCAGCGAGAAGTTGCTAAGTTTAGCGCGTAATCTAGATGAAAGGGTTAGTTCATTCAAATTAGATTAAAGTAATGTAAGCTTTAATTTGTGAGTTATATTCACTTTTTCGCTATGTTTCACTAACCTAATAAAGAGTCGGTCTAAAAATCGGCTCTTTTTTTAGTTTATAGAGTGAAGTGAATGTGATTAAGAATTCAAAATTCTCCTCTTTAATATTGCCCCTCGTTTTTATTATTTTGATTAGCTTCGCTATCTTTATGGCGGTTGTTTATGTCGAAAAACAAGCTAAGCAAACTATTCATCAGTCACTCTTTACCGTGCTAGAAATTACTGAAGAGGCGCTACAACGGTGGGCTGAAAATCATCTACAGAATTTGGTGGATATATCGAATGACACCCGTGTCACACAATTAAGTAAACAACTTCTTTCTGATTCAAGCTCTCAAAATATTGCTAAAGCAAACCACGAGCTGCAAAGGTTAATGCAAGCAAAAATGCAACATTATTCTGATCAAACCTTCTTAATTGTCGACTTTAAAGGTATTACGAGAGCGAGTAAATATGAGTCTAACATAGGGCTTAAGAGCACTATTTTTGATTCAAGAATGGTAAGTCTTAAAAGGCTATTTAAGGGAGAAGACGTATTTATTTCACCTATCGAATATCCTGTTTCATCAATCAAACATGAAAGTGGTAAATCGATGGTGACAGCCCCAACGGTATTTGTTGGCGCACCTATTTTTGATGATAAAGGTTTTGTGGTGGCCGCTTTAATTTTTGGATTTAACCCTATGGTTCATTTTACCCGTATTACTGAACTTGGTCGTATTGGTAGTACTGGTGAAACCTACGCTTTTGATAAATCAGGTTTGCTTATTACCAAAAGCCGTTTTACCCAGAACTTAAAGTTGTTAGGTTTATTGGGTGAGAAAAATATGGCCATGTTAGCAATTCGCATTACCGACCCAGGAGTGAACTTAGTAGAAGGGGAAGACCCTATAATAGGGAAGAACGAAAGGCCTTATACACTCATGGCGAAAAGGGCGTTAGATGGTAATCGCGCACCTTATTACGAATCCTATCGAGACTATAGAGGTGTCCCCGTTTTTGGTGCTTGGCTATGGAATGAAAAACTAGGCATAGGGCTAACAACAGAAATAGATGAAGAAGAAGCGTTAAAAACTTATCGAGTAACAAGGTTGATTTTCATACTTGTGCTTGGGGTTATTATTTTACTGACAACAGGGCTGGCATTCTTACCCCTTTGGTTTAGAGAAAAAGAAAGAGAAGTATTAAAGCGTCATAAGAAAAGCTTGGAAAAAACAGTGAGGAGTAGAACCGAGCAGTTAGAACAAGCCAACCATAAGCTTAAAATTTTGAGCGAACTTGATTCTCTTACCAAAATTGCGAATAGACGGTTATATAGCCGGACACTAATTCGAGAAATTTCTATGGCGAGCCGTACTTCGGAGCCGCTCTCTCTCCTCATGATAGATATTGACTGTTTTAAACTTTATAACGACAACTATGGACATGATTTTGGCGATACCGTGCTACAAGAAGTTGCTCAAGTTATTACTAAATCTCTTACGCGTACGACTGATTTTGTTGCCAGATACGGCGGTGAAGAGTTTGTTGCTATCATGCCTGCAACAGGTGCGGATGGCGCTTTGATGATGGCAGAAAAGGTGAGAGCAAATGTTGAAGCCTTAGAAATAGAGCACTTATATTCTAGCGTGATACCAAGAGTAACAGTCAGTATAGGCGTATCAACACTAAGAGGGACACAACTTGATAAGGTCGCCTTGTTTAAACAGGCTGACCATGCACTTTATATCGCCAAAGAGAAGGGAAGAAATCAGGTGACAGCCTTTACTATTTAGGTGTGAAAACCAAGGCGCTTAAGAATCAGCCCACACGTTTCAATGTGTAGATAAAGTAGCCAAATTTACGGAGAAGGACATTACTTAAACTTGGTTTCTTTAATATATATGCTTTAATTTTCATATTTAGAGCTTGTCTCTTGATAAATGTAGAGAATATCAGTAGCCTTTAATTATTCGGCTTGATTATTTGTTTTTGTTGTTTTATTCGGACGTATTTAAGAACGTGATAGTGCTACAGGTCAGAAGTTAAACCTACGCAAAACTAGGAGCCTGACAATGCGCTTTGTGTGTTTTACCCTTTTTATATTTTTTACATCATCCCTACATGCTCTTACTTTAACTTTTGCCTTCGAAGATAAACAGCAGCCGCCTTATTACCTGGGTGAAGGTAGCAAGGTGCTTGAAAACCAACCTGGTATTGCGGTGGAAATGCTTCAGATTCTCGATAAAAGAATGCCTGAGTTCGAGATTAAATTTATCCGTATGCCATGGAAACGTGCCTTATACTCGTTAAAATCTAATCGTGTAGATGGCATTTTTAATGCCTCTTATAAAACAGAAAGGTTAGATTTTGGCTGGTACCCAACGAAAGATTTTCAACTCTCAGGCCCGATAGATACAGACCGTCGAATTACCAGTATTTCGTATTCACTCTATCACTTAAAGTCGTCGCCTATTAATTGGAGCGGAGATTGGCAAGATCTCAAAACAGAATTAGTCGGTGCGCCATTAGGCTACTCTATCGTGGGAGACTTGCAGAAGAAGGGGATCAAAGTCGAACAATCTAGTAGTACGAAAAGTAATTTACTGATGCTAAGCACAAAGCGAATGAAAGTGGTTGCCTTGCAAACAGTTACTGCCGACAGCTTTTTATCGAGTCAATCCAAGAATACAAACTATAACGCCATCGAAAAACTCAGCCCGCCATTAGTTTCTAAACCTTATTATTTAATGCTATCTAAATCTTTTGTGGCAGAACACCCAACACTTTCGCAAAAAATCTGGAATGAAATTAAGCTGATTAGAGAAGAGCATTCAAGCGCTTTGTATACTGCCTATCAAGAATAATTAAGATATTTTGCTATAAGCAGGATTACTGGCTGGCAACCTTACCGTCATTCTTATAAAGTGTGCGCCATTAGATTAGGCATCTCATTCATGGGTTACTTACCATGATGACAGCCTAATATTAATTATCGACTCTCCAACACTTTGATAGGACCAACATGGATTTCAAAACCTCAACTCGTTTAAATAAATACATCAGTGAAAGTGGTATGTGCTCGCGCCGTGAGGCAGACCGTTTTATTGAACAAGGTAATGTGTTTATCAATAAAAAACGAGCTGAAGTGGGCGACCAAGTCAATCCGGGTGATGTGGTTCGTGTTAATGGCGCTAAAATTGAGCCGCCAGAAGCAGAAGATCTTGTCTTCATCGCGTTAAATAAGCCTGTTGGTATCGTCTCGACAACCGAGATGGAAGAACCAGACAACATGGTGAACTTTGTTAATCATTCGTCTCGTATTTTTCCCATTGGCCGATTAGATAAAGACTCACAAGGGCTTATCTTTTTGACCAGTAATGGTGATCTGGTAAATAAGATATTACGCGCCGGTAATAATCACGAGAAAGAATACGTGGTGACTGTTGATAAGCCCTTAACAGAAGACGCAATCAATACCATGGCAAGTGGTGTACCTATGTTAGGGTCGAAAACTAAAAAGTGTAAGGTGGTACAAGAAGCACCGAATGTGTTCCGTATTTTCTTGGTACAAGGTTTAAACCGCCAAATCCGCCGTATGTGTGAATTCTGTGGTTATCAGGTGACCAAGTTAGAGCGTGTTCGCATTATGAACATCAGCTTAAAAGGCCTGCCTGTTGGCGATTGGCGTGATCTAACTGAAAAAGAAATGACTGAACTCTCAAAAATGATTGAGCATTCGTCTTCTGAAGACACCAGCAAGCAAAAACAAGCGCCAGCTAAGGCAAAGAGTAAAGGCCGATCTAACTCAAAAAGCTTTAGTAAAAGCAAAGCCCAAGCTGCTGAAAGCCGCAAAGAAAAGTCTCAATCGGGTAAACCTGTATCTAAAGGTAAGAGTGATGGCCGTTCTCGTCCAGGAGAAGGTAAAAATGAAGGTGGCAGAGGTAAGAATGAAGGTGGCCGAAGTAAAGCCCCTTTAAATCGCTCCCGTTCTGGGGATGGCGGTAAAGGTGGTTCGCAAAAAGGCAACGGCGCTAATAAAGGCCGTCCAGCACCCGCAGGTCGCAAGCCGAGCGGTGGCAAACCAGGCGGCCAAGGTAAAGGCGGTGCAGGTAAAGCCCCTAAAAATAGAGGCCGCTAATCTGTGCCGTTAGGCTTTCAGTCCTCCTTTAATAAAGGCTTTCATACTATTTAGGGCACACCGAAAAGATGCGATTCGTACACGTCTCGCATCTTTTATGATTAAGCTCTGCCATAAGGCTGGTAATAGCTTGGCTCGTATCCGAATAGATATTCTCTCTCGTCATTAAATCCAAATACCCAGACCCGTTAAGATCATCCATCAAGGTGTTTTTAAAATCGCAAAAGACTAATCTTCCTCCCAAACTTTCAATACGTTCTATCTCTTTTACTAACATCTCCTTGCCAGCGAAATCGATAAAATTCACCCCAGAACAGACTAAAACAAAATGCGTATGACCCCCTTTATCAGGTTTTAAGGCACTAATTGTGTCTTGTATATGGTCGACAGAAGCAAAGTAGATAGAGCCATCTAATCGTATGGTCTTGATTTGAGGACAGGTCTTAAGGCTAAAGCGCTCAACATTACGAAAGTTATGATTATCTTCAATCGAAAGAGGCGCAAGCTCTATGATTCTAGGTTTACTGGTACGGCGTAAATACAAAATCAAAGAGAGAATGACACCAAAATAAATGGCGAACTCTAAAGCGATAGTTAAGGTAGAAATAAAGGTCACCATTAAAATGGCGCTTTCTTCTTTATCAGAGAGAATATGGCGAATACTACTGACATCCACCAAGTTAAAAGCGATCAATAAAATGGCTGCGGCCATCACAGGTAAAGGCAAATATTCAGTAATTTGAGGGATGGTTAACAAAATAAGTATGAGCAGAAGCGCTGCAAAAATCGCTGCCATGGGGGTTTTTGCCCCTGAGTCGTAATTAACACCAGAGCGAGTAAAGGAGCCAGAGCCTGCATAACAAGCAAAGAAGCTACCGACAATATTTGATAAACCTTGGCCCATAAACTCTTTATCGCCTTCAATGCGTTGGCCTGAGCGAACACCAATAGCACGGGCAATGGCCAAAGCTTCGACCAAACCCAATATGGCAACTGCCATAGCCCCTGGTAGGAGACTTGTCATCAAATCAAAAGACAAGGACGGCAGACTCATTTGAGGGATCATATTGGGTAATTCGCCCACCAAAGGCACCCCATGCTCTTTGCCATTAATCAACCAAGTAAACAAACTACCGACTATCATGCCCAATAACATAGCAGGTAGTTTAGGGTTAAAGCGTTTAATTAGTTGGATGCTAACGAGTGTGACGAGGGCAATGCTTAAGGTATAAAAACTGGTCTCGGGAAGACGCTGGATGAGCTGCCACCAAGAGGCAAAAAAGTGATTGTCTGATGCAAGCTCAACCCCTAATACATATTTAAATTGGCTGGTGGCAATCAGTAATGCGGCGCCTGTCGTAAAGCCCACTATCACAGTGTGAGAGATAAAGTTCACTAAACTGCCCAAACGCATCAAACCGAAAAGGTACTGAATGATGCCAGTGAGCAGAGTGAGAGTGAGGACAATGCCAATAAACTCACTGGATTCAATTGCCGTATTATTGGCGATATTGTTCGCCACACTAAAGACCACGATAGATATCGCCGCCGTAGGGCCAGAAATAAGGTGAAAAGAGGAACCAAAAAGGGCGGCGATAATAGGCGTAATAATCGCCGTGTAAAGGCCATACTCTGGCGGTAAACCTGCAATTAAGGCGTAAGCTATCCCTTGAGGAAGTACAACAACTGCACCTGTTAGACCTGCCATGAAGTCAGCCATTAAAGACTGCTTATTTAGGCTTTTTCCCCAAATCAAAAAAGGTAAATAGCGATTAATAAAGGCGTGATGTTTTTGGTTTTTTTGACGCATGCTAATGGTTCGCCTTTAAGGGGATTGAGGGCAAAATTTAAAGTGGAAGCATGATAAAAGCTTTTGAAGGTTTGATAAAACGATATATATTGGCCTTAAGCTCTAAAAAAACAGGATCTACTTTTGGACACCATATTATTAGACACCTTTATCGAAGTGACCCACACGCGTAACTTTGCTAAAGCGTCAGACAAGCTCTGTATTTCCACTTCGACCACAAGCGCTAGAATCAAACAGCTTGAAAGCCTGTTAGGTGTTGCCTTGTTTGAGCGTAAACACCATGAAGTCTGCTTAACACCGGCAGGCGAGCGCATGGAGCGTCACGCACGATTTATTCTCAATGCTTGGGAGCAAGCCTACGAAGATACTGCCCTTGGCGAAACAGAGAAAAAGCGCCTTGTGATTGCGGGTGTACCCGGGCTTTGGGATAGCTTCTTACAAGACAAGGTAAATCGACTTTATCAAACCCAGCCTGACCTTATCTTAAGGCTAGAGGAGAGTACACCGCTTCGAGTCGTCGAAAAGCTGGACCAAGGTTTGGTAGATATCGGCTTTGTCTACGAACAACCCAATATTAAAGGCCTTATCGTTAAAGAAGTCGCCAGCATTCCCATGAGTTTAGTCACAAGCCAACCTAAACAAACATTAGAAGAGGCGCTCGGTTTTGCCTATGTGAGAGTCGAGTGGGGCGCGCCTTTTAATACTCATCATGAGCTTGCTTTCCCTCAAAGACAGCTTGCTAATGTACGCGCCAACAGCGGCCGTATCGCCCTAAAACTCATACTCGCTAACGGCGGTGCAGCCTACTTGCCCGATACCTTAGTACAAGAGCATCTAGATGCAGGGCTATTATTTAAAGTCGACAAGGCTCCTATTATTCACATGAAAGCCTATGCGGCTTATCGAATGCATAATGAGTTGAAGGGGTTGTTGGGAGAGTTTGTAAGCGAGGGCGATTTGGTGTTGAGATAAGTTAACTGTTGAGTCGTGAAAAATAGAGAGTAAGTCTTTGAGTTTTAGTATTGGTAATGAATTGTCATTGTTTTGATTTTAAAAATACGTAGAATCAATTAGTTATGAGTTGATCTTTAAAGCTATGGCCGACAAGTGAATTTAGGAATCTAGATAACGCAAATATGCGTTTAGCCAGGAAGGTGTTCAGTGAATAAGTAGCCTTCCCTATTAAAATCTTATCTAAAAAAGAGTGATGTGACGCTTTGAGAGCGGTGGGTAAGTCGAGCGTTCATTATTAAGATGTTGGTATTACACGGAGTTTGGTACTTTGATTAGCTACATAGATGAAGCAGGAACTTTTGTATCTAAAGGTGCTGCTGAAAACTCTTGGTGTACAGTTGCATGCTATACACACCCAGAGTTTGAAAAAAGAAAACTAACAGCAGTATTACGGCAATTAAAACTTCAAGAGGGCTTTTCTCAAAATACGGAAATCAAACTTAAGAACATCTCTGAAAATGGTTATATAAATTTTCTCAAGGAACTTGGTCATTTAAATGGTTCTCTATTTTGTGTAGCTACTGATTCTAGTTTTAATTCAATTGATAAAATTAATTCACACAAGAATGCTCATATTGAGTCTATTCTTCGTGGTCAAAATGAAATGAAATATGATGGCGGAAAAGAAGCTATGAGAATCCTGCACAAGCAATTAAGCGGGCTACCTGAACAGCTTTATGTGCAATTTCATTGTCAAGCAGTCCTTCTTTCTTTATTTATCCAGAGAGGAATTGCATTTTATGTACAGAGATATCCTAATTCATTAAAGAGCTTTCGTTGGAGATACGATGCTAAAGAGTTGTTAAAAATTACAGATTTTGAGGATTCGTTTCAAAAGTTTGTACCTACCCTATTGCAGGCATATTCAATTGATAACCCAACAGCAGTATTAGATTGGTGTGATTATTCACCAATGAAAAAATACATAGGGACTATACCCGATTACTTAGCTGAGAAAGTTCCTGAACTTGAAGGAAAAGAAGCCTTTGATATTCAAAAAATAATTAGAGACGATATTCAGTTCATTGATTCTAAATCATGTTCAGGAGTCCAGGTAGCTGATTTACTTGCATCGGGGTTAAGGCGGCTTTTAAGACTCGAGTTTAATAATAACTCGCTTGTGGCTAAAAATTTTGGAAAGCTATTATTGCAAGAGAAAGATAATAAACCTCCAATTGCTTTGGTGGCATTTGACGGTGAATCTAAAATAGACAAAGACTTAGCTGCAATCATTAAAACCATGATAAATAACTCTCAGCGTTTTTTAAAGTAATGCCAATTTAAAACAGACACCCACTCTAATTTGTTAATCGTTAGCTATACGGGAAAATATGGTTAATCCATCGAATTTCAGAGACAAAATCATTACTGAAATCTCAATTAAATATGCTTGGGATGGTTTATTACATTCAGCAATGATCACAGTTATTGATCAAAATGGTCTCGGACAAACTTATAAGTTAGATGGTTTAACTGAGTTCAATATATATGATGACTTTGGTAGTAAGCATATTTCTCATGTGAAAATGGTGAATATTGGTGAACAAACTTATCTTTCACTAGATCCGTTTGATGAGTTAAATAAAATTGCTGATTTTGATAAAGACAATATCTGGTTCCAATTTACAAGTATTGAAATTTGTTAATATTTTAAAATGGCTGTCTCGATTTAAATTCTTAGCTAGGCGTTAGGATTTTTATGCACCCAGTAGCGAAAAAATACTTTGATTTAACTCTTGATGATCAAAAGCTTGTCCAAGTTGAACTGTGCATAAAGGTATACAGGTTGTGGTTAGATTACGTGAGTGAAAATGGAATTTGTGAATATCAAGAATCTGTAGCAGGCACAATTCAGACTATTGATTACTCTCTACCTAAAGATGCAATTGAGGCTGTTAAAAACGGCATAGATACCTTAAATGTTGCGGAGCGCTATCAAGAGCCAGCCGCAGCACTACAAGATAATGATTTAGCATTTACTGATGATATGGAAATGGCTTATTACTCTATTTATAACCTCTATCAATATCATATTGCACATAAACTTGATGATAGCTGGGTAATCGTCAATCAAACCTTATCGGCTTATGGGAAGAAAGATACTGTTGCTATCTTTGGGCAGGCAATTGAAAGTGTAGCCTAACAGGTTAAGGTAGTCGGACGGCCTCAAGGAGAATTACAAAATATGTCATTGGAAAAGCTCATTGAGAAACTATTAGAAGAATTAAAAGTTTCAAATCAACCAATTGCGTATGATGAATTAACAAAGTTAAACAACACTTATATAGATGGTAGCTTGTCTTTAAAAATAATTTCACTAGAGGCATTGAGTGATTGGTGTCACCCGAAGGCCTTAGGTGATTTAAAAGTATCAAACTATACCGTTGGTGAGTGGGAAAGTTTACTAACGTTGATAAAGGTTAAATGTAAAAAAGCTAGTAACAAACTAAAGAAATCAAAAAGTTCTATTGAGACATATATGGACGCTCCCGAATTTAATAAAGACACCTACTCCAATTTTTGAAAAGTAATTTAAAAAATACACCCACTCCAATTAGATCTTCATTTAGTCATGATCTAGCTTTATTGGATTCACTCAAGGATGAGGAATCTAATATGCTTTCTTTTAGTTAACTGTAAGTCCCTAATAAGTCTTCAAGATACTTCTTATTATCATTGCGTCTCCCGTTGTGTCTGACGCGCCTTTCTTTGTGGTAGCGATAAGCTCACAGGCCAAAGTTGCGAACACAGACGAGGCTGGATTGAAGATAAGATATTGTCTCTAGCTGCTATCTTTGCGATAGATGAATGCGCCTATGCCGTGATGCTATTTTTTAGGAAAGCACACTCACTTAGTCCTTCATGTTAATACTGAAAAAGCCAATAATTGGTCTATTATAGAAGTGTTAGAGCGTTGGCATAATCTGCATAAAGGTACCCAGTTCACAGAAAAGTATTTAGAAAACAAAACAATGGCTGAGTTTGAGTTAGCCACAGTGTATGAAAGTTGTGAGAAGTACCGTGAGCGTCTTTGTGACATCAGCTGGTTTATGCGAGAGCTAAATGAACCCATCGCTAGAATGGCAAATAATGAAGATAAATGTACAGGGCGGTTCTGGGAAGGGCGGTTTAAGTCTCAGGCTTTGCTAGACGAGGCTGCTTTGGTTTCATGCATGGCTTACGTCGACTTGAATCCTATTCGTGCCCAAATGGAATCAACACCAGAGTCGTCCAAACACACCAGCATCAATACATGAATAGAAGTGGCAAAAGCAAATCAAACTCAGCCTAAAAACTTATTTCCCTTTATTGGCTATGAAAGGGAAGATCAGCCAGAAGGGATACCCTTCAAACTCATTGATTATCTAGAATTGATTGATCTAACGGGTAGGGTGATTAGGTCAGATAAAAAAGGCGCACTAGATATCTCGCTTGCTCCTATACTCCAGCGAATTAACCTTACCTCAGAGCAATGGATAGAAGTAACAACCGGCTTTGAGAAACACTTTAAAGCAGCAGTTGGTTCCGAAGCTTACTTAGCTGAGTATTGTGAACATACGCAGTTGCAACGGCGGTCTGGATTAGGTGCTTGTAGGCGGCTTCTTTCTTAAGATTTAGTCTATTCATTCTCAGGCGTTCGACTCTATAAAACCTATCATATCGTTATCGCGAGGACTTCTGTTATCTCAAATATGAGAATCTTCATAGAACACCTTAAAGTGAGCTATTTATTTTCAGAAAGCTTACCGTTTAGCAATCATATGACTCTAAAATGTATGAAGTGAGTGACGTTCAGATGATGTTGTGTTTAATTTCTTTTAAAGTGGCTGTCTTAATTAAAAACGGTCTCAATTAAATACGTTGGAATCAAGTAATGTCTATAGTTGAAATAACAGAAAGGTCATGGCAAGGAATCCTTAAGGTGCAAGAGGAAGCATATACAGGAGTTCCACCAGAGGAAGTCGGTGTACTTAAAAGCAAATGGGAAGCATCGCCTGAGACCTGCTTTGTGTTTCTGTCCAGCAGCAATGAGGTTTTAGGGTACTTGCTCGCTCACCCTTGGAATTCCGATGAGCCACCTAAATTATTTGAGGAGCTTCCTCGCAAGTCTGCTGGTGATACTTTATACCTTCACGATTTGGCGGTAAGTAGTAATGCAAGGGAGTTAGGTGTAGGTAAGCAACTGTCAAGTAAGCTTATAGAACTAGCTAAATTGAGGAAATTCAATCGTGTACTTCTTGTCGCTGTTCAAGGGTCAGGGGGGTATTGGTTCAAGTTAGGCTTTCGAGAGGTTCACAATGCAACTATTTGTTCAAGCTACGGCACAAATGCCAATCTAATGTCGCTAAATGTTCAGGCATAATAAGCGCAAGCACACGGATGTCAAAAGTAGTGTTGTTGCGTTGGGTTCTCAAGGAAGTTATGAGTATTTACTAAGTAAAAATGATTTTTTAGTTGAGTGCTTCCATGAGCTTGACGCTCTAATACCGAACCACGGTGGTGTCAAACAATTCGTGACTTAGGTAGCGAGAAACGCAATGGGAGAAGATCACGATATCCCTGAAATACAGTTTGGCTGCCAATTGGATCACTATCTTGACTATGATGAAATTGATCCAATTGTATATTTTTAAAGAAATGTTCATGAATATATGGAGTCGAGTAAATCAGCTGTAAACTCATTTTTGAGGCAGACAAATGCTTAATAATACCGTCAATAGGACATTTTTGATTTGCTTCGTTTTGCGGTGGCTTCGCTACTTTTCCGTAAAATCCAGTACACAAAAAATGCCTATTACAGTGGCGTTATGCGACAGATAGCAACGGAGGAAGCTGTAGTGCCAAGTAAAAGTTTAAATGCTCGCATTCCTGCTTATAAAAAGGTATTCGCTAGTGGAGAAATTCAGAAAACGTATCAAAGCTTTGTTGGGGTAGTTCAAGATCTAAGAACTGAGTTCAAAAAAGCCTATAAAGGTAAGTACTCAGTTGCAAATGTACTACATGGATACATCGACTTTACGTATTTTTATCTGCAAAACGATTACCTTAAAAAGCACAGACTCAAGCTGGCTATTGTTTTTAATCATCAAGAGGTATGTTTTGAGCTTTGGCTACTTGGGCAAACAAAGGATGTACAAGTTAATTTTTGGGAAATGCTGAAGGGTGAGAAATGGGTAAACGAAGACTCAATGCCTGAATGGTCAATCTTTGAAACTGTGATGATCGCCAGTCCGGATTTTGACGATATCGAGCAGCTTTCAGAATCTATTCACAGTACATTTACTAGGTTCCCAAATGAGATTTTTGAGGTGCTAGAGGCATATGAGTAATGATCATACTGTTCTTATTCGGGCATCCAATCTAAATTCTCTAAGTTAGGTAATAGTAGACCTAACTTGAATGACTAGGTAATGTAATCAGTATAAAAACCTTATATATTAGTTTCAAAGTTAAACCAAAAATGTATCTCTTAGGAACAACAACCAAACTATGGATTATCAGACTTTTCAGCCCCACCCGGATTTAGCATCGCTAATCAGTTGTTATTGGACTTTGGAAGTTCCTAAAACGGAAGAGACGCAACGACAGCGAATCATTCCTGATGGCACAATTGAAATGGCGTTTATACTTGGTGATGATATAAAGCGCTATACATCGGAAGATGATTTCATTATTCAGCCTCGCGCTATGGTGTTGGGCCAAACGATTGATCCTTTTTATGTAGAACCTACAGGTTACGTTAATACCTTTGCCATTCGTTTTTACCCTTATGGTTTTGCTAACTTTGTGACTGCGCCTATCAGGACATTGGCAAATAAAGAGACGCCAATAAATACCTTATTTGAAGAAGGTATCGCAGATCAACTTGAACAAGACATCATTCAAGCCACTGGTACAAAGCAACGGATCGAGATAATTGAATCATTTTTTCTGAAGAAGCTCAGTGATCAGGTGAGGGTTAACAGTATCGTTAAAACAACGGTAGAAACGCTTTTAGCAACCAAGGGGTGTACTTCTATTAGTGAGATCCTTAAAGAAGATTTATCTAAAAGAAGACAGCTTGAGAGAATGTTCGTAAAGCAAATTGGTGCTAGCCCGAAGCAATTAGGCAAATTGATTCGCTTACAAAGTACTTTAAAGATGCTGCTTAACGAAGAAGGGGAGAGTCTTACTCATATTGCATATCAACATGACTACTACGACCAAGCGCATTTCATCAAAGACTTTAAGGCCTTCACAGGTGTCGCGCCAAAAGACTTTTTAGGGAATGAAAACATGGCTCTCTCTTCCGCTTTTTATAAGTAATTTAAATCTGTCGCATTTTTACAATTCTGTTTCCCGCCATAAGTTTAGTTTTGTTTATACATTTTAATTAGCCCATGTGAGGCTCTATGAGAAATGTAATCACTAGACTTAGCCTGACCTTAGCAATGTGTATATTTAGCTATTTTGCTTTTAGTGCAGATAATGCTGAAATGGAAAGGCAAAAGAGCGGAACAAACATTAATAAAAGTGAAGCAGATATGAATACTTATATTTCAATTTTCGAAATTCCAGCAACAGATATTTCACGAGCAATTGAATTCTATCAAGCCATTTTAGATATGAATATTGAGAAAGTGGAAATGCCAGGAATGGAAATGGGCATACTCCCCTATGAAGAGCAAGCGGTTACTGGCGTCATCTTGAAGGAAGAAGGTTTACGACCTTCGGCAGATGGTGTGACAATATATCTCAATGGAGGGGAAAACCTTCAAATCATTCTTGATAGAGTTGAAAAGAATAGCGGTAAAATTCTCATTCCCAAAACATCCCATGCGGATGATATGGGGTATTTCGCCATTTTCCTTGATTCAGAGGGTAATAAAATGGGCTTACACTCACCAAATTAAGTGTAGAAAAAGCGAATAACTAATGAAAAGACCTGTTGGTTACACCAGACAGGGTTAGGTTTGTTAATTTTCATAGTAGCTCTTATAGGACAGCCATTTAAATGTTAAATACTTCAATATGGCTGTCTTTTATTTCTCTTTTTCATTTCTTACTATGTAGCAATCTATAACAGTTTGCGAATCATCACCCATAACACTCATCTAGCCGCTCCCTCATCAAGTTAATTAACGATTTCGTTTATCTCTATCGATAGCAATTAATAACAAGGCGAGCATAATCGCCCCGTAGATTGGCCATTGGATTAGCTCGATACGCTCACCTAGTATTAGACCAAGACAAAAAACCAATGTGGGTTCTATATAAGTCAGTAATCCGAACAGGCTGAGCGGGAGTTTTTGTGAGGCGAATAAAAATAAAAGCATAGGTAAAGTGCCTATTAGCCCTAACCCTAGGAAATAGGCCCAAGACCAAAGCTCAATGTGTGGCCATTCATTAAAAGGGTGTAAATAGACCATGGCAAGCAGTGCGATTGGCAATATAAAGAGGTTGTCTAAGGTAAATACTATGTCGCTAGCGATTGAGAAACGTCGGCGATTCATAAAGTACAGCGGATAGCCTAAAGCAATGACTAAGACAATCCACGAGATCCCGTCAGCAATGACATAGGCATAAATTACACCACAAGCCGCAATCATGCACGCTAGCCATTGTGCTCGGGTTAATTGCTCGCCATACACAAAATAGCCAACGGCAACCAAGGTCAGAGGGAGTGCAAAATAGCCTAACGCCACAGAAAGTATTTCACCTTGTAATGGCGCCCAGACAAAAATCCAAAATTGTGGTGCAATCAAACAGGCAGAAAGGAAAAAGTTCGGCCATAACCGCCACTGTTTTAATTGTTCCCATAATTTAGAGATTCGCCCAACCAGGGCTAATCCCAATAACATAATCACAGAGCTCCACAAAACTCTTTGGCCTGTTAACCAATGGCCCGCTTCAGAAGCTGTACCTGTTAGGCTAGGTTGAAACTGTACATACAGGGGCAGCATGGCGAATAAACAAGACGCGATTATCGATGCCAATACGCCTTTCTTGCGTGCAGAAAAATGTACGGTTTTATTCTTAAGCATGGAGAAGGTCATAAGTTATCAAATTAAACTGATTAGATAATGAGTGTTCGAGCGTGGATGATATCATGACATTAGCGCATGCTAGGTAAAGATCGTGAATAACACGATAAAAACTAAGGTGTATTTTGTTCAGCCAGAGTGTCTGTGAACCAGTGAGGTTGTTGCTATTAAATTAAGTAGCAGAATTGAATAGTGGTTTGAGACTAATATAGAAAATGGAAATGCCATTTGGATTGAAGTGTTTATCAGATTCTCTCCTACAGCTAGTATTTAATCTGCATACCCATACAAGGAGTTAAGCATGACAATCAGTTTAAAAAGTGTTGATGGAGTTGTAGTTCAAGAGAAGCATAAAGGCTCGTGTCATTGTGGTTCTGTCGAGTTTGAACTTGATTTGCCCGACGGCCTTCTTGATATAAGGCGTTGTGATTGTTCTTTGTGTCGAAAGCGAGGGGCTATTGCGGCATCAATTCCTTTATCTGGTATTCACATCATTAAAGGGCAAGAGCATTTAACCTTATATCAATTTAATACTAAGACGGCTAAGCACTTTTTTTGTGCCAACTGTGGTATTTATACTCACCATCAGCGCCGATCAAACCCAACTCAATATGGCTTCAATGTCGCCTGTCTGGAAGGTATAAATCCATTAAAAATTGATGATATCCCAACCTATGACGGGGTTAATCATCCCGCTGATAGAAAACCAAACTAAATCAATATAAATATCTACTTCATATTTTTAGGTACATTGTTAGAATGCCAAAAACATTTTTCGAGCATGAGTTAGAGCGAATTTATGGGGAGATTTTATTTCGTCCAGAGCAATATGCTCAGGTAAGAAAATCAAAAGATTTTATGGAAAACTTCTACTCGGGCAAGGTAGAGCTGGATGATCTCGCTAAAGCTGCGTTTATGTCTCGATTTCATTATGTCAGAATTTTTAAGTCTATGTATGGCCTAACTCCGAGGGCTTACTTAAGAGACCTAAGAACCTCTAAAGTGAAAGTTCTTATCAAGCAAGGTCTATCTATTACACAAGTTTGTTTTGAGGTTGGCTATGAAAGTGCGACAACTTTCTCCTCGGTATTTAAAAAATGCACAAGCTATTCACCAAGAGATTATCAAGGTCTCCATAATAGCAATCTAGAATAAGTACTGAATTCAAATGCTAGCTATGATTAATAGCGTCTTAATTTAAATAGGGTATTCAAGCTATGATCAAAATATATGTCACAAGTGTTCCAGTGGATGATCAAGATAAAGCACTCGCTTTTTACACAGAGGTTTTAGGCTTTATCAAGAAAAAAGAAGTGCCTTTAGGTGAGCATAAGTGGCTTACACTTGTATCGCCTGAAGAACAATCTGGTGTAGAACTTTTGTTAGAGCCAATGGCTTTTGAGCCTGCTAAGGTATATCAGGCATCACTTAAAGAAGCAGGCATTCCATGCACTTCCTTTGCGGTTGATGATATTGATAAAGAGTGCGAAAGGCTTTCCAACTTGGGTGTTAAGTTTTCAATGCCTCCAACCGAAGCCGGAACGGTTAAAATTGCTGTACTTGATGATACCTGCGGCAACTTTATTCAGCTGATGCAGGAATTATAGAGAAAGCCTAACTCCAAAAACTTATCTAGACTTCCACTTTACATTCTTACTATTTAGACCCTTACTTTTCTGTGCTTTCACTTTCCATCACTTGATCCAACAAGGTCATGGATTCGGTGAAGTAAGGGTTATAAGTCAGGCGGGCGTGGTTTTTATTTTCTTCTCTGTGCCCCCATGCTGAAAACCACACATCACCCCCGTTCATACAAACAACTTCTTGCTCTTCTGTTTGACCATTACTGCAAATACGGCTTTGTCCTTGAACGCCATAATTTGGGTTGTTAGGGGCAAAAAGTAAGCCCATGTGCGAGCCGTTTGATATACGTTGCTCAGGCAGTCTCATAGATAAGGTTGTAGCCCTTGGTTCTGTGACTGCTTGTTCTCCCTGCCAGATTAAGTGGCTATTGGGGTGACTAAATTGTTGCGTGAAAACATCGATAGCAAATTGAGTATCTATGACTTTATCGCCTTCGCTCATTAGCATGAAAACAGGCTTATCATATTGAGTGTCTTCTAGCTGATCTCTCACTTCGACAGAGGTTTCGTAATAAACAGCGGCTGCACTCATAGGCAGTGAATTATACCTAAGAGGGTTATCTTCTGGATCTTGATCGGCCCAGGTAACAAAGTAGCTAGCAAGCCCTGCATATTTTACCGAAGACGAGTTAGGTTGAAATGCAGGGGAGAAAAGCAGCGCCCCATTGATTGACTCATCTTGGATGGCGAGATCAGTGACTAGGTTTGCCCCCGTGGAATAGCCGCCAACCCAGATTGAATCAACATCAGTTTTTAGTAGTTTTGCGTGATGATCAACAATACCTTGCCAATCTTCCAACGAAGGAAGTTGTAAGTCCCCAACTTTACTGGCATGGCCAGAGAGCAAAACAGTACGTACGAGGTAGCCTTTATCTGCTAAATGCTCAGCAACGTTAATAAAAGAGTAGGGTGTGTCTCCTAGACCGTGCACTAGTAATACACCTTGGCCATTAGGGTTCTGCGGCTCATATTCTCTTGGTAAAACGTCGAGTAATTCAGACTCTTTATCTTGAGTCATAAACACCCGGTTCGTTTCTAACCATTGCTTAGTATCTGCTACATAGTCAGAAAAACTTGTTTGATCATACTTAGGTAGCGTTTTAGCCGCTTGAAATGCGGGGTCTTGAGACTGAGTAGAACAGGCAATTAAAGCGGTTGAGGCAAGTGCGATAGCACCGAAGGTTAAAGTGTTTGTTCTACTCATAATGTGTACTTCAATTTAAGGTTTTAACTTAAGAAACCAGGTTTTAAGATGAATTCATTATCCTCAATTAACGGGTAGGCGATCAAGCCTGACAAGCCTGACAAGCCTGCATTTGGTGTAACTATTAAGCAAATGTGTAACAGTCTTGATACCTTTGTAACGTGCCTTTAAGTCGTTAGCCTTTCAGCGCTTAGTCTTTGGCGTGTTTAACCTAAAAACATGACCAATCTTCAATCCAATATTTTTTATGTTGTTCACAAGCTTGCTTAATGAGTAATTGCGATTGAGTAGACCTGACACTTGGTGGATTTACCGCGCCTGAAAACACGTCTTCGCTATGGCAAATTAAGCTTTTACCAGCGATGTTGTTTAATTCACTTCCGCTACAAGCATAGACAACTTGCTTGATGCCAGACCAATAAATGGCACCAGCACACATGGCACAGGGCTCTGTTGAAGTATAGAGTACAGCCTCTTTACGCTGGCTCTCGCTTAAGTTTTGACACGCTTGACTAACAAGGTTCATCTCAGCATGGCGAGTCGCATCGTGACAGGTATTAACTGTGTTCTCAGCTCTTAATACTTGTTTATCATCTATTACCAATAAGGCACCAAAAGGGTGGTTGCCTGCATCGACCGCAGCTTGAGATAGGTTTAGCGTTTGCTTAAGCCAATGGTTATCTTGCTCTGCTTGACTCATATTTTTACCTTTTTCAATGTGTGTCTGTTTAGCTTCTATTTAGCCATTCTTTTCTTTCTCTTCTTGGAGTCTCGTTTTTTAAGGAGGAATGGTCTGAGAGATGGCGATATTCTATTTTATGGAAAGCTTATTAAGAACTATAATGATTGGTAAAATGCGTTCTAAAAATTAGCACGCTTAAGCTTTGATAAGGAGTTAATTATTACAGCATTTTCAAAAGAGTTGATTTCTTTTATCGAAATAGCGAACGAAGGGTCTGTGCGAAAAGCTGCCAATAAGTTGAATATTTCTGCGTCTGCTTTAAGCCGACAAATGCGTATTTTAGAGGAAGACTATGGCTCTAAATTAATCATTCGTTTACCTCGGGGTATCGAGGTAACTGAGTCTGGTCGCGAGTTGCTGAATAAAGCTGAGTTTTGGCGCAAGCAAGATAAACACTTACGACTTGAAATGCAGCGCATTAATAAAGAAAACCTAGTGGTGTTAAAACTCGGAATTATGGAATGTTTAAGCCAAACCTTACCTCAACAAATTGAGCAAGGGTTGGATCACATTCTTGGACAATATAGATTGGATATTAAAGTCGGAAACACTCATGCCTTATTAACGCAATTGGAGTCGGGTGAGCTAGATGTCATTATTGCTTTTAATGTACAAGATAATCGCCAAGTTCGCCTTTTTAGCCATGTTGATTGCCCAATTGGCCTTATTTATCCACTAAGTTTAAATCTCGCAGAGTCAAATCTAGTTTCAAATACCCCTGTGCCTTTGGCTGATTGCCTACAATGGCCGCTTTGTTTAGCGGATGATGAATTATCTTTTCAACCCAGAATTTACGCCGAAATCATGCGACAGAAAAAGGCCCATACTTTATGTGCCACAAGTAACTCGGTCAATGTTTTAAAGCAGTGGGTGATAGCAGGTCGTGGGGTGACTTTTTTGACTCAGTTTGATGTGGCAAAAGAGCTTACGAATAACGAATTATGCTTTCATCCATTAAAAGAAAAACGCTTAAGCGAAAAGCTCTGTTTGTGTCTCTCAACAAATACGCCAATGAACCAACAGATGAGGGCGATACTGGTACAGCTTGATAAGATCATTCAAGGGTATTGAGTTTTTACAGAGGGCAAATTTACATAGTGTTATTAACGCCATTGAGCACTAATTTCATCTAAATAACCATTAACGTCGTCTTTTTTTCTTCGGCTCCGTCTTATTAGGTATTCAACCTTTAATAATAAACGGAGACCCTATGAGTCAGTTCGATAACACTTTAAGCCGTGGCGATAATACCTTTATCAAAACTAAGCCTGAGATGCTTAATAACTTTTATGGCACGACGGATATTTTCCCTTATTGGGTTGCTGATATGGATTTTCAGGTGGCTCAACCCATCACACAAGAACTTGACCGATTAGTTAAGCGTGGCGTATTTGCTTATGAGTTTAACGAAGAGGGGATCTTTAGTGCTATTAGTCAGTGGTATTCAACACGTCATCAAGTTGAATTATCAGAGAAAAACTTTGTACAAGTACCAGGGGTACTTTCTGGTATTGCGCTCTTGCTCCGACAGTTCACTCAAGCCGGTGATGCTGTCTTAATCCATACACCTGCCTACCATCAGTTTGCTAATTTAATTAATAAAGCAGATCGTAAGTTGGTTAAAAGCGAGCTTATTATTGATGATGTAAATGAACTGAGTGATGTCGATGGTAACGGCTACCAGATTGATTTCGAGCAGTTCGAGCGTCAAATTCAAGCTGAAAATGTTAAAGCCATAATTTTTTGCAATCCTCATAACCCAACAGGGCGAGTCTGGTCTCAGGCTGAACTTGAGCAGGTAGTAGAAATTGCAGCAAGGCATCAGGTTTTGATTATCAGTGATGAAATACATTCAGATATTATCTTTTCTTATAGCAAATTCACCAGTCTGGCTAGCTTTGATTATGAGAATATTATTACTCTGATTGGCTCACCCGCTAAAACTTTCGGCATGCACAGTATTTCAAATGGCTATATTTATACGAATAACCAATCACTCCTTAGCACAATTAAGCATGAAGTCAGTGGCATGTATCTCGATCACGGTAATGCCTTTACAAGTTTTGCCACGATAGCAGCCTATGAAAAGGGTGCTGCTTGGTTAGATGAAATGTTGGTCTATCTAGAAGAAACGCAGGTTTGGATACAATACTTTATAACGGATAATATTCCGCAAATACGGGTTTTTAAACCTGAGGGGACTTATCAAGTTTGGTTTGATTTCTCAGGGCTTGGTCTTGATGAGGAAGCACTGAAGCATCTGGTCTTCAAACAAGCCAAAATGGGCTTAACCCCAGGAACTTGGTTTGGTGCTAAGAGTCCGCAATATATGCGTATGAACATAGCAACCTCTCGCTTTAACATAGTTAAATCGTTTGAACTTCTTAAATCGGCTGTCGCCGCAATTGGTACATTTGAGCCGGTTAAAAAAGAAGCGAAAGAAGATAATATTTCTGGCTGTTGTTAACTAGTGGATTATTTATTGGCAACTTAAAGGTTCTCGTTACTAAAGAGGTTGCTTTTAAGTTGCCGTTTTTATCTTGCTACTTCCTTACAGAATGCCTATTAACGTCTATTATCTGGTGAACGAGTGACGCTAATAAAGCAGATTATAAGGATGAAAAAATGGCATTTAGCAAAGCAGAAATTAAAGACTTAAATGAGATTGAAAGGTTACTGAAAGAGTCTGATTTACCCTATGAAGATTGTCAAAAACATCTTTCAAACTTCATTGTTTGTCGGGAAAATAGCAAAATTATTGCAATGGGTGGTACTGAGGTTTATGGGCGTGTGGCATTAATTCGCTCGATAGTGGTACAGCAAGAATATCGGGGAAAGGATCTAGCGAAAGCGATTTTTCTTCATCTTCAAGCTAGTGCTCAGCAGCAAGGTGTTTCCAGCTTATATTTACTTACTAATAACGCAGAAGACTACTTTAAAGTTTTAGGTTTCTCGCCAGTAATAAGAAGTGAAGTGCCTTTGGCTATTCAAAATACCGATCAGTTTTCTTCACTTTGTCCTGGCACAGCGACCGTTATGGCGCTGAACTTAAGTTGACGTTAAAATCGCGAAATATTTATCGTAAAAACGAATTAGGCATAAAATGAATTTGATATTTGCAATGACATTGCTAATCAATACGGATGTAGGTAGCTGTGGTGTTTCTTCAACAGATGGTTCTATTGAATATGGACGCTTCTTCGATCTCTCTTTTCGTGAGACGGGAATGAGAGATAATGGGCTCTCAACAGCAGAGTCCATTAGTTTAACCAAAGATGAAAAAACAGAAGCGTGGGCTTGTTTGCTTGAATCTTCTAGAAAGAAGTATTGTGGCGCAGTCGCCTTACTGAGCGGATGCTATAAGCATGGCTTTCAGCAAGGTGCTTTACAATGCTCGAAAGATATAGGGAAGTACAAAGAGTATATGGCTTTAAGAAAGGAAGTCTGTCCAAACTAAAGGCTTTCTCTCCAATACTGATGCTTTGTTTGAGCTTCTTTCATGCTTCTTGTATAAAATGCTTTTATCTAACAAACAGTTGTAAAAAAGCACTTATAAGACGTGCTTGTTCTCAGTAATTAGATCATTTTCAAGGAAACCTCATTGAGTACTAACAAACTTCTAAAGGCGTATAACCATCATGAGAGAATTAAGCTTACCTTAGCGGGTTGTCAAAAGCTGGAAACCCCTGATCTCGTGAAGTTTGTTTCAGCTTATGATTTAGGAAGCTACATCTCTTACTCTGATATTCAGGTCGAAGCATTAGAAGAGAGAATAAAAGCTGAAATCAAGTTTTATCAGCAACTTAATGTATCCTTTAAATGGCACACTCTCAGTACGGACGCACCTAGCTCATTGGGTGAAAACCTTATTCGACAAGGTTTTGTAGCGGAAGAGAGCACCGCTTTGATGGTGCTGGACCTTGATGATGTAGCGCTCAATGATACGAGTGAACTTATGGAAAAGCCTGAAGATATTTGTGTTGAGGTTTATGATAAAGAAGGCATTAAAGATGCTATTTCGGTTCAAAAGAAGGTTTGGGGTGGCGACTGTATTACCCAAGAGTCCCACTTGTTGCGACTTAAAGAAGAATCGCCAGAACAAATACGTATTTATGTCATTTATCAAGATGATCAGCCCGTTTCATCTGCCTGGTTAATGTGCCATCTAGACAGTCCTTTTGGCAGTATTTGGGCTGGTAATACTTTGGTAAAGTATCGAGGTAGAGGTTTCTACTCAGCTTTACTCTCTAAACGTATTCAAGATGCTAAAACCCAAGGGCTTAAGTATTTGAGTATTCATGCCTCTAAAATGAGCCAGCCAATTGTCGCTAAATATGGGTTTGAGTGTATCGCTCGCTCTATTAGCTATGCTTATTCCCATCAAGCTTAGGCTTTATTCATAGAATCAATTCAAGAGTGTCATTTTTGGCGCTTCATAGTGCTTTCATAAGGTAAATTATTCTTCTGAATGACGTGATGAATCATTAATTTTTTATAATCTGACATTGACTAACTTTCTTTTGTAAAAAGAGTCTAATTCACTTAAAACCAAGTGAGTCTAATCGTTAAATAAACTGATACTACATGCTTATATAATGCGCTCTGTTCAGGCGTATATTAAAATAACTGTTTGATTTAAATAGCTTTAATAATATAGGATCTATTATGCTCAAAAAGCTTTCTGTTTTTATTTTGCTAGCTTACAGCCAAGCTTCAATGGCTGATAATCAGGTAACCATTGAAACCTTTGCAGACCAGCGTTGCGTTACAACCAACAGTTTGCCAGACCATCCAGCAGGCCCTTTTAGAAATGGTACTCAAGTAAAAGCACTAACGCTGAAACTTTGCATATCAGATCGAACCCTTTTTGGATAGGTTTACCGAATTTGTGACATCAAGTTTCGCAGGTAAACGCCAAAAAATAGGTTCAGTAAAACAAGAGGTAGAGCTGGAAACTGAAAGGCCCATTGCTTTTAAAGTCTTGATAAAAGCGTGTTTAGAACAGCCTAGCTTTTTTGGCCATAACCTGATCACACTGGCTTGGATCATGCGATCTAAAGCTGAGTTTAATGAGGCTCAGCTGGTGGGATTGGCCAAAAACCTTTATCAGCAAGCAACTAACCCGTTAGATGACCCAGAAGATGAATTGGATAAGGGGCTCTTTGCTATGAGCAAAAGTAGCGAAAGCCAAGAAGTCTTTGAACTAAGCCTTAAGCATCTGGTTTTTAAGCAATGTCATAATTTGCATCAGGTGACCCTTGCCGATGCATTGGCTTTTTTATATCTCAATTTTCATCAAGAAAGAGCGGGTATTAGCCGTATTGCTGACTACTATGTGCGAGTGTTCGCATCTATAGAAAACTAAGTATCAATGGTATATGAATACCTATATAGTTAACTAATTGAATAGAATAATGAACTTTCACTGGTTAAATAGGCATTTATGACAACGAATATTCTTACCACAGAGCGTCTTATTTTAAGATCTGTCACAGAGTCAGATTTTGAACCTCTCTTTCAAATGGCTTTTTCTGACCCAGATGTAATGCAACATGCTTTTGAAGCTAAGGTACTTTCTCGTGAAGAAGCCATAGCTTTCTTCTTAAAAGATTTTGATTTAGAAGCATCAGGTAAAAAAGCAGGAGTCATAATCGAAAAAAGTACAGGTGCCACAATTGGTTTTGGTGGATTGATTGCAAGTTCTGTCTTTGGCGCAGAGGATTACGAAATAGGGTTTGTATTTGCTAAAGATTCTTGGGGTAAGGGCTATGCAACTGAGATAGGCAAGGCGCAAATTGCTTATGGACTAGACACGCTTAGCCATGACCGAATGTTAGCCTTTGTTGCACCTAAAAATTTAGCCTCTGTGGCAGTGCTAAAAAAGATAGGCATGTCTCATTTCAAAACGATCGAGACACAGACGCGTGGCCCTCGAGAAGTTTATGCGGCTTTTGCGACAAACTTGCTCCGGGTAGATGCCTAGGTATGCTTATTAAATCAGTTTTGTATCAGATCAGCTGTTGAGTTTGCTTTAGTCCGGACTTTCAAAAAATAACTATCGACAATTTCTTGATAGCGGCCATTGTCTTTAAATTGTTTTAAAACTCTATCAAACTCTTTAATTAATAGTGTGTGATCTTTCTTTTTTGAAAAGGCAATATAACTGGGTGTTACTTGAATGGGAGGAGAGAGTAGACTGAGTGACTCGTTAAAGCCTAATTTTGCGATATCATTTTTTGCGCCAAACTCATTACTTACCCAGATATGAATACGTTTAGCCTCTAGCATTTTGGCGCAAGATCCTGAACTCATTGTTCTCTGAACCTGTTTAAACTCACGGTTCTCAATGGCTTCATCTATGAGAGGGCCATAACTCACCTTGTTTACAATACATAGCCGATAAGCTGAATAATCTGGCGATGTTTGAGCCACTTTACTTAATGAATTGGCATAATCACTATGAACAACAAGTCTTATTTTTTGGTCAAATAATACTCCTTGGTTGTAGTCTAAAAAAACTTCTCTCTCCTTGGTCTTAAACGCCGTAAAAATGGCATCTGCTCTTCCTTTTTTAACATAAGCTATCGCTCTCGCCCAAGGTAAAACCTCTATGCTAATAGGCTGATTTATGGATTGAAATACCTCTTTTATGAGAGTTACTGCAATGCCTGTGACTTGATTATCAACTACCTCGATATAGGGAGGGTACTCTAAAGAAACAAGCTTTAATGTGGTGGAAGCAAAGTTGGGTAAGCTGGTTGTACCTAAAAGAAAAATAAATAAGAGATGTTTTATCATGAGTTTTTCGTCATATGTATGTTCATGATTAAGTGTAGACTAGCGCCGCTTTTTTATTCCAAAATTACAATGAGCGCTGCTTTAACTAGCTTCATTGCTAAGCTTTTCTGCTTTATCAGTTAGACACTTTTATGTTTAAAAGACCTTGAACTCCAATTCAATATTCTTCTTCTATACTGAAGACGCACTCAATTGTTATTAGGTGTAAGCGATTTATGTTGTGCTTAGTACGCCTTTTAAGCTCGGCATAAATACGTCTTTAAACGGAAGATTAATTGAATTTTTTCAAGGATGTCATTATGAGCCCGCTTGCAGATACTCCAGTAAAAACACTAAAACCACAAACACCTTCAAAGCCTTTGAAACTCAAAGAAAGGCAAATCAAGCTGAATCCCATTTCTTACCACTCTCAAGTAGAAAGTGTTCTTAACGATGTCGATTGTATAGAGATTGGCACAACCAATGTCTGTAACCGTAAGTGTGTTTCTTGCCCTGTAGGAACGAGTGACATTGCAGATAAGCTAACGGCAAGTAGTGTGACTGATAGCCACTTTTCTCGCATACTGTCTAATCTTTCCGTCTTTAAGCATAAAGCCTTTTCATTGAGCCTACATGAATACAATGAGCCTTTAAAAGATAGGAGCATACTGGATAAATATCGCCTTGCAGGAAGGGCTTTTCCTAAGGCGAAACTCACCTTATTTACTAATGGGGATATGATTCATAATAAGAAAAAAGGCTTTTATTCTCTTGAGCAGTTCTACGGGGTAGGGATTAGGCATATTCGTATTTCTATTTATGATGCAAACCCAGATAAATCAAAGGTGTTTGATCGTTTAGGCATAGATAAAAATGCTTTTAATAGCTATCAGAATAGAATTAAAAATCGATTAGAATTCTCCCATTACACTGAGTATCAAGGGGAAGAAGTACTAGTGCGAGTGCTCTTTTTATCAACTCAAAAATTGAGCAATAGAGGGGGGATTATCGCCTCAGATAAACAAGTAAGCAGACAAGGAATTTGTTCCTTACCAAGACGCACCTTATCCATAGATTATAAGGGTAATTTGAAGATGTGTTGCAATGTACATCATATGGAAGAAGGGGCAGGCACCTGGATGCACGGTTCCCTTTTAGATACGCCAATCAGTGATATTTTAATGAGTGATAGTTACGCTAATATGCGAAACAACACTGCCATTGGTGATTACGCTCAGTTAGAGAAATGTCAGGTATGTGATTTTTACCAAAAGAGTTCTGATCGCCTAGTGGGTGCGCTTTCTAATAAGTTTGGCAAAGTGCAGATTGAAGAGGAGCAAGCAGATACTCAGCTGATAGAAAGAGAAACTTATCTGGCTTCTCGTTTCTTAGAGGTTTAGTGTGCCACTGGTTTATTAAGCTTAACTTCATTTTAAGGTTATTCAGTTAAAAGCCTTATTCATTTACCCAGCTTAGGCTGGGTAAATGATGATTACCTGCGAATCTGCATTAGCGACAAAGTGAATACTAGCATCACGAACAAGTGTTCTTGCTTGAATGGTTTGGCCATTGATTACGCCGCCTCCTTTACTAAGAAATACCATGGCATCTCCCGTTTGCTCCAAGCTTTGACCCGTTTCAAGGTTGGCAACATCGATAGCCGTTCGGCTATAAAAGCGCTCTTTTTGTGATTTATCGCCACCATATATTTGCACTCTTTTACCTATTGCTGGTTCAAACACTTGATAGCCTGCTGGTTCACCTGCTTCATCAGGTAGAACCCAGAGTTGAATCATGTGGTTAGGAGTCGTGTCAGGGTTTATCTCATCATGACGAAAACCTTCGGCTCCCGCTCTTTGTACCTGCGACATGCCTGCACTTAAACTCTGACCATGTTCTAGTGAACCCGCGTGACTAATGTTGCCATCGACCATAACAGAAATAACGTCTACTTCTTTATGGCCATGCATGCCTGTTGTGCCATTAGGTTGAAAGTTAGCATCAGCAAGGTAAACAAAGTTTTCCAAACCATTAAACGCGGCTGGGTGCTTACGGGCCCCAAATACTTTTTGATCGGTAACGAATTGGCGCTCTAATAAGCCTGCAAAGCCACCTTGGGGTAAATCATCGTACTTTAGAATTTGCATATTGATCTTCCCATACGGTTAAATGTTTAATTCGATAAGCAAACTATAGTTGTTGTTTAATGCTGGATATATATCGTTAATTAGAACTTATTGTTGCTTTATTGATAACTAATATATTGAGAGAAGATAGCGCAACTAAGAGAGGGAGAAGCTATGCCAAGCGTGGTGATTGAGGTAAGAAAAAATCATGGTCAAGCTTTAGAGAGTGAGATTATAAAAGCGGTTTATCAGGCTATAGAATCAGCTTTTAATATCTCGCCTTCTGATAGCACCATACGTTTAATTGTGCACGAACCTCATAGATATCAGCCTGACCCTGATTTAGACCAAGGTGAGCTACATACGCATATCAGCATAGATACCTTTGTTGGCCGCAGTATTGAAATGAAGCGGGAGCTTTATCAAAACATAGTGACTAATTTAGAAGTGCTCGGTATTCCCAAAAATCATGTCGAAATACTGCTACGTGAAGTACAGTATGAAAATTGGGGCATAAGAGGCGGGCAGGCAGCCTGTGATCTTATTTAATCATCAAGCTCACTAGTTAATACTTAATAAAACTGTTTGTTTGATGTTACTACTTCGCAAAAACCACTCTAAATCATTTATTTAGCGTGGCTTTTTTACTCTATTAATTCAGTTTTGAAGCAAGCTAATTGATCTTTTTCGTTTCAAAATATGTCATATTTTTTATTTTTATGGATGCTTTTATGATTAATCGCATTGAGTTGTCAGGTTTACTGTTTTGAGTTTCTAAAAATCTAAAAAAGATATGAACTTTGATGCAGAATCTCATTCAGTTTTGACGTGACAGAAAAGCTTGCTGCATACGTTGTATTGGAATCTTGCTTTAGGGAAGAGTAACAAAATAAATATATTTACCTATAAGCAACCAAATCACTTAGTGACTGTCATAAAAGAAAGCGAAAATATGGCAAATTGATACTTAACTTTGACTTTATAGGCGCTAGCCTGACAAACCTTAAAGAAAACTGAACTTTTTATTCCATTAAGATTTTATGTGAGTAAAAAAAGTGTATTTTCTGTGGATTTGGACTCGGCTGCCTAATTTGTTATGTATCTTTATGTTAAAATATTTTCATATAATCCAAAATAAATTAGGTGAGTCATGGAAAAAATATTTTCATATGGCACGTTACAAAAGGATTCAGTACAAGTTGCCACCTTTGGTAGAGAGTTAATCGGAACTAAAGATAAGTTGGTTGGTTATTTGCTAACAAATTCTACCGAAGCTAGATTACAGCAGGCAAGTTTGACCTATACAGGTGATGAAACAGATGTTGTTGAAGGCATGTTGTTTGAAGTTTCTTCTTCAGAACTATGTAAGGCAGACGACTACTCGGTTGTCGATGATTGTATTCGCGTAAGAGAAGACGTGATTTCGGGTCAAAGAGCTTGGGTCTATGTTTGGGCTGATGCAGATGTGTTTCTAGTGTAGCTATTTTGGTTTAAGTTCTACCCCTGATCAATGTTATCAGGGGGAATATGACTCACTGCAAATTACTTGTTCTGTTTAATTTCTCTTAAGTATTTAAACACAGTCGCACGCCCCATATTGAGCACACTGGCAACATAGTTTTGCGTACTTTTCCCTTCGAATGCACCTTCATCATACAGGGCTTCTACTAAGGCTCGCTTATGTTTATGGCTTAGACTATTCATATTTAATCTATTCTCGTTCAACCAGTGATGGATAAAGGAATTGATTCTCTCTTGCCAATCATCGTGGAAAAGCTTATCTGGTTGAGGCACTAGCTGAGCGCCAGATAAAAATGTATCTAATAAGGCTTTAGCAGCTTCAAAGCTGGCAATATTCATATTGATACAGAGCATGCCGATTTGCTGATTATCATCATCTCTCAGCACTATGCTGGTGGAACGAATGTTTAACCCATCCCAATTGAGCTTTTCATAAGGCCCAATGACATTTTCATTTTCGTCAAACTCAACTTCGTCTAACGCTGCATCATCACCAAGGTTTCGCTTAGAAATATTATTAGCGATATAAACAACCGTTTGAGTACGTAAATCATGAATAACGACTTCTACATAACCAGAAAAGAGAAGGACTATACCATCTGCTAGGTTGCCGTATCGTTGAATCAGAATGTTGTCACTGTCTTGATTTTTAATCATAAAAACTCTTCTTTTAATTACCTCACAATCATACCGATTGTCGCTTTCTAGTGTAAAGCCTTCTCATCTTAAGCAATTGTTATTGCTTTGTTTATGGCATGTCCTTTCAAGTTTCTCTCTTTAAGAAAATGTTCTAATTTTGCTCGAACTTAAACCAGCTCACTCTTATTAATCTTGAGATAGTTAGAGAAACAGGATTGACGATTAATACTTAAAAGTCTACAGTGGACTTTATTGTATATCAAATAGCTTTTACATATAAGTTAAGAGGTCTTTTATGTCAGCAAGTCTTTCTACGTTTAATCATGATGTTGCTCCGGTTTTTTTAACGGAAACAGAACTAAAACCTTATTTGAATAGGCTTGATGTTGCGGCATGTTTGCGTGATTTATTTATAGCGCTCGCACAAAATAAGGCGGTACAGCCTGCGCAAACCTTAACGCTTTTACCAGAAGATAAAGGGGATTTCATTACCTATCTGGGCGCTATTACAGGTGCTGATGTATTTGGGGCCAAGTTATCACCATATCTTGTCACCTCAGATAAACCAGTCATTACAGCTTGGACAACGCTTATGTCATCTCGCACTGGCAAGCCTTTGTTATGTTGTGATTCAGGCTTACTGACACAAGAACGAACGGCTGGCACAACAGCCTTGGCTGTCGATCAACTCGCTAAAACAGAATCAAAACACTTAGCCATAATTGGCAGCGGCAGTGTTGCTCAAGCTCATTTGAAGCATGTCCTAAACTTAAGGGAATGGCAGAGCATTTCGATTTACTCACCAAGCTTAAATGAAGATGCGAGCCTTCAAGACAGACTGATGACGATAGACAAAAGAGTCCAGGTTAGTCCAACAAGTAGGGCTTGTGTGCAAGATGCTGATGTCATCATGCTATGCACCTCATCAGGAACGCCTGTCATAGAGTTGAAAGACCTGACAAAACAAGATGTGCTGATTACCTCTATTAGCACCAATGTGGCTAATGCCCATGAGATTGCGCCAAGTGCATTGAGCCAAATGGATGTTTACTGTGATTATAAGGCCACGACACCAGCAAGTGCGGGTGAAATGACGTTAGCGAGTGAGCAAGGTGATTGGACAAGTGCAGAGGTAAAAGGGGATCTCGCTGACTTGGTCAACCAAGACATTGAAAAGCCAAACTATCAAAAGCCTGTGTTCTTTAGATCAATTGGTCTTGGGCTTGAAGACATCGCCATGGCGTATGGAATTTGGACCGAAAGACAGACTCAGACTGCAACGGCTTAAGCTAGAGCGATTTTACCAATAAGCATTTAAGTAAAAGAATATAAAAACAGAGGATAATCCATGAAAATCAGAGAGTTTGGCGTCGAAATCTGGATGAACGAGTACGAAAACAATTGTGACTACAACTTAGCAGAAACCTGTGTTGAGTCTCTAACCTTAGATCAGCTTGTGACTATTGCAGGTAAAAAAGACAGTTTTGCCGATGACATGTTAGCCATGAAACTTACTTACGGCGCTATCGAAGGTTCAGATCGTCTTAGAGATAACATTGCCTCTTTGTATACCAAGCAGTCTCGTCAAAACACCATAGTGACTCACGGTGCTATCGGTGCGAACGCCCTGATTCACGAAACCCTTGTTAGCCCAGGTGACAGAGTTATTTCTGTGTTACCCACTTATCAGCAGCATTACTCTATTCCTGAAAGTTATGGGGCTGATGTTCAAATATTAAAACTGCGTGAAGAAAACGCGTTTTTG
Source organism: Marinomonas sp. PE14-40 (assembly GCF_051623805.1). Lineage (NCBI taxonomy): Bacteria > Pseudomonadati > Pseudomonadota > Gammaproteobacteria > Oceanospirillales > Oceanospirillaceae > Marinomonas > Marinomonas sp. PE14-40. The sequence continues at coordinate 1,166,640 of NZ_CP130700.1, read as the reverse complement.
CCAGACCTAGAAGAGCTTAAAAGTCTGGTGAATGAAAATACTAAGTTAATTGTGCTGAATAATCCTAATAACCCAACTGGCTCCTTGATGGGTGTGGACTTTTTAACGCAAATTGCTGAAATTGCCCGTTCATGTGGTGCTTATATTTTGTGTGATGAGGTATACCGCGGGATAGATCAAGAAGGCGAGGGCACAACAGCGTCTATAGCCGATCTTTATGAAAAAGGTATCAGCACTAGCAGTATGTCTAAGGCTTTCTCTCTCGCTGGATTACGCTTGGGTTGGATAGTAGCACCAGAAGAAGTGATACATCAGGTGGCAATTCACCGTGATTACAACACCATCAGTGTTGGCATGATTAACGACTATCTTGCTTGCATGGCGCTTGAGAATCGCGACGCCATTCTTAACAGAAGTAAGCAAATGACTCGCGAGAACCTAGCCCTTCTAGATGCTTGGGTACAAGAGAAAGATAAGGTGAGTTACATCAAGCCTAAGTCTGGTACGACTACCTTGCTTAAGTTTGATACAGATATGAACTCTAGAGATTTTTGTGTCTCCCTACTAAAAGCCAAAGGCGTCATGTTTACCCCAGGCAGTGCTATGGATATGGAAGGTTATGTGCGGATTGGTTTTGCTAATAACCCTGACGTGATGAAAGTAGGCTTAAAACTGGTTAGTGATTTTTTGAAAGGCATCTAACAAAGTCATTAATCACGTCTATTTATCACAGCTATTTATTTCAATTAATAATTTCTAATAAAAAAAGACTGAGCCTAATTTGCTGTGGGGCGAGTTTCGTTCGGTCAAAATCAACCAAAACGATAGGATAAAACCATGAAAATAACTAAAACACTCATGCTTGCTTTGTCTGTTTCTATCGCCTCTCTTGGCAGTGTGGCACAGGCGGCGGATAAAATTACCATAGCAACTGAAGGAGCGTGGGCGCCATTTAACTTTATTGATGCCAATGGTGAACCACAGGGGTTCGATGTGGATATTGCCAAAGCCCTATGTGTCAAAATGAACAAAGAGTGCGGCATAGTCACATTAGATTTTGATGGTCTGATTCCTGGCTTAAAAGTGAAAAAGTACGATGCTATTTCAGCCAGCATTTCGATCACTGAAGAGCGTATGAAGCAAGTGGACTTCACTTATCCTATTTACTCAGGCGGCCTGCGTTTTATGGCGGCAAAAAACAAAGACTTTGATACCGCAAGAAGTGCCCTTAAAGGCAAAACCATTGGTGCACAAAGGTCGACCATCGCCGCTAAATACTTGGAAGATTATTTGTCTGATGTGGTTGATATCAAGCTTTACGGCAATAACGATAATGTTTATTTAGACTTACAAGCAGGGCGTTTAGATGGTGCTTTGTCTGATGAGTTACCGACCTATGACTGGTTAAAATCAGAAGGTGGGCAAGATTTTGAGTTCAAAGGTGAAGCCTTTGCCAAAGATGACAAGATCGCTATCGTTGTTCGTAAAGGTAATGATGAGCTTCGAGAAGGTTTCAACAAAGCTATCGAGCAAATTGTTGAAGATGGTACTTACGCCAAGATCAACGCCAAGTACTTTCCATTTTCAATTTACTAGGCTGAAGCTTTAAGCTGAATCCATAACTTGGTGCTGTCAGTTTAAAGAGTAAGGTTTTTTAAGTTTAATGATTTTATCCCAGCCTAGGCTGGGATTTTTTTGCTCAAGTTTTGCGAAGACCTTAATGATTTTTCATTGTGTTAGATTTAAAAAGATCTTATCTTGTCTGAATTTAAGCAAGGCAGTTTTATTGCTTTTTTGTATTAGATATTCAGGTGGTAAGGTTATTAACAAGAAGAGAGTCGAAGTTAATCGCAAAAATATTTATCTAATGTGGCTAATCGTAAGTCTTGTTAGCTCGACTTCTTTTTCATTAGCTTCAATTGTGTACTGGGAGTTTACGCATATACCTCAAGCAAATGAAAGTTGGAGACCTATTAATGATGCTTTGTCTATGCTCATGATGATGCCTTTTGGCTGGCTGATGTCAGTATTGACTCCAGCAGGCTGGCTCAATATTTTAGGTATATTTTTAGCATTTAACCGCTCAAGCTTTAAACCTTTAGTTTTATCTGCCCTTGGGTTTGCCGTATTTGGTTTATTCTGGCCAAAATACTTTGTTGGTATGATGGGTATATGAAAGTGTTTATCAACGTAACATCTTTTAAAAGATATCATGCTTGTGAAAAACTATTTAAATTAAGCCTTTAACATACTGATAGGATTAGATTTAAGTTGAAACTCATGAAGCCTACATTCTGGGCGTCAGTCGTATTTACGATTCCACCATTATTATTTCTTGGTCTTGGTTGGCTAGAAATGAATTTGCCAGAATGGGATGCAAATGACTCTGGTGCTGTACAGGGTTATACGATATTTGTATTTTCAACATTGACTGCGTTGCTATGTGCTTCGATGGTTTTTCCAGGAATTGCAAAGTTACTAGGTAGCCGATTCACTTCTCGAAAGTGGGTGTTTCTGAATATAGCTGTGATCATTTTATTGGCATTTTTTGTATCGATTATTTTTGGTTATTTCCTAGTAGGCGACACTAGTTTTACTGGTTTATTTGTTAATGCTTTAGTTCTTAGCCTGCCTTTGGCTATTACTTGCTTTATTTTACTGGCACCAGCCATGTATGTTTGGTTACGTCTTGCCACGTATACAAATAGTAAGGCAAGCAATTCTGCTTTGTAGTTTTAATAGAACACCCTTAACCATTCAATTTAAATGATTAGAGCGAACTCAATGGAATTAGACATCTATCAAGTAGATTCATTTACAAATGAAGCATTTAAAGGAAATCCGGCTGGAGTTTGTATAACGCAAGAGGGGTTAAGTGAACGCTTAATGCTTTTAATAGCAAGTGAAATGGCAGTTTCTGAAACTGCTTTTTTATCCCTTAATGATATGAGGTTAAGATGGTTTACACCCAAAGTCGAAGTTAATTTATGTGGACATTGCACACTTGCTGTCGCACATATTTTAAAAGAAAGAGGGCAGTTGAAAGCTGGTGATAGAGTAAGTTTTGAAACCATATCTGGTCAGCTAACCGCCAATATTAATGAATCGACAATTGAGCTTGATTTTCCTTCACCTAGCGTTGAGTTTAATACGGAACGAATAACAGTATTACTTGAATATTTAGGTATAAATGAGCAAGAGGTTGTAGCATACGGCAACTTTGGTGAAAAAGTTTTTATCGAGGTTGATAGTGAAAGCACCTTATTAAAACTTCAGCCTAATTTTGATGCATTAAAGCAAATAAAAGGTCGTGGGGTTTTGGTTACGACAGCTTCAGCCAGCGAAGATTTAGATTTTATATCTCGGTACTTTGCTCCTTGGGTTGGGGTAAATGAAGACCCTGTTACGGGTTCTGCTCATTGTGCTTTGACGGTTTATTGGTCAAATAAATTAGATAAGCTAAAACTAAGGGCATACCAAGCTTCTGTTCGTGGTGGTTATGTTAATACTGAATTGTTAGCAAATGGCCGTACAAAACTGATAGGTTCGGCTGTTACCGTTATTAAGGGTTTAATACAGGTTCCTAGTGAATAAAGTCAGATAGTTATCTCCGAAAAAAACTTACTTGTTCCCATGGCTTTTCAAAGGGATACATACTAGTCAGTTTTGCTGATCTTGAATCTAAATTATCCTAAGTAGTTATAGTTAGAGCTGAAGATTTATAATTGAGATACGAAGTGAGTGATATTCAGGTGATGTTATTTTTTAGCTCTTTTAGAATGCTTAGGCTGATAAAAAGTTAGCAGTATTTAAACTAAATATAAGGATATATTGTGAAAAAACTATTTTGGGTTTTATGTTCATTAGGGTTGGCATTTTGTTCTGCTGGATCTTATGCAGGTAGTGGAAAAGCTTTTGTACCTACTTGGGTAGTTACAGGTGGGCAAACAAGTACATATATTAGTATATCAAATATTACTGATAATCCTATTGAGCTTAATTTAACATTTTATGGAAAAGAAGGTGCATTGATTTATCCAAGTGAAATTACTGGTATAGATAATATGACTCTTGCACCTAAATCGACCGGATATGTTCGGATTTACTTTGATCAATACGATCAAGGTTTTGGTATTATTGAATGGAAGAACATAATAGGTTCAGGCGATGATGCTGTTGCTATTTTGTCGCATGCAGAGCGAATTACAATTACAGGTCGCTATAGCATTCCAATAAATAAAGGTATGCCATTTTAAGAGTCTAATTTTCGTTCCCATTTTTAATGTTAGAGCAGTTTAAAAAAACGGGTCTATCAAAGCACCAAGTTTCAAATAAAATCCCAGCCTTGTCTGGGATTTTTACCTTATGAAGCCGCTTGTTTGGCTTTCATTTCTTATATGTTTTATTCTACGTCCTCTTAATTTATCAAATAAAAGCTAATAAATTCAAAGGGGTATATATGGAAATTAACTTTAATCAATTAGCCGTGACTGACTATGGCAGTGTGTTGAGGCGTGAGCATTTTATGGATTATAAAATCAAGCCACTTTGGCCAAATATGCCGGCGATTCATGGGCCTGCTTATACGGTGCAGTTAGCTTCTGGCGATAATTTGATGTTACATGCTGCGATATATGAGGCACCGAAGGGCTGCATTATAGTGGTGGATGGTGTTGATGATCTTGCTGCAGTGGCGGGTGGTAATGTGTGTGCGGTAGCCAAGGAACGTGGCATTAAAGGGTTTATTATTGATGGTGTAATTCGTGATCTGGGTGAGATTATGCAGATGCAGTTTCCGGTTTATGCCAGAGGCGTATTTCCTGTGCCGGGTGCTAAAGCTGTTTATTCTGAACCTGCTCAGTCGATTGTATGTGGTGGTGTGAAGGTTAAAACAGGGGATATGATAGTGGCCGATATAGAAGGCATTGCTGTATTGCCAGAGGATAATTTGAGCGCTATCTATGACAAGGCGTTTGAAAAAGCAGATAAAGAAGCGCAAATGGGGCTGGCCAAATGGCGTGAAAACCATGAGGCAAAAATAGAAGAGGCTTTAAGAATGGCTAAACAAGCGGGATAAACCTTGTTTGGTTTTAGCTTATTTATTTGCAAGTTACTGATAATTATTATTGTTTGAAGTAAAGTAAAGCAATTACTAATATATGGATTTATGACATGAATAAAGCGATTCCCATTTCTGCCTCTGTGGTTATTCTTGGCGCCTTGATTACACCTAAAATTGTGAGTACTCAGGTTGAGGCTAAGTTAAACGAATCTATTGTTGCGATTAACGAAATGCCAGGTTATAGCTTGGAGCTTATCGAACAAGATATGGGCTGGTTTAGTTCTCAAAGTAAACTAACGATTTCTTATGATATTTCTGCTACAAGCCCTGATTACCAAGGTGAGTTGTTAATAACAGACTTAAACTTTACCACTTCTCATGGTCCTATTTTGACGGATAATGGTTTTGCATTAGGTCTATTAAACTGGCAAATGAGTGTATTAGCTGATGAGTTAAGAAATGGCATTACATGGCCAGAAGATAAACCTTTTTATCAGATAAAGGGGAGTAATGACTTCTCATTAAATGGCGAGTACCAAGATCAAATCGTCGAGTTTACCTCTCCTGATGCGTCACCGACTAAGTTCAGTTTCTCTGGTTACCAAGGCCAAGGTAGTTACAAAGACGAGCAGTTTAACTACCAAGGCAATGCTGAGAGTTTTAATGCATCCAATGATACCGGTGTGTTTGATGCGAATGACTTATCGGTCGATATGGAAATGGAAGGGACATTTGAAGATGTCTTTAATTCAGGCTTTTATAACTCAGAATTCAAGATGGCATTGGCGAAAACAGTTTTCCATCATAACGATAAGAATGAGGTGTTAGATATTGATAATGCCTACATCACAAGTAAAACTCTGATTGATGAAACATCTAGAAACATGGATGTAGAAATGCTTTATGGGCTAGATAGCATTAAGGCGGATGAGTTTGAAGGCTCTGATATGGAGCTTGCTTTAGAGCTGAAACATTTAAGTGAAGATTTTTTCCTTAAGTACCAGGATATGGTGAAACAAACCGCAAGCTTTAATGCGGATACAACACCAGTTGAATTGATTTCAATATTAAATGATAGCTTGTTGCCATTATTGATTGCTGAGCCTGAGTTTAATATTACTCATTTGAAAGGTACGATTCCCGAAGGTTCTTTTAATTCTCACTTGAACGCGAGCCTAAAAGGCATTACAGCCTTACCAAATGATTTGAATAACCCTCAATTTTGGTTATCTCATTCACTTATTGATGGCGAGATTTATGGTGATAAAGCTGTGGTTGAACTAGCCGCTAAGATGTTTATGTTGTCTCAGTTGGCATCAAATCCACAAACTCAAGGCATGAGCCCAGATCAGCTTGATCAAATAGCAACATCTCAAGTGCCTATGTTATTACAAACAATCAATATGCAGGGTTTAATTGTGCTTGATGACCAAGGTTATAGTGCAAGCTTGAGTTTGAAAGACAATGTTTTTAAGGTGAATAACAATCAGCTTCCTTTACCTTTCTAGTTTTTGTTATCCATGATTCTTTGAATCTATTTAAAAAAGGCCAAGACAGGTGATTCTGTATTGGCCTTTTCTATTTTATATAGAAGAGAGGTTTATAAAAGCGGTTTATGCATGTTGCTCGATAAACTGTTTTATTTGTCTTCTTTCTTGTTCCGATAAGCAGGCATTAAACTGCAAGTACTTGGAAACAACTTGTTCTCGTAATTTAGTTTGATGATACAAATGTTGTTGCTTTTGTTGACTAATTATTCCCTCTAATCCAAGTTTGATTTGATCATTAATTTGTCTAACGCTTTTCATATCATCTTCCTACAAAGGTGAGTTGAACCCTATATTCTATCGGGCAATTTTTTCCACTTTGTTACGATTTAGCCTGCTATCACTCACGCTTATTTCGTTTTAGTCGCGGTCTTTTTTATGCTTGTTGATGAAGTCGATCACTTGTTGTTTTTGCTCATCATTTAAACTTGCGTGAAAGGCAACAAAACTAGGTACTACTGATTTGATACTTGCGTGAAGTAGTTCGATATTAGTATCTGCAAATTGATTCATCTGATCTTGATCAATACTGTTAAGGCTGATTAAGTCTTCAAAATCTGAATGCATCGTTTGCTTGTTAGCTTTTAGAGCTAAACTGGCTTCTAAGGCACTATTTTTAAGGTCAATTAAAAGTGCTTCTTGAGCTTGGTTTAATTCAAGTTTGTCGCTCACTCTGTCTGCAAACTTATCGGCTCTTTCTTCTGGTGATTTGTTACAGCCAGTTAGGCCAAGAAATAAAGAAAAAGCTAATGAGCCAATGAGTAATTTTTTTAAGTGCTTTTTGTTAAAAAGTTTCATGTTTGTGTCCTCGGGTTTGTATGATTGGTTACCATATTAGCGACTAATTTTTTTGAGACTTTTCATTGAGGTATCCAGTTGTATCAATCTGTAACATTCGTGCAAATTGGCGTATCACTTAGGTTTCTAATCCTATAATCTGAGCGAATTCCCTGTATTAAGGTGGTTGACTGTGAAGATCCTTTTAATCGATGACGATGATTCGTTGGCCGATTTACTTGAGCAATACCTTGCTCGTTATGACATGCAGCTTATTAGTGCTGATTGCCCCTCTAAAGGTTATGTTGCGCTTGAGAGTGAAGTACCAGATGCCATCATTTTGGATGTGATGCTGCCTGAGCAAGATGGCTTTGAGGTGTGTAAGCAAATACGTAAACAGAGCGACATTCCTATTATTATGCTGACGGCCCGTGGTGATGTAATGGATAGGGTAGTTGGTTTGGAAATAGGTGCGGATGATTACCTCGCTAAGCCGTTTGAGCCAAGAGAATTAGTGGCAAGGTTACAAACGATACTTCGTCGTGCGGTTAAACAAACTGACTCGCATTCAAGCAAAGCGAATAAAAATGTAGAGGGACTAATTGAATTTAAAGGTCTGAGTATTAATCTTGAGCGTCAGAAAGTGTGTCTATTTGGTAAGGCCTTGGAGTTAACGACAACTGAATATCGCTTATTGTTATTAATGGCAAAATCGCCACAGACAGTATTTTCTCGTGATGATATTTTGAATCACTTAAAAGGAGTCGAGATCGAACTCTTTTCACGTTCTGTTGATATCGCCATTAGCCGTTTAAGACAGAAATTTAAGCAAGCTTCCTCTTCGACTAACGAGACGAGTACTGAGTTTATTAAAACCGTATGGGGCGCGGGTTATTGTTTTGTGGGAGAGGAGATATGATCGTTTTAAATTGGCTCAATCGTATGCCATTAATGTTGCGCCTTTTGATTATCTTCGTGACCACCTGCTTTATCCTTTTATCTTTGATGATAACGGGTGTGCATCTTATCGCGGATAAGAATAGTGATAACTGGGAAGGCTTTGAAAATATTTTTGCAGACTATGGCCAATTGTTAGCAAGCAGAATTGGAACCCCTTCTGATTATAATGTTGCCCAAGATCTTGCGACTAATCTGATGTTTAATATAAGTATCGTTGGTCCAAATGAAACTTGGCATAGTCAGCCTAAAAGCCGCAAGCATGATATGGAAAGGCTGATAGAGCTTAAATACGATGAAAGTAGTACTCAAAATGCCAGTGTTGCAAGAACTCGTGGTAATTATTATGTGCGTATTTTAGCGGGAGAAGGTGAAAATAAACGCTTTATCTATATCAGTAAAAGACGAGAGTTTGTTGATTTTAATATGCCTATCAGTGCCATTCTCGTGTTTTTACTCATTCCTGTCGTTTTGTATTTGAGTTATCGCCTCACCAAAAGTTTGTTTGCACCTATTAAGACATTGCAAGCGGCAAGTTTGGAATATGCTAAAGGCAATTTGACCCATCAAGTGGAAATAAAGCGAGATGATGAGCTAGGTAATTTGACTCAAGTGATGAATAGCATGGCGCAGCAAATCGATAAAATGCTGCAAGCTAAACGGCAAATGTTGCTAGCCATTAGCCATGAATTAAGAACCCCATTAACCAGAATGAAGTTGGCTACCGAGCTGCTTGAGCATGACCCACAACAGGTAAGTCTTCGTCGTGACATTCAAGAAATGGAAAACCTGATTAATGAGATCTTAGAGTCAGAACGCTTAAATACAAACCATAAGGTGTTAAATCTAGAGAAAATTCAGTTGGATGAGCTACTAAATGAACTTACCTTAGAACTGAATTTAAACTTCGATGACAGAATTATCTTCGAGTCACACGATATAAAAGGTATGTCTTTGGACCCAGCAAGAATGAGGCTGCTGTTTAGGAATTTAATTATGAATGCCTTACAGCATTCTAAGTCGCTTGTTACCGTGAGTCTGAGTAAACATGATGGTGAGATTCAGGTGAGTGTGCAAGATAAAGGAGTCGGTATTGAGTCTGAGCATATCCCACACCTCATTCAAGCGTTTTATCGTGTTGATGATGCAAGACAGCGTAAAACAGGTGGCTATGGCCTAGGGCTTTATCTGTGTTATTTGATTGTGCAGGCACATTCTGGTCAGTTTAATATTGAAAGTGAGCTAGGGCAGGGGACAAAAGTACTAATACATCTTGATTACACTGAATAGTAGGTTATACGCGTATTGGTGAGCTTTTCATCAATACGCAGGTTTCATCATTGATTAATTGCCATTTTCTTCATTAATTAAAACGCAGTTCCTTCCGTTGTTTTTCGCCTGATAGAGGGCTTTATCCGCGATCGAAATAAGATGGTTTACATCTTTTATTTCATCAATCTGTAGGGTTGCCACGCCAACACTCACGGTTACTACATCGGCGCACTTTGATTGTTTGTGAGGGATCAAAGCCTTACTTGTTTCATTACAAATTAACTGTGCTAATGATTCAGCATAATGGCTTGGCTTATTAAGAATAATGATGGCAAATTCTTCACCGCCATAACGACAAGCATGATCTGAAGCGCTATCACTTAATCTCTCTAGTATCTGAGCAAAAAACTTAAGACAATCATCCCCTTGCTGGTGGCCATAATAGTCGTTGTAAGGCTTAAAGTGGTCTAAGTCACACATGAGCAGACTGATGCTGGAGTTGGCTTGCTTGTCGTTTATCGTTTGGTTGAGGATTTTGTCAAAGTGACGACGGTTAAAAATGTTGGTTAGGCTGTCTTTTTCAGCAAGATCGTTTACTTTAGCAACATATCGTTGCAATACCTTTAAGGATCTGAGCATCTTTTGCACTTCCTTTTCTTTACTTTTAGGTATCGCTATTTGAGTTTCACCTTTTGCTAATAGCTGCATAGAGCGGCTGGTTTCAATGAAAGGGCGTATAATGTGACGGCCAACAAATAACCAAACAATTAAAAATACACTGATCAAACATACAATCGCGAGGGCAATTAATAGTTTACTGGCTAGGGCGATATCTTTCGTAATTTGTGAGGCATTGGTGACAACTTCACTCTTTAGAAACTTAACACTGTCGTACGTTAGTTTATCGAGTTTGTTAATTTTAAGTATGTGTTGATCAATGTGGCTGTCTAAAATTCGTTTTAGTCTGATTTGCCTTTTTCTTTGCTGAAATACTGAGTCCTCACTTGCAACATTGGGTCTTGCTTGTATAAGCCAAGCATTCGTTGAGGCTTTGATATCGTGATCAAGTAGGTTAGTGAGTTGCTCTATCTCTTTTAATACAATGAGTGATCTATGTGCGAGCTTAGAGAGTTCCTGATTGTGTTTGCTAGATAAACCTTCTAGTAACAAACTTGTTAGCTTGTTAATTCGTCTTTCAATGTCAGTCAGTAGATTTAGCTTTAAACTATTTTTTGCTTCCATCAATTGGGCTAATTGCAGACGACTAGATTGAATTTCAAGCCTAAAGACGGTGAGTATTTTCTCTTGACGTTTTAGCACATCGTAATGGATTTTCTCGTTCTGTTCTTGGGTGTAATAAAGCTCACCAATGATACGAGACATGATGGGAATCGCAGTTAATAGCTGCTGAATCGATTCAGGGTTATAGATGTAGATTTTGGATAAATCCTGATTGAGGGACTTTGTATATTCCAAATCGGTTAGTAAACTTGACCACTGGGTCTCTATCTCTTCTAGGGCCAGAATACGTTGAGACAAACCTTCGGCACTTTTAATTCGCTCAAGCTGTAAACTTAAGGTTCTCAGCTTCTCAATATTGTCAGCACTTTTTATCAGCGGTTCTCCTTGGCTTTGTGACACACTAAGCAGCTTAGCTTGATAGGCTTCGAATAAATAAACGGCTGCGCCTGAAGAGATGATTGAAAAACTGGCAATCAGTCCAAAAGCTAAAATGAGTTTGGCTCTAAGGGTTAAGTGTTTAACGCTAGTCATCCCCTGTCCTTACTTGATTAAAAGCGGCGATTTCACCATGCAAATTTTGTAATTCATAAATTTTAGCTTGTAACTGATTTAATGCATTTTTAGGTGTTAATTGTTTGCTTCTAATTAAATAGGCTGTTGTCATAAGTTCTGGGTAAATTTTACCCATTGCGGTGCTGGTGAAATGGCCAAGATTGAGAACTTGATCACTCCATGCGAGATTGTCTCTATGATTTTGGCGAAAGGCACCGCTAACAGGGAACATCTCAGTTGAGTTAAATTCTTCAAGTAGTGCGACATCTAACCTGCATGGATTACCGCCACCTTTAGCGTAGGCTAGTTGCCCCTCAAAAGAGGTGATGTATTTTAATAACCAGTATGCCGCTTCTGGGTTGTCACTGTCATAGGCAACAGCTAAGGCATAGGCGCCTGTATAAGGCTTACCTAAAGGTGAGGAGCTAATGCCTATTTGGGCGCCAGGAATGTTACGTTCTACTTGAGCAGAAACAGACCATAAGTTGTTATATGCAAAGGGCCACATGGCGACTTTATCATTCGCTAACGCTTGGGCTGATTCCAAATAAGCGGAGTTTTCATCACTAGGGGCTGCAAAGTCCAATAAGTTTAAATAGGCTTTTGCAGCTTCGATTGCTTCAGGACTATTGGCCTTGACGGTGAAGTGATCGATTTGTCCCATGTTATTATAATTTGGTGTTAGCCAACTGCCACCTAGTCCCCATAAAAGAGAGGAAAACTCATCATTTATATGAGGCTTATTGCCTGACATTAGGGTTAAACCATAAAAATCATGCTGCAATATTCTACCTGCTAAAAATTCGCCTTTTGAACGGGTAAAAAAACGGGCCACATCAATTAAATTATTAAGACTCTTTGGTGGCGCTAAAGCGTAGCCATAGCTTTTTCTGAATTCTGCTTTTTCGCCTGGGTGTTCAAACAAATCTTTTCGGTAGTGGTTTCCCATAGTGTAATTATTATACGGGATGGAGTGAGATTGGCCTTTGTAGGAGAGTATTTGTAATAAATTAGGGTAGAAGGCCGAGAGATGTTCATCGATACCATGTAACCCTGAATTGTCATACTTAGCAGCGAGTCGATTTAAAGGTGTTGTTAGACCTCTTGTTGCCCATTCTTTAGACCAACCTGCTTCCATGGTAAGTAAGTCGTACTTACCTTTGCCATTGATTAGTGACTTAGTTTGCGTTTCATACATGTCACCAAGAGACATAGGGATGAGTTCGACGGTGACACCTGTGTGCTGGGTGAATTTAGGTAGCAGTTCATTTTTTAAATGATCAGTCCAGAAGCCATCTTCTGCGACTAGGGTGATAGATTTTTTATTGGTGACTGTGGGAATGTCGCTAAGTTTAAATGCGTGAGCACCATGGCCTTGAGCCTGAACAGTAGAAATAAATACAGCACAATATGCCAAACATATATTAAATAAATAACCTGCTGATAAAGTTTTATTAAATATTGTTCCCACTATGCTAACTAAAATCCTTGTAATCATAAAAGGTCGACATCTTATCAACTTATTAAAGTTGAGTTTAATTATTGTATGAATATTCAGTCTAGTTCATTAATCTATACTCGCATCAATGTTATTTTATGTAAGTGTTTGATGTCTACTAAATTTCTTGTTGATTAGTAACAATTTGGGTCTAAAAGGTTGAAGTGATGAGTTATTTCAGAAATAAACCTCTCATCTTTTTAAAAACAAACTTTTGCTCAAGCCTTTAAATTATATGCCAAAAGCAGCTTGAGTACTCTTACTTAGACCTAAGGTTAAGAAAGTTAAGCTAATTTAGGAAAGTCTAGGTAGGTTTAGTTTCAGTAAAAGCGGTGTGGTTTTATCATTAGACAATGTTAAACTTATGCTATAAAACTGAATTCTATTATAAAAACACAAACCGATGTTTGATGTATTCTTGTCTTGGTATCAGCTGTTTTCCATATAATAAGTTAACCAGTGTAAATTTTTTAAGGTGTAATGATATTTTATGAAGGGCGTAAAGGTAGCGGTTGAGCAGTTACAACCAGGTATATATGTGCAACTACCTTTGAAGTGGTTCCAGCACCCATTTGTTTTAAATCATTTTAAGATTAAAACAGTTGATCAAATTAAAATTATTAAGAGTTTAGGGGTAAGCCATGTCATGGCTGTACCTAGTAAAAGTGATGCCAAGCCTATTCCTATGTCAGATTTGGTGGAAGATACCCAAGATGAAACTGAGGTCGAAGAGCTAAAAGACGAGCTAACTCTGATTAAAGAAGAGCGCATGCAGAAGCTTAAATCATTTAAATCTGATTTAGGCCGTACTGAAAAGTGTTTTCAGAATTCTATGAACCATGTACGTAATATCATGCGTGATATGCGTAATAAGCCAGCTCAATCAGTGGATCAAGCAACAAAGTTAATTGATGACATTACTGATCACCTACTCAATAAGGGTGATGCTGTTTTGCATTTAATGAATGAAAGTAAGGAAGACGAGGGGCTTTACTATCATGCGTTAAATGTTTCTGTTCTTGCTATGTTGTTAGGTAAAAAGAAAGGGTTAGGTAAAGCAGATTTAACCTTGTTAGGGCTTGCCGGGTTATTTCATGATGTTGGTAAACTCAAGATACCCGCTCAAATATTGCGCAAAACAGATCCTTTAAATGCTGCTGAAAGTAATTTTCTAAAATTACATCCTAAATACAGTATTGAACTCTTGGTTACTTCATCAAATTTTGAAGATAGAGCGCTTAAATTGATAGAGCAGCATCATGAATATTATGATGGGAGTGGCCACCCGTTAGGGCTCGAAGGCAAGGAGTTGGATCCTCTTTCTCACATTCTATCAGTGGTCAACAATTATGATAGTTTGTGTCATCCGATTAATATCAAGAATGCCAAAACACCTTTTGCTGCTTTAGCGCACCAATTTAAAGTGGATAAAGCAAAGTATGAAGAAGACTCGCTGAGTCTTTTGGTGAAACTATTGGGTATCTACCCACCAGGTACTGTCGTTGAGCTAGATAGTGGCCAGTGTGCTTTGGTGATTTCAGTTAACTTAAATAAACTCTTAGCACCTAACGTGCTAATTTATGATCCGCTAGTACCAAAAGATGAAGCAGTGATTATTGATTTGGATGAAAACCAAGATCTTAAGATTGTTAAAGCAATACATCCTAGTCAACTTTCTGAAGAAGTCTTCTCTTATTTAAATCCGCGTATGCGGGTTAACTACTATTTTGATCACACAGATAAAGCCTGATTGATTCTTGATTAGGTCTCCCTCAAGTGACCTAACCCTTTCTAGTCTGCAACGCTTAAATACAGGCAGTAATAAGTGCCTTTATTTCTGCTTTGCTTAAAACTGCTGGGTTATTTCGATTGCTTGATGATCTTACTAGGTCATCAAGCGCATCTGTTCTTAAACCATACTGATAGAACTTAGGGATATTAAGCTCTTTTTGCCAAGCAAAGAGGGTGTCGACTAATATCTGGCAATAATCCATATCTGATAATTTGTTGGCTGGTAATGAACTGTCTTCTAGTGATGTGTTTTGAGTACACATACGACCAATCTTTGCCATCTTATGAATAGCGTGTGTCGCATCTTGTGAAGAATCATCGTTTTTGATTAAAGCATCAAGCGTCGTTTGATTTGCTTCAGCAATAAGCCCAGCACAAGCAACTCCATGGGGAATCTCATATAAACCACCCATCGGACCAGCAATACCATGCACGATACCAAGACCGGCATTAGCTAAGCAGCTACCGGATAACATGGCTGCAATGGCCAGTTCACCTCTAACATCTGGATCATCAGCCTTATTCGTACAGGCAGGTATGAGGTTTCTAATGATAAGCTCAAGGCCTTTCTCTGCTAGGGTGTCTGTAATTAGGCTGCTCTTAGTGGAAAGGTAAGACTCAAGTAACTGAGTAAAGGCATCTAACCCACAACATGCCGTTTGAAGAGGAGGGCAAGACATAGTTAAACGAGCATCTAACCAAATCTCGGTTGGAATCAATTTGTCATGACGAATCGACTTCTTAAACCCCTTATTGCCCACTTGGCTAAACACTGCATTTGATGTCATTTCACTGCCCGTGCCAGATGTTGTAGGGATAGCAATGAAAGGTAGTATGTGATCTGGCAGTGGGAGCCCTTTACCTACACCTTCTAAATAATCTAATAAACTGTGTTCTGTCATGAGCATGGCAGCTAATGCTTTACCGGCATCAAGTACCGAGCCACCACCTATAGCAATGACCTTGGTTATTTTAGTTTGGTGGTTCTCATTTTGGAATTTACGAGAAATCTCATCGATATCAGAAGGGCTAGGTTCAGCGCCAATTTGAACAATGTTATCTGAGGGTATTTGTATATCGGTTAGTTCAAGGAATCGTTTGAAATAAGCAGAGTATGTCCCTTTTTTACCGCCAGTTACCCATAAAACAGTTTCTAGATCGTCTAGTCGCGTTTTTAAATTTTGAGTAACTCCCGAACCATAGTGGATTTTTGGCCATTGAGTAAATTCAAAATTGTCTAAAATAGCCGTCATATCACACCTTTTTTTCGTTTGTTTTTGTTTTTCTTTCGATTTACAACATTTGTATGGATTCTATCTGAATTTCACTGTTTAAACCAACTTACTCCTAGATCCCTATAACTTGTTTAGTAGGGAGCTAAATATCTAATACGAATGTCTATGAAATTGATTGGATTTGGCAAAACGCTGCTAAAAGTGTCTGACAATTAGTTATTTAAAAAGGTTTTTTATCTCTCATAAACAAATATTGAACTATAATTGTCGACAATTGTACTTTGGTAGGATTGACTTATTCTCAATATTCTTTAGTATGCTCATAAATCAAACAAATTGTAGACAATATTATGCCTCTTGATAATCCAACAAAAACCTTAGCAGTGACAACTGCCGATAAAGTCTTTGAACAGATTCAGCATGCTATTGTTGAAGGTGACATTTTAGCTGGCAGTAAAATCAGCGAACCTGAACTGGCTAAACAATATCAAGTAAGCCGTTCTACCCTACGTGAAGCCTTGAATCGTCTAGAAAAGTGTCATCTTATTGAACGCAAACCTAATGTAGGTTCTCGCGTAGTTGAATGCAGTATTAAAGGTTTGTTAGAGCTTTATATTACGCGTGAAGCATTGGAAGGTATGGCATGTCGTCAAGCTGCTGAAAATATGACTGATGAAGAGATTGTCGACATGAGGGCTATGTTGTCACAGCATTCAACGGCTCAAGACTTACAAGATGGGGTTGCCTATTATCAAGAGAAAGGTGATCTCGATTTTCACTATAAGGTGATTTTAGGTAGCCACAACGCGCAATTGATTAACTTAATTTGTGGACAATTATATCACCTAGTCCGTATGTACCGCTGCCAGTTTGGTATGAACAGCCCAAGGGCGAGTCGTGCTTTCTCTGAACACTCCAGAATTATTGAAGCGATTAGTGATAGAGACGGTGAACTTGCTGAGTTATTAATGCGTCGTCACATTGCTGCTTCTCGAAAAAATATCGAAAACAAAATTGCTGAGCAAAATCAGCTCAATCAACAATAAAATCCAGTAAGGGGACAAATATCATGTCACAAGATTCGTCACAAACAAGGTTATCACCTGGTGCTAAGTTTCGATTAGCCCTTAAAAACAATGCGCCATTACAGATTGTCGGCACTATCAATGCGTATTGCGCCATGATGGCTGAGCAATTAGGTCATCAGGCAATTTATTTGTCGGGCGGTGGCGTGGCAAATGCTTCTTATGGTTTGCCTGATTTAGGCATGACATCACTAAATGATGTCATTGTTGATGTGCAACGTATTACGTCTGCTTCTAGCTTACCGCTATTGGTTGATATTGATACAGGTTGGGGTGGAGCATTTAACATTGCTAAAACCATTCGTGATATGGAGAAAGCAGGCGCTGCCGCTGTTCATATCGAAGATCAAGTGGCGCAAAAACGCTGTGGTCACAGACCGAATAAAGAAATTGTCTCGGTTGAAGAGATGACAGACCGAATTAAAGCGGCTGTTGACGCACGTATTGACCCTGACTTCTTCATCATGGCACGTACTGACTCTTTCGCCCAAGAAGGATTGGACGCTGCGATTGCTAGAGCAAAAGCTTATGTCGCAGCAGGGGCCGATGGCATTTTCGCTGAAGCAGTTAAAACAGAAGAGCATTACCGAGCATTCTCTGAAGCCTTAGATGTGCCGATTTTGGCTAACATTACTGAGTTTGGCCAAACCGAACTATGGAATAAGAAACAGCTAGGCGAGTGGGGGGCTGCTATGGTGCTGTATCCTCTTTCAGCTTTTAGAGCGATGAATAAAGCGGCTGAAAACGTTTATCAGACCTTATTAACTGACGGTGATCAAAAAGCCGCCATTGATAATATGCAAACCCGTATGGAATTGTACGATTATCTTGGTTACCACGATTATGAGCAAAAGCTGGATCAGCTATTTTCTCAAGGTAAGAACAAATAACTTGATGTGCTAAGAATAAAAAAGACTTAAATCAAATTATCTGCAAAGCCTTTGGGTAAGTCTATCTAATGAATTTAGATTGGCTTATGAAAGGAATATAACTAAAGGGCTTTGCAACAGGAAAAGGTGTAATTATGACAGCTAAAAAATTAACAGGTGCAGGACTTCGTGGACAAAGTGCAGGTGAAACAGCGCTTTGTACCGTCGGTAAATCGGGTAGTGGTTTAACCTATTGCGGTTATGACGTATCGGACCTTGCTGATAATGCCAGCTTTGAAGAAGTAGCTTATCTGTTGTTTAACGGTGAACTACCAAACCTAGCTGAGCTTGATGCTTATAAAACACAACTGGCGGGTATGCGTGACTTACCGCAAGCATTAAAAGAAGTGCTGCAACGTATTCCTGCTGATGCGCACCCTATGGATGTGATGCGTACCGGTGCTTCTTTCTTGGGTAATCTTGAACCTGAAGTCAATTTTAATGACCAAAACAAAGCGGCAAACCGCCTGCTGGGTGCCTTTCCTGCCATCATGTGTTACTGGTATCGTTTCTCTCATGATGGGGTAGAAATTGACTGTAAGACAGATGAAGACTCTATCGGCGGTCATCTACTTAAATTGATGAGTGGTAAAACACCATCAGATCAACATCGTCGTGTGATGGATGTGTCTTTGATTTTGTATGCTGAGCATGAATTTAACGCTTCAACATTCACCGCACGTGTGTGTGCCTCTACCTTGTCTGATATGCATTCTTGTGTCACAGGTGCGATTGGTTCTTTACGAGGCCCTCTTCACGGTGGTGCGAATGAAGCAGCAATGGACATGATAGAGAAGTTCTCTTCGCCAGAAGATGCCAAAGTGCAAATGGCAGGTATGCTAGAGCGTAAAGAAAAAATCATGGGCTTTGGTCATGCTATCTATAGCACTTCAGATCCACGTAATGTCATCATCAAAAAATGGTCTGAAAAATTGGCTCATGAAAATGGTGATACCTCTTTGTACGATATTTCTGTGGCTTGTGAAGAGTTCATGTGGGATACCAAGAAACTGTTTTGTAATGCTGACTTCTTCCATGCATCTGCTTATCATTTTATGGGCATTCCGACAAAACTATTCACGCCTATCTTTGTTTGCTCTCGCCTAACCGGTTGGGCTGCACATGTTATGGAGCAAAGAGAGAACAACCGTATTATTCGTCCAAGTGCGGATTACACCGGATCTGAACCTCGCACTGTTAAGCCTATTAGCGAACGCTAATCGATTTGGTGAGGTTGAGTATTAAAACTCAGCCTCACCTGATTTATCAATTCAATTAATGCGCTGTAAAACATGTCTAAAAAGCGCTTAGAAAAGTTTTTTTTAGAGTGTTTTGTTGCCTGAAATATCGCTTAAACCTTTATTCAGACAGGCTTGTTTATTAACTGTTTGTCTCTTGATACTGCTGGATAGCTATTATGAATACTTTATATCGCAAACCTTTGGCGAGCATTGGCCTAGATTTTTACGACACTCGCGAAGCGGTGGAAGCCATTAAACCAGGGTCATATGCCACCTTACCTTATACCTCAAGAGTATTAGCGGAAAACTTGGTTCGCCGTTGTGCACCAGAAGAGCTAACAGCAGCTTTGACGCAAATTATTGAACGTAAGCGGGACTTAGATTTTCCTTGGTTCCCTGCGCGTGTTGTGTGTCACGATATTCTTGGACAAACCGCTTTGGTTGATTTGGCTGGCCTTCGTGATGCCATTGCTGATCAAGGTGGAGACCCTGCGAAAGTCAATCCAGTGGTGCCTACCCAGTTAATTGTGGATCACTCTTTAGCTGTAGAAGCGCCGGGTTTTGATAAGGATGCGTTTGAGAAAAACAGAGCGATTGAAGACAGACGTAATGAAGACAGATTCCATTTTATAGAATGGACAAAAACAGCCTTTGAAAATGTCGATGTGATTCCTGCGGGCAATGGCATCATGCACCAGATTAACTTAGAAAAAATGTCGCCCGTGATTCAAGCACGAGAAGGCGTTGCATTCCCAGATACCTGTGTGGGAACAGACAGTCATACCCCTCATGTTGATGCATTGGGAGTGATCGCCATTGGTGTGGGTGGGTTAGAGGCTGAAACCGTTATGTTGGGTCGTCCTTCTATGATGCGATTACCGAATATCATAGGGGTTAAGCTAACGGGTAAGCGCCAGCCAGGTATTACCGCGACAGATATTGTTTTAGCGATTACTGAGTTTTTGAGAAACCAAAAAGTGGTGTCTTCTTACCTAGAGTTCTTTGGTGAAGGTGCTAGCAAGCTGACCATAGGTGACCGTGCCACTATTTCTAATATGACACCTGAATTTGGTGCGTCTGCGGGCATGTTTTATATCGATGAACAAACCATTGATTACCTTAAACTAACGGGCCGTGAACCAGAACAAGTTGCCTTAGTTGAAGCTTATGCGAAAGAAACAGGCTTATGGGCAGATGACCTAGTTGAAGCCCAGTATGAGCGAGTGCTTGAATTTGATCTATCTAGTGTGTGCCGTAATATGGCCGGCCCTTCAAACCCTCATCGACGTTTACCGACGACAGAATTAGAGTCACGCGGTATTGCAGTAGGACTTGATGCAGCTAAAGCACAAGAAGCTGATGGTCAGATGCCTGATGGGGCTGTGATTATCGCTGCTATTACTTCTTGTACAAATACGTCAAACCCTAGAAACGTCGTAGCTGCGGCTCTTGTGGCCAAAAAAGCGAATGAATTGGGTTTAGTTCGTAAACCTTGGGTGAAAACCTCTTTTGCTCCGGGTTCTAAAGTTGCAAAACTTTATCTAGAAGAAGCTGGTTTGTTGCCTGAGCTGGAAAAATTAGGATTTGGTATTGTGGCTTACGCCTGTACAACGTGTAATGGCATGAGTGGCGCCCTTGATCCTAAAATACAGAAAGAAGTGATCGACAGAGATTTATACGCGACGGCTGTATTATCAGGTAATCGTAACTTTGATGGTCGTATCCACCCTTATGCTAAGCAGGCTTTCCTTGCTTCTCCGCCATTGGTTGTTGCTTATGCCATTGCGGGGACTATGCGTTTTGACATAGAAAAAGACATTTTAGGGCAAGACCAATCTGGTAATGACATTAGTCTGAAAGATATTTGGCCAAGTGACGAAGAGATTGATGAAATCGTTGCTACAGCGGTGAAACCAGAGCAATTCAAACAAATTTATATTCCTATGTTTGATCTGGGTACCATTGAAAAAGCGCCAAGCCCTCTTTATGACTGGCGAGCACAAAGCACCTATATTCGCAGACCACCTTATTGGGAAGGGGCTCTTGCTGGTGAGCGTACAATGAAAGGTATGCGTCCGTTGGCGGTATTGGGCGATAACATTACCACTGACCATTTATCTCCTTCTAACGCCATCATGCTTAACAGTGCTGCGGGTGCATATTTAGACAAAATGGGTTTACCAGAAGAAGATTTTAACTCTTATGCGACACACCGTGGAGATCACTTAACTGCGCAAAGAGCAACTTTTGCTAACCCGAAACTGTTAAATGAGATGTGCCGTGATGAGAAGGGTGACATCAAACAAGGATCACTGGCGCGTATTGAACCAGAAGGCCAAGAAAGCCGTATGTGGGAAGCAATCGAAACCTATATGGATCGCAAACAGCCTTTGATCATTGTTGCTGGTGCGGATTATGGACAAGGATCATCTCGAGATTGGGCTGCTAAAGGTGTCCGTCTAGCAGGTGTTGAAGTGATTGTAGCTGAAGGTTTTGAACGTATTCACAGAACAAACTTGGTTGGCATGGGCGTTTTGCCGCTTGAATTTAAAGCGGGAGAGAATCGTCATACTTATCAAATTGATGGGACAGAAACCTACGACGTGATTGGAGAAAGAACACCTGGCGCGACTTTAACTTTGATTATTGAGCGCAACAATGGTGAGCGTATTGAAGTGGCTGTGACTTGTCGACTGGATACCGCAGAAGAAGTTTCTGTTTATGAGGCTGGTGGTGTATTGCAGCGCTTTGCTCAAGACTTTTTAGCGAATAATGCTTAACCGCATCTTTGTTTAAGTTTATGAGTGGGGCTCGCAGCTTTTCTGCCTATTTTCTTGCGGGTCCCGCTCGCCCTTTTATTGCCTTGATAATGGCATAATTTTTAGAGGTTTCATGGTATGGCGTATTTACCGCAAGTTAAAATTCCAGCGACTTACATGCGTGGCGGCACCAGCAAAGGTGTGTTTTTTAGTCTACAAGATTTACCTGAAGCAGCGCGAGTCCATGGAAAGGTGAGAGATGACTTATTGCTTCGTGTTATAGGCAGTCCTGACCCTTATGGTAAGCAAACCGATGGCATGGGTGGTGCAACCTCAAGTACCAGCAAAACAGTCATCATTTCTAAATCTGACAAGGCAGATCATGACGTGAACTACTTATTTGGTCAGGTAGCAATAGATAAAGCCTTTGTCGATTGGAGTGGGAATTGCGGCAACTTAACCGCGGCGGTAGGTGCGTTTGCAATTTCAAATGGTTTGGTGGATGCGGATAAACTGCCTGAGAATGGTTTAGCGACCATTAAAATCTGGCAAGCGAATATCGAAAAAACCATTATTGCACATGTGCCTATGACTAATGGCGAAGTGCAAGAAACAGGTGATTTTGAGCTTGATGGTGTGACTTTTCCCGCAGCGGAAGTTGAAGTGGAGTTTGTCGATCCAGCTGATGGTGCAGGCGCTATGTTTCCAACAGGCAATTTGGTAGACCAGCTTGAAGTCGCTGAATACGGATCATTTAAAGCAACATTAATTAATGCCGGCATTCCAACTATTTTCTTGAATGCAGAGGAACTAGGTTATAGCGGTACTGAATTGCAAGAAGTGGTTAATAGTGATGCTAAGGCGCTCGCTAAGTTTGAATCTATTCGTGCTCATGGGGCGTTGAAAATGGGATTGATTCAATCTCTTGAGGAAGCAGAGCAGCGCCAACATACGCCAAAAGTAGCCTTTGTTGCTGCTGCTAAAGATTACCAAGCCTCAAGTGGTGCAAACGTTAGCGCGAATGATATTGATGTGTGTGTGAGGGCCTTATCTATGGGGAAATTACATCATGCCATGATGGGGACAGCAGCTGTTGCAATAGGGACTGCGGCAGCGATTCCGGGTACCTTGGTTAATCTGGCCTCAGGTGGTGGCGAAAGAAACTCGGTGACTTTCGGTCACCCTTCAGGAACCTTGCGAGTCGGCGCTAAAGCCAGTGAAGTTGACGGTCAGTGGTCTGTAGACCGTGCGATAATGAGCCGTAGTGCCAGAGTTTTAATGGAAGGCTGGGTTCGCGTACCTCAAGATGCTTTTTAAATATTAGTATCCAGTATAAAGCCTGCTTAGCTAGCAGGCTTTATACAAAATTATATTAATCACCACTTAAGACTCAGTTAACTTGGGTAAGAGTGGCATGATGTCGTTTGCAGACGCAGGCTTACTGAATATATAACCTTGAATGGTATCGCAGCCTAATCTTTTTAAAAGCGCGTATTGGGCTTCACTTTCCACCCCTTCAGCAATAATTTCATAGCCTAGCTTTTGTCCCATGTTAATCATGGATGAAAATAAATGCTTGGATTTGGTGTCCGTTAGAATATCATCAACAAAATACTTATCTATTTTCAGCACATCAACATGCAAATGTTTAAGGGAGGCAAAGGATGAATAGCCTGTTCCAAAGTCATCTATTGCAATCAGAATACCAAGTTCTTTTAAACGTTTGAAAACAGTTAAATTGGACTGGTTGGTTTGTACTGCTCCTTCAGTCACTTCGAGTTTTAACTGACACGCTTCTATCCCTGTAGTTTGGATAATGTTATCTAACATGGTCACAAAGTCAGCTTCTAAGAAGTGACTAGGTGAAATATTTACCGCCATACGTAAGACCTTTATTCCAGATAGGCGCCATGTAATTGCTTGCTGACAAGCGGTATTTAATACCCAGTTAGTTAACGGCTTGATCATACCGATACGTTCAGCAATAGGGATGAAGTCACTTGGAGGAATATTGCCTAGAATAGGGTGGTACCATCTCGCTAATGCTTCTACTCCTACTACCTTGCCTGTTTTTATATCGACCTGTGTCTGATAAACAAGACTAAGCTGTTCTTTCTCTATAGCCTCTCTTAAATAATGTTCTACTTTAAATCGGTACTCAGCTTGCTGAGTTAACTCTATTTGATAAAAAGCATAGCCATTTTTACCTTGATCTTTAGCTGAATATAGAGCGGTATCCGCTGCTTTTAAAAGGCTTGTCAGATCCTTTCCATCAATTGGGTAACGTGCGATGCCAAGACTACAGGTTGGAATAAAGCGACGTCCAAATAGAAAAACTGGTTCTGAAATGATTTTTAAGCATTGTTTGGCCATATCAATCACATCTTCTTTACTGTTTTCATCATTTTTCATGATGATGCAAAACTCATCCCCACCAATGCGTGCAACAAGCTCATATTGCTTGGCAAAATTTGCAAGGCGCATGGCAACCTCTTGTAGAAGGTTATCTCCAGCATCATGGCCTAAGCTGTCATTAATATGCTTAAAATTATCTAGGTCTAAATAAATTAAGTTAAAAAGTTGTGATTGTTGTTGAGAAGAGCGTATGAGGTTTTCTAAGCTGATATAGAGTTGAGCGCGGCTTGAAAGCTTAGTAAGTTCATCTGTATAGGCAAGCTCTTTAATGCGTTTAAGGTTGTTATCTCTGTCCATAATGATACTGATTAAACGCACCGCTGACTTTAGATCATCTAATTCTTCTGCATCAGGTAAGCCTGGTTGCTGATAATACATGCCGAATGCCCCAAGTACTTTTCCTGAAGGGCTGATAACAGGTTCAGACCAGCAAGATCTCAAGCCATGGGGTAAGGCTAAATGTTTAATTTTTTCCCATTTTGGGTCAACTTTAATATCTTCTACTAATACTTGTTTACCCGTAAATGTGGCTGTACCGCATGAACCAATATTAGGTCCGATTTCTATGCCATTAATGGCTTCACAATACTCTTTTGGTAAGCTCGGAGCACCACCGTGAATGAGCTTGCTTCCCTCTAGAATTAACATGGAGCAAAACATGCCAGAATGTCTTTCTTCATACATTAAAGCGATTTCGTCATAGATTAATTTAGCAGCAAAACCTTTAGCGATCATTTCTAGAATTTTCGTGTTGCGTGCGGCAAACAGCTCAGCCTTTTTACGCTTGGTAATATCTACATGAGTGCCAATAAGACGTATGGTGGTATTGTTTTCTTGTGTTACTTTGAAAGCACGGGAGCGAATATATAAATAGCTGCCATTTTTATGGCGCATGCGCATTTCAACTTCGAAGGAGTCTGCTTTGTTGGTTAGATAGTCTTGAACGCAAGCGAGTACAAATGCTTTATCATCCGCATGGACCATTGACTCCCAAGTATATAGGGAACTATTGAGTTCATGTTCTTCATACCCCAACATGCTTTTCCAGCGCGGGGAGTAATAAACATTGTCAGTTTTGAGATCCCAGTCCCATAGACCATCACTTGCTCCACGCATGGCAAGTGTAAAGCGTTCCTCGCTTTTGAGTAGTTCTGCTGACTGTTCTTCCTTGGTCAGTTTGAGGTGGGAAAGTTCATTACTGAGTTGGGCAATTTCTTCAAGTAACTGAGACTTAGTTTGATCACTCATAAATTTCATACCTAGGTTACATACTGAGCCTAACAGTAGAAGCGGATCTGATCAATATTTGAACTAAGAAGAGAGGGTTATATAAGTAAAACGCTGTGACCAAAGGTCACAGCGTGATTAATTACAAAATTGCTATGGCTTAAAGCGTTTTAGAAGTATTGAAGTTTAAATCTCTTTCCTCAGGTGAGGATCTAATTGCGAGTACTTCTTTGCGTTTCTTTAATAGGATATAAAGGAAACAGCTGAAGTATAAAACGATGACAAGTGCGCCAACCCATTGAATTTCTAAGAAGTTCAACTTAAACAGCATAGTAAGGGCACATAAAGCGACTAAATTACCTAGAATGTATTTCATTCTACCGACACGTTTCACAGTCAGGTTCATATTGTCACTGTACAAGCGGATCAAAGAATCCAGTGAGTTAATGACAAACGTGATACCAACCACAACCATTGAAATACCTACGAAACCACCACTGTCTAATCCATTTTCATGGTAGAAGAAAAGTACGCTGAACCAGATTCCTAATGGAATAGATGGGAAAATCAGCAATGCAGCTAATACTTGCCAAGTACGTAGACCGCCCACAAAACGTGATGTGAATTGGCCAATCATGATGCTCCACGCAAACCACCAGAAAAGATAAAACTCATGGTAATCGTTAAGTGGTAAAACGAACTGGTGGATATTAATAAAGTAATTGCCGATGAGATTAGCCGCATCAAGCATTTCATTCGGGCCCATTGCAGCAAGAAACCACATGACTGCAATCAATGCTAAGAATAACCAAGTTGAAGCTAAGCTAAGTATGCGAACATATTTGATGTCTGTGCTTGAAAAGACAGCGGCGATGATTACGGCAAATACAATGACGTAAAATGTTGTCACTATGCTGCCTTCTTCGCTCAACTCGGGTAGATACCAAGGCAAGTTACTTAACAATAAATAAGCGGTAAAGGCACAAGTGCCAATAATAACGACATTGTTAATCCACTTTATCAATGGAATCTCAAAAAACTTAACTCTCGGTTCAATGACGCAAAAATAGAAACTGGTTAAGAAGTAAAATCCCCAAATCAGGAAACCCCAATAAGCAAACTCAATTGCTAAAGGGTTACTAAAAGCGTACTCAGGGCTGGCGGTATGATCTGCATAGCCTGCGAATTCAGTAAGGGGGAACATGATAAGTCCAACATCTAGACCCGATGTGAACAAGATAGCAATGAAGGTGAAGGTTTTGACTGGGGTAACCCCAACACATTTTAAATTGCCCCAGCGATAGAGGCAAAAGACGATTGCGAGCAGGGTAAATATAATGCCTGCACTCAATAAGGTGTTCATAAACACTCCTAGCAGTTAAGAAACTTGGTTACTCAGCACTTACATTAATCAAAATAGAAATGATTTTTCTCTAAGCAACTGATTGAATTTTAGTTATTTTTTTATTGAACGTCTGTTTAATTAAATGATCATTTAATATAAAAATCGCATTGAGCTAATTTAATGTCAATAAAGAGACGTGTGATATGGCTCATACGTCGTTTTCAGTAAGTGTGAAGGGGGGATTCGGTATGGTTTCCCTAAAAGGTCGTAATGATATAGCAAGAAACTTTATTAGCAAGTGACGAAGTGAACGGGATTATAGTTTGATTAGCTCAAGGAAATTTTTTGTTTCCTATCTTATATTAGCAATAGTGTATTTAATTTTTTTCTCCTATCATCTTGCTTTAGGAACCTGCGATTAAGTCCTACCGCCTCCCAGTGTTATCCTTTTTCTTAAGGTACCTAGGTTACGTCAAAGTGACGCCTTGTTTGACGATTTTCTGAAAAGACTGGGAAGAGGTGGATTAATCGCGAATTCCTAAACAGCGAGATGCTGTTTTATAAGGCTATTTGGTTTGTATTTTTATGGGTACTCTGAACTTTAGGTTGAAATTATGATGCGTTCTTTTGTTGTTTTTATTGCTTTGGTGTTTTGTGTGAGTTCGGCGGTTGCTTTTGATCTAAAATCAGCAAAAAAGGGTCTTGATAAAGTAAAGGAAATAGACCTTGATGGAGACAATCAAATCAATCTTCATGAGTTTAAAAAAGCGGGCGGTAAAGATAAGTACTTCAAAAAAGCAGATTCTGATAAAGATGGTTTTATTAGCATTAAAGATGCGAAAAAGCAATTAAAACGCTTTTACTAACGTTTTAGTTAAGAAGGTAAAAATCTTTTAAATCAGTTTTTTACCTTCTTAACTATATATTAAATGCTTACTTAAAAAAGGCTGTTCAGTATGAAACTGACCGTCATCTGAGGCCCATTAAATTGGCCATAACGATGTCTTCTTGGTGCCTTATATCGTGAGCTATTTTATGGGCAATATCTTGATCTGATTGACAGCATGCTTGTCTTATATCATCACATTCTGTTTTTGTCATATTGACCACCTCAACCAGTAACTCTTCTATATGCTTCGTGAGCTCTGCTTGATTCATGTCCTTTTCAAACTCTGCCATTAGATTGGTTGCAGTCTTTTGTGCAAGTAATTTAATTGACATTTCATCCTCCTTAAAATTTTTAAAAAATGATAATTTGGGTATAGACCTCTTCTCATTATAGTCAAAGATTTTCATCTTATTAAAAGTGACATTCAAATAAGTATTAATTATTGGCCGTTAAACTTATAGAAATTGGTTTGACTAAACGAGTTGTTGTGTTTGTTTTAGTGCTAAGTTGAGCGCCAATGAGTCCAAAGAAGTGACTATCGACTTGGTTTTAGCCTTTATTTAGAAAGAGTCTTTGTTTGATTTAGCGAGAAATAATAGCATTCTAGCTACCCATAAAGGGGAAATGAGTAGCTAGGCACTTTTAAACTTTTGCACGAACAATATCTAAAAAGCCGTAAGGCTTCGTCGACTGCCCATTTGATCCCGTTAGGTAGTTTTGCTCCAAATCATCAGGGTGAAATAGATCGAGCATTTTTAGGTTAAAGCTTCTTAAGTAAGTGCTAATCTCATTTTCTTTAATGCCGTTGACGACCGGTTCTCCCATACCTTCTAGGGAAGCTTTAAATTCCTCGCTACCACGATAAGTCTTATTTTCTAAAATCTCATGATAGGCATAATCAAAGATTAATTCAGAGCCCTCTTTAAATTGAGTGATGACCTCAACCACATTATCAAACGCCTCAGGAGAGATGAAGTAAGAGACTCCATCAATAATAAATAAGGTTTTTACATCTAGTTTAATACCTTGCTCTTGCAACCAGTGGGTTGTGAACTCGTCTTTCCCTTCAAAGTCTGCAGCACAATAAATAAGGTTATCTAGGTTTAACTGACGTTTATCGATAAGGGACTTTTTCCTTTCTAATATCTCTGGGTGATCAATCTCGAAAATGCGTGTGCGGGTTAGTTGCTCTTTGTAGCGATATGCTCGTGTATCATAGCCTGCACCTAAAAAGACTAATTGTTGAATGCTACCCTCCGATAAAGCTTCTTCTAATAGGTCATCAATCGCACGTGATTTAGCCACTATATAGGGAAAACCGCCTGGTATTTTTTTTGCGTAAATTGATTTTAATGTATTTCTAACCGCAGATAAGTTTAAGGCGAATCTAAAAGGTCGAGGTAAAAACAGTTCGGCTAAATAATCGCCAGCCTGTAGTTTCTTATCTGTTTCTTTATTGCCAATCGTTCTAACTAGAGCCATCACTTCTGCCGATGACATTTTTGAAAATTTAGACATGTCTGATTTCCTCTGTTGTTAATCAATATCGCTAGTCTAAGCTCTGAGTCTTAAGTGAATATTAAATTTGGATAAGACAAGAGTTACCATTCAATTAGTTGACCTACGTTTGCATACCGATACCTCAAAGGATTAAAACTTTGAATAAGTTTTAATCCTTGTATAGGTTTATTGATGACATCTTCCGCCGCACTTCTTTATGTGAATAAAGTTAAAAAATGTATGTTGGCAATAAGACAAATAGGTGAGCTTCAATGAAGAAACTTTTTAATAGCAAGAGACATATAGGGGTGAGGGGGCTTTCTCTTTGTTATTTAGTCGCCCTTTCCTCTGGTGTGGCTGCAGAACAAAGCTTTGAGTTAGGGCAAGATGCAGCAAATCAACCGCACAATGCAGCACTATCATTGATTAAAAGACAAACGATTAATGGGATTAGTTGTGTTCAGTGTCATGGTTTAACAGGTAAGCCTGAAGTTTCTGATACAAGCCGTAAACAAGTTCCAAATTTAGCGGGTCAGGATATGAGTTACCTTTATGATCAGCTGATTAATTTTAAGCAGGGTTATCGAGTCACTAGTGAAATGAAAGGGTTATTAACTCAGTACTCAGATAGCGAACTACAATTAATTGCTCACTATTATGCTAGCCAAAATAATAGTTTAGATAGAGAGGTTGATATTCGTTTAGATCCTTTAAAGCATAGCAAAGAAGAAGATGATAATTGGGCAAAATTAGGCGCTAGTTTGTATTTGAAAGGGGATGAGACTAGAGGTATTCAAGCATGTCAAAATTGCCATGGCATTTATGGACAAGGACGTATTATCGGTTTAGATAAAGCACCGAAGTTAACGGGGCAACATGCTAGATATGTCCGTATGACATTAGAAAATTATGGCAAAGGTAGCCGTACTACAGATACGTTATTTGATAATCCTATGCAAATGATTAGTCGCAAGCTAAATGAGAACGATAGGCGGCATTTAGGGGCTTATATCCAGAAATTAAAACCACCTAAAACGGATGCCTATTAATATTTAGCATTATGTTTGTGATACAAAAACGCCCATTAAAAAATGGGCGTATTTATTTAGATTGATAGAGGTGTTTAGCTATTGGCTAAGGCTTTGATTCTATCGTCTAATGGTGGGTGACTAGCAAGTAGCTCACCTAGAGTAGGGCGTTTACCAGCATTAATACCAAATGCCATCATGGTTTCCGGCATATGAGATACTTCGCTCTCTTTTTTGATACGAATTAGGGCCTGCATCATGTCAGACTTGCTGACTAATTGCGCACCAGCGATGTCTGCCTTGTATTCTCTATAACGTGAGAACCACATCACTATCATAGAAGCCAAAATGCCGAATAAGATTTCAAAAATAATAGTGGCAATGTAATAACCCCAGCCTACACCACCTTCACCTTCATCGTCTTTACGTAAGAATTGATCAACCGCATAACCTGCAATTCGAGCAAAGAACATGACAAATGTATTTACCACACCTTGCAATAGCGTCAGGGTCACCATGTCACCGTTTGCAACATGGCCAATCTCATGACCTAGAACCGCCTCAATCTCATTGGGTGGGAATCTGTCCATCATGCCTTGAGAGACAGCAACGAGTGCGTCGTTCTTATTCCAACCTGTTGCGAAAGCATTTGCGTCATGACTTGGGAATATTGCCACTTCTGGTGTTTTAATACCTGCTTTATGGGCTAGTTGAGCAACTGTATCTAATAACCACTTTTCTTTATGATTAGCAGGAGAGTCTATCACCTGTGCTCTGGCACTCATTTTTGCCATTTTCTTAGAAAGCAGAAGGGAAATAATACTGCCGGTAAAACCAAATACAGCACAAAATGCGAGAAGAGAACCAAGGTTAAGGCCATCACTGGAAATGTATCTATCTACACCTAAAACACTCAATACTATGCTAGCGACTATCATCACGGCGATGTTAGTGGCTAAGAATAATAAAATACGCATTACTATTTTCTCCAAAATTAATCATGGCGATCTCGCCTGTTGAGCTAATCATATGGTCTTAAAGTGTTTTTTCAAGTTTTAAAGTGCTGATTTGAATGAGATTCATATTGTTGGCATTAAGCTGACACCCGTAACATGGTTACATGCAACGGGTTCTTGGTTCTTTTTAGAAGGAGTTGAAGCCATTTTTTAGCTTATTAAGGAAGGTATTTATGTTTACTCTACCTTCTTAATTTTTTTGCTCGGTGTCATGGTAGCCATGACGTCATCCTTTTTAATAAATTTGTGATACAGGGCACCTCCTATATGCACAAACAATAAGATAATCAGTAGGTTAATCATGTTCTCATGAATACTACGCATTAACAAAAAGTCTGCTTCAACATAACCTGAGCTTGATACTCGACTTAAGTTAATCAAAGTAAAAGGCATTACTGGAAGCTGATGAAAACTAGCACTTAAATAACCTGTTAATGGGATCATTATGAGGCAGAAGTAGAGAGCAAGGTGCACTATGCCAGAAAGACGCTTTTGCCAGTTTGGAATGGTTTGAATGGGTCTTTCACTTTTAATTACAAAGCGCTTCACCACTCTTATAATGATTAATAGTGCTAATACTGACCCAATACTTGAATGGCCAATTAACATGTTTAATTTATCCTCGGTTGTGATGGCGTTAGCAAAGCCTATCTTGGCAATTAGCATGAGCAAAATAAGACTTCCAACAAGCCAGTGCAACACTTTATAAAGACTGTCATAACGGGTTGTTTTAACGCTTGTATTGGTGGTTAGCGCAGGCTGATTCTGGCTGGTATTCGGCAAAGAATGAGTTGACATAATAATGCTCCAATCAAATAGTTGATTTATTATGACTGTTATCTGTATATTGATAATCGGTCAAATAATGAAAAGATTGTTTTATATGTCGAACAACGATCTCAACCAAATACGCATCTTTGTGAAGGTTGCTCAGTTATCCAGCTTTACTAAAGCCGCTGACGCTTTGGGAATAGAAAAGTCCACAGTCAGTGCAAAAGTAAGCCAATTAGAGCAGGGGGCAGGTATTCGTCTGTTAGAGCGTACTACTAGGTCGGTAAGACTGACAGAAGCAGGTAGTGATTATCTTGAATACTGTGAGCAGGCGCTTAACACCTTGCAACAAGGGCATGATTATATCAGCTCGCTCAGTGGAGAACCTACAGGCACAATACGATTTTGTGCGCCTAATAATTTAATCGACACTATCTTGTTGAGTGTTATTGAACCTTTTCTTAAGCGCTATCCAAAGGTGAGTTTAGAAATTATTCCAACTCAAGATGATGCAAACTTATTTTCAGGTGATTACGATTTAGCAATTCGAAATCATAGGGGGGAATTAAAAGATAGTAGCCTAGTATGTCGATCATTATTTGAAACACAATGGATCTTTGCTGCAAGCCCTAATTATTTAGCTGAGCACGGTTACCCTAAATCACCAGAGGGTTTAATGGAGCAGCCTAGTATCGGCTTGAAAAATACCAGTTTAAATCAAACTTATGATCCAAATTTAGTCTGGCAGGGTAAAAAACTCACCTTTAAACATCGCTTAGCGGTGAATAACATGCGCACTATTATCGCGGCGGTTAAGTCTCACCTTGGTTTGGCTGTGATGCCTAAAAATATGATTAAAATGGAGTTAGAGAAGGGTGAATTGATAGAAATTCTTGAGGATATTAAGGTGTCCTCTACCTCCTTGTACCTTATTTACCCTTCTCGGGTAGGGCAACCGGCAAAACTCACTAAGTTTATTGAAGTGCTTATGGCATGGGCCAATCAGGATTAATTAAACTAGAGAATAAAATATGCAAAAGGGAAGCTGCCAATGTGGCAAGGTTGTTTTTGGTTTTGAGGCTGAATTATTGCCCGTGTATTACTGTTATTGTCGTACCTGTCGAAAATTAAGTGGTAGCGCTTTTTCGTTGGTTTCTCGGGTTAATAAAGCGGCCTTTAAAATCATCAAAGGTGAAAATCATCTACAAAGCTATCAATCTTCTTTAGGTAAATATCGGTATAACTGTCGAACTTGTTGTTCACCAATTTATGTCGATACTGATTTACAGCCTGAGTTTGTTAGGTTGCGTTTAGGGTTACTGGATGAGGAGCCGAATGTGGTATTTAAAGGACATATTTGGCTTTCACACAAACCTGCATACATCAAAATAAGGGATGTCCTTCCTCAATATGAGCAATGGCCTGATGGCTAATAATACATTTAAAAATCTATGCTTTCTAAACTAGTTCTAAACCAGCGGGTTTAAAAATTGGGCTATTCTACGGGTTATACCAGTGGGCTGTTTGATCATCGGATTAACCGCTCTGCTTAATCACCTTGTATTAACCATGAAATAGGGAACATCTAGATGAAAATAATTGCCTTTAGTTTAACCATGCTGTCTTTAGTAGGTTGCTCCCAAGCAAGCTTACCGGTTAGCTCAACTAACTTGTCTGATTACAAAGGCAGTGGTGCAATTAGCCAAGGGCCAGCTACCACGATAACGAATAGCTTGTATCAATGTGAGAGGGGCAGAGCGCGTGTCGCTGGCGTGGGTGAAGTAACGGATATTGATGGGAAAAGCTGGGTCGTACCTGGTGTTAATCATTTTACCAGCGCTCCGGTTAGCACAGATTTACATAATGAATGTACAGGCTACAGACCAAACAGTTTGGCCCAAGTGGATTTAAACAAGATACCTGTGGTTGAAATTGATCCAGAGGGTGAGGTGATTACTGGCTATATCTTTGCTGATAATTATTTTGAGCTATACATCAATGGTGTCATGGTAGGCATTGATTCAGTGCCTTTTACTCAGTTCAATTCCAGTGTGGTGAAATTCAAGGTGAAAAAGCCTTATGACATTGCGGTTAAAGTCATCGATTGGGAAGAGAACTTAGGCCTAGGGACCGAAAGTAATAGAGGTAGCCGTTATCACGCAGGCGATGGGGGCTTCATCGCAAGCTTTAGTGATGGCACTATCACTAATGCCGAATGGCAGGCTCAAACCTATTACATTGCACCTATTTATGATTTAACGTGTTTAGTTGAGTCTAAAAGTTTTCGCTATTCAAAAACTTGTTCAACAAAAGGTGTTAGTGATGGATCTAAAGCTTATGCAATTCACTGGCAGACACCAACCAACTGGCAATCTGAACCCTTTAATTCACTAAATTGGCCTGCTGCCACTACCTACACAGAATCTGTTATCGGAGTAGATAATAAAAAGGCTTATATGAATTTCAGAGAAAAATTTGCAGGTAGCGGTGCTAAATTTATTTGGTCAACCAATGTGGTATTAGATAATGAAGTCTTATTAAGGTATCGGGTTGAATAATATGAGGCTATTTATGTCTATCTTGATTAAGCAAACACTGAGCAATTTTGTTCAATAATAATGAGATGAAGTTTGCTAATTTGGGTTAAAACACATAGCAATGATTAAAGGAGATTACATTGGATATTACTCAAGTACTGGCGTATATGGTTGCACTAGCAATCGCTGCAGCTATTCCCGGGCCAGGAATTACGGCTCTTGTTGCAAGAAGTGTTAATAGCGGAGCTAGTACAGGTTTTGTTATGTTATTTGGTTTAATTCTAGGTGATTTAACTTACTTATCTTTTGCTGTATTTGGCTTGGCTTTACTGGCTAGTAGCTTTAGCTTGCTATTTGTTTTAGTTAAATGGGGGGCGCTTTGCTATTTGTGCTATCTAGCATATTGTTTTTGGACAGCAGAGCATCAAAGCCTAGATAGCCAAGCTGAACCTAAGAAAAAAGATTATATGAGTGCTGCTGTCTCTGGTTATACCATTACCTTAGGTAACCCTAAAACGATAGCTTTTTATATGGCACTACTGCCGGTTGTGATTGATTTAGAGTTGGTGAATATCACGACTTGGGCTTTTGTGTTGGTGCCTAGCACTATGCTTGTTTTACTCCTAGTTGGCGCTGTTTTCATTCTTGCTGCTATGGCAGTTAGGCAGGCGTTGTCGAGTAAGAAGGCACAAACCTTGTTACACCGTGGTGCAGCTACGACTATGTTAGGCGCTGCTGCTAGTATGATAAGTCGTGAAGTATAGAACGGAGAGGTCTTTAAATGACTTCATTAGGTCTTTTTTTGACTTTATCTAAAATGCCTAACTTTTAAACTTATTCTAAATAATTTAGAAGGTGGTGTTTATTATGAAAAAAAACGAATCAATTAATAGTCAATGCCCAAGATCAGGTAAAGAGGTTGCTTCAAACTCTTGTACTCTTTATCGAGGGTATACTGTTGGTTTTTGTAATCCGGGCTGTCGTGATGACTTTCGAGAAAATCTTGCTGAAAGACCTAAAGATAGGGCTTATTTTGATAAGTTAATTGATAACTTAACGCAATAAAATGAGATATCTAGATCGTTTTTTCATATAAGAGATAATTTCTTTATATTCATTATATTTTGTCATATCAAGCGTCTTAATGGCGCTTTTTCAAATCTTTCTCTCTTCGTTCCTTTCTTTGATAAGTCTTAGCCACGCTTTAGTTGCGCGCTAGGTAAGTCATAATTAGTCTAAAATGATATTAGTCAAATTGTGCTTAGGTTCATTATGGCAAGATAGGCGCCAGATCTATAAGTGATATTTATTGAAATATATAGTTTCGTCCCCATTTTAATTATGGCTACAAGATATAACGTAACTTTTGATATGAGCTGACACAAACGGCTGTATTTTATTTTCATGAAATCAACCATGTTTTTGATGGTGTTTAGATATCTGGTCAAACACTTTGGCAGGAATCCCCATTAAGCGTTACAGAATAAATAGAGAGAATCTAATGGCACTTAATAGCATTGAAGAAATAATTTCTGATATTAGAGCAGGTAAAATGGTCATCCTAATGGATGATGAAGATAGGGAAAATGAAGGCGATATAATTGTTGCCGCAGAAAAAGTTACCCCAGAAATCATTAACTTTATGGCAAGTAAGGCCAGAGGATTAATCTGTTTAACATTAACGCCCGAGCGCTGTGATTATCTTGGGTTGCCATCAATGGTGGCTGGCAATGGGTCTAAATTTAGCACGCCTTTTACGGTATCCATTGAAGCTGCTGAAGGGGTAACAACGGGTATCAGTGCGGCCGATAGAGCTAAAACTGTATTGGCTGCTGTTAATCCTATGGGTAAGCCAGATGATATTGTTCAGCCAGGACATATCTTTCCATTAAGAGCGCAAGCCGCGGGTGTGTTATTACGTGCAGGGCATACAGAAGCAGGCTGTGATCTTGCTGCGCTTGCTGGCCTTCAGCCTTCAAGTTGTATTGTTGAGATTATGAATGAAGATGGGACCATGGCAAGGCGCCCAGAGTTAGAAGTGTTTGCTAAAGA
Organism: Marinomonas sp. PE14-40; assembly: GCF_051623805.1. Lineage (NCBI taxonomy): Bacteria > Pseudomonadati > Pseudomonadota > Gammaproteobacteria > Oceanospirillales > Oceanospirillaceae > Marinomonas > Marinomonas sp. PE14-40. The sequence continues at coordinate 1,129,913 of NZ_CP130700.1, read as the reverse complement.
ACATGATTTAAAAATAGGCACGATTGCTGACTTGATCAAATACCGTATGGCGAACGAGCATACAATTGAAAAACTGAGTCAGGATGCTTTTAGTACCGCTTATGGTGAATTCGACCTCCACCTTTATAAAGATACGATTAATAATGACACTCATATGGCTCTCACTAAAGGCGATTTAGCTGCCAGTGAAGCCCCATTAGTAAGAGTGCAATCACAAGAAACCCTGAGAGATTTGTTAGGGGTAAATAATCCGGAATCGAATAGCTGGCCTATGTCAGAAGCTTTGAAGACTATTGCCGATTCAAATGCGGGTGCGTTAGTGCTGCTGAATGTTGGTGAAAAAGAAGATGTAGTCGATTCGGTCGAGACTTTCTTGGGGCGTCAAAAGCCTCAGCCAAATTCAAACCTTGATAGTTCGGGTTCATATGTGACTATTGGTACTGGCTCTCAAATTTTAAGAGATCTCGGTGTTAGCAAAATGAAACTGCTAAGTAACCCCATGAAATTTACAGGTATTTCCGGCTTTGAATTAGAGGTCGTGGACTATCTAACCTACCAAAATTAATCCATTAAACTGGATTAGAAGATAAAAGCTTAACTGACAAAATTAGTTAATCGGATAATTAAGGGAAAACAATGAAAAAAATTGAAGGTAACTTTAAACCACTTGACGCTAAGTTTGTCATTGTAAATACAACTTGGAATGAGTTTGTTGTAGATAAACTAGTAGATGGTGCTGTACGTGGTCTAACAAGACACGGTATCAATGAAGATGACATTACCTTGGTAAGCTGTCCCGGTGCTTTTGAAGTGCCTCTTGTTGTTAAAAAATTAGCAGAAAGCGGTAAGTACGATGCCGTTATTGCATTAGGCGCTGTTATTCGTGGTTCTACGCCTCATTTTGATTATGTTGCGGGTGAAGCGGTAAGCGGTCTTGGGAAGATCTCTTTAGACACTAATGTGCCAATTTCTTTTGGTATTCTAACAGTAGATACTATAGAGCAAGCGATTGAGCGCGCTGGCACAAAAGCAGGTAATAAAGGCGAAGAGTCCGCATTATGTGCTTATGAAATGGTAAGCCTGCTTAAACAAATCTAATGATTTGTTTATTATATTACTTTTAGAGCCAGATCTTTAAGGACCGCTCTATAGAGTCAGTGCTATAAAAGAGAAAAGCCTTGATCAGAGTGAATCTGATCAAGGCTTTTTTATGGTCAGTGTGACCTTGATTGAACTTAGTACTTGCTTGCTCGTCTTACAAAGCCAGGTGTTTCAGTAAAAAAAGTTTTAAACGCTTTGCTGAAGGCCGCTTCAGATGAATAGCCGGCATCTTCTGCTATCTGATACATGGAATCATCTGTACTTTCTAAACGTGTTTTAGCTTTTTGCATACGCCAGTTGAGTAAGTAAGTCTTCGGTGCTTGTCCAACAAGTTTAGAGAACTTATCAGTAAAAGCGCTACGAGACATAGCGACTTCTTCTCCCAATTTTTTGATGGTCCAATGGGCTGATGTTTCTGCGTGTATTAGATTGAGTGTTGTGCCTATCTGCTGATCATTTAGAGCGGCGAGATAGTTATGTTTGTTGGGTTGTGACGCTAAAAAATGGCGAATGATTTGGATAAATAAAACTTCGGTTAATCTATCAAGCACCAGGCTAGAGCCAGGGGAAGGAGATCTAGATTCTCTTGAAAGTGTTGCAACGAGTTCATTCATCCATTTTTGTTCGTTATTTTGTTCTGCTTTAATGTGAATGAAGCAGGGCAAGTCTCTAATGAAGGGGTGCTTCATTTTGGTGTCATAACTGAATGAGCCACACATGAGAGTGTTCTTGGGTGCTTTATTTAAAGGTTCGGCTTTCTCTTTAAAAGGGCTTTCACCTGAGAGTATTTTATTTAGTACAAAACTACTTGGTACCTTGGGGCTGTCTTCATGATCACTAATCCAATGGGCTCCACCACTTGGAAAAGCAACGATATCTCCTTTCTTAAGAGGGATCGTACTTTGACTATGTTTAATGTTTAAAAAACAGCTGCCTTCAACCACTACATGAAACATGCCTTCGCTGGACTCATCCATCACAATCCCCCATGGCGAATGAAAGTCACTGCAAAAATAAGTTTGTGTATTTAGGCGAAGGGTTTTTAGTACATCGGTTAATGCATCCAAAATGGGCTTCCAAAATAAGTTAAATAGGTGATTCTAGTTAATCCAAGCAAGTCTGGACAAAATGACAATTTATTTGGCTATTTCATCATATTTTGAGGCAATTATATAAGGATAATGGCATGTATTGAAAATATGAATATTTTGGAGATTAGCTATGAGTACATCAAATACAGTCCCAGGACTCGCTTTATATCACTATCATGCTTGCCCATTTTGCGCTTATACACGCCAAGCTCTTGATAAATTAAAATTGAATGTAGAACGTAGGGATATTCAAAAAAGTGCCCAACACAGAGGCGATTTAATTGCCGGTGGCGGTAGCAGGCAAGTACCTTGTTTAAGGATTGAGCGTGAAGATGGCCAAGTAAAGTGGCTGTATGAATCTCAAGATATCGTGAAGTTTCTTGTGCATTACTCACAGCAAACAGACTTAATTGCGTAAGGGTACACAAATGAATTTTAAAGAAGTTGATGTTGCCATTATAGGTACCGGAACAGCGGGAATGTCTGCTTATCGAGCCGCTAAAGAATTTACTGATAGCATTGCCCTCATCGAAGCGGGTGATTATGGCACTACTTGTGCGCGTGTTGGCTGTATGCCAAGTAAGCTCCTTATCGCAGCGGCAGAAGCTGCACACCACGCTCATCAAGCAGATATATTTGGTGTGAATGTAAGTGGTATTAAGGTTGATGGCGCAAAAGTGCTCGAAAGAGTGAGAAGCGAACGTGACCGATTTGTTGGTTTTGTAATTGAGGCTGTTGAAGGTTTTGATGCAAAGCATAAGGTGAAGGGTTACGCTAGATTCGTTGATGATCATACTCTTTTAATCGATGATCATACACAGATTAAAGCTAAGCGTATTGTGATAGCGACGGGCTCTAGGCCACATTTCGCTGACCTTTTTTATGAGGCAGGAGAAAAGCTGCTTATTAATGATGATGTGTTCGAGCTAGAAGACTTGCCGAAGTCTCTTGCTGTATTCGGACCAGGCGTAATTGGATTGGAACTTGGTCAAGCTCTTAGCCGATTAGGTGTTGAAGTGAAGGTTTTTGGTCGCAGTGGTTCGTTAGCCGGTATCCAAGACCCAACGATTAAAGATTATGCTCAAGCGACATTTAACAAAGAGTTTGTATTGGACTTGGACACAGATCTCAAGCGTATTAGTAAGTTTGATGATGGTGTTGAAGTTGAATATATCAATGAAAAAGGCCTAAGTGTTACAGAGCGCTTCGAATACATTTTGGCGGCGACAGGACGTAAAGCAAACCTTGATAATTTGAACTTATCACTCACAAGTTTGGAATTAGATGGTCGTGGTACACCCGTTTTTGATGATAAAACGATGCAAACCTCATGCAATCATATTTTTATCGCAGGGGATTCAAATGCATTTTTACCACTCTTGCATGAAGCTGCTGATGAAGGAAAAACAGCGGGAGCAAATGCTGGACGATACCCTGATGTGCAAGCGGGTTTAAGAAGGGCGGGGATTGCTGTTGCTTTTACGGACCCTCAAATTGCCAGTATGGGTTTGAGCCTTGTGCAAATTGAGCAAGCTTATGGTGTTAATTTCGCTGTGGGTGAGGTGAGTTTTGAAGGGCAGGGTAGAAGCCGTGTTATGGCTAAAAACCAAGGTATACTTAAGGTTTATGCTGATAAGCATTCTGGAGAGTTTTTAGGCGCTGAGATGTTTGGCCCTGCAGCTGAGCACATAGCTCATTTGTTATCTTGGGCAATACAGCAAAGGCTGACCGTTGCTGAAATTTTAGATATGCCTTTTTACCATCCTGTTATTGAAGAAGGGGTGAGAACGGCATTCAGAGATTTGGCTTCGAACCTTAATATTTAAGTTTATATCGCATTATTAAATTTGCCCTTAGGATAAAAAATGACAAAGAAGTTAACAAAGAATCTTGTTTTTAAAGCGATGAAAGTGGCGAGTGTTGTCGGTACGGTATTGCTGATAATTAACCAATATGATGCTTTATTTGGCGATGCGGAACTCAGACTTGCCTCAGCGTTACTGACGTATTGTGTTCCTTTTGTCGTATTTCTCTCTGGTAAACTCTCTAAAGATTAGAGTTAGGTGTAAAGCCTAACTTTCTCATTCAGTTTGTAGTTACTATAAAATGATGATGTTAAACAATGATTAAGCAGTTGAGTGGTGCATAGTTAACAGTTAACAAAAAATAGCCGAGTATTAGAGTTCAATACTCGGATATTTTTGTTTTAATTTGAGATGAAGTTTTCGCCCGTATTTGGATTATTTTGGATAGCATCCGAAATGTATTTAATTAAGGGGTCGATAGCAAATTGACTATCATTATGACGGCTGAATACTCCTAGCATCATGGTGGGTAAAGGCGGAAATCCATGTTCTTCAGTTAATACCTTCATGGAAGGTAATAAGGACGATTCACTTAATACGCCGATACCAAGTCCTGCCTGTATCACCTTTTGAACACCCGAAAGGTTCATGGTAGTCACAGCACAGTGCCACGCTCGGCCTTGTGAGTCTAATGATTGAGTTGCTGCTTGGCGATAAAAGCAAGGTGCGGGAAGTACCGCCAAAGGAACCGGTTGTGAACTATCCGGCACACCTAAGGGGCCTGTTGCCCAACAAAGTTTATCTTTAATTAATACTTGGCCTTGTTCTTCTTTTTTATTGCAGGCTGCAATAATAACGTCAAGCTTTCCTGTCTCTAGTTCTGCGTGGAGTTTACTGCTCAAATCGATGCGCAAACGAAGGTCCAGTTTAGGGTAAGCCCGTTGTAGCTTAGACATAATAATGGGTAATCGATGGGGGGCGAGGTATTCCACAATGCCCAGACGTAAAGTGCCTTCCATTTCAGTATGGGTTAAACGAGAAACGGTCTCATCGTTTAGTTTTAACATACGATGGGCGTAACCTAACAAAATCTCCCCATGCTCAGTGAGGACAGGACAGCGTTTATTGCGCTCGAAAAGTGTATGTCCGATGGTTTCCTCAAGGCGTTTAATTTGCACACTAACAGCCGATTGAGTGCGTAAAAGGCTTTTCGCTGCGGCGGTGAAACCTCCTGCTTCTACTACCGTTGTAAAACATCTTAATAGATCGATATCTAGATTTACCCGTCGCATAAACAACACCTGCCCTTAATCCTACCTTGTATGCTAGTTAGACTAACATCATTCTGATTCATCATGGAAGTCATGATAATTATTCGTTTTTTTTATGGTATGTGTGGGTGTATGGTTTCATGAGTGACGTTCATTTACACCCGCTGAGATGAGCAATAGGCACATATGACTCAATTTAGAGGCTAATACTCCATAACAATAAATAGAGGAGAGGTAAGGTGATTTCAGCTGATTTAAAAGGAAAACGTGCATTGGTAACAGGGGGAGCATCCGGTATTGGTTTAGCCACGGTGGAAATGCTGTTAAACGCAGGTGCTAGGGTTGCAATCAATGATCTTAAAACGAGCGAGAATCTCAATAAACAAGTGGCTCGTTTGACGCAGCTAGGTTGTGAGGTATATGCCGCCCCGGGTGATGTAAGTAATAGTGATGATGTGAATGAGATGGTTCGTATCGCGGCTGAGGCGATGGGGGGGATTGATTATTTGGTCAATAATGCGGCAACCCCAGGTACCAAGGATATGATCCCTGCAAGTGACCTTGATAGCCAAGATGATGCATTTTGGGAGAAATTAGTCTCTGTCAATCTTGTTGGACCATTTCGTTGTATCCGTGCTGCATTACCTTATTTAAAAGAGTCAAAGGGGGCCATTGTGAATGTTGCTTCTGTGGCAGCAATGGGAGGAGGCTGTAGCAGTACGACTTATGCCACCACGAAAGCAGGCCTAGTCAGTATGACGCGAGAATTGGCTAAGGGCCTAGCTCCCCAAATTAGAGTGAATGCCGTAGCACCTGGCTGGGTTAAAAGTTCAGGTTGGGATTGCAGTTGGAATGATCAAGAGGCGGAGGCAGCAGCACAAGAACTGATTCCATTACAGCGCATTGGTGAGCCAAAAGATTATGCTGAACCGATTTTCTATCTTTGTGCTGGTGGCCATTATATAACCGGTCAAACCTTGATTGTGGATGGAGGATTAATGGCATGAATACTAAAACCGTAGCGCAAAAACTTGGTCTGATCGCCGCGCCAGGCTGGTTTGATCCCACGTTAGCCGAATTTGATGCCATTACAGAAGGCGATATTGTTAGTACGCAAACAATCTTAGCCCCTAAAGATTTTGATTACAGTTTTGACGCCATGTCCCAGTTGGAGCCCCACTTTAATGAGGCGGCGAGATTATTGGTTCAAGCGGGCAGTGAGGTGATTGCTCAGGTAGGACCTGTGTTTTCATTCTTCTCAGGTCGTACCCCAGAAGGAGCAAGAGAGTTACAGCGCCGTATTGCAAGTGCCTGTGGTGTCCCTGTGATCTTGCATGGGGTGGCCATTTTAGATGCATTAGCACAATTTAATAGCCAAAAAATCGCCTTGGCATGTCCTTATTATGATGAGGAGTGGAAAGACAAATTTTTGACTTTTATTGCGCCATTGAACTTATCGATTGAGGCGTGCCAGAGTTTTGTCGATCAAGGGATCTTCAAGGATCAACATGCTGTTTATGATCGCCACTATCAATTTAGCGATGATGAAATAAAGCAAAGTATTCGCTTAACGCGACAAGCCGCCCCCAATGCTGAGCTCGTTTTTGTAGCCGGTGCGGGTGTTCGATTTTTAAACATTATTCAAGATTTAGAGGATGAGTTGGGGATCCCCATTTTATCCGCTGATGTTGCATTGCATTGGGCCATGGCCAAGGCCCTAAATGTGACAATAGAAAATAAAGCACTAGGCAAATTATTAGCGACCTAGGTGCTTAAACACTTAACCCATCCACAACGATAACGCAAAAAGGAGCACTTTTTGCTGGGATTCGTTCGCCAAAAATAAAGGAAAACACAATGAAAGCAGCTTGGTTTAGCCAGTTCGGACAAGCAGAAGAGGTCTTGCAAGTCGGTGATTTTGAACAACCAATAGCCGCACCAGGGCAAGTTTTAGTGCGTATGAAAACCTCGGGTATTAACCCTTCAGATACGAAAAAAAGAGAAGGTGCCTTCCCTAATCTGTTGGACCAAGGACCTGTTATTCCCAATAGTGATGGTGCAGGCGTGATTGAAGCCGTTGGTTTGGGTGTGCCTCATTCTCGCATTGGTGAAAGAGTGTGGATATACCAGGCTCAGTTTGCCCGTTTACACGGTAGCGCAGCACAATACGTGGCGATTGAAAGTGAGCGCGCTGTGACGCTACCACAAAACACCTCGTTTGCTGTTGGTGCTTGCTTAGGTATTCCGGCAATGACCGCCCATCGCTGTGTGTTTGCAGACGGCCCAGTTAATGGTCAAGTAATACTCGTAACCGGTGGTGCTGGCCGAGTCGGTCATTATGCGATTCAGTGGGCCAAACTGGCTGGCGCAACCGTGATCACCACAGCAAGTAGTGATATGGCTAAGCAAGATTGTATCGCTGCAGGGGCTGACTTTATTGTGGATCACAATGACAGTGAAATGACAGGGAGAATTTTAGATTACACCCAAGGTAAAAAAGTAGACCGCATTGTTGAGGTTGAATTTGGCGGTAACCTTGATAAGTCGCTTGAATTATTAAAAGTGGGTGGCGTGATCGCAAGTTATTCATCAGTCCAAGTGGCACAACCAAGTTTACCTTTCAAGCAGATGATGTTTATGGATTTAACGCTGCGAATGGTGATTGTTTATGCCATGCCGGAGGCGGCAAAACGCGATGCCATCGCGGCGATAACCCATGCCTTAGAAAATAATCAATTACAGCATCGTATTCATGCCCAAGTTGGGCTAGATAATATTGCAAAAGCCAGTATGGAAATTGAAAACGGTGGGTTTTATGGTTGCGTGGTATTAGATATTGATTAACGGTTTTTGCTCTTGATCAGATAAAGGTATCGCTCGCGTAAAGGGAGCAATAAATGATTCAACATTTATTGTTCAATTTAAAACAGTGCAAGTGGTGTGAATCATTTGCACTGATAAAAAATTTAGGAATTGGTATGAAAATAAAAATAGAAAAGCCAGTTAATGAAGACGTCGCTGAATTAGATAGGCAAATATTTATCCCTAGTGTTTTGGTTATCTTAAGTTTAGTTGTATTTATGATCATCTTTGAAGCGGAATCTAAAGCCGTTATTAGTAGTGTCTTTAGTTTTGTCACTGACCAGCTTGGTTCCTTGTATATTTGGGCCGGCGTTTTGGGTTTAGGTGCTGTGGCTTGGATAGGACTAGGCCCATATAGTAAGGTGAAATTTGGGGGAGAAAATGCGCAACCTGAATTTACGCGATTGAGTTGGGTTGCCATGTTCTTCTGTTCTGGTATTGGTACCGCTTTGATTTACTGGTCCAGTATTGAATGGAGCTACTATTACACCGCACCGCCTTTTGGTATTGAAGCAAAAAGCCAAGCTGCTGCGGAATATGCCGCTATGTATGGCATTTTTCACTGGGGACCGATTGCTTGGGCATTTTACGTATTAACCGCCTTTCCGATTGGTTATGCCTATTATAATCGCAACAAAGCCGCGTTACGTTTAAGTACCGCGTGTTCAGGTGTGATCGGGGAAAAGAACGCCAATGGCGGTCTCGGCAAAGCCATAGATATACTCATGATTTTTGGCCTAGTAGGAGGAACAGGAACCTCTCTTGCTTCAGGTACTCCAATGTTGGCAGAAGCAATTAGTCAGCTGCTCTCGATTGAACATACCTCTTCTGTTGAAATGAGTGTAGTCGCCATCTGGACCGCTATCTTTGTAACGTCAGTGGCGCTTGGATTAAAGAAAGGCATTAAAGTACTCAGTGATATTAACGTTTTAGCTTTAATTATCCTGTGTTCAATTGTCTTTATCGGTGGACCGACCTATTTCTTATTAAACACCTTCACTGATAGCATTGGTTTATTGGTAAAAGACTTTAGCCGTATGGCGTTTTATACCGATCCGGTGGGTCGTAGCATGTTTCCGCAATGGTGGACTATTTTCTACTGGGCTTGGTGGGTTGCTTATGGACCTTATATGGGCATATTTATTGCTCGTATCTCAAAGGGGCGCAGCTTTAGAGATGTTGCCTTGTCTGTTACTTTGGCAGGCAGTGCAGGTTGCGCTATTTTCTTTATGATCTTTGGTAATTTGTCTTTATACAGTGAACTTAATGGTCTGTTTCCTGTGCTTGAAACCATGAAAAATGAAAGTGCATCTGCAGCCATCCTTGGCGTGTTGATGAACTTACCTCTGGCCGAGATTATCTTGCCCTTGTTCATTCTTGTTGGTTTTATTTACTCTGGTACCACGGTGGATTCATCGGCCTATGTTTTGGCGTCGGTAACCTCTAAAGATATGAATTCGAATAAAGAACCTTCTTTGTTTAACCGTATGTTTTGGGCGGTTGTATTAGGGGGCACAGCATTAGTCTTAATGAATTTAGGGGGATTGGCCCCTCTTAAAACGGCCAGTCTAGTGGTTGGCTTACCACTTGTCTTTTTAATGGGAATCGCTTTCTTTTCATTGTTAAAATGGCTAAAAGAAGATTATCCACAGGATATTGCAAAGGTGATAGCAACTAAAAACAATGGGGCAGATTCACTCGAAACAATGACTTAACGGATAGGAAATACTTAGCCTTTAAACTGTGCTTTAAAATAAATGCCCTATTAGAATTCACTAATGGGGCATTTTGTTGTTTGGAAAGGGGTTATCAAAGATGAATTAATCCATCTCATTCTTGTCTTTATTATCAGGGGCAAGGTTGATCTGATGATTTAAATACTCACTTCTTCCTGTTTCTTTTAAATGGGAGATTAATTCACCCATAGCATGGCTTTTATCTTTATTCATTACTAATACCGCATCTGGGGTTTCAATAATGACAAGATTTTCAACACCTAAGGTGGTAACCAGGCGAGATTCTGAACGAATTAAACAACCTTGTGTCTCCTGACTAATGATATCACCGCTTAAATGGTTTAAAGCCTCATCTTTAGGGGCCTGATCATAAAGCGCACCCCAATTACCCACATCTTGCCATTCACAATAAAAAGGGACTACTTTGGCCTTTTCTGTTTTCTCCATCACCGCATAATCAATCGAGTCAGCAGGGCAGGATTCAAATGTAGCGGCATGGATTCGCGTAAAATCACTGTCTTGGCAACGCGCTTTAAAGGCCTTTTGACAGGCATCAAATATTGCTGGTTGATATTTCATTAACTCAGACAAATAGGATTTAGCGCTAAACATAAACATGCCTGAGTTCCATAGATAGTCCCCATGGGCGAGGTAGGCTTGTGCTGTTTCTTTGTTCGGTTTTTCGATAAACGCCATAACATCACAATTTTGACCTGTTTGAATATAACCAAAGCCTGTTTCTGCTCGTGTGGGTTGAATGCCAAAGGTCACTAGATGGTTTGCTTGGGCTAATTTAAATGCTTGCGGCATACTTTGATCGAAGCGTTCATCTTTTTGAATGACATGATCTGCGGGCAAGACTAATAAGGTGGTATCAGAGGCTAAAGTCAGGGACTCTAATGCCGCTAAAGCGATGGCTGGTGCTGTATTACGAGCACTGGGCTCTAATAAAATGCGTGCATGTGTTAGATAAGGGTAATCTTGTTTAAGGCTTTCAATCTGTTCAGCGATTACGAATCTATGGCGTTGATTGCAGACGATGATAGGCGCATTGACCCTAAGATGGGCAATTCGTATCAGGGTTTGTTGCAGCAGACTTGGTTCATTATCATTGAGTGTTAAGCAAGGTTTAGGGAAGGCTAAACGGGATGCTGGCCAAAGACGGCTGCCAAAGCCGCCACACAAGATAACGGGCGTTAATTTCATAATGGGTGACTCTAAAGGCTTAAACTTAACTAAGGCGCGCATACTAGCGAAAAATGACTGTTTTTACTAATGCTTATGGTGATAATAAAACGATAGAAGCACCATAAGCGATTGCATCATTATGAAATAGAGTTAAAGCCCGCTAAAACGTTAACGGTATTAATGCCAATTTGCTCAACCGCATAGCCCCCTTCCATAACGAATAATGTAGGTAGACCTAGGGTTGCTATGCGTTTGCCATAATCAAAAAAATCGTCAGACCTAAGTTTGAAGGCACTAATTGGATCGTCTTCAAAAGTGTCCACACCAAGAGAAATAACTAAAACTTCTGCGTTAAAAGCCTTAATTTGGGTGAAGCTCTGTTCAAGGGCTAAAGACCAAGTCTGGTAGTCGCTACCCGCGGGTAATGGGTAATTAAAGCAATGGCCTACGCCGGCGTCGTCACCGGTTTCATTGGCATGGCCTAAAAAGTAAGGGAAAGCGAAATCAGGGTCACCATGAATGGACAGTGTTTGAACGTCATTTCTGCGATAGAAAATTTGCTGAGTACCATTACCATGGTGATAATCCACATCTAGAATGCTGACTTTACTATATCCATTATCACGAAGGTGTTGGGCAGCAATTGCGGCATTATTTAAGAAACAGTAACCTCCAAATTGATCGTGGGCGGCATGATGTCCAGGCGGTCGGCATAAGGCAAAGGCACTTTTTTCTCCTTGGATGATATGTTCGGCTGCTGTGAGAGCAACATCTTTGGCGGCATTAACCGCTTGCCATGTACCTGAAGAAATTGCGGTTTCTGCTGCTAAAGCATAATAGCCAATCTGTGCTTCTATATTACTCGGAATGATTTTAGATGGCATGGAGCGGGAAGGCCAAATGTTCGGGATCGCATCACAAGTATGGCCAGCGTTGAGCCACTTTTGCCAGACGTTTTGTAAAAAGTTGACGTAATCTTTGCTGTGTACCTTATGAACGGTATCAAGGTTAAAGGCTTGCTCGGAAATGGGCTTATCAAACCCTCTTTTATTAAGCTCTTTTAATATGTAATCGATCCGCTCTTTACGCTCAAATGGTGGGACTAATTCCCCATTATGAATTTCGGCTTTAACTTGTCTTAATGTGTGTTTATCAGAATAAATGGTTTTCATAGATAGCCTTGAGTTTCTTGTTTTTAGTTATTTCTGAATTGAGATAATAAGTTTAAAGCTAAAAAGTGTTAGATATTAGATGTATAATTTAACAAATCTTATAGCTGATTTAGCATGTTGATTAATAAAGGTGTGCATTTTGCTAAGTATTGGGGTTATTTAAGGATTAAAGAGTGGATGAATTAAACCGTAAGATGTTGGCCTTGTTGCAGTTGGATGGACGTATGTCGATTGCAGATCTTGCTAATGCTTTAAAGGTGTCTAGGGCAACAGTAAAAACAAGGCTGGACCGTCTAGTAGCAGAAGGTGAGATTACAGGTTTTAGTGTGCAACTAAAATCGGCATTAAGCCCTCATGCGGTTCGGGCTGTGATGATGCTTGAAATTGAGGGTAAACCTTCAAATAGTCTTATTGTTAGGTTAAGAGCGATGCCTGAAGTGCTAGCCGTACATTCAACTAATGGGCGTTGGGACTTTATTGTAGAAATAGGGACAGAGAGTCTTGAAAGTTTTGATCAGACGATAAAAGCCATTAGACTGTTAGATAGTGTCTCTTTAAGTGAAACCAGTATTAAGTTAACAACCCATAAGTCACATGATTAAATAGCATGTTATAAATAGCTTTGCTTTAACGACTGCTAACCTTAACTTTTGGTCGCTAAGTATGGCCTAATCTAAGTGTTCGGTATTGGCTAGGGGAAATGCCCATTACCTTGTTAAATACTCGTGAGAAATAATAGGCATCTTCATAGCCTAGTTCCCAGCCTACCTCTGCAACTCCCTTGTCACTTACATCTAATAAGTGACAGGCTCTTTCAATCTTCATCTGAATAAAGTCATTGATAGGTGTTCGACCTGTTAGTGTTTTATAGCGCTTGATAAAGTGAAATTTTGATAAATTTGCTGCGTTAGCTAGTGTTTCTACATCAAGTTGTTGATGTATGTGAGTCAGCATTAGGCTTCTTATTAATTCTAAATCTAAGCTTTTATCAAATTGAGATTGCACCTGTTTATTGAGTAGGGCGATATGAGTGATTATTTGACTTAATAAGCTACAACTATGGAGGAAGCTTTCAAAAAGTGAGCTATTGAGTCTTGTATCTAAAAGTGCCTCGAAATCAGTAATTAATCGCGAATGTAGACCTATGGATAATATGTTGCTCTGGGATTGAGTGATAATCTCATCAAGATAGTCTTTAGCGAGTATGCCATCACAATGAACCCAGTAGATGCTCCAAGGTGACTTTTTCTTAGCGGTATACTCATGAGAAAGTGTTTTTGGCAGTATTAAAAAGTCCCCCGCACTGACTTTTATACTTTTCTTATTAAGCTTTAATAAACCTTCGCCCGCAACGCAATATATTAATAAATAATCATCGTGATCTAGTCTGGACATAGTGTGCCCTTGTGCTTTTTTGTAAAACCCCATCGCAACTGGGTGGAGAGATTTTCCAATTGGGTTTTCTTTAAGGCTATTAATTACGGGTCTTGGTAATAAAAAACGAACACTATCATTGGGGATTGGCCAGTTTGACGTGTTGCTCATGTGTGTGCTCTCTAAAAAATAATGTATAAAGTTAACCTGTAGGTAAACTTGCGGTGTTTATCGCAATATAGTCCATTAATAAAGCAACTTTATCAATCCTGAAACAGGAGTTTGCATGGTAAAACATATTTCTGTTGAAAAATAATAAATATGAGATTAACGTTAACGTAAAGGTAATGATTTTGCTTACAAAGCAAACCCTCTGATTAACGCAATCTCTAAACTCAAGGAGAAATGGTTATGACACATAAAGTTCCTATGCTAATTAATGGTGAAATGGTGCAAAGCACCTCTCAAAACTGGATTGATGTAACGGATCCCGCTACTCAGGATGTCATTGCCAGTGTTCCTTGTGCGACTGAACACGAAGTTGAGCAGGCAGTTGCTAGTGCGCAATTAGCATTTGAAACATGGAAAGAAGTGCCTGTGTCGGATCGCGCGCGCCTTATGCTGCGCTACCAAGCTTTGCTAAAAGATCATCACGATGAACTTGCTACCATATTAAGTAAAGAAACAGGTAAAACCTTTGAAGATGCGAAAGGTGATGTCTGGCGTGGTATTGAGGTTGTAGAGCAAGCTTGTAATATTGCTGCCTTAAGTATGGGTGAAACAGTTGAAAATGTTGCCCGTAAAATTGACTGCTACAGCTACACTCAGCCGCTAGGTGTTTGTTTAGGTATTACCCCGTTTAACTTCCCTGCCATGATTCCACTTTGGATGTTTCCTATGGCCATCGCTTGCGGTAATGCTTTTGTATTAAAACCTTCCGAGCAAGATCCATTAACGCCTATGCGATTGGCTGAGCTATTTGTTGAAGCTGGCGCACCTGAAGGCTTATTGCAAATCGTACACGGTACTAAAGATGTGGTGAATCAGTTGTTAGTTCACCCTGAAGTGCATGCCATTTCGTTTGTTGGTTCTGTTCCTGTTGCTGAGCATATCTACAAAACAGGTACCGATCATATGAAGCGAGTACAGGCTTTTGCTGGTGCTAAAAACCACATGGTGATCATGCCAGATGCACAAAAACAGCAAGTTATTAATAACTTATTAGGTGCATCGGTGGGTGCAGGTGGTCAACGTTGTATGGCTATTTCTGTTGCTGTCTTTGTTGGTGAGTCTCGCCAGTGGGTACCTGAGTTAAAAGAAGCTTTATCTAAAGTTAGACCGGGTGCTTGGGATGATGAAGGTGCAGGATATGGCCCTTTGATCAATCCAGCTGCGAAAGAACGTGTGTGTCGCCTTATCAGTGAAGGAATAGAGGCAGGTGCTGAATGTCTATTGGATGGGCGTGACTATAAAGTCCCCGGATTTCCAAATGGTAACTGGGTAGGACCGACACTTTTCACCAATGTTAGCCGTGATATGTCGATTTATCAGGAAGAAATTTTTGGCCCTGTGTTGTTAGTTATTGAGGCGGATACCTTAGAAGAGGCGATCCAAATTATTAATGAAAACCCATATGGTAATGGTACCTCTATTTTTACTGCATCAGGCGCGGCTGCACGTAAATTCCAACATGAGATTAAAGTGGGTCAAGTAGGCGTAAATGTGCCTGTACCTGTGCCACTGCCTTTCTTCTCATTCACTGGCTGGCGTAAGTCGTTTTACGGTGATCAGCATGCATATGGTAAACAAGCTGTACGTTTTTATACGGAAACTAAAACAATTACAGCACGCTGGTTTGAAGATGATATTGCACATGGCCCAAACATGACGATTCAACTTAAATAATAACAATCTGAGGTGACTATCTAGCCAGCGATTAGATCACCTCATTAACAACCTAATAGATTTAAAGGCTTAGTTTGATGATATGGCTAAGCCTATTTTGGAGGCTTTAATGGATTTTGAATTAAACGAAGATCAGGTAGCGTTTTCGGATATGGCAACCGCGTTTGCTCGCAGTGAGCTTGAGCCGAATGCAGCAAAGTGGGATGAAGAATCTTTCTTTCCAGTGGATGTTATTCGCAAAGCAGGTGAGATGGGTTTTGCATCACTTTATACTCCAGAGTCTGCGGGTGGCCTAGGTTTAAGTCGTCTTGATTCAAGCATTATTTTTGAACACCTTTCTATGGGTTGTACCTCCACGACCGCATATTTGACCATCCATAATATGGTGACTTGGATGGTAACCAGTTTTGCTAAGCCTAGTGTGCTTGAAAAATATGCAGAGTCTTTGATTAGTGCACAGTCGCTGGGTTCTTATTGTTTGACAGAGCCAAATGCGGGATCAGATGCGGCTTCTTTAAAAACTACCGCTAAGAAAGAGGGCGATCACTACATCTTAAATGGCAGTAAGGTATTTATTTCAGGTGCCGGTAGTACCGATGTGTTGGTTGTAATGGCTCGAACGGGCGGTTCTGGTGCGCGTGGTGTTTCAGCTATTGTGGTTGATGCTCACAGTGAAGGGATTAGTTATGGCCGAAAAGAAGACAAGATGGGATGGAATAGTCAGCCAACTCGCATGATTAGCTTTGATAATGTCAAAGTACCAGCGGAAAACTTGTTAAGCGAAGAGGGTGAGGGGTTTGTACTTGCCATGAAAGGGCTTGATGGGGGGCGTATTAATATTGCTTCATGTTCTTTAGGAACGGCTCAACAAGCATTAAATCAAGCGCGTGATTATATGCAAGAAAGGAAGCAATTTGGCAAACAAATTGGTGATTTCCAGGGATTGCAGTTCCGTTTAGCTGATATGGCGACTGAGCTTTTAGCCGCTAGGCAGTTAGTGCGCTTAGCTGCAAGTAAGCTGGACCTTGGCCATAAAGACGCGACCACTTATTGTGCTATGGCAAAACGTTTTGCTACCGATGTGGGCTTTAAGGTATGTGATGAAGCGCTACAGATTTTTGGTGGTTATGGCTATATCAAAGAATACCCTATGGAGCGCTATGTACGTGATACAAGAGTGCACAGAATACTTGAGGGCACTAACGAGATTATGCGTGTCATTATTGGTCGTCGTTTATTGGCAGATACGGATTCTGAATTTTAACCTCATTATTAATGAAACATTCTTGTGCTCTGCTGACAGGGCGACAGATTAAGCAATAAGACAAGGGAGTTAAGCATGACACAGGTAAACACAGATTTAGTTTTAGTAGAGAAAAAGGGCCATGTAGCCATCCTCACTATGAATAACTTACCCGCAAATACCTGGACAGCAGAAAGCCTAAAGGCGCTTAAGTTAATCGTTGAAGAATTGAATCAAGATAAATCAATTTGGAGTTTGGTGCTGACGGGTGCTGGCGATAAGTTTTTTTCAGCTGGAGCGGACTTAAAGCTCTTTGCTGATGGAAATAAAGAAGTGGCTCGTGAAATGGCGCGCTTATTTGGTTTGGCTTTTGAAACCTTAGGTCAATTTAGAGGTGTCTCTATCGCTGCTATTAATGGCTATAGCATGGGGGGCGGATTGGAAGTTGCTTTAGCTTGTGATTTACGTATTGCAGAAGAACAAGCTGTATTGGCTCTGCCAGAAGCAAAAGTTGGTTTGTTGCCTTGCGCTGGTGGTACTCAAAATCTGACTTGGCTGGTCGGTGAGGGTTGGGCAAAACGAATGATCTTATGTGGTGAACAGATAAAAGCGGATAAAGCACTAGAAATAGGGTTGGTCGAAGAAATTGTTGAAAGAGGCGGTGCTTTAGAAAAAGCGACTGCTTTAGCTGAGCAAGTCGGTCAGCAGAGCCCATCTTCTGTTGCTGCTTGTAAATCTCTTATTCAAAACGCACGAACAGCACCGCTACAACAAGGGTTAATTCTTGAAAGAGAGCTATTTGTTGACCTTTTTGATACGGAAGATCAGGCGGAAGGGGTGAATGCCTTTTTGGAAAAGCGAGCAGCTAACTGGAAAAACAAATAAAAGCTAAGGAAATATTTATGGTAAGTGTAATCTTTCATGAACATATTACTGCTACAGGTGAAGTTGTTGGCGAAATTAGGTTAAACGCGGAAAAGAAACTTAATGCGTTAACGTTAAAAATGATCGATCTTATTTCGGCGAAATTAGATGCTTGGCAGTCTAAAAAAAGTGTTGTTGCTATTATATTGGATAGTGAAGGGGAGAAGGCTTTTTGTGCTGGCGGCGATATTATCAAACTGCACGAAGCTATGATGCGAGATGAAATTAGCGCCTTTCCAACCGACTTCTTTACTCGTGAGTATCAGTTAGATTACCAAATACATACTTATCCTAAGCCAATTATTTGCTGGGGCAGTGGCTTTGTCATGGGCGGCGGCATGGGGTTGTTTGCCGGTGCTAGCCATAGAGTTGTCACTCAAACAACTCACCTTGCTATGCCTGAAGTGAGTATTGGTCTTTATCCTGATGTTGGAGCAAGTTACTTCCTGAATAAATTGCCTGGCAATATTGGTTTGTTTTTAGGGTTAACGGCGGCAGGAATTAACGCAAAAGATGCGATGGCATTGGGAATGGCGAATTATGCTCTAGATGTCGGTCAAAGGTCTCAGCTTTTGGAGCAGCTTCTTGTTGCTGATTGGCAGGCTAACCCCCATGAGGTGGTTAATAAGCTTTTATCTGGCTTGAGTGTTGAATCACAAAGTGTATTTGAAGTGTTATCTAATCCAATAATATCTCATCAAGGTTTGATTGAGGATTTGTTGTCTAATGATTCATTAGATGAAGTATTAACAGATCTTGCTGGCATTGAAACCGAAGAGAAGTGGTTAATTAAGGCGCAAAAAACGGTTGCTAGCGGTAGCCCTGTGTCACTTGTTCTTATTAAAGCTCAATTGGAGCGAAGTGTGGGCTTGTCTCTGAAAGAGGTGTTTCAGCAAGAGCTTGAAGTGTCTGTTCAATGCACAAGGCATGAGGAGCTTGCTGAAGGCGTACGGGCATTATTAATCGATAAGGATAAGGCGCCAAAGTGGCGTTATGACTCTGTGACAACGGTAGAAGATACTTATATTGCTGGCTTATTGAGCTCTCCCTGGGATAAAACAGATCATCCACTTAGGTATCTCTAAATTAGCGAAACTTATTGAGCAAGTTGGTTGACTTGTTAGGTTGAGTATTAATCAACAGAAAATGGCAGATCAAATTACTAAAACAAGAATAATGATTTAAAGGATAAACGTCATGGCAAATATCGGATTTATAGGGCTTGGTAACATGGGTGGGCCAATGGCTGCCAACTTAGCTAAAGCTGGGCACAAGGTAAAAGCGTTCGACTTATCAACAGAAGCATTGGATAAAGCTGTGCAAGCTGGTTGTATGAAAGTAAATACTGCACTAGAAGCAATTCAAGAGGCTGAGTTTATTATTAGCATGTTACCTGCGGGTAAACATGTTCATGGTTTGTATGTCTCCTCAGAGGCTCCTTTGTTTGATCATATCTCTTCCGGAACCCTGGTGATTGATAGTTCTACCATAGAGGCTGATGTTGCTAGGTCAGTTGCACATATTGCAAAAGAGAAGGGTATTGAATTTATTGATGCACCTGTTTCTGGTGGTGTAGGTGGTGCGCAAGCTGGAACATTAGCCTTTATGGTTGGCGGTGAACCAGCTCAGTTTGATAAGGCTTTACCTGTATTAGAGTGTATGGGAAAGAATATTTTTCATGCAGGGGAACATGGTGCAGGGCAAATTGCAAAAGCTTGTAATAACATGATGTTAGCAATTCTTATGGCGGGTACCTGTGAAGCATTAAATATGGGAATGAAGAATGGATTAGATCCTAAAGTCTTGTCTGACATTATGAAGCAGAGCTCCGGTAACAACTGGGCATTGCAAGTATACAATCCAGTGCCTGGTGTGATGGAGAATGTGCCATCTTCAAATCAATATCAGGGAGGTTTTATGGTGGACCTAATGTTTAAAGATCTAGGTCTCGCCATGAATCTAAGTCAGTTAAGTTCTTCACCAACCCCCATGGGAAGTGCTGCAAGAGGCTTATTTAACTTGCATAAAGAGCAAGGAAACGGCGGTTTAGATTTCTCTAGTTTGATTAAGCTTTATCAAGAAAAGTGAATCTCATAATTTAAAGATAATCATGATTTAAGTTTGAGCCTGTGTATAACTTAATTTTTATAAGTTATTTCAATCTTAAGCTTTATATGAAGGAGAATGTATGAAACTTGATCAAAAAGTATTTGTGGTTACTGGTGGTGCAAGAGGTTTAGGTGCTGGTATGGCGTCTCATCTAGTGGAGTTAGGTGCTCATGTCGCCATTATTGATCTTGATAGGGCTGCAGTAGAGGTGATGGCGAAGACTTTATTGGAGCAAGCGCATCAAGCTGATAAGAACCTAACTGTGAAAGGGTATGTTTGTGATATTTCAAGTGAAGATGAAGTAGAAGATACCTTTGCCCAAATAAAACAAGACTTCGGCCAGTTAAACGGTTTGATCAATAATGCTGGATTAATGCGTGATGGCATGTTGATTAAGGTGAAAGATGGAAAGCTCACAGACAAAATGTCACTTAAGCAATGGCAGTCTGTTGTTGATGTAAATTTAACCGGGTCTTTTTTATGTGGTAGAGAGGCGGCAGGTATTATGGCTGAGCAGGCAGATGCTGGCGTTATCATTAATATCTCATCGGTATCTCGTGCAGGTAATGCTGGGCAGACTAACTATAGTGCGACTAAGTCGGGTGTTGCTACCATGGTGGTAAGTTGGGCGAAAGAGTTGGCTAGATATAATATTCGAGTAGCGGGTATTGCTCCTGGCATGATTGCTACAGATATGACGGCGCAAATGAAGCCAGAAGCGATTGAACGTATGCTCAAAGCTGTTCCGCTTAGACGTATGGGTGAGGTTGATGAAATTGCTCATACAATGCAATACATATTAGAAAATGATTATTTTACGGGTCGTATCATTGAAATGGATGGCGGACTTCGCGTATAACTTAGGGTAATGACCCTTATTTATCAGGCAAAACAAATAGTTAAAGAAGTATATACCTCTGAAGCTATAGATTGCAGTTAGGGCCATAAGCCTTGGCTGATTATAAAAAGGCCAAAAGCCATAAATTAGACAGAGATGGGAATTTGCCAATGAAAATTTTGGTAGCAGTAAAACGTGTTATTGATTACAACGTGAAAGTGCGAGTCAAAGCGGATCAATCAAATGTTGATCTTAATAATGTCAAAATGGCGTTAAATCCTTTTTGTGAAATCGCCGTAGAAGAAGCTGTTCGATTAAAAGAGCAGGGTGTAGCTACAGAAGTTGTTGTGGTTTCAGTTGGGTCTAAATCCTGCCAAGAGCAGCTAAGAAATGCGTTGGCATTAGGTTGTGATAGAGCTATTCAAATTGAAGCCGAAGATGGACCAGATTCATTATCGGTTGCTCGCCTCCTTACAAAAGTGGCGGAATCGGAAGCGCCTGGCTTGATACTGTTAGGTAAGCAGGCAATTGATTCGGATAACAATCAAACAGGTCAAATGTTGGCTGCTTTGCTAGATAGACCTCAAGCCACTTTTGCATCTGAAATTAAAGTAGAAGAAGGCAAGGCTTCAGTTACTCGTGAAATTGATGGCGGCTTACAAACGCTAAAGCTTACCTTACCTGCTGTTTTAACGACTGACCTTAGATTGAATGAGCCTAGGTTTGCATCTCTGCCAAATATTATGAAAGCTAAGCGCAAGCCTCTTGAGGTTAAAACTGCTGATGAGCTTGGTGTTAATGTGTCTTCAAATATTGCATTAGTTAGTGTTGAAGAGCCTGCACAAAGACAAGCAGGTATAAAAGTCTCTTCAGTTGATGAGTTAGTTGAAAAGTTACGTAATGAAGCAAAGGTGATTGCATGAGTACATTAGTATTAATTGAACATGATAATAAAGCGCTTTCACCTGTAAGCTTGAATGTGCTAACTGCGGCTAAACAAATTGGTAAACCTATTACAGCTCTTGTTGCTGGTGTAGGTTGTGCTGGTGTGGCAGAACAGGTCGCCAAGATTGCTGATGTTGGTTTGGTTTTGTTAGCTGACAATGCTGCATATGAGCATCAACTTGCTGAAAATGTCAGTAAGCTTCTCTTAGAGCAAGTTGACCCTGATAATAAAGATGCAGGCGATGCAAGGTTCAGTTATGTACTTGCTGCCTCTACAACAACAGGAAAAAATGTTCTGCCAAGAGTTGCTGCGTTATTGGGCGTTAATCAACTATCTGATGTTATGTCTATTGAATCTGAAAGTCGCTTTAAGCGTGCTATTTATGCAGGTAATGCCATAGCGACAGTTGAATCAAGTGATGCCGTTAAGGTTATGACGGTCCGTGGAACAGCGTTCGATGCTATCTTTGCTGAAGGTGGATCTGCACAAATAGAGAAAGTATCAAGTGCTTATTCATCAGCAGATGTTGAGTTTGTTCAAGAGTCATTAGCTGTATCTGAAAGACCTGAATTAACCGCTGCAACGACTGTTGTTTCTGGTGGGCGTGGTCTTGCTAATGGTGAAAACTTTAGCATGTTGTACAGCTTAGCAGATAAGCTAGGCGCTGCTGTCGGTGCCTCTCGTGCTGCGGTGGATGCTGGCTTTGTCCCTAATGATATGCAAGTTGGACAAACGGGTAAAATGGTAGCACCAGAGCTTTATATTGCGGTTGGTATTTCAGGGGCAATCCAACACCTTGCGGGCATGAAAGATTCTAAAGTGATTGTTGCAATAAACAAAGACGAAGAAGCACCGATTTTTCAAGTGGCTGACTATGGGCTAGTTGGTGATTTGTTTGACGTTGTTCCTGAACTGGAAAGGCAAGTTTAGGATAAAGGCATAATTTATAACATTTTTATAATCAAAATTAAGGCGCTCTAATTAAAGCGTCTTAATTTTTTTGTTAGTTCTTAAAGCTCGTTCTTAGCTTTAAATGCTTCAATCAAGGCTTCAGGTTTTACTTTTTTGTTTTGGCTGTTAAGCGCGTAGACAACTGTTTCACCTTTAGGGCCTGTACCGATTTGGGTAAAGCGTAATGGAACTTCACCTACTACGCGGGCAGTTGTCATTTCTTCTAAAGATGAGAATACATAGATTCTTCCTTCTTCGGTGCGGGTTTCGCCGTAGAATCCTGTTGACCCTTCAAGTTTGCCATCGTACATGTCAACAGAAGCGATACCTTGAGATTTCTTTTTGTCTTCGTTGGTTAGGCCAAATACGATAGTTTCACCTCTAGGGCCTTCACCAATGCGTACTTTCCTATAAGCTGTTTCACCAACTTCTAAGAAGGTTTGGTAAGTAGCAAAATCATCAAAGAAGTAGATGCGACCTTCGTGATCAACTTGGTATAAATCTTCGTTATTTTGAGAAAAAACTGCTTCATTTTGAGTGTTTGTAGCGAGTGTATTATCGACAGAGCTTGTGCCACAAGCAGTTAAAATTAAGCTAGTACCAAGTACACATGAAAGGTTAATAAGAGCTCGTTTCATTTTTGTCTTCCTAGTTAAATAATGACAAAGATATTACGAACTTCTTATTAAGCTTTTGTGTCAAAGAGGTGACACTTTTATGGCATTAACTTTTCATTCGAGCCAGGGCGCGCCAGTCTTGTATGTTTAGCGGTTCTTTATTTGAAATCACTTCCTGAATTCAAGTTCGATACTTTTATTTAAATTGACAGAATAAATTTACAAGATTTTTAGCGTTTCTTTCTAAGAGAATTGTGGCCTAGTTTTGATTTTCAGGCTCATCAAATGATCTTTTCGAAATATCTTCATCAATGTGTGGCTGATGCTTGAGGTTTTAGATTAGGGTTTCCTTTCAAAACGTGAAGGAGAATTACTAATGCTCAAATTAAAACATGGACTGTTAACCTTAGTGTTAGTCGGTTCACATCTTGTTAATGCGGAAACCTGTCCAGATTATGCAGTGTTGGATGCGCTTCCCAACTTTACTTACCCTGCCGAGCGTTCTTTTGAACACACTGCGAGCACTTTTTTATCAAGTTTCTATAGTCCTTATCATATTATTCATGATCAAGTAAGCAAGGCAGATGAGTCAGTAACAATAGTGGGTAAATTTGACTATAGCCGCGTTTTTCACAAAGACCTAGAGGATGAAAAGGTTCATGCTTATATCTATGGTAGTGGCATGAGTCAGTGGCAGTATCTAGGTGTTTACACGACAGACACTGATGGTAAGGTTTTTGTCCCAATACAAAAGTCAGAGGGTGAATACCAAGTACGTATGGTAGTGGAAGGAGATCTATCGAGTGTCGATGGTTACCTATCGGTTGTGAGTGATAAGCGTAAAGCGGTCTTATTTGATATCGATGGTACTTTGACACTGAATGATTTTGAATCTGTAGGGGATTATCTAGGTGTTGATAAAGCCGATCCTCATTACTATGCAAAAGAAACGGTCTTAGCTTACAAAGATAAGGGATATCAGATTATTTATTTAACAGGCAGACCATATTGGGTTGGTAAAGATAGTCGCGAATGGTTTGATTATATGGCAATGCCTCAAGGTCAATTACATACTAACCCTTATGGCGATGGGCCAATACCTGGCAATACTCAAGCCTATAAAACTGAATACCTAAATAAGATAATCAATGATTCATCTATTGAGATTGTCAGAGCTTACGGTAATGCTACTACCGATATAGCTGCTTATGCTGATGCTGGCATATCAGTTGATGAAACCTATATTATTGGCGAAAACGCAGGCATGGATGGAACTCAAGCTGTATATGGCGATTACGCTTATCATTATGCTGACAAAGTTAGTGAATTTGCCGCACTAAATTGTGACTAATTACTAAGGCAAATAAAGAGCTTAAATTTATCCCCTTATAGCTTCAAAGTTATAAGGGGATAGATCTAATCTAATTTTGATTAGGCAACGTTTTGCTGATGATTGTTACCCACTAAGTTTAAACGAGTATCAATTAAATCGAGTGCTTGCTTAAGGTCTGCTATTAAGTCATCCTCATGCTCAAGTCCAACTGATATACGAATTAAGCCATCACTGATGCCAGCATCTAAGCGTTCTTCTTGAGTATAAGGGGAGTGAGTCATAGAGGCGGGGTGTTGGATTAAAGACTCAGCATCACCCAAGCTTACCGCAATAGAAAAGAGCTTCATGCTATTAATGAATTCAGCACCACCTGCTAAGTCTGTATCCAGTTCAAAGGCAATGACACCGCCAGCCGCTTTCATTTGTTTGCCTATATATACATTACCTGAATGACTCTCAAGGCCTGGATAATGTACTTTCGTAACGTGTTTATTTTCTTCTAAAAACTCAGCAACACTTTGTGCATTGCGACAATGACGCTCCATACGAATGGGTAGGGTTTTAATCCCTCTCAATATTAACCATGCATCATGAGGGCTCATGGTTGCACCGATATCTTTAAGTACTGTCATTTTGATGTGTTTAATCATCTCACTAGTGCCACAAATAACACCGGCAACCACATCCCCATGGCCATTTAAGTACTTGGTAGCACTATGGACAACGATATCAATCCCAAACTCTCCTGGCTGTTGTAAAACGGGTGTGAGGAAAGTGTTATCAACGACTGAGATGAGTTCGTGTTGTTTAGCAATGTTGGAGATGGCTTCTAAATCCAGTACGACCATATTTGGGTTTACTGGGGTTTCTAAAAAGACAAGTTTAGTATTCTCTTTGATCGCCTGGCGAAACGCATCCATATTAGTCATATCGACGAAGGTTACTTCAATGCCAAAACGAGTCAACATATGGCTGATTAGCGCATAAGAGCAACCATAAATCGCTTTAGAGGCAATCAAGTGGTCGCCAGCTTGAAGGTAGCTTAATAAGGCACCAGAAACAGCACCCATGCCTGTTGCTGTGGCAGCAGCATCTTCCATGCCTTCCATTGCTGCTACACGCATTTCTAGTTGGCGTGTAGTTGGATTACCTAGACGGCTATAGATAAAACCTTCCTCTTCACCTGCAAAGCGATCAGCACCTTGCTGTGCATTATCAAAAATGAAGGTGGATGTCTGATATAAAGGCGTGGCTAATGAACCAAACTGCTCATCATTTATGCGTCCTGCATGAATTGCTTTGGTTTCTATATTGTTACTCTTCGCCATGATAATAGTCCTTAAGGTTGTTTTTTAACCTGTTATCTCTGATGATTTTTGTTTTATTTATATCTCCTTATTAGTTAGCAACTCTCTTGCCAATATAAAAATAGTCTTTTTAATCAATGTCTTATGCTTATTTTTTAGTTTGGAGTTAATTCTTATTGTCATAAAAAAATTACACCTTAAAGTTTAGGCTGTTTAGAATCCTGTTTTTTAATCGTAAGAGTTTATTTTATATAGAATTTATGCGAAAAAGTGAGAAAACAGAGAGAATTGAACGGGTTAAAGTGCTTTTTGATTGTAATATTTATATTACGCTGTCATATTTAAATGACGATTGGTGTTAGGGGGGGTGAGTTTTATGCGTTTAGAAATTAGGTCGAATGATAGAATAGGCATTAGCCAAGAAATATTGCATATTTTCTCTAAGTACGCATGGGATATTAGAGCCATAGAGGTAACCGCTGGTTTTACCTATGTCCATGTTAATGAAAGCTACCAAGATTCATCTCTTATCATCAAACAGGTGTATTTAATTGATGGCGTCACTTCATGTGACGAAATAGAGTTTATGCCGCAGGAGAGACGTGAAAACCATTTAAGGACCTTACTCAATCGTATCCCCAACCCAATATTTGACCTAGATGAAGCTGGCAAAATTTTAGCCTTGAATCAAGCTGCGACCCATTTAATAAACCTGCCCAAAACCAAACTTGAAGGGCTCTCTATTAGTGAGTTTATCGATCAAGATATTAATAGCCTGATGCAGGGAAAGGGAAGAGATCAAAGTATTCTCTTTAATCAGCATGCCCATATTGCTGAAGTAAGCCCGGTTCTAGTGGAAGGGCAAGTGCGTGGCGCACTTTTAATGTTAAGAGATATGAATAGTCTTGGGCGGCAAATGTCTCTCATGCAGGCTCAAAAGGAGCATGGGTTAGAACAAATAATAGGTCAATCTGAAACGATTAAACTTTTGAAGCAACAAACTAGACGCTTTGCACAGCTTCATTTGCCCGTTTTAATTCAAGGCGAAACAGGGACAGGTAAAGAGTTAATCGCTAGAGGGTTACATCAAGAAAGTGATCAGAGAGATGCTGCATTTCTTGCTTTAAACTGCGCGGCTTTACCTGAGCATTTATTGGAAAGTGAATTATTTGGTTATGCATCAGGCGCTTTTACGGGTGCGCAAAAAGGTGGTAAACCAGGTTTATTAGAACTTGCGGATGGTGGAACCCTATTTTTAGATGAAATTGCAGAAATGTCGGTTTACTTACAGGCTAAATTATTACGGTTTTTGCAAGACTATCGCTTTAGAAGGGTGGGCGGGAACCGTGAAATTAAAGTGAATGTGAGAATTATCAGTGCGACACATCAAAACCTCCCTCAACAAATTGAGCAAGGGCGCTTTCGTGCTGACCTATACTATCGATTAAATGTGTTAAACCTTGTGTTGCCTGCACTTAGACACAGAGAGAATGATATAGCCTTATTAACCAAGCACTTTATTCAAAGCGCAGCGCTTCAGGTCAATATGCCAGCCCCTTTGATTGATGAAGCTTCAATTGCTCAGCTACGAGCTTACACATGGCCTGGTAATATTAGGCAACTACAAAATATATTGTTCCGCTTAGTTGCACTCAATAAAGGAGAGTACCTTTCTCTAAATGATATTAAGCAAAGTCTCGCTCAAGCGGCGGGTGAAATGGAAAGTGTTAAACCTTCCCACTTCAATGCTGAGCTAAATAGACAAGCCATTCAGCCTAATGAGTCGCAAGTAAATAGTGTAATTTCGTTGGGGGAGGTAACTTGGGCAAATGCTCAAGCTGAATTTGAAGCCAATTTGCTATCTCGTTTATATCCTCTTTATCCAAGCACGCGCAAATTGGCAAAGCGTCTTGGTGTGTCTCACAATAAAATTGCTATGAAACTCAAAGAGCACGGCTTTACTTGAGATCGTTTAGTTTTGTGATGGCTTATGGAGTTTGCTATTAACTACTTTTATCACCATTTGGCATAATGGTCTTCAACTAGTCCCCAGGCATTGTTAATTTCAATCGATTCATTATTCAGTTTGATTGTGCCATTAAAGTGACCAAAAAATTGACGAAAGTTTGAGGCAATCAAAATCAGATTCATTTTTTGTGCTCGCTTACCTTGTCGATCAAAGGTGAGTTTAAGCTTTGTATCATTTGAAATGAGGTACCATGTTTGAGATTCTTGGTAGCGATCGAACTTAAAATCAACCATGTCAATTTTGTAGTATTCGTCATCTATCCAGATGGCATTTTCGCTAAAGCCTGTTTCGTTGACACCAGAAGCAAGATTGAATCCTAATCGACGTCCATCACTTAAGCAGGTTGAAAGGCTAGCCCAGTGCCAACTTGTTTCTCGGCGCATAAAACCAGCACTCCAATCAATGCTGGCAAGCGCCTTTCTCGCTTCAAGTGGGTAGGTATTTGACTGCCAGTTTAATTGGCCATGCACAGGTCGAGCAGCTAGCTTTTGAGTGTAAACCCAGCCGTTATAGCCTGCTTTAGAGCAAAGGCTAAGCGCTCTGTCAGAGTTAGATTCGTCAATGATTGCTTCTAAACTTAAGCCGTTATCTAGCCTTAATGTTATGTTTCTTGTTTGATTAAGGGCTTCAATTTGCAATAGGTTATTACCTTTAGCGAAGCTTGAAACACCTTTATTGGGGTGGGGGGACATGTGGGTTTTTATGCCAAACGCTTGAATAAAATCAAACTCTTCAAATGTTTGGCTTTTTATGTGGTAAAGGTATATGAAACAATTACTGGCATATTTTAAATCAACAACCGCCATACCCATTATAAAATCTTCGCAGTTGATAGAAATAAACTGAAATTGATTAAACTTTAGCTTTTTACGCCAGTTTGATAAAGGCTTATCCATGGCATTTCTTAGGTCATAATCTAGATGGTTGATCTTCTTGGCTGAGGTGTAACCAAATTCAATTTGACCTTTCTCATTCACTAAATATGACATTAAAACATCCCTGAATAATTATTATTAATTGTTATAGTGGCTTTTACTAATATAAAAATCAATTATTCTATTTCAGATTAACTCAATGTTGTAAAACTGGTATTAGGATGAGCTAAGGATAAAAAGTATCTAAGGTGTGTTGGCTTTGTACTGGGTAACTTTATATCCACTTTATTGAGAAAATTAGCACTGTACCTGGATTTTATCTAGCTAATTAGGTTCTAACATATCTAATAAGCAAGATTGATAGGCAATATTCCTTCTAGGCCTTTGAACTCATCAAGTCGTTCTTTGAGACGTATACCAAAATCACTGTTGTTTACTTGTGGGGCACGGGTTTTATCCGTTTCATAGTTGTTTTGTCTAACTTCATCCGCAAGACTAGGGTGCTTTAGGCTCACTTGCTTATCTCTTGCTTGAATTGACAACTGACCGATTAAATCAACATTATGCAACCAGCTAAAACGATTCACGCCATGAAAGAGGAAGTTTTCATCTAAATACCTGTCACTAAGCTGAATCAAATACTGCATTAAATGATGATGTAACAAATGAATGTTTGGTTCACTTAATATTAGAGTAAATGGTGTTGGGCACAGCTCAGGCAGCTTACTTTTAGCATTTTTGAGGAAGCAAAGATCGATAAGATATTGAAAATGTGCTGCTTCATTATGTGTTATTTCATGATGAGGTAACTTTCTTAATTCAAAGTTGAGTAGTGTAAAGTGACCGTGGTCATACTGAATTCGATCTAGCAGACTTTGTATCGCTAATGGATTTAGCTCATCAAGGCACTCATCTGTTTTGTTAAGCAAGGTATGGCTTAGCAGAGGTAAGTCGTGATGATTATTAAATGGAGTGCTGGTTTTATCTGAATGAGATAATCGGAATAACTCTCTAATTTCGTGTTCTCGTGCTTTTTTGAGCCCTAAGAAGGCCGTTTGAATAACTTCGGAACTAGGTAACTGTGGTTCAATACGCCATTTACGACCATAGACTATTTTGTAATGTGCTTGGTCTTCATAGCTGAGATAATTGTCGTAGCCTATAACGCCAACTTGTAAATAAAGGCCAGTTTTATCCTCACAAACAAAAATAGGGTACTCAGCATCAAATTGAATATCTTGAATGAGCTTCTCAATCGAAGCCAGTGTGTGCTGATACCGTAAGTAGTGTTGTGGAATGCATTGAGTATTATTATCTAAACAAATAAAAGGAGCGTGCTTAATAGCAGACTCACCTAGGTGTAATGGAATCGCTTTGCTCATCATAAACTCTTCAAAGGCTCTTATAAGACAAAGAAATGGAGTTTAATCAAGTATACTAATGGGCGGAAGTTGCAAAATATGCACACACTCCTACTAAAAATGCACCAGCTGTTTACCTGTAAATATGCTCAAATATAGTGTATTGCTAGAGAATAACTTCTTATTAATTTAAATATAAACCTAGATAGGGATGAGGCTTCAATACTTGTCATTAAATCAATTAGCATGCCCTTTGTGTCATCAAAATAATGGCTGTGGTCTCAATAAAATAAACAACAAGGTTTGCTGGTGTGAATCGATAACCTTAGTTGAGAAAACGCCAGATATGATCGATGAATTAGGCGTGATTAAAGGTACTAAGGTCAATCTGGCCGAGTTAGAAAAGACTCAATCTTGTTTATGCCAAAAATGTCTAAACATGTTTAATAGTCTGATTAAAGAGCTTTAAAGTCTGATTTACTCATTCATATCATACTTTTTGCTTAGCGTTATCACATCGTTAATCGGCATGGGTTTGTAGAAGTAAAAACCTTGAATAAGCTCTACTTTTAGGCGTTTTAAATAATTCAATTGTTCTTCTTGCTCTACACCTTCAGCGACAATTGACAAGCCTAATCTATGGGCCAGTAAAATAATGTGCTCAACAACATAGCCTGAACGTATGTCATGAGGTATTTTTTTCACAAAGGTGTAATCAAGCTTGACCACATTAACCGGTAAGTTCTGTAAGTAAGCTAAAGAGGAATATCCAGTTCCAAAATCATCAAGGGCGACATGAAATCCCGCAGCTTGTAACTGATTACTTATGATAATGGCGCAGTCCAAATCTTCTAGCATGCTACTTTCAGTTAGTTCAAATTCGATATACTTAGTATTCACATGATGCTTTTGGCAAATCCCCAAAAGTTCTTTCACAAGAAAGTCACGATTAAACTGGTAGGAAGACAGGTTAATCGAAATACGAAACCCAGGGCACTGGTTAAAATGATCAATTAACAATGACGCTTCGCTAATAATTTTACTAAAGAGATAGTTTTCAAGCTGGAGCATTAACTCTTTTGAGGTTTCAACAATGGGTAGAAAGTCTCCTGGTCTTAATACGCCTCTTTGAGGGTGCTGCCAGCGAATAAGGGCTTCAACCCCTTTAATTTCACCTGTCTGGCTACAGAGTTTTGGTTGATAATATGCGATGAACTCATTGTTCTTGATGCCTGCTGCCACCATATTTAAAAGGTTTTCTCTGGCCTCAATTGCTTCAACTATGGTGTTGGAGAAAAAAACTAACTTATCACTTTTTAGCCCTTTAGAGTGCTGCAATGCTTGTTCAAATCGAGTCGCAATTGCCGAATTATCAAGGATGAAATCAAGTTTAATACCACCTGAATGAAGCTTGATATTTTTATTTGAAATACTGATTTGCTTCATCAAATTATCAATATTTTGCTTAAATTCATCCTGACTATGGGCTGACGTTATGAAGGCAAACTTGCCACCATAGAGGCTATAACATTGGCTTTGTTTGTCTGAGTAATTGCTAATAATATTAGCAACACTTTTAATTAAATTATCTGCAATTTTAAACCCTTGGCTCTTATTAATTTTCTGTAGTTTTGCAATATCAATAATGGCAAGGTAGTGATTAGTGCGGTTTCGATTACGACAATCTTCAAAAAACAGCATCATGGCTGAGCGATTCTTCATGCCGGTTAAGGTATCTTCAAAGGCTTCTTTCTCAAGCTTTTGCATTGCAAAATCGAGCTTGCTTTTTAGCGTACGGTTCCAAACATAAAGCAGAATTATCATTAGTAAAGCCAGTATGGCGCCAATAATGCTATTTCTAATCCAAGATTTATCTTGATAAAACTCGTCATAAATTGCCTTACGTGTGAAAACCGCTTGGCCATTTGTGACTTCATTAAAAGTGTCAAACATGACAGCCCACCTATCAGGGCTGGTATAGCCTAGCGGGATTTTTTTTGCGTCTATTAGCTCAATTGTTTTATTCGCTTCAAACTGCTGATGTAAAAAGTTAAAAGGCTTAGGGTTGAGGGTATCCAAAGATAATATATGTTCAATAATTTCATCAGGGTATTTAATTGCATAATTCCAGCCTCGAATCACAGCACGACGGATGGAGGCGACGCGATCCGGGTGATTGTTAAGCTCAGATTGCGTTGTTGCTAAACTATCGCCATAAAAATCAATACCATAATCAAGAGGTGATAAGATATTAACTTGTTGGCCAAGTGCTTCTAACTGATAGGGTTCATTAGAAATATAGCCATAAATGGCGAAAACAGTGCCATCAATGAGTTTGTTTACATCACCATCATAAGGGTGTTTTGTGTAGCTGTTTGAAGGTACTCCATTTTTATTGAGCATGGCATCAATTTGGCCTGCCAGAGCCGCATCTGCCAGCATGAGCCTTTTGCCTTTTAATTCTTGTATATCTTGAACGTTATCTTCAATACGTGTCATTAAAATTTCAGGGGCGTGCTGAAAGATAGAGGTTACAATAATAACGGGTGAACCAAGAGCAAGTGAGTTTATTGATTCACTGCCAAGCACGGCATATTGGCTAGAGTTATTGATGAGTTGATGTAAATGGTTTTTATGAGGTCCGCCTTCTATGAGTCTGACATCAAGGCCTTCTTCTTCAAAATAGCCTTGCTCTAAAGCTGCATAGTAGCCAGCAAATTGAAATTTGTGATACCACTTAAGGTGAATGCTAATGGTCTCGGCCAAAGAATGTGTCGAATATAAAACGAGGACGAGTAACGCCATCAGGTTTCTGAATGACATTAGCATTGTGTGAGCATCTCTGGTTTAAACTGATAAATAAAAAGTGCGTTACCATCAATCAACATATTTAACGAATCCGTTAGCTATAATATTAAGATAAAAATGATTACTTCCATTCCTCTAAGTATAACCTTTTTTCCCTAATAAGATTTATATTAACTAGGTCAATTGTAGTTTTTTGTGATTTGTCTGGCGAAACTTTATCAAAATTTTTCATAGATGAAAAATAAGTTTTTATGCTAGAGAAGTGAAAAGAGTATTTTTATAAGTGATTGATAAAAATGAATAAAAACTAAATTAGTCTTATTTAATGTAAATGGGCAAACCATTAGAGAAAATGTCTAAAAATTTTTATTGTGTACTTAAATAGTTAAAACTAACTTTTTTGATAGGTGAAATTAAACGTCTCTTCAATAAAGTAAATTTAGCTATCTGGAGTAGAAAGTTGTTATCTGACTAGTGTATTTGAAAAATTTTTCTTGAAAGTGTATTGGATTATATTATCTTATTTAAAGAGATCTAATTTATTCAATACAGGACATGATGCTAATGAACTTTACTTTGAAGCAGCTTCGCTATTTTGTAAAAGCGGGTGAATTTAACAGTGTCACTAGAGCAGCAGAAACTCTGTTTGTCTCCCAGCCTTCCATTTCTTCCGCTATTTTACATTTAGAAGATGTTACAGGTTTACAGCTTTTTGTGAGACACCATGCACAAGGGCTTTCTTTGACGCCCGCTGGTAGGCAATTTATTTTAAAAGCAAAGCAACTACTCGCGGATGCTGAAGGGCTTGGGCATTACGCCAATACATTGGGTGAAGATGTCGCGGGTACTTTGAGGATTGTAGGTTTTCCCACTTTTACTCCCATACTTCTACCTTCTTTGATGAAAAAGTTTGTCGAGACTTACCCTGACGCAAGTGTTCAATGCGATGAAAGTCACCATAAAGATATTATCGAAGACTTGATTGATGGTCGCTACGAGCTTGCATTAACCTATGATATGCAAATTCCTGCAGAGATTGAGTTTGAACCCATTGTTGAATTTCCTCCCTATGCCATCTTGTCTCAAGATCATCCTTTATCGCAAAGAGACACTCTGAGTTTAAAGGAGCTAGTTGAATATCCAATGGTACTTTTGGATTGGCCTATGAGTCGAGATTACTTCTATTCACTGTTTTTAAGTCAGGATCTAGAACCTAATTTTGCTTACCGAGCTCAATCCTTAGGCATGGTTCGAGGATTAGTTGGTAATGGTTTTGGTTATTCACTGTTTAATACACCCCTTGCAACAAACTTAGCCTTAGATGGCTCGCAATTAATTGCCATTCCTTTAACCGATAATTTAAGACCGCTGAGGCTTGGTGTTGCCAAAGTTGCTCAATTTAGACTGACACCTGTTGCGGATGCTTTTATTGAAATGCTGAAAGAAAGGGCGAGTGAGCTTACCGACTCTGTCTTTACGGATAAGCGTCTCTATAAAAACTTAAAATAATCGCTGGTTAATTTGTTTGCATAGAAAATATTTATGCAAACAAATAAAATTAAATATTTTACATATGCACTAGGGCTTCTTAATCTGTTGCTATAGATACGCTTACTTTACCTTCTACTGGTTGGTGAGCTTAACCCTCTATATCAGTGGATTAAAAAATGACTGTCCTAAAAAAAACAATTAAATCGGTTTTACCTTGTGATGATTTAAGCAAAGCTGAGTTTGATGAATTAACGCAACTCTTTCAGCAGCAAAAATTAAAGCAAGGAGAAGTATTCCAAAACGACTTGCTGAATTCTGATGTCATTTTGCTTGTGTCTGGACAATGCCAAGTGATCTATAAGGGCATTCAGAAACACTTTAATGCCCCATCTTTGTGTAATCCTTTCTTAGTAAAAATTAACGCTTCTAGCTTAGGTGATATTTGTGTTGTAACCGAATCTGCCCTGTTCTTAAGTATTAATAGAAAAGCTTTATCAGCTTGGTTAGATACCAATCAAAATACAGCGCTATTGAGTCATGCCTTTCTTAAATTAGAAAACAATCGTCTTAATGCGCAAGCATTAAACGTACAAAAATTCCGCACTGAGAAGGACTTACTTGGGGTCCGTGAAGTTGAACAAGCGGCGCTGTATGGTATTCAAACCCTGCGCGCTCAAGAGAATTTTGCTATTACTGACATCAAAGTTCTGCATTTCCCTCAGCTTGTTAGTGCACTTGCAATGGTCAAGAAGGCGGCAGCTAATGCGAACTATAAATTGGGTTTGTTATCACAAGAACATAAAGATGCTATTTGTTTAGCCTGTGATGAAATTATTGCAGGAGAATGGCACGAGCACTTTGTGGTTGATGTCATTCAAGGGGGAGCGGGTACGTCTACCAACATGAATGCTAACGAAGTAATTGCTAATAGAGCGTTAGAAATTATGGGGCATAAAAGAGGTGAATATCAATATTTACACCCGAATAACCACGTAAACCTATCCCAATCCACGAATGATGCCTATCCCACTGCGATACGTTTAGCTATTTTGTTGAGTCATCAGGAATATGTGGATGCCTTATCGGATCTTTGCTATCAGCTCAAGCAAAAAGCGGTGGAATTCTCAGATGTCATCAAAATGGGACGTACTCAATTACAAGATGCTGTGCCGATTACTTTAGGGCAAGAATTTGATGCTTGGTACTTCACCATGAAAGAAGATATCTCAGAAGTGAAGGATGTCATTGAATATTTCAGAGAAATTAATCTTGGAGCGACAGCTATTGGAACTGGAATTAATACAGACCCTGAGTATTCAAGTTTGGCCATCGAAGAGCTGTGTCGTATCTCAGGTAAAGAACTGGTTAGAGCAAGAAACCTCATTGAAGCAACGTCTGATATGGGAGCCTTTGTTACCTTTTCCAGTGTGCTGAAACGTAATGCCGTTAAGCTATCTAAAATTTGTAATGACCTTAGGCTTATGTCGAGTGGACCCAGGGCTGGGCTGCAAGAAATTAACTTACCGGCTATGCAGCCAGGTAGTTCAATTATGCCGGGTAAGGTCAATCCAGTCATCCCAGAAATGGTTAATCAGGTAGCGTTTCAAATTATTGGAAATGACATCACGATCACTATGGCAAGTGAAGCAGGGCAGTTGCAGTTGAATGTGATGGAACCAGTGATTGTATTTAATGTTTTACAGTCCCTACGTCTACAAATTCGTGCTGTGTCTACTTTGTCGCAAAAATGCATAAAGGGTATTACTGCCAATGTTGAGCATTGTCTTGATACCGTAAATAACAGTATCGGAATTATTACTGCCCTTAATCCTTTTATTGGCTATGAAAATGCCACCCGAATTGCGAAACAAGCCTTAGAAGAGAGAGCCAGTGTAAGAGACCTTATTTTGGCTGAAGGCCTGTTATCTGAACAAGCTTTGGATGATGTGTTGAGTGTAGAAAACATGACAGCACCGCGAAAAATGCGTGTTAAAGAGCCAATGCAGTTAGTTTGAAATTAAAAATTAGACTAGAACTATTTAAATAGAACAGATGTTGGGCAAGTTGTCCCGATTGGAGAATAGAATGAAAAACAAACAAGACTGGTTAGATCTACAGCAAAAGATTGAGCTTAAACATCAGGCTTTTATTAACGGAAAATTTGTGGATGCCAGTGATCATGGGGTATACGACACTATAAACCCTGCTAATGGTGAGCGACTAAATCAAACGGCTG
Organism: Marinomonas sp. PE14-40; assembly: GCF_051623805.1. Lineage (NCBI taxonomy): Bacteria > Pseudomonadati > Pseudomonadota > Gammaproteobacteria > Oceanospirillales > Oceanospirillaceae > Marinomonas > Marinomonas sp. PE14-40. The sequence goes on along the minus strand of NZ_CP130700.1, from coordinate 1,093,340 downwards.
CTTGTTCAGAGCAAGATGTTAATGCCGCCGTTAAAGCTGCTAGAGAATCATTTGAAACAGGTGTTTGGGCAGACAAAGCGCCAGCAGAAAGAAAAGCGGTATTAAAGAAACTTGCTGCCCTGATTATGGAAAACCACGAAGAATTGGCATTACTTGAAAGTTTAAATGTGGGCAAGCCAGTACAAGACGCAATGAATGTTGATATACCTGGCTCTGCTGCATGTTTTGAGTGGTATGCCGAGGCGATTGATAAGCTCTATGGTGAAGTAGCGCCAACAGATAAAAACAATATCGCCACGATTACCCGTGAACCAGTAGGTGTCGTTGCAGCAGTCGTACCTTGGAACTTTCCGTTAGATATTGCTGCATGGAAACTTGCGCCTGCATTGATTAGCGGTAACTCGGTTGTGTTAAAGCCCGCTGAGCAATCGCCGCTGACTGCATTAAAATTAGCTGAGCTTGCTCAACAGGCTGGTCTACCAGATGGGGTTTTGAACGTGGTAACAGGCCATGGTCATATAGTAGGTAAGGCACTAGGTTTACACGAAGAAGTAGATTGCCTTGCTTTCACCGGCTCAACCCAAGTCGGCAAATTATTCATGGGCTATTCTGCTGCTTCAAATTTAAAACAAATTTGGCCAGAGACAGGCGGAAAAAGTCCAAATCTGATTTTTGCTGACTGTGATTTAGATGCTGCAGTAGAGCATGCTGCCTTTGGTATTTTCTTCAATCAGGGGGAAGTTTGTTCTGCAAACTCTCGTATTCTAGTGGAATCCAGTATTAAACAAGCTTTTTTAGATAAGTTTGTGGCGAAAGCGAAATCGATGAAAGTCGGTGATCCCCTTGATGCAGATACTCAAGTGGGTGCTTTAATTGATCAACAGCATGCCAGCAATGTTAGAGCTTGTATCAGTCAAGCGTTAGAGCAAGGTGCAAGCTTGGTAACAGGTGGTTTAGGTGATGAAAGTACAGCCGTAGTCGCACCAACAATTTTTGATAATGTTAACCCTGAAATGGCGATAGCCAAAGATGAAGTCTTCGGTCCTGTGGCTGCCATTATTGCGTTTGATTCTGAGGAAGAGGCAATCAAGATAGCGAATGACTCCATATACGGATTGGCTGCTTCTGTTTGGACTCAAGACTTAAATCGAGCACACAAGGTCTCTGCGAAATTAAAAGCGGGAACCGTTTCTGTGAATACTATGGATGCTTTAGATTTCTCGACACCATTCGGAGGTTACAAACAATCTGGATTTGGCCGTGATTTATCGTTGCATGCACTTGAAAAATTCACTCAATTAAAAACGACTTGGATCAAGCTTGCTTAAGCTGTCTTCGTAAAAAAGAAGCACAGAGTTTGATTGGCTCTGTGCTTTTTTTATTTAGAACCTATGAGTGATTTTTATCAAGGCTAATAAAGGTTTAGCTTTACCATCTAATATAGTTGAGCTTTACCACCTGATATAGCTGAGCGTTCTTTTCTAAATTTATCCCCCAACTTTTAGTCGTTTTACCTAAGCGGTAAAGCGTATTTTGAGATTCATTTAATTCGGAGTTATTACATGCAAGATATTAATTTATGGCCGCTTGAGGGGCTTGACCCACTCAAGAGACAATCTCTTTTAACGCGAACAGAAGCTGACCTAAGCCTTTACCTAGATCAAGTTAAGCCAATTATAGAAAAAGTTAAAAAAGAGGGTGATCAAGCATTGCTTGAATTTACTCAAAAGTTTGATGGTGCCAGTTTAAATTTAGATACCATTCAAGTAACAGAGCAGGAGTTTCTAGATGCCGAGACTGAAGTTAATGACGAAACATTAGACGCTATCAAGTACGCCTCTCAAAATATCCGCCAATATCATGAGGCGCAAAAGCCACAAGAAATGGTAATGCAAGAAGTAAGAAGCGGGAGTTATGTTGGTGAAAAATACTTAGCAATTCCTTCTGTCGCTTGTTATGTGCCAAGAGGAAAGGGCTCCTTTCCCTCTGTGCTTATGATGAATGCTATTCCTGCTGTTGTTGCGGGAGTTGAACAAGTGGTAATCCTAACGCCACCTGGACCTGATGGTCGTGTTGACGCTGCAACCCTCGTTGCAGCAAAAGAAAATGGCATCAATCAAGTATATAAATGTGGCGGAGCACAGGCCGTTGCAGCTGTGGCATACGGTACAAATACACTACCCAAATGCAGTAAGATAGTCGGTCCAGGAAGTCCATGGATGATAGCAGCAAAACAACACCTGGCTCATTTGATTGATCCAGGGATTCCAGCGGGTCCATCAGAGTCTATAGTGTTTGCTGATGACACTGTTGATGGTGCCTTGGCTGCTATGGATTTATTAATTGAAGCAGAGCATGGACCTGATTCATCAGCCTATTTAGTGACGACTTCGTCTAGGGTTGCTCAAGAAGCAATCTCAGCCATTCCACAGCACTGGTTATCTATGAGTGAACTGAGAGTTGAATATTCAAAAACTGTTCTTACAGGACCAATGGGCGGTATTGTATTAGCGGATAATATTGAGCAAGCCTTTGAGTTTATTAATGACTATGCGCCAGAACATTTACAAATTCTAAGTCAGGATGCGTGGAAGTATTTGGGTAAAATTCGTAATGCAGGTGAGGTTTTATTAGGTCAGCACTCCCCAAGTACCTTGGGTAACTTTGTTCTAGGCTGTAATGCAGTTTTACCCACCTCAGGGGCTGCTGCAACGGTATCACCTTTATCCGTGATGGATTTCATGAAGTTTATGTCTGTGGCGTATGTCACTCAATGTGGATACCCAGAAATGGCCAAACATGCGAAAGTTCTTGCGACTTATGAAGGGTTTGATGCCCATGCGAATGCGGTATCTGATAAACGAAAAAGCCTAATTAAATAAACCGTTAAGGTTCATTTAAAGCGGTGCTAGTCACCGCTTTTTAGTGCGTATTTAACGTGACGTTAGGCTATTAGAATTTAAATGGTGTCAGTGAAGGTCATGTTTTGCAGGCACAAAAAAGGGTAGATGGGAGAACATCTACCCAAAATGAGCAACTTGGGAAGTTGCTCATAAGGCTGGTGGGTGTTTTCAGCCTATAAACTTATAAAAAACCGTCACGTTTCAAATCTTGTGTGGTGGCTTCAATACTTTCTCTTAAAGTGCTCACTAAGAAATCAACATTCTCTTTTGTGAGGGTGAGTGGTGGCGATAAAACATTCATGTGTGCCAAAGGACGAACAATCAAACCGCGAGCCTGACAATGATCTGCAATACGATTACCGACTGCAGCATCAGGGTTGATTAACTCTTTAGTTTCTTTATTGGCAACATTCTCAATACACATCATAAATTTACGACCACGTACATCACCAACAATAGGCAAATCACCCAGTGATTTAACTTGCTCTTCGAAATATGCCCCCATATCCATAACGTGTTCACAAAGTTGTTCACGTTCCATGATTTCGATATTTTTAATGGCTGCAGCACAGCTAACCGGGTGCCCAGAGTAGGTATAACCGTGGGTAAATAAAGCACCGTCTTCCTGTGGTACGCTGATAACATCGTAAATATCATCAGACATTATAGTTGCACCTAAAGGCAGGTAGCCTGATGTTAGGCCTTTTGCACAAGTAATCATGTCAGGCACTATGTCAAACTCATCATCAGATGCAAACATATGTCCTAAACGACCAAAGGCAGTCACCACTTCATCGGAGACATAAAGTACGCCATATTTGCGACAAACGTCTAAAGAGCGTCTGTGGTAACCCTTAGGAGGGACAATAACACCACCCGCACCCATGATTGGTTCAGCAAAAAATGCAGCAACATTGTCAGGGCCTAGTTCAAGAATTTTATCTTCTAACTCTTGGATTTTCTCATCGCAGAAAGCTTCAATGCTTTGATCATTGGGTCGACGATATGGATTAGGGCAAGAAATGTGGTGCACTAGCTCTTCTTCGATATCAAAGCCAATGTGGTCAAATTTCACACCTGTAATCGACATGGCCATATAAGTACTGCCATGGTAACCATCGATTCGAGAGATGATTTTCTTTTTCGATCTTTTACCTAACTGATTAAAGTAGAAGTGAATAATACGGACAGCGGTATCGTTGGCAACTGAGCCACCACAACCATAAAATACATGGTTTAAATTACCTGGAGCGAGTTCTGCAAGCTTGGCAGAAAGTTGGGCCGCTGGCACGGTTGTATGGTGACCAAATGAAGAATAGTAAGGAATGTTCATGATTTGATCGGCAATGGCTTGTGCCATTTCTTCACGGGCATAACCAATGTTAACGCACCAAAGGCCGCCAATGCCGTCAAGGTAGCGCTTACCTTCACCATCAACCACATGCACATTGTCACTGTCAGCGAGGATCATAGAACCTTGCTCTTTGAAGGTTGAAAAGTCAGTCCAAGGGTGAACGTAGTGATCTTTATCTTGTTGCCACACTTGCTTCATATTGATGTTTTTTGTATTGGACATTTTCGAGATTACTCCTCAATGAAAATTATTATTCTTTTATCTGATCACTCTAAGGTAGGCATTTGTTAGGTATAAATAAAATATTAAAAATTTTACTTAAATATTAAAAAAACCTATGCAGAAGTGGGTAAAGATAAAATACGTCAAAACACCTCACCTGAAGAGTTAAGTATAGGAGATCTGATAATGAGGAAAATGCTTATAAAAAGGAGGCTTAAAGCTGTTAGAGGAAGTCGAGGTAAGTTTTAAAAAACAACAAAACCCGTAAACATGAAGTTTACGGGTTTTATCTCAGATCAGAGTATTAGCTTAAGGGAGCTACTACTTTTGTTTGAGAATTTCATCAATGTCTGTGGCTTTAAACAGAGGTTTACCCATGACAAGTTTTACCCAAAGAACACCAATGACAGTTACTAAGCCTAATACAACACCTGCAGCACCAAATATCTGAGCACTTAACTCTGGTGCTGGTGAAGCGTAATAAATCGCATAGAGCATACCCATGATACCAACGATCTGAGGGATAGGATAAAAAGGTGTCTTATAAGGTCTGGCAATACTTGGATAACGTTTACGTAAAACAAGTACGTTTATATGTGTGATGATATAAGCCAGTAACCAAGCAATAGCTGCTGAGATAAGTAATAAGCCGATTGAATCAGGCTGATCTCTTAAAAGCAGCATAGGAATCCCCGTGATAAAGGCCACAAACACAATGGCGACCCAAGGGGTTTTCTTTTCTTTAGTCAGTGTTTTGAACTGAGGGAAAGCTTGACCATTTTTAGCCATACCATAAAGCATTCTTGGAATGGCAGCTAACGAAGTGTTAACCGTACTACAGGTTGCGGTAATGGCTGCAATAGCTAAAAACATGAGACCTATATCACCAAAGACCGCTTTAGCAAAGTCATAATGGGGAAGACTAGAATTCGCTAGATCGTCTGCAGGAATATAAAGCAGGGCGCCTAAGCAATAGAGAGTGATAGTGATGAAAATAATGGTTACACCAATCATCATAGAGCGCGGTATATTCCGGTTCGCATCTTTTGACTCTTCCACTAAAGGGCAGACAAATTCAGCGCCAACAAACCCCCAAACAGCTAATGCCGCTAAGGTGAGAACTTCGGCGCCTAATGGATTCCAGTTAGTTACCAAATCAATAGTTTGATTATGAGGTGCTGAAATCTCAGTGACAGCAGATAGGCCAAGTACTAGCAATACAACAACCATTATAAAAGCTAATGTGGTTTGCAGTTTGGCAAAAACATCTAACCCCATTAAGTTTAAAAAAGTAAAAATGGCGAGTAAGCCAAAGCCAACAGTATATTGAGGGAATATACCTGGGTAAATTTTCTCAATAATAAAGTCTACTAGAAGCAGCTCAGCTGACAATGCGAACATAGCAACGACCACATAGCCAGAGAAAACCGCCAAAATGGCAGGGAAGTGACCAATGGCGGCTTCAGTATAAGTACTCAAGCTACCCGCTCTTGGTATCATTAATGAAAGTTCTGAAAAAGACATGACGTAGGTGATTGCAAGCAAGTAGGCAATGGCTAAAGGTATTATAAAACCTAAACCCGCAATGCCTGCGCCTTGTAGCATGAGTACCATCACGCCTTGTGAAACAACTAAACCAATAGCGACCGCTAAAAGCGAACCTAAACCTAATATTTTATTAAAGCCTGTTGATTTTGATGTATCTGTTTTAGCCTGATCGGCATTACCATAGGTGGTGGGGTTTGACATCTTTCGCTCCAAAGAGAGTATTTATTGTTATTTGACTCGGCTATTAAAATTTAAAACCTGTTGTTCACTTACCTGTTAACGAATTAGGCTCTTAGTACAATTTCTTGAATCCTTTTCAAAGATGACATGTCATTGTTTAATCTTAGTGGATTAGCGCTAAAGAGTGCTCTGTATCAGTTTTTGCTGATAAATTAAGAGTACGTAGTCTTGCTTTATTATTAAAATATTAAAAATCACTTTGCTGCATAAATATTTTTTATCCAGATGTTATTGTTATGTTTTTACCTAAAACATGAATAAAAGTGAGAAAAACACCTGTTTTAGGCTTAAAAAAAGCCAATAGAAGGATATCTATTGGCTTCTTGTTGTCACAAAAGCGTTTATAGAAGCAGTTGTGTCCAGACTTTATCAACCAGTTTTTGAGCAACAGGAGAACAAGCTTGGGTAAACTTCACTCTCACTTCAGGGAAGATTTCAGGTGAGTTATTCGGTTTGTGCTTAGCATTTTTCGCATTAATGATGAAACCGGATGAGTGACCATAATAATTGTATTGGGTTGTCGCATTTGCTTCTTGGCTGATCCAGTTAATAAAGGTCTTGGCATTCTCAGTATTACGAGACCCTTTTGGTACCACTAATGCATCTAACCAGCCTATTAACCCTTCAAGAGGCTGGGCATAAATAACCGGGGCGTTATTCTCCTTTCTGGCGCGCATTGTGTCTCCATCCCACCAAGAGTGCATGGCAACCTCGCCTCCAGCAAGGCGTGAGCTGATATTGTCTGAACTATACACAGCGACATAAGGCTTTTGCTTTTTAAGTAGCTGATAAACGCGCTTCATTTCATTACTATCTTCGCTACAAAAATCGATTCCTAGATAAGCTTGTGCAGCAGGGATGATTTCATCTGGTGTACTAAAGGCGGCAATTTTACCCTTCATGTCTTCATCTGGTTCAAAAAACTCTTTCCAAGAGTTCCCTGGACCTGAGTATATCTCTGTATTAAAAGCAAAACTGGCTGTGCCATAGGCAAAAGCAATGGAGTAATCATTATTTGGGTCCCACCATTGTCCTTTCCATCTTGGATCAAGGTTTTTAAATGCCGGCAAAGATTTAGCGTTAATATTTTTAAGTAGGTCTTCCTGAATCATAATTTTAACAAAATGCTGGCTTGGCATAACCAAATCATAATCACTTGAACCTGACTTTAGTTTTGCTAATAAGTCTTCATTAGAGGTGTAGCCGTCTAAGGTGACTTGTATGCCGGTTTCTTGCTCGAACTTCTCTATTAAGCTTGGATCAATGGATTCAGACCAAGTATAGATATTGAGCTTTTCAGCGGCGTTAACCGAAAGAGAAAGGCCAAGGGCGGTAAGTCCTGCTAGGGTAGATTTTGCAAATTTCATAGTGCTTATCCTTTGTTATTTTTATCGAGGTTACTTATTACGTTTAGAAATCATCCAAGCTGGGGTGACCAGTAATAGGGAGACCAGCATGATGAGGGTTGAAATAGCATTTAACTCAGGTGAAACCCCTTGTTTGACCAGTGAGAAAATATATACAGGTAAGGTGGTTGCTCCGCCGCCTGACACTATGCTGCTGGTAATAAAGTCATCCATTGAAATTACAAAACTGAGCATAGCGCCGGCAAAAATGCCGGGTAAAATTAAGGGTAAAGTAATGCGCTTAAAGGTAATCCAAGGGTTGGCATATAAATCTTGCGCTGCTTGTTCTAAGTTATTCGTCATACCTTGAAGGCGAGCACGTATTGGCAAAAAGGCAAAAGGGATACAAAAACAAGCATGGGCCAGAATTAATTTGGTTAACCCATCTTGTAAACCGAGTTGTGAGAATAGAATCAATACAGCGACCGCAAAGACGATTTCTGGCAACATAAGGGGTAAATTAATGACTGTCTCAGATAGCTTTACATGCTTAACTTCTTTTCCTCGTGATAACACAAGGGCCGCTGCAGTGGCGATGCTGGTGGCAATAATAGTGGCGACGGTGGCGACGGTTAGTGAAACCTGTAAGGCATTCATTAAACCTTCATTTTGTAAGGCACTGAGGTACCATTTGAATGAAAAACCTTGCCAAACAGAGACAATCTTATTGCTGTTAAATGAGTATGCGATCACGACTAAAATTGGTAGATAAAGAAATAAAAAGAAAGCGATACTTATTAGGCCAAAGCCTGGATAGTGTTTCACATCTTTATTTTTTCCCGTGAAAAAACGCATGATGGCATTTTGTTTATTTGAATAATTCATACGGCACTCCCTTCAACAATAGGGCGAGAACTCTTTCGGGCATTCCACATAAGAAAGAGCATAACGATGATGAGTAACACCACGGCAAGGCTGGCACCAAACGACCAATTTCTAGCAATGCTAAATTGGTTTTGAATCAAGTTCCCCATCATCATTGTTTTGCCGCCACCTAGTAGCATAGGTTCGAGTACCGTGCCTAAACATGGAACAAAGACGAGAATAAAGCCTGCCACTATGCCAGGTTTACATAAGGGTAGAATGATTTTTGTTAAGGTATTTAATCGGGTTGAATAGAGATCGCTTGCTGCTTCTGTAAGGCGAGCATCAAGTTTTTCAATACTGGCGTAAATAGGTAAAATCATAAGCGGGATATAGCTATAAACCATACCGACTAACATGGCGTTATTGTTATATAGAAGGCTATCCATACCTGAAGTGAGACCTAAGAACGTCAGGCTAGACTCTAAAACACCATCATTACTTAAAATCAAAACCCAGGCATAAACACGAATCACCATGCTGACCCAAAACGGTAAGGTAATAAGATAAAGTAGTAGGGCTTTGGTGCTCGTTGATTGTCTTGATATGTAATAAGCGACAGGAAAGCTGATTATTAAACAAATGATGGCAGTAGCGGATGCTAATAATAGCGTACGAGCTATGATAAGAAGATATTGAAAGTTTAGATTTAAATTATCGTCCCAGTCATAGGTAAAGAGTATTTGCTGGTAGGATTCTAAAGAGAAAACCGCTTCGTATCCTCCATAGGGGTCAGATGTCATCATGGAGACATAAAAAATGATGCCAAGTGGAATAATCATTAAGAAAAACATTACTAAATAGGCCGGCATAAGGCCTATTAAATTCCAAGATAACCTTGCTTTAAAAGGCATGCTAATTGACGAACTGTGTTTTTGAGTCCTGTTTATAATCTGGTTCATTGTGTTAATACCCTTACTGAAGATTGTAAGAAACCAATGTTGACCATTTCATTGATGCCATAGCTTGTGTTGTTACTAATATGGTTACGCTTAGACACCTTTAAGCTCTGTCCCTGGGTGGTACGAACCGTATAATGGGTGTAACCGCCCATATATGTACGCTGGGTAATCGTGCCTTCTAGGTTGATATCCAAACCTGAACTGTTTATTGAAATTTTTTCAGGCCGTAATGAAAGGGTGGCATGACATGATTGATTTTCGATTAAACCGTTGAAGCCAACTTGTGCACTGGGATCTAGTTCAAGATCAATACCTAGAGGGGTTTTGACACTGAGATTTTGGTCCTTTCCTTTATTAATCACATCCACATTTAAGAAATTGGTTTCACCGATAAAATCTGCAACAAACTTATTTGCGGGGTTTTCATAAATTTCTGCTGGCGTACTTAATTGCTGAATATCACCGTTTGCTAAAATGCAAATTCGGTCTGACATCGCCAGAGCCTCTTCTTGGTCATGGGTGACGAAGATAAAAGTGATACCCGTATTTCGCTGTAGTTGTTGTAATTCATCTCGCATAGCTTGTCGAAGCTTGAGATCTAGTGCTGATAAGGGCTCGTCTAGTAATAAGACTTTGGGTTCTGGAGCTAAGGCGCGAGCTAAGGCGATACGCTGTTGTTGACCGCCGGACAGTGCTGAGGGCATGCGTTTAGCAAACTGTTTCATATGAACAAGATTTAACATCTCGTCCACACGGGCCTCAATTCGTTCTTTTCCCCAACCAATCATCTCCAGACCAAATGCAATGTTTTGCTCAAGACTCATGTGGGGGAAGAGGGCGTAGTTTTGAAACACGGTATTTACTCGACGTTTATGGGCTGCTAAGGACTGAATGTCATCCCCGTGTAGCTGAATCACGCCTGCATTAGGTGTCTCAAACCCAGCAATCATTCTAAGAAGGGTTGTTTTACCACACCCACTTGGACCTAAAAGGGTAAAAAACTCATTGTCTTTTATCTCTAAGGAGATGTTGTTGAGGGCCTGATAAGAACCATACGACTTTGAGATATTATTTATTTTTATTGCAATGCTCATTGTGCGTCTCTTCTTTTAAATGAATATGTGACTTGCCTTTGGGCTAATATTCGATAACTGTCTCTTTAATGTATGGGTTGATATATGTGATTTTGGATCGTGTGTTCAACTGGCATTAACTTGCTTGCTTTAAACTTTGTATTAACTTTTGCAAAAAAAGGTCACACTGGGCTAGTTGGTCTGCTTCAATAAACTCATCGGGTTTGTGCCCCTGAGCCATGCTTCCTGGGCCACACACAACCGTTGGAATATTCAGTTCTTGGCTAAATAAGCCGCCTTCAGTACCAAAATTAATATTGGCTTTCTCATGAGATTGAGCGAGGTTTCTAACATAGCTAACGACCTCTTCTGTTTCTGAGGTGCTTAAGCCTGGATATTGTGTAATTAATTCTATTTGGATATCACATTGCTCACTGATCTCTTTCATCTCTTTGATGAGTTCATTGGCAAATGCTTTAAAGTCAGTAAGTAGTTGGAAAGGATCTTCTTTTGCGATATTACGCATTTCAAAGGTGAACTCACAAAAATTCGGAACGATATTGAGTGCTTGTCCACCATTAACAATGCCTGTATGTACCGTGCTATAAGGGATGTCGTAGTTAGCGTCAAAAGGGCCAGATAACTTTCTTTGAATTGCGGCTTGTTCTAGCCAGTGTATTAGTCTGGCAGCATAGTTAATGGCATTGATACCCATAGGTGCCATGCCTGAGTGGCACTCTTTACCTATGACTTTGACATGCGCAGCGATCTTGCCTTTATGACTGGTCACTACCTGCATAGAGGTAGGCTCACCAATGATGCAAATCGCAGGCTTTATTGTTTGCTCCTTTAGGTTTTCAATTAGCTTTCTTACACCAACGCAGCCAATTTCTTCATCGTAAGAAAAAGCCAAGTGAATGGGAGTGTTAAGTGTATGGGCTTGCATGTCTGGCACACTGGCTAATACGGCAGCCACGAAACCTTTCATATCACTGGTTCCACGGCCATAGTAACGATTATCTAATTTCGTTAATTGATAGGGGGCTTGTGTCCAGTTTTGACCTGTAACAGGTACCGTATCTGTGTGACCTGACAACATGACCCCAGGTTTATCTTGTGGGCCTATAGTTGCATATAAATTGGCTTTGCTTTTTTCTTGGTTATAAACCAAGCGACTGTCCACATTGTGCTCGGCAAGAAAGGATTGTACAAACTGCATTAAGGCAAGGTTAGACTCACTGCTGGTGGTATCAAAAGCGATTAAGTTGCTTAAAATGTCTGTGGTTAAAGTATCTTTCATTATCTTGCCTTTAAATCGAGTTACGTTTTTTGAATCAAATGCTCGTTTTTGTTTTCTTGCTAAAAACTGATTGAGATCATTCTCTGATTGATAACTTGAGGATAAGTCGGAATTTAAAGGCAATAAAATATTATAAAGTTGTTAATTGCATTAAAAATAATAATGCAATATTGATATTGATTCTGTTTTTTTAAATGCTGTGTTTTTTATATTTTCAACGTAGCTATCTCTATGAAAAATAAGATTTATTTAGGGATGTGTTTAGTTTTTTGAATCAAAAGAAGAGGGGGTGATAGGCTAAAAACTATCCGTAAATTAACTAAATCAGAGGTACTCACTGACTTAGTTAATTTGAACGAACTCTTTATTCGTCTCCAGGGACGCCATAGGATTCAGAGTTGGCGGGATCTGTAGCGCGAGTGATATAGGCTTGCATTTGTGGCTCGTATGCTTGCCATAAAGACTCTAATTCGGTGAGTGGGTCATCATGCCAGTCAACCCTCAAATCTATGATAGGCCATTCAGGGTCTGAACAGACTTTTAAACCAATAGATTGAATTGGACCCATTTCACCTCCCGCTTCAAGTCCTGCTTTTAGTGCGAGCAAGAGACGGTCGGCAAGCTTTCCTTTACTTGACTCAAATGCTGCTACCATCGCTTGGGGAACTTGATCGTTCGCTAATAAGTTGCCCATAGCAATCACATTTTTACCTTTAGCAAGGTTGTGAATGCCTAATGATTGTTTACCGCTAAAGGTCGCACTATCGCCATTCGCCGCAAGTACACCTAATTGACGCCATTCAATATGAGGTTCTTCTAACTTAAGCTGTTCCATGACAGATTGAGTGTCTGAATAAGCTTTGTCTTGTAATAGCGCTAGTGCGCGAGGCCCTAAATCTGGATTAGTGATATTCTGGGTAAGGGCAATGCCAACTTTGGATTTTACAAAATGGCAGCGGCTAGCAACACAAATGCTAGATGAGGTAATGATGCTGCCAAGCATACCTGTATCTGGGCAAACGCCAGCAACAGAAAAAGTCATTATGACTCTCCTTGTGTGCTTGTGGATTGCCAATCATCGGGAATGACTGCGATAACATCTATCTCCATTAACCATTGGGCTTGTGCTAATGCTTGTACAACTAAACCTGTTGAAATAGGGTAAACGCCTTTAAACCACTTTCCTGTTTCTTGATAAACTGCTTCACGAAATCTAGGGTCAGTAATATAAGTTGTTGTTTTTACCACATGACTAATGTGAGAGCCTGACTCTTCTAGTAATTGATTAACATTTTTCATGGCTTGTTTTGCTTGAGCACCAGGGTCACCCAAACCAACTAGATTACCTTCAAAGTCAGTACCTACTTGTCCACGTACATATACGGTATTGCCGGCACGAACGGCTTGGCAAAGATCATTGTCTAAACTTTGGTTGGGGTAGGTTTCTTTAGTATTGAACATACGAATTCGAGTATGTGTTGGTGTACTGCTAGACATGAAAAGCTCCTTACGCTATGTCGCATTCTTAAAACCATACGATGGGTTAAAGCCGCCGCTGATGAGTTTTAATGCAGCATAAGAAAGCCTATTAGATAAATAAAATACTATTAACTTTCTAGTTGCATTAGAAATAATAATGCAATGGTTTTGAACGTCATAAAATACGATTTCGACCGTTTATTTGCGGAAAAACACACATTGCTTTTAAAAATTATGTGCCATACTTAGCTCACTTTTTATTCAATTAGGATGACTGATGGAAAGTTTCCCTGATAAAACTTGGCATGATTACCTTGCAAAAATCAAAACAAAACCTCATCGAGAAATTCTAGAGAAAGTTATCGCTTTACTACCCGATGATATTCTGTGCGCTGTAGATTGTGGCTGTGGGGTTGGAAATAATAGTCAGTTTTTAATTGATAATGGGATTAATGTTCATGCTTTTGATAAAGACCCCAATGCGGTAAATTTATGTCGTATGCGCTTTTTAGATGACGTTAATTTTGCAATTTGTCTCAGTGATTTAAGTTCCTATATATATCCTGCAAACAGTTTGGTACTTGCTTCTTCTAGTTTCTTCTTATGTGATCCTAAACACTTTGAAATCTGTTGGTATAATTTATCTCGTTCAATCCAAGTTGACGGTTTATTTTGTGGTGACTTTTTAGGAATAAACGACTCTTATGTAAAGCAAGATCCGGATAATATCTTAGCCTTGAGTGAAGCTGATATTAGGCGTCACTTTTCGTCATTTGAGATTATTGATTGGCATGAAACTAATCGTATGGGAATCAGCTCATCAGGCGAAGATGTTAATCGTCACAGCCATACTTTGTTAGCTCGTAAATCTCAGCAATAAAAATCACGTCATAAAATTCATTTTATGCATTAGCCCAACTAATAAATAAAATTAACTTTTCTAGGTTTAATCCTCTGTCTGAAAAAATAGTTTAACTAATGCCACAACTTAGCTTGGTAAACTCAATTAATATTTTCAAATAAACCGTAAAACCCCCTAGATCATCTTAACCTAATGTTACTTAAGTTGTAGTATTGTAACTAAATGACCAATATTTTTACCTAAACGTAATGGAGTGTAATATCTTTTTAGATATTACTTTTACAATTTAAAAAATTGGATGGATTAAATTTTCTAATAAGGTAAGTGTATTATGTTTGTAAATCTTAGCTTTAAAGCAAAACTAAGTATTCTTCTCATCAGTGCTATCAGTGGATTTATTATCGTCACCTTAGTGGCGTTAAATGGATTAAATACTCAAACAGAATCTTCCAACCGTCTGCAAACTTTATCTGGAATTGAAAGTAATCTAGATGCCCTTGAAATCGCCATGATGAAAGAATATGAAGCGATGTTTGAGGTGAATGATGATAACTTTCAAGCTTATGTTGATCAGATCAATATGGATAAAATAGAACTGCTATTAGGCCTTGAAGAAGATGTTCTTATGATTGACTCAGCTGAAGGTCAGACTCATCTAGAAGCCACTATGGTGAGTTTAACGAATTTTTCTGATGCACTGGGTTATGTTGTTTTACAAAGACAACGCTTGGGGTTTAGTGGGCAATCTGGCCTTAAAGGAGAAATCGCAGGTTTGGGCGATAAGGTATTAGCCGATGTGGGCAAGTTAAGTCTAGTGAAACGCTCATTTTTACCTGTGCGTGAAGCTGAAAAAAACTATGTCTTTGAGACCACACAAAATAACCTTGATACCTTTATGGCAAAATTCAATGAGTTCCATAAAAGAGTGCAAAACTTTGGTTTAGAAGATAGGTTTGGTGAGAGCATAAACGCTTATCTTGTTGCTGTTGAAAAACTGACGAAAGAAACGCTTAAAACCAGTGCCGCCGAAAATGACTTCAAACTCCAACGTGCAGAGTTTGATGTTAAGCGTGATAATGCCTCAGATTATTTGGCTAGTATGACGAATAACGCCACAGAGTTTGCGAAGAAAAGCTCTCAGCAAGCCAGTTTTACACTGATTGCAGTAAGTGTCATTGTTGCTCTTTTTGCTGGTATTCTTATGGCATTTATTGGAAAAAGCGTGAATCGTTCACTCAATCAAATTATTCGGGACTTAATTAAGGTTCAAGAAGGCGATTTGAGTGCGAGACTAGCAATCAACGCAAAACGTAATGATGAGTTTGATGCCCTTTGTAATTCGGTAAATGCGATGACAAATGGTCTAGGCTCTGTTATTGGTGATGTTGTACAAACCACTGAAGAAGTAAATGGTATGGTGAGTGAACTTAACCTTGCTGTTACTGATATTGCAGACAGTAATAAATCGGTTAATACACAAACAAATTCATTGGCGGCTGCAACAGATCAAATTTCTGCAACCATTTCAAATATCGCTAATACAACTAGCACATTAAGCTCTCAATCAAAGGATACTTTTGAGTCAGCAAAAAACGGTGCTGAAACCATTAAAGATGCGCTTGATAATTTGTCTATGACAGTTGGGTTTGTTAATAAAACCAGTGATCAACTTAATGATCTTGGTAAATTGTCGAAAGACATTGATGGCGTCATCTCAATGATTAATGATCTTGCTAATCAAACCAATTTACTTGCTTTGAATGCCGCAATTGAAGCCGCAAGAGCAGGGGAGGCCGGTAGAGGTTTTTCTGTCGTCGCTGATGAAGTCCGCTCGTTAGCTGAAAAAACAGTTGAGGCGACATCGAGTATTACAGCGATAGTGAGTACCATTCAAACGTCGACCAATAATGCTATTACTACCATGAAAGATGGGCAAGAGAACTTAAAAGCCATTGAAACATCGGGAGAAAAAGCCGCTCAAGCAATGCGAGAAATTGAAGTCAACGCACAAACAGGAGCTGACTCTGCTCATAATATGGCGATATCTATTCAAGAAGTGTCTAAAACCTCATTACATATGAGTGAAGAAATGGATGCTATTGCCCAGCAACTGCAAAAAGATACGGACTCCATTTCAACCATTGCGGATAGTACGAATCAGATTAATTCGCTTGTAGATCACCTGGATACAAAAACACGTGTTTTCACCACGGTTTAACCTAATCAGAATGTTAAAACAGTTCCTCTAGAATACGTTTTAATAGAAAGGTCTCTCTTTCAATGGAGAGGCCTTTTTTTGGGCTTGAGGTCATGGTTTCTTCATTATGTGCAATGGCATCGTGAATGTTAATCCAAACAGGATGCATGCCATTTTGAATCTCATGATGCTCGAGGGCAGGCGCATCAAGTTCTTGATCAATTTCGCAGACATAACAGAAGGATTGCATCTGCATGATGTCGATATCTTCTTTGTACCAAGGCCTATATTCTTCATAACAGCCAAACTCTTGAATATTACGAACATTTTTAGCCCCTGTTTCTTCCCTTAGTTCACGAATTAAGCCCTGAATATTATCCTCACCTTCATCAATGCCGCCACCAGGTAAACTATAGTCGTGATAACGTTTGGTATAGAGCATGAGTATTTTGTCATTGCGTATGATGATGCCTCTTGTCGCACGTCGTAAGACGCGCTTGCTTGATGTGTCTTGCAGTTTAGCGGGGGTGATATCTGGATGAAGGGTGGAAGCTAATAAACGCATGATAAAACTCAAATAACAAAGGATAAAAAAGATGGAGCGAGATTATAAGTGCCATTTAGCGCTATGGACACACATTTATCATGCTCTTTAATCTCAAAAAGAAACGCTTTAAGCCCTCTTTACTGGTTAGCCTGAAAGTCAGCTAACGTCATGTTTTGTGTATTTGAAGTATCATCAGCACAGCATTCATCTTGTAAGAAACCAATGACATTTTGCAATTGTTGATATTGAGCAACGCAATATAGCACTCTCCCTTCACGTCTCTGATTAATCAAACCAGCCGATGCCAAACTAGAAATATGGTGGGATAAGGTTGACCCCGGAATCCCTAAAGACTCTTGCAGACTACCAACAGCAACACCTTGTATTCCCGCTCTTACAACGGTTTTAAATACAGTGAGTCTAGTGGGATGGCCTAATTCTTTTAAGGCTTTTGCGATAATTTCAATGTCCATGATGGCATCCTTGTTAAAAGTTATTTCGATAATAATCGAAATAACTTGTTTTATCTAATTTATTTCTATATATTTCGACAAATCCGGAAATATAGAAATTAATAGATAAATTTACAGAGAGTCAATTATGTTAAATCTAGATATGAATATGGTGAAAGAAACCCTGAATATGTTTGTATTTTTAGCGGTGGAATTAACTTTGTTGTTCCTGCTGATTAGTTACTTTGTGGGGGTGTTACAGCATTATATTCCTCCAGCTAAAATTCAAAGTATTTTAAGTACTAAAAAGGGTAAAGGTTATTTTGTGGCTGGTTTTTTAGGGGCAATTACACCGTTTTGCTCTTGCTCTACCATCCCTTTTTTAAAAGGTTTGTTACGCGCTAAAGCGGGCTTTGGCACTATGATGGTCTTCTTGTTTGCTAGTCCCTTGTTAAATCCAATTATCATAGGTTTATTTGCTGTAACTTTTGGTATCAAGGTGACCTTGTTTTACTTCGCGATTGCTTTAGGTGTGTCAATTTTGGCGGGGATACTGCTTGAAGCTCTAGGGTTTGAAAAATACGTAAAACAAGAAGCGTACGCTGAACCCGTTAGTAAAGGTTGCTCTGGTGGTTCAAATACTCAAGTTAAACAAGGTACTCCTTGGTTAGCAATTTGGCATTCAAGCTGGAAAGACTTTAAAAAAGTACTGCCTTATTTAATTGGTGGTATTGCCTTGGGCTCAATGATTTACGGTTTTATGCCGACGGATCTCGTTGCTCGTTTCGCTAATGACAATAACCCTTTTGCTATTCCTGTGGCTGCGATAATTGGTATTCCGCTATATATTCGTGCTGAAGCAGTGATTCCTTTAAGTGCTGCGTTAGCGGCTAAAGGTATGGGGTTAGGTGCTGTAATGGCATTGATTATAGGTAGTGCGGGGGCTAGCTTAACCGAAGTGATCCTGCTTAAATCAATCTTCAAGAATAAGATGATTTATGCATTTCTTGCCGTAATTTTGAGCATGGCAATGGGCGCTGGTTTTTTATATAGCATCTTTTTCTAGTGAGTTATTATTGAGTGTCGCTCTCATGTGATCAGCCTTAGGCTTAGTAATAGCTAAGGCTGATCTTAACAATAGATTGGATCTCTCGAGTGAAATAGCTTTGCTAAATTCTCAATATTTTTATAATTTTTATTGGTTCGATTGATTTTATGGTTTGATCATTTATAAATGATCAAACGTATTTAAACGATGCCAGAAGGATTTATTAATGTTGAAAGGAAAAATCAAAGACCTATTAGGGACCGAACTTCCTATTATTCAAGCGCCAATGGCGGGAGTACAAAACAGTACTTTGGCGATCGCTGTGTCAGAGGCGGGCGGGCTAGGTTCTTTGCCTTGTGGCATGCTGAGTATTGATGCTCTGATTGCAGAGATTAAATTGATTAAAGCGGCAACAAGTAAACCCTATAATTTAAATTTCTTTTGTCATCACATGCCCGATTATGAACAAGAAAAGCATGATGTTTGGCAAAACACTTTAGCTAAGTATTTTAGTGAGTTAGGCATAGAGTGTAAAAACAGTCCAAACAGCGCCACCAGAATGCCTTTTAATCATGATATTGCCGATGCGATTGAAGCGTTTAATCCTGAATTCATCAGTTTCCATTTTGGGCTGCCTGACGATGAGTTACTAGCAAGAATTAAAGGGTGGGGGACGCGTATTGTCTCAAGTGCAACAACTGTAAAAGAGGCATTGTGGTTAGAAGCAAAAGGCGTTGATGGTATTATTGCTCAAGGCGTTGAAGCTGGTGGTCATAGAGGAATGTTTCTAACGCAGGATATTAGCACTCAGATGGGGACATTTGCCTTACTACCGCAAATAGTTGATCAAGTAAGTGTTCCTGTTATTGCTGCTGGTGGCATTGTTGATGCCGAAAGTGTTAAAGCATCATTCTTATTAGGTGCTGGCGCTGCTCAAATAGGGACTGCATATTTATTATCTGATGAAGCAACAACTTCAGACCTCCATCGTCAAGCGCTTCAAAGCGATGCCGCAATGCATACCGCATTAACGAATGTATTTTCAGGAAGACCTGCTCGTGGCATTGTTAATAGAGTGATGGCCGACCTTTCGAATATGAGTGATAAGGCACCGGACTTTCCCCATGCCGCAATTGAAATTACTCAATTAAGAAGTCAAGCGGAAAGCCAAGGTGACGCTGGTTTTTCCCCCTTATGGTGTGGACAAAATACCTCAGGCTGTTTATCCGCTTCAGCAAAAACGATCACTCAAGAGCTGGCAGGCAAGGTGTAAAAGCCATTTTACTTACTGCCTTTTACTTTAGTTAGCGCAGGCAGTGATTACTAATGTGTTTTAGATTGTGTGTTTAAGACAGGTTAGCTTAATCGCACTATCTCTAAACCTCGTTGTCTATACTTATACCTAGTAATTTAAATTCCTTAATATTATTAGGAATAGGTATTAGATATAGGTAGGTTTTTATGACAACTCTGATTAATAAATGGCTGTTATTCTCTATTTTATCTATGGGTATGTTGCTAAGCATAACCTCAGCACATGCCAACTTCTTCCAGCAATGGTCCAAAACAGACTTCACAAAAAGCAGTGTTAATCTAGAAGAGGTGATGTTTGGCGGGCCTGGAAAAGATGGCATCCCTTCAATTGACTCACCTAAATTTGTGCCGGTAAGTGAGGTTTCCAATCTCACTAATACCGACCCTATTATTGGTGTAATGATAGAAGGAGAAGCAAAAGCTTACCCATTAAGAGTGCTTATTTGGCATGAAATAGTAAATGATGTCATCGCAGGTGTACCTGTTGCTGTGACTTACTGTCCCCTTTGTAATACGTCAATTGTGTTTGATCGTAGAGTTGATAAAAAGGTATTAGATTTTGGTACGACGGGTAACTTAAGGCATTCAGATCTGATTATGTATGACAGGCAAACGCAAAGTTGGTGGCAACAGTATGAAGGCAACGCCATTGTTGGTGACCTTGTTGGTACAAAACTTAAAGTATTAGCCTCTCGGCTTGAATCTTTTTCGGACTTTAAGAACAGGGCGCCCAACGGACAAGTCTTGGTACCCAATGATCCAGAGTTCAGAGACTATAGTCGTAACCCTTATGTTGGTTATGATAGCTCTGCCTTACCATTTTTATTCAAAGGCAAACTTCCCAAAAAACTAACGCCTATGATGCGAGTCATTGCCGTTGAAGGCTCCGCTGTGAGCTTGCCTTTGTTATCTGAGCAGCAAAGAATAACAAAAGGTGATTTGGTATTTACTTGGCATGAAGGCCAAAATTCAGTATTGGATACTTCAAATATCGGACAAGGCCGTGATGTGGGCAATGTTGTGGTTAGTCGTAATGGTGAAGATGTTCCTTATGTCGTGACATTTGCCTTCGCCTTTTTTGCGTTTAATCCAAATGGAAAGCTTTTTACAAAGCAAGGTGAAATGGCTGTTTATTAGCTTAAAAAGCTTATTGGTTCAATGACTAAGGCTGAAGATTAGTTTCTCCAGCAACCTATTCTTCGCCGTTGTAAATAACAGGCATCTTGCCTTGCCAGTAATCAAACAGATAATCTTCTCTGGTTAATCGAGCCATAAAATTAGCAACGTTAACTCGGCTCGTTTTCCCAGGATCAAAAATGGCGCTCCTGATAGGAGAAGCATACAAACGATAGATTGAGATCTCTCTTTCTGTTGTTAGCGTGTCTGGTCGAATAATTACCCACTTTATTTTGTTATCATTTTTAATCTCACACCTTAGATAGTTTGCAGCTCTTTCATTATCTAGGTGAGGCGGGACAAGTGACCTTATTAAAGCTAATACTATTTTTTGAGAGCTAGATATCGGTTCATCTAAATCCAAGTTTCGGCTTCCAGAGCTACTCATCAAGATGATTCTAAGTGGCGTTATTCGTACTTGTGATTTCCTTAATAGGCGCTCTAACTGGCATAGTTGTTTTAAACTATCTCTTACCAGCATTCTTGGTGCACCATATATGCCTTTAAACGTTAAGTTATGACCTAAGCAAGACACGACACTTTCAGACTTAACTAAAATTTTAATTAATGACGCTTCATCAAGCGTTAACACGCTACCCTGGATTTGTTCTAAGTAAGGGTGGCAAGGTAAGTTTGATTTTCTCACCAAGGCAATCACCTTTTGACCGCTCGCCAATAAGTCTTTAACGACAAGTTGCCCCGTTGCTCCAGTTGCACCTAATACAAGAACCGCCATATTTTTACATCCATTTGAAATCCGAAATAAGATTATAGGTATTCAATATGGGCTAGAAAATATAATAAATTCCATGGCATCCATTCATAAATGCATGCTAATAGCATTTATACTGCTAAAATAATGTTTTAATAACGAAATTACTTGTGTAGACAAGGAGGCTTTGAATGAAGTGGCAACAAAACCAGTTTGATTGGAACCATGCTAGAGCCTTTATGATAGTTGCAGATGAAGGTTCGTTATCTGCAGCAGGACGGGCCATGGGGGTAAGCCAGCCAACATTAGGACGTCAAATTTCCTTGTTCGAATCTAAACTTAACCTTGTTCTGTTTGAGCGTATTGGTCGAGGCTTAGAATTAACCCAAGCAGGTTTAAGGCTATACGAACATGTTAAACAGATGTCTGATGCAGCAGACCAGTTTTCCTTAGTGGCTCTGGGTCAATGTAATGATTTACAGGGTACGGTAGGTGTCTCTTTATCTCAACTTGATGCTTTTTTTAAATTCCCTCAACTCTGGCCGAAATTTCAAGAAATAGCCCCAAAAATTCGCCTAGATCTTGATGTGAATAATCAAATGAGTGATCTAAAGAGACGCCAATCGGATATCGCGATACGCTATAAAAGACCAGAAGAACCAGACCTTATTATTAAGAAGCTCGGTGAAGAAAGGGTCTTTCTTTATGGTCATAAAGATTATGTCGCAAGTTTTGAAGGTAAAGAGCCTCAGCAAATTTCAAACTTACGTATTTTAGGTTTTGATCAAACTGATCAGTTAAAAAACTATTTTGCTAGTTTTGGAATGCAAATAAAAGACGAGCAAATTGTCTTTTTGACACACAGTCAGTTAGTGCAGTGGCAACTGTTAAAGCAAGGTGATGCTTTAGCGCTATTACCTGATCATATCGCTGCAAAAGATCCCAATTTAGTCCCTGCCTTTTTACCCTTTTTTAAACCAATGAGTTTTGATGTCTGGTTGGTTTGTCACGGTGAGTTGCATACAAACCCAAGGGTTAGACTAGTGTTTGACTTCTTTGCTGATCATTTTATGAGGCCTGAATAGTGCATCTTAAATATGATGTAGTTGCCGCAGAGTAAATGACAGAGGAAAGGTGGATGTCTGAATTAATACCCTTGATTGAGCAGGTACACGCTTGCACCTTATGTGCAGAGCATTTAGAGCATGGTGTGAGGCCTGTTGTTCAGTTACATGAAAGCGCTAAAATTTTAATTGCTGGGCAGGCGCCGGGACGCAAGGTGCATGAGTCCGGTGTGCCATTTGATGATGCCAGTGGCGATAGATTAAGAGATTGGATGGGGATTGATAAAACAACTTTTTATGATGAGACTCAAATAGCTATCCTCCCTATGGGGTTTTGTTACCCTGGTTCACACAAAGGTAAGGGTAAATCGGGAGACCTTGCTCCAAGGGCTGAATGTGCTTTAACTTGGCGTGAGGCGATATTATCCAAGCTTGATCATATCGAGCTAACATTAGTCATTGGACAATATGCGCAAGCTTATCATCTAGGAAAGCGTTTAAATGTGACAGAGTCTGTGAGAGCTTGGCAAGACTATTGGCCAGAGCAAGTTCCTTTGCCGCACCCCAGTCCTAGGAATAATATTTGGATGGCCAAAAACCCTTGGTTTTCACAAACTTTACTACCAGAGCTGAAATCAGAAGTCGCCCGTATTTTAGGCTTTTAAAGCTCGCTACCATCTTTTCATAATTAACGCTAATCGCTCTCTTAGCTGTTCCATTATTGAACCATAAATTCATACTAGAACAATTAGTTACTATGAAGGCTTGAACTGAACATGGTTCAGTGATTAATTGTCTTTGAGGTTAATTATCAACCTCAAAAAAAATATTGGATTGTTCACTTTAAACAGTGAGAAAAATAAAAATGGATTGCCTAGGAGGCTACAACGAATGAGATCTAATCTAACCAAATTAATGTCAATTTCTCTTGCTGCTGTTGCAGTAAGCTCAACGGTAAATGCCGGTACATTGGAAGATGTGAAAGCTAAAGGTTTTATTCAATGTGGTGTCAGCCAAGGGGTGCCTGGTTTTTCAAATGCAGATGATGCTGGTAATTGGACAGGTATTGATGTTGATGGTTGTCGTGCAACTGCAGCTGCTGTTTTTGGCGATGCACAGAAAGTGAAGTTTACACCTTTATCCTCAAAGGAACGTTTCGCAGCACTTAGCTCTGGTGAGATTGATATGCTTTCGCGAAATACCACTTGGACTTTTTCTCGTGATGCATCTTTAGGTTTAGATTTCACCGCGGTAAATTTTTATGATGGCCAGGGCTTTATGGCTCGTAAAGATCTAGGTGTTGAGTCTGCACTGGATCTAGATGGTGCCACTGTTTGTACGCAACAAGGGACAACAACAGAATTAAATATGGCGGATTTCTTCCGTAAAAATGAGTTGGACTATGTGCCAGTTGTGGTTCAAAAAATTGATGAGGCTGTCGGTGCCTATGTGTCAGGTCGTTGCGATGTCTTTACGACTGATAAATCAGGCTTAGCATCACAGCGTAGTAAATTGGCTAATCCTGATGAACACATGATTTTACCTGAAACCATTTCTAAAGAACCTTTGGGCCCTGTGGTTAGGCATGGTGATAATCAATGGAAAGATGTGGTGACTTGGGCAATTTATGCTCAAATTAATGCTGAAGAAATGGGGATTAGTTCAACGAATGTTGCAAAAATCAAATCTGAGAGTAAAGACCCTTCCATTCTACGTTTGTTAGGCGCAGAAGGTAATATGGGGGCAAGTTTAGGCTTGTCTGCTGACTGGGCATATGATGTTATCGCTCAAGTAGGTAATTATGAAGAAGTGTTCGAGCGTAATATCGGGCCTAAAACACCTGTTGGTTTACCTCGTGGTGTGAATAAGCTTTGGACTGATGGTGGTGTAATGTACGCGCCACCAATTCGCTAAATATTGAAAAAGCCCAGACAATTGTCTGGGCTTTTTTTTTGCTTTAAAATAATTTTTAGAATATTGAATAACCCTATAAAAGTAGATTGTTATCTTATTCTGTTAGTTTTTTACCCTTGGTATGTATCGATAACATAATGATGATTTAGCGTAAATTGTAATAAAGATAAGTCGGTTCATATTTCAATTAAAACGCTAAAATCATTGTCAGATTAATAAGTTGTTTGTAAATTTTTCGTATTTTTTGCTAAGCTTGCCATAATTGCTTGCATCTTTCTTGAACATTTCACTGTTTGGCGTTAAGTAAACTTTATTTATTAATATGTTTGTTTAAGTGAGTATGCAGCACTACTTTTAAATAGGTCCGGATAAAATCCTAATGCAATAATATCGGGAAGTAATTATGCAAAAGCCCTATCAAATAACCTTTACCATAATGCTCGCTTTAGCTCTTACTGGTTGTGCAACCATAATGGGCTTTATATTCGAAGATAAAAAAGTAGAAATGTTTGCTGCAGAAACAGACCCCATTAAAATTCAAGAATACCTTGAATGGTCTGTTAATCGTCTTAATGAAGAAGATGAAGATAGCCCCGACTTACTCGCCCGATTAATGCCAATTGCCGTTACTCAAGCCAATAATATTGACCTATTTGATGTTGAACCTAGTTTATATAGTGCGTTAACAGACAGTCTTGTCAATATTGCTAAAGAGGGTGTGCAAACGACTGATCAGGAAGAATGGGTAGAAGATGGTTTTCCTTATGATGTCACGATTGATTATTTAAGAGCCTCTGCAGCCTATAACTTAGGTAAGCTTGATGGCGATACGATTGCATCACAACTCTTAGTTATCTTGCGTAAGGTTGATTCACCAGGTGTGCAAACTGTGGTGATTAAATCCATGCTGGATAGAGTAGAAAGTTACCGAATAAGCCCAGAAATTCAAGCCCAGGCGGTGACTGCTTTATCGAGTGTCGATGTTGCAAATCTCGCTGAAGATACACCACTGAGCCAGCTTGTATATTTGCTGGAAAATGAGCTGGTAACATTAGCCATTATTAATCGAGTTCTAGCTAAAAAAGACATTTACCAATTATCAATCCGCAATCTGAATTACATTTTGGATGTGAATGAAGGCCTTTTTATTCACCACCTAGATAATCCTGGCAGTATAAATAAATCTGAATTAATTAAAAATTCTCGCTTACTTAGCTCGTTGGTTTTACCAAGGCAGGCTCAATACGATGGTGTTTTGCCTAAGTTTACGAGTATTCAATTAAGGGCACAAAGACTGCTTTTACAATATGTACCAGGACTTTACTACTACAGCATGTTTGAAAATGCACCTATTAGTGATTATAGCCTTGGCCAATTGATGGCGAGTTTAGAATTTCTTAATAGACATGATGATTATGCAACTAAGGCAAAAGGGAAACTGGTCGCGAAAGGTGATGGAGAGCATCTATTTTTTAATCATCATCAGGTTATGAATGAAAAGATTTATGCTACGACGAAATTGAGAGCCAAAGAATTGGTCTTTAACAGCTTACAAAAGCGTGTAGAAACACGCCCTTATGCGTACATAGATTTTATCTATTCATTTTTATACTTAAATTATCCTGATGAGTTTGCTGCATACCTGATAAAAGCGGTTGATGTGAAGTATAAAAAAGCGAGCCTTGATCAATTGCAGCACTATTATGGCTTGCGTTTATCAACAGATAATGAAGTTGCAGCTAATCACAAGGCGCAAATTGTAGACAAGATATCATCCAAACCGCTGTTAAGGAGCCTAGCTTATAGTGATAGCGAGTTTAAGCGTTATAGCGATAAAGTCATGCCAGTATTTGTTGCTAATCAACCATTAGCTTTAATCAAAGGTCTCACCAAGCGTAATCAAAATGTGAAAAAACAAGCCGGTATTTCACACCTTGTTAATTATTATATCTCTGCGCTTGAGACGCAGCCTTTAGATAAGCGAAAAAGCTATTTGGCCCCAGCAGGACAAATCATAGCGTTAAGAAAAGAATCAGACAGTAAGAAGATATTTGGTAGTTTAATGGCGTTGCCTATCACTGATACCAGTAACATGTTTGAGCAATATGCTTTTTCTAATTCACGTACGACGATATCAAGCGATTATCTGTTCTTAGGCAATTATCTGACTAGACATAAAACGTCTTTAACGGCGAATTACGCGAGTCGTTATGCCAGATTATTTAGCTCAGGCGTTAGCCAGGCTAAGAACGAAGATGCTTCTCTATATGCTGGACAACAGGGTATTGCTAACTTGGATGCAGAAGCAGATCTACAACAAATTAAAGCGGCTTTAACTCGTCGATTTAAGAAAATCAGTTTTTAGGTGGGGAGAATTGTTATGAAGATGAATACAATTTATGCCAGTTTAACCTTGCTTTTCACATACGGACAAACCGTAGCAGCTGATGATGTTGAAGGGTATGACTTTTCATATAAATCAGATTACACAGTGACGAGTTACGAAACAGATTTACTATTGTTGCCTCAGTTTGATGTCACCGCTGATAGTAAGGAAGTTTTATTTGACCGTCGTGATGGTTTAGCTGCAAAAGTTAGTGTTAACCAGAGTATTGAATCAATTAAACAAACCGCAATCGCTTACTCGGCAAGTAAGACAATGACGTGGCAAGCTCAACATATACCACAACCTAATACCAGCAAACTAAATAAGCTTTATACTTTTGCTGTAAAAAATGAGCGTGTACCTGTGTACTATGAGGGACAAAAACATGTTCTCAATCGGGTGGTATTACAAGATACGAGTGGGCAGGTTTACTTCACGGCTAAGTATGGGACGACAGCAAATGCAAATCTCCATTTCCCTGCGAGTAAACTGCAATATAAATTGACGACACTCAATGGCAGCATGCAATCAAATGGCAGTTTGAACTATAAAAAAAGCAATCCTTTCACTGCGGCCAAAACCGGCTATAAAGTCAGGGTATCTCTTAATAATAAGGTAAATGAAACTTTTGTCATTGCGCCCTCATTAAGGCTGAATGGTTCACATTCTGCCAATTTATCTACTTCCAATGCGAAAAATGGTAGTCATGGTAGTGATGGCCGCGGTGGTTCAAGCTACTCAAGCAGCGCTTTATCCAGTGTGGCAGGTGCTTTTGCAGGCGGTAGTGGTCGAGATGGCAGCAATGGTGGAGATGGGCGTCGTGGCGGTGATGGTGGCGACGGATACGATGCCAAAGATGTTGGTAGTATAAAGGTTACTATCAAACCTTTGGTTTCACCTTTTTATCAACAGCCTTTAAAAGATTACACCTATCAATCTAGACAGGGTTCAGGCCATTTACTATTTGAACAAACTCAAAAGCTATACATAGCAGCAATTGGTGGTCGAGGCGGCAAAGGCGGTAACGGTGGCGATGGCGGTAATGGTGGTAATGGTGAAGCGGGATCTGCTGGCACCAAGGGTAATAATGCAAGTGAATACAGTAGTGCCGGAAGTGGTGGTACAGGCGGTGATGGTGGTGACGGCGGTGATGGTGCCCGCGGAGGCAGTGCTGGCGATGGTGGTAATGGTGGTGATGGTGGCAGAGTCCAAGTGACACTATTTGGACCAACCAGCTTTCAAGCCAATGCCCGCAATTATTTTAGTGCTAAGGTAAGTGGCGGCTCTGGTGGTAGTGCAGGGCAAGCAGGTTCAGGTGGTTCAGGTGGTAGTCGAGGTGGTGCAGGACCAGGCGGACCAGGTGGTAACTCTTATTACAACCCAAATTGTACAATCGATTATTCAACCGGTTATTCAAGCTGTAATCCAATCAGTAAATCTGGTGGTTATCAAGGTAGTGCAGGCTCATACGGTCGTTCTGGTTCATCAGGTTCGTCTGGCTCATCAGGTTCATCTGGTTCATATGGATCTGGCGGCAATATTAGCTTCTATGCCTCTGGGAATTAATTTCGATATGTTCAAGGATGCAGAAAACACCGCGATAAAAATAACTAATCTAGATAGGTACTATCGTATTGATGGAAAGCCTGCTGCCATATACAAAGACCTTGCTTTGGAGGCAAAGGCTGGAGAGGTTACCCTGATTATGGGGGCCTCAGGTAGCGGGAAATCATCCTTACTTCGACAGATTGCCCTATTAGACACTATTCCTAAAGGTAATATTTTTTATTCAGGTCAGTCTGTCGCTGATCTAAGTAATGCAAAAAAAGCAAAAATCAGGGCAGAAAAATTAGGGTTTATTTTTCAATCTTTTGCTCTAATTCCTGAGTTTAGTGTGCTTGAAAACTGCGCTTTACCGCTCTTAATGAATGGCTATGGTCGTACATCTGCAGAAGATAAAGCGAAGGATTTTATTAAACGTTTTATGAATGATATTGACCCTGATAAAAAGCCGAATGAGCTATCAGGTGGAGAGCAACAAAGAGTCGCGATCATTCGGGCCTTGATACATGAGCCCAATGTGGTTATTGCAGATGAACCAACGGGAAATTTAGATGAAGATAATGCAGAGTTTATTAAATCTGAATTAAAACGCATTGCTAAAAGGTTGGGCAGTGCTGTGATTATTGTGAGCCATGATAAAAGCTTTATTGAAACAGCAGATGTTTATTATCAGTTAGATGCTTGCCCTGATGGTTCAAGCAAATCTTTATTAATAAGGTATAAATGAGTGCGTTTGGGTATAAAGTTGCTTCTTGCTTGGCGTTTTTTTAAGGGGCCTTTATTAAGCTTTTTTGTTCTTTTTGCATTTGTTTCTTGTTGTATTTTTAGTTTTTTTTTGGTCATAAGTAGTTACGAAAAACAAGTCGAACAACGTTTTGCAAGTAAACAGCCTCATTTTACTTTGCGCTTAGAGGGTGGTGTTACAAGTTGGTCTGATTTCAGCGCATCAGGACAATTACAAGGCTTAAAACAAAAATTGTCATCTCATACCAATATTTTAAGTGTTAGCGAGTTTATAAAAGTAACAAAATGGATGAGATTGAAAGCCGCGGCGACTCAGTTAAGTGGTTTTGAAGAAGCGCAAGAGTACGACAAGTTTAGCTCAGGCAAGCTAACTTTAATTGGTTTAGAAAGATCACTGCCAAGCGTGATTCCTCTAAGTCAGCTTAATTACTACGATGCTGGAGCCTATAAATTTAAGATTACTAATCTTGAGTATGCTGCTGATTGGTTAATGAATCCGTCCTTAGTTTTACCTAATGCGGTATTGGATGCGAGTTTCTTTGCTCCCATAAGTCAAGAAGTCAGTGTTAAATCTGTAGGTCATACATACTCAGCTAAAATCAAAGCCTTTATTAATGATTATAACGATGAATCTATCTTGTATATGGGAATAAAGCAGCTACCAGCTTGGCTTGATAAGACGGATTTGAAAGAAGAAGGACTTTACCTTCGTATCAAGGAAAATCATGACCTTGAACAAAGTAAAAAACTGATCACAGATATATTAATGAAAACAGGTGTTAACTGGACTGTTACAACTTGGCTAGATGAGAAAAGTAAGCAAAAAAGTATTTTATTAATGACAAAGTTGTTGGGCTACAGTTTGATAAGCGTCATGGTGTTTACCTTGATACTTATACTGGGTCTTAATCAAGCAAATGTATTTATTAAGAAAACCAAGTCGTTGAATATACTTTATATGACAGGATATTTACTGACTTTTCCTTTAGTTGTGACAAGTTTTTTTGTTGGTTTGTCGGGGCTTTTGCTAGCGTATCTGGTTACTTATATTTGGCTAAAACCCATGATTTTACAGGTGTTTTCTATCACATCGACCATACATGAAGGCCTGTCTTGGACTGTGTGTATTACCGTACTTGTGATGATTAACTTACTCAATTTAGTTGGTATGAAAAATAGGCTAGGGTATTAATGTTTAATCTCAATTTTAAACTTGTAAGCAGCATTTTTTTGGCCATAAGTTTGGTTGGCTGTAACACAGTGGAAGAAAAACCATCTGAGCCTGCGAATATTTTTGATGAGCTTGAGCTCAAAGTATCGGTAGCGAAAGCCGCTAAGTCTAATAGCTCGAGTTGGTCTGACCCTGATGTTAAAGGAATAAAACTAGTTGGGCCTATTTATCAAACGGGGTTTGAAAAAAGGTCGTCTGCAACGAAAGCACTTGCCAAAGTCTTGCAATATATTGAAAGCAATCCAAATAAATTACCGCAATTAACTGAACGTTCGCTGAGTGAACAGTTCACAAATTTTAGTGTGAGTGATTTTGTATTAGGAGATAACGAGTTTAGTTATATACCTGCTGTTTTTAATGTTGGTTATGGTGATGAAGCGGCTCTAAATGCGGTCTTAAATATCGTGTTAGAGGCGAATGGACCTGCTGAAATAGGTTTTTACATTGATGCGCAAGCTTGGCAAAAAGACATTATCAGCTTACAAGGATATAAATCGATCAAGGCCAATGGCAAAGAGAGGAATTCAACCTGGTATCACTATCGGTTAAATCTAGAAGGACAAGATAGTAAAGCGAAAGTTGATGCCCTGTTACGTATGAGTTTATATGCCATAGGGTCTGATATCCGTGAATTTGCCAGTATTGACCGCGATGCTGTGATGAAATTTAACGATAAAGATTATGTGGTGGAAAGAGCAAACGGCGATACCTTTGCATTTGTTTATCAAGATAGAATTAAACTGATTGAAAAAGAAATAGAAAGAAAAATTGATAGTCTTGATAAGGAAAGATTGCTTAATAACACGGCCAATGCGAGAAGCCTTTTTATTGATGCAAATGAAAGTTATGCAACAGTAAATACTTTGACAGATTATGTCAGCCGCGTTTCTTTATTATCGCTAAAAAATGCGAATCAAGTCCGACCTCTATGGGAGAGTAAGCAATGGGATGAATATGCCAAACACGCTTATTTTCTTCCTAAGCAAAACTTGTCAATTATTCTTACGGATAAAAATTTAATCATTAAGCAAGAGGATATGATTAAGCTAAAACAAGATGCGACTAATCTAACCTCCTTAAATGTGCTGGAAAACCGAAATAAAATATTTTACGTAAACAAAGGGACAGCCTATGTGCTGGACTTAACCAGTTATGATGAAAAAGCGATAAAAACACTTGGTGTGGTGAATCAATTAGCGGTAAGTCAAGATGCTAAAAGCCTTTATAGTTTATCAAAAGATAACACCTTATCTTATTTTGATGCTAAAAATCAGCGTTTGACTCAGCTTAAAAAATCGCTTGAATTAACGAGTATGCAAGTCTGTGCTAGTGGTAAGAAACTTTTATATTGGCATAAAAATAAGGCGTATTTATACGATAACCAAACGCAATCTCACCATTCAATTCAATTTTCTACTGAGCTTAATGAAGATTTAATCGCTGCGAAATGTGCTGTAGCAGAGAATAAGCTTCTACTAATGACTGAATCAGGAGGCATAAGGCAGATTGACACAGATACTTACCAGCAAATTACCCAGTTTTCTGGGAGTTATGATGCTTATGATAAGTTAAATTCTGGCTATGTTGTGCATTATTTATCCGAAAATGAATTTGTATATGGGGGTAAAAATGACCTTAGAATTAGACCTACTACCACTGAAACTGAAATTCGTAGGGTCTATCAAAAACGTTTAGAGCGAATTGAAAGTGCACGCTCGTGGCTAGATAAATCATCTATTAAGCAACTTGTTTTCGCCGAAGCAATTCCGTCTAGCGATTTAGCGCTTTATGAAAGTTTGTTTGATGAGCAAGTTATCACACAGGCACAAAAAAATGCTTATCTTAGCTTTATCAATGAAGAGCAAGCAGACCCTTTACTGGTAGCGAATAAGCCAAGCTTATTTAACGCTTTAAGTGGTGGGATTGACGTTGTTGAAGATGGCAATATTATGCTGGTTAAACAAAACGAAGTTGATGCATCCCGCTTTTTTACAACGTCTCAGCCGAATTGGGATCATCTAGGTTTTCAAGTCGACACTCTTTATTTAGGAACTGAAGGTTTCGAGTCTAAAATTTATCGTCAGTTAGATAATTCCCAGTTGACGGCTGATATTGTGAATATGGACTTGGGGGATGATGATTGGTTGGTTACAAGCCTTACTAATGGCGAAATTTCATTAGAATCTTTGTCTTCTGAGGTTGAATTTAATGAGACATTTGATGCCCATGACGGTGCTGTGACAGCAACAGCTATGACAGGAGATAGAAAGCGACTTGCTACTGCTGGGCGTGATGGACTGATTAAAGTTTGGCATCTAAACATACCTCCAGGAGAAGATGAATCTTGGGTAAGCTTAGAAAAAGAGTTAAAAGGCTATGCTGGTCACGTATTAGATCTTGAGTTTGTAAATGACTCTCTCTTGCTATCAACAGGAACTGATCAAACGATTAAGTTATGGGAGCTGAGCCTTGAAGGCACAGTGAAAAACGAAATGTTAGGCCATACTGATAGTGTTAGGTTTGCTAAGTATGATGCTTCAATACATAAAGTGGTTTCTGCAAGTAATGATGCCAGTGTTAGGGTTTGGGATATAGATAAAGCTGAGCAGGTTAAATCATTTAAAGGCAGTAAAGGTGGCCTTGTGCGTTACGATGTGAGTTCCAATCGTTTAGCTTACGTTAAAGGGAATCATGTCATTATTAAAAACATTGTTAGTGGTGATACGCTAGGAAGTATTGCAATTGAACAAAATCCAGTTGGGTTAGAGCTCGGCTTTAACGGCGTTGTCAGTTACCTGATTTATGAAGATAGAGTTGCTGTATATAAGGTGGCAACGGGTGAGCTGATTAATACTATTTCACTTGTTGATGTTAAAAATATTAGACAAGTTTTTACCAGTCCTAATGACCATGATTTATTTATAGTGACAGATCAGGAAGCTTATATGCTGAATATGGGCCGATATGCTTTATATGGAATCGAAGATGTTAATGAGTAAAAAAGCTGTTTTAGTATCTTTAGCAGCCTTAGGCTGTTTATTAAATAGTGCCACTTCATTACAGGCAGATGAGTCTTCTCCTGAAAAACCTGATTGGGCGAAAAGTAATTACAGAGCTGATTCCGGGTTGGACTTTATAGGGTTATCACAACTTTGGGTTTCAGGACTTGCCCAAGCCGAAGCAAAGTCTATCACCGAAGCCTGCACAAATGGCTTAGGTAAAGTATCTGAGTATTTTAGTGTTGAAATCGCTTCAAAAAGTACTTCTTCTCAAGTTGTGGTCGATGATGAGTTTCAAGGTCAGTTTAGTGTTAAAACAGATAAATTGAGTCGAATTAATCTAACAGGCATCAGTGTTACTGCTTCTTATTCAGAACGAGTTCAAGATGCAAGTTATATACAATCTTATTGCCTTTACCGGTTATCTCGCTCTCAGGTGAATGAAATTAAAAATGACTTAGCTAAAGAGGCGGCTGAAATTCAAACGCTGATCACTAAGTTCGGAGCGGATTTAAACTCAGGTAACATTGCTCAAGCAAAAATAAAGTTGGCTCTATTGAAGGGGAAAAAAAATATTTCCCCAGTACTTATTGCTGAATTGGATGCTTTATTAACTGAGTTTGTAAAAAACAATATCGCAATAGATTTAGTGTTTGCACAGCATTCATTTAGCGCTAACGATATTGTCTCTGTGCAGATGAAATCGAATCAAAATGTGTTTGTATATTTGTTTGTCGATGATGGCCGTTACACAAATATGATTTTACCAACGCCAGCTTATGGCTTTAACTTGATTAAGCAAGATGAAGCTATGACAGTACCCACATCAGAGCAGAAGAAGAAAGGTAATATTTATAAACTTGCTACACCTAATCAAGCTCAGAAAAGCCCCCAAGTATTTTTGGTTGCTTCAAAGCAAAGATTGCAAACAGGTTTTGCGAAACCTGCTTTTAATCGATTTTTAGTGAATGATGCACTCAAGTTCAATGACTTTTTAGCAAGCTGTAGGTTAATGCAGGATTGTATTGTTAATCAATATCCATTGATGCTGGAGCAAAGCACGACAAATTTTAGCGTTCAGTCTTATGCATTATTTGTTAATAGACAGCCTTATGACGACCACAACCAAAATTTAAAAGCCAACCTTGTTGAGCAAGGCTTTAAATTTGATAAGAAGGGACTTAATCTAAAGTTCTTCATTAATCATAAAAAGGTTTTTTCGAACAAATTAGAAGCGGATATGTTTGTCGCAGAATTAAGGTTGGTTTCAACTCTAAACTCGCAAAATCAAACTTTATTAAAGATGCGATTTAATACTTTATATGATGTAGGTCGTACTGATTTTTACATAGAGAGCATGCTTAAAAAGGCTACTAAGAAGCTGATGAATAAGGTTGAGAGTGGTGAAATATCCTATTAATTCACTATTAATAGGACTGTTTTTGAGTTGTTCAAGCATTGCTATTGCTAATACTAAGCAGAATCTAGATAGCAGCTTACAGACAGAGGAAAGCAGCCATACGATTGAGTGGGTGGATATTGTTAAAGGCAGTGTTTGGCCAAAGGTAATCGAGCCAACACTGACTCTTGGTAAGGACTTTGTGTTTGATCCAAGCTTATATGCTTTACCAAATAGCTTTTCTATGATGAAAAGCGAGGTAAGTTGCTCCCAAATACTAAAAGCTGGTGCTTTGTCTAAAGTTAGGGAAATGGATCTCAGCGATTTATGTGAATATGGTATGGATGAGCCTGTTACTGGGGTTTCATTCAATGAAGCAAGTCAGTTTTGCGAGACCTTAGACGCAGTGTTACCGACTGAGAGTCAATGGGTATATGCTGCAAGCCAAGTCTCAAATGCTTGGTTGTCTCAATATGGTGTGATTCATAAGCAAGACAAAGGCGGATTGATCCGAGATTTCGTTGCTTATAAAGAAGACACGGAAGAAACAATTGGAGGCCCATTGGGTTTACTTGGCTTGTATGCAAGTGTTTGGGAGATCACGCAAAGTGCTTGGGATAAGGATAATCAAGTTTATGTAATTAAAGGAGGCGCTTTTGATTTAGCCAACAAGCCTTGGTTGATGCACCCTTACTTACGGGCTGCTTATAATAAAGATGATGTGGTTAATCAAAATGTTGGTTTTCGTTGTATTAAACACTGACATAGGTTTTGACTATATAGATGACTTTAAAGGAGAGCATAATGCTTAGCTTTAACTATCGATTAAAAGGTCGCTGTCTTAGCGTAATTTTAACGACGCTTGTCGCGAGTTTTGGTATTACGGCTAAAGCTACAAGTTTAGCTAGCCAAGGGCTCAGTGAGAGCATAAGTGACTATTCAAGTATTAACTATCAGACAAACAATGGGTCTCAGAGACAGTTAACTTATAGTAAGCCTGACACTCAGAGTGAAATACTTACATTACTAGAATCTAATAATGGTTTACAGTTTAAAAAAGGGGTTAAAGCACTGCAGCCCTTATTTGCATCTGTCCAGCAAAAGTCGAGTTATAAAAGCTTAAAACAAGCCTTTATTGATCAAGATGGCGTTGAGAAACAGGCTGATCTAACTAATGAGCTGAGTGAGATAGAACAAGAGGCTAAGGATCTGTCTGCTCAGGTTAGCAATGAGCAAGATGTAAATAAAAAAGCGAAATTAAAAAGTGAGCTTGGTAAGTTAGAGCAAGAACAAAGAAACTTAAGAAAAGCGATAAAAGGCATTAAGCGTAAGCAAACGGGCCTAACATCTTTGCCTGTTTACGACCTTTCTCAAGTGTTTGCACACGCCTATAAAAAAGCATTTTTTCTAATTGACAGTGAGTCACTTTATTTGGTGAATGTGAAATCAACTCGAGGACGCTATCAAGATGGACTCAGTGGAAAGAGCTTATCAGTAAATGAGTTAGATTATCGAATTGAAAGCCAGATTGCACTTGCCGCCCCAAATAATTTTTCCCGACAAAATCGCTCTGTGTTGAAGTTAACTTATCACCAGAATACCTTGATACGCTTTAGTTATAGACAACAAAATGGTGTATTAAGTCATTTAAAGGATGATGCCTTAACCCAGTTTGCTCAATTACTTAAGAAAACACCATTAGAGCCTAAGGACTTATCCTTTAAAGGTGAAACCTTAACAAACCTGTATTTATGGTCAAATGCAGATCAAGAGAGAACTTTGGAAGTTAGTTATAAAGAAACAGGTAAGCGCAAGAATTTGATTCAGGTAAAAGTTAGCGCTCAAACGAATGTATTTGATCCAAAACAAGCGTCTACTGCCATTGAAAAACACATTGGTGTGCTTGCAGTAGCTAAAGGTCAACGCCTAGTGGAGCTAAAAAAAATACAAACAATCAATGGTAAAAAGGACATAGGCTGGGATCAGGATATCCGCAATGGCCTTATAAAACTTGGGCCAGAAACGATTTTTGTGAATAAAGAAGATTATTATGGTTATGAAGGTTTGTGGTACCTAGCCAGTTGGATGAGTCGTAATAATATTAAGTTAAAACGTATCTTCTTAATTAATGGTACAGAGCCCATTTCATTAACTGCCAAGCTAACAAAAGCAGGTGAAGTAGAGATATCAAAAGCGGGTAACGCCTTATATCAATTTAGCCTTGATTCAAATGGCTTTGTTACAAACCTATTTTTTACACCATCTAAACAAATGCTAACGCTTATCAGTAAAGAAACAAAAACAACTAAGGCTAATAAAGCCAAAATCAAACAATACATGCAGAACAATAAGATAATTTTATTATGAATAAATTGATCTATTTAAGCCTTATTTCAAGTCTACTTCTGGGCTGTGCAGGCCAAGATACCGAAGAAACGCCTAATGAAACAAGTTTAGAACAGAGTTTCGAGCAGGATTTATATTTGGACTTATTTGATGAGGAAGAAGAGGAGCTAGATTACGAGGCTTATTTCTTTGATTCAAAAGGTCAGCGTTTTTTAGAAAAAAATAGTTCGTTTAGTAAGTTAGATACCTTAATCGAAAGGTTGATCGAACAAGCGTTTGCTCAAGCAAGTAGTCGCATGAGTAATGCTTATGGAGAGTTAGATGTTGCTTTAGAGGTAAGTGGAGGAGGCAGTTATCGTAATGATGTCATTACCGCGTCAGAGCAATATATCGTCTCAAATCCATTATTAAGTCTAAGAGCACAAGAGGAAGAGGTTGATCAGGTCTTAGGAAAAATTCTAAAGCAAGAATTAGATCCATTCTTTGCGACATCAGACAGTGACTTTGGCGAGACGGCTGAGGTCTCTGACCTTGTGTTATATATTTTGGCAGAAGAGAAAGAAGACACATTAAATCTTAAAGTCAGCGCGTTAAGTAAATCAGGCCAAGTACTAGGTGTTGCAAAATCAGACTTACCTTTAAGAGGGCAAGTTACTCAAGCAAATCGTTACTCTTTTGTTGAAGTGCCTTTTAGTGAAAGTAGTGGCGGACGTGAATTTCAGATCATGCGCTATCCAGTCAGTGTTAATGAAATGTTTGGGGCAGGGTCTACCTCTATCGCCGTGACTGATGTGAGCCTAGAACAGGCAAGCAACTATTGTTATGAAAATGACTTACGCTTGTCCTCTCCTTATGTGTTTGAATTTGCCCGACGTGATTTACAAATCAATCGACCAGCAGGGAATGCCTATGAAGAGATTATTGCTGCCGTTGATTACGAAGATATCGATGAACCTTTTTATCGAGAAGAAGATAGGTTAGAGCTAGAGGATGATGATATGGCCAATACCTTTCTTGCTTTTAACTGGAACACGGAGCGCTACACGATAGTATCAAATAGTTATAGTTCGAGAAATATGACGTTTCGCTGCTTTAAACAGTAAAGGTGAAATTAAAGGTACGTCTGTTGTCATGATATTAAAACAGTATATTAGGAGCCTTGTGAATGCGTAAATATCTAATAAGCATGAGCCTTTGCTTTGTCATTTCATTTACTCAATCAGCTAATGCTGCGAACAATATAGCCATTGCTGAGTTTGTGAATAATATTCGAGGGTCATTTAATATGTTGGTCGCTAAAGAGTTTGTTCCTGGCTCTAAGCGACTTAAAAAGACACGTAAAATGATCAAAAAAGGGTATAACAATGAAATCCGTAATATGCAGATTTTGTTATCTGGTCTTGATTTAGTTGCAAATATTCGTACTGCTAGCCCGAAACAGTTGCCTCAATTTGCGCTACAAGAGAAAGAAGTGGGCAAAACTTTAGATAACGTAGTTGTCTCTTTAACTAGCATTATAAAAACGCGAATCGATGCGAGTAATCAACTTGCTTTGACTCAGGCAGATAGTTCTGGGGCTGATGTTGAACTTATTGATGAAGAGTTTGATGAGGATGATATTGGATCAGATATTGATCTTGATGATAATCTAATTGAAATCTCTGATGAGTCAATTGAGATAGACAATGAAAGGTTAAATTTAGATGATGTGGCAAAGCAAGCGTATATTGATATCGCTATTCAATATGTACCTCAATTTGCAGGTAAAGAAGTAACTTGGTACGCCGGCGATAAATCTGAAAAGATCCAATTGGGTAAAGGCATGTCTCTTAAACATGCTTTTGTCCCTTATTCTAGACAAGGATTGATCAAGCCTTATCCACTCCATTCTATTTTTGCGACGTCTTTCTTACCTGACCGTAAAGGTGTACTTCATGTGATGCGCATGTATATCATCTTAATGGTGAATGAAGCTGAACATGGCACTGTGCGAGTTGCCACTCGTGAAATACCTACCTTTAGATGGGATCGAAACCCTTATTTTATTGCCGCTGCGACTGGAACGGTATTAAAGAAAATATTTACCAGTACCTTAGGTCAAAAAGTAGATAGTTTTTAGACTTAAGGAAAAAGTAAGGTGATAGAACATTCAATACAATTACTTAAAGTACTGAGCAGAGGACAATCTAGGTTTATTCGCGTGGCTCTAGTTACTTTGCCTTTAGTACTAACCTTTGTATTTTATAGCTTTTTTATTACTCAGAACTTGGTCGATGCTTTTGAAAAGCACATGCATAAAAGTTACTTTGGTGTATTTGGTGATTTACAGTTGCTATCTAGCCCTGCCTTGTTAAACGCTGTTTATAATGCGCCAGAGCTTGCTAGTTTAAATCGATCTTATCGGGTTTCAACTCAGTCTGTCTTGTTGTTTGAGTCTCAAACGAAGGACGTGCTAAAAGGTGTTAACATACTTGCTTATGAAACAAATTATCTGATTAATAAGTTTAATTCTGAAAATGTGGTTGAGAGCTATCAAGCAGGTAAAATTATTTTAAGCACTGTTGTGTTTAATCAGCTTAATGCAGGGGAGCATATGGTTAAGGCTATTTTTAATCCTTTAACCAAACAGACTGCTCGTTTTAATCAACAGATGAGATTAGATTTTGGCTTTTTAGGTAGCCAGCCAATTATCGTGATGAGCTTGGCTGATTTGCAAAAACTTTATACTAAAAAATCCCCAACGTTATTATCTGGTCACTTAAATCGTAGTTCAGACACGATCACATCAAAAAAAAGCATTGATAAAAATACTACCCAGGCGCTTAGCTATAACCAAATTGAGTTTAATGGGTTGAGTGCTACAGACATTGATGTAGTAAAGCGGGTTGCAAATCGAATATTAAAACTGGGTGTAGCTACTGATTATCAATTAATTAATCAAAAAACACTCACTCAAGAATCGCGCCGTGTTTTCTCTAGAGTTAATGCCTTTAAATCGGCTTTTTTCTTTGTCCTTATTTCAATTAGCTTCGCTATCTATTTTCTTGCGCTTAGGGTCTTGTTGAATACCAAAAAAGAGGCATTAAATATTTTACAATGCTTGGGTGTCTCAAATCACAGTATTGTAATGACTCTTATTTTTGTGATCGCTGTCGTAACTTTTGTATGCTTACTTTTAGCTCAGCAATTAGCCTTACTATCAACTGCTTTTTTTATCCAATTTATAGGTATTAATCTTTAAAATTCCCTAGCTATGAATCAGGGCTTGTTTGGGGTTTCTAGGGTAGAATTTTTCTTCAGCACATTCATTTAGAGTAAATTCGCGGGTATTTTTATAAGGTATTTTCATAAAACCAGAAACACCTAAGCCTTTAATTTGTGGTATGGCTTCGACGATACGAGATAGAGCTTGTGCAAACGCTTGTTCGTGCTCAGGCTCTAATAAGACGTAATAACTATGAACTTTAAGGTGGGTTGGTAACGCTTCAAAAATAATAAGACCTGTGTGTCTTATTGTATTTAAGAAAGCAATTTCTCGCATAATAGACTCTGGCAAGTTAAGCAGTTCATCTGGGTCTTGGCCATCTTCAAAATAAGAGTGGTTTCGACTTTGATCTTCACTAAAGGGGGTGTGAGTCACATCAAATGGAATTTGCATTTTGTTATCAGGAACAAATGCTGCATCTTCATTAACTCGGTTAATGTGCTGCGTATTTTTGGCGTTAAACATGCAACACTTGAATACGCCATCACGATGGATTGTACGAGCAAGAGCGACAATGTTATTAACCGCGGTGACAAAAGGGAGTCTTAAGGCGTTATCCTTTAAGTGTAAGCTAGAATCGATGTAAAGGTGCTCTTCATCCCACCTAAGAGCTAAGCCGCCAACAACAGGGTATTTACCTAGGCGACTAATGGCGCCTAAAAAAGCACGCTCAGTATGTCCCATGCCATGCATGAAATTCTTGTAGTATTTTTCAAGCTCAACATCATCGACTTCAGCTAGCAGGTAGTGATCGATATTACCTTCTTTTAAAAAACTTTTACGAGAGCTATAAACAACGGTTTCCATATCCGTTGCTTCATTGAAACTCCAAATTGGAATGAGTGGCTTTTCATCCTCTTGTGGCAATTCCGGCATGACTAATCGCTTCATGTTATCGATTTGTCGGAATAAATAATTTCCAGCTGTTTGCCTTTGTTTACTATCACCGGCTAATAACGTCTGTAAACATACCGCGAACTCTTTAGGTAAACCAAGTGATGTGACCGGGATGGCATCATAACCGTAACGACAACTCTGACCAGACGCTAGCGCATACAAAGTGCCTGCAGCACCTTGCTCATCAAACCTTGGAGAGCTTAGTCCACCGTTTAATTGCTCTTCACCAATAAAATACACATCACCTAATTTTGCATTAGTTTGCTGTAAGTCTTCACTTAAAAAGCTGAATTGCTGGTGGCCAATAGCTTGGCCCGTAGCATCAGTTTGGGCAAATACACTTGACCCCCAATCAATGAGTTTTATTGTCTCACTGGTTTCGTCAAATACTATATTGGACGGTTTGATATCGCCATGGACTATGGGAGTGTCCATATCATCTTGAGTAGCAAGGCGGAGTTTTTTGAGGATATCAATTAATTGTGCTGCAATTTTGACGATCAACCTTGGAGATAAGCGTCCATGTAAGACGGAATAAGCTTCAAGGTCCATACCTGGCGCTCTTTCCATCATAAGTACAGATTGTCTTGATATTTTAGTGTATTCGCTCACAGCGGGTATAAGAGGGTGCATGACTTGAGATTGCATCCATGCTTCATCTTCTAATCTGTCTTGAATGTGCTGTGGTAGGTTTATTCTCGAAAACTTGAATACATAGTTGGAACCGTCAGTAGCTTGTCCCCCAAAAACAAAACCGTACGCCCCTTTTCCAATAAATTCTATACCCGTAAAACCAAGCAATTTTAACTGATCAATACATAATTGGACCCAGTCTTTTATTTTTTGAGCATCTTCATGACTCATCAAATAAATTGATTGTTCTTCGTTAATATAAAACTGTTGTAACAAGGGGCGTGTCATTGGGTAATGCTTGTCCTAAGTTTGCTTAGCGTAAGTGAGAAAGCATGGTTACTGGGTTTTCAAGATAGGCTTTCCAATGGTTGCAGAAGCGAGCCATGGTTGCGCCGTCAATTACTCTGTGATCTCCAGACCAACTGATTTGCATTATCTTACGAGCTTCAACTTCGCCTTTATCATTAAACCTTGGTAGCGTTTGAATCTTACCTAAGGCAACAATTGCAACTTCTGGCTTACTGATAATGGGGGTCGCAACTGTGCCGCCAATAACGCCGATGTTTGAAATGGTAATTGTGCCACCTTTCATTTCATTGTTTTTAAGCTTACCTTGGCGAGCCATATCGGCAAGTCGATTCACTTCTTGGCAAACTTCAAAGAGTGAATGTGATTGAACATTTTTCACATTGGGTACTAATAGGCCTAATGGTGTATCAGCAGCCATACCTATGTTCACTTCGTTTAAGTAAGTGATTTCTGTGCAAGATTCATTAACACGACTATTAAGCTCTGGGAAATGAGGTAAGCTAAGAGCTAACGCCTTCATTAAAAATGGCATCATGCTAAGTTTGGCGCCTTGTTCAGCAAAGCTTGCTTTAAGCTCCTGTCGAAGTGCATCAAGCTTAGTGACATCGATTTCTTCAGCATAAGTAAAATGTGGAATCGTACTTACAGATTCCATCATTTGCTTAGCCATAACTGCTTTAACGCCTTTAATCGCTTCGGTTCTATTTGCTTTATTGTCAGGGACTAAAGATAAGGTTTGTTGGCTATCTAATTGTGCGCTTTGTGGTGAGCCGTTAAATAGGTCTTGCTTCATAACTCGGCCATTTTTACCAGAGCCAATCACTTGGCTTAATTCAATATTATTTTCTCGTGCTAAACGTCTCACTGCTGGGCTTGCAATCGCTTTACCTGTGTTAGCAAGCGCATTAGTCTGAGACTCTGACTGTGTGATTGCTTGAGGCTCTGAAATATTGATATCTGAGTTGGCGACCATAGCAGGGCTTTCAATCGCTTCTTCACTGCTTGGTGTTGATGCTGACTCGTCATCGGCAACCTCTATTTCAAACAAAGGTTGGTGTACTTTCGCTATCTCACCTTTGGCATAATAAAGTTTGCTAATGGTACCTGTGTACATAGACGTAATTTCAACTAACGCTTTATCTGTCATCACATCTGCAACAGACTGATCTTCTTTTACAGCCATACCTTCACTGATGTGCCAGTCTACAAGCTCACACTCAACAATACCTTCACCGATATCCGGTAGAATAAAATCAATTTTCATTATGGGTCTCCTGATAACGGGTTAGTAGGTTAGACTGGCTTTAATAGCTTCATAGGTCTTAAGGTGATCCGGCATATATTCTTTTTCTAATGCCAATGGGAATGGTGTATCAAGACCTGCCACTCTCACTATTGGGCTTTCTAAATATAAAAAGCATTCTTCTTGAATTGCTGCGGCAATCTCAGCCCCAAAACCACTTGTTTTTGGCGCTTCATGATTGATGATTAATCGACCTGTTTTTTTGACGGATGCAGCGACTAAATCGCGATCCCAAGGAAGAAGGGTTCGTAAGTCGATAATTTCGCAAGAAATGCCATCTTTTTCAGCCATTTCAGCGGCTTTTTCGATAGCTTCCATTTGCGCTCCCCAAGCAAGAAGAGTGATATCTGTACCTTCTTTTACTATTTCACCTTTACCAAGTGGAATTTCATAATCATGATCAGGCACTTCACCCGTTGAGGCGCGGTAGAGCTTTTTAGGTTCAAAAAATATAACGGGATTGTCATCACGAATTGAGGCTAGCAATAAGCCTTTCGCTTGCTCAGGGTTACGAGGAACAACAACCTTCAAGCCTGGCGTATGAGTAAAGTAGGCTTCAGGTGATTGTGAGTGATAAAGTCCGCCATTTATACCGCCACCGTATGGGGTGCGAATAGTAAGACTACCGACATTAAATTCATTACCGGAGCGGTATCTAAATTTGGCTGCTTCATTCACAATTTGATCAAATGCAGGGAATATATAATCAGCAAATTGTATTTCGGCAATCGCTGTCATACCTTGTGAAGCAACGCCGTTGGCAAAACCTATGATACCTTGCTCTGTTAAAGGAGTATTAAAGCAGCGGTGTTTACCATGCTTCTCTTGTAACTGGCTGGTCGCTCTAAATACGCCTCCAAAATGGCCGACATCTTCACCAAAGCAAAGTGTTTTTTCATT
Source organism: Marinomonas sp. PE14-40 (assembly GCF_051623805.1). Classification (NCBI taxonomy): domain Bacteria; kingdom Pseudomonadati; phylum Pseudomonadota; class Gammaproteobacteria; order Oceanospirillales; family Oceanospirillaceae; genus Marinomonas; species Marinomonas sp. PE14-40. Next base: position 1,048,788 of record NZ_CP130700.1, on the reverse strand, counting down.
GCTTGTCATCGCAATGTCTAAAGCGTTATTAATTGCCTGCAATAAATTCATTTTACTCATCGTCGAATCTCCAAGATGTGGTTTTATATGCATCCGGGTACTTTCGGATATGTTGCTCTAGAGCCTTGTGCTGTTCTTCTAAGTGCCAAGGTAAGCTGTCATATACATCTGTGAATAATTCTTTTAACGCAGGGGCAGGTACTTTTTCCCCTTTTTTCATTGCTTGTACAACGCTGGTTCTATGGACTTCTTTACGGGCTGTCTCTTGCTCTTCATCCCACCAGCCTTGAAGTATTAACCAATGCTTGAATCGTGAAACAGGGCACTTAGAGCGCCATGTGTCTTCTTCGGATTTGTTACGATACCCGCTTGGATCGTCAGAACTTGAGTGAGCACCTAAGCGGTAGGTCATAGCTTCAATCAAAACCGGTTGATGTTGCTCAACAGCGAGTTTACGTGCTTCTTGAGTGGCTTTTAAAACTGCTAGCACGTCGTTGCCGTCTACTCGGATAGTTTTAAGACCAAGAGCCACACCTCTTGGGGCAATGCCATCACCAGCGAACTGTTCATGAGCAGGTGTTGAGATAGCATAGCCATTGTTACGACAGAAAAAGATTGACGGCGTTTTCAATACTCCAGCCATATTTAATGCGGCATGAAAATCACCTTCAGATGCTGCGCCATCACCAAAATAACAAATGACACAATTTGCTTTATCTTGGGCTTTAAGGGCGTAAGCATAACCAGTAGCTTGAGGTAACTGAGTCGCGAGAGGAGACGAGACTGTCATGTAATGAAGTTTGTTAGAACCGTAATGAATAGGCATTTGGCGTCCTTTGCCATAATCCTTTTCATTAGAGAAGATTTGGTTCATGAATTCGTCTGGCTCAAAACCACGAAAAGCGAGAGCGCCTTGCTCACGATACTGGGCCATGATCATGTCATCATCTTTAAGCGCTGCAGCACTACCTATGTCGGCTGCTTCTTCGCCTGTTTCTGTCATATAAAAGCTAATACGACCCTGGCGCTGAGAGGCTAACATGCGTTCATCTAAAGCACGTATAAAAAGAAAGGTATCGTAAATTTTAAGTGCTAATGTCTGGTCAATTTCAGGCATAGCAGCATCAGGATAGAGGGTTCCATCATCTTGAAGTATACGTAAGGTGGGTATATTCAAGGATGAGTTTTCTGAAAATTCAGGGCAATGCACGATCTGCGCATCTGTCTTGCGTTTATCACTCATAGTTGACCTTCTTGTTTTTATTGTATGACTAACGATTGTGTCGGTAGCATGGGTAAAACTTTTGGGATCACCAAAAACTTACCCCGTGACTTTAATACCGAAACACTAGCCGTGTAAAGATCATACTGAAGAAGATTATGTAAAAGAGTGTTGCAGTATTATCAGTTTTAAATATAGACCCTTAAGGCGCAACTGATTAAGCTTTCTAAACTTTTTTCATAGAAATTTCGTTTTACTATCTGAAAATAGGGCGTTTCTGTGAAAAAGAAGTAATTTAAAGGAAGGTAATTATATAATTACGACTGAGTATGTTTTTTTTAATCAGTCTATTTATGATGATAAATAAACGTAATTCAGTCGTGATTATTAAACTTATTCTGCAAGTGCGTGATCAAGGCCTGTAAAAATGACAGGTTTTCCTTTGTCGGTGATTGAAGCTGCAATGACTTTTGCCTTTAGCATAACCCTTTTGTCACTGACTCTGATGATTTCTTGATGGAACTCGAACTTGAATTTTGATTGGCGTTTGGCGTGAGTGGTAACGATAAACTCATCGCTACTGATAAGCGGCTTTTTAAAATCAAGCTCAGCTCTCATGACGACTAAGTGAATGCCGTTTTTAGTGATTTCAGCGAAATCGACATTATGGGCAAGTAAAAACTTATGTCGAGCATGTTCAATATAATTTTGATATACCGAGTTGTTTACTATGCCTTGCATGTCACATTCATAATCTCTCACTTCAAAATTGATTGAGTGTAGTTCAGGCATAAAACATCCTTGGTTTAAATCGTATTTTTACAATATAGGTTGGGGGAGGGTTAGTGAGAGACAGTGCTGTTCCTGCCCATTTTTTTCGCTTCAAGTAGATACTTTTTCGCTCTTTCCATTAATTGGTCTGAGTTTTCTTCGCCAATTGTGGTTGCAACACCAATGGAAACTGTGAAGCGACACAGTACTTTTTTAGTTTCTTTATGTCTTAGTATTTGGCCTTCAATGTTGTTTCTGAGCGTTTCAGCGTATTGGCTACTAAAGCCCATACTGGCTTCGTTCATCAAAATCGCAAAGGTGCCGCCATAGAGTCTTGCAATTAGAGCGTTATCCAGTTTTTTACTTTTAAGATAATTTGCCAAGAAACGAATGAGTTGATTCCCGACTTGTTTTCCATGATCTTTATTAATTTTATCTAAATGATCAATATCTAAAATAAAGAGGGATAGGTCATCTTCCGCCGCTGGTAACCAAGAAAAGAGGTGCCTTTCTAATCCTTTCTGGTTTGAAAGTTTGGTTATTGGATCAAGTTCTACTTCACTCTTGGCTTCTGCTAGTGCTTGTTTGAGCTCTGCCATTTCATTTTGCGCTTCTTCGAGCTTAGCTAAGAACTTTTCTGACTCCAATGAGGCTTTTTCAGTCCCTTTTTCAAGGTAGGAAACTACCTTTTCAAGTTGTTTATTACCTGAGCTAGATTTCAGAACTTTTTTACTATTGCTTAACACCAAGTTTAGGTCCTTGATGCTATTTTCCATTTGTTTTGAACTGGAGCCAACCGTATTAATGATTTTTTCAATTTGATTTTTTTTATCGTCATCAAACTTTTTATCATCGTCAGCAACGAATTCGTGGAAAAATTCCTTTGCTAAGAAGTGAGGAATATTGCCCAGCTTACGAATGGTCTGATCAACAATGGTATTTAATTGAGAATCGCGGTTAGAAACATAGTGATACCAGACACCATAATTATAAGGTGTAGGAGGAATGTTTAGTTTCACCATCAAGGGTACAGCTTTCCGCAGCAAACGTGACGCTTGTATTGGATTGTCTTGATGCATTTAAGCGTTTCCTCTTAGGTATACATTGTCGAATTTCCGTCCTGATGAAATCGAAAAATTAAAACGGTTATAGTGTAGTGCTATTCATAAATAGCTGATGTCGCGTTTTTTGAATCTGATCTGAAATAAATCACGACTAGTTTATCGACTAAAGCTGTCAAAGCTTTAGTAGTTTTAAGTAAAATTAGAGTATGGTTTAGTAAAACTTATCCACCAGACTTTTTGGCCTGTATGTTCTTCTTTTCTAAGGCTAAAATTAGTTTATCTCTATGATCACCTTGAATTTCAATCTGGTTATTTTTAACCGAACCACCTGTTCTACATAGGTTTTTAAGCTCTTTTGCGAGGTTTTTAAGGTCTTTTTCGGTTAAAGCTAAGCCTGTTATGACTGAAACGCCTTTCCCTTTTCTTCCTTTTGTATCAAGTGTAATTCTAACTTTACCATCACCTAGCAAAGCATTTTCATCTTTACAATTACACACATTTTGATGTTGGTTACATTCAGGACACATTTGAGATTGATCTGTGGAGTATACGAGGTTGCGCTTTTTCATCTTTTTCTTAATCTAATAATCGTGCTTAGCATTATAACATCCTCGTTCGATGAGTCATGAAAGATTAAATTTATTTTGGGATTAATTCGAAAACTTGACTTAGTCTGCCTAAACTGAAAATGACAGGAGTCAAAGTATGGGCGATGAGCACAATCTGCTATCTTGTGCTTTAAGTACTGAGTGAAGGGATTCCTTATATTTTTGAGCCAAAACTATGAAGTCTCTTTTTTATACAAGAACTGCAAATATTCAAGATGTATTGAACATCTTAGCGTTTGAGCAAGAGAATAAAGCATGGTTTTTAAATTACCTGCCAAAATCCTACCTAGATAAACTCAATCAAACCTTCATACGAAAGCAGGTTGAGAATCAAATTAACCATAAATACTACTTGGTATATTCTAATTCGGGTGACTTAATTGGGCGCTTCAATCTCTATTTCTTAGAAGAACATAGGCGAGTAGTGGAGGTTGTTTATCGTATGGACCAAGCTTGGACTGAGCAAGGAATTGCTAGCTATATTCTCAAAAGACTTGTCGCTTATTGGGCGTCCTCAGGTATTGAAGAAATATATGCCACAACACTGAAGTCGAATGAGGCCAGTAACAAGCTTTTATTAAATACAGGCTTTAAAGCAACCATGCGTCCGTCAAAACCTATTTTGGTAGAAGGGGAGAAGCAAGAGACCACAGAATATCTATGGTCGATAGAAAGCTAATGTTAAGGCGGGTATGTCTGCGTTAGACGATATTATGGTTAGTTAAATATTGAATAAAGTGACTAAAGCTTTCGGGTATAGGTGCCATACAGTTGACTGTTTCTAAACTGACAGGGTGTGTGAAGATCAGAGTGCTGGCATGTAACATCAACCTTTGAGGTTGATCTAATTGTCTAAATAGCTTGTTATGATGGCGGCAACCATAACGTGTATCGCCAATAAGGGGGTACCTTAAATGTTTAAAGTGCCTTCGAATTTGGTGCTTACGACCTTGTTCGGTTTTCACTTCAAGTAGGGCGCAACGTGTTGTGCTGTATTTGCTAACAGAATGGTTTAAGGTAAAGCTACTCAGGCATTTGAAGCGTGTGATCGCCTCTTTTTCTGTACCTTCAATTTTAAAGCGAGATTGCCCCTTATTTTCATTTAATTTTGCCAAAGGGTAATCAATGGTTCCTGTCTCATCCGGATGACCTCTGACCACACAAAGATAGCTTTTATTCACCTTTGCTTGGCTAAACTGTTCTGAGAGGTGGCGTGCTGTTTCAGCGCAAAAGGTCAGTACAAGCGCACCAGATGTTCCTCTATCTAATCTGTGAACGGGATAAACCCATTTACCGAGTTGACTATTTAATCTTTGTACAACGGCATCTGTTTCTTGGCTAGCAAGTTGTGTTCGATGAACAAGTAGACCTGAAGGCTTGTTGATTACAACGAGATGTTCATCTTGGTATAGGATATCTAAAAGCATGTTCAAATATATTTATCAAATTAAAGACCCATTGGATTAATAATGAGTCTTTTAAAATTGTAAGAGGTGTAAACAGTATTTATTAAAGTTTACAGGTTAGATAACCTAGTAAGTTAGGGAATTTAGCCTATAAAGTCGAATAATTGCTGCATACTTGTATTGGCTAGTGTTTGCATTGAGTCCTGACTTGCCCAAGCAACGTGTGGCGTAAGTATGAAGTTTGCTTCTTTACTTAGTGCTTGTAATAAGTGAGATGACGGCATGGGTTCAATGCTAGCAACATCAAATCCTGCACCTGCTATTTCTTTGGTGCGAATTGCATTGGCTAATGCGGTCTCATCAACTAATCCACCTCTACCTGTATTGATAAGTACGCAATTGGCTTTCATGTTACTAAATGCGGCTTCATCTATCATATGCCTATTATCCTCTGTAAGAGGGCAGTGGAAGCTGATAACATCTGCAATTTCAATGGCAGTATCAAATGCGATATAGCCATCTCTTACTTCGCGTGCATGCTTTCTTTCACTAAAAAAAGTTTTCATGCCAAACGCTTCAGCAATTTTTGCAACTTGGTTACCTAGTGCTCCCTTACCGAAAATGACTAAATTTGAACCTGCTAGATCGGTAATTGGAAAGTCATGAAAACAAAAATGCTCTGATTTCGCCCAATCCCCATTCCTCGTTGCTTGACTATATGCAATAAGGTTACGTTTAAGTGCAAGAAGTAGGCTAAATGTATGCTCAGGTACGCTATTAATTGAATAGCCAGTAACATTCTTAACTAAGATGTTATTTTGTTGGCAGTATTCAAGGTCAACATTATTTGTACCTGTCGCTGTGACAAGAATGAGTTTAACGCTAGTGGCTTGCGCTAATACTTCAGCGGTTAATTGAACTTTATTAGAAAGCACAATATCAAAGCCTTTAATGCGTTCTAGTACCTGATTTTTTTCGGTGCTTGGATACTCTGATATGCTTTCTAAACTTGTTGGATAGTTAAATTTGATGCTTTCGGGGAAGCTTCCTCGGTCCAAAAAAACAGCTTTCATAGTATTTCCTTATTTTAATTCAAGAAGTGGCAAGACTTTAGGCATAATGTTTTCTAATACGAAGGTTTGGCCTTGAGCATTTGGGTGAAGACCATCATTAAGCATAAGGTCTTGATTTAGTGCAACATTATCCAACATAAAGGGAACAAGTGAAACGTCTTCTTGTTGGGCAATATCCTGATACAGTTGGAAAAAAGCAGTTGAGTAACGACGACCGTAGTTAGGTGGAATTTGATTACCAATTAATAACACTTTTGCACCGGCAAGTTTACTTGCTTTAATCATCTTAACAAGATTGTTTTTTGTTGTTTTTAAGGGGTAACCGCGTAGCGCATCATTGGCACCTAATTCAAGGATAACCAGTTGTGGGTGTTCTTGAAGTAATGAGGCTAACCTTGCAGCGCCACCTTGAGTTGTTTCACCACTGATGCTTGCGTTTATTATATTAATGCTTTTACCCTGTTGGCTAACTTCTTGTTCTAACAGGTGTACCCAACCACTTTCAACAGGTAATTGGTAGGCAGCACTGAGGCTATCTCCAAGTACTAAAACGGTTGATGCTTGAGTGTAGGGTAAGAAGAAAGACACGAATGTTAAAAGAAAAATTTGTAACAGTTTAAACATCATAATCGCCAATAATTGAAGAGTAAGTTTTATTTATGAATGATCCACAAGCAATAGCCATCAGAACCGATAATCTAATTCATAGTGTTGTAACCAGTGCTGGTGAACTTGCCATATTGAAAGGTATTGATATGGAAATCAAGGAAGGCGAGTCTGTTGCAATTGTTGGTGCTTCTGGGTCAGGTAAATCGACTTTGCTTGGTTTGATTGCTGGATTAGATGTGTGCTCAGGCGGTGAAGCTTATATTTATGATAAGGCGTTATCTCAACTGGATGAAGAGCAAAGAGCGCAATTGAGAGGTCAATATGTCGGTTTTGTTTTTCAGTCCTTTCATTTGTTACCCAGTTTAACGGCTCTTGAGAATGTGATGCTACCAGCAGAACTAAGTGGCGATAAGGAGGCAAAAGAAAAGGCGCTTGGTTTTCTAGAGCAAGTAGGTCTATCGCACCGTTTAAATCATTATCCTAGACAGCTTTCTGGTGGAGAGCAACAACGCGTCGCTATCGCTAGGGCGTTTGCTTCTGCTCCTAAAATACTTTTTGCAGATGAGCCAACGGGTAACTTAGATGCTGAAACAGGCAAAGTAATCAGTGATCTGATTTTTGACCTCAATGAATCTCTGGGAACGACTTTGGTTATGGTTACGCATGACGCCACTCTTGCAAAACGTTGTCAGCGCCAATTGTCTATGAGCGCAGGCCGCTTAAGTGAGGCGTCATGAATTTAGCCATAAGGTTATTATTAAGAGAACTAAGAAATGGCGATGTATTAACGCTGGCACTTGCTCTGGTCTTATCTGTTGCAACAGTGACAGGGATTAGTTTATTTATCGATAGATTACAAAGTTCTTTTGAGCTTCAATCAGCAACTTTGCTTGCTGCTGATAGGGTGGTGCGTAGCCCAGACGTTTTACCTGTCCAGTGGGAAGAAGAAGCAAAGTCTAAAGGTTTAGAGGTCGCTAATAGAGCTTGGTTCTCAACCATGGTGTTTACTGAGTCTGGTTTACAACTATCCCAAGTAAGTGCTGTCACAGAGGCCTATCCTTTAAGAGGTGAGTATCTCATTGATGATACCTTGTTCGGGACAGGAGGTGCGACAGATAAAGGCCCTAATCAAGGTGAGGTTTGGGTGTCATCACGATTAGCTAGCTTAATTGATGTTGAAATTGGTCAGAGTATTCAAATAGGCGAGGCTGATTTTTTAATAACGTCATACTTAGTGAGAGATCCAGGTTCAACGGCGAGCGCGTTTGCAATTGCTCCAAGGGCTGTTATCAATTGGCAAGATTTGGATAAAACTGAAGTCATTCAGCCAGGGAGTCGAGTTCGTTATGCTTTGCTGATGGCTGGTGTTGAAAGTCAGTTGGATGCAATGGAAGAGTGGATTACGCCAAAATTAAGTGACAGTCAAGAATGGCGCAGGCCAAGAGCGGGTGGTAGAGGGATTGGTGCAACTATCGATAGAGCAGAGTCTTTCTTGTTACTTGCAGGTACCTTAGCTGTAGTCATGGCGGGTGTAGCAATGGCGTTGGCGTCAAACCGCTATGTTAAAAGGCACTTGGCACAGGTTGCTGTGATGAAAACCTTGGGCGCAACACCAAAAAAAGTAGCCTCAATTTTAATTTGGCAACTGATTTGTATTTTAGTTTTGGGTTCTATTATAGGGCTTCTTTTAGGCTGGAGTGTTCAGGCATTTATTGCACTCTCTCTAGAAACGTTACTGTCCACAGCTTTACCTGAACCTGGTTTTGAGAAAATGTGGTTAGGTGTTGTAACGGGTTTAACTTCGTTGGTTGCTTTTTGCTTACCTCTAATGGTGAGACTACTGGGAGTATCTCCTTTAAGCGTATTACAACCTATGGGGCGAATTGAGGGTAAAACAGCTCTGCTATATGCCTGTGGTTTTGTTGGTATGTTTACTTTGATGGTAATTTACACTCAGGGGGTTTTGCTGCCAAGCTTAATGGTATTAAGTATTTTGTTAGTATCTGCTTTGGTTGGCGTAATAGGGTTTGTTCTATTCAAATTAGGAAGAAAGTTAACAACAGGTGCAACCAGTGGTTGGCAGATAGGTTTGGCTGCTCTTCATAGACGGCTGCAATCTAATTTATTCCAGCTGTTAATTTTTACTCTCATTATTATGTTAGTACTTATTTTAACGGGTGTAAGAAGCAATTTAATTTCAGACTGGCAATCACAGTTACCTGAAGGTGCGGCAAATCATTATTTATTTAACATTCAACAGCAAGATGTCGAGCCGTTACAGTCAATGATGTCAGATCTTGATATCGAAGAGTCTGATTGGTATCCCATGGTGCTTGGTCGAGTGACTAAAGTAAATCAAGAAAAAGTCACTGACCTCTTTAGCAATAAAGAAGAACGGCCTGAAATGTTCTCTAGAGAGCTAAATCTAACCTGGACAGATACACTTGGTGAAGACAACACGATACAAGAAGGTTTATTCAACCCTCTAAAAGATGGCTTCTCTATAGAGTCAACAGCAGCGGAAGAGGCTGGTGTAAAGCTTGGTGATGAAATTACTCTTTTCATCGGTGGGCGTGAATACAGTCAAAAAATAACATCAATACGTAAAGTTGATTGGGGGTCAATGAGGCCAAATTTTTATCTTATTTTACCTAAGACCATTTTGTCCGATTTTCCTGCGAACTATATAACCAGTGTTCATGTTGCTGATGTGAATAAACAGGCGTTTTATAAGGGGATGGCCAACTACCCAACTGTTTCTTTATTGAATGTGGGTGATTTAATCGGGCAAATTCAATTGATTATTGCGCAAGTTTCTCAAGCTATTCAGTTGTTATTGGGCTTTATTGTTGCTTCAGGTGCTTTAGTACTAGTAGCAAGCATTAGGGCGAGTTTAGATGAAAGGTTAGAAGAGGGAGCCTTATTACGCACCTTAGGTGCAAGTAAGAGTTTAATTCGTCAGGCAATGTTAATAGAGTTTGGCTTTTTAGGCATATTTGCTGGCATTATTGCAGCAATGGCTGCTGAAGCGTGCTTGTTTGGATTACAAGTGTATTTATTCGAATTAAATGCAAGTATTCATCCAATTCTATGGGGATTAGGGCCGTTACTTGGTTTTACCATTGTGACAAGTATTGGTTTGTTTGCAGGCAGAACTGTGCTAAAAGTGGCGCCTATGAGAATGTTACAAGCCTTATAAGCCATGCCTGAGTTAACAGAAATTAGTGGTTACATCTTAACTCGCCAGAGTAAGGATGTAGCCAATAAAATAGAAACCGCATTTTGGGTTAAAACGGATGCGGTTTGTTTGAAAGTCATTCCTGAAAAGCAGCAATGCATTTTCTTTGTTTCCGCTCTTGCTTTGCCCTTATTGGAAGGGCTTCCTTGTATCAATATGATACAGCAATCATATTTATCTTTTTCAGAAGAACCTCTTTACCTTATTTCTTGTGAAAGCTTACAAGTTCAATCTCAGGTTATCCTTTTGCTCGAGAAAAATAAACTTGCTTACTACGAACATGATGTAAGGCCTGAAGATAGATATATCATGGAGCGAGGTATTAAGGGGCGAGTTAAAATGCTTGGATGTTTGTCTGATGATAAAAAGACATTAAGCCAAGCGCGACTATTACCTGGAGTATACGAACCAAATTGGCTTATTTGGTCGCTAGATATTGAAACGTCCGTCTCACGCAATTGCATACTCTCAATTGCGATTGTCTGTGAGGAATATGAAGTCTGTTTTATTCTGTCAGACCAGCATTTTGAGGATGAAAGAGTCTTTTCTTGTAGTGACGAAAAATCCTTGTTGCTTGAGTTTATGCGGTTTCAGAAACATTACTCTCCCGATATTATTATTGGTTGGAACCTTGTTGGGTTCGATTTAAATTTCATTGATCAAAGATGTCTTTATTATGGTTTAAAGCCAGGCTTTGGGGTTGATGGCCTGAACTGGAATATGAGAGGTAAAGAAGGCTCTTCGAGGCGCTTTATTCGTATTCCTGGAAGGGCTGTACTTGATGGGATTGATCTCCTAAAGGTGGCGGGTTATCACTTTGATTCATACAGTCTTGAAAATGTCAGTCGTGAGATTTTAGATGACGGTAAATTGATTCATGGTAGTCAGCGTTGGCAAGAAATAGAAAGGTTGCATCAAGAGGATCAGGCGAGTTTTATTGAGTATAATTTGCAAGATTGTCGTTTAGTTTTGGGGATTTTTAAAAAACTTAATTTAATTGAGCTACAGCAAACACGAGTTGATCTCACTGGTATTCCATTCTCACAAACCGGTGGTTCGGTTCAGGCATTTGAAAATCAATATCTACCTTTGCTGCACCAGCAAGGTCGAGCGGCTCCTAATTACTCAAAAGATCCCTTTATTGCGAGTCCTGGTGGCTTTGTTATGTCATCCGTACCTGGGTTATATAAAAATGTATTGGTATTTGATTTTAAGAGTCTGTACCCCAGTATTATTCGTACTTTTTTGGTAGATCCTTTGGCGAGGGTTAAACAATCAGATCAAAGGGTGGAGGGGTTTCTTGGTGCAAGTTATTCGAAAGATGCCCCTATATTGCCTAACTTAATCAGTGAGTTGGCGGCAGCGCGGGAGGAGGCAAAAGCAACGGGTAATGATATTTTAAGTTATGCCATTAAAATTATAATGAATTCGTTTTATGGGGTATTAGGCTCAAATCTATGTCGTTTTTATCACCCCGAACTTGCTAGCTCTATCACTATGCGAGGGCATGAGATTCTAAATCAAACAAGAAAATGGTTTGAACAGGATGGGGCCAAAGTCATATACGGAGATACGGATTCGTTATTTGTTACTTTTGATGATGTGAATTTAACCTCTAATGAGGTTAGGTACAAAGGTGATGTCTTATGCGAAAACATAAATAAGATGTGGGTCTCACTATGTCGTGATAATTACCAAATTGACTGTCATTTAGAACTTGAATTTGAAAGAATCTATCAACGTTTTTTTATGCCGACGATTAGGGGGCAGGTTGAAGGTAGTAAGAAACGCTATGCAGGTCTTGCTAACGATGAGCTTATATTTAAAGGGCTGGAGGCGGTCAGAAGTGATTGGACGCCATTTGCTCGTTATTTTCAGAAAGCCTTATTTAAGCGAATTTTCAATGATGAATCCCCCATATCTTTTGTTAAGCAAGTCGTAGAAGAACTTTATCAGGGTAAATATGATAATCAGCTTGTATATCAAAAGCGTCTTTCAAGGCCACTAAGTGAATATACAAAAGTAACACCGCCTCATGTTAGAGCCGCAAAAATTGCAGATCAAAGGCGCATACAGTTAGGGGTAAAACCTGAATTTTCTTTGGGTCGACAAAGTATCCAATATTTTTATTCAGTTCAGGGTGTACAACCCTTTATAGAAGAGAATGATTTGGAAAATATTGATTATGATCATTACTTAGAAAAGCAGGTCGAACCTATTGCTGATAGTGTTTTATCTTTATTTGGTACCACTTTAGCGAGTTTGACAACGCCCCAACTGGGTTTGTTATGATTGATGTAAAACGTTTATATTCTATTTAGTTATGCAAGATATGAGAGCGTTATTTGCCATAAATTTGATAAAAAGATTGATTAACGCTTCAAAACTGAGATAGATTGCATTGAAGGTAATAACTTGGTGACAAAGGAATGACATTTGCTAACGTACGAGTAGCGTTATTGGCGTTTTCTCTATTTGCTGTTTTAGTTTTGGTCTGGGCGGTGAATGAGCAAAGAATTAGTAAATCAAATATCGAGTATGCTTCAAATTATCAAGTGTACATCTCACAAAATGAAGCCTTATCTTTTCATGATATTTTAAATTTGCCTCAAACTAGTTGGCAAAACCTATCGCAAAAATCTAATTCCCTTTCTTTTGGTTATTCAACCGCATCTCACTGGATTAAGTTACCTCTTATAAAACAGATAAAAAAAGGTCAGTTTTTAGTTGTTAACTATTCATTGCTTGACGAAATTGATTTTTTTCAAGTGATGAAAGAAGGTGAGGTGCTAAAAATAGAAACGGGTGACGCCCGTCCTTTTGACAATAGACTAGTTAAAGTGTCGAACTTTGCATTTCCAATTGATATGCAATCGCAAGGCTCAATCATATATATCAGAGTAAAGAGTAGCGGCACCTTGAAGGTGCCGCTTTATTTTGAACAATATGAAGATTTAATTCAGGCTGAGGCAGCAGAGAATCTTTATTCTGGCGCTTTTGCTGGGTATATGGGCTTAATGATTTTAATGAGCCTTATCATTGTCGCTATTAGTGGTGATAAAAATTATTTGCTTTATGGTGTGTATGTATTAGCCAGTTTAGGGCTCACGCTTAATTTGCATGGTTTACTGTTTCGTTGGCTTTGGCCTGGGTCACCTGAGTGGAATCAAGTCTCCACCAATTTATTCTCTTATACTCTGATATATTTTCAATTGGTGTTTGTGTGTCGCTATATCAGACTTGAAAATAGCAGAATTAAAGTACTATCCGATGTGCTTAAAATGCTGGCCATGATTGGATTGCTGATTTCACTTGTACCACAATGGTACATGCCTTTAAGTAAAATAAGCGGAATCTTTATTTTATTTACTAATCTTTTCTGCTTGTTCTTAGCGGTTGATTTTTGCAATAAAAACAAAAGTCGACTTAGAGGAGAGCTTTACTTTGCAATGGCTTGGTTTGTTATGGCCGTTGGTGTAAGTGTTGTTGTGCTTGGTGTTTTTGGTGTACTGCCATCAACCCCTATTGTTAATAACGCAAATATGATTGCTTCTGTGTTGGAAGTTTTCTTTCTAACGACAGCCATGGTGTGTCGCTTTGAAAGCGAAAGGCAAGCCCGTATTGAGGCGACTTTGCAAAGCCATAAAGAAGCAGAGCAAAGAGTGCATATTGAAAAGCATATGCTGTTTCAAGCAACCCATGATTCTGTATCTCATTTGCCTAAGAAAGATGTGTTATTAGCGAACTGGCCTAAGTTGAGTGCTGAAGTTCCTTCTGATCATAGTGCAAGTGCCGTGTTGATTCATTTTGAAGGCTATTATGGTCAAGTGTTGTCTTTTGGCCAGCAAGTTGCAGAAGCTATGGTGCATGAATTGCACGATAGGGTGAGGCGACTATTAGGGAGTAAATCTCAATACCTGAAACTTGATTATCAATGGAGTCAAGATAGGGCAGTTGTATTGGACTCATTAGATTTATGTCTAATTTTAATTAGCCCAAAAGAGTATGACATTAGTGATGAGCTGAATTGGTTGCATAATAGTCTAAGTGGTCCATTTAATTATGAGAATATGTTTTTAGATATTGAATTAACCATCGGTGTCAGTAAACTGCATGACGCTGAAAAGGTAGACCGTGTAATAAGGCGTGCGCAAGTTGCTTCTAAAGAAGCATCACAAAGGCGTTTAAAAGTGTTACATTACCATAACAAATTAGGCCAAGACCCTGAATTAACAGGGATTATAATGTCTAAATTGAAAATGGCATTAGATCAGAATCAATTGCAGCTCGCATTTCAGCCTCAGGTAAATACCCATAATGGGAGTTTATTTGGTGTAGAGGCCTTGGTTCGTTGGAAGGATGACGAATATGGATGGATTCCCCCTGATGTATTTGTGCCTATTGCTGAACAGTGTCGACTAATTACTCCTTTGACTGCGTTTGTAGTAAAAGAGTCTTGTGCTTTTTATCAAAGGTTTTATCAAGAAACTGGTCAGGAGATTGCGATATCAATAAATTTATCTGCTAGAAACCTATCCGATGAATTTTTGATACAAGAAGTCTCAAGTATTATTGAGAAATATCGTGTTCCACCAAGGTTAGTTACTTTTGAGGTGACAGAAACTGCTATCATTGGTGATATAGAAAAAAGTCGTAATGCCCTTGAGGATCTTTTGGACTTGGGGGTTAAAATGGCGCTGGATGACTTTGGAACGGGTTATTCATCTTTAGTATATCTTAAAGAGTTGCCTTTTACTGAATTGAAAATTGACAAAGGATTTTTAGTTAAGGATGACAAGGCACAACACAATGCGAGTCTCGTCGAAGCAGCGGTAATGCTAGGTAAGGCTTTGAATATGGAAGTGATAGCAGAAGGTGTTGAAAGTCTCGAAATGGCTGAACAGCTTGCAGGTTATGGCTGCCAACTTTGCCAAGGTTTTTATTTTGCAAAACCTATGTCAGAGACAGACTTTGGATTGTGGTACAAAGGATATGACAATAAACGGAATATTATTGGAACAAAACATGAAATCACCTATGAAACGTGAACTAACACTAGATAGATTACGCATGTCTGCGCAAACTATGATCTTACAATCCAACTGGAACGAAGTGGGGGTTCAGGACATTGCTAAACTGGCAAATGTTAGTATTGGCACTTTCTACAACTATTTTGACAGTAAAGATGCTGCGCTTGATGATCTTAAAAAAGTATTGAGTGATGTTTTATATCACGATCTTGATGCTTTATTAAAAGTTGAAATGGATCCAGTTTCGCAATTAACTTTGCTTATTAAATACTTTTTTGAACTGGCAAATTCAAAAGCTGTGTGGGCTCAGTATATTTTAGGTGGTACTGAGTTCTCTGATCGTCTTGAGCCTGGTGTTGATCAGCTTTTATCGCCAATTTTGCAAGCGGGTAAAGCTAAAGGCCTTTTCTCTATTGAGGTTGATGAGGTTGTTGTGGATTTCGTTGAAAAAGGCATGTTTGGCTTGTTAAGGCAAGCATTAGAGAATCAGGATAGAGGCCAAGAAATTGCGGTAAGCTGTGCTGAGCTCGTATTAAGGCTTGTAGGTGTACCTCCTACTATTTCGAAAGATGCAGCTAAAAAAGTGTGCCCTTGTACGCCACTTTACACTTTACCTGTGTCTGTATTATCACTTAATCAAACTAAAAATGACTATGCATAAAGCGTTACCAGACGTTGTTTTATACGGAACTTTAGGGTGTCATCTTTGTGATGACGCTCTTGCCTTAGGGAGAGCCACTCTTCCTAAGGGGGTTTCAATAAAACAAATAGATATTGTTGAAGACGAAAGTTTAATAAATGCTATGGCAACTCGTATTCCTGTTATGAAAATGGGGAGTTATGAGTTAAATTGGCCGTTTGAAGCGAGTGATATTCAGGAAGTCTGGCGTCAACACTCTCCCAAAAGACGTTATTTGCTCTGATTTGATTAGTTCAAGCAAAATAATCTTTCTGTATTTGAGCGACTCATTCTAATTAATTCCTTTTCTTGGATATTAAGGATAAGTGCGATTTGTTCTGCTATATGAGGCAAAAACTTAGGGTGATTTTTCTTTGGCCTTGGTCTTAACGTTCTTGGCAATAAATAAGGCGCATCAGTTTCGATCAAAATTCTATCTTGAGGGATATATTTGATTGCTTCTTGTAGGTCTTGTCCTCTTCTTTCATCACAAACCCAGCCTGTTACACCAATATAGAGCCCTAAGTCTAGATAGCGCTTTAATGTGTTTTTATCTGCTGTAAAGCAATGCAGAACCCCATTAATCTCATGATCGAAGTGTGTATTCAAGATGCTAATTAATGTGTCTTCAGCATCTCTTTCGTGTAGGTATAAAGGTAAATTAACTTCTTGGGCTAGGTTAATTTGTTCATTAAAGGCTCTTATTTGATTTTCTTGGCTTGAGTAATTGCGATTGAAGTCTAGCCCTGTTTCACCTATTGCAACGGCTTTGGCGCAGGTTTTAAAAAGAGCTAGAAGTTGCCCCTTAGACTCATGAGTCCAAGAATCTGCGTGATGAGGGTGGCAACCCAGAGTAGTGTGAATGCCTTTAAGCTTTTGTATAAGACTTGATAGTTGTTCGCTTTCTTCTATGTTAGATGCTATTGCGATGATATTGCTAACACCAGCCTCTTGCCAATCAAGTATGTTTTGCTCAACGTTAGTGAGTAATGATGGGTGGGTTAGGTTGACGCCTATATCAATCATTAAAATTGTAACTCTTTTGCTTGTTTTATACTTTCTATGTAAAGCGTTTTCATTTGCGCTTGGTCTAGGCCTGCTTGCGATAGGGCTTCTAGCGGAAGGCTGTCCCATTGGCCCCTTTCGTACTGCTGTACAATTTTCAATATGTTACCTAAAGGCCCTTTGAACTGAGTTAATGCAACAGAAAGGTTTTTATCTAGAGGAATGTCATTTAAGAGTTGCTCTATGCTCTCACCGAAAAAGGAAGGAAGGTAAGAGAAAAGCCCAACGATAAATGCATGAGCCTCGTTAGGGTAAAGTTTTTTAGCCACCAGCTGGCAAAACATTGCTCTAGTTAGTGCCATTTGACATAAGCAGTCAGGTTTACCATCGATAGCATTAAAAACAGCCATGCTAAACCACTTCATCACATCCCTGAGTCCAATAACTTCAAGTGCTCTTTGTACGCTTGAAACCTGGAAGTTCTGATAGCTTGGTGCCCGTTTCGTTAGTTTCATGATTTTATAAGCGAGCGTTGCATCTTTTTCAATAATGGCGGCTAGATCGGTAATGTTGCTATTGCTTTCATTTACTTTCGCGAGGAACTCGATTACAAGTGCTTTATACAAGTGTGTTTTTTTGCCTTGAATATCTTCTTTTGCAGTATGGAAGTTACCTGAAAAGAGAGTTATCTTAGGAATCTGCTGAGCGGCGTCATTATGCTGGCTTAAATTGATTTGGTTTGCGAGCAAGCAGACGTCTTTATAGAAAGGGTCATCTAGAAGTTTGATAGTGTTGCGTAAACCCATTTCCTTAAGGTTAAATTTTACATAGCTAATGTAAGGCATGATACCAAGAGGGACAGAGTCTGGAGTCGCATTGATTAAACCGAGTTTGTAGCCATCTTCATGTAATAATGCGATATGTTCGATTAGACTGTCTGGAAAGGGTGACGGCGCACTGAAAAAAAGTACATAATTATCTAAGGAAAATGCGGGCGGCTTTAATAACACATCAATGCTAATGTCAATGAATGCTTTCGTGTTATTAGTTACAATATCAAGATCAAGGTCCGTGATTAAAGCGTGTAAAAGGTTGTTACTACTTTCTAAATCAGAAAGTTTATTGTCTGGGTAAAGGATTGAATAGGCTTCAATATGTCCTTTTCTATTTAAAATGGCTTGTCGTGCAAGCAGCACGGATTGTTCTTGCATGAAAATGTCTCAAATATAGTGGTCAATAGCTAAATAAGTACTGTAACAGCTTACGCAATTCAATATCATGTTTATAATAAACACAATGCTAGATTTAATAACTTTGGAGTAACGCATGGCGGGAATGTTAGAAGCCGTAGATCAGAGGACGCAACTTGTAGGGGAAAATAGATTAGAGTTGCTCATGTTTCGCCTCAATGGAATGCAACTTTTTGCAATCAATGTGTTTAAAGTACAAGAGGTAGTGCAGCTACCTAAACTTAATCTAATGCCGCAACGTCATCCTTCTGTAGGCGGGGTTACTCATTTTCGTGGTAAAACGATTCCAGTCATTGATTTATCACAGGCGATAGGCTTACGTCCGCTTTCCAATGAACAGACTTGTAATTTGATTGTGTCTGAATACAACAATTCTATACAAGGGTTTATGGTTGGTGAGGTTGATCGCATTATCAACATGAACTGGAATGAAATTTTGCCACCACCTGATGGTGTTGGGCGTCAGAACTACCTGACTGCAATAACCAAAGTAAATGAGCGTATTGTTGAGATTATTGATGTTGAAAAAGTATTAGCTGAAATTTCACCTTATGACAGTCGTATCAGCGATGAAATTATTGATAAAGACCTTCTTTCCTTGGCTAAAGGGCTTGAAGTGTTGGTCGTTGATGATTCCTCCGTTGGTCTTCATCAGTGTCAAATCACCTTAGACTCTTTGGGTATTAAGGTTCATACGGCGACAGATGGTAAAAAAGGTCTGGAAATTCTTAAGAAGTGGGCTGCAGAAAATGAAGATGTGCCTAATAAGCTTTTAATGATGATTACAGATGCAGAAATGCCTGAAATGGATGGTTATCGTTTAACAAAAGAAGTGCGTGATGACCCAAGACTTAAAGATCTCTATATTGTTTTGCATACCTCGTTGAGTGGTAGCTTTAATAAAGCCATGGTGCAAAAGGTGGGTTGTGATGATTATTTGTCTAAATTCCAACCAGATAAATTAGCGGCTATCGTGCAAGATAGAATTAGAGATGTTGTAAGTCGTGACTAATTTTATATAAATGTAAATTAATAAGGCAGCTTTGGCTGCCTTATTTTTTGTGCTGGAGAAACGTTTGGATTTATTGTGGTTATTGCCTTTGATTCTAGTGCTTGCAGTAATAGCAGGCGTATATCAAAAGCTAAACAAAGTGAGCTTGTCGTTCATAGTTATACCTGGATTAATTGGTTTTGAAAGTCTTTTACCGGCAAACGTTGAGGATTTATTGATAATTTTAATTGCATCAAGTTTAGCTGCAAATTTACCCTTTAGCGTTATGTCATTTGTATCGGCAGCAAGATCATTTAAAGGTGATTTTTCGTTAGTCTCCAAGTACGCAACTCGGATAAGTTTGAGCTCAATTTTAATTGCACAAATATTAGGTGTTATTCCTTCTATCTATACCTATTACCTCTATAGTTTGTTTTTGGCACTATTTGCTTCATTTTTGATAATAGGGCCATTTCTAGATAGAGCTGACTTTTTTAAAAGTAGGGCAATTGATAGTCTAGTTTATATGTCACTCTTCTCATTGCCCTTAGGAGGGTCAGGTCATGAGTGGGGGAAGGTGTTTTATTCTAAAGCTGATGCTAAGAGTGTTGGTTACTTTTCCACTTTGGGTGTGTTTGTTGTCTTTCCTGCTTTATTAGGTTTTGTTTTTCCAACATTGCCTGTGTCTTTTGTTGAATCGAACCCGTGGACAGAAAGTTGGATGATTGGCTACATTTGTTGGCCTATTTCTGTGCTTGTGTTTGCAGCTGCGTATGCGACAAATTTTTTAATTAAAAACACTCAAAATCAAACAGATCAGGCTTGGTTAAAGTACATACTTGCACTGTTTCTATTGGCTGTTTTATTTAGAAGTGTTATGACTTAGGCCTCTGCTTGTTTCCAATAGAAAACGCGTGATAAAATCAACTGTAATTATATACATGAATTAATTTTTGTCAGGTGCGTGTTAGTCGCTTGATCACATTTCTATACTTGATTCTAAACTGGATGTTAAATGACTGAAAATAAACCAGATTTTGGTGTGCTACTTATAAATCTAGGTACGCCTGATGCCCCTACAGCAAATGCAGTTAAAACCTACCTTAGAGAGTTTTTATCAGACCCTCGAGTTGTTGATTTAAATCCCTTAATTTGGAAGCCTATTCTAAATTTAGTTATTTTAAATATCAGGCCGAAAAAAGTGGCTGAACTGTATAAAAAGGCTTGGTTTGAAGATGGTTCACCACTACTTGTCTTAGGTAAGCGATTAGCCCAAAAAGTAGGGGCTAACTTTGATGATGAAAATCTTAACATACCGTTAGTTAATGCTATGACATATGGAACCCCCAGTATTGCTGAAGGCCTTGATGACTTGCGCAAGCAAGGAGTAGATAAAGTGGTTATATTACCTATGTATCCACAGTTTTCTGGGACAACGACAGCCGCTGTTTATGATGCTGTTTTTAAAGCGCTCTCTAAAAGCTCTGACTGGCCATCACTTCACTTTATCCGTGATTACGCTAATCACCCTTTATATATTAAAGCGCTTGCCAATAGTGTTCGTAACCAGTGGGAAGCTCAAGGTGAGCAGCGTCATTTGCTTTTCTCTTATCATGGTATTCCTAAGCGTTATGTCAGTAATGGTGACCCTTATGAGAAACATTGCAATGAAACAAGTAAGCTTGTCGCAGAAGAGTTGGGATTAAATGAGTCACAATGGACTCACTCTTATCAATCAAGATTTGGGCGTGAGGAGTGGTTAAAGCCTTATGCTGATGAAACGCTTAAAACATTGGCTCAAAATGGTATTAAGTCACTAAATGTTATTAGTCCTGCATTTGCTGTTGACTGCTTAGAAACGCTTGAAGAGATCTGTTTTGAATTAAAAGAGGTGTTTGAAGAGGCGGGTGGTGAAAAGTATGACTATATCCCAGCATTAAATGATAATGATGATCACGTGGCATTATATCGTTCATTAATTTTGGAAAATTCAAGCCAGTGGTGTCCTGACAAATGAGCCAAACAGATAATAAATTTGGTATCTCTACGATTGCATTCGATGCAGATGATACCTTATGGCGTAATGAAGAAATTTTTATGAAGGCACAAGAAACCTTCATTAATATGCTGACAGACTATCATGATGAAGATTATATCTCGTCTCATTTAGCTGAAATTCAGGTTAGAAACCTGTCATTGTTCGGATATGGTATTAAGGGTTTTACTCTGTCTATGATTGAAACCGCCATTGAATTGTCTGAAGGGCGTATTCGAGGGCACGAAATTCATAACATTATTACCTTGGCAAAAGACATGGTCGCGGCACCAATACATCTATTGCCTAATGTTGTTGATACTATCAAGGTATTGAAAGGTAAGTATCAACTCATGGTTATTACGAAGGGGGATCTTTTAGACCAAGAGGGAAAACTAGCTCGTTCAGGTATTGCTGATTTGTTTGATTACATTGAGATAGTGTCAGAAAAAAAGCCAGCTTCTTACCAAGAAATTTTAACTAGATATCAAATACCAAAAGAAACATTTTTGATGTTAGGTAATTCTATGCGTTCTGATGTTTTACCATTATTGGATATTGGTGTTAAGGCAATACATGTTCCCTATCATAGTACTTGGGCCCATGAGCAAGTTGATGACAATGAACTTAATGCTTATGGTGATATCGAAACATTTGAGAATATCTCTGAACTTTTGCCTTGGTTAGCAAAAAAAACATAGTTAGAAAATGATAAAAAGGGTCTGGCATGAAAAGAATGATTGAAATGGCACTGATAGTATTATGTTTTAGTGTTCCTTATATAAATGCCGCCGATACGGATGTTGATAAAGCATTAGATAAAACCAAAGAAGGGGCGATCGAACTATTTGAAATCGCCAAAGAAAAAAGTGCAGAAATTGGTGAAAATATTTTAGATAAAAGTGCTGAATTAGGCGATCAAGCGAATGAAAAAGCTGAAGCCACTGGTGAAGCCTTTTGGGATAAAATGAAAGAAATAGGATCCGCATCTAAAAAGTTAGCTGAAGATGGTTCGCAAAAATTAAAAGAGTTTGCATGTGATCTTTCAGATAAAGCTTGTTTGGATGCTGCTAAAAAAGAGTCACTGCAAAGTTTAGATAGCTCTATTTAGATTTTATTAATATGAATAAAAAGAGTAGTGGGACTTGGGAAAACGAATTTGTAAACCAAGATAGCGCCTATGTTGAAAAGGCAAGTGTTAGGTATCGATGTCCTAAGTGTCAATCCTTTTTACAAAAACGAAAGGGTAAAAAAGGCGAATTTTGGGGGTGCAGTAGTTTTCCTGCCTGTGATTACACTGCCTCTGATGAAGAAGGAAAGCCTGTTCGTCAGAAGCGGTATCTCTGTCCTGATTGCCAGTCACCATTAAAAAAACACACTTACAAAGACAATGTTTTTTGGGGTTGTACTAACTATCCAGATTGTAAGGTTACGATCGAGGATGAGGCGGGTGTCCCTACGCCTCAAAAAAAATACCCTTGTCGAAAATGCGGGCACTATCTGGTGAAAAAAAAAGGTCCAAAAGGATATTTTTGGGGATGTATTAAATATCCCAAATGCCGCCACACACTAGATGATTTTGATGGTAAACCCAAATTGAAAAAATAACTTTGTTAAAATTGCTGTAAAAATGCACAAGTCTATTTGGTATTGCTATTAAAGCGCGCCTTTTTACAAAACCTTCTTCTTTTTCTAATTAATGATAGCTAGAATGTCAGCTTGATTTAAAAGGGTGTTTAATGAATTCAACGAAATATGATCATGTGATCTTACTTGCTCATGGCAGTCCAGATAGTATTTGGAAAAAACCATTTCAATCACTACAGGAAAGGGTGGTTGAAGAGTATGGGGTAGGTAAGACAAGCTTGGCTTTCATGGAGCTAACCGAGCCAACACTAGAGCAGGTTATTGCAGGGTTAAGTGATGACTGCCAGCATGTTGCTGTATTACCTATCTTTTTGGCGGTTGGTAGGCACCTAAGATTGGATGTTCCTTCCCAGATTAATGCCTTGGAGACGGATGCGTTGAAAATTGATTTGCTTAAACCAATAGGTGATAGCCCCTTAATACAAGATGCTATGTTGCAAGTAATTGCAAATCAACTGGGTGAAAGCTAGATGTATATTTGCTCTCAACCAAGTTTCCTAGTTTTGACACAGGTATAACAATATATGCTCTTTAAGCATTTACCCGATGAGATATTTCAGGCCTTAAGTGGCTCAAATAAGCAGTTAGTTGAAGCTGTATTGTTTGATTTATCAGATGTTTTTTATGATTACGCAGAAGACCCAATAAAAGATAAGTCGACCATTATTGAGGCTATTGAAGATAGCTTACATAAGGTAGATATTTTATCCTGGCAAGAAGATCAAAAAGAATCCTTTGAATCCCCTAAAACTATTCATGATTATGCACTGCGTATTTATCATAGACTAGTTAACACTGGTTGGTTGGTTGAAGAGCAAGAGCTTTACCGTGTGAGTGTTTTAATGACACCTCAAATCTCCATGCTTTTAAAATCCTTAGTGGAAATAAGCCGTCATGGTAAACGTAACTATGGCGCAACAGTTTTAAGTATTTTAAGTAATTTAGAGTCAGTAGCGTTATCACCTCTAGAGCGTGGGGTCACCTTAAACCAGGCAGCGGCAGCAGCACGTGACTTCTCGGCGCACCTTAACCAAATCTTATTAGGTATTCGCTCTCTTCAAAGAGAGCTTTTTGCCAGTCGTGACCCAAAGGCAATCGTTTCAGGTTTTTTTGAACTATTTGTAGAAGGGATCTTAATTGCTGATTATAAAACGCTTAAAACAAGTAATAACCCATTTCGTTTTAGGCGCCAAATATTAGAGTTAGTACAGAAGTTTCTAGCAAACAGTGATGATCTGTATGCCATTTCGCAGTGTTATAGTGAACAACAATTAATCTCGATTGAAAAAGCACAAGCGCTTGTAGAGCAAGATTGCCGTGCTATTCTGCAGACTTTTAACAATATCGAACAGAGATTAGAGAGAATCGATGAATATCGATATCGTCTCGAAAAGCGTGCTGCAGATACTGCTCGATATATGGATAGTTCGCGTCCAGGTATGGCGACCAAAATTGCTAATATCATTACTAATGTCGCCCGTTATGAGTCTGTGCCTGTTTTAAAGCAAATGGTTGGCGTTAAAGTATTAGGCATGGAATCGGCTGCGACACCTAGCCGTCGTAGAGAGCCCCCAGCGCCAAGAGTGGTAACACCTGCAAATGTTTCTGAAAATGCGATTAAGATACGTGATGCTCAAAGGCGTTTCCATGAGGCAAGGCAGGTGACCGTTGCAAAACTTCAAAGTTACCTTGAACGCCAAATGACGGAGCAAAAAGAAAAACATATCACGGAATTTAGTATTAACTCTGTTGAAGATTTTGTGTGTTTTGATCATTTGCGCTACGTAGGTTCATTGGGTGTGAATGCCAAAATAATTGAG
Organism: Marinomonas sp. PE14-40; assembly: GCF_051623805.1. Lineage (NCBI taxonomy): Bacteria > Pseudomonadati > Pseudomonadota > Gammaproteobacteria > Oceanospirillales > Oceanospirillaceae > Marinomonas > Marinomonas sp. PE14-40. The sequence goes on along the minus strand of NZ_CP130700.1, from coordinate 1,024,340 downwards.
AATGAATTCGAAATAAAATTTAGTGAACAGTACCTCGATGTACACCAGTTTGTTGAGTGTCGAGAGTTTGTTGTGGTTCGCAGGAGATAGAAATGTTAAGAGAATTAAAAAAAGTTGTTGAAGAGTCTGGTAAAGATGCTCAAGAGTTTCAACAAGCTGCGAACTATTTGTTATCTCATCAATTTGTCAGTGCTTATAAGCATGGACAGCGAAAATACTTTTTATTAATAGAAGCCTATCAAAACTACTTCTCAAATGTATTTGATGCATTGGGTATGAAGTTGCATGTGAATGAGAACGAAAGGTTGTTGGGTTTATTGCCTGTTGAGAGAGAGGCATTTATTCGTCTTAAAACTGACGAAACATTGTTCTTATTGATATTAAGGCAAATTTACGAAGAAAAAATTGAAAACTTTGAAGTTGATAACGGCTTTGTTGCAACTAATACGCACGCTATCTTGGAAAGGTATGTGCAATTAGTCAAACGTGAAATACCTACAGAAACACGCTTTAAAGATATTTTAACCTTATTGAGTCGTCATGGGGTTTTAATAAAAGGTAAAGCCTATGAGGAAGACAGTAAGAATCTGGCAGTTCATGTTACTCCAGTCGTTCGACTAGTTGTCACAGAAGCTTATTTACGTCAACTTGAGTCTTTTAATGGTTCTGATCAAGAGCAGGATGAAGACCAAGATGAATTGATTCAATTAGATGCCACAAGTGAAGAGTAGGTACAAAAATGAAAAAACTTAGCAGAATTGTATTAGTTAACTGGTATCTACTTGGCGCAGAAGAAATTGAAATTAGAGGAAATACCGCGATCATTGGACCGACTGGGTCTGGTAAGTCTTCATTGTTAGATGCTATCCAAACAGTCTTAACGGGTGCAAGTAAACGTCATCTAAATTACAACGCCAGCGCGAATGATGGCAAAGCAAGTGGTCGAAGCATACGTTCTTATATTTTAGGGATGATAGATTCAGGCCAACAAGATGCTAAGGTGTTTGGCACTTCGCCAAAACAAGATGCTGTTAGTTATTTAGGGTTGGTCTTTACTGATTCAAATACTGGCAATGAATCAACCATAGGCTTAAGTTTGTCTGCGTCTTTATCTTCACCTGAAGAAGATGTATTAGGTCGCTTTGTTTTATCTAACTATGGTGTGGTTAAAGGCGATTTTATTGAAGAACTAGAAGGTAGAAGCTTTAAAGCGAAACCTTGGTTAGATGTTCGTGAAGCCATGAAAAAAGTCTGCTTAGACCCTTTTATTAAGTCAGGTAGTGCCTCAGCGACTCAGTTTATTAATCGTTATCTTGAAGAACTTAGTCCAAGCCCTGATCAATTAATTACGTTAGATGGCTTCTTAAAGAACTTTAAAAATGCCCTTAAGTTTGTGCCGATAGCGTCCCCAACACGATTTGTACAAGACTTTGTATTGGCCGAGCAGCCATTACAGGTGAGTGCTTATCAAAAGTCTTTAAATGAATATCGCCAACTTGAAACCAAAACTCAAGAAGTTGCCAAGCGTATAGATGATTTAAACTTGATTGCAGTAGATTGCGAGAAAAAGCGACAGCAAGAAAAAGCGAACATCAATTACCAATGGGTTGCAACTGAAGCGCGTTTTGATGAGCTTGGGAGTAAGCAGGACGAGATTCAAGATAAGTATGAAATTCACCAAGAGCGAGATGATGAAATTCAGCTTGAGTTGGGTACGCAAAACGATTTATCAAAACAATTACAAGGTCAACTTGTTAGGCTTGAGCAGCAGTATGAACATTCTGATGTTGGTTTGAAGCTGCAGCAATTAGAACAGAGTCGAAAATTGTTAGACTTGCAAGGTCAGCAAGATAAAAAGAGTCTGTTGCAATGTAAACAAATGCTGACGCTTTTAGCCTCTTTGTATGATTATGAAGATCTGCTTTCTAATGACATCCTTGGTTTGTCTGCCCGTGCTGGTGATTTGCAAAAGAAAATTAATGACCAAGGGCAATTAGAGGTTGAGTCTCATCAATTTGATAAAGTACTTGCTGAGTTATCAAACTTACTTGATAAAGAGAAAACAGAACTATTTAGACAGAGATCAGAACTTAACCGAACAATTCTGAATCTTAAGGATGACTGTAAACAATTAGAATCTGATGTTTCGTCTTTAAAGGGTGGTACAAGTCCTTTATCTGGCAATACAAAAAAACTTATTTCTTTGTTGAAGCAAACAGGAATCGAAGCAACGCCTTTGAGTCATTTGGCAGAAGTAACTGACCATAAGTGGCAAGATGCTATTGAAGGTTACCTTGGCCAACAAAGGGAAGCGCTAATTGTTAACCCTGAAGATGCCGAAGAGGCTATTAGAGTATTCAGGGCTCACCGTAAGCAGCTTATGGGCTGTCGAGTAATTGATACGACACAAACTAGACTTTGGTTGAATCGTGGTGACAGATCTTCATTGCTACAATATATACGATGTAATAATGACCATGCTCAGGCTTATTTAAATCGCCGTCTTGGTGGTATCAAACCTGTTGATACAGAAAGGCAATTATTACGTGAAGATAGTGCTATGACATATGATGGCATGCTAAAACTATCAGGAACAATTTCTACAATCCGTTTTACGCCTCATATGATGGTTGGCATCAATACGGATGGAATGCGCCAATCTCGTGAAACTCAATTGCAAACATTGAGTGCAGAATTGATGGACTTGCTACAAACAGACCAAAGATTAGAAAAGGCGGACACTCTATTAAGCCGTGTTGTAGCTAATCATCAAGTTGATGTTGAAGCGCTTAAGCAACACAGTAACGCCTTAAATAAACAGCAGCATGATATCACCTTGATTGATGATGAGATTAATTTGCTGCAGCAGAAAGATGATACAGAGTTACAAGAAAAAATAGACTTACTGAAAGAACGTATTGCAAAAGTTGAGCTTGAGCAGAAGAAGCTTGATAGAGAACGTCAACAGATTGCAGAACAATACGGTAGTCTAAATACTCAGAAAGCGCAATTAAGTGCGGCTTTATCTACATTGGATGAAGATAGAACACGACTTAAAAACCATCAGTTTTATCAGGCTGAGTTTGCAAGCGAGCGTTATGAATTACTTGAATCAAGTATGGTGAATGGTGCTGCGATATATAAAGAGGCGATGAGTCGAGCTGAAAAAGCACAAGAAAAAGCCCGTAACTTTGATCAAAAAGTGCGAAAAGAAGTGGCAGATCATTATGCAAAATACCATAACGCCGATATCGATTCAGACATACAGTTAGATTATTTAGAGTCTCGTTTTGAAGAGTTTGAAAACTATATTCAACATCAAGTAAAAGTACTGTCTGAAACTGAGCTGGCACGTTATGCAAAAAGAGCTGAATTAGCGCGAAAAGAAGCTGAAGAGACTTTCCGAAGTGATTATGTGTCAAAACTGAAAGACTCTCTTGATCAAGTTGCTCATATTATCAGAGAGTTGAACCACAGTTTAAAACGCCGTCCATTTAACTCTGAAGTTTATCAGTTCAGATATTATGCAAATGGTGATATGAAAGATATTTTGGATTTGGTTGAAAGGTTTAGTAGTCAAGATCAAGCGAATGTCGGTGGCTTGTTTGATCCTGCAAGTGCTGAAAACTCAGAGCACGCCAAGGCAATTGAGTCTATTCATGAACTGATTAGTAACGAAGATAAGCAACAAGACTTAGCAGACTACCGTAAGTTCTATAACTTTGAAGTAGATATTTTAGATCAAGAAGGCAATAAAAAAACGACCTTGAGCCAACGTATTCAAACCGGTTCAGGTGGTGAGCACCAAATTCCATTCTATCTTGCGATTGCAGCAGCTTTGTCTACCACATATCGCTTACATGAAACGGTAGAGGGTGACATAGTTGGTGGATTCTCGTTAGCTATGTTTGATGAAGCCTTCAATAAAATTGATATGGCGAAAACATCGACCTGCATGGGATTCATGAAAGATATTGGACTGCAGGTTATTGCTGCGGCGCCAGACGATAAGCGAGCCGTAATGGCGGCTAATATGGATACCATTATCAGTGTGTGGCGCGAAGGTGGTGCAGTGTCTTTGGATGTATCTTACCCAAAGTCTAAAGGTCGTAAATTATTAACAGGCCAAGTTGAAGGCTTGGAAGTAAGTTAATAATTGTTAGCAATTAAGAGTATTTATATGATAATTAAAGAACAAATCTTACAAAGCGTTACAAAAGCGTTTACTATAGAGTATCTAGATGTTAAGAATGAGAGCTATATGCACAATGTGCCTGAGGGCAGTGAGTCTCATTTTAAATTAACACTTGTTAGTGATGATTTTGTTGGGAAGCGATTGGTTCAAAGACATCAGACTGTGTATAAAGTATTAGCGCAGCAGATGAACATGATTCATGCATTAGCGCTTCATATTTACACCCTCGATGAGTGGCAATCTAGACAAGAAAATGCCCCTTTATCACCTAAATGCCATGGAGGCGAATAGACTTTTAGTCATTTGTGAAGTGATATGAGTATAACGGTAACGGTTGAGCAGAACTCAGAACGAGTAGGTATTCGGGTAGTAGGAAGCTTCGATTTTTCATTATTTAATGATTTTCGATCAGCTTACTCTGATTACTTAACTGGATTCAAAGAGCTTGTTGTTGATATGCAAGCTGTGGAGTATCTGGATAGTGCTGCATTAGGTATGTTACTTAGTATGCGAAACTCTGTTTCGAGTGATACGGATATCATTATTGCAAACTCTAATTCTTTTATACGAAATATCCTTATGATTTCTCGGTTTGATAAAAGGTTTACAATAACTTAATGGACTCGAATAGCATGAAGCTACTGGTTGTTGATAGTGAAGAGATTTATCGTGATATTATTTCTACTTGTGTAGAATCTCGTGGTCTTCAAACTAAAACGGCAGCCTCTATGGATGAAGCGCTCGCATTGTATAATGAATGGGAGCCCGATCTAATTACCCTAGAAGTTTTATCCCCCTCAGGAGATGGCATCAAGTTAATTAAACAGCTTAAAGATGTCGCTCAAGATAGAATTATTCCTATCATGGTGATCACTTTCAAATCTGATGATGCAACGATGAATGCGTGTATCAAAGCTGGGGCTGATGATTTTCTTGCAAAACCTTTTAACGATATTTTATTTAACACGCGTTTAAGTACACATTTACGTAACGTGATGTTTAGTAAGGAAACATTTCAAAAGAATCGTGATTTAATCTATTTTCAAAGCATGATCGAACGTGAGCATAGAATGGCGCACCAGGTATTGGCTCATGCTATGGACCGTAGTGAAGACCACGATGAAAAAGTCGCAGTGACACGTTTGGCTGCAACTACATTTAATGGTGATATTGCCTTGATAAAGCGTCGTGAAGATGGTGCTTTACTTTTATTTGTTGGTGATTTTACAGGCCATGGTTTACCTGCTTCAATTGGCGCATTGCCTCTCACTCAGGCTTTCTTTAAAGCTGCCAGTGATAATACGAGCGTTGCTCAGTTAGCAGCTCATTTTAATAGCATATTAATCGATATATTGCCTGATTACATGTTTTGCGCTGCTTATATCATGTTGCTGAAACCCAATGATTGTTTGGAGTTTTGGGGTGGTGGTATGCCTCATGCTTTTATAATAGGTCAAGACAATATAGACATGGAAGGTATCCACTCTAAGCACATGCCATTGGGTATTTTGTCGAGAGATGAATTTGAAGATACTACCACTGAAATAAGCTTGTGCTCGGGATCTAGAGTTGTGATCGCATCTGACGGTGTTTTGGAGATGTGTAACGATGAAGGTATTATGCTAGGCGATGAACAGTTTAAATCGATACTTGCTGAGCAAGAAAACACTATTTCGGTAGATAATTATCAGTCTGCTTTGATAGAGCGTTTATTGTCGTATCAAGGGGCAGCTGAGCAGCTTGATGATATAACCTTGCTTTCTATCAATACCTAAAGATAACCAAGTATTGTTTGGTTATCTTTATCTTTTAATACTTACTTTTTCTTGTTTTTACTCTTGCCTGCTTTCTTTTTGTTATTAGCGGTTTTCTTGTTGTGGCTTGGCTTATTTACCTTCTTCTCTGGCTCTGTTCTAAGAGCAAGGTAAAGATCGGTTACAACTTCTGGGATTTGTTCGATACAAGATTGAGTTAACTTTTGGTTACTTTTTATTTGGCTAACTTCTTCATCTTCAAAAAGGTCGGAAGCAACCATGAAAGGAAGAAGTAGCTCTGCTATAGCGTCTTCTTTATCGTTTTCAAACCAAAACCTTTCAGTTAAAAATACGCCTTCCATAAAGCCAGAGGCCCACTCTTGTAATTCACTTAATTCTTCAGGGCTATCTGCTAAAGCAAGTTCACAAGGGATAATGAATTCATCTTCAGACTCTAGTTCTTTTTGAATATCTAAATGAAGTCGTTCTAGAAGCGTTATGATTTGCTTTTCTTGTTTTTCATTTGAAAAGCTTGGAGCTTGCTCAAAAATAATTTCCATCCAGTTTTTAGGAGGGTAAGCTGCTGGACAGATACTTAATGCAGTTAAAAAGCCATGCGCCATGACAAAATTTTGGCACTCTTCGTGAACCGAATCTGATTCTAAAAAGTCTTCTAATGTTTCAAGTTCTAAATCATCAAGTGGTTGATGTGACATTTTTTAATCCTACAAAAATAATGACGCATATTTTAACTAAAAGATGTTTGAAAATCGATGCGAAAATAATGACTTTGTAAGATAATCATCCGTCTATGAAAATGATTAAAGAATTATTAGAAAAATTTGGCCATCAGAGCTTTCTGCCGCTTCAAGAAGAGGCGATTAAAGCTATTGTTGATGGACAGGATTTGTTATTAATTTCGCCAACAGGTGGCGGTAAGTCACTTGTTTATCAGTTACCTGCGTTGAGGCTGGAAGGTGTTGCTGTCATTGTTTGCCCTTTGTTAGCGTTAATGACACAGCAAGTAGAGAAGCTCAAATCAATCGGTATTAAGGCTGAATTTTTAAACTCAACCTTAAATCCAGGTGAGCAAGATGATTTATCCTATTCTCTAAGGGGTCATTCAATCGATTTACTATTTTTGTCGCCCGAAAAATTACTGCAGCCATCTGTTATTGGTTTATTAGAACACACTAAAGTTTCTTTTTTTGCTATTGATGAGGCGCATTGTATTTCCCAGTGGGGTCAGGGGTTTAGGCCGGAATACGGAAGTCTCGGCTTAATCCGCGAGAAATTTCCAAGTACACCTATTGTTGCCATGAGTGGCAGTGCAGATGCAAAAACTCAATCAGAGATTCTGAGGTCATTATCTTTAAACTCTCCGAAAGTTCTTCAACATAGTTATAACCGGGAAAACATTGAAATAACAATTTCCCAAAAGCGATTGGCAAACAAACAATTATTAAACTTCATTAATCAAGATGCACTGCTTGGATCAGGTATTGTTTACTGCCGCTCACGACGTAAAGTTGAAGAATTAAGTGCTTGGCTTAATGGACAGGGGGTCTCTAGCCTTTATTTTCATGCAAATGTTGCAGACAAAGATAAAGAGAAAAACCTCAAGTTATTCTCCGAAGGCGATAATATTGTAATGGTTGCAACGTCAGCTTTTGGCATGGGCGTTGACTTTGATAAGGTCCGTTTTGTGGCGCATATGGATCTTCCGAATAGTGTTGAAAACTACTATCAGGAAATAGGAAGGGCAGGGCGTGATGGTCGACCTGCAAGGGCATTACTGCTATATGGCTTGCAAGATATGTTAAAGCTCTTGCAGTTTGAGATGGAAGTGAATTTTTCATCTGAATCGGATTGGAAACGAACATTAGGTTTTTGTAAAATTTTAGAGGCAAGAGGTTGTCGCAGACAAAGTCTCTTAACGCATTTTGATGAAACAATTCCTAAATGCGGAAATTGTGATAGATGCAAAAATAAAGAAGTGGAGCAAAATGTAACCATTGCTGCTCAGAAATTTTTATCTTTATTACATAAGACTAAAGGAGTCGTCTCTATTGGTGTTCTTATTCAAATATTAATGGGTAAGAAAACCAAGGCAGTTTTTTCTTGCATGGGACAGGATATGAGTTTGTTTGGTAAGGGAGAGGAGCTCAATGAAATCAGTTGGAAAAAGTTAGCACGCTACCTGATTGCTAATGAATATATATTGGTTCATCAGTTTTCTCCTTTTCAACTCGCTCTTCAAGAGAAATCGAAAGCCATACTGAAATCTGAAGTACAGGTGGTTATAAATGATGATTACTTTTATTCAAATCATGAGGTTTTACCTATGGCTGAATATAAAAAGAAGTTAATTCAATGGCACGCTAATGCGGGTGTTGACGTTTTCACAGTTAAACAACTTGATCTCGTTGCGCAGCATAGGCCTAAAACCTTGGCGGCGATGAGTCGATTGACGGGTCTTGCTAAACATGTGCTTGAGCCACTGTCACCACCAATCTATGACGTAGTAAAAATAAGTGTGCCGAACTAATGTATAGAAAGGAGTTTGAAGAAGCGGCGACTAATGCGGTATTGGAGTCCTTTAATAGAGCTAACCAGTACTTTGAAACCGACGTTGAAATGGTCTCGATTAAATTTAACCAAAGGGGCTCGGCGGCAGGTACTGCATACTTACAACGTCATGAAGTAAGATTTAATTATGATATGTATCTTCAAAACCCTAATGAATTTCTTTCTACTGTCGTGCCGCATGAAATAGCACATATATTTGTTTATCAACTCTTTGGTCCAAAAGTTAGGCCTCATGGTAAAGAGTGGAAGAGTGTGATGATGAATGTTTTTAATTTAGCACCAAATCGTACTCATAACTTTGACGTTAAGGCGCCAGCGAAAAGTTTTCTGTATTTGTGTGACTGTATGGAGCATGCCTTAACAATCAGGCGCCATAATCGAATTCTCAAAGGGGCTGAGTATCAGTGCAGAAAGTGCAGAGCTAAATTAAGGAAAAAGTAAAATTGTTCCTATATCAAGCAGATATTAATTTGATATGAATCATTATTAAGGTATTATCTTGGCAAAATTTATCGCTATGTTTGCTTGGAGATGATATGAATAACACACTTAAACTTTTTGCTGGGTTTGCTATGGGATTGGCAACAGCTGTAATGGCTAACTTTGCGCCTATGATAGTACCTGCAATGCTGGCTGTCATTGCTGCAGCGGTTATTATCGATTCTCTAGGGATCAACAAGCAAGCTTAAGCTTAAAAAGAGCTAACCCTGTTAGCTCTTGTTTCACCCTGTAATTTCCTACCGATTAAAAAATTCGTCATATTTCCCTAATAGATTCAATTAATTGGATGCGATGGAATTGTTACTGTTGTAGAATGTCGCTATTTGTAATTATGTGAAAGTAGCAATGGATTTATCAACACGCCCGAAAGAAAAAACCGAACTTAATAAGCTTCATAAACGCTTAAGAAGGCTAACCGGACAAGCAATCGCCGACTTCAATATGATAGAAGATGATGACAAGGTCATGGTTTGTTTATCTGGGGGTAAAGACTCTTATACTATGTTGGAGATATTAAGAAATCTTCAAGCAAGTGCTCCGATAGAGTTTAGTATTGTTGCTGTTAACTTGGATCAAAAACAACCTGGTTTTCCTGAACATATTTTGCCTGAATATTTGTCATCAATTGGTGTTGATTATCATATTCTAGAGCGTGACACCTATAGTATTGTTAAAGAGCTTGTACCTGAAGGTAAAACGACATGTGGCTTATGTTCACGTTTAAGACGCGGTTCTTTATATGGTTTTGCGGATGAAATCGGTGCAACTAAAATTGCGCTTGGGCATCATAGAGATGATATCTTAGAAACTTTGTTTTTAAATATGTTTTTTGGTGGGAAAATTAAATCCATGCCGCCTAAATTGTTAAGTGATGATGGTCGTCATATGGTAATTAGACCACTTGCATACTGTAAAGAAAAAGATATTGAGACTTTTTCTGAAATAAAGGAATATCCGATTATTCCGTGCAATCTTTGTGGTTCACAAGAAAATTTACAGCGTCAGGTTATCAAAAATATGTTACAACAATGGGATAAAGAATATCCCGGTCGTACCGATACGTTGTTTACAAGTATGCAAAATATCGTACCGTCGCATATGGCAGATACAAATTTATTTGATTTTAAAGATTTATCTATTAGTCCAGATGCCTTAGATAAATTAAATATAATTTCACTATAGGATATATTGATGAGTTTTAATAAATATGCAATTACTTTTGCGCTTGGTTTGTTAAGTGTTGGAGCAAATGCTTCAAGTGTTTCAGGTACTCTATCTGATGATACGGCTAAATTAAATGCGTCTTTAAGCATAGATCCTGTTGAGATTGAAGCGGGTGCTTTGTATTTATCTGAAGGCGGTAAATCTGGTTATGTTGGCGTAATGATTGTTGATAAGGCTGACCCTATTGAAGTCGGCGTTGGTGCAAGATTGCGTGCAGTAGAGGGTGATCTAGGTGCTAACGATTCAGGTTACGGTGTAGGATTAGGTGGTTATTATCGTTACATTATTCCACAAGCTAACCGTGTAAGCATATATGCATCTGGTTATTACTACCCAGGGCTTTTCACCTATGGAGATATGAAAAGACAGCACGAAGCTGATTTGAGAGTGGAATATTTTGCAACACGTAATGCAAGAGTTTATTTTAGCTATAGTGTTGTAAAAACTGAATTTAATGATCATAGTGAAAAGTATACTTTGGATGAGGGTGTGCACATTGGAGTAGCAGCTTACTTCTAGGTGTGACTAAAACAGAATCAAAAAAAAGGGCGCTAAATTAGCGCCCTTTTTTTATTCGCCTTCAAAGGCGCAGAGACTATAAACGGGTATCTCTAAGTCACTAATAATCTGACTGCCTTTTAAATCAGGTAGGTCAATAATAGCTGCAACTTCTTTGATGTTAGCGCCTTGTGATTTTAATAGGCTGATAGCAGCGCAAAGCGTGCCACCAGTCGCTATTAAGTCGTCAAAGAGTAATACTTGATCACCCTCAGATACAGCACCTTCTTGAATCTCTAGCTCTGCTTCTCCGTACTCAAGCGCATACTTTTGTGAAATAGTTGCACCTGGTAGTTTGCCTTTTTTGCGCACAAGAATTAGAGGCTTTTGCAGCTCATAAGCAAGAATAGAAGCGATAAGAAAGCCACGAGCATCAATGCAGGCAATGTGGCTTATATCAGTTGCTATATACCTATGAATATAAGCATCAACAACCATTCTCAAACCCTTAGGGTCTGAGAAAATTGGAGTGATGTCTCTAAAACTAATACCTTCTTTAGGCCAGTCTTCAACTGTTTGTATTAAAGATTTTATGTAAAAATCATCGTAAAGCATTATATCGCCTTGTGTTAGCTATCAAATACTTTCAATTTTATCACAATCTTCTGACATGCCGATTAGTTTTTGCATTTGATCTAGATCGATAATGCTAATTTCTTTGCCATCAACTTGAATCATGCCGTTTTTTTGAAAACGTGTGATTACTCGACTAACGGTTTCAACTGCTAAACCAAGATAATTGCCGATTTCACCACGAGACATGGCAAGTCTAAATGATGTTGCAGAATAGCCACGTTTTTTAAAGCGCGCACTTAAATTTAGTAATAAAGAAGCGACTTTCTCATCTGCATTTTTTTTACCTAATAGCACCATCATTTGTTGGTCATCACAAATTTTGCGGCTCATCACTTTAAAAAGTTGATGCTTAAGAGTAGGGATCTGTTCAGATAATTGCTCTAAATGAGAAAAAGGAATTTCACACACCGTGGTTGTTTCAAGCGCTTTTGCAGACACTGGATAAATGTTTTTATCTATCCCGCTAAGGCCAAGAAGCTCACTTGGGCAGTAAAAGCCTGTAATTTGCTCTTCACCAGAGTTAGTGATATTAAAAGTTTTAAGTGTGCCGGTACGTACGGCATACACAGATTCGAACTCGTCTCCCTGACGAAATAAAATATCCCCTTTTTTTAGAGGTTTTTTACGTTCAATGATCTGATCCAATCGATTAACATCGTCATCAGCTAAAGAAATTGGCAGGCATAGCGCGCTAAGGCTGCAATTCTGGCATTGAGATGTAAGTTTACTGTTAAATCGAGCGTTGTTAAGAGCTAAAGACATAATGATCTCCCTGAACTTGATCTATGTTTCTAAATTACTTTAGAGTATGAAATTACGTTATTTAAGTATTTATCAAAAGTCATGCAAATGCAGCGGATTAAAAGTCTGCCAGAGTCCGTGACCCTAATATAAGGTATTGGCTCATTTGTTAACTTAATAATGCCGTCTTTCTCTAGTTTTCTAAGCTCTGATAGTTCATTTTTAAAGTAATTTGAAAATACGATATTAAACTCACTCTCAATGTCACTTGAATCTAGTTCAAAGTTGCAAATTAAAGACATAATGACCTTATGTCTTATTTGGTCGTCACGATTACTCATGTATCCCTTCATAATCGCTAACTGACCGCTTTCAATGCTTTTGCGATAATCTTTTGTCGCCGTATGATTTTGAACATATGTTTTGCCTATTTGACTGATAGCTGATGTGCCAAATGCCAATAGGTCACAGTTTGCATGTGTTGTATATCCTTGGAAATTTCGTTTCAACTCTCCTTTATTTTGTGCTTTTGCCAACGCATCCTTGGGTTTGGCGAAATGATCCATTCCTATGTATTGATAGCCTGCACTGGTAAGCATATCGATGCATAATTTAAGAATAGCTAATTTTGTATTTGTGTCTGGTAACTGATCTTCTGGAATCTGTCTTTGAGAAGCAAACCGTTTAGGTAAATGAGCATAGTTAAATACTGAAATCCTATCAGGATCAAGTTTGATTACTTGATTAAGGGTTTGTTCAAAGCTTTCAGCAGTTTGATATGGAAGCCCATATATTAGGTCGAAATTGATAGAGTGATAACCTAGTTTACGACTACACTGCATTAGGCTGTCAATTAATTCGTAGCTTTGTATGCGATTAATAGTAGTTTGGACTCGTTTGTCAAAATCTTGAATGCCATAGCTAAGGCGGTTAAAGCCGAGTTCTCTTAGTGCTGACAGCTTTTCTTGGCTAACTTCTCTTGGGTCAACCTCTATGCTGTATTCACCTTCATCATCGGGAAGTAAATTGAACTCTTGCTTGATGTAGTTAATCAATTTTTTAAAGGCATCGGTTGATAAGAAGGTAGGGGTGCCACCCCCAAAGTGAAGTTGTTGTACTTCTCTTTCATCGTTAAGCATTAAAGATTTAAGGCGAATTTCTTCAATAAGAAGTTCAAGGTACTCATCGCCTTTTTTGTAGTTACTTGTGATTACTTTATTGCACGCACAGTAATAGCAAAGCTTTGCGCAGTAGGGGACATGAAAGTAGAGACTTAATGGTTTTTTTGAGGGCATCAGCATTTCTTCAATTAAAGAGAGCTTGCTAATGTTGCTGCTAAATTGAGGTGCAGTAGGGTAAGAGGTATATCTAGGACCCGAAATATTATATTTTTGAATGAGTTGTGTATTCCAGAGCATCTAAACGTCCTATTAAAAATTCTTATAGTATTTTAACTGCTAAGGAAATTTAAAAATTGATATATGTCAGCCTTTTGGTTGGCGTGTTTTATAAATATGGCGCTATCTAAGGAAAGCAGCTTGTATTAAGTTTTGGAAAAATGGAAATGTCCAAATAGCGTAAATCAGCATAAAGACACCGCTAACGGTATTGAGGTGGTACTGTTTCCAGCTTTCTTTTAGGCTTTTACTGAATATTCCGGTAGCTAACATTGCCGGCATGGTGCCAAGCCCAAATGCAAGCATAAGTAGTATGGCTTCAAAAGGTGTGGATCTAGCTGAGATCCAAATTAAACTGGAATAAACAAGTCCACAGGGTAGCCAGCCCCAAACAAAGCCAGCTAAAAAGGCTTGTTTTCTGGTTTTGATAGGTAATAATTTCTTTGCGAAAGGGGCTATATATTGCCAGCCAAATGAGCCAAGCTTTTCAACTTTTAATATTAGTTGTGACTGTTTTAAAAGATAAAGGCCCATGAGAAAGAGAATAGTGGCTGCAAAGGTTCTTAGTGCATAACTGGCGCTTTCATAATAATCGCTAAAAGACTGAAAGAAGAAGCTAAAAACAAGGGCTAGGATAGAGTAGCTAGTAATTCGCCCTAAATTGTAATTTAACTGTGTTGCTAGCAATCCTTTGCTATTAGGTGTGTTGAAAGAAAGGGCGCTTATGATACCTCCGCACATGCCAAAGCAGTGCCCTGCACCAGCAAGTCCAATAAGAAATGCAGTTAAAAGGTCGAATTCGCTCATTTGTTTTTGTCGTTATCATCTTCTTCGAATAGTATTCTTTGACCTTCACGGTCAAGGTCTTCAAATTGATCTTTTTTAACCGCCCAAGTAAAGATAGCGACTGCGATAAAAACAAAGATTGCTGCAATTGGGATTAGTAGGTAAAGGCTTTCCATTTTTTCTCCAATAGTTTATTTAGAAAGGCGGCTAGCATTAAGGGCAACTAATAATGAACTAAGTGCCATACCAATTGCTGCAGCCCAGGCAGGAACATAGCCAAGAATAGCGGCGGGTAGCATGATGGCGTTGTAGCTAGCGGCCCAAAATAAATTCTGCTTTATGATTGTTTGGCACTTTTTGGCTAACTTAATTGAGTGATTGATTGTATTAATTTGGCTATTAATCAATACTGCATCAGCATGGATTTTTGCTAAATCAGAGCTTGCAGCCATGGCAATTGATGTATTAGCTCCTGCCAGTGAAGGAACATCATTTAGACCGTCACCAACCATTAAAATGTTAGTTTTGTCATCTTGTGAGTTGATCCATTGCCACTTTTCTTCAGGTGACATTTGGCATTTAAAGTGATCAAATGCCTCAGGGCTTAACACAGAGTTTGCCGACTCGTTTGTATCGCCCGTTAATAAACTCACCTGAATTCTATTATGTCTTAGATCACTTATTGCTTCTTGGCTATGGGGTCTTAGTCTGTCTTGAAGGTAAATGGTTCCAATAATTCCAGTGTTTACTTTAGCTAAATATAGCGTTAAACCAGTGAAGTCAGAAGCGCTCGGTTTTGTTTTATTGTCTAAGCTTGAAATAAACTTCAGATTGCCTAGTAAATAACGTTCGCCGTTTATCATCCCTTCAACACCAAGGCCGGTGTGATTAATAATGTTATTTGCTTTAAAGGGGGATATTTGTCTAAAAGCTTTTGCGATTGGGTGAATAGACTCGCTCTCAAGTGCGCTTGCTATATGTAAGCATTGGTTTTTATCAATAGCATCAACATGACTAATATCAAATTGACCATGGGTAAGAGTGCCTGTCTTATCAAATATAATATGCTTACATCGAGCAAGTGACTCAATAACATGTCCTCTTGTGACGAGTAATCCAAACTCTTTAAGTTTGTTGGTCGCTGATGTTAGAGCCACAGGTGTCGCTAGTGATAAAGCGCAGGGGCAAGTGACGACTAATACGCTAATCATAATCCAATAGGCTTCATCTGACCCTGCAAGTGTCCAGCCTATAAATGTGAGGCTGGCGCAAATAAGGACTAGGATAACGAAATAATGAGCAACATTATCTGCAATTTTAGCAATTTTAGGTTTTTCACTCAGTGCTCTATCGGTTAAGCGTTCTATTGCGGCTGCGCGAGTTTGTTTTCCTATTGCTGATACCTGGATTTCAATATTTTGCTCAACATTAATTGTTTGTGCGACAACACTTTCTCCAATTACTTTTGATATGGGTAAGTATTCGCCTGTTAAACTTGATTCGTCAATACTTGTGCTTCCTTTAGTAATGATGCCATCAACAGGGATATTTTCTCCCGATTTTATGAGTATGGTGTCACCAACAGATATCTTACTTAGCGGTATTTCAACCGTTTGCTCGTCCTCTTTAATCAGCCAAGCGCTTGAGAGTTCCTGCTGATTGCGGTTGTTGCTGTAAGACTTATGTCTTGCGGCTTCTTCTAGAAAGCGTCCTAGCAATAAGAAAAATGTGAACATGGTGACAGAATCAAAGTAAACATGGCCTGTTTTACTAACCATAGAGTAAATGCTGGCAGTGTAAGCAAGCCCTATTCCAAGTGAAACAGGTAAATCCATAGTGAAATGACGAGTTTTTAGGTCTCGTAATGCGGCTTTAAAAAATGGAAAACCTGAAAATAAAACAACGGGAGTGGCAAACGCAAAACTTAACCAACTAATCAGTGATTTAAGATTTTGATCCATTCCTTGGATGTCGCCAGCATAGAGTGCTATGGCGCTCATCATAACTTGCATCATGCCAACACCTGCTACACCTAATCTTATAATAGATGTTTTCTTGGCTTTTTTGATGTCGATATCAGTTTTGTCAGCACGATAGGGGTTTGCTTGATAGCCGAGAGATTGAACTTCTTCGGCTATGTGTGTGATGTCAATTTTACTTGGCTGCCATTCAAGTGTAGCTAAAGACGTGCTTAAGTTGATGTGGATGCTGGATATGCCATCAAGTTGTGAAAGCCTTGTTTCGATCAGCCAAGCACAGGCAGCGCAAGTCATGCCCTTTAAGCTAATTTGAATGTGATGGACATCATTATTTTCAAACACATATAAAGGGTAGAGGTCGGGGTCTTTAATTAATGTAAATTTGTTCTCAAACTCAGACTTATTTTGAGCATTTTGAGCTTTTTCAGTTCTGTGTTGATAATAATTGCTTAAATCTGCCCCATTAATAAATTCGGCGATTGCTTGGCAACCATAACAGCAAAAATCGACAACGTGGTCGTCGACTTTACTTTGGATATTTAGGTCTTTAGGGACATCCTCACCGCAATGGTAGCAAGTGTTTTGACTCATAGTTTGAATTGGGTGTAATTAGAGTCGGTAAGGTTTAGTCTTGCGCTAATTTGCCAGCCAACAGCAGATTCCAGATATAAATTCCAAATGCCTGAAATAGATTTATCGAGACTGCCACGATATTGATTATCTGCAATACGTGATAATTTAATATTGAAATCTTTATCAGAGATGGCGGAGTTATAGAAATTTAGAGTTAATATTTGTTCTTGGGCATTCTCAGTGGTAAGAATTACTTCTCCTGTTGTGTTGTCTACAGCAATTGAGGCGCTGATATTAAGCTCTGTAGCTAGATTGCGCTTACCTATAACCTTATTGATGCCAAGTCCTTCTTTATAATAATTATCAACCACCATGTCGTTTGGAGAGTTCAATGCGAAAGAAATTTGGATAACACCAACGATCATTGAGCTGACAGGGATAGCGATAACAAACCAGGGCCAAAACTGTTTATACCAAGGAGTAGGGTTCACGTAATAATTACCTCTAGTGAAGGCGCCTATTATAGGCGCCTAATGTTTTAGTATTAATTTACTGGTCCAAGGAATCTGCTTTCAGTGGTTTTACTCACGTCAAAGCCTTCATCTATAGAGTTGATGGTAAAACTGATCTTATTTTTTTGTGCTTTCAAAGCGTGCGGAGGCACTTGTATTGAAAGTGGAATAGAGCGTACTTCACCAGATGTTACATAGATCTTTTTACGGCCTATTACTTTAATTCCATCCAAACCTTCAACTTTAAGTCTAAAGGTATGGTCTGATTGATCCATATTCATCACTTTAATCGTGTAAATATTTTCTATCATGCCGCTTGGAGTCGTATTATATAGACGATTTCTATCCTTTAAAACATCTAATCCAAGTGCTTCGCGATCTGTTGCGATATAGCCAAAACTAATTACCATAATTAAAAGTGCGATAGCGTATCCAATGGATTTTGGTCTCCACACTTTGGTTTTCTTTCCTTCGAGGCTATTTTCTGTGGTGTAACTAATGAGGCCTTTTGGGTAATTCATTTTTTCCATCACGGAGTCGCAGGCGTCGATACAAAGGGCACAACCAATACATTGGAACTGAAGGCCATCACGGATGTCGATGCCGGCAGGACAAACATGTACACACTGATTGCAATCAATGCAGTCACCTAGATTAAGCTCTTTCAAGTCAGCGCGACGCTTACGTTTACCGCGGTTCTCACCTCGAACTTCATCATAAGAAATAACCAAGGTGTTAGTGTCAAACATAACAGATTGAAAGCGTGCATAAGGGCACATGAAAGAACAGACTTGCTCTCTCATCCAGCCTGCAAATAAGTATGTAGCACCCGTAAAAAAAGCGATCCAAAAATATGCCCAAGGGTGAGCTTCTAGAGTAAATATATCAATGGAAAGTTCCCTGATGGGGGTGAAATAGCCAACAAAGGCTAAACCCGTTAGCGCGGAAAAGAGTACCCAAAGAGCATGTTTATTAAACTTCTTGATAAACTTTGATCGAGACATGGGTTGCTTATCAAGCGCAATGCGTTGGTTGCGATTTCCCTCGGTTTTTTCCTCTATCCACATAAAAATCATGGTCCAGACAGTTTGGGGGCAGGTGTAACCACACCAAACACGCCCAAACAGAGTGGTCATGAGAAATAGAGCAAAGGCAGCTATTATGAGAAGCCAGGCTAATAAGACGAAGTCTTGTGGCCAATAGGTGACATTAAAAATATGAAACTGTCGGCTAGGAAGGTCAAAAAATACAGCTTGGCGATCGCCAAGATCAATCCAAGGTGTTAAAAAGTAGGCAGCCATCAAAACCCAAAGAATCTTAGTCCTTATAGATTGGAAGAAGCCTTGAATGCGGCGGGTATAAATTTTTGTGCGTTTTTGATAAAGGTCGTATTCAACAACATCGTTATCTAGATTCTTTAATGGAATCTGCTGACTCATAGCCATTCATCCTGTAAACAGATTAATAGAAAGTGACAGATAAATAATACAGAAAAGAAGAGAGGATCGAGTGTGACATGGTGTCACACTCGAGAAGAAGCATTACTCTTGATGAGAAAGGCTGTATACATAAGCAGAGACAATATGTGTTTTGTCTTCGCCTAGAATTTCATTCCATGCTGGCATTTTACCTGCACGTCCGTTACGCAATGTTTGCATAACTTGTTGTTGAGTGCCGCCATATAACCAAATGTCATCAGTTAAGTTAGGTGCACCAAATAACTTGTTGCCTTTTGCATCTTGACCGTGGCAAGCGACACAGTTAGCGGCAAAAATATCTTTACCTTTTGCAACGGCATCATTGTCAGTAGCTTTACCTGAAAGGCTAAGTACGTATTGAGTTGCATCACTGATGCCTTGCTCACCTAGACTTGCGCCCCATGCAGGCATAGCTGCAGTTCTACCATGCAAGATAGTTGTTTTGATTTCGCTTGCCGCACCACCGTATAACCAATCATTATCGGTCAGATTAGGGAAACCATAACTACCTGTAGCGGCAGAGCCGTGACAAATTGCACAGTTGTTTGAGAATAAGCGTTGACCTAGGCGCATTGCTTTGTCATCTTGGCTTAATTCAACAAGTTCAGTGCTTTGGTATTTAGCGAACAAAGGGCCAAACTCTTGTTCAGCTTTAGCAACTTCACGCTCATACTGGTTTATTTGAGTCCAACCAAGTAGGCCCTTGAAGTTACCAAGACCTGGGTAAAGTGCTAAATAAACTAATCCAAACACTACGGTAATGACAAACTTCCAATACCACCAGCGTGGTAGAGGGTTGTCAAGCTCTTCAATACCATCATAAACGTGACCCGTTGTAGGGACTTCGCCGTTTGGGTGTTTTTTATTGCTGCGAACACTTGCCAATAACCAATAACAACCAAAAATAGAGCCAAGTGTTATGGTAATGATCCAAGCGCTCCAAAAAGGAGTTAATTCATTCATTTTTGTTTGTTCTCCGCGGATTGCTTGTTGGGCATATCTTCATCGTCGTCAAAAGGTAGATTAGCAGCTTCATTAAAGTCACCTTTCTTTCTTTTACTGAAGGCCCATAACGTAACAGCGATAAAGGCAACGAAAGCCAATACTGTTGCGATACTTCTAAGCGTATTAATGTCCATAGTTGAGTCCTAGCGTTTGATTACTGTGCCAAGCTGCTGTAAATAAGCAACTAGAGCATCAATCTCACGTTTGCCGCGAACGTCTTCTTTCGCTGTGGTAATTTGCGCATCAGTAAAAGGAACGCCAACTGAGCGTAGAGCTAGCATCTTTTTAGCTGTCATATTGCCGTCAAGTGTACTGTTAAACAGCCAAGGGAAAGAAGGCATGTTTGACTCAGGTACAACATCTCGTGGGTTATACAGGTGAGCACGGTGCCATTCATCACTATAGCGCTGACCTACACGAGCCAAGTCAGGACCAGTACGCTTAGAGCCCCAAAGGTGAGGGTGATCGTAAACTGATTCACCCGCAACACTGTAAGGGCCATAACGTTCAGTTTCAGCTCTGAATGGACGAATCATTTGTGTGTGACAGCCAACACAACCTTCACGGATATAAATATCACGACCTTCAAGCTCTAAAGCGGTTAAAGGCTTTAGGTTTTCCACTGGTTGAGTGGTTTTTTGCATAAAGAACAGAGGTACGATTTCAACCATAGCACCGAAGCTGATCGCTACGATGATTAGGGCAATCATAAGGCCTATGTTCTTTTCGATTATTTCATGACGCATTTAAAAGCCCCTTATGCTGCTTGTGTATTTGCTGTGTTTGCAAGCTCTTGCTCTTTTTGGCAAGCACGTACAGTAAGGTAGGTGTTAACAGCCATTAAGATCATACCTGTTAAGAATAGTGCGCCACCAATAACGCGTACTGTATAGCCTGGTTTGCTTGCATCAACAGATTCAACAAAACTGTATACAAGTGAACCATCGTTGTTAAATGCACGCCACATTAGGCCTTGCATGATACCGTTTACCCACATTGAAGCGATGTAAAGCACTGTACCAATTGTTGCTAACCAGAAGTGAACGTTAATTAGTTTGATTGAGTGCATTTCGCCTGCTTTACGACCAAACACAATTGGTAGCATGTGATATACCGCACCAATACTAACCATAGCAACCCAACCTAAAGCACCAGCGTGTACGTGACCAATAGTCCAGTCAGTGTAATGTGAAAGCGCGTTAACTGTTTTGATGGCCATCATTGGGCCTTCAAAGGTAGACATACCATAGAAAGACAATGAAACAACTAAGAAACGTAGAATAGGGTCAGTACGAAGTTTGTGCCAAGCACCAGAAAGTGTCATTACACCGTTGATCATACCACCCCAAGAAGGTGCTAATAGGATCAAAGACATTACCATACCAACACTTTGAGTCCACTCAGGAAGTGCTGTGTAATGTAAATGGTGAGGGCCAGCCCAGATGTAAAGAGAAATCAACGCCCAAAAGTGAACGATAGATAGGCGGTATGAGAATACTGGGCGACCAGTTTGCTTAGGTACGAAGTAGTACATGATGCCTAAGAAACCAGCTGTCAGGAAGAAACCTACAGCATTATGACCATACCACCACTGAACCATGGCATCGATTGCGCCAGAGTATATGGAGTAGGATTTAAATAGTCCCGCAGTAACAGATAAGCTGTTGAAAATGTGAAGCACTGCTACAGTTACAATGAATGCACCAAAGAACCAGTTAGCAACATAAATGTGCTTCATCTTACGTTGCATAATTGTGCCAAAGAAAACGATGGCATATACAACCCAGACGATAGTAATAAGAATATCGATAGGCCACTCTAATTCAGCATACTCTTTAACTTGAGTGAAGCCTAAAGGTAGAGTGATTGCAGCAGCTACGATAACTGTTTGCCAGCCCCAAAAGGTGAAACTAGCTAAAGTATCAGACCAAAGACGCGCTTGCGTTGTTCTTTGAACTACGAAATAAGAAGTTGCAAAAAGTGCACAACCACCGAATCCGAAAATTACTGCGTTAGTGTGTAACGGTCGTAAACGACCAAAGTGTAGATATTCAATACCTGCGAAAATGTCTGGCCATACGAGTTGTGACGCAATTAATACGCCTAACCCCATGCCAACGACACCCCAAACGACTGTCATGATGGTGAATGCACGCACCACACTATAGTTGTAGGTTGGATGATCAAAAGCTGTGCTCATAGTTTCTTCCACAATCCACGAAGAGTGATTGACCTTGTAATTAATTGAAATGCCCGTATTAAGTTACTTCTTACAGAGACTTGGTAAGACTGACTTAAAAAGTCTTGAGTAATTTGTAAATCATACTTAAGCGGTGAGTAAACTAGCCGCGCTATTATAAGCGTTTTTGATCTTTTTTCTATTGGAGTAAGTTGTTTTTAATGGCTTTTCTTTGTCATATGGCAATATTTTTATGAGTAAGTTTTCTTTTTATATGGTCCACGGTGCGGGTCTTGGACATAGTGGTGGTTTTTTAAACAAATTTGGCGTGACATTTTGTCGCACACAAAAAATGAACTATTTGCCACTTACCTTCGAATACATGTCAGAAATGGAGGCCAATGGTAAGCGTAGACCACCCACTAGGTTTCCACAACTTGTCGATGAGTTTCTAAATAAGTTAGATCCTAATGCTCCTATTAACTCACTTATTGTCGCGGGTAAATCCATGGGGGGACGTGTTGCTTCTCAATTATCTGATGATAAAAGAGTCGCCGCGATTGTGTGTTTAGGTTTTCCATTTTATCAACAGGGAAAACCAGAAAAGCATAGGCTCTCTTTTTTACAAGAAATAAACAAACCTTGTTTAATAATTCAAGGTACCCGTGATGCTTTTGGCAAACCAGATTGGGTTAAGCAGCAACACTTAAATACGAACATTAAGTTGCATTGGTTTGAAGGGGCTGATCATGACTTTAATATGTTAAAATCTTGGAACAAAGATCAAACGCAAGTAATTGAGGAAATAAATCAAATTATCAATACTTGGATTGATTCAGAATTTAAAGCAGTGACTTGAAGAACAAGAAAATTGTTAGGAGTAAAAATGAACAACATAGAACATGATAGTTTTTTGGATGCAGTTGGACTCTATTGTCCAGAGCCTGTCATGCTTTTGCATGTTGAAATGCGAAAAATTAAAGCTAATCAGGTACTTAAAGTCGAAGCCACAGACCCTTCTACGACGAGAGATATCAACAAATTTTGCCAATTTCTAGGGCATGACCTTATTTTACAAACTGAAGAAGGTGGTCACTTTTTTTATTGGATTAAGAAAAAGAAAAAGTGAATATAGATATATCTTTTAGGTGATCTTAGCGCGAGGGAGAAATAACAAAAAATCATATCTGTAATTGTTTGTTTTATACACGATTCTTACATATTCTCGACATTCCATAACAATAAAAAGCAATTGAACGTACTCATAGGTAATTAAATTACATTTATAGTCTGTATGGTGCGTTCTCCAATAAGGAATAGAATATGTTTAAGAAATCGTTAGCGATCGCCTGTCTTGTTTCTACCTCCCTTTGGTCTGCCAGCTCTCAAGCCTGGTGGTTTTCATCCTCAGATGATGATTATACTCAAACCAAATATCCCATCCTTTTAACCCACGGCATTTTAGGTTTTGATGAAATGTTAGGTGTGGACTATTGGTATAAAATCCCCCAAACATTGGAGTCAGAAGGGGCTGAGGTTTATACGACCCAAGTAGCAAATAGCCAATCTGTAGAGGTTCGAGGGGAGCAGTTGCTAGCAGAGGTTCAAAACATTATAGCTGCGACTGGCTCTACCAAAGTTAACTTAATTGGTCACAGCCATGGTGGTCCAACAGTAAGATATGTTGCCTCGGTTAGACCTGATCTGATTGCTTCCGTTACCTCTGTGGGTGGTGTTAACAAAGGCTCAGATGTAGCCGACTTTGTACGAAATGCAGTCCCTGAAGACTCTGCTGCTGAGGCTGTTCTTGCTGGGCTGACAACAGCGTTAGCGACGGTAATTGATTATTTGTCTGCAGGCGGCTATGACCAGGATGTCCTTTCTATGCTTACTTCCTTAACGACAGAAGGTTCGTTAGCATTTAATCAAAATCATCCTCAAGGTATTCCTACAACAGCATGTGGTGAAGGTGAATATAGTGTAAATGGAGTGAATTACTATTCTTGGAGTGGTGCGAGTGCATTTACAAATGCACTCGATCCAAGTGATTACTTCTTAGGTTTAACATCAGTACTTATTGACGATAGTAAAAATGACGGCCTAATTGAAAGTTGTGATAGTAATCTTGGTATGGTTGTACGTAACGATTACAGCATGAACCATCTAGATGAGGTAAACCAATTCTTTGGTATACATCACTTGTTTGCAACTGATCCTTTAACCGTCTATCGCACACATGCTAATCGTCTTAAAAATGCTGGCCTTTAATGATTGGTGAGTTATGAATATTTCCCTAACTAAGAAAGTCTGCTTAATCGCGTTTGGTGGACTTGCATTTCTTGGTTTGGCGAAGTGGACAGGTGTTGCTTATCAAGCAGCGCCTGTCTTACAGACCAATCAAGATCAAGGCTCTTTAACTAATAACCAAATTTCAAATAAACCAGTTGAATCATTCGTTTTGTCATCTTCAGAAAAAGCCGACATAAAGGCTCAACTGAATGTTGCACAAAATAATGAATACAATCGCTTCAAAGATAAATTTGAATGGATAGGCTCACAATCCTCGTTAAGGGGAACCAGTATAGCTGGCTCATATCCTATTGATGCAGAAGGGCATTTATTTCCTCATATTAGTATTAAGCACAGATTTGATTATTTTATGACGCTGCTTGGTGAATTATCGTATGAACAACTCATTGAGTTAATTAAAGAAGATATCAAGCTATCACTTGAAGAGCCTGCTCGGAGAGAAGCGCTTGAGTTGTTGGGAAACTATCAAGCCTTTAAATATGCATTAAAAGCGTTAGACGATGAGTTTTCGAATTATCAAGTTAATCTAAAAGATAAAGACGCTATCATAAATAGACAAATTAACTTGTATCAAGAAATTGACATGTTGCGGTATGAGTACTTTGAACCTGATTATAGATTGGCTTTTTTTGAGCAGGATATTGCAGATGAGCAAGCGCTCATCGCTACATTACAGGGCAATGATGTTGCTAATTTAGCGGAGGATAAAACTAAACTAACTGGTTTAATTAATACATTAGAGCAAAAAAGCGAAGCGACAGGTGAGGACTTGTTTGATCTACAAGCAAAGGAGTTTGGAGTAGAGGCAGCGCAAAGGCTTGCTAATGTGAGAGAGTCTCAAAATGAGCTTAATACAAGAGTGCGACAGTTTATAATACAAAAAGAAAGTATCTTAAATTCAGGTCTTTCTCATGAAGATCAAAGCTTAGAACTAAAGTACTTAATTGAATCTAAATTCAGTTTAAGTGAGCAAAAAAGGTTAACTGCATTAGTCGCTATACTGCAGTGATATCATTAATGTGTTAACTGTTAATATATTGATTTATAGAGTAAATAAATTGAGCTGTAGTTAAAAAATATATTTATTATAACGAATTTCTAGTTACTAAGCGGTTGACACTTGTCGTTTGTAAAGGCACTATCACGCAAAATTTGCTTTACAGCAATACAGATAAAGTTAGTCGGGGTGCTCTTTAGAGCTGAGACTGAGGCTTGCCTCTAGACCCGTTGAACCTGACCCAGTTAATACTGGCGTAGGGAACTGGCAAGCCTCATTTCTTTTAGACAATTTCAATCAGTCTGTCTTTTTTAGGCTCCAGTTATTATTAGGAGCCTTATATGCAAACACATAATCAACCTCATATTTCGTTAACCATTGCCGGGTCTGACAGTGGCGGGGGCGCAGGTATTCAGGCTGATATAAAAGCAATGTCAGCAACAGGGTCATTTGCTTGCTCAGTGATTACTGCGCTTACGGCACAAAATACTCAAGGCGTCAGTGCCATTCATCCTGTGCCAAAATCGTTTGTTGAAGCCCAATTAGAAAGCGTTTTTTCCGATATGAAAGTTGATGCTGTTAAAATTGGCATGCTTTCAGATGCAGATACAATTCTTATGATTGCTCAGGCGCTTAAAAAGTATCAACCTAAATTCATAATATTAGACCCTGTTATGGTCGCAACAAGCGGCGATGTTTTATTAGAGTCAAAAGCAATTTCCAGCCTAGTTAATTACCTAATTCCTTTAGCAAATTTGATCACTCCAAACCTCTATGAAGCGCAAGTGTTGTTAGGGCGAGACCTTAATGCTTTCCCAAAATCTAATACTGAGTTAGAAAGCACAGCACAATCTCTTTTAGCACTTGGTTCTCAAGGTGTCTTATTAAAGGGTGGGCATATGGACACTCAAGACAGCACAGATGTTTGGGTGACTGAAAATCAATTCGAGTACTTTTCTAAGGAAAGAATAATTACAACTAATACTCATGGAACTGGTTGTACTTTGTCTTCTGCGATAACAAGTTACCTGGCCCAAGGTTTCTCAATGTCTGAGTCAATTAGAAAAGCCAAGACTTATATCTCCCATGGTTTAGTGGCGGCTAAGGATTATCAATTAGGACAAGGTAGCGGCCCTGTTGATCACTTCTTTATGCTGAATCAATCAGGTTTGATGCATGATTAACCCTAACGCTTTAGCTTCAAAGATCATGGCTCAAAAAGAGTATGTGGTGACAGCAAGTCTACAATATCAGCAGAGCCTTGATTATATATATCATGAGGTAGAGTTGAGGCTAGCTGCAAATCAGGTTACCTGTTTGTTAGGACAAAGTGGCTGTGGCAAATCTAGCTTGTTAAAGCATTTAGTAGGGCTCCATAAGAGTGCATTTGTAAATGAGTTAGCGATACAAACTAATGAAGATGCAAGCTTAGATGTGAAAAAATTTCGACAATCGCTTGCTTACATGGCACAGCAAGACCTGTTACTGCCATGGTTATCTGTTATTGATAATGTTCTGCTAGCTTATGATCTAAAGCGCCCAATATTGAAAAATAAAAGTCAATTTGATCAGACGTTAAAAGACCGAGCGTTATCAATTTTAGAGCAAGTCGGTTTATCGAATAAAGCAGATCATAACGTATCGACTTTATCTGGCGGTATGAGGCAAAGAGTCGCTTTAGCCAGAACCTTAATTCAAGATAAATCCATTATCCTAATGGATGAGCCGTTTTCATCCGTCGATGCCATTACCCGTGATAAGTTGCAGCAGTTGAGTTGTCATTTATTCAAAAATAAGACCGTTCTTTTAGTTACTCATGACCCACTTGAAGCGTTAATCATGGGGCATAATGTTTTACACTTTTCTAGCTTTCCTGAAAGGCCAATAGCTAAAAATGAGCTGACTAAAGAAGAGCTAATTAAAACCAAAGCTAAGCGTAAAGCATTAGAATCTATGCCGTTACCCAATACTTATCCGCCACGAAAAATTGGTGAAGAAGTGTCAAGCTTTCACGGTAAACTTATGCAGATGATGCAGGCAAGACGATGAAAATACATGTAAATGCCAATGTATATCGAGTCCTGATTGTTAGCTTGGTTGTCATCTTTTTATGGTGGTTACTGGTTGCAATAACGCAAGTGCCAAGCTTTATATTGCCATCGCCAGAGAAGGTTTTTACTAGGCTCTGGCAATTAACGGATGTGTTATATCCTCACTTTTTGGTGACTCTAATTGAGATAATATTTGGAGTCTTACTGGGTGTATCTGCTGGGCTAATGTTTGCCATTTTTATGGTCTTCTTTAAGCCTGTTCGTCTCTGGTTATTGCCTGTATTACTTTTTAGTCAGGCCATTCCTGTGTTTGCAATAGCACCCATTCTAGTACTTTGGTTTGGCTACGGAATAGTCTCCAAGGTCATTATGGCGGCTGTCATTATCTTTTTCCCTATTCTAATGACATCGTTTGATGGTTTAAGGCAATCATCTAGAGAGTATATTGAGCTTGCTCAATCAATGCGGGCTAACCGTTTAAGTATCCTTTTTAGAATTCAATTACCAGCAGCGCTTCCCGTTATGGCGTCTGGGATTCGTATGGCAATGGTGGTTGCTCCCATTGGCGCCATTATTGGTGAATGGGTTGGTTCATCTCAAGGGCTGGGTTACTTCATGCTTTATGCCAATGCACGAATGCAAGTCGCAGACATGTTTGCAGCGTTATTTCTACTCTGCTTACTTTCAATTTCACTCTATTACCTTGCTGATCAATGTTTAAAGAAAATGATTTTTTGGCAACAAGATAATAGTTAATAACACCTAGATACCATCCTTAAATAAGAGAAATGTTATGTCCATGTTGAAGAATTTGAATCTATTAATTGTGGGTTCGTTACTAAGCTTGAGTGTTCAAGCTCAAGAAAAAATCGATGTCATGTTGGATTGGTTTGTTAACCCAGACCACGCCGCTTTAATTATTGCAGAGCAAAAAGGTCTCTTTAAAGAGCAAGGGTTAAGCGTCAGCTTGCAAGAGCCGGCAGACCCAAGCATGCCACCTAAGCTTGTTGCTGCAGGGAAGGTTGATTTCGCTGTGACTTATCAGCCAGAGCTTATACAAGATGTTGCCCATGGTTTACCACTTACGCGCATCTCAACTTTAATCGCGACACCATTAAATACACTTATGGTATTAAAAGGTGGAGATATTAATTCGCTTGCAGACCTTAAAGGTAAATCTATTGGTACTGCTATTTCTGGCGGTGTGAGCGAAGCAACGATTGGTGTAATGCTTGAAAATTCAGGCTTAAGTCTAAGCGATGTTTCTGTCATTAATGTTGGATGGGCTTTATCAAGCTCATTAGCGTCTAAAAAAGTGGATGCTATCTATGGTGGATACCGTAACTTCGAAATGCATCAGCTTGCGATGGAAGGGTTTGAGGGCAAAGCATTTTTTGTAGAAGAAGAGGGAGTGCCTCCTTATGACGAGTTAGTTGTTGTTGCGAATTCAACTTCTGTAAATAAGGCTCAAGTTGCAAAATTTAACCGTGCTTTAGAGCTAGCAACGCAATTTATCGTTAATCATCCAAATGATGCTTGGGAAATGTTTAAGTCATACAAGAAAGATCTTGATACAAAGCTTAATCAACTTGCATGGAAAGATACGCTGACTCGACTGGCGCTTCGTCCAGCAGCCTACGATGCTAATCGTTACCAATCCTATGCTGAGTTTTTACAATCAGCCGGCATCATTACTAAATTGCCAAATACTAACGACTACCTTTTTTAATCGGTATTTAACCTATTTAAATTTAGGGTTTTAGCGCTCGTATAAGTGCTAAGGCCCTTTGGAGTTATTTTATATGTCAGATGAAAACATGATTAGCGAAAAGTTAATGTCGCTAAAAGGGTTAAATCGCATTAATGAAATGCTAGTAGTGCCAAATAAAAAGGACTGGTTGGCTTATACACAACATAATTTTGTCAATCAGTTAGCATCAGGTAATTTGACTAAGACCGCTTTTCAGCACTATTTACAGCAAGATTATTTATTCTTAAAGCAATACGCTAGAGCGTATGCACTTGCAATTTATAAAAGTGATTTGATTGAAGATATGTTGCCCAATCTGGCCTGTTTAACTGGTTTGATAGAGCAAGAAATTCAGTTGCATATTAATTGCTGCAAAGAGTGGGGGTTAGAAGAACAGGCGCTTAACGAGTTAGAAGAGGGCGTTGCAACTGTTGCTTATACTCGCTTTGTCTTAGATGCAGGACAAGCAGGCGACCTTACAGACTTGCTCGTTGCGTTAGCTCCTTGTGCACTGGGTTATGCTCAAATTGGATTTAGCTTAGATCATGATACTAAAACTTTGAAGCATGGTAATCCCTATCTAGAGTGGATAGAGACTTACGCATCAAGTGAGTTTATTGAGTCAGCATTGGCGCAAATGGCACATTTAGAAAGCTTATTACAAAACATTCCCGCAGATTCAGCTCGATGGACTAAGTTAAGCCGTATTTTTGCAACGGCTACCAGAATGGAAGCTGCATTTTGGCAGCAAGGTTTAGATGTCAATGAAGGTTAATATTGTTGGTGCGGGTGTGGCTGGTTTATCTCTTGCTTGGCAACTTGTGCAACAAGGTGTTGAAGTGGAAATGTTTGAGCGAGGATCAAGAGTGGGTGAAAAAGCCTGTTCTTGGTTTGCTGGTGGCATGCTAGCGCCATGGTGTGAAGCTGAAAACGCCGAGCCTGTCGTGCTCGAATATGGTAAAAAGTCATTAGCTTGGTGGCAAAATGCCTTAGGTGAGGGCTTTGTTGATGCTAAAGGGACCTTAGTTTTTGCACAGCAAAGAGATAAAAAAGAACTCAAGCGTTTTGCGAGACGTACGCAAGCCTTTGAGCTTGTTGGTAAAGAGGTTATTTCTACGCTAGAGCCTGATCTAGCGTCTCAATATCAAGAGGCACTATTTTTCAAAGATGAAGCGCATTTAGACCCTAGAAAAGCCTTGATCAGATTAACAGACGTTGTTCAGGCGTTAGGCGTAAAAATCAACTTTGAACAAGAAGTCGAACCAGAGGCTCTATTGCCAGAAAAAGTAGTGGATTGTAGAGGCTATAACTCCGCTAAAGCTGTGCAAAGCTTAAGGCCTGTCAAAGGCGAGATGTTATTAGTGAAAACTAATGAAATAAGTCTCTCTCGCCCTGTTAGACTGCTCCATCCAAGAATTCCTTTATATGTTGTCCCGCGTGATGATCAACATTTTATGATAGGTGCCACCATGATTGAAAATGGTCATGGCAATCAATTTAGTGTGCGATCAATGTTAGAGCTGCTTGGTTCTGCATATGCCTTACATCCAAGCTTTGCAGAAGCTGAAATTATTGAAATGGGTGTTGATTTAAGGCCCGCTTTTATCGACAACCTGCCTAGAGTTGAACGAGACAATAATATTTGGCGCATTAACGGTCTATATCGCCACGGTTATCTGCTAGCACCTTATATGGCAAAACTCGCTGCTGATTCCATTATTAATGATAAACATGAAATTGAAAAACTTGCAGACTTTAAATTAAAGGAAGATAAGGCATGAAGATATATTTAAATGGTGTGGAAACCTTGGTTGTTCATGCTGAACTTGAGGTCGTTCTCATTCAACTAGGCTATCAAGATGTAACGATAGCTACTGCGATTAATGGTGACTTTGTGCCTTTATCACAGCGAAAAAATACTCAGATTAATGAAGGCGATAAACTTGAAGTATTAGCGCCAATGCAAGGTGGATAGCATGTTAGAACTTTACGGTGAAAAATTTACCAATCGATTGCTTTTAGGGAGTGCTCAGTACCCATCGCCAGCGATTTTGTCTGAGTCTATCAAACAAAGTCAAAGCCAAATTGTTACCGTATCATTAAGGCGTGAAAGTGGTGGCGATCTTGCTGGGCAAGCTTTTTGGCAGATTATTCAAGACCTAAAGCTTAATGTATTACCCAATACGGCAGGGTGCTACACGGTAAAAGAAGCCGTGACGACTGCCCATATGGCTCGTGAAGTTTTTAATACAGACTGGGTTAAATTAGAAGTCATTGGTGAAGAAGATACATTGCAACCAAATGTGTTCGAGCTGGTTGAAGCCGCTAAAATCTTGGTGGCTGATGGATTTAAAGTATTTCCTTATACTACTGACGATCTCATTGTGGCTGATAAACTTTTGCAAGTAGGTTGTGAGGTTTTAATGCCTTGGGGTGCGCCTATAGGTTCAGGTCGAGGTTTAAATAACCCATACGCATTAAAAACAATGCGTGCACATTTTCCTAATGTTCCATTAATTGTCGATGCGGGGATTGGTGTTCCTTCTCATGCGGCTCAAGCTATGGAAATGGGTTTTGATGCGGTTCTTCTTAATACCGCCGTTGCAGGTGCTGGAGACCCAGTTGCCATGGCGAAGGCGTTTAACTTGGCGATAGAGGCAGGCTTGCTCGCGTTTGAAGCTGACCCTATTGACTCAAGAGATATGGCGGAGCCATCAACCCCTATGATGGGGAAAGCTTTTTTAAGCTAATTCATTAGGGGTTATAAGAGTGACTCCCTGATCGCACAAATTTGATGAGAAATAGAATGAATAGCACAGTGACACAACTTGACAGGTTTTACCCAATATTTGATTCCTATGATTGGTTAGAAAGGTTAGTACCCTTAGGGATTAAATTAGTACAACTGAGGGTTAAAGATGAAAGCCAAGAGAGTATTAAATCTCAAATAGTAAAAGCCAAAACATTATGTCAGCAATATGACTGTCAGTTGGTGGTTAATGATTACTGGCAGCTGGCGATAGAGTTAGGTTGTGATTATGTGCATTTAGGTCAAGAGGATCTTGATGTTGCAGATATTGAGGCAATTAAGTCAGCTGGAATCAAATTAGGTATTAGTACGCATTGTGAAGAAGAGTTAGAACGTGCTTTAGCGTTAAATCCTGATTACATTGCTTTAGGGCCAGTATACCCAACCATTTTGAAGAAAATGAAATGGCATCAACAAGGGGTTGAGAAGCTAACGCTTTGGAAAGAGCGAATCGGTCAGGTTCCACTTATTTCGATAGGTGGGATGACAATTGATCGCTCAGAAGGCGCATTTTTAGCTAAGGCAGACAGTGTCGCAGCCGTCACAGACATTACCTTAAATTCAGACCCTGAAGGCCAAATAGAAGCTTGGTTAAAAGCGACTAGACTGCAAAAATAATATTCTAAGCCAAATCATGATTGAGTAAAAAATACTCAAACAACTCTCACTTTTAGTTTGGCTGTGTATTTTTGGACAATAAATGCACAGCTTAGCTCTCCTTTCTTGTTATTCTAAATTTTTCTATAAGTAGCTGTTATCTTCGTTAAATCTTGACCAAAAGGTCATGTGATGAACTTTTGGTTTCAAAATATGAACCTCAATTAAAAATGAACCAGATGTAATATAGCTTTGGCATAAGCCTTGTAGGTTAATAATTCACCAAATGTGATGCTAACTAATTAACTTAAAAGGAAAGATGTATGAAAGCACCTATTACAAGCCTATTACTACTTGGTAGTAGTTTAGGCTTTGCTGAGTTACAAATATCTGAAGTTCTTTACGACACACCAGGGACAGATTCAGTTGAGGAGTGGATTGAAATTTACAACGCTGGCTGTGAGCAAGTTGATTTATCGAGTTATCAGCTTAAAGATAATGGATCGACCTATTCTTTGTCAGGAATGCTAGCAGCAAATACCTATTACACCATTGCGAAAAGCTCAAGTGGTTTTGAAGCCATGTATGGTTTTTCACCGGATGCTTCAAATTTAGCTCTATCTCTGGGTAATTCAGGGGACTATATAGAGCTTTATAATGGCAGCCAACTTGTTGATTTGGTGGCTTGGGAAGGAAAAGTCTCAGGCTGGGATATTTCGGCTAAGTATGTGTCCCTATACCGCACACAAACATCTTCAGTTACTAGCGTTGCAAACTGGTCAACAAGTAGCATAGATACGCCATCAACGGGTACCTTAACGCAAGATTGTAGTGGTGCCAGTGCGGGTGGATCTGCAACTTATTCCGGTAGTTACTATGACTCAGTTCTAAGCTTATCAGGCACAGGTTTAAAATCTGCACTTCAAGATTTACTAGAGGTAAATCACACAAAACTTAGTTATAGCGAAGTGTGGGATGCGCTCCAGTACACAGATGAAGATTTATCTAATACCAATAATGTGATCTTACTATACACAGGTCGAAGTCACTCAAAAACGGATAGAGATGGACAATCAGGTTTTGATAATGACAGCTGGAACAGAGAGCATGTGTGGCCTAAATCTTTAGGTTTCTCTTCGACTTCGCAATATGGCTATACAGATATTCATCATATTAGGCCGACGGACAAAACTGTGAATAGTTCGCGTTCAAATAAAGATTATGATGAAGGTGGAAGTGCGCAAGGAGAGGCTGCAGGCACTTATACAACGAGCGAAAGTTTTGAACCAAGGGATGATGTAAAAGGCGATGTTGCTCGCATGATTTTTTATATGGATGTTCGATATGATGGTTCTGACGGTAATATGAGTGATTTGTATTTAGTCAATAATACTAGTTCAGAAACAGGCGACCCTTTCTTTGGCGTAATTTGTACTTTATATACATGGCACCAAGAAGATGCAGTCGATGCTAACGAAATGACACGTAACAACCGAATACAAGAATGGCAGGGTAATCGAAATCCATTAATTGACCATCCAGAGTGGGTTGAAGAGTTGTATTCTAGTCAGTGTATTTAGCTTATACGCACTAAATTGAGGCTGATATGGACGTTGGCCCTAATTAAGTAATTACTAATGGACTTAAAAAGAAATGTAACTTATTGTTTTTATGAGGGTATGTGTAAGCTATTGTACCTCTGTGTATATATCTTTTGTTCTGGTCATCTGATATCTTGTTTAGTTAACAATTAAAAACATCATTGAGATAAATTCAGCGCGATTTACCGCGTTTTTAAATGAATTTATTAACAAAAAAATTGAGTCTCGATTAACTGTCGATTTTTTGACTATGGTGTTATCTGTGTTAACTATTCATATAAGGGCATTATGATGAGTAAGGATGTAGCATTAAATGAACATCTCTATTATACAGAAGAGAATTTAGACAATATCCTTGAAAACCTCGATATTGTTCGTCGACAAATTTTCCCTAATCTGGATCCAGAAAGCGATATAAACGATCAAAACTTTCCTTCAGTCTGCCTTATTGGACTAGGGCGTTGCGGTTCTAATATTGCGTTAGATGTAGCTACTCTTGTTTATAACGCTCGTAGTAATTATATGGCCGACTTAGAGCTGCAAGACAAAACTAATGCAGAAGGTGAGTTCCGTCCAATGCGTTGGATTCAAAAGCATCTACCAATTGAGATAAAAGGGGAGCCAAGACCTGTTTTCTTAATTGAGCCTGTTGTTATGTTGGGTGACCTTGATAAAGATATAGAAGGTAGAATTAGATACTCTTCACAAAATGGTCGCAGCAACTTCTTAGAAGAATATAAAAAGCTACAAATTATGGACCTTTCTGAGGTGCATGCTGGTGGTGCTGGTAACGCGCCTATTCTAGGGCAATACCTTGCAAAGATTATTCTTAATAAAAATACCAGCAGCTTTAATAATAATGCATGGCGTCATATGCACTCTTATTTGGTTGATTCCTGTGGTATCAAAGCAAACCAATCACGACTGTATTTTTATATCTTTAGTGCTGGTGGTGGTACAGGGTCAGGTATGGCATCTGAGTTCGGTTTGGCGCAACAATATTCATACATGAGCAAAACGTTCGACTATCATTCAGCGCAAAGTAAAGTCGTTGATAAAAGGCATAGCTTTGTGTTCGAACCTATCTTTACATCAGGTATTTGTATTTTACCTAATATCTCAGGTGACAAAATTGAGGTGTCTGAAGCACTTCATATCAATGCGGGTCGCCTGCTTTGTAAATACTTATCTGAAGAGTGGGATTTCTCATACAATGTTGAGCGGGAGGATCACGACCACCCAAGTAATGTGATGCAGCGTATTCGTCCTTGGAACTCAATGATGCTTATTTCCAATGACATCATGCGTTACGCAGAGGAAAATGACGGATCAGGTGAGTCTGATATTGATGTAAACACCATGGAAAAATATGCTAACCAATATATTTCCCAGCAGATATTCAACATCTTAACCGCACAAGCTGTCACCACTGATTATGATGAAGATTACTTCCGCCGTGCTGGTGTTGATATTGCAGAAACTATTCGTCTAGATGCGAATGACTTGTTTATGAGTTTGGCAGGTCCTGTAGCGATTGCTTATGCAGAAAGTGTCGTAACAAGCAGCAGTAAAGAAAATATCGATATAGATGACTTATTTTGTCGTTCGATTGACTTACCACACTTCAACCAAGATACATCGGCGATTGAAGGTATCAGTATTTTACCTATTGAATCTTCAAGCTACAGCGAAGCACTGAAGAATTATCGTGACTCTGGTTATGACACTTCAAGTTTGAATCACCTGCACTTTTTCAAGAACTGCTCATCGGTTGTTTCAATTATTTCTTTGCCTAAGGATTATAAACTGTCCTTTACGGCATTGAATCGACTTAAATTGCATTTGAATAGTCTTTTCCCAAATACTACCTTGAAGCGTTATGCCTTGGTAATAGGTGCATCTGCAAACCTTTCATTAACAACCTTGGTTGCTAAGAGTCCTTGTTTGAGTGATGACTTCTTAACGCTTATGGTTGCTTATGTGAAGCGATGTTTTGCACGTGATGAATACCGCTTTAGTGATGAAGTTGATAAAGCTATTCTGAATTTCATTACCACTGAAGAGTTTGATGAGAATGAAGTGGATCGCTACTTCAATACACATGAAAACCCAGCGAAAATCTTAGATACAAATTGGTATGCGATTAAACCTATGTATGAGAAGAAATATCGTGAGTTAATTGACGAGCAAGATAAGTTTGTTTCGATCAATGATATTCGATTAGATGTCGAGAACGTTAAGAAATCGATCAAATATTTAAGAGAAATCTATCGACATAGAGTCAGTAAAACGAATGTTCTTTCTCTTAATGTTTAACTTATTAAAGTGAAATATAAATAGAGTTTGAGCAAAAAAAAAGGACGCGAAAGCGTCCTTTTTTTTGTTAAATGATTTAAACGAACACTGGTCGGCTAACTAAGCCTTGGTGACCAATAACACCCATATGGTTAGGGCATACGTGCTGCCAGCCTTTTGTTGAGTGCTCTGAAGGTTCTGAGGCAAGCACTAGATGGCCATCAAACAGTTTGTAATAAAGGCTTGCCGGCTGGTCGTCATTTGAATATCGAATAGTCGTCAACTGCTCGCCATCAGAAATAACGGCAGTCAGTCTAAAAGCATCATCGATTTGATTATCAAGCATGATCTTCTCAATTTGCTTGATAGTGATCTGAACAGCTTGTTCAAGGTTTTCTTCAAGGCCATTAGCGATTAACAAAAGAAAAATTAGTTCAGAGTCAGTGGCGCCTTTACGTTGATTATAGAGGTGTTCAGGTATTAATCTATCTAAATGCCAGCGAATGCTCTCATAGCCCCCAATTTGGCCATTGTGCATAAATAGCCAATTCTTATAGGCGAAAGGGTGGCAGTTTGAACGATTAGTTGCAGTACCTGTAGATGCTCGGACATGAGCAAAGAAAAGTTTGCTTTTGATATGAGCGCTGAGGCTCTTGAGGTTACAGTCACTCCAGGCAGGCATAATTTCATGATAGAGCCCTGGTTCACTTCTCTCATCATACCAACCGAGTCCAAAGCCATCTGCATTCACAGTGACCTGTGATTTCCTTGCACTTAGGCTTTGATCAATTAAAGAGTGTTCAGATTCAAATAAAAGAGATTCAAGGTAAATCTCTTGTCCCATATAAGCAACCCAGCGGCACATTCTAAGTACTCTCCTTTATTTCTTTTTGGTATAAGTATATATCTCGATCCCTGAGATATATTACAGTAAAAACAGCTAGGTTACATTTTGAAATATTCAATCTTGTCGCATAGCTGCTTAGCAAGTTTCGCTACTTTAGCTGCATCATCAGTAATCGTATGAATTGACTGAGTTGATTTAACCGCAATAGCTGCAATGTTACTCACATTGGTATTTACTTCAGAGGTAACACTTGCCTGTTGCTCAGCCGTCGCAGAGATTCGATTATTCATATCACGAATCTTAGAAACAGACTCATTAATGCTTTCAAGAGATGTTTCTTCCTCTTTTACAACATCAACAACATCTGTTGATATTGCATGACTAGACTGCATTGCTTTAACTGCTTGACTAGTACCTGTTTGTAACTTACTAATCATTTGCTCAATTTGTTGGGTCGCATCTTGAGTATTTTGCGCAAGGGTTCTCACTTCATCCGCTACAACTGCGAAGCCTCTACCTTGTTCTCCCGCACGCGCCGCCTCAATGGCAGCATTTAATGCAAGTAGGTTTGTCTGCTCAGCAATACCCAAAATCACATTTAGAATCTGAGTGATATTGTTGGTATCTTCTTCAAGCTTATTGATTGTTTGAGCGGCAGTATTAATTTCAGAAGCAAGGTTCTCAATTGAGCTAATTGTACCTATAACAATCTTATGGCCTTCGTCAGCAGCTAATGCTGCATCTTGTGCTGCTGAGCTTGCATCAGATGTAGATTCAGAAACATGCATAGCAGTAGATTGAATTTCATTGATTGCTTGCGAAATCAAATCAGTCTCAGATTGTTGTTCCTCAACCATTTTAGACGAATTCTTAGTTTCTTCGTTAAGGTTGTCGGCAGCCTCTGTCAGCATATGGCTGGATAAAGAAACATCATTAAGTATGCTGCTTAACTGATCCACCAATGTATCCATAGCAATTTCAAGTTGAGCAATTTCATCTCGCTTTGCGCTAGAGCGTTTACTAGAACTTGTATGAGTCAAATTACCGGATGCAATTTCTTTTGCACGATTAACTGATTTCTGTAATGCGCTAGAGATATTACCTACCATTAATAAGCTGATGACAATGCCCACAGCGATTGCAAAAAAAGCAACAATAGAAGAGGTGAGTAAGTTCTGAGCAAGTTGATCATTTTGCTCTTGGTTTACTTTGGTCACATAGGCATCAATTTTAGCAATGATTTGCTCCATGTCGGTGTTCACTGCTTCTAAGCTTGCTTTTGCGGCTTTACGGCTTCGGTTTGCCTGCATTGTTTTAAGCTTGGTCCACCAACTATAAGTTGTACTACTGGACTCTAAGAAAGCCACTTGGTTTTCTTTAAGAGTGTCAATAAGAACTAGCAGTTCATCTAATTCAGTATTTCTAGGCATAACCCCTAAAATATTTGTTACTTCTACTAGGCTAAGTTCTAATTCACTTGTGAACTCTTTAAACGCTTCAGCAGAACCTGCAATTTGCTCAACACCATAGCCACTTAAGGACTTAGCAATGGAAACCTGAAAATAACCACGCTCAAACTCAACAGACTGTTTAAGAAGTAATTGACGACTTTTTTCTAGGTTTTTAACTAACTCGAGACTGTGCGTTGAAAGGGTATTAAGCTCTTGCGCTACTTTCTTGCTTGAGTAAGCAGAATTGATTGTGAGCGCAATAATAAGAACCGCGAAGAGCGCTACAAGTGATAGGGTCTTCGTTTTAACGGATAAGTCTAACATAGTCATCTTTACCTAAACATTTAATGAATCATCCCTGTTTTATTATTGATTTTGACCCAGAACATCCTGCTGTACGAGGGTGTGTTTACAATCGATTACACTGATTGGGTTAAAGTTTACAGTTAATCAGCAAAATTAAAAGCAAATTCATAGTTTAACTAAGATAAATTATTTGGATTAATGTGATTTATATCAGAAACCTAAAGCAAGTTTAGTTAATAAAATCTTGACTTGCGAATCCATAATGCGAAATAAAATTCGGCTTTTACATAGGTGAAATAGTTACTTGAGAGCGACAAAAATTATGTATTTAAGACATGAGCTTAAGATCAAAAAAGTCTTATTAAGGCGAGGTTATGATGGAGTGACTAGTAGTATTAAATCGAAAAGGGAATCTTTGTGTAAGACAATAAAGGTGTAATTTAGATTACACCCTTAAACTAACTGTGTGTCTTAAACCATAGGTTTAGAATTAACAATTACCTTGTTGTCTTTCGCTTCAAAGAAAAAGCAGTTACGACGATTTGTATGGCAAGCAGGACCTTTTTGTTCAACTTTAAGCAAAATACAATCACCATCACAATCAAATGACATAGAAACAAGCGTTTGTCTGTTACCAGAGCTTTCGCCTTTACGCCAATATGTTTGACGAGAACGAGACCAGTAACAAACTTGCCCAGTTTCTAGGGTTTCTCTGATAGATGCTTCATTCATATAAGCCAACATTAATACTTCGCCCGTATCGTGCTGTTGTGCAATGGCAGCAATCAAACCTGCATCATCTTTTTTCAGGTTGCTTAATACTCGATCTAACTCTAATTCAGAGCCCTGAGGAAGGGTTTCAAACGCTTTTAAGCTCATACATTTACTACCTTATTGGAAATTGCGCCTTTGCCAAT
Organism: Marinomonas sp. PE14-40; assembly: GCF_051623805.1. Lineage (NCBI taxonomy): Bacteria > Pseudomonadati > Pseudomonadota > Gammaproteobacteria > Oceanospirillales > Oceanospirillaceae > Marinomonas > Marinomonas sp. PE14-40. The sequence continues at coordinate 984,362 of NZ_CP130700.1, read as the reverse complement.
GCCTTCATAGGCATGAACTTCGATATCGTGACCTGGATTTTCGTTTGCTAGCACCTTAGCTACATGGCTAGAAAGAGATTCAACGGTTGTATCTGTATGTACCATGTAAGTTTGAGAGCTTCTAATAATTAATTCAAAATGACCTTGTTGGCTTTCATAAGCAAAATGGTGGAAACGGTGGCCATCTTCACTAATAATGCCAATTAAATCTTCCTCCGTACCTATGTAAATATCATGCCAGCGCTTAGCCCAGTCATTTTCTAATGACTCAGATTTCTCACCATCTTTATAGATATCAATGGTTGATCTATGGCCATGGGCGATACGCTGGCAATTACCTGCATGCTTTTTAAGGCCATGGCTGTACTGATATTGCGCACCTTCAATCTTTTCTGGCGTAAAAGTAATACGTACACGGGCAAGATCGGCAGGCAGAATCGCCATGATTTGATCTTCACACCAAGTTGCCGCAGCTTCTGGTGTAATCACATCCATAGATAAGAGACAAAAAGCCTGCTTCGGAGCCGCACAGTAAAAATGGTTTTTACCACCTTTGTCGAACTCAAAGATGTGCTTATCTTCATTGTCAGTATTCATAGACACTGACGTGTTTTGATGAGGGATAGCCAAGCAATGATCTATGTTTTCATCTAACCACTTTTTAATCAGCTTTTTTACGATACTGAAATCGCACACCATGCTCTCATCATTTAAACTACCTTCAAGTAACACATCGGTTTGCCAGCTTTCACCCAATAGGCCACGATCAGTATCAAACAAAGAAAAGTCTACGTGGGTTAAGTTTTTAACGAAAAGCTTCAAAGGTATCTCCTAGTATGAAGTTGGCAAGGCCGAACAAAGAATAGTTAAACGTATAGGGAATAATTAGCGAGGTATTTTACGCAATAAAAGCCGCTATATCTAATACTTCCTGTACGTATGGTTAGATATTGGATATATAAATTAAATTTATCTATAAAGGAGGGTAAAATCTTTGCAAAGGGCAAAGCTGACTAATAAGTTGGAACTTATTGATTTACAAGAGAAGTGTCTAAAAAACAAACAAGCTTTAAGTATTTGAAAAATAATAAAAAAGACTGTTGCCAAATTGAATTAGCTAGGTATAATTCGCTCCAAGGTCAAGCAGAGACCTCCTCAATGGTACTTCTGCTGGTCCTCTCGCAACATGAAGTCGTTAATCTGGTCAGATCCGGAAGGAAGCAGCCACAGCGATGGATTTGTGTGCCGAGATGCGGCTGGTGGAAGTGCCTCCAATTATTTCAGTAGTACCTTTCTATTTCCTCTCGTTAAAAATTTAATTATTTTACTTTTATATATCAGCAATTGATCTTGTCTGTTCTATCATCAAAATGATAATCCTCATATTCTTCGTGGTTATTGAACACACTTTATTGTTAAATTGTCTTATTTCGCTTTGATCAATATTTTAAATATTTTGATTTATGGCAGGCGTCAGTCCATATTCTTCTAGGATTCTTATGAAAAAAAACTTTGCACTATCCCACCCTAAAATTGCTTATCCTCGTTTAATCGAAGCTGCTAAAGGGGATGTTAAAAAATATTTAAAGCGTGAGCGTAATAAAAAGTTACCAGATTGGGCTGATTATTGGGGTTTTGATTGCAAATTTGGTCAAACTAAAGAAACAGCAGAAGTGATTCGTACTGCCAAAATTAATGAAAATATTAGTTATGCAGAAAGCCAAGCTTGGACTTCGTTTTATTTAGAAATTTTAGCTGTACCTACTGAACGTGTGGTAAATGTTCAAGAAGACGATGAACAGGATGATGGTGAACCATTTACTGAAGAAGAGTAATTGTAATCACTAAATAGCCATTTATTTTTAAAGGTCTTGTAGTTACAAGACCTTTTTTATGACTTCATGTCAAACAGTCAAATTTTTCCTACCAAACTCTAGCTATATGTGTCAGAAAGTATAAGCACTTAACTCACGATTATCATTTATCTATAAAACTTAACTTGTTTAAACTAAAGCTTAAATTTTGGCCAGCTACACTTCAACTATATGTTCAGTGAACTAATATATAAATTGATGATATGGGTAAGTTCCTTTAATTAACACGGGATAAAAGATGAGGTTGATATCTATCTATAAACTTTGGTTAATATTGGTTTGTACCTTGATAGAAACCGCTGTTGCTGACGATGTAATTCAAGAGCTCTTAGTCGTGAGACCTGATGGTTCTTGGCCACCACATGAAATGTATGTAAATGGCGAATTGACTGGGTTTCATATTGAATTAGTACAAAAAGTTGCGAGCACAATACCGCTCAAACTTAAGTTTGAAAGCTTACCTTGGAAACGAGCTATCGAAATGCTTAAAAAAGGTGATGCAGATGCCATAACATACATGGGGAAGACAAGTGAGCGGGAGGAGTTTGGATACTTTTATGATGAAAATGTCATCTCTAAAGCGACTGTTGGATTTTTTATTGAGAAAAAGCATTTAAATAACATTCAATTTTCTGGCGAATTAAGTTCTTTAATACCTTATTCAATTGGTACTGTGCTGGGGTTCTCTTATCAAGAAGAGTTTGATCATATGACTTCTTTAAACAAGATTAATATTGCTGAAAATGAAGAAAACCTATTAAAAATGTTGTTGGCAGGTCGTATGCAAATGGCAATTGGTCATGTTGGTGATATTGGCTATCATGCCAAGCGTATGGGTGTTGCGAATCAGGTAATATTTTTAAAACCTTATTTAACTGAAGGGCGGGAGCATTACATAGTGTTTGCCAAGGCCAAAGGCCATAACCAATTAGCTAAAACCTTTTCAGAGGCAATGAAAGCGTTTAAATCAACGCCAGAATACCTAGCGCTACAGCAAAAATATGGGCTTGATAATTAGTCTCAACGACATCAATAACACCCAAGGTTATCACCTATTAAACCCTTTCTAAATTTCTTACTAGCTAATCGCTAAAGCTTAGAGAGCATTAACGCTGCCTAATACAAAGTTAAAGACATACTGAGGGGATTGAATTAAGTATCTTTACCCTGATTATCTGTACTTGAAATTCAATTAAAAAGTCATTTAAAAGGACCTAATATGTTAGTTGTGCATCATTTAAACCAGTCTCGCTCTAAACGTGTTCTTTGGCTACTTGAAGAGCTAGGTATGCCATATGAACGCATTGATCATGAACGAGATCCTGTAACGCGTTTGGCGCCAGCTAGCTTAAAAGCCATTCACCCTTTAGCAAAAGCACCTATCGTTCAGGATGGTGAAATTACCTTGTGTGAATCCAGTACCGTGTTTGAATACATTCTTGATCAAGATAGCGAAAGACGATTAAGACCTAACAAAGAGACTAAGGAATATTATCAGTATTTAGAGTGGTCTCATTTTGCTGAAGGCTCATTAGCCTTACCTGTTATGTGTAAGTTGTTTATGGGGCTAGAGGAAAGAGCAGGAAATCAAGCGATGGATGGTTATATTGCCAAAGAGATCGCGTTAGATTTTGGCTATATTGAATCAGTATTGGCTGAACGTGATTATTTTGCAGGCAGTGTATTTACTGGCGCAGATATCATGATGACTATTATGTTAGAAATCTCCGCTAGCTTAGGTTTGCTTGACGGTTTTACTCATACAAAATCTTATCTTGATAAGGTTCAAACACGTCCGGCTTACCTAAAAGCAGCGGCGCTTGGTTAGTAAATAACGGCTATTATGCTTCATAAAAAAGCACCATCAAGTTACTCTTGATGGTGCTTTTATCTAAGATGAAACTGAGTCTATTTAGGCTCTGGACGGCTTTTTAATTGCCAATAAGCTTTTGTGTGATTATCGCGACCAATTATGTTTCTGTCATTGCGAAGGTAGCGCCTTACTTTCTTTGCAGATTCTGATTCAAAAGCAGCCCAAGCCACATCTACTGTTTCTAGCTTTGCAAGAATGGGCAAAATTTCATCTGCCTGCTTATTTGCATCACATACTAAACGATGAACTTGGCTACCTTCTGGTAATAATGCATCTTCAATATAGTCTTGTTCCGCACTCTTTGCGCTTAGAATAATGACATGGGGCGGTAAAGGGTTATTCCAAGTTTCAAGAATACCCACAAGTGCTGGATAAGCGGTTTCATCCGCAATTAATAGCGCTTGACCACTTTTAAGGTGAGGGTGTTTATCAGGTGATTCTGAACGACTCATAATGACATCACCGGCTTTGAGTTCGCTTGCCCATTGGCTACCTGGGGTGTTGTCATGGGTAAAGATATCGATATAACCCATGTCAGGGAAGGCCGCATCTTCAAAGCTCTTCCAAGACTTACGTAAAGTATAAAGGCGAATGTCTTTATTGGCTTTTTGTAATAACTTCTGTCGGTTCTTACTGGACAAATGTTTCATCAGTTTGATGAAAGCGCGATCGAAAATATTTTTAAACCAATGCGTGTTTTGATTGGTTTGGGTGCTGAGGTTCGGTTTTTTCTGAATAATTTTTAGAAGAAAAGCAAATGCATAGCCAGGGTAATATTCGGGCAAGGGTGTATTACTTTTTACGCTAATGCGTATCATGTTTGGTGTGACTTTTTGTTTATCTGTCACTTCAAAAAAGTGCTTACCTGCACCACTGAAACCCTTACCTTGCTGGGCAATGGCAGCATAGGCTTGATACAAAATTTTGTCTTCTAACCCACCTTCAATTTCAAAGGGGACAAAAGCCTCTTGCTCTGTATCTTGATGATTAGATTTTATGAGAATTTTCATGCCTTCTTCAAAAATATCGAGAATTTTTGCAGATTGGATTTCACTTTTAGGCTGACTTGTTCTTGCTATGGCTAACAACTCTTCCGTGTGATCCTGATTGACATGGTCTAGGATATCGATCTTTTGATCGATATCCATTATTGGTGTAAATGCGCTCATATAGTATGTTTACTTCTTCTGTTTGATTTAAAACTGTGGCTAATCTTCTTAGTGAATTTGGCTAAGTTTCACTTCTCAGTTTTTAACGACATAACTTGTTAGTGGTGGTAAACCATTAAACTCAACAGAGCTGTAACTTGTGGTATAGGCTCCCGTCGACAACCAAAATATGTGATCGCCTGTCGTTAAGGTATCTGGTAGTTGGTATTGGTGATCCTTGTACATTATGTCCATGCTGTCGCAGGTGGGCCCTGCAAGAATGACCTTTTTGTTATTTCCTTCTTTGCTGGTGAGAATCGGGTATTTAGTTCCTTCTCCAATGGTTTCTATTAAGCCGTTAAATGTGCCAACATCTGTGTAAACCCAGCGATCTGGGTATTCTGACTTTGTTTTCTTATCTGTCACTAATATGACCTCAGAGACGATGATGCCTGAGTCACCAACCAGTGAGCGGCCAGGTTCAATCAATATACGAGGCATATCTTGTGCAAAGCTGTCTTTAATAAAGGCAAGAATTGAATTAGCGTAATAAGAGAAACTATGGGTGTGCTGAATATAGCTTGCCGGTAAGCCACCACCTAAGTTGATCATTTCTAGACTAATATTATGTTGCTCTTTGATTTGATCAAACGCAGACTTGGTCGCAAGGATGGCTTGTCGCCAAGTTTCAATGTCTCTTTGTTGTGAGCCTACATGGAAGGAGATACCATAAGGTTTGAGACCAAGCTCTTTTGCTTTGGCGGCAAGTTCAACAGCGACATTCGCTTTACAACCAAACTTATCTGTCAGTGGCCAGTCTGCTGTGGCTGAACCATCAAAAAGTAGACGGAAATAAACGCTTGAACCGGGCGCTGCTTCGGCAATATTGATTAGATCTGCTTCGCAATCTGTGGCAAAAAGTCTAACGCCTTTTTGATAAAAGTATTCAATATCCGCTTTCTTCTTAATCGTATTGCCAAACGAAATACGCGACGGCTCAATATCAAAGCTTAATACTTTTTCAAGCTCTGGCACTGAGGCAATATCAAAGTTTGAGCCCAGCTCGACCAATAGCTGAACAACATCATTTGCAGGGTTTGCTTTAACCGCATAAAAGACATCAGCCATAGGGAAGCCTTCTACCATTTCACGATAGCGCTTTTCGATGACAGAAAGATCGACCACAAGAAACGGGGTGGGCTTAGTACTGATTAAGCGATCAAGGTCTGTCTTAATGTTTGAGTGAAAATAATCTGGAAGTTTCATAAAAATACTTACTCCATTACAGGTACTTTTGGTAGCAAGGAGACTGACGAAAGTCATCTCGGCTTAAGAAATACAGAGAGGCTTTCTTCTCAGGCAGTTGAAATTTCTTTTGCTCAACTAGGCCCAAATCAGGTGCGGCACGTTGAAAAGGAACCACTTCACAGTCAGGTTCACAGATCATTTTCTGAGTATCTGGGTTGCTACTAAAAATAAATTGAGCAAATAGAGTCAGTACAGGGCGAAAATGGCCCAAACCTAATACATCAGGTTCACCTAGCAACAGGTGTATTCCCATGTCATTTTCATCAGATTCATAATAACGATTCAGACGGTCTCTATGACATTCATAAATTTCCACATAACCAATAGGTCTGTCATCAATCATGATGAAATAAAGACGCTGATGATCATCAATCAGCATTTTTTCAAACATGACTTCAAGCTCTAATTTTGGCTTGTTCATTTGCCATTGTGGGATAACATGTTCTGTATGCATCCATTTATGCAGTAAAGGTAAATCCTCTGGGTAGCTAACCTGCTTTAAGCCATATTTATGATGATTCATCGCAAGGCTAAAATCATTGGGTAATTTGCGTGATATCGTTTGCATAAGTTCTTCTCGATTTTGCTTATTCTTTTTAGTTGCTTAAGTGGTCAACAATACTGTTATGGAAATGTCACTTTCTAAAACCGACTTAAGCGATTAAATGTTTAAACAAGTGCCTGCTTAAACTGTGTCTATTTCAGTTTGAGTGCCAACAAATCCATTTGTTTTAGGGACTTGTTGGCCTAGATTTATTTACAAAGAGTGATATCTATTCAGGTAAAAACTCTTGGAAACAAATTCGCTTCTCAACTGGATAGACTTCCTTGTTTAAGATTTTGTTGATAATAATGGCGTTACGGAAGCAACTCATACCAAGGTCTGGTGCTGAAATGCCATGGGTATAGAGGCCTAGGTTTTGTACAAAAACTGTTTTGTCATCATTGACGGCATAGTCTTCACTTAGATCTAAACGTTCTTTTTCATCCCAATTAAGATATTGGGCAATAGGCATGAGGCATTTTGGTTTCTTGAACTCATAGCCTAGCGATAAAATGACGACTTCAGAATCCATTTCGAAATCTTTTTGAGCATCCTGTCTTGTGCAAGAGAGGGAGAACTTTCCATCTTGATAAGATAGAGAGTTCACCTGTGTATCTGTAATTAAGCGTGAGTCAAAATCAGTTTTTTTAGATTTGATGTATAAGGTGTCATAGATCTGATTAATCAAATCAGTGTTTATGCCTTTATAAAGCATATCTTGGCTATTAATCACCTCATCACGCTTGTTAGCAGGTAGATTATAAAAATGCTTGGTGTATTCTGGCGATGTCAGCTCCAAGGTAAGTTTGTTGACATCAATGGCAAAGAATCTTTCAGATCGTGTAATCCAGTTGAGCTGATATTTATGTTCATCAATTTCATTTAGCAGATCATAATAAATTTCAGCGCCACTTTGCCCGCTACCGACTATGGTTATGGATTTCTTGTTTTTATAATCAGCTTTGTGTTCTATGTAATCGGCACTTGAATGCAGCTCTTGTTTAAAGCCTTTACAGAAATCTGGAACAATTGGAGTTGTGCCTGTACCGACTACAAGGTGCTTAGCTTGGACAACTGTGAGTTCATTAGCGCTGTTACGTGTTTCGACTGTGTAAATTTTAGAGGCTTCATCATAGCTAACATTTTGAACGTCTTGATCAAAATGAAGGTTCTCAAGCTGTTCACATGCCCATTTACAGTAATCATTATATTCAGAGCGTAAAATGAAAAAGTTCTCACGAATATAATATTGATAGATTAAGCCTTGATCCTTCAAATAATTTAAAAAAGAAAACTTACTTGTAGGGTCTGCAAAGGTCACTAAATCCGCAATAAAAGGAATTTGTAATGTGCTCCATTCGGGCATAATGCCTGAATGCCAATCAAACTCCGGCTTTTTATCAAAAAAGAGGGTTCGCATCTCAGTTAATGGCTCTGTCATACAAGCTAAACTCAGATTAAATGGACCTACACCTATCCCTACAATGTCATAAACTTCACTTTTCATTTTCTGCTATCCTCTAGCTTTATTAGTCGACAGGCCTTTGTTGACCTTTCCAACTTGGGTATATGTAAAATCGTCTACTAATTCGATCTCGTCTGGTAATTTGTATTCGGCAATTTTCTTTTGCATCAAAAATACCCGAACATCCCTGAGTGAAAGCTGGCTAGTTGGCTCCTTTAGAATGATGGAAGCTTTCGTTCGCTCGCCTAACAGAGGGTCTTTTACACCCACAACAGAAACGTCTTTTACCTGGATGTGAGATAAAATCAGGTTCTCAATTTCACTTGGTGTGATCTTTTCACCTGCTCTGTTGATTTGTTCCTTTTCTCTACCTGTAACCACTATGTTGTTATTACTATCTAGGTAGCCAATATCCCCTGTGATATAAAAACCCTCTTTATTAAAACTACGGGAATTCACTAGAGGAGAGTTGTAATAACCATTGATGGTGTAAGGGCCTCGAGTCAGAATGAATCCTGCTGATTCATTAGGAAGAGGGCTTCCTTCTTCATCCACAATGAGAATTTCATCGTCTTTACTTAACGCCTTGCCTTGCGTAAATAAGACGGCATTACTGTGATCATCAAGGCGAGTGAAGTTAACAAGGCCTTCTGCCATGCCATACACCTGCTGTAGTTTGGCTCCAAGCTTTTGATCAATTGCTTCAGCAAGCTCTGGTAATAACTTCGCGCCGCCGACTTGAATTACCTCTAGGGTTTTAAGGTCTGCTTGTTCAAGTTGGGGTGAGTTGATCCATAGATTGATCAATGAAGGCACAAGAGACACCTGAGTAATGCCATGCTTTTCTATCAGAGAAAAACAGTTTTTAGGACTTGAGTCTGTACTTAAAAATACACTCGCACCTGAATAAAATGCCCCTAAAAAGCCTGGAGAACTCATTGTGAAATTATGCATAACAGGCAAAACGATAAGCTGCTTTGTGCTAGAGCTTAAATCGGTTACTTCAACACTCTTCTTTACTGAATAGAGATAGTCTGCATGGGTTCTTGGGATGAGTTTTGGTAAACCCGTCGTACCACCAGAGAGTTGAAGAAAAGCCACTGAGTGTGGGCTTGCTTCATATCTTGGTACGAGCATTGTTTTGTCATTAATACAGCTAAAAGCCTGATCAATGGATGAGCTACTTTTGATGGTTTGTCTAAACCATAAATTTAAGTTCGGCATAGTAAAGCCAAAACTTATGTCCATCGCATCCGTTATAGGCTGATTTTCTTGATTGATCTTGATATAGCCTACGGCACGGCTGTTAATCGCAATATTTTCGATTTCATAAGCACCATGACCGTTTAAACAAAAAACAGGTCTAGCACCTATGTAATATAAACCAAATAAGACCACGAAGAATTCAACAACATTAGGCGACTGAATCACCACAAAGTCTTCTGCTTTAATGCCTTGCTGATGCAGATAGCTACCATAAGAAGCGGCATAGTGATAAAGCTCATCATAGGTCAGGCTTTTATCATCTTGGCAAATTGCTAGCTGATTGCCATATTGTTTACGTATCCGGTCAAGCAGCTGTATATGGTTTTCGTTCTCCCAATAACCAGACGCTTGGTAATATTCCGCTCTATCTTGAGGGAAAGGTACAAAACCATTTTTAATATCATTCTCTAGAAACATGGTGTTAATCCTTGTCGTTTAGCAAATACAGTAATTACAAACCTTTGTTAGCAAGCGCTCTTCTAACATCTCTAATTGAGATATCCGCTTGCCTTTCTTGATTGGCAAGAGACTCAATTACGGTTTGCGTTGTAGACTTGATCAATTCAACTTGATCCTGACTGTAGCTACTCATGCGATAGGCTAATACCACTCTGAAAGCGGCTTCGATTGAGTTCGGATCCTCATAGGCTTCAAAGTGCAAACCAAATTTGGCTATGCTGCGTTCTGGTTCTAGTAGATCAAAACCAATACTATGGCCGTCATTTAGTTCAATTGCTGTGTTAAGGACATTTTTTTGATGGTACTGAATATAGACTTCACATAGGTTGTCTGTTGCGAGTTCTTCTGGCTTGGTAGCAACCGTGTTCTCAACAGTGACAAAGGGAATATTACTGTGAGCAAGTGAGCTAATAATCGTCTCTTTTACCTGACAAACTAATTGGTTGATACTTAGCTCTTCATCAAACTGGACCTGATTCATGACTACATTGGTGAAAAGCCCAACAGTATCTTGGAATTTAGGATTATCACGGCCAAAAGCTGACGTGCCTATGGTGATTTTCTTACTGGCGCCAAGGTAGTAAAGCGCAAGTGAGAAGGCCGAAAAAACAACATGGAACATGGATGATTTATTAGACTTAGCCAGCAAATTTAATCCATCGGCAACGTCTTTACCAAATGAGAATTCAATCCAACTGCCTTGATCTGTTACTTGGTACTCTGAACCATCTTGATAGAAAAGAGGGCGAGCTGGTGGCACTTTTCCGAGTTGTTGCTTCCAGAATTCAAGTTCCTGCTCTATCTCAGATTCTTTAGTTTGTTCTGAAACATATTGATGAAATTGAGCTGGTACGGTTTCCCACTTAGGTTCAACACCACTGACGTATTCTTTATAGGCGAAAAACAGATCGCTTATGAGTATGCCTGCTGACCATTCATCAAAGGTCATGTGATAAATCAGTAATGAGAGGAAGTGTTCACCTTTCTCGTTGTGGAGAAAACGTACACGAACAGGGATTTCATTAATAAGGTCGAAACTGTAATTAGCCTCAAAAGCTAATAGACTTTCTGCCGACTCGTTACCTTGAGTGGCTGATGAAAAAAACCACTGATAATCATCGAGGCGAGTCGCAGGAATAATTCGTTGTAGTACGGTGCCATCTTCTTCAGGTAATAGCAGAGTACGCAATGCATCATGGCGCAAAAGCACTTTTGTAAAGGCTTTATGAAACGCCTCTTCGTCGACCTCTTCAGCAAACTTAAGTGTGAAAGGAATATTGAAGATAGGATTCCTTCCTAATTCGATTAGGTCCATCCAAGTATTCTGTACGTATGTATGCGGCACTATGATTTCTTGATCTAGGCCCACATGCGCTAAGTGAGATTCTTGCTCTTCTATTTTTGTTGCATGCTCTGCAAGCCCTATTGCAGTTGGAGCATTAAAAAAGTCTGCAATTTTTACTTCAATTTGATGTTGGCTTTTTAACTTGCCTATGACTCTTGTGGCTAACAGAGAGTGTCCACCTAGTTCAAAAAAGTCATCATTAGCTGAGATGTCATTTTGGTCTAAGACGGTTTTGAACTCTTCAATAATAGCTTTAATAAACTCATTGTTTTTAGGTGAACTTTTTGTGTCTGTATTATCAGTTCGATTTACTTCAGATAAATTATCGAAATTGCTATTCGAACTGGTAAATAAAGAGGGAATGACACTTTTGCTATCAATCTCGGCTTTATCAATAAACCCAATAAATTGTTCTAGTAAAAAGTGGCCAATAGTAGGGGATAGCAAGTCACCGGTTGTGAGTTCGAATCTGATATGATCGTCTTGCTCAAACTGAATGGCTAAGGTGAGGTCATAGTCAGACGATATTGGCGGTATGGTTAAGTTTGAAACCTTTATGCCTTCGAGTGTTAGGTAATCGCTTGCATCATCGACTTGTGTTACCAAAATATTAGGTAAATCGTTACGACGAGTTTTGGTTGCTGAAAATATCTGCTCAATGGAGAGGTTATTCGACATACCGTTAAGCAAGTTGTTTCGTAGATCCAAAATAGCAGTTTGTATGTCGGCATTTTCAATTCTAACAGGGATGACATTAGAGCTGGATTTGATCTGATCCAATCCAGCAATTTCTTGATGATCAACGATAGGGATAATGATATCCACTGACGTCTGATCTAGTAATTGATTTAGATAAAGCCCAAATAAAGTTAGCAAAGCCTGGAAAGGTGATGTTTGGCTTGCTTGTGCTAAGGCATCAGCTTTAGTTGTCGATGTTCTGCTATAGAAGCGATTCGCTTTAAATACCTGTAACGCTTTATCATGACTTGTAACTTGCTTAATCAGCGGGATCTTGCCTGCTACTTTAAAGAACAATGAGGGGAGCGGGGTTTTATTTAGGCCATTTGGATGTGTATTAGCCCAATAAGATTCAAGTTTATCTGTATTTTGTTGAGCTTGCTCAATTGAATTTGTGTTTGCAGTATTAGTGAAATTCACATCTTTATAATGAGAACTGATAGCATGAAAAATAGGCTGCCAAGCTGTGTCATCAAGAAGAATATGGTGACCAAGTAGGCCTAATACATATTCGTTCTCGGTTTTATTAAATAGCCAAAACTTAATTGCTGCATCCTTGGCTAAATCAAGCGGCTGCTTTTGCTGTTCTAGTAAGAAATTTATAACTTCTTCGTCGTCTGATGCAGCAACCTCTTCGATAATGATGTTTACAGGGTCAAGCTTGTGTTTTATTAGCTCGCCTTCTTCATCTAATTTATAAACTTGATTGAGGTTAGTATTGCCCTGATAAATCTTTTTTAGAGCACTTACTAAGCGTAGAGCATCTAGTGCACCAGATAATTTAAACGCGGCTGTAAAAGGGCCAGCTGAAGAGAGTGGGTCTTGTTGGTGTAACATCCAAGCTCTTTCTTCTGATAATGAGAGCTGACCATTATTTTTAAGCTGGTTAGATGTATCTATTGCTTGGCTCTCATCAATCAAGCCTAAACTAGCTATTTCTTTTTCAAATTCACTAAGCTCTAGTGGATCTAAAATTAATCCTTCATTCATACCTTTGAACCCTATTAACCTTGTTATAGAAAATTCTTTTTTCTAAGGGTATTGCATCCTATCTTGTGCAAGTTGCCCCTGATTCCATGTCATTTTTTGCTGGGGGTTACCTGACTTAAACGTGTTTTTTGATAAAACGTTTAATGACTAGCTTGAAGGTATATTACTTAATTCCTTCATTAAAAGATAGTGATTCTCATTTGCATTATCATTTGTATTGAATGTTTTTTTTAATATAAAATGCACAAATGGACTGACTTATTTCAAAGATTGATCTAGCTCAGTATTTTGTGGGAAGAAAAGGTTGGCTATGTTGGAACAAGCGATTGCTTGAAAAGTGGTTTTCGCCTGTGTTTTAAAATAGCTTTGTGATTAGTTGTTTTGCACTGCCTCCTTTATGCCTCGTTTGTCCAGTTTTAAGCACTGTTTTATTAAAAGGAAATTTTAAATGTCGGTTTTTTCGAGTACCTATCGGCCATTGTTAAGTCTGGCCTTGCCCTTAATTTTTATACAGATATGTCAGGCCTCTTTGGGATTGGTTGATACCATGGTAGCCGGTCAATACCATTATCATGACTTGGCTGGCGTTGGCTTAGGTAGTGCAATGTGGACCCCTGTGTTTATTCTGTTAACAGGAATAATGTTTGTATTAGTGCCTAAAGTTTCCGGGTTGTTGGCTGTAGGCCAACATGATGAAGTGAAACGTGTTTATCTTCGTGGTAAAAAAGTTGCTTTTGTTTTGTCTATCCTTGGTTTTCTCTTGGTTCACGTCCTTGCTTTTGCATCAGGTTGGCTGGTGTCCGATTCTAAAGTTGCTGCTATTACTCAGGCCTATCTGCATTTTGTAGCATTTGCTATGCCTGGTTTCGTTTATATCTTGCTGTATCGTTTTATGAGTGAGGGTTCTAGTAAACTGATGCCGATTATCAAGGTGTTTATTGCCTTGCTTATAGTCAATAGCTTGTTAAATATCCTATTTGTTTTTGGGGCCATTGGTATTGAAGGCCTTGGTGGTGTGGGCTGTGGTCTAGCAACGGCAGTGAGTGCGTATTTTGCATTGTTTATGATGAAGCGCTTAGTTCAACGTGAAGTGCCTGAGGCGATATCTCATTCAGCAATAAATATTGATATGAATGAAGCAACAGAGCAGCTTAAAGAAGGTTTACCTATTGGTGTAGCCTTTGTTCTTGAAGTGCTGGCTTTGACGACGTTAGCGTTTTTTGCTGCATCTTTAGGTGTTAAGCAAGTCGCAGCTCATCAAATTGCCATTAACTTAGCCATGATAGTCTTCATGATTCCTGTTGCTTTAAGTAGTGCAACAACCATTCGAATTGCAAGTATAACGAGAGCAGATGGCTTTTCTTCAAGAAGGCATGTTGCTAATGCTGCACTTATTATGACTTGTGCATACGGTTTAATTATCGCTGTATTGCTAGTCGGTTTAGGGGAGTATCTACTTACTTTATTTAGCCAAGATGAAGGTATTCTTGGGATAACCGCGGGCTTGTTGGTGTATATTGCATTGTTTCAATTTTTTGATGCGATTCAGATTGTTGCAGCAGGCATATTAAGAGGGCTACAAGAGTTTGTTAGTCCATTGTTGGTGATCTTTATTGTGTACTGGTTCGCCGTGGTACCAGTTAGTTATTTGGCAGCAGAGAAGGGGTGGTGGTTTTTTTCTGGTGGTATAGATGGCATATGGATTCTTTTGGCTTCTGGTATAGGTTTTGCTGCTTTGATCTTGTGTGTGTTGAGCTTTAAACAGGTGTATAAACCAGATAATTTAGTGCCAGCTACACCTTAATAAGATCCTTTACAATACAATTAGAGAATAGATATAAGCCTTGTTAATTATCACATAATTAACGAGGCTATCCTCACAACTCACAACTCACAACTCACAACTCACAACTCACAACTCACAACTCACAACTCACAACTCACAACTCACAACTCACAACTCACAACTCACAACTCACAACTCACAACTCACAACTCACAACTCACAACTCACAACTCACAACTCACAACTCACAACTCACAACTCATGCTTACAAGCTTGGTTTCATGGATAGTTTGATGTGGGTTACGAGCTAGACGTTTTAACTTTTAAAGGTTGATCTTGAGTTTAGGTTTAACGGGGAAGTTATATGTTCAAAGGAGAGGGGAGTGTAAGAAAAAAAAGAGGCTCAATTGAGCCTCTTAAAGTCTTGAGTGTCTTTAAAAGTCAAATTACATGCGATATACAGCGCTGACGCCTAAAGTTCTTGTTTGGCCTACGGCTGCTAAAGCACCGTCTCTATAATATGTAGAATCTTCTTTAGTAAGGTTCTTGATGTACCCGTTAAGTGTTATTTCACCAAAAGAGTATTGTGTATAGATATTAGTGATAGCGTTGTTTCCAACTTTGTTGGCTTCTGTATTTGCTAAATCAGAGTAAAAGGAACCAACATAAGTCACATCAGCTCCAAATGACCAATCATCACCTATATGCTGAGTGAATCCTATTGATGCATTGCTTTCTGGAGCGCTTGAAAGGTCGTTACCTTCACTTGATGTTGCGCTCTTGTACTCATCTATTTCACTACGTAATAGACCAACAGAAGTCCATAGCTCTAGGTTATCAGTTGCCCAAGTAGTGGCTTCAACTTCAATACCATATGTTGTTGCTGCATCAACATTAACAATTGTGAATTGAGATAATGCTTGATAGTCCGTGTAGTCGTTATAAAACACACTTGCGCTCAGTGTTGTTCCGTTACCAAAGTCGCTTTTGCTGCTAAATTCATATGATGTGACTTCTTCACTATCAAAAGCGAAAACATCACCAGATGTATTAATATAAGTTCCGCTTGGGCTATAACCTTGTCGAACCGATGCGCCTAATGTTGTTACCTCAGAAATCGCATGAGTTATTGCTAGTTTTGGTAGAGTGTAGGTTTTATCAGTATCTTGGCCTACTTTTGTTGCTGTGAAAAAAGAGCCGGTTTTATCAATCGCTTCATTTTCTACACGTAAGCCAGTAGTGATTTTGGTTTTAGGTGTAACAGCATAGGTGCTTTCACCGTATAGAGCAGTAGTTGTAGTTGTGTAATCTGTGTCTATGTTGATTAAACCTTGAGTAGCGTCAATCACCGAATCTTTATTTGAAGCAAATAGTCCGATAACACCTGTTAGATCGGAATTGTCTCGATTAAAAATAAGTCTGTTTTCAATCGATGATGTTTGTTGTTCAATGTCATAGCTGTGTGTAGTTCCACCATTGGCTGAACCATAACCATCGGCATAAATATCAGAGTCGTTATGGCTAATGTGTAACGAGTTTGTAAGTCCTGAGTTTATTTCATAATTTACGTCTATAGCCGCTCCATTTTCAGAAGAATCTTGAACCCTGGATACAGCGCCGCCAGAATCAGCTACAGTAAGCGTTTGAGATGAAATGCCTTCGGCAGTATTGCTGGCAAAATTTGCATGTTCACCGTCATTTTGTAAATGGGTAACAGTGGTTTTAATAGATAGTTTTGGGATGCTTTTAGGCTCCCAAAGTACTTTTCCTCGTACATTCAAGCTTTCTGACTTGCTGAGGCTAGGGAGGTCACCTGTATATCCTGATGTATCATAATTTAGCCAGCCTTCACCCTCTGACTTATCAATCGCAATACGGTAAGCCAGTTCATCTTCGACAATGGCACCAGACGACATGACAGCAAGGTTATGCTTTGTGTTGCCATTATCATAACTTTCAAGGCCTGCACGAATAGCTTCTTCATTTTCAAATGTTGGGTCATTCGTATTTATAACCATGGCTCCACCAATAGCGCTAGCACCCTGGGTGGTTGATTGTGGCCCACGTAGAACTTCAACTTGTTTTGTGTCCCAAAGGTTTGTTGGAGCAAAGTTATATCCAGACCAATCTTGCGATGTTCCATCCACAACGGTTGCCACGCGTGCTCGGGCACCTGTCATTAACGCAACACCACCTGTTGCAGCACCACCACCTGAAACACCACGCATAGATAAGTGGCCAAAAGAATCTGCAATTACATTTGGTGCTTGTGTTGCTAGGTCCTTAACTTCTTTAGTTTGTCCTGATTCCAACTTTTCTTCTGTGAAAACAGTAACGGCAGTAGTGGTGTCCTTGATATTTTTATCTATCTTTTCCCCTGTAACCACAATTTTTTCAAGTTCAACTACTTCTGCATTTACGGCTGAAGAAATCATTAAGCTATTAATACCAATAATTGATAAGGCGATTAAAGATAGTGAACTGGGTGGTTGTGATGTGCTCACTTTATACTTATGGGTCATTGCTCCGTGCTTCCTTTGTTAATAGGTGTAATGTGATGTAAGTAGTAATAGTATTGAAAATGATTATCGTTTGCAATAAGTGTTGGTGCTTAAAAGGTCATAAATGTCTGTATAAGTAATTGGTTGTAAATGATTAGTTTGAAAAGATGATTTAAATCAATTTTTGAAATTGGCTGTAACTTAATTCGATAAAAAGTTAATAACTTTGATTAGTAAGACTTTTTTATAATCAAATTCATCTATTTACCTTAAAGCCTAACGATTATTTGATTATCGAAATCCCAAAAAGGGTTTTAAACAATAGGTAAGTTTTCGAGTGCTTTTCAATCGGTTATATTTTTACTTCTAGGTCGTAATGTGAATCTATTGGGCCGAGTTGGCAGAGGTGTCTGTTAAGCCTAAAAACACACGGCTAATTTTATTTAGAAGATCTTGTCGTTGGTCTTCATCATTAAAATAGAAATGACCACCAGTAAGTGGGTTGCAACCTAACCAATTATGACTATGGGTTTGCCATGCATTCATTTGTTCATAGCTATGAATGTCTGGATCATCCTTCCCGTAGAAGGCCATAAGAGGGGTGTTGGTTATACTAACTTTGTCTTCCAGCATCATGTCATTAAGGTGGAAGTCATTACGAAGTATGTTTAAAAAGAAATCCATAGCATCTTGGTTTTCTAATAATTCGTCTGGTACACCGTTGTATTGACGTAGTGCCCTTATTAAGCCTTCACGTGTTAGAAAGCGTTTTGGTTCCATATCTTTTGTAAATTGAAGTTCTGGCCTGCCGCTCACAATGAGTAATTTCAGTTGTTGATTAAGTTTTTTGCTTCTTAATTTCTTTTCGATGCGCCACAAGAGTGCTGCACCAACGCTATGACCAAATAAGGCAAAGGGTTTATTATCATAGCTCATTATTTTCTCAATCATTAATTCGGCTAATGTATCTGGATCATGAGTAAGCCTTTGCCTGACAAGTGTGCCATGACCTGGATATTCAAGCGGAATAACCTTAATTTTCTCACTGGTTAGTTTGTTCCATGATGAATATAAAGACGCACTGCTGCCAGCCGGAGGGAGGCAGAATAAATGAACAGTCATAATGTTTCCGTTTAATTTTAGGGTTATGTGAGATGTGAAAACGAAGGGGTTGTTAAGCCCCTTGTTGTAAACTGCTTTGATAGTTTGGGTTTGTGTAATCATCTTTTTTAAGCATAAACCAGATGAAAATGGCGATAGCAAAAGTAAGTATTGCACCATAAGAAACCACTGTGTTATAGCTTGTGTGCTTCGCGATTGTCATACTAAGTGCTGAATAGGCAAAACCTAATAAAGAAGCGTAGCTAAACTGAAGTGCAAAGAAGGTTGCTTTATGAACGGTTGGTGCTGCTTTGTCCATTATCATTGTCGCTGTAATAACGAGCAAAGCAGGGAAGCTAATAAAATGAACGCTTATTGCAGCGTACACCATGGGTTTTTCTGTATAACCTAAAGTGACTGGGATTAAGAGTATCAGAGCAAAAGCCTGTATAAGTATGACACTAACAAGCGATTTTACTCTTCCTAAGTAGGTGATAAGAGGTGTTGCTAGTAGGGCAGAGAAAAGGCCAACAACTGATCCAAAAATTTTAGTCGCAAAACCAATATCTTCTAAAGCCCAGTTGTTGTCAACGAGTAGTGGATTAATTAATGCAAAACCACAAGTTGAACCAATAGGGTAAAACGACATGACGATAAACCAGCGTTTATGCTGTTTTATGAAGGGGAGTATATCTTTGATAATACTTTTTTGAATGCCTTTATGAGCGGTGTTTGAAGTGGTTTCATCAGGCTCTGAATAATAAATAATTTGAATTAATGAAATACAAGTAAGCCCTGCTAACAACCATAGTGAACCGTGCCAATCAAGCCATGGGTAAAGCATGAGAATGAGTCCGCCACCAATAATATTACCTAGTAAGTTGCCAGAGAATTGAATGCTACTGGCAAACTTTCGGGTGTTTTCGTCAAACAACTTGCACGATAACCCGTCTACCGACACATCTTGAATACTCATAAAAAATACATAAACCCCAAGTGTGATGAGTATCCAGCTAAAGTGAGTCTGTAAATTTATTGCACCGGCAGTAATCAATAAGATTGTCATAAAAGCTTGGGCTAGAATAAGCCAACTACGGTAACGCCCTTGAAAGTGCAAACGGTATTTATCAATGATGGGGGCGTAAAAAATTTTGCCTATTATTGGAATCGCTATAAGGTTTAAAAGTGCCAATTTATCTAATGCGACACCTTGTTGGCGTAAGATAGCCATTGCTGCAGAGATAATAAAGGCTAGCCCAATGTACTGGGTGATGTAGATGCTTGCCAACATGAACCACGGTTGGTTTTGACCCTTCATATAACGTCTGTCCTTAACTAGATATCGGTGTGAATATTTGAACGGATTATTGAGTACACGATCCAGTGTAAATTCAATTAATGATAATTATTATCATTCAATGCTTGGTTGGGGTCAATAGCTTCCTAGACCTGGAAAGATTCGATGTTGCTCTCGCACTTTATTAAAGTTATTCGTTAAATAATGATTTTTTTGGCAATTTATATACCCTTGTGAATCGGTTGCGCTAACTAAACTCTACTTCTTTTACTTCGTCTATTCAGGCGCTGACCTACCAAATCTAACTTGACTCATTTTAGGAATAATCATAGCATTCAATTTATTGCTAATGATTCTCATTTGTATTTGATTTTATGAATAATAAATAACAATTGTTAAATGGGGCAAACAGAGAGCATGGCCTAATCAGTATTCGGCTTTTCATCTTTATATCGGTAAGGAATAAGTTATAGGTGTTTGGTTTTTAATTAATCCAGACACTTGGTGGATGGGAATATATTTGAGGGTTCGATTGAGCCTTCACCAAAATGGGTAATTATAATGGAATTGGAAATTACAATAGAAAAGCAAGTGAAACAAACTTTAAATCTAGTTGATCAAACTATCCCACCTGATGCTAGTCTGATTGAGTTTGGTTTGCATTCTCTTGCAATTATGCAGTTAGTTGATGCATTTCAACAAGAATATGATCGTGAACTTAATTATGTCGACTTCGCTTCTATGCCAACAATACAAGAGTGGGCATCCTTATTAGAGGCGCCTACCATAGTAGAAGAGCAAGGTTCTGTTTTAGAAAGCAATAATGTACTTGATTTAAGTGAGTTGAATTTAACACCTGCAATAGGACTGCAAGAATCACACTTATCAGAAATGCAATATTCCTTTTGGGCTGGCCAACAATCAACAGATGTTTCCGCCCACTTATATGTTGAATTTGATGGTGAAGATATTGACCAAAATAAATTATTTGCGTCAATTCGAAATTTGCTAAAAATCCACCCTATGCTGAGGGCGGTCATTTCTAATTCTGGTACGCAAACAATTGCTGAGTTTGATCCTGATTACCAAATTAATATTGATGATATTTGCGAATTGGAGCCAATTGAAGTTGATCGCTTTTTAGAGACCAAAAGGTATGGTTTAGCTCATCAAGAATTAGCTATACAGCTTGGTCAGGTAATACATTTTGATCTAACTCTTTTACCCAACAAAAAGCATAGGTTACATATTGACGTAAATATGGCAGCAGCTGATGCGCCAAGTATTTTGTTAGCTTATCAGAGTCTTGCTGCTTTGTACTCAGGTAAGTATGAACACCTTAGTATGAGTAATCTAAGCTACTTTGATTATCTTGAAAGAGTTGAACAAGATGAAAAGTTAAAAGCAGCGGCAGAGAAAGATAGGCTATGGTGGCAAAACCGTTTGGCAGATATTCCTCCACCGCCCAAGCTACCCCTGATCGCAGAAAAATTTCGTCAAGATACTTATAAATGTGACAGTTTACATCATGTGTTTACTACTCATGATAAGTCAGTGTTATCAAATTTGGCTCAAAAACATCAAGTAAGTTTATCTACACTGATGCTTGCTGTGTTTTCTAATGTGGTAGGTAACTGGTCTAGCAGTAATCGTTTTAGATTAAACTTACCTATGTTTGGGCGTCAGCAATATGATGAAAAAATTAATCAACTTGTAGGGGATTTCACCAACCTTATCATTTTCAGTGCTGAATTAATTGATGAAGAGCCGTTAGGGCAAATGCTGCGACGTTTTGAAGAAGAACGTGAACAAGTATTAGCCCATAATGCTTATTCTGGCATGAATGTAATGCGAGATTTATCTAAGCTAAACGAAGAAACGGAAGTGGCGCCTATTGTTTACACCTGTGGTTTTGGCCAAGGAGAGGTTGTCTCTGACCTAGTGAAAACTAGTTTAGGTAATCCTGTCTGGTGTGTCTCCCAAGGGCCAATGGTTGATCTAGATGTGCAAGTGGCTGAACATAATGATGGCATTTTGGTGAACTGGGATGTTAGGACGGCAGCCTTTAAGGAAGGGGTTGTTGATAGTATGTTCGAGGCTTATTTAGCTTTAATTCATGCCCTTGTGTTTTCTAATGAAAACACAGAATCAAGACTAAAACCGAAACTACCGCTAAAACAGCGTCAAGCCAGGCAGAGTCTTGCTTTACCTAGCTATGAAATTAACTTTTCAGAGTCCTGTTTAGTAACTGGCTTTAGACAGCAAGTTTTTTTAAATCCAAATCAAACCGCTCTAGTTATTGATAATGAAAAGCTTTCTTATCAGATGCTATCAAGCAAGGTTAACCAAGCGTTAAATAGCCTAAAAGCCAAAGGCGTTGTTCAAGGAGATACCCTTGCTCTTAAACCGGTAGATGTCGCGTTTTATGTAGCTAGCGTGTTAGCGAGTTTAGAGCTTGGGGCTAATTTCATCCTATATCATCATGATGCTGCAGATTCAGAAAAAGCTAAAATACTGTCATCATCTAACTATTTACTTAGTGACAAACATGATGAGCTTAGCCATGAAGCAGAGATAATTATCTATGAAGATATGTTTGATAACAGTGTTAGTCATGATCTTATTTGTGGAAATGACTTAACAGAACCTAGTTTTAATATCGCTAAATCTCATGCCTATTCTGTATATGATACAGAGGTAAAGTCATTAGTTGGGGTTAGTTATCAGTCATTAAGTGAAAAACTTGAAGAGGTAATTGATATATTCGCTTTTGACCAATCAAGCTGTTTACTCTCTCTACATGAATATACCAATAAATCAGCATTGATGGATATTCTAGTTAGCTTGAGTAGTGGTGGTTCATTAATCTTGATGAGTGAGTTGCAGCAATCGGGTACGAATCAATGGCTAAAATTAATTAAAACACATGCTATTAATTGCATACATTGTCCGTCATTACGTTTGAGTGAGATGCTACTTAATGCTTCAAATAAAGCGTTATCACCTATTTCATTGGTGCTTTCGACTGGGCAAACCTTATCTTCTCATTGGGAAAAACTGAAGCGTCACAATAAAACTATGGATTTAGTGGCACTCCATGGTAACGAAAAGTATTTACCTTATATGAGCTACCAGGTTTGTGATGATTCAACTGTTAGTAAATATGACTATCTTCCTATTGGCAAAGCTTTTGCTAATGCGTCATTTAAAGTGATTAATGAGCAAGGTGTTGAGTGCCCTGATTATGTTTTAGGGCAGTTATGGGCAACACATAAAGGCATTAGCTTTGAGCGCGCTCATTTAGAAAGTAAGTGGTCGTCAACACATCAAAATATTGGGGCGTTTGATTGGCGTAATACGGGGGAGTTTGCCTACTACCAAACGGATGGAAGTCTTGTGTCATCTGGCCTCGCTGAAGATTTAATTACAATTCAAGGCTATAAAATTGAACCAAGCGAGTTGACCTCATTAGTTTTGACGCTAGAAGGTGTGCTTGATGTTAAATTTGTGAGTCAAACTGGTCAAAATCAAGTCTTTAAAATGGTTGCAATTATTGCTGAAGAAGGCGTTGTCGACAGCAAAAAGGTGCATGCCAAACTAGCCGAAGTTTTACCAAAGCATGCGTTACCTGATTACTACTATATAGCTGAGTCCCTGCCTTTAACACAATATGGCGTTCTAGATAGTCAAACCGTATTGAATCTATGTTTAAAACAAAGCCAAACACAGACAAGCTTAGAGAATGAGTCTCCTCTTGAAGAGGCGGTTAGTTATATCTTTTCTAAAACCATTGGTGTTGATGTGAGTATCACGCGTCTTGATGATGATTTTTTTGAAAGTGGAGGAGACTCTTTATTGGCAACTCACTTAACAGCTACCTTGAACCAATATTTCAAAGGTAGCGAACTTACTATAGTTGATATTTTTGTCGAAAGAACACCAGAAAATATAGCTGCGAAAATTAAGGATAATATCCCTGAGCTTGCTGACAAAATTGCGCAAGTTTTGCTTAAAGTATTAAGGAAGAAACAATGAGCATCATAACAAAAGAACCTCTAAACCCGTTACAAAGAGCCTATTTGATGGGGCGAAGTGCTGCAGTTCCTCTTGGTGGTGTTGCTATGCATGATTTTAGAGAATTTAGATGTCAGATGAGTGAGTCTGAACTTAAAGAGATAATGCTGCCTCTAGTTAAAAAATATTCTGTTTTAAGGACTTACATAGATGATGTCACCTTAGAGAAACATGTCTATGACGAGGCTAATTTAAATATTAACTTTCATGATTATAGCCAAAATACGCAAGCGGAAGCAGACAAAAAAATAAACGAGTTAAGACAGCATTCTAGTCAATCTCAATTACCACTAGAAAAATCATTATGGGAAATGACACTCGTTCACATACCTGTGCAAAACTGTGAGGGTAAAGCAACAGCAATTCTGTTCACTCGTTTTGATGGTTTAATTGTCGACGGCTACGCTATCTCTATTATTTTGAATGAGTTATTTAATGGTGAAAATAAACATAAGCCGATTAAAATGAGACAAATGCCGGTTAGCTACTTTGAAAATTTAGAATCTGATAAAGGCTACTGGAAAGAAAAGTTAGATACGATCGAAGAAGTTATCTCTCTACCTTGGAAGCAGGATTTAGATAGGATTACATCGCCTAGCTACAAACGAAAAGGCTTTGTGATTTCAGAGAGAAACTGGAAATCAATTTTGGCTCTCGGTGCAAAACAACGCTTATTACCTAACTCAATTCTGACAACGGCGTTATTTGAAGTATTAAGTTTATGGACGAGCGACAATTCTGTATTAGTGTCTATGCCAATTTCAAATTCAATTTTGCATTCAGACCTAAGCAATCATTCAAGCTTCATTGCATTAGCATACGAAAATTCAGAGAAAATAGGCTTAATTGATAAGGCTCGTGCTCTTCAAAAAGATGTACTTGAGGCCATGGGGCATACAAGTTTTTCTGGGGTCGAATTAGGGAAAATGCTACTCAAACAAACAGGCAAACTTGTTAGCTTGCCTGTTGCTGTGACTAATGGTCTTAGTTGGGGAAGCAGCACTTATCAAAATGCTGAATATGTATCAGGCATTACACAAACACCCCAACTGGTGTTAGATATTCGTATTCATCAGACTGCTAATAATGATATAGCCATAGATTTTGATTTTGCTGAACAGGCTTTATCGGATTTGTTAATTAATGAATTGCTTCAAACCCTTGAAGGCTATCTCATTCAATTATCAGAGATTGATGATTTGGAGAAGATTGGTTTACCAAGTGTCGATGTTAAAAAAGCCGTAGAAATGGCATTACCATGGCAAGATTTAAAATCTGATAGTGAACAGGTGCAAGATTACCTTGAGCAAATAAAGCAAAACTTGTATGACAATCATATTGAAAATACCGCTTTAATTTATGATGACAAAGCAATTAGTTATCGTGAGCTTGGCATAAATGTCGCTAAAGTAGCGAATAAATTATCTTCACTAAATATTAAAAAAGGTGATGTTGTTGCTATTTGCTTAGTGAAAAGTCCTGAGCATATTGCGATTACGTTAGCTTGTTCTTTGGCTAACATAATCTGGTTACCCATTGATATGGATTCACCGACAGAGCGTATTCAATTTATGCTCAATAATTGTCGTGCAGATTTAATTATTAGTGATCAGGAGCTGGAATTTGGTATTAAGACGCTAAATATTCATGACACACTTAATGACGAGAGTCTTAGCGACACATTAGCTTGTGACCTTGTGTTTGATGGCGAGCCTGGATATTACCTTTATACATCCGGCAGTACAGGTACACCAAAATGTGTAGTGATGAATCATCTCGCTACTGCGAATGTCGTAGAAGAAACAAATAAGACTTGGAATCTCACGCGTAATGATGTGATGTTTTCCGCAACACCATTTCATCATGACATGTCCGTCTATGAGTTGTTTGCAGCAATGTCATTAGGGGCACGTTTGGTAGTGCCAACGAAAGAGCAAGCTAAGAGTGGCATGGATTGGGCGCGTCTTGTTGAAACTCATAAGGTATCAGTTTGGAGTTCAGTGCCCGCCATTGTAGATATGTTGCTTGTCTGTGCAGAACCCCATCAGTTAGCGTCTCTTAAACTGGTTTCCCAAGGGGGAGATTATGTGAAGCCCACTGTGATTGATAAGCTGCGTAAATATCTACCACACGCTAGATTGTTTTCAATAGGTGGACCAACAGAAACAACAATTTGGAATATTTGGCACGAAATCACTCAGCAAGATATTGATATCATCCCTTATGGTAGTTCTTTTAAATTTAACCGTTACTACATCATTAATGATAAAGGCCAGCACTGTCCTAGTTTTGTCTCAGGTACCTTGTGTGCCTCAGGTGTAAACCTAGCAAATGGTTATTTAAAAGACGGTGTCATTAATCAAACAGATTATGAAACCCTGACGACGCCTGAAGGGCAGCAAGTGCGGGTATTTAAAACCAGTGATCGTGGTTTCTTCCGAGAAGATGGCAAAATTATTTTTTCTGGCCGTAAGCAAGGTTATCTTAAAATTAGAGGTGTAAGGATTGCATCATCTGAAGTTGAATTAGGTATGACGAAGCATCCATTCGTCAGAGATGCGATTGTAATGGCCTGTACTAATCCTCAATACCAAACTAATGAAATGGTTGTTACCTATGTTACAGAGGGTGATGCGGACATTTCAGTGGCAGAGTTACGTCACTTTCTTAAAGGTAAATTACCAAACTCGCATATTCCTTCAAGATGGCTGGCATTAGATGAGTTTCCATTAACACGAAATAAAAAGGTAGATAGGAAGCGTCTTAAAGAAATGGCGGAAGCGCGATTTTATGATAATGAATTGCCAGCTGATGCTATTATAAATACGCAAAGTAAGCCTGTTAGCAGCTTAGAGGCTCAAGTCATAAATGCTTTTTGTGATGTGCTTGATTTGAGTACAGAAAATATGACAGGTGATACGGAAATTCTAAGTTTAGGTATAAGGCCAAAACAATTAGGTTTGATTGCTAAGCAGTTATCCAAAAGTATGAATCTGGATGTGAGCTTATATACATTAGCTAAAGCAATAAATTTAAATGATGTAGAGCGTGCCTTATCTAAACTGTCAAAAAATCTGGAAGCAGTGAATTAAGGGCATTTCTGGGAAATGCTAATTCTTGTCTGATTTTAAATCGATTTATTAAGCTTGTATGGGTGGTCTTAGTAAAAGCTAAGGCCATTTTTATACTTTAGGAAAAGTTTAAGGGAGAGGTTGTTAAGATACTGAGTCATTTTTCGTAAAACCCCTCTCACAAATAATGAGAGGGGTGATCAATAAGGTGTTTATGCCTTATTTATTTTTTCTTTAATTCGTGTAGCTCTTCACTAAACCAAATTTTGCGTTTAAAGCGAGGGTTCTTAGAAGACATATCAATCTTGTAAGGATTTTGTTCGTGACTTTGCGGTAAATCGAGAATGTTACACAGTTCTTGAGCTAACCATTTTTCCACTTTAAGTACGACCATTTTCTTACGTAGACGACCTTGTACGTCACGGTTAAGAATAGTTGGTAGAGTATTTAGAGTTAGGATTTCACCAAGTGCAGGGTGGGCCATTTTTTGACGACCTTCATCGCTTGCATAGAAATGAGAAACCGCAAACACCATACGTTCTGGATTGATTTTTTGTAAGAACTGGCATGATTTAACAACGGTAGAACCTGTACGTACCATGTCATCAAACAAGATTATGCTAGCGCCATCTAGACCATCAAAAGTGTGTTCACTTTCTTTATGAAGAGTGATTTCAACTTTACGCTCAGCAGTACGCTCTTTATCTAACATGATAAATTTCGCTTTGCTAAGGCCTAATGTATTGAACATTTTTTGTACGAAACTACGAGCGCCTTTATCTGGTGCACAAAGTACTAGGCCTTCACCATCTTCCCCATAATCCAAGATATTTGAGTTAAGTAGGTAGTGTGAATAAATTTCGTAAGGGATTAGGTTGTGGAAATCACCATCAAACACTTCGGTGAAAATTTTCTGGACTGAATCTGAATGGTTATGAATTGTCATCACTGTATCCACACCAGAAAGTTTCAGCATTTGCGCATATAACTTAGCTGTGAAAGGTTGACCATCAAACTTTTTAATATCGTTGATATCACGATCAAAGCTTGTTTCTCCTAGGTCTTTAGATGGGCCACGATCCTGTGCGCTATAAAATAAATCTGGCTCAACCAAAATGACACGTGCTGCACCATTTTCTTTCGCTGCTCTAGCAATGATTAAGTTTGTCATTGCTAATTCTTGACGACTTTTAACTAGGCTACCTGTACTAACAATAACAACAGACTTACCTTTTAATTTGAAACCAATGTTCTCGAAATCTGACTCGTCAGAAATAAAACGAGGGCAGAACTCTGAGTTCATAAATTGCTTCATACTGATGATATCAGCGATGTCATCGTGCTGGCCCATGGCATAGGCTACATCAATAGCAAAAGGGTTATCGGAAGAGTTACTTACTACTACGACATTAGATGACTGTTTTGTCGACAAAGTCATGAGAGATCCTTTGTTAGGGATAGGAGATTTGCGCAGATTCTAATACTTGTTAGCCTTATGCGATAGAGTCATTTTGAAGAAAGTTTAAAATTTTATTTAACTTATTTATAGAATTAATGAGTTAGCCTAAAAGTTTACGAAAGTCTTGATGTTACTGACCTTTAGGTCAAATATTTAATTGGTGTTTTAGTAGACAATCCCTCAGGCTAAAGAGGTGTTTTGAACTAATTAAATCAAAAGAGAGAGCTATAAAGGAGGAATACAAGATTTATATATGAAATTAATCTTTGTATCTTAATATTCGTTGCTGATTTGATTTTTCACATCATTAGGTTTTACATTGCAGTGAACTGACCAAACTTGAGCTCATAGCCCTTAAATAAGGGGTTGCTAACCTACTAATATAAGGTGAAGTGATAAAACGAATTTATTTTCTAGAGATACTTATGTTGCAATAAAACTTTCTTATTTGATAAGAGATTGAGCTTTCCTATTAAATCGATTGATTAAACCGCTAATTTTTTGCTTAGCAATGAATTTTTAGAACACTATTTAAAATCGAGGAACAGATGGCTGAAGAAAAAATAATTATACCTCTAGACGAAATTGAGCAGAAAACAGCGCAAGCTTTAATCGCCCATGGCGCGGCAAACTGGGTTGCCGCTGAAGTGGCTAAAGCAGTAAGACAAGCAGAGTCTGTGGGTAACATGATTTGCGGTCTTTTCTATTTAGATAGTTATTGTACTCAACTTAAAACAGGTAGAGTAAAAGGGGATGTAGACCCGATTGTCAGTCAACCAAAATCTTCTGCGATTGAAGTAGATGCACAACTCGGTTTTGCGCAAGCTGCGTTCGCAAAAGGTTTTGAAAAAGCGATTTCAGTGGCGAAAGAAAATGGCATTGCTTCATTAGCCATCAGACATTCACACACATGCACATCAATGGGGTATTTTACTGAGCAAATTGCTAATGCTGGCTTAATCGCTGTTGGTATGACGAATGCGCCAGCATGTGTTTCTCCACCAGGTGGCTCAAAAGCAGTATTAGGAACTAACCCAATTTCAATGGCTGTTCCAGCAAAAGATGGCGGTATATCGTTCAAATTTGATCAATCGACCAGTGCGATAGCGATTGGCAAAATACGTATCGCTGCAGCTGCTGGTGAGAAAATACCTTTTGGTTGGGCAGTCGATAAAAATGGCGAGCCAACGGATGACCCAGTAGCAGGACTTGAAGGCTCACTTGTTTCAGCTGGTGGCTACAAAGGATATGGCTTTGGATTGATGGCAGAAATTTTTGCCGCGGCTGTAACTGGATCAAACAATAGTGTGAATACACCACCACTAAAAGCTGCTGAGGGTGGCCCTCATGATCTTGGCCAATTTTACTTCTTATTAGACCCTACTGTTTATTCGGGTGATGCTTTCTGGGATAGACTAGAAACATTAGAAGAAGCGGTAAGTAGCCAAGCAAATGCAAGATTACCTGGCTCTAACAAAGAAACCGTTTCTGAGGTTGCTATTAGCAAAGTTCTTTGGGATACAGTACTTGATTTAGCGTCTAAATAGCATTTTCAAACTACTTAACATCTCTTTTTAAGTAATCTAATATCGCTTTTACGTGATTTATTAATCCCAGTGTTATGCACTGGGATTTTTTGTTTTAAGAGCGCATGGAAAATGGCTGATAAGGAAAGTGCTAAGACGCTAACCTTGAAATGGCGCTAGCTGTTGCGAGTAATTGTTCTTTGGCATTTTCAAATTGTTCTTGGTTGTTCATGATTTGATCAGCACCTGAGATGTTAATTGCTGCAATTGTTTGACCGAGGTAATTGGTAATAGGTGCTGCAATGGCTGTGGCATTATCAGATCGATTACTTGAGAAGCCTTGCCCCCATTCTTCTTTTAAAAGCTTTTTAAGTTCTGGTAGGGATTGTGGATGCGGCCCTGGGTAAATATCAAGCTGAAGTGTTTGATACATCGCATTCAGTTCAATATCACTAAGCTGTTGCAATAAAACACGTCCCATTGCATTGGTATGACAAGGTAATCTTGAGCCAAGAGGAATATTAACCGATAAGCGTTGGGACGCCTGAGCACGATAAATATATATAGTTTCTAAACCATCACGAATACCTAGGTGGCAAGAAATGGAGGCATTGTCTCTCAGTTCGTTGATATAAGGTGATGCGATATCAACTAAGTCTCTACCAGCTAAAAACGCAAAGCCGCGAGATACAACTTGAGGGCCAAGTTCATAAGCATTTCTGGTTACTTTCTTAAGATATCCCATGTCTAAAAGTGTTTGCACTATACGGTAGGTTGAGGAGGCACTGACACCAAGATGCTCAGCAAAATCTTGTGTATTTAATACTCTTTTATCTCTATTAAACATCTCAATGATCTGCAGTCCTCGAGATAATGCTGGTACGTGGTATTCAGGGCTATTACTCATGGTTAATTCCATATTTGATAAAAATTTTCATATATAAATTACTTTGTGCATTTTATGTCGTTTTTTGAGTTTTTACTTTCAAAAATAGTTTATTTAAATATATTTGAATGTAATGGAATTGAAAAGCATGATTTTCATGTTTTTAAATTCATATTTGAATAAACGCTTTATATGTGGGGATATTGTTGTGGCTAAAGAGTTCGTATTAAAAGCATCTTGTGATGCAGCTAGCGGTATTGTGGCTGCTGTTTCAACTTACTTAGCAGATCATGGTTGTTACATTGCAGAAATGCATCAGTTTGACGATGAAGATAGTCAGCATTTTTATATGCGTGCTGTCTGCCGAATTGAAGGTGACGACAACACGATTGCATCAATTCGAGATGGTTTTAATGAACAGGTTTCTCGTTTCAAAATGGATTGGGAAATAGTCGGTAGTGATGAGCCAGTGAAAGTGCTGATCATGGTGAGTAAATTTGATCACTGCTTGGACGATCTTTTATATCGCCATCGTAAAGGCGAATTGCCTATGGAAATTACGGCGATAGTATCAAACCATAAAGACTTGAGACCTATGGCTGAGCGTGAAGGTATTCGATTTGTTCATTTACCTGTTAATAAAGAGAATAAGGCGAAGCAAGAAGCGGCTTTATTAGACATTATTTCTGAAACAGAAACTGACCTAGTTGTTCTCGCCCGATACATGCAGATTTTGTCAGACTCTCTTTGTAAAGAACTTAACGGTAAAGCGATTAATATCCACCATTCTTTCTTACCTGGCTTTAAAGGTGCTAAACCTTATCACCAAGCACATGAGCGTGGCGTTAAGCTTATTGGTGCGACGGCACACTATGTCACCTCGGATCTAGATGAAGGCCCAATCATCGAGCAATCTGTCCAGCCGGTTGATCATACTTATTCACCAGAGCGTCTTGTGGCTGTGGGTCGTGATACAGAAACGGTTGCTCTAGCTAATGCGGTAAGAATGCATCTTGAACACCGTGTTTTCATGTATGGCAATAAATCTATTGTTTTTAAATAGGCTTGTGGAGTAGGTGTTATGACAGTTCGGATTGATGGTAAAGCCCTGGCCGATGAAATTGTTGAAAAAGTAGCGCTCGATGTTGCTGCTTTTAAAGGTGACCATAAAGTCACGCCTGGATTAGCTGTTGTGCTTGTGGGTGAAGATCCTGCAAGTGCCGTGTATGTAAGAAATAAAGTAAAGAGAGCCAATCAGGCTGGCTTGAATTCAACAGAACATTATTTGGCAAAGGATACCAGTCAAGAAGAACTGGATAGCTTAATTAGCCAGCTTAATAACGATGAAAGTGTGCATGGTATTTTGGTACAGCTGCCTCTACCAAAGCATCTAGATGAAAGCCATGTCATTGAAGCAATTTCGCCGGCTAAAGATGTCGACGGCTTCCATCCGCAAAATGTTGGTAACTTAGTGACAGGTCAAAAGTCGCTTATTCCATGTACACCTTTGGGTTGCATGATCATGCTAAACCGCGAGATAGATGATTTATCTGGTAAAAATGCTGTGGTAATTGGCCGTTCAAACATTGTCGGTAAACCTATGGCAAGTTTGCTTTTACAAGCTAACTGTACAGTGACGACAGTCCACTCTAAAACTCAAAATATTGAATCAATTTGTCGAAATGCTGACATACTGATTGCCGCAGTGGGCCAAGCTCTTCTTGTTAAAAAAGAATGGGTTAAGCCTGGTGCAGTGATTATTGATGTAGGGATAAATTCCGTTGAGGTAGAGGGTAAGAGACGTTTGTTAGGTGATGTTGATTACGATCAAGTCTCAAGCATAGCGGGAGCGATTACGCCTGTACCTGGTGGTGTCGGACCAATGACTATTGCATGTCTGATGCAAAATACTTTAACCGCAGCTCAGCACCAATTAGGTGTTTAAAAAGACTGATGTTAATTCGATTTTTTC
The DNA here is from genome assembly GCF_051623805.1 of Marinomonas sp. PE14-40. Classification (NCBI taxonomy): domain Bacteria; kingdom Pseudomonadati; phylum Pseudomonadota; class Gammaproteobacteria; order Oceanospirillales; family Oceanospirillaceae; genus Marinomonas; species Marinomonas sp. PE14-40. The sequence goes on along the minus strand of NZ_CP130700.1, from coordinate 951,679 downwards.
TTTAACGAGGATTTTTTCATGCCTTTTTCCTTGCTGAAATATGGTTTAAAAAACGATTATCCATTTGAAAATGATGTGGATTTACCTGCACCAACAGATCTAAAAAAGCACTATGACGTTGTCATTATTGGTGGTGGTGGTCATGGTGTTGCAACCGCTTATTACCTTGCTAAGTACCACGGTATTACAAATATCGCGATTTTAGAAAAAGGATATCTAGGTGGTGGTAATACGGCACGTAATACGGCGGTTATTCGATCTAATTACTTAACCTCAGAAGGGGTGAAGTTTTATACAGAGTCAGTTGATTTATTTAAACAGCTATCGAATGAATTTGATTTTAATATCATGTATTCATCTCGTGGCCAGTTAACACTTGCTCATACCGATGCTGCAGTAAGATCTTTTAGACAGCGTACTGAAGTTAATACACATTTCGGTGGTAAAACTGAACTGATTGATCCGCAGCAAATCAAAGAACTTGTACCTACTCTGAATATGAATCCAGCAGATATGCCAGTCTTAGCAGGCTTATGGCATATCGATGGCGCCACGGCTCGCCATGATGCTGTTGCTTGGGGTTACGCAAAAGGTGCCACACAAAGAGGCGTGGAATTACACCAATTAACTGAAGTTGTTGATGTTATTACTGAGAATAACAAGGTTACTGGCGTTAAAACTAATCGTGGCACAGTGAACTGTGGTTGCGTTGTGCAAGCAGTAGCAGGACATAGTTCTATTGTTGCTGCAATGGCGGGCATTAAAATGCCAATTACCACTTACCCATTACAAGCTATGGTAACTCAACCTGTTAAACCATTCCTTGACCCCCTAGTTAGTTCCTCTGCATTGCACTGCTATGTTCAGCAAACTGGACGGGGTGAAATTGTTTTTGGTGGTGGCTCAGATCCTTATCCTCTTTATAACACTCGCTCTACCTTAGATTTGAAAGAAAGTTTGCTGGCTAGTGCGATTGAAATGTTCCCTTTCATGGCGAATTTGAAGCTTATGCGTCAATGGGCTGGTATCACAGACATGACATCAGACTACAGCCCAATTATGGGATTAAGTCCTGTTGATAATTATTACCTAGATGCTGGTTGGGGGACTTGGGGGTTCAAGTCAACACCTATTTGTGGCAAAACAATGGCAGAACTAGTCGCGAGCGGCGGCAAAGTACCTGATTTAATTAAGCCGTTTTCTATGGACAGGTTTGATGTGTTCCGCCAAGTAAATGAAATGGGTGCAACGGCTGCTAGCCATTAAGGGGTTATTATGAAAATTATGAATTGCCCACTAAACGGACCACGAAACATCAGTGAGTTTGTTTATGGTGGAGAGGTTAAACCCATGCCTGACATGGTGAATTGTTCAGATAAAGAGTGGGCCGAGTACGTTTTTTATTACGACAATACAATACGCATCGTACAAGAGTGGTGGTTTCATTCACCATCTGGATATTGGTTTATTGCGGAAAGACACACTGCAAGCGATGAGATATTGAAAACATACGATCCTTCTGAAATCTTCAATGAGAGAATTGATTTCGAGGTGAAGGCTAAGCCAGCTCAGGAGGTAGTATCATGAGAGGCTATAATAGATTACCAAATTCAGCGGGCCTATTTATTAACCCTGCTAAGCCTGTCAACTTCACCTTTGAAGGTAAAACCTATCAAGGCGTAGAAGGTGACACAATAGCCAGTGCTTTGATCGCTAATGATCAATGGCTAATGTCTCGTTCATTTAAATATCATCGACCTCGTGCTCCATTAACCATGGCGGGTCAAGATGCCAATACGCTAGTTCAGTTGGAAAATGAGCCAAATGTATTAGCTGATAGATCATGCATTGTTGATAATATGAATGTTTTGGGGCAGAACTATAATGGCTCCCTAGAGCATGATAAGGATGACAAATTAGGATACGCAGGTCGCTTTATGCCTGTGGGTTTCTATTACCGTGCTTTTTATAAGCCAAAAGGTGTTTGGGATAAATGGGAACCCTTTATCCGTAAAAAAGCGGGTTTAGGTTATGCTGATTTAAGTTTTACGCCTACTTATCATGATAAAGCGTATCTGTTTTGTGATCTTGCTGTAATAGGCGCTGGCCCTGCTGGATTGGCTGCTGCATTAAAAGCGGCTGATGCAGGAGCAAATGTATTACTTATTGATGAGAACCCTATTATTGGTGGTGCTCTGACTTATCACAGATTTGATATAGCGGGTAAAAAAGCGCAAAGCCTAAGAGAAGAGCTAACAGAAAAAGTTCTTAATCATGTAAATATTCAAACGCTAACAAGTGCAACGTGTAATGCTTGGTTTGCTGACAATTACTTGCCAGTTATTCAAGGCAATCGCATGTATAAAGTGCGAGCTAAGCAATGTGTTATTGCTTCTGGCGCATTTGAACAGCATGTCGTATTCAGAAATAATGATGTACCTGGTGTTGTGATGTCTAGCGCAGCAATGAGACTGATGTCTCAATATGCTGTTAAGCCTGGTAATAAAGCCGTTGTGTTAACAGGTAATGATGATGGCTACTATTGTGCTCTAGAACTTGCTAAGAATGGTGTAGAGGTCGCGCTAATTCTTGATATGCGAAAAGAAGGTGCTTCACCAGAATTACAAAGTGCTGTTGCAAGTATTGGTCTGGAAGTACGTCTAAATTCGACTGTCTATGAAGCGCTTCCTAGCTCCGATAAAAAGCATTTGTCAGGTGTGATGGTTCATGACATTAATGGTAAAGGTAGTGTGTCGCAAAAGGGTGTAAAAGTAGACTGCGACTTATTATGTATGTCGTCTGGCTATATGCCTGTTTACCAACTTTTATGTCAAGCTGGCGCCAAGCTAAGCTATAACGATGATTCAGCGTTATTCTCGTTAACAAACTTACCAGATAACTGCCAAATTGCTGGGTCTGTGAATGGATTACATGATCTTGATGCGGTAGTCAGAGATGGTGAGCTTGCTGCTCATTATAGTTTGTTGTCGTTAGGTTTAGAAACAACAGAGCCACAACCGATTAATTGCAACGTTAAAACAAATTTCGAATGGCCGATTTTCAAACATCCAAAGGGGAAAGACTTTGTTGATTTTGACGAAGACCTTCAAGCCAAGGATATTGTTAACGCTACACGATTAGGCTACAGAGATATTCAGTTAGTTAAGCGTTTTTCAACAGTTGGTATGGGACCGTCTCAAGGTAGACACTCAGCACTACCAACAGCACGCTTGGTTGCTGATGCAACGAATAGAACCGTTACCGAAACAGGTGTTACAACTGCAAGGCCGCCATTTGTGCCTGAAAAACTTGCGAATATTGCTGGTCGAATTTTTAACCCGCATAAATATACGCCTATGCATAAGCGTCACCTAGAGCTTGGTGCTCATATGATACCTGCTGGTGTGTGGCGTAGACCTGCTTACTATGGTTCTCCTGCTGAACGTGATGACGTTATTCAACGTGAATCAGTGATGGTGCGTAATGCTGTTGGCATGATAGATGTGAGTACCTTAGGTGGCTTAGAGGTTAGAGGTCCTGATGCGGCTGAGTTTGTAAACAGAATATATACCTTTGCCTTCTTGAAACAGCCTGTAGGTAAGACGCGTTATGCTGTCTTAACTAATGAGCAAGGTGTTGTGATTGATGATGGTGTTGCCTGCCGTATAGAAGATGATCATTATTATATTACCGCGACAACGAGTGGCGTTGATGCTGTTTATCGCGAGATGACAAAATGGAATGCTCAATGGCGCCTAGATGTTGATATCGCAAATGTGACTTCTGCATTCTCTGCTGTGAACGTGGCCGGTCCATTGTCTAGGAAAGTACTTGAAAAAGTCTGTTCAGATGTTGATCTTTCAAACGAAGCATTCCCTTATCTTGGTTATCGTGAAGGTACGATTCAGGGTGTGCCAGTTAGACTATTAAGAGTGGGTTTTGTGGGTGAGCTTGGCTATGAGATTCATATGCCTAGTTTATTTGGTGAAACACTTTGGGATCTCTTAATGGAAGCAGGTAAAGAGTTTAATATGAAGCCTTTTGGGGTTGAGACTCAGCGTCTTTTGAGGTTGGAAAAAGGTCATATTATCGTTAGCCAAGATACAGATGGTATGTCTCATCCAGGCGAGTTATCACTTGATTGGGCGATTAGTCGTAAAAAACCATTCTTTATAGGTAACCGTTCTGTCGATATCGTTATGGCACGAGAGCAAACTCGTAAACTGGTTGGCTTTAAATTAGATGCTAAATCAAGTTGCCCGAAAGAAGGCCACATTGTTTTGGCATCTAATTCACAACTTGATTGCGCAATTACAGGCAATGTAACTTCATCAGAATTTTCAACGACTATAAATGCGAATATCGGCATGGCATTTGTTGGCATTAATCAGCAAGAGGTTGGTTCTAAGTTTCCGATACGTGTTGATAATGGCGAGCTTGTTATGGCTGAGGTTGTGCCTTTACCTTTTTATGATGTTGATAATGCCCGTCAGGAGGTGCTGTAATGAATTTCTATAACCTAAGTTCGGCTGTAGAGCTTCGTCGTAGTCAATTGGTTGTTGGCTCACCTGAATTAATAAATTCAAACATCAGTATGCATGATCATACCTTATTCTCGAGAGTGGGCTTTAGAGGGAAGGGCGTAGAGTCCTTTCTGAGAGAGCAAGGTATCAATGTACCTGCTGTTCCTAACCAATCAGTTGTCACTGCTGCTGGAGTGCTTGTATTGCGCCTCAGCAACACAGAGTTTTGGGTTATTGATACTGATAAGTCGCAACATGAGTTCATTGAAGCGTTAGAGCTTGCATCAAAGGGTGTCGCTAATGTTTATCGTTTGTATTGTCAGCATAGTCACGGATGTTTTCTAGTGAGAGGTGAAAATACATCGAATATGTTTGCCAAAGTGTGTGGAGTTGATTTGAGTGAAAAGGCATTTGAGTGTGCAAGTATCGCTCAAACCTCTGTTGCCAGAGTTAATGCTATTATCGCTAAGCAACTTATTTCTGGTGAAGAAGGCTATTTAGTTCTATCTGATATAGCAGGCACTCAACACTTATGGAATGCGATTGCGGATGCAAGTGCAGAGTTTAATTAGCGCTAAAGAAACTAAGCTAATCGCTGGTTAAATTCAGAAAGTGGCTTAAACCCGTTTATCGCTTTTACAAAAGCCTGATTAAGTATTATTGATCAGGCTTTTTTTATTGCGTATCTAACTGCACTAAACATGAGATGGGATTACTTATGTTGATTATACACTTTCATATTAAATGTCAGTCTTATTTGCTGGTGTGTTCTCTGATGTCTGTAAAATCGATCTTATGAGATTTCATCAAAGCCACTATTTCCTTTGCTTTATCTCTTTTTGAATTTATTAAGTCGACCGATTCAACAAAAATTGACTTAAGTTTATCAATCGCAGCTTGGGTGTAATGTTCGGCGATAAATTTAATGAGTTTATTTTGATCGTCCCTTGAAAGCTTACTCACATCAAAGAGAACGGTTTGAGCGATAAGTCGCAGAGGTTGTGTTTTCAAATGAGGGTCAGAATAAGAGTTATCAGTTTTGGATTTATTACCGGCTTTATCAAGTAGCTTTATGAAAAGTGTGTAATTACCATAATTATCAATAGATTTTGATAAGTGCAACACTGTGGACTCGTAAGAATGTAATCGTAATACGCTTTCAAAAAGGTGTATTAAATTTGAATGGTTCAATGATCTAGCCCTTTCACTTTTGGTGAGAATTCCATTAATTGTTACATTATTAAATAGCTGCTTTGATGAATTAAGTTATTTCAAAGAGCATTAACTGGATTATCCTTAAGCAATAAGTCGTCTATCCATAAAACAAAATACTTACTGAAGTAGTTAAGTGCGTGCAGAAGAGGCGATTTGAAGCCTCTCACACTATTTTAATAGAGTTTTAATAAAATGCCATCAAGTTGAGCTTGTTTAGCGAAAAAGAGCTTTAAGAGGCTTTTGCTGCACGAAAATTTCACAATCTATCGATTTCACACGCTAAATATATGCCCTATGTTAAAATTCTATTGCTTACAGGTCAAACTAAAATATACAAATCAATGAGTTAGTTGTTACTAACATGATATGGCTTGATATCTAGGAATGGACTATAACTAATATATCTGTATCAGATTGTCGGGGTACTTGTATGTCAAAAGTTGTTCAATTTCCTCCTGTAGAAAATCATGGTTGGCACTGTTTTAGTCAAAGCCTCTGTATTGTTCTTGCAAAGCAAAACTTTTCAAATGAATTTCAGGTGTTAATGCTAAAGCGAATGGAGGTGGCATTTAAAGAACTAGATTTTAGTTACAGCATGAATTTAAATTTGCCTACTGAACATATTGAGCAAGTAACCAAACAGATGAGTGTTCTCACTAAGCTCCTTCAGCAGAGAACTACAAAGCTATTATTAAGTCGCTTAGAGATAGAAATTGAATTAGCAAAGAGTCAAGGTTATCACTAGTTTAAACCGGTTATAGCCTTGTCTGAGGGGCTTTGAGTCAACCAAGGGCTCTTTTGTTTGTATGAGCCATTAAACTAACTTACCTATAATTTAGTGACTAATGTTCGGGTGTGATTTACATGACCGCACAAAATGACTTTTGAATCTTTAAAATATTTTATCGATACATGGGAAGATAAATAGGTTATGTTTCATTTAAAAGTTTTATCACCTTACTTTTCGGGTGAAGGTCTATTTCTAAAGGAAAAAAAACTGAAATGATACTGCGATTGTTCATTTATTTGATACAACTTGAAAAGCAGTGAAATAAAAATGAGACAGTTAACAGGTGCTTAAGATATCAAGGTGAAGAGCGTTTGTAGCACTAAAGTAGAGTAGTGTCATATGCAAAATTACTTTATAAATTTGCATATGAAATTAACTGCATTTATAAACCGTCAAAATATAGAGTAATGAAACTCTATGAATTGTATTTCAGTTTATACGTTTGCATAAGTAGAGGAGATGCTGTATATAATTCAAACAAAAATGCTAAGTAACTGAATAAACTTACAAATATTAGTAAGGATAATGAGAAAATATTACACTTGTTTGGTGTAATAACTAAAGTTTTACAGTAAAATATTGTAAATTGAAATGGAATTTCTAGTTACAACTTATGCAGGAACCTCGAATGACTCAAGCTATTCAAGAGCAAATAATTTTCGGCAAGGATGTCGAGTTGATTACAATCACTGGCCTTGATGGTGTTATAACCTATACAAATGACGCTTACCATAAAGATCTTGGCTATCAATCTAATGATTTAGTTGGCATTAAAGCGGCAGAGTTAGACCATTTAGATATGCCAAAATCGGCGGCTTCAAATTTTAAAAGTAAAAAAAAGCATAGAAAGAGCTGGACCGCAGCAGTAAAAAAGCAGCACCTTAATGATGGCTACTATTGGGTTAAAGAGGTAATAACACCTATTTATGAAAATGCTAGTGTTGTTGCTTACCAATCTGTCTGTACAGCGCTGACTAATATTGAACAAGATAATGCTGAAAGATTATATGCAGAGCTTAAAGAAAACTGTTCAATCCTTTATAGCTGGGAAAATTTCTATAAAAGATTTCTTACTTATGCTCTAGTTTCTGCTTCAATTTTTGCGTTGGGCTTATATGCCTCATTTCTATTTAGTTTGTTTTTTCTCATGCCTTTTATTATTTACTACTGTGAGCTTAAAAAATCTTCCACTCTTTTTGAGACGGTTACAGGTGATTTTGAGGATGTGACTCGCTGCATTTTCAATAAAAAAACTGTAAGTTTTCAAGAAGAATCAACAGATAGTAGTCGGCTGACAACTAGCGCTACTTGTTAGTGTTTTTGGTAAACCTATTTTGAGGTAGCTTAAAGCAACTTTAACTATAAGCATTTTTTTGACCGCCGATGAGATAATCTCATCGGCGGTTTTTTTGTTCTAAGTTGATAGAGTCTCTACGAATTTTGATTGTTAAATAGATCTAAATATAAGCTAAGTTGTTGCGTTCGATTTAGGTTGCGTATGTTTTTGATGTGCATCAATAGTTAGGATAATTGTAGTCGCTCTAATGTTAAGTTTTCACTCTCTCATAAGTTAAATTTTAACCAATGCAATGTTACAACTAATAACAGATCAAAGATTGCCTGCTCAGAAGTGCACAATATTTTGTAACTTTATTCATTTTTATGTTTTTTTTATTTAAGGTATTCTTTAATCTTATGATTCAAATGACGTTTTTGTGCAAATATATGCAAATGGGTTGACTTTTCTTGCACATTTCGAGTCTCATAGGGAAATTGAGTTAACTTTTAAAACTATAAGCACATGAATGTGGTTAAGTAGAATTCTACGAAAAACTACCTAAATGTGATGATTAAGGATGATCAGGTGACATTAGATTTGTCTATTAAAAACCGCTTTCACTCTAGCAATTACCAATTGATCGAAATGATAGGTCAAGGTGGTTTTGGTATGGTGTTCAAAGCAAGACAAATTAGTACTGATCAAATAGTCGCAATAAAATTTCTTACACTATCCTCTGAATTTGATAGTGAAAAAAAGCAGAGATACCTCGAACGTTTCCAACGAGAAACAGCTTTAAGTAGCCGCTTACAACATCCAAATATTGTCCGACTTTTAGATAAAGGCGTATGCGATGACGATTTGGTATATGCCGTATTCGAATATGTTGACGGTAAATCATTAAAAGAGCTTCTCTCTGAAAAAGGAGCGCTGCTTCCGGCGGATACTGCTAACTTGATGGGGCAAGTGTTGGATGCTTTATCTCATGCACATGAGCAAGGCGTTATCCACAGAGATTTAAAGCCTGCTAATATCATGTTGAGTAAGCTAGGTACCAAAGAACATATTAAAATTTTAGATTTTGGTATAGGTACATTAAGTAATGAAGTCCGACAGCATGATTATAAATCCATAACGCTTACCAACGAAACTTTGGGCACTCCTTCATATAGCGCTCCTGAACAACTTCGTGGTGAATCACCATCGGTTAAAAGTGATATTTATGTTTGGGGGTTAGTATTTATTGAATGTTTGACTGGTGAACCTGCAATAACAGGTAACAGTCTCGCTTCAATATTTCATAAGCAGTTAAGCCTTTCGAATGTCCCTATACCAACGGCTGTAGCTGGGCATCCAGTAGCTAACTTATTGAGACGAGTTCTTAACAAAAAAGTTAATGAAAGGGCAGGGGATGCTGGCCTTATCTATCATGACTTAAAACAGATTAATATAAATTCATTGGTTGGGGATTTGTCAGTAAAGCCGTTCTCAACTAAAAATGATTCTCTTAATGCAATTGAGAGATTTGATACAACTGATCTGGATGTTTCATCAAATCAACAAGGGGTTAGCGAAAACCTTTCAATCGGTTTTCAGGAAACGCAAATAAACTCTAGTTTAGACGTAAACACGAGTTTAATAGAAAAAAAGCAAATTTCTATTTTATGTGTAACTTTAGCTTTAAAGGAAATTAAGAGCTTGAATTCCGAGTTTCGTGAGTTAGAGCAACTTGATGAACTTCATAGGGATAGTAAATCTCAAGCTATAGATATTGCCATTCGTTATGGCGCATTCCATGCTGGAACCTTAGGAGATACATTATTGTTTTATTTTGGTTACCCATCTGTAAGCGATAATGATAGTCGATTGTGTGCTCGAGCAGCATTAGACATTACTAGTAATATAAAGCAACGTAACTCACTATTGAAAGTGGGTCAAAGTCTTGAAATAGAAGCTCGTATGGGGATGCATACAGGAATTGTTAGTCATTATTCTGATGCTATGCCAGAGGGTGGAGCAATTAATGTAGCTATGGAGTTGGCTAGGTTATCAAGAACGAACCAAGTCCTTTGTTCTCAAGCTAGTAAGCGATTGTTAGATGGATATATAGAATTTAAATATGCTTTAAATCATTCAGTCGGCATTAATAAAAATCTTGAAGTTATTCATCAGTTAATTGGAGAGCGTTTAAATGAAGCGTTTGGTTTTTTACGAGGTTCAAGATCTGCTCATGCTTTTGTTGGTAGGGAAGGTGAAATAACAGCTCTTAAAGCACTAATTGATAATAGACATGATGATTATAGATGTGCATTTATTTGTGGTGAAGCTGGTATAGGTAAGTCTAGGCTTATTTATGAAATAAGAAATTTAGCAAATAAGCATCAGTTTTTAATAGGTCAATGTTTACCAGAGCATAAATATAGTGGACTTTATCCAATCCTAAGTATTATAAAAAATAAGTATAACTACTTAGAGACTGATGAGGATTTAGAGAGAAGTAACTTTGTTAGTAATATTAAAGAAGTATTAGCGCAATTCTCAGATATAAATGAAAGTGCTGCAATACCTCTTATTTTGACTTGGTTAAATATTTCAATACCTGACAACATGAAGGTTGTCTTGTTGCCCATTGAAATACAAAGGGAATTGTTGTTTTCATCTTTGTCTTATCTTTTGTTTTATGATTACTTTGAAAATAATAGTGAAATCCTATTTGTTATGGAGGATTTACATTGGGTAGATCCAACTACTATTGAATTTTTGTCATACCTTTCAAACTCTTCAATTTTAAAAGTAAGGAAGCCACTTTTAATCTTAACATCGAGAAAAAGTAAATCGAAAAAATTATCAAATCTTATTTCTCAAAATATGCATCTAACAGGACTTGATTATGAAAAGAGCAAAAGTTTCATATCTAAATTGTTTGGAAGGAAGCATATTTCTAATAGTGTTCTTACAGAAGTAATAAAGAGAGCGGATGGTATTCCTTTATTTATTGAAGAACTTGTTAGTATGATGTTAGATAAAAAGTTAGTTCATCATTTTAATGGTGTCGTAGACTTTGTATCCAAAGAGTCAGCTGAATTTATTCCAGATTCATTATTAGAGTCTTTGCAACAAAAAATTGATAGTCTTGTTTTTTCAAAGGAAACAGCTCAACTTTCAGCTGTAATAGGCCGTGAATTTGATTATAACGTTTTAATAGAGTCTTCGGGCTTTTCAAATGAGAAAATTCAAAAAGATCTTAGAGAATTATTTGAAAAAGATTTGATTTACAAACAAAGGAAAATGGATGGGGATGTTTATATTTTCAAGCATGCTTTAGTAAGAGATGCTGCATATGAAGGTATAAGTTCGAGTACAAAAATATGCTTTCATAATGCTATAGGTGAAAGTATAGAGAAAATAAATAGTGATCTTAATTTTGAGTTATATGAAACGCTATCTTATCATTATGAGAAAAGTAATAATTATTCAAAATCAGCTATAAACTCAATGAAGTCTGCAGAATCTTCATTAACTAAAGGTTTGTATGAGGCCGCTCTTGTATATTCAAAAAAGGCTAATGAGTCTTATAAAAAATGTGAAAGTGATTTTGAAAATAAATTAATTAATAATCAAATTATGACAACTTCAACAATGATGTTGTATGGTTGGGCTGGGGATGAAGTTCAAAAATTAATTAATGAGTCTCAAATTCTTCTTAGTAAAATAGATAATGTAAATTCCAATAGCTTGAAGTTGAATACGTACTGGGCATTAGCAACATATAATAATGTGAAAGGAAAACATAGTGAAGTTTATCGTATAATAGAAGATGCTCTTAATATAGATATATTAAACAAAGATGTTTTTTCTGCGTTATATGCATTGAGGGCTCACTCTTTATGGTGTCAGGGGTTGATGGATAAAGCTCTTGAAAATGTAAATTTATCTTTAAAATTTTATGATGAAAGTGGTTCCTTAGATCACTTTGTTAAATTTGGGCATGATACAAAGGTATTTTCACTATCTATGAAAGCACTAATTCATGCAACTCAAGGTGAGAAGTCTAAAGCTAAACTATGTATTGAATCATCATTTCTACATAATAAAAAAATAAATAGTCCACATAGTTATTGTATGGCAAAAGTTTATTGGTGTGCTTGCTTATATCTCATGGATGATATTGATGAGATGAGTAGTCTAATACCTGAAATAAAAAGTATTATTTATGAAAATAAATTGGTTAATTGGGAAGGTATAACAAATATATTTAATTCATTGCTTACGCTTGATATTGAGTCAGCTGAAAATAATTTTAACTTGTTAATAGGGATTGGAGCGACACAAATGCAAGGGTTCTGGAATTTAATTATTTCAGAAGCAGAATTTAAAAAGGGAAAAGTTTCAGGGTCTATTGATAGGCTTGATAAATCTATAAGTCAGTCAATAGAGAATGGAGATCATCTTTTTGTTAATTTACAAAAAGATTTAATAAATAAAATTAATAAAGGAATTTAAAAGGAATTCATATGAATTATGACAATCAAAACTCAAATGGAAATATGCCTGTCGGTGATGAGCCAGTACTACCTGCAATTAACTTGATATATGACTGGAGAACAACTTGGTTAAGAGCTATGTCTGTAGCTTGGTCAGATGCAGAGTTTAAGAAGTTGCTTTTAAAAGATGCTAAGCAAGCTTTTTCTTTGCTGGGATACTCTGGACAATCAAAAGTTGGTGAAAATGGTGCAATGAGTATATGGGATTTGCTAGACATAACTGTTGTTGAGTCTAATTTTGAACCAACAAAAGTAGAAATTGAGATTCCTGCAAATGATAATACTTATTCACCAGTTACTCAGGAAGTTTCTGTCAAAGTTGGTAGTGAGAATTTAACGGTAAAACGTTATGAAGAAAACGGTTGGAATAAATCTGTTAAAAATGGTGATCTGAAAATGTACTTGGTACTTCAGCTACCACCAGCGCCACGCACTGAAATTAGAGATCTTGCACTCACGGATTATGAAGCTGCAGGAAAAATCTATCCATTTACTGGGACTTAACTCTAAAACTAGGTTGTTATATGTTTAAAGTAACTGATGCTGACAGGCATGTTTGGGAATCTGAGCTAGATTGGCAAAATTATTTACCAGCTGAAATATATTCAGAATTTCCAATAAGGTTTGTTGCTGATACTTATGAAAAAATGGGAATGCGTGCTGAAAAGTATGGTGCTTTTGCTGCTATTAAGTTGCCGCCCGAAATTTTTATAGGTACCTATAAAATATTGAACCACTGGGGGGATAAAGAGGCTCTTGCTGCTAGTTTTAAAAGTAGAGTGAACCAACTATATAGTGCGACTAATTCATCTGAACAGCATGCTTCAATGGATGCTGCAGGAGTTGAGACGGCAGCTATATTTCCGAGTTTTGCAATGTATATTGTTAACCATCGGGATTTGCCAGCACATGTTTCTTTATCTTACGCATATGCATATAACACTTGGTTAAAGGAGTATTGTTCTTATAACCCAGAAAGGTTAAAAGCGGTTGGAATTATAAGCCGTCATTTACCAAGTAATATGGTATTACAATTAGAAAAAGTAATTGAAAACGGCTGGACTTCAATAACGTTGAGACCTGAGGTAATTTGTGGTCGAGCATTAGGGCATGAAGATTATAATGATTTTTGGGCCGCCTGTGAAAAGCATAATATTGCTGTAGCTTTTCATGGAGGAACAAATCTTCATGCTCCAACAGCGGGAACAGATAGGTTTATCTCTCGTTTCGCTATGCATGCTTGTTCACATCCAATGGAAGCTCAAATGGCATTTGTATCCTTGCTGGAATCAGGTGTATTAGAACGGCATCCAAGATTGAAATTTGCCTTCTTAGAAGCTGGTGCTTCTTGGGTTCCTCATTGGTTATGGCGTCTGGATAATATTTGTTATCCAGAATTCCCTACTTTAGTTGAAGCAAATATTAAGATGTTGCCGTCTGAATATTTTAAGCGTCAATGTTGGGTAGGGATTGAAATTGGTGAGCCGTGCTTAAGAGATGTTATTGATGTAATTGGTCATGACAAACTTTTGTATGGTAGTGACTTTCCTCACCCTGATCATTTGCAATTTACAACTGAAGACATCGCTCAACAATTAGGCGAGCTGACTGAGGTTGAGTTGCAAGGAGTGTTAGAGCAAAACGCTAAAGATTTTTATGGCTTTGAAGACATAAAAAATGAAGCTGCTTTGTTGAAGCCAGAAGATCAATTGGCTGAGGTGAATTAGTCACATGAAAGAATCGTCTACTGTTTATCATTGGCATGGTCAATTTAATGTCTATGTATTGAAGAACAAAGATGTCTTGCTGCTGTCCTCTGGACAGCAGCTTTTATTGCCACAAGAGCAATTTCCTTTTGTTGATGAAATTGATGGGAAGAAAACGCTTGATGACATCTTGGCAACTAAGGCAAATTTGGATGAGAGGGCGTCACTGTTCTTATACCAAATAAACAAACTAGTTGAACTTAACGTAATTGATGAAAATGCTGGAAAAAATATATTTAAAAAGCCTTTGTTTGTTGGAGAACCAATAACAAGGCAGATAAAAACCTCAAAGTCTAATATATCGCTTAGCTCCTTAAGTCTATGTAAGGATGAAGTATTAAACCAAATTGAGCGGTGCCTAACTGATAGTCTCAAACAAAATTACGCTGCTAATAAAAATTTTCAGATAATAGTAGTTGATGATTTATTGGATAAGCGAATCAAGGGTTGTATTAAGGCTGAGCATTTTCTAGTGCTTAAAGTTGCTGGGGAAGCAATTAGTGTCACATCTGCATTTAATAAAAATGAGATCCCCTTATTCATTAAGTTGCAAGAGCAGCTTTTAGAAAATCAGCCTGTACGTAAAACTCTAGAACTATGTTATCCATCAGATAGTCACGCTTATCCCTTTGAGATCTTTGAGCAACTAAATAGCAAATCTATTGATGCACTTGAAAGCTTGTTAGAGGGACAATTTGTAGCGTTTAATGAATCTGGCGATAAATTGATGTCAATTTTTAGGCCTAATACTGAAGCATTCGAATCTCATGCTATTAATAATGCTTTAGATAACAATGTCGACTTTTCAAATCAGATTAATAGTCCTATTGAGCTAGAGTCATGCATTAGTCGATTTAATGTTGATGGTGGTTCGAGAAGCATCACTGCGACTCAAACAGTTGAAAAATTAATGCCGCTGGTTAGTCCCATTACAGGCATAATTAATCATCTTGAAGTGATAGGTGAAACACCAAATTCACCCATAAAAATATACCGTACTGGCTTTTTTAAAACTCAGAATAAATCTGAATTAACTGAGTTTGATCGTAATAGCTTTGTTCAGATTTGTCTTGGTAAAGGTGTAAGCCATGATCAATCTAAGGCAAGTGCATTATCTGAGGCGATTGAAAGATATGCTGCTCTATATCAATCTGATGTAGATCTTTTGAGTGTATGTGAATCTGAGTTGGTAGAAAAAGGTCTAAGAACTCAAAGCTTTCAATCATTAGTCCCATATAGTGCAGACCAATATCATAAGTTTAATCAACTAGGTCATCCAGACTCAAGGCTTAAGCAGGCTGCGAAACCATATAATAATGAAATGATACACTGGCTACCAACTTGGTCACTGACGCAATCTGAGAGAGTATATGTACCTCTTTCACAGTGCTTTAGTAATATTCCTTTTACAGATGATGAGTTCGGGCGCTGGCACTCAAATGGCTGTGCGGCTGGAAACACATTGGAAGAGGCTATTTTACAAGCGCTTTTTGAGTTGATAGAAAGAGATGCGACTGCTATTTGGTGGTACAACAAACTAATCTGTCCAGTATTTAACTTAGAGACTTTAGATCCTGAAAACTTATCTAAATTGGATAAATGCTTAAGCCCTGATAGTAACTCGGGTCATGATTATTGGGTATTAGACCTAACGTCTGACATAGGTATTCCTGTAATGGGGGCTTTTGGTAGAGATAAAAAGACTGGCGGTCTAGTGATGGGTTTTGGCTGTCACTTGATTCCTGAAATGGCTGCGCAAAGAGCTTTGACGGAACTCTGTCAGTTGATTCCTATTCGAGATCAAAATGCAGCACCATTTGATTTTGATTTGATAGAGGAGGGCGATTACCTAAGTGGCTCTAACGGTTTTAAAAATGAATCCTATGCAATTAAACCAAGTACAGATATCAAAGATGATATTTCGGCTATCATCACGCAATTAAAATACAAAGGCATGGAGGTGTTGGCTTTAAATTATAGTCGCGCTCATATTCCTTTGTTTACAGCGAAGGTATTTGTGCCTGGTTTGTGCCATATCTGGCCTCAATTAGCTAACGAGCGATTGTACCAAGCGCCAATAAATATGGGCCTTTTAGCGGTTTCGAACACAGAGCAATCAATTAATCAGCAAGCCTTATATATATAAATTTTACTTATAGGTTTGTTTAAAACTGTAATTATCTGTAATGGTGTCAGTGTATGGGCGTTGGTACAGTAAAATAACTTAAGGATGAGGGGAAAGGGTATGGCAATTCTAATTAACGGCAGTACAGGTGAGAAAGTCATCATACAGCCTCAACATATTTTTGGTCGTCATCCAACGACTGAAACAGAATTGATTCAACCTGAAGCGTCACGTACCCACGCTGTTGCGATTTGGGATGGTGAAGGTTGGGTGCTTCAAGATATGAGTACCAATGGTACTTTCATTAATGGCACTAAAATTGTTCGTGGTGAAAAGACGCGAATTAATTTGGATGACGAAATTCAATTTGGTGGTTTAGAAGTATCTTCCTGGTATGTTAAAAATCTAGAGCCACCTGCAAGTATGCTGTTACCTGTTACAAAAGGCTTGCCTATCATTTATCTGAATGGAATCAATGTGCTTCCATCTGAAGAGAACCCTGAAGTAGCTATATATCAGAATTCTCGTGGCATGTGGATGTGTGAGAATGATACTGGTCCTTACGAGCTTAAAATGGGTGATAAAGTAGGTAGCTACGATAAACAATGGAAGTTTGTTGATGGTGAAACCAGTATAGAAACTAGCTTTATGGCTGATAATATTGCTCTTGCGCCTAAAAAAATCGCCTTCAATTTCGATGTAAGTCAGAATGAAGAGCATGTCTCTATCAAGCTAATGCTTGATGATAAAGAGGTTGATTTAGGATTAAGAAATCACCACTACCTTGTTCTTATGCTTGCTCGTAAATTTAAAGAAGATCAGTCGTATGGCATGAGCCTATCTGAATGTGGTTGGTTGGATAAAGACCTATTATGTAAAATGTTAGGGCAAAATGAAAACCATATAAACATTCAAATCTATCGATTTAGAAAGCAATTCTTAGAAGCGTATCCGCTACCTGAGCAAATGCCTCAAGTAATCGAAAGAAGAACAGGTGAGATTCGTTTTTTCTCTACTGAGATTCAAATCATCGGCGGTATGAAGCTGCGTGAGCTTGATGAATATACAAATAAAAATGTTTTCTTAAATTAAAAAATTTAAGAATCAAATAAAAGCTTTGAGCATTATGCTTAAAGCTTTTTTTATGTCTTATTTATTGTCTGGATAAATAAACTCTTTAGTTTGAGCTTGTTTCTCGTCTGTATTGGAAAACTGTTTAATTAAAGTCTTGGCATCTATTTCTTCCTTGTTTGCTGTTTCTCCATGAAAAAGTGTCTGCAACGACATATAACTTGCTTTTACTGACTCTTCATATGCTTTGTGGCCATTTAAGCGAATACGAACACCTTGTTTAACTTGATCCTCTTGGCTGCCTAAATCTGGAGTACCATAGCTGATGAGCATTAGAGGTAGCTTTGTAGTATTGCTAACTTGTTCAAGCGTTTCTTTATCACTTATTCCAAAAATACAAATGCCATCAATGCCTGTTTCTGCATAAGCTTGTATTCTCGCTAACATGTCATGATTACTGCCTTCATTTAATGCATGTGTACGAGCAAAAATCATTAAGTTCTTGTCTTTTCTTGCCTTAACCGCCGCTTGTAGTTTGAGACAAGCTTCATTAGTGCTTATTTGACTTAACGCAGGCTCCTCAAAGCGACAAGGCAAAATGGTGTCTTCGATAGTGATTAATGATGCGCCTGCATATTCAAGTTCTTCAACGGTTCGCATAACATTAAGAGCATTACCATAGCCATTATCGCCATCCAGAATAACTGGCAGGGTTGATGCTTGGCAGACTCTTTTCGCGTGAGCAGATAACTCAGTTAGCGTTAGTAGATTAATATCAGGTGCGCCAAGTGAAATGAGTGAAGCAACCGAGCCACCTAAAATTCCGACTTTAAAGCCAATATCTTCAGCCATTCTTGCTGAAAGTGGATCAAAAACAGATGCGCACACCATGATCTCTTGCTTAGTTAGTTGAAGCTTTAATTTTTGTCTTGCGATTGTATGCATTAGGAAATTACCTAGAAGAAAAAGGAGGATAGGCTTATAAATAAACCTTATAGAGTAAATATAATAATTAAATTATCTTTTGGTGAGGTTGTAGACAAAAAAACGCCTACTTCTAAGTAGGCGTAATTGCTACAAAATTCGACGCACAGTAGCCAAGGGAAATAAAACTGGATAAACAGTTTTAGGTGAGGCTAGGTAAGCAGTCTTACCCAATGGAGCTCACCATTGATTGATAGAAACCTATAAATCAATAAAGTTAGCTTTACCTTGCGCTTCTGCTAAATCAGCAGCAGCTGAGGCAACAGCTAAATCTTGAAGACCAACACCTGTTCCATCGAACAAGGTAATTTCATCTTCAGAAGTACGGCCTCTGTGAGTGCCATTAATGACTTCACCAATTGGTGTGATATCACATATTTGAATCAATCCAGATTCAACAGCATGCTGAGCTTCACCTAGGGAGATAGATTGAGCAACTTCATCAGTAAATACCGTTGCTGCAGCTAATAGGTCAGCATCGACTTCCTGCTTACCTTTAGTATCTGTTCCCATGCAAGCAATGTGTGTACCCGGCTTAATCCAATCTTTTTGCATAAGTGATTCAAAAGCAGAGGTAATAGTGATGATTACGTCTGCCTGCGCACCAAGTTCTTCACGGCTTACCGCTTCAAAAGGTAGGCCTAGTTCAACACACACTTTCTCAAGATTAGGAAGCATGTCAGGATGGAAGTTCCAGGCAACGACTTTTTCAAAATCACGTTGCTCAACCGCTGCACGTAATTGGAAAGTAGATTGGTGGCCTGCACCAACCATACCCAACACTTTAGAATCTTTACGTGCTAGGTGAGCAATAGATACTGCAGAAGATGCTGCAGTACGAACAGCTGTTAAATAATTACCACCAACAAGAGACTTAATTTTACCTGTGTCTGGGTCAAACAAAATGACCGTTGATTGATGGTTAGTAATACCTTGTTGCGCATTACCAGGCCAATAACCACCTGCTTTAACGCCAAGTACCATGCCATCACGGTCGAAACCAGATTTAAAGCCATATAATGCATCGGCATGGCCGATAGCTTCACGTACCACAGGGAAATTGTAAGCTGAATTTTTTGCCATAGCAGCGAATACATTCTCGACAGCAGTAAATGCTTCGGGGCGGCCGACAACTGCTTGGCATGTTTCTTCTGAAACGATTGATACACCTTTATTTTCAGTGCTCATAGTGATTCTCCAAGTAATTTATAGAACTCGCTAGCAGGTAGGATGCTAGCGAGCAAGGCTAGCCGTATTAGTAAGCTTTACCACGTGCAGAAACAGGCCATAGAGTTTCAACTTTGCCGTTACGAATACCAACATAGTAATCGTGAACGTTACAGGTTGGATCACAATGTCCAGGAACAAGTTTAAGTTTCTCATTCACTTTTAGGGCATTGTTTGGATCAGAAATTACACCGTGCTCATCAGAGCATTTGATGTATTCAACATCGTCACGACCAAAGATGTAAGGAAGGCCACTATCAACAGATTGTGCTTTAAGGCCTGCATCACAAATAGCCTTGTCGGTTTTAGTGTGGCTCATTACAGATGTTAGGATGAAAAGTGAGTTTTCGAATTCAGAAATACGCTCGCCATTTTCATCGTGGATACGCTGATAGTCAGCATCCATGAATGCATAAGAACCACATTGTAGTTCGTTAAATACACCTGAGTTACCTTCAAAGTAGTAAGAACCTGTACCACCACCACCAACGATATCGCACTCCAAACCTTCTGCTTTAAGCATTTCGATTGAACGAGCTACCATTTCAACAGCGATGTCGATTTTCTCTTTACGGTCAGCATAGCTTTCCATGTGCTGCATAGCGCCTTGGTATGCTTGAATACCAGAGAATTTAAGACCAGGTGTGGCAGCAATTGCTTTTGCGATATCTACAACAGGTTGACCTGCTTGAACACCACAACGGCCCGCACCACAATCAATTTCCACTAGGCATTCGATTTGTGTGTCGTGTTTGGCAACAGCAGAAGCAAGTTCTGCAACGTTTTCAATATCATCCACACAACAAATGGTACGAGCGCCAAGTTTAGGCATACGTGCTAGACGATCGATTTTAGCTGGGTCACGTACTTGGTTTGATACCAATACATCTTTAATGCCACCACGAGCGAATACTTCAGCTTCAGATACTTTTTGACAGCAAACACCACAGCTATCACCTAGCTTCTCTTGAAGTAGGGCAATATCAACTGATTTGTGCATTTTACCGTGAACACGATGGCGAACACCCATGTCTTTGGCATATTGACCCATGGTTTTAATGTTTTTCTCTAGTGCGTCAAGGTCAACAACTAGGCAAGGTGTTTGAATATCTGCAACGTCCATACCTGGCAATGCAGGAACATCAAAACCAACTTCTAAATTATCTAATGTCGTCATTTTATTCCCCTATAGGAGTTAATTAATGGTTTAACCTAGACTTAAGCTGATGAGCGGAAAGCGCCTAGGTTAAAACAAATTTTTATTTGAATTGAATTAGTTTTTAAGCCAAGGAAGTTTGTCTAAATCTACGTTACCACCTGTGATGATGACGCCAACTCGCTTACCTTTAAAGATTTCTGGGTTTTTCAAAATAGTGGCTATTGGCACAGCGCTGCTTGGTTCGATCACAATTTTCATTGTTTTCCACACTAGCTTCATTGCATCAACAATTTCATCTTCTGTTGCCGTTAAGATGTCAGTGACATGATTACTTACAAAGTGCCAAGTTAAATCTTTTAATGGCACTTTTAAGCCATCAGCAACCGTATTTGGGGCATCGTCTGCGATAATATGACCTGCTCTAAAAGAGCGGGCTGCATCATCAGCGTTTAGAGGCTCAGCTGCATAGATTTTGACATTAGGCGCCATGTTCGAAATGGTTAGGCATGTGCCTGAGATCATGCCACCGCCACCGATAGGTGCAATAACAGCATCAAGGTTTTCAACCTGGCTTAGCATCTCTTTTGAACAAGTAGCTTGGCCTGCTATAACTCGAGGGTCATTGTATGGGTGAACAAAATCAGCACCTGACTCTGCAACTACTTCAGCAAATGTCGCCTCACGTGAGCTAGTTGATGGCTCACACTCTACAATAGTTCCACCGTAGCCTATTACCGCATCTTTTTTAGCTTGAGGTGCTGTTCTAGGCATGACCACTGTTACTGGAATGCCGCGTTGTCCTGCTGCATAAGACAAAGACAGTGCGTGGTTACCAGAAGAGTGTGTCGCAACACCAATTTTGGCTTCTTCGTCAGTTAAACCAAATACAGCGTTAGAGGCACCACGTACTTTAAATGCCGCTGCTTTTTGCAGGTTTTCACATTTAAAGAATAGTTCTGCACCTGTTTGCTCGTTCAAACGTTGAGATGTCAGAATAGGTGTTTCATGTATATAAGGCTTGATTCTTTCATGAGCGGCAATAACGTCGTCATAAGTTGGAATCACTAAATTTTCTTCAGAACTCATGCTTAACCTCGCAATTCATCGGATTAAAGACCAACGCGGTTAGGCGTTGGCTTTTTTAGCTGTTTTACGAAAATACTCTTGTGCTGCAGCAACGCCGGCACCTAATTGAATTGGGTAATCAAGATCAGCCATTGCCATCTCAATCGTTGCCAATCCAGAAAGAACCATTACATCTGTTAAAGAACCTAGGTGACCGATACGGAAAGCTTTACCGTTCATTTCGCCAAGGCCAATACCAAAAGATACGCCGTACTTATCAAATGCATGTGCAGTTAATTCGTTACTGTCAAAGCCTTCTGGTACATAAATGGCACTTACACTGTCAGAGGCAAGCTCTGGTGTGTTTGCACATAACTTAAGGCCCCAAGCAGCAACTGCCTGACGAACACCTTCTGCTAAACGGAAATGACGTGCATAAACGTTTTCAAGGCCTTCATCAAACAGCATGTCTAAGCTTTCTTTCATGCCGAAGATTAACTGTAGTGGTGGTGTGTAAGGGAAACCGCCATTCGCATTTGCACCCATCATGTCTCTGAAATCAAAGAAGGTACGTGGTAGATTTGCTGTTTCCATTGCAGCCAATGCTTTTTGACTTACACCTAAAATCGCCATACCAGTGGTCAGCATGAAACCTTTTTGCGAACCAGAAATAGCGATATCAACTTCCCATGCATCCATTTCAAATGGCATTGATGCTAAAGAACTTACGCAGTCAACAAATAGCATTGCAGGGTGGTTTACATTGTTCATTGCTTTACGAACACCCGCGATATCACTACGTACACCAGTCGCTGTTTCGTTGTGAGTTACAAGTACCGCTTTAATGTCATGATTGTTATCAGCGTTTAATGCTTCTTCAAAAAGATCCGCTGGCGCACCGTCACCCCAAGGGCATTCAATTACAACAACTTCTAAACCATGGCGTTGGCAAAGATCTATCCAACGGTGTGAGAACATGCCGTAGCGAGCGATAAGTACTTTGTCACCAGCAGATAATGTATTACTGATAGCCGCTTCCCAACCACCAGTACCTGTTGAAGGGAATGTGATTACTTCGCCCGTTGTTGTGCCAAATACTTTTTTGCAACCTTCAAGTACTGGAGTCAGTGTTTCCACAAAGTTTGGTGATCTGTGGTCCTGAGTCTGAATGTGCATCGCATTTAATAGGCGATTAGGGATGTTAGTCGGGCCAGGAATGAAAACCGGATTCTGTTCGGACATAGGAAATAACTCCATAAGGTTCATGTAAAAAATTTAAAACAGCGTAAAAATCAAACGATGTTTCTTGGTATGCATTTACCTTATAAATTTAATTCTTTGACCGCAATGTGATGTGGTTTCATATTATGAAAACGAGCATTTTAAATTATTATTATTTTTAAGACATTGTTATTACAGTACTTTATTTAAATAAAACGTCAAAACAGTGTTTTCATAATGTGAAAGTGTAAATAATCCATTCGTTATATGGTTTTTATTTTTTTTTACCCTTATATTCTTAAGCATTGTTCAGTTTTAGAGAATGGTAAGTCTTATGAATAAAGTTAAACCAGAATCACGTATACAGGTTATCGATAGAGCTGCTTTATTGCTTGATGCAATTTCACGTTATACCAAACCAGTAAAGCTCAAAGTGTTGAGTGCAGACACAAACTTGCATCCATCAACGGCATATCGAATTCTACATTCTTTAATAGATAACAAGTTTGTAGACCGTGATGCTGGTGGTGAGTATCGATTGGGGCAGAGGTTGATACAGCTTAGTAATCGCCAGCATTCAGAAGTTGATCTTCGTGCAGTTGCTATGCCTTACATGGAAAAGCTTAGAGATAAGGTAGGTGAGACTATTAACCTTACTATTCGTGAAGGCGATGTGGTTATCTATCTCGAAAAAGTGACGCCTAATCGTATGATGCATGTTCAACAAGTTGTTGGTTCACGTGCACCGCTACATGTAACAGGGGTTGGGAAACTTATGCTAGGTATGAGTGGAGAAGAGGGTATTCGTAGTTACGAACAAAGAACGAATCTTCCTGCTTATACAAGAAACACCTTTTCATCTTATGAAGCTTTGTATGATGAATGCATGTCTTGTATTGATAGAGGTTATGCATTTGATAATGAAGAAGCTGAAATAGACGTAGGTTGTATCGGGGTTCTTTTATACGACAGATCAGGTGGCATCACAGCAGGATTATCTTTATCCGCACCAATCGATCGAAGAAAAGATGAATGGATTACTGATTTGGTTGAAGCCGGTAGAGCTATCTCGGCTGAGCTTGGGTATTCAGCAGAGTAGTTTCAGAATAACGGCTTACGCTGTATCAAATTGGTTAATTTGAATACATGTGTAAGCCGAATAGATACTTCTAATCTAGATAAATACTTTTTATTCGAGACCAAGACACCTTTTTTTTATTTTTTTGTATTTAGGAGTAGAAGCCATGTTATCGATTAATCGATTAAGTCAATCTGATGCAAATGTGTTAATTGCTGGGGCAGTTAATAAAGCCAAAGAGATTGGTGTGCCTATGTGTATTGCAGTGACAGATGAGTCTGGCAATTTAATTGCTTTTGAAAGAATGGACGGAGGTAAAATTCACAGTATTACATTAGCTCAAGATAAAGCCTTTACCGCTGCATCTGCTCGTAAAGGAACCCATGAATATAACGAAGCCTGTATTCCTGGTGGGGATAATCATCTATTTGGTATTCACACAGGACTGGGTGGAAGGCTATGTATAGTGGGAGGAGGTTTACCTGTCAGTGTTAATGGAGAGGTTGTAGGCGGAATTGGCGTGAGCTCTGGTGCTCCAAGCCAAGATTTAAGCTGCGCTAAAGCAGGAATTGAAAGCTTTAATCACGCTTGCTTGTAATATTTGCTGTAATAAAAGAAAAACGAGCTGATAAATGAGCTCGTTTTTTTTTGCAAACTTTATATATGAATTAACTATTTTTAGAATAACGCTCACTTTTGCTAAATGATGCACTAAAATTGCGTTATTTTACTGTTTTATAAAGATAAAATTCATCAAATAAAAATGTAATATCAGGTAATATTTTTTGTAATCTCAGGGATGTAGTCTCGGATTTATCGATTTTGTAAGCAAAATCTAATAAATTAAAGGACTGCTTATGTGCACTCGCGTATTCAATAATTCTTCAAACGATTTCTTAACAACAGCACGAAACATGGACTGGCAAACACCCCTCGCGACGAGTTTGCTTTGTTTTAATAAAGGGTTAAGTAAAGTGGGTTGCGCTAAAGTAACTAGCAAAACGCTAAAATGGGAATCTCAATATTCATCTGTTATTACAATGATAGGTGAAGGCAATGATAGAGCAGCCAGCGAGGGGATTAATAGCGAAGGTTTAGTCGCAAACGCGTTATTTGACACTAGTGCAAGCTACCTCTCAAGTTATGCTTCATTTGATAAACAGTTAGACGTAACGCGATGGGTTCAGTATGTATTAGATACCTGTAAGTATGTCAGTGAAGTCGTTGATAAGTTTGCTGATGACAGTGAGATTAAAATTCAGCTAATCAATAAAAAAATGCCTGGAAGTGAGAATGATGCTTTATTGCATCTTGCTGTGTCTGATATTTATGGCGACTCTGCCGTTATAGAAGTCAAAAATGGTATTTTTAACGTCTATCAAAGTGACAACTTTAAGGTCATGACTAACCAGCCTGACTATGAAACTCAAATTCTTCTCAATATGGCCACTAGATGGCAATGGAGTGAGGATAACCCTACACCTTCTCAAACAATACCTGGTGGACCATTCTCTGCAGATAGATTCCAACGTGCTGCATTTTATTTAAATCATTTAACCGAAGCTGATTCGATGCAAGAATCGATCGCACAATCACGTTCTATTATTGCTAATGTGTCTGTACCTTTAGGCTTTAATTTTAGTAGTCAGAATGTTTCTACTCCAGAAACGCAATGGTCAAGTGTGAGTGATCACAATAATCAAACCTATTATTTCTATAATAACCGTACTCAAGATGTTTGTTATTGCGTATTGGCAGATATCAATTTTGTAGATGATGTATTACAGCTCGATTTGATTGAGAATAATGACGGTGAAGTTCAGCAGAATGTTGTCGCAGGATTAATCAATCATAAGTTTAAATTGGGCAGTGACCCGTATCAGGCTCCAGTTGAAATGTTAGATAACAAATTTATTGCATAATCCTACTCTTCAAGATGGCCTAGGGAACCTGCGTCTTAATCGAAGCCTCCCTTGAAGTGGTGAGAACTTACTTAATCACCACTTTGGTCACTGTTCTTTCTTGCCTTTAATGCTTTCTTAGGGCCAATCATCCTAATTTTGGTTAACTAACATTACACAGCTTATGGTTTTGTAATTTTTAATCAATTTCTTCGAGTAGTATGAAAATATTTCCTACACTTTGCCTATGAGTAAGTGTAAGTACGTTTGTGAGAATGGAATCCAATGTCACCATCATTCTGAAAATGATTCAAGTCTGTGCTACTGGCATAATGATGAGTTAAAACAAGAGACTAATTTAACCCATTTATTAGAGCAAAGAGCGAAAGATAATTTCCCCATGTCTGGCTTTCAACTAAGAAAAGCCAATTTAGAAGGCATCAACTTAGTTCATGGCGGACACAAGGAAGGCTATCAACTGGTTAATGCAGATTTGTATCGCGCAAATTTGAAAGAAGCCCACCTTTTTGGTTGTAACCTTACTGGCACATCATTAATGAAAGCGGATTTACGCTATGCCAACCTCCATTGTGCCAAACTCGATTCATGCAACTTATTAGGCGTAAGGCTAGAAGGAGCAAGATTAGAAGGCGCAACCTGGGGAAAAGAAATCATTCAAGAAAAGATGGCACGTCAAGCGAAAACTCAGGTAGAAAAACAAGATTACTGGCAACAATCGGAAGAAATTTATCGCAATCTTAGAAAGGCTAGTGAGCAAGCCGGTTTATTTGAAACATCCGGGCATTTTTTTGAACGTGAAATGGTAATGCGGCGATATTTAATGCCTATGTTCTCATCAAAGCGTTTTTACTCAAAAGTTGTCGATATATTTTGTGGTTACGGTGAAAGGCCGATACGTGTTGTGATGTTCTCACTTCTGGCAATTATAACTTTTGGACTCTTGTATGCTGGCATTGGCGTTCATGATGGAGAGGAGGTACTAAAGTGGCGAACAAATTGCACCTTCTCTGAGAATATTATGCAGCTTCTGACGTGTCTGTATTTTAGTGTCGTGACATTCACTACCTTAGGTTATGGCGATTTAACCCCGTTTGGACTATCCCGCTTCTTGGCGGCTATTGAAGCGTTTATTGGCAGCTTTACCTTGGCTTTGTTCGTTGTTGTTTTCGTAAAAAAAATGACGCGTTAAGCTATTTGTCAAAACAGCCATAAGTCGACATGAAACACTTCTAAGCTGACATCAGCAGTATTCTATAATCTAATCAGCCAATAGGCTGTTTTTTTTGTGTCTTGAAAAAACACATTCTATTTTCCCTACGTATACTGCCCACGGCTTTTTCGATATATATGAAAGTTATTAACAATCATATGATTAGCGTACTTATTACCGTTTTATAAGAAGAATAGGAAAGTTCTAATAAAGCTGGCTACATATACAGTTTATTTTTTTATTACTAAATTGTTAGTAAATTTGGCATGCTTTAGCATTATAAATATCAATGATGTGGTACGAATTGTCATTGTGCCTATTTTTAAAATATGTAGAATCAATTACTTATGAGAAGAGTACGGAAATAATCGTGCCCGACAAGCAAGTTTAGGAATCTAGATAACGCGCATGCGCGTTTAGCCAGGAAGGTTTTCAGTTAATAAGTAGCCTTTCTTAAAATTAATTTAGTAGATGTGACGTTTTGAGCACGGTGGATAAATCGGGCAAATCGAGCGTGCGCATTATTAAGCTGTTATGTTTCTAAGAGGTTTTGTGTCGAAAATGGATAATGAATTTTACGAAAGAGCTGATGCTCATATTGAGTTAGCCAATAAGCATATTAATGAAGAAATCTCTCGCGGAAAAGCAAGTTCATCTCTTTTGTATAGTGCATCAAGGTTTAATGCATGGATAAGTGCATGTGGTTGGAATAACGCTGAAGAAATGGCTGGTAGTAAGGAAGAAACTATAGAGTACTTCGTAACCGAATATCGAAAAATGCTTGAAGAAAACCTTGATGATTATATTGAAAACTTTAATCAATATATGCAGTTAGAAGAAAGCGAAACATAACAAGGCATTAAAGCAGGAAAATTTATAGTTGGCTTTTTTCACTGCGCTCAACATTATAGCCAACTATAAATTTCCTTTTAATGAGGCGTTAGGTGAACCAATATAATGACTAAGGATATTTTCTATGCGGCATTGCGCGGCAACGCAACTGCATTAGTAGAGCTGCTTGATTCTGGTATAGAACCGAATATAAAAAACGAATTGGGTTGCACTCCGTTGATGGCCGCAGCACACGATGGGCGTACAGAGTGCATTAGAATCTTGATCTCAAGGGGGGCAAACGTCAACGCTTCTGACAAATCTGGCTTTACTGCGCTTTCGAATTCCATACAACACTCTACAATGGAAACCACCTGCCTATTAATTGAAAATAACGCAGATATTAACCATATAACACAATCAGGATTTTCTCCTTTAATGTTTGTGCCTTATAACAATTATCCGGTAACCGACAAAATCGAGCTTGCGAAATACCTGCTTGGCAAAGGTGCTGACATAAACGCAAAAGATGATTCAGGCCTTACTGCTCTTGATCATGCTAAAAAGAAGGATTGTCAGTATTTATACGAGGCATTATCGTGTTAACCAAATCATCACCTAACAAGGCAAGCAAGCGGTCAGTAAACTGCCGTTTCTTTTGGCGTTAAATGGAGCTTAAGAAAAAGATTCTTCCACATATAGAGATCGGCCATGACGAATACGGCGCTGTAGCCCTTAGTGTGGAAGATTACGAGTTATTTGATTTTATCTCTGATTATGTAACTGAACAGTGTATTTTGGATTGGGAAGATAAAACTCAGAAAGAGAATGAACATGGAGAATTTCATACAATGTACTTTAGTAAGAAACACTCTATCAAAGACGTTGAAGGTGCTCTTCTAAAATTATCTCCAACGGAAATTAATGATATATATGAACTTAATAACTAACATGTTGTATTGTAACCAGAAGCATTTAACTCCGACGGTTGTGCGCAGCGTTATGTGTAATCAAACTTATGAATATAATTAAATTTTTTTGGTTTGTCCCTGGTATTGTATTACTTATAGTTATTTCAATGTGGGTATCTGTTTTCTTAATTCTATTTCCTAGCCCATACTATTTAAGTTGGATTGCACCTTTTGCCTTAGGCGTTAATATAATATTTTTAGTGTATTTATCAATAACTAAAAATCTAATCACCCTATGGAAATCATTACCTATTAGTTTAATAAGCTTTGCTCTATGGTACTTATGGTCTATTCAAACAGCTTAGCAAAAACACACATAACAAGGCCAAGCACTCGGAATCAGCACAAAGCGCCGCTTCGGTGTTGGCAGCGTTAACCCCATGATAATAAAGCAGCCAATAGGCTGTTTTTTTGCCTTAAGAAAACTCAATTTCTTCTAAATAGACAAATGTTAGGTACAGTTATCGCTAAAAACATGCAAATAACACACTCTATTTTCCGCCCGTATACCGCCCGCGGATTTTAGTGCGAGGTATTAAAAGTCATTAATAATCATATGGATAGAGTATTAATTGCCGTTTTGTCAGTAGAAAAGAAAATTGAAGTTTTACGCGCGAGAAGCTTGAAACCCTAGTTGTTAGGGGTTACATTTTGTTCACGCTGTTATTTTTGTGTTTACAGCAACCTACTTTAAAGGGCTCGCAGATTGCGGGCCTTTCTCATTTCTAAGCCCTGCATTCGTGTGGGGCTTTTTCGTTTCTGGGATTCCATATGGGTGATTTAAATTCCTTTCGAGAGCTTTTTGAAGCTCAACGTATAGAGAATAAAGAACAGCTTTCAGAGTTACGCGCTGCCACTAGTGAAATGGCTAAAGCTGTTTCTCAACTAACTGCTCATTTAGCCCGTGTTGAAGAGAGGCATTCGAACCATGACAGTGGCATGAAGCGAATTAGAGTTGTTCTAGATGATCATGAAATCTGGAGTACGTATAATACGACTATTGGAAGAAGGAGGGCATTAACTGTGATTAGTCTATTACTGCGGTTTTAAAGAGTCTCGATAAGACAACTCAGAGCTTACACAACCTAATTTGGCTATTCGAAGTGACTTATATTACTTATGAATGTCTCCTTTTGAGTGATTCGAGGTTTGTATTAAAACTCCCTTCAATTTTAATCTGTTTAAGTGTCCAGCTTAGTTTATCTAGAGCAATGTAAACTTTAAAAATCATATTTCCATGTAACTTCAAGAATTCCCTCATTTTACCTTAGTATGATAGTCTCGAAATCAACTTAGTAACTGATTGTTTTTAAACTAACCTAACTGAAATCTTGAGGCACAAATGAAACTGGAATCTATTGCGCTACACCATGGTTATGAATCTGAAGCGACTACTAAATCTGCTGCAGTCCCTATTTATCAAACAACATCTTATACCTTTGATGATACACAACACGGGGCAGATCTATTTGATCTGGCTGTGCCTGGTAATATCTATACAAGAATTATGAACCCAACGACCAGTGTGTTAGAGCAAAGAGTTGCTGCAATGGAAGGTGGGATAGGGGCATTAGCGGTTGCTTCAGGTATGGCTGCTATTACTTATGCTATTCAGTGTATTTGCCAAGTAGGTTCAAACATTGTCAGTACTAGCCAGCTTTACGGTGGCACTTACAATCTATTTGCCCACACTTTCCCTCGTCAAGGTATTGATGTACGTATGGTGAATGGCGATGATTACGAAGGCTTTGAAGCCGCAATAGATGAAAATACAAAAGCAATTTTTTGTGAATCTATTGGTAACCCGGCAGGTAATATTATCGATATTACTCGTTTGTCTGAAATAGCGCATAAACATGGCATTCCTCTTATCGTTGATAATACGGTGGCAACCCCTGTTTTATGTCGACCGTTTGAGCTAGGTGCAGACATTGTTGTTCACTCATTAACTAAATATATCGGCGGTCATGGCACTTCAATTGGTGGCATTATTGTCGATTCAGGTAAATTTGATTGGGTTGCTAATAAAGAACGTTTTGCTGTGATGAACGAGCCAGATCCTTCATATCATGGTGTTGTTTATACCGAAGCCTTTGCTGAAGCGGCTTATATTGGTCGTTGCCGTGTTGTACCGCTACGTAACACCGGCGCAGCGATATCGCCAATGAATGCATTCCAAATACTTCAAGGTCTTGAAACCCTGTGTCTTCGAATGGAAAGACATTGTGAGAATGCAGAGCAGCTTGCTCAATACCTTTTACAGCACCCTAAAGTGGATTGGGTAAATTATGCCGCATTAGAAACTAGCCCATATCAAGCGACCTGCCAAAAAATTTGCCAAGGTAAAGCGTCTGGCATTTTAAGCTTTGGTATTAAAGGTGGTATTGAGTCTGGTACTAAATTTATCGATGCGTTGGACATGATTCTTAGGTTAGTAAACATAGGTGATGCTAAATCACTTGCTTGCCATCCTGCTTCGACAACTCACAGACAACTCGATGCTAATGAGTTAGCGAAAGCTGGTGTGAGTGAGGATCTTGTTAGAATCTCTGTAGGTATCGAAAATATTAAAGATATTATTGCTGATGTAGAGCAGGCGCTTAATGCTTGCTAAAGCGTAAAAAAGCGTTTGTTAAAAAAACCTGCTACGGCAGGTTTTTTTATGCCAAATGGTTAATCATAATGTGATTTTCGGATAAGAAACTGATATAACAAAATTAGAAAATGAAAGGTAAATAATCGAAGTTAGGCCTGCTCTGCGGTAAGTTTAATGTTTTTATTATCAAAAATTATTTAAAACATAGGCTTACCTGAAAATTAATGCGGGGTAATCTATTAAATGACATAACTTTGATGTATAAGTGTGTTGAGCTATATCAGTTTAATGAATTTTTAAAAGTGCTAAACCAATCCATAAAGTTCACTTTAGAATCTAACTTTCTGCTGGACTAAAGCTGTTTGGGCCTTGTCTACGAAAATTAAAAGGGGGTTATATGTTGGCAAATATGAGTTTCAAACTAAAGTTAATTACCTTATTTGTATCTGCTATTTCAGGTTTTATTATATTAACGCTGGTTGCGTTAGACGGCTTGAAAATGTTGAATGAAGCAAATGCTGAACAAAAAATATTTTCAAATTTACAACTTAAGACTGAGCATGATTATGTTGGAATGATACGTCTTTCTGATCAATTACAAATGCTTGATGAAAGTTCTGCCCAAAGCTTTATCTCATTAATTCAAGAACGGGAAATGTCGCTAAATCTTGACAGTGGTCAGACGGCACAAGCACTGTATTCTGATGCCATGATAGATCAGCTGAACCAAGGCCAAGTATTAAGTCTAAATTACTACCAAGAACTAAAAGCTCTCGTATTGGCTAAACAAGCGTTAGGCTTTAGTCAGACAGCTGGATTAAAAGCCAGTGTTTCCACTCTGAGTGAGCAAATTCACGGTCAAATTAAGTCAGTTAGTTTTGTTCTAGCCAAATTTGATGTGATGAATAAGAAAGCAGTGAGTTATCAGCTTGATTCATCTGCAGAAAACCTAGAAATATTTATAAAATCCTATGATGACTATTTCTCTCGTTTAAAAAACTTTGGTTTATTAAAAAAGTTTGGTGAACTGCCTCCATTATACTTACAAGCCGTTAAAGATTACGGCACTGCGAATATTCAATTAGAGAGTTTGAGCCAACGCTTTATCACGACTAAAAAAGCACTTGATGAACAAAGAGACACGATCTCTATTATGCTTGCTGAGCAAGTGAAAGAGGCTGAAAAATCCTCATCAGAGCAGTCACAGACAGCTAGTTTTAGTTTGATTGTCGCTAGCTTAGTAATCGCTGCTTTTGCTTCTATTATTCTGCTTGCTATTGTGAAGAGTGTTAAATCCAATCTTAAACATCTAAGTGTTGATTTAGCAAAAGTTCAGGCCGGTGATTTAACCGCAAGAGCCAGAATAAATACAAAACGAAATGACGAATTTGATGAGCTAGCTACCTCTCTAAATGGCATGACAGATGGACTTGGACATGTGATATCAAATGTAGTTTTAACTAGCCAAGACGTTAACGCTATGGTTAAAGAGCTGGATAATGCTGTTGCTCATATTAGTGATAGCAATGGTTCAATCAGTAATCAAACAAGTACCTTGGCAACCGCTACTGAAGAAATATCTCAAAGTGTTTCAAGTGTATTTAGTGTGACACAAGATATGAAAGAGCAAGTGCAGCAGACGTATGAATCTGCACAAAATGGCTCTAAAACAATTAAAGAAGTTTTGGGTAACTTGGGTGAGACTGTTTCTATCGTGGGTGAGACAAGTGCACAGCTTGACGAGCTAGGCAAGCTTTCAGCTGATATTGATGGTGTTATCGGCATGATTAATGAACTTGCTGGCCAAACAAACCTACTAGCGCTTAATGCTGCAATTGAAGCCGCTAGGGCAGGGGATGCTGGCCGTGGTTTCTCTGTTGTTGCTGATGAAGTCCGCTCTCTTGCTAGTAAAACTGTGGATGCGACTTCTCAAATATCTTCTATCGTTGGTAGCATACAAACAGCGACAAAAGCTGCAATTGATAAAATGGCCAGCAGTCAGGATAACCTTGATGCTATAGAGAAGTTCAGTGAACAAGCTGAAATAGCCATGCATGATATCGAAACAAGTGCACATAAAGGTTCAAGTGCGAGTATTGAAATGGCGGCGTCTATTGAACAAGTTGCTCAAACAACTACAACGATGAGCCAAGACATGGAGCAAATAGCGACTCAGTTAAAAAATGATACTGGTGCAATCAATCGTATTGAAGATAATGCACGTAATATCAGTGGTAAAGTAAGTTATTTGGCTGAGCAAGCGGAAGTGTTTACCGTTTAAATCAGGTTCAGTTATACCTAACTCGTTGTAATATTAGGTAATACTAAAGATTAGCCATAATGTTTAATCTAATCATGTACAAATTAATTGTCTTTGTACGGTCAAACATTTAGACAGCTCGCCTGTGAGTTGCATGGAAAGCTCAATGAGTATGGAAGATAAATGTTTGATGGATGCAGTGGAGTTAATTAGGCATGCCCTAATTAGGTTTAAATTGTTTATATGTTGATTTGGTTGATTTACTTTTTAGGCACCTGTTTAGGTGCCTTTTTTTATGCCTGCCTGAAATGCCGTCTATCAATAACGAAAAAGTGTCAGCATATTGTATGGTTTATATTTAATAATCATTCTCATTCGTGTTAATCTCTCTTTACTCGTATTCAAAATTACAAATCTTGCTTCGTCATGAATTAAACAAATATTGTCATTATTTGAACTTTATATGACTAAAAAGCAGATTCAAACACACTGATTATCAACTTAAATAAGGTTCATACATGGCAAATTTAAACGTAATTGAACTAAAAACCTTTGTTCCTGCAAAAAGATATTCAGAATCTAAAGCCTTTTATGCAGATGTTGGTTTTACTCAAGCTTCTGATACCCATGGCGTCTCTTTTTTCCATCTTGGGGATGGAGGGGCAAGTTTTTTATTACAAGATTTTTATGAAAAAACTTTAGCTGAGAGTCTTGTTATGCATCTGTTGGTTGAAGATATAGGTGCTTGGCATAAACATTTAATCTCTTCTGGTATTAAAGAAAAATACCAAACTAGCATTACAGAAATTACAGAGCAGCCGTGGGGGATGCAAGATTTTATTATGTTGGATCCTAGCGGTGTAATGTGGCGGATTGCTCAGAATAAATAATGGTTGAAGCCTTAATTAACCCTGAAATTTGATTAGATTCAGTATCATCAGGGTATAAATGACAAGTTATTAAAAAGTCTAAGAATCAGGTTTTAGTGGTGCTATATATTGAAACTTATAAGCATATTAGGAGTGATATTTTAGTTTGAAAAGCAAAAAATTGAGTTTGCTCCATGCAAAAAAGAGCGTTTGATTAATTATTGAAATGGCCAAGAAATAATCAAAATTATAGTATGTTCAGTTTATATATAAATTAAATTGATAAGAATTAATATCGAATTAAGAATAAAAACAAGGAACGTACAATGGTCTCGCGATTAACCTCTTTATTCATCCTCAGTTTCTGTATATTTAGCGTCTCATTATCGGCTGAAACACTGGAAGAGTGGGGTATTAGAAGTCTTACTTTACAAAATAGTTTAGATAATGATGCTCCCCTTAACCAAACTACTTGGCCTGGCACACATAACTCCAATTCGAATAATGACGATGACGATATCCATGGGTTAGTGCTAAATCAAAGTCGTGGTTTAAAAGAACAGTTAGATGAAGGGATAAGATCGCTTGTGTTAGATGTTCATTATACTTGGAGTGAGGTTCGTGTTTGTCATAATAATTTAGATATGTGGGGGGCCTGCATCGAAAACTTTACAGGCAGCCGTAAGTTTGAGAATGCTTTATCAGATATTATTGAGTGGACGCAAGCGAACCCAAACAATGTTGTACTTGTAAAATTAGAGATGATGGCAAGTGCAGACGAAAACATCAATAAAGTCATCAAGAAAGTTAATAATTACGATGAATACTACTATATGCCTAGTTCTTTGGGCGATTCAAGTTTTCCTGATTTGAATGACAATGGCTGTAAAGACCTACCCTCAAAACTCACTAAGTCAAAAGTACTTGCAACAGGCAAAAGGATCATTCTTTACACTGATAAATGTTACGAAAATAGCAAAACCAGTGATCGTATTTTTTCTTTAGGTGATGTTGAAAACGCGAAAGATGAATCCGATATTATCGTTAAAGATAAGTCCTTAGTGATTCGAGTAAAAGATGGTGCTACAAAAGCTGGAGATGTTAATCCAAATATGTTGCCAAGTAATATTTCAAATTATATGGATGAAGGTATAAACATAATCGAAACATATGGTTATGGTGCGACGGGTTCTCAATGGAAGAAAAAGGGTGAATATCCTATTGCTGCGAATGACCTAGTCTGGAGTTGGGACAAGTATGAGCCATTAAGCACTGTCATAGATGGGACAGCTGTTGTTTTATCTAGTGAAACAGATAAGTTTCAAACGGAGCAAACACTGCACCTGCTTAGGCCTGCTTGTCGTAAGTTAGTCGATGAAGAGGGTGATCGAGCCGAATCTAGTTGGATAGTAGGTCCTGATATGGTGAGCTTTGAAAAAGCTGAAAATGCCTGTTTAAGTGCTAGTAATAATGAATATTATTTTGCGACACCGAGAAATAAAAGAGAGCTAAACTCTCTAATCAGTTATCGTAATAAATTCAATGCGACTGATGAAGCTATTTGGCTTAATTATCAAAAACAAGCGGGTGTGTGGGTGGCTGACATTGGTGAAGCTGATGATATGATGAATACACTGTGTCAGAATCAAGTCGCGAATGTTTGTCACAAGCTAGGTGAGTATCTGAACCTTATTAATGACAGTACAGACTTTTAATTCTAGCTTGAAGCTAACCTCGCTTATTTTGATTAAGCGAGGTTAATTTAATGACCACTAGATTATTAATTTAAAACCTTTTTATCTTTTATTTTTGCCAGTATAAAACCACTAAAGTTAGATATGCAGGCACCTATCAGAATCATTACAACAGCAATAATAATATTAATGGTCCAGCTACTTAAGCCCAGTGCAGAGAGGATCATCGCTGTGAACAATGGAGAGCAGTAGCTTAAAGACGATAAGAGTAATTGATTACCTGACTTAAGGGATAGCTGCCATAGGTAAAATGCGCCGCCAACAGGTCCTAAACCTAAAAACAAGGTACCCAATATTTGCTCTGAGTTAAATTGCCATTGGCTTGTCTCTAAAATAAAGTGTGAAGCAAGAGATAGAATACATACAAAAATAGAGAAATATCCAATTTCATGAATACTTTGTGAGAGTGACTCTTTTTGATTATTTATTCTGTGTTTCTTCATGGCCCGGTTTGAAAAATACCAAGAGTAAGAGGACCAAATCAAAGCACAACAGAATGCTAAAAGATAACCCGCTATATCATCCCAATTAAAGCTGAACATTTTTGATGGTGAAAGTATGAAACTAATACCTACAAAGCCAATGACACCACCAACAATTGCTTGTAATTGCTTATCTTTTGTTGCGACAAAAATTGCAAACAATAGGGGCCATAAATAAGCGATCAAACTAACTTCTAATGGCTCAGCATATTTAAGTGCTATAAAATAACAAAAATGAAATCCATAAAGTCCAAATATACCCACCAGCCAATCTCTTAAGCTTAAATCTGTTTTGACTATACGATAATTTCTCGTTACTGCCTTGTAGAGGAGAAATATTAAGCTTGAGATAAAAAAACACATGAATAGTAACTGGAATGCTGGTATTTCTTTAGTAAAAGTACCAAGTAGCGCTAATACTCCCCACATAATGATTGCAATAAAACCGTATAATGTCGCCATAACCCTTACTTCTTTTCTCTTAATTGAAGACATCATGGTATAGATAAAGGATATTTAAAATGTGCTGTAAAGACGGTTTTTAACGTGATAAGGACGTACTTTTTAGCTCGTAAGAGGTGTTCAGATAATTTTAGATAAGGTTTTAGGCGATTGGCCGAAGTAATCTTTAAATTTACGGCTAAAAGCAGAAGCATTTTGATAGCCAACCTTTTCACCTACAAGTTGCACTGGCATATCTGAATGTACGAGTAGGGATTTGGCCTTTTCCATCCTAAGGCTTGTGATATAGCCTTGCACTGTCATTTGAGTATTTTCTTTAAATACTTTTTTAAATTGGGTCAGGCTTAAATAAGCGATTTTACTAAGGTCGTCTAGGTGATGTTCTAAAGCGATGTCTTGGTTAATAAACTGGATGACTTTTTCGATACGCTTATCATAAGTTTTATGACAAACCTGTTGGGCAAGTAAGTTTTCAAATAAGCAAACGCTAGATTTTTCTATTTCGGTATCTACTTGATGCTCAAGTTGGATATCAACAAAGTTTAGAAATGCTAACAAAGGCTTAGAAATGGTAAAAACAGCAGAAGTCGCTTCCATTAAGGGTAGGGGTAAACTATGCAAATCTGCGACAATAAAGCGGGCATTTTCATGCGCTTTAAAGCCATGTATTTCATTTGTTTTGATAATAAGACACTGCCCAATTTCTACAAAACCTTGATGCCGGTTTGTATTAATATCTAACGAACCTCTTAAAGGAAAAACCAGTTGATGATAATCATGGCTATGTTGTTTTAATGTTGGGCTATAGTGTCTGATGGATAACGTATTTTGAAACATAGTTTGATCTATAATGCTCAATAAAATCTTGATTTGATGAAACTACGTTTTAATCTAAGGTGCAAGTTTAAATGGTTCCATAGATATTGCTGTAAATGGGCCCTTTTTATTAAGCTCTTTACATTCTATTCAATTGGCTAAAAGCTCAAACTCTTGGTAACCATAATCGTCACCATTAATTCTGATAGAAATTGCATGTTCCCCCACATGGTACTTCCTTGTTGTGATGACCTTAAAAGAGTGGGCTTTATCAAAGGTTTGTAATTGATTGCTAGCAAGAGTGATACTTTTCCACTTAAATACCTTAGGGGTTAATTGACCATTAGCTTTTTTGTGATGAATTAAATAATCAATAATGAGTTTTTGAGGTTTGCTTGAAAGAGAGCTAAGCGTAATTTCAAAGTTAAGACTATCTCCAATTTTAAGGTGTTTATTTAATATGACAAGATCTGCTAAATGGACATTTGGTTTATGAATGCCAAACGCTTCTAAGGCTCTTGTATGGCCTTGTTTAATTAAGGTACGGCAGGCATGTTTTACTAATTTTTCTCTGTTCTTTTGCGTATTTTCAGTTACTCCACCTTCGTTTATCCATTCGTGAGCGATATCCGCTACAAGTTCAGGATGATCTTTGGCGATATCATTCAAGTGATTCGCAACAGAGCGTCTTACATATTCTTCTTTGTCATCTTTAAGAGCTGATAAAAGAGGAATCATAGGTGAAGGGTCTATAATAAGTTCAGGTATTTGCATTGCCCAAGGTAGCTTAGGTCTGGTGCCTTCACTTAATAATCTACGTACATGATAATCCGGATGATTAACCCAATCAGACATGATAGAGAGAGCTTTAATCTGATCTTTGATAATGAAAGGGCGAACATCAAATTCGCAGCTAAAATATGCTGTCATATCTTTTAATAAACAAAGACTTTTTTCAAAATCAGCCAGTCCATGTTTGGCGACAATAGGGCCTATACACATCATTGCCCAACCGCATAAGCCATTTTCATCACTTTGTTGAGATACTTTTAAGTTAGCGTGTGGGCGAGTATGTAACATACCTCTTATGATTTGATATCTTAATGTTAAATCACTTGGTAGCAATTGATGAATTTCATCTGAAATAAATTCAGCTCTTTGTTTTAGTTCTAGTGCCTCAAGTTTATTGGAAACCCTTTGACAAAACTTGTCTTCATTAAAAGGTGAGAGGCATTCTGAATCATCATTTTCAGTGTTACTTAAAATTAACAAATCGAATTGTTTAGCTAAATGAAAGGCTATGATTTTTACTAAAGACATAGATAGTTTGTTTTTGAATGCGTCCATTAACGACTCTTTATATAAGTTAATAAATTAAGGTTAATGCGGAGCATAAAAATACTCCGCATTTATCAAATCTTACTAGGCTGAATGACTCGATAGAGATTGATAGATAGGCATTGGTGAAGCAAGTTCTTCTTCAGTGAATGACATTAAAGCAAAAAAAGCTTGGCAAACAGGATGATTTTGCTCTTTTTTCATTATCTCGTAGAAACTTTTCTCATCAGTGAACTGTACTATATCAAGGTATTCAGTATCGCTTTTTTTAACGAGCTCTCTTCTCAAAATGCACGCTTCTTGATCGACAAATTCTTTTTGAAAGGTTTCTGATGCGGCTAACAAGTCTGTTTCAGTTACCCCTGGGGCAAGTTTGATTGGCGCGAGTATTGTCACTGGATTTGACATGATATTTTCCTTTTTAAACATGGGTTAGTGTGTCATCTCATTCGCGAATTAAGAGAGCAAATTCAGTTTATCGACAAATAAGACATTTAATGTCATATTTGTTTTATGAAAAGATCAAACACTTTAGAACGACTGCAACGCTTGGATATTTTAAAAGCCAGAATAAATTCAGGTGATGCTATGACGGTTGCTCTGATTGCAGAAGAATTTAATGTTAGTGCTAGAACCATTAGTCGAGATATTCAAATTTTACGTGATCAAGGTTTACCAATTGATGCAGATAGAGGGAGAGGAGGTGGTATTCGATTACAGCAGAATTGGTCAGTTGGTCGAATAAAGCTTACTTATACCGAAGCGGTAGACTTGATGATCAGCCTGGCTATCGCAGAGCAAATGCAATCGCCCATCTTTATGGCAAGTTTAAAGTCTATCCGGCATAAATTGATGGCATCCTTTTCTGCGGATATGAAGCATAAAGTAACAGGGTTAAAAGAAAGAATCAGGATAGGACAGGGTGTATCGTCTATGGTTCTGGCAACTCTGGTCACCAATGAAGTTCATTTAGTCGAACAATTACACCAAGCTTTTTTAATGCAAACTGCTTGTGAGATTGAATATCAGGACCAAGCCGGAAAACTAACAAAACGAACGATTCAGCCACATTATTTATTATTAAATTTTCCAGTTTGGTATGTGCTTGTTTGGGACGAATTAAGACAAGATGTTAGAACCTTAAGATGCGATAGGATTCAAAAGCTGAGCTTAATGGAAGATGAGTTTAAACTTTTACCTATTTCTCACTTTGAGTTTTGTCTTGAAGGTGTTGATGCAATTTAAGGCATGTTTGCTTGAAAGCAACGCCTTGCTGACTGATTATTTATTAAACAAATTTGACTCATTTTCTGCTTTCACGCATTTTATTACTTATGAAGAAATAAATATGAATGAGAGCTAGTTGATAAGCTCTCATTCCATGACTGTTATATGATGACAAGGAATGTACAAGATGATGACTAAGTTTAATCAGTACCCTTTCATGTTTTGTCTTGCTCTAATTTCTCAAGATGCTTTTGCTAATAATGTAGAGCCTGATGATCAGTTGGTTGTTAATAGAAGCCATATTCTTTATGTTCCTAAAACCCCTCATATCAGGGCATTCATCGAGCCAGGAAGCATATTAAAGAAAGTCGAAGTTGATTATTTTGATAGATACAAAGGGCGTTCACGTGTCATAACTCAAGGTGGCATCATGGGTGAGATGAAAAGCCGTGACTTAACCCTATATGACGATATTAGTAAGCCATTAGCCTATTTGAGAAGGCCTCTTAAGTTAGGTGAGTTAAGTTTTAGTCCAAGAGATGTATTTAAATTAGAAATAGTTGAAAACCCTCGAACCTATGAGGACGAATATAAAATTATCTATCCATCTCCATATTACAGTTTTAGAGACAATGCTTATTATGTTGCTCATGACAATCAGGTATACAGTGAAAAAATCTTTAATTACCATTTTAATTTGATTCAAAATTTAGAGCAAAAGCCGCGTTTTCCTTTTTGGCCAGAGCGATCAACAGAGTCAATACAATGGGGATGTGAAGATTCAGAGGAAAATAAAACCCGCATTCACCTTGGTGCCGAAGGCAAGATAAGCACTGGATTTTCACTGTTTAAAATTTTTAATACAGAAGCGAGTGCAACTGCAAATACGGATAAAGAGAGTATCAGAACAAAATTATTAAAAGATGAGAGCTTTTATCACAAAGTATCAAGATGGGTTTTATATGCATCTTACGATAATCGTACTCCCATCCTAGAAATTGCGTTAGAGAAAACCTGGCCTTGTAACAATAACGGTTCTCATGAGTACAATTACACATTACATTTCCAAGAAGAGATGGATATTAATCCTATCGTCATTAATCGTGTTTGGTCGCATAAAAAAGGGATGAGCGATGGCGGGGCGTCTCCTGTGGGTTTACATACGTTAGAAGATTACCGCAAGTTCGAAGAAGCGTTAAAAGATTTCAAATTCCATCATTATATTCAAGGTTACGACATGAGCTATATTCTGAAACATTTTCTCATGCGCTTTACTGTTAACTTATCAACTCCCTAATAAAG
This sequence comes from Marinomonas sp. PE14-40, assembly GCF_051623805.1. Lineage (NCBI taxonomy): Bacteria > Pseudomonadati > Pseudomonadota > Gammaproteobacteria > Oceanospirillales > Oceanospirillaceae > Marinomonas > Marinomonas sp. PE14-40. Next base: position 909,592 of record NZ_CP130700.1, on the reverse strand, counting down.
TGATTCAAATTGTTTCTAAAGTTTTTAGGAAATGTGAAAAGAAATCACAATCAGCATAATTTAAGCCTAAACAGCGAGCTCAGTGTAGGAATTTCTATAAAAGCCAATTAGGATCAAGATATCTACGCTGTTTATGGCGTCGAAATGATACGAATTGACATAGTGTACTTTACGAACACTGATGTTACTGGACTGCTTGTTAGTGCCGCAATAGGTCATCAGAATTCATTGGTAGAAGTGAAAACCTTGCTGGACGATGACTTAATCGCATTTTCCCTAGATGATATTGATTTGAATAGTGCTAAATACTTATCTCGTCGTATCTTAGATATGGCTAAGAAAATGGCATATTAACAAGCCAATTTTAATCTATATTCAATGGAGCTGATTTTGTCAGTAATTAAAAAATCGTTATTACTACCTGTAATATTATTAATCACAATCAAGGCTGTAGCGGCTCCTAAGGATGAAATAAATCATTTGATTCAATATGTTGCTACAACGGATTGTCAGTATGAAAGGAACGGCACACGGCACAAAGGCAGTGAAGCAGTCGCTCATATCAAGAAAAAATATGATTATTTTCAAGATGAAATTAGTACCGCGGAAGACTTTATAAAGTATGCCGCAATCAAGAGTAGCTTTTCGGGTAAGTACTATAAAGTTCATTGTTCTTCACAAACAACGGTGAAGAGTGAGGATTGGTTAAATGCTGAACTAAAAGCATATCGAGCATCAAAAAATTAGTTTCATCATCTCGTTTTCTGTTGCTTGTGTAGCGTTGAATATCTCAAAACAGTCCACAGATTCTGTGTGTATTTCTTTCAAAGACTGTGGGCTGTTTTTGTGAGGTTTGTTGATAACGCTTAGAAAGACTATCTCAATGCTTAATTCGTAAATAAATTTGCCTAGAAACCATGTAATCAAGCTCGGTTGATTACATGGTTATTGGCTAATCTAGCCATGTTATGCAATGAATTTTGAGGCAAGTTTATTTAAGTTGTCTGCAATGTTAGCTTGTTCATTTGCAACATTAGATACTTCTTGTGCACCTGAGGTGACACTTTCAGACTTAACATCGATGTCACTGATCTTATGGTTAATTTCTTCGGTCACTTTAACCTGTTCGCCAGCGGTTGATGCTATTTGTTCAATCATCAAGCTCACACTCGAAACGGATGTCACTATGCTTTCTAGTGCTAATTCAATCTGTTGCGCACCTTCAATACTATCTGAAGCACGCTTTTGTGTAGCCGATACTTTATTATTTGCAGTATTGGTTTCACCTTGAAGCTTATTAATAATATCTTCTATCTCGATTGTAGAGTCCTGAGTACGTTGTGCTAATGTTCTAACCTCATCTGCTACGACGGCAAAGCCACGGCCTTGTTCTCCCGCTCGTGCAGCCTCAATTGCTGCATTTAATGCAAGTAAATTAGTTTGTTCTGCAATGCCTTTAATTACATCAATAACCTGAGTAATATTTGAGGCTGTTGAGTGTAGGCCGGATATAAGTGTTTCCACTTCCGTGACTTCTGTCACAAGATCATTAATGGTTTTAAGTGCACCACTAACAATTTTTTGACTCTCAACGGTTTTGTTATTTACTTCATGTGTTGAATTCATTGCTTCATCTGTATTTCGGGATACCTCTAGGGTAGTCGCTGACATTTCCTCAACAGCGCTAGCAACTTGAGATGTCTCATGTCTTTGACCTTGCAAACTATCTACATTGCTATTGATAATATTAGTTGATTGGTGAGCAGAAGCGGATAAGGATAGGCTATTGTTTTTAATTTCTGAAATAGCATTAGAGAAGGTGCTAAGTGCTTTATTTAAACCTTTTGCAACGACACCAAGCTCGTCATTACTAAAAACTTCTGTTTTAGCAGTCAAATCAAAATCATTATTGAGACTTTCAACCGTGCAAGACAACGCTTTAAGCTGTTTTAATAAGTTAGATAAAATGCTTGTGATTATGATTGCAGTGAGAATTAAAACTGCCAGTACAATGATGATTTTTACAATGACATCATTATTGGCAGTGTTCAAAGATGATGTTACTTTTCCTTGAATTTCTTTTGTTTGAAAATCTTCAATGCTCTTTAAAAGGTTGATCCGTGTTGTAGCATGTTTAAACCAGACTGAAGCATCTGTATTAAACGGGCCTTGTTGACCAATATCACTAAGGTGCTTTCTCATCTTCTCTACCGCAATAACGCCTGAGTCTGATAAAGTATTTTTAAACGCTGACACCGCTTCAGGTGACGCTTTCACTTCAAACTGCTCTAAATAAGTATTTTGCAATGCAACTAAAGTTGTGAACTTTTGAAAAGCAGCAGGCGAAAACTTATCTTGCACGAAACCACTACTTACAACTGCTCGCTCAATACCCGCACGCTCTTTAGCCTCAAGAAAATTGTAATAAGCGATAAAATTAGTAACCGTTTCTCTAGGACTTAAAGTCGACAATAAGCTGTTTAAACTAATCATTACCTTGTTTTGTGACGTGTAATAACCAATCGCTTCTCCCAACTTTATTGATAAGCTATCAGCTCTACTTCGGATATTATTTAGTTGAGATAGTTTATTTTTAATACCAGAGACTATCTTATTTACTTTTGAATTATCTGTATGAAAATTTTCAAGATAAGTATCAAAATTCTTTTTAGCTTTGTCTGTTAACTTACGCTGCGCTTGTAACTCTGATTTGAATTTAGTGCCATTACTGCCAAGAAATACAGCACTTGCCCCTCTTTCTTTTTGAAGCTCATGAACTAAAGCATTGTTAGCAACCGTTAAGTTCAATAGTTGTTCAATATTTGATAATTGAGTTTGAGACTCTACAAGTAAACTAATCTTTGAGTAGCTGAAGTATAAACTGGCTAGTAGAGGGAAAATTACAAGAAGAATTAATTTCTTTTTAAAAGATAAGTTGTTGAGTAAGTGCATAATCCCTCGCAGATAAGTCATATAAATAAAAATGAATCTAATAATAGCAGTTTAGATAGGTAGACACTGTTTATTCCATATAAGATTTACCGCTATCTAGTTAAAAATTGTAATTAGGTTTTACTGATTGATATCAATAAATTGAATAAAAAGCATTATGTGAAATCGAAGATACGTCAAGTTTTAGTGTTGAAACGTTATGACAATATTGGTGAGTAGTTTAAAAGTGAGTGGTTAAAACTATAAAGAATAGTATTTAGAGCATGGGAGTAAAGAAGTGTAAATTGAGGAGCCTACGAATAAGTCCTCCCGCCTAAGCGTCTGGATAAAAACGCCTAGATTTATGGCAAGAGACGCAACTTAATAATCATTCTATTAATAAGGTACTTAACGTAAAGATAGGGCTTTTAGACCACGCTCTTCGGGTCTTTGAGTAATGCCTAGGCGACATTTCAGAAAAATAACACTCTGCGTTGTCTCTTTTCATAAAGGTACTTACATCACATCAAAGTGTCGCCTTGCTTGATACTTTATCTAATAAGACTGAGAAGAGGTGGCTTAATCACAGGATCCTTAAGTCATTAAATAGGGACTATTTACTTACTTTAGTGAGAGTCTTTACCATCTTGATAAACCGCCGCGATCCTAACAAATTGATCCTCTACTGCAAGAAATGCTTTAACTACGTCTGGATCAAAATGGGTTCCATCACCCTCAAGAATAATACTTTTTGCTTTATCATGACTAAATGCAGGTTTGTAAACGCGTTTAGAAATTAGCGCATCATAAACATCTGCCAGTGCCATTAAGCGCCCTGATAAAGGAATATCTTCTCCAGCAAGTTGGTTTGGGTAACCTGCACCATTCCATTTTTCATGGTGTGTTAAAGAAATTTCTTTAGCAACACGCAAAAAAGAGCTGCTTCCAAGTTGTTTTTCAGCTGTTGAAAGCGCTTCTGCGCCAATTTGTGGATGAGTCTTCATGATTTCAAACTCTTCATCAGTTAGTTTGCCTGGCTTTAATAAAACATTGTCAGGAATCCCCACCTTGCCAACATCATGTAAGGGTGCCGACTTATAAAGCAATTCTATATAGTTTGCAGTAAGAGAAGATGCATATTTATCCGTTAGGCTTAAATGCTCTGCTAATACTTTGACGTATTCCTGCGTTCTAATTATGTGCGCGCCTGTTTCATTATCTCTGGATTCAGCCAAGGCAGACAAACTCACAATAGCGACATCACGGGTTGTTTTTACTTCTGATTGAGCGGATTGAAGGCTATCAAGCATGCTATTTGTGAGTGACGCCATAGAGCCTAGTTCATCATGTGAGAATATCGGTAATCTGACATCAATATTGCCTTGAGTGACTTGTTCTAACGAATACTCTTGGGTTAAGAGAATACGTTTTATAAGCTTACTCCAAAGTAACATGATGCTAATCGCATAACCTGCAAGTACAGCAGACAAAAAGATAAACTCTTTGATAACGCTTATTTTACCACTGCCATCTAATACTCTACCTGGGTTTTGTTCTAACCAAAAAACATCCTTAACAGCAACCATGGTTAGCATGAAAGAAAGGGTAGTAAGAAGAAGCACCACGATCCAAATCATTTGCTTAACAAGAGAGCTTCGCTGACCCACCAGATTGAAATCAAATTTTCCTGATTTATCCATCTCGTCCATCTGTAATAGTTTGCTTGAAAGCTGCAGTATTGTGCCGGTAAAAAAGCCAAATAGCGTCATGCCAAATAGTACTTTCAAATTACTATCTAATGGGAAGCTATAACTAAGGTTGTAATAAAGTGCGACAGGAATGCTTGCTATGAAGAAGAGGCTGCTGTCTAGTTTTGCTAATCGTGTTTCTTTGACAAGAGTATGCTCTTTTAATAAAAAATTACGCGTCAAGAAAAGGGTAGAAAAAATGAAGCTGACTTGGGTGAATATCTCTAATGCAGATAAACTCTCTAAAAACGGGCAAACACGACTGCCGTACAAACCAAAAATAATGCCTGCTATAACATAAAGCTTAAGTGTTAAAGATGGGTTGTAATATGTGTTAACTTTAGATGAGCTCATATAAGAGTCCGTGTTTAGTTTTACAAGAAATAAGATCGATAATTAAAGACTGTTTTAGTATGGAAAATACTTATATGCGTGGTTACATGCCTGCTTCTTCATATCGAAATTATAACAAAAATTAAATTAGCTATTCTGTAAAGACCTCGAATTCTATCTCTAGGTTCCCTCTGAGGATATAAAAAATTTACAAACTGAATGGTAATTCTACTTTTGGTGAGTTTTTGTGTACTTATTGATCAGTTATATTCTTTGTTAATGTCACCATGTCTATTTCTACAAATAATAGAAGCCTTCTATAGTTAGTTAAATGTTGCTCATAAAATTTTGGGTTAGTAATGGTTTTAATCAACCCCTAGGAGGAAGAAATGAGCTTAGTAGATATCGTTCAATCCGGATGGGAGGCGCTAGCCACAGATGACTTCGAAAGTTTAGTGAAAGATTATACTGATGAAATGACATTTGTTATGCCTGGACAAACGGATCAGTTAGAAGGAAAGCAAAACTTCAGAATGGCTTTAAATAGTGTCGACAAGATACTTCCACCGGGCTTTGAAATCATGGGGCTAAGGCATATTGAAGGGCAGGGTGAGGTCGTTTCATTAGTTGAGTGGCGATCAGATAAAGTGACAGAATCTCAATTAGTTGTCCTCTTTAAATTTGATGCCAATAAAATTTTTGAAGAGCGTTGGTTTATCGATACAGAGCAATGGAAGTCTGCTTTTTAATTCTATGGTGTCTGTCTTTACGAATATTGAATCTTAAGGGAACTTTGGGTGCCTTAATGGAATCACTAACTAGATAGATTTCAATGTTAAAACTAATAGGGGACGTTTGATGAGAACAAAACTAGAGTTTTCAAGCCAGGGACAAACACTTGCTGGTTTGCTTGAAAGTCCAGATCAGGCAATTCGTGCTTATGTACTATTTGCCCATTGCTTTACTTGTGGAAAGGATATCGCTGCCGCTTCTCGCATAAGTCGCTACCTAGTACAACATGGGTTTGCTGTTTTTAGATTTGATTTCACCGGTCTCGGTAACAGCGATGGTGATTTTGCCAATACAAATTTCTCATCTAATACTCAAGATCTATTAGCAGCGGCAAGCTTTTTAGAAGAAAATTACCAAGCACCAGAGCTTCTTATTGGCCATAGTCTAGGTGGTGCCGCTGTACTTGCTATGGCGTCAGAGTTACCAAAAGTGAAAGCTGTAGTAACGATAGGCACGCCTCATGAAGCGGGTCATGTGATTCACAATTTTGATGCGCATTTAGAGACCATTGAAAGTACAGGCGAAGCGAAAGTAAGCCTTGGTATGCGTGAATTTACTATAAAAAAACAATTCTTAGATGATCTTAATAATCAAACCACTGAGCATATTAAACATCTAAATAAAGCATTATTAGTTTTACATTCTCCTATCGATCTGACGGTTGATATTAGTGATGCTGAGAAAATTTATAAAGCAGCTAAACACCCAAAAAGCTTTGTGAGTCTTGATACTGCGGACCATTTATTATCTAAACCTGCTGATAGTGAATATGTTGCCCAAACAATTTCGGGATGGGCAAGTCGCTATATTCCTATCGCTGAGACAAAAAGGCCAGATGTAGCGAGTGGTCATGTTAGTGTGGCCGAGTTAGATCATAAATTTCAACAACAGGTCTTTAGTGATCATCATCAATGGTTTGCGGACGAACCAACTAAGGTGGGAGGGCAAAACTCTGGTCCTGACCCTTATGAGCACCTTCTTGCCGCGTTAGGTACATGCACTGCTATGACTATTCGAATGTATGCTAATCATAAAAAGCTGCCACTTGAGCATGTGGAGGTTAGCTTATTCCATGATAGGAATTATTTAGAAGATGCAGACCATGCAGCAGAAAAGGGAAGTCAGATTGAAGCATTAGTCAGGAAAGTTCAGCTAGTTGGCGCTCTAACAGAAGAACAAAAGGTAAGGTTGATGGAAATCGCTGATCGATGTCCTGTTCACAGAACTCTGCATAATAATCCAAAAGTGGTGACTCATTTAATTGAAGAGTAAAAGGCTCTGGTAAACTTTTGAGGTCGTGGCATTATGTGTTCTTGCTGGTTAGGATAACCATAAGCCACTTCTTCAGATTAAATTAGAAATTCATGAATCGTTTTGATCGCGTTACGTCCCTCTTATTGTTATTACAAACCCGTTCAGTCGTAACTGCTCGCTTTTTATCTGAGCATTTTGATGTCTCTGAACGCACTATTTATCGAGATATAAGAACCTTAGAGAATGCCGGCGTCCCTATTGGGGCAGAAGCGGGTGTTGGCTATTTTATTGAACAAGGTTATCGATTACCGCCAGTCAGCTTTACATTAGACGAAGCGGCATCTCTTTTATTAGGAGAAAAGCTTTTAGTCTCAAGCCTTGATAATGATTCCTTAAAAGACTTTAAATTTGCGCTAAATAAGATCAGATCAGTTATTGATAATGCTGATAAAGATTTCTTAAGTGCTTTTGACGGTGATATTGAAGTCTTTCCGACAGGTAGTCAGTTTCCGATGGATGAGATCCAAAAAGCAAACAAAGAAAATAATGCAGAAGTAAATCAAGGAGGCATGTTTGCGAGTGGCGATAAGTGGTTAAGAGAGTGTCGAACTGTCCTTATTCGACGACAAGTTGTAGCAATTGATTATATGGCTTTGAATAGCGATCAAATAACACTTAGAAATATAGAGCCAATTGGTTTGTTTTATTATAACTGGCATTGGCATCTCATTGCTTGGTGTCGACTACGACAAGGGTATCGTGACTTTAGATTAGATCGCGTCAGTGCTTTTCAACCTCAATCAGAGCAATTTGCTAAGCATAGTCGATTGACGTTGCAAGAGTATTTGAATGAGCAACCAGGGCGAGATGAATTAGAAGAAGTAGAGATAATATTTAGTTCTGACATGGCTCGTTTTGTGGGTGAGCAGCGTTATATGTTTGGTTTTATCAGTGAAGAAAAACATGAAAGAGGGGTGTTAATGCGATTTTTAACCCCAGTGCCAGAGTATATGGCCCGTTGGCTCTTACAGTACACCCATGATATTGAGGTAATTAGTGGCGAATCGATTAAATCAGCGCTAAAAGATTTCTCGGCGCAATTATATAAACATTGGCATTCATAAAGGCTACTGACATAGGGTTGTCAGTCGTCAGTGTCACTATTGTATCAACGCAAATATAGCGTGAAGGGTGCGGATGAAAAACTTAAACATCGCATCGATCAATCAACAATAGGAGACTCATCATGCAACGTACGGCTGTTAACCCATGGAACTGGTCACAAGCACTTGGTTATAACCAAGGTGAAATTATTCAAGACGTTAAAAGACAGTTAATCTGCTCAGGGCAAACCAGCGTTGATGATAAAGGCAATCCACAACATCTTGAAAATATGCGTATGCAAATGGATTTAGCGCTAAATAATCTAGACGCTGTATTAAATAATGCAGAGATGACACTGACCAACATTAGTAAGCTATCTATTTTCACTACAGATGTGGATGAAACGATGAAGAACTTTGATATTTTAGGTGCAAAGTTCGGGCAAGTTGGTGCAACTCCAACGATGACATTAGTAGAAGTGACGCGCCTTGCTGTACCTGGTTTGATGTTTGAAGTTGAAGCAATTGCATTCGACTAAATACAAAGTAAAGCTGGTTTCATAACAAAGTAAAACGCACGATAAATATCGTGCGTTTTTAATTAAGCATTATTTAAATTACTTACCTTACAAGCCATCACTAACTTCATTGAAAGGATCAATCTCAGGAGTAACAGACTCTATATCTTCAGCATGCTCTGGTGATTTCTAAGTAATCACGAACAAATTAGCTAAGTAGTGGCAGTAGGGCCTTCATCCGTAAAGTTCACAACAAACAGCTTGAACCATAGTTTGTGCTAACCGCTTGCCAAACATAGTAGTAGCCAAAGACTCTTCAATTTCAATCTCAGTTCCTTTCGCACGCACATCACCCCCTAAAGCTAAATGCTATTAGTTAATCGCAGTGAAAGTGATTTGTTCTGGTCTATAACTGCTTTCTACCCCACAAGCTCACTCATGTGTCGCAACCGATAAAAGGTTTTGTTAAGCCTGCCAAAACTGAGAATAGGGTACTGATTAATAATAACTTTATGCAGGAATGCTAGCGTAGGTTTGAGATCAAAGGGCGTGAATTTTAGCTGGAGGTAGTTAAGCGATTGGCCTGAATAATGGAGAGGATTACAGGAGTTTTATTTGGGGGGCGAGTTAGAGTTATAGGGACAGTAGCGTTAAAAGAGCATGGCTCAATAATATCCAAATCAGGCGTTATTGAACCATAAAGTGATATTGATATAGCTCGAATAAAATCCACCGCCCCATTTAGGGGTGTTTACTGGGATGTTATAGGCAATAGATGAAAGCCTATAACAGCCACTAATAAAAATTTAAAAAGGTTTGATATATGTATGCACAAATAGAGAAAAAAAGTAGGCCGGTAGGTAATTCAGTTTCTCATCAGAAAAGTAATCAAGTAGCACAGCTGGGGAGAACTAAAAAGAACGATAAAAAAGCAAAAATGAATGATAAAAACGCGTTTATTCATGCTCAATCTCTATTATCTGAATTACAAACGGCAGGTGTTGTGATGGGGGGGAATGCGTCCTTAATGAATCAATCAAGTTACATTGCAGCTAGGACAGGGCTTCTCGGTCTGTCTGACAGAAATTCAATAACACTGAGTGATATATCTTCATTATTGTATGATGAATTGACTTGGCTAGGGAATCTTCTGAGGATGCCTGTCGTTCAGGGCATAGCTGTGAGTGCAGGCATCATGAGTGATTTGCTAAGTGCTAGGGAGTCGTTGGCATTGTTGCGCTCTGGAAACCGTATGACTGTAGCTCGGGCATTCGAACTATTTGAAACATTACAATATGGTATGAGGGGGATGGTGAATTTAATTAGCACTTCTCTAACTATTTACCAGGTAATGCGACCTTTATTTGAACCAACTAATGAACAGGAACAAGGTGATAGCAACAATGAAGCAACATATGTTGACTCTACAATAGACCTTCTCAGTACAGCTAACCAGTACCTTACGGTGTTTACTTTTTGGGAGCAGTTTGCACGATCTGTAATTAGTTTTGGATTGTCCTATGTAACAGATGGGCCTAGTTGGATCCAGGAATCGGACTCTGACAGCGACGAGGATGACAATGACATTGAGATGAAACTTCTTCCCAAAAAATGAGTTCATTTATTTCTGAATAACCTTTTAAAGCCCATAACATAACCTAAAAGCCATTGAAAACGTCTTTTAGCCTAATTGTTATAGGCAATAGAAAAAGCCTATAACAAGGAATAAAGCCAAGTTAATGAGGCTTGAGATATGTATACATCGGCGGAGAAGAAAAAATGGTGCGTTAGGTTATTCAGTCAAGTAAAAGAAAGCGTTAATTGTGCTTGCTTAGTTATTTTTGGTGTTGGGTGTTAAGCTGGTGCAATTAATCTTGTGTATGAGGAATCAGTGCACTAAAAATAACCCGGTTAGACCGAGCATAAATATCAGCTTGTAGTATTTAATATGTTTATTTTGATTTCATTTAGGTACAGACCTTTAATTTGGCCAACTTCTAATACCAAGTTCAATTTAGAAATGCATTACACCTTTCATAATCGCTTTCCGCTGTGTTTTGGGTTTTATGATGGATGTATAATTTAATCTCCTTCTTACTTCTGTTTACAAAAACCGATCTTGCCACTTCCTACAATAATGTTAACTATCGCCATTAAATTAGAACTAACTTAACTAAATAACATCCAAGGTTAAATCTGAGCTCTTTAGTGCATTCTAAATTGCGATTGAATGAGATTAATAACTAAGAAAAGGATGTTAGATCTATGATTAAATACATTTCAGCGAGCATTTTGGCTCTCTCACTTTCTTCTGGGCTTATTGCGGATGATCATGGGGCAGGTTTAGTGAGTATTAAAAGTCAGCATACGGTGAATCAAACAGCAGATCGTTTTGAATCTATTCTAAAGAAGAAGGGGATTAATGTATTTGCTAGGGTAGATCATGAGCAAAATGCTGAGAAGGTAGCGCTTAAGTTGGCACCAACTCAGGTAATTATTTTCGGTAACCCTAAAATTGGTACACCCTTAATGCAATGTTCTAAAACCGTTGCAATAGACTTGCCGCAAAAAGCCTTGTTTTGGCAAGATGATAAAGGCCAAACTTGGGTAACTTATAATGCACCTGCTCATCTCACAGAGAGACATGAGATTAAGGGTTGTGATCAAGTAATCACTAAAATTTCTAATGTATTAGCAAACCTTACCCGTGCGGCGGCTAAATAACGGATATCAGTATTTGAAAAGGGCTTAATCAAAAACGCCTGCTCATGTGAGCAGGCGTTTTTAGTTTCAGGATAGTAAGGTTTATCGTTAGCTTTTTGGCTCGTCTTTTTTGTCTGAAAGTGCTTCTTTAGAGTCACCGTTTGAATCTAATGAAACATCATCTTGCGTATCAGGTTCTGATCCTTTAGATGCTTCTTCAGATGCTTCTGTCGCCAGTTTTTCAGATTCAGCGCTTTCTTCTTGATCGAGAGACGCTTCTTCTTCGGATTCAGTTGGCTGGTTATCATCCGAGTCAAGGTCATCACTCACTTCAACGAAAGGATCAATATCAGGAATAACTGCTTCTACATCTTCAGCATGTTCAGGTGCTTTCTCGGCGATCATTTCAACCATATCCGTAATGGTTTGTTCTACATCACCATCATCGGCAAGACGATCGGCATAACGCATTTCTTCAAGGTTAGTTGCCGCGCTCGTTGCGTAAGCTTCTGCGATCTCAACAACCACTTCTGGGTTATCTTCGATAACAGCTTCTGTTGCCGCTTCGATAATTTCCAAACTGTGTTCAGGGTCGGCTTCTGTCATCACAGTAGCAAGTTCTGCAATATCTTCAGACTCCGCTTCTTCAAAGACCATATTGACTAGGTCAGTGGTAGAGTCAGGTGTTGCTGTAATAATGGTTTGAATCAATTCTTGTTGATTATCAAGGTCTTCTCTATTAACCCTTTGATATAGCTCGGTGACATCAACCCCTTCAACCCCAGCCACCGCTTTAGCAATGTCTAGAATATTATCGGGATCCGCTTTAGCTAAGATACTTACCATTTTTAAGGCAAGCTTTGGATCTATCATGGCGATATCGACAGCAGTTTGAGCCTCTGGGCTCAAAGTAACGGTATCAACATATTCAGTACGAGGGTCAAGCTCGGTACTTACCCAACCGGTTGCACCACCTTGTGCGACGAAAGCTTCTTGTTGCTCGGTAGGAATCGAACGTCGAACTCGACTTCGGTAAACAATGAAAAAGGCAAAAACTAGCTGTATTATTGCTAAAGACGTAAAGAAGTAATCAACGCCAATATGCTGCATGACCAAACCGACAGTATAAGGCCCTATGATACCGCCACTTGCATAAATAATAATCATGGCGCCAATGGCGCTTCCCATTTCATTTTGTTGCAAACGGTCGAAGGTTTCGGCAATACCTAGCGGGTACAAACTTGAAACAATGCCACTGCTTAAACTAATTAACACCAAAGACACTATGAATAAATCAAAATCTAAAATGTAAGGCGTTACTAAGGTACATACCATGGAGAAGAGCACGATATTAAGCATGACCTTACGACGCTCAAATCGATCTGCCAAATAGCCTATCGGAAGTTGTAAAACCACACCGCCAATGATCGCAGCACCTACAAGCAAAGATAGGTTAAACCCTGTAATACCTTTAGACCCGGCATAAACAGGTAACATGCTTAATAATGAGCCTAAAACAAAGCCACAAATAAGCACAGCGGTAACACCAACGGGTGACGTTTTAATTAACTTTATTATCGGCATAGGTGCCGTATCTTCGACTTCTGGTGCTGTGGCTTTACCCATAGCAATAGGAACGACGCCACCACAAAGTAAAAGACCGGCAATGATATACAAAGTGGCATCACTGATATCTGCCAAGTTGATCATGAAAGAGCCTAAGAACATGGCTAATAGCACAACAATTTGATTGGTTGCTAATATACGTGCGCGAGTTTCGCTGGTGGCTCTTTCACTTAACCAACCATCAGAAACAATGTTGGTAGAAGCAATACAAAACCCCATGAGAATTCGCATAACAGCCCATACCCACTCATTTAGCCATAGGTAGCATATCAAGATGCTAATAGCAGCAAGTGCAGCACAGGCGCTGTAAACTCGAATGTGACCGACACGAATAATCAATCTACGGGTATAAATACCTCCCAGCAATAAGCCCACAGAAAACATGGACATAATCATACCGATACTACCGGCGCTGGCATTTTCGATACTCAGTCTTAATGGCAACAGGATATTAATTAATCCATGGCTCAAAAAGATGACAAAACCACTGGTAAACAGGGCGAGTAAAGAAAGGAGTGTTGCAGTCATGGGCTAGGGTCTCAACAAGTAATGGGCCGATGGCTTTGGTTGATGGGCTAAAATTTTGGCAAATGTACGCCCTAAAGAATCTCCGAGTCAATCATTAAATTTAACATCAGCTCAGAATAGTCTGAAAGCGACAAAATAACAGTTTTTGATGGCTAAAAAATAGGAAAAATACGTGAATAACTACCTGTTAAATGCACTTTCGTATATGTCACATAAGTGTGAATCATACCATTAAAGGTGAACGCTTAATTAAATTTCTCACTGTAATAAACAGAGGGTGCTTAATGTGAGTTTGATTCACTGTTATCGGCAAAGCAACTTACTTTATAATCTAGATTAGCTGTTTAATATTAAAAATTTCTACAAGGAAGTAAAAGCATGATGGGTACTTCTCTTAAGAGTTTATTTGTTATCTTTTTGGTAGTTTTGTTAGACGCCGTTGTCTACTTTGCATTGTTACAGTCAGAAATAGCCGAGTGGGGCTCAACTCAATCGGAGTTAAATATGACAATGATAGGTGACAGTGAAAAAGAAAAAATCACTTCAACAAGAGCAATCACGATTAATGCCCCTAAAGAGATTGTATGGCAATGGTTGATGCAATTGGGAGCTGATCGTGCAGGTTTTTATAGTTATGACTTTATAGAATTAGCTTTAGGATATGAAACACGATTTCCAAATATGCAATACCCTAACTTTGATAGTCTTAAGGTTGGTGATTTAGTTCGGGGGTCAATTAACGAAGCCAAAAGTATTATTCCTTACAATTTTGAAGTTCTGATGCTTGTACCAGAAGAAACGTTTGTTCTATCAAATTGGGGGAGCTTTTTAATTACAGATATCGATGAAACTCAGTCACGCCTTGTGATTAGAACGCAGGAACCAGTAAAAACAGAGAGGTTTGGTTATATTAAGCATTCTCTGGCTTTGCCATTTCACTTTATTATGGAGAGAAGGACTTTATATGGTATTAAAATGAAGGCGGAAAACCAGCTTGAACAAGGCTTTTCTCATTTTAAAGATCAAATATGGTTTGTCAGTATTGTAATGACTTGGTTCATGATCTTCATTCTCTCATTCATCCTAAAAAAAGTTAAACGTCGTGTTCTAATTTCCGCAAGTTTAGGTTGTATTTGGCTTACAACGCTTTTTATATTGCCTCCATTACCAATTTTTAGCGTGAGTTTTTTAGTTGTTGTAGGTTTATTTCTTATATTAGCTTTAAAGCATTCATTTATGGCGGCTAAACAAACCTAAGTTTAAAGCAAGTTTTGTAGAAAATTATTAACTAGCTCAAGACTAAATACGCTAGAATGCGCGGCAATTATTTTAGCTTTGAGCCCTTTATCTTAATGAACACAACAGTCGCCACTAAGTTTACCGATCTAAACCTTATTCAACCTTTGCTTGATAGATTGAAGGAGCTTGATTATAAGCTGCCAACACCGATACAGGCTCAGGCGATTCCTAGCGTCATGCAAGGGCATGATTTGATTGCTGGAGCGAATACTGGGTCAGGTAAAACAGCTAGCTTTGCGTTACCTTTACTTCAACAGGTTTATGAGCTTAAAAAAGATAAAGCTGATAACACGTCAAATAAAGGCAATTTTGTAAAAGGACTGATTTTAGTTCCTACTCGTGAGCTTGCTAAACAAGTGTCTGATAGCATTAAATCATATGCTAATCATCTAAATGGTGCGGTAAAAACTGTCTGTGTTTTTGGCGGTGTGTCAATTAATCCGCAAATGTTAGCACTTAGAGGTGGGGCGGATATTGTAGTCGCGACACCTGGTCGTTTATTAGACTTAATTTCGTCCAATGCGGTTAAACTAGATAAGGTTAAAACCTTAGTGCTTGATGAAGCTGATCGCATGTTAAGTCTAGGTTTTACAGATGAGATAAATGAATTATTGGCACTTTTGCCTAAATCAAAACAAACCTTACTCTTTTCTGCAACGTTTCCTGAACAAGTTAAAGCCCTAACAAAAGAGCTGCTGAAAGATCCTATTGAAATTCAATTGCAAAGCGCGGATGCTAGCTCATTAGTCCAGCGTGTTTTTACCGTTAATCAAGGCCAGAAAACGGCATTATTGGCCCATCTAATTAAAGAGCATCAATGGCAACAAGCACTCATTTTTGTTAATGCCAAAAATGGTTGTGAACATCTAGCTGATAAACTCTCAAAACGGGGCGTTTTTGTTGACGTATTTCATGGTGATAAAGGACAAGGTGCGCGTAATCGTGTGCTGGATGCTTTTAAGGCTGGTGAAATCGATGTTTTGATTGCTACTGATATTGCCGCTCGTGGTCTTGATATTGAAAAACTGCCTGTTGTCATAAACTACGATTTACCTCGTAGTCCCTCAGATTATATGCATCGCATCGGTCGAAGTGGTCGTGCCGGTGAAGTGGGTTTAGCTTTGTCCTTAATTGATCATGAAGACTACCATCATTTTAAAGTCATTGAGAAAAAGAACAAGATTCGATTAGAAAGAGAAGAAGTAGAGGGGTTTGAAGTAGATCAAAGCCTCATCCCTAAGTTAGATAAGCCAATGGCAAAACCAGAAGGGACAGGTAAAAAGAAACGTAAAAAGAAATCAGATCAAACACCAGATGTTTGGTTAAATGGAACAGATTCAGAGTAATAAATTCTTAAATATAAAAAAGGGAATAGGAGTTTAATCCTATTCCCTTTTTTATAGCAGAGGTTTCAAACCACAAACTTACTGGTTTCTTGCTGTAAGTTTGACGATAAACGGTTTAGTTCATCTACTTGGCTTTCGGTTGAGACGGCTTCTTCTGAAAGCTTGTCTGCAAGGTCCCTAATGTTGTTTGTACGTATGCTTATATCATCACGAACTCGTACCTGATCTTGAGTTGCAAGTGATATTTTCTGTGTCATTTGTTCAATTTCTTGAACCGATATCATAATGCCATCAATCATTTTTTGTGCTTGATCTGCTTCACTCACACTGCCTGTTGCTAACTCAGCACTGTCGCGCATTAATTCAGCTGCCTTCATAGATGACTGCTGTACGTTTGCAATCATGGTTTGAATTTCTGTGGTTGAATCACTGGTTCTACTTGAAAGGCTACGTACCTCATCTGCAACGACAGCAAATCCACGTCCTGCTTCACCCGCTCTGGCAGCTTCAATCGCAGCGTTAAGTGCTAATAAATTGGTTTGTTCTGCAATATCATCGATAGTCGATACAATGCCTGCAATACTTTGCGCTTGTGTATTTAACTGGGTGACAACTTCGTTAGCATCAGTCAGCTTATTTGCTAGGTGATTTATGGACTGTTGGCTAGATTTCATCTGCACAATCCCTTTTTCACTTAGTAGTAGTGTGCTTGAGATTTGCTGAGTGGTTGTTTCAACATTATCACTAATGAGGTTAGTTGATTCATTGAGTGTTTCTGCTGCATTGGAAGCTTCATGGGTATTTTGCATTTGTTGCTGGATATGCTGACGATTCTCAATGACTGAATGGGAAAGGGAGTCTGCTTGTCCTGTTACGCCCTTAGCAACTTCACCTAAGTGTTGAATGATCTGATGTACATTGTCAGTAAATCGGTTGAAATCGTTAGCAACTAAACCAACTTCATCACGGCTTTTAATATTAATTCTACGTGTTAAATCACCATCACCATTGGCGATATCGTTTAGTGCTTTACGTAGAGAAAATAAATCTCTAAATAAAATATTGACGATCCAGTTAACCATAAAGACTGCAATCAGTGTAAAAGAGATGCTGATAAGCATAAGGGTGTAAAAGGTTTCCCAGTATTCAGCTAATTCAGTTGCTTGATCTGCTTCTACGCCAAGCACCCAAGAAGAATCCTTTATGGGTAAAAAGTGAAGTATCTTGTTACCTGTTTGGCTGCTCAATGTTAAATAAGA
Organism: Marinomonas sp. PE14-40; assembly: GCF_051623805.1. Lineage (NCBI taxonomy): Bacteria > Pseudomonadati > Pseudomonadota > Gammaproteobacteria > Oceanospirillales > Oceanospirillaceae > Marinomonas > Marinomonas sp. PE14-40. The sequence goes on along the minus strand of NZ_CP130700.1, from coordinate 892,152 downwards.
GGCTTGTTCAAGTGCCGTTAGGTAATTCTCTTTGGAAAAAGCATCATATAAATCTGCCACTTCTTTCTGAATCAGTTCTTTTTGCTTGTGTGCAATTACTTGTCCATTACCATTGAGTAAAAAGATATGACTGTTTTTTCCTGTTTCTACATTGGTAATAGCTGAGAATAAGTCCTTTATTTTTAAATCCACTCCCATAACACCTTGGACAGAACCTGCATCATAGATAGGTCTAGCAATGGTGAAGGTCATTTCTTGTGTATTCACGTCTTTATAGGGACCAATGAGCTCAATTTCACCGGAAGCGCTCACCTTTTTGTACCATGGACGCTGGCGAGGGTCATAATTATTGACGAACTTGGTAAAACCATTTGTACCCACTCGGGTTCCGTCGTTCAAACCTGCATAAATAGATGAAAAATTACCTGCGGTAATTGCCATGGTTAACTGTTTAACAAATACTCCTTCATCTAGCGGTTGTTCCGCTAACGAACTTAATATCTGATGTTTAGAGTTAATCCAAGTTTCAACACTGTCACTTACTGTATTAGAAATGCTTCCAATACGTTGGTACATACTGTGTTCCATGGCAGCAGAAAGTTTTTGAGTAGAAAATAGTGTGAGTACAACACTGGTTAATAGAACGGCAGCAGTTGCGATTAAACTAATTTTTATTTTTAAAGAATGGCTAAACATATTTCTCTCTAAATTGATCTTGGAGGGAAAGATATAAATAGACCTAATTCACCTTAGAAAAAGTTAATAACCTATTTTACGGTTGAAAGAGAGTAAATTTAAGCTTTCCTTAGATTAAACTTATTTTGTAAGACATGGACTTTATCGGCGATTTATTACTATTCTTTTTGACTAGAATAACCCTATAAATAAAGCGTCATTTCAGCTAGCTGCCATACTTTATTGTATTAAATTATCTAAATCTACATGATTTCCATAAAATTATAATAAAAGTTATAAGCAACTAAAAAAGAAAGGAATTAGACGATTTTAAGCTAAATTATGTAATTTATAGGCTCAATTATTAATTTTAGAATGAATTGAGTTCAGTTATGTTTGGTTGCAAATTTGTGTTGATATATATCAATATAATATGAATTTAATAAGGTTGCAGAGATTATGTCTAACCTTTATAGCATCAAGTTTTAAAGCCTGTCGTCAGATATATATTAAATTTAGTTCAAACCTAATTAGTTTTTGGAGCTAGCTAACTAAGGGTTTGATTTAAGTAATATATTGTAAGGCGTAAGAAGTAACCCTAGTTTAAGAGCCAGTAATAGAGTGATTAATGCTGAGTCATATTAATAATGCATAAACCCTAGGAAACCTGCGAATAAGTCCTCCCGCCTCAGCGTGTGGATAAAAGCCGCTAGATTTATTGCGAGGAGCGCAACTTAATATTCTTCTATTGATAAGCTCTTCAACGTAAAGATAGGGCTTTTAGAACACGCCCTTTGGGTCTTTCAGAGAAAGTAACACCCTGTGTTGTCACTTCTCTAAAGGTACCTACATTACTTCAAAGTAACGCCTTGTGTGATACTTTTTCTGAAAAGACTGAGAAGAGGTGACTTAATCGCAGGTTCCCTAGATAAAATGCTCGATTAGTTAATTCGAGTATCTTTGATTCCTAGATTATTTTTAACCGAGTTAGGGAAGCTCACATTTTGCCAAAGTTGCTGACAGATATCTTTAGTGTTGTGCCATTCTTTGCCTGCAATCCAATCAATTAACTGATCTGGATTGGACTGAAATTCAACCACCTCAGGCCTGTCTTCAATGAGCCACTTTTTAAGATAAGTTTCATCCAGTGTTGGCATGGTATGACAAAGCCCCATTTTTTCAAGTGTCACTATGTTTGAATATTGTTCAAACTGGCCATGCAATGGCTTAATTAACAGCTTTTTACCCAATTTTAAGCATTCGCTGGATAATTCGAACCCGCCATTCGCAATGACTCCGCCGCATGAGTTAAGTTTTTTATGAAAACCTTCTTTGCTGGTTTTACGCCAATGGATATGACCTTGATCAAAATCTTGTTTGAGTTCAGGGTGAAAGCAATGGAACCGATATTCGGTGAAAGGTTTCAGTAATCTGCGAATTTCCTTAAGGTTTTCGAATGGGAAATAAACAAGTATGTCTTTTTCGGAATTTGCCTCAGTAGCTAAATCATCTACAAAAGGCGGCATGATAGGGTGGTCAAAGTGATAATAATGAACACCTAGTTTGATGTCGCAAGGTGCAAAGTGTTTTAGAAGTAATTGGCTGTATAAAAAATTACCTTTTTGCGGAATCGGGTTTAAGAATGCAGCCTGATGGCTGATTGCAATTGATGGAATGTTTTGCCTTTTTGCTGCCCATGCACTGATAGGTTCAAAATCATTCAATACAAGGTCATAGCCTGATAGATCTAATGCTTTAACGTCATTAAAAAATAATTTAGGCTTAAAAGATAGTAGTGTTTTCCATTTAGCAATGGTGCCATTTTCAGTTTTAAAACTTAGGCCTTGTCGTGTTTGGTAACTCCCAAAAACTTGCATGTCAAAATATTGGTCAGCATTACGGCCTGTGAAAAGGTAATCAACTTGCATGTCATTTCTTTGGTTGAAGGCTTTCGCGAGTACTCTCGCACGACTAATGTGACCATTTCCTGTGCCTTGAACACCATAAAAAATTTTCATATATCTCCGTGATTAAGTCAGGATTACAAATAAGTTAAGACCTGCTGCAGACATACTAAAACCAAGCGCTGCACCTGCTAAAATATCAGTTGGATAATGTACGCCTAACAAGATGCGTGATAATCCGATTAGGCTTGCCCAGGTGTAAACTAAATAGGTAACTGATGGATAATAATGCGCTAGTAAATAGGCCATTAAAAAAGCCGCTGCAGTATGGCCAGAAGGCAGGCTAAATTTATCCGAAGGGGAGATGTGTGCACTAAGGTTTGCTAAGCTGTCACAAGGCCTATCTCTTTTGAAGCATTTTTTTAAGATTAGATATAAGGGTAGCTCTAGTGCATAAGCTAAAAGTGCTGTGTAAAGAAAAATAGCACCATCTTCTTGCTCAAAGAACCAAAGCACTATACCTAATATTAAATAGTAGTGCCCATCACCAGTATGAGAAATCGCTCTCACTAGGGTGCAATTTTTATGGTTCGTTTTTTTAAATAACCAGTGAAACAGGTGTATATCTGTACGGCTGAAAATATTCATAACCTGTCCTATCTTCTCGTTCATATTTGTATATTAGAAAGACAATATGAATAAAAAGTGACAGTTCTAAGAAGGGTTTATGACAGCCTAAAAAAGCTGACGCCTTTTAAAATAAGCGTCTATAGTTAAGGAACCTGAGAATAAGTCCTCCCGCCTCAGCGTGTGGATAAAAGCAGCTAGATTTATTGCGAGGAGCGTAACTTAATAGTTATTCTATTAATAAGATTCTCAATGTAAAGATAGGGCTTTTAGACCACGCCCTTCGGGTCTTTCAGAAAAAGTAACACCCGTGTTGTCACTTCTCGAAAGGTAACTACATTACGTCAAAGTAACGCCTTGTGTGATACTTTTTCTGAAAAGACTGAGAAGAGGTGACTTAATCACAGGTTCCTTAAAAGCTTACAAATAAAAATAATAGTTTAACTAACCCAAGGATAAGACGATGTCATTACGTATTAACGATCAAGCGCCAAACTTTAAAGTAGATACAACCCATGGAATGATTGATTTTCATGAGTGGGTTGGTGATCAGTGGGCGGTTCTATTTTCACACCCTAAGGACTTTACACCAGTGTGTACGACAGAGCTTGGTTATATGGCTAATATTCAGGAAGAGTTTAGCAAACGTAATACTAAAATTATTGCGCTAAGTATCGACTCAAAAGAAGATCATGAAAAATGGCTAAAAGATGTGGAAGATGTTGGTGGTGCTGGGGTCAAGTACCCAGTTATCGCAGATACAGATCTAAGTGTGGCCAAGTTATATAACATGTTTCCTGCTGATGAAGCTGGATCTGCTGAAGGTCGTACAGCCATGACAAATGCCACTGTGCGGGCCGTTTATGTTGTTGGGCCGGATAAAAACATTAAGTTAATGCTGATTTATCCTATGACTACGGGCCGTAACTTTGACGAAATTTTGAGAGTAATAGACTCAATGCAATTAACCGCAAAACACAAAGTGGCAACTCCTGTTAACTGGCAACAGGGTGAAGATGTCATCATTGTGCCAGCTATAAATAATGAAGAGGCAGCAAAAATTTATCCAAATGGATGGGAAACGGTTAAACCTTATTTAAGGAAGGTAAAACAGCCTGATTAAGCCTATAAAAAATGAGATGTAATTAAAAAAGGTCGCCTTGTGAGCGACCTTTTTTATGAAGTTTTTAACGTCCTGTTTAAACTTAAAAACTTGTTATGCTACCAAGCATTCTTTTTTACCTTGTTAACCTTTTAGATTAAGCCGGTGATAGTTTTTAAGCATTGTTCCTAAAGGCAAATGTCATTGTAAGTAACAGATAACCTAGGCAACATTTTGAGCTTTATTAGCAATTGTGTATTGGTTAACAGTTGCAATTAATGCTTGCATAGATGCAGATACGATATCTTCATCTATCGCGACACCGTTATAACGTTTGCCATTAATGTTAGTTTGAACATAGGTGATAGCTTGAGAGTCAGTGCTACCAGTTAATGCATGCTCTTGGTATTGAACAACATCTAACTTAAGGTTGAAATGTGTGCTCAATGCTTGACTGAAAGCCGATAGAGCGCCATTACCTTGGCCATGAATACTGATGATCTCACCTTCGATTGCCAAATCAGCGCGAACGGTATCTAGGCCATCTTTTTGTAACTCATACTTACCTAATTGATAAGGTGAGTTACCGGTTAGATAAGTGTCTTCGAATAGTTGTTTCATTGTATCGCCATTGACAACACCGCCATCCTTCTCAGCAAACACTTGTACAACAGGGCTGAACTCAACTTGTAACCAGCGAGGTAATGCAAGTCCATGTTCTTGCTCAAGCGTATAAGCAACGCCGCCTTTACCTGATTGGCTGTTTACACGAATCACTTCTTGATAAGTGCGACCTAAGTCTGTTGGATCAATTGGTAGGTAAGCAACATCCCAAGGTTTATCTGCTGTTTGATTAGCCAAACACTTATTGATAGCGTCTTGGTGTGAGCCTGAGAATGCAGTGAAAACAAGTTCGCCGGCATAAGCATGTCTAGGGTGGACAGGTAAATTAGTGACGGATTTAACCACACTCACAATGCGATCCATATCACCAAGCTGTAATTCTGGGTTTACACCTTGGCTATACATATTCATAGCCATGGTAACGACATCCATATTACCTGTACGTTCGCCATTACCTAACAAGGTGCCTTCAATTCGATCAGCGCCAGCCATCATGCCAAGCTCTGCTGCAGCGACACCACAACCGCGGTCATTATGTGTATGAAGACTTACATACATGCAGTCACGTTTAGCTACATTACGGCAGAACCATTCAATTTGATCTGCGTAACGATTAGGTGTTGATACTTCAACCGTCGCAGGAAGGTTAATGATTATTTTGTTGTCTGGTGTTGGTTGCCATACCTCGGTTACGGCATCCACAACTTCAACAGCGTAATCCATTTCTGTACCTGTAAAGCTTTCGGGAGAATATTGGAATACCCATTCCGTCTCAGGATACTTGGCAGCAAACTCTTTAACACATTTTGCGCCATTAACAGCGATATTTTTTACACCTTCTTTATCCATACGGAACACTTGATCGCGCTGAGTCGTCGATGTTGAATTGTAAACATGTACTATTGCGCGTCGGGCACCAATCAAAGATTCATAAGTACGTTCAATTAACTCAGGGCGAGCCTGCGTTAGTACTTGTAAAGTAACATCAGCAGGAACTTGATCTTCTTCTATCAACCAGCGGCAGAAATCAAAATCTAACTGAGAAGCCGCAGGGAAACCAATTTCGATTTCTTTAAAGCCAACATCAACCAATAATTTAAACAGTTCTTTTTTCTGTTCTACCGTCATAGGTTCTACAAGTGCCTGGTTGCCATCACGCAGATCAACACTGGTCCAGATTGGAGCTTTAGTGATGGTTTTGTCAGGCCAAGTACGGTCAGGCAAACTGACTGGTGTAAACGGACGGTATTTTGTGTGGTCGAAGTTACTCATTGTTTTTCCTTTATCCCTTTAGATAGTCATTCTGGAGATGGATAATCTCTTTAAACTCATATGCTTATGTTGTGAGTGCTAGTTTAACCTTTTTTAATGGATAAAAAATTGCGTATTTAGAAAAATAATAGTTATTTTAGCAATAATATTGCGGTATATTTTGATAAATTGATATTTTATGGTGTTAACATATGTTGGATGCAATAGATATACGAATACTTGAGGTACTTCAGCAAGATTCTAGCTTAACAAATCAAGAGCTTGCGGATAATGTTGGTTTGTCTCCATCACCTTGTTTGAGGCGCGTTAAAGCCCTCGAAGAGTCTGGTATAATCACCAAATCAGTTACTTTGCTTGATCAGAGAATGTTAGGCCTTAAGTTGACTGCTTATATTCAAGTCAGTATGGATAGACATACGCCAGATAGGTTTGAACTGTTTCAGTCTAGTTTGACCTCTTATCCAGAAGTAAAGTCACTAAGCCTTGTGACAGGGCACTCGGCTGACTATCTAGTAGAAGTTGTGGTGGAAGATATGGATAAGTATCAGGAATTTTTACTAGTTAGATTGTTACGTATTCCTGGTGTAACAGATGTGCATTCAAGTTTTTTAATGCAAAAAATTATAGATAGAACCAGTTTGCCTTTAGAACACCTAACGAATACAAGTAAGGCAACTTCTTAGCTTAATTGGATTAAACAGCCTCTTTAGTAGAGGTTAAGCCTTTATAATGACAAGTTAAAATTAAATTACGACTTTAAAAAGTAAAAATGAACCCCATTATGCCTTCATTAGATTAATTGCATGTCATGGCAATCAAGGTAGAGATGTATATATGAGTGAGTTGAAAGAAAGACGTCGAGTCGTCATTCCCGTCCGTGCAGGTGATGTCATGGCCGAGTTTATTTCCTTTTCTGGTGATGAGACAGGTAAAGAACATATTGCTATTCATTTTAATGGCAAAGAAAAAAGCAACGAAACCCCGTTAGTGAGAATTCATTCAGAATGCCTGACTGGCGATGTCTTTGGCTCAGGTCGTTGTGATTGTGGCGAACAATTAGACGAAGCAATTGATAAAATTGATATTGAAGCCGGTTACATACTGTATTTACGACAGGAAGGGCGAGGCATAGGTTTATACGCAAAACTAGACGCTTATGACCTACAAGATCAAGGCTATGACACTTATCAAGCCAACGAAATGTTGCATTTGCCACAAGATGACAGGGACTTTGCGATAGCGGCTGAAATGCTTAAAGCTGTTGGGGTTACTAAGATTCGTCTTTTAACCAATAATCCTGATAAAGCGAAACAAATGGCAGAGAATGGTATTGATGTGGTAGAGATTTTACCAACGGGTGTTCATGTAAATGATCATAATCGTCAATATCTTGAGACTAAAGCTCAGAAGATGAATCACACACTTGATTCTGAAAAGTTAAAGAAATAAGTTAAAAGTTTAATTTCTTACAATATATAAAAAAGGCATTCAATCTCAATTGAATGCCTTTTTTATATTTCTGAATCTTTGTTTGTATCGGATAAATTAATCTTCGCTTTTTACAAAAAGCGAATCAGTTTGCTCTAGCAAGGTTTCGACACTGCTCTTGATTCCAGTTAGATATAACTTCTTCTTGATGTTTTTGATACCAGTCTGACTGACTGATTTTTAGCATTTCATATCGAGTTGAGTCAATAATGTCTTTATCCGTTTTACGGCTGTAGGCAGCCCATAAAGGGTTAGCAAATTCATTTATAGTGAAATTATGTTTAAGTCGCTCACTTGGATAGCCGCTACGACAAAGAGTCCCTTTTGCTAAAAACTCTGTTAGTGGTAAGAAATCGATACGTCCAGCAAACAACATTTTTATCGCGATTAAATAATGGGGGACGGGATAAAGTTGCTCATCAAGCATGTCTAAGTCATTCGAAACATAATTTTGCAACTGACTACCTGATTGGATTGCTAGTATTCGATGGGAATGAACAAGTTCATCCCAACTACTAAGTGTTTGATCCACAGATGGTTTATTTGTTTTTGATAGAGAGAAAATAGCTTGACGATAAGGTGAGACTTCAGCAATCCAATTAAATTGCTTCTCCCTTTTTTCAGTTCTGGATAATGAAAAAAAGAGAGTGTTTTTTTCATTAGTAGCGATTTGCAACGCTCGTCGCCAAGGAAAAAACTCAATGTTACCTAATTCAATATTGTGTTTTTTTAGTAATATGGGTTTAATTTTATTTAATAAATCGACCACATAACCTTGAGCCTTGTCGTTACCATACTGAAGCGGAGCAAACTGCGAAGTCACTAAACGCACCTTTGTTGCTTCTGCGTGAACTTCTACTGTTAATAAGAATGATAAACAAATAACTAAATAACGAATCATGGCATTAGATCAAATAGGTGGCGAGAATGAGACTACATTCTCGCTTACGATTAATGATTAATCCTTCAGCGCTTTCTTCATTTTTTGAAGATTGATTTTACGCTGAATCTTGCGTTGCTTTTTCTCTTCCGCGGTTGCCGCTGCTTTTACTGCTTTTTTATCAAGCTTTGGTGCTTTTTTCTTTTTGCTTTTAGCTGCAGGTGAACGGACTTTTGTTTTTGCTTCTAAGCCTTCAATGCGACCAAACTTAATCGATGATTGCATATAGCGTTGAATTTTTTCCATCATTGCTAGATCAGTGCTGTCGACTAAAGAAACACACGTGCCTGGGTTTCCATCACGAGATGCTCGACCCGCTCTATGAACATAAGAATCTGATTTTTGAGGTAAACGTAAATTAATAACAGTATTAATCTCTGGTAAATCAATACCACGTGCAGCCACATCTGTTGCAACTAGAACTTGAAGTCGTCCTTTTTGCATTTGTTTCATATGTTCACTACGATCGCCTTGTTTCATTTCACCATGCAAACCACTACACATGATGTGTAATGCACGGATTTTATTAACCCAAACATCAACATGGTCACGGTTCGAAACAAAAAGTAAGGCCTGTTGTACACCTTCCTGTTTTAGTAGGTGTTTAACAATAGCTTCTTTGTGTGCGTCATCATCAACACGGTAAGCAACTTGTTTTATTTGTGAGGGGACAGTGCGTGTTGAATCATTGATCTGAAGCGTTTCAGGTTCTTGTTGAAAAATTTTCTCAGCAAGTTGACCTAGTTTATCGCCATCTAGAGTTGCCGATAGCATTGCTGTTTGGCGGTTTTTTGGCAGTTCTTTTACCAGAGCGGTAATTGTGTCTGCAAATCCCATATCAAGCATACGGTCAGCTTCATCAATGACAAAGTAGCTTACATCACTCAGATCAAGCCATTGCTTGTCATCAAGCTCTTTTAAACGCCCTGGTGTTGCGACCAAGATGTCACAATCTTCGCTAAGTTGCTGCTGTTGCATTCCATAAGGTGTACCACCAACAATTAATTGTGGCTGAATGCGAGTATGTATCAATAGTTCACGAACCAAGTTGTATATTTGGCGAGCTAGTTCACGACTGGGTGCGAGAATTAATACTTTAGGCGCATTAGTAGAGGCTTCGTCACGATCAAGAATATGCTGTACCGCAGGTGCACAAAAAGACAAGGTTTTACCTGTTCCTGTTGGTGCACTTGCTAATAAATCTTCTCCGTCCATTAATACAGGAATTGCTTGGTTTTGAATTTCTGTCGGTTCTTTAAAGCCAAGTTGAATGATGGCTTGCTCAATGGTTGGATCTAATTCTAATTCTGAAAAGGACATTAATGGTCTCTATAATGGTTTGATCTGGCTAAATAAGGTTGCGGATAATACCCTTTTTTTTGGGCTAAATCAGCATATCTAATGTAAATGAGACACCAGAGCTTATTATTATATTAAAACAGTGTAATTGTTTGAAAGATTATTAGACCCATGCAGGACAAATCCACTAAAATGCCCACATAATTGTTAGAGGTAATGAAATGCAAAACTCAGATGAGTTGGTAAGCAAGCAAACATTAAAATGGGTAACATCTTTTATCGTTGATCTTAATGTGTGTCCTTTTGCTAAACGTGAAGTAGAGCGCGATTCTATTCGTCTATCTGTTGTTAGGTCTAAAAAGACAGGTATTGCTCTTGAAGAACTCATGGCCGAAATTGCTTGGTTAGATGAGAATCCTGAGACAGAAACAAGCTTGGTGGTTTTCCCGACTTTGTTTAATGATTTTGAAAGCTACCTGGATTTTGTAGCAATGACAGAAGACATCATGTTTGAACAAGGCTGTGAAGGCGTTTACCAAGTGGCGACTTTCCATCCAGATTATTGTTTTGATGGTGTTGAGCAAGATGATGTTTCAAATTATACCAATCGCTCGCCTTACCCAATGATTCATTTGCTGCGAGAGGCAAGTGTTGAGAAAGCCATAGAGTTTTACGGCGACACTACCACTATTCCTGATGATAACATTGCTTTAATGGAAGAGATGGGACTCGAGAAAGTAGAGACCATTTTACAGTCTTGTTTAAAGCCTGAAAGCGCAGAGTAAACGATTAATTGATTGCTAATGAGCAATCAAAATAGGTTTAAATTTTTATAAAATGCCGGAGTATTCATGGCTGCTACAATAGGTCGTCAACAGACATTGACCGTAATAAGAGAAAAAGATTTTGGTATGTATCTAGATGCCCACCAGTTTGGTGACGTATTGCTTCCAAAAAGATATGTACCTCAAGGCACTAAAGTTGGGGACGAATTAGAAGTTTTCATCTACCTTGACTCTGAAGATGAATTAATCGCCACCACTCTTGTGCCTAAAGCGCAAGTTGGTGAGTTTGCTGCACTAACTTGCGTTGCAAATAACCGTGTAGGTGCATTTTTTGATTGGGGTTTACCTAAAGATTTATTGGTTCCATTTAGCCAACAGAAGAACACAATAGAAGAGGGTGATACCCACTTAATGTTTGTTTACCTTGACCAAAACACCAATCGTTTGGTCGGAACAACACGTGTAGATGCTTTATTAAACCGCGAAGAGCCGCCTTATCGAGCTGGCGAAAAAGTTCAAGCAATTATTGGCGATAAAACAAACATTGGCTTTAAATGCGTTATTGATAACCGTTTTTGGGGTGTTTTGTTTTTTGAAGATGCTTTTCGCCAATTACGTAAAGGTGAAAAGGTTACTGCATTTATCAAGCGTGTTCGAGATGATGGTAAAATTGATATCAGTCTACAAGAAGTTGGCTATAAAAAGGTGACGGGTATTTTAGGTGACATTCTTCAATACCTTGATGATCACAATGGCGAGATGCCAATTACGGATAAAAGTAGCCCAGAAGCGATTTACGCCGTATTTAAAGTAAGTAAAGCGACCTTTAAAAAAGCGTTAGGGGCACTTTATAAGGACAAGAAAATATTACTGACTAAAGAAAAGGTAACTAAGCTTTAACTCAGTTTTAGGCTAATAAAAAAGGCTATGTTGTGATGACATAGCCTTTTTTAATGCGAAGGTTTTGTAACTAACGTTTGTGATTGTATTCATCTAGTGCAACTTCAAGGTGACTAGCTGTATCTACAAGAACTGCCTTGGAGTTTATTATGTCATTCATGTTTTGTAGGCAAGATTCAGATCTTTCTTGAATTTGCTTAACATCATGGTACATCTTATCTGATGCTTCTCGTTGAGCGGTTGCTGAGCGTGCGCTTTCACTGTTTAAATCTGCCAAGGTTTTAATAAGTTCAGTCATCTGAGTCAATTTGCTTTTAGAGCCATTTACATTATCAGATATGTGTTGAACTTCTTTAGCGCCACTTTCGACTTTATGAACCAGCTCTTCAGATGTTTTTTCCAAATTCTCAATCATACTTTGAATTTCAATCGTTGCTTCTTGTGTTCTAACAGATAACCCACGAACTTCATCAGCAACAACGGCAAAGCCTCGACCCGCTTCACCAGCACGTGCAGCTTCTATAGCAGCATTTAATGCCAGTAAATTCGTTTGCTCTGAAATACCATTAATCACATCTAGCACTGATTTGACTTCATGAGAGGTGTTTCTTAACTCGTTACTTGCTTTAGATGAACTTTGCATTTCAATGCTTAATTGCACCATTAATTTAATGAGCTCTTCAGATTGAGTGTTAACTTCTTGCATATTGCCGTGTAAATTTTGAGCCACTTCGTCTGCTTTCTCTGAATACTCTGCTGAGTCATTCGCTGTTTGAGTGGATTGTAGAACAGCATCAGAGCAGCGTACTAATTCTTCATGTTGTCCAGAAAGGTGGCTCTGTGATGAATTTGAAAGCCGATCAATTTCTTTCGTTTGGTTCGCGACCTGCTTGGAGGCGATGGAAACAGACTCAATTAATTTCACAAGTTTATTTATCGTGCTATCAACAGCGCCACCAATTAACCCAAAGGCATCGCTACCAGAAAAACCTATTCTTTGATTCAGATCGCCAGCTTCAATTTGCTGCATCACACGAATGATATGTTGCAATAGAGGCATAATATTTTGAGCAATGGATATTGCCAGTAAAAAGATAAAAACGATCGCTACAGTACTAAGTATGATAAGGCTTGATGATGACATTGCATCATAGGCTATTTGGTTTTCCTGAAGTAGTGATTCTAGTTGGTAGTGTTGGTAAAGTTGGAAGAGTGTCAATAATAATGCGCAGATGGAAGGTAAAATGAATTTAGTTTCTAAACTAATATTCATTAAAATGCGGTCTCTCCACCCAATTTTTACGTCAGCCATAAATCTATTTCAACCTATTCTAAATATTCTTATCGGTAGTAAATCAAAGTTGTCTTGCTACAGACTTGCACTAAGATTTACTAACTCTAAATAGACCTATGCTTTTTATCAATTAATAAAGACGAATATACGGTATTAAAATTTCACTATGTGACATTTGAAATAAATTGCTCGCATTCTGAACTGAATTGTTGTTATCAATCGATTCAACAGATGTTTGTTTTAGTTACTAAAAGGTGATGAGTTTATCGAATTCATCGAGTTTATTATTGTGGTCGTATCTTTTCTTAATACAAACATGCAAAAAGGACTGTATAGGGAGTTGTATTTGGGATTTATCTGCTTCATTGATCAGAAAACCACTAATGTAGTCAATTTCGGTTTGGCGATGGGAAGAAAAGTCTTGCAACATAGATGATCTGTTTTTACTGGTATTCTTTACCACTAGATCGATTAATCCTGACAGCTCTAACTGATTAAATTTTTTTGTTGCTAAAAAGCGACAAACTTCATCGCGACAAGCTAAATAGTAGGGTGCAAACTTGTCATCCGCTAAATTACCATTTTTGATATCAAAAAAAGCAGTTAGTGGATTAATGACAGCATTAACAGCGAGTTTGGAATAAAGTTTAGTTCCGATATCTGCATGATAAAATGATAAAAAAGGTTTGGGAGGTAATTCAGAGTGATCCAGAGCTCCAATATGAATATCACCTGAGCCTGTTTTCTTAATTTGATTGACACCGAGCTTTAATGCTCCCTCGCTTGTTGTGCCTATAAATAGGGTCTGAGTCTTATTAATTAACATAGCAAGTTGTTGTTGTGCGCCCATGCCATTACATAGCGTGAATATTATGGCGTCATGACTAATTTTGCTGATGTTCTCTTGATAGGCACTGATAAGGTCAAAAGATTTTGTGCAAAACAAAATGCGATTAAATGAGTTGTGGGTAGGGGGAGCCATTCTGCTAAAAGTAGAATTAAGAATCTTATCACTCTGTTCTTGGAGTGGATAATGTCTAACATCATTCCCGTCTTCGACAGTCAATGACTCAAGCTTTTGATTATTTCTATGTAATAGCGTGACATTGATTTTAAGGTCAGCAAGTTTGCTATACCAGAGTAAACCAATTGCACCAGCACCTATGATCAACCAATTTTCGTTGTCGACATTCAAAGTTAATAATCCTGTATAAATCACTGTAATTAATAAGATTTACTGGTATTATCGCCGCAATTAATAAGATTTAAAATGACAGGAGTGAAAAATGCCTTCTTTTGATGTGGTAAATGAACTTGATTGGCACGAAGTGTCAAATGCTGTAGATCAAGCTAACCGTGAGCTTGGTACCCGTTATGACTTTAAGGGTGTAGAGGCTAAGTTTGTTGTCAAAGACAAATCAATTGTGATGGAAGCGCAATTTGAACCGCAGCTTCAGCAAATGTTTGAAATGCTTTTTCAAAAAATGGTTAAGCGTGGAATTGACCTTAAATCCCTTGAAAGAGGTGATGCAACTTTAGGTAATATGCGTGTTAGCCAGCCAATCACTGTTAAAGAGGGAATCGAAGCCCCTGCAGCAAAAAAAATGGTTAAAATGATTAAAGACGCAAAGATAAAGGTTCAAGCTCAAATTCAAGGTGAGCAGTTGCGTGTTACAGGTAAAAAGCGTGACGATTTACAACAAGTGATGGCGTTACTTAAAGGTGCAGAACTTGATGTGCCAGTACAGTTCACTAACTTCAGAGACTAAGTTGTTGTGACCTGAATAAAAACGCACCTTGTAGGTGCGTTTTTTTATATCTTAATTAAGTATGGGTAAAAAAGAGCACTAAGCTTTTTTAATCTTTTGCCCTTTTATTAGCCAGCCTTCCTCCTCAAGATGGGCTTTTTGTCTGTTGTAAGCGTCAGAGTCTTGTTCAAAAGCGATCTCAAAGTTAGATTTAACGACTCTAAACCAGGGTAGCTCTGTGTCTTTAGGTAGCATTTTGAGTATCCTGCCAACTTGCCTCGCATAATTAGCTTGCCCTGAACGTTTTGCTAGACCACCATAAGTAATTAACTCACCTTTAGGTATGTGATGTAATTGAGTGAATAATATTAATTTAAACTGCTCCATTGCTTGATTACTCATGGTTCGGCCTTACATAGAAATAAAGAATGTTTAAGAGAAGGTAAATATGCGAATTGCACTGATTGTTTTTATATTATTTCCAATTATCGAAATGATGCTTTTAATCGAAGTGGGAAGTCAAATTGGAACGCTAACAACAATTGCTTTAGTTTTCTTAACCGCCATTTTAGGCGTCAATCTTATTCGAAAGCAAGGTGCGCAAACCATGATGCGTGCTCAAGAAAAAATTCGCCAAGGTGCGTTGCCAGCTAATGAAATGTTAGAAGGGCTTATGCTTGGTCTGGCTGGTGTCTGTTTGCTTGTTCCTGGCTTTGTTTCAGATACGATAGGTGCTCTATTATTATTGCCTATGTTCCGTAAAAGTATCGCAGCTATATTTTTGGTTAAATTCATCAGTAGTCGTGTCAATATGCATGCTGCTTGGAATAAAAACGGTTCAGCTTTCGATCAAGGTGGTGACACCTTTGAAGGTGAATACCGTAATGAAGACAAAGACATGCTAGATAAAAAATAATTTTAGTTATGGGGTTGAAAAGTATTTTGACAGCCTCATTATCAAAAACAGTAACAAACTCCTGCTTTTAGGTAGGCTTTAAAAAAACCAGGGTAACTTGGTATTGATTTAATATTGGAGAAAAAGATCAATGAATATTCGTCCGTTACACGATCGTGTTGTTGTCCGTCGTAAAGAAGAAGAAACAACAACAGCTTCTGGTATTGTTTTACCAGGTTCAGCAACTGAAAAACCAACACAAGGTGAAGTTGTTGCAGTAGGTACTGGTCGTATTCAATCAAATGGTGAAGTTGCTGCACTAGCTGTTAGCGTGGGCGAAACTGTTGTTTTTGGTCAGTACTCAGGTCAAACCATCAAACTAGATGGTGAAGAACTTTTGATCATGAAAGAAGAAGAGATCTACGGCATTATTGGCTAAGTTTTAAGCCTAATACGTAAATAAATAATAAATAACCGAATTTTAGGAAATAAAAAAGATGTCTGCTAAAGAAGTTAAGTTTAGTGATAGCGCTCGCCAGCAAATGCTTAAAGGCGTAAATGTTTTGGCTGATGCCGTAAAAGTTACTCTTGGACCAAAAGGCCGTAACGTAGTAATCGAAAAATCTTTCGGCGCGCCTCTAGTAACCAAAGATGGTGTATCTGTAGCGAAAGAAATCGAATTAGAGAACCGTTTTGAGAACATGGGCGCTCAAATGGTTAAAGAAGTTGCTTCACAAGCGAATGATGTTGCTGGTGATGGTACAACTACTGCGACTGTTCTAGCTCAAGCGCTTGTTACTGAAGGTCTCAAATCTGTTGCTGCGGGTCGTAACCCAATGGATCTTAAGCGTGGTATCGATAAAGCAACTCAAGCCGTTGTAGCGCAAATTGCTTCACAATCTCAGCCATGTGCAGATACTAAAGCAGTAGAGCAAGTTGGTACTATCTCTGCAAACTCTGATTCAAGCGTTGGTAAAATTATTGCTGAAGCAATGGAGCGTGTTGGTAAAGAAGGTGTTATTACTGTAGAAGAAGGTTCTGGCTTTGATGATGAGTTAGATGTTGTTGAAGGTATGCAGTTTGATCGCGGTTATTTGTCTCCTTACTTCATCAACAACCAAGAAACTATGAGTGCTGATTTGGAAAACCCATTCATCCTTATGGTCGACAAAAAAATCACTAACATCCGTGATCTACTTCCTATTCTAGAAGGCGTGGCTAAAGCATCTCGCCCTCTATTGATCGTTGCAGAAGATGTTGAAGGTGAAGCGTTAGCAACCCTAGTTGTAAACAGCATGCGCGGTATTGTTAAAGTTGCAGCAGTTAAAGCGCCTGGCTTTGGTGATCGTCGTAAAGCAATGCTACAAGATATCGCTATCTTAACAGGTGGTGAAGTGATTTCTGAAGAAGTTGGCATGAGCTTAGAAACAGCGACTCTAGAGCAACTAGGTACAGCTAAACGTGTTACTTTGACCAAAGAAAGCACAACGATTGTTGACGGTGCTGGTAACGAAGCGACAATTCAAGGTCGTGTAGCTCAAATTCGTGCTGAAATTGAATCTTCTACTTCTGAATACGATAAAGAGAAGCTTCAAGAGCGTGTTGCTAAGCTTGCTGGTGGTGTTGCTGTTATCAAGATTGGTGCAGCGACTGAAATTGCAATGAAAGAGAAAAAAGCACGTGTTGATGATGCTCTTCATGCAACTCGCGCAGCAGTTGAAGAAGGTGTTGTTGCTGGTGGTGGTGTTGCACTTGTTCGCGCACTTTCAACTGTTTCTGCTATCGAAACTGACAACGAAGACCAAGATGTTGGTGTTCAACTAGCGCTTCGCGCTATGGAAGCGCCTATGCGTCAGATTGCAACAAACGCAGGTGATGAAGCCTCTGTTGTAGTTGATAAAGTTAAGCAAGGCGAAGGTAACTATGGTTACAATGCTGCAACTGGTAACTACGGTGACATGCTAGAAATGGGTATCCTAGATCCAGCTAAAGTTACTCGTTCAGCGCTTCAAGCTGCATCTTCTGTTGCTGGTCTTATGATCACAACTGAAGCTATGATCGCTGATATCCCGAAAGAAGAAGCTGCTGCTATGCCTGATATGGGTGG
Organism: Marinomonas sp. PE14-40; assembly: GCF_051623805.1. Lineage (NCBI taxonomy): Bacteria > Pseudomonadati > Pseudomonadota > Gammaproteobacteria > Oceanospirillales > Oceanospirillaceae > Marinomonas > Marinomonas sp. PE14-40. The sequence continues at coordinate 874,492 of NZ_CP130700.1, read as the reverse complement.
CATGGGCGGAATGGGTGGTATGGGCGGCATGATGTAATTCATCTCCCCAAACTAGCTATCTAAGAAAGGCCTCGCAACTAGTTGCGGGGCCTTTTTTGTGAAGTGCAATTTTTTCGTCACTTAAGTGTGGTAGTAGGTGAAGCTTATAGGTTATCAAAGCGTTCGCATTGATGTTGCAAGCAACTTATGACGAAGGAAACAGGATGGAATATTCACCATGTTATAGAACGTCATAAAGGTGGAGTGAAAAAATGGATAATCTGGTGTTGTTGCACTCAAATTTCCATCGACAATTGCACTGCAGGTGAAAATATGCACTTGAAAAATATAGAAATGTCTATATTTATGTTCTTAAGAAAGTAAGGAGCGTTTTCTTATTCCCCTTGGAGCGGACCCTTTTCTATATATTAAGGGCGGAGGTTTGTTGTCTTGCAAAATCAAAACTTAGAATTGTTACTAAAGGTTTATAATAAAGAAGATTTTGAAGTTGAAATGGAGTTGTTACTTATTAATGAGTTAATTTCTTCAGGATATCTGTTTAAACAAAGTGATAGTTATTTTGATATCACGGTTGCTGGCAGAAATGCTCTTCGAAAAAATCAGTGAATCTTAAGTAAAGAAGATGTGACGTTGGATAGGGTCCAAGAGTTCGTCAATAATTGGGATGATCTTCGTAAAATCTGTTCAAGAGATGAAGTGTTCTTATTATCTGATGTTGGTCTTATTAATTTTATCGAAGATAGAAGTGTAAAATTGTTAGGAAGTCTAACAGTCTTTTCTCTTCGTAAAGATCTTAATTCTTGGAAGTCAGCGCTGCTGGTCTAATGTTTTTTTAGACTTATAAAGGCTTGAGCTGTATGCGGGGAAACTCGCAAGTACAGTTCTTAGGGGAGGGGGAGTCAGCAATGGCTTCTTCTTACCCGACAGAGGTAACACTCTTACTTCTTAACCCGAAGCCTTATAAAAGCCCGAATATTTGTATTCGGTTTTTTTTATGCCTATAAAACTAATTTATTTTGTTTTTTTTGCTTGGGATATGAAATCCTTAAGGTAGTTAATATGCTGCTCATCTTTACGGATACCAACAAAGATTTGCTTATTGATCCCTTTTTCTCCAAAACGAATGCTTTTAATGGGCATTGATTTAGCGTATTCATCTACTAGCCAGCCTGGGAGTGCGCAAACACCTCGACCTGCTGCGACCATCTGTAACATGATTTCGGTTGTTTCAATGTATTTATGCTTTTTTACTGTGCACTTTGCAGGACTGAGAAACTGGCTGAAAACATCAAGTCTTTCAGGTTCGACAGGGTAGCTAAATAAAACGTCTTGAGTTAGTTGCTCGGGCAAAACATATGCTTGATTTGCAAGTTTGTGAGACTCACTCACAACAAGCTTATGTTCATAGTCAAAGACAGGTATGTATTCTACTTTGGGTTTATAGAGAGGATCTGGTGTAATAAGTACATCAATTTCGTAACTTAGCAATGCTCCTAAAGCGCAAAATTGAAATTCTTGTTTAACATCCATATCTATATCAGGCCATTGCTCCAAATAGGGCTGTATAACTCTTAATAGCCATTGGTAGCAAGGGTGGCATTCCATACCAATACGCAATGCGCCGGCTTCACCTTTAGCAATTTGTTTGAGTAATAGCTCAGTGTAGGAGAATTGCGGTAACACTCTATTGGCGAGGGTTTGAATTCGATCTCCGGCTGGCGTTAGGCGTAAGCTACGACCATCTTTCTTCCAGATAGGGGTTTCTATCTGACCTTCTAGCTTTTTAATGCTATGACTTAAGGCGGACTGAGATAGGTGTAAAGTATCTGCCGCTTTAGTTAATGTGCCGTGCTCTTTTATTGCTGTTAGTATCTCTAAGTGGATTCTTTCGAGCACTTTTAGCTCCAATTTAATGTATTATTATGAGTATTATTCATCGATATCATAAATAGTATCATTAATTTCATTTTGATTTTAGCTTAGTGCTTTATTTTCTGCTTATAATGTATCGGTGACTTGTCCTGAGTAAGGTGGTCACTTTGAGGAAGGTTTGAAGGTTGAAGAGTTAAGGGCTTATTCTAAATTCACAAAAGTAAGCCCCATATATTGATTTATTAATTAATGGTAGATAAAAGCTCTTTTCTTATTATTTCAGTTCCAGCACTCAATGCTGCCAATTTGCCTCTAGCGATTTGCCTGGATAAAGGCGCCATACCACAGTTTGTGGAAGGGTAGAGCTTATCTGCATCGACGTGTTTAAGTGCTTTACGAAGGGTATGAGCGACTTCCTCTGGTGTTTCAATAATACTAGTTGCAACATCAATGGCACCTACCATGACTTTCTTTCCGCGAATAAGCTCAAGTAACTCGATTGGAACCTGTGAGTTGTGGCACTCTAATGAAATAATATCAATATTTGATGCCTGTAGTTTTGGGAATACTTCTTCATATTGGCGCCATTCTGATCCTAATGTATTTTTCCAATCGGTATTGGCTTTAATGCCGTAGCCATAACAGATATGAACAGCCGTTTCACATTTGAGCCCTTCTATCGCTCTTTCTAAACAGGTGACTCCCCAATCATTCACCTCTTCAAAAAATACATTAAACGCAGGTTCATCAAATTGGATAATATCAACACCAGCGGCTGCTAGCTCTTTTGCTTCTTGGTTAAGTATCTTTGCAAACTCCCAGGCTAGCTTCTCACGGCTGTGATAATGATCGTCATACAAGGTATCTACCATTGTCATTGGACCAGGTAGTGCCCATTTAATGGGTTTGCTGGTTTGCTTTCGCAAAAGTTTAGCATCTTCAATAAATACAGATTTAGGTCTAGACACTTCACCTACAACAGTGGGGACGCTAGCCTCATACCGATCACGAATTTTTACGATTTGACGATTTTCAAAATCTACACCCGTTAAACTTTCAATAAATGTGGTAACGAAATGCTGACGAGTCTGCTCGCCATCACTCACTATATCAATGCCAGCTTGTTGCTGCTCATGTAATGAGATGCGTAAAGCATCATGTTTACCATCAGTTAATTCTTTATTTGCTAGTTTCCAAGGTGACCATAATGTTTCTGGTTGAGCTAACCATGATGGTTTAGGTAAGCTGCCCGCAGTCGAGGTCGGTAACAGTGTTCTGTGTGTGTTATTTTTCATAATAAATACAACTAAATTTGAATAGATTAAAGGGCGTAATTAGCTGACCATTGCTCAAGTTTTGATTTAAATGGTTTGATGAAGTGCTCTTCAGCGAACTTTCCTTGTTTAATTGCCAATTTATTTCTCTCTTCACGGTCATAAATAATTTGAGTTAATGAATGATCTAAATTATTTAAGTTTGGTTGGTAACAGCTTCCCGCAACAGCATTGGCATTATAGATTTCAGGTCGATAAATTTTTTGAAATGTTTCCATTGTGCTGATTGTGCTTATCAACTCCAGATTGGAATAGTCGTTAAGTAAATCACCAACGAAGTAGAATGCTAACGGTGCAACGCTGTTTGGTGGCATAAAATAACGAACTTGTAAGCCCATTTTTTTGAAGTATTGCTCAGTTAAAGATGTTTCATTGGCCTGGTATTCAAAGCCTAAAAGAGGGTGTTGGTTTTCAGTTCTATGGTAGGTTTTGTTATCTGAAACACTTAAGCATATAACCGGTGCTTTGTTGAAGTGCTGTTTATAAGTGTTTGAGTTCACAAAACACTTAAAGAGTTGACCGTGTAGTTCACCAAAATTATTTGGGATGCTAAATTTGCTTTGAGTTTTATTGTGATCGAGCAATAAAACACTAAAGTCATAATCTCTCACGTAAGAAGAGAAGTTGTTTCCTACTATGCCTTCAGTCCGTTCGTTTGTCTGATTATCTAGAATATTCGTTTTTAATACTTCAATAGATGGGAAGCTTTTATCGCTGCTATCAATATTTATATCCACGGAAATAATTTCAAGCTCGATAGAATAGCGAACGCCTTTTGGATTATCCCAATAAGCTAAGGAATTAAATCTGCTATCTATCATACTTAAGGCTTTACGCAAATTCTGCTGTCGGTGATCCCCTCTTGCTAAGTTTGCAAAGTTGGTTGTTAGGCGTGTTTTGTCAGATGGTTGGTAATTCTCATCTAGATAAATGCTCTTAATGGTAAAATTTAACTCTTTATTAATCTTCATTAGATATCCAATTCTTTCTAGGTGGCCCTAATTTTTGCTTTTAAAACATAAGTAGTATCTTGGTTAAACATGTACTGCTTTTTGTCTTGTTTGGAGTGATGTGTAATTTATAAATGTTTCTAAGTATTAAAAAAATCGATTTTATTTCATCGATTTATGATTAACGCTCATGGGTTTGTAGTTGAACTGTTTGAAAGATAATTTTTTAAATTAAGGGTTGGAGGTTGTGAAAGGGGATACAGCTTGTTGAAAATTGCTTTGTGACATTTTGATATTGTGTATGACGGGATGTTGTAGGACGAATATAAACATCGAGATAGAAAGCATTAACTTTTTGACCTAACTTATCATGCTTGTGAATAGCGGAGCTTTTTTTGTGAGAATGAGTGTCATTAAGGTAAGTGTTTGTTACTATCTATAAGGATAGAATATTGATTTAGTTGGGATTTTGGATGAGTTCATTAAGTAATCAGTTGGTGTTGGATCTGTTGCAGAATAAGCGTTACGGGGTTGAATATCAGCCTATCGTTTGTGTTTCAACAGATGAAATTATTGCTTATGAAGCGTTATCAAGATTTTATACTGCAACAGGCGAGTCTTTAAGGCCAGATCTAGTCTATGCTTCATTGCATCATAATCTCCTGAGTCTTTATCAAGTGGAATATGAGCAAAAAAAGATTCAACTTGAGCATGCTCCATTAGATAAGACAATCTTTGTTAATTTGGATCAGGACGCTTTTTTTGCAAGTGGTGTGACAGGGATAGAAAACCCATTTGTTCAGTTGATACGCTCTCATAAACACAATCAAGTGATGGTGGAGTTAATTGAAAACTCAGAGCTTAATGATGCCTTAATGAGTTTGTCTATGATTGAAACCTTAGCTGCTTATGATATTGGGACTGCAATTGATGATTTGTGTAATCCAAAATCTATGATATCTGTTTCTGTGATGCAGTTAGTCGATGTTATTAAATTGGATAAGCATGTAGTAAAAAAAGCGGATGATGAGCGCTTTATGCTTTTTACCAAAAAAATGATCGAGTTTGGACGACAATCAGATAAGAAAATTGTATTAGAAGGGATAGAGACTGAGAGCGATCTCGCTTTTGCTAGAGAGTTAGGTGTCGATTATGTGCAAGGTTTTTTATACAAACCTCAGTTTATTCAGCGACCTTGATTAAAATATCAACAATCAGGCGAAAAAAAGAATGGAAACTGGCTTGTATTTGCCCAATCGCAAAGATTAGCCAAACCATTGATTCTAAAGCTATTGATAAATCCCTATCCCTGTAAGATACTTATGATACTTTTGATTAGTAGTTTGGTGAAATAAGGGAAGCTTATGCTCAAGAAGACGCTCGTTAGTATCGCTGTGGCAAGCACACTATCCATTACGTCGGCACATGCTCTAGAACTTGGCGAGCTAACCGCCATATCTAAGGCAGATGAGCCTTTTAAAGCTGAAATCCAATTATTAGATGTAAATGCGCTAAAACCAAACGAAGTCCGTATTCGGCTTGGAAGTGAAAGTGAATTTAGACAAGCTGAAATTGTTCCTAATAGAATTCTATCTCGCCTAAGATTCCAGGTAAGACAACCATCAAATGGTAAATTAGTTATTGATGTTGTTAGTCGCGATAAACTTGATGTCGAAAACCTAGACTTTGTTCTTTCTGCTAGATGGCCAAGCGGTAAAGTGGTGCGCGGCTACAAGGTACCTTTAAAAGAAAGTGTGTTGGTGGAGAGTAGTGGTGGTGAAGTTGTGCAATCTAGTAAGGTTGCCAAAGCTAACAATACGATAAATAGAACGACTTTTGTTGATGCCCGTAGTTTGCTTGAATCCATGCCTACAGAAGGGACTTACACTACATCTCAAGGCAATACTCTTTGGTCACTAGCTGATCGAAATAAACCAAATAATCAATTAACGGTTTATCAAACCATGATGGCGATTCAAGCATTAAATGAAGATGCTTTTTACGCCAATAACATTAATTTGATGAAAGAGGGGGCTATCTTAAGGCTTCCTACAAAAGAACAGATAGCGTTATTCAATAAAGCTATGTCCAAGCAAGAGTTTGAAAAACAAAATCAAGCTTGGATGGACTTAAAAAGAAATGGACGTATAGCAAAGCAAATTGAGTCTGCTCAATTAAATACTCAAGCTAACTCTAAGCCTGCTAGCAAAGTTCGTGGGATTTCTGAAGATACTTTATCTTTGATCGCCGGTGCTAGCGTATTACCAGAAGGTGCTGCAAGCTCCAATGATGGAAGCTCTGAGAAAATCTCTCAATTAGAGCAAGAGCTATCGTCAACCAAAGAAAATCTAGATAAAGAAAGCCGCGAAAAAGTAGAGTTGGGGCAAAAGTTAAATGATTTAAACTCTCAACTAGCCACGCTTGAAGAACTCATTAGTTTGAAAGATGCTCAACTTGCTGAGTTACAACAGCAGTTTATGTCTGCACAAAATGCACTACAAGAACAAAAGAATACCGTTGATCAGCTGTTAGAAGCTGATCAATTAAGACGCGAAAAAGAAATGGCTGAAGAGGCATCTTTTGTTAATCGCTTCTTTGGGAATCCGATTTTTGTGTCTATAGCCTCCGTACTTCTACTCTTATTTGGTTTCCTAATAGGCTTCTTAATAAAGAAGTCAGGAAAAAAAAAGGAAGAGGGTGACGAGCTAAGTGATTTTGATTTAGCTAGCGAATCACTTGCACCTGTTGCTCTTGCAGAGGCTGTGGCTCCTGAAATGACTCCGACACCTGAAAAAGAAGAGGAAGATGACGATCCTTTCTCTTTCGATTTTGATGGTGCTGTAGATGATGATGCAAGCATTGATTCAGATTTGGATATGGATATTGCCGATGATCCATTTGCTGAAGACCTAGACGCTAATGAGGCTGTTGAAGAAACGCCTGTCGAAGAAGAAGCCTTCGGGGATGAAGCCTTTGGGGATGATATCTTTGACGATAGTGCTTTTTCAGATGATCTTGATCTAGATGATGTGAAAGAAGAAATTGAAGAAGATTTTGGTTTAGATCTAGATGAAGTCGACGATCTTGAAGTGGTTGATGAAGAAGATATCCCGACAATTGAGCCTGAGCCCGAATTAGAAGAGAATATCTTTGAAGAAGCTGTAGACATTCTTGAAGAAGATGATGTTGAAGACTCAGAAGAAGCTGATTTCGTTAATAATTTGTTAAATGATACAGAAGAACAAGACGATATTGATGAAACTGCTATTTTCGATGAAGATCCAAATGAAAGTTTAGCGAACAGCATTGAAGAGTCTTTAACTGAAGCTCAAAGTGATCTTGACGATGACTTAGCTGTCCCAAGCTTTACTGAAGAAGATGCTAAAGAAGACGATGAAGCCAGTGATGAAGAAGAGGAATTTGATTTCTTTGATGCCAGTGGTGATGAAGTTGCAACAAAATTAGACCTAGCAAGAGCCTATATGGATATGGGTGATGAAGAAGGTGCTCGAGTTATTCTTGAAGATGTCCTTACCTCAGGCAATGAAGCCCAAGTTTCAGAGTCTCAAAGTATGATAGATCGGATGTCACCAAGTGAGTAAAAAGAAAGTCGCGTTAGTTGTTGAATATAAAGGAACTGAATATAAAGGATGGCAAGCTCAAAAATACGATGTACCAACAGTACAAAAATATCTTGAAACTGCGCTATCTAAAATAGCTGCACATACGGTAAAGGTAGTATGTGCAGGAAGAACCGATGCCAGTGTGCATGCTAGTGCACAAGTGGTACATTTTGAAACAGACGCTGAGCGTAGTGAGAAAGCTTGGACGTTAGGTGTAAATTCTAATCTACCAAAAGATATCGCTGTTGTTGCAGCAGCGAATATGCATTCAAGTTTTCACGCTCGTTTTAGTGCTGTCAGTCGTCGTTATCGCTATGTTATCTATTCTAGTCCTCTTCGTCCTGCCATTATGTCCAAAGAAGTTACTTGGACTCATAAGTCGCTTGATATTTCTAAGATGCAACAGGCAGCTAAGGTATTTGTCGGTAAGCACGACTTTAGTTCATTCAGAGCGGTTGGATGTCAGGCACATACCCCTGTTCGAACTATCTTAAATTTCGAGATTTATCAATCTGGTCAATACATAGTTTTAGATATTAGAGCGAATGCTTTTTTACATCATATGATACGTAACTTTGCAGGTGTCTTAATGACTATTGGTGCTGGTGAAGAAGAGGTATCATGGGCTAGAAAAGTATTGGAGGCGAGAGATAGGACTAAGGGAGGAATTACTGGTCCACCTGAAGGATTGTATTTTGTCGACGCCGAGTACCCAGAAGAATTTAAAGTTCCTAAAGTAGCATTAGGGCCACATTTTTTACCTTATTTTGAAGAGCCTAGTTATGAATTGCCGAGTTAAAATTTGTGGTATTACTAATTTAGAAGATGCTTTGCATGCATGCGAGCAAGGTGCAGATGCTTTAGGTTTTGTTTTTTATGAAAAGTCACCAAGGTATATTGAACCAGCAAAAGCGAACGAAATAGTTAATCAACTTCCTCCCTTTGTTGTTCCAGTTGCTTTATTCGTAAATGCAGAAAAGCAGCTAATCCAATCAGTAATCGGCGACAATAAACGATGGGTTATCCAGTTTCATGGTGATGAAACTAATGAAGAGTGCCTAAGTTATGAGCTGACATTTATTAAAGCACTTAGAGTTAAGCCTAATGACGATATTAACAAAGAGTTAACTAAGTACCCTGATGCTAGCGCTATTCTTTTAGATGCTTATAAAGCAGGCGTTCCAGGCGGTACAGGTGAAAGTTTTAATTGGGAGTTGGTACCGAATAATACCAATAAATCTATCATATTAGCAGGCGGATTAACGGTAAATAATATTCGTCAAGCTGTAGAACAAGTACAACCTTATGCGGTCGACGTCAGTGGGGGCGTTGAGTTATCAAAAGGCATTAAGGATCATAATAAAGTACAACAATTTATTACTGGAGCTAAACGTGGACAATAAAATAGCTGATAACCTACCGGATCAAAATGGTCGTTTTGGTCAATATGGTGGTGTTTTTGTATCTGAAACGCTAATGGCTGCGTTGGAAGATTTAACTGAACTTTATGAAAAAATGTCAAAAGATGAAGAGTTTCAGTCAGCTTTTGATAAAGATCTTGCTCACTATGTTGGTCGTCCATCACCTTTATATTTTGCTGAACGACTAACTCAAAAAGCTGGCGGCGCAAAAATTTATTTAAAGCGTGAAGATCTTAATCACACAGGTGCTCATAAGATTAATAATACGATTGGCCAAGCGCTTTTGGCTAAGCATATGGGTAAACCAAATATTATTGCTGAAACAGGTGCTGGACAACATGGTGTCGCATCAGCAACGGTAGCTGCTCGTTTAGGTTTAAATTGTAAAGTATTTATGGGTGCAGAAGACATCAAGCGTCAGTCCTTAAATGTGTATCGAATGAAGTTGCTGGGCGCAGAGGTTATTCCTGTTGATTCTGGTACACAAACACTTAAAGATGCTCTTAATGAAGCTATGCGTCATTGGGTTAGTCATGTTGATGATACTTTTTACATCATTGGCACGGCAGCGGGTCCGCACCCTTACCCTAAGTTGGTAAGAGACTTTCAGGCTGTTATTGGTCGTGAAACCAAAGTTCAATGCATGGAGCAAGAAGGGCGATTGCCTGACGCTGTCGTGGCATGTGTTGGTGGTGGTTCAAATGCTATTGGTATGTTTCACCCATTTCTACAGGATGAGTCTGTTGCAATGTATGGCGTTGAAGCTGGTGGAAACGGTGTTGAAACAGGTGAACATGCTGCGCCATTAACAGCGGGTCGACCTGGCGTACTTCATGGTAATCGTACTTATATTATGGCTGACGAAGACGGTCAGATAAGCGGTACGCATTCCATTTCAGCGGGACTTGATTATCCTGGTGTTGGTCCAGAGCATGCTTGGTTAAAAGACATTGGCCGCGCAAATTATGTTGCAATCAATGATGATGAGGCGATGGACGGTTTCCGTGACTTAACGCGTTTAGAAGGTATTATGCCAGCGCTCGAATCAAGTCATGCGGTTGCTTATGGTATGAAGCTTGCTGCCACTATGGATGAAGATCAAATCGTTGTAGTGAATTTATCCGGGCGCGGTGACAAAGATATTTTAACAGTCGCTGAACTTGATGGGGTTGAGGTTTAAGATGAATCGTATAAAAAATTGCTTTGCCGAACTAAAGCGCACTAACAAAAAAGCCTTGATCCCATTTGTTGAGGCAGGTGATCCAAGTCCTAATCACACTGTCGATATTATGCATGGTTTAGTTGCATCTGGTAGCAGTATTATTGAATTGGGTATGGCCTTCTCTGATCCTATGGCAGATGGCCCAGTCATTCAATTGGCTTGTGAAAGAGCGCTTGCGGCAGGCATTACTGTCGCAAAAGTACTTGAGATAGTTGCCGAGTTTAGAACTAAAGATAATACAACGCCTGTTGTATTAATGGGCTATTTGAACCCAATTGAGTTCTTTGGATATGAAAAATTTGCTAAAGCAGCAAAAGAAGCAGGTGTTGATGGCATTTTATTAGTCGATCTGACTCCAGAAGAAGCGACAGATGTAGTAGAATGCTTTTCGCAGAATGATATTGATCTCATTTATTTATTAGCGCCGACGACAACAAAAAGCAGAGCTAAAAAAATCTGCGATCAAGCGTCGGGCTATGTTTATTACGTGTCAGTGAAGGGGGTTACTGGTTCTGCAGCATTAGATGTAGACAGTGTTCGCTCACATGTTGAAAGTTTAAGAGAAATTACTGACCTGCCTATTGGTGTTGGTTTTGGTATTCGTGATGCCCAAACAGCAAAAGCGGTTAGCCAATGTGCTGATGGCGTCATTGTTGGTAGTGTATTGGTAAATGCAATTGCAGATAACCAAACACAATCAAGTGATGTTGTTGTTAAAGCTTTATCAGATATCTTAATGCCTATGCGTACCAGCATGGACAGTGTTTAAGTCAGTTTAAAAGACAGAATTGGAGTTTAAATGAGTAGTTGGCTAGATAAATTTGTTCCTTCAAACTTTAGAAGTGAAGCAAAATCTCGTAGTTCAGTACCAGAAGGTCTTTGGAAGAAATGTCCGAAATGTGAAAATGTTTTGTACCGTCCAGAGCTTGAAAAGAATTTAGATGTTTGCCCAAAGTGTGATCATCATATGCGTGTAAGTGCGCGTCGCCGATTGGATTTATTTCTTGATCAAGAAGGGCGTTTTGAAATCGCAGCTGATTTAGAGCCAGAAGATAAGCTTAAGTTTAAAGACTCTAAGCGTTATAAAGATCGTTTGGTTGCAGCTCAAAAGAATACTGGCGAAAAAGACGCTCTAATTGCAATGGAAGGTACGCTAAATGGCATGCCTGTCGTTGCCGTTGCTTTTGAGTTTAGCTTCCTAGGTGGCTCTATGGGCTCAATTGTAGGCGAGCGCTTTATTCAAGCTGTTAATGTTTGTTTAGAAAAACGTATTCCTCTTGTGTGTTTTTCTGCAAGTGGTGGTGCACGTATGCAAGAAGCCTTAATTTCTTTGATGCAGATGGCAAAAACCAGTGCTGGTCTTGAGCGCATGAAGCAACAAGGTATTCCTTATATTTCTGCTATGACTGACCCTGTATTTGGTGGTGTTTCTGCTTCTCTAGCTATGCTAGGTGATTTGAATGTTGCTGAACCAAATGCTTTGATTGGCTTTGCAGGTCCTCGTGTTATCGAGCAAACAGTGCGTGAAAAATTGCCAGAAGGCTTTCAACGCAGTGAGTTCCTATTAGATAAGGGTGCTCTAGATATGATTATTTCTCGCCACGATTTACGTGATCGTTTATATAACATTCTTTCTATCCTTACTAATAAGGCTGCTTAACTTAATGCACCCTAAGTCTCTTTCTGACTGGCTTTCTTATATAGAAAGTCAGCACCCAAATAATATTGAGTTAGGTCTTGATCGTTGTTCTGCTGTATTAGATAAGCTCAATTATGATCGACCTAAAAATGATATTTTCACCATCTCCGGTACAAACGGTAAGGGTTCGACCTGTACTTTTTTAACTCATTTCTTGGGTATGAAGGGTTTAAGTGTTGGTACTTTTACATCACCACACTTTGTTCGTTTTAATGAGCGAATTGCAATTAATGGTGAGCCAGTTTCTGATGATATTATTTGCCAAGCTTTTGCGCATATAGAAGAAATACGAGGCAATATAGCGCTAACTTACTTTGAATTTAATACGTTAGCTGCCATTTATATCTTTTCGAATGCAAACTTGGATTATTGGGTGCTAGAGGTGGGCTTAGGTGGCCGCTTAGATTCAGTCAATATGATTGATGCTGATGTTGCAGCTGTAACCTCTATATCGCTAGATCATATTGATTGGCTAGGTGATTCATTAGACGTAATTGCTCAAGAAAAAGTCGGAATTGCACGAAAGGGAAAACTGCTAATTAGTGGTGTAAATAACCCTCCAAAAAGCTTAGCTGTTAGGGCAAGTGAAATCGGAGCAGATCTCAAGCAAAAAGGGGAAGACTTTTACTATAATCTGAACCCTAATAACACTTGGTCTTGGCAAGGTAATGGTCAATCTATCAATGATTTGCCAATACCTAGTTTACCTGTTGAAAATGCTGCCACTGTTTTGGCTATTCTAAGTTATTGCGGTTTTGACTTAGAGTTCGAAGTACTAAGCAAGCTAATGCTTGATGCTAGTTTAACTGGCCGATACCAAACCCTAATGACTTCCCCTAATATAATACTTGATGTTGCCCATAACCCTGAAGCCGCACAAGAGTTACAACGTCGTATTAAGGCATCAAACAAACAAACAGTTGCAGTATGTGGAATGTTACACGATAAGGATATTGAAGCCGTGTTAACTTGCCTAAAAGACGATTTCAAACAATGGTATTTAGCTGACCTTGAAGGGCCAAGAGGCGCAAGTTCAGACCAACTATCACAATATCTAAACACCTCTAAGCAGTTTAAGAGTGTTGCTGAAGCATTTGATGCTGCAGTCAAGGAAGTTGGCACAGATGATATTAACATCATTGTTTTCGGTTCATTTGTGACAGTGGCAGATTGTATATCTCACCACGAAGAAAATTATTAACCATATATTAAGCAGGCTCAGGATTAATGCTGGATAAAAGTTCAACTCATAGACTGATTGGCGCAGGTATTATGCTGGTTGCCGCTGCGGCATTGCTTCCTGTAATTCTTGATGGAGAAAGGCCTCCTGAACTTGATCTAGATATCCAAGTCTCTAAAGCACCTGTTATTCCAGAAGTTGTCATTAAGTCTGTTCAGCCTTTGCCAAGCGTTGATAAGCAAATTGAGTTCAAAAAACTTAATAAAGCGAATGATGTTAAAACTAAAGATGTGGTTGTTCAAACGCCAAAAACACCTGCACCTAGTAAGGTTACAAAACAGGAGCCTAAGCAAACTAAGGTGCCTGTTGTTAAGAAACTAGAAAAAACCAGTAAAAAAGCTAAGTGGACGCTTCAAATAGCCAGCTTTAAAAGTAGAGAAAATGCCAACGCGCTTGTGAAAAAGTTACAAGCTGCAAATTACCCAGCTTACACCATTACCACGAAAACTTTGTTCAAAGTTTATGTTGGCCCTGAAATAAAACGATCAAGATCTGAATCTTTGAAACAAGAGATTAAGAAGAAGTTTTCTCTTGAGGGTTTCATCGTTAAATATTCCGCAAATTAGATTGATTTAAAGTTTTATGCCTTGGCATTTAATCGACTTCTGGTAAACTTCACTGCGGATTAGATGAGGCAAATATGGATCAGATTAGTTCTATTGCGACCCTTGATTGGGTTGTTTTCGCAGTCATAACACTATCCACGTTATTAAGTCTAAAACGTGGTTTCATTAAAGAAGTACTATCATTAATAACTTGGGTGTTAGCCTTTGTTATTGCTGTGAAGTTTTCGTCTCAAATGCAAAGTCTAATTGTTGATCAGGTTCAGAATGATCAAATCCGCTACATAGTCGCATTCGCCTCTTTATTTGTTGTTAGTTTATGTGTTGGCGCATTAATAAATTTTTTACTCGGTTCCTTAATCAAGATTACTGGATTATCCAGTACGGATAGGGTGCTGGGCATGTTGTTTGGATTTGCTAGAGGCACACTTATTTTAGTCGCCTTTACCTCTTTGTTAAGCTTAAGTCCTGTTGTTACTGAAACAGACTTTTGGAAAGACTCTAAGTTAGTACCTAAGTTGGTCGTACTTAAAGATTGGGCGCGTGATGTGTTAGGCAAGGGTTCGGATTATTTAGATCCATCCCTCATAGAGCGCGCTCTCGGCAGTTAGAGAAACGGATTCAATAAGTAACATGTTTGTTGTGATTTATTGAATCCCAACAAACAGCTTAGCGGAAACTGTTTCTTGAGTTTTAGGTGAATTTCACCACCCCAAACACGAGGAATAAAAGCATGTGCGGTATAGTTGGTATCGTGGGTACTTCATTGGTTAACCAGGCTATCTATGATGCGTTAACCTTACTACAGCATCGTGGACAAGATGCTGCAGGTATGGTGACCAGCCATAATGGTAAACTTTGTTTACGTAAAGATAATGGCAGTGTTAGTGAAGTTTTTAGAACACGTCACATGAAGAAGCTCATGGGTAACATAGGCATAGGTCATGCTCGTTACCCAACCGCTGGGACTTCTAGTTCTGCAGAGGCTCAGCCTTTCTATGTCAACTCTCCTTATGGTATTTCACTTGCCCATAATGGCAACCTGACTAATACAGAAAAACTTGGACAAGAAGTTTTTGAGTCAGATTTACGTCATATTAATACCACTTCTGATTCTGAAGTATTATTGAATGTACTAGCTCATGAGCTACATCAAGAAGGTAAGCTAATCCCAAAACCTGATGATATCTTTAACGCGGTAGAGCGTGTTTATCATCGTATAGAGGGTGGTTATGCCGTTGTTGCGCTCATTACTGGTTACGGCATACTTGCATTTAGAGATCCTGATGGTATCCGTCCTCTAATATATGGCTCTCGTATCACCGAAGCTGGTGATACTGAGTATATGATCGCTTCGGAAAGTGTTGCGTTAGATGCTGCTGGTTTTAAAGTTGAGCGTGATATTAAGCCTGGTGAAGCCATTTTTATGGATTTGAATCAGCAAGTATATTTCAGACAATGCACGCCGGAAAAAATCTCGCGCCCTTGTTTGTTTGAATACGTTTATTTTGCTCGTCCTGATACAGTAATTGATAATATTTCTGTCTATAAAGCTCGTATTAATATGGGTGAAAAGTTAGCCAAGAAAATTGCGGTTGAATGGGCTGATTTAGATATAGATGTTGTCATACCTATCCCTGATACTAGTCGTACTGCAGCACTTCAAATTGCCCAAGAAATTGGCGTACCATTTAGAGAAGGTTTAGTTAAAAACCGCTATATCGGTCGTACGTTTATCATGCCTGGACAAGAAGTTCGACGTAAATCTGTTCGTCAAAAACTTAACCCTGTGCCGTTTGAATTTAAAGATAAGGCTGTTTTATTGGTGGATGACTCGATAGTTCGAGGCACTACAAGTAAAGAGATTATTGAAATGGCACGTGATGCAGGCGCTAAAAAAGTTTATATCGCCTCTGCTGCTCCAGAAGTACGCTATCCAAATGTTTATGGTATTGATATGCCTGCTGCAGAAGAGCTGATCGCACATAACCGTAATGTTAGTGAAATTTGTGAGCTAATTGGTGCGGATGGCTTAATCTTCCAGGATCTAAGTGATCTTATTGATGCTTGTATTGATGAGAAGCATTCAGATGTTCGAGAGTTTGATACTTCTGTATTCGACGGTAATTATATTACTGGTGATATCGATGAAACATACTTAAACAGACTGGAAGCTTCAAGAAAAGACACGCAAAA
Source organism: Marinomonas sp. PE14-40 (assembly GCF_051623805.1). Lineage (NCBI taxonomy): Bacteria > Pseudomonadati > Pseudomonadota > Gammaproteobacteria > Oceanospirillales > Oceanospirillaceae > Marinomonas > Marinomonas sp. PE14-40. The sequence continues at coordinate 858,372 of NZ_CP130700.1, read as the reverse complement.
ACAAGAATCACAACCGCAATCAAATGACATGATGCGTCCATTCTAGTAACCTCTATTAAATAAGAGGGTTATCTATTAACTCTCTTATTTATCTCGCTTTTTTTATGATTTTCTGGAGATTCTAATCTCCGTTTCGTGTTAGGAATATATTATGTCGGAATACAAAGATGCTACCCAAGCGATTCACGCTGGTATCAAACCAACTAATGAGCAGGAAAATAGCGAAGCTATTTTTATGACTTCTAGCTTTGCTTACTCAAGTGCTGAAGAAGCTGCCGCTATGTTTGGTGGTGATATGGATGGCAACGTATATTCTCGATTCACGAACCCTACCGTTGCTCTTTTTGAAAAAAGATTAGCAAGTCTAGAAAAAGGTGAAGCCGCGATAGCAACCAGTTCTGGCATGGCTGCATTGATGACATTAGCTTATACCTTGTTGAAATCTGGTGATAGGGTAGTTTGTTCACGTAATATCTTTGGTTCATCTATCAAGTTCTTCGATGCATACACCACTAAGTTTGGTATTGATGTTGTCTATGTAGATGCAACAGATTATGAAGGTTGGGAATCCCTAGTAGATGAGAATACACGCCTTTGTTATTTTGAAACGCCTTCAAATCCTTTGTATGAGGTTGTCGATGTAAAAAGGGTTGCAGAAATCTGTCATGCTAAAAGTGCGTTACTTTGTGTTGATACTGTTGTTGCAACACCTGCTTTACAAAACCCTCTTACACAAGGTGCTGATATTGTAATGCAGTCAGCAACTAAATTTATTGATGGACAAGGCCGTTGCCTAGGTGGCGCATTAATTTCAAGTCAAGAAATTATCGATCAGTTTACCGGCTTTATGAGAAGTGCAGGACCAGCAATGAGTCCATTTAATGCTTGGACATTATTGAATGGTTTAGAAACCTTATCCTTACGTATGAAGGCTCATTCAGGGAATGCTATGCAATTAGCACAATGGTTAGAGGCTCACCCTAAAGTAAGTAAGGTAAATTATGGTGGCCTTGCCAGTCATAAATATCATGAACTAGCTAAGCAACAGCAAAAAGACTTTGGTGGTTTATTATCATTTGTTGTTGATGGTGGACGAGAAGCTGCTTGGAAAGTCATTAATGGCACTAAATTGATGTCTATTACGGGCAACCTAGGGGATACAAAGACGCTCGTAACTCATCCTGCTACAACGACTCATGGGCGTTTAACGGATGAACAGAAAGATGCAGCAGGTATTGCAGAAGGCTTAGTACGTATATCTGTTGGTCTTGAAGATATTGAAGATATTATTAATGATTTGAAAACGGGTCTTGATAGCTTATAACCTAATTTTTAGTCATAAAAAAACGACCTCATATGGTCGTTTTTTTATGACTAATTTAACTGCCAAGTTCTAACAATAGTGGTAATTATTTAGGCTCTAAATCGTCATCATCTTGAGCGAGAAACTCAGCCTCTTTTTCAGCAAGTCTTATTTCTGCTTCTTTTTTCAGCTCTATTTTTTGAACCTCAAGCACAAATTTTTCAACGAATTCTTGTACGCTTTCTTGTGTTTTTGTAAACTGCCAGCTTGTCGACTCTTTTCTCGCGTAAACCATTTTGGCGATTAAGGCCCCAATTTTTTTGCCTTTATAGGTCACTACAAACTTCATTGACGTGTTAAGTTCGTACTGAGGAGTATCTCCTAAAGAGCAACCAGTAAAACTTAAATCTGTACAGTTAAAACGAGTATCACGGTCAATATGAAACACAAGAGGGTAGCCGTGAGTATCTACTCTTACTGCATTACGTTTGTTTGAAGACTCGTAAGTGAATCCAATTTCTTCTAAGTTTTCCATTAATCTGTTCGCTTAATTTTTCTCTAATACAAATTCGACACGCCTGTTGAGGGCTCTATTATCTTCATTATTATTAGGTGCAATAGGGACACTGTCAGCATAACCTGTCGCTGTCATTCTTTGTGGCGCTATTCCTTCCTCTAAAAAATATCTTAAAACGGTTGTTGCTCTTATTGCTGACAACTCCCAGTTACTGGGGAATTTCACTGTACGTATGGGGATGTTATCTGTATGTCCCTTAATATTAATAGAAAACTCATAATAAAACTGAAACATTCTAATGAGCTCTTCAAAAATATATTCAGCTTGCCAGGAAAGTTCTGATTCTCCAGATTCGAATAAGGTTTGACCATCAACAGTAATGATAAGTTGATCACCATTTTGCTGTACTGACACCACATTACTAATTTGCGATATCTCTAGCTGTTTATGAACCTCTGCAGTCATTTCCTCTATTTCTTTTAGCTCTTCTTGCTCCAGCACTTCGGCAGCACCAGCAGTATTAGTTGATGAGGTAATAAAGTCATCATTCACACCTATCTGGTGTTCCTCTGGTTGTACAACGTTCTCACCACCCGCAGAGTGCTTTTCTGGGTCTTGGGTAACATTAGCACCACTACTGTTCATTGCAATTTGAATGGATGAAAGGGCCGACTCTAACGTATATTTAGAGACTTTTGTCATACTAAATAACAAAATAAAGAAGACTAAAAGTAGTGACATTAGATCGGCATAGGTAAAAATCCAATCGGCCACTTCTTCCTGTTCAAATAACGGATCGTCATTCATTTTCGTGCGCCTGCGGCTTTTTCGTTCTCTTTATCACCAGCAGTAGGTAATTTTCTTTGTTTAGCTGGAATATAAGAAGACAAACGTTCATATACAGCTAGGTAGTTATTACTTCCCATTAAGCTGACCGTACCATCTCGAATAATTTCTAGTGTTTGAATTTCCAAAATGGTTCTTGCTTTAAGTTTACCTGCAATGGGCAAAAAGATAACGGTTGCCATTAAAGAGCCATAAAAAGTCGTAAGAAGGGCTACGGCCATTGAAGGGCCAATCATTTCAGGGTCATCAAGTCTTGATAACATCTGAATCAAACCAATGAGCGTTCCAAGCATGCCAAATGCGGGGGCATATGAGCCCATTTTTTTAAATACATCTTGTACTACATAGTGTCTGATTTTTAAGGAGTCGATATCAGCTTGTAATGTTTTACGAATATAGTCTTCGTCATTGGCATCAGATGCCATATTTAAAGCGCGTTTTAAAAATGGTGAGTCTGCCTCAACACGACTTAGTGCTATTAGTCCCTCACGGCGGGCTAGTTTAGTTAACTGCAACATGGTCGCAATCATGACTTGAGGGTTTTGTTTATCTTGGGAAAAAATGATAAAGCCAGCTTTAAATGCGGCCAAAGTGTCACGTATCTGAAAGGTAACTAAAGTTGCGGCAAGCGTTCCTCCGATTACAATCATGATACCCGGCACATTTATAAAAATGCTGAAATCATTACTTCCAAGCACAATGGCATAAAGAATTAAGCCAAAACCTGAAATGATACCAATCAGTGATGTAAAATCCATCTGCAGTGTTACCTTAATAAAATCAAAACGATAATAATTTAACTCATGTTTTTCTAAAATACACCTGCGATTAATAAAAGAGTACGAAACTCATGATTTTTTCGTCAACAATTGTATGAATAGTAGACAACATATCGATCACCATCGTCAATGTAACAAAGTGTAGTTTTAATGAAGTTGTAAGAGTGAGAGAGTGGGTTATAAATACGCTTACATTTGAGTAGCCTAACAGGTAACAAGGTGATTATTTATAAGCCTTGTTACCAGAATCGTTTAGATAATTAATTATCATAATCCGTTTCTACAAACCGCCAAACCTTTGATAAAAGTTGTCGTCTACAGGCGGTAATTTCCCGAGCTCGTTTTCCAAATGTAAATCTAACCAATTGTCTGCTTGAGAATATAATGATTGGTATAAACTTCGACATAGTTGTCTTGCTTGATAGCCTTCCCAATCATTAGGTAATAATGGGTCTGGAAGCTGAGGGTCTTTCAGTACTATTTTACGATATTCATGTATCAATAGGGTTCGAGCAAGATGGCAATCTTGGTCGGTTAAATCCATATTTTGTTTTATTGCTTGGTATAAAGGATTAAATGTTGAAATGAAATCATGGTAACGATTTGCTAATTGATCCAAATTCCAACTTTCATTAACTTGCTTGTATAACGCTTGAGGGCTCTTTTCTGAAATTGATTCTGTCTGCATGACAATTACATCTTGCTGGCACTCTAATTCGTTTAACAGGGCACTAATGTCGAGTCGATTAATTCTAGGGTGTAGCATTACATCATTGCCTAACGCACCAAAGCTCAACCACTCAAGTTCATCCCTAACTTCCTTTTTTTTATCCCCCATTAATTGATTAAGAAAAATAAGGCACCAACTACCTTGCCAATGAGGTGTTTTCATCTGGTAGACATGCTCAAATGCATTGTTAAAGCGCTTAGAGCCAGAATTTGTTAGGCAATAATAACTACGTCTACCTTGCTTATCGGCTTGTAGCCAATTTTCATTTACCAGTCTGTAAACAGAGGTTCTCACAAGTCTTTCGTTAATACCAAAAGGTGATAGTAATTCAAATAAACTACCTAGCCACACCTTATCTGCTCTTGGCGTAATTGCGTCACCAAATAAGCTAATAATCAAAGAGCCTGCCCGCAGAGGTCTTTGATTTTTGAAATTTTCTATCAAAAGAATTAGCTCAGTTTGTGCTGACATTAACATATCTCATTTTATTAGCGTTTAAGGTGTGTCATTTAGCATTATATAATTCAGTAGAGGGTTAATGCTAATAGAATCATGTGTTTACTTAACATCAGACTCTATCTTTGGGGCTAATGAGCTGCTTTGGACATATTCATCCATGCGCTTCCTATTGTCTTCCGCAAACGGTAAAGGGGAGCACTCTTCTAATGTTTGTTGACAACGAACTGCCAAATTTTGATATTCCTTTGTTCCTAGTTGTTTCCATTTTATTTCTTTCTCAGATAATTTACGTGTCACTTTTGCTGGAGATCCAACAATCAAAGATCCTTGCTCACATGTAAAGCCTGCTTTCACAATAGCGCCTGCTCCAACAAGGGAAAAATCAGCTATTTCGGCATTATCTAAAATAACGGCATTTATTCCTATAAGACTGTCTCTACCTACTTGGCAACCATGTAAAACCGCGCCATGTCCAATATGGCCGTTTTCTTTAATGATGGTATCTGATTTCGGAAAACCATGTACAACGCAGTTATCTTGGATGTTTGAGCCCTTTTCCATAACGATACGACCAAAGTCACCTCTTAACGAGGCATTTGGACCAACATAACAAGCTTCATCAATGTGTACGTCACCAATAAGCACGGCAGTTGGGTGCACAAATGCCTTTGTGTGTACAACAGGACGAATACCATCAAGCTTATAACATGGCATAAAAATCACCTTTTATGAATTGAGCGTAAGAGTAAGTTGCTTTATTTAATAATATGACACACAAATTTATCTTTATGCAAGTTGACCTGTGTCATAAAGTTATTATAATCGAAAGAAGTTAACAAAATTAACTCATACATTAGCCATGATGATTTAACTAATAATCAAAGCGATTTTTATGATGACTCAAGATCTTGAAACAGTATTAATAGTCGAAAAAATAGAAAAGCATATATGTCTACTAAAATTAAATAGACCTAAACAACTTAATGCATTGAATAATTATCTATTAGGTGAAATAGCAGAACAGGTAGCAAAGGCAAATGAGGGTGATGAGATTAAGTGCATTGTTATCACTGGTAGTAACCGAGTTTTTGCTGCAGGCGCTGATATAAATGAAATGTCTAATATGGATATGCAAGACCTACTCTTTGACCAAAGGTCAGCTTATTGGCAGGTAATCTCATCTAGTAAAAAACCGATTATCGCTGTAGTAAATGGTTATGCCTATGGGGGTGGATGCGAACTTGCCATGCATGCCGATATTCTGATTGCTGGTGATAACGCTAAATTTGCTCAACCTGAAATTAAGCTTGGCATTATGCCTGGTGCTGGTGGTACCCAGAGGTTACTCCACGCAGTTGGTAAATCTTTAGCAATGCAAATGACACTAACAGGTGAACCTATCAATGCTAAACAGGCTTTAAGTTCTGGGCTAATCAGTGAAATTTGTGTACCAGAATTAAGTTTAGAAAGAGGTTTAACAATTGCCAAGCAGATTACTCTCCAGGCTAGTGTCGCTGTCAACCTCATAAAACAAAGCGTAAATAAGGCTCAGGATACTGATTTATCTACGGGTTTAGCGTTTGAACGGCAAGCTTTTTGTCTTCTTGCAGCGACAGAAGATAGACAGGAAGGCTTAGCTGCCTTTAAAGAAAAAAGAAAACCGAGATATATAGGTCGCTAAAACGCTTATTTGAGGTTGTTGTTTTATTACTTGAGGCTGCACCTTCAAGCTGATGGCGAGACTAATAGATAAAAGGAATAATTCATGAAAGAAAATACTGGACAGCTTGAACCAATAATTCTTGAAATCAATAAAGGCATTGCTGTTTTAACTTTAAACAGGCCGGAACAACTTAATAGCTTTAATGCGCATATGCATGAAGAAATGAGACTAGCGTTAAAAAGAATAGAAAATGACGCGAGTGTACGCGTACTGGTAATTACCGGTGCTGGACGAGGTTTCTGTGCTGGGCAAGATTTATCTGATCGTAATGTTGCTCCAGGGGGCGATGTGCCAGATTTAGGCGAATCGTTAGAGCTTAAATACAATCCAATGATACGTAAAATTAAAGCCTTACCATTACCTGTTATCTGTGCTGTAAATGGTGTAGCAGCAGGAGCTGGAGCGAATATTGCTTTGGCTTGCGATATTGTTTTAGCCGCTAAATCAGCAAGTTTTATTCAAGCTTTTTGTAAATTGGGCCTCATACCTGATTCAGGTGGCACTTGGAGTTTGCCAAAAACAATTGGTATGGCAAGAGCTAAAGGTTTAGCGCTATTAGGGGAAGAACTACCCGCTGAAAAAGCTGAGTCATGGGGGTTGATTTGGCGTGCTATAGATAATGAATCCTTGATGGATGAAACAATGGCAATGGCTCTACATTTCTCAGAGCAACCAACAAAGGGCTTGGCATTAATAAAACGTGCTTTACATGCGAGTGAGGAACAAAGCTTTGATGCTCAATTAGACCTTGAACGTGATTTACAGAGATTAGCAGGTCGATCTGATGATTATCGTGAAGGTGTTAATGCTTTTATTGAAAAAAGACCAGCAAAGTTCACTGGTAATTAGCAGAAGTGGAGGCTAACACTATGTCACAATCAAAACCATTGATAGCAAAGTTTGATAGCACCAGCGTTGTTGCTGTTATTGGTGCTGGTGCTATGGGAGCAGGTATTGCTCAAATTGCGGCTCAATCAGGCCATAGAGTATTACTTTTTGATAAGAATGAAGCTGCAATTTTCAAAGCAAAAGAGTCGGTTGCTATACAGTTACATAAGCGAGTTTTAAAAGGGAAGTTAAGCCAAGAAAATTATGATTTATGTTTGGAGAATATTATCCCAACATATTCAATGAATGAATTGGCTGGTGCCGATTTAGTCATAGAAGCAATTATAGAGAATTTAGATGTTAAGCAGTCTTTATTTCTTGAGTTAGAGTCTATCTGCAAAGAAACCTGTATATTTACCTCAAACACCTCATCTATTTCTATAACATCCATCGCGTCTAAACTTTCTAGACCAGAACGTTTCTTAGGGCTTCATTTTTTTAATCCTGCACCAGTCATGCCGTTAGTCGAAGTCATTAGTGGATTAGAAAGTGACCAAGCGCTAGCCAAAGTTTTATACCAAGCTTGTATACGTTGGGAAAAAAAGCCTGTTTACGCCAAAAGTAGTCCAGGCTTTATTGTAAACCGAGTCGCACGACCATTTTATGCTGAAGCATTAAGGATTTTAGATGAACAAGGAGCCAGTGTTTCGCAAATAGATGAATTAATGCGAGAGTGTGGCTGCTTTAAAATGGGCCCTTTTGAGTTGATGGATCTAATTGGACATGATGTTAATTACGCTGTGACAGAGTCGGTATTTCATGCCTATTACCAAGACCCCAAGTTTAAACCATCTTTGAGTCAAAAAAGTTTATTAGAAGCTGGGTTTCTTGGAAGAAAAACAGGACGTGGCTTTTATCAATATGATTCCAATGGCGATAAACACATACCGAACAATCTTACGGATTTACCAATAGATAGAAAATGGACGGAAAGTAAAGCGCCAGAGGGGCTTTTAAAACAAATACAAGTCACATCCAAACAAGAAAATCAGCAAAATCAGTTGAGTCCAACTAAAGGGTTAATTGAACGTTTTCTAAATGATAATTTTTATTTTGATAATGAAACCAACCAAGACTTAGAGCAGCAAATAGTCACTAGCTTTAAATTTGGCGAGGCACATATAGCGTTAACAAATGGCCTTACTGCAACCGAAAGAGCGAAAGAAGAAAGCCTTAATAATTTGGTGTTATTTGACTTAGCATTTGATTACTCAAGTATTACTAAATTAGCAATTAGTGCTTCAGATAACTGTTCGTCACAAGCTTTAGATGATGCCTACACCTTATTCGGATTAATTGGAATAACGTTAATCAAACTCGATGACATTCCTGGTTTAGTTTTAATGAGAACATTGGCCATGTTGACCAATGAAGCAGTAGAGACTTGCTTGCAAGGCGTGGCGACAGGGGAAGATATAGATAAAGCAATGTGTGCTGGGGTTAATTACCCTCAAGGACCAATAGCCTGGGGGCAAAGAGTTGGATTAACTCTTATTCATCAAACGCTTGTAAATCTCCAGCTTAGTTATGGTGAAGATAGATATCGGCCTTCATCTTTGTTAAGACGTTTAAGTGTTAGCGGTAAAAAAATAGTAAATGAGCCTGCTCATTAAGCTAAACTTTTAAAATTCACTTTTGGTGTTATAAATGAATCAATTACAAAATGCTTATATTATCGATGCAATTAGAACCCCAATTGGTCGATATGCTGGATCTCTGTCGAGTGTTAGAACCGATGACCTAGGCGCTATTCCAATCAAATCACTCATGTCTCGAAATCACGGGGTGAATTGGAACAAGGTTGATGATGTGATTTTAGGCTGCGCTAACCAAGCGGGGGAAGATAATAGAGATGTGGCGAGAATGAGTGCCTTATTAGCAGGCCTTCCTATTTCTGTTTCGGGTACCACTATTAACCGTTTATGTGGTTCGGGTATGGATGCCGTTGGGTATGCTGCTAGGGCGTTAAAGACAAATGAAAGTGCTTTGATGATAGCTGGTGGCGTAGAGTCAATGTCTAGAGCACCTATGGTCATGGGGAAAGCCGAAAGCGCTTTTAGTCGTCAAGCAGAACTTTTTGATACTACGATAGGCTGGCGTTTCATAAATCCCTTAATGGAAGAAAAGTATGGTGTAGATTCTATGCCAGAAACGGCTGAAAATTTAGCGCAAAAATACGAAATAAGTCGCCTTGATCAAGATGCTTTTGCTTATTTAAGCCAAGAAAAAACAACTAAAGCGCAAGCTGAAGGGCGCTTTGAACAAGAAATTACGCCAGTCTTGATTAAACAGAGAAAGAAAAAAGACATCATAATTGATCAGGATGAGCACCCAAGGTTAACCAGCTTAGAGAAGTTAGCTCAACTTAAAGCACCCTTTAGGAACGAAGGCAGTGTAACCGCTGGAAATGCGTCCGGTGTAAACGATGGCGCTTGTGCTTTGCTTTTGGCTAATGATGAGGCCATCACTGAGCATGGCTTGAAGCCAAGAGCAAAGGTACTTGCTATGGCGACTACAGGTGTTGAGCCTAAGTTTATGGGAATTGGTCCTGTACCAGCAACACAAAAAGTATTGAGGCAACTTGGTTTATCATTAGATGACATGGATGTAATTGAATTAAACGAAGCCTTTGCTGCTCAAGCGCTTGCTGTTATTCGCAACTTAGATTTAGATGAAAATGACTCTAGGATTAATCCCAATGGCGGTGCAATTGCATTAGGGCACCCTTTAGGAATGAGCGGTGCTCGTTTAATCACCACTGCGCTACATGAACTAGAGTTAAGAGCGATCAAGGGTGAGAGGTCAAAATATGCGCTTTGTACAATGTGCGTAGGTGTCGGTCAGGGGATTGCAATTGTGATAGAGCGAATTTAGTTTGCTTTTCTGCTGCTAAACCTTAAGTGATGAAACAATGCCTTTAATGATCAGTTTTGACCTTTAAAGGCATTCATATAAAAAGCAAAATATTATGATTTGAGGGATGATTTGTATAAATATAATCGTCTTTATTGAGAGGTTAAGTATAAAAGCTTTAATTTTATGCTTTGAACAAATTTCTTCACTAAATTTTATGCGTGTATTTTTCATTATTATTTCTGTCGACAACTTATTAGTTAAGGTATTCCTTAAATAATTGCTAAGCGCCTAACCCACACTTTCCCTGCCAAAAGCATTCATTGCTTTGTGATAATTATTTATGATTTTTAAAAAGCTAAAACCAACTTATCTTATTATTTGTTGCTTGACGAATAGGTGTTGAGAGAGTCGATAGAAGTAATAAAATTACGTTCTTTTTCGCTGGAAATGAAAAAAAATAAGTATGAAAGATGAGTAAAACAGTATGATTTTCAGTGCCTTAAGGGCTGTGCGATTACTTTTTGATATTTTTACTTGTTTGACTATAACCCAAAGAGAGTCTCTTTACGGGGATTAATAGGTGTTTTCGAAACTATGAGAATAGACGATTCTAGATAGCAATTTACTCAGATCCTAAAGCACATTTATTTTAACAACTTTGCCGATGTTAATCCTATAATCTAAGTTATACAGGGATGCCTTGTTATAAAATTAGTTATAGATAAAATGTTTGTATATTCCAAAAAGAAATAAAAAAATCCATTTATATTTCAAAATATTTTGTAAGTTTAAAGTAAATGCGGTAGTACAGCCACCTATTCTCGAGATAGACAATAGATGGCCAATTTAGCGCTTAAGCATTTACTCTACTTAAATTGCCATTATTTCAATAAACATTCTAGGGTGATCAAAGGTCAAAGTCGCCAACTTGATACCCGCCCACTTCGGGCTTGAAACTTATCGCTATACGGTTCCAGCTATTTATCGTGGTAATAACCAAGGTCAAATCTACCAGCTGTTCTTCTGAGAAATGCTCTCTCGTTGACTTATATAGTTGATCATCAATTTCATTTTGATGAATTAATGTATTTGCTTCGGCCCAAGCTAAAGCTGCACGTTCCTTTTCACTAAAGAAGTTTGTTTCTCTCCATGCTATCAAGCTATGTAACCTTTGCTCTGTTTCTCCTAATGCTCTTGCATCTTTGCTGTGCATATCAAGACAGTAAGCGCAGCCATTAATCTGTGATACACGTATTTTTACTAATTCTGATAGGGTTTTATCCAAAGTATTTTTGATTTTGTAACAGCTAGAAATATACTTTTCAGCTTCAATTAAAGTGTTCATTGCGCCAGGGGATGCTTGAAAATGGTTAAGTCTTTGTGACATGGTATTGCTCCTTAATGGATTAATCGTATGAAGCAAGATTAGACTGAGTGCTTTATTAAAAATTGGATAAAAACGACTTAATGCCAACACTTGATGATATTAATTATCTTAAAATCTCTCCAGAACCGCCTTTGGGTGATTATGTACAAACCATATGGTTGGCACGGCATGATAAGAACAAAGAGGTATTGGCCTTTAGCTTGCTAAGCGATTGTGGTTCTTGCATTTTGTTTAACTATGGTGATGAAATTAGATTAACAAGAAATAATCACTCGCACAGGGTTTCAAAACAGGCCGCGGTAGTAGGACCAAGCAAAGCGCTTTTTGAGATTGTTTTTAATAATCAAATTTGCACACTCGGTATTAATTTTCACCCCGGTACTGGTTGTCCTTTCTTAGAGAGTGGAATGGAGCAATTGATTGATAGAATAGACATTTCTAATGAAAAACGTTTTGCAAATGCTCATCATATGTACATCAAATTTGAAACTGAAATTAAAGCAGTAACAGGTGAAAGCTTACTGAGAAAAGTAGAAGAAGGTTTAATTAGTAACTTGTCTAATTATCACTTACAAGCTCAGGATAAATTAGAATCTCTCATTACTCTTTTTAAGCGCGAACAGGATATGCCATTAGAGTTATTAGCGGATATGTCTGGTGTTTCCGCTAGAGAAATTCAAAGAAAATTTAAACAGTACGTTGGTATCAGTCCAAAAGTTTATCAAAGGCTCATGAAGCTAAATAAGGTTAAAGGTAGGCTATCAAGTGGGGATTATGAAAGCTTAACTCAGTTAGCAATTGATAATGGCTATTATGATCAAGCCCATTTTATACGAGAGTTTAAATATTTTATGAAACTCACGCCAAAACAGTATCGGAAATTAAAGGAAAATAACTAAATTGAGCGCGCTCAATTAATTCGTCTTGTTAATAAGACATCAAAATGGAAGCTTTCATGTTAAACACGCTATCGATTTCAAATTACCGCTCATTAGTTAAGTTAGTTATCCCTTTAGGTCGACTTAATTTGATAACGGGCGCCAATGCTAGCGGTAAGTCTAATCTATATAAAGCCTTGAGATTATTAGCTGAAACTGCCCAAGGAGGGGTTGTCAACGCTCTCGCAAAAGAAGGAGGGCTTGAGGCTTGTTTTTGGGCTGGTCCAGAAGTTATTTCAGATAGAATGAGACGAAGTGAGATCCCTATACAGGGTGGACCAAGAAGCAAGACGAAACGTTTAAGGCTAGGCTTCACAGGAGATGACTTTGGATATTCAATTTCTTTAGGTTTACCTAAACCAAGTAATTCTGCTTTTTCATTAGATCCTGAGATTAAAAGAGAATGTATTTGGGCTTGTCACTCTGGCTCAAGTACATATCGTCCAGCATCGTCTCTCATCGACAGAGATGCAAGCTTGATTAAAATTAGAGAAAAACGTAATTGGCAGGTAATGAGTCAAAATATAGCCACTTTCGATAGTATTTTTAGTCAGATATCAGACCCAGATAAAACGCCAGAAGTAATCACTCTAAGAGATAATATTAGACATTGGCGTTTTTATGATCATTTTAGAAGTGACATGGATGCGCCTGCAAGGCATGCTCAATTAGGGACAAGAACGCCAGTTTTACATCATGATGGTCGAGATCTTGCTGCTGCACTGCAAACGATTAATGAAATTGGGAGTCATGAGGCTTTGGCTGACGCCATTAGTGATGCTTTTCCAGGAGCGCATTTAAAGATAGCGATAAAAGAAGATGCTCGTTTCGCGATCGAGTTTTACCAATATGGTTTGTTAAGGCCTTTATCCGGGCAGGAGTTATCAGATGGCACTTTACGGTACTTATTATGGGTGGCGGCACTATTAACACCAAGACCTCCACCATTAATGGTACTTAATGAGCCTGAAACAAGTTTACATCCAGATTTATTGCCTGCTTTGGCAAGGCTTATTGTCAGCGCTTCTGAGCGAACTCAAGTCTGGGTCGTATCTCATGCTTCAAGGCTTATTGCTGCCCTTGAAGAGCATGAAGGTTGTCACAGTATCTGCTTAAAAAAAGAGTTGGGGGAAACAAGCGTTGTGGGTCAAGGCATGCTTGACGAGCCTCATTGGGTTTGGCCAGATGCAAGTAAATAATGCCAGGCCCAAAAAGCCTGGCACAATTGCTAACTATTAGTCATGTTGTTCTTGATGCGGCATCTGATAATAACTTAGGTTTGTTATCATTAGTTCAACATGGCTCTTCATAGCCGCATCAAACCTGCCATGTTTGCCATATTTAGCTTTTAATTTATCTAACGCATTTTCTGCGACACCATTATGGAATTTATGTACTGATACTAAAATATCCGCATTAGGGGTGAAGTATTTGCCAAAAGGTTCTTCAGAAAAAGCCATATTTACAGAGTTTCGAATATCATTAATAAGGGTTAGATGTTTATCTATATCCTTACGTGAGCCTATGTTGCCATGACCAGCATTAAGGTATTTCCAATCCATTTCTTTTACTTTCTTTAGATTGTTTTCAAGTGGAGCTATGTCTAACGCACCAACTAGTCTGAAGTATGGAATAAAGTCCTCTGGCTCAATTGCATCAGGATAATGAAGTACACCTTCACCTTCTAATAGGAACATTGAGTTATCAATACTGTGGGTGTCATTTGCTGCCGTGATAGAGACTTTTAATTCATCAAACATAAAATAATTTTTTTCAGCACTAACAACCTGTGTTGGAACCGGTACCAGGTTTCCGTATCGTGTCACTTGATCAGCGACTGCTTCAGGGGCAATAATATTAAGATTCACGTTTTCTTTTTTCGCATTATCTACAAATATTTGTGCGTCAGATAAATGATCTAAATGGTAGTGAGAATAGATTAGGGCAGTGATAGGTAAATCAGTAACGCTTTTTATTGCTTTAATAACTGATTGTGCCCCACCATTTGAAAGTGGGTCAATTACCATCACACCTTTATCAGATACATAAAACGTTGCATTGTGAGTACCTGTCGCAACAAAGTAAGTTCTCTGTGTTAATGCCTGCAAAACATAGGGTTGTGTATAGCGGTTTTGAATTAAGTTTGGAATGTATTGCCCTGGTTGAATGGTCTCTACCATTGTAGTTGCTGCTGCATTAGACAAGCTTGGTAATGCCAGTGTTGCTGACATTAAGCTTGTTATTAGTGCCATTCGTACTTTTGTGAAAGTCATTGTTAACCTCAGGTGAATATTGGATTAGTTCTAAAATATAAATACAGTCTCTTAGTATTTATCTCTTACCCTTCTACTGCTTGCAAAGGGGCTATCTTGCAAAGCTTTTTAATCTATTCCATTTACTAGTTTCTATTGCGTAGAAGAAGCTGAGACAAATGTAACGCTAAATAAATTGTTTCAAAATAGACGAATGGCAAGAATTAATGTGCAAAAATGCAGATTAGAGTTTGCTTATTTTTAACATTAAATATGATTCTATTAGTCATAATTATGCAATTGTGTGTTTTATGATTGAGGATTTTTAGATGCTTTTAAGTCAATTAAAATGAGAAGAGTCTTCGGGTCTTTTAAATTTAGAGTTTTATTAATAAATGTTAAACAAAATTTAGGTAACTACATTGAATAAAATAACAGCACACTTACAACATGAAAATGCAGCAAAACTATTAATCCGTTTGACTCTAGGCACTTTATTATTGATGCACGGTTTAGCTAAAATTGGGAATGCAGATTCACTTGGCTTTATAGCATCGCAATTAACAAGCTTTGGATTACCAAATTTTTTGCTCTATGGCGTTTTTATAGGAGAGTTATTTGCACCACTTATGTTAATAATCGGTTTTCAAAGTCGTATTGCAGGCTTGTTGATTGCTGGCAATATGTTATTTGCGATAGGTTTAGTACATATGACAGAAATTTTCAGTATTAATAACACGGGAGGTTGGGCGCTTGAATTACAAGGCTTTTATTTGCTTTCTGGGCTAGTAATTGCTTTATTAGGCAGTGGTCGTTACGCAATTCAAGCTGATTAAGTAAGCAAATTAAGGCTCTATCAATATCCCTCTTGAGCTGTAATACACCTTCTAGTCATCTCAATGTAATCTAAATCAAAAGATACACTAGGCTTTAGCAGATGAGCCTTGTGTTTTTTAAAATTTGTAGTTTTCCTTAAAGTATTTAGTAACTTTTAGTTTTTTAACTCTTCCTACACTAATAGTTATTCTTTCTCACAGCCATTCCTATCTATTGGTTTTTTCTCTATTACGATACGTAAATTAATAATTTATTAAATTTAATGTATCTTAATAATGTCTATTTAAAACAACATCTTAGCTTTAAAAAATTAAAATGGTTATGTTTGATAATAATTTATGATACTTAAAATTCTTGTGTTTGATATTTGTTGTGTCATAAACTTATTTGTAATTAGTGGAATGTAATAACCATTTTAAGTAGATGTAGAGGTAGTAATGTACGCTCAACTTGTGGAAACCGGCGTTAAAAAAGTCAAAAGTCAGGATGAAATGAGTCAGGACGAGAGTGACTTTCAAGCAAAAATAGATGCTGAAATTAAAATTGAAGCAAAGAACTGGATGCCAGAAGCTTATAGAAAAACCTTAATTAGACAAATCTCTCAACATGCCCATTCAGAAATTGTTGGTATGTTACCTGAAGGTAATTGGCTAACCCGAGCGCCGACATTAAAAAGAAAGCTGCAGCTGTTAGCCAAAATACAAGACGAAGCAGGTCATGGTTTGTACCTTTATAGCGCTATGGAGACTCTTGGTGCAGATAGAGATACTGAAATTGAAAAGTTACACACGGGTAAGGCAAAGTACTCAAGTATTTTTAATTACCCAACATTAAATTGGACTGACATGGGGGCAATTGGTTGGCTCGTGGATGGTGCAGCCATAGTCAATCAAGTGGTACTACAACGAACCTCTTATGGCCCTTATTCACGTGCTATGGTGCGAATTTGCAAAGAAGAAAGCTTTCATCAGCGCCAAGGCTACGAAATTTTATTAACCATAATGCAACATGGTACAGATGGACAAAAAGCCATGGTTCAGGATTCAATCAATCGTTTGTGGTGGCCGTCTCTTATGATGTTTGGCCCTACCGATGATGATTCACCTAATTCTAAGCAATCCTTAGCTTGGAAAATTAAACGTAAATCCAATGATGAATTACGCCAAATGTTTATCGATCAAACGATTCCTCAACTTGAATTTCTAGGCTGTACCGCACCTGATCCGGATTTAAAGTGGAATGAAGAAACGGGTCATTATGATTTTGGTGAAATTGATTGGGGTGAATTTTACGCCGTGTTAAAGGGTAATGGTCCTTGTAACCAAGAAAGATTAGCTAAACGTAAAAATGCGATTGATAAGGGGGCTTGGGTAAGAGAAGCCGCTGTTGCCTATGCCAAAAAACAAGAATCAATGAAGGGAGCTTAAGATGTCAGAATATCCATTATATGAAGTGTTTGTACGAAGTAAGCATGGTCTGAACCACAAGCATGTAGGTAGTGTTCATGCGATAGATGATGCCATGGCGATGGAAAATGCTAGAGAACTTTATACCAGACGTTGCGAAGGTGTCAGCATTTGGGTTGTTCCTTCAAAGATGATTACAGCGTCGGCATTAGATGACAAAGAGGCTTTGTTTGATCCGTCTGAAGATAAGATTTATCGCCACGCCTCATTTTATGAACTACCTGATGAAGTCGGTCATATGTAAGGACATCTTTGATGAATACAAATACTAGTCACACTCATTCTTTATTTACATATTTGCTCAGGTTAGCTGATTCAAATTTAATCCTGTCACAAAGGTTATGCGAACTTTGCGGTGATGCACCTTCTTTAGAAGAAGAGTTAGCAATTAGTAATGTTGCGCTAGATTTAATTGGACAAGCAAAAAATTGGTATGAGTACGCCAGTGAATTAGATCCATTAAAACGTACAGCAGACCATTTAGCCTTTCGACGTGATGCCCATGAGTTTTATAACGTCCTTTTAGTTGAACAAAAAAATGGCAACTTTGCCGAAACAATTACTCGACAGTTTTTCTTCGATGCTTGGCATTTATCAATTTTAGAGTCGTTACAGGACTCTAAAGATGAGCGTATTAAGTCTATTGCTAGCAAAGCAGTGAAAGAAGTTTCTTATCACCTAAGGCGTTCGAGCCAATGGATGATTCGATTAGGTGATGGAACTGAGCTAAGTCACGAAAAAATGCAATCAGCGATAAATCAATTGTGGCGATTTACCGGTGAACTTATAACGAATGATCACCTTGAAAATACTTTGGAGCGAGTTGGGCTTATTCCTGATTCTCATAAAATATCTGGTTTGTGGAAGCATTCAATTGAGACAGTGCTGTCGCAAGCTAAGTTAATTAATCCTGATTATGATGCCTGGATGTATAAAGGTGGTAAACAAGGAGAGCATACTGAGTTGTTAGGTTTTATTTTAGCTGAAATGCAATATCTGCAGAGGGCATATCCAGATGCAAAAGTATGGTAGGCCTTCCCCTAAATCATTGATGGACAGCACTCCTTATCTAAACTCGGCTAAGGAACAAATTTTAGCTACAGATATTCTAGGTGACCTTAGTAAACCTCTTGAGTATGACGAGACATCTATCTGGCAAGTTCTAACTCAAGTGCAGGACCCAGAAATTCCGACAGTTAGCATTGTTGATTTAGGCATTATTCGTAGTGTAAGCCTTAGCTTAAGACAAATTTTTGTTGAGGTAACACCCACTTATTCAGGTTGTCCTGCAACTGATCTCATCAATGATTTGATTTTAGAGGCATTGTGTCATGCAGGTTATCAGAACATTAAAATAGAACAGGTTCTGTCTCCCGCTTGGACGAGTGATTTTATTACAAGCACAGGGCGAAAAAAGCTGATAGACGCTGGAATTGCACCTCCTAAAGGACTTGTTTCTAAATCAAGTTTAATAGACCGCGAGATTACGTGTCCCCATTGTAATAGCGAAAATACTAGATTAATAAGCGAATTTGGTTCGACTGCATGTAAGGCATTATATCAATGCAATGATTGTCGTGAGGCCTTTGATTATTTTAAGTGTATTTAACACTGGATGAGTATTAAATGTTATGAACAAATTTTACCCACTAACCATTAGTAAGATACAAAGAGAGACACGCGACGCTGTCTCTATTTATTTTTCAGTGCCTGATGAATTAGAAGACAAATTTAAATATGAACAAGGTCAGTACCTCGTTTTTAAAAAACACATTGAGGATACTGATATAAGGCGATCTTATTCTATTTGTTCAAGTGTTAATGATGAGCAGCTTAGAGTCGGTATAAAGCAGGTTCAGAATGGTCTCTTTTCTAGTTTTGCAAATCATGATCTTAAAGAAGGGGATACCCTTGAAGTAATGCCTCCTCAAGGTAGATTTGGTGCAGATTTGAGTCTAGCTCTTGATTCAAAAGCACCTGAGAGTAAACATTTTTTAGCTGTTGCAGCCGGTAGTGGTATTACTCCTATTTTATCCATTATAAAAACCTGCTTAGAACAAGATGCAAAGAGTCAAGTGACGCTAATGTATGGCAACCGTTCAACAGCCAGCTCCATGTTTCGTAACGAATTAGAAGATTTAAAAAATACCTACATGGATAGATTTAATTTGGTGTTTATCTTTAGTCGTGAGACACAAGATATCGACCTTTATAACGGGCGTATCGATGCAAACAAGTGTCAATTGCTATTGAAAAGATTAATGCAGGTTAGTGAATTATCAGGCGCTTTCATTTGTGGCCCTCAATCCATGACAGAGCAAGTAGCAGCTAGTCTGATAGAGCAAGGCCTTGATAAACAGAAAGTTCATTTTGAACTATTTCATACAGAATCTGATTCAACTGCTAGGCGTCAAACAAAACAAGGCAATCAAGCTGTTCAAACCTTCGAGAAGAGCGATATTACAGTGATACATGACGGTAGAGAAATGCAGTTTGAATTACCTCATAACTCAAAAACTATTCTTGAAGCAGGTAATGATATTGGTGCAGATTTACCTTACTCCTGTACCGCTGGTGTTTGCTCTACCTGTAAAGCAAAAGTAATTGAAGGTGAAGTAGAAATGGATGTGAATTTCGCACTAGAAGATTATGAAGTTGAAGCTGGTTATGTGCTCTCGTGCCAATGTTATCCCATTACGAGCAAGGTAGTGCTGAGTTACGATCAGTAAACTCTTATCCCAAAAATAATAATTAATTTAATTGCTAAACGAATAAGCAAATAGAGGTTTTCATGAAGATATTCCAAAGTTTTTTAAATGGCCAATGGATAGGTGAAGAAAAGAAGAGCGCATTAAAAAGCGCCATTAATGGTGATGTGATTGGCTATACACATGCAGAAAAGCCTGATTTTAGTAAAGTAACTCAATATGCCAGAAAAGAAGGGCAATCAGCCTTGATGCATATGGACTTTCAACAAAGAGCAACATGTCTTCGAAACCTTGCTAAATATTTACTTGAGCATAAGGAATCTCTTTACCAATTATCGCGAGAAACTGGAGCGACACGTGGTGATAGCTGGATAGATATAGAAGGTGGGTTTGGAACTTTATTTGCGTATGCAAGTATGGGAAGAAACCAACTTCCATCTGGTAATTTGATACATCAAGGCAGTGCCATGCCGCTAGGGAAAAATAATAATTTTGCTGGTACCCATATATTAGTCCCAAAAGGTGGCGTTGCTGTACATATCAATGCATTTAACTTCCCTATTTGGGGAATGCTTGAAAAATTTGCTCCCTGCTTTCTTGCTGGTATGCCTTGTATTGTAAAACCTGCCAGTGCAACCAGTTATCTCACTGAAGCTGCTGTACGTTTGATGAATGATTCTGGTTTGTTACCTGAAGGTTCTTTGCAGTTGATTATAGGAAGTACAGGAGATTTATTGGGTCAATTGATTGAGCAAGATGTTGTTACCTTTACGGGTTCAGCTCAAACAGCCCGATTATTAAAAAACCACGAAAACATTGTTAAGCGTTCAATTCCTTTTAATGCTGAAGCTGACTCATTAAATGCAGCGATACTGGCACCAGACATTAGTCGCGAGGATAGTGAGTTCGATCTATTTGTTCGTGAAGTATTTAAAGAAATGACGACAAAAGTGGGGCAGAAGTGTACAGCCATTAGGCGCATTATAGTACCAAGAGAGGCCATGCCACTCTTGATCGACAAGCTAAGTGAAAAGCTTGCAAAGGTTTCATATGGTGACCCAGATTGTGAAGGCGTCAGAATGGGGGCTTTGGCGTCAATTGAGCAACTTGAGGATGTTAAAGCAAAAATAGCAGAGTTAAGTGAAACGAGTGAGCTGGTTTATTCACAGGATACCAAGCCTCAAGGTATTGGCTGTCAGAAAGGTGCGTTTATTTCTCCACATCTATTTGTTAATCATCAACCTTTAATCAATTGTGCAGCACATGATGTTGAAGCATTTGGCCCAGTTGCGACCATAATGCCGTACGATTCTATTGATGATGCTTTATCGATAGCTGCCTTAGGCAAAGGTAGTTTAGTCACAACGCTATGCACTAAGGATCCAATGATAGCCGCCAAAATGATCCCAAGCTTGGCTGCTCTGCATGGCAGATTACACATTCTAGACGCACAAGCCTCATTAGAGTCAACTGGTCATGGCTCTCCTTTGCCATTTTTGAAACATGGTGGCCCGGGCCGTGCTGGTGGTGGAGAAGAGTTAGCTGGCATTAATGCGGTTTATCATTATATGCAAAAAGCGGCTATTCAAGGTTCTCCGACCATGTTGAGTGCCGTTACTGGCGAATACGTAAGGGGGGCTGAGGTAATAGAAACAGATGTTCATCCGTTTAGACGTAGTTTTGAATCAATTCAAATTGGAGAGTCGTTATTAACCCATAGACGTACTATAACCGAAGCAGATATTGTGAACTTTGGCTCCTTATCGGGTGATCATTTTTATATGCACTTTGATGATATTGCTGCCAAAGAATCACAATTCGGTGAGCGTATTGCTCATGGATATTTTGTTCTATCAGCTGCTGCTGGGTTATTTGTCGACCCTGGTGTAGGACCTGTGCTAGCAAACTATGGCCTTGATAATTTGCGTTTTATTGAACCAGTACCCATTGGTACGACAATCCGAGCAAGGTTAACCTGTAAGAGAAAAATTGATCAAGGTAAAGAATCTAAAGATGGAAAACCACAGGGAGTTGTTGTTTGGGATGTACAAGTAACCGATCAAAATGATGTGCTGGTGGCTAGTTACGATATTTTAACCTTAGTAGCTAAAGATGGAGTTAAAGAAAATAGCCTGCAGTAAATACCGTTTAATCACTAAAAATATCAGACAGTATAATTTCTTTAGAAAGGATCCAAACTAGAGAAATTATACTGTACGTATATACAGTATAATTTCTTACACCGTATAAATCTTATCTTCAGACACTGAATTACGATTATTTTGTACACATATCGCACTAAACTGTACGAATAATATACTGCAAAGCTGCCTTTCTATAATTAAATACGAATAAACAAAAATATTGAATATAACCAAATGCTGTATGTTTATACAGTGTGTGATTTTTGTTTGTCAGATTTATGACTCATTACGACCAAAAGTACTGATATGTATTCTCAACTAATCTCATTGCTAATGTGATAAATTGATGTTTTTAAACCCTAATAGGATGTCAGCGTGAGCCAGGTAATTAATAAAAATCTCTTTTTAGTCAAAGAACATATCGGTTTATTTAAAGCGGCTAATAACTTTGATATTTATGATCCAGAAAATGGCGAATTGATCATGGAATGTCGTGAACCAAATCTGGGGTTGATTACTAAATTACTTCGCTTTACAGACTACAAAAGAATGACTCCATTTGATGTACAAATTAGAACGCCTGATGACCAACGAGTAGTTCGAATCACGCGTGGGATCTCAATTTTTTTGTCAAAAGTTGAGGTACGAGATGAAAACAATGAACTAATAGGTGGATTTAAACAGAAGTTTTTATCTATCGGTGGTCGCTTTGATGTCCTTGATAAAAATGATGAGGTGATATGTACCTTATCTGGTAAATGGACGGGGTGGGATTTCTATTTTAAACGTGATGATCAAGAGTTTGCACATGTTTCAAAGAAATGGGCCGGTATAGGACAGGAGCTTTTTTCAAGTGCTGATAACTATGTACTTAAAATTGCTGAGGAAATTGAAGCTGATCATGATGTTAGAAAACTTATTTTAGCTGCTGTTATGTGTATAGATATGGTGCTTAAAGAATAAAAATATTTTACAACCTAAGCTAAATATACAAACTTAGTGAAAAATATCGAAAGGGGCGACATATGAAATTGGCAGCACTCTCAAATCAGCAACTTACTCAAAAGTTAGCAGAGCTGAACTTTGACGATGAGGTTAACTGGTGTATTGAAGATAAGAAGTTAACTAAAAACTTTGAGTTTAAAAATTTTCAAACAGCATTTGGTTTTATGACTATGTGTGCACTTTATTGTGACAAAGTTGATCATCACCCAGAGTGGAAAAATTGCTATAACCGTGTTTATGTTCAGCTCACAACTCATTCTGTTAAAGGTATTTCAACTAAAGATTTTGAACTCGCTGATCATATGGATAAAGTTTTCTTGCATTTCACTCTTTAGACTGTGATTTGCTGAGAAAGTGATCTTTTTAAATTAATTTATCTTATGACAGCAAAACGCTCTCTTTGTGGCTATAGTCAATTCTTGATTACGAAAATATGACAGAAAGGCGCCAAGGAGAGAGAAATGGAATTTATATCGCCAACAAGTGTTCTTGAAAATGCTTTTTTAAGATTTTATAGAGACTTTGAGCTAAGTGACCCTATTAATTCGTTGCACTATGAAGCGGCTAGAATTGGTTTTAAATCCTATGTTAATCAACTAAAAGATGAAGCGCAGGGGATATATAACGCAGAAGGTAAAGTACGCTGTAATCACTATTGGTTGATAAATGATCATCACGAAATTATGGCCGTGCTAAGAATACGACATCACATAGATACACCTTACCTTTCTTCTGAAGGAGGACATATCAGTCTTGATGTATCGCCTCGCTTTAGAAAGCAGGGGATTGCAAAGCAAGCATTATATTTAGCCAAGCAGAAACTAAGACGTTTAGATATAGAAAACGCATTAATTACAGCCGATGAGTCTAATGTCGCTGCGCGAAAGGCTATAGAAGCCAGTGGTGGTAAACTTGAATCTATTATTAATGGTAGAGTTAACTTTAAACCAATTGCCAGATATTGGATCAGCACTCACACTCAAAAAACAAATCAAACAATGCCCTTTGCAGAACTTGCATAAAAAAAGCCTTTGAAATCGTAATTGGATTGAAGTTAACTTAAAAAGTCAGCTTCAATCCTTAGTTTGATCACCTGAAATAACATACTCATTCGTTCATATTTTAATAAGCTTATTTAATTTTGACTCTCAAATTGAGAGTCAAAAAATAACATATCCATTACTAAATACTAATTGATAAGTTTTTATTAGGCTAACCGACTGTTTTTAATGAATTAATTAATATTGGCTTAAAAAATGCTCAATATGATTAGCAATTAACAAAACACAGACTTTATATGTTAAGTAGCGCCAGGAGTGGGGTTATATGAAGTCGGTACAGGAGGCTCTATGGAATCTATTGATCCGTTTTTAATCGCGTTTTTACCTAAAGAAATTCAATCCATGTTTTTTCCTTTCGCGAGTGTGCAGCTCGTTTCTTTGCTTTTTAATCTAATATTAGGCTTTATTCTAGCTACTGCTATTGGATTACATTTTAGAAAATATTCCTCGGCGTTTTGTAATAGACAAGATTTCTCGCGACTGTTCCCTTTATTAATGCTATCTGTAATTTTGATTATTACTGTTGTTAAGGCATCACTTGCTTTGGCGTTAGGGTTAGTGGGAGCCTTATCAATTGTTAGATTTAGGACGCCTATAAAAGAGCCTGAAGAGCTTCTGTATTTATTCTTGAATATTGGGATAGCAGTAGCGTTAGGTGCAGGTCAAACACTTGCCGCGCTTGTTGCCTGTATCTCAACGCTGGGCTTGGTTACTTTAGCAAAAAAACAACAAGTAAAAAGTTATGACGAAAGTGGACTTTTCCTATCATTAAACTATCGACCTAAGCTAAATTTTAATTCTGATACCTGCTTAACCAAAGTAAAAGAAACAGTATTAAAGCATGTTGAAAGAATGGAAATGAGGCGTTTCGATGTTGGGGAAAAACATTTTGATGCTACCTTTTTTGTTTCAGTTATAGACTCTGAGCAAGTGGATTCTTTGATCTCAGATCTTAAAAAACAATACCCAGAGATTAACACCTCATTACTCGAGCAACATAATATTGCAGGGGTATGATTATGAAGCTTGATAAGACGGGAAAACAAACAAATAAAACTGAAAAATGGTTAAGTATAAGCGCTGTATGCTTACTAATAGTTTTGGTTTTACCCTCAACCAACTATATCACCACAAGCCTTTTGCATTTAGGTTTTGTTTCACACCATGAGTCAACTAAAGACAAATTAATACAACTTGGACAAGAAATAATCGCAAGTCCAAATCGGTATCTTGAATCTGATTCAGAAATGCCATTGCTTAAGGTTGATGTGAATTATCAAGATTGGCAAGTATTAGCTAAAGATAGAGCTTTAGCGTTTGAAACCGGCATGATTGCTGAAAAAAGACACATGGTGAATGGGGTAATTCATTATAAGGGGGATGCTTATAAAACAAAGCTACGTTTACAAGGTGATGCATTGGAGCATATTGTGGGAGCCAAGCGGTGGTCATTGAGGTTTGATTTAAAAAATAATAAATCCATTTTAAATAATAAACGCTTTGCTTTATTAAGCTCTAATGTGCGGATACATCAGGGTCCATACTTATTTGCTCAGACTCTTGTGAAATCAGGCTTTGATATTATATCCCCCCAAATGAATCCAGTGAAAGTCGTTGTTAATGGTGTTAACTGGGGCGTTATGTTGATGGAAGAGACATTTGGACAAGATTTATTAAGTTTTAATCAAAGAAAACAAGGCTTAGTTGTCAGGTTAGATATACTTAAAGAAACATTAGATAGTGAAGGGCATATTTCACGTATCTTTCAGCCAAGAGCAATACAAAGAACAAGTGTTTTACGTGATCCTGAATTAAACCGGCATAGAATGATCGCCTTATCATTGATAAGTGATTTTTTTGAAGGTAAACGAATCGCCAGTGATGTTTTTGATTATGAGAAACTTGGTCAATACCTTGCTTCGATTGATGTTTGGTCAGCATGGCATGCCCTAAGTTGGAATAATTGGCGTTGGTACTATAATCCAGTAACCGCGAAGCTAGAACCGATACAAAGCGATGTTGCCGTGACACCTGCTAAGCATTATTGGCTTACTCAGGCTGTCAGTAAAGAATTTCCTGTTGCTAAAAAGATGTTAACAGACGCTAAAGTTAAAGCCGCATACGATAACGCTTTGGCAATCATGCTGACTCAATTAAACAATGGGGAAATGCAATCTTATTTAAAAGAAAAACAATCTGATAGATTAAAGAAGTTACATCATGGTATGCCTTTAATAAATGATTTTGACTTCGACATCATGCATCAACAAACACAGTGTTTAACATTGGGTTATCAGAGTCAAAATTGTAAAAATATACCTAAACTTGACTCGCAACTTCATCTTCATTTGACGAATTTTAGTTCAGTTAGAAATTGGGACCTAGCATCACATTTCTATTCAAAAAAGAAAAATTCTGAAACTAATTATTTAGCCTTAATAAATACATCATTAGAGGATTTACATATCCATGCGATTGAAGGAATTAATCATTTAGCTTTTAAAGAGATTTTAGAGGTTGAAGGTGTAGAATTTCCTTTAGTGCTTAAACCTAATGAACAAAGGCAATTAAAAATCTCACAACATATAACAGACCTTATTTTACATGCAGCTGTTACCTCTAAAAAAATAGTTCCTTTTTACTTTAAGCGAGATCTTGACCCATTAGCTCCTATTCAAAGAATGCCAATGAGCCAAGAGAGAGTCAGTCAGGTAAGTACAGCTCTAGATGACGAAATATCAATTGTTAATCGATAGTTTTATTAATCAAAACTTTCGGCTTACTTTCTAAGAGGGCGGATTATGAATACTAAAGAATTAAGGTTTGAAGTAAAAATTCCAGTACCCTTAAGTCAGCTTGAAGAAATGTTGATATGGCTGCGAACTCATCCTCTTATGTTTAGAAATAGATATAAAGATAGGTATGTAAATAGTCTTTATCTGGATAATCCAAGCATGTCTATTTATGAAGAAAACTTAAGTGGCGTTAGTCGAAGGAAAAAGGTGAGAATACGTTGGTACAAAGCGCTAGATAATACAAGAAAGGCATGTTTAGAGTTTAAGCATAGGCTATCTGGAAAAGGCTATAAAAAGACTTTTCAAATTGAGTTTGATATCTCAAATTCAATTGTTAATTGGCGAGAACATATTCAAAGTAGTTACGCACAATTGAGTGATCATGATAAACCAAATTGGGGTAATGAACTCACACCCATATTAATTTGCCGATATTATCGACAATATTTTGAAAGCGCCTGTGGTTTAGTGAGAGCAACCATAGATAGTAAAATTCAAGTTTACGATCAACGTAACCATGATAAACCAAATATAGAGAAGGGTGTTCCACTTGGGGAATATGTACTGCTTGAATTAAAAGCAAATCATGGGTACGAAAAAGAGCTCTCAGCACTTATTGCTACCTGCCCAATGCGACCATCAAGACACTCAAAGTATGTGTTAGGCGTACGGACACTCTTTTGGTGTTAACTTAACAAGCATGCTGGCTAATAATCAAACGATTATGGCGGTCTTATAACTAAAACATAGTTTGAGGTATAAGAATCCTCTTTGATAACTTAACCTCAGCTATTGAATCGACAGCAATCTTGGTATCATTAAACCTCTATAAATTAATCAATTAGAGGTTAGGTTTGTTTAAGATAAAGTATAAATTACAAGGCCTTTGCTTCTTTCTACTAAGTGCTTATTCTCAAGCTGAAACACTTTATGTATCTGCCGCAGCCTCACTTGCTCCTAGTTTATCGGTAATAGAAAGTGCATTTCATGAGCAATATCCAAATGACGAATTGGTTATTAATTATGCATCCTCTTCTATCTTGGCTAGGCAAATTCAGTACGGTGCCCCTGCTGATATTTATTTATCAGCTAATAAGAAGTGGATAGAGTATCTTAGCAATCAACAAAGGCTAGAAAAAGACAGTATTATTTCTTTTGTTGCCAATCAATTAGTCATTGCCAAAACTAGCACAAAAACAAACACTGTATTAACTCAAACTTGTTATGACCAGAGTTCAACTAAAGCTACCTTTAATAATATTTATAAGCAGAATAAAAAAATTATTGTGGCAGACTTAGGTCATGTTCCTTTAGGCATATATACAAAACAAACACTTAATACAATTGGAGAGTTTACAAATTTTCAACAACGGTTAATTCCAAGTGCAAATGCGAGATCTGCTTTGGCGTTTATCGAACAAGGGCAAGCAGATTATGCCTTTCTCTATTACTCAGATGCGATTAACTCAACAAAAGTAAATGTTATCTGCATAATTCCTAGCGATTTTCATGATCCAATAAGTTATTACTTAGCAAAAGTTGTCGATACTGGTAGGAATAAAAATAGCCAATCTAAGGACAACTTTTATCACTTTTTACAAAGCGAAACTGTAAAAAGTATCTTGGTTAAACAGGGTTTTTTAGAGCAAAATTAACAAGTAGGAATTAAACCTTAATGATGGACATCATTCACAATCTTGCTTTAAGTGAGTTTGAAATAACAGCCTTATGGTTAAGCTTAAAAGTATCTGGCATAGCAACAATATGTATTTTACCTTTCGCTATTTTTATGGGTTTTATTTTATCTAGGCGTAGCTTTTTTGGTAAATCCTTACTAGAAGCCATAATTTACTTACCGCTAGTTTTACCCCCAGTGGTCATTGGCTATTTATTGTTAGTTAGTTTATCCAACCAATCTTATTTAGGACGTGTGCTGTTTGACTATTTGGGCCTAGAGTTTGCGTTTCGTTGGCAAGGTGCAGCACTAGCAGTTGCCGTGGTTTCTTTACCTCTAATGGTTCGTAGTATTCGACTCACTTTTGATCTCATTGATACAAAAATTGAGCAAGCAGCCTTAACATTAGGGGCTTCACCATTAAGAATATTTATGAGTATTAGCTTGCCTCTAGCTCTACCTGGCATAGTGTCCGGGGCGATTCTTGGTTTGGCGCGAGGGTTAGGGGAGTTTGGTGCAACAATTACATTTGCGGCTAATATTCCGGGACAAACACAAACATTACCACTTGCTATGTATAGTTTTATTCAAACTCCTGGGGCTGAATTTATGGCCGCAAGGCTTTGTGTCATTGCGATTATTATTGCCATCATAGCGTTACTCATATCAGAGCTTTTAACACGCCAAATGAAGAAAAAACTAGCGGGGCAAAGTTAATATGTCTTACCTCAATGTCAAAATTAGAAAACGATTTGGAAATACATCATTAGCCTTTAGTTTTGAATTGCCTAAAACTGGTGTAACTATGATTTATGGTCCATCAGGAGCGGGTAAGACGAGTCTCATTAATATGCTTTCGGGTTTAACAAATCCCGATATGGGGAAAATCAAGTTTGGTGATGACGTCATGTTTGATAGTCATTCACACGTTAACGTTAAAGCTAATAAGCGACAAATAGGTTATGTCTTTCAGGATGCTCGTTTATTTCCTCATTTAAATGTAAATCAGAATTTGTTCTACGCTTCTAAGTCCGAGAATAATGACGAGGCTAAATCACTGATAAAGCTTTTAGCACTTAATTCCTTATTAAAACGAATGCCTAACACTCTCTCAGGTGGCGAAAAGCAACGTGTTGCGATTGGAAGAGCATTACTTTCTAAACCAAAATTGCTTTTGTTAGATGAACCTTTGGCATCACTTGATCAGGCTAAAAAGAAAGAGTTACTTGGCTATTTTAAACGCCTTGTTAAACAGTTAAATATTCCGATTATCATGGTAAGCCATGATGAAAAAGAGGCAATGGCATTAGCTGATAACTTAATTTTAATTGATAAAGGTAAAGTTGTTAATTATGGCCCTTTAGAAACAGTATGGAATACTCAGAATCAATTAAGTAATAGCACGAGCAAACATAGTATGGCCTATAGCGCGTTACATAAGTTTGATCACCTTGATTATGCTATGTCGCAAGTTGAATTTATTCATGAAAAATCAGGTAACCTCACAGGTTCATTTTTATGGATGAAAGCGCAAGGAATGGGAAACGGACAAAGTCACCAGGACACTCAAAATCTTCGACATAAGCAGAGTGTTAATTTAGATAATAAATTTAGATTGTTAATTGATGCTCAAGATGTCTCCATTGCACTCGATAACAGATCACCTTCAAGCATTCGCAACCGGATTGTTTGTCGTATTATCTCTTGCCAAGAAGTAGGGCGAGAACAATCCTTACTGGTAAACCTTGCTGATGCGAATGGTGTCATTTTTATGGCAAAAATTAGTAACTGGGCTTGGCGTGAAATGAAACTTAAAATGGGAATGAAAGTGGTCGCTCAAATCAAATCCACTAGCTTAATTCCTATCCATTAGTCATTTACTATTAGAGTCGGCGGTTTTAAGAGTGTTTAGAGCAATAAAAAAGGCATCCGAAGATGCCTTTTTTATTGTCGAGATAATTTAAGCTTGTGGTGCTAAATCATCATTTGACTGGGCTGCTAAAGCTTTCTGCAACTTTCTTTCTTTCCGGCGATAACCTAGCACTAACAAACAAGGTGTTAGTAATAGAGTTAGCGGCGTCGCGAAAAGTAAACCACCAGCAATTGCAGTAGATAGCTGTGTCCACATCTGAGATGAAGGAGCGCCAATGCTAATACTCTGATTCATGAGGTCAACATTTAGCTGGAACACCATAGGCATAAGTCCCAGTATCGTTGTCACTGTGGTAAGCAATACCGGCCTTAACCTTTGAGCTCCAGTTCTGACTGCTGCCTCAACAACCATCATCCCCTGGGCCCTAAGACCATTAAAGGTATCTATAAGTACAATATTGTTGTTTACAACAATGCCTGCCAGAGCGATCACTCCCACACCACTCATTACAATACCAAAAGGTTCGCCTTTAGCCATTAAGCCAACAAGTACACCCATGGTAGAGAAAACAACCGCACTTAGAATCAATAAGCATTGGAAGAAATTATTAAATTGAGTAACCAGAATGATTGCCATCATGAAGAAAGCAATACCAAACGCATTCATTAAGAAGGTCTGAGATTTTTGCTGATCTTCTGTATTACCTCTGAATTGATAATCAATATCAGATGGTATACCTGATGCTTCCATTTCGGCTGCAATAGCTTTAATGACCTGATCTACAACTAAACCATCTTTCACATCCGCACTGATATTAACGACTTTCTTGCCATCAACACGATTGATCTGACCTTGCTTAGGCGCCGCTTTTCTGTGAATAAAATTACTAACAGGAATAGGGCCAACATTAGAAGGAATCATAATGTTATCAAGTTGCTCTAAACTACGTTGATTTACAGGGTAGCGTAAAACAATATCAATCTCATCATCAGCACCTTCTGGTAAGAAGTCAGATAGGGTAATACCGTTAGTCACAAGCTTAATTGCATTACCTAATGTCGCAACACTGACGTCGAAACGCTGTGCTTGGGCTCGATCAATGTCAATTTGCCATTCAATGCCAGGTAGAGATCTGTCATCATTTACCGTCACTATTTCATTACGCTGACCAAGTTCTTCAACTAAGCGATCAGCAGTTAAGTTCAATAGTTCACTGTAGTCAGATGAAAGTTCAAGTTCTATATCGGTACCTGATTGAGGGCCATCTTGTTTCACTTCTGCTTCGACAATAATGCCTGGAATTTTATCCGTTTCTTCACGTATTTTAGATAAAATAGCTTCAGCAGGTACACGAGAATGCCAGTCAACAAATTCTAGTGATAATGTGCCTATGCTATCCGGAGAAGACTGATTGCCAGGTGATGCTGTTGTCGTTGTAATCACGCTCTTAAGATCTGGGTGACCAATAACAAGGCTCTCAACTTGACGTACTATCTCGTCTTTTTCGTCTAGTGATAAGTCACCACGTGCACGAATTTCTAGGTTAGCAATATCAGGTTCACTTTCAGGAAAGAACTCGACACCTTTACCAAACTGTCCATAAGACATGAAAACACTAACAAGTAGCATTAAACAAAAAGCTAAAACTAACCATGGGCCTTTTACAAAGAAAGAAAGTAAACGTGTATAGGCGCCGGTTAATCCTTTCAACTGGGTTAAGTCACCAGACTCAGTTAGTTTAAGTGTACGTTCTGTTGCTGGCGTATAAGTACCTTTCTTACCAATAATCGAACCGATTGTTGGAATTACAACTAATGCCATAACCAGTGAAGAGGTTAGCGTTGCGATAACTGTAATCGGCATATAACGCATGAACTCACCGACAATGTCAGGCCAGTAAAGTAGAGGCATGAATACAGCTAACGTCGTTGCCGTTGATGCTGTGATTGGCCAAGCCATACGTTGTGCTGCTTCAGAGTAAGCTTGTTGTTTAGAGGCACCTTCTGCTAATTTTCTATCAGCATACTCGGTGACAACAATCGCGCCATCTACTAACATACCCACACTTAAAATTAGGCCAAATAAGACAACCATGTTCATGGTGTAGCCTTGAAGGTGTAGAAATAAAATACCCATCAAGAAGGCACCAGGTATTGCAATACCTACAAGAACAGAGGTTCTTAACCCTAAGAAAGCAACAATCACTATCATTACCAATAAGGTAGCAAAAATAACGTTATTAAATAGGTCGTTTAGAGATTGAAGTATGCTGACAGACTCATCTTGAGATAAGCTATATTGCACACCCTCTGGCCATTTCTTACTTTCTTCAGCAATCACTTCTTTTACAGCAGCAATCATATTGATAGTGTTACCACCAACACGCTTAGAAACCCCTAAGGTAATACTGCTTTTTCCATCTAGGCGAGCATAGCTGGTTGCATCTTTATAGGTCATTTGACCCGTTGCAATATCTTTTAGCAGGACAACTCTATCGCCATCGACCTTCATAGGAAGGTTAAAAATATCGTCACTTGTTTTAAGAAGCCCAGGGACTTTTAAAGAGAATCTGCCAGAGCCTGTATCTAACGTACCGGCAGCAACCAATTGATTACTGTCGTTAAAAGTGCTTACAACATCAGTAAGATTAAGGTTGTAAGACTCTAAGGCATCAGGACTAATAATAATCTCAGCAAGGTCTTCTCTATCACCACTAATCTCAGCTTCTAGTACACCTTCAGCGGCTTCGATATCATCTTGAAGGTCATTAGCAATTCGACTTAGGGTACCGAACTCAACATCACCGTGTAAGGTGACTTGTAGTACAGGGAAAGTAGATAGATTTATTTCATTAACTGTCGGCTCATCAGCATCATCAGGTAAATCTGCTTTCGCAGTATCAACCTTGTCCTTCACATCAACTAGTGCTTGATCTATATCTGTGTTGCTATCAAATTCTAGCGTAATAGATGCATGACCTTCAGAAGCCGTAGAAGAAATTTTATCTAAGCCTTCAATACTCTTTAGCTCTTTCTCCATAGGGTGAACTAAAAGACTATCAGAGTCCTCAGGAGAGATACCATCTAATGAAATTGAGACATAAATGGTTGGTATCGTTATATCAGGTTCTTCTTCTTTTGCGATGTTAAAATAGGAAGAAATCCCCATCGCTAATAGCAAAACGAAGAACATTAATACGGTTCTTGAACGCGACAGCGCCGCATTTATTATATTAACCATGTTACTTCCTATTGATTTTTATAATATGCGTCTACAACGTCGCCAGCTTTAGTAAAGCCTTGACCAACAGTAATCAGGTTTATATTTTGCGGTAATCCACTGACCCAAACTTGATCACGATCTGATTTAAGAACTTCGACAGGAGAGACAATAACTTCATTATCTATGTTAAGTGTCTTAACTGCTGTTTTTCCATTGTCATCAAGTGTTAATAGCGCGGCTGAAAAAGCGTGAGCCATTCGCTTAGGCAGAGCAAGATCTACATGGGCGGTAATACCAGCAGGGATTTTGCTATCTTGATTTGGCACTTTTATTTCAACAGCGATAGAGCGAGTTTCACTAGAGGCAATAGAACTCACATAGCTTACCGTTCCTTCAACCACATCACCTGTACTCAATTCAATGTTGGCATTTAGACCTTGTTGAATACTGTTGATTTTTTTCTGTGGCACATTGATTTCTATTGTCAGTGGATTAATAGAAATAAAATCACCTACTGTTGCATTATTTTGTATCAATTGGCCGAGTTCAACATCTAAGGTATTTAAAACACCAGAGAAAGGGGCAACGAGTACCGCATTTTCAAGATCAATCTCTAATGAACGAAGTGTCGCTTTCGCTGAGGCTAGATCAGCTTTCGCAGTTGCAACATTGACAGCAGAAGAGTATTTCTGCTGTTTTAGCTTAACTGCGCCATCTAATTCAAGTTGTCGTTGAGCAATTAATGCTTTTGATTCTGCAATACTAGATTTTAAAGCGCGAGTATCGATTGATAGTATGGCTTTACCTTTTTTAATGTAATCGCCTTTTTCCACAAGAATCTTACGAATTTTACCGGCTGCACCTGATGTTAATTGAATTTCTTTGCTTGGTTGAGTCGTACCGGAAAGAGTGAGCTTATCTTCCATAATCTGAGCACTAATGACTTGCGCTTGAACTTTTTTCTTTAACACATTCTCATTAGATACTTTCTGCTCTACGGCAGACGGATTATTTGCTAGCGTACTCGAATCTTGAGCTTGAGCTTGCGTTATTCCGTTACCACCAACAGCCATCCAAACAACAGCTGCACCTAACACGGTGATTGCGGTTATCGGTCCAGCTTTACTTTTTAGATCCATCAGGGACTCCATATAACAAACTAAAATTTACAATCGAACTAATATTCAATAATTTGGGTATAAGCTTATTGTGACAGGGAATGAACTGACATACTTCATAAAAACCCATATAAATGTGTAAGAAATATGAACATTTGACTTTATCAACTAAATTGAGTTTTTCAAACTTGTTTGTTTTATACCCAGCTCTGAAAAAACGATTAGTTACAAGCGCTTATTTTAATTTGCATGAATAAAATGAACTGGATTCGCTAAACGTTTTCACTCTTAGCTGATAGAATGCGCGCCATTATCATTTTATTTTCTAGTGAAAAAACATATGAGCTTATTATCTCTCGAACAAGTGAGTGTTGCTTTTGGGCATAATCCTCTCTTGGCAGCTATCAGCGTTTCAGCAGAAGCTGGCGAACGCATTGCGATTATTGGTCGAAATGGTGCGGGTAAATCTACCTTTTTAAAAGTTGTTGCTGGTGATGTTATTCCAGATGAAGGGGTAGTACGTATTGAAGGTGGCATTAAAATTGCCCAATTACCTCAAGAGCTCCCACAAGCAGATGACAAATTAGTAAAAGAAGTTGTCAGTGAAGGTCGACCAGATGCAAATGCTTTGTTAAGTCGTTATTACACTTTACTTGAGGACTTAGACAATGATCACTCTGATGAGCTTAGTGAAATACAGCATAAACTAGATGACATACAAGGCTGGGATCTTGAGCAGAAAGTAAGTCAAATGATTCAACGGCTACAACTTCCTGGCGATAAGAAAATGGCTGAACTGTCAGGTGGTTGGCGTCGTCGCGTTATTCTAGCGCAAGCACTATTAGCTGAGCCTGATATTCTTCTACTTGATGAACCAACTAACCATTTGGATGTACCTACGATCGAATGGATGGAAAAACAGTTACAACAATTCCGTGGTTTAATCCTTTTCATTACTCACGATAGACGCTTTCTAGAACAACTCGCTAATCGCATTATCGAATTAGATAGGGGAAACCTTATTTCTTTCAATGGCAAACTAAGTGGCTTTTTAGACTTTAAAGCAAAAATGCTTGAAGAAGAAGAAAGAGCAAATGCGTTATTTGATAAACGACTTGCTGAAGAAGAGGTCTGGATTAGACAAGGTATTAAGGCAAGACGTACCCGTAACGAAGGCCGTGTAAGAGCATTGAAAGCCTTACGAGTTGAGCGCTCAGAGCGTATTAACCGTCAAGGTAATGCCAATATGAAAATCGAAAGCAATGATAAGTCTGGTAAATTGGTTGCTGAATTTACTCAAGTTGCACATCAATTTGAAGACAAGGTCATACTAAAACCAATGGACCTTATGGTTACCCGTGGTGATCGAATCGGTCTTATTGGCCCAAATGGTTGTGGTAAAAGTACCTTTTTGAAAATCCTTTTAGGCCAAATAGCCCCTAATGAAGGTAATGTTAGACAAGGTACGAAATTAAATGTCGCCTATTTTGACCAACTAAGAGAACAATTAGACCCTGAAAAAACGGTTGCTGAAAACGTTGGTGAAGGTAAAGACACGGTTGAGATTAATGGCCGTGACAAACATATTATTGGTTATTTAAGTGATTTCTTATTCCCACCAGAACGTGCACGCACTCCTGTAAAAGCATTATCTGGAGGAGAGAGAAACCGTGTTTTATTAGCTAAGCTCTTCACCAAACCAGCTAACCTCTTAATTATGGATGAGCCAACAAATGACTTGGATGTAGAAACATTAGAGTTATTGGAAGAGCTACTTATGAATTACCAGGGCACACTCTTGTTGGTTTCTCACGACAGGGCTTTTTTAGATAATGTTGTTACAAGTGTTATTGCATTTGAAGGTGAGGGTGTCGTTCGTGAATATGTCGGAGGATACCAAGACTGGATTCGTCAAGGTGGCCGCTTTGTTGTGGAGCCAGAAACACCAGAAGAAGTGAAAGCTGTTAAGCCACAAGAAAAAGTAAAAGCGACTGAAACTAAAAAAACTAAAAGCAAAAGTAAATTAAGCTACAAAATGCAACGTGAGCTTGATGCTATGCCAGACACAATCGCGTGTATTGAAGCAGAACTTGAAGCGATTGTCGCTACCACAAGTGCTGATGATTTTTATAGCCAAGAGCAAGATGTTGTTCAGGCAGAATTAAATAAAATGACAGATATTGAAGCCCAACTTGAGCAACAAATGGACAGATGGGTTGAATTAGAAGAATTGCAAAACGGATAAATTATGACTAAAAAAGTAAAGCCTGTGGCATTTGTTCCTCGTTTTTTTGGCGCATTTGGCCAATTTTTTAAATACCTTTCATCATCAGATTATGCTGCTCGTTGCCAAATTGTTGCAACTGATGAAAAGTTTGCTTTTGAAGTACCTGAAAAGATTGTTAAAGAAGTCGTTGTCGAAACAGTGACTGAAATAAAAGAAGTTGAAGCACCACGTTTAGAGACAGTATCAGTTGACGGTGCTTACCAGCTTCTACAACTTATGCAGCAAGAAGCTCGCTTAATTGATTTCATACAAGAAGACATAAGTGGTTATTCAGATGCGGAAGTTGGTGCAGCGAGTCGTGTTATTCATCAAGGCTGTGGCAAAGTTCTATCTCAAAATTTTGAAATTGCGACTGTGTCTGATCAAGATGAAAATGCAAGAATTCAAGTAGCAGAAGGTTATAACAATCGTGAATTTAAATTAGAAGGCCGTGTTGAAGGTAGTGGACCATTTACAGGTACCTTAATTCATCCGGGTTGGAAGGTGGTTAAACAAAACCTGCCTAAGGTTTTAGACACAAAAGATATGCATATTTTGGCGCCGGCTGAGGTAGAGGTTTAATACTATGTCTAATACTCAATATTTTGTTGGTATCGACTTAGGTACAACACACTCAGCTATTTATTATGCAAAAGCAGGTTCTGACGAGAGTGAATTAATACAGCTAAAAATCCCTCAGCTTGTGGCTCCTGGGCAAGTTGCAGAACGAGAGCTATTGCCGTCATTTATATATCAGGCTCACACTAATGAAATGCTAGCCAGCGATATGCAATTGCCTTGGGGAAAATCTGAGTTTGTTGTCGGAGAGCTGGCTCGTGAGATGGGGGCAAAATCAGCAGGGCGATTGATTCAAAGTGCTAAGAGCTGGCTTTGTCATAATACCGTTTCATCACAAGAAGCCATTTTACCAATTGATGCAGTAGATGAGATCGAAAAGTTCTCTCCTGCAAAAGTAACTCAGATTCTAATTGAACATTTAGTCGCTACTTGGAATCATAATTTCCCTGATGCTCCTTTGAGTGAGCAAGACACTGTTATTACTGTACCTGCATCATTTGACCCTGCAGCTCGTGCAAGCACTGAAAGTGCAGCGCAAGCTTCTGGTATACACGCTCGATTAATAGAAGAACCATTAGCTGCCTTCTATGCTTGGTTATCTAATGCAGGGAAATGGCAAGATAAGATCCAATTAGATGATCAAATATTAGTCATTGATGTGGGTGGTGGTACAACCGATTTATCTCTTATCCAAGCTGTTGATGATGACGGTGAAATGCGTCTGGATAGAGTTGCTGTTGGTCGCCACATACTTTTAGGTGGTGACAATATGGATATGGCTTTAACCTACATAGCGGCAGGACAAATAGCCTCAACGGGGACTAACCTTGAACCTTGGCAAATTTCAGCACTAACTCAAGCATCAAGACAAGCAAAAGAAAGGCTTTTAAGTAATCAAGATTTAGCTGAAGTTGATGTAGTTGTGCCAAGCCGTGGTAAGAGTCTATTCGCTAATAAAGTGCAAACTAGCATAAATCGTGAAACGGCAATGGCGAGTTTAATTGAAGGCTTTTTCCCGATAGTAAATTATGGTGAGCAAGCTCAATCTACTGCAAGATCAGGTATTGCAAAACTTAACTTAGAGTATGAAGCAGATCCAGCAATTAGTCGTCATATCAGCGAGTTTTTAGCTAAACATCACGCTAAACCAAATAAAGTTTTACTCAATGGCGGTGTTTTTAAAGCCGAGATTATAAAACAACGAGTGCAAAGCCTTCTAAATAGCATGCTTATAGAAGGCTCTGATCAAGTTGTTGAACTATTAACTTCTAGTGATGCTAATTACCTAGATAATGCCGTTGCCAAAGGAGCCTGTTATTACGCTTTAGTTCAAGCGGATGGCGGTATAAAAGTTAAAAGTGGCTTGGCAGCAAACTACTATATTGGCGTTGAAAGCCCTATGCCAGCGATTCCTGGTATGGCACCTCCTGTCGATGCTGTTTGTATTGCTCCCTTTGGTTTAGATGAAGGCTCTGAAGAACAAATGCTTAGCAGCGAATTCGCGCTAGTGGTTGGCCAAAATGTAGACTTTAGGTTCTTTCAATCTAAAGCGACTGATGTCGCTGAACTTGGCGATACGGTAAATTCATTCTCATTAATGAGTTTAAATGAATTAGGAAAAATTCAAGTTCGTTTGGATGCGGGTCACTACAAAGAAGGTGACATGGTTCGTGTGATACTTTCATCACGCATTACTGAGCTTGGTGTTTTGCAACTAGAAGCTCATGATACTCAATCAGAGTTATCTTGGACATTGGAATATCAAGTAAGGGATGCTTAATGGCGCAGTTTAAGTATTTCGTTGGCATTGATTTAGGTACAACCAATTCGGTTGTATCTTATAGAAGTGTTGATGACACAGTTGAAAGCACTCACTTATTGTCGATACCGCAATTTATGTCTGATGCGAGTATTAGGGAGTTTACACATCTTCCTAGTGCTATTTACATCTTGGCAAAAGATGAACAAGGTCAATTAAGTCAAACATTACCTTGGGCTCATGCTGACAAGTCAGAGAACTTTGTCTTGGGTATGGGGGCATTAGAATTAGGTAAGAGGCGTGCAAATCAATTAGTGCAAAGTGCTAAAAGTTGGCTCAGTCATCGGCAAGTTGATCGTCGTGAAAAGATACTTCCTTGGGGAAGCGATTGCGACACGAAACTTTCTCCACTACAAGCAACGGCCTTAATACTTAAACACTTACATCTAGCATGGAACCATAAATTTAAAGATTCACCATTATCTGATCAGCAAGTAGCATTAACTCTACCTGCTTCTTTTGATGAAGAGGCAAGAGCGTTTACGCTGGAAGCAGCTAAGGAAGCAGGATTAGATAACCTTTATCTTATTGAAGAACCGCAAGCGGCCTGCTATCACTGGATAAGTAACCCAGAGCAGCTTGATCAGCTTAGCGATAAAAAGATGTTACTCGTGGTGGATATAGGCGGTGGTACGACTGACTTTAGTTTAGTTAAAATCAAGAAGCATAATGATAAGCTTTCATTGCATAGAGTAGCAGTAGGTAATCACCTTTTATTAGGCGGTGATAATCTAGATCAAGCTTTAGCGTACCAACTTGACCCTCAAAAAATTTCTGCTTTATCTGCATCTCGATTAGCTGCGTTAGTACAGCAAACACGCCAAGCTAAAGAGGTTTTACTTTCGTTAGATGCGCCTGAAACTTTAACTCTGACTGTATTGGGTGGCGGCAGCAAGCTCATAGGTGGTTCCCAGAAGTTTTCGGTTGAAAGAGATATCTTAATCAGCCAAATCGATAACGGCTTTTTTCCTTACGTCGATATAGTCGATAAGGTAAACCAAGCCAGTTATGGTGTACATACATTAGGTTTACCTTATGAGAAAGATGCCGCTATTACGCGACATCTAGCTGAGTTCTTAAGCAAACACACTAATGATATTCAAGCCGCCTGTGGTTCTGGCAATCTTGTTCCTGACGCAATACTTTTTAACGGTGGTTTATTTAACAGTGATAAGCTAAAAAACCGTTTGATTGATCAGCTCACTCAATGGCGAGGTAGTGAGCTGTTTGAATGTAATGATTTAGAACCTAACGATGCTGTAGCTAAAGGGGCCTGTGTCTATGTGGCTGGCCTCACCTCATCTGAGTCTGGTGTTGCTCGGATTGAAAGTGGCGTAGCTCATACGCTTTATTTGGCCCTACAAGGTGGTAAATTTTTGACTTTATTGCCAAAAGGTCAGGCTAAGAGCCAGTGGGTCGAATTAGAGCAAGAATTTCAAGTTACATTAGGACAGGATGTTCAATTTCCTCTACACAGAGGTGACGATAGTCTCATAAATACACCTGGTGATTTATTAGATAATGATCAAAATGTTGTGTTTATATCTGATCTTGAGGCACATCTAACATCTGATAATGAGCAGCAAGTTGCTGTTAAAGTGCGTGCTCAATTAACTGAAATTGGCGTACTTGCAGTCGAATTAAATGCAGTCAATTCAGAAGAATCTTGGTCTTTAGATTTTACAACGTTTACAAAGAGCCAAGATAAATCTAATAGTGCTACATCAAATGATGACTTAATGCATAAAAATTTAGGCCTTGCAGAAGAACTTTTAACACAATGCTTTTCTAAAATAGGCCAAAAGCAAGACGCAAAAGCGATCAAATCCCTTAAAACGGATATTGATAAGCTTTTAGGGGTAAGAGATGACTGGAATCTTGCCACGAGCAGACGTCTTGTTGATAAGCTATGGAGCTTAAGATCAGGGCGTCAAAAGAGTGCGAGTCATGAAAGGCAATGGTACCAATTAACAGGTTTTTGTATGAGACCTGGTTATGGTGCTGCAAATGATGAAGAGCGAATTAAGCAGCTTTTTAGTCTTTCGAATCAGGCACCAAATCACGATGATTCAATGGTTTGGGGGCAATACTGGACACTATGGAGAAGAATATCTGCAGGTTTAAGTGAATCAGAACAAAGCTTTTTACATAAAAAATTTGCTGAGTATTATTCACCTAGTGGTCAACGTTCTAGAGATAAAGTTAAACAACTCACTACCCGTTCTGGTGATGATTTAATTAGAATGATTGGTAGCTTGGAGCGTTTACCCCTTGAGACAAAAATTAGTAGTATTGATTGGCTAAAGAAACGCTTAACTAAATCATCAGAACCAGATACTGCTTGGTGGACAATAGGGCGTTTAGCAAGTCAGCAATTTATTCTATCGGATGTTGTTGAGCCCTTGCCTTTAAACAAAGTAAAACCACTAATTGATATTTGCCTGAAAGAAGATTGGAAAAAGCGTAAGCAGGCGGGGCTTGCTGGTGTGTTAATGACCCAAGTTAACACTCATGAAGATAAGGAGCTTGAAGCTCTAAAACAAAAAGTAATTAAAAAACTTAAAAAAGATAAATGTCCAAATCATTGGGCTTTAAGGCTGGAAGAGAAAGAGCAGCTAGATAAAGATGAATTAAATCGATTCATAGGTGATTCATTGCCAATTGGATTGAGCTTAATCGAATAACTAAAAACGGCCAATTTAATTGGCCGTTTTTAGTTTTAAACTCTTTAAGCTATAGAAAGTCTAACGCTAATGGTTGTTTTGCTAGGGCAATACCATTTAGGTCTGAATATATGTAATCCCCATCCTCAAATCTAAGCCCTGCAAAAGCCACATTAACACCGACTTCGCCAACCCCTTTACGGGTTGATCTAAGAGGCGTAGCGGCTAAGGCCTTAACACCTAGATCTATTTTAGCTTGCGTCGCCACATCACGCACAGCGCCATTAATAATCACACCTTCCCATCCATTATTTGAAGCTAGCTCTGCCAACATATCGCCAAGCAAAGCGACACGCTTACTGGCACCGCCATCCACAACCATGACTTTACCTGTACCATCTGTAGCAACAAGCTCTTTAACTCGTGAGTTATCTTCAAAGCATTTAACTGTGACGACTTCACCATAGAAAATCGTTTTTTTTCCATAACTATTAAATACAGGGTCTGCGATTAAGAGGTGATCCGGATATTGATCTGTTAAATCAGGTAATAAATCGAGCATGAGTATTCCTTAAACATGATAAGTGAAAGCTAAAAAACTGTAATTTAACTAACAATAACAGTCTTTTAGCTCACCGCCAGTCACCATGACTAATGCTCAACATTTATCATTTAAATGTCTGTATCATGTTCTGATAGGTCATCTTGTTCAGGTTCAGGTAAATCAATTAAGGATTTACTATGCGCAATCCTGAGTAAAATCGAAATTTGTTCATCAGGTGGTAACAGTTCTACTGCTTGAGAAAGGTCTAATAGGCTCAGTTCATAATGCAAATCAACGTCTCTATCGCTAAACCATCGCTGGGCCGAAACTACTTCAAAGCTTGGATCCATGCCTTTAGCATCAAATGTTGCTTCAACCATTGAGCCAACAAGATCTGTATCTAAAGCAAGCACAAAGTCAGTATCAAACTCAGCAGTCCATTCAGCGAGAATATCGCTGGCTTCATACCCAAATTCATATAATTGGTTTTCATCTATGTCACATAAGTTAGATTCAATATTGGCGTTATGTAACCAATCATCATCAGGAATAATGAGAACTTCTTTAATCTGTAGATCTGGTGTTGACCAAGTAAATAGTAAAGGAAAGCTAGCTTCGTCAGCAGAATTAGCGACACAGGTAAGGAATATAGGTAAACTTGTCATATCAATGAATTACATACCAAAATTTAGAGAGTGGTTAGGATGAGCAGCCGAATAAAAGTCAGCAGTGCCTTCGATGGCGGAAACATTAGTCTGATTGAAGCCAACGAGCCGGACAATATTAGAGTAAATATACCAAAAGATACAAACTCTAATTTCTTGCAGTGGTTTTATTTTCGTTTACAAGGGGTAATGGGGGAACATTGTACCATTAGGTTTGAAAATGCGCATGAAGCAGCCTATGCAGACGGCTGGTACGATTATCAAGCTGTTGCCTCATACGATAGAGAATACTGGTTCAGGGTACCAACAGAA
Source organism: Marinomonas sp. PE14-40 (assembly GCF_051623805.1). Taxonomy (NCBI): domain Bacteria; kingdom Pseudomonadati; phylum Pseudomonadota; class Gammaproteobacteria; order Oceanospirillales; family Oceanospirillaceae; genus Marinomonas; species Marinomonas sp. PE14-40. The sequence continues at coordinate 814,942 of NZ_CP130700.1, read as the reverse complement.
TATCAAGACGGCCAATTGATTATTCAACATACACCAGAGAAAGACAGTGTGTATTATGCCTATTTTGCCCCTTATTCATATGAAAGACATTTAGATATGCTAGCTTGGTCTAGCTCAAATGATGATTGCATTAATCATGACCTTGGCACTACTGCGGAAGGTCGTGATATCAGTTTATTAGAAATTGGTCGTAATCAAGCCAGCGCCAAGAACATTTGGATAATAGGTCGTCAGCACCCAGGTGAAACCATGGCCCAATGGTTTATTGAAGGTTTATTGGAACGTCTATTTGATGAGTCACATCCCATTTCAAGGGCATTGTTAAACCAGTGTCGTTTTTATGTCGTACCTAATATGAATCCAGATGGTGGTGTACTTGGCAATCTAAGAGTTAATTCTAAAGGGGTTAATTTGAACCGTGAGTGGATGCAACCTTCTGAAGAATTAAGTCCAGAAGTACTGGCTGTTCAAGCCAAAATGGCCGAAGTAGGAGTGGATCTTTTCTTAGACATTCATGGTGATGAAGAGCTACCTGTTAATTTCATCGATGGCTGTAGCCAGATTCCTTCTTTTGATCAACGCATGGCAAATATGGAATCACTCTTTTGTGGAACCTTGTTAGCAGTTAGCCCTGACTTCCAGACAAAACAAGGTTATGAAAATAATCATTTCGGGGAAGATACTTTAAAAGTCGCTGCTAAATGGGTAGGGGAAACCTATAAATGTTTATCCTTAACGTTAGAAATGCCATTTAAAGATAATGAATTATTACCAGACCCAGAAGTTGGTTGGTCACCTGAGCGCTCTAAAATTCTAGGTGCTGATGTGCTTTACCCAATTTACCAAGTTATAAATAGTCCAGAAATGAAATAGTGCTTACATATAAAAATGGCCTAACAAATGTTAGGCCATTTTTTTGTTCTGTAACGCTACTTATCATCTTGATCTGATAAACGCGCTTTTTCTGTTTCTCTTTGTACAGCAGCAAGCACACCACGTAATATGCCTAATTCGCTCTTTTCAGGTCTAGAGCGATTAAAGAAACGCTGCAGTTTCTCAAGTACTTTCCCTGGATGGTTTTTAATCACAAAGTTAATGTCATATAGCGTTTCCTCAAGATGAGTATGGAATAAATCCATGTCGCCTTTACGAGGGTATTCTGCAATCTCAACATCTGTTTTAGCAGATTTATTTTGACTAGCCATCCAAATTTCATAGGCAACAATCTGCACTGCTTGAGAGATATTTAATACAGGGTATTCATCATTGGCATCGATATAAACCTGACGATGACATTGCGCTATCTCATCGTTTAACAATCCTGTTTTCTCTCGACCAAAAACAATCGCAATAGGTTGATTGGTCGCTTCAATAACCGCTGATTCAGCACATTCTCTGGCATTCATTATCGGTAATTGGAAGGTTCTATGACGGGCGCTTGTTCCTATTACAAGGCTACAATCTGAAATTGCTTCTTCAAAAGTTGGTACGATAGTCGCGTTTTCTAAGAGATCCACAGCACCTGCAGCACGGCTAGTTGCTTCTTCAGACGGGTAATCGTTTGGGTCAACCAGATACAAGTTTGATAAGCCCATGTTTTTCATGGCTCTGGCAATAGCGCCAACATTACCAGGGTGGAAAGTATTAATTAAAACGATTCGAATATTACTTAGCATATGGTGTTTTCTATCTTCAACTGTTTCTGATTAAGGGCGTTATTATAAGGCCAAAGTGAGGGAAAGCTCTGTGCTGGCAAAATCGACCTGATCCATCACTATGGTACTGGTCTGATTAAATAAAAATTGCTTACAAGCCCCATGATACAAGGATCCTGTATGTAATACCAAGCGATAACGGCCTCTTGGTACATAGTTAGCCGCAAATGACTGACCCGCTCTTAAATAAAGGGTAAATGGAGCCAAACCATCATAAGATTCAAATGTCAGCATACTATGGCTATTAAGCCTATTTAGAAGACGCAGACGACTATTACCTGTCGGCTCAACGTCGGTTATTAGTTTGCCATGTGCAGGAGAGAGTCCGGGGTTACCAAGGCAAAGCGTTTGATTTGCTGCTTCAATAGTTCCAAAACCAAGATCTGATTCTTTAACCCAACCAGCTTGACCTTGATAGCGAATGGCTAACCAACCAGGCTTGGAGTTATTAGTAACTTGAACATTTTCTAATGGGGCAATACTTGCAATTTCATTAGCTTGATTGTCTGGTGTCGCAAATAATCCACTAAGGCCAAAAGTATAATTAGTGCCAAGTCGGAATTGAGGGTAAAGACCTGCAATAAATGGAATCTGCTTTTTAGAAGATAAAGCTTGAGCTTGTTGGCTCTGGCTTTCTTGCCAATAAAGCGTGCTGTATACACCCATGGCAAATACCACAAGGTATGAAACTGATAAAAATACTTTTTTGAAGACTGTGGATGGCTCTTCAATAGACTTTTTAGCTTTTTCGTCACTTTGTTGAAAGGATTGTTCAAAGGTACGATAAATATTAGGGTCTATAATAGTTTCTGTATGATCATGCGCAGTGTCAGCATCATTATCTAAAGACGAATTTGAAAAAGCATTTAAATTTGATTTAGCGGCTTGTTCATATACTTTTTTAGCGTTTTTCTCATTGATTTTACTGCGAGCATTTCTAAGAGCTGCTTCTTTTGCTCTCTCATTTGAAGCCGTTTTCCGTCTCATATCATCATAAGCACGCTGGCTTTCTTTAATATAAGCTTTCTGAATGTCGTCACTTTCAAACTGAGGCTGATTTGTCTTGTCTGACATAAAGTCATATTTATGCCAATCTTGAACAATTGCACCTTGCCGCATCGATGACAGGACACTTTGATAAGCATCCTGTAGACGTTGAAAGTGTTCTGTTGTATCGGTAGTTGGATTCTTATCAGGGTGATAAAGGCGTGCTAATCGTCGATAGGATGCCTTAGCATCCTGCTCGGTTGCATTAGAATCCAGTTCTAATAAGTGATAATCGTCTAATAAACTCATTTTGAAATTAAAATTTTTCCAAAAAGCTGTTCACAGGAGCCTTGCAGTGGCATTCTACGCTTTTCTAAATTATTGAATTTGTTTTCTATTTGATAACAAACGATATTATGCCTGATTTACTATAATGTACAAAGGAAAGCTTAATGACTGATAGGCTGACTCACCTAGATCAATCTGGCCATGCCCATATGGTCGATGTTTCAGATAAAAATATTTCTCATCGTAGCGCGACAGCGCAAGCCATCATAGAAATGTTGCCAAGTACTTTAACTAAAGTGGTAGAAGGTGGTTTACCAAAAGGTGATGTGATTGCCACTGCTCGTATAGCAGGTATACAAGCTTGTAAAAAAACAGCAGATTTAATCCCTCTGTGCCATCCTTTAATGCTAACGAAAGTTAGCGTAGAAATTGATGTGATTTCAGAAACCCAACTTAAAGTGCTTTGTACCTGTAAATTAAGCGGTAAAACTGGCGTAGAAATGGAAGCCTTAACAGGTGCTTCTGTCACAGCGTTAACCTTGTATGATATGTGCAAGGCTGTAGATAAAGGAATTATCATTAAAGAAGTCGCTTTATTAGAAAAATCAGGTGGTAAAAGCGGCGATTGGAGCAAATCAAATGCATAAACTGGATGTCGTATTCTTTGCCTCGTTAAGAGAGTCTCTAGGAAAAGATAAAGTAAGTATTGAACTAGATAAAGTTACCAGTATCGAAGAGATAAAGCAGGCCGTTGCATGCTTGTTAGATAATCCTGACCCATTATTTGAAGAAGGTATTCAAGCGTCAATTGATTACAATTTTGCTCGTGATAGCAGTAAAGTTGACCCTGAGAATGTGAAAGAAGTGGCTTTCTTTCCGCCGGTAACAGGAGGCTAATATGATCAAAGTCCAGCAAGCAGATTTTGATGTAGCAAAATTATATCAGAATTTATGCGACAACAATCAAACCGGGGCTGTGACAATGTTTGTTGGTCGAGTGCGCGACTTTGGCAATATTTCTAAAGATGATGCTTTAAGCACAAGTAAAGATGAAACGCTGTTTGAATTAGAGCATTATCCAGGAATGACAGAACATAACCTACAACAAATAGTGGATGAAGCTCACGCTCGTTGGGATTTACACGACATCCATGTTGTCCACAGGGTCGGTGAACTCAAAGTACAGGATCAAATTGTATTTGTGGGTGTTAGTAGCTCACATAGAGCAGAAGCTTTTCTTGCCTGTGACTTTGTGATGGATTATTTGAAAAGCCGAGCAGCTTTCTGGAAAAAAGAAACACACTCTGGTAATAGCCAGTGGGTATGTGCCAAAGAAAGTGATGAAAAAAGCTTAGAAAGATGGTCCCGCTAAGCCAGTAGGCTTCCATTTTAATGCTTTATAAGCCCTTATGACTATTTAGGTCTAAGGGCTTTTTTCTTGCCGCTAGCATGCCTTTCTCGATATTCGGTATCAATATACCTATCAGTTGTTGCCATACTTGCATGGCCAGCATCCTCTCTCACATGTTCTTTAGGACGAGTTTTAACATCTTCAGATATACCTGTATGACGTAGCCAGTGGACAGTGGCAACACGAAGATCTTCTGCATCAGACTTCATACCATCTTCAACCATTCTTTGATAAGCCGCATCAAAACAGAATTGGACAATGTTTCTTATCTGGCGAGTACTTGTCATAGCACCTTGGCCACGGTTTTTGGGAATGAGGGAGGTCTGTTCGGCGATAGTCGGTAATAATGGTAGTTGTCTAAACTTACGGTAACGCATTAAAGCTGATAACATTTCATCCGATACAGCTACCAACCTTTCTTTATTACCTTTAGACAGTACTTTAAGCCACCAGTTTCCGTCACTATCTTTGATAAAGTCACCCATAATAGGGGCAGACCTTTCATCGGAAACAAGCTCAGAAATACGCAAGTACATACCTAATAATGCATTCATGATGAATAGCGTTCTTTCATGCATATTAGCATCTTCTTCAGCTAGGATTTCTGCAGTTTCAATCACATAATCCCACTGAAGGTTTGAAATGCGACGAACTTGACGCCTCGTTACTTCTTTTTTAACAAACTTACTTTTTTGTCTAATTAGAGCAACTGGATTTTGTTGTACTGCATCTTCTTGGATAAGAAAACCATAAAACGAAGATAAGATAGAGAAGGTTGCCCTTATGGCGGCTTGAGACAGATTATGGGATTTCAGTTCAGGCGCTTCACCGCTACGAAATTTAAGTTTACTGACATGTGCAACAAAAGGGCGCCACTCTTTATTTGCTTCTCTACCGCCTTGTTTATTCTTAAAGCGAGCCACATTTTTAACACCTATCCAGTCATGAGGAGGTGAGATACAAAAATGGATAAACTCTTCTATTTCATCACGACGTAAATGGGTAGTGGGACTTTGTTTGATTAACCAAGACCAAAGTAGCAACCTTTCAACTTCTCGACGGTAGGAGTTAAACGTTGCTTGAGAGCCGTTATAACTATAGATAAAACAAAGTGCTAATTGCAGATCGCGACGATAATCAGCTTTATTCAACTGAGGCCAATTATGCGAAAGTTGTGCCGTTATGGTTTCAAATTGTGTAAATGGATTTGGTAAGTGCTCAAGATTATCGATTAACGCAGTAGATGACATAGATACATTATACTAAGGTGAAGATAAACCTATATTAGCTTATTAACTAATTCATTAATAACCCATTTAGGCATTTCAGTTACAGAATAAAAACTAATTGAAACAAACAAATATAATTAACTACTTCGCTTCTGTATTTTCCTATCTATACTAGTTTCTATTAAGGAATAACTGGTACGAAGCCAGTATTAAAACAGGTTTGGAAAGGAAGTCCTCATGCCGTTACTAGGATATAGCTATCGCTTTTACATCTCACTCGCATTTACCCTATTAATCATATTGGTAGGCGCTACCTTCTCATCTATTTTCTATTATCAAACCAAAGATATAATCACAGATCTTACCAGTAAAGCTTTTGGCTTTACGGTAGAGGAGACTGCGCTTAAAACGTCTGCTTTGTTCGAAAACGCAGAGTCACTCGTGTCAGTAATCGCCAGTCATGAAATAACCAATACCAGCAATGCCGCTGAGAGAAAGCCCCATTTTAACTTCTTATTAAGCAGCTTTTCTAAAACAAAAAACATTGCTTCTGCGTATATCGCATTCAATGACGGTGATTTTTATTTAGTCAGACGATTACCGAGTAAAAACAAACGATCTTCTTTTTTTAGTGCGCCAGAAGATACACGTTACGTCATTCAGGTCTCCGAAAAAAACCTTGATACCAATACAGGTGAATACCGATATTATGATGAATCATTAGCACTTATTTCTGTTCAGCCAGATATTACCTATGGTCAATTTGACCCAAGGACACGTCATTGGTATCAAATGGCAATGGCGAAACATCAAGCCATCACAGCTGATCCTTATGTTTTCTTTACTACCAAAGAGATTGGAACGACCATAGCGCAAAGGTCACCTTCATCTCGTGCGGTCATTGCGACAGATATAAGTCTAACGAAACTTACTGAGTTTTTAACTGACTTCAAAACAACTGAGAATACCAAGGTGGCATTATTAACACGGGGTTCTGGGGTTATTGCTTCTGTCGACAATACGATTAATGGTCACCTAACTAAGTTAACACCGAATACACCAATACGCTTACCTTTACTTGAAGACAAGGCTCTAAAAGATGTTTTGATGAATAGCCAATTGAACCAACAAAAAAATAACCTAGTTGAAATACACAGTGAAAATCAAAACTGGCTATCTATGGTTAGAAGTATTGAGCTCCCTAATAACATTCAATACACGCTTGTCATTGCCATTCCTACATCTGAATTGTTAAGTGAAGCCACAATAATGCTAATAAAAAGTGCTGTATGGTTAGCTACTTTATTAATTGTATTTTTGCTTCTGACTAATAAACTCGCATCAAGAATGACTAAATCAATTTACTATCTGGTTAAGCAAACGAATCAGATACGTGACTTCAATTTTAAGCGTAAATTTGATTTTAGATCCAACGTAAAAGAAGTGAATATGCTTGGTAGCGCAATGAACCAGATGAACGCAACCATCACTGAGTTTATTGAAATGAATAAACTTCTAGCTGAAGAAGAGGATTTTAGTAAGTTACAGAGTGTGTTGCTTGATAAAACAATCAATATCTGTGAAGCAAAAGCGGGTGTGCTTTATCTTATTGATGAAGACGAAAGTAATTTGCTTCTACCTCAAGTAACCATGATAAATAACAAGCAATTTAAGCAGCATATCTTAGTTCCATTAAGAATTAGTGAACTGCCAGACATGATACAAGATGGCATTATTGAACAAAACTTGATCAAACTGGATTTCAAAGATAAAGATTATATTGCTTTTACGCATCACTCAGGTTTAGAAAGTGTGATTTCTCAAGTTGAAGATAAAATACAAAACTTGATTTTAGTGCCGCTTTTTAATCGTCAAAATAGCTTGATTGGTTGCTTAACCTTATTGATGGATACTGAGCTAAATACTCACCATAAAGCCTTTATACAGGCGATTTCAAGCAATGCTGCCTTGTCTATTGAAACAAGACAACTTATTCAATCACAGGATGAATTATTTGAATCTTTCATCATGCTTCTTGCCAGTGCGATAGATGGTAAAAGCAGCTATACAGCCGAACATTGCAAGCGTGTCCCTGAAATTATGAAACTTTTGGCTCAAGCTGCTCACACGACAGAAACGGGCCCTTATGCTGAGTTTGAACTCACTAAAAATTGTAAACAAGCCATCCACGTGGCTGCATGGCTACATGATTGCGGCAAGATAACAACACCTGAATATGTGATTGATAAGGCAACAAAGCTAGAGACAATTTATGACAGGATACACGAAGTTAGAATGCGTTTTGAATTAATCAAAAAGGAAACAGAGCTGGCTTTTAGTAAAAGAGAGCTTAACGGTGAAGATCCAGTTAGGTTGGCTACAGAGCTTAAAAAAGAGTTAAAGATACTTGATGAAGAGTTTTTACTTGTTGCTGCCTGCAATCAGGGTGACTTAGTCATGGATGACTGGACAACAAACCAACTAAATAATATAGCTAAACGTAAATGGACACGTACTTTAAATGATAGAGTCGGGTTATCTCATTTAGAATTAGCCAGAAAATTGCGCTCTGGCACAACGCCAAATTTACCTGTACAGGAATTTTTATTAGCAGATAAAGAAGAGCACAAAATCATTCGAGACGAAGTTAATATAAAAGATAACTATCACAGTTTGGGCTTTAAAATGAAACAGCCTGAACTACTTTATAATCGAGGTGAATTGTATTCTCTTATGGTTAAACGAGGGACCTTGAATGAAGAAGAAAGATACAAAATCAATGAGCATATTATTCAATCAAGCTTGATGATGGATAAATTGAATTTCCCTAAGCATTTGAAAAATGTTCCAGAAATTGCCTGTGGTCACCATGAAAAAATGGATGGATCAGGTTATCCCAAAGGGCTTACATCTGAACAAATGTCTCCTCTAGCGAAAATGATGGCCATAGCAGATATTTTCGAAGCACTTACGTCAGATGATAGACCTTATAAGAAACCAAATACCTTGTCCCAATCTCTTGAAATTATGTCGAGAATGCGAGACCAGAAACATATAGATAGCGAACTGTTCGATTTATTTGTTGAGAACGGTGTTTATAAAGAGTATGCCGTTAAGCATTTAGATGAAAAACAAATTGACAGTATCCAGCCTGAAAAATTCTTAAGTGAAAACGGAAAAATACATTATTTCAATACCACAAGCCGTTTCACCAGTTAATTAATGACTAAATATGAGAGCCTTATAAAGGCTCCCATTACCAACGATACATAGCCGTAACTTGGTATACGGCGTCTTTTGTATAGGTTTCTTGGTTTAAGTCTGCACGGTTGGCTTGAAAGGAGTTTAATCCAGTAACTTCGAACCTAAGGTTAAGTTCCGAATTAACTTGATTAGCTAATGACAAGGTAATCGCTTCGCCATGACCATTATTATTATCGCCAGCAAGCTGGTCTTTATCTACCGTATCGTAGTTATCATAGCGCAGGCTGACTTTATAATTTTCAATGTCATGACTAACCATGCTAAACCAAGCTCGATAATCAACATTAACAGCATTATCTCCCATGATAGTATTACCTAGTAACCATTGTGCTAGGAACTGAGTATCTTTGGCGATAGGGTAAAAGAGGGAAATCGTATCAAACCGAGTATCCCAGGCATATTGTTGATGCTTAACGACTAACGGATCGCCATTATTGTCATAATGATAAAGCCTTACTTCTGCACCACTCCTGTGTTTAATATGCCCGCCTAAATAATGCCCAATACGATTGTCTAGTTCTAAATATGGATTTACCCAGTTTGGCTGTCTTACAAGAGCACCAGATTGAAGGCTAGGGTAGTTAGCAAAATATACTCTGTCACCAATATTAGTCTGAGCTGAATGTAAGGAAAAACCGCGCCAGCTGATAATACTTCCAATAGCATCATTTCCAATAAATAACCCACCAACACCTTTAAGTGAATATTTAGATCGAAATGCACGACCAGGACGTGTTATTGACCACTCTAAACCTGAAACTTTTAACTCTTCAGCAAACCAAGAGTTTATGGCTGAAAAGTTATTACTATAAGTACTAGTCCAAGCCGTATCATTATTCTCTAACGACATTGATGGATAAAAACTACCAAATCGAAAGTTATGTCGATATTTTGAACTAGTTATTGGGCGATAATTTGCCCAAAACTCAGTAACACCTAAGCTAGATTCTGTATTTTCTGATGCTTGGCCATGAACTTTATAACTAAAGTTGGAGTCTGTAGCTATATCAAGACTAAAAACACTGTCTGCTAATGATAAGCCTGAGAGGCTATCAAGTTGGCCTGAGTCTCTATCATACCAAGAGTTTGCTTGAGTTTCTGAAGCGCCTAGGGTGACACCGCCCTTAATTTCAAGATTGGTATATGGGGTCAATTGCGCTGCGTAAACTTGTTCTATACTCATAAAGGTTAATGAGTATGCGAGGCACTTTTTTACGCTAATCAGCTTGGTACTTTTAGGATAATTGTTCAAATCAACTTCTTTATTTAGGGATTTTTTTATCATTATAATCAGTGCATTAAAATACACACAAACAATCTGTATACTAGTGATATAACTGACAAAACTTTCTATTAATTTACAGCGTTATAATAACGCCTTCAATGCCTAAGGAATATTAGATTCATGTTCAATCTAGCACAGAAGGGACAAAAATTATTGTTAACAGGCCTTTTAGTAGCGACTTCTCTGAATGTCTACTCAGCAGACCTAACTCTGGTTATGACAACCAAGCAAGGTTCATTGTTACGGGATGCTGTGGTTGAGATTATCCCAATAGAAAAAAATGTAGTTTATGATAATTTAGCTGCAAACAATGGCAAAGATTTAGACTTGGTTTCAATCAGCCAAAAAGACAGAACCTTTATCCCTTTTGTTAGTGTTGTCCCAACTGGCACACCAATTGATTTCCCTAACATGGATAAAACACGTCACCATGTTTACTCATTTTCTCCTGCAAAAACATTCCAATTACAGCTTTATATTGGCAAACCTGAAACGCCCATTGTATTCGATAAAGCAGGGATTGTTGCATTAGGCTGTAATATTCATGACTTCATGGAGTCTTATGTTTATGTCGCTGAGAGCCCTTTTGCTCAGAATAGTAACTTAGAAGGTGTTATTCGATTTAAAGATGTACCTGAAGGGGAATATGAAGTCTCTTTTTGGCATCCTTGGCAGGATAGTGAAGAAGCAAGCATAACAATAACTGTTGCTGGTAAAGACTTAACCATTCAGCAAAGTATGGATGTTTATGAAGAAGAATACCCAACAAATGAAGGCATAAACGATAGCTATTAAGGGATAATATGTTTAAAAGTTTCCGCTCACAATTAATTGCCATGCTTGTGTTTTTTCTTGCAATGATACAATTAATTTCAGGAACAGCCATTCTTGATACCATCAAGCGTGACAGTATTAATCAAGCGATTAAACGTATTGATGTCGCTAAAAATGTTTTCCAATTAACTTTAGACAACAGAAATAAACATCTCGGTGTTGGTGTCAGTTTATTGGCTTCGGACTTCGGTTTTAAAACAGCTGTTGCCACTAGAGACGAAGCGACAATACGATCTTCACTTGAAAATAATGCTCAAAGAGTCAGTGCAGATTTTGGCATATTGCTTTCGAGCGATGGTCAAACAATTAACTCTACCTTCGACATGGCTTACAGCAGTGACTTTACTCAACTAGTAAAACGTAATCGCCGTAGCCGCACTATAAACGGCATTATTGAAGTTGATCATAAGCCTTACCAATTGGTGCTGGTACCAGTAAGAGCGCCAAACATTGTTGCTTGGGTAGGTATGGCTTTTCAAATGGGCAATGAGTTAGCAAATGAAATCAAAGGAATTACAGGGTTAGAAGTAAGTTTTGCCACAATAAAGGGTCTGGATACTGTCGAAAAACATGACAGCCACACAAGTACATTAAACGTGACTGCCATTGATTCAATTTTACATAAATTCAAAGGTGAAGATGTAGACGATAACACCACTTTATTCTCAGATGATGAAAACTTTTTAACCTCTCGAGTTAAGTTAGATCTTGATAATCATTGGGCTTTCTTACATTTACCCTATAATTCATGGATACAAAATATTAATGAAGTTACCAACCGTTTAATCATTATTTTCTCTATTATTCTTTGCCTATCAATTCTTTTAAGTTGGTTTAGTGCTCGCCGCCTGTTAAAACCTATTCAAATACTTGTTTCAAAGGCTAAAAAAATAGGTCGAGGAGAGCATGTCGAAATAGAGCATCAAGCAGGCGAGTTTGGAGTCCTTTCAAAAACCCTATCAGGCATGCAAGTTCGAATAGCAAAAAGGGAAGAAGAGCTCTCATTTCAAGCGTCACACGATAGTTTAACTGGCCTTAAAAACCGAAATGCGGTTGAAATTTTTCTTTCGGAAAACTTAAACACAAGTTTAGGCGGTGTGCTCCTTATTAATATTCGTCACTTTAAAGATATTAATAACATGATGGGGTTTGAAACAGGTGACATATTACTTTGTCAATTTGGTAAGAGAATTGATAGCCTGATCAAAAACAGTGATGTTGTTGCTAGACTAGCTGGAGATGAATTTTTAGTCGTATTCAATAGTCAACTTGATGAAATGACATTGACTAAAATGCATCAAGAACTTCAAGCAGAATTCGATGTTTCAGGGTCTAAAATTTGTTTGCAGCTCTGTATGGGGGCTTTGTTTTTTGCAGATCAAGATGACCTTAGTGTTAATGGTGTAATGAGGCGTGTTGATATAGCTGCAGACGAAGCCAAGCAAAGTGAAAACGGAATAGCTATCTATGAACAAGGTCAAGATGAAAGCCACAGAAGAACGTTATCTATTATCCGTGACTTGCCAAATTCGCTTGAAACTAATCAGCTATTTATTGTTTATCAACCAAAAGTAAACATTCAAAAAAGAAAGTGCTATGCGGCTGAGGCGCTTATTCGTTGGATACACCCAACCCTTGGATTTATTTCACCGGCAGACTTTATTCCTTTATTAGAAAGGTCTGGCAATATTCAATTAGTCACCAAATGGGTTATTGAAGAAGTCTGTAAACAGCAGTCAAATTGGCAAATAGAAGACATGCAGGTTCAAGTGGCTATTAATTTATCTGCTCTAGATCTATTAGATTTAAGCTTGCCAAATTTCATTAAAGGCATGATGGAAAAGTATCATGTTTCACCTTCTCAATTAGCCTTCGAGGTAACTGAAAGCTCTGTGATGAAGGATACCAAGACAGTCATCCATGTACTAAACGCACTGAAAAGAATGGGCTTCAAACTGTCTATTGATGACTTTGGAACAGGACAATCTTCTTTAGCTTACTTAAGAGACTTACCGGTTGATGAAGTAAAAATTGACAGGTCATTCGTACATGATGTGGATACGAATGAATCTAATGCCTTAATAGTTAATACAACCATTCAACTTTCACATAGCTTTGGATTCTCAGTGACAGCCGAAGGTATGGAGAATGTTGAAGGGCTATCTATTTTAGAAGATTATGGCTGTGAAACAATACAAGGTTATTACTTTTCTAAACCGCTCAAGCCGGATGAATTTCTAAACTGGCAATCAAGTTTCAGCTACTCATCCGATGAATGGTGGCATGAAAATACCATGGAAAAATAGGGCGTTTGTGTCCAATTTATAACAAATTAGTAGTAAACAGCCCCTTCGGGTACATCTTTAGTAACAACCGCATTGGCGCCGATAATGGCGCCATTGCCAATTCTCATTCCTGGTAATATCTTCACACCGCCTCCAATCCAGACATCATCACCAATAACGATAGGTTTCGCTGAACAAGTACCAGTACGTCTAAACTCAACATCTTTAGGATGATCGACCGTATATAGGTGAGTTCCAGGGCCTATTAAAACGTTATTTCCGATAATTATTGATGCAGCGTCTAGAAAAACGCATTGAAAGTTGATGTAGACATTTTGGCCCATGCTTATATTAACGCCGTAGTCACACTGAAAGCCTGGCTCTAGAATCACTGAATCGAATGAAGCAAAAAGGCGCGTTATATGCTTCATATTGCCTTTACTAGGATGCGCATTAAATTTAGAACACGCTAGACGAGCAGATTCTCGTAATAATCGTAATTCAAGATCTAAAGTGTTGAAGGCATGGCCAAGGCGCATTTTTTCTAGTTCAGTCATAAAGTAGCTCATCGAAGTAAAATCAAATCGAAAGGATTATATATTAACGTGTTTGAGATAAAACCAGTGATTACAATCTAGATGATTTAAATTCAAACTTAGAGACTTAGAGACTTAGAGACTTAGAGAGGAAACTTAAAGATTTAAGATAAATAAAATAATTAATATTCACTAATTATTTTTGAATTTACTTTATGGCATTACAGATCAATGAATTAAAAATTCATAATCCAGAACACAGGTGGAAGTTAAGAAATATGCCTACAAAGGGATGTATTTACGAATATCTACTATTTCCGATAATAACATTTATCGGAAATAAATATGATATTCATATGTCCTTAATCCAACTAATAAGTTCTTAGCTGACTTTCATTCAAACCCTTAAGCTGTATGGCTTTGAGTAATTAATAAAGCGCTTTCTATCTAACTCTTTGTGATCTGATTTCATTTCTTGTTTGATGCTGGGAATATTTTATTGCGGGAAATAACTATGAGCTCTAAATAACTATGAGCTCTGAGTTTGATACTAGACACAAACGAACTAAATAAATTTAATTTTGTTCACTGATATCAAACGTCTAACAGCTATTGTGTGAATAAGGACTGTCTGCTTTTATATTTCTGAATAAAGACTCTTATGAACTAGATACAAGTTAAGGCAAGGCATTTTGTCTTATAGTTAAAACAGTTGTTTCGAGGTCTCGTTAATGAATTCTGGGAATTTGTTAAAAGATACTTTCTATAGATCATTTGATGAATTCACGCTTAACATATCTTGTTATCACCTAGACCTCATTGGAGGCTCAAATTATCACTGCCTGCACTTTAGTTAATTTAAGCGACTTGATTATTAAAATTACATAGAAGTTATATTGGGCATGATTGCCCTCATAATATGTTAGAAAAAATGATAGAGGATTTTCTACATGATCACCCTGCTCATTATTTTTATTGCTAATAAGCTAGTGTGAATTGATGTATTTAAAATATGTTTTCTCTTATGTTGTTTTATTTATCTGCAAAGATGTTGTGCTTTTAAGTTATTGAAATGAAGAATAACGATACATACTTTCTTTAGTAACATCATCTCTGCGCTCCTCAATTTTCTCCCACAAAGCTGTCGCTAAATCAGGGTATCTAGCAACAAACCTATTACTGAGTACTAAAAAATAATCCTTTGTTTTAAGCGGCACTGATGATCGCTTTATTCCTGAAAATTCTGCACTATCAAGTAATGGGGCCACTTTTACATCTTGTAAGGCTGCACCTACGACTTGAGGACGCTTGGTAAGCATCAGTAACGCCTTATACGCGGAATCTGGCTGCTGAACTTTTTGTCCTATCTTTTCAAGATCGCCAATGATGGAATCGCCATGTTCAGCAACAATAAAGCCCTTTGCCCCTGTTACATTCGTGCCATCCCAGTCTAATTTTGCTTCTATTAGTGAATAGAGCCAATAACTAAGGGTTGCAAGCCTTTTTGAGCTATCAAGCTTGCCTTCTTGTGTCAGTGGATAGCGAACTATTTTGGCTCTATCGGGTTTATAGGAAAACATGAAAGCACCATCAATCTGGCCATGTTTAAGTAGGTGCATTACTCGTACATTAGGATATCGTTTATACACGATTTTGAGGTTAAGCTCCTGAGCAGCAGCGT
Organism: Marinomonas sp. PE14-40; assembly: GCF_051623805.1. Lineage (NCBI taxonomy): Bacteria > Pseudomonadati > Pseudomonadota > Gammaproteobacteria > Oceanospirillales > Oceanospirillaceae > Marinomonas > Marinomonas sp. PE14-40. Next base: position 799,427 of record NZ_CP130700.1, on the reverse strand, counting down.
TAATAATATCCAAAGCAATACCGGGTGGTTCGATTACTTCCACTCCTGTACCCATTTGGTATGGCGGAGATGGATTGATTTGATATGACAAGGTCAATTCTATGGGTTCGGATGATTGACTGGTAGCAGGGAACATAAAAATAATAAAGAGCCAAAAATATATCTTGTGCGAATTCATTATGGTAATTATTCCTATATTAAAGCGTTACATGTATGGATCCTTCCTTTACATTTAAGTTTTGCTGCAAGGTTTTAGTTTAGTAATAAATTAGAGTCTTTCTAGTTAATCAAATTTTCCAGATTTCATATAATACAGTAACTTATATCAATTTAAATAGGTCTAACTCTTTTCATAGCTAGCTCTTACCAAAACAATTTAACCAGATCTCAAGCTTACTGGTAAGAAGAAATATAATGATTTTATTAATCAATTCAAATACATATAAATTGTAGTGAAAGATGGATTTTGTTAACGATCACCCTGCTCTTCATTTATTAATTATGAGTCAGGGTGAATTTTAGAATTTACAAAGAAGGCATTTTATTGAGTGGACTTTCTTTAATCTATTTAAAAGAAATAGACGCTAAAATGCGGCGATCGCCTTCAAATGGCTGCCTAGCATGTAATACTGTGTGGTTATTAACCCAAAGTACATCACCATTTTGCCATTTAAAGTTTACGCACTTACCATCCATTTGTTCAACTAAAGCATCGATGGTAGCTTCATCCATAAGCTCTCCCTTGCCTGTTTCTACCGCGGTTTTACCTGTGTTACGACTATCATTCCAACCTGTATAAACAGCAACAACCGAATTGAAAAAGACTTTTTGCTGAGTTTCTTCATCAAATCGAATTGCAGATAAGGTATTAGTTTGAGTACGAAGGTCGCCATTATCTAGCCACTCCCAACTCATGCCAGCTTCTTTCATTTTTTCTTCTGCATCATCTTTGGTAGTGACTTGGAATGTATCTTTCCAAGAGCGACCAATAGCGGAGGTATTGTCTGTCACTTCAGGCATCACTCTGACATAACGAACACCATCCTTTTCAATTTTCGATGCGAAATCAGCATTTAACTCGAATAAGGATTTGCAAATTTCACCTGAGTGAAGAATCGACGTTGCTCCACCTTTAGGTGATGCTGTTTCACAATAAAAGAAAATATAACCAGGTGGTGTCGGTACCTGCGCCATTTCATGGTGGAAAGGAATTTTTTCAGTTGCAGGTGATTCATTCGCTGTGACAATACGTGATGCTGTAACTTGTTCACGTGGTGCTGCGCCGCCAACATAAGGCATATTTTTATAGTCAGTTTGATCTAACATCTTTTCAAATTCAGCGGCACTATCAAGTGGAAAGCCACGTAGCAACACTGCACCATGCTTGATCAGGTATTCATGTAATTCTGCTTTATTTTCACTAATCCAGTTTAAAAATTCAGCTTTAGTCGCATTCTTTTGCGTCTCACTAGGTGTAACCATTAAAGGAAAATCTAAACCATTTACTTGTTTTTGTTCTGCTAGTTTACCTATGACTACACTCATTTTATCTCCTAAATCTAAATTATTATTGTTAGCTTAGTTATCTGAAACTATGCGAATCAATCATGTATCAATACTTAAAACTCTAATCTTTATATTTATAAAAGTAAATCAATAGTGAATGAATTGTTGTTAAATTTATACAATATACATTCAAACTATTGATTTAATTTAGAATTTTTTTAGAGATTATTTTATGAAGGAATAGCCATTTTCTGTGATATTTACAGCTTGGCCTGTCATTGCTGAGTGTTGAGCCGCTAGACCAACAACAACGGCTTTAAGCCCATCTTCGATACTAACTTCAACACTTTTTTCTTGAGTAATAGCCTCAAAAAAACCTAAATGTTGATAAAAAGTAGAGCCGTTATGGTCGCCTGCTGCAAGTAAAGTGTCATCTACTGGAATATCAGACTCAGTTGGTCCTTTTGGATCCCTTGGACTTAAAACGACTTTAGGGATTGGTGCTTCACCGAGCGTTTCAACAGGCCAGAAACGACCTGGGCCTGGCACAAAGCATTCAATTTTAGCCTTTTCGCCAACTGCGCAAATTTCTTCCTGATATCGTGACCCTTCAGCAAACATATTCAGATCTAAACTAGCACGTTTTCCATTTTCAAAATCAACGACAACAAATGCATTATCAATGATATCTGGTTGCTCACCATCATAACTTTCGTCTAAATGATTTACATCTTGTCCTGTTGAGGCATAAACACGCTTAACTTCGGACTCTGCCAACAAACGCATCAAATCGAAAAAATGACAGCATTTCTCAACCAAGGTACCCCCGGTTTTATGATTAAATCGATTCCAATCTTGTACCTTTTCAAGAAAAGGGAACCTATGCTCTCTGATACTTAGCATTTTCATATCGCCAATTTCATTAAGTTGCTTTCTTAACTGAGCAACAGGCGGCATATAGCGATATTCCATAGCAACCCAAACAGGTGAAGGATGTTTATGAGCAGCCTCTTGTATTGCTTTTACTTGATCTAATTGAGTGATGACTGGTTTTTCAATCAAGATTGGAAGTTTAGTGTGTTCAAAAAGGTAAAGAAGTTGTTCTGCATGCTGAAAATTAGGTGTCGCAACAACTATGGCACCTAATTCTGGTTCACCTTGAAGCATAAGTTCTAGTGAATCGTAAAAAGCAACATCAGGTACTATTTGCGTACATTTAATTCGCATATCAAGGTCTGGCTCTACAATTGCCACCACTTTAGCACCTTCAATAAGGGCTATATTGTTAAGATGTTCTTGACCCATCATGCCGCAACCAAGCATGCCATAACGTACGCTATTGCTCATTTTCTTTACCTCATTTTTTGTTGTATTAACGCCAACGAGCAAAGTATCGACACTTACTTGGGTCAAACCAGGTTAAAGAGTATTCCTCAATTTTATCCTCGTTTGACCAGCCTCTTCTTTGCACCCTTGGCAGTATTTGGTCTTTATCTAATTGAAGCCCTGCTGCAACCCAATCAGGAATAGGTGCACAATCAATTTCGTCTTCAACTCGACTTATCCAGAAAGAAAAGTTTTCTCGATAATGTAAATATAAAGATTCGTGTAAATCTTCTAACGTTAGTTTCTCTGCGTGTTTATGGCTAAACCAGATTTGTTCGGCTGCCACTAAGTCAGTATTTAAATATCGCAGACGCTTAATGCACCAGGTACTTGCATCAATTTGTTCTAACCTTAACTGTTGGTTTACATCCGTGTTTTGATCTTTTCCAACACTTAAAGTATCGGCACTAGGTGCACCGCCACCGGCTAAAAGCTCTAAATGAAAAAACTGATAAATTGCCCTTCCACCTGGAGCTCTTTTAACATAAGTCCCCGAACCTTGGCGTCTTTCTAATAAACCATCAGTTTCTAATTTAGCAAGTGCTTTTCTTAGCGTGCCTACAGCAACGCCAAGCTTGACAGCTAATTCAGCTTCAACTGGAAGCCTCTCTCCAGCCTGCCAATGACCTGCTGCAATTTCACGGTGTAATAACTCTCCGATTTGAATGTATAGCGGCAATTTCTTTTTTGTTTTTTTATCTTTCACACACTCACTCCATATACTTATTTATCAGCCTATTTTACAGACTCAAACGACATTAGAAAGCATGCACTTAATGCAATTCTAACAATGGATAAACCGTAATATCTAAGCCGTATATATTAGGAAGTACTTAAAAAGCGAAAATTAAACAAAATTCATTCACTATTGATTTACATCATTAGAATACACTGATAGTGTAAATATACAAGTTGTGTCAATTTAGATTTTTGAACTGAATTGATGCTCATTTTTCTAGAGAGAAGAATAACTACTGCATTTATCTAGTCGTTATAGGGTGAGTTAAAAAATGAAAAAAATACAAATGGGTCAATCCGATATTGAATTAAGCCGTTTAGTGTATGGCGCATGGCGACTAGATGATGCTGAAGATACATCAAGCGCACATGTTAGAGAAAAAATTGACCTGTGTTTATCTCAAGGTATCACTAGTTTTGATCATGCTGACATCTATGGCGACTACCGTTGTGAAGCTATTTTCGGCAATGCTATAAAAAACGATAACTCTCTTCGTAAAGATATACAGCTTATTTCTAAGTGTGATATTGCTCTTTTATCGGATAAATTTCCTGACCGCAGAGTTAAGTTTTACGACACCAGCGCACAATATATAACCACAAGTTTAGAACAGAGCCTTAGCAACCTATCAACAGATTATTTGGATCTTTTATTGATTCATCGCCCTGATCCATTTATGGATGCAGCTGAAACAGCATCCGCTTTAGATGCATTAGTTGATAGCGGTAAAGTACGTGGTGTTGGTGTTTCTAACTTTGGTCCATGGGATTGGAAACTGATTCAAAAACATATGAAGCATCCACTTTTAACCAACCAAGTTGAAATGAGTTTGCTTAACCGTGGAAGCTTTGTAGATGGCACTCTTGCTGCGATGCAAACAGATAACATCACGCCAATGGCATGGTCACCGCTTGCTGGCGGACAGTTATTTCAAGATTCTGCTGCAACCCAGCGTTTAGCGCCTATCTTTAAGCGTATCTGTGATGCTCAAAATACCAGCATTGATCATGTTGCCTTAGCATGGTTGTTAGCTCATCCAGCTAATATTTTACCTGTTGTTGGCACTAACAATCCTGAGCGTATTAAGTATTTATCAGATGCTTTAAACCTAGATATCGATCGTGAAACTTGGTTCGAGTTATGGACTGCGGCTGAAGGCCAAGAAGTGCCATAAAACTAAGAATTCACATTCTTTAATGGGAGGCAAAATGATCGTGTTAATGTCTTTGGTAAAATATCTCAGTAGTTTCAACCTTATGTTACATAAGGTTGGACGCAATATCGCATGGGTACTGGTTACCCTAATGATAAGCGTAATACTGCTACAAGTATTCTTTCGCTATGTTCTTAATAACGCACTTCCTTGGCCAGAAGAAGCTGCTAGAGCCCTCATGATTTGGATGATGGCTGTCGTCGCTGGTGAGGCCTATAGAAAAGGAAGTTTTGTTGCTATAGATATGTTGATTCTTGCTCTCCCAGATAAAGCAGCAAGCTTGTTAAAGCTTGCTCTCTATCTATTGGCAGGGTTAGTTCTTTTCAAACTTTTCACCTTAGGAATCGACTTTTTTGAACGGGGTTTTAGGTCTAGAGCAGCCTCTATTCATATTTCTCGTGCATGGATATATCTAGCAATGCCTGTGTGCTTTTTCACCATGCTTTTATCAAACATCGAACTTGTGTTACGTGAAATTGGCTGCCTATTAGGTAAGGCAGATGAATACGCTTTGAATTTTAAAGAAAAGTAATTAATACCCTTACTTTCTAAAAATAATAAAAACGAGAGAAAATTAATGTTAGCGCTATTTTTACCCCTGTTTTTAGTTTTTTTATTGATTGGCATGCCTGTGTTTTTTGCCATGCTAACGGCTCCCGGTATCATGCTGTATGCAACAGGTATGGAAAGAGACGTCTCCTTACTGTTTCGCAATATATACAATGGTATTGATTCATTTCCTTTAATGGCTATTCCATTTTTTATGCTAGCTGGCGAGATAATGAATCGTGGTGGCATTACGCTCAACCTTGTTCAATTCTCGCAATCTTTTATAGGTCATGTTCGTGGTGGTCTTGCACATGTCAATATTCTTTCAAGTATGCTTTTTGCAGGTCTTTCAGGCTCGGCAGTAGCAGACACATCCGCCATTGGTTCCATGATGATTCCAGCTATGGAGAAGAATGGTTACAAACGTAAGTTTGCAGCGGCAATTACGGCGGCCTCATCTGTAATTGGCCCTATTATACCGCCATCAGGCATCATGATTATCTATGCTTATACAATGGAAGTGTCTGTCGCAGCCTTGTTTGCGGCCGGTATTGTGCCTGGTATTTTAGTGGGTGTGTCATTAATGCTAATGGTAGCTTTAATGGCTAAGAAGTATGACTTCCCAATAGCCGGTCCGAAATCCACATGGAAAGAAAGAGGTAAAGCCACTAAAGGTGCAATACTACCATTATTTGCTCCTGTCATTATCCTTGGCGGCATCATTGGCGGTATTTTTACGCCAACGGAAGCGTCTGCGGTTGCCACCTTTTACGCATTAATTATCAGTGTTTGGGTAATGAAAACCGTTAAGCTTTCTGACCTACCTGATATCTTTATCAAAGGTGCTCAAGCTTCAGCGGTTGTACTACTTCTTGTCGGTTCTGCTATCGCCTTTAAAACCGTCGTTAGCCTTTCTCACAGTGCTGAGATTCTAGCTGAATGGGTATTAGCGATCAGCGATAATCCACTTATGCTGCTTTTCTTGATAAACATACTCTTGTTCGTTGTCGGTATGTTTCTAGATGCAGGCCCTGCCATCATTATTCTTGGCCCTATTTTAGGCCCTATTTTTATTAATCTTGGTATAGATCCTGTTCATTTCGCCATCATCATGTCAGTTAACTTAACAGTGGGTCTTGCAACACCACCCATGGGGCTTGTTTTATTTGTGGCCTCGAGTGTGTCTGGTGAGCGAATCGAATCAATTTCAAAGGCAATTCTTCCCTTCCTAGCGGTTGAGGTTGTCGTGATATTTCTTATTACCTTTTTCCCATCTTTATCCATGACGGTTCCAAGATTATTGGGGCTGGTGTCCGGATAAGTAATTAGCTAAATCATTAAATAATAAAAAACGAGGACGAATTCATGTTTCTAAAAACAAAAATAAGCAGAATGATAGGTACAGCAGTACTTGCTACCAGTGTGCTATTAGGCGCTCAAGCACAAGCTGCTGATTTTAACCTTCGTGCTGTCGCAAACTCGAACGAAAATGATGAAGATTATGATGGTCTAGTTGTTTTCAAAGACTTTGTAGAATCACATTCAAATGGCCGCATTAATGTAGACCTATATATAGGCACTCAGCTTTGCGGTAATGGTGTCGAATGTCTTGAAGCGGTTGAATATGGTTCTGTTGATATTTACATTTCTACCTCTGGTGGTGCATCAGCCATGTACCCTTACGTTCAGGTACTTGATTTACCTTATCTATTAAGGGACGACAGAATTGCTGAAACAGTTTTTGAAGGTGACTTTACCCGTGAATTGCGTAAGCAGATCCTTGAAGATTCAGGTGATACTGTCCGTCTGATGACAATCGGTAATACTGGTGGCTGGCGTAATTTTGCGAATACCAAGCGTACGGTCAAATCACCAGATGATTTGGAAGGCTTGAAAATTCGTACAGTGGTATCAGATCTACCTCAAGAGTTAGTAAGATCATTAGGTGCTAGCCCTACTCCAATTCCATGGCCAGAACTTTTCACCTCATTCCAAACAGGTGTTGTTGAAGGTTCTAAGAATGGCATCACAGACATTATGGGGATGAAGTTCACAGAAGCAGGTCTTAAGCACGTTACTCTAGACGGTCACGCTTATATGTCTGCACTATGGTATATGAGTAATGAATCTTTCATGGATATGCCTGAAGATCTACGTAAAGTGGTTGTTGACGGTTTCAGTGCGCTTCAGCAGGCAACGTTTGCCTCACCAAAACGTAAATCAATCCAAGCTTATCAAGATTTTGCTAAAGCCGGTGGCGAGCTTTATGTACCAACACCCGCTGAAAAAGCTGAGTTCAAAAAATCAGCTGAGCCTGTTTATGACTGGTTCAAGGGTAATATAAAAGATGGCGAGAAGTGGTTTAACCTACTTGCTAAATCTGCAGCTGATGCAGAAAAACAAGTCGATAACGCTTATGCAAATGACTTGAATTAATAGTATTGCTCTTACTCCATTTAAGAGGCCTACGGGCCTCTTTTTTTGGATTACTTTAAAGCTAATGTTTAGCTAATACTTGCTCTACTATCACTTCCACATTGTCTTGTTCCATGATCGAATAATGATCGGCATTCACTTCATAAAAACTAACATTGTTTAAAATACTTCCCCACGTGCTTTTAACGTTATCAATCTCATACATGTCATTTCTACTCGCAATAAATATCTGTGTTTTTAAACTGATTTTAGTAACAGGTTCAAAGCTCAACATAGCTTTTTGATTCTTATTACAGCTCAAAATGGCGTTTTGGAAAAATGAATGAACCTCCTGATTTAAACTAGTATTAATCTGGCTAGAATCTTTACCCAATATGGCTTCAATCACTTTAGATACATCTAATTCATCAGAACTACTGTTGATCGATATAGGGTTAAGGTTATCTTTTAAATGAGGATATTGCTGTTTCAGTTCTTCAATAAATACATTTTGCCCATTTGCTTCCTCTTTATGACTTAAATTCTGTTTAAGGCTAGGCGGGTCTATGAATATTAAGTCTAAACTGTCCAATATCTCGCTTTCTTCCTGCTCTAGTAGACGTATCATTTCCCAAGCAATCAGCGCCCCAAAAGACCAAGCAATAATGCGCTTTGGCACATTCGTTTTAATGCTACCAAGATAAGCAGCAGCTAAGGTTTCAACACTGGTTAGCTTTTGTGAGTTATTATGAAATAAAGGATCCTTGATACCTAACGTCTCATCAGTATCAGGCAATGCTTTTATCAAGGCTCTATAACCCCCTAACTCACCACCAATTGGGTGAATAAGCATGTTTTTAGCGCCATTTCCTGCTTTAAGAATCTGACTATAATCCAGTTTTTGGATCTCAGAGTCAGGTGTTTCATCATTACTTATGAGTTTTATTAAACTATCAATAGTGACATCTTGGTTAAGCTCTTTAAGCGAAATTTTTCCAGGGAAGCTGGCTTCTAAAGCATCAAATAAATCTAAAACAGTGAGTGAGTCGCCACCTAAATTATAAAAACAAACCTCCTTTGATATGTCATCTTGACCCAAACAGTCTTGAAATAGATTTGTTATTAGACTCTCTAAAGTTTGAGTTTCTTGGTGTTCAACTGCTCTTTGCGGCATAAATTTATTGTTATTTATCTCTTCAAAAAATGCCGTTTTATCATGATCACTTAAAGGAGAAATTAGATACTGATTTGAGCCAGTCTCAAGAGTCGATAAAAACAAGCTAACCCCCTGTTCAGCCGTTATTGCAAAATCGTTTCTCTCAACCTCGCTAGCCATACCTGTTCCTTGCCAAGTAGGCCAGTTAACACTGATAAATTCTGTCTCTGGGAAAACCTGATTCTGATGTTTTGCCAATAAATCTAAAAAATGGTTTGAAGCACAATAATCAGTTTGACCTGCTATCGCATTCACACAAGACATAGATGAAAAGTACATTACCTTTTTAGGCTTAAGAGACAATAAGGTCTTTTCAATGTTAATTGCGCCAACTACTTTGGCTGACATTTTATCTATCGTCTTTTCTGTATCTAAAAGACGCATCATGCCACCACCGCTATTACCCGCTAAGTGAAGCAGTGCGTAAACCTCACCAAAATTTGTTTGAATTTGCTGCTTAACCCATTTCATTGACATAAGATCAGTGATATCACACTTGAGTCTGTTTACCGCTAGCTTTATATCTAACGTATTACTCGCAGAAGAGCGGCTCAAACAAATAAGCTTATTATTTGAATCTTGGCTTAAATGTTTTATCAAGGCTTCGCCTATTCCTCCAATCCCTGTGAGTACATAAACTTTTTCTTTTTTTCCCTTTTTATCGAGGGCCTTAGGGTAAGTCGTTTTATCAGATTCGGATAATAAATTGGGTGGATTTATCGACCTTTGATAATGCTTTTGCCACAAATAATGCCCTCTGATTGCATAATGGCCAGATGATAGGCTTTCTAATTTAAGTAATGCATTAAGAATGAGCTTTTCTGAAGTAGGTGGTATGTCCAACACAGTGTATTTCAAATTTTCAAACTCAATTGGGCAGGTTTGTAATAAGCCAAACAATAATGCACTGGTTGGATTTAAACTTTCATCTCCTAATATTTGAGCACTGCCTTGAACAAGATTAATGATCTTGATTGTCTGCTTAGAATGATTAATCAATTTGCTCTGAATAAGATTAATCAGATCATTCCAATCATTAAAAATTTGTTTAAAATCAAATGGTGCTAAATCTAAGTCATTATATAACCCTTGAGACGCTGTTGATGAGTAAGACGCTAGCTGATTAAAATTTAGCAAGGTAACATCTTCTAAAGTTTCTAGATCAAGCTTTTCAAGGGTTTTAACAAAGTCATCTAGATTAGAAAAGTAACTAACCTGGGTGAACAAAGAGAGTTTCTCTGCTAGCTTTCTCCCCTGTTGGTTTGGGTTATCAATAAGGACATAGTGCTTATTAAAAGATGTATTGTTCCCTTCAAGGCTTTCCCCCCTCAACCAGTTTTCCTGTAGAAACCAATCATTTTCAGCTAACTGTTTAAACCTTGTAACCGCCTTACTTTTTGTCCTCTCCGATGTCTCATCATTTAACGAAGAAGCAGCCACAGACTTGTAATGATTAAATAAATCACTCACGTAAGAGCGCTTATTGAATTCGATTTTTGGCGGCTTAAGCTCATTTCTCGAATCCGAGTTCGGTGATTGCCCCATAATAAGGTGAGCATTTGTGCCACCAATACCAAAACTACTAATACCGGCATATGGCTTTGACATATCTTGGTTAAGCATTTGAGGGCTTATTTCAAATCCAGCTTTAATGAAGTCGATTTTAGTATTTAGCGTATTTACATGAAGACTGGCGGGTGTTTTTTTATGATAAAGAGATAAGGCTGTTCGAATAAAACCTGCAACACCTGCTGCTGCGCCCAAATGCCCCATTTGACTTTTCAAAGTGCCTAAGTAGCGTTTATCTTGATGATCGACAGTTTCATTATGTTCATGTTTTACTGATTCAAGAGCCTGTGAAAGCGCACTGACTTCTATCGGATCACCAAGCAAAGTGCCTGTACCGTGTGCCTCTATATAACCGACTTCAAAAGGTTCGATCTCTGCTCTTTTAAGTGCCGTTTTAATCACCTCAATTTGCCCTGAAAGTGAAGGCGCAAAGTAGCTCACTTTATCACTGCCATCATTATTAATCGCACTCGCTTTTATGGTGGCATAAATCGTGTCTTGATCCTGTATAGCCTGCACTAATGGTTTAAGCACAACGGCAGCCACACCATTTGCAGGGACAGTACCGTCAGCATCATCGCTGAAGGGTCGGCATAATCCTGTTTTCGATAAAATCATGCCCTCACGATATGGATAGCCCGATAATAAATTTAGGTCTATGTTTACACCGCCAGCAAGGCAAACCTGACTATCACCATTTAACAGTTGCTGACAGGCTTGATGGATCGCAACGAGCGAACTTGAACAAGCAGTTTGAACAGAGATAGCTGGGCCTTTAAGATTAAGGTGATAAGCAAGGCGTGTCGCAATAAAGTCTTTTTCATTTAATAGAGATAAGTGAAATTTATCTAGATGCTTATTTTCAAGCTTAGATAGAATCTTAGTTTGGTAATCACTATCACCTTGGCTAAATACAACCCCAACCTTATTCAATCCATCACTTGTAATACCCGCATCAGCTAATGCTTGCGCCGAAGTCATAAGAGCATGTCTATGTTGAGGGTCCATTAGCTTGGCATCATTAATTGATATGCCAAAATAGTGAGGGTCAAAATCAAACACATCTTGGATGCTAGATACGCTATTCACCCAGTGTCTATCTGAGCGATCTTCTTTCTCATCTTGCACTTTAATTGCGCAGGTACCGTTTTTAATCAGTTGCCAGAAAGCTTGTAAATTATTGGCTTGTGGCAAATTGACTGCCATTCCTATGACAGCGATTTCTTGAATGCCATTATTAGCTTTAGCACTTACGGTTGTTTGTTCTTCAATTATGTCTTCAGTAACTAAACTAGGATCGTTACTTAAAGGGTCTTGATCAATGTCATTTTTATTTAGTTTTTCGGCTAACTGATTTAAATTTGGTGTATCCAATAAGGTCATGAGACTTAGATCAAAAGAAGCAATTTGAGCGTTAGTTAACGCATGATGAAACTTCATCATGAGAATCGAGTTCATACCTGCTTCGAAAAAGTGCTGCTCTTGGTCGATTTGGTAACCAAGAATGGGGGTTAAGATCTCATGTAGTTGGCAAACTAAAGCTTCTTTGCTTCTATTTAGCTCTTTGCTTTTATTTAGTTCACTGCATTTATCTAGCTCTGTATTTTTGTCTAAGCTGGACGTCTGATTAATCTTACTCTGACTTGTTATACCCGTCTTTTTACCATCTTTGAAATTTGGAGTGGGCAAGTTGTGCCTATCTACTTTACCATTCAAGGTTAACGGAAATTCATCCATTACCATTATGTATGAGGGTTGCATAAAACTGGGTAAATTATCCATTAGCATTTTGGATAATTCGGTTCTCAACGTTTTCGAACCGCGCGAAGTGATTAATTCAGCCTCTTGATTATTTTCAATTGATACTGGGGAGACTCGAACTACATAAGCTAAAAGCTCACTACCCGCATTCTCATTTTCAATGCTGGTTACCAGAGCTTGAGATACGCTTTCATGGCCTAAAAGGCAGGTCTCAACCTCCCCGGTTTCAATTCGAAAACCGTTTACTTTGATCTGAAAATCTTTACGACCAACAAGTTCTATATTGCCATCAGCACCACGTCTGGCTAAATCGCCTGACTGGTACATTGTCTGAAAGGGCGATGTACTAGATATAAAAGGATCTGATGTGAATTTAATATGGGTCAGCGCCTGGTTATTTAGATAGCCTCTGCCAACATTTGCACCACTAATATAAAGCTCACCCATTTCACCTCTAGCTACCATCTTTTTTGATTCATCGAGAATATAGAGTCGATTGTTCTCCAATGCTTTACCAATATGGATATTGTCTTGCTCTTTCGTCATTTCAGCAGCAGAGCAATAAACAGACGTTTCAGATGGGCCATACAAATTAAATAGACGCGCTTCATTTACTATAAGGGCGTTTTTCAATGGCAATGATAGATGATCACCCCCTGTCAGCATTTTTAAACCTTTGGAGGGTTTCCAACCAATATCAACCAACAACTGCCAAGTTGCAGGTGTTGCTTGCATTAGACTTACGCCATAGTGCTTTTGCCTATTAGATAAAAGCTGAGGCGTATGCGCTTCTTCCCAAGTTAGCATTGCGAGTTTTGCACCACAAATTAAAGGCAAATAAATTTCAGTGACATGAATATCAAAGCTGGGTGCGGTGAGGTTCATAAAGGTATCTTGATCTGAGACATCTAGCATGCGCCTCATGGATATGAGTAAATTAGTGATATTAGCCTGTGTCACCATGACGCCTTTTGGTTCACCGGTAGAGCCTGAGGTATAGATAATATAGGCAAGCTCATTAATTGCATCATTTGCTCTTGCCGGGTTATATGTGACTTCTTCTTTTATTAATGCTTCATGGTTAGCATCATCAAGCGGAATCAGTGTTAAGGCTTCACTCAAATTCTGTAAGTTTTCTAGATTACCTAAAACCGATTTTACGCCAGCATTACTGAGCATGCTCACCGTTCTGTTTTTAGGGTTTCTATGATCCAAAGGTAAATAACAAGCGCCTATTTTTGCTATTGCTAAGATTGCCAAACAACTTGATGGTGACCAAGCTGAAGCTAGCCCTAAAATATCTCCCTGTTGATAGCCTAATCGCTTAAGGTAATGAGCCAATTGATTTGCTTTTAAATTTAACGCCTTGTAAGTAAGACCTCTATCTTCAGCATTTTCTTTCCAAATTAATGCCGTTGAATCAGGTGCCCTAGCAACTTGCTGTTCAAACATATCGATAAAAGAAAGTGAAAGATCAAACTCTAAGTCACTATGTGTTTTTTCAAAATTAAGAGATCCCTCCAAGTCAAAAGATGCGCGGCTTTTCGGTAAGCTGATATCTGTCGGCTGGTAATCTGTTAAACCATCCAACTCCATAATAAAGTGATCTAGTATGGCTTTGGCTTTTGTCTGATTAATACAAGAGATTTGATATTCAAGGCACAATTCAGCACTGTCATGACTTTTAATTAGATATAAAGAGATAGGGAATTTAGCATCACCAGCAAATCCAGTTACCGCCTGAATCGTTTGATCTGCTAGCTTAAAATTATTCAAATCCGTATTTTCAAGTACAAATAAAGCCTCAAACAAAGGCGCCTTATTGCCCAGAGACATACTTAACTCACTAATTTGCTGAAAGTCTAAATTCTGGTGTGACAAGGTATCGATAACGAGATCTTGTACATAATTAATAAAGTCTGACTGCCCTTCTTTGGAGCTCTCCTTTAAATGGAAAATGCTCGTATTAGCGAACATGCCGACGATCGCTTCATCCTCTAAAGATTGACGATTAGCTATTGGAGAGCCAATGGGGATTTTTTTGTTATCAAAGATTTTGGCAAGCGCTAAGTAATAGGCGCCTAACAATAGGCTAAATAAAGTGACATTATGCGTTTTAACAAAGTGTTCAATAGATTCCCATCTGGTTGAATCAATAGACGAATGAAGTTGCGCCCCCTTTTTGCTATCACGTAAAGAAGTAGGAAATAACAAATTTTTATTTGAATAGGCTTTAAATTGAGTGAGCCAGAAGTTCTCGTCATCCTGGTTGCTTTGATTTCCAGCTTTATGACTATCCTGACTATATTGACCATAGTTCTTGTTAAGTGCGTTTAAAGTGTTGGTTTCTTGTTTTAAACCACTTTGATATAACTGGCTGAGCTCATCAAGAATAAGATTAAGACTCCAACCATCAATGATTAAATGATGAAAGTTAAAACTGAGAATCTGTTTTGCTTGATGATTAACTGGGTCAGATATGTCAAAAAGACAAGCTTTGGCTAAAGGGCCCTTTTCTAGATCAAAAGGGGCTTTCATAAATCGCTCTAGTTCAGTATCTACTTCTGCTTGTTTTATCTCACAAACCTTAAGAGGCATAACTAAACAAGTTTCAGAGACCATCAATTGATTATTATTTAACTTAAACTGACTTGTTAAGCCTGTATGGCGAACAAGTAATTGTGACCATGCCCATTCTAATACAGAAACAGATAAACCCTTTTCCAGAAAGAAATGATAAGGCGCATAATAAGCCTTAGAATCTGGCTCTATTTGTTGTAAGAAAAACAAACGTAATTGCTGCTTTGTTGCCACATATTGCTTGATGTTTGTTGATGGGCTCGCGGTATTTCCTTCTAACTCTTTTAATAATTCTGGTAACTGCTCAACCTTAACCATTAGGTCTAACATAGTTTCAGATTCCAATATGTCCCTGACACTTAGTTGTATTGAAAACGCACGTTTGATACTAGAAGAAAGGTGCATAGCTTTTAAAGAATCACCGCCAGTTTGAATAAAACCTTTTTCTAAGGAAAGTTCAGACTGATTGAGCGCTTTAAGCAATAAATCAACACAGGTATTGCCCCTTATTGGCGCTATCTTAGCTAACGTGTTTCTTAGTTCATTTAAGCTTTCTTTCTCTTTATTGACTCTTGTAGTTGGTGTTTGGCTGGATGCGAGTTCAGATAGCTCTAATCTTGCTAGTACCTCTCTATCTAACTTTCCGTTCGCATTTAATGGCAGTTTGGCTAACACAAACAAACGATGTGGCAGCATATAAGTTGGAAGTTCTTCTTTTAGGTATGCTAGTACCGAATCTTTGTTTAATAAACTGGTTTCCTGATAGCGGCTCTCTTCTGAGCTTGTCTCTTCTGAACTTATTTCTTCATTAGCACCTTGAGCCGTTACGATATAAGTGTAAAGGTCTTTATAGCCAAGCCCCGAATCCACCCCTAAGGTGACAGCTTGCTTAATATTAGGGTAGCTAACTAGGTGATTATCTATCTCTGCTGTTTCAACCCTGTGTCCACGTATTTTAACTTGATCGTCTGCTCGCCCTAGGTATTCAATTTCACTTTTATCATTACGTTTTGCAAGATCGCCGGTTTTATACCAAACATGAGAATCCTGCTCTTTGTTTGCTTTGTAGGCTAATTTAATGAAAACCTTATTCGCCTCACTATCAGTGCTAATATAGCCTTTAGTCAGACTTGGACCTGCGAGGTATAAGTCGCCTACTTCATTTGTCTTAGCCAAATCACCTGTTTTATTTAGAATAATCACTTTCGTTTTACCAATGACTTTCCCAATAGGCACAGATGCATTGGTGATATATTCTTCGAGACGACTTTCATCTAACTTATGACATAAGCTGAATGTAGTGCACTCAGTGGGACCATAGGCGTTATACAATCGGCTTTTACTGGTTTTACCAGCTTGTGCCTGATAGAAGGCCATGCAACTTTGTGGAGATAAAGCCTCTCCCCCAACTAATAAGTGTTTGATCGAAATTATTTCTTGTGGGTATTTAGTAACCATGTAGTTAAATAACGATGCCGTCATAAAAGCATAATCTAACTCGCTATGTTGAAGCTTTTGAGCAAAGGCGTCAGTTTCAATTAACTCTGCTTGGTTGAAAATGACCAAACAAGCACCATTTAAAAGTGCGCCCCATATTTCAAACAACTGAGCATCAAATGTGGGATTAGCCCAACTAGCGACCCTGTCATTAGCACTGATATCGACATAACCTGGCGTAATCACAAGATTAAGAATGGCGTCTTGGTGAATAGGAACGCCTTTAGGAATGCCAGTTGTCCCTGAGGTGAAAAATAAGCAAAAGTCCTGGGTTAAGTCTCTCGCTACAAAGCTCGTCGTTTCTTCAGTATTAAATAGCGAGACCTCATTTGTCTCGATATCAATACATTTAACGCCTAATTCAGAGGGGATGTTACCCAAGCCAAGCTCTACCTTGGCAAGTGATAGCATGGTTTTTTGTCTAACGATGGGCGCATCAGGGTCAAGGGGGAGATAACAAGCACCACATTTAGTAATCGCCAACAAACTAACACAAAGTGATAAAGATCTAGGTAAACATACTGCAACCCTATCACCCTGCTTAACCCCATTTTTAATTAAATGCTGGGCTAGAATGTCAGATATAGCGTCTAACTCACGGTAACTCGTTGCTTTATCATTGCACTCAATCGCATTATGGTCACCAAACTGAGTAACCCTTTGTTTAAAGATTGAAATGAGCTTGTTACTGTTATTTTGATCAAACAAAGGCTTATTATTTTTCTTATCCATGAATAATATCTCTTCAAACAGACTAATCTATTACGTCAGTTCAGTCTTAATAATGTCAGCTACTTTTAAGGTGCTTGGTGCCTGCAACATAGTTGAATGATCACCATCCACCAGCTCAAGTTGAAAATCAGCTTCTGCCTTACCAGCCCAAAACGCGGTCAAAGAATCAATATAGGCATCAGATTTATCATCTGTTGCTAGCACTGTAATTGTTCTTGCCTCTGTTTTTGCTAAAGACATGGTTTTTAGAGACAGCAAATGGTGGTTATAAATTCTGAAATAACGATCTATTTGAGCATCATCGATATGTGGATACATACCGTTATAGGTAACGAGCTTTTGCTTAAATACATCTAGGCTAACAGGTGAAATTTGATCTAAAACAGCTTGATCATGTGTTCCTTCACTGTCCAATAAAATGGCAACTGATTTATGGCCGGCGGTGTTTAAAATTCTTGCCATTTCATAGGCGATATAACCGCCATAAGAACAACCCACAAAAACATGTGGTTTTGATGTTAAATGAGAGACTAATGTTAAGTAATACTCTGCCATTGCTTGTACATCCGGTAAAAACACGCCATCCGTATCCACCCCTTTTGCCTGAATACCGTACACACCAAATTCATCAGGAAGTACTTTAGCCAAAGACAAATAGCCAAATGCCGTACCACCCCCTAAGTGAGGACAGATAACATTTAACTCTCCTTCCCCTTTTCTAAATTCAATCAACTCATTTCTTACGGCTTTACTTTCTGAACCTTGATTTTGCCTAATGATGCCACCTAGGGCTTCAATGCTTGTGGCTTTTAATAATTCAGAAACAGATAGCTTAATTGGCCAAACTTGCTCAATTTTGTGTATAAGTTTGATCGCAGAAATTGAGGTACCACCAATATCAAAAAAATTATCCGTAATGCTAATGTCTTTGGTGGTGAGAATATCTAGCCAAATTTGATACAAGGCCATTTCAATCTCATCCCTTGGACTTGCGGTGTTGACCTGTTTATTGGCTTTTTGTGTTTTCATCCGTTCAACAATTTTTTTACGATCAAGTTTGCCATTTTGGGTAAGAGGGAGTTCATCATAAAGATGAAACTCACTAGGCAACATATAGCTTGGAAGTTTTAATCTAAGTTCCGCTTTTACCGTCGCCAGCGCTTCATCTTTCTCTGCTTGTGTTTCAATCACGTGTAAGCTTGTGAAAACAGCCGCTAATACAGGCTCTTTTTCACGCTCGATCAGTTCGACACTTGCCTTAGAGATGAGGTCAATCGTCATTAATTGGCTAAGTACTTCTATCCTTTCAATCCTAAAACCCCGTAGCTTTATCTGATCATCTAACCTTGCAACAAACTCAATATCACCATTGGCTAAATATCGAACAAGATCCCCTGTTCGATAAAGTATTTGTGACTGATCGAATGGAGATTCGATAAATTTTGTATGAGTTAAAGCAGCTTGCCCCAAATAACCAAGCGCTAACCCTTGGCCACCAAGATAAAGTTCACCCACTTGGCCAAAAGGAGTAAGTTCTAAAGTCTTTGAAAGAATGTAAGCGCTTGTGTTTGAAATAGGCCTACCAATAGGATATTCATCAGCCTTTTCTTTAATTTCATGAAAGGTACTAAAGGTTGTGTTTTCTGTTGGACCATAAACATGTACAAGATGCTTAGGTTTACCTGAATCAAGCATACGGTTAATGGTTTGCTTATTCACTTTTTCACCACCGAATAACAAGGTGTCTAAGCCTGCAAATATCTTAGGGTTAATGGATATCATCTGATTAACCAGTGCCGTCGTCATAAACATGATATCTATGTTTTCAGATTCAATTTTATTAGAAAGTGCTTGAGCATTCTGGACTTCTTCATTGGGTAAGATAACAAGCTGAGCACCATTTAATAAGGCTCCCCAAATTTCGAAAGTCGCCGCATCAAATGAGAAATTACTTATCTGAGCGATTTTTTTATCTTGGTTAAGCTCGACATAATTAGTTTGTTTAACTAACCGTTTTATCCCAGATTCTGGAATCATGGTGCCTTTAGGCAAGCCAGTTGAACCAGAAGTGAACATAAGATAAGCAGGTATAGTTTTATTTTTTACATCAAACTTATCTAATTGTGTTTTATCCACATTTTCTTTGGATAACCCAGAGGGTAAGTGAGTAAAAGCGACAAATGTCAGTTCGATATCTGATTGAATACTGGTCGTATCCTGATCACAAATGATGTGGGAGATACCTGCACTCTCTATCATATGAGTGAGGCGTGCTGCAGGATAGCTTGTATCCATAGGCACATAGGTTGCCCGCAATTTCATAACCGCCAGCATGGCAACGACCATTTCGATAGAGCGTTCTGTATGAATGCCTATGTTATCACCAGGCTTGGCGCCTTTTGCAATCAAATAATGGGCTAAGGTATTGGCTTTCTCATTTAACGTTTGGTAACTCAGTTTTATTTGATTAAAGCTAATTGCGGTATTGAATGGCGATGATTGAACAATCGCCTCAAAGCATTCAATTAAAGAGCACTTATCTAGCCTTTGATTGGTCTCTTCACAAGGTGTGACTTGTTTAAGCTTATCCTCATGATTAAGCATTTTCACATCATTCAGGTTATTTGCCTGAGACAGCTTATTTGTCTGTGACATATGGACAAGAAGTGTCTTAAAGTGATTAAGGATTTGATCCACTTGCCATTGCGCTAAATGCTGATCATTAGACAAAAGCTTAATTTCTATTTCGCACTCTTCAACGATGACTATCGTTAGAGGGTAATTGGTTTGCTCTTCACTCTTGAGGCCAGCAAGTGTTAAGCCATTTGTAGTTGATTTTAAGCCTTGATCAAGCGGATAGTTTTCAAACACAAGCAGTGAATCAAACATTGCTTGATTACCCGTTACGGTTTGTTTCCATATATCCTGCAAAGGAAGATAAGCAAAGCTCTCAGCTTCCACATGTTCCCTGTGTAGCTGTTTCAACCAAGTCTTAATATCCGCATTTTTATCAAGTGACATAACGACTGGTAAGGTATTAATACAAAGACCTACCATCTTCTCAATATCGTGAACTTGAGAGTGTCGCCCTGAGACGATACTACCGAAAACAATATCATTTGAGTCTGTATAGTTTGACAGTAAAAGCCCCCACGCAGCTTGGAATAAGGAATTAAGTGTACATTGTGCTTCTTGCGCTAGGGCTTTTAAGTCGCTAGTTTGAACGCTATTTAAGTAACACTGACTCTTAATTGCCTTCGCTTTTTCGCTTTGTGTAAGATCATGTGGTTTAGATGAAAGAGACCTTGATGAAATAGGCCTAGTTGAAAGAGGTTTATAGTCAGCAATAGGTTGTAACTTAGATTGCCAAAATTCATTTGCCGTTTGTACATCCTGCTCATCTAACCATTTCACAAAGTTTTGATAGGATGGCGCTTCTTTTAAAGTGATCGCGGTTTCATTCTTTAACGCATGGTAAATGTGATTTAGCTCTGATAACAATATGGGCAGGCACCATCCATCAATAAGAGCATGATGATTTGTCCATATAAGGTGATAGTCACCTAACGCTGTCTTAATGAGACTAAAGCGCATTAAACAAGGTTCTTCATGATTAAAGCCTCTTGTCTTATCTTCAGCTTGAACGCTTTTAAAGCGTGCGGTGTAATCGATAGCCTTGAGATGGCTTAAATCCAATGTACGCCAGTCTAGAGGCGTTTTATCGATAACTACTTGGTACTTGTCACCTGCCGTAGTTGTCATAAATCCTGTTCTAAATATGTCATGACGTTGAATAAGCTGATACCAGGCGAGTTTGAAAATTTCTATATCAAGTTCATGGTAGTGTAAGTCTAATTGAGTAATATAGGCGTCTGACTCAAGCTGGTTCTGATATAAGAGCCCTGCTTGCATACCCGTTAACGGATAGACATTAACGAGATTAGCCTCTTCTTTAGAGATCCTCTCCTGCCAAATATCTAGATCTTCTTGAGTTAGGTTAGCCAGAGGGAAGTCAGATGGCGTGTATCTGACACTTTTTTGTTCGAGGTTATGTTCAATAATACGAATCAGGTAACCATAAACGCCAGCCTTAAACTTGCGGATATCATTATCTGAGTAAATGCCTGTCTGATAGGCTAATTCAAAGCATAAAACACCATCAGACACTCTTACGTTGATTGCCATTTTTTGTGGTGCCATATGATTATAAGCACCATCTTCAAGAGTCACTTTGTGCGGTGTAATCCCTTTCATGGTTGAGTTTTCGTTAAAGTCTTCTTGATCTGAATGAGTTTGACCAAAAAAGTTAAAAAGAACATCTGTCTCTATTATTTCTTGTTTAGGCTTTTCACCCAACCAATTAAGCACACCATATCCAATGCCTTTGTTTGGCACTTGTTTAAAGCTCTCTTTTATTTGGCAAATAACCGCACCTAAATCTGATGTTTCTAACGCCTTTTGTTTTTGAGCATCAGTTTCTATCAACAATGGGAAAGTCGCGCTAAACCATCCCATTGTCTGGCTAAGATCAGGTTCTGCTTTTAAGAGACCATGGCCCATGAGCTGTTTCACTAAACCTGTACTGAGACCTTCACGACCATGGCTTTCTAAGGTGAAAGAGACTGGCCTTTTTTCATCCTCTTTCTGCATTTTTGCCAAGGTCAGACTTATCGCGGTTATTAATAAAATCTGAGTATCTGTGTGATACGCCTTGTTTGCCTTATTCAATAAATCTTGCGTGTCATTGAGGTTCAATTCAAATTGATCAATTGCTATTTGAGGCCGTTCAGTTTGATTAGACCTGATGTGAGTTTTCGAAATTTGCTTAGAAACTTTAGCCCAATAGTTGGCTTCATGTTTCTCAAAATATTCAATTGTCACCTTATGGTTTAGCAGTTTCCCCCAATCTTGATAAGACAGGGTTTTAGCGGCCAACAGATTTTGGGATGGAATTTTTGCTTGATAAAGTTTAACGAAATCTGAGATGAGGATTTGCCATGACACCGCATCAATCACGAGATGGTGAGAAAGGATAAAAAGCTTTGTTTGGTGATCAGAATAGAGTCTCACAAATTTAAATACAGCCCCTTTAGCAATATCTAATGAGTGATTAATCTGATTACAAACTTCATTTAGAGAGTCGTTATCCATCTTACTCATATAGGTTTCATAGCAAGCTGAATTTAGATCCTTTTCCTCATGGTATGCTGCCTGATTATTATCAAAGCTAAGCCTTAACGCATCATGACGACTGACTAAAATATCAAAACAACGCCTCATCGTCTCAAGGGAAAAATGCTTGTCCACATCAAACAAATAGTACTGATTAAATTGATTCGACTTGTTCACAGCAAAATGAAAGAACTCGTGCTGTATGGGCAATAAGGCTTGCTTACCTAGACTAGCTCCTTGTTCTGCTTCTAGGCTATTTGAGTTTTTAATATGAGGGATAAGGCTTGCAATACTTGGGTATTCAAATAAGATTTTTGTACTAAAATGCAAACCTAATTCGGCACCCCTAGCAACCAGTTGCATTGCGAGTATTGAGTCTCCACCTAAAGCAAAGAAGTTATCATTAAGCCCGATGGATTCCAGTTTAAGCATTTCTTGCCATAAATTGATTAAAGTCTGCTCTTGTGCTGTTAAATCTTTTTCCGAGTCTTGTTGGCTAAGTTGTTGGCTAAACTGAAGACGACTAAGTTTTGGTAGAGCGGCTTTATCTAATTTACCGTTAGCATTCAATGGCCAAGACGATGTTTTAGCCCATAATTTAGGCAACATATAATCTGGCAAGCTAAGAGCTAGGCTTTCATAAATGGCTAAAAGTAATTGAGGATCATCTTGGTAAGTTAATACATAAGCCCCTAATTGTTTTGTACCTTGGTTTTCAACGAGCACAACCTTAGCTGTTTTTACTCCTTCAACTTTTTGAATTTCAGCTTCTATTTCACCAAGCTCAACCCTAAAACCACGAATTTTTATTTGTTCATCAATCCGAGAAACAAAGACTAGTTGAGCATTTTTATTTGTCTTAACAAGGTCGCCTGTTTTATAAAGCCTACCAAAATGAGTATCGATAAAACTTTCTTGATTTAATTTATCTTGATTAAGATAGCCTCTGGCTAAACCACCCCCAGACAAATATAGTTCGCCAGTAACACCCTGTGGGACAGGGTTAAAAAATGAGTCTAATACATAGGCATTTACCCCATTAATACACTGACCTATCGTGTTTGCTTCATCACCTGCTTGATAGATATGAAAGCTTGAACAGACGGAGTTTTCTGTTGGTCCGTATTCATTAATTAAACAGGTATGTTCTACATATTTATCAACGACAGACTGTGAAACAGATTCTCCCGAGATAATAATATTTGGAATCAAGTTTGACGTATCGTCAGGAGTTAGCTTGTCTAAAAGAATGGGAGGAATATAAGCAACTAGATACTTGTCACCTTGGCATAATAATCGATTTAACTTAGCCAAATTAAACCTATCTTCTTCACTCACTATCTCAAGATAATGACCACTGGTTAGAGCCCCCCAAATACTGGCAACAGAGGTATCAAAAGCAAAGTTCGTTAAATATAAAAAGCGTGATGGTGCTTTTAATCCATCTACCTTGAGCTTATCAAGTTTTAGGTAAGCAGATTGTGCTTTAACATAATTAACCACACCTTTATGTTCGAGTTGTACGCCTTTTGGCTTTCCAGTAGAGCCCGATGTATAGATGATATAAGCAAGATCTGTTGCCGTGGGTTTTATGGCTGATTTAGGGAGAAAATCAGGACTAAATTCAGAATAAGTTGATACATCAAATTCAGGTAAATAAAGAAAGTCAGCTTTATTACATAAAGACGCTAACTTGTTATTGTCACAAATTAATAAACGGCTATCGCTGTCGTTTAAGATGAAAGACAACCTGCTTGTCGGTGTTTTGGTATCAATGGGTAGATAAGCTGCTCCTGCTTTTAAAACAGCAAGCATGCTAACAATCATATTCAAGGATCTCTCAAGGCAGATAGCGATAATATCTCCCTGACTATCACCCATACAAATGCCTTTATCAATTAAGGCGTTTGCTAATTGGTTTGAACGAGCTTCAAGTTCATCGTAACTCAGCGTTTCACATTGATAGGAGATGGCGGGTTCACTCCCATGTGTCTTAACCTTTTGCTGAAATAGATCTAATAAACTTGTATCAGGAATTATATCTGAGGGTATGTGTCCTGCATTGTGAGTATTTGATTGATCACGCTCATCCATCTTCGTTGAAGCAGTCAATAACGCTGGTTTGAAAATATCCTCCTCTAATGAACGAATGCTTAACGTAACCAAATGATTTAGTTGTTTTGCGAAACCTTCAATCGTATCTCGAGTAAAAAGATCTAAAGCATAGTTCCAGTTAAACTCGACCTTATTAGTATGAATCCTCACGCCTAGGCTGATATCAAACCTTGCTTCATTATGTTTAATCGATAGCGGTGTTACCTGAGTATTCTCAAACTCAAAACTATTATTACTAGCATGTTCAAGCACCATCATAATTTGAAATAACGGTTGCTTTAATTGTTGCGCTGAGAGCTTTAAGGACTTAGTTGCCTGCTCGAAAGGCAGAGACTGATGTTCAAAATCAGACAAGAGATTTTGATGAGAGCTTTGAATAAGCGCCTTAAAGCTTATCTTTTCAGGCAGATGGGTACGCAAAGCTAAATTATTCACAAAAAAGCCAATCAAGTGATTGAGCGCTTTTTGTTCACGGTTTGCACTGACTGTCCCAACAAGCACATCCTTCTCTCCTGAGTATCGGCTTAATAGAACAACCAAGGCTGAGTACAGGATGGAAAATGGTGTTACTTTTAATTGCTTTGCCGTTTCGAGCAACTGCCGTGAAGTACTTACATCTAATGCTGTTGAAACATTTGCCCCTTGGTAACTGGAGATTTCAGGACGTTTAAAGTCAGAAGTTAAAAATGTTTTAGGCTGATACTCAGCTAGCCTTGTTTGCCAATAGTCTTGTTGCTTACTTGATGGATTAGTTTCAGGTTCATTTCTTTGCCAAGCGGCATAATCTTTATACTGAAAGGCTAATGGTTTTGGTTGATAGTCCTTACCAGAAACAGATGCGTTATAGGCATTTTGTATCTCGTTTAAAAGAATATCACTAGACTCACCATCGATAGCAATATGATGAACGCCAATGTAGAGATGGTATTTTTTATCAGCAACTTTGGCCAAACCTACTCTTAAAACATCGCCTTTTGCTAGATCGAAAGGACGCTCAAAAATATTAGATTCAAAATGACTCACCAGGTCATCTAAATCAGGCTTTTTAGTGACGTCTTGATAGTCCAATAATTGTTTAACAAGACTGGAATTAACCGATTCATGCTTAACCACTCTTTGATAAACTTTTCCCTGATCTGAATGATATGAAGTCGTTAATATCTGATGACGTTTTATTAGCGTTAAGAGGCTTTCTGACAAAGCTTTAAGGCTCAATTCGCCCTTTATTTCGAACTTAAAAGGTACACAATAGTGCTTACCTTTTGTTTCAAGTTGATCAAGTGTCCAGAGTCTTAATTGCGAGAAAGACAAAGGGCTTTCTCGTTTTTCACTCGGCTGAACAAGCGGTTTTTTAGGAATGATATTAGTTTCATTTTGTTCACGTAGCTCATCAATGAGCTTAGCCAGCTCATACACAGTGCCAGCATGTATTAGACTTCTTAATGATATTTCGTACCCTACTTTGTCACTGATACGATTAACCATCTTTATGGCTAGAAGTGAATGACCACCTAGGCTGAAGAAGTTTTTATTAATATCAAGCTTGGTAATGCTTAACATCTCCTCCCATAACGCCGCTAACCATGTTTCTGTGTTTGTATTAGCGTGAAGCACTAAAGTCTGATTAGTATTTTCTGCACCTGCTTTATCTATATCAGGTAATGGGAGAGCAAGTCTGTCTACCTTGAGGTTTTGGGTTAGAGGAAATGCATCCAGTTCAACAAAATAACTAGGAACAAAACTTGAAGGCAAATGCTTGGTTAAATATCGACGAATTTCAACAAGATCAAGTAGCTCACCTGCCTTGGGAACCAGATAGGCAACTAAAGCTTGATAGTCTGGCTTAATTTCTTTTATCGTCACAAGCGCATTATCAATGCTGTTTATCTGCAAGAAGTGATGTTCTATTTCACCTGCTTCAATACGAATGCCGTTTAGCTTAAGCTGGAAATCTTTTCGAGAGATTAATTCGACACTGCCATCTTCTAATCGCCTTGCAAGGTCTCCTGTTTGATACATGCGCTCACCGGCATCGTCACAAAAGATATCCGGCCTAAAACGCTGTCTTGTTAATTCATCATTGGCTAAGTAACCTCTGGCGAGGTTTTTACCTGAGATATAAAGCTCGCCAATACAACCAATGGGCAATTGATGCTCATTTTCGTCCAAAATATAATAACGATTATTGGCGAAAGGCTTACCAATATTCACCTTATCTTGATTAAGGCTGACTTGATTACCTGAGCAGTAAACGGTTGCTTCTGAAGGGGCATACAAGTTAAAAAGTTTGGCCTCTTGATGGCTGTTCAATAAAGCTTGTTTCAAGCTCTCAGGTAAATGATCTCCTCCTGTTATCATTTTAAAATCAGAATTAGGCCTGAATCCTTCATCGTAAAGAAGCTGCCATACTGACGGTGTCGCTTGCATTAGACTGATATTATTTTGCTTTACCCTGTTTAAAATCGTTTTAGGTGATCTAGCTTGATCCCAACTTAAAAGACTAATGCAGGCGCTGTTGGTAAGCGGCATTAAGATTTCAGCAATATGAATATCAAACCGTGTTGATGTCATACAGGCCACAACATCTTGAGCTTGATAATTCACTCTTTCTTGCATGGCATCCATAAAATTATTCAAGCTGGCGTGCTCTAACATAACGCCTTTTGGTTGCCCGGTAGAACCTGAAGTAAAGATCACATAAGCAAGATCTGATGCGTGAATTTTGGAGGTAGGATTTTTGTCTGGAAAGTTCGCAAGTATATCTTTTGCAGTGTGCGATGATATATCCATCACATTCAGCGATTGTATGCCTGCTTTAATCTCATCTGGGCCAAGCATCAATTTAATTGAGGCATTTTCTAGCATGCCTTCCAGCCTTTGTTCCGGCTGTTCAGTATCTAACGGCACATAAGCAGCACCTGACTTTAAAATCCCTAAAATGCTTATAATGGCGTCAATTCGCCATGAATAGGCCATGGCAATACAAACATCACTTTTAGCGCCTTTGCTTATTAGGTAGTGTGCAATACGGTTAGCTTTTTTGTTGAGTTCAGCATAGCTTAGGGTTTGCTTCTTTCCCTCTAAATACCAGACACAAGCAAGTTTATCTGGGTTCTGACTGACATTTTTCTCAAACCTTTCAACAAAACTTAAGTTTGGATGGAAGTTTTGTTGAGTATTATTCCAGGCTTGAATTTGTTTTAAATCAGTTTGACTAATTAATGAAAAAGAAACGATGCTTTTATCAGGCGCTAGAATGAGCTGCTCTAACAAGGTTTTATAACTTTGTTTAAATGCTGTGATGCTCGTTTCTTTGAACAAGGTTTTTGCATATAGCCAATATAATTCTAAGCAATCTCCCTTATCCGTAACGTGCAGCTCTAATTCAAAATTAATGCGTTTTCTATCTACTAAAAGCTTAGTGACATCAGCACTATCTAACGCTAACGATGCTTTGTCAGTTTGATTAAGCACGAATAGCAACTGCAATATCGGCGCATGTAACTCACTTCGTTCTAGTCCATTCTGATCAACAATTTTCTCAAAAGGCATGGCTTGATGCTGGAATGCTTCTGCTAACCCTTGCTTGGTTGTTTCTAATATTTCCGAAAAGCTTTTATCCGCCGCAATTTGATTTCTTAAGATAAGCGTATTTGCAAAAAAACCAATTAAATCACTTACCCCTGATATGTCCCTGCCTGAGACAGGTGTACCTATCACCACGTCTTCGTTTTCAAGCCAGCGGCTAACCAACACACTATAAACACTCATTAAAACCGTATAGAGACTGACGCCTTGCCTCTGAGCAAAGGCTTTGACTTGGTTTGTCATTGCCTGATCTAGCTGATCTTCAATCAAAACACCCTCAGATAGGGGCTGATTAGTCCGTTTATAATCTGTTGGTAAGCTATTTAAGCTTTGCACCCCAGACATTTTTGCTTTCCAGTAATTTAACGTTTTTGTACTTAACTTGCTCTGCTCGCTTTCTTGCCAATGTGCGTAATCAGCGTACTGAAACTTTAATGAAGGCAGTTTCACTTCAGAAACGGGTATATTAAGTTCGTAAGCTCGGTAAATGTCATTCAACTCTGAAAAGAAACAAGAGTAGGAATAGCCATCGAAAATAAGGTGATGAAATACAAACGTTAAGATAGTTTCTTCTGGTGCTAGCTTTAACAGGGAAACTCTAAATAAAGGAGGCTTACTTAAATCAAACGGTTTATTTGCTTGTTTAACCAACCAATCGGACTCTGTTAGATCACCCTTTTCTTCCACTTTGATCGGGCATTCTACTTGGTTTTTGCAAACCACCTGTTTTATGTCTTTGTCTATAGAGGCTATGGCCGCCGACAAAATACTATGCCTTGTCATGATCTGCTTAATGCTGGCTTCTAGCCATTCGATATTTAATGCTCCAGAGACTTTAAACGCCGCCACCATGTGATACAGAGCGCTATCGCAAGCTAATTTTTCAAGATAATATACACGGCTTTGGGCAAAACTAAGGGGCGCTTTATTTGAGTTTAATTCCTGAATTTCTAGCGCTAAATCAGACTTTTTATGAGTCTCTAAAAAGTCAATTAAAGCCTGTTTTTGTTCCTTTAACTCAGCCGCTAAACTTTTAGTTAACTTTCCTTTTTCAGCTTTGTATTTTAGTGCTCCATTTTCCACATATAGATAAACACCTTGTGACTTAGCACGGCTAATTAGCTTATGTGGCATTAGATTTCCCCTTCTTCTAAATCTAACGCTAGTTCAGGACTTTCTTGGCTAACATTGCTATCGATTACGGCCTGAATGAAGCTCGCTTGAGCTTTAATGTTGGGATTATTGAAGAAGTCACTAATACTTAGTTGCACAAAGAATTGTCGCTGAATCTCTGCAATAATGTTCATCGCCAATAGCGAATGACCACCAAGTGAGAAAAAGTTTGCATGAATACTTAATTCCGTTTTATCTAGGTGTTTTTGCCATATTAAACTTAGCTCTTTTTCTAGCATGCTTGAAGCAGGCTCAAATGGTGTATCAGTGCTTAGAGGAGAATCCAACTTGGCTTTATCTACTTTGCCTTGTGCTGTCATTGGGATTTCATCCATTAAGATAATGGCATTTGGACACATGTATTCAGGCAGTTCCGCTTTTAGCTGTCTTCGAAGCTGTCTTACGAGTTTCCTTTCACTTCCTTGTCCTGCTAACCAAGCCTGTTTGACTTCATTTTTTACAACAACATAAGAATAAATAGCCGCGTCACTCACAATTGAATAAGCTTGCTTAACATCTAGGCTAGTTTCTAATTGGTAATTAATTTCTCCCAAAGCCACCCTAAAACCACGGACTTTTATTTCATCATTGAGTCTACCTAAAAAGATAAGTTGGCCATCTTGATTCCATTTAACTAAATCACCTGTTCGGTAATATCTTTCTTGAGTGGAAGTCTGAGCCGAAGCTGACATTGGATTAGTATTTGGGTCTATGACTTTTCCTGATAAGGCACAATCCGGGATAAAGACTTTTTTATTAAGTTCGTCATTATTTAGATAACCTTTGGCAATACCATCTCCTGCAACATAGAGTTCTCCCGGTACACCAATAGGTGCTATCTGACCGTTAACAAGGACTCTTGCTTTGGCATGGGATACAGGACGACCAATTGGTACGTCTTTAATATTGTTGATATCAACCTTGTAGAAACAGGCATCCACGCAGGTTTCAGTTGGGCCATATAGGTTATAGAAAGCAGCATCAAAATCCTCTGGTAAACGAATATCTCCTAGAACATCACCACCCGTTAGTAAGGTTTTTAGACTCCTTGGCCAGTGAACTTGGTTAGCAAATACATGAGTCAGCAAACCTGTCGGTAAGCATGTGTGAGTGACTTGTTGAGCCTTCATTAATTGCATTAGAGCACTTGGGCTATCTCGTTCTGCATCAGGTACAAGCACCAATTTTCCGCCTGCCATTAATATCGGCCAGACCTCGGCCATAAAGGCATCAAAGCCAACATAGGCAAGGCTAGTACCCACGCTATTTTCATCTAATTTAAATTCATCGATATGCCATAAGCTCATTTTATAAAGAGCAAGTTGGCTGATTTCAATGCCTTTGGGCTGTCCGGTTGAGCCAGATGTATAGATAACATAAGCACTTGCATCTGGTTTGTACTGACTTGCTTCAAAATGAGTATCTTGAATACTTGTGAAAAGCGCGTTATTCAAAACAATCTGATTACATGGCAAGTTATTAACGCCAACTAAGGAGCCATCATCAATGATTAGCTTTGCTTGGCTATCTAGTAAAATGTGCTTCAATCTCTGTTTTGGTAAATCACTCCCCAGCATGACAGCACAAGCACCGAGCTTAAAGACAGCCAACATAGCGATGAGATTAAAGGTATTTCTTTGGCAATGAATGGCGATTTTATCGCCTTCTTGGTAACCATTATTTTTAAGCTGTTGTGCTAACGCATTCGAGTAAATATCTAGCTTGCCATAAGAAAGAGTTTCTTGGTTATCTTGAATAGCCGTTTTGTCTTTAAGGCTCTTAGCCTTTTCTCTGATTGAAGTAACTAAGCCATTTTCTTTAAACGTCTCACTTGTATTATGAGATAAAGGAGCACCTTGCCCCCAAACACTTAGTATTTGTTTTCTCTCTTGCTCTGTAAGGACATCTATTGCAGAAATCGGTTGATGAGAGAGAAAACGATACTCACCTAGAATATTTAAAAAACTCGTTTTGAAAGCAGACAAAAATCGCTGTATCTCATCTTGGGTGTAAATGTCATTACGGTATTCCCATAAAAAATGCACTTCTTCACTTTCGTTAAAGGTCTTACCTCTTGGAACGACAAGACAATCAATATCAAATTTTGAAGTATCTGAGATAACGGTTTCGTCTTTATACCAAGACAGTCCCTCAATTTCGTGCTCATTAACCGGTGTATCATGAAAGCCTAAAAGAACATTAAAAAATGGATTAGATGCACTACCGCGCTCTGGATTAAGTGCTTCTACCACAAGGGGGAAAGGTAATTCTTCATTCGCCTGAGCCTGATCAACGATATTCTGAGTATTTTGAAGAAATTCAAACAAGGGGGTTTCAAGATTAAGTTTATGTCTAAGTACAACCGTATTCACAAACATACCTAATGTGGCATGTGAGTCCGCCCAGTTACGATTGGCAAAAGCTGAACCAAAACTTAGATCTTGTTCGCCTGAAAAACGCCCAAGGCAAAGATACAAAATAGAGGAGGTATAACTAAAGGGAGTAATACCTATATCACGGCATAAAGTCTCCATTGCATGCCATTGTTCACGCGTGAAAATCATTTTTTCATGAGAACCTGCAAAGCCTAAGCTATGCGATTTTTTACCAAATAGAGCCACTCCTTGCGGAGCACCTTCTAACTGCTTCTTCCAATAACTTTTCTGTTTTTCAGCATGTTTTGAGTCTAACCAAGCTTGTTGTGATAAAACAAAGCTAGAGTATTGGCTTGACTCTTGATAAGGGGTTTTAAACTCAGAATTAACAAACCTGTGATAGTGATGTATTAGTTCGTTGGTGAACTCGTTCGCACTCCAACCATCATGAATAATATGATGTTCTTGATGCAATAAGACATGATGCTCTTCATCAAATCTTACCAAGATAAATTCAGCTAATGGTAACTGGCTTAAATCCTCGATACGGTCTAATTCTGTCTTAAAAGTATGTTCTAAAAAGGCCTCTTTATCTTGCTCTGTCACGGTTAGAGCATCAATACTTCTTAGACTCATCTTATATTCTGGCAATATAGTTTGGACAATGCGGCCATCTATTTCCGTGAATCTTGTGCGATAAATATCGTGATTAATAAAAATTTGGTTAATCGAATTCTCGAGAGCATCACTTACGAACCTCCCTTTAAAATGCGTTGCGGCTTCAGCCAGATAAGCTTTGCTATCTGGCTGGTTCTTATGCATGTACCAAGCAACCATTTGCTGGTTGGAAAGTGGAAATTCAGTTTTACCTTTATCGATTGCCTTTGTTGTTAGACCATCTATTTGTTCAAGCTGACTATTCGCTAACACACCTTGTATTGTTGCATCTTGTTTAAACTGCTTCATGGTGAGATGACGGTTCAACAAGCTTCGTAATCTGCTCATAAAACGTATTGCGGTAATTGAATCACCACCTAGAGCAAAGAAATCATCATTTACCCCAAGATCATCTAGCTCAAATATATTTTTCCATTCATTTACAAGTATTTCTTCATCTGGTGAGTTCGCTAAAATGAGTTCACCTTTTCTTAGTGGCGCAAAGCCTGTAGGAAGTTGCTCGTGATCGATTTTACCCGCCAACGTCAGCGGCCACTTTTCTAATGGAACTAATAGGCTTGGAATCATGTAGTCTGGCAAACTTTTAGCCAATTTCTCTTTAATCGCGGTGATATCTGAGTCTTTAAGGTCTTTTCCTACCAGATAGGCGATTAGTTTATGCGTTTCTTTTGTGGCCTCTGCTTTAACAAGTGCCTGGTCAACCAGGCTATCAAGGCAAAGGCTTGCTTCAATTTCAGCAGGCTCAATACGATAGCCTCTTACTTTTACTTGCCTGTCATTTCTGCCGATGTACTCATAGCTGCCATCTTGCTGACAAACAACCAAATCACCTGTTTTATATAGAATCTCATGACCAACTTCGCTATAGGGATTTGAGATGAAGTGGTTTTGAGTGAGCGTATCTTTATTCAAGTAGCCATTAGATAAGGCGATACCACTAATATAAAGCTCCCCCATCTCGCCTATTGGAATGCGGTTCAAGCTTTGGTCCAAAACATAAAAATTCACCTTATCGATTGGCTTACCAATGTTATTATTTGCTTTTGAAACATCATGGCAAAGATTCATTGAGACAGTCACAGTGGTTTCAGTTGGACCATATGAGTTAACAAGTCTCTCACCCCAAATTTGCTGAAGTGATTTTGGGCATTTATCTCCTCCTGTGACAATGCGTTTTAAATTTGGCAGTTCTCCACAATCGCCCAATGCCGATAAAAATGATGGCGTTGCATGTAGGTGGGATATTCTATTGAATTCGAGCATTTGCTTGAAAATCGTTGGGTCTTTTATGTCATCACTTGAAGGGATGAAGAGCTTGGCGCCATTGAGTAAAGCTAAGAATATATTTTCAATTGAGGCATCAAAGATATGGTTAGAAGATAAAATAACATTTTCATCTTCGGTAAAGTGATACGCCCGAGTTTGGTTTAATATTAAATTAATAAGACTATTCTGCCTTACCATCACTCCCTTGGGTTTTCCTGTTGTTCCTGATGTATATAATAAATAAGCTAAATCAGTAATTTCATTAGTTTTAGTAGGTCTTTTTATGCGATCAAAAGTAAATCCTGTAATTTGATGTAATTGACTATTTTCTTTTTTACTTTCGATTTTGTTTAAATATAATTTATCACAAACTATTATATCTGCACCTGAATCTTCAATTATGTATTGAATTCTATCTTCTGGATAATCTGGTGAAAGAGGAATATAAGCCGCGCCAGATTTTATTACACCTATAATTGCGATTATTAAGTCAATACCTTTATCAAACAGAATAGGAATGAATGTTTTATCATCTATATCTTTTCCATTGAGTTGGTGGTACTCCCATCTTATTCGTTCAGCCAAGGTATCGGATAGCTTATTAAGCTCTTGATAAGAAATAGTTTTATTCTTATAAATCAAAGCATCTTGAGTGGCATATTGCTCGAATTGGTAATCTATTAGATCAACTAACGAGAATGTTTCAAATTCTTTCATTAGATTTTTCTTAGCATCAAATATACTGTTCTTAGCGCTTGTTAGTTTACCATTTTTATTATTATTTTCTTTGATCAAGTCTTCCATAATTCAACCTAAACTATTTTTTTTTAAAAACTTTTTACTTGTTATTTATGCATTTGTAAAGTTATTGTTAGTAAAGAAATTATTAATCTTGACTGTTAAGTTAAGCTTGTGAGGTTAAATGAAGTGTGTAAATAAAGAATTTTGGTATTCTTTTTTTGATGAGAATCCAGAGTCAGATGATGTTGCTGATGATATTAGATCTGTAGGAAGTTTAAGCCGATTTACACGCCCTGATTGGAGTTTGATCCTTACTCCTAGCCTATTTACTGAGACGGAAATTTATAAAAATACGCTTGAGCTAAATACGCTTTTCCAACTCATAAAAAAACTAGCACTAAAACTTTATGATGGAGATTATTACGCTTTTTCAAATGCTGTAGGCTTTAAAAATATAAAGTTACAAGCCCTTTTTGATAGCTATGCCAAGCGTCATCTCAATGTCATAACCCCTTGTCGCTGGGATTTCATTAAATCAGATTCCGGATTAAAAGTTTTAGAGCTTAACGCTGGTGGATCTCTAGGTGGCTTTGCCTTCGATCAAGTCCAGAAAATATATGATGACTGCTTTAACAAAGCCCAACAAGAAACAGATAGCTCGCTAGTTAATGAAGTCTGGGCTGCTCCTTTCGATGAAATTTCCAACTTTATGACCCCAAAACTTACCAAGCTAAACAACCCGCTTGTCTTAGTGATTGATGATGAGACCATGTATCAAGAGAGCCCTCTGATTGCGAATAGTATCTCTATGGCTCTTGCCACTAAATTGCAGATTCAGGTTAAAACCATAGTACATACGGACTTTCAGAAAGCGTTAGATGAACATGATGGTGATGTTATGACTTTCGAGGTCTTTAGCATGAGTCATATTGCTGAGGCTGAAGATGAGTATCATGGATACTTATGCGCCATAGACAATGATGAGATCACACCAACAATCGACCTTTTAAGTGAGCTGTATATGAGCAAAGCCATACTTGCTCTCATTGCTGATAAGTATCACCATACTCTCTTTTCAGCAGATGAAGTTAAAGCCATTGAGTCGCTCGTACCAGAAACCTATTTACTAGAAAACGCATCTGAACTCGATCTTGGCAATGACTGGTTGCTTAAGCCGGCTAATGGTTATGGTGGGCAAGGTGTTATCTGCAAATGGGAAACACCGAATGAGTCTTGGCAACAAAGTTTAAATAATGCCAAAGATATGGCCTCAGCATTTATATTACAGCGTAGAGTCAACGCCACCCAAGAAAAACATATCGCAATGACAGCCAGAGGCGACTTTGTTGAATCATCTAACCCTTGTGTTTATGGCATCTTCAATATTAACAATCAATTTTCTGGCGGCAGTGTCAGACAGTCGCTCACTGCTAGCGGTGTGATTAATGCGAGCAGAAACGCCGCGGTGGGAGTTGTTAGACTTCAAAAAGACAGTGAAAGATAGACATAAGCTTAACTTGGGTCTGCAATCGCGCTTTCTACTCGTGTGTTTAAAATTTGACTTAAAAATATCACACTAGCAAAAGATGCAATTGCTCCCCCAACCAACCAAGTATTAGTCAACCCAATATAGCTAGCACCTAATGCGCAAATCAGAGTGCCAAGTACACCTCCCGTCCTTGAAACAAAGGACATAATAGAATCAACCGTTGATCTCACATTGTCTTGTGTCGCATGTCCGACTAAATGGCTGCGGGCAGACGCACCTAGCTCTAGGGAGAAATCAAAGACGATAAATGAAATGAGAAATAGAATAATATGATTTGAAAGACTTAACGCAATAACACTTAAAAGCTGGCACACCAAACCAATAAATAACACCTTGCCCATTTGTTGATTCAAAATATCGCACAGCCAAGTTGTTACGCGTGCAGCAAGTCCTGCAAGAAATAGAGTGACAGCAAAAACCAGTCCAAACATCCAGGCAAGAGACTCTCCTTGGGTTAAATTATAAAATTCGACCTGCCAAAATTTTTCAATTGCACTTGCAAGTGGAATAGCAAGCAGACCTGACATTAAGATTCGCCATAAGACAGGATGAGATACGGCTACAATTCCCGTTTTTAACTGCAGACTTACACCATTAAAACTAGAGCTTGATATAGAATTAAACACCCTCTTTTCTTTAATCCAAAAATAAGAAGCGATACATACTAAAAGATAACAACCTGCCGCTGTTAACAATAAGGTTCGAAAGAGAGTTAATTGATCTATTGACATCCAAATGCCCAGATAAACAAGAAGAGAGCCTAGTAATGCGCCACAAGCTCCCATCAAGTTGGTTCTAAAACCCACCATAGCAAACCCTTTTTGTAGGCTCTGTTCTCCCTCTGACGCTTGATAAGTTTCAACAAACCAAGCTGTTATTGTTCCTGAACTTAAAGAGATTCCAGCCCCCCAGAAAAGCATACTTATGATCGCACCAATCACATTTGGGAAAACACACAAAAATAGCAGTGAACAGATATTAAGAATTAGTGAAAATATGAATAATTTTTTTCTGCCTATCTGGTCGGCTAGTCCCCCAGTAGGTATTTCTAAAAGGATAACAGTGCCACCCATTACCGCCATAATGACACCAATTTCTTCAATGCTGGCGCCCATTTCGATAAACAAAGGGGTCAAGATGGGAAGCACTAAGAACTGACCAAAGAAAAAGAGCCCTAAAAGAAGCCCGTAATAATGACTAAATTGTTTACGATTCATCCATAAATCCTATCAAGTATCGAATACTAGCTGCTTACAAAAAAATTTATTTTAAATGTGACATTAATGTTATAACCATATAACAAAGTTCAAACAATTATCACAATAAATTAATCAGTTAGGATTTAGGTTATAACTCATGGATGAACAAATCTTAAACAACATTCCTGGCATGGATAGCGCTAAACAGGTAGTTTGTATTGATGCCGAAGCATTAACTGAATCATCTTTTTACGACAATTTTGTCTCATTAAACAAACCTTGTTTAATTAAAAACGCGATCTCACATTGGCCGGCAATCAATAAGTGGCAGAATCAAGGTTATTTAAAAGAGCTTTGTGGTGAGAATACGTCTAAGTATTACCCTCATATGAATTATGATGATGAAAAGAATATGTTGGTTGATGAAACTAATGTTACCTTCGCACAAATACTTGATCTCTTATCTGCTAACACCAATACCACCATCAGCGCGCCATCTATTCTATTAGAGCGAGCACCGTACAATGCACTTGCTGTTGACATGACAGGCTTTAACTTTCTGCCGAAGCCTACAAAACCAATTGCCTACCCAACAAGTCGTGCATTTTTTTATAAAAAAGCAGGAACAGGATGGCACTATCATTTTGTTGATGAAACTTTAATGTGTCAGGTTAAAGGTACTAAACGGGTTGGGCTTTTGCCACCTGATAAAATAACTGACGATATAGTGCATGATATTTTCACAACAGATGCCTATTTGCTAAAAGATGCTTTCAAAGATAAGGACAAAGAGAAAATACAACCTCTCATTGCACAGGTCGAACCTGGTGATGCACTTTATATCCCGCCTTTTTGGTGGCATGGCGTTGAAACTCTTGATTCTGAATATGGTATTACAGTCGCAAATTGTTGGCGCTCTCCACTACATGTCATGGGTGATATTTCTTATCCTACCGTGAGAAAAATATGGAAGAAATCACTGACAAAGCCAAATAAGAACACGCCCTTTGTCGTCGCGTTTGGCTCACTGAGTTTTATGGCACAAGTGATACGTCTTTTTCAAACGCCTTTTAGACCTAAAAATATAAACAATTAAGAAAACTGTCTCTTACTAAGGCTTTTTGAGAACAATTAATATCTTGGAACATAATGATGAACTGATTACGTTTCATACAGTTAGAGCTGAATTATTGTCGAAATACGGACAAATAATGTCTATATTGTGAAATCATCTAAAAAAGTACGAATTAGTTCACTTTCTCCTTTGACACCTGCCTGATAAACCAATACATTTTGCCTGCTGGTAACAAAACCAGCTTCGTTCTCGGGGCGGGGTGTAATTCCCCACCGGCGGTAAGAACTTTATGTTTAAGCCCGCGAGCGTCTAACCTTGGTTAGAGTCAGCAGATCTGGTGTGATTCCAGAGCCGACGGTTATAGTCCGGATGATAGAGAGCGTGATAGACAAGATAGACCCATTTAATGTGTTAATTCATTAACTGGTAATACTGTGTGGGTTCTTCCTTCATGGTTTTTTTTGCCTGTCCGTTCGCCCTGATTCAATATTTTATATAGGATTTACCAATGAATCAGAGCTTAACGAATAACTCTACTTTTAACGCTGAAAACCAACGAATTGCTTTTTTATACGGTTCTTGGCATTCAGACATCGTTTTAAACTGCCTTGATGGCTTTAAAGCAGAACTCGCCAAACGTGGATACAATACTGATAATATTGATGTTTTCCCTGTTCCTGGCGCTTACGAAATCCCATTACAAGCAAAAATCTTAGCTAAGACTGGCAAATATGCTGCTATTGCTGGTTCCGGTTTAGTTGTTGATGGTGGTATTTATCGCCATGATTTTGTTGCTCAAGCAATTTGTACTGGTCTTATGCAGGTTCAATTAGAAACTGAAGTACCTGTTTTAACGGCTGTATTAACACCTCATAACTTCCATGAACATGCTGAGCATAAAGATTACTTTAGCCGTCACTTTGTTGTTAAAGGTACTGAGTTAGCTAATGCTGTTGATGAGACAATCAAACTTACGGCTCAAACAAAAGCCCTTTAAGTTTAAATTTCTCATTAAAAAAGCCGATCTTTTAGATCGGCTTTTTAGTTTTTACCCTATTTACTTAATAGGCAAAACCAACTCCACCGTTAAACCGCCACCAGCAGTATCTGTAAAGAGTAAGTCGCCTTCAAATTTCTCAATAATGTTATGGACAATAGAGAGACCTAAGCCTGCGCCTGCTTGAGACCCATCTCGATAGAAGCGCTCAATTAGACGATGCTTGATACTTGCTGCGCCTTCTGTCTCCTTAACACCCACACCATGATCTTGTACCTTAACTGAATATTGTTTATCTGTTTGCGTTATTAAAACTTCAATCAAACCTGATTTGTGAGAGTGCTTAATCGCATTGGAAATGAGATTTTGCATCAAGATATCAAATATTCCTTCTGACATGGTTAGTTGCCATTCTTGAGACTCTTCGGCATCCAAAGTCACTTCAATCGATTTTTTATTTGCCAAAGGAATTAACTCGGCTAGACACTGTCTTGAGTGCTTAACCAAATGTATCGTTTCTGCTACTTTCGCTTCTTTCACAGGTTTACCCTGCTCTAATCTGGCTAAAGTAAGTAATTGAGCAACAATACGAGCTGATCTATCTACGCCTTGCTCAAGCTCGTTAAGGGCTTTTTCTTTATCGGCTAAATCATCTATTTGAATGGCATTTTGAGCATGAATTTTAAGAACTGCTAAAGGGGTTCGTAATTCATGAGCAGCATCACTGATAAAGCGCTGTTCCCTTGCCATCATGTCATCAATATTAAATAACAAATCATTTAACTTGTTCTGAATGGGTTCTAGTTCATCTGGCAATGGCGAGATATGAACAGGCTCTAATTTTTTAGGATTGCGATTAGATATTTCATTAGCTAGTGCTCCAATTGGAGAAAGTCCACGCTTAATCGCCAACATCAATAAAAAAGCTAAAATTGGTAACGATATAACCTGAGGAATGACAGTTTGTAAGACAATATACTCAACCATTTCATTCCTAATATCTTCCCTCTCAGCAACCAGTACACTGATATCCCTACCCTCTATTTTACTGATAAGATGGTAAGTTCTCCAAGATTGATCATGGCTTTCAACATAAGAAAATCCCTGCTTTGAGTTTGAAAGATCATTAATCAAGGCATGACTTGACCCTAACCAGTTTTCACCATTTACCTTAATCTCAAAATAAACCTTATGTTCATACTCATGAGGGTCAGTTGAACTGTCAGTTTTATTGTTTAAAGAATTCTCAATCACATCTAAAAAGTTTTTACGTTGTGATAAATTTAAATCATTAATAATACTGCCTGTGACTAATGTCCTTAGTGTTCTCGCTTGTTGTGATAGTCTGGCATCAAATATTTCTTCGACTTCATGGTTCGCATTCACAATACCTGCGATAGAAATAATACTGCCAACTAAGACCAAGCAGGTCATCACAAGAAATAAGGTACGTCTTAAAATGGATTGATAAATATATTGCTTCAACTGAACTCTCATTTATGCAGATTCTTTATCTAAAACATACCCTATACCTCGCACGGTGCGAATGACTTTTGGAAAAAGTTTTTTGCGGATATGGTGTACATGAACCTCTAAAGTATTACTTTCTACATCATCTTCCCAACCATAAAGCAGTTGCTGCAGCGTATCTCGAGTGAAAACATGCCCAGGTTGGCTCATCATTTCTTGTAGCAAGGTATATTCGCGACGAGTTAGGGGCACCGGACTCCCTTCATACGTGACTAATTTAGCACTCGGGTTAAGTTCGATACCTGCATGAGAAATATGAGCTTGGGTACGACCTGAGTTACGCCTTAATTGGGCTCTAATACGCGCTTTCAGTTCAGTAATATCAAATGGCTTTACAAGATAGTCATCTGCTCCCGCATCTAGCCCTGCAATTCTGTCATCAATCGCATCTCTCGCCGTGAGTATAATGACAGGCATATTCTTATCAGCTGACCTTGCTTGTTTCAAGACAGAGATACCATCCAAATTTGGTAAACCTAGGTCTAAAATAACTAGGTCAAACGTTTCATTCAAAAGCGCATGTAACGCTTGGTTACCGTCAGTAAGCCAATCAACCACATAGCCTTCAGGCTTCAACGCCATGCGCATGCCTTCACCCAAAGAATGATCGTCTTCTACTAATAATATTCTCATGCTTTTTAAACCTTAACTTAATGTGATTGTGCTTTTTGTGATTTTGTAAAAATGAAACTACTTGCTCTAAAGTTGGTACACCTTGAACCTTGCTACTTCTTGTGAATCTGCATTGAAAAACATCATTTTCAAATTTTGGCACGACACGCCATCCTATATTTAATCCAATGAGTAAGGCTTTTAGTCCTATTAATTTTAAATGCATCATTCGTTTTTGAAAAATTTACTTATACAGTCCAATTTTTAACGATTATTAATTAACCCGTTAGCACTTAATAGTTTGCGAATACTCTTGTCTGATAAGATGCTTATATTTTTCAATCATGAAAGATAAAATCTGATTACTTAATTGTAAAAGTGCCTCCTATTGTTACCAACTAAACTTAAGGAAATATTATGTCTCTCTTAATCTAGAGATAATTTTTCAATTCTATAGTGTTGCAACATTAAGACTCAGGCTTAACATTCACTTTAAAGAGTAGAAACAAGATGAAAACCTAATGTTAAGTACTCTATTAAAAAGCTTAATGAAGGCAATTTGAGGAATTGCTGAAACTATCTAATGGCATGTTCGACATTAGTTCTGGCAATTTACAACTAATTCAAAAGTCACCAAACAAGGTAAGATTGATCATCTATTAGGCAATATTGGCTGGAACAAAGTGGGCTTAGATGAAATAAAAGGCATAAAATTGCCACCTTCAATGGAGTTAGGCTTGGGAGGTATAGGCAAAGAGTACGCTGTAGACTGTGTTTTACAGCTAGTTAACCAACATTATAAAAGAATACCTATTTTGGTGAATTTTGGGGGGGGACATTGCTTGCAATCAAAGTAGAGCGAATAAACAGCCTTGGTTAGTGGGTATTGAGTCTCCAGAAGGATTACATAGCCAAGCTAGTTTATCTTTAGCCTGTGGTGCCCTTGCCACTTCTGGTGACAGCAAACGCTATATCATGAACAAGGGTAAAAGATATTCACATGTACTAAATCCCAAAACAGGCTGGCCTATCTCTAATTCACCCCGTTCAATTACTGTAGCAGCCCCAACATGTACTCAAGCTGGCTTGTTGGCAACTTTGGCCTTAATAAAGGGAAAAGATGCAGAAAATTATGTGAAAGAAACAGAATTTAAATATTGGATTTATCATGGCTAAGCTATTGTTCTAAATGCGTTTCAATAACATCTTCAAACTCTAATTTGATACTGAAAATTTGTGAAAACAACCAAAGTCCAGATGCACTTAAAACCCAAAGCAAACCAGTGAGAAATAAGCTTATTAGAGGCCAAATGATAATGAAGACAATAAAAATGTAACTATAATGGTAAGCCTTTCCAAAAAAGTCGATACCTGAGTGATAGCTAAATGCTGCCACTAGAATTGAGATAACAAGAAGTAGTACAAATAAGCTACTACTTAAAGCGGTTAAAAGTAATTTAAACAAGGATAGTTGAGACAGTCTTTCTGCTTTTACAAACATTCAAAATCACTCCAATAGCCAATCATATAAGAGGCGTAGCCAGAGTCTGATGAGAAAGTCGCGTTGAAAAAATTGCGGCTTACTAATACTGCTTTAATCAGAAGGCAAAGCGTCAATCAGTGCTAATTCAAGCACTTAGTTTGTTTTAAGCAAAAAAAACGCCAAGTTGGCGTTTTTTTAATCAAGTCAGAAACTTATTTCTGATTTACTGGATTATTTTTGAAGAGTTTGAAAATAAAACCTTCAACAATATTTGTATATTGACTTGATAACCCTAGTGAATCGATCATATCAAACTCATCTAATTCAAGTTTAATAATTTCAGTACTTCGAGCTAGCTCTAGTCCTTTTAACTTAAAGGCTTCTGAAGTTGCACAGTTATCTGGCGTTTCCACAATTGAACATACGAAAAGTACTGGCGATTTTGAAGGTTGCATTATATGTATAGGGGATACGCTTGCCCAATAGTTTTGATCTGAGCCAAATGCATCACGTTCTGCATAATTTGAATCATTCTGCATAAGATCAATGGTATCAAGACCAATAGGGTTTACCGCGATTGTACCCAACCAAGGCTTAGCCCCCTCTTCAAATGCTATTTGCGGGTTAGAAGCTAACAATGAAGCTAAATATGCGCCGGAAGAATGACCCATTAGAATGACATTGCTTGGGTCACCTCCCCATGCAAGCATTTTCCTCTGGACTAAAGCGATAGCCTTAGCAACATCCCTTGCTTGATCATTTGGTTTAGCATTATTAAGCGAACGGTAATTGGTGGAAGCAAAAACCATCCCATTAGGAACCCAGCGTGAAAACTTATTTGAGGTAAAAATTGAATCGGACTTATCGCCAAATGTCCATGCGCCACCATGTACCATCAAGATAGCTGGACGGTTTTTGGTATTAATGGGATATGATGGTAAGTACATATCAAGTGTTTGTTTATCATCAACACCATAAGGTTGATCTTCCAAAAAAAAGACTTTTGGTTTTTGAACCTGATCTTGGATAGGTGCTATTTGGGCTTTTGCTGGCAATGATGTTAATAGAGCACTGGCTACCATTAAACCTAGCGAAATTTTTGAAATCATCTATTAGAACCGTATAAAGCGTTAAGTTAATTGCAATTATAAGCACTTAAATTCCTTAATGAAAAGTGATAATGGGAAAACCTCATGCGTATTAATCAGATAGCATAAGATCACAGCCTGATAAAAGGCATAAAGTGGTTTATATTAATCGCTTTAACTAGGGTAGCTGCGATTAAGAGATCCCTTTTCAGTCTGAACTTATCAGTCTCGTGTGAATAAGCATCACTTAGCGCATGATTAATTGAAAATCAGTGTAGGTGCCTTTGTAAAAGGGATAACACAGGACGACACTTTTTCTGAAAATGACTTATAGAGCCCAAAATTTTACCCTTTTAATCTCTTTTATATGAATTAGATTGTAAAAATTTTACATATGGTCAAAAATAACCGTTCTCATTGTAATTTTATGACATAATAAGCAGGTAAATTGCTAACTAAGGTAGTTGAAGTTAGTTTATTGAAATTTTATAACAGGATGTTTTTGTCAGTATAAGCATTAAATCAAACGCAT
Organism: Marinomonas sp. PE14-40; assembly: GCF_051623805.1. Lineage (NCBI taxonomy): Bacteria > Pseudomonadati > Pseudomonadota > Gammaproteobacteria > Oceanospirillales > Oceanospirillaceae > Marinomonas > Marinomonas sp. PE14-40. The sequence continues at coordinate 755,091 of NZ_CP130700.1, read as the reverse complement.
TTATGACATAATTAGCGCAAATTTATTCTGTACTTTTAAAGCAATTAGGTGGGGCTTTCCTCAAATTAAAACTTTTTAGTGCGAACGCTTTTAAACCAAATTGATTGACAACATTTACTACTAAATATTTTATGCAAGAAAATAACCAAGACACCAAGCCAACATCGAACGATAGCCTAAACCGCCGCTTTTCTATTGCCCCAATGTTAGATTGGACAACTTCTGATTACCGTGTTTTTGCTAGATCCTTAAGCAAAGAAACCCTGTTATATACAGAAATGGTAACAACAGGAGCGCTTCTAAAGGGTGATAATCCTGAGCGATTTTTAAGGTTTGAGGATATAGAGCATCCCATTGCCCTGCAACTAGGTGGCTCAGATGCAAATGCTTTAGCACAATGCGCCAAGCTCACTGAAAAATTTGGTTATGATGAAGTTAACCTTAATGCTGGTTGCCCAAGCGATAAAGTTCAGCATAGTTTAATTGGTGCAATCTTAATGGCCCACCCTGAAAAGGTGAAAGATGCCATGAAAGCGATGCAAGATGCTTGTTCTATTCCCGTCACGCTCAAGCATAGGATTGGTCTTGATGATCAACAAGATTACAGCATAGTTAGAGACTTTATTGGTGATGTTGCTACGACTGGCACCAATACTTTTATTGTTCACGCTAGAAATGCAATTTTGGCAGGGCTAAGTCCTAAGCAAAATCGTGAAGTACCGCCATTGAAATACGATTATGTTTATCGTTTAAAACAAGACTTCCCTGACTTAGAGATCATTATCAATGGCGGAATCAAAAGTCTTGATGAGTGTGAGCAACATTTAAACCACGTTGATGGCGTGATGGTTGGGCGTGAAGCCTACAATAACCCTTGGATTTTAAGCCAGGTTGATTCACGTTTATTTAATCAAACAGATCAAGTAACAAGCCGTATTCAAGCCCTATTAAATTTTGTTCCTTTTGTTGAACAAAGATTAAATAACGGCGAAAGACTATCCCATTTAACTCGTCATATTATGGGAATATTCTTAGGACAGCCTGGCGGTAAACAGTTTAGACGTTACCTTTCAGAGCAAGGACATAAAAAAGACGCATCAATAGATGTGCTAAAACAAGCCATTGATTTGGTAAATGAACAGTTAACTAGAGCGAAGGAAATTAAAAATGAGCAATAAGCTTTCTCAACTAAAAGCCTTTACCACCATTGTGGCTGACACCGGTGATATCGCAGCCATAAAAGAATATATGCCTGAAGATGCAACGACTAATCCATCCTTGATGCTGAAAGCTGCACAAATCCCTGAGTATGCTCCTTTTATTGATCAAGCAATCACTTGGGCAAAAGCACAAAGTGATGATATGAACCAACAAATTATTGACGCTTCTGACAAATTAGCCGTTATTGTTGGTGCTGAAATACTTAAAACCGTTCCAGGTCGTATTTCGACAGAAGTTGATGCACGTCTATCTTTCGATAAAGATGCAACGCTTGCTAAAGCTCGTAAATTAATTGCTTTGTATGAAGAAGCGGGTGTCTCTAAAGACAGAGTGCTAATCAAAGCAGCATCTACATGGGAAGGCATTAAAGCGGCTGAAGAGCTGGAAAAAGAAGGAATTAACTGTAATCTAACGCTACTCTTCTCTTTTGCTCAAGCAAAAGCTTGTGCTGAGTCTGGTGTATATCTAATTTCTCCATTTGTTGGCCGTATTCTTGATTGGTACAAAAAATCGACTGGAGAAGAATATACAGCGGAAACAGATCCAGGTGTTGTGTCAGTCACTGAAATTTATAACTACTACAAACAGCATGGATACAAGACAGTTGTGATGGGCGCTAGCTTCCGTAACATTGGTGAAATTGAACAGCTTGCTGGTTGTGACCGCCTTACCATTGCGCCGGCTTTATTAGGTGAACTTGAAAAAGATACTGGCACCTTAGAGCGCAAACTAACGCCTGTTACTGATGTCGAATCAGCACCAGAAGCGATTACTGAAGCTGAATTCCGTTGGGAAATGAACCAAGATGCTATGGCAACTGAAAAGCTGTCTGAAGGCATTCGTAATTTCGCAATTGATCAGAACAAGTTAGAAGAAAAACTAGCTGCATTACTTTAATGCAAGGTATAGCCTTTATTTAGATATAAAGACTATTACTCATTAAAAAGCCGTAATAATTAGATTTATTACGGCTTTTTATTGTCAATTACTTAGTTTTGTATTGCCTGTTCAACCGCTTTTTCAGCGTGAATCAAGCTAGTATCATAAATTGGAAGGTTAAGACTCTCTTGAGAGATAAGTAAACCTATCTCAGTACAACCAAGAATAACTGCCTCAGCCCCCTCTCCCCTTAATTTTTCAATAATATTCAGATAAGCCTCTTTAGACTTTTGAGAGCAAATACCCAAACACAGTTCATTATAGATAACGTCATGAATGGTTTTAGCATCATCATCAGTTGGAACAATAACATCTAAACCATATTCAGCCTGGAGGACTTGCTTATAAAAAGTTTCTTCCATGGTGAAACGTGTCCCCAATAGCGCGAGCTTGGCTATCTTGTCTTTTTTTAATTTATCACCGGTTGCGCGTGCGATATGTAACAAGGGGATTGAAACAGACGCTTCAACTTGGGTAGCTACTTTGTGCATAGTGTTTGTACATATAAGCACAAAGTCAGCACCTGCTGCCTCTAAAGAACGAGCAGCTTCAATTAAAATCTTACTTGCTGTCTCCCAATCACCTCGGTGTTGGCAGGCTTCAATCTCAGCAAAGTTCAAACTTATCATACAAATTTTGGCACTATTTAACCCACCAAGTGCTTGCTTAATGCCTTCATTGATTTGTTTGTAGTATGTCGCTGTGGATTCCCAGCTCATCCCACCTATTAATCCGATTGTTTTCATAGCACCCTCTATTATTCATGATTTTATGTTGCTGATAGTCTATTTAAAGCCAAAAGGGGAATGCATTATTAGTGACAGTTTTAGAATGTATGATAATACAGATGTGATGATGACAATTTTCGACAAGTACTTATTGGGTAGATAGCCATGAAACATCATGGCTGTATTTTTGAAAGGGAAAGGGTTACTAACTATTAAACTTCATATAAGTTGAGCCATGATGTTGATAAATAGACAATTGGGAAACGTTAGGACAGCCTTCACAACTTAAATGTAATGTAAGCCCTTGTCTTCTTGGACTCGGATTATCTGCAATATTTGTATCAGTTGTTACTTTTTCATCGACACTGACATGTAATCCATTCCTGTCATCTTCATTACGTTGAAACACTTCTACTTTTTTCTGATGCATATAACTCGAGCCACAATTTGGGCACTCTAGTGGCAAGCCAATATCATTTTTATAATCACCAAATGCTAATTTCATAGATCGTCCTCGTTTCTAAAAATGTTTAGTTCAATATAAAAGTACCGTCTTAAAAGTTTCTTAATTTGTGTATACAGCAGAATTCCATACCTGCATAAAAATATCAATATTAATTATTTTTTCGAAACCAAACTGCTGATAAAGACCATGGGCATCTGAAGTCGCTAGCATAATTCGCCTTAATCCTTGAAGATCCTCATGGGCTAAGATATTCGAAACAAGTTGTTTACCTAAGCCTAGGCCGCGATAATAATCATCAATGTAAACATCAGCTAAATAGGCGAATGTTGCCTTGTCTGTAATCATGCGACCAAAACCAACAAAGATCTGTTCGTTTTGTTCATTGATTGATAATAATGAGAAACACAAAGAGTGTTTTAATCCTTTCTCAAATACATCTATCGGTATTCCTTTAGCCCAATAGCTATTGCTAATAAAGCCGTATAATTTGGGGATATCAATGTCACCTTGTTCGCAACTAACCCAGTATTTTTTTGTCTTAGTTAATGTCTGACACATAATTTACTCATTCATTCCTTTGTATTATGGAAAAATTATTAGGATTTAACCCATTAACCTTTATAATGAGTACGTTTTCAACCTGTTATGCAAGTGTTTTAAGAGAGATAAATGTCCAATCTGAACCTTAATATATCTTTATTAATGGAGACTTTTATAAAGAAGTTTTTTAAAGCGATGGATAACGCAATAAAAGAGTTAGACCTACCTATAACTCATCAAGATACAATGCTGATTATGGTCACATTTCGCTCACCAGGCCTTACGATTGGTGAGCTGGTAGAATCCGTTTGTCGTGATAAATCCCAGATCACACGGAAAATAAAAGAGCTGGAATCTAAGAACCTTCTGATTCGAAAATCTAGCGAAACAGATGCAAGAGTTTCAAAAATGTACCTAACAGATGAAGCAAAAATTATTGCTGAAAAGTTAGATGTGACTCGCAGCCAAGTATTAAATAAAATGCTTGTTGGACTAGATAAAGAAGAAGCATCTAGTTTAGCCATGATACTTGGTAAGCTCTCAGTTTAAACTCAGTTTATGAGCCTTAAAGGCTCATAAATGAACCCCGCATAACTAAATACTCGCTCACTTCACAAAGCTTTATGATAAATTTACACTTTCAAGATTAAGGGTGAGGTAAATTTAGCTCACTACAGCCATTTAATTATTACTCTATTTAATCGCTTAGCTTTTCTGCATTTTATACGGCTTAGTAATAACCACACAGATACTCATTTGAAAAAGTAGTAATTTAATAATCCAGATTTATTCAAATCGAGCTAGACATTCATACTAGACAATTTATACAAGGATGAAATTTTGACACTTAATACTCATAATGCGAGAGATTACTTCCATCAACTTAATGATGATTATCTTAGTCTCCATAAAGAGAAAGAAAACCTATTCTGGCAAACCTACATGGGAACAAGTGATCAGCATGAAGCATTTGCGACAGCTGAATCAAATTTAAATGCATTTATTTCCTCCCCTCTTCGCATTTTAAAAACTCGTGAGTATATCGAGCTTGTTGAGCAACATGACAATGACACCTTACATGGGTTAAAAGGATGGCTATCATTTTTTGAAGCTAATGCGATAGAAAGTGAGTCAGGTAGAGAGAAAATGTCGGCACTGATTAAAAGTGAGGCAGAGCTTTTTGCTAAAAGACAAAAATACATAATGCATTATAAAAACGAGAAAGGGATTAGAACACCAGCCTCTCTTACTGTTTTATCGGCAAATATTAGTAATAGCGATTCGGAAGATGTTAGAAAAACATCACATCAAGCCTTGTTAGATCTTGAGCAATGGGTGCTTGATAATGGCTATATTGAGTTAGTGAAACAAAGAAATGAGTTCGCTAGAGACCAAGGTTATAAAAACTTTTTTGATTATAAAATACAGAAAACGGAACAAATGAGTTGTGAAGAGCTTTTCATAATCTTGGATGATTTCGAAAAAAAAACGCGTTCAGGCAACTTACATAGCATCGAGACACTGTCTAAAAATAAAGGCTCTGATGCAAAGCTTGGTCATAACTTTCGTTTTATGTACTCAGGTGACGCTAGTCGCGAATTAGACGCCTATGTTCCGTTTGCAAAATCCTTACAACGCTGGGTTGAGTCATTTGGTCGACTTAATATTGATTACTCAGGTGCTGAACTAACACTCGATTTATTGGATAGAGAGGGTAAATATCAGAACGGTTTTTGCCATGGCCCCATCCCTTCATTTATCAATAAAGGCGACTGGCAAGCCGCTAAAGTTAACTTTACAAGTAACGCTAAACCGGATCAGGTTGGAAGTGGTTATAATGGTATTAATACACTTTTTCATGAAGGTGGGCATGCAGCTCACTTCGCCAACGTAAAACAAAATGCGCCTTGCTTCTCTCAAGAGTTTGCTCCTACTTCAATGGCCTATGCCGAAACTCAGTCTATGTTTTGCGATAGTTTATTAAACGATGCTGATTGGTTGAAACTTTACGCTAAAAACAACGATGGCCAACCAATACCAGATCAGCTAATTAAATCACTTGTTGAATCTAAACAACCTTTTCAATCTTATGAAGAGAGAAGCATCTTAGTTGTGCCCTATTTTGAACAAGCTGTTTACAGTGCAGACGAAACTTTATTAACATCTACATATTTAACACAACTAGCAAGAGCAACTGAGAAGTCAATTTTAGGTCTAGAGACTAGCCCAAGACCATTGCTTGCTATCCCTCACCTCTTATCTCAAGAAGCAGCCTGTTCTTATCAAGGGTATTTACTGGCTCATATGGCTGTGTATCAAACACGTGCTTTCTTCTTAAAAGCTTTTGGCTATTTAACTGATAACCCTAAAATTGGACCGCTACTATCTGAACATTATTGGAAACCTGGCAATAGCATTAATCATAACGCGACACTGCAAAGTCTTACGAAAGAAGGTTTCTCTGCAAAATATTTAGCTGATCAATGTAACAAGACAAGTGAGCAAGCTTGGCAAAGTGAAAAAGCAAAAATCGAGGCGCTCAAAACACGAAGTCAAAGCAAGGCTACAAGTTTAAATGCGACTATTACCTTGGTAGATGGCGATCATGTGATCTCAACCAATCAAGTAAGTGATGATGAAATGTATCATCAGTTTGAGCATTATATTAATAATCGTTACTTTACTTCTTAGTAGAAAAAATCGTTTTCTTTGAGCGTTTGATTGAGCACGGCCTAAATAAGGCCGTGCTCAAAATTTAAATGCTTGGTTTGTGAAAGCCTGTATAACTCGATACAGCATCTAAATTTAATGTCTCTTCTCTTTCCTGTAGCTCTACGAGAGCATATTCCACTTCGTACCATTCCCCCTCATAAAGATAATTAAAACTTGCGGAGCCTGTCTGCCAATCCTCAGAGATTGCAATTTTTAAGGTAAGGTTTTTACTCTCCATAGGCTGTCCACCAAATTGAATGGTGGAAAGATCAAAACCATCCAACACAATCAGAACATGATTTGCACTGTCATTAGATAAATATGACCATTCGCCATTAAGATGTGAAATTACATTCACGGGAGGGTTAGTAGCTTGGTAGACATTGCCAACACCATTAACAGTCTTATCTGGGCCATTAACGACCAAATTCAACCTGAGAGTAGCACTGCCTAAATGAGTTTGACCTGAGATTTTTTGTGTAATGCAATATGATACATGAAACATTCCCTGTTGATTTTCAGCTTGTATACTCATGTGTTCATCCTTATACGTCAAATTGACTTAATTGATTACAAACATGACTACGCATCCTTGTTAAGGCTGTAATCTATTTTGAGCATAGTAAGCTTTTGTGAAAAAGCTAATTACATTGAATTACATCTGTTATTCAGGGTGAATTTAGTTCAGTTTAATCTCGAACTTATGATATTCAATATCAAACTTATAAAAAGACTGTCCTATTACTTTAAAGCCAAGATTTAAATAAAAGTTTTGATTATCTTTTCTTGCATCACACCAAAAATAATCTACACCTGAAGAGGCTAAATCTTGAATAATATGAGAAAGTAACTTCCTGCCAATCCCTTTTCTTTGATAAGAGGTAATCGTAGCGAATTTTCTCAACCTAACACGACAAATGCCGTTTATTGTCTTGAAATATAGGGAAGCAACACTCACTAATTGATTATCTATAAATACGCCATAATGCTTTGCGTCTTTATCTTCTTCTATTTGGCAAAATATTTCAGGCCGATGTGGCCATAGTACTTGTTGCCTAATGGGTAAGCACTCTTGCCATGTGATAGCTTGTATGATCATGAATTCTAGATTTAATACCTGTTATTAAATATGCCTATTTTTGCCTTTTATAACAGATATAAAGGGTCAAACGAACATGAATTTAATTTAGGTACAATTTTCTACATTGAATGAATTATCAAACATTTTTTTTAGATTAAATTACAAATAAATGCTTTTGTAACGCTAAGGTAATCAAACAGTTAATTGGTTACTTTATGATTATGACACTGTTCAGATGCTTTATTAAAAGTAGTCAGAAATCTGGGATATTTAGCTAAAAACGTATGGCTAAAATAGACACCTACAGGCATCGATCTGGCAATAGTTTTCTCCAATTTTGCAAAATTATTACTTCCTTTTAATGCAGCTTCCGCGACAAATTGATTTTCCATGAAAGCGTCCACCCTGCCTGTTAAAATCATATTAACCATATTATCCAATGCCATAGTTTCTGCTGTGACCTTATATTGATTTTTTTGAGCCAATGGACAATATTTGAGCCTCTGGTTCCGACAATTTTTGCATTCTGTCTGAAATATTTAGAGTTTGTGTTCGTTCCAGATCCTTTCAGTGTGTACCAAACCCAGTTTTGAGGTGCAATATCAACAGATCTAGTGGCATATTGATCTCTTGATGCGTTCCATGAAGCAGAGAAAAAGCCATCACTAATACCCATCTGAGTATGCTGTTGCGCTCTACTCCAAGGGACAACTTCTATAGTTAAATCAATATTTAACCATTCAAAGCTACACTTTAAGTGATTAACACTAATACCGGTTAATTCACCATGTACGTCATAGTAATGATATGGCGGCCATAGTTTGGTTGAGAGTTTTACACTATTAGGAAGTGCATAAACGGATTGACTGGAAATAAAAATAACACAGCATAGAATTAACCTATACATAGCTGTTTACCTTTTGAACTGAAGCTAAGGAGGTTGCAAATAAAGCGACTCCTTTCGGATCTTTGAATAAAACCTTGACGGCATTTCAGAAAAAGAACCTCCCTATATTATCCCTTTTCAAAAGATACCGACACTGACTTACTATTAATCAAGCGCAAAGTGACGCTTTGTTTGGCACTTTTTCAAGATACCTTAAAGAGAGAAGTGAGAAGAGGCGACATAATCGTAACCTCCCTTAGTATAGGTCAGAAGAATTGTAGATTAACAACTTATTTAGTTATTAATATCAAATTAAAAAATTTCTCTATAAGCAAATAAGCCTTGGCTACCGCCTGTATGAATAAAAAGAACATTTTCACCTTTCTTTATTCTTCCGTTTTGGCAGTAATCAATTAATCCTGCCATTCCTTTACCGGTATATACAGGGTCTAAAAGAATGCCTTCTAATTGAGCACATAAATTAATAGCATCCACAACTTCTTGAGTATGTATGCCATAACCTTTGCCTACATAGCTGCCATCTGTGATAACGTCATCTGCAATGTCAGCCCCGCCTTTACCAACTAACTTAAGTGACTCAGTTAATAAAGAGATAACAAGCTCTTTCTTAGTTTGAGTATCTTGGCTAACACAAATACCATAGACAGGTAAGTTAAACTCAGTGGCCTTAAAGCCAGCAAGTAATCCTGCTTGAGTGCCTGCACTTCCAGTCGCTAAGACCAGTTTATCGAAGTGAATATCGCTTGATTTTGATTGCGCCATAATTTCATTAGCACATTGCACATAACCCATACTACCTACCGCACTAGAACCGCCAAGAGGGATAACAAACGCTTTACGACCTTCATTAGCTAATTTAGCTTTAAGTTTATAGGCATAGTCTAAACAGTCCACTCCCTCATCGACTCTATGAATATTTGCGCCGAATAATTTATCTAACAAGACATTACCATTACCGTAATAATCTTGCTTTACAGTTCCCTCAACATCTTCAAGTACTAGTTCACAATTAAAGCCATATTTTGCCGCTGCTGCCGCTGTTTGGCGTGCATGGTTCGATTGAATACCGCCTAATGTAATTAGCGTATCAACGTCCTTTCCCCTTGCTTCACCTAATAAATACTCAAGTTTACGTGTTTTATTTCCACCACCAGCAAGGCCTGTACAATCATCACGTTTAATGTATAAGTTGATACCAAGATGCTCAGAAAGCCTTTGCATATGCTCTATAGGCGTTGGCTGGTGGCACAATGACACACGTGGTAATTGATCAAATGAACTCATTAGTCACTCCATATTGAAAGATATAAATCACGCTTTAATAGTTGAAATTCTGATCATTAATCAACCGTTATATTGGGTAGGCACGTTGAGGCTTCCAGTCTCAATAAACACTTACTAATTCGGATTTTGAGATTAAATCGAAGCTGTCTTCAGCTTTACTTTCAGATTGAATTTGAATGTAGAAACTCTCAAGTAATAATAAGCATATACACGTTAAGAATATGCTTATCTTTATTTGGAATATAGACTAAATCAATTGTTCTGCTTGCGCAATAAAGTAATTATCGATTACTTGGTACTTTCACCAATTTGGTATGCTTTGGGTTAAAGCGCTTATAACCAACGTCTTCAAACTCAACAAAAATCATTTCGTGTCCATCACTTTCCTGTCGAATGACGACACCTTGACCAAATTGATCATGACGGACTTTCTCTCCAGGCTTTAACTTCCCACTAAAATGATTTTCTGCCTGATCAACCGTTTGGTTTAGTGTAAGACCAGCCATATTGAAATACTTGATAACCTGAGCGGCATCTTTTACTTCTAAAGGGGCAGACTGTTCTTCAAACTGTCTTGATAATACTTTCTGGGTAAGTATTGGCTGTGACTCAAATATGAAGCGTGAAAGATCAGACACCTTTTTTGTATTCACTGCTCGCTCTGCTAAATCAAGGCGTTTACTTTCTTTTTTATCCGGCTTGTTAAGTAGCACAAGTCTCTGCTTTGCTCGGGTAATACCTACATAAAAAAGTCTTCTTTCAGCTTCTATAAGACGTGTATCAACTTTATTCGCCTCATAGTAAGGAAACTGCCCCTCTTTAAGGCCTGCCATGATAACTAAATCAAACTCTAAACCTTTCGCTTTATGTAAGCTCATTAGGTGCAGTCCATCTGAGCTATTAATTTGATCTTTCTGTTGATCTTGAACTGCGAGATTTTTTAATTCATCGAGTAAAGATTTTGCATCAAGCTGAACTCCAGCTATATAAGCAATAAATGATTCGCAAGTAGCAACTTTTTCATTGTATTGAATATCTTTACTACTGGTATTCTCAAAATAACGATATATCCCTAATTTATCTAATGTATTGATAATGCCTTTATCTGGTTGTTTCTGATAAAGAGTCAGACTTCTTAACCAATCAGCACGCTCAAGTAATTTTTTTGCCCGCCAGCCACCCGCTTCATCCGCCATACTTTCAAGCATTTGAGGAATAAGGTGAGGAGATGCTATTGCCCTTTGATTGACAACTTTTCTCTGATTAGGTGGGATACCTAAACTAGGCACTGTCATCAAATAGCTAATATCGTCCCTATTATAGAAAATACTCGCGTCATCAAAACCACCAGCCATAACGGCAATGTAAGCCATTAACATTCGAATTTGACGGTTTTCGAATAAAGGGGAATCACCATGCAATTGATAAGGAACTTTTCTATGCATTAATGCCAATTGAATGGGTACCATATCGCTGTATAAACGAACTAATACGGCAGCGTTAGATAGTGTTCCAACGCTATTACCCCATTGTTTTAACTCGGATAATAATGCTTTACCCGTTTTATCATATTGAGCGAATGCAAACTCAGTGTCTTGCCCTTTACCTATGACACAATGCTCTTGTTTAGCGGCTGATTCGTTCGTGTCTTTCTTACTGTTATAGGCAAGTAAGTTTGTTGCCATAAGTCCAATTTGATGCCCAAAACGGAAGCTTGTACTTAATTCGAATCGACTAATAGGTTTGAAGTCTTCATCTATTTGGTTCTGCATTATGTCTGGTTTCGCACCACGCCATTCATAAATACATTGCTCAACATCTCCTACCATCATCCAGTAACTCGATTCTTGATAGAGTTTTTTTAACAGAGCATATTGGCTGTCATTTATGTCTTGAAACTCATCAATCAATAAATGGCTATATTTAGGCACTAACCCTTGGTACAAGGCTGTCTGCTCTTCGTTCGCATCCTGAATGAAACTTAAAGGGTCGCTGATGAGGTCAGAGAAGAAACGTATTTTTTTACGCTGACGTAAGACTTCAAATTGTTTATACAAAGCAGGAAAGAAAGCCCTCTCCTTAGACCATTTAGCGTCATGGAATACGGCGTTAGCTGATTGAGTTGATGACTTCACTTGATCAAGAAATAAGATAGCGTCTTCAAGCCAGTCTTTTTCATCATGTAATTCAATACTGACATTCATGCGAACGAGTTGCTGCATAGCTTCACGCAGCAATTTGACTAAAGAGAAATCATCCGCAACAAGTTGAGCGCGCTCAATTAGCTGCCTTTGTTCCATTCTACGCGCTAACTTCATTCCAAAGCTATGGAACGTCATCACATCAGGACTTAACGCACTTTGCCTCTCAGCGCTTAGGGAGAGTCTTTGACTGAACTCTTCTTGAGCGCTTTTGTTAAACATGAAGACTGCAATTTTATCTGGCTGCACGCCCTGTTCAATAAGGTAGTTAATTCTGGAAATTAGTGTCGTTGTTTTACCTGCGCCAGCAACGGCAATAATTTTTGAATGGGTGTCTATATTAGATTCAACAACAGCTTGCTGCTCTATCGTTAGCGGGTTTAGCATCATCAATATAATCTATTTACATGATCTAAGTACTTACTTATAAGTACCTAGATCTATTAAACCAAAAGTGTTTTGTTTAACTATTTTTATTTATCTTCAAACAGATTACCAATCTCTCGATAAGCGAGATGTTCTTTACCGGCAATTTTACCTATCGCTTCACCGCAAATCACAAGACGCCTTTGCAATCTCGCAAAAAAAACGCCGTTAGTCCGAGCTATAAGCGGTAGACTTGATTGATTAACATCATCAGCCATTAAATCCACTACCTCTCCAATTTTCTCACCTATTTCAACTTGATCACCAATATTCTTGTCATAACAAACTATGCCTGCACAAGGGGCTTTGATTAAGTCCATCGCATCTAGTGGGTAGTAGTTAAGTTCACTGGTATCGACCCTTGCGACAGCTTGATCAATAACGTCTCGTTGGCAAAGGTAATCAAAAATAGCTTCGGCATCACCTAGTGCTTGTTCTTGGCTAATGTCATTTTCGCCTCTTAGTTCCAATGTTAGAGACCTCGCTCCCCATGGAACTAGATGGGCATAATGATTTTTTAGATGTCGCCAAACAGAGACATTGGTCTCATCAAATGAGTGTGCACCCGTCTCTAACTCTGACAAAGCAACCTTAGCCCCCATTCTTGCGAGCAATGGCGCAAAATGGACTTCAAACTCTTGAGCGACATAAGCATGCATTGAGGCTTCACCAGAACAATGTAGATCAAGAACCTCATCAGCATCCATGGACATGGCCAACAAGGTTTTCTTTAAGCCCTGCAATTCAGTGGTTTCAGGCAGAAGCTTAAGCTCTTCGGCCATAACTTGACGAATAAGTTTAGCATTGTCCTCTTGGTTAGATGTTACCTGACCTTTGATCTTTTTTTCGACCTTATCACCAAGCTGAGGCCAGTTACGGTTAAAGTTGCCACCGCCATCTGAGAATGCAAATCGTCCTGGTATATAACCATGAAAATTCTGAGCTAAGCCAATTGGGTTAGCCACAGGAACGATCGTAATCTCCCCTTGAATTAAGCCAGCTTCATCCGCTTTTGTTAACAACTGAATCAATTTATTAAGTACAAGAAAGCCTGGCCATTCATCGGCATGTAAACCAGCCTGAAGATAAATTTTTGGTCTTGCCCCAACTTCACCAAAATGATGCGCTTTAATCATACGCGCTGTGCCAGGCGTTGCAGAGGGCAATATATGGGAAAGGATTTGATGAGACATAAAATAACCTTAATTCAACAAGATAAATCGAGCCCAATATAATACGATAAAATAATGCTAAAGGATTGAACTAAAATAGAATTTTTATATCGAACATTAGGTAATTCTAATTCACGTCATTGACCCATTATAGATAGGATCATTTATGTTAAAAAAATCATTATTAGTCTCTGGTGTCCTAGCATCATTGATTAGTACCGCAGGCGCTCAAAACTGGCAAGACACCTTAGAGGAAGCAAAGGGTCAAACTGTTTATTGGAACGCATGGGGAGGCTCAGATAACATTAATGCTTATATTGATTGGATTAAATCAAGTGTTAAAGATGAATACCAAGTTAACTTGAAACACGTAAAACTGGCTGATACCGCCGATGCTGTATCTCGAGTACTTGCCGAAAAAGCGGCTGGCAATAATGCAAATGGGTCCATTGACCTTATTTGGATTAATGGTGAAAACTTCAGAACCCTAAAGAACAATAATTTACTTTTTGGTCCTTTTAGCCAGGGGCTGCCTAATTATCAATATATAGATGAATCCAGCAAAAAAAGTTTAACTCAAGATTTTGGTACGAATGTTGATGGTATGGAATCTCCTTGGGGAGCAGCGCAAGTCATCTTTATGTATGACACCGCCACAGTATCACAGCCACCAAAATCAATGGCTCAACTATTAAATTATGCCGAAAATAATCCTGGCCGTATTTCTTATCCTGAGCCGCCTCAGTTTTTAGGTACTACTTTCTTAAAACAAGCTCTGATTGAGACAACTCACTACCCTTCAGCGCTTTCTAAGCCAGTTTCACAAGTGGACTTTGATCAAGTGACTCAGCCTTTATGGTCATTCTTAGATAAGCTACACCCTAATACTTGGCGCTCTGGTACATCATTCCCTTCAAGTTCTGAGCAAATGATGCGCTTACTAGACGACCAAGAAATAGACCTTGCCCTCAGTTTTGATGTTTCAGCGGCATCAGTTCAAATCGATCAAGGTAATCTGAGTGATACGGTTCGGTCCTATGTGTTTGATAGAGGTACGATAGGTAATACACACTTTGTTGCTATTCCCTATAACTCAGCATCAACAGCTGGAGCTCAAGTCGTTGCTAACTTCTTATTATCGCCTAAAGCTCAAATTAAAAAGCAGGACCCAACAACTTGGGGCGATTTAAGTGTGTTAAGTTATAGCAAACTGGCCCAAGCAGATCAGACTGCATTTAATAACTTACCTAGAGGTATTGCGACGTTAACTTTGGCCGAACTCGGTGAAAGCTTACCTGAACCGCACGTATCTTGGGTTGAAGCACTCGAAAAAGAATGGCGTAAGCGTTACGCAAAATAGATCACGGATCTTCTATTGCTTCAGCACTCTCAATTAGGTGCTGAAGCTCATCAAACACCTCATTTAGATATCATCAAGATTGGCATTTAACCTAAACAGGTTTATGCTTTTCGCTTTTAGACTCAGAAGGCTAAGTCATTGATAACGCTATCCATCTCGAAATTTGCAGTCAAACTGAATGGCTTAGCGACCGCATCACGCCTGATAACCCTTTTATTTGTTCTACCCATCATTCTTGGTTTAATTGGCACATTATTACCCGCTTTTGATTATCTACCAGCCTTATCTCATTACCAATTCAGCCTCAAACCTTGGTTTAATTTATTTGAATCTCCCGAGCTTTGGGGAAGCATCAAACTCACCTTGTTAAGCGGTCTACTTGCTAGCCTTATATCATTTATTATTGCCTTCTCAACTATCTCCGTATTTTATGAAAGCCGTTGGTTGATCAGCATTCGAAACACCTTGGCACCTATTTTGGCTATCCCACATGCTGCAATAGCAATTGGCTTAGTGTTTATCTTAAGTCCTAGCGGTTGGATTGTTCGACTTTTTAGCCCTTGGTTAACGGATTATGAAAGGCCTCCTATCTGGGTCAGTGTACAAGACCCTTATGGGCTATCACTTGTATTAGCACTCGTTGTTAAAGAAACCCCCTATTTGCTGTTTGTTATCTTAGCGAGCTTAGAACAAATTAAGACCTGTGAACTGATCAAAGTTGGCACAAGCATGGGTTATTCCCGCTTAACCGTTTGGCGAAAAGTCATTTTACCTATTTTGTACCCACTTATCAGGCTACCGCTTTTAGTCATACTGGCCTTTAGTTTAACAGTGGTTGATCTATCATTAGTCATTGGACCGAACACGCCTTCCACTTTTGCCGTTACCTTATTTCACTGGTTTAACGATACTGATTTAGATATGCGCTTTACTGCATCGGCGGGTGCAGTTTTGTTAATGCTGATCATTTTATTTTCTGCTGTTTGCTGGGAAGGCTTGTATCAAATGATTGTATTATTTGATCGTAAGCGTTGGAGTAATGGAAAACGAACAACTTTATTAGCCGCTATTTTTCACGGTGCGGCTTTGACCTATTTGGTCTGTATGTTGTTAGCTGTACTGTCTCTTGTTGTTTTACCTGTTTGGGCATTTACTCACAGATGGCGATTCCCTGATATTTTGCCAACTAGCTGGTCTTTCAAAAAAATTGAGCAGCTTAGCCCCTTACTATTTGAGTTAGCCTGTGTCAGTTTGATAATCGCATTTGCAAGCACCTTGATTGCACTATTTATTAGTATTTTAATGCTTGAACAAAAACGTAATCGTCCTAAAAGCACTAAATGGTTCGACCGCTTTATCTATCTACCAATCATTTTGCCTCAAGTTGGTTTTTTATTTGGCATTCAAGTATTTCTAATTTGGAGTAATAACAGCGGCTCTTTAGTTGCAGTGATTGGTTTACACCTACTCTATGTATTGCCCTATGTTTACCTCACTTTATCTGGCCCATATTTAGCCTTCAATCAATCGTTTTATAGCCAAGCTGTTTGTTTAACCAAAAAGCCTTGGCACTCATTTGTCCAAGTTAAACTTGCCATGCTTAAACCCGCTTTATTTAGTGCTTTTGCATTAGGTATAGCTGTGAGCTTTGCTCAGTACTTACCAACGTTAACTGCAGGTGAAGGTCGCATTAATACACTCACAACAGAAGCTGTCGCATTGGCTGCATCTGGTGAAAGAAAAAAGGTTGGTAATATGGCGATGCTACAAGCATTATTTCCCTTGTTAATTTTTATGTTAGCTCAATGGTTGCCCCGAGTATGGACACAATATCGCCTGAGATTAGCCAATTTCTTTCATGTTTAAACCTATTAATAATTTATTGAGACGCATGTGTTAAGAGTAAAAGATTGTCATTTAAGTATTGCCGGAACCCCTCTAATCTCTAAACTTTCCTTTGAGATAGATAATGGCCAAGTATTAACTTTGATGGGACCAAGTGGCTGTGGTAAGTCTAGCCTGCTTAATTACTTATCTGGTACGTTAGAAGCTGGCTTTGAAGCAAAAGGCTGTATCGAACTTAATCAAAAAAGAATTGATACACTTTGCACTCAGAATCGAAATGTCGGTATTCTTTATCAAACACCTTTACTGTTCCCACATATGACTAATCTTGAAAATCTTTTATTTGCGATAGATGCAAAGCAACAAGGATTGACTGCGACAGAAAAAAAGAAACTTGCTATGTCTAAACTAGCTGAGCTTGGACTTGAAACTAAAGCGAATAATTTACCAAAGTCCTTATCTGGCGGTCAGCAAGCTCGTATTGCGCTATTGAGGACATTACTATCAAGTCCTGACTACCTGTTGCTAGATGAACCTTTCAGTAAACTTGACCCAGAGTTAAGGCAAAGTGTTAGGCGTTTTACGTTAGAACAAATTAAAAAAGCTAACATTCCTACTTTACTAGTGACCCATGATGAAGATGATTTTGACGCTATGGGTGGTGAGTTAATACAAATGCGAAATATTAGTAATCTTTCTTAAATTATGGAACAGTTAAAGTATATCAGTGCTTACCCAAGCCATTTACAAGCTCAAATCCAAACATTGATAGAGCAAGACAAACTTAAGCATTACTTACTATCCCGTTTCCCTGAGCCTCATAAAATTACCAATGATAAAGCCCTAAGAGATTATGTTGGTAATATTAAGAACCAGTATATGAAAAAGTCTGCCAATTTAAGCAAAATACAATATGACAATAAAATACACCTAGTTAATAATGCTTTAGGTATGCACTCTTACGTTTCACGCATCCAAGGAAGTAAATTAAAAAGTAAAAACGAATTACGCATAAGCACCTTGTTTAAATCAGCCCCTATTAAATTATTAAACATGATTTGTGTGCATGAGTTAGCCCACCTCAAAGAGAAGGATCACAACAAAGCCTTTTATCAATTATGTCAATACATGCTGAGTGATTACCATCAACTTGAATTTGATGCACGGGTATACCTTACTCAAGTTGAATTTTTTGGAGAAATATACTGATATGCAGCCCTAAAGCTGCATATTCTAGTGTGTGATATAGTCTTACTATTAAGACAAGAACAATCAATGATTTGTGAAAAATGATCTATTTGGAGTGCCAGTCCAACAGCGTGACAGAAATGGATGATCCTTAGTCAGAAAATAACCATAGCTTCCTTTTGGAAACTCATCCGAGTAAGTAATCGCACCATTACATTCATCTAGATCACCTGCGCCTTTTACATACTGCCAATCTTGATTAAATGTGCCATCATAGCTCCCATCAGGATTGTTACTGCCGCCAGGTCTTTGGCCTTCTTTTAATCGATATGAGGACGTTAGCATTTTTACCCCATCACCTAAATTTCCTGTGAGTGCATAAACAGGGTAACCATCTGCTGCCCAACCAATCTGTGGCGAGTGTTCCGTTGCTTTCCAGCCAAGGTTTTGCAATAAACCTACAGGTAGACCGTGGTAATGATAAGCACCTGTAGGTTGTACGTGAGCATTATTTTCATCCAGTCCTAGCGGCAAAGCGCCACCTAGAGCATCATAATTCCATCCCCCACGTTTACCTTGCCAATATTCTGCTGTCTGAGCTTCAAAAGGTACCCCATTCATCGCAACCCCCCAATACCACTTTGCTGAAGAGGTGATTTTTCCAGTCTTACGTGGTTTTGTTGTCATCGTAAATCGATAATCCCTTGCTTGAATTCGGTTTGGATTATTTTTATTTGGAAAAGCACCTACCTTATGTTCAGGAATACCATTTGAAACAATCACTCTTGTGTTCTGATCTATCGTTACTTGCATCAGGTTTGATTGGCTTAATGATGAGTTAGCTTGAATGAGTACTATTTCGCTCACACTTGTTTCTGTGTGGCTTCTTGAAGGTGGCCCACCAGATACCATACGCCCGCCTTTTTTACCTTTACCATGGCGATCTTTAAGGTTATGTGTGCTTCCGCCAGTACTATTACATGCTGTAATAAGAAAACTCATACCGGTAATTGATGCGATCAAAATAGTTTTGTTTATCATTTGCTATTCCTTAAATGACGTTGGAACAATAGTGACAGGACCACTACCCGCCTCACCAAAATCTAACACGAGCGTAAAAATTTGAACCAGGCCTTGTTTATTGAATACCTGAATACCTTGGTTATGACTAAAAGACACTTTAGATTGAGCTTTAATAACCAATGGAAAATCTATCAGGGTCTGAGTCTTGCCAACATTTGTCTTTATACTATCTAGAACCAATGACTTATGACCACGATTTCTCAAGGTCAAACTAATATTAGCTTTGTTATGGGTGAATTCTGCCTCATCCAACTCGATTACAAGATCCGATGTATGTGATCCTGTATGAGCGAGACAAAAGCTGCTAAAAACGAACAAGGTTAGGGCTAAAGTTTTGCGCATTAGACATCTCTTTATTAATTGTTACAGATAATAAGCTTTTGCTTAGAATTTGATTCGTTTTAACATGTAAATTTATTGTCATCGATTCTTAAAATTTGTTCTGGAAATTAATATCAAAATACAGAGATATGCACTTTTACCCAGATTAAAACGGTTAATACAGACGTTAACTTGTGATTACTCACCCCTACTTAACCGTTAAGCCTATCTAATTGGTGTTGTCTTTATTCAAAGCCTTTATACTCCTTCCTTACACTCTGACATTAGCAAACTAAGATAATTTATGATTACTCAAACACAAACAATTGATTTAAATACAGCAACAGGTGTGATGCGCTGCACTCAATATAAGCCTGCTGAAGAAGGTCAGTATTCAAGTATTATTTTTTATTCTGAAATTTTCCAAATTACAGCCCCTATAGAAAGAACCGCTCGTATTATGGCAGGCCATGGTTTTGTTGTTCTTGTGCCAGAAGTTTTCCATGAGTTAAATCCTATAGGTACTGTTCTTGCTTATGACGACGCAGGCAAAGATAAAGGAAACGAAGATAAGTTTACAAAGCCACTTGAAGCTCACGACTCTGATACTCAAGCCATGGTTGAATATCTAACAGAACAAAGTTACTCAAATGGCCGAGTTGGCAGTATGGGCGTATGTATTGGAGGGCATTTAGCCTACCGTGCAGCACTAAATGAATCTATTTCAGCTAGTTTTTGCTTATATGCCACTGACATACATTCAAACACTCTTCCTTGTGAAGAAGGAAATGATTCTCTAGCAAGAACCAAGGATATGGATGCAAGTTTTTGTATGGTATGGGGAAGACAAGATCCACACGTTAGTCCAGAAGGTAGGCAGAAAATTTATCAAAACCTAATGACAACAGAACGTGATTTTACTTGGCATGAATTTAATGCTCAACATGCATTTATGCGTGATGAAGGCGATAGATATGATGCTCAAGTTGCACTGGAATGCTATAAGTTATCCACGAGCTTTTTTCATAACTCGCTCTAATTACTTGTAGAGGAGCAGTGTTAATACTGCTCCTATATTTAAGATTTAATGCCTTTAGCGGTAACTCGGTATTAAAGTGCAAGAACCAATATCAGAAGAAACCCAAACCTCACCATCTTGTATAGTGACATTTAATTGCATAGATCGTTGGCATAGTTTTTCAAGTTCCACCACTTCAGCCTCAGCAAACCTTAGTACTTTAAGGTTTGTAAAACGTGACAGTTTTCCTTGATTCTGTTGCCACCAAATATCAGACTTATCATTATAATTAACTATGATAACGTCTTTACCACGACCACATGCTTTTCTTAGGCGCTTTTCATCCGGCTGACCTAAATCTATCCAGAGAGTAATATCGTCTGACAATGTTTTTTGCCATAAATCAGGCTCTTCATCTGTACTAATGCCCTTGCAAAAAGACAGTTGTTCATCCCCTGTCTTTTCATCAGCCAGCAAAGCAAAGGTGATCAATCTAACCATCATTCTTTCTTCAGTTTCAGATGGATGCAGGGCAAGTGTAAGGTCATAACCCTGATAGTGAGATCTATCCATATCTGAGACTTGAATACTTGCTTTGAAAACCGTCGATTTGATCGCCATTTTTACTACTTTTATAAAATAATGTTAATTAAATTAAGCATTTGAACATGATTAATCACTTGTGCGTGGCATTGTACCTTAACCGATTAAATTTAATAGCCTAATCCGCTTGTAAAAGAGCTAAGCTGAGGCTGATTTAATGAGGTTAAGTTCATGCATTCCTTAAGTATTGGGCCTATTTATTCAGCTAATAAAGATAATTTAGTTATTTCGATATAGCTTGTTGACATAGATTAATTATTCAAGCCTAATACTCATGCTTAGTTAATTATTAAGCGACAACATTTCATTCACTTAACACGCACAGTTTGGAGGTAAATATGAATTATCAAAAATTTAATACAGTTTGCTCCAATCTTGTTAATCAACAGTCAACTAAAGCTGCGTACTAAGTAATCAATATTTAGCCGCAGATCCTATGCGGTGATTAAATACTATTAAAGCATATGGTCTCGGTTTTTATTTAAATCTGGAGATAGTTATGACTTTTATTGCCCTATTAAACGCGATTAAAAACTACTTTGAACGTATTCACGCCCAAAGAGCACTCAAGCATCTTGATTCTCACTCTTTAAGAGATATTGGTTTTTATAACGATGAAGGCCACATTCGCCCTTTATCTGGTGACCTAAATAGTCTTTCCAATAAAGTAAAGATTAGCCATAGAGTCATTGCTGAAGACGAGCGAATACCGCAGAGAAGTGATGGTTAAGCTGTAACTGCTTAGATATATTGAGTTTGTTTCAAGTATTTAAGCAGTTAAAACATTCTCAGCCTTGCTGAGCCTGAATGTAAAAACTTTCTTTACATTCTTATAAGCCGAATAAAGTTTCCCTTTATTCGGCTTTAATCATTATATTAAATGGAAAATTACTGATCAGATAAGATTAAGCTAATTTCTTCAAGATGAGCTTTGATCTTTTCCAGACACAATTTAGTTTCTGTGTCTTTCATATCATTTCCTTCTAATAGTACGTAACGATCTTGATCTAAGTTCTCAAAGCGAGAAAAGTAAAAAGAGTCGCGCCAGTATTTACAAGGAACAGCTTTGATATTCAGGTATTTTTCACACGCTAGCTCATCTTTCAAATAAGCAAATACACCTAACGCCTTATGCTTATAAGCTTTAATTGAGACACCTTCAGGCCAACTGCCAAGTCGAATATCTAAATCACACTTAATGTCTGAATTTTCTTTCTTAACATACACTTTTTTGACTTCAAAAGACCCACGCCATTTTGAGAACATTTCACCGTTGAATATTTCATTTTCGATATATTCAAAGTTTGATTCAACTCTATCAGCAGTTGCTTTGATCTTGTCTGTCATGATTTATGCACCTTTATGTGAAACCTATTAAAACGCATTAGGCTTATTACCTGAATTCTGTTTTAAGGAATTTACCTAAAAAATTAGGCGCTTACTTTACAATATTGCAGAGAGTAAGTTTGATGAGTTGTTTTTATATATTGATAAGTTTTACTGACGATTTAGCAGTTTCAAATAAGGTAATATGCGCCCTCTAAAAGCGAGAAGGTATAAAATGCAAAGCGCAATCTGGTCAGAAAAAAATTATTTAACTTACCTGTCTGGTAGTATTTTTTCGACTCAAGGAATTTGGATACAACGAATGACGCTTGGCTGGATGCTGTGGCAACAAACCCACTCTGAAAGCTTACTAGGCATTCTCGCATTTTTATTGTTTGTTCCATCTATTATCTTTGGCCCATTATTTGGCGTGCTGGTAGACCGTGTGGATAGGCGCAAAGCCGCACTGACAACAAGTCTAATATTGGCATTTATTTCTTTATGCTTAGCTTTATTGACACAAAAAAATCTTATCAATGACGTTAATTTGCTCTTTTTTGCACTCATTATTGGCATTAGTAATAGCGCATATCAAGCGATTAGACTTTCTTTTGTACCTGAGCTTGTTAGCAAAGAGAACATGCCAAAAGCAGTCGCAATCAATGCAATCATTTATAATACATCTCGATTTATTGGTCCTATGATTGCAGGCTATCTCATCAAATATCAAGGTGAAGCAGTGTCCTTATTTCTAGTTGCTGCTTTCTATCTTCCGTTAATTTTTGTTTTGAACAAATTACGACTTAAAGAGTATCAAGCTAAAAACAAAACTTTTACTTTTATTTCAGATATAAAAGCAGGTTTTAGCTACACATTAAAGTCAGCCATTATCTCAAAATTATTACTGCTTATTTGTATCTCTGCAATTCTCGGTCGTGGGCTATTAGAAATTTTACCTGCTGCCGCTGAAATGCTATATCAAGGCGGTGTGGAGGCGCTTGCTTGGTTAAATTCTGCAGCTGGTATTGGAGCTATTGTGGCAGGATTCGTTCTATCAAAATTTTCGTCAAAACAACTTTTGACAGCACTAAAAATTGCAATCGTTTCATCAGGATTTTTGATTTGTGGTTTTAACTTTATGACAGGGCTTGAGCTAGGATTAGTTTTAATTGCGTTATTGAGCTTTAGTGCCACAGTATGTGGTGTAAGTACCCAGTCACTGATTCAAATTTCAGTTGATAGTCAGTTTAGGGGAAGAGTAATGAGCTTATGGGGAGCCATAAATTTGGGCGGCGCTGCGATTGGTGGCTTAATTTTTGGTATCGCAACTGAATTCATAGGCTATGAAATAGCCTTTATTCTATTGGGGCTTATCTGTGTTTTTATCTCGTATTTCACCAGTCGAAAAATTTCACTTTAAACATATGAGCAAACAAGGGATACCCTACAATTAATAAATGTAATAATATTATAGAAATTCATACATTTAGGTTATATGCATGAGTATTTATGATATTGAAATAACCCAAAGCAATGGCAATACTTACCCATTATCAAACCTCAAAGGTAAAGTTCTGCTTATTGTTAATACTGCGAGTCAATGTCGTTTTACCCCCCAGTATCGAGCCCTAGAAGAATTACATAAAGAATATAGCCGTCAGGGCCTTATGATTTTAGCCTTCCCTTGCAATCAATTTGCCAAACAAGAACCTGAAAGAGCGGATAAAATTGAAAGCTTTTGCCAGCTCAATTACGGCGTAACTTTTGAACTACATAAGAAAATCAAAGTAAATGGCCCTGATTCTACCCCTCTTTATCAATACTTAAAGCAACAGGCGAAAGGGTTATTTGGCTCTCAATCTATCAAATGGAATTTCACTAAATTTCTTGTGAATCAAGATGGTACTAAGATACATCGTTTTGCACCAAGCGTTGATCCTATCGATCTCGAAGATATGATAAAAAGCTACTTATCTCAGAGTAAGACGTGAAAAACGTTAACAAAGATAACTATCTGATATAAAAAAACTCGCCGTAGCGAGTTTTTTTTATTTGTAATGACCTTACTTTGTGATGATAGGTGTATTACACACGACATCAGCATTTTGACCACGATGACGAAGCAGGTGATCAAGTAATGTAATGGCTAACATAGCTTCGGCAATTGGCGTTGCACGTATGCCGACACAAGGGTCATGACGACCTTTAGTGATGACATCGGCTACATTACCCTCTCTATCAATTGTTTTACCAGGTACAGTAATACTAGAGGTTGGTTTTAAAGCCATATGAACAACAATATCTTGGCCAGATGAGATACCACCTAGTACGCCACCAGCATGATTAGTGCTGAAGCCTGTCGGCGTCAATTCATCTCTATGCTGACTCCCTTTTTGCTCAATAACCTCAAAACCATCACCGATTTCAACACCTTTAACGGCATTAATACCCATCATAGCTTTGGCAATGTCAGCATCAAGACGATCAAAAACGGGTTCGCCTAATCCTGGCATCACATTGCGAGCAACAACAGTAATTTTTGCACCAATTGAATCGCCTTCACGCCTTAATTCTGTCATATACTTTTCAAGCTGAGGGATAGCGTCTGGATCAGGGCTGAAGAATGGGTTCTGATAAACTTGGCTTAGATCTTTTACTTCCAGTTTGATTGGACCTAATTGAGATAAAAAACCATTTACTTCAATATTGAATCGAGTTTTAAGGTATTTTTTAGCAATCGCACCAGCTGCAACTCGCATTGCAGTTTCACGAGCGGATGAACGGCCACCGCCGCGATAATCTCTAAAACCATATTTCTGATCATAAGTATAATCAGCATGCGCAGGTCTAAACGTATTTTGAATATTGCCGTAATCTTTTGATCTTTGATCGGTATTTTCAATCAAGAGACCAATAGATGTGCCCGTTGTTTTACCTTCAAATACACCTGAAAGAATTTTAACCTGATCTGGCTCTCGTCTTTGAGTTGTATACTTTGAGGTACCTGGCTTACGAAGGTCTAAATCCTTCTGTAGGTCAGCTTCAGATATTTCTATTCCTGGCGGGCAACCGTCAACAATTGCGCCTAACGCAATGCCATGGCTTTCACCAAAGGTAGTGACTTTAAACAGAGTTCCAAATGTATTACCGGACATAGACTCGCTTAGCTCTTTTTATATAATTAAAGTGAATGTGTGATGAGATCATTTTTTGAGATAACAAAAACACCATTACCTCCCTGCTCCAACTCTACCCACATAAAGGGGAATTCAGGGAATGCTTCTTGTAACGCTATTTCGCTATTACCAACTTCATAGACAACAATGCCGCCATCATGCAGATGATCTACCACTTGTGTTAAAAACTTACGTGTAAAATCTAAACCATCAAAACCTGATGTAAGCGCTAATTCAGGCTCTTGATGAAATTCTTGAGGAGCCGTTTGATAATCGTCCGCATCCACATAGGGTGGATTACAAATAATCAAATCATATTTGCGATCAACTAAACCATCAAACATATCAGAATGAACAGCTTCGACTGACTCTTCAACTTGATGTTTAAAAATATTTTCTTTAGCTACAGTCAATGCAGGCAAACTAATATCACTGATATCAACTTTAGCATCTTCAAAAATTAATGCTGCCGTAATACCTAAACAACCACTTCCAGTACACATATCTAAGATGTTTACTGGGTATTGCTCTAACCAAGGCTGAAATTCATCTTTTAGCAATGCCATGATTGGAGACCTAGGTATTAAGGTATCTTTAGTAACTTTAAAGGGTAGGCCCATAAACCAAGCTTCACCTAATAAATACGGTAAAGGCGTACGCTTAGTAATGCGTTCATTTAGTAGCTTTAATATGCGTTTTTTCTCATCAGTTGTCAGCTTACAATCCATCAAATCTTTATCAAAATCTAACGGTAACTTTAAAGCACCTAATACTAAATTTACCGCTTCGTCCCATGAGTTATCAGTACCGTGCCCATAAAACAGCTCGGCTTGATTAAAACGGCTAAAACTCCATCGAATAAAGTCTTTAATACTTGATAAGTCACGTAGAGCGGATTGTCTGTTACTCATTAATTCTGGCTTCACAATGTCAAAAAGAAAACATTATACCTTGTTATTATCTGACCTTTATCACTTTTCTTCATTAAATCTAACTTTGCTTTCATCTAGAAGAAAAAATGTATTAAAAGCTACAAATGATTGAGAACAAAGAGGTTATTTAGCCTGATTCTTGACCGTTTTTAGCTGAAGCTGAATGAGATCTTTAAGCTGAACAGTCAGTTGTTGCACTTCACTATCCTGATTTGACGAAGTTAATTGTTCAATTCTAATGGCCTGTTTTTCGAGTTGCTCGGTTTGTAGGTCTAACTGCATTTTTAACCTTGTTCTATCTTCTTCAATCAAATTCAGTTTTAACTCTACTTTAGCTTGATCCAACTCTTTTTGAGACAAATTAAGAGACATTTCTTTTATCAGAGATTTGTCATGTTCAGACTTAGTTTGCACAACTTTAAGTGTTGTTAGTGTTTCTTGATACCTTAACTCAAGTCGCTCAATCCTCTGACTAGCATGATCATCTTTCTGTGAAAGCATGCTAATCTCTTCCTCTTGTTGCTCAATTACATTTGCTTGGGTTTGAGTAAGCTCAGAAAGAGACAAGTATTGCCCATGTGTTGCATCTCTTTTTAGAGTTTGCTCATTTTCTTCTTGATGTAGTTTTTCTTCTAATAAAGACTCTAAATCTCTACTGATATCCCTTTCAAATTTCTTAAAACTAGGCATAAAGACAGAGGATAAATCTTTAAAACTGGCTTCTTGACGCTCTTTATAAAGCTCTTCCCAATCGGTAATGGCTTTTAGAAATGTCGTATTGGAGCATTTACGACCATCTTTTTGCAGAAAATAATCTGTTAATCTTGGGATATTTGGAAAGTAGTTTTGTTCTAGTAATGACCAACAGGCCAAAATAATTTCTTCACGCGAAATGTTTGCTTTACGAGCCATGAGAATTGGGTCCGTTTTAAATAAATAGTGTAATTATTATAAACTATTTACTTTATAGGGCACAAAGAGGTTAAGTCCTCAACTCAATTGTCTCAAGTACCTTGATGGCTTCTTGGTAGCCATATTCAATCATCTCTTGGCCTCGCCAGAACTCATAAAATGAACACGCATCTTTAGAAAGGCTGATAACAGCATCAGGCGGATAACCTGCTACCTTATATTGTGTTAATGAGGCTTGCATGGTTTCAAACATGGTATTAATAATTTGTAATCGCCCCCAATTTTCTGGTAAATCAGACTCTAGACTATCTTTCGAGTTTGTATTAGGCGCCTTATCCGCTAAAAGGTCTTCAAAACTCTCCAGAATATTTGCTTTGAACATATCTTTTAAACTTGCCACCCAATCATCTGAATGATCCTCTGTTAATCTGACTTCTCTCTCGCTTGGCATAGACTGGGAGCCATTAAGATCTACTGCAATGATATAGTCTGCATTAGCTGCTATGGTTGGAATAATTGGCAGCGGATTTAATAAGCCACCGTCAACATAAACCTTATCACCTAAGCGTACAGGTAATATGAGTGAGGGAATGGCAGAGGATGCCCTAAGCGCATTGATTAATGAGCCAGTTTGAAACCATGACTCTTTTTGGTTAATTAAATCAGTGGCAATTGAGGTAAAGCTGACACTAAGGTCTTCAATTTTAGGGTCACCAATAATGTCAGCTATTTTAGAAAAAAGCTTATCCCCCTTAACGGCACCAGCATTAGCGATACTAATGTCGACAAGTCTTATCGTATCTAATCTAGAAAGCTCAGACACCCATTGTCGAAACGCATGAAATTTACCTGAGGCATAAGCACCACCAACGATAGCACCAATGGAACAGCCAGCTATTGATACTATTTTAAACCCTTGCTCTTCTAGAGCATCAATAACACCTATGTGAGCTAGACCTCTAGCAGCACCAGAACCCAGTACCAAAGAAACTGTTTTATTATTTGTTATTCGAGGCATGATTCAAAATTACTGTTACTTGATTTTCACCATAAATAGGTTTGGCTTGATTCCCTAAATTTACAAAGCGTATCTGCCCCATTAAATCTGAACTCAAGCTAGCTTTTAGTTCAATTAGTTTCTCTTCGCCTTGAGTAAATGAATCTACAGGCGAAAGCGAAGCATCAGTCGTTATTACAACGACAAAGTCTTGAGAATTGCCTTGACCATTAAGAAACTGATTTATCTTGTCTGTATCATCGAAGCTAACTTGAAGTGCCACATTGGCTTTTGAAATATCCAGCTTAGTTGTAATGTCATCAAGACGCAACATAACATCACCAGCACCACGTCGATTCAAATACAATACTTGGTAGTCATTATCTTTTTCTGACTCATCAGCGACAACAAGTAAATATTGGTTCGCATCAGCGCCATATAGTCGATAATCATTAAAGAAATTATTTGCCCAGGCATTACTACTGCCACAAGTACGACTGTTGCACTCGTACAAAATTTCGCTATCTTCTGTCAGTTGTTTCTTATAAAAATTATAGATGGGTAACAAGCTTTCATTACGGCCGAATTTAAATAAAGAAGACGTTAGCTCTCCCTGGACTTGTTTCGCTTTAATTGGGATCCAGGTACGGGCTGATTTTTTAAGGTTTGCTAATGGCAGGGCATAATCAACTTGAGTAGCCTGATCATATTTAATCAAGTTAGCACCTTTAAACTGATCAAGCTCTTGAATTGAATAAGCGTAGGACGAAAGCAGACTCAATCCCAGAAGACACAAGGCTTTAATGCCTTTATTATGTATAGCTTGGCTAGAATTAGAATTCATTAAAATATTATTAATAACTCTCTCCTTATTACCTAAGTGACGACATGCAGTTATAACAAGCATTTAATGACTTGTTATAAAAGCATAAACCCTTTTCGCAACATTTTGATAACTTTCATCTTCTAAATGGAAGTGATGGCCACCATCACACCAATCTAATTCAGCAGATTTGAAATTTTCAGATAGTTCAACCGCTTGATCATGACAGGTGTTAAATATTCCTTGATTTGCCAATAGCATGAGTGTTGGACAAGAAACCCCTCTGATAAAAGCAGCAACGCCTTCTTTATCCATTCGATATGGTGAAGGAAAAGTAAGTTTAGGATCATGGCGCCAACGGTAACGTCCATCCTCATCCTGAAAGCTACCACGCATTACTAAGAATTTCGCGGCATTATGACCAAGCTTAGTAAACCCATTCATCCTTGCTTGAATCATGGACTCCTGATTGTCATATCCTCTTGAAGTCAATTTTTCCATGCCCATTTTATTAATAGCATGTTGTAATTGAGATACTCGCTGTGAAGCATCAGACGTTAAAGGCCCTAAATTATCTAGCATCACCAAACCATGCACTTTGTCAGGGGCAACTGCTGCTACTAACATAGCGATAGACGCTCCCATACTGTGCCCCACTAGCCAAACCTTTGCGTTTAAGCTTTTGATAAACTGCACAGTATCAAGCACATAATCCCATAAATGGTAGAAAGCACCATCAGCTCTATGGTCCGATTTACCATGACCAGCACAATCTAGGCTGTACCAATGGCAATCAGGTATCATTTGAGCACAACGTTCAAAACTAGCTGCATTATCTAGCCAGCCATGTAGTGCGACAATTTTATGATGGCTGCTTGCTAATGCTTCTTTTGGTCTAGTCTCTATGTATGATAATTTAGTATGTTTTAATTCAATTTGTGTTTCACGATCCATCATATACAACTTAAATACTATTTTTATCTTTACAAAGGTTAATTGTGAGCATTCTCTACCCAACGTAATTGGCAGCAAGCAGTAGCAAGAACTTCTCCTTCAACTGCTGCAAGCGTCGCTGTTTGCATCATAAAATCCTGAGGTAGAGGCATATCCGCTAATAAATCGACCATTTGGCTTGCAAATGGTTCATGAGTAATCAAAAGGACCGAATCTACTTGCAGGTTAGATAACCAAAGAGCAACATCAATAGGTTTACCGCTTGGGGTAATC
Source organism: Marinomonas sp. PE14-40 (assembly GCF_051623805.1). Taxonomy (NCBI): domain Bacteria; kingdom Pseudomonadati; phylum Pseudomonadota; class Gammaproteobacteria; order Oceanospirillales; family Oceanospirillaceae; genus Marinomonas; species Marinomonas sp. PE14-40. Next base: position 724,603 of record NZ_CP130700.1, on the reverse strand, counting down.
TTGTCATCTGTCGTGCTAATACCATTATAATTAATAGCATCTAAAAAATGATGAGCTGTTTGTTGAGCCCGGATATAGGGACTCACAAATACTTGATCTATATTTTCATTTTTTTGTTTAAATTTTAATGCCGTAGAGAGTACTTCCTGAACGCCCATAGACGTTAAGTTCCTTGCTGCATCATTACCCAAAGTAGGTGCTTCAGCATTACCATGACGTAATATATATAAGCGTTTAATCCCCATATCCAATATCCTTATTTAGTGTTTGGCCATGGTTGAAATGGATATGGCTTTTCTTCAGTTTGAAAACAAACAAAAGACAACGTTTGACTGATAAAGTTTGATAACGAAGCAACAAATCCGGACAAACTTGTCGGCTCAAACTGTGACCCAAAACGAATAATAGTTAGAATAATGAGCGCTATGCCGAAAACAGACAAAGAAATATTTAATACAGCCCAATAAATCGCCATAAATACCAAACGAACCCAAAATCCTTGATCTGCATAACCTGGTTTAGCCATTATTTTTTCTCCTCATATGTTGCAAACTCTACATCCCACTTAAGCTCACCTGTCATCATGGTTTGAACCAGAGTGTCTAACTGACACCCATCAAACACAAGCTTAGACAATCCTAATGCTAATGGCATATAGAGTTGATTTTTTTCTGCTTCTAAAATTACCATACGCAAGGTATTAACCCCTTCGGCAACTTGTCCTAATTCTGCTACAGCTTGCTCTAATGTTTTTCCTGAACCTAAAGCATAACCAACTTGATAGTTTCGACTCAAAGGTGAAGAACAAGTTGCAATTAAATCACCCATACCCGCTAAACCTAAAAAGGTCATCGGGTTTGCACCAAAGTGAACAGCAAAGCGGCTCATTTCAGCAAGGCTACGAGTCATTATCATAGCCATTGTGTTTTCACCCACATTAAGGGCTTTTGCTAGACCACAAACAATGGCGTAAATATTCTTTAATGCCCCAGCAAGCTCAACACCTTTAATATCAGAGTTTTCGTAAACTCGAAATGTAGGCGACTTGAGCAATTCTACAGCATGACTTCTTACCGCATCATCTGGGCTTGCGATAACAGAACCTGTTAATTGGCCTGCCGCAATTTCTTTAGCTAAATTAGGCCCACTCAAAACACCGATTTTATCAGTCACGCTTTGACGAAATAAAATATCGCTCATTAATTCAAAGCGGTTTGGATTAAACCCTTTAGTAGTGCTAATTAGCATTTTATCTGGTGTTAATAAGGGAGTAATTCGCTCTACAACCTGCTCAAAAGATTTAGAAGGAATCGAGACAAAAATAGCATCACTTTCAGCAATTGCAGCTTCCAAGTCTGTTGTAGCAAGTAATTCTTCGCTAAGTTGTGCTTTTGGTAAATAACGGCTATTGAACCCCGTTAAATTTATTTCCTCGACTTGCTCTTCATTGCGCATCCATTGACTAACAATATGTCCGTTATTAGCCATGATATTTGCCAAGGCGGTACCAAAACTACCACCACCTAGTACACAGACGGTTTCTTTAGCCATCTTGTTTTAAACCTCCGATTTACCTCAAGGTCGAGATAAATTAAATTGTATTAGTTTTAAGACGAACAACTCACGCAAATATTTTTTTGTTCTGCATTTGCCGGTATAGCAAGATGAGTTAATAACTCATGCTCATCAAAGGGTTGTACTAACACCTGAATAAGGTCATCAAAAAGTTTCAAATCACCAGATTCTGCGGCTGTTATTGCATTGTGAGCTAAATAGTTTCGTAAAATATATTTAGGATTGATTTCTAACATTTCAACCCGTGCAACCTGCCATGATTTATCATCTCTAACACGACGTGCACAATATTCATTTAGCCAAAGACTGATCCCGTCTTTATCATTAAACCCTGCTGTCACTAACAGCCTATCATTTTGATCCGTCATTTGGCTTAAATTACGCCAAAAACAAGTATAGTCTACTTGATCCTTTTCTAATAATAACAATAAATTAGCAAATAATGCTTGATCATTTTCTTGTGCTGAACTTAACCCCAACTTTAATCTAATGTTAGCTTGAAAGTGCTCCATCAATTTGGATTCAAACTGGCTAAGCACCTTGATTAATTGTGCTTTGGTTAAATGATTTGAAAAGTAATAAAATAAACAATTCAGGTTCCATAGTGCCACACTAGGTTGACGCTCAAAAGCATAACGGGCTTCATAATCTGAGTGATTAGCAACCCAATTTGGTTGATAGGATTTCATAAAACCATAGGGGCCATAATCAATGGTTTCACCCAATATAGACATATTATCAGTATTCATAACGCCATGCTGAAAGCCTATAGCTTGCCATTGAGCAATCATCTTAGCAGTGGCATCCACGATAGATTCAAGCATAAAGATGATATTCTTCCTTCTATCAAGAGACTGCTTGTAATAGTGCTCAATAACATAATCTATCAAGCAATCTAGTTCGCTAACTTTTTTTTGATAAAAGAAATATTCAAAATGCCCAAATCGAATATGAGTTCGAGCACTTCTTAACAACATAGCGGCCGGTTCAGCATGTTCACGATATACCTGCTGATCACTTGTGAATAATGCTAGCGCTCGAATGCTTGGGATACCTAAATGATGTAACGCTTCACTGGCTAAGTACTCATGGATACTTGAACCTAATACAGCCCTACCATCACCACGCCTTGAATAAGGCGTTTGATCTACACCTTTCATGTGCAAGTCGATCATCATACCATCTTGGTTAGTCACTTCTCCTAGCAACAAGCCCCTACCATCACCTAACTGCGGAGTGAAGCCACCAAACTGGTGCCCTGCGTATATCATACTTAAAGCATGTGGAATTGCCTTAACACCAAGGAGTGAGTTTAATGTGTTTTCATCCTTGAAGTTGATAGCTAGCCGAGCAGCTAAGGTGTCATTTGTATAAGATAGTGTTTGCTGGGTTAAAGGTTGAATTTAACCTTGAGAGGAAAATGTAGAGTCAAACTTAGAGAAATGATGAGAAAGTTTCATAAATCACCCAAACTGGAAAGAGAATGGTTTGAAGTGAAAACAGGCAATCTAGATAGCTAAATTGCCTGTATATAATACTTAGTTGTTACTTACATATTCGCAGCGAATTTTTTCACCCACTACTTTTTCAATTTCAGGCACCATGAAAGCATCATCTTCACTGGCAAAACTGACAGATTTACCAGATTCTCCACCACGACCCGTTCTACCAATACGGTGAACATAATCTTCAGGGTCTTCTGGTAAAGAGTAGTTTACAACCAGTTCAATACCATCAACATGAATACCACGCCCTGCCACATCGGTTGCAACCAAGACTTGAATACGGCCATTTTTAAAATTAGCTAACGTCTTAACTCGCTTATCTTGAGAGACTTCTCCAGACAGCATAGCGCAATTAACACCCGCGTCTTTTAAACGCTCATATAAATCACGTGTTTCATCGCGTCGATTAGCAAAGATTATCGTTCTTTGGTTGTCTTTTTCTTTAATCAAGCTCTCTAATACAGGCCATTTTTGATCAGCTTCGACACTATAAATAACTTGCTCGATGTTTTTATTCGTCGTTTCTTCAGGTACAACAGAAACTTCTTTCGGGAAATAAGTCCATTGACGCGCTAAGTTTTGAATATCTTTTGGGAAGGTCGCACTAAACAACATAGTTTGACGTTTTTCTTTATGCGGAGTCATTCGAATGATGCTTTTAACATCAGGAATAAAGCCCATAGACAACATGCGATCTGCTTCGTCAAGCACTAAGGCTTCTACTTTGTTAAGTAGCACTTTTTTGTTACGTGCAAAATCCATTAAACGTCCTGGTGTTGCAACAACGATATCAACACGCTCGGTTTCTAATGTTTGCTTTTGTTTCTCATAGCTCAAACCACCGACCAAAGAAACGACATTAATATCAGAGTTTGCCGTTAATTTAACCGCATCATCAGCAATTTGAAGCGCTAACTCACGAGTGGGTGCAATAATTAAGCCTCTTGCCAAACGACTGTCACGCTCTTCTTCTATTGGGTAGTCAATAAAATCACTGATCATGGCAATCAAAAAGGCAGCTGTTTTACCTGTACCAGTTTGAGCTTGACCAATTAAGTCATAACCTTGCAGTGTTTCAGGCAAGGTTGCAGCTTGTATTTCACTACAATATTCAAATGACATTTCTGAAATAGACTTAAGCACTCGATCTGGAAGATTTAAATCATGAAAACGAACTTTACCTTCAACCTCTGCCACTTGAAAATCATCTATGGACCAAACAGCACCTGATTCAGGTTTATTTTGAGAAGCATCTTCTTGGCGCTTTGGTTTGCGATATGATTTTCTTGGTTTTTTGGATCTAGGTTTTTGTGGTGCGCTCTGATTATCCATATTGGGATCTTTGATCTTCTGTTGAATGTCTTATGGAGTCAAAGACATTAAGCCTTTGAATAAATTGTTATCACTAATTTGATGTGGGTGGAGTTTACAGAAATGCCACCCATTTTTACAGTCATTTAATTAGTTACTCACCTAGCAGTTAACTAGATTCTAGCTTTAAGCTATAGGGCGGCAAGCTGTCAATTAGGTTCCTTCCATAGCGTTTTGTAATAAGACGCTTATCAAGAATACATATTTTACCTGTATCGCTTTCGCTTCTTAATAAACGCCCCGTCGCCTGTACTAATTTAAGTGAAGCATCTGGAATAGATATCTCCATAAAAGGGTTGCCGCCTCGCTTTTGTATCCATTCAGCTAAAGTTGCATCAACCGGATCATCCGGAACTGAAAAAGGTATTTTAGCGATGACAACATGGGTTAAGTATTTACCTGGTAGGTCAACACCTTCTGCAAAACTTGCTAAACCTAATAACAAGCTTCCTTTGTCTTTATCTATTCGCTCTTTATGGGCTTCAAGAATAATACGTTTGGACTGCTCTCCTTGCACCAACATAATATCCTTCAACTCTTGTTTGAGTGCATCAGCAACGGCTTCCATTTGTTTTCTTGAAGAAAATAGAACCAAGCTTGCTGAAGTTTCATCAACCTCATTATCAAGGTATTTAATGATCTCTTTGGTATGTTCATCTGCTTTATTAGGCTCATGCTCTAATTTTGGCACCTGTAAAATAGCTTTATTCTGAAAATCAAAAGGACTTAACACCCTTAAATATTCAGATTCTTTTGGCACACCACTACGCATATTAAATCGATGAAACTGATTTAACGCGGTCAAAGTAGCAGAGGTAACAACAGCCGCAAAACATTTATCCCACAACTGCATTCTTAAGGTGTGCGCAGCAAGAATAGGCGAACCACCTAACTCTATGTCCTGTTCCATACCTTGACCTGTCAAAGTAAGCCACCTTGCATTTGGTGGAAAATTTTGATCATCTGCTGTTGAAAATAAAAGCCATAACGCTTTAGCTTGCTCTAACCTACCAAGAATTACACCTAATATAGGCAGCCAAACCTCAGCCGTTTCCGGTTTCATGCCCATGCCTTCATTTTGCTTAACCTTCTTACATTCATCATGAATCGACTCAATCGCTGAAAATAGTTTTTGATATGAAGTTTGAAGACTGTAGGCGAGCTGCCTTAATTCATCCGGAATAATACCAAATTCAAATCTATGCTGATCATTATCATCAACATTTTGAAGGTTATTAATGAATGGTGCTAAGCCTTGTTGGGCATACTGAATAAAGTTGACAATAGTCTGTACCATTTGAGGAATTTTAAACAGTAATTGTCCTGTAACACTAACGTCATCAGAAAGCTCTTGTTTAAGATTTATCAGGTTTTTCTCTAATTGTCTCAACCAAAGAATACTTTGCTGTAACCTGAGCTCATGCCTAAAGTGGTTAATTGCCTTTTCCGGAAGGTGGTGCCCTTCATCGAAGACATAAATACTATCAGCAGGGGCTGTTAATATTGCTCCACCACCTAAAGATAAATCTGCTAACACTAGATCGTGGTTTGCAACAATGATATCTGCAACTTCTATTTCAGCTCTAGCTTTATAAAATGGGCACGCAGTAAAGTTAGCACAATTACGATTGGTACATTGTTGATGGTCCGTTTTTAGCCGCCCCCAGTCATGCTCTCTAACAATACCTGTCCAGTTGTCTTTATCACCATCCCAGGTGCCAGCCTTAAGCGCATCATCCATTTCTTTGTATAGCGCTGTGTTAATGTCACCTGGCTGTAAATGTTGCTCAAACAAGCCTGCAAACATATCATCAGTTGCTTGGGAGTCATCATCTAAATGGCTCTCCAAATGATTTAAACACAAGTAGCGACCTCTGCCCTTGGCCAAGGTGTATTTAAACTGATAATCAGTATGTTTTATCAGTTCAGGCAACTCTTTATGAAGTATTTGTTCTTGTAATGCGACTGTCGCAGTAGAAATAACCAGTGTTTTTTCTCTTGCTCTAGCAATGGGGATGGCGGCCAAACAATATGACAATGTTTTACCCGTACCTGTACCTGCCTCTATTACAGCAACATGTTTTTCACCGAGACGATTGCCCTCACTATCTGGCTTAACATTGCCAAGTGTTCGCGCTATTGATGCAATCATCTGCCTTTGGCCAGCACGAGGGTTATGCCCTTTTGCCTTAAGGTTTGCTCGGTAAGCGGTTTGAATTTTTAACTTTAAATCATCAGAAAGCATTTATTTAATTGAGTATCCCTTTAAAAGCTGTATATAATAACAGTTACTGTACAAACAACCAGATGCCTTATGATTAAACTTACAAAAAGACAATCCGATGTTATGGATACAATCCGCGACTTTATAGCAGAAACTGGCTTTCCACCAACACGAGCCGAAATTGCTAAACAGCTAGGTTTTAAATCACCGAATGCTGCTGAAGAACATTTAAAAGCACTTTGTAAAAAAGGCGCTATTGAGATTTTACCCGGCGCTTCTCGTGGCCTACGTATCATTGAAGAAGCCAGTAACGATGCTAACCCAGAACTGGGCTTACCTATTATCGGTAAAGTCGCTGCTGGTTTTCCGATACTGGCTCAAGAAAACGTTGATTCACACGTACAAGTACCGCCAAGCATGTTCTCTCCACAAGCAGACTACCTTTTGTCTGTAAATGGAATGAGTATGAAAAATGTTGGCATTATGGAAGGCGACTTATTAGCTGTCCATAAAACATCCACCGTACGTAACGGCCAAATTGTTGTAGCTCGTATCGGCGACGAAGTGACTGTAAAGCGCTTTGAAAAGAAAGGAAATACAATTCGCCTTATCGCAGAAAATGAAGATTTCAACGACATCCTCGTCGACCTAGAAAGTGAAGAATTTGCGATAGAGGGACTCTCTGTTGGTGTAATTCGACAAACAATCTAAGTAACACGCATAAAAAAAGCTAAGCCTAGGCTTAGCTTTTTTTATGCGTTCATCATTAGTGAATCACTTTAGCCTGAGATGCTATGTCGTCATCATCATGAGATTCATGCACTTCTGATTCAGGGAAATCCTCTGAATACACAAAATCAATACCAGCATGAAACATTCTTTTAGCTAGCTCAAAATACCTATCTTGAAGATACGCTTTTGTGGTATCTGAAATTTTTAAAACCGCTAACGGTTCTGATTCAACACCCTCATCACTTGCTGGACGTAAAACAATTTCGCCATTTTCTAGTTCTACTATCTCTAGATACGACTCATTCATATTATTAGTACTCTGAGGATTCTTCTCTAAACCTTAAAATCAATTCAGTTAGAGAGTTTAAATATGTCAAGTAAGTTGATCTATCATCAACTGAAGCGACAATTAAATTATCATGTTTAGCGTTATAGAAGTTAGGCTGACACTTCAAACTCACTTCATATGTATTTTGCATATGAGAAAACCAGGAGTTTGTATTTGCATTCAATTCCATAAGCTCATTAATAACTGGAATGCTGATGTTTTGTGATTTTGCATTTTGATGCATTTCAAGCAAGCCAATTTCCGAGCTAAGATGATACGCTTGTTTTACTTCTTGCAAAAGCCCTAAAACAGCACTTTGCAAATGAAACAGGGCAGCATTTTCAAATGCTGGCCCCATCCATTTTTGCTCATTGTTTGGCATAACCAAAAAACGACGTGCTATATCCAGCCTCTGATTTGTCATGCTAGCGGCCGAACTCATTTATTTCTTTACCTTTTTCTTAGCTTCTTCAATTACCCACTTAGAGTCGACATAAAAAGCTTTCCAGCCTGTTGGCTTGCCATCATCTTCTGACATGACATATTGCTCTTTTGTCTTACGACTATAGCGAATTATCGCAGGACGCCCTTCGGTATCAGCAATTGGCGCATCTTTGAAGAAATGATACTTAGGATCAATTTGATCCATGTATGGTATCAACTCAGCAACTAGCGGTGCACGCGTTTCACGCTTTCTAGGGAATTGGCTTGCTGCTAAAAATAGTCCAGTTGCACCATCACGTAAAACATAATGATCCTCAACTTTCAGGCACGCCAAATCAGGCATAGGAACTGGATCCATTTTAGGTGGCGCAGCTTCACCACTTTTCAGTAGTTTACGCGTATTTTTACACTCTTCATTTGTGCAACCAAAATACTTACCAAAACGTCCCGTTTTTAGCTGCATTTCTGAGGTACATTTATCACACTCAAGAACAGGACCATCGTATCCTTTAATCTTGAACGAGCCAGCTTCAACTTCAAAACCGGAACACGTTGGATTATTACCGCAAACATGCAATTTACGTTGTTCATCAACAAGGTAACTATCCATTGCAGAACCACAAATTTTACAGCGTCGCTTGTTAATTAGCGCTTTAGATTCTGCTTCATCATCATAAATAGCGACAACTTCTTCGCCACTAACCAAGTTAATAGTTGCCTTACAACGCTCTTTTGGCGGCAAAGCATAACCTGAACAAGACAAGAAGACACCGGTACTTGCTGTGCGTATTTGCATCGGTCTTGAACAAGTAGGACATTCAATATCTGTTGGCGTTGGCGCATTTTGAGCCATACCAGTTTCAGGGTGTTCCGCAATATTGAGTGTCTTACTAAAGTCACGATAAAAGGCATTCAGTGTTTCTATCCAATCATCACGACCTTCGGCAATATCATCAAGCCTTTCTTCCATTTGAGCGGTAAAGTCATACCCCATCAAAGTTTGAAAACTGTTGACCAATCGATCCGTCACTATGTCGCCCATTTTCTCAGCATAGAAACGTCGCCCTTCTGTGCGCACATAGCCACGATCTTGAATCGTTGAGATAATAGATGCATAAGTTGAAGGTCGACCAATACCCCGCTTCTCAAGCTCTTTAACTAAACTTGCTTCACTATATCTAGCAGGCGGCTTAGTAAAGTGTTGTTCAGGAACAAGTTGATCTAGTTGAAGCACTTCACCCTGATCAATATCAGGCAATATGTTGTCATCACCTTTTTTACCGAGTGGCGTCATGACACGAGTATAACCATCAAAACGAAGGATTCTGCCTTTCGCTTTTAATTCATACTCATCAACAACCAGTATAACTGTAGTTGAGGTATAACGAGCAGCTGTCATTTGGCACGCCATAAACTGGTTACGAATTAATTCATAAAGCCTATGAGCGTCTTTTTCCATGCCTTTAAGGAATTCTGGTAACAAAGTTACATCAGACGGACGAATGGCCTCATGGGCTTCTTGAGCGCCTTCTTTGCTAGAATAACGAATTGCATTTTCAGGCAAATATTCGTTACCATAATTCTTTTCAACATATTCTCTTAAATTTGCAACCGCTTCTTGGCTCAAATTAGTCGAGTCAGTTCGCATATACGTAATGTAACCAGCCTCATAAAGACGCTGCGCTAACATCATGGTCTTTTTAACACCGAAGCTTAAGCGAGTACTTGCAGCTTGTTGCAAGGTTGATGTTATAAATGGCGCACTTGGCTTACTACTTGTCGGTTTGTCTTCACGTTTTGCCACTTTATAGGTAGCATTTTGAAGACGACTTAAATGTTGATTTGACTCTTCTTCGTTAGTTGGGCGGTATTCTTTATCTTGATACTTAGCAACTTCGAATTTAATTTTCTCTTGCTTAGGTGTCGCAAGCAAAGCGTCCATTTCCCAGAACTCATCTGGATTAAACGCTCTTATCCCTTGTTCACGCTCAACGATTAGCCTTACAGCAACCGATTGAACACGACCTGCAGATAAACCTCGAGCTACTTTAGCCCACAATAAAGGTGATACCATGAAACCAACAACACGGTCTAAGAATCGTCTTGCTTGCTGGGCATTAACTCTATCGATATCTAATTCAGCTGGAACATCAAACGCTTCAGTAATTGCTTTTTCAGTAATCTCGTTAAAGACAACACGCTTATAACGAGTATCATCACCACCGATAGCTTCACGTAAGTGCCACGCAATAGCCTCCCCCTCTCTATCCAAATCGGTCGCGAGATAGATGGTGTCAGCATTTTTTGCCAAGCGCTTGAGTTCATCAACAACTTTTTCTTTGCCTGGCAATACTTCGTACTGGGCCTGCCAATTGTTTTCTGGATCAACGCCCATGCGATTTATAAGTTGCTGACGAGCTTTACGGCTCTTATATACAACTTTTTCTTCAGGAGACATTTTTCGCGTCAAGGCTGCCTGCTTAGCACGCTCTTGAGGCGTTGATGTTGATGTTGTGCCAGTAGGCAGGTCACGTATATGTCCAACACTGGACTTTACAACATAGCCACTACCTAAATATTTATTAATTGTCTTCGCCTTGGCTGGCGATTCCACTATTACCAGTGATTTTCCCATTTTCTAATATAGGCCTTATGTAAAGTACATCTCCGATTCTGCAAATCTGTGCAGTTAACATCGTCGGGGTCGTGATATTAAGCAAACCCCTTTTATATAACAAGCTATCACTGTATTGTTTGCGAGATAATTTTCTAAATCATTTGAAAATATCTATATTTAAGATACTGAATTCATCGTCAGAGGACAATACGTAGTGACATTGCAAATTGTTACCATTTTATTTTTATTCATCATAGTCGTTCTTTCTGTAATCGTCGGAAGTAGAGCGCACCAAAAAGAAAAAGAAGAAACCGAGCGCAGATTCACCCAATTAAAACTTATGAATCGAGCCGATAGAACTTATAGCCATATTAGCAGCATTGCTCAAATTAACACCGATCCAATTGTTACTGATGTTTTATATGATTTTTATATCGACACTTTACGCGATCTTATTAATTACACTGACGACATTGACTCTATTGAACAAAGAATAGCCAAAGCAGAAGAAGAGCGTGAAAATGATTTAATCGTATACAACACCAATCCGACTCTTTTAAGTTTCCAAGAAAAAGCCAACCATAAAGAGCGATTAACAAAGCTCGCTAAATTACTTTTATTTATGCGACGTAAAGGCCGTATTAGCCATTCACATTACCAAGCTTGTTATGATTATCTACGCTGGCTAAACCTTGATATCCAGGTGAATAGACAGCTAGTACAAGCAAATACCAACTTCGATACTGGTGATACACGTGTAGCAAGAACCCTTTATGGCGTAATTCTTTCTCATGTTAGAGCAGATCCTTTGCAAAGACCTGAGAAAAAGATTCTTGAAAATTATGTAGATGAAAAAATCAAAGAAATATATGAACCTGAATTAAAAGCAATTGAAGATGCCGAAACTCCCGAAGAAGCAGCAGCTTTAGTAGAAGAGCTTTCAAAACCTGTTGATATTTCAGGCTTCAGCGAAGAATAACTTATGCAAATTCAATTGCTTCAAGCTCGCTTAGAAGTGATTGAATTTTTTCAACGTCATCCTCATCCCCATTTTCATCCCAATGCAGCGAAACACAATCCATAGTGATAATAATTGCTTTAAAACTTTCAAAGTGAGTTTTTAATGTTTCTTGACTCGATTCAGATAAATTAAATGCCTTATTTGCATACCAACCATCAAGTATATTTTCATACTTCCACACTTCATAAGGATAAATACAAACCTCATCAGTCATGCTTTTAAGCTTATTAATCCTAAATTTGTGATAAGCAGCGGATTTCACTTTAGTCGTTGACTTATCCCATTTATCAGGTAACTCTATATGTGTAAGTTGTACACCTAATTGACTTTTTCGTGCTAAAAGACGAATTTTCATTCTATCTTGATCACGCTTACTTGGCATCACCCATAAAATGGAGCCCAGCATTGAGGCAATAATGGCAACCACTATTAAAATAGTCATAAATTTTACTCATGTTTGAACTAATATAAGAATACACAAACCGTTTCGGAGGTTTATATGCCATACCAAAGAATATTACTAGCGGCCGACCTTACTGAAGAAAATCTTCCCGTCGTTGAAAAAGCTGTACGTTTGTGCACAACCTATAACGCAAAACTGGTTATTCTTCACGTTATTGAATCTCTCAACTATGCCTATGGCGGCGATGTACCCATTGATATCACAGACATACAACATCAACTTCAAACCAGCGCACAAGAAAAGCTCGATGCACTTTGCGAACAGATCACCTGCTCTATCGATCAAGCAATCATTTCGCAAGGCGGAATAGAAAGTGAGATTCACCGAGTAGCCGAAGAACATGAAACCAACTTAATCGTTGTAGGTAGCCATGGCCGACATGGCTTAGCTCTTCTTCTAGGGTCAACTGCCAACGGTGTATTACATGGCGCTCCCTGTGACGTACTTGCTGTCAGGGTTAAAAGCTAGTCAAAATAAAGGCCAGCTAATGCTGGCCTTTATTTCTGAAACATCTTAACGACGAGTCCAGCTAGTACCTTCACGTGTATCTAACAAGGTAATCCCCTGCTCAGCCAGTGAATCTCTTATTTCATCACTTCTAGCAAAGTTTTTATCTTTTCTTGCTTGAATACGTTCTGCAATAAAAGCTTCAATCTCTTCCTCTGAAATACCGTCATTAACAACACTGTTTTTCAAAAAGTATTCTGGATCTTGCCCAAGCAAACCAAGCAATTCAGCTAAAACACTTAACTCTTTAGCAAGGCTTGGTGCATTATCAGCTCCAGAAGCTTTCGCCTTATTAAGCTCTCTCACCAAATCAAACAATACAGAGATTGCAACTGGTGTATTGAAATCATCATTCATAGCATCTTGATAACGCTCAGTATAACCAGAAGAAACATACTCAGTTGCGAAGTCTTGCCCCTGCAAACTGGTATACATTCTTTCAAGGCCGACTTTAGCTTCAAGTAGACTTTGTTCTGAATAATCAATAGGACTACGATACTGACTAGAAACCATTAAGAAACGTATCACTTCAGGGTTGTACTTTTCTAATACGTCACGCACAGTAAAGAAGTTACCTAAAGACTTAGACATTTTTTCATTATTGACGCGAACTGCGCCACAATGCATCCAATAGTTCACATAGTCAGTTCCATTGGCACATTCTGATTGCGCAATCTCATTTTCATGATGTGGAAACTTAAGGTCAGGCCCGCCGCCATGAATATCAAAATGTGGCCCAAGGCAACTCGTGGACATCGCAGAACACTCAATGTGCCAACCAGGCCGACCAATCCCCCAAGGAGATTGCCAATGCACTTCACCTTCTTTAGCTGATTTCCACAACACAAAATCCGCTGGATTTTCTTTAGCACTTTCTACATCAATTCGTGCACCAGCAAGCATCTCATCTAGTTTACGGTTGTTCAACTTACCGTAATCAGCATGCTTCTCTGTACGAAAATAAACATCACCCGTACTGCCTTGGTATGCAAAACCTTTCTCAACCAAAACAGCAATCATATCGATAATTTCTTGCATAAACTCTGTAGCTTTAGGCTCTCTATCAGGTAACTTATTACCTAATTTAAGCTCATCTTGAGTTTGTGCCTCAATCATTCTGAGGGTTAATGACTCTGGTGTTTCATTATTTTCAGCGGCACGCTTAATTATTTTATCGTCTACATCAGTAATATTTCTAACATAGTTAAGCTCAAAGCCACTAAATCTTAAGTGACGGGAAATAATGTCGAAAGAAATCATTGCTCTAGCATGGCCAATATGACAGAAATCATAAACGGTATTACCACACACATACATGCCAACTTTCCCTGGCACCAATGGAACAAACTCTTCTTTCTTTCCGGTTAAAGTATTATGTATCTTTAACATTAGTTATTTTCCCTTAGCTTCTATTTTTGCCCATGAATCACGCAATGTTACAGTGCGGTTAAATACCAGTGTATCTCGCTCTGAATCACGACAGAAATAACCCTCACGCTCAAACTGATACCCTTGACTCTTCTCAGATTTTTCAAGAGAAGGCTCGACTTTAGCGTTTGTTAACACAGTCAAAGAGTCAGGATTAATAAAGTCTAAGAAGGTTTTTTCTTCGTGGTTTGCATCTGGCGCAGCCTCATTAAATAGCCTGTCATAAAGGCGAACTTCAGCGGTTACAGCATGCTTAGCACTTACCCAATGAATCACCCCTTTTGGCTTATAACCTTCAGGGTTTACACCAAGTGTGTTTTCATCATAGCGGCACAATAATTCAACAACTTCTCCGGCTTCATTTTTAATCGCTTCATCACAGGTAATTACATAACCACCACGAAGGCGAACAGCTGATTCTAGAGTTAAGCGCTTCCACTTTTTAGGGGGTATTTCAGCAAAATCAGCAGCATCTATATAAAGTGTTTTAGAAAAAGGTACTTCACGCTTACCCGCATCTTCATTTTTAGGGTGGTTAGCCACACTAAAAATTTCTTCTTTATCTTCTGGGTAGTTTGTTAAGGTAACTTTAATCGGATTCAGAACGGCCATTGCACGATTGGCATTCGCATCCAAGTCTTCTCGAATAGCATGCTCCAACATACTGACATCAACAACTGAATCTGACTTAGTGACACCGATTCTTTCACAGAAATTACGAATTGAAATGGGTGTGTAGCCACGACGACGCAATCCAGAAATGGTTGACATACGCGGATCATCCCAACCCTCTACATGTCCATCATCCACAAGCTGCTTAAGCTTGCGCTTACTTGTGACTGTATAATTAACATTAAGACGTGCAAATTCAATTTGCTGTGGGTGCGCAGTCTTCAGCGTATCTAAAACCCAATCATACAAAGGCCTGTGATCTTGAAATTCAAGTGTACAAACAGAATGAGTAATATCTTCAAGCGCATCAGATAAACAGTGAGTAAAGTCATACATTGGATAAACACACCATTTATTACCTGTTTGGTGGTGTTCTACATGTCTCACACGATAAATGATAGGGTCGCGCATATTGATGTTTGGACTAGCCATATCAATTTTTGCACGCAATACCATTTCGCCATCTTTATATTTACCCTCTTTCATTTCCATGAAAAGGGCTAAATTTTCTTCCACACTTCTATCTCTGTATGGACTATTTTTACCTGGCTCTTTTAATGTGCCACGGTAAAGACGCATATCTTCAGCATTTAACTGACAAACATAGGCCTTATCTAACTTAATTAGCTCAACTGCAAAATCGAATAACGCATCAAAATAGTCAGATGAAAACTTAACTTCGTCTTGCCAGTTAAAACCCAACCATGTGACATCATTTTTGATTGCGTTAATATACTCAACACTTTCTTTCTCAGGATTAGTGTCATCAAACCTTAAATTACATTGCCCCTGATAACGCTGTGCCAAGCCAAAGTTTAAACATATAGATTTGGCGTGACCTATGTGAAGGTAGCCGTTTGGCTCTGGTGGAAAACGGGTAACAACCTTACCGCCATGCTTTCCAGTTTCGTTATCTTTATCAATGATTTGGGTAATGAAATTACCAGGTTTAGACGTATCAGACATGTTAACCTTGGGTCCTGATTTATAGTTTCTAAAAAGTGAAATAAATTTGTGCGGTCAGTATATCCGATTTAACTCTTAGGTGAATTAAAAAAGTCACCTAAGAGTAAGATATCGAGTTTAATGAGCAATTAAACAAACAACTTGCTCAAATAAAACACAACAACCCCCACAACAATGGTGAGTAATTGATTTTGTTTTATCAATCCAACGACAAATGCTGCTAACGCTCCAAGTAACCAAGGGTTATCTAATCCTAGATTCAACCTTCCATCTGGCATAAATATCATAGGCACAATAATAGCCGACAACACTGAGATTGGAACAAAACCTAAAGCACCTTCAATCCAACTTGGCATTACTACTTTATTTGCTTTGGCAAACAAACAAAACCTGATACCAAAGGTAACAACAAACATACCTAGGATGATTAATACTAAATAGCTCGTAGTCATTTAACGCCCTCCTCTATACCGGTTCTTGGAATTTGTTTAGAACTGACAAAACCCATCCCCACACCGACAAGTGCCGCAAACAACAACCCTAGGTTGTTAGGTAACCCGCTTAGCAACAAAGAGGTAATAGAAGCGCTAACTAATGCCACCCAATAAGGTGCAATAGATTTAAATTGGTTCGTTTTTAAATAGGGGGTAATTATGCCAATAAAGGTAGCCACCATTGCAAACTCAAGCCCCCATTCACTCATGCCTGGAATAAGTTCTCCAGCGACACCCCCAACGATTGTTGCAATTTGCCACATAAGATAAAAAGATAAAAAAGACCCTAAAAATGCATAATGGCCATTTTCAGTTGTCACTGTGCCATTCCCATACATAGGCCTTATAGCTGCATAACTCTCATCCACCAACCCAAAGCCAATCAACAAACGCCATTTTAAAGGCAAATGTTTTATAAACTTAACTAAGTCTGCAGCATATAAAATGTGACGTAAATTAACGATAAAAGTGGTTGAAATTATCACCCATAATGGCGCGTCCATAAGAATTAACCCTAGGGCAACAAACTGAGCTGAACCTGCAAACACAATACTAGACATAGCGATTGCAAACCATGGACTCAAGCCATTACTCATTGCTAATGAACCAAACAATATACCAAAGGGAATGCCGCCAACTATCATTGGAATACTAGCAAGCATGCCTTTTCTCATTACATTTTGAACTTCCACTTTACCCTCTCTCTGGAAACTTAAGTTCCATATAAACATCACTTCTTTTTACTGTATAACCATTGGCTGGTGTTACAATTTCAAACCCCAACCTTTCATAAAGCGTCATTGCTGGCACTAATTTACTTGCAGTTTCTAAGGAGACATAACGTGCTCCTTTTAATCTACTTTGCTCAATACATTTGAGCATTAGCTTCAAACCTATTCCTTGACCTTGAAATGCATCATCAACAGCCAGCTTTATGACCTTGTACGAGCAAGGGGTATCAGGTAATAACGCACAGACACCTACACACTGGTCACCCAACAAAGCAATCCAGATATAGCCCCCTTTTGCCAGCACTTCGGACTGAGGGTTATTTAAAATAAGTCGGTCCTCTTCTTCAATTTGATCTGCAAAATAGGTTTCAAGCCAGCGCATGTTTAATTGTCTAAACTCATTTTTATAACTTGCATCCCAAACTTGTATTTCTATTGCTTGTTGTTTACTTTTCACATACTTGTTTACGCTAGACTGCAAGCCATTATTTAGTAATGTATTTTCATATACCCCAAAAGAATGCAGTAATTTAGCGTCGATCTGATGAGCTTCACTCTCCATCACATACTTAATTGCCTCTAGTATTGGCTCGACTTTAAGCATTTCATTCACACCTTTTGCAGATAAAGAGATAAACAGGCGCCTGTTATCATCTTCATCAAGGGATTTAATAACCCACTCTTCTTTCACTAATTTATTTATTTGCTTGCTAATCGCAGGGTGACTTAAACCAAGGCGACTAGCTAACTCAACAACCGTCAATGACGGTTCCTGACTGAGCTGCCTTAAAATAGGAAAGTGCGTTGGTGAAAAGCCAATTTCATGGGTTTTATAAATAGCCTCTACCTCAGCAAATAAATAATCGCTTAATCGCTTTAATCGACTACCAAACGCCATAACACCAAAATGATCCATAAAACCTCGTAAGTAGATACGTAACTGGTTACATAATATATTTTTATAACTTTGAATTGCAACACTTCATGACGATTAACTCACAATTCAATAGGTTTTTTATGTATGAGTCGTTATAATCGCGCGCTAAATTTCATTAATGACACAGAGGTTTACATGGCCAACAAAGCAGTTGTTGTCTATTCAGGCGGCATGGACTCGTTTACCGTACTACATAATGCAATTGCTAGTGGTGATGAGGTGTACGCTCTATCTTTCAATTATGGTCAAAAGCATAGTAAAGAGCTGACAATAGCAGCTAAGGTTTGCCAAGATTTAGGAATTGAACACAAAATCGTCGATATCACAGCGATTAATAGTTTGATGGCAGGGTCGTCATTAACCACTGACAGTGATGAAGCCATCCCTGAAGGTGATTATGAAACAGACAATATGAAGTCAACTGTGGTACCGAATAGAAATATGGTACTTATTTCAATGGCGATTGCCTATGCAGTATCTCTTGAAGCTGACAAAGTTTATTATGGCGCTCACTCTGGTGACCACGACATATACCCAGATTGTCGCCCTGAGTTTGTAGAGGCAATGAACGCGGTATCACTCATTGCTAACTACCAAGCTGTTGAAATTGTTGCTCCTTTTTTGAAAAGTTCTAAAGGCGATATATTAGCAGCAGGCATTGAAATGGGACTAAACTACGCAGACACTTGGACTTGCTATAATGGCAGAGAAAAGGCCTGTGGTAAGTGTGGTTCCTGCATTGAAAGGCTTGAGTCCTTTGCTCTTCACGGACTAACTGACCCTATTAGTTACGAATAAATTATAATTTAGTTTCGAATATACGTTTAACCCGATTTTAGTTCGTCAGCTTCTGTTCCACAGATACCCTGACACAGCACTAAAGTTACTAACCAAAGCCTCGACTGTTTTCGAGACGCTATTAGGTGTAACCATGTATACAATTAAAGAAGCCTTTTACTCTTTGCAAGGAGAAGGTGCTCACGCAGGACGTCCATCCATTTTTTGTCGCTTTAGTGGCTGTAATTTATGGAATGGAAAAGAAACCCACAGACTAGATTCACTTTGCCGATTTTGCGATACAGATTTTATTGGTACAGATGGGCAAAACGGCGGTAAGTTCAGACAAGCTGAATCACTAGCCAAACATCTTGATGCGCTATGGCCTGCAGAGCAAAACGATAAGTACCTTGTATTTACTGGCGGTGAACCTGCTCTTCAGCTGGATGAAGTTCTCATCAGCGAAATGAAAACGTTAGGTTATACGATTGCTATAGAAACAAATGGCACAAAAAAACTGCCAGCAGGTATTGATTGGATATGCGTAAGCCCAAAAACAGTTGACCCACTTGTTATTAACCAAGGGCATGAGTTAAAGCTCGTTTACCCTCAATCACACCTTGACCCTAGAGATTATATTCACTTGGCGTTTGAAACCTTTTATCTTCAGCCAATGGATCAAAGCCACCTAGCAAACAATCATATTGCGCCAGAAAGTAACCTAAAACAAACCTTGAAATATTGTTTAGCGAACCCTAAATGGCGACTAAGCTTACAAACACACAAAATTTTAGAGATTGATTAGCTAAATTTAATCATTATTGCTTGAAATTAATGTTAAAAGACCTATAAAGGTTTTAGCGATATTAATATGCCTACTATTAAATGAATAAGGAAAGACCATGATCGTACTTCATACTAACTTTGGTGATATCACACTAGAACTTAATCACGAAAAAGCACCTATTACAGCAAAGAACTTCGAACAATACGTAACTGATGGCTTTTACGATGGCGTTATTTTTCACCGTGTAATCAATAACTTCATGGTTCAAGGTGGTGGTTTTGAGCCAGGCATGAAGTCTAAAGAAACGAACGCATCAATTGATAACGAAGCTGACAACGGCCTAACTAACGAAATTGGCTCAGTTGCTATGGCTCGCACAATGGACCCTCACTCTGCTTCAGCACAGTTCTTCATCAATGTTGCTGACAATGCTTTCTTGAATCACACAGGCAAAAACGCACAAGGCTGGGGCTATGCTGTTTTCGGTAAAGTCAGTGCAGGCATGGACGTTGTTAATAAAATTAAAGAAGTTCAAACAACAAGCAAAGCAGGCCACCAAGATGTACCTGCTGAAGATGTTATCATTGAATCTGCTGAAATCGTTTAACACCTTAGCTTGATGATTCATTATTTCATATCTGATTTACATCTCAGTGATAAACGTCCGGATTTAATCCAGGCGTTTATCAAGCTTTCCAATATTCTTAAAAACGAATCTAATCAAGGCGTAAAAAACCAATTACATATCGTTGGTGATTTTTATGAAGCTTGGATTGGGGACGATTATCAACCCTCTTGGAACACCTCAATCGAACAAAATTTATTAGCGCTTTCAAATTCAGGCTGTAATATTCTTGTTTATCACGGCAATAGAGATTTCTTGCTTGGTCAAGCTTGGGCTGACAGAGTTGGAGCTACATTGATTAAAGAAGATCACCACCTTGAATATAATGGACGAAATATTTTTGTCTCACATGGCGATCAAGCTTGTTTAGATGATGTTGAATATCAAAATTTTAGAAATATGGTTAGGCAAGAACAATGGCAACAACATGTACTAAGTATGCCATTGGAGCAAAGAATAGCCCTAGCATCTCAACTTCGTGAAGATAGTAAACTATCAAATAGCGAAAAAATGTTAGACATCATGGATGTTAATTTTGAAGAGATTGAAAGGCTAATGACAGCTAACCAATCAAACCTAATGATTCATGGTCACACTCATAGACCTGATTTACACGCTCAAAATACAGGCAGTCGCTTAGTATTGGGTGATTGGGATAAAACGGCGTGGCTCGCTGTGCTTAGCAATTCAAACTTAACTCAGCATGAAATAAATCTTGATGTATTCAACTCTGATCCAGAAAACATAACTCAGTTACTAGACCAAGCTATAGAAGCTCATAGATTGAAGCTTTAATGGCTATAACCATGCTAAACCCATCTACAATAGGGTTTAGCGTGTCATAAATTGCATTATAAATGTAATAGTCCTTTTACCCAGTCAGTTTCTTTACAGTTACGTGACCTAGAAAACTCTAAATTCCTTTCATAAAGTGAAGCAACAGCTCTAAAAAAGGCATTATTTACCAGCATGGGGGACAACTCAACACCGTACTCAGTCCACCAATGATGTTGCGCCTTATTTGTTAAAGTTTGATACAAATAATCTAGCTCAATTGATCCTTGATAGATCTCATCGAGATTTACCGCAGGATCACTTTGAGAAATTTGAAGAGCCAGCCAGTAAGTCACATCCGCTAATTGGTCTTTCATAAAACTCTCTCCAACTATGGTCTCTAAACTCAGTGTAGCAGCCATTTAATCCCATATAGAAGTTTTTTATGAATTGATTTTTAAGACTTAATTAACTTGGTGGACCACTATGCATTCTAAACTCGGTATCAGGCTCAGTAATTAAAGTATGCTCTAATTCTCTAAAAAACTGCACTCGCGAACTGATATCTTCACCTGAATATTCTTCTGCAAGAGCAAGGTAGTCTTCAAAGTGTCTAGCCTCTGACTTTAGTAGGGACAGATAAAACTTACTTAGCTCTTCATCAAGATGAGGCGCTAATACAGCGAAGCGTTCACAAGATCTCGCTTCAACAAATGCACCAATAATTAGAATATCTACTAACCTTGCAGGTTCATGAGTTCTAATATGTTTCCTTAGCCCTTCAGCATAACGTGACGCACTTAAATGAACATAATCAACGCCTCTCCCCTTCATTAGTTTATGCACTTGCTCAAAATGCAACAACTCTTCACGGGCTAGACGAGACATTTTATGCAGCAAATTATCACGATCAACATAGCGATACATAAGGTTCATTGCCGTTGATGCAGCCTTTTTTTCACAGTGCGCATGATCAACCAGCATTAAGGTTTGGTTTTCAATTGCCCATTCTACCCACGCTTGAGGCGACTCACAGGGTAAAAATTGCGATAATTCTGGATATGCGGATAACATTTCCCTACCTTTTCTTACTAAAAAACGAGATTATACTCTATTACACTAACTAAACGCAGCAACGTCTTGATTTGGATGCAGTTTTAAGATGAACAACATTATTGAACCGGCACAGTTAAAAGTAGGCCTTCGTGTCGGTATCGAACTTGATCCCTACGTATTAAACCATCCTATTGGAAATGGGCAAGCGACGTGGATTGCAGACCAAGGCGGTCGTCCGTTCGTGCTAAGGTTCTTTCAACCCAATCGCGGACAACTTGAGCACTTTTTATTAAATTCTCGTAAATATGCAGGTATCAAGCACCCTTCAATTACACCGAATTACCCACCTTTTAATTCTTCATTATGGGTTTATTCTATTTCATCTGTTTGTGGTGGTGAAAAACTTTTTAGTTACCTTGGAAAATACCCAGATGGAGCCCCATTAAACGTTGTTGTCAGTTTGTTTGATCTGATAGCAAAAGGCCTAGACAAAGTTCACGAAAACGACCTCTGTCACGGTCATTTAGACCTAAGTTCAGTCCAGGTGGTTAATGGACTTGGTGTCATGATTGGTTTTGGCAGTTACAACTGGATGACCAATATTAGCGAAACTGAAATGGATTTAAGATTTGCGCCACCAGAGTATTTAAAAGCAAAACATGACTTTACGCCTAATGCCGATAAGTATGCTTTTATGCGGTTAATTTTATGCGCCTTGCTGGGTGAATCTAAAATCAACAGTCAACTAAAAGCGAACAGTTTACCTGATGAAATTGATCAACTTTCTTATGACACTTGGAAAAAAATAAAAAAATGGTCTAGACCTGCTCAACGGCACAGACCTAAATCACTCGTTGAAGTTGTCCGTATATTACGGGCCGACATGTACACAAACACTAAGACCAAAGCAGTTAAGCCTAAAAACTTAGCGACTAACCCAAAACGTAAAGCGATAATGACGACAGCAGTCGTTGGTGTCATAGCTGGTGTTTCACTAAGTGGTTGGAACCCATTCAAAGAGACAGAGATTCCAATCAAGAAAGTTGAACCAACACAAGTTGTAGATACACCTGCTCAACCAAGCTTTGAAGATTTACCTGCAATATTAGAAGAGCCATTAATAGTAGAAGGTAAAGCACCACAGGTCATTAAATTGTCACCGGCAATTTTTACCATGGGAGATAGCCAAGGCATTGGGGATGATAATGAAAAACCTACTCACCAAGTTGATATTCCAACTGGTTTTTATCTAAGTCGATATGAAGTAACTTTCGATCAGTTTGATAAGTTTGCCAATGAAACCAATAGAGAACTGCCACCAGACAACGGGTGGGGCCGCGGAAATAGACCCGTGATTAACGTTAGCTGGTATGACGCCAAAGCTTATGCGGCATGGCTGACTGAGCAAACAGGCCAAGAATATCGACTACCTACGGAAGTTGAGTGGGAATATTCAGTGAGAGCAAGCTCAGACACTTCATATTGGTATGGTAACGAAATGCAGACTGGTTATAGCGTATGTGATGATTGTGGCAGCCAATGGGACGGTCGATCGACCGCACCTGTAGGAAGTCAGATCAGTAACCCATTTGGTTTGTTCGATATGCATGGCAATGTAGCTGAATGGATAGAAGACTGCTACCACGACTCTTATGATGGTGCTCCAAATAATAATAGAGCCTGGTTGAGCAGTGATTGCCCTAGTAAAGTTATTCGTGGCGGATCATGGTATGACATACCAAGAGTGGGTAGAAGTTCCACACGATATCGTGCAGATCCAAACCTGAAAGCGAGTAATTGGGGCTTCAGAGTAGTGAGAATCATTCGCAATGATATATAGGAATGTCGTTTTAAATAAGCATTGGAAATACCACTCATTCTGAATTGTTATGGCTATTCAGCAGTTTTCTATGTCGTATTGCTATACTATAACGCCAGAAAATAGGTAAATCGAAGTTGTTGATTTTATATATCCATACGTCAGACGCTTAATCTGAGTAGCAACTTATTTAACATCAACTTTATTCATTTGTGTCCGTAATATCACAAATGTCGAAAACTAAGGGGATTTATTTTGTTAGAAGCATATCGTAAACATGTTGAAGAACGTGCATTAGAAGGTATTCCACCACTTGCACTAGATGTAGAGCAAACTGCTGCATTAGTTGAATTATTGAAAAATCCACCTAAGGGTGAAGAAGATTTTATTGTAGATCTTCTCACGAATCGTATTCCTGCTGGTGTTGACCAAGCAGCTTATGTAAAAGCTGGCTTTTTATCTGCAATCACAACGGGCGAAGTAAGCTCTCCTCTTGTATCAGCTGAACTTGCAACTGAATTACTTGGCACCATGCTTGGTGGTTACAACATTCAACCACTTATTGCTTGCCTAGAAAATGATGCGTTAGCACCAATTGCGGTTAAAGCACTATCTCATACTTTGCTAATGTTTGATGCGTTCCATGATGTAGAAGAAAAGTCTAAAGCGGGTAATGCTTTTGCGACTCAAATTCTTGAGTCATGGGCTGCTGGCGAATGGTTTACATCAAAACCAGCACCTGCTGAAAAAGTAACCGTTAAAGTATTTAAAGTTACTGGCGAAACAAATACCGATGATCTTTCACCAGCGCCAGATGCTTGGTCTCGCCCTGACATCCCATTACATGCAAACGCAATGTTGAAAATGGAACGTGAAGGTATCAACCCAGATGATGATGGCACTTTAGGTCCTATTAAACAAATCAACGAGCTAAAAGAAGACAACATTCCATTAGCTTATGTTGGTGATGTTGTAGGTACGGGTTCAAGCCGTAAATCTGCAACAAACTCTGTTCTATGGCACATGGGTGATGATATTCCTTTCATCCCTAACAAACGTGCTGGCGGTTTGTGTATTGGTAGTAAAATTGCCCCTATCTTTTTCAACACTATGGAAGATGCAGGCGCATTACCAATCGAAGCAAATGTTGAAGATCTAAACATGGGTGACGTTATTGACGTATATCCTTATGAAGGTGTTATTAAACAAGCTGGAACAGATGTTGTAATCACAGAGTTTGAATTAAAAACAAATGTGATTCTTGACGAAGTTCGTGCTGGTGGCCGTATCCCTCTAATCATTGGTCGTGGTTTAACAGCAAAAGCTCGTACCTCTTTAGGCCTAGGTGAAACTGATTTATTCAAAACACCTGTCGCTAAAGAAGATTCAGGTAAAGGCTTCACACTTGCACAAAAAATGGTTGGTAAAGCATGTGGTGTTGAAGGTATTCGCGCTGGTGTTTACTGTGAACCAAAAATGACAACTGTTGGCTCCCAAGATACAACAGGCCCAATGACACGTGACGAACTGAAAGATCTTGCTTGCCTAGGTTTCTCTTCTGATCTTGTTATGCAGTCTTTCTGTCACACAGCGGCCTATCCAAAACCTGTTGATGTTAAAACTCACCACACTCTTCCTGATTTCATCATGACACGTGGTGGTGTTTCTCTTCGTCCAGGCGACGGTATTATCCACTCTTGGTTAAACCGTATGTTGCTACCTGATACAGTGGGGACGGGTGGTGACTCTCATACTCGTTTCCCTCTTGGTATTTCTTTCCCTGCTGGTTCTGGTCTAGTGGCTTTCGCAGCAGCGACAGGTGTTATGCCGTTGGATATGCCTGAATCTGTATTGGTTCGCTTTAAAGGTGAAATGCAACCAGGTATCACACTACGTGACCTAGTTCATGCCATCCCTTATCAAGCGATCCAAGAAGGTCATCTGACTGTTGAGAAGAAAGGTAAGAAAAACGTTTTCTCTGGTCGTATCCTTGAAATTGAAGGCCTTGAAGATTTAACTGCTGAACAAGCATTTGAATTATCTGATGCTTCTGCTGAACGTTCAGCGGCAGGCTGTAGCATTAACCTTTCTGAAGAGTCTGTTGCCAACTACCTTAAATCAAACATTGTTATGTTACGTTGGATGATTTCTGAAGGTTACGGTGATCCACGAACTCTTGAACGCCGTGCTAATGCGATGGAAGAATGGCTAGCGAACCCTCAATTGATGCGTGCTGATGCTGATGCTGAATACCACACTATCATTGAAATTGATCTAAATGATATTAAAGAGCCAATTGTTTGTGCTCCTAACGATCCTGATGACGCACGTTTACTTTCATCTTGTGTTGGTCAGAAAATTGATGAAGTTTTCATTGGTTCTTGTATGACAAACATCGGCCATTTCCGCGCTGCTGGTAAATTACTTGAAGCTGCCGGAACAGTCGTACCGACACGCTTATGGGTTTCGCCACCAACTAAAATGGATGCCGAGCAACTAACCGCAGAAGGTTATTACAGTATCTTTGGTAAAGCGGGTGCACGCATGGAGATGCCAGGCTGTTCTCTATGTATGGGTAATCAAGCACGTGTTGCAGATAAAGCAACGGTTGTATCTACATCAACACGTAACTTCCCTAACCGCTTAGGTACAGGTGCAGATGTATTCTTAGCATCAGCTGAACTTGCCTCTGTTGCATCTTTACTTGGCAAGCTACCTACTCCTGAAGAATATTTAACTTATGCTGAGAAAATTAACAGCATGTCTTCAGAGATCTATACTTACCTGAACTTTGATCAAATGGGTGAATACGTTAAGAAAGCCTCTTCTGTTATCGCAACAGATGCAGCGCAATAATTAACAAAGATCTGTAAAAAAGGCCTCAATAGAGGCCTTTTTTTGTCTTTAACTTTCTTATGTTTAAAAAATTCATTTGCATAAAAAAAGCCCCTAATAAGGGGCTTTCGTTTTCTTTATTGAATCTTATTGAAGTACTTCCCTCTCAACAAGTTCGTTAAATTCTGCTTGGTATTCACGTTCAAATGATGACTCGTGATCTTTGGCATTACTTTTATGCACTTTGCCGACACTATGTCTGGCTTTATATTTAATAAGTTGTTTTTCTAACTTGGCAACCAACATATCTAATGCTGGGCTAATTTGTTTATCAGTTTTAACGGTAGCAAATAGGTCATGGCCAGGAATATGAACACTGGCTTCAACAATTAACTTGTTGGTTTCATGTTTTTCGGAATTTAGTATGACTTTAATTGTCGTAATTTGATGATTAATCTTACTTAAACTATCCATTTTATCTTTGACTAGAGATTGGACTTCTTGGCCTGATGTTACATGGTGACCACTGATATTAAGTGTATACATATAATCTATTTCCTTTTTCTATTTAACTAAAACTTGGTTTGCTTACCATTTGCTCCTAATCAATGCTGTTACTAATAACGTATGGTTTATAGGAGAGAAATTCAACCCATTTTTTAAATTCTTTGTGTTCTTTTTGTTTCACTTTGATGAAAAAGTTATTTTATTTTGCTTTAACAAACATATTTTGAACTTGTTTACTTCGTCATAGTCATATTGTTTATGTAAAAAAAATGTAAAATTGCATCCAGCATTTACGCTATATCTCATTGATTACTTTCAGGAACCTACATGAAAAAAAGCAAACTCCTTATCCTCCTTCTCTTTGTCATCATGGTGTCTGTTTTTGTCATTTTTGATGTACAGCAGTATTTAAATCTTGATGCTTTAAAATCTCAACAGGATTATTTTTCATCACTTAAACAAGAACATGCCATTCTCATTTCAGGTGGTTTCTTCTTATCTTATGTACTGATAACAGCATTGTCTTTACCAGGTGCAGCCATATTAACCCTTGCAGCAGGTGCCATCTTTGGCCTATATCAAGGTTTGCTTATTGCTTCTTTTGCCAGCTCAATCGGCGCAACATTGGCGTTTCTTGCTTCTAGGTACCTATTTAAAGATGCTGTGCAATCTAAATTCGCAAATCAGCTAAGAGCGTTTAATAAAGGAATTGAAAAAGATGGTGCTTTTTATCTGTTTACACTGAGGCTGGTTCCGGCATTCCCATTTTTTGTTATTAACCTATTAATGGGTTTGACTACGATAAAAACGAAGACTTTCTATCTTGTCAGTCAGATTGGCATGCTTGCTGGTACTGCCGTTTTTGTAAATGCAGGTACTCAACTTGCTAAAATTGACAGTTTATCTGGCATTTTATCCTTTGACTTATTCTTGTCATTTGCGCTATTAGGTATTTTACCCATCGCAGCTAAGAAAATAGTTGAAGCAATTAAAGCTCGTAAAGCTTTCTCTCACTTCAAAAAACCTAAAAAGTACGACTATAACCTTGTCGCTATAGGCGCTGGCGCAGGTGGTCTTGTTAGTACTTATATTGGTGCTGCAGTTAAAGCCAAAGTCGCATTGATTGAAAAGCATAAAATGGGTGGTGATTGCTTAAACACAGGCTGTGTACCTAGCAAAGCTTTAATACGCTCTGCCCACGCCGCGCAAGAAGTTAAAGATGCCAATCTCCTCGGTGTAAATAGTGAGAATATCAGCGTTGATTTTAAACAGGTATTTGAAGGAATAGATCAGGTTATTAAACAAGTTGAACCACATGACTCCGTAGAACGTTACGAAGGACTTGGTGTTGAATGCATTGCCGCTACTGCAAAAATCATATCGCCCTATGAGGTTGAAATTGATGGCAAGGTAATCACAACTAAAAATATCGTTATTGCAACAGGAGCAAGACCTTTCATTCCTAATATAAAAGGATTAGAGCTTGTAAATTACCACACTAGTGACACCATATGGTCCATACGTGAGAACCCAGGTCGCTTAGTGATTTTAGGTGGCGGTCCGATTGGTAGTGAGCTGACACAATCATTTAATCGATTAGGAGCTGAGGTAACTCAAATTGAACGAGGCCCTAGAATCTTACCAAGAGAAGATGACGACGCGGCACTATGGGTTACCAATAAGTTTAAAGCTGAAGGCGTTAATTTATTGACATCACATGATGCAAGTGAAGTCATTCTTGAAGGCGAAGAAAAAGTTCTACTTTGTAAACATAACGATGAAATAGTCAGAGTTCCCTTTGATAACTTATTAATTGCAGTTGGTAGATCACCAAATACAAAAGGGTTAGGGCTTAAAGAATTAGGCATAGAAACAACTGCCAACGGTGCACTTGTTGTTGATGACTTTTTAAGAACTAATATTCCAAATGTTTATGGCGTAGGGGATGTGATCGGTTCATATCAATTTACTCATACAGCGGCCCACCAAGCTTGGTTTGCTGCTGTAAATGCTTTGTTTGGCAGCTTCAAAAAGTTTGTTGTTGATTATCGTGTTATTCCTTGGGCTACTTTTACAGATCCAGAGGTCGCAAGAGTAGGTTTAAGTGAAGATGAAGCCAAAGCTCAAGATATCCCTTATGAAGTGGTTAAGTTCGATCTAGAAGAGTTAGATAGAGCAATTGCAGACCGTCATACCGATGGTTTTGTTAAAGTGCTCACTGTACCTGGTAAAGATAAGATCCTTGGGGTAACTATTGTTGGTAAGCAAGCAGGTGACCTGATAGCAGAATATGTACAAGCAATGAAATACGGCTTAGGACTCAATAAAGTACTTGGAACAATACATATTTACCCAACTATGGCTGAAGCTAACAAATATGCCGCCGGCGAATGGAAACGTGCGCACATTCCGGCAAAAACAATGCAAATTTTAAAACGATACCACACTTGGCGTCGAGGCTAACAAATACAGATATAAAAAAACCAGCCGAGGCTGGTTTTTTTATATCTAACAACTAGAAATTACATCTCAACATTGTGATAAATATTTTGTACGTCATCTAAGTCATTTAGCATATCAACAAAACGCTCAAAGTTTTCCATTGCATCTTCTGCTATTGGAGAAACTGTTTGAGGTAAAAATTGAATTTCATCAACATCAAATTCGATTTCACCAAAAGTCTCAAGTAATGCTGTTTTAGCTTTAAAGTAATCTGTATTTGGAGCAAAAACTGTCACTTTCCCGTCTTCGTTTTCAATATCAGCAACATCAACATCTGCCATCATAAGCGCATCAAGTACAGCTTCTTCATCATCACATGCAAATGATAAAATAGCGCTATGGTCAAACATATGACTCGCACTACCCTGAGTACCAATTTTGCATTTAACCTTATTAAAACAGGTTCTAACATCACCAAAAGTACGATTTGGGTTGTCTGTTAGGCAGTCAATTATAACCATGCAACCACCAGGGCCAAAACCTTCATAGCGTGCGGTATCAAAATCTTCTCCGCCACCGCCTTTTGCTTTATCTATGGCTTTATCAATAACATGTGTTGGTACTTGATCTTTTTTAGCGCGCTCGATTAGACCACGTAGGGACAGGTTGCCATTTGGGTCAATGCCGCCAGATTTCGCACATACATAAATTTCACGTCCGTATTTACTATAAACTTTTGCCTTGGCATCAGATGTTTTTGCCATGGACTCTTTACGGTTTTGGTAGGCTCTACCCATTATTCTGCCCTATTCATATATATAGAAAGGCGTTTATTTTACAGATAAGCCCTTGTCTATGAAACCTATTTAAGATTTCATTCACAATTTTCGTTAATGGTCGTCAAGATTAGTGGCTTTTATTTCATGCTCTTGCTTGGTATTTGATATATCTCTCATTGAATTAACAATGCATTGAGACTTTAAATTTGTTTCTTTTGCTATATCACTCAATTCATTCAATTTAAGTTTTACATCTTGTGCTATTTCAGCCTGATCCAACGCCAGTTCATTCGTTAATTTACTGGCCAAATCAAAATCAGTTAGATAATCATTAATTTCGGGGATCTGCCCTTCTTTTGGTACCAGAAGAACATGACTAATTATATCGTTTACTTTATCGGTCCTGATGTCTGTTTCAATCAATAATTTATCGATAGATGCTGCAATTGCCTTGGTTAAGGTATCTGCTTTAATGGATAATAAGTCTAACTCTTTTAACAGGGTTTGAGCGGCAGGAACATTGACGTGGAAGTTATCTATATTCTTTTGTGTATCCACAATAATAGTATTGATTCTAACCATCAAACTATCAATAACTTGGTTAGTTTGAGCTATAGACGTTGCATTCACCTTTAGCCTTGAAACTTCATCCTCTAGTCGGCTCAGTTCACATTTAATAACCGCATCAAAAATCGAGAGACTAGAGTTTAAAGGCAAATTTTGTTCAACTTGGCTCGAAGCTAGCCCATTATTAATGTGACTTTGTGACTTTGTACATAACTCTTCTCTAGTATCAATTTCTCTAAAGCCAAAAACAGGGATAATTTGTTTTTCAAATAAGCTAAAAATTAAGTTTGATACAATGAAGAAGCCTAATATTGCCATTAAGATACTACTAAGCAGCGGAGAACCAGTCAGTCCTAGATATATATTATCAAGAATTTGACTTTCACTTCCTAGATATGAGGATCCAAGCTTTGACTCTCTTATCTGTAGAAAAATCAAAGCACAAAACAGGGATATGCTTATCACAAGAGTATAGCGATAAAGCGTTTTATTGAAAGTTTTACGCATGGCTAAGTCCATTTTTCCAAAGATAACAATCCTTTTAATCATTTGATTAAAAGCCGAATGACTCTCTAGAAATATAGAACATAATGGAACGATATCTAGCTCGAATAATGAAAGAAATCTTCAAATAATGTAATTTTATTTTTTCTCAGCATTTACTAGATTTGCGTATATACCATCCATTTGCACCAAAGCCTTATGATCACCTATCTCAACCACCCTGCCTTTTTCCAAAACCAATATCTGATCTGAGTTTTGAATAGTGCTCAACCTATGAGCAATTGCGATAAGTGTTTTCTCTTTGAAGACCTGTTCAATTGCCTTTTGTATCATTTGCTCTGTGACTAAATCGATAGAGCTTGTCGCCTCGTCTAATAGCACAAGATAACTTTGGGTTGCCATTGCCCTTGCAAACGCAATCAATTGCCCCTGACCAGCTGAAAGATTGCCACCGTTATCAGTAATTTGAAATTGATAATCGCCGGGTAAAGATTGAATAAAGCTATCAGCAAATACATATTCTGCCGCTTGCTTAACTTTTGTTTGATCAATATGTTGTCGCGCTAATGAAATGTTAAATTCAATACTTTCATTAAATAAATATACTTCTTGCTGCATCAAGGAGTAAAAGTTCATCAGTTGATTTTTATCTATATCTTTAAGCTCTACACCATTTAGCTTAATACTGCCTTCATAGCCAACATAGACTTTGGTTAACAAACGTATAATCGTAGACTTACCAGAACCAGTGCTCCCAACTAGCGCAATTTTTTCGCCTTGGTTTAACTCAAAAGAAACGCCATTAAGTACATAGGGCATATCTTGCTTATATCTGAAGTACACTTGATTAAAAATTAAACTTTCAAACTGATTAGCATTGAACTTGTGCTTGTCATAAGTCTTGCTATTGCCAGCAATCTCCGTTTCTTGCAGATATAAGCCTTCAATATTATTTAAAGCGGCAATAGCCCTTTGGATTGAAGCAATTTGAGAGGTAAAGTCACGAATAGGAACAAATATTTTATCTAAGGTTTGGATAAAGCCAATCAACACTCCAACAGACAAAGTGGTTAACAAGATTTCATTCGCACCATACCAAATAATTAGCCCCATACTTATGGTTGTAATACCTTCAATAATCGAAAAAAGACTTGCATCAATCAGATTAGATTTTGACTGGTGTTTAAAAAACACCTTAGTGAAGTCTTGATATTTATTCTGGCTCTCATGTTCAGCATTATAAAGCTGAACGGTTTTAATGCCCTGTAAACTCTCTTGTAAATAACCCGTACTTTTAGACAAGATACGTCTGGAACCAAGTTGCGACTTCTGCAGACTGCGCCTTAATCGACTCGTAATCCAATACATTGGTGGCGCAATAACTAACGTCAGTAATGTTAGCTTCCAACTGATAGTGGCCAAGAAAATAAAAAGCGCGATAGTAACCAAAACATCTTTCACCATTGCCAACACCCCAGAGGCTAATGATTCTGTAATGGCCTCTAAATCACTGGTAATGCGGGTCAACACACTGCCCATTGGCGTTTTATCGTAAAAAGATTTAGGAAAGTGTAATACACGATTAAAGAGGTCTTTCCGTATATCAGTAATCGTTTGTAAAGCCGCTTTCTGAACAAAGTAGTTATAGAAAGAACTCGATAAATAATTACAGATAAGAACAAGCACAATAAGACGAATCCAATAACTCATTCCTTCCCAATGCTTCACGACTAATTGCTGATCAATGATTTGAATAATCAACCAAGGGAATGCAATATTGCAAAACACCGATATTGGAACAGGTAAAAGCCCTAATATATAATCTTTACGATAAGCTTTAATAAAAGGTAGAAAGTGTGTAAAAGCTCCTAACCAGCTAAATTTAGACAAGTGCAGCTCCAACATTCTCTTGAGTTTGTAGTGATTGCCATGTATTTCGATAAAAGTCAGATTCTTGCATCAGACTAGCATGACTACCAATCGCGACGATCTCGCCCTCATCCATGACTAAAATTTTATCTACTCTTTCTAAAACCGCTTGCCTGTGAGATACAATCAAGCAACTTAAATTATTTTCTTTGCTTAATAATTGGTTTAGTAAGAATCTCTCTGTCTCGTTATCAACCGCAGACAGTACATTATCTAAAATTAACAACTCACTTTGAGTATAAATCCCTCGCGCTAAACTGATGCGCTGCTTTTGCCCGCCAGAAAGTAAAATCCCCTTTTCACCAACCATGGTATTCAAAC
Organism: Marinomonas sp. PE14-40; assembly: GCF_051623805.1. Taxonomy (NCBI): domain Bacteria; kingdom Pseudomonadati; phylum Pseudomonadota; class Gammaproteobacteria; order Oceanospirillales; family Oceanospirillaceae; genus Marinomonas; species Marinomonas sp. PE14-40. Next base: position 690,866 of record NZ_CP130700.1, on the reverse strand, counting down.
CATCACTGAAATTTTGCACTTCTTGCTCCATGGCACTTTGCTTAAGCACCTGTGCTATGGGATGTTTAACTTTCTGATCTTCAGCACCAAATTCAATATTATGTTTCAAGGTATCTGAAAATAGAAAAGGGTCTTGAGTCACAGTTCTTACAATGCGCCTCAGCGCCTTTTTAGTGAGTCGAGTAATATCGGTATCATCAATATAAATGGCACCTTTATCGACTTCATTAAAGTGATTAAGGCAGTTTACCAAGGTCGTTTTTCCACTTCCTACTCTTCCAAGCAATGCAACCTTCTCACCTTTTAAAATTTCAAAATTAATATTCTTAAGCACTTGTTTGGACAAACTTTGATCTTGCTGTTTAGACGGTATGGATAAATCTGGATAGGTGAAGTTTAAATTTTCAACTATAACAGCACGATTAAACTCAGTAGAACCTCGTAATCCTTCATCTTCTTTTGTTTCTTCTGACAAAATTCTAGACATGCTCTTAAGACTTACTAAACCCATTTGTATTGTTGCAATCAATCTACCAAGCGACATCATTGGCATTGCAAATAATGCAGCATAAGTTAAAAAAGCAGTTATCTGTCCCAAGGTTAACTCAGATCGAATAAGCATTAACCCACCTAGAGACAAAATTAATATTTTTACACCCGCATCTGTGTATTCAAGCAAAGGAATAAAAAAGCTTCTAATACGTAGCTGCCTAATAGAAAGATCCAATACTGCCTTATTATCTTTATCAAAATTATCCACAACCCAAGGCTGGATTTGATGGGACTTAATCACTTCAACACCATTCAGATAGTTCACGGTCTGAGTAGAGAGTGACTGTAAATGGTGCATTCTTTCTTTCAATAAACGGCGCATCTTGTTAATGGCATGATTAACTATAAAAAATGACAAAATGATTGGAGCTAAACAATATAGCGTAAGACTAGGTGAGATCTGCCACATTTTTAGAGGCGTCATAGATAAGGTAAACATGATGTTAAAAATATTCATCATGCCGACACCTGCCATGGCACGAATACCATTAATGTCGTTATTTACGATTGAAATAAGACCACCAACAGGGTTTTTCTGATAAAAGCCCTGCTGTAGTTGCGTTAGTTTAGTAAAAGCATCATTTTTAATCTCTTTTTCGACTAGTCGTCCCGGATTAAAAAATAGCATTCTGGAAACAGTTCTACTTAGCATCATAAGCAAAGCGAAGCCGATAACATAATAAACATTTGAGACTAACAAGTCGTACTTATCGATAGTCATTTTTGTCAGAATATCGATACTGTTACCAATATAAATCGGAATGTTAACTGCAAGCCAATTCGTCGTAAATAAGAAGGCAATGCCCAATAAATATGAGTATTTATGTACTAATAAATAACGCGTAAAAAGCTTAATCTCGTTCAAAGGGTTTTCCTAATGAGTTTTAGACAAAACTGAAAAGTAGCTATAACAATGAATAATAACCAATCATGCGTATTTTTGTTCTTGGAAAGTAAAACTAAACTTTATACTAATGATTAATTTTATTATGGTTCACAACCTATAAGTCAACTCCAGCCCTAAAGAAGAAAACGCCGTAATCAGAAATACCGCTAATTGCTGGTAAAAAAACAAAATCTAAATGCAGATTTGTTTCGGTATAAATACTTAGCGAAGGAAAAGGAAGCAATGCTTTAATTCTTTTTTCATTAATTAGTTGAGAATCACTGCTTATGTCAGCATAACTTCGGCTGACGGCAGCCAAGTTCAACCCAAAATCAATATTTTTAACGCCTAATTTAGTGATTTTTTCACGATAAAATAGCCCACAACTCACTTGAACATTATCATGATCAAAAGAATCTTTCATATACCAAGCTTCGCAGTTATAGCCATTAAAAGAGTTTAATAAATATTCAGAATCATAATGACTAGAATATGCAAAGCCGACCCCCTCGTGATTTTCGTTAAAATCATATTCAGCAGCTCCTCTCACACTAAAGTGCTTAGACCAGCCACCAAATTTTAATTGATAATTACCTTTATTTTCTTTAATAGCATCTACATTTTTTTCTGATGCGAAAGTGTGAATACTTAATAAGCTAAATCCTACAAAAATTAAAATGTTTTTTTTATAGATTGCTCTATCAATTTGATGAAGCAAGTTGCAAAAAATTGTCATAATTAAATACCTCCTTTTATAAAATACAACAAAAAAGCCAACTAGAATCAACTAATTGGCTTTAGTTTTAGAACGAATTAATTAACGCTCTAGAATAATGCGAAGCATTCTTCTTAAAGGCTCTGCAGCTCCCCAAAGTAGCTGGTCACCAACAGAGAAAGCACTGATATACTCAGGCCCCATATTTAGTTTGCGAATTCGACCCACTGGAATATCAAGAGTGCCTGTCGCCGCTGTTGGTGTTAACTGTGCCATTGTTAGCTCTTTATCATTAGGTACTACTTTCACCCAATCATTGTGCTCAGCTAGCATACCTTCGATATCAGAAACCGGAATATCTTGGTTTAGCTTGATAGTAAATGCTTGACTATGAGAGCGCATCGCACCAATTCGTACACACAAACCGTCGACTGGAATTGGTGCACCGAAGTTACCTAAGATTTTGTTTGTCTCAGCTTGTGCTTTCCACTCTTCACGGCTTTGACCATTTTCAAGCTGACTATCAATCCAAGGGATCAAACTGCCCGCCAGAGGAACACCAAACTGATCTGTCGGCATTTCTTTAGAACGCATTGTTTGAGTAACTTGGCGGTCAATTTCCAAAATAGCGCTGGCAGGATCTTGCAACTGATCCGCTACGCTGTGTTTAAGTTGACCCATTTGATTGATCAATTCACGCATATGACGCGCACCACCACCAGAAGCAGCTTGATAAGTCATGGATGTCATCCATTCAATATGACCTTTTTCAAACAAACCACCAAGGGCAAGCATCATTAAACTTACAGTACAGTTACCACCAACAAAGGTATTAACACCATCTTTTAGACCGTTTTGAATAACGTCTTTATTGACAGGATCAAGTACGATAATGGCATCGTCCTTCATTCGCAAAGAAGAAGCTGCATCAATCCAGTAACCTTTCCAACCAGCTTCGCGCAAAGGCCCGAAAACAGCTTTAGTGTAATCACCACCTTGGCATGAAATAATAACATCCATTTTTTTAAGGTCTTCAATGCTCATAGCATCCTGTAATAATGGAATATCTTTTCCAATATCAGGGCCAGCTTGACCTTTTTGAGATGTGGTGAAGAAAACGGGATCAATCAGATCAAAATCTCTTTCTTCTTGCATTCTTTGCATCAACACAGAACCAACCATTCCGCGCCAACCAACTAAACCTACTGTAAGTTTTGACATTTTCATTACCTTTTTGTGATGGGCCCACTCATACCAAGAGCAGTATTAACCCGTTTATGCCTATAGTGGGTATTGCTTAACAATACCCAAATGGTCTTTTTACCATTATTAAAAACAACTGTTTTTAAATCCCTAGGCGGATAGTGCCGCAAGTACTGCGTCACCCATTGCTTGTGTACCAACTGTGGTGCAACCTTCAGAGGCGATATCACCCGTACGAAGACCTTGGTCTAGTACATTGCTTACTGCTGCTTCAATCGCATCTGCAGCTGGTTTTTCATTTAGTGAATAACGTAACATCATAGCAACTGATAAAATTGTCGCCAATGGATTCGCAACACCTTGGCCTGCAATATCTGGTGCAGAGCCATGACAAGGCTCATACATGCCTTGACCTTTAGAATTTAATGACGCTGATGGAAGCATACCAATAGAGCCAGTTAGCATTGCAGCGGCATCAGATAGGATATCACCAAACATGTTGCCAGTGACCATTACATCAAACTGTTTTGGTGCCTTAACAAGCTGCATTGCAGCATTATCTACTAGCATATGGCTTAATTCGACATCCGGGTACTCTTTGGCCACGTCTTCCATGATTTCTTTCCAAAGCACAGTTACTTCCAGTACGTTGGACTTATCAATAGAACATACACGCTTACCACGTTGACGCGCTGCTTCAAAAGCAGAATGTGCAATACGGCGAATCTCAGATTCTGAGTATACGTAAGTGTTGTAACCTTCACGCTCACCATTTTCTAAAGTGCGAATACCACGAGGTTGACCGAAGTAAATACCACCCGTTAATTCACGTACAATTAAAATATCTAAACCTGCAACAATTTCAGGCTTCAAGCTAGATGCTTCAGCTAATTGTGGATATAAGATAGCAGGACGATAGTTAGCAAATAATTCAAGGTTAGAGCGTAGTCCTAACAGTCCTTTTTCTGGACGAACAGCCATATCTAGACCATCCCACTTAGGCCCACCCACAGCACCAAGCAAGATAGCATCAGCAGCTTTTGCCTTATCCAAAGTGACTTCAGGCAGTGGCGATCCTGTTTCATCATAAGCAGACCCACCCACCAAAGCAGATTCGTGAGTCAGGTTTAATGAAAACGCATCATTTACGTAATCAAGGACACGTACAGCTTGTGCAACAATTTCTGGACCTATGCCATCACCTGGCAAAATTAGAACATTTTTAGACATAATCATTCCCTAAAAGCGCTCATTGAGCGCTTGAATAAATTAAATTAACCTTTGCTTCCAAACAACCAAGGAGCTGATTGCTGACGCTCTGCTTCGTAAGATTTAATCGCATCTTGGTCTTGTAGTGTTAAACCAATATCATCTAAACCATTTAACAAACAGTGCTTTCTAAAATCATCAACATCGAAGCTAAAGCTAACACCTGAAGGTGTCGTAACAGTTTGAGCATCTAGGTCTACAGACAATGAATAACCTTCTTGTGATGCTACTTCTTGAAATAATTGCTCTACATTTTCTTCGCTTAGCTGAATGGGCAACAGACCATTTTTAAAGCAGTTATTGAAGAAAATATCTGCAAAACTTGGTGCAATAACAACTCTAAAACCGTAATCATCTAAGGCCCAAGGTGCATGTTCACGAGAGGAACCACAACCAAAGTTACGGCGGGCTAATAAAACACTTGAGCCTGTATATTTGGCTTGATTTAGCACAAAGTCTTCACGCAATGGACGCCCTGTACATTCTTGATCAGGCTGCCCTTCATCTTCATAACGTAATTCATCAAACAAGTTTTTACCAAAACCCGTTCTTTTGATAGATTTTAGGAACTGTTTTGGAATAATCATATCCGTATCAACGTTCGCTAAATCTAATGGGGCAACTATGCCTTGGTGTTGTGTAAAAGCGCGCATAATTGTCTCCTAGTGTTTTACTAATTCATTAACGTCAACAAAGTGGCCTGCAATTGCTGCGGCAGCGGCCATAGCAGGACTCACCAAGTGCGTACGTCCACCAAAGCCTTGACGACCTTCAAAGTTACGGTTTGATGTTGAAGCACAATGCTCACCGTTACCTAATTTATCAGCATTCATAGCAAGACACATTGAGCAACCTGGCTCACGCCATTCAAGACCCGCTTGCGTAAAGATTTCATCCAAACCTTCAGCTTCTGCTTGCGCTTTAACCAAACCAGAACCAGGTACAACAATTGCCTGTTTCAAGCTTTCTGCTACTTGGCGACCTTTAACAACTTTTGCTGCAATACGAAGGTCTTCGATACGAGAGTTAGTACAAGAACCGATGAAAACACGGTCCAAGGTAATATCAGCCAATACAGACTTACCTTCTAGACCCATGTATTTCCATGCTCGTGCATAACCTTCTTTTAACACTGGATCTGTTTGATCTTCAGAGCGAGGAATGGCTTGATCAATTGCGATAACCATTTCTGGTGATGTACCCCAAGTAACTTGAGGTTTGATATCTTCAGCCTTAAGAACAACAACATTATCAAAATGTGCACCTTCATCAGATACAAGATCTTTCCATGCTTCAACGGCTTGATCCCACTGCTCGCCTTTTGGCGCATATGGACGACCTTCAACATAATCGATTGTTGTTTGGTCTACTGCAATTAAACCAACTCGTGCACCGGCTTCAATTGCCATATTACAGACGGTCATACGGCCTTCCATAGAAAGACTTTGGATACCCGTACCACCAAATTCGATCGCATAACCTGTACCACCAGCCGTACCAATCTCACCAATAATAGCAAGTACAACATCTTTAGCAGATACATAAGGTGATAGTTCGCCATCCACTCGAACTAACATGTTTTTATTCTTTTTCTGAACTAAGCATTGAGTTGCTAAAACATGTTCAACTTCAGAAGTACCAATACCATGGGCTAATGCACCAAAGGCACCATGGGTCGAAGTATGTGAATCACCACATACCACAGTCATTCCAGGTAGTGTCGCACCTTGTTCTGGCCCAACAACGTGCACAATACCTTGACGTTCATCCATCATGTTAAATTCGGTAATACCAAATTCGTCACAGTTTTCATCTAATGTTACTACCTGAATTTTTGATACAGGGTCAGCAATACCATTAACCCCTTCACGACGCTCATTCTTAGTAGTTGGAACATTATGATCAGGAGTAGCTAAGTTACCACTGATACGCCAAGGCTGGCGGTTTGCCATACGTAAACCTTCGAAAGCCTGTGGTGATGTCACTTCGTGTAGAAGCTGTAAGTCGATATAAATTAACGCACTACCATCATCTCTTTGCTTAACAAGATGTTGGTCCCATAACTTGTCATATAAGGTTTTCGCTGACATTGAATTCTCTCCTGCATAACTGATTGCGTAATCCTACTGCTTATGTCTAAATTACTCAAATTCATATTTTTCATGTTTTGGATTATTTTTTGGAATAGATGAACAAATGATTAATTTATGTACAAATCAGACCTGAATTGACCTATTCACTTAGCACTTTGACTCTCTAAACTGGGGAAAACAGATAAATGGAAATCTCAGAATTACTGACTTTTATCAAGGTTGCAGAAACCGCTTCGTTTTCAGATGCAGCAGAACAACTTTTTGTCACTCAACCAGCAGTCAGTAAACGTATTGCTGCACTAGAAGCTAGTTTAGAGTTGAAACTTTTTGATCGTATTGGTCGTCAGATCCAATTGACTGAGGCTGGCCATCAACTGTTACCAAAAGCAAAAAAAATAATGGCTGATATTCGTGATATTAAACGCAGCTTAACGACTCAAGACGAAGTGATAACCGGCGAATTAAAAATGGCGACAAGTCATCATATTGGCTTACATAGATTACCTAAAACACTTAAGCAATATCAGAATGATTATCCAAATGTATTGATAGAAATTGATTTTACTCAATCTGAAGATGCCTACCAACAAGTATTAAAAGGTGATACAGAAATTGCGGTAATTACCTTATCTAATGATGAAAACCCCATGATAGAGTCCATCCCAATTTGGTCAGACCCTCTTATGTTAGTTGTCGGGCAAGACCATGAACTAGCTAATGCAAACACTAATCAGAACCAAGAAGTTAATATAGAGGCCTTAGCAAGCCTGCCTTGTGTACTACCAGATCAAAATACCTTTACTAGGCAAATGGTTGATAAGGTATTGGGGAGCCAGGGTTTAAAACCTAACGTTCGAATGAGTACTAACAACTTTGACACGCTGACTATGTTGGTTTCCATTGGCTGGGGGTGGTCATTACTTCCCTCTACACTGGTAAACAAACACCATAAGGTACTCGCAGCTAACGACCTTATTTTAGAAAGGCGCCTTGGGGTCATATATCACAAACAAAGAACCTTAAGTCGAAGTGCCGCTGCCATGATGACGCTACTGGAAAAAGAGATTCCTCATAGCCTTGGGAGCTAACGGACTCTTTGGCTAATAATCAAGACAATCAGGGCAACGAGACTCACAATTGATGCAGCGGCAAAAGTCCACTCTCCGCCAAACCAATCCCATAAATAACCAGAACTTACCATACCAACCCCACCACCTAAACCAATAGCAAAGCCGCTGTACATTGCTTGCCCTTGAGCCGCATATTGCTCTGGGAATAAGCGATTAATCTGAGCGATAGATACCATATGAAAAGTCGCAAACGTGATGCAATGTAGTAACTGAGTAAAGAGAGCGATAAGCACGTTATCTGCATACCAAGCAATCAAATACCAACGCACTATGCCTGAAATAAAACAAAATCCAATTAGGTAAACAACATTCAGTTTTGCAAAAAAATTGCCAAGAAAAATAAAAACGAAGATTTCAACCAAAACACCAAACGCAATTAATAAACCAACCTGATCCCCACTAAATCCTGCATTCGTCAAATGGACTGCAAAAAATACATTAAATGGTGCGTGTGCCATAAAAGATAGAAAAGCGAGAATTAAAAAGAAAATAACTTCTTTGTTTTTAATCAAATTAACAAAGTCACCCTTGTTCTTCTTGATATTAGTATTAATAGGCTGTTCATAAATATAGAAGCTAGTCAGAACAGCAATCAGAAGAAATACCGTTAAACTAGGCAAAATAACAACCGGTCCAAATGATTCGATTAGATAACCCGCAAAGGTAACTGCGACGATAAAACCGATTGAGCCACCAACACGTATCCTTGTATATGGCACGTTTAAATTTCGAATACTACGTAAAGTTAAAGTATCACTAAGGGGCGTTAGCGCTGAAAAGAATACGGCATATAACAGCATTATCCACCAGAAAGCCTGATAAGTTGCCGCAAAATTCATGCAGATCGCCATTACACAAGCACCAATAACCGCAATTTGAAGCGCCCTTTTTGGTAAACCTAACTTGTTTGTTAACCAGCCCCAGAAATGTGGCGCAACAATTGTAGAAAGTGTCACAAGAGAAAGTAACTGACCTGTCTGGGTGCCATTAAAACCAATCGACTTAAAGTACACAGACATATAAGGCATGAACACACCTATCATGGCACAAAAGAAGAAGTAGAAATTAAATAAGGGCCATGCGATATGACGTGAACGGGCTGAGAACATAATGTTATCCAAACAAGGCAATCATCTTATACTTTAAGTTAGGTGCAATTGATGACTGTGACAGGCGATTAATTACGTATTTTAACCCAACAATGACAACACAACTAATTTAATCTTAGTAATAATTTAATTTTATGTTGTTTTTATAAGCTAACGGAGAATTTGCGTTAAAGTTTATAATGCGTCTTAATCTGTTAACAAACACCGTTTTAACTATCAATATATTGCTTACATCATGATTTAGGGATTAAAGAAATGAATGAATTGAATACGCAATGGTGGCGTGGTTGTGTCATATACCAAGTTTATCCAAGAAGCTTTTTTGACTCTAACAATGATGGCATTGGTGACCTACCTGGCGTCACTGAAAAACTGGATTATATTGCAAGCTTAGGTGTGGATGCGATTTGGTTATCGCCCTTTTTCACCTCGCCCATGAAAGATTTTGGCTATGATGTTAGTGATTATTGTGATGTAGACCCAATGTTTGGCACATTAACTGATTTTGATAATTTGATATCTAAAGCCCACTCTCTCGGACTTAAAATCATCATAGATCAGGTATTAAATCACAGTTCTGATGCCCACCCTTGGTTTACAGCGTCTCGTAAAGATAAAACCAACGACAAACATGATTGGTATGTATGGCAAGACCCTAAGCCTGATGGCAGTGTACCCAATAATTGGCTTTCAGTCTTTGGTGGACCCGCCTGGCATTGGGATAGCCGTCGAAGCCAATACTATTTACACAATTTTCTAGATAGTCAGCCTGACTTAAACTTTCATAACCCTGATGTGGTTGATGCGCTTCTTAATACCGTTGAATTTTGGCTAAAGCGCGGTGTCGATGGATTTAGATTAGATACAGCCAATTTTTATTATCACGACATCGAATTAAAAGATAACCCTGCTCGAGAAATCATAGAAGAAGGTGGCATTGGGGTACGACCAGATAACCCTTATGCGTATCAGCTTCACCTATATGATAAATCCCAACCGATAAACATTAACTTCTTAAAAAGGTTACGCCGATTATTAGACCAATATCCAGGCACAACCACTGTGGGTGAAGTTGGCTGTGATTTCTCATTAAAAACTATGGCCGAATATACCCAAGGTCAAGACAAGCTGCACATGTGTTATTCATTTGATTTACTTACAAAAGATAATTCGATGAATCATATACGCCATACCATAGAAACTATTGAGCAAGCTCTAGGAGATGGCTGGCCTTGCTGGTCAATCGGTAATCATGATGTAGAGCGTGTTGCTAGTCGTTGGGGGACAGGTAAACAGGACCCAAATCAAGCCAAGGTGTTTATGCTAATGCTCTTATGTTTACGTGGTAGCATTTGTTTGTATCAGGGTGAAGAGCTCGGTTTAACAGAGGCCTCTCTCGAATTTGAGCAATTAGTTGATCCATTTGGAATCGCTTTTTGGCCTGAGTTTAAAGGCAGAGATGGCTGTCGTACACCTATCCCTTGGAGCAACCAACACAATGGTGGCTTTTCCTCAAGCACACCTTGGTTACCTGTTTCAGAAAAACATTTAAAGCAGAGTGTTGCGGCTCAAAATGATGACGCAAACTCAACACTTAAGGCCTATCAAGACTTTATACACTTTAGAAAAAAAAGGCCTGAACTAATTTCAGGCAGCATTAAATTTATTCATAGTGATGATGAATGTTTGATCTTTATAAGAATCCTAGAAAACCGAGAAACCTTAATCGCATTAAATACATCTGATAGCACTTTTCAATTCGCACTTAATTTTGATATTGAGCTATGCACCCTTCCTGCAAGCCTTCCCGGTGGTCTGTACAAACGCTCAGTTAATGCTCATGGGGGTATTATCAGTTTATTTGCAAACACATGTATTATTGCTGACGTAATCAATGATCACGCTCAATCAAATAGACATAATAGACAAAGAGAGAGTATTAAAATTCACTGCAAGAGTGAGCAAAAGGTTGAGGAAGAAGTGATTGAGGAAGCGGCATTAGCCAAGGTAGGAGGATAGATACGAAGCTAAACAACTTCGTATCTATCTAATAAATTGCCTTTAATGAAGTTTCATTTTCGGCTTAACAACCTTACCAATTTTTTGTGCAGCCATGATTATCATGGCTTTCGTCCACCCATGAATAGCAATCAGGTGTAAACGGTATAAAGACACATATACCAAACGTGCAATACGACCTTCTACAAACATAGATCCGGCAGTCAAATTCCCCATTAGGCTACCAACCGTACTATAACGACTTAAATTCACTAATGAGCCATGGTCTTTATAAAGGTAATCTTGCAACGGCTCCCCTCTAAAACTGGCTTGAATATTTTTAAATACCAAACTAGCCATTTGGTGAGCAGACTGAGCTCTTGGTGGAACAAAGCTTCCATCTGGTTGTACACACGCACAGCAATCGCCAATCACATAAACATTATCAAATGACTGGGATTGTAAACTCGGTCTCACCAAAACCTGATTGTTCCGGTTAGTTTCAAACCCTTCAAGTTGTGCAACAAAATCGGGCGCTTTCACACCTGCTGCCCAAATCATCATATCTGCATTAATAAGTGTTTCATCTGCGGTGATAAAGCCTTCTTTTTCAGCACGAATAATACGTTTTGATTCAGACACTCTTACACCAAGTCGTGAAAGCTCTGATCTAGCACTATTAGCAATACGATCAGGTAACGCTGGCAAAATACGTTGGCCAGCTTCAATTAACTCAACCTCTAATCGCTTAGCCGACACATCAGGCATTCCATAAGCTTTTAGTAGGTCTGCAACGTGATAAAGCTCTGCTGATAACTCAACCCCTGTCGCGCCACCACCAACAATGGATAGTTTTAAATTTTCTTCATCCGTTCCTTGTTGAATACGCAAAAATTGATTCAACAGTGCTTGCTGAAAGCGTTCAGCTTGCTTATGAGAATCTAGAAAATAACAGTTTTCGGCAACACCTAGGGTCCCAAAATCATTACTAACGCTACCTATTGCTAGCACAACGATGTCATAACTCAGCTCTCTTTCTGGTAATAACTCGTGTCCTTCATCATCATTTAAAGCATCAAGTTTGATGACTTTCCTAGATGCATCCATACCATTCATACAACCCAGTTGAAATTGATAATGATGTTTCGCAGAATGGGCACGATAGCTAATTCCGTCAGTGTTAATATCTAAAGACCCTGTTGCAACTTCATGCAATAAGGGTTTCCAAATATGGGTACGACTTCTATCTATCAGAATGATTTCAGCTTGCCGCGTTTTCCCAAACTTGTGACCAAGTCGGGTAACAAGCTCTAGTCCACCAGCGCCCCCACCTACTACAATTATGCGTTTCATAACTAATCCTCAATAAAATTCAGCAAATAACTTTTAATTAAAATAAATCTAGGGTTAAAAGCTATTTGCTGAAAATTCTTGTTTTGGGTGATATTAGTTCTTCGACTAACTCACCCTCTTTTATTTATTTAACCTTATTGGCCAATAACTTATCAAGTGAATTAGCGAATGCCATTCTATCTTGCTGGTTAAATGCAGCGGGTCCACCAGATTGTATACCTGAACTTCTCATTGATTCCATAAAGTCACGCATTGCTAGTCTTTGTTTGATATTTTCCTTGGTGTAGATCTCACCTCTTGGATTAATTGCCGTTGCATTTTTATCGATAATTTCTGCTGCTAAAGGAATATCAGCCGTTATTGCTAAGTCACCAGCTTCAATGTTTTGAACAATATAATCGTCGGCAACATCAAACCCTTGGCTTACTTGACGGCTAGATATAAACGCAGAAGGCGGTGTATTGATTTTTTGATTAGCTACCAGGATGCAGGCTATTTTGGTGCGTTCTGATGCTTTAAATAGAATGTTTTTTATCACATTGGGACAGGCGTCCGCATCTACCCATATTTTCATAATTAAACCTTATAAATGATTGGGACATTATTAAGGATATAGGCCCGCTAAACAATGTAACAATCAGTAAATTTTCTTTTTTCTCACAATTTATTTACCGCCTTTCCAGCACCTAAAATAAAAAAGGCCCTTTAACCTAAGTTAAAGGGCCTTCAGTAACACTAAAAGCAGTTTTTATAAGAACATTAATTTAGCAACAAATACCAAAGTTAAAATGTACATACAAACCGACACTTCTTTTGACTTACCCGTTGCAAGCTTTAAAACCGTATACGTTATGAAACCAAGGGCAATACCATTTGCAATAGAGAAGGTAAAAGGCATCATGAAAGCCGTAATAGCAGCTGGCGCTGAATCCGTAAAGTCACGCCAATTAACATGCTGTAAACTGCTAATCATGACAAAGGCAACATATATAAGTGCACCCGCTGTTGCGTAAGCAGGAATCATAGCAGCAAGTGGTGATAAGAAGATTGCCAGGACAAACAGCGCGCCAATAACAATCGCAGAAAGACCAGTACGGCCACCCGCAGCGACACCAGCAGCACTTTCAAGATAACTCGTCACAGGAGGACAACCAACACAAGCACCAGCAACACTTGCAACACTGTCTGCTTTTAGCGCTTTACTTAACCCTTCTATTTTATTTGTTTCTGGATTAATCAAATTAGCTCTATCTGCAACCCCCATTAAAGTACCTGCAGTATCGAACATATTGACGAAAAGAAAGGCTAATATCACACTCACCATGGAGATATTTAAAGCCCCCATAATATCCATCGCCATAAAGGTTGGCGCGATGCTAGGCGGTGTTGCGAAAATACCTTTGTACTCAACAATACCTAAACCAAGGCCAACTAATGTCACACTAATAATACCAATTAGTACGGCACCAAACACTTTGCGCTCACTTAATACAGCAATAATCAGGAAGCATACACCCGCTAATAAAGCACTTGGTTGAGTAAAGTCACCCATCGAAATCAGGGTAGCAGGATTATCAACAACAATTCCAGCACCTTTAAGCCCAATCAGCCCAAGAAAAAGCCCAACACCTGCAGTCATAGCATAACGTAAACTTTGAGGAATACTTTCTATGATCCACTCCCTGACTCGATAAAAGCTCATCGCGACAAAGATAACACCTGAAAGAAATACTGCTCCTAAAGCAACTTCCCAGCTATAGCCCATTTCACCAACAACAGTGAAAGCAAAAAAGGCATTAAGCCCCATACCGGGTGCTAAACCAACAGGCCAATTTGCAAACAACCCCATTAATAAACAACCAATAGCAGCCCCAATACAAGTTGCAACAAACACGGCACCGTGATCCATGCCAGATGCGGCCATAATGCTAGGATTGACAAATATAATGTAAGCCATGGTTGCAAAAGTGGTGATACCACCAATCATTTCATTTTTAACATTAGAGCCATGTTGTTTAAGTTTAAAGAAACGCTCCAAAAAATTTGAAGGTATTGAATTAGGTTCGGAATTGCTGCTGATCATAACGAACAGTCCTCTTTAATGAACATATTTGGAATTGGATTCTGCCTCTGTCGTGCTTGATATCCAATTAAGCCAATCTGGTAGCTAGGTTAATCATTTTATTTTTATTAAGGTGCGTAGCAGCCTCATATATGCTTCAAACTCAAGGTACAAAAGGATTCAGACAAGGAGTTTGGTTCTTCACTTCTCAATTACTATTAGAAATAGTTCGTTATCAAGTTAGGCTTTTAATATTCATAAGAAGCACAATTAATAACTAAATTTCATTATTCATAATATTGAAACAATGAGATCAGGATACATTGTCAAACTTATACATCATAGCCCCATCAGCAAAATAAATTTCACAATAAGGTTTTATGCGATTAATTTTCATCAAGTGATATGTATTTACTCGTTTTTTGCACATTCAATTGGCTCAATTAATATTTATAAACGTTGCTTTAACATCCGTTCAATGATGTCTCTTGTATTAAGATCAGCATTTGAAATTTTTAATTTAAGCTAATTAAATCAGCATGTTAAAATCAATTTCATAGAAAGTAATTTATTCTGAATCACCAGTTTTCAAATTTATTAGCATAAAAAATTAGTACTTAAAAATGGACTAACTTCATTGAACATATGTTCACAACAAGCCGTTTTTGTAATATGAATCAAATTTCAGAATGAGCAAAATCTGAGCTATTTGAATGTAATGGTCTAACAAGAAGTGAAAGGAAAGCCTAGGCAGACTCTCCTTTAATTTGGTCGTTTTTACGATGTAAAATATTGCTTTATATGATCAATCAAGTAGGTTATGTCTTGGTGGCTAATTCCATTATGAGTAACGAAACGCATTGGTTGCCCTTTACTCACAATGATTCCATTTTGTTTTAAATACGAAACAAGCTCATCCTGATCAACATCATCCCTTACTTTAGCGAACACTATGTTAGTTTCAACAAAATCAGGATTAAGTTTGAAAACCTCTAAATGATTAAGGGATTCTGCTAAATAACGTGCATTAGCATGGTCTTCCTTAAGCCTAGGGATATTATTTTGTAAAGCGTACAAGCCTGCAGATGCAAGGAACCCAGCCTGACGCATCCCTCCTCCAAGAACTTTACGCCAGCGTCTTGCTTTATTAATCAGCTGTTGATTACCTAATAATAGAGAGCCAACAGGTGCACCTAGGCCTTTAGATAAACAAATAGAAACTGAATCAAAGCATTGGGTTATCTCTTTAATATCTATGTCTAACGCTATGCTTGCGTTATAAACTCTTGCTCCATCTAGATGTAGATTTAACGTGTTTTCATCAGCAAAGCGACGTGCTTCTTGTAAGTAACTAAGTGGAATGACCTTGCCATTAATTGTATTTTCTAAGCTCAACAAACGAGTTTTAGCAAAGTGTGAATCATCTGGCTTAATAGCGGCTTTCAATTTCTTAAAGCAAAGCGTTCCATCCGATTCGTTCTCAATGGGTTGAGGTTGAATTGAACCTAAAACAGCAGCACCACCACCTTCAAACATATAATTATGGGCCTGTTGTCCGCAAAGGTACTCATCGCCTCTTTCACAGTGAGCCATTAGCGCCAACAAGTTAGCTTGTGTACCAGAACTACAGAAAAGAGCGGTTTCAAAACCATGTCGATCTGCAGCCCATGATTCTAATGCATTAACACTAGGATCATCCCCATAAACATCATCACCAACTTGGGCGCTAACCATAGCATCAAGCATAGCTTGGGTCGGTTTGGTTACTGTATCTGAGCGTAAATCAATCATTTAAAGTCCCTGTATTTTACATTGTGAGCTAGATTCACATACCTTTAAGATATTGTCTTCAATATAAAAGATCCCTTTAATGAATACTAGGGAACATACGAACAAGTCCTCCCGCCTCAGCGTGTGGATAAAAGCCCCTAGATTTATGACGAGGGACGCAGCTTATATAGTTGTTCTATTGATAAGGACCTCAACTTAAAGATAGGGCTTTTAGGCCACGCCCTTCGGATCTTTCAGAAAAAATGCCACTCTGTGTTGTTTCTTCTTGAAAGGTACCTACATTACTTCAAAGCGACGCCTTGATTGACATTATTTCTGATTAGACTGAGAAGAGGTGACTTATTCGCATGTTCCCTAGATGATAAATCTGGCGCAAAAAAAATGCTTATAGCGACTCACTATAAGCATTTTGATTTATTTCAATTTATTATCGAGCACAAAGCAAATTTTCAATTTCAGTTAAACTTGCAGGGTCATCAATTGTTGAAGGTATACTAAATTCTTCACCATCCGCAATCTGGCGGATCAGCTTTCTTAATATTTTACCGCTGCGTGTTTTCGGTAGCCTTTGCACAACTTTCGCTTCTTTAAAACTTGCCACGGCACCAATTTCACTTCTAACATTCGAAACTAATTCAGCTTCAAGTTGATTCTCGTTTTTCTCAACACCATCTTTAAGCAAAACCAACCCAAGTGGCTTTTGCCCTTTAATGTCACACTTAATGCCAATTACCGCACATTCAGCAACATCAGGGTGTGAGGCTATCACTTCTTCCATTTCACCCGTGCTTAACCTGTGTCCAGCCACATTAATAATGTCATCAGTACGCCCCATGATAAACACGTAACCGTCTTCATCGATATAACCACCATCACCGCTGGTATAAAAACCATCAAAGGTTTTTAGATAGCCATCCACAAACCTGTCATGATTCCCCCAAATAGTTGCTAAGCAACTCGGTGGTAATGGCAGTTTTAGGGCCACATTGCCCTGCACATTTGGCCCAACTTCATTACCCTCATCATCAAGAATCTTCACATTAAAGCCCGGCACGGGCAGTGTTGCAGAGCCCGCTTTTGCTGACTTTAATTCCACTCCCATGAGGTTGCCACAAATTGCCCAGCCCGTTTCTGTTTGCCACCAATGATCAATAACAGGCATATTTAATAAGTCTTTAACCCAATGATAAGTCGCCGGATCTAACCTTTCGCCTGCCATAAAAATAGCTTTTAGGCTCGAAAGGTCATACGGTTTCAGGCATAACGAGTTCGGGTCTGCTTTTTTAATGGCTCTAAAGGCTGTTGGAGCGGTAAATAACGCCTTAACACCATACTCTTCGCAGACGCGCCAAAATGCACCCGCATCAGGTGTACCAATTGGCTTGCCTTCATATAAAACACTGGTTAACCCCTGAATTAATGGGGCATACACAATATATGAATGACCAACCACCCAGCCAACATCAGAGGCAGCCCAAAACACATCGCCAGGGTTCATATCGTAAATGGCTTTCATTGAGTATTTCATTGCAACAGCGTGAGAGCCATTGTCTCGAACAACGCCTTTTGGACGCCCTGTTGTACCTGAGGTATATAAAATATATAGAGGATCAGTTGATAACACAGGAATACAGTCTGCTTCTTGTGCTGTTTCCAATGCTAGTCGCCAGTCAATGT
Organism: Marinomonas sp. PE14-40; assembly: GCF_051623805.1. Taxonomy (NCBI): domain Bacteria; kingdom Pseudomonadati; phylum Pseudomonadota; class Gammaproteobacteria; order Oceanospirillales; family Oceanospirillaceae; genus Marinomonas; species Marinomonas sp. PE14-40. The sequence continues at coordinate 673,028 of NZ_CP130700.1, read as the reverse complement.
CCCTGCCTTCTACAAGGCTTGCTACTGATTCAGGGCGTTGCCAAATAATCGCATGTTTAATTTTATGGCTAGACAACTCAACCGCTTTATCAAGTAATGTCTTATAGTCTATAACACGGCTCACTTCGATACCGCAACTCGCTGAGACAATGACATCAGGTGTGGCATCTTCAATACGAATAGCCAATTCATGTGGAGCAAAGCCCCCAAATACGACAGAATGAACCGCACCCAATCTAGCGCAAGCCAACATAGCAATACTGGCTTGCGGAATCATTGGCATATAGATAAGCACTCTGTCTCCTTTTTTAACACCTTGCTTTCTTAATACACCAGCAAATAATGCAACTTGATCTCGAAGTTCCTGATAGCTGATGGATTCCTTAGTGTCAGTTACAGGAGAGTCATAATGAATAGCGATTTGCTCACCACGACCTTGTTCAACATGATAATCAAGTGCCATATGACAGGTATTCATCACACCATCTACAAACCACCTGTCAATGCCATTTTCATCTTTAGCTAAGATAGTGTTTGGTTGCTTGAACCAATCTAATTGCTCTGCTTTTTCTTTCCAAAAAGTGTCAGGCGTTTGAATTGATGCTTGATATTCGCTGTCATAACTCATAATACTTGTTCCCTTATTATCTTTTTTGAACATGTCATGAATTGATTGCCCGACTGGGTAATCTCTATAGCTTCATCATGGTTGTGAAGCCTGAGTTCGACAACTCGACCATAGTCTAACGGCCTATTTAAAGTACAGTTTTTATGTTTTTGACATTTGTTTTTTATTTATATTTTTCAAGTAGATAGCAATAAAACAACAGCATTCCTATTGAAATTTAGGATAAGATAAAGATGAGGCGTAAAATGATAGTTTTCATAAAAAGTAGAACAAATATCAATAAAAACGTTTTATTAATAGGTTTTTTGAACAGTAGTTTTATATCTCTTTATATTGCATAAAGAGCATTAAGTGATACTAAATTAAAAGAGCTTAACCTTTAATATAACTGTAAAATGATCGAATCAAAATCAAATTGATACCCATCTAACTCAGAGTTAATGGCCTTGGAATATTGCCTGAAATTAATTTTCCTCAAGTTAGTTTTTGTCCATTTTTCAGCTGTTAAATTATCTATATAGAGCTGCACATTCTCATGAGTCACAACTCCCATAGGCGTTAATAGTTCAACCCCGTGATTAATAAAGTCTTTACCAGACAAATAATCATAAATAAGCACAAGTGACCAAGCCCCTTCTATATAATGCCCCCCTGCTGTTGCACTTACTTGACCATTGCGAATAGCCTCTAACATAGACTTCTTAAATCCGATGCCTCCAGTGAAATAATCATTACCAGCGGTTAAACCTAATGGTTTTTCACCCATGAGAATACCATCAACTAATCTAGCACTGCCTGCCCAAACAACGTTCGTATCTTGATACCGTTTCATCAATGCTTGAAACTTAATACTTGCTTCAGCCTCATCCCAGCTTTCTATATGCACTACTTGATGTAGTTTGACATTTTTTTGCTGTTCCAGTGTTTCTTTAAAAGCGTCAAGTCGCATGATGGCAGCCCCAGAAGAAATAGGCCCATTGATACCAACAATATTAATTTCTTGCTCTGGGTATTTGTCTCTGGCGTCATTAATTAAGACGTTGGTGATTCTTTGGTTGGTTCCCTTTTCGTCAGGGTACATTTGCCCTAACCAATAAGGATACTTTTCTCTTGGTAGCCCCATTTCGAGGCTTTTATCTGCTGTCATTGCACTATTGACTAAAAATGAATATATTTTGGCATCGTTTGCCAGTTTGATAAATTGAGAAGCAGAATTCTTATAGTTGTTGAAGATCACTACATCAACTTTATTCTCCCCTTTTAAAACAGACAAAAACTGCTGCTTCATTAAAATTCTATTTCCCTTGGCAGAAAAGGTTTGCAGCTCAATGCCTAAATCAAGCGCAGCTTCATTCATTAAGTTAATAAAATTCGTCCAAAATGGCGCATCTCTTGGGTAGAACATAGCGATTTTGTATGGTGGTATTACCACCTTGGCTTGAACAAGATGGTCTGATGCTTTTAATGAGTTTTGGTTAATTAAAATAAAGAAGGTTAGAAGTGAGTAAATCAGATACTTAAACTTAAGGCGCATAAATTAACCCGATTAATATTTATTAGAATAAACAATAACCCTTTGTTAATTCACGGACAAACAATTCAGACCAAAGTGTTTATCCTTCACCCAATGCTTTGGTCGACTCTTATAAAACAACCTATTTAGCTTAGAGCTTTCTATGTGAAACTTCAAAGTTGCGTATTTGTCTTAACAAACACGCAACTTGATAGGTAACTGTAATAGCAGCAAGTTGTATTAAAAAACAACTCACTTACACAGTTATAATGTCACCGCTTGACCTGTTTCTAATGATTGCTGAGCTGCGTCAGCCAGCATTTGAGCTCTTTTACCGTCTTCAAAGCTCGGTGATACAGCTTGTTTTGCTAATACATTTTCAATAAAGGAAGTTAGCTGAAGGTTATAAGCCGCTTCATATCTATCGATAAAGAAATTATACAATGGGTCTTTCTCATTGGTTTTATCAGCAGAATAGCGTGTTACGGAAGTCGGCGTTTGATTGTTGGAAATCACCATACCATCAGAACCAAAAGCTTCTACCCTTTGATCATAACCATAGCTTGCTCTACGGGAACCATTAATATGAATCAGCTTGCCAGATTCACTTTTCATCACCAACATAACACTGTCAACATCACCAATTTCCGTGATTTTTTCGTCAACTAACGCACTACCAAAAGCTTGTAGTTCGACAATTTCCTCACCGAGTACAAAACGCGCCATATCAAAGTCATGAATAATCATATCCCTAAAAATGCCACCCGAAGATTTTAAATACTCAACTGGCGCCATACCAGGATCACGGCTGGTAATGATTAACTGCTCTAGTTTACCTATACTGCCATCTTTAGCCGCTTTAGCCACAGCACTGTGACTCGGGTCATAACGTCTATTAAAACCAATTTGAATGGGTACATGACAATCTTTAATCGCCTCAAGACACTGATTTACTTTATTCGTATCAAGATCAATAGGCTTTTCACATAAAATTGCTTTACCCGCTTTAGCCGATTTAATGATGAGATCCACATGAGTGTCCGTACTGGTGGCGATTAATACGGCATCTACCTCAGGATCAGCCAAAGCAATATCCACATTATCAGCAACAATAGCACCCGTTTGATCTGCGACTTCTTGTGCTGCTGGTGTATAAACGTCAAAAACATATTTTATGTTTGATTGAGCAAATGCATGAATATTTTCAGCATGCATTTTGCCGATTCTACCGGCACCGAATAAGGCAAAAGTAAGCATTCTAGTCTTCCTTAAAGTATTATTTTTATTTTCACTGCTGAATCGTTACAGCTTTAATTTTAAATATCTTGAGCAATAATCCACTCATGATCTGGGTCGTTATTAAAAATCCAGTTTCGGCTAGGCCCTGCCATCACATTCAGGTAATAAGACTGATAGCCATGGGGAACCCCTACAGGATGATAACCTTCAGGCACCATAACAACATCGCCATCTTCAACCGACATAGTTTCGTCTAGACTTCTGTCATCGTTATAAACTCGCTGAAATACAAACCCTTGTGGTGGATCAATTTTATGATAATAGGTTTCCTCTAATTGAGTCTCAGCTGGCGCGGCATCAGTGTCATGTTTATGAGGTGGATAACTAGACCAATTGCCACTTGGCGTAATCACTTCACATACTAATAAACTGTCTGCTGCCTCGTTTGAAAATAAGATATTACAAACGTGGCGAGTATTTGTATTAATCCCTCGCGTTTCATATTGGCATTGCTCTGGCGTTATAAGCTTTGCTTGATAACCACCTTTACCTGGTGCTCGACATATGGCAATTTCAACATCAGTCAATGCAGTGACTGTCACAAAATCATTTGCAGGTGAATAAATTGAATAAGGTGCTTTTTTCTCAAAAACACTCATTCGATCACCAATATTTTGCCAGTTTTCAGTACGTGTACTAGCGTCTACTTTGCCAGATAATATAACGACACAGATCTCATCGCTTAATGATTCTATGTTAATCGACTCACTTTTTGCAAGCGCTTGCACCTCAAAACCCACATACTGCCAGTTCGCACTTTGTGGTGTCACTTTTTGAATCAAGCCGTTGTTATCGTTTTTTTTGTTTTTACTCAATAAATAAGACATACATACCTTTAAAAAGGAAAGGCGAATGTTTTAAAGCCTTCCCTTTTTCCTTAATCAGACATTATTTCATTGTTGGCATAGAAAATTCTGGCCCTGCTCTTAAGCCTGTTGGCCAGCGTGCCGTGATGGTTTTCATGCGAGTATAAAAACGTACGCCATCAGGCCCATGCATATGTAAAGGGCCGAACAATGAACGTTTCCAGCCACCAAAACTATGAAATGCCATTGGTACTGGAATTGGCACATTAACACCAACCATGCCGACCTGAACTTTCTCAGTAAATTGTCTCGCTGTATCACCGTCACGAGTAAAAATAGCGGTACCATTACCATATTCATGTTGATTGATCAGAGCCAATGCCTCTTCATAACTTTCAACTCGAACGACGCATAGCACAGGGCCAAAAATTTCTTCTTGGTAAATACGCATATTTGACGTTACCTGATCAAACAGACTTGGACCTACGAAATAGCCTTTTTCATGCTTATCACAAATAAAGTCTCTTCCATCAACCACTAATTTAGCGCCCTGCTCTACACCAGAATCGATATAAGCACGAACTTTTTGAGCATGCTCATTAGAGATCAAAGGCCCCATATGAGGTTCTTGCTCTAGTCCGTATTGCTTAAACAGACCAGGGCCGACTGTCATAGTTGCAATGCTGTCTTTCAAAGTGCTAATTAGATTGTCCGCTACCTCATCACCGACACATACAGCAACCGAGATTGCCATGCAACGCTCACCAGCAGAACCATATGCTGCACCCATTAATGAGTTAACAACCTGTGACGGGTCAGCATCTGGCATCACTAACATATGATTTTTAGCACCTCCTAATGCTTGCACTCTTTTGCCATGAGCACTTGCTGTCGCATAAATGTATTCTGCAATAGGTGTCGATCCAACAAAACTAACGGCTTCAATACGCTCGTCAGTCAGTAACACATCAACTGACTCTTTATCACCATTTACCACATTGAAAACCCCATCAGGTAAACCTGCTTCTTTAAGTAGCTCTGCTAAACGCATGATGGTACTTGGGTCTTTTTCTGATGGTTTCATGACAAAGGTATTGCCACAAGCAATCGCTACAGGGAACATCCACATAGGCACCATAGCAGGGAAGTTAAATGGACTAATACCTGCACATACACCTAATGGCTGCATTAAACTGTAACTATCAACGCCACGACCAACATTAAGGCTATGCTCACCTTTTTGTAGATGAGGAATACCGCACGCAAATTCGACTACTTCTAAACCCCGGGTTAATTCACCAAGTGCATCTGAATAAACCTTGCCATGTTCAGAGGAAATTAGCTCAGCCAATTCATGGCTATGCGCTTCAACTAACGCTTTAAATTTGAAGAGAATACGGGCACGATTTAACGGCGTAACTTGAGACCAAGTCTCGAATGCTTTTTCAGCAGACGCTATTGCGTCTTGCGTTTCTTTCACACTGCTTAGAGATACCTGACTGCTAATCTCACCCGTTGCAGGATTAAATACATTTGCTTTCCTATCAGACTCAATCGCTATCATTTGGTTATCAATAAAATTACCAATAATGGTATTTAACTTAGACGACATTCATTTCTCCATGGCGAGACGTTCTCGCGATACAGGTTCACAATTAGGTTATTAGGCAATTAAACCAGACGTTTTAAGCGTTGCTTCGAGGTACTCATACCCTTTTTTGGCATAAGTTAACGGGTGCGCTATAGCAGGGTCTTGTTCTGCTTCTAGTACTATCCAGCCCTCATAATCAACCGCTTTTAAGGTTTCAAAGATGGGTAAGTAATCAATTGAACCATCACCAGGGACGGTATACACGCCTTCGAGTACCGCATTTAAAAATGCACTATCACGGTTTAAATTATCTTTAAGTACATTGGGTCTAATATCTTTGCAGTGCACATGCACTATGCGTTTTGCGTGTTTTTGAGCCATCTCAAGCGCATCACCACCAGCAAATGTGATATGTCCAGTATCAAGCAATAAACCAACATTTTCACCGGTATTCTGCATCAGGTAATCCACCTCTTGAGCCGTTTCAATGACGGTTCCCATATGATGGTGATAAGCAAGCTTTACGCCTTGTTCTGCTAGGTAATCAGCAACTTGTGTAATTTTGCCAACATAGCTTTCCCATTGCGCCATGGTCATCTTTGGCCTTTGGGACAAAGGCGCTGTTTGATCTCCATGTATACAATGTGTCACTTCAGCAAAAACCATGACATTAGAACCAAGCGCTTTTAATAGATTTAGATGGTCCTGAAGTGCTTCAATTTCATCGTCAACAGACCTTTCCATCAGTTTTGCACTATACCAACCTGACACTAATTCAATCTTATGTTCTTCCAATATTGGGCCAAGCACATCCGCCTGACGCGGAAACTTATTTCCAAGTTCAATCCCCGCAAAACCCGCTAATTTAGCCTCGCTTAAACAGACAGATAACGGCGTATCAGCACCTAAGGAAGGAAGGTCATCATTGGTCCAAGTTAATGGATTTATGCCTATTTTTATTTTATTCATTATTAAATCACTCATAAAATTGCCAGAATTAGTAAGGCTGTTTGCTTTTAGCTTCTTGATACTGCGCTTGTGCTTGATTCACACTCTCTTTGCTAGAGACTTCTGCAACAGCAACATCCCACCACGCTCCACCTTCTTGAGTTGTCGGCATCGGGTCTGTATCAATCGAAATCACATAGGTTTTATCCGATGCTTTTGCTCTTTCTAAAGCCGCCTCTAATTCAGCTAAACTTTGTACTTGTTCACCATTTGCACCTAACGCTTTAGCATGTTCAGCAAAGGCTGTTTTTGGCGCTCCAGCTTCAACAGTGTGGCAATCTTGTAAAAGGTTATTAAATGAATCGCTACCACAAGCATTTTGCAAACGGTTAATACAGGCATAACCCCTGTTATCGAGTACCACTATCGTGAGTTTTAAACCCAACATGACTGAAGTCGCAATTTCTGAGTTCAACATCAGATAACTGCCATCTCCTACCATCACAATGACATCACGTTCTGGCGTTGCCATCTTTACACCAACACCACCTGCTAGCTCATAACCCATACAGGAAAAGCCATATTCAACGTGATAACCCAGATCAGATTCAGTACGCCAGAGCTTATGTAGTTCACCCGGCAAACCACCTGCGGCTTGTACTATGGTTGAGTTTTTTGTTGCCTGACGATTCACTACACCGATTACATTCGCATCTGTTGGCAAGTAACTTTTATCTTGATAGGTATCAGGTACTTTCACTGCTTGGTTGACAGCATCGAGCCAGTCATTATTGAGAGATTTAGCTCTTTCATCCCAGTGTGTATCAAATTGACATTCACCTAGCTCAGACATTAACTCTGTTAAGACTTCTCTCGCATCACCTGTTAACGCTAATCCACCGTGTTTATTGGCATCAAAACTCGCTGTATTAATATTAATAAGCCTTAAGCCCTCGCGATTAAATAAGGTTCTTGAAGCCGAGGTAAAATCCTGCAAACGAGTACCAATAGCAATGACAAGGTCAGCCTCACTTGCTGCAATATTCGCTGCGCTTGAGCCTGTGACACCAACACCGCCAAGATTCAGTTTATGCTGCCAGTTAAGTACCCCTTTACCCGCTTGTGTTTCACATGCTGGTACCTGATAAGTATCAATAAACTGCTCAACCTCTTTTACAGCTAAGCTGTAATGCACCCCGCCACCCAGTACTAACAAAGGCTTTTTAGCCGCTTTAATTGCTTGTACCGCATTTTTAACTTTCACCTTGTCAGGCCGTGTTCGCGTTAAACCATGCACTTTTTTCTCAAAGAAGCTGATAGGATAATCAAAAGCCATGGTTTGTACGTCTTGCGGTAAAGCTAAAGTTGCAGGCCCGCAATTAGCAGGATCAAGCATGGTTGCAATCGCATTAGGTAAACTTGTAATTAGCTGCTCGGGTCGGTTAATACGATCAAAATAACGAGATACGGGTCTAAAACAATCATTCACGGATACGCTAGGCTCACCAAAATGCTCAACCTGTTGTAATACAGGATCTGGTGTACGAGTAGCAAAAACATCACCCGGTAAAAACAACACAGGTAATCGGTTAGCCATCGCAAGGCCTGCTGCCGTCACCATGTTGGTTGCACCAGGTCCAATGGATGAGGTACAAGCCATAATACGTTGACGTCTATTTTGCTTGGCATAAGCACAAGCAGCTAACGCCATACCTTGCTCGTTATGGGCACGATAAGTGGTAAATTCATCTTTTACATCCGCAAGTGCTTCACCAAGACCCGCCACATTACCGTGTCCAAATATTCCCCAGACACCACCGAATAGAGGCACTTCCTTACCATCAACTAGGTTAAATTGCGCTTGTAAATGCTTTACTAAAGCTTGCGCCATGGTTAGTCGAATTGTTTTCATTAGCTTGGCTCTCCTTGATGTCTCTGCTGCCATAATTGACTCATGGTTAAATAATTAGACTTCACTTCTTGTACATATTGAGTGTCATCTAAATTGCCTGACAACCAAGCTTTTGTTGGCTCAGAGAAAATCGTTCTCCCGATAGCAAAACCCTTGCAAATATCTTGACCAGCAGCAGCATTAAAGCCTGCTTGCAATTCATTTACAGGAGCGTCCAACCCAAGAAGAACAACGCCTCGACAATAAGGTGATCTTTGCTTAATGACTTTGCTGATATTCTTCCAAGCAGATTCACTTGGTGAAGGCAGCTTCCACCAATCTGGGAATATGCCTAAGTTATAAAACCTTTCAATCGATCTTGATAAGGTTTCATCATTCACTAATGAACCTGCTGGCGGAATAATTTCTAATAAGAGTTCATGGCCTGTTTCACAACACGCCAGGTAAAGATCCATCACCTTTTGCTCTTGCTCATTACGCAAGTTAACTTCGTCATCAGGGTGAAAAAACACCAGACATTTGACAATATGATTAGCAGGCCAAGTGGCAATTTCTTGTGCCACATTGTTACCTTGATCAAACCTTAAAGGGCGACTGCTAGGAAGTTCAACAGGCCTTGCGATCCAATAATCCTTCCCAGTAATGTCATTTAATACATCTTGTGCGAAGGTTCCATCAGCAAGAATGCCGGTACCGCCAACGTTACTACCAAGCTCTTTAGCACCTTGATATGCAGCCTCAAGAATGAGTCGTTTAGCGTGAGGGATTTTATCTAAAGAAGCACCTAGCTCACGACACATGTCGACAAATTGACGTCTATGGTCAAAGGCTAAAATACATAAGTTTTGCCATTCTTTTGGGCTTCTTTGGGTTGTCACCCTGTGAAGATAGTTAAGTACTGGATTAAGATCAGGCCTTGGAATATCACTGCGATTCGCTAAATAGTGGTCTAACTCTTCTAAACTCGGCATTGCAGGTGCGCAGCCGTGTCTTGAAACCACAATGGCACCAGAGGCATTTGCATAATCACAGGATTTCTCAGTGGATTCACCTTTTATCCAACCCCTTAGGTAACCACTTAAAAAAGCATCACCTGCACCGAGTACATTTAGTACATCCACTTTTACCCCGTAACAAGTAATACCTTCATCCAAGGTTTGCGGAATTTCACCTTTAAACACCGAACAACCCAGCGCACCACGCTTTACGACAAATTCAGCATCACATACTTTTCGAATACGCTTCAAACACTCAATGGTATCTTCACTACCACCTGCAATATGAAACTCCTCTTCTGTGCCGACAACTAGGTCACATAGAGGCATTATTGATAAAAGGTGTTCAGTGACAGATTCATTAGAAACGAAACGATTCTCTCCTTCACCTCTTCCTGTTAATCCCCAAAGTACAGGTCGATAATCAATATCGACAACCACCTTAGTGTTATTTGCACGGGCATATTCAATCGCTTTTATCGCAGTTTTATTTGTTGATTGAGTTGAAAAGTGTGTCCCTGTAATCAGCAAAGTTTTAGCACTGGCAATATAAGCTTCATCAAAGTCTGTTTCGCTAATCGCCATATCAGCACAGTTTTCACGGTAAAAAATAAGGGGGAAGGTGTCCTTATCTTTAATCCCTAATAACACTAAACCTGTTAGCCTTTCTCCATCAGTGACAACATGAGATACATCCACGCCAGCGCGAGCCAACTCATTTCTAACAAAACGCCCCATATGTTCATCACCAACACGGGTTAGCATGGCGGACTTCAGCCCCATACGGGCAGTACCAAAAGCAATATTTGCGGAAGAACCACCTAAGTATTTCTTAAAACTATTGGCATCTTCTAAGGCTGAACCTATTTGTTCTGAATACAAATCAACGGCTGCTCGTCCTAAACAAATAATATCTAAAGTTTTATCTTTCATTTGTGTTCTCCATCATATTGCTCCACTTCCACCCAAGCATTATTTGCATGAGACTCAACAACCTTGTCGAGTATGATATTGACTTGTGTTGCCGCTCTAAAATCAGGCCATAATGATTTGTTGTTGACTATACCTTCGTATAAATCACGAACTTCAACAGCTTTAATGTCGTTGAAACCTAAACCATGACCAGCAGATACACAGAAAGCCTTATAATCAGGATGCTCTGGTCCAACTAAAATACGCTTAAACCCCTGGATTTGAGGATCATCGCCCGCAATAAAGAGGGATAATTCCGATAAGGTCTCTTGGTCAAAGATTAAACTACCTTTAGTCCCTGTTATCTCAAATGACAGGCCATTTTTACGTCCCCAAGCAATTCGGGATGCTTCTAAGGTACCTTGTGCGCCATTAGCAAAACGTACCATCATATGAGCTTGGTCATCATTCTCTACCTGGCCTGTTTGCTGACTGTCGCCTGCTAATGGTCTTGATTTGTGTACTACTTTTAAATCGGCACATAATGAAGTAATTGGCGCCACAAGATGAATCGCTAAATTCACTAAATGTGACGCTAAGTCATTAAGCGCTCCACTTCCTGCATATTCTTGCTGTAAACGCCAACTAAATGGCAAACTGTCATCGGCTAGATAGTCCTCGTTAAACACACCGCGAAAATGAACAATTTCTCCAATATCCCCCCTTGCTATTAACGCTTTAGCAAACTGCAATGTCGGATTTTTAATGTAATTGAAACCAACTAAGGTTTTAACACCAGCTTGCTCGGCCGCTTGTGTCATTTCTTTTGCATCAGCAGCGTTTAGCGCTAATGGTTTTTCACTGTATACATGTTTCCCTGCTGCAATTGCCGCTAACGCCATTTCTTTATGTAGAAAATTAGGTGCGCAAATATCCACTAGATCAACATTAGGGTCTTGCACTAACGCTTTCCAATCCCCTGTTGAGCGATTGAATCCAAATTCACTTGCTTTACGCTTAGCTAAATCTTCATCAACTTCCGCTAGCATTTCACAGGCTAACTGGTCTTGCGAAATGCCAAACGCCGCCATCGCATTGCGATACGCAATCGCATGGGCTTTCCCCATATACCCTGTGCCAATTAATCCCACTCTTAAACTTTTCATCATTCTATTTTCCACTTAAGCACTGGCATCTAAACGGCTAAATTCTTCTAATTCAGCGGTTAATTCATCTAGTTCCTGGCCACCAGCCATCATTTCAAGCACATCTTCACGGCTAACCTCAGATTTAAGAAAGGAACCTAAACTCTGACCACGGTTTAACAAGGTGAACCTGTCGGCAATCGGATAAGCGTGATGTACATTATGGGTAATTAAAATAACGGCTAAACCACGGGCTTTAGCTTTTGCAACCACCTTAAGAACATTGGCAGATTGTTTAACACCAAGCGCTGCAGTTGGTTCATCAAGAATAAGTACCTTAGCGCCAAAGTGAATTGCCCTAGCTATGGCTAGACATTGACGCTCACCGCCAGACATAGTGCCTATTGCCTGTGACGGGTCACGGACATTTATCCCCATATCAGCCATACCCTGCTGTGCTATTTTGTCTGCTTTTTCAATATCAAATCGTTTGAAAATCCCTTTACCTTTAGTCAGTTCACGACCCATAAAAAAATTACGAGTAACACTCATTAACGGCACTAGCGCCAAATCTTGGTAAACGGTTGCTATTCCTGAATCTAAAGCATCAACAGGTGATTTAAATACAACAGGGTTACCCTCAAAATGATATTCACCTTCACTAGGGGCATGCACACCAGCTAAAGTTTTGATTAGGGTTGATTTACCTGCCCCGTTATCACCAAGAAGACAATGCACTTCACCTAATTTGACCTTCATATCGATATTTTGCAGGGCAATAACAGAGCCGAAATAACGACTCACTTTTTTCAATTCAATAATAAATTCGCTCATATTCACTCACCTTAGAGACACAAATGTTAGATATAGTTAAGGGTTAAAATGACTAATCAAAATCAATGTCGTGCCTCGGTAACACGCTTACGAATGTAGTTATTGAAAAGCACTGCGGCTAACAACATCACACCTAAGAAAACCCTAAACCAATCTGAATCTATCCCTGTAAAGAAGATCCCCATTTGCACAACACCAAATATAAGCGCGCCTAAACAAGCCCCTATCACAGTGCCATAGCCACCGGTTAATAGCGCTCCGCCAATAACAACAGCGATAATGGCTTCAAACTCTTTTAATACGCCTCGATCAGCTGCTGCTGAACCAAACTCAAATACCTGGCAAGCGGCATACACGGTTGCAGTAAAAGCGGTAAACATGAAGAGTGAAATTTTAACTTTGTCGACAGGAACACCTACATTTCGTGCGGCTTTATCATCACCACCTACTGCATAAATCCAGTTACCATAAGATGTACGTAATAATATCCAGCTACTAACAGCGGCTAATAACAAACACCAAATAACCACCATTGGAATACCTTCTACGATCGGCGATCCATCTTTATAGGAATCAATAATCCCCATATTTGCCAACCAGACAAAAAAACCATTGCCAAATGTGCCCCCAAATAACGGCGCTAACCAATCATTTTCAGAAAACTTCTTCACCCCACCCACTATGGTTCTATTGGTAAAGAGAATAGATAAAGCAATAGTCAAGCCACGTAAGATAAAGAGGAAAGCTAAGGTAACGATAAATGAGGGCAAGCCAGTTTTTACCACCACGTAGCCATTAAGGTAACCAATAAACATGGCCCCTATAAAAGCAAAAATAATTGCTGCCCATATTGGCCATCCCCAATAAACCGCTGGTATGGTCATCATCATGCCAGCAAAACCAATCATTGATCCGATAGATAGATCGAACTCTCCGGCAATCATTAATAAACAAGCACCAATTGCAATAACACCAAGCTGAGCTGAAACAGTAACCCAGTTTACGACGCCATCAGCAGCGAACATGCCAGAATCGCCTGCTGTTAAAATGAAGAATACAAACACCAATATGGCACCTGACAAAGAGCCAAATTCAGGTCTATGTAATAGTTTCTTCCATGCAGGAACACTTCTTATACGCTCATCTTTCTTTTGCGCTGCGACATCAACCGCTTGCACTGAATCACTCATACTCTGTCACCTTTCACTTTTATATTTATTTTTGCTACTAAATCACTCTTACCCAGCATCAAAACTTTATTTTTAAATACTGAATAAGAATCCACGATCAATTCCAAGAATGAAACCATATTAGAATATTTATTTCATTTTTGAAACGTTTTTTTAATTTCCAATTCGATATTATTATTATTAAAATCACATAAAATATTAAAAAATTAACATTATTCTTTTTAAAACAACAAGATAATGACATTAAATCATAATGGAATGAAAAAACTACAACTATTGCCAATATGAAATTTATATTCTATTATAATTTTGCTCTTGTATATATATCGTACAAAACGTCTTCCACCCGATTAGGTGGAATAGTCAAAATAAAAATAAATTTGTGTGAACGGAGATTAGTAATGAAAACCTTTTTGAAGAAAAGCACCGCCTTATTAGTAGCTGGTGCTGCAACATTTGGCGCTATGTCTCTTTCCACTTCAGCTTATGCTGAAGGTGAAAGATTTGTATTTGTATCCCATGCACCTGACTCAGACTCTTGGTGGAACGTTATTAAAAACGCCGTCAAACAAGCTAGTGATGACTATGATGTACAAGTAGATTATAGAAACCCGCCAACAGGCGATTTAGCCGACATGGCAAGAATCATAGAACAAGCTATCGCAACAAACCCTGATGGCTTGATAGTTTCTATTGCTGATTTCGATACGTTAGAAGGTCCATTAGCAAAAGCCAAAAAACGTGGTATTCCTGTTATCACAATGAATTCGGGAACTCAGGAGCAATCTGCAGCACTAGGCGCTGAGCTTCACATTGGGCAACCTGAGTTTGCAGCGGGCTTAGGCGCAGGCCAAAGAGCAAAAGCAGCAGGAGTGAAAAATTTCTTATGCGTTAACCACTATATTATGAACCCAGCATCTGTTGAACGTTGCATGGGCTTTGCTAAAGGTCTAGGTGTTGAGTTAGGCAGCCAAATGATCGACTCTCAAACTGATCCGACCAATGTTGAAACCAAGGTATCTGCTTACCTACGTAAAAATCCTAATACACAGGCCATTCTCACATTAGGGCCAACATCAGCTCACCCTACCTTGAGAGCACTTGAAAAAAACAAGATGCATGATCAAGTGTATTTTGCGACTTTTGATTTAAGCGGTGAGATTTCTAGCGCAATAAAAGATGGCCGTATTGATTTCGCCATTGATCAACAGCCTTATTTACAAGGCTATTTACCAATTACATTTTTAACCCTAAATGCACGTTATGGGTTAATGCCAAGTAACGATGTCAATTCTGGTCCGGGGTTTATTACTAAAGCCAATATTGATTTAGTTGAAAAACTTGCTGGTGAATATAGATAAGAAAGTTTCTGCCCTTGTCGTTAAGCTTCAAGGGCACTCTTAATTTTGTTATCAATCTTCACAGGTATTCAATAATAAAATTGTTTATAATGCCCCGTTAACACCTTGTCCAGGAGGCTTTTTTGCAAGCACCAACCTCTTTAGAAGATTTACAGCAAGCCATTAGTAAAGAATACGAGTCATTAAGTAAACGCTTACAGCAAGTGGCACGTTTTTTACTTGAGCACCCCAACACAGTTGCATTGGAAACTGTTGCAAGTTTAGCGGAGCAATGTGATGTACCGCCTTCGACTTTAGTTCGTTTTGCTGCCGCATTTAATTATAACGGCTTCACCGAAATGCAGAACTTGTTCAGACAGTCACTTGTTGAACAAACGTCTAGCTATAGTGAACGAGTCCAATTAAGCCAAAGCACCACATCAAGTAGTACGGTTAATCCCAGTATTATTCTAAGTGAATTCAGTAGTAGCAACGCCTTTTCAATGAAGCATATGAGCCATCATTTTTCTGAAAATATGCTCAATGATGCGATAAGTTTATTAGAATCTGCCAACAATATTTATTTAATAGGATTAAGACGCTCTTTCCCTATTTCAACCTATTTTGCTTACAGCTTGAGACATCTCAATAAACCGACTCACTTAATTGATGGCACAGGTGGTATGCTGATGGAACAAGCGAGCAATATACGTAAAGGCGACGTCATCATTGCTACAACCTTCAGCCCATATGCAAAAGAGACTGTGAATGTCACTGATTTTGCTTATAAAACTGGTGCTAAGGTAATTGCTCTAACTGACAGTAAATTAAGCCCTCTTTCGGCAATCTCTGATTTATGCTTTGATATTAAAGAAGGTGAAGTGATGGGGTTTAGGTCGCTAACCTCATCGATGACATTAGCTCAAACATTATTAGTGGGTCTAGCTTATCGATTAAATAGTGACGGCATGCTATCAGATACAAATACAACACCTTGGAATAAGTAGTTAGTTATCCATATTATGATAATTAACTATGGTGTTACGGCCTAGTTTCTTAGCAAGATACAAAGCCTTATCCGCTTTAATGAAGAAGGGATTAGCTTCGGCTTCATTTTTAGCTAAAGTATGGTAAAAACCGACACTAATACTCACCCTACCTAGGTACGAAGATTCATGCTTTATATCTAGCTGTGATAACTGTTCTTTCAATTCTGCCAAAATAGCCTCAAGCATTTCGATAGGCAAGCTATAAGCAAGTAATACAAGCTCATCACCACCATACCGACAAGCTATTATATTGCCGTGTTTACCTTCAATATCCATTAATAATGAGGATAATTTAACTAATAACTCATCCCCTTTTTTATGCCCATAATGGTCGTTATATTGTTTAAAGTAATCACAATCTATCATGCATACACAAAAATTCTCCCCCGCCTTAACCGTCTTATACCAGAGCCTTTCAGAAAGTTTATCCATGTGCCGTCTATTTGCTAAACCAGTAAGATAATCTTGCCTGGCAACAAACTTTAAACTTTCATTTTTTTCTCTAAGCTGCTCTTGCTGATACTGAACCCTTTCTAATAAGCGATTAAAGGCACTAACAATCAAGTTCACTTCTAAAGTATTAAATTTAGGAAACTTGTACTGATAATTGCTGGTTTCATTAATTCTATTTAATTCAGATGATATGTACTCCATTGGTTTCACGATTTCTCTTGAAATTAGACGAAAATATAATAATGGAATCGCCAAACCCGCTGTGACACCAAGAATTAAAGTGAGCGAAATGAAGTTTTGTTGATTCTGTTGTGAGTCTGCTTTAAATGAAATTGAGATCAGATTATTGCCGTTAATGTCAGGCAAGCTAAAGGATAGGTAACCATTATCATTAATGTATGAATAGTTCTGGTTGATATCATCAAACATATTGTTTGACAGCACACTGTAACGCTCATTTTTCGACCACTCAACACCTATACCAAGTTGAGTTTCAGATCGCCATTGTTCTATCAAGGTCCGATCCATTTTTTTCAGGAAAATTAAATATCCTGACTGCTTATTATTAATAGGATTAGTAATTTTTGAAATTCCATATAAATGTGGCATCTCATTAGAAATGAAAATTCCGCTACTTGAAATTGTATTTTCAACCGCATTATTTAGATGGTTTATAATAGCATTAAGTTGAATAGGCTCAATGGTGGAAGCACTATGCTGATCACAATGCTCTTCTTCAAAAATAAGATCGCATTCGAATTTAGTTTTTCTTTGCTGTGTAATTAACTTTACACCTGACATGCCAGCTGCATGAAAAGTCCCAAACAAATAGTTTTTATTTATATATTGAATTCCGTCTTCAAGTCCTTCCATATAATTGTAAGTATCTTCCCAAGCGCCATAGTCATATGACCAGACCTCTATATTCTTGAGACTTGAATTAATTGCTTGAACAACACGTTTGAAATCCTTTTTATCAGACTCCACTTGCATAGCATGTATTTGAGGAAGTTCTATCCAATACCGTATTGCTGCTTCTCCGCAAACAACCAGTAATAGAATAATTAGAAAAATAAACCTAAGCCTGTATTTTACAGACTTAGTGTGAATTCCTTCCAAAGCATCACTCCTCTAGTGAGACAATGCTTTAGTATAGTTAGTATATCTAACAGGGATGTGTAATTATCTGTATACAAATTGAGTAGATTTTGACAATTACATTTAGGTTTAAACTAAAACTTAAATCTCATTCCCATACTTAATACTGAGTAACTTCCAAAATCAGCATCAATATCCTTATAACTAATATTGAGGTCGGCAGAATCGCTTACATGGCCTTGTAACCCTAACCCAACAACACGACTCTCACCATCCAAATCTTTAACAGCCTCTGTTCCTGGGTTAAATAGTTGCCCTTCTTTAGATGTTAAATCCCAATAAGCCCTACCATAATAAGGAATCAAAGAGATTGATTCCCAAGCAAATCGATAACCAAGAAGTATTGCTTGATGACTTATTGAGTATCTATCTGAAGCACCACCCAAAGAGAAATTTTCAGCAAACATGGCATCAAACTGAACAACAAGGTGGCTTTTAAATTCATAACCAGAGGAAACATCTAGTCCAAATGCATCAGTATCAACCCTTTCATTGGCAAAGTTGCTTGCAACATCCAGGTTCGAGTAAACAAAACCTGGCGCAAGAAAAAAACCGTAAGTATTTTCATTGAGTGATGAGTTAGTTTCACCTAACTCATCAGCATAAATTGAAGTGGAAGCTAAACAAATACTGACGCTAAGTATAGAAACTTTTGATTTAATCATTTTTTCGTAAAATTCCCTTTACCATCTTTAAACTAGCATCTTATCAAGTAAAGGCTTTTTAAACAGTTAATTAATACGACATAAAAAAACCGCCACTTTCATTAAAGTGACGGTTTTTTTAATCATGAATAACGTAGCGAATTAGTTCCAGAAGAAAGAAAAAAGACGCTTGAAAATATTAAACAATATTTCTAACGGGGATTCATGTCTTGGTTTTTCACCATGATCACCACGTTTTTTATATTCAATTTCTATGATCACTGGATCATGATCCGAAGAAGAATAGGCATTGGTTGATTTAGCAAGGTCTGCAGTATATTGGCTTGAATACTCAAACAAATTGGATTCCGCAGAATTGATATGCCAATCGTCCGTTGCAACAACTTTACGAAGAAGCGACTTATTTGCTAAAGCATGATCAAGACTACCAAGTTCACCACTATAGGTATAAGAATGAGCTTTTGGACCTTGGAAATGTTCAACTAGATTTGTAAAACCATATGACTGAGCCACTTCTACTGCAGCGCCACCGTCAATTGCTTCACCATTTAAGCTAGCTTGTTCCGCAGTCAGAATTTTACGCTCTGCAGTGCTTGCATCATAATCAGTTAAAACGCGAATTGGATCTTCTTGACCATAGGCATTCAAGTCACCCATAACCAATACATCACCTTTAACGTTATTAGCTAAGTAGTCACCTAAAGTTACTGCTGCTGAAACTCTAAATGCGTTACAGTTACCTTGAGCATCATTTTCATTCGCCGTATCTTCAATACAAGCTGAACCTTTAGATTTCAGGTGATTTACGACTATGCTTAACTTACGTTTAGTTTCTTTATGTTTGAATTTTTGCAGCAAAGAAACTCGCATGTATTTATCAAATTGCTCACCTTCAGCATCTGTACCATGCTGCTCTGGCATATCAATTTTAACTGCGTCACCCACTAGAGAAACCGCATCCGCACGATAGATCAAACCGACAGCAATAGCATCAGTACCAACATTATCACCTGCAGATACATAAGAATACGGCGATGCACTTGCAGCTTGAGTCGTATTGATTTGATCAACTAATGCAGCAATGGCACTAGTATCACTAAAACCGTTATTTTCAATCTCCATCAAGCCAACAATATCAGCATCAATCATGCTTATTGCATTAGCAATTTTTGCGATTTGGATTTGATATTCACCATCTACTTCAGCACCGCGATTATCTCCAAAAGCATTCGCTGCACCACCAAACGGCGAGTTAAAAAGGTTTAAGACATTAAAACTAGCAACTCGAAGGTTTCCGTCATCAGATAATATTGGGCCATAAGAAGTACGATCAGATTCAAGATCGCGAGAGAAATCAGATTTAGCAAGTACCACATCTTCGCCGGCTATTAAACGGTACTGGCTGTAACTGTATGCAATAACACCTTCTAAATTACTAACACTATCACCTACACGGATATAGCCATCTTCAGGGTTAAAGTCTGGGAAGTAAGGAACTACACCATCAGCGGGTTTAACGTCTGTATCAATATACAAAGTACGTTGGGCATTTTCTTGTGCAAGTGTAACTTCTTCTTCAGTGCCAGCAACATGTAAATGAGTCGACTTATAAATTGGCTCTGCATAACTCATCACCATATTGTTACGGTACGAGCCGTAATCAAAACTAAAATTACGAGAAACAATCAAATCAGAGTTTGTGGTGGTCACCAACATACCTTCATATGGCTCTAATTGATTATGCAGTAGACTATCTGAGTTCAGATCAAGTTGCGTTGCTTGAATTTGATTATTTGAACTTAAAATTTCGTAAGCACCTGAATCCATCGAAATTTGCGTCGAAGAATAGTATTCAGTTACTTCACCTTGCACACAAACTTCATCACCCACCTGAAGACCAGTTGGAGTGGTATTTGTAAATACAAAAAGGCCATCAGATGAGGAAGCATCACCATCGCCAACAGAATCCTGAATAAAGAAGCCAGAATACAAGCTGGTAACGATATCGGTTACAACGCCGGATGTATAAACTGTTCCGCCAGAGAATGTCCCCTCAATGATTAAAGGACTAGCATCACCATTACCTTGAATAGCATAAGTTGGAGTTAATGCTGCCCCTGAACATGAAAATGGCTCAGGCTCAACAACATCACCGTTTGGAGCAACCCCCATGCCATCATAGTTATCTTTAGCTGATATATTCCATGCAGCGGCATTCCACACACCGTCTGCAATCACTGAGTTATCAATACGCTCATAGGTGGAATCTTTAGCAAAATCCGTATCACCATATTGACCAAAAAAATCTACCGTTTGACCATCACTAACTCTAACAATCGCAACTGGATCATCACCATTAAAGTTAACAGATGATGAAGTTTGATCAGCAACCGCTAATAGAGCATCACTTGCAGATGAGCTGGCAATAACGAATACACCACCAGCAACTAAATTAACGTTGCTAAAACTAATATCATTTGGTGAATTGGCATCACCATTAGAGTATTTAACTAATTTATAATCAGAAAGGCTGATTCCCTCTGTTCCAGCATTATAAATTTCAACGGCTTTATTATAACTACTACCTTCAACATATTGGCTAATAATCAGTTCTGCTGATGCAGTAGAGGCAACAACACTTGCAATCGATGTCGCAAGAATCGTTTTAACAGGTAAGCTTTTCACTCTTGATCTCCATTCATTTTGAGCCAGAAATGAATGCTAATTCCTTTAGCAAATGAGATTAAATAAATCCTTTTATATCCCAACTTCAAGCTATTATTTTTTTTATACATAAAGAATGAGCATAAAAAAAGACAGTTTTAAACTGTCAATTCCATACACTTTCTGCAATATGACACAATCTTGACCGTTCGAACAGCCTTGAGCAGAAAATATTCATTATTTATCACAATCTATAAAACTAAAGCGAATATCAGATATAAACACGCACAGATAACAGAATAATTAGATTTTCGTGTATTTAAAAGAAAATCGACACGATATAAATCTAAATATATTTTTTCTTTTTGTTACCATTTAATACTTACAACACAGATAGTTACTTAGTAAGGACATACTAATTTAGCTATATTTCGTTATTATTAAGAGATAATCATTTATCTTAAAATCAATTAGATTCATCATTCATACACTTATATATTAGATAAGTTTTATGAAATCATCGATAAAAAACAATGGTTGAATTTAAAAATTCAAAACTCAAAACTCAAAACTAGAGATTAATTCAAGCTTTAGAGAAAGACCATCGCTGCAATCTAAATTAATGATTAAAGAAGGTTTAAAACAGAAAGATTAAGGAACCTGCGAAGGTGTTACTTTATTGTAAATATAAGGAGTTAACACATCAGCTTAAACGAATTAAGCTGATTCAAGTAATATATTGAAAGGATGGATTGAGTTACTTAACATTTCTTGACTACTTGTCAATAAAAGGGACAAACAAGCCTAATCAAGAAGCTGTTTGGCATAGCACTCAGTATCTAAGTCATTAATCTCAACTGTCACAGACACCTTACTCAAAGGCAATTGCAGAACAGAGTCTAAGATAGATTTTGAAAGCAATTTTCTTTGCAACATATTTCTACCAGCGAGCAACTTCACTTCAATATGTATAAAGTCAGCATTACCTGTTTGCCCTGCTGACTGATAATAATCATATCCGATAGCGCGCGTCTTTATATCCTTTAGCTCAAATAAAGCAGACTTTAAACTCCCCTCTGTCACCTTATCCATAAGACTCTCAACATCTATCTGGCTTTGTAATTTGCTTGCATACTCAATAATACAATGTGGCATGTGGTACCCCTCTACAATGACAATAGGCTATTATTTACAATCGAGTTTAATTTGCTGTACTAGCTCACCCTGAGAAAAGACACATAATTCACCTGTTTGCATTTCGTGCCAAGTTTCATCATTTGTTAGTGGCTGTGTTGCAATAACAGTGACAACATCCTTATCTGTAGTGACCTCTTTAAAATCAATACTTACATCATCATCCGACAAACTTGCCTGCTTAAAAGGAGCTCTGCGAGTTATCCAATGCAACTTAGTCGTACAGTAACAAATTAGCTTATCACCATCAGATAGCATCATGTTAAACACACCCATAGACCTTAGTTCATCAGCCAGTGAGTGCAATTCGTTTGATAAGGCTTCTTCACTCGGTTCTGATTCAGGGAAAGCCTCTTGTAATCGAGCAAGAATCCAACAAAAGGCTTTTTCGGAATCAGTACTGCCCAGCACCTGATGATGTCCAGCACAAAGTGAGTCCGAATTTTCTAATTGGCCATTATGAGCATAACTCCATGTTTTCCCCCACATTTGGCGATAAAAAGGATGAGTATTTGGTAGACAAACTTCACCAACATTGGCTTGGCGTATGTGACTAATGACGACATCACACTTTAACGATGTTTTACTAATCACCTCTGCCATATCTGAATCAGCGCTTGGCCTTGGGTCATGTATACACCAGACCTGACCTTCTCTGTACATGGCAACACCCCAACCATCCTTGTGAGGTCCAGTTTTACCACCACGGGCTCTTAAGCCTGCAAAGCTGAAGCAAATATCGGTTGGTACATTGGCACTCATGCCAAGCAGTTCACACATAATCTTTTATACACTCTCTTCTAAATCTGTTTTATTTGCTTTACTACGTCTTCGCAGCCACCAGATACCTCCGCCAATAAGGAGAAATACGGTAATATTAATTAAGGCATAGACTAAAATTTCACCACTTGAAAAACTAACATCCGCACTATTCTCTTTTTCAACTTTATCGCCAGAAATTAAAGCATCCGCTGAATTCGCTACATCATCAATGCTCGCTTTCATATCTTTCATGAGATCTGTGGCGTCGATTTCGATTTTTAGTTTTTCTTCTAAACTTTCCTCAACTTGACTTTCAATTCCAGAGAACCCTTCTCTACTCTCCGCTATAAAATCGGTAACTGCGGTTCCTGGTGCAACATCAGTCAGTAAATTTGAAGACACAGGTTTGTTATAGGCAAAATTTAATGGGTTAGTTGTGTAATCGAACCTTACACCTGTTTGAGTAACGCCTTTAAGCTTAACTCTTGCAGTGAAATTAACTTTTTTACTTGGTACTAATTTCTGCCAAAAACCCGCTCCTATTAAAGGTAACTCTTCTTCCACACGAGTAGCATTATCATATTCTACTTCTA
Organism: Marinomonas sp. PE14-40; assembly: GCF_051623805.1. NCBI lineage: Bacteria > Pseudomonadati > Pseudomonadota > Gammaproteobacteria > Oceanospirillales > Oceanospirillaceae > Marinomonas > Marinomonas sp. PE14-40. The sequence continues at coordinate 649,377 of NZ_CP130700.1, read as the reverse complement.
AGAATGCCTGGCTACGAAACAGATCTAAACGTAAATTTGATGGTTTAACACTGAATGACATTAAACCATAATCTTCCTGTTTAACCGATAGGCTTATTGCTGGAGTCACCGTGAAGTATTGGCTTAATTTCCTTGCGAAGGATTGGCCGTCAAGAAAACTCCTTAACTCATAGTCACCCTCAAGCATTAAAGAATCAAATTTATTTTTGAATTGATAACTTGATTGTGAAAGCTCTTTATTATCAAGTACCTCTAAGATTTCACCTCTATGCCTAATCAGCGATTGTTCAGCTTTTAACACTTCTAGCAAAATCGGATCTTGAATAAGCTCACCATTCTCATATAAGCCAATACTTGAAAATAGTGGCTCATTCACGAACAGCACGCTGGCAATATTACTTGCCTCAACTTTTAAATTAGTGACAATTCGAATACTCGATTTTTCAAGGTCAACGTCTTCAACCTGCCAAGTACCTAACATAGGCTCCTCAACTGTCACTAAGGTATAACGTAATCCATTTGCAACCGTGACCTTCTGATCACTTTTTAATGTTAAAACATCACCTTTTGGTGCAATAACTTTAGGTTTTTTTCCTAGTTTATGAAAAACCAATAAAGTGAACTCATCAATACTGTCATCAATAAAAAACGTATTGCCTTCAAAAGGAAGTTCATCTGCTTTATTTGCACTGGTAAAAATACGGTTAAAAGTACTTAAAAGGTCTTCTGGGACAGCCACTTCAGTGTGACTTGCATCTGTTTTAACCGATAAGGTTTTTAGTAACTCTGAGTCGGTATAACCCGTCATAGAAACGGTATGTAGATGAATTCCTTTTTCAATCAATTCATCCAATATTGGGGTAAGTATATTTTGACGAGATAACGCATTCACACTTTGATCAAGACTAATATCGACCATACCATCTGTGACCAGTATCCAATGCTGTTCACTGTCTGTCGCAACACCTTCTGCAGCAGGTGTATCTAACATCAACCTAAGTACAGACTCGAGATCTGTTTGTAGGTCTTCTGTAACATAACCTCCTAAGTTGTTTTTCAGACTGGTTTTAAGTTCTTCAGTAATAGGTGTTTCAGGTAACAATACTCTTGGCTCTTCACCAAATAACCAAACACCGAGGCTAGACTCTTCTTCCGGTGCTAAATCAGCTATCAGCCTAAGAGATTCGGATGTTAACCTATCTGGGTCACTTATCACCATACTGCCAGATGCATCAACAATGACACGAAATTGAGTGCTTGCATAAGTACTTATGCTTGTACCTAGCAGGCATATCGCCATGATAACGCGTAACAACATAGATCTATCCTTAAAAAATAACCTGTATTTGCTTACTAAATTGTTTTACTAAATCGAGAACAAATTACCAAAGCAAATAGACAAATTATCCTAAGTCTAGATGCTCCGGCATACCATGAACCCAGCGTATAACATGTGTTTCCCAGTCTTCTTCGGCAACCTTGTTTTCACTTACCGCATAATCACGAACAGTTAACCCCTGTCGTAACATTTTTGAGTTATCACCGATCAATAATGGATGCCAATCTGGCAAGCTACCTGTTTCATGGTGAACGCGATAACTACAGGTATCTGGTAACCAAGCAAACTCATCAAGTTGCTTTGGTGTTAGATCAATACAAGATTCAACATGCTTAAATCTTTGTGGATAAACTTTGCATTGGCATGTTTTTATGTGCAGTTGATGGCAAGCTAGATCTGTATAAAAAATCTCATCTGTTTCATCATCTTGCAGTTTTTGTAGGCAGCATTTCCCACAGCCATCACAAATGCTCTCCCACTCTTGCTCGTCCATTTGCTCTAAGGTTTTACTTTCCCAATAAGGCTGGTAACGCTTAGCAATCATTAATAAGCAGCCTGAGTTGGTGTCATATAAAGATCCAATAATGACTCATCTTTTGCAGGAGGTAACTGTAGATAAAAACCTTTATCACGAATCGCGGTTAAAACGGATAGTGCATCAGTTCTAGCCAGTTTTTTGTTTTCATCAAGCAACAGCACCATTGCAGGCGTACCACGACCAAACCTTTCCATAAGCGCTTCAGGCACAACGGATAGCCCATCTTCTTTCGCAACATAGATATACATCTCATCCTGCTTAGTGGAACGATAGACTTGTACGATTTTTCTTTCTAATGTCATAAGAAGCTACATTTCATTTTGATTTATAATTCTTGCCAAAAGCTTAAGCTTTAGCAAAACGCTGTAAAATTGGGTCTATTATCTCGTCTTTACGCCAACCTGTCATAGTAGGAGGCGTTAATATAAGCGCTTCCTTCAAAAACAAATGTCGCACGATTGGATCTAGTTGCTTTTTCTTCAATGCAGCTTCCGGGGCTATTCCTAATCCCTTCGCTTTTTCGAGTACAAAAGCTTTGATTGATTTGGATAACTCTCCTGCTTGTGAAGGCAACGGCATATCTAAAGCATGTTGATATTCATCTTGGCTTAGTTCATTAACCATGGCGACAGATTTTAAAATATGCTCACCATACAGCCTATGCTGACGACCTGTCATTTCCTCTGTTCTTGATAAGGCATTATGAGTGTCAGGAAAAAATTTCGCGATTGCCCATAAAGTTCTATCTTTGATTACTTGCCCTTTAGGCACATCTTCATTACGGGCGGTTTTATCACGCCAAATGAATAAAACACGTAATAAAGTTAAGCTTTTTTGGTTTAAACGCCAAGCAGACTTTACATTAGACCAATTTTGTTCGGGATCGCTATTAAGTCGGTATTGGTGTGTTATTGCTTGTGTATCTTCAAGTACCCAAGCCAACATATTCTTTTCATTTAAAGTGTTTATTTGATTGTTATATACATCTATCAAATATACGACATCTAACGCAGCATACCGCTTTTGAGCCTCTGTTAAAGGTCTCTTCAGCCAGTCTGAACGTGTTTCATCTTTTGCTATCTCAATATTCTTATAAGCAAGAATCAATTTCACATAGCTTAACGACCACTGCCCACTAACATAGGCTTCACCAACTTGAGTATCATAGAATGGTGTTGGTACAACCCCTAATAAGCGATCAAACACTTCTAAATCTTCAGAGCAGGCATGGAACACTTTAACGACATCATTGTTAGTCATTAACGCCTTAAGGTCAGTCCAATTAGTGATCGATAAAGGATCAATCAGAACAGCACTTTCCCCATCACTAATTTGAATTAGCCCTGTAATCGGATAAAAAGTTGTACGACGAATGAATTCAGTATCTACGGCAATAACAGGTAAACTTGCGAAATGTGCACACCAAGTGGCCAACTCATCATCACTTTCTACCCAAACTATCGGTACGTCTTTTTCATTTGAGCTCATGTTATAACTTTTTCCGACCATCAAGCGCCAAGGCAAGTGTGTTGCCATCGACATATTCTAATTCACCACCCATAGGAACTCCGTGGGCAATACGTGTAACTTCAATCTCTTTCGGCTTTAATAGTTCAGCAATATAATGACTTGTTGCTTCACCTTCTAATGTCGAATTGGTTGCAATAATCACTTCTTTAACTTCATTTTGGGTGACTAGGTTTTCCAACCTATCCAAGCCAAGCTCATCAGGCCCAATACCATCAATTGGTGATAAGTGACCTAACAATACAAAGTATCGCCCATTAAAGCGACCCGAAGCCTCCATAGCAGCTACATCGGCAGGGGTTTCGACAATGCAAAGTGTCTGGGCATCCCTATCCGTCGCGCTACAAATTTGACATTCGAGCTCTTCTGTCAAATTACGGCAACTTGTACATCGACCTACTTTATCTAAAGCAGCTCTTAATGTTTCAGCTAATCGATCTGCACCTTGATGATCCCTTTCAAGGAGATACAATGCCATTTTTTGTGCTGATTTAGGGCCAACACCAGGCAAACATCTTAGCGATTCAATTAATTCAGCAATTAATGGGCTAAATACCAATTTTATAACCTTTTATTTAATGATGGATAAACTAGAACGGCATTTTGAAGCCAGGAGGTAAAGGCATACCCTCTGTCGCGGCATCCATTTTTGATTTCTGAGTAGTCTCAATATTGCGCACAGCATCATTTACCGCTGCAGCAATTAAGTCTTCTAGAATTTCTTTGTCATCTTCAAATAAACTATCATCAATTTGCACACGTTTTACATCATGACGCCCTGTCATTGTAATTTTAACTAGACCTGCACCAGATTGACCTTCAACTTCCATATTCGCAATTTCATCTTGTACTTTTTGTACATTTTCTTGCATCTTTTGCGCTTGGCGCATGATATTGCCCATACCACCTTTAAACATTTTCTTCTCCGTTAAGCTTTGATTTTTACACTGTCATAAATTAATTGCCCACCCATGGTGCTTGAAAGCGCCATAACGATAGGATGAGCATTAAGATGGTCTATTGCTTCTTGCATCGCTTGAGCGCGTTTGCTTGCAGCAAATTCTTCCGCTGTCACTCCTGAGACATCTGCCACTGTGTCAATAATAAGCGGCACAGTTTCATTAAAGTAGTGACTAACAGCATCTTGAATCTGTTCATATCTAACTTGATTTAGCATGTGACCATATTCTAATGGCACCTCAAGTTTAACCCCCTGCTCTCCTGCCTCTAACATGCAAGAGTTCATTAAAATATTCTGAACTAAACCTGTTAAGGGTAAACGGGGTGCTATTAACCACCAAACTTGCATAGTCAAATCTGAAAAATGCGCTAAAGTTTCAACTTCCATTCCCAGTGCTGGCTGAACAATAATTTCAGCTTTACTAAACACCACATCTTCTTGGTTGGTCGCTACAGGCCTTTCTTCAATGATGATTTCTGATGCTTCAACAGGACTAGGTAGGGTTACTGCTTCTGATTGCATTACAGCAACTAACTCAGCCGAACGATCAAAAGTGGCCTCGCTAATATCCTCAATAACATCTTCGTCTTCATCATTATCTTCTTCTAAGACACTGTCATTAAAAGAAGATTCAGTTTTAGACTCGATTTGAGCTTGTTGTGCTATTTCATCAACAGAAATTTGACTTTCTTGCGCTTCTGCCTCATTAACTAAGCGACTGATATCAGCCATTTTTGCTGACGCTTCAGCCGTTTTTAATGATTTTGATTTTTCATCAGGCTCAAAAGGTGGCGTTTGTTCAGATTCATTTGAATTAGTCTGTTGAGATGTTTCTTGTTGATCTCTTGCTTGAAGACTCGTCTCTTCAAGGGTAGTAGCATGCTCTTTACTAACTGCATTATTATTAGCAACTGCTTCTGAGTTGCCAATATTGGATGCCAACTCAACGGCATCGGACACTTCATGTTTTACATCATTACTAAGCGAAGCATTTTGTAATTTTGTATCTAGTGTTTGATTATCCTTGCCCGCAATATCATGAGAACTTGGGTCTGACGTTGTTTGAACCGCATTTTTTTCAGATTGAGCCTTTTCTGCTGCTTGAGCTGAAATTGAATCACCAGGTAAGGCTTGCGCGTGCTCTTCTAAGTCTTGAACGACCTGATTTGATTCTGATTGCAAGTCTTGTTTAACGTTTGAAGGCTCTTGCTTTAACGCTGCAGGCGCTTGTTTGGTCTCTGATGACCCTAAATTTAACGCTGAGAGCTCTTGTCTATTTTGTGAAGTTTCCTGAACCACAACAGGTCTAGAAGATAACGCAACACTTGCAGCAGGTCTAAAAGCAATCAACCTTAAAAGCAACATTTCAAAGCCAGCTTTTGGCGAATGAGCTAATGGTAGATCTCGCTTACCTATCAATAAAGTTTGATAAAAAAGTTGAATTGTTTCACTAGAAACTTCTTGAGCAATCGCTTTAACGTTTGCTAGATCACCTAATTGATCTTCTAATGCATTTGGTACTTGTTGTTCTATCGCTATACGGTGCAGCAAATCTAATAATGACGCACATATAGCAATAAAATCAGGTTGATATTCAGCCAATTCATTCACTAGAACCAGTAATTTTGCTGCATCATTTTTAACAATGGTTTCTAGCAGGTTAACCACTTGCGCTTGGTTAACCAAACCTAGCATAGCAGTAACATCTGATTCACTAATATGGCCATTACCAAAAGCGATTGCCTGATCAGTTAAACTTAAAGCATCACGCATACTGCCGTTAGCAGCTTGGCCAATTTGCCATAGTCCAGCCTCATCGTAACCAAGCTGTTCAGTCGTTAAGATCTTCTCTAAATAATTAACGACACGTCCAGGTGACATATTTTTTAAATTAAACTGCAAACACCTAGATAAAATAGTAACCGGTAGTTTTTGTGGATCTGTTGTCGCTAATAAAAACTTAACATGGGCAGGAGGTTCTTCAAGCGTTTTCAATAAAGCATTAAATGAATGAGTAGACAACATGTGTACTTCATCGATTAGGTATACCTTAAAACGTCCCCTAGTCGGTGTATATTGCACGTTTTCTAATAGTTCTCGAGTATCTTCTACTTTTGTACGAGATGCTGCATCGACTTCTATTAAGTCAACAAAACGACCTTCAGCAATTTCAACACAACTTCCACATGTACCACACGGTTCCGGTGAAATCCCGTTGGTTTCACAATTTAGACATTTAGCAAAAATTCGTGCAATTGTTGTTTTACCAACACCACGTGTGCCAGTAAAGAGATAGGCGTGATGAAGCCTCTGTTGCTTAAGTGCATTGACCAGAGCTTGAAGTACATGATCTTGACCAGCAAGTTCAATAAAATTTTGTGGACGCCATTTTCGTGCTAATACTTGATAACTCATGATCCATGCTAGCTATTTTACGCGGATCTTCATTGTACGGCAGACAGACAGATGGGCCAACACTTTAGCCAACTTAATTGTTTAAACTTATTAATATTCAATTATTTGCATAAGAAACGATCAATATCAATAACATCTAAAAGCTGACGGCTTGCTGTCAATTACTCTATTCAATAATTAAATACCTTAGGTGACACGAGATTAATTAAAAATAAACGCTTCAAAAATGCCTTTATCGATAAGACTCATAACTACCTAAGTATTTATCATAAATGATTTTCAACTCACCATTATCCTGCATTTTTTTGAGCTCATTGTCATAACGACGTCGAATGCTTTTTATGTATGGATAGTCAGACACTTTTACGAAGGTATTAAAATATTCTTTCTCTTTAAGTGGTTTCTCTAGAAAGGCAATCTCATCGAGATAACCACCTTGCCTTGCTTGAAAAAGCGTATCAATACGACTATTAGCATATGTATCAAAACGACCGCGCAAAAGCTTATTCATATTCAGCTCATTTTTAACGACTAAATCCAGTATAAATACACCAGAATCAGCGGCCTCCCAAAATTCTTTCGTATAAGAAAACCCCTGTGTTGCGCCGACCCTTAACCCTTCTAAATCATTTAACGTTTCAAAACTAAACTTACCTAAATTTTCCTTAAGTAAGAAAAAATTCCAACTCAAAGTGACATGAGACTGTTTTGGGTAATATAAATACTTTGCCCTCTCCTTTTTATATGAATAAGTTAAAATCATATCGACATCCGGATCATGCCATAAATGTTTTAGCCTCGTAGATGAATTTACAATCTCTATCTCGTAAGTGACTTCCAACCTTTTCATTATCGTTTCTATTACTTCAACATCAATACCCACCAATTCACGGTTTTCATCGTAATACCTAAGCGGGGCACCCTCAATTCCGACAATTTTGAAATTATGGGCCGACCCCATAACCGGCAACCATAACAAAAGAATCAGCCAACGCTTTAACGAGCTCATACTTACCTCATTTATTTTTATTCTTTTAAAAGTTTAGCCGCTCTGAGTTTCTTATAAATATCAGGTGAAATTTTGACGATACTGACTAGGGCTCACACCTGCGTGACGCTTAAATAACGCTCTAAAAAAGCGAACATCTTGATATCCAACGGCACCACTTATCTTTTCAACATTCCAGACAGTCTCTATCAAATACTCCTTCGCTAGCTCAACCCTCATATATTGCACATAAATGAGAGGCGGCATACCTACAGCACTCACAAATTTTCGTTTTATTTGCCTTTCACTTAAGCAGGCCATCTTAGCAAGAAGTTCCAATTTAAAGGGCTCTGATAAGTGTTTTTGCAACCAGTCTTGCAATACATGAACTTTTTCATCTAAATGTCTTCTTACTTTATCAGGAGTACGATACTGCTGTTGGCTCTTTCGAGTAAAATCAAGCATTAGCAGTTTTGCGCACTTAACTTTAATAGCCTTACCAAAGTGGTCTCCGATTAAATGTAAAATCAGATCTTGGTAAGCATTTGCCCCTCCACTGGTTGATAACCTACCTTGCTGGCAAATTACTTCATTACTTTCAAGCAATACACTTGGGTATTTTCTACTAAAAAAATCATCATACTGCCAATGGGTCGTGGCAGACTTACCATCTAAAAGGCCTGTTTCAGCCAATAGAAAAGCTCCAGTACATAAACTAATTAGTCTGCTACCATCTTCATAATGTCGTTTTAACCAAGCTAGCAACGCCTCATCAAAGACTAAAGTTTCTGAGTTAACCCTCCCAATTGGCGCTATGATGAGATAATCACTTTGCCCTACCTCACCATAGGTTTTCGTCACTTTGAAATCGAAACTATCGGTAGCATGAGAGCAATATTCAGTACCCACAAGCTGCAACTCAATCTGACTCTCTTTAGCAACTAAACTATTAGCTAGCTTAAACATTTCATATGGCCCTAAAACACTCGAAATAGGAGACCCTTTACTGACTAAAATGGTGCATTTCATACGTTATGTCCAAACTGTCCTAATCACCAACCAAGGTTAGCATTAATGCCACTTACTCAACACAAGCAGGCAGCATAAAATAATTCAAAACACTATAAGGAATAATTTAGGATGCCAGATAACAAACAAGTACTGACGACATTTTATGAAGCTTTTCAAAAACTAGACTTTCAGACTATGGCGTCTTGCTATCATAAAGATGCTGAATTTAGAGATGAGGTATTTGACCTTAAAGGGGAAGAAATTAATGCCATGTGGCATATGCTTTGTAAAAAGGCGACGAGCTTCAATCTTACCTTTAGTTTTGAAGAGTCTAACTCGCACCTAACCGTTACTTGGCAAGCTAACTACTTATTTAGTCAAACTGGTAGACCTGTAGAAAACAAAATCACAGCAAACTTTGAATTTAAAGATGGCAAAATAATTAAACACAGAGATAGCTTTGATTTTTGGCGTTGGAGTCGTCAAGCACTGGGTTTACCTGGCTACCTCATGGGGTGGTCTCCTTTTCTACGCACTAAGGTACGTAAGATGGCAAATCAAAACTTAACAAAATTCATCAAAGCAAATCAGAACTAACAGCCTAGTAACAAGATAGCCTGATTAAATATAAAGTAATATTTAATCAGGCCATGTTAAATCAATCATTTAGATATAACAGTTCAGTTACATCAACGCCCTATCATTATCTCCTTGCTCATAAATCATAAGGCTTACACGAGATAGAACTTTAATATCTTCCATTGAAATATTTAGTGACATTTCACCGTTTGAAATTCGGCTCACTATCCCTTGCATATATGGAATATCACCTTTTGCTTTAGGCACACGATTTGAGATAAAACCAAACCATTTATCATTCATATTTTTAAGAACTTTTTTTATAACCTCTTGATTTACAATAGTAAAAGGCTTATCTAGATTACCTCCATCACGCAAGATATCATAAATTATGTGGCCTTTTTTCTTTGCCTGCATCATGTTCTCAGTATTTAACTGCAGTTCAGCAATATGACCATTACTCATTTCTAAAAAGAATTTGATATCCTTATAACCAGCTGCGGTTGCACCAATATCATATTTTTTATCATTACTAGTGCCGTATCTGTCCTTCATCGTATTCTGTTTTGATATGATCTTTTGAAATTCGTTTGTATTAAAAATATAATTTTTTGCCTGAATCATATCTTCCATTTCTTTGAAGATAATGGTCATTCGAGCCGCATCCTTAAGGTCACCTATATCATAATGACGCTTACGGTTAGTCACCTTATCTAATGCTCCATGAAAATCTTTTAATCCACCATATGCACCAGGTGGTTGCTTCAATATAGCATTGCCCTCTGGGAAGATACTTTGAATTTCTCGAGAGTATTTAATTAACTCAGTTTGAGCAGTTGCTATATCATGAAACATTAAAAATAACTGCTTACGCTTCAATTGTGCATTTGCAATTTGATGCCTAGCTGCATTATCCAATTTAGCACCACTAGCCATACTCGCTTTTGTTTTTGCATCTAGATAGTTAGATAAAGACCCTTTTTTGGTCATAATATCCAATATCACCTGATCTTGCTTTTTGTTGTCTTCATTAAGGTAGTTAAAGTTTTTTATCTTAAGTTCTAAAGCATCTAATTTAGGCCTTAACTCTTCATTTTTAACAAGCCTAAACCCTTGAGTTAATTTGCCCTGTTGATTTATTTTTGCAAACACAGCAGCTCGACGTTTTTTAATTAATGCTTTTTCAGCAGCTAATGCTTCTTCAGCTTTTATAGCATTCATATCATCTAATTGAACAACGAATTCGCCTAGTATTTTGAGCATTTCATCATCCATTCCCGCACTTGGGTTCATATCACTCATAATCTGATTCCTCTTAACGTCAATTAGCAATAACTAATTTTTAACACCTAAGTTATGCAAAATCATCAAATCCATTAAATAACAAGACAAACTCCACAGGAAAAACACATTAATACGTCTTAAAACAAAAGAAGGCGACCAATAGGTCGCCTTCTTTAATAACACATCAAGATTTACATATTAGGATAGTTAGGGCCACCAGCACCTTCTGGAGTTACCCAAGTTATATTCTGAGCAGGATCCTTAATATCACACGTTTTACAATGCAGGCAGTTTTGTGAATTTATTTGAAAGGTCTTTTCCCCTTCTTGCTCAAGGATTTCATACACGCCTGCTGGGCAATAACGTTGTGCGGGCTCAGCAAACCTAGGTAAATTTTGCTCTAAAGGAACACTTTCATCTTTTAACTTCAAATGGCACGGCTGATCTTCTTCATGGTTCGTACTGGACAAGAACACAGAGGACAACTTATCAAAACTAAGTTTCCCATCTGGCTTAGGATAACTTATCTCAGAATGCTTGCTCGCATCTTCAAGTGTCGCAAAGTCAGGCACTTCATCTTTGAAAGTAAAAGGTAACTTACCAGCAAAAATATTCTGATCAAACCAGTTATAGGTCCCACCTAAGAAAGTACCAAGTGTATGTAAAACTGGCACAAAATTCTTAGTTTGGTTTAATTCCTCATACACCCAAGAAGCATTAAATTTCTCTACGTAAGTATCTAACTTTCTTGGAGCATCAACCATGCCTAATGCATCAAATATAGCCTCAGCCGCTAACATACCTGATTTCATGGCGGTATGAGTCCCTTTAATTTTACCTGGATTCAAAGTACCCGCATCACAACCTATTAGCATACCACCAGGAAACACCATTTCTGGTAACGATTGCAAACCGCCTTTGGCAATAGCACGAGCACCATAGGATACGCGTTTACCATTTTGCAAATGCTTAGCAATCACTGGGTGATGCTTATAGCGCTGAAACTCATCATAAGGACTAATATAAGGGTTACTATAATTTAGATCGACAATAAGACCGACCGCAATTTGATTATTCTCTAAATGATATAAAAAGCCTCCGCCGCCAGCATCGCCATCTAAAGGCCAACCCGCAGTATGGATAACAGTACCAGGCTTACTCTCTTCTGCAGGTACATCCCAAAGTTCTTTAATACCTAGCCCATAATGTTGAGGGGAGACATCTTTATCCAGATTAAAATGAGCAACTAGCTCTTTTCCTAAATGACCACGACAACCTTCTGAGAAAACAGTGTACTTAGCCTTAAGAATCATACCAGGCATGAAACCGTCTTTTTCACCGCCATCTTCAGCAACTCCCATGTCTCCAGTTAAGATACCTTCAACTTGGCCATGCTCATCTAACACTAATTCTGCAGCACTAAATCCTGGGAAGATCTCCACGCCCATTTCTTCAGCTTGCTCAGCTAACCAACGACACAAATTACCTAAGCTAATGGCATAGTTACCATCATTATGTAACGTCTTTGGTATCATCCAATTAGCAAATTTAATGCCTTTTGATTCGTTTTTAAGCCAATGCAATTCATCAACATTAACTTCTGCATGTAAAGGTGCACCTTTATCTTTCCAATCAGGAAACAGTTCATTTAACGCTTTAGGATCAATTACAGCACCCGAAAAGATATGAGCACCAATCTCAGAACCCTTCTCAACTAAACAAACGCTGACTTCTTTGTCGGCTTGCTTCGCCAATTGCATGATGCGACATGCAGTAGACAACCCCGCAGGACCACCACCAACAATAACAACATCAAACTCCATCTCATCACGTTCTACCATTTTCCCTCCAACAACAGGTGAAAACCTTTTTATTATTTTATTGTATTAATACGACTCATTTTTTTTGAACACCCCTAGCTGCTGCCCAACTAGGAGGTTTTATTAGCGCTCGAAGCTTTGTGCAGACAAGGCTGAAACACTTTCCAAACCTGAAATAATTGTTTGGTGCTGAGCATTTGCTCTAGGCAAAATTTGCTGAACATAAAAGGCAACAGATTGCTGCCAAGATGCTTTTTGCTCTTCTGATAGGTTCGAGTCAGGCAATTTAGCTAACGCTTTAATTTGCAGACAGGCACCAACAACATAACCTGTTTGCATCATCAACGCATATGCAGAACCTGTTCCCAGTACCGCATCTTCTTTCATTTGAGCTAAGCAAGTTTGTTTCGAAAGAGTTAATTCAGCCAAAGCAATTAGCACTTTGTCCGTTCCTTTAATACCCAAACTTTTAGCAACTTGTACTTCAGCTGTTAGATCTTCTATCCAGTTACTAAAACCTAAGCCCTTGTCAGAGTACATTTTTCTGCCAATTAAATCGAGAGCTTGGATACCATTAGTCCCTTCATAAATTGGCAAAATACGCGCATCTCTAGCGTGTTGAGCGACTCCAGTCTCTTCAATAAATCCAACTCCACCATGCACTTGAATTGCTAAAGAAGTAATCTCTTGCGCTTGCTCTGTAATCCAACCCTTAACGATTGGAGTGTACATGTTTACTCTTTCTTTATGGCTACGTTGTTCTGGCCCTTCTGTAGAGTTTGCTAAATCAATTTCTACAGCCGCACTTAGCACCAAAGATCTCATCGAATCGATCTGAGATTTCATTGTCATAAGCATACGCAAAACATCAGGATGCTCTATGATAGGTGCACGTTTACTGCGATCTGCACTCATACCCTGAACACGATCTTTAGCATAATCTAATGCTTGTTGATACGCTCTTTCAGCAATAGCTAGACCTTGAAGGCCAACACCTTGCCTAGCATTATTCATCATGGTGAACATAGCCATAATACCTTGGTGTTCTTGTCCTACAAGGTAACCAATAGCACCTTCATTTTCACCAAAACCCATAACACAAGTAGGTGAAGCATGTATGCCTAGTTTTTTCTCAACAGAAACCACAGTGACATCATTACGCTCACCTAGAGAACCATCATCATTAACAAGGAATTTAGGAACTAAAAATAGCGAGATACCTTTTACGCCAGCTGGTGCATCAGGCAAACGGGCAAGCACCAAGTGAATGACATTATCTGTCATTTGATGATCACCCCAAGTAATAAATATTTTTTGGCCGCTAATTAAGAAGTGGTCATCTTTTGGCATTGCACGAGCAGCAATGGCAGCAAGATCAGATCCTGCATTAGGTTCAGTTAAGTTCATGGTTCCAGTCCATTCACCACTGACCATATTAGGTAGGTATTTATCTTTTAACGATTGAGAACCATGAGTTTCAATTGCTTCAATTGAACCTTGACTCAATAATGGACATAGTGAAAAGGCTAGGTTAGCCGACATCACCCCTTCATTTACAGCTGCAGCAAGAGAGAAAGGTAAACCTTGCCCACCAAACTCCTCAGAGCCAGCTAAAGATGACCATCCACCTTCAACATATTCACGAAACGCTTCTTTAAAACCTGCTGCTTCTTGAACATTGCCTTCTACAACAGTCGATCCCACTTGATCACCTTCATGATTTAAAGGCGCAATACACTGCTCTGCAAGTTTGCCTGCTTCAGTTAGGATAGCTTCAACTAAGTCCGTATCGACTTCTTCTTCCCTGTGGGCATTAAGTCGAGCTAAGCCTGCAATATCATTTAGGCTAAATAAAATGTCATTTAAAGGGTAGCGGTACTCGCTCATTATTATTGTCTCCGAGTCTATAAACCGTTAGTTAACTGTTTTTGATGCTTTATAGAATGGTCAAAAAAACACAAGCCCTCAATAACATTACTTCCCTATATTAATGACAAAATAATTCACAATAGAAAACAAACACTCAAATAATTTAAGACAACCTTTTGATATTATTAGCTAATTTTAGCATATTCAGCTTTATCAAGCTTCATAAACTCTTCGCTTTTTCTATACTCACCAGGCGTCATTCCTGTCCACTTTTTAAACGATCTAAAAAATGCAGAGGGCTCATCAAATCCCATAAGACTAGCAATATCATTAATACTTAACTGTGGCGCATTCATATAAGTAATCGCAGCTTCCTTACGACACTCATCTTTAATCTTTTGATAAGAGGTATTTTCTTCAGTAAGACGCCTACGCATGGTTGAAACACTCATATTCAACACACTTGCAACCTCTTCTGCGCTTGGCATTTCACGTGAGAAGTCTTTACCCAGCATTGCCATAACCTGAGACTTTAAGCTGTTATCATTATCAACCATCACCAAGAGTTGATAAGGTGCAGTTTTTAAGAAACTTCTTAAACTATCATCTGTTTGTACTATCGGCATTTCAAGATAACTAGCAGGGAAAATAATTGCATTCGCATGCTGATCAAACTTAACTTCAGATTGAAAAAGTGTTTTATAGTATTCAACATCCTGTGGTCTTGGTGTTGTGAAATAGGCAGCCTTCAATGATAATCTTCTACCAATCAACCAACTAATAAAGTGATGCCACATAGATAGCGTGGTTCGAATAGTCTCACTGGACTGTGTTTGCACTAAACTATCAATTTCAGTTTCTGATGATGCTACCTGACCCAAGGTTACTTTGGCATAACGGCCTTTTTTAACCAGAGTTGGTTTGACAGTTGCTCCCCGGCAAATTTCGTAAAAATCGCCGATGCGGTATAAAGCATGAGCTAAACTTCTTGCATGGATAATGCAGTAACACATCATCCTAAAAGTACCGTTTGGAATCTTGCCACCGGCAAGCATACCAAAAGACTCATCTTGCATTAGCCACATCATACTCTGATATAACATGCCATATTTATAAGCCGGAAAGGTTTCCATTTGTGAAATATCATTCACACTCACCCCTAAGGATTCCAATAAATTATCTGTTTCAACACCTTGATCTTGGGCGGCTTGTAAAAGATAACGTACACTGGCTATTGGAACACTCGCCTTTTCATTCATAAAACACACTCTTTATTATTTCTATCTTCCATTTATTGGGTGCTATTTTACATAAAAAAAGGGCTACCGTGGCAGCCCTTTCAAAAAACTATTGAGCAGTTATTCCAGCTCAGTAAACGCATCCATCAAATCATTAACTGAAAGCTCATTACTTTCTTCATTTGATTTCTCCTGAACAAGAGGCTCTTGCTCAGTTTTCTTAGGAACAA
The DNA here is from genome assembly GCF_051623805.1 of Marinomonas sp. PE14-40. Classification (NCBI taxonomy): domain Bacteria; kingdom Pseudomonadati; phylum Pseudomonadota; class Gammaproteobacteria; order Oceanospirillales; family Oceanospirillaceae; genus Marinomonas; species Marinomonas sp. PE14-40. The sequence continues at coordinate 633,578 of NZ_CP130700.1, read as the reverse complement.
AGGTGAACCTGCGTGGACGAGGAGCTTGCACAGCCTCTTCAGCCTCAGGTGCCAATCCTAAACGAACAAGCTTCTTTTGAGCCTGATCTTTACGTAATTTGTTCTTTTTACTATGAAACTTACTAACACCTTTAGATTTAAGCGCTTTTTTCTGCTCTTTCATCTGTTCTTTGGAGCCAGTTTTTCCCAGTTTTCCGCGCATAGTACGCGATTTTTTTGTACGAGCCATGATGTCCTCACTTATTACCAGCGGGATTGTAACAGCCTTCTAAGATTAGGTCACCAATCGAACATAGAAAGCTCAACGATTAACAGTCTCCATTAAATGCTCTATGCCCTTTTTTACGACTTTTACCAACATCCGATAACAAGCCTTTCACCGTACCTGCATCATTTTGACTAATCGCTATTTCGATTTTTTTCATCTGACCAATGAGCCTATCAATACCTTTTTCATATTGAGATTGACGTAAGGCGAGTTCATCGCCTTCAAGCCCTTTTTCTCTAAACAAAAAAGGCTCTTCTGCACGAGATTTATTTAATAAATCCAACATAACATCAAGTCTAGATGAAGCTGCTGTTAATTTTCCAGTCTTCACTTCAAAAGAGAAAGATTTAAGCTCTGTCTTTAAATCATCCATGTAACCATATAAGTCTGTTTCTTCACAGCTACCTTGAGCGAAAGCAGTAGTAGAAATCAGACAAAGACAAGTGGCGGCAAACTGCTTAATTCTCACGTTAGATATTCCTGTAGATTTAAAGATAATTATTGCTAGAAGATAGCGCAATGAATTCACAAAGTTAATCAGAGCGCCATAAAAATCTAGATTGATTCTAAGTATTTACATAAAATTGAGCACTATGCTCATTAATGGATAACACATGATACTAGCAAGAAGCCTAAAACTCATACCCTTTGTTGGTATCATTATGTTCAGTTTTGGTTACACAACACCGGCATTAGCAGTTTGCGCTGACATTGACGCCATCACTGAAACAGATAAAACCGCCTTAGCCTATTTTAGACGTGCAGAAATATTCGAAAAAGGGAAAGTACTCAAACTCCATCTTCCAAGCAAACGCAAAGAAACAGCCAGCTACATTAAAGACCAAGACAAGTATTATACTTTCTTTGGATTAGTTGAATTAGATTGCACCGTTAGAATAATGAAAAGAACTCACGCCAGAAATTAAAAAGGCAATAAGCCATGGACTTATTGCCTTTAAATCAGCCTCAACTTATGCGGCGTTAGACCTCATAAATTGATCTATTTCTTATTTCTTAGCGTCTTTATCTTGCTTAGCTTCATTTTCGTCGTCGCCCTCTTCATCCTCGTCATCACCGAGTTTAGATAGCACTTCTAATTTATCGATTACCATGGCATTAATTGTTCCCTCAGGGTACACACCATCTTCATCTGGCAACCCTGGTTCAACACTGGTAAGTATATGCAAGGCCTCATCAGCTGTTGCTATGGCATAGACAGAGAATCTCCCTTGCTCTACCGCTTCACGCACCTCATCATTTAACATCAAATTATTAACATTAGACTTAGGCACTAACACTCCTTGCGTACCAGTCAAACCTCGTGCATTACAAACATTAAAGAAACCTTCTATCTTCTCATTGACACCACCAATAGCCTGCACTTCACCGTACTGATTCAAGGAACCTGTAATAGCAAGGTCTTGACGCAATGGCAGCTGCACCATAGCAGATAACAAACAACACAATTCAGCAGTAGAAGCACTGTCTCCATCGACATACCCATAACTCTGTTCCATTGCGATCGAAGCAGAAATATCTAATGGATATTTTTGAGCATATTTACTACCAAGGTAACCCGATAAGATCAGCACACCTTTTGAATGAATATTCTGTCCTAGGTTTGATTCTCTTTCGATATCAACAATACCTTTACCGCCTGGGTATACAGTCGTCGATATTCTAGCTGGAGCACCAAAACTACTATCGCCAATTTGCATCACAGTTAGTGCATTAATTTTACCGATTGCTGTCCCTTCACTATCCAATAAAACAGTGCCTTCTAGGATTTCCTCGATAATTTTCTCACTAACACGCCCTGTTCTATGCATTTTAGCTTTCAGAGCACGTTTAATATGATCTGCGGTTGTGACTTCATCTCTTGCCATTTCACGGACAAAATCTGCTTCACCTAGCAACTCAAACACATCACCTATTTTTGCGACCATTTCCTTTTGATGCTCTGCAAGACGACTAGAGTACTCAATCAAACTAGCCACGCCATCTCGACTTACATCCGCATAACCCTCTTTTGCAATTCTGTCTTTTAATAGACGAGCAAACGCATATTCTGTATCTGCATTACGTTTTAGGCTGTCATCAAAATCAACCAACACTCTGAACATATCTTGAAAATCAGGATCAAGATCTTGCAGTAAGTAATAAATCTCTCGAGAACCAATCAATATTACTTTAACCTGCAACGGTATTTCTTCTGGCACTAAAGTAGTGGTATTCATGAGCCCCATATCAGCATATGGCTGCTCAATTTTTAGTGTCTTAGACTTCAATGCACGCTTTAACGCTTCCCACAAATAATGGTCGGCCATTAACTTATCCGCATCAAGAATTAAATAACCACCATTTGCAGCATGCAGACTACCTGATCGAATCAACCTATAACTGGTAATCAACAAGCCCTGCTCACTACTGTATTCAACCTGGCCAAACAGGTTACGGTAAGTTGGATGAGCTTCATATACGACGGGTGTACCACCATCTAGGGTATGTGTTACAACGATATTTGGTAGATACAACTCTTCATACACTTGTCGGCGACTAACTTCATCACGGTTTTCAGAAGCCTTATCATCTATCATTTGATCAATGAGCGTTTTATCTAAATCTTCACGCATTGCCTTAAGATAACTTGTTACATCTGGATTTTCTGCATAACCTTCAAACAATGGCTGAATAAGCGTTTCAACCGCTTCCTCTACCGTCGCCAAGTTAAGCTGCCTAATGCTTTCGTAAGTTGTTCTTTTCCATTGCGGCAAGCCTAATAGTTCGTCATTTAGTAGCTTTTCAAGTTCAGATACACCGTCTTGGAAAGCATCACGCTCTTCATCACTTAAAGAAGCAAACTCAGTGTCTTCAATCGCCTTGCCATCGCGCATCGGAGCAAAGCTAACTGAACTTGCATCCCTAAACATGGCCACACTCATTCGCATGGCAGCTCTTTCTACCTTAGTTAGTGCAGCCTCATACAGCTCATTAAACTCTCTATCTATGGCACTTTTTTGTTGCTGGTAGTTTGGATGTTCAAATGCGGCTGGGAAAGTTGCCATCAAACCATCAATAAATTCGCGTAATTCTTGCTCGAAAACTTTTGCTTTGCCCGGCTCAAAACTCAAAGCTTTTGCCGATCTGTTATCCGAGAAATTATTTACATAGGTCCATTCATGAGGAGCGGGCTGTCTTTTAGCCTCACTCTTTAGGTAATTCGAAACATAGGACGAACGACCGGTTCCAGACTCACCCATTGCATAAACGTTGTAACCAGGTCTACGCATAGCCACACCGAACTGTATTGCTTCAATGGCTCGCTCTTGACCCAAAATACCACTTAACGCATCCAACTCCTTTAAACTAGAAAAAGATAAATGATCATCTGGCACTTTAGCGCTCAGAGACGAAAGAGGTAGTGGACTGACTATTTTGGACATGAAACACCTTCCTAATAACAACAAACATATCGCTCGCCAGCACATTCATGCGCCGACGTTATACCTAAAGATTATCATTCTTTTTTAAAACAGCGAGCGAAAAGTCCATTTAAATTTGTATTTTTTGTTTTTAAATCAATCAATTCGGAAAAATAAGCTAGAAATAATGAATTGAATGAGGCTAACTTTTTAATCAATCATCACAATTATTTCTGATTAATCATGAGTTGGTTTTCTGGCTTAACTTTGGTGAATTTTTGGTGAAAGTTCTCCGCGGTTTGCTCAAGAACTGCTTCATAACGCAGCCCTTTCACATCAGCAACAAGCTGAGCTACCTGAGCAACATATTTAGGCTCATTTTTCTTACCGCGATGCGGGACAGGCGCTAAATAAGGGGAATCAGTTTCAACCAATAAAGACGTAAGTGGTAACTTCTTAATCACATCTCTCAGCTCATCTGCTGTTTTAAAGGTTGCTATACCTGAAATAGAAATCAAATAGTTCTCATCCAATGCAGCCGCAGCCATTTCATATGACTCAGTAAAACAGTGTAAAACACCACCTACATCAATGTTTCCATGCTCACGTATTAGACGCATTGTTTCAGCTCTGGCATCACGCGTATGGATAACCACAGGCAAACTAGTTTCTTTAGCAGCCTCAAGGTGTAAAGCAAAACTTACTATTTGCTTATCATGCAGGTCTTTTGATTTTTCATAGTAAAAATCTAATCCCGTCTCACCAACGGCAGCAACTTTCTCGTGAGCTAAAAGTTTAATCAAGTCATCCGTTTGTGTAATTAACCCTTCTGCATGGAGGGGATGAACACCAACACTTGCATAAACACCAGTTCGTTCAGTGTAAGACAGTATCTGCTCAACCTCGCTAAGGTCGACACATATGCTCATAATTTGCTTAACGCCAGCTTCACAAGCAGAATCTAACGCAAGATTTAAATCATTACTGTAAGGCGATAAATCGAGTTTATCTAAGTGACAATGGGTATCGATTAACATAATTAAGAAAGCCAATAAATAAGCTCAGATTTAAGCTGAATCTGAAGGTTTAAATTTGTTTTGTGTGTTTTATTATTTAGATCTTGTAAGCGTGCAAAGCAATCCATCAACTTATGGATACCCAGACGACTTAACAATACATCCATACAGACCTGTATATGCGCCTGATTTGGCACTTGTGCACCAGTAGAATAATAAATTGATTGATGAAATATCGCAGAAAAAGCGGTTAAAAAGTCGGCACTATTTTTCGCATCCAATTTACTTAACACAAGGTCCGCACTCATCTCACCCTTAAGGTATTGTGCCAAATTATTAGGAATATCTTTATAAAGTAAACTTTTTCCTGATTTTGCCAATTGAAATAAAGTAAAGGGCTGCTGAGTTACCCATCGAATATCTGTTACATCATCTTCTAGCTCAAGCTGTTCAAGCCAGTGATCACTCTGTTCACTACTTGGCTCAGGAAGATTAATAAGCAGACAACGAGATCTTACTGTTGGAAGTAATTGGCTTGAAGCATCCGCGGTCAAAATAAAGAAAGTGCCGGATGGTGGCTCTTCCAAGGCTTTCAACACTGCATTAGCCGCATTGATATTCATGCTAGATGCCTGAGCTAGAATAACAACTTTGGCATGACTAACCTGCGGACTTGTTGCAACCTTAGCAATAATTTGACGTATCTGATCCACCTTAATCACCCCTTCCCTTCCATCAAGAAAATGGTAATCAGGGTGTGTAGCGGATTGATTCAATCGACAGGAGTGACATTCACCACACGCCTTAGCAAGATGCTTCTGGTCACACAGAAGGTCGTAGGCTAGCTGAGTTGCTAAAAGATGCTGTCCGCCACCATCTTTGCCCATTAACAATAAAGCATGGGACAAAGCTTGCTTAGACTTTAACTCACCAATTTCTTGCTGGCTTGGCTGCAGCCAAGCAGGCAAGCTTGTCGCAGCTAAATCATTCAAAATGAAGCCTTCAGATGCTCTAGCTGATCTTTAACATCTCGATTTACCCGCTCAATAGATTGAGCGGCATTGATTAATGCATAATGATCATTCGTTTTAACTCTTTGTAAAAATGCATCTCTTACCATTTGATGAAATGCCACCGGCTCATCATCCAAACGATCGGATTGAGCCCGCTTAGCGACACGACTAAGCCCAACGTCAACAGGCACATCGAATAATAAGGTTCTGTCTGGCTTACAGCCTTGCAAAACCCATGCTGCCAATTGATCAATTTGAGCTAGATCCCCCCCTCTCGCAGCACCTTGATATACATAAGACGAATCAACAAAGCGGTCAGAAATAACCCATTTACCCGCTTCAATCGCCGGCTTAATCTTTTCATTAATATGCTGACTGCGAGCGGCAAACATGAGTAACAGCTCAGTTTCATCATGCATTTTCTCTTCTCGATGAGAAAGAATTAAACTGCGAATTTCTTCAGCTAAAGGTGTTCCACCAGGCTCACGCGTAACAATATATTCGATATTATTTTCTTCTAACCAGGCTTTAATAAAGGCCATACAAGTAGATTTCCCACTACCCTCCCCGCCTTCAAGGGTTATAAATTTACCTTTTCTCATCTCACCTTCTTGTAATATCTATATGCATTAGCCTGCCTCTAGTTACTCTGATTGGGCTTAGACTGATAATCTTTACGTCGCTGAAAACGTTGATACTTGGCAACTGCAGCATTATGCTTCTTTAACGTATTTGAAAAGGTGTGCGTTCCATCACCTTTGGCCACAAAATATAACGCTTTAGTTGACTCAGGATTAAGCGCGGCTTTAATCGCTTCTTCCCCTACATTGGCAATAGGAGTAGGCGGTAAGCCATATATTCTATAAGTATTGTAAGGAGTATTTTGTTTTAAGTGCTTACGACGAATATTACCGTCATAACTATCTCCTAAACCGTATATGACCGTAGGGTCAGTTTGCAATCGCATCTTTCGATTTAGCCTATTAACAAAAACACCCGCTATAAGCGCCCTTTCTTCTTTCGCCCCGGTCTCTTTCTCAACGATTGAAGCCATTATCAGAGATTCTTGCTCATTTTTATAGGGTAACTTTTTATCATGTTTCACCCAATACTTATCAAGCACTTGCCCTAGCTTTTTGTTGGCCTGCATCAAAATTGAAGCATCCGTATCACCTTCAGAATAGGTATAGGTATTAGCAAAGAACTGCCCTTCTGCATGTTTAACATTTAAGGAAAGCTTACTAGCAATATCAAGATTAGTTTGGCCTATCAGTGTCATCTTAATATTGCCTTTCTTCGCCATTGCCTTGATGTAATCCTGAGTCGTTTTACCTTCAATCAAAGTCACTTGATACTGAATAGCTTTACCTGAATCAAAAAGCGCCAAAGCTGTTAACAATGTCATACCAGGCTCTACTTGATATTTTCCAACTTTCGGCACCCATTGTGGGTTGAGTTTAAATGCAACCCTAACAAGAAGAGGATTCACTACCCAACCTTTATCAGCCAATTGTTGGCCTATTTTTTGACCTGTCGCTCCCGTTGCAACAACAAAACTTTCTGCACTTTCCAGTTTCATTGGTGTAGTAAGATTCGTATAGACAATAGCCGCTAAAATTGCAGTTAAACTAACAACCAATAATGAGGAACGCCAAAACCAGGTAAACATCTAACAAGTTATCCTTTTGGAATTTAATTTTGCTTCAATAGCGATTGAAGCTGTTTTATATTTTTACTTCTTTTAAATGTAACAGTACCTGCCTGTGTCCTGATTGAAATCACAGGAACCACAGTCATCAGACTATTACAGATAAAAACCTCATCTGCCGTTAACAGGTCATTTAAACTATATTGACCAACATTTATTTGATATTTCGACAGTGAAAAAATCCTAGCTCGCATCGTACCCTGCACACCACTTTTATTAAGAAGCGGTGTATATAGCACATCATTTTTAAACCAAAACAAATTACTTTGAATGCACTCAACGAGATGTTTATTATCATCCAACAAAACAGCTTCAAATATTGCATCATCATGTAAATTAAGTTGCGCTAACTCTTGTTTTGCAAGAACATTTTCTAATCGGTTTAAATGCTTAAGACCGGACAATGAAGAGTTCATAGAAGATTTGATATCAGAAATGGCGATTTTCACACCCTGTTTAGCTAAATGTCTATAGTCAGGTGCAGGCAAGATACCAATTGCAAGCGTAATGTTAGGTTGATCTGGCGGCATATAACCGCGCCCACCCGAACCTCGACTTATTATAAATTTAACACAAACTTTATCGTAGGAAGATGCTTGCTTTTCAGCAAAGCAAAAGGCTTTTTGCAGCTCATCATAAGTAAAAGGTAGTGCAAGACGCTGACAACCTCTTAATAGACGCTCTTGATGGAATTGAGGCGTTAGAATTTTTCCATTATCAAGCAATAATGTTTCGAATAATCCATCACCATAGGAGAAGCCCCTATCAGATACAGAGATAGAGTCAGATTCGATATAATTGATAAACCAAGTCATAGCTTCCCACTTAGAGCAAAATCACTTACTGCTTTAGAAGATAAATTTAATGAGCTAGGTATTACATAGAAATGTGCATGAATATGCAAACAAAGAATGGCGTCCCATAGGGGGTTCGAACCCCTGTTACCGCCGTGAAAGGGCGGTGTCCTAGACCTCTAGACGAATGGGACGTACGTTTATTCTTTCGAATAATGGAGCGGGAAACGAGGCTCGAACTCGCGACCCCAACCTTGGCAAGGTTGTGCTCTACCACTGAGCTATTCCCGCAAAACATTGCAATAAGTAACACACTTATAAAGTGGCGTCCCATAGGGGGTTCGAACCCCTGTTACCGCCGTGAAAGGGCGGTGTCCTAGACCTCTAGACGAATGGGACAGCAATCGGCATTAAACATTATGTGTATACCATCAACTTAAATACCGTAAAAGTTAATGGCGTCCCATAGGGGGTTCGAACCCCTGTTACCGCCGTGAAAGGGCGGTGTCCTAGACCTCTAGACGAATGGGACACATAATTTTCTCGGGCATTATACCCTATTTCATTTCTTTGTCACTTAAATGGAGCGGGAAACGAGGCTCGAACTCGCGACCCCAACCTTGGCAAGGTTGTGCTCTACCACTGAGCTATTCCCGCATTTTAAATCATTCAATAAGCAAGCTTATTAAATGGCGTCCCATAGGGGGTTCGAACCCCTGTTACCGCCGTGAAAGGGCGGTGTCCTAGACCTCTAGACGAATGGGACACAACAATTATCTTTATACACCGTTAAATGGAGCGGGAAACGAGGCTCGAACTCGCGACCCCAACCTTGGCAAGGTTGTGCTCTACCACTGAGCTATTCCCGCATTTTAAATCATTCAATAAGCAAGCTTATTAAATGGCGTCCCATAGGGGGTTCGAACCCCTGTTACCGCCGTGAAAGGGCGGTGTCCTAGACCTCTAGACGAATGGGACACATAGTGCACTGGACATCTCTGCCCTACTGAAACTCTCATTCAGTTGCTTATGGAGCGGGAAACGAGGCTCGAACTCGCGACCCCAACCTTGGCAAGGTTGTGCTCTACCACTGAGCTATTCCCGCATTTCATAAACTATTCTTACTAACTCGAAAGCTAAGTAAATTGGCGTCCCATAGGGGGTTCGAACCCCTGTTACCGCCGTGAAAGGGCGGTGTCCTAGACCTCTAGACGAATGGGACAATTCTTTCTGCTCTACCCTATTATCAAATAAGATACGAACTAACTCTTTTTCTGAATGCAAAGCTCGGTTTGCATTCATATATACTTGGCGTCCCATAGGGGGTTCGAACCCCTGTTACCGCCGTGAAAGGGCGGTGTCCTAGACCTCTAGACGAATGGGACAACATTGTTGATTTTACAACAATCAAACTTTGCTAGCTAATGGAGCGGGAAACGAGGCTCGAACTCGCGACCCCAACCTTGGCAAGGTTGTGCTCTACCACTGAGCTATTCCCGCAATCAACTTGCTTTACCGAAAACACTTAAGCTGCCATTAAATGGCGTCCCATAGGGGGTTCGAACCCCTGTTACCGCCGTGAAAGGGCGGTGTCCTAGACCTCTAGACGAATGGGACATGCTGTTTGTGTTGCCGTGTCAGCGGGGGCGTATATTACTGTTACCAGCCTGAAAATCAACAGTTTTTTAAATTTTCTGTTAAAGTATTTTCTGAAAAGGCTAATTTAATCAAATAGATCGATCAAAATGGAGTCCTAGATGACACTCAAACCCCTTATGCTTATTGCGTTCGCAGGATTTCTTACAGCTTGCGCAAATACAACCCATAAAGTTGCAATTGAACCTACTCTCACTTTGCAAACCGCCCTACTTTCTAACTCGCACCAAATTCGAGTTACAACGGATAGCTTAATTGCTGAAAAAATAGGCAGCATAGACACTGCAATTAATGAGCACGCAGACATTCTGATAAGTAACAAGCTAGAAGATGGTGTAAAAATCAAAGTCATTCAAGGTTTAGAATCACTTGGATTCAATTTGAATAAAGGAAAAGAGCCCGCTTCTCATTTAGCCACCTCTATAACGCAACTAACTTACACAACAGAGACCAAAGGGCTTAAAACAGTTGCCACAATCAACTTTACTTTAAAAGCCGACCTTAAAACGGCTAAGAAAAACTATAAAGCTAGCTATAGCTCAGAAGTTGTTGATGAGTTCGCCACCTTACCCAGCCAAATAGAAATTGAAAAAAGGCTAAATGAAGTTGCTGGCAAAACGGTCACCCGTCTTTTAAACGATTCGAACATACGTTTATTATTACAAGAGTAGCTTTACCCCATAACAGATCGCTTTATTATAAAGAAACACCACTAGATTTAGGTCAAACGTATCGATAGAGACCTATATAACAAGGAATCGATGTGCAAATTAGAAAATCAAATAAACTTGCCAATATTTGTTACGAAATTCGTGGCCCAGTTCTTAAAGAAGCCATGCGAATGGAAGATGAAGGGCATAGAATATTAAAGCTAAATATCGGCAATCCAGCCCCCTTTGGCTTTGAAGCACCAGACGAGATACTTGTAGACGTCATTCACAATCTACCCACTGCCCAAGGTTACTGTGAGTCAAAAGGCCTATATTCTGCTCGCAAAGCTGTCATGCAGAAGTATCAAGCCTTGGGCATAAGATCCGTTGATGTCAATGACATTTGGATGGGCAATGGTGTCAGCGAACTTATTGTGATGTGTATGCAGGCACTTTTAAATGATGGTGATGAAATATTAATCCCAGCCCCTGATTACCCTCTCTGGACCGCTGCAGCGACCTTATCAGGCGGCTATGTTAAACATTATCGCTGTGACCCTGACAATGAGTGGCAGCCTGATATAAATGACATTAAATCTAAAATATCGAATAAAACCAAAGCACTAGTGATTATCAATCCAAACAACCCCACAGGGGCGGTATATGACAAAAGCACTTTAGAGTCACTTATTCAGATAGCTAAAGAGCATAATCTAATCATATTTTCTGATGAGATTTACGATGGCATCCTTTATGACGAAGCACAACACATACCCACTGCGACACTCACTAAAGATGATGTACTTTGTATAACCTTTGGAGGCTTATCCAAAGTTTATCGCACTGCTGGGTTTCGATCTGGCTGGATGGTGCTTACTGGGCCTAAGAGCCATGCCAAGGACTATATAGAAGGTTTAGATATGCTGGCGTCAATGCGCCTTTGTGCCAACGTACCAGCCCAACACGCAGTTCAAACTGCACTTGGCGGCTATCAAAGCATTAATGAGCTAACACGACCAGGCGGCCGCCTGTATGAGCAACGTAAAATAGCCTGGGAAGTACTCGACAGCATAAAAGGTGTAACTTGCTTTAAACCCAAAGGAGCGCTCTATCTTTTCCCACGATTGGATCCAAATTATTATGACATTAAAAATGATGTGGATTTAGTTATGGACTTTCTTCAACAAGAAAAAGTACTACTAGTACACGGCACAGGGTTTAACTGGCCCACACCCGATCATGTCAGGATAGTTTTTTTACCTCATATAGAGGAATTGCTCCCTGCTATGGAACGATTCGCTAATTTTTTAGATCGCATACGAAAATAACAGAGCTCTAATAAAAAAGGCCGCACTCAACATCAACATTGAACGCGGCCTTTTGCAATACCAATAAGCTAGATAACTTTCCCTTGTTCATATAATGAACGATATATATAAGCCGTTATCAATAGTATCTGCTCTTTACTGAGATCAACAAACTTCACACCAAAGGTATACATGACAACAGATTTTGACGGTGTATCATCATGCCCAGGTGTCTCCATAACATTCTCTTCTCTGTAACAAAGCTCACAATCTACTTTAAAGATTTCATCATAACCTTCTACATTTAAATGCAGAGCAACTCGACAAGTATCACCAATAACACCTAAATCATGCTTGGAAGTAAATCGTCCACCCCCAACACTTAAATTAATCAGCTTGGCAGCTACTTTTTTATCTAAAACACCGCCTTCCACAATTGGCTCAACGGATGTAATCAAATTAGTATCAAGCCTAGCGGCACTTCTTACTGTTGAAGCCTCAACAATTTCTGGGTAAACAAGGTGCAGATATGCAACTGGTTCACGGCATGCTTTTTCTATTTTACTGGTAAAGGCGCACACCTTTGTTCCCATCATAAAACGCGCTTTGACAATTGAGGTCTCCCTTAACCAAATACTCTTACCATCAATCCTTGGAGCACTCACAATCAAAGTTTTATTCGGCAAGCAGCCAACAACTTTAACATTGTATCGCTCTTTGGTTGCAATTAGCTCAATCTGAAGATTCAAACCAAACGGCACACCAATATCATCCATGCTTACTTTTAAAACTTCAGCCATGAAATCCTCTTAAACAAAACATTCACAAAGTCGTTAATGTAAATGTGTCAAAAACTTAACAAAAATATCAAAAGTTTAATCTGTTCACTCTAAACTTTTTGCATCATGCGTCGTTCCAAAATAAAGGCCGTAAGTAAGATTTTCTTTTCTTTACTTAAACCCGTAAATTTAAAACCATAGACATATAAAAAGTCTGCACCCATTTTACTAATGAAAGCATTATCCTGCATCGAGGACTCAACTTGCTCTCGCATTTGAACTTCTTGGGTACGTATTTCACATTTAATTTTCAGTACCTGATTAAAACCAGCCACATTTAGATTTAAAGCCAGATTAAGCACATTACCTTCATGCCCAAAATCATTTTTAGAAATCAGCTTCCCCCCACCTAAACTTAAGTCTACCAAGAAGCCAGAGTCAATAAAGCCGATTGATTCAGGGTCATTTACTGGCTCAACAGCCGAAATCAAACGAGTTTCAACGCGCACTGATTGACGAACAACCGATGTCTCTACAAATTCAGGGTAACTTAAATGCAGGTGAGGCACTGGCTCAAGATAACTTTTTGCAATTTTTGCTGAAAAAGCACAAACAGCCGTATCAAGCATCAATCTTGCCATCACCAACTGATTATCTCGGACCAAGATATTCTTACCACCAACCATAGGGCAGCTAACAATTAACGAACGGCGTGGTATATAACCAATAATTTTAACAGTATATCTTGCAGCAGACGGTACAAACTCGAGCTGCAAATTTGCACCCAGTGAGATTTCTAACTCATCCAAACTCACCTGTTCAACGTCTGCCATTTCCACCTCTTATTATCATAATTATTTAGATCCACCTGTTATTTATTTGTCGTAAAGTTGACGGCTTTTAGATCATTATATGCAACAGCCACTTTACAAGTAGAAAACTCATCTCTTTCTACATAGTGTTTTCTCAATAAATCAAACTCTTTAGCAGGATCACCACTCAATAACTTACGTCGCGTCTTAGCATCGTCTGCCGCTGGGTTATAAATTGCATGACAGGTTTTAGCTAAAACAAGGTGGCGACCTAAATCAGCATTGGGCTCAATAAAACCAATAGAACCTTTCGTAAGTGCTGACGAATCATATTTAGCATCAACACCAAAGTGCTTGCAAAAAGCCTGATAAACCATCAGTGTTCCTTTCTCACGTCCCTGTAAACTATAGCCAGCAATATGCGGTGTACCAACATCAACCAAGCCTAAGAGCTCAAGATTGATGTTAGGTTCATTTTCCCACACATCTAAAACCAAGTTCAGTTTACCTGACAAGGCATGGTACTTTTCGATCAAAGCGTCTTCGTTTATCACACCACCTCTACCAGCAGATATAATACTAGTATTAGCTTTTAACTTATCCAACAATAACTTAGATAGCATATTTTGAGTTGGATAAGGGCCAGTCTTGGTCAGAGGCGCATGTAAACATATGATATCGCAGGACATAATATCCTCGATATCTACAAAATTAATAGCTTTATCTTGCCAGTCCACTGTTTGGCACTGAAAAGGATCATATACGGCAAGATCACAGCCTAGGTTTGAGAGCCTGCTATACACGCGCTGACCGACATTACCAAACCCTATCACCCCAATCTTTGCATCTAACCATGCAACCCCCTTCTGCAGGTATAAATAGCTCAAGCTACTTATTACATAATCTGCTACCGCATCAGCATTACAACCAGGTGCACTTGCAAAACCTATGTTTGATACATCCAGATAAGCCTGATCAATATGATCAACCCCAATGGTTGCAGTACCAACAAACTTAACAGGTGTTCCTTTGAGTAAGCTTTCATTTACCTGAGTAACAGATCTCACTAAAAGCGCATCAGCTTCGATCAATTGAGATTGTGTCAAATTGCGACCATTGACATAGCTAATATCTGCAATGTCAGCAAATAGATCTGCCACTTTGGGCATATTTTCATCAACAACTATTTTCAATTTCGTTCTCTATCTATTTTTATATTGAAATATATGACCAAAAAACTAAATACAACTAAAAAAACTACGAGGCTGTTTCTAAATATTGAAACAAGTCAGACAAATTTTTAAAGCGCTTCCCTCTGTATTCTAATAAGGATCGAATAAAACTAATGGCTCTTATAGGAAGCTCATCTTTTGAATCCTCATCTAAAAAGCATCTAACTTGTTTTTTTACCGCCAGTTCAAATGGTGTTGCGTCATAATCGGGTAAAGCAAGATTATCAACACTGACACGAAATTTTAATCCAGCTGCAAAATGCAATAACAGCTCGATAGATTGTGGCTTAACCTCAACCTCTTCAAAGCTCTTTTGCTGTAAAAGGTCACGCCCATCTGTTTCATACCAATAGCCGTAATCTTCACATAAACGACGTGCTTCACCAGCGATCACCCAATGACTAATTTCATGCAATGCACTTGAAACATAATCATCACGGAAAAGCACCTTTGCCGGTGAGTTCAGGGTGGCAGGCAAATAAAGAGGCTCATCAAAGCCACCCTCAAGTACAGTATTAAACTCATTACTAAAAGTATCATTAAAGAGACTCTGTACTGAGGCAGAACTTATGGACTTAACCTCTTGGAATTCGGACTGTAACAAAAACATAATCTCTAATTAGTAAGCCTGACAGAAATATATAGATACTATCTAGGCAATAAAAATACACTAGGCATTAAAAGCGTATTTGTAATGATTAATGGGGTACGGAATTTTAGCCTGAATTCAGCTAAAGGTTAAAGTAAACAAATGAATATGCGTTCAATAATAGAGATTTATCAAACACCAAACTAAAACACCCGCATTAAGCGGGTGTTTTAGAGAGAGACTAAATGAGTCAGGTTAGCTCACCTAGCTCTACTTTTAGCTAGCAGACTAGCTAACTTAACAATTAGCCACGGTAGTAGCGAGCTGTTACGAAAGGCATAGCGGTTTTTTCTAGCGCTACTTTCTTGCCACGCACTAAAGCAAAAACATTCTCTAAATCAGCATCAGTCGACACGTATGCCATCAAGATAGGAACAGATAAACTAGGTGCAAAACCACCACTTGTGACCACACCAACTACCTTATCATTCGCATCAACTACTTCAACACCCTCTCGTACAGGCGCTTTACCTTGGGCAATAAAACCAAGACGTTTACGGCTAACTTCTACTTTGTTAGTCGCTTGTGGAAGTTGTGGCAAAATAACACTATCACCAGCAAAACCACCTTCACGCTCACCGGCTTCACGACGTACTTTTTGCACTGCCCATGTTAATGCCGCTTCTGATGGTGTCGTGGTTGTATCTATGTCATGTCCATACAGACACAATCCAGCTTCTAAACGCAAAGAGTCACGAGCACCCAAACCAATCCACTCAACTTCTTCTTGAGCTAATAAAGCATTGGCAAATTCTTCTGCAACATCGTCAGCAACAGAAACTTCATAACCGTCTTCGCCTGTATAACCAGAGCAGCTCACCCACAATTCATTGCCATTCCAATCAAACTTCAAGCTCTGCATGAAAATCATATCTGCAACTTCAGGAACCAAACGCGCCATAGCAGCACGAGCCTTAGGCCCTTGAATTGCTAACAAAGAACGATCGTCAATAATCTGAACTTTATCTTCACCTAGCGCATTTTGCATATGTGCAATGTCTTGCTCTTTACAAGCCGCATTTACTACTACAAAAACTTTCTCGCCCCAGTTAGCAAACATAAGGTCATCTTGAATGCCGCCTTTATCATTAGTGAATAGACCGTATCTTTGAGTACCTTCAGCTAAGCCTTCAACATCTACAGGCATTAAAGCCTCTAGACCTGCTTTAACACCTTCACCGGACAAAATAACCTGCCCCATGTGCGATACATCAAACAAACCGGCATTCTCACGCACCCATAAGTGCTCTTTTTTAACACCTAATGGATACTGAACTGGCATTTCATAGCCTGCAAACTCCACCATACGGGCGTCTGCTGCTAAATGAAGGTTATACAATGCTGTTTTATTCATCTCTACCTCTGGGTTGTTTGTTTCCAATAAGAAACAAGGTAACCCGATAAATACCCTTTTATCAAGTAAAACTTTCTAATCGTAAACACACACCACTTTCAATAAAGCCTCTATATATCAGTAGTTATCTTAGCCTGAAACAAGCATTTCTTGCTGAAATAAACTTTTTTTAAAAAAATGTTTCCTATTAGAAACTTTTTTCGTATGATGATTGGCATAGGACGTTAAGCAGACATTCATTGACGCTCATAGAAACATGATGATTTTTCATCGAATTAGACTGCCTAGATGGTATGATGTGGCCCGCCAAATCATGCAATTTTGAGCACAGTTGATAATTAAGAGGAAATTAAACATGGCCAACACCGAAGCTTTTTTCAGCCAATCATTGGCTGAACGCGATTCAGAACTTCTGGCAACATTGAAAGAAGAATTCGTTCGTCAGGAAACCGGTATCGAGCTTATCGCATCAGAGAACATTGTTTCTAAAGCGGTAATGGAAGCACAAGGTTCTGTTCTTACTAATAAGTATGCAGAAGGCTACCCTAACCGTCGCTACTACGGTGGTTGTGAAGTCGTTGATGTAACAGAGCAATTAGCTATTGACCGTGCAAAACAATTGTTCGGTTGTGAATTTGTAAACGTACAGCCTCACTCAGGCGCTCAAGCAAACGGCGCTGTAATGTTAGCCCTACTACAACCGGGCGACACTATCCTAGGTATGTCTCTATCTGCCGGTGGTCACTTGACACACGGTGCGCCACCAGCGCAATCAGGAAAGTGGTTCAATGCTGTACAGTATGGTGTTTCTGAAGAAACTTTAGACATTGATTACGACGCTGTTGAAGCAATCGCAGTTGAAAGTCAGCCTAAACTTATCATTGCAGGTGGTTCTGCTATTCCACGTGAAATTGATTTCAAACGTTTCCGTGAAATTGCTGATAAAGTTGGTGCTTACCTAATGGTCGATATGGCTCACATTGCGGGTCTTGTTGCAACTGGTGTTCACCCATCTCCTCTACCACATGCACATATCGTTACTACGACGACACACAAAACACTTCGTGGTCCTCGTGGCGGCATGATTCTTACTAACGATCTAGATATCGGTAAGAAAATCAACTCTGCTGTATTCCCAGGTTACCAAGGTGGCCCACTAATGCACGTTATCGCTGCTAAAGCGGTTGCATTTGGTGAAGCTCTACAACCTGAGTTTACCGACTATATTAAACAAGTTGTTGCAAACGCTAAAACACTAGCTGCAGTTATGATCGAACGTGGTTGTGACGTAGTTACTGGCGGTACTGATACTCACCTTATGCTTGTTGACCTTCGCCCTAAAGGCCTAAAAGGTAACGTAGCAGATAAAGCACTAGAACGTGCAGGTATCACTTGTAACAAAAACGGTATTCCTTTCGACACTGAGAAGCCAATGGTGACTTCTGGTGTTCGTCTAGGTACACCAGCTGCAACCACTCGTGGTTTTGGCACTGAAGAATTCACTAAGATTGGTCACCTAATCAGTGATGTATTTGACGGTTTAGTTGAAAAACCTGAAGGAAATCCTGAAGTGGAAGCACGCGTACGTGCTGAAGTAATGGATCTATGCCAGCGCTTCCCACTTTATCGTTAACCAATAATTTTTGGTCATCAGCTTGGGGTACAAAATACCCCAAGCTCTAATATAAAGAGGCAATATTATGAGTAACACTCCAGCTAATTTAAAATACGCTGAATCACACGAATGGGTTCTTGATAATGGTGACGGTACAGTTACTGTTGGTATCACAGAACACGCTCAAGACCTTTTAGGTGATGTCGTTTATGTAGAGCTACCTGAAGTTGGCGCACAAGTTACTGCGACTGAACAGTTTTCTCTAATCGAATCTGTTAAAGCAGCCTCTGACATCTACGCACCAATATCTGGTGAAGTTGTTGAAGTAAACGAAGACCTTGACGACACACCAGAGCTAATCAATGACGAGCCTTTTGGCGGCGCTTGGATTGCAAAAATCAAACTATCTGATGCATCTGAACTAGCTAACTTGCTAGATGCAGCTGGATACGAAGCAGCTATCGCTTAGTCCAAACTGACGTCCTACTAATTTCGTAAGATCTCTCAGTTGTACACTCCCTGCTCTATTGAGCAGGGCGCCCACTCTTTTAATTTACAAAGGTATCAGTGCCATGACATCGTGCATCCGCGATTTATTAGGTAATGACGAGTTTATTGCGCGCCATATTGGCCCAGACAGAGTCGAACAAGAGAACATGCTGAACACCATCGGCATGGACAGCTTGGAACACCTAATCGAAAAAACCATCCCTCAAGCTATTCGTTTATCGAATCTTGATATGAGCCAACAGCCTGTTTCTGAAGCCAATGCCCTCAATGAACTAAAAGCTATCGCATCTAAAAACAAGATCGCGCGTTCTTTTATTGGCATGGGATATCACGATACATTTGTACCTGCTCCAATTCTTAGAAACCTACTAGAAAATCCAGGTTGGTACACAGCTTATACTCCTTATCAGCCTGAGATCTCTCAGGGCCGTTTGGAAGCATTACTTAACTTCCAACAAATGATTATCGATTTAACTGGCATGGAAATCTCTAACGCGTCTTTGTTAGATGAAGCAACTGCAGCTGCAGAAGCCATGACCTTGATGCTTAGATCTAATCGTAAGAAGTCTAACCTTCTGTTTGTAGCTGACAATCTTTTGCCACAAACCATTGACGTAATCAAAACACGTGCTGATTTATTAGAAATCGACTTCGTCGTTGATGCGCCAGAAAATGTATCAAACCACGACATCTTTGGTGCTATTTTCCAATACCCAGGTAAAGATGGTGAAGTATCAGACATCTCTACACTGATTAAAGCTTGTCACGATCAAAAAGCACTAGTAAGTGTTGCTGTTGACCTATTGTCTCTAGTACTACTTAAATCACCTGGTGAACTAGGTGCTGATATCGTAATTGGTTGCGCACAACGTTTCGGTGTGCCTATGGGCTTTGGTGGTCCTCACGCCGCTTACCTTGCAACTAAAGATAAATTTAAACGCTCTATGCCTGGTCGCGTTATCGGTGTCTCTATTGATAGCCACGGCAACAAAGCTTTGCGTATGGCAATGCAAACTCGCGAACAACACATTCGCCGTGAGAAAGCGACATCTAACATCTGTACTGCTCAGGCACTACTAGCCATGATGGCAAGCTTCTACGCTGTTTATCACGGCCCAGTTGGATTACGTCAAATCGCAACACGCGTTGCTAGTTTGACACACTCTTTTGCTCAAACACTAAATCAAAATGGTTTTACAACAAACAACTCACATTTTGATACTTTAGTCGTTGAAACTGGCAGCAAAACTGACGCTATTTTCCTTGCAGCTCAAAACAAGCTTATCAACTTATGGCGTGCAACCGATAGCAGCTTGTCACTATCGATTAACGAAACGACGTCTTTATCTGACCTAGTTGAGCTAGCCGAATGTTTCGGTATCGAATTAAGTGAAGATGCACTAGCAGATTCAAGCACTGAGATTGGTATCGACGAAAGCATGTTACGTACTGATGCTATCTTGTCTCACCCTGTGTTTAACAGCCATCACAGTGAAACTGAGTTGATGCGTTATATGCACCAACTTGAAGTAAAAGACATTGCACTTAACCAAAGCATGATCCCACTGGGTTCTTGTACTATGAAGTTGAATGCAACATCTGAAATGCTGCCTGTCACTTGGGCTGAGTTTGGTCGCATTCACCCATTCGCACCTCAAACTCAAGTAACTGGTTATAACCAACTACTTGACGAATTGATTGCGATGCTTTCAAAAGCGACAGGTTATGACACTGTATCACTTCAACCTAACTCAGGTGCACAAGGTGAGTACGCAGGTCTAATCGCAATTGAGAAGTATCACAAATCTCTAGGCGAAGGTCACAGAAATATCTGTTTGATCCCAAGCTCAGCACACGGAACTAACCCTGCATCAGCTGCACTTGCTGGTATGAAGGTAGTTATCGTGAAATGTGATGAAGAAGGTAACATCGATCTAGTAGATCTTGCTGCAAAAGCAGAACTGCATAAAGATAACTTAAGCTGCATCATGGCAACTTACCCTTCTACTCATGGTGTATTCGAAGAACATATCCGTGAAGTATGTGACACAGTTCACAAGTTCGGCGGTCAAGTTTACATCGATGGTGCTAACTTGAATGCAGTATTGGGTATTGCTCCTCCAGGTCAATTTGGTGGTGATGTTTCTCACTTAAACTTGCATAAAACTTTCTGTATCCCTCACGGTGGTGGTGGTCCAGGTATGGGTCCTATTGGTGTTAAGTCTCACCTTGCACCTTTCCTACCAGGTCACTCTGTTAGCCCTGTTGAAGGCGCTAACTCTAATACTGAGCAACAAAATGGCGCGGTATCTGCAGCACCTTACGGTAGTGCAAGCATCTTGGTTATTACTTGGATGTACATCAAAATGATGGGGGATCGTGGTCTTAAAGATGCGACATTTAATGCAATTTTAAATGCTAACTACATTGCTAAGCGTTTAGAAAATCATTACCCAATTTTGTTTACTGGTGTTAACGATACTGTTGCTCACGAATGTATTATCGACATTCGTCCTCTTAAAGAAGAGTCAGGCATCAGCGAAGAAGATATTGCTAAGCGTTTGATGGACTTTGGTTTCCATGCACCAACAATGTCTTTCCCTGTTGCAGGGACCTTGATGATCGAGCCTACTGAATCAGAGAACCAAGAAGAAATCGACCGCTTCTGTGACTCTATGATCCAGATACGCAATGAAATGAAGAAGGTTCAAGCAGGTGAATGGCCACTTGATGATAACCCTCTAGTTAATGCACCTCATACAGCGGATGCACTACTAGGTGAAGACTGGCAGCATGCTTACACACGTAAAGAAGCTGCTTATCCTCTACCTTGGATCAAAGATCGTAAATACTGGCCTCCTGTAGGTCGTGTAGACAATGTTTACGGCGATCGAAACTTGATCTGTGAGTGCCCGCCACTAGAAAGCTATGAAGACTAACAAGTCTTTTGCTAGACGAGCTTGCTAACCCTTTGCAAGCTCGCACCAAAAAAGCGAGCCACAAGCTCGCTTTTTTTTTATTCAAATTATGAGCAACCCTCCTCCCTCACTCTGCTTATAAAGGCGTACTCAGGCCTTAACTCTAAAAGTATTAACTTCAATTAAGCAAATAACCTCAAAGCTAATTTTTACACACTAAGCTTTTTGTAGAACTTGAATATTTAAACTTTAAAAGCGTTCACTTTATGCTCATTTAGCCCTAATATTTATCGTTAAAGCCAATTAAAATCCACTTTGATGTATTAATTCGCTAAAAATGAACACAGAACATATAAGAAATTAACAGGCGAAATAATGCTAAGAAGCCCTCTCAATCTGCTATTGATACTTTTAATATCATGCGCAACGGTCCATTCTCACTTACACGCTAAAACGTTGAATGTTGTCGGTATGGAAAACTACCCACCCTTTAGCTTTGAACAAGATGGTAAGATGATAGGAATTGATAATGAAGTTATGGCTGAAATAGGCAGAAGAATTGGGCTAGATATTGAGATTGATTATCTGCCTTGGAAAAGGTTATTAGCGCACCTAAAATATGGAAGTACTGACGCGGCATTCGCCCTTTTCTTTACTCAAGAAAGAAACGAATTTGCCCTTTACGCTGATATTGAGCCTATTCATGATGGCGCATTTTATCTTTATGTCAAAAAAGGATCGGAATTTTATTTTAAACAGGTTTCAGATCTATATAACAAAAAGATAGGTTTGCAGCTCGCATTCTCTGTATCAGAAGCCTTTGATAGAGCGGTAGAAGAAAAGAAAGTTGATATATTGAGCGCTTTTAGCAATGTTAATAATATTGAGTTACTCCTTGCTGATCGTATTGAGGCATTCATTGGGCATGAACTCGTTACTGGGTATAACTTACGCAATATGAATGTGTTAAACAAAGTGACTAGACTTTCTCTTCCTGTTAGCGAGAAAAAAGCATTTTTAGTTCTTTCGCGAGAATCAAAAACCTTTGCGGATAAGGCATCACTTTTAAACAAGATCAATCAAGCCTTAATTGAAATGAAGGCTGATGGCACCCATCAGAAAATCGTTGACCAGTATTTAAAATAAACACTCTGGAATGATGTCCTAAATTGCCTGATAACTTATATTTATGTAATGATAAAAATTTAATACCTTACTAATAGATTTTTTCGCTATAAATCAAATTGATAATCAAAAAATTACCTAAGCAATTTTAAAGCAACTAAAAACATACGTTTTAATTACCCAAATCTGACAAAAAAGATAGAACTCTTCATTTTAATTTTAAAAAACGTACCTTTTCCTAATACAGTTATTTCATAAAGTGTACCTAAATTACATAAATATTTGCATCAATCTGAGTCAACCCTCACCTTATGAAATTTAATTACGTTATTTTAGTTAAATTCACCTGTCTGAATCTTGTTCAATCTCTTTCATAGGCGTAGACTGCGCGCCAATTACACACAAATATTTTAAGGAATTAATTTTTCATGGTTGCAGTGATAGGTATATTAGCCATTATCGCGTTCTTGATGGTGGTATTAGAGGAAGTAATTCATATAAATAAGGCAAAATCGACCTTATTTATAGGTACTTTATGCTGGATATTGGCCTATGTATTCCCCATTCATGGTGTACCAGCAAGCGAAATCAGTGAACAACTTAATGAAAATCTATTAGAAATTGCTACCTTATGGCTATTTTTAATGTCCGCCATGACATTTGTCGCCTACTTAAATAGCAAAGGTTTCATATCGAGCGTAGTGCAAAGATTGCTTCCAAGCGAGCTGCATGAAAGAACGTTAATGCTATTGTTAGGTTGTTTTGCTTTTATCTTTTCCTCATTCGCAGACAACGTGACAGCTACTTTAGTTTCATTGGCTGTTATTACCAGCTTAAAGATAGAAGCTCGAAAGCGCCTTAAGTACGCAACACTTATCATTTTTGCAGTAAATAGTGGTGGTGTGTCACTTATCACTGGTGACGTAACGACACTCATGATCTTTTTAGCAGGTAAAGTCAGCATCCCTAACCTACTACTCTTAGTCGGTCCGTCACTATGTGGCGTAATAGTGCTTGCCGCTATGATGTCTGTACGTATGAGAGGTCGTGTAAGCTTTTCAGCCGAAACTAAACCAATTGAAAAGACAGATATCATTATTTCGATTATTTTCTTAGCAACGATTTTCTCTACCTTGTTACTAAATGCCTTCTTCCAGGTACCGCCAGTATTGACCTTTATGTTTGGTTTAAGCTGTATGTTCTTAGTGGCACAGTATCTACTACGTAAAACAGATAGGAGTATTCTTAACTATATACGTGAAATTGAGTTTGATACCTTACTTTTCTTCGTAGGTATTCTGTTGATTGTCGGTATTTTAAAAGAGATTAAGCTACTAGATTATTTAACTAGTCTGTACGACTTTATGCCTGTTGAGTATGCAAACTTCTTACTAGGTATCTCGTCTGCCTTAATCGATAACGTACCTTTAACTGCTGCCGTGTTAAAAGCGAATGTTGATATGAACATGGCATCTTGGTTATCCATGACTTACGCAACGGGTGTGGGTGGCTCTATGCTAGTTATTGGTTCCGCAGCCGGCATCATTGCCATGAGCAAAGTAAAAGAGCTTAACTTTATTAGCTATTTGTCTATGTTTGGGTATTTACTGATAGCTTACTCTGTAGGCTACTGGTTAAGCTACTTTTTAGCAGTAAGAATGCTTTAATAAAACCAAATAAAAGCGGTTTATATTAAGCCGCATTTATTTACCTCATTCGTTAACTTTCTCCTTAATAAACACTGGTACCTACTTAATCGTGTGTATGACAATAATAAACAGGAATACAGAAAAAGACAGTTAAAGCGTATCTCTTAGGGTCAAAAATATCTTTTTACCTTGGTTAGGATTACTATTAATCATGTGTTGCAGAGGATTTTCAGCTTCTAGCCCTCTATCGCTATAAAGATATTTTTTAAGTTTATGCTCATCTAAAATAACACTTTCCATACACCAGTTGCTAAATGCTCTCTCTTTAATATCCCCCGAATAGAACGCTTTAACCAATGTGTGCCGCTCATCTTGGCTTATTCGCTTAAAGAGAGATTCAACTGCTAACTTATCACCTTCTAAAATTTGCATTATTTCACAATCGTAATACACCAACATACCAGTCACACCAATTGCTCTATTATTCTTTTTTGCACTTGTCATAATGTCTAATAAATCATCTTCGGTTAGTTTTTTGTGGGCTACACTCGTATATAAAAGTTCGTACATAAACATTTCCTTTTCCCAACATACAGATAGTTAACACCACTTAGTGGAAAGACGATACTCCCTCTAAAAAGCGAATGCATTGCGTAATACGATTAAAAAATAATATTGGCTAAAAATCATGCTTATTAAATTAGGTTTAGCTAAATTAAATTTATGCTCATTTATTCTTTAAAATTTGGTTAAAAAATAACAAAAAGTGAGCTCCCTTTAACTTTTATCTTTTTATTTTCACAATTGTGTGAAGATTTTTAGATAATTTAGGTAATTAGCCTATAAATGGAAACAATGAATTTTCAAATACCCTGTTAATGAAGAATAAAATTAGCGATATGATAATTTTAGTTTTTTTGAACCATCTTAAGTAAAGCATGTCTTCTGTGATCTGCTTTAATAGTTAAAGAAATACATAAGCAAGAATATATCTTGCGGAGAATGAAATGAAAAACACAGAACATCATTATGGCTGGTTTGCAATTGGCGCACACTGGATAGCAGCTATCATGATTATTGGACTATTTGGGCTAGGTTTCTGGATGGTTGATTTAAGCTACTATGACCCTTGGTATAAAACAGGTCCTGACTTACATAGAAGTATCGGTATTATTTTATTTGGTTTAATGACGATTCGATTAATATGGAAATTAGTACAAGTTCAGCCAAAACCATTAGAGCATTACACCAAAATTGAACGTACGCTAGGTCACCTAGTACATCAACTGTTATACCTTCTTACCTTTGGCATCATGATAAGTGGCTATCTTATTTCCACTGCAGATGGCCGAGGAATTGACGTTTTTGAACTCTTTCAGGTACCTGGCTTAGGAGAGCTTTTTGCCGATCAAGAAGATATATCTGGCCTAATACATGAGTATGCGGGTTACACACTGGTTGGGGCTGTTGCATTGCACGTCCTCGGCGCTTTTAAACATCATTTTATTGATAAAGACATTACCCTCAAACGTATGTTGGGTTATCGCAAACAAAAATAATTCTAGAGGATTACAATGAAAAAATTACTACTTGTTTCTGCACTAGCTGGTGCAATGTTAGCTCCAATTGCTAACGCTGCTGATTATGTGATTGACACTAAAGGTGCTCACGCTTTTATTAACTTTAAAATCAAACACCTTGGTTATAGCTGGTTAACGGGTCGTTTTGATGACTTTAAAGGTGATTTCACTTATGACGAAAGCAACCTAAGTGCATCAAAAGTAAGTGTTGTTGTTGATACGACAAGCTTTAACTCAAACCACGCTGAACGTGATAAGCATATTCGTAGCGACGACTTTTTAGATACAAGTAAGTTTGGTACAGCTACATTTGAAAGTACGTCTTTCAAAGATTTAGGTAACAACGAAATCGAAGTGAAAGGCTCGTTGACTCTTCACGGTGTAACGAAAGAGATCACAATCGACGCTGAAAAAATTGGTGAAGGTAAAGATCCATGGGGTGGTTACCGTGCAGGCTTTAGTGGCACAACGCGTGTTGGCTTAAAAGAGTTCGGTATGCAAGAAATTCTAGGGCCACAATCTACTCATGTAGAACTAGAACTTCACATTGAAGGTATTCGCCAGTAACACCTTGGATTGAATACTCTTTATAGTAAAAAAACGAGCTACGGCTCGTTTTTTTTCGCTTTGGATATACCAATTCAGATGGCAATATTATCGATGAAAACCGTGTTCTTCTTCGATACATTTCAGTAGTACAGAAATTTCTTCAATATTTTCACCCGCCAAAGACCATACCATTTCAACTCTACGTTCTAACGCGACAGACTCATGGAGCACGCTAAGAGCAATCAAAGTGCCTGTTTCAAGCTCGTTACTTACCGTTTGTCTAGGCAGTACAGCAAAACCAGCACCGGATTTAAGTAAAGACAACATCAATTCATAGCTCGAAAGCTGCAAGTAGGTTTGTAAACTGTCAAACTCCTCTTCACCCTCCTCGTCACTATTACTCAAGATAAGCTCTCTTTGCGTTTCTAATTGCTTCAAACTTAAAGTTTCATTGCCTTGTTTAGAGAGCCATTCCTGAGAGGCAACATACACCTCCTCGTAAAATCCGATGCGTTTAAAATTCACTTTCCTATGAAGATCATCAAGTTCACTGATAACCCCCAATTGAATCTCTTGCGATTGAATACCTTCTAGCACATCATCTCTACTCAAGGTTTGCAGCTCTATGTCTAGATCAGGAAAACTAATCATGAAACGAGCCATTGCTGTATTTAACGCTTTAGCTGGCACCCATTGATCCACAGCCATCACAAGTTGGGTTAGCTTACCTTGTTCAATATTTCTTGCAGCGAGACTAAGCTCATTATGAGCACTCAAGACCTTTTGCGCAAAAGGCAGTAAATCATAGGCATTTTGATTGGCGGTAGATTTATTCCCAGTTCGTGTAAAAAGAGAAAAACCTAAGTCAGACTCTAATTCTTGTAACCATTGGCTAACGAGTGGCTGCCCTTTTTTTAATTGCCTAGCTGCGGATGAAATAGAACCAAGTTCAAGGGTAGTAACAAAAGCTTCGAGATGTTTCACATCCATCAATAATTTTCTCAGTCGGTTTAGACACTATCGATTAACTGTTTTTATCCAGTCTTCTTTTAGCAAGGAGAATAACCTTACTGTTTGATACTCACCTTTCCAATATCCATATTCTCTTAAAATTCCTTCTTGTTGAAAGCCGAGTTTCGTTAACAAAGAGATTGAGGCTTGATTAGCCCTGTGAGTCGTTGCCGTAATGCGATTCAATTTAATAGGAAAGTTTTGTTCATAACAGTTTTTTAGCATGAGAGTAACGGCCTCACAAGCATAGCCATTACCCCAATAATCTGGATCTAATTCATAACCAATTTCGAGTGAATCAAACCTTGTGTTAATAGTGTGAACACCACAGGAGCCAATTAACCTACAAGGATCTTCGAGCAGGGTTATCGCCCACCGAAAACCATTCAGTCCTTTATCCTTGTATAAAGACAAATTCCACTCTAACCAGATCACAGCCTGCTCCTTTGATGTAAAAGAATCACAATCATAAAGAGCCGTTACAGTGTCATTGGAAAAAATATCATAAATCTGCTCAATATCAGACTGCCTAATTTTACGTAACAAAAGTCGAGGGCTTGTCATGATACCGTCTTCTGTCATATGAAATTACCTAATTCTGAAATAGAAAGTTATAGCGTCTACTCATAGAATAGCTAAGAAACTCATCGCTATTTTTAGTCTTGTACATAGGACATGGCTTTAGTAAAAACCTCTCTGTTTTCTTAGCACAGACTAAGTATTCTGCTTGCTTCTCAGGATTGATTTAATTAGAAAAGTCTAAAAAAGCATTATTCTTTAGCGCCACAAAGTCAATCGCACAACCTTTGACCTCACTGTCAAATAAGCTTGTACGGCCTCTTGCTTTGGCTTTTCTTGTTTCAACAAACTGCCCATAACAACTCGCACTACAATAAAAAATACTTCCTTTTAATTGCTTAACTCTTTGAACTTTGCCATTAGCCTTTAAAACTTGTTCATCTGATAAAGTACCTGACATGACATAACAGCTCTTACCCTTTGACTCTATTTGCTGATAATCAGTTACCGCTAATTTAACTGGCATCCCTTGTATTTCTTTACCCTTTGAGTTTTTCCTGTGCACCCATTTATCTCTTGCGAATCTTTGCTCTTTACCCTTTAGGCAATCAAGAATGGCATAGTCGCCTTGATTCTCAATATTATAAAAATACTGCCCACTCACATCTGTAGCACCACGACATTCATCTAACTTAGCTTCAATGTCATTCGCCTTATCAAACCAGCCTAGCGCAAGAATAGGAAAGCCGTCCGCAGCATAACCAACAGGTTGTTTTTTAACATCTATTGCCTTTGCACCTAGCTCCTTAATTAAACACTTTGGTGCTATATGGTAGTGGTAATCATCACCTCGACCCGCATGCCCACCACACTCATCCAATTCACCCGCATCCGCGGCACTGACAGGCTTGCCTGAAGATTGTTTAGGCCCCTGTGTGCTTGGATCAAAGATAGGCACACCATTCACAGCAACACCTACCGCACCGGGTTCTGTTTGAGTCACTCTAGATGCTTGTTTTGGATTAAGCGGTAAACGGATTTCCATATTGTGCTTACTGGGGAATTGCTGGTTATTCCCTGTAATGCCAATCATAAGAGTATGACTCTCATCCGGGAGGCTATTTGATTTAAAAGAAAAGTCAGATCCAGAACAAGTTAAATCAGTCACTTCATCTGTATAGCAAGCCTCATCACATTTACAATCCGCAATCTTTTCATCAATTGTATGTGCCACAACTGACATCGACATGCTTATCAGCCAAGCATTGAAAGCGATTATTAAAGCATTGTATTTACTACTCATTGCATTATCCCTTAGTTCATATGACTCACATTATTAGTATAAAGATACTTAACAACCAATCCATCAGACTTAGCTAAATCCACTGCTTCTCCATGATTAACACACCTTAATAAATGCCACGTAATTCCCTTCATTTGAATAGAAAACACCCTCCATATATGAATATATGTTCAATTTAGCTAATAAATGGCATCAAACACAGAAAATCACTGGCATAAAAGCCTAAAGAAAACTAAGTTTTATTTTGCAATGAGTGGAATACCAAGAGGGTTATTTTAAAGAGTTTGTAACTTGATTTACCTCCAACAGTGAGTCAATATTTATTCAAACCTTATGTGCTAACTCGTTAGAACATAAGGTTAAATAATAATCTCAGATACCATTTTTAGCTTTTTCTGTTAAGCTGCAATTACGTCATTTTGTTGAGTAAGTGTCTTTCTTATCTAACGGTTATCTTGTCAAGAAAATAAAGACCACATAGGCATTTTTTATCTAAGATTTTGAGTGAACTCTCTTTAATGAAAAATGTCCTATCAGCAATAAAATTTTCATCAGTTTGGATAGTTTTCTTATGTCTTTAAAGTCTATTAGAGTAAAAAGCTCAATCCCTGTTTTTATCCTCGCCATGACCTTTATACTCGCCTTGTTTATGTTTGACCGATTAATTGTCATGGAAGAAACAGCATTAGAAGAACAGTCAGGTCGTTTTCAAAGTGCGATATCAAGTGTGCTAAAAGCTGATAGTAATCTTTATCAAGCTAAAGTCGCAGAGCTTAATTTACTGAGCCAAATTGGTGATGTACCGACTCAACATAAAATTCATACTAACAAGGTAGAAGAAGCCACCGCTAGAATCGAAGAATACTTGGAACACATGTCGGTAAACCCTCAGATTCAAAAAGATTTTGGTGACTTAAACACACAACTAAAAGCTTGGCACCAAGCGACAAACAAACTAATCGAGTCAGGTAAATACGATCCTAACTACCAAGCACTTGAAACTAAGGCCGAGAAATTATTTGACCATATACGTACTCGCTTAAAAATGGCAGGTGATCAAGCGATTACGACTGCTCAAGCATCGCGTGAGAAGGTACTTTCTGATGTGCTTGAATTTGGTAATTTCACTTTTGCTATTCTTGCCGTAGCAAGCTTAATCGTTATCTTCATCAGCTACACCATGCCAAAACGTTTGACTCAAGATATTAACAGCCTAACTCAGCGTATTCGTGAAATTGCTGAAGGTGATGGTGATTTGACCGCACGCATTGAACCTAACAGTAATGATGAAATTGGCGACCTCGCCCATGAGTTCAATAACTTTGTCGATAAATTGCAAAAATTAATTGCCACGGTGCAAACCCAATCCGTTGCTCTAGGAAGTGTTACAGGTCATCTAATTGAAAGCGCTAAGCAGACTGAATCGATTACTCAAGCATTAGGCCACGCATCAGATTCAACCGTTAATGCGGGTCATGAAATGAACAACTCTAATTTAGAAATGGCAAGCATGGCTGAAGAGACATCTTCTGAAGCTCGACACTCCGATGAAATAACACATCAAGGTATCAATGCTGTGAAAGCGTCTCATACCGCCATAAACGAATTAGTAACAGATATTGATGGCGCTTTAAATCAATCTCAATTATTGGAGCAGAGCTCTGAAAATATTGCTAATGTTCTCGAAGTCATCAGAACCATAGCAGAGCAAACAAATTTACTGGCTTTGAACGCGGCGATAGAAGCAGCACGCGCTGGCGAACAAGGTAGAGGCTTTGCAGTTGTGGCTGACGAAGTGCGAACACTAGCAACGCGTACTCAAGACAGCACTAACGACATTCAAGATATGATTGAGCAGCTTAAATCAAATGTTGGTCACGCTTCTTCTGCCATCATTCGCAGTAAAGAAAGAGCGGACGAAACCGTTAGTCATATAGACCAGGTAAATACAATTTTTACCGAGCTACAAGAATCTTTTGCTAAAGTTCAAAAGATGTCATCACAGACCGCCAAAGCAACTCAAGAGCAATCGAATGTGTCTAATATGATCAGCCAGAGCATGTCCTCTCTTAACGAGCAAACTAATGCCGCCAAGAATGTTGTCGATGCAAGCCGTAAGCAAGCGGATGAAGTGGACCACTTATATCAAGCCCTCGACCAAGTTGTGGGTCGATTTAAAGTTTAACCACCAAATTTGAAGTCAAAAAAAACAGCCCTAGTGGCTGTTTTTTTCGTTTAAAATCTCAAAGTCATTCATACACTTCAGGTTTAACACTACTTTGGCCTTTCTCATCATGGTTAACAGAGCTAGTCGGATAGCCAAAAAGTACTTTTATCTTAGCTTTAGTACCCTTTACCTTAAATGCAGTTCTCATCATATATAACCATTGATGAAAGCTTATAGTAATAGGGTTAAACGTATCAATTTGGCCAACGATACCATAACGACAAGGTTTATCATCTTGCTCCTCTGCATAGGTACCAAACATCCTGTCCCAAATGACCAACACACCTGCAAAGTTTTTGTCTAAATAACCAGGGTTAACGGCATGGTGAACTCTATGAATCGAAGGAGTATTGAATACTTTTTCTAGTACTCCTAATTTACCAATAATCTTGGTATGTACGAAAAACTGAAAAGCTAAATTAAGCGCGACGACTGTGAAGACAATTTTAGGGTCAAAACCAATTAAGATCATTGGCATCCAAAACAGCCACATACCTGTAATTGGATACATAATACTTTGTCTGAATGCGGTAGAAAAGTTCATCTCTGTGGAGCTATGGTGAACCACATGAGCAGACCAAAGCCAATGAATATGGTGAGAAGCACGGTGGAACCAATAATACAGAAAGTCTTGTAATAAAAAGGCTGAAAATAAACTAACTAAACCGATTTCTATATCGAATAATCGATACTCATATAACCAATAAAAAATGGGCATTAAAAATAGTAAAGCAATCGCATCAGCACCTTGATGCATTAATGCCAGTGCCGTATTTGCCAGACTATCTTTAATTACATAATTCTGGCGATGCTTCAAAAACTCATAGGCAATAAAGATTAAAAATATCGGGCTTAAAGCAATTAATATAATTTCAACATCCATGGTTTAGACCTATTCTCGTTATTTTATGAAATGCTAATTAGATTTCATAATACACAACCCGCAAGACATAACCAATAAACATAACAAAAACTAAAACATACCGTTTTTTTATATCAGATATTCATCAATCGAAATCTAATTCTTAATTTACTTCTGACTAAAAATCACTCCGCCACCTAATAGAATAAAAGCACTGCCTATAACCCTGTCTAACCAAGATTTAAGTTTAGTGATCACTTCTTGAGACGCAGTCGATCGTTTCACACTTTTCTGCACACGAAGTGCGATAAAAGCATAGAACAAATGAACACTCAAAACACAGGTAGCAATAGACACAAACATCAGAGTAAATTGAGGAACTATCGCGTCATTATGGTTTAAAAACTGAGGCAAAAAAGCAGATAAAAAAAGAACCGTTTTTGGATTACTGATTGAAACTAAACAACCTTGTCTAAAGAGATTAATTTTTGAAGCTTTCCCCTCTTCTAATATCTTATCTTGATTATCATTACCGACTTGAAGATTTTTCTTTTTAAAATGGCTAAGCCCTAAATAAATCAAATAGCCACCACCAAACACTTTTAGAAATAAAAAGAATAAAGGCAAAGTTTCAAGCAGAGCGCCAACACCTAAGGCCACTAAGACTACTATGACCAATTGACAGAAAAGATTTGCACCAATAGATATGAGTCCAGATTGATAACCTTGCTTAAGTACATTTTTTAGTACAAGCAATACATTTGGCCCTGGTGACAAAGTAATCACCAAATAACTCATAAAAAAGATGACCCAAGTTTGAAAGTCCATTTCCTACCTCTTAAAATTCAATTATCTTGCCTCTAAAAGGCAAATACCTTTGCTATATAAGTTTGTTGATCAACCTTAGATAAAAGCATTTAACCTTGTTTTACAATACTTTTTGACGTAAAAGGTAATCAAATTTTTCAGGATATAAGAGTAATGAAATTTAATTTCCATAAATCATTTTGGGAAGCCGAGTGTAATACCTTAGATGATTTGAACCAATTACTGGTCAAAATCAAAACTGAAGGTTATCAAGGCTCAGAATTGTTTTTACCTTTCTTCCCACTTGATGCCCAAGAAACCTTGGCCTTGCATGAATCTCAAGGTTTAGACATTATCACTGGCATAGGCACTCAAGGCGATAACGCAGAAGATCATATTCGTTCTATGGATGAACAAATTCAACATGCTGTTCAATTCAAACCAAAACTAATCAATAGCCATACAGGCAGAGATATTTTTAGTTTTAATGATAACCTCAAGATTTTTGAGCACGCCCTATCATTAGAACAAAAGTATGGTGTTGCCATTACCCATGAAACACACAGGTTTAGACCCACTTTTAGCACATTGGGAACAGAGCAACTAATCGACGCCCTACCCGAGTTAAAACTCAATTTGGATATCAGCCATTGGATGGTCGTGCACGAATCAGATTTGTCAGATCAAAAAGAGCGCTTAGAAAAACTTTTTGCCCATGTGCATCATATACATGCCAGAGTAGGTTATGAGGAAGGACCTCAAGTCACTGACCCTGCAAACCCACAATGGGCAGACCAAGTTAATAATCACTGTGATTTATGGCTTCACGTTATTGCCAAAGCAGCATTGAGGTCAAAAGATAATTTCACGATTACGCCAGAGTTTGGCCCCTACCCATACGCTCACACAGATACAAGCGGCCAACATTTAACTGATATTTGGCAGGCTAACCTGTTTATGAAAAACAAACTTAACGCGTTATTAAATTAAGCTTATCTCATCAGGGCTATTGTTATAAAAACCTAATAGCCCCTCTTCAAACTACAATTAGTTACCCTAACAAGCTAATTATCACATTTTAAAATAAGCTAAACTGATCTTTAAGACCTCATTAACTAGGTATTTAACCTTTCAATATGTCTTTTAAAACAGGTTACTAAGTACTTTCATCCGTTGCTGTTTAATAATTGCCCTCTTAAGCTGGCATAAAGCGACCTATACATTAATGCTTCGATCTAGTTACACCATTAGAATAATAATTTTAAGAAGGATCTTATGAGTAAATTTAATTGGCTGATTTTTGCCAAACCTGCCAGTTTCGGTATTTTTGTTTTCATTATTTCAACCTCTGTCTGTCTCTTCTTTTCATCCAATATCAAGCAAGCTATTGTTGAAACAAACCGAAGCACGCTATTGGCTAAGAGCGAAAAAATTTCAGTCGATTTACAAGAAATTATCAATAGAAGCGTTTTTGATCTGTATACACTGCAATCATTTTATAACACTCACCAAGATGTGAGCCGCTCTGAGTTCAATCAGTTTACTCAGTTCATGCTACAAGGTGTTGATTACATACGTGCCTTTGAGTGGATCCCAAAAGTCATCTCACCCAATAGAGAAGCTTTTGTTAATAAACAAAAATCAGAGCTTAAAGGGTTTTCTATCACAAGGTTTAGCCAGACGGGTGTATTAGTAAAGAGCCCTAATAAAGTGACTTACTACCCTGTGACGTTTATGCAGCCCTATAAAGGTAATGAAAGTGCCTTAGGCTTTGATCTTAGCTCAAACCCAGCCCGTAAAGCGACTTTAGACTACGCCAGAGATACTGGAGAAATCACTACAACAGATCAAATTAGTTTAGTGCAAGATCAAAGCTCTTCGAAAGATTTTTTAATGGTTGCTCCTATATATCACATGGGTGATCAGCCTTCTTCAACACAATTAAGAAGAGAACAACTCAAAGGTTTTGTACTCGGTGTATTTCAAGTAGAAAACTTACTTCGCTCGGTAAACAAACAAGCTATTGATGAGGGATTAGAACTTAGTTTAAAAGACCTCAATACAAAAAAGAGCTCAATGCTATATGGTAAAAGGGTTAAACCTGAATTTTCATTTAATATTCAAGTGCCCCAAAGAACTTGGCAACTCGGCTTTACCATGAACCCAGTACTCAGTCATAAAGTCCTTAACCCACCTATCTATTCATGGGCAGTGCTGATTAGTTTAATCATCAGTGCATTATTAGGGCTCTCTGCATACGCCCTTTCACGTATTTTATTTGATAGCTTACAGCTGAAAATATTGAATACCGAGATACAGGATTACAACCAAAATCTTGAAGCAAAAGTACATGAAAGGACACGCTCATTAGCCGTTAACAATGCTGAGCTAAATAAAAATGTAAACCAGTTGACCCAAAACCGTGAAGCACTTAGTGAATTAATGACCGCATTAAAACAGCAAAAGGACCAAGCTGAGTCTAAAACGATAGAATTGGAGAAATCTAATGAAGAGCTAGATGAGTTTACCTATGTGGTATCTCATGATTTAAAGGCTCCTTTACGCGGTATTGATCAACTTGCAAGTTGGATCGAAGAAGATATAGACGCCAATAAAATGGAAGATGTTCCAAAGCATTTAACCGCTATAAGACAACGTATTTATCGTTTAGAAAAACTTCTGATAGACTTACTAGAATATTCGAAAGTTGGCCGACATGAAGAGAAGCTCACTCAGGTGAATAGCCAAGAGTTGATTGAAAATGTATTCATGCTTAATGCACCGTCCAATGCTTGCAAACTCAGTTTTAACTCACCTTTTCCTAAAGAGCTTGCTGTTACTGCCCAGTTCGAACTCATTATTCGTAATTTAATAGGAAATGCTATCAAGCACAGCAACAGAGAAAACCTTCATCTTGAGTTTAACTGTGCTGAGCAAACCGATGTATTCACATTCTCAATCAAAGACAATGGCCCTGGAATAGAAACAAAGCATTTTGATCAGATTTTTAAAATGTTTAAAACACTTGAACCCAGAGATAAAGTAGAAGGAAGTGGAATGGGGTTAGCCTTAATAAAAAAAGTGGTGAATACCTATGGTGGCAGAGTCTATGTAACCTCTGAACTTGGACAAGGGTCCACCTTTTATTTCGATTGGCCTAAAAGCCTTAAAGAGACAGAAGAAATCTAATCTTCCTATTTTAATCTCTAGGGAACCTGCGAATAAGTCCTTCCGCCTCAGCGTGTGGATAAAAGTGCCTAGATTTATGGCAAGAGCCGCAACTATTAATAAGGAACTTAACGTAAAGATAGTGCTTTTAGACCACGCCCTTCGGGTCTTTCAGAAAAAGTAACTCTCTGCGTTGCCCCTTCTTGAAAGGTACCTACATTACATCAAAGTGACGCCTTGATTAATACTTTTTCTGAAAAAACTGAGAAGAGGTTAATTAATCGCAGGTTCTCTAGCTTTTCAAGTCACACTTAATATGATGATATAGGTATTTATAAACACTACTTTGAATCAGTAATTAGGCGAATGTATGGATAAAAAAAGGTTAAATACGGAAAGGTTAACCGTGGCAGATCACAGTGCGCTCATTCAATTCTGGCGTGATATTTTTCCAAATGATCCTCCACATAATGAGCCAAGTAAGATGCTCAGTGCAAAACTTAAAGTAGATGATTTAGTTTTTATTACAAAAGAGGAAGACAAAATAGTTGGTGCTTGCATGGCTGGCTATGATGGCCACCGAGGTTGGTTATATGCGGTCGCTGTTTCCCCTTCACACCGTAGACAAGGCATTGGACAACGCATAGTAAATAGCACAATAGATGAGTTAAAAAGCCTAGGCTGTATTAAGTTAAACTTACAAATTAGAGCGGATAATACTGAAGTGGCGAGTTTTTATCAGAGCTTGGGATTTCATATCGAAGACAGAATGAGTATGGGTACTTTCATTTGATAAAAACTCACCTAAGGCGCAATCATATTAGCCCTTAGGTGAGTGACAACACTTAGTTAAATTCTGGTACAACCTTCTCAATGAAAAGTTTTAATGACGCTTTTTTCTCTTCATG
This sequence comes from Marinomonas sp. PE14-40, assembly GCF_051623805.1. Lineage (NCBI taxonomy): Bacteria > Pseudomonadati > Pseudomonadota > Gammaproteobacteria > Oceanospirillales > Oceanospirillaceae > Marinomonas > Marinomonas sp. PE14-40. The sequence goes on along the minus strand of NZ_CP130700.1, from coordinate 596,167 downwards.
GGATAAGCTGTTATCAGACCAAAAGCTATATTCATCTATACCTAGCGCTTCATAGTGTTTCAGCCTGTTAATCACAGTATTAGGCGTCCCGATCATAAGGTTTTCTTTTAGTGTCTCACGATTAAAATCAGGCATAGTATCTAATTCTTCTTCGCTTATAGGTGCGCAGAAGCCATCTACTGGTGCTAGCTGGTTTCTAAATAAGCTTGAGAAGTGTGAGTACCAATTCCTAATGCCATTAACACCAACCAACCAATCGTCTTCACTTTCATGAAGGTAAGTATGTCTTAAACACATGATTTTAGGTCGTGCTATTTCTGGATTATTGGCACATGCCGTATCAAACTTATCAACCAGACTATCGACTTCGTCATCTGATTTGAATAAAGGCGTTACCATAACATTACAGTTATTCTTAACCGCAAAGTTATGAGAGTCTGGATCACGTGCTGCCACCCACATTGGTGGTTGCTTTTGCAAAGGCTTAGGCACAGATGTTGAGGTCGGGAAGCGCCAACATTCGCCTTCATGAGCATAGTCACCTTGCCATAGCTTTTGTACAGCAGGCACTATCTCTCTGAGATATTTACCGCCATCTGATGCGGCTTCACCGTCAAGCATACGATCAAACTCATATTGATAAGCACCGCGAGCGATACCAAACTCCAAGCGTCCATCACACATAATATCGACTAAAGCAGATTCACTCGCTAATTTGATGGGATGCCAAAACGGAGCGACAAAAGTACCAACGCCAAGACGAATAGAAGACGTTAATGGGGCTAAATAAGATAAGAAGCTTAATGGATTAGGTCCAATAGTAAATTCCATTGAGTGGTGCTCACCTACCCAAACGGTTTCAAATCCACCAGCTTCGGCGATTTGAACTAACTCAACCATTTCATCTAATAGTTGTTTGTGTGTTTTGCTGGTATCAAAACGTTCCATTTGCATAAAAAGAGAAAATTTCATTGATTCAATTGAACCTCTTATTTTTATTTTACATAGTAATCTGCAAAACTATTTACTGGCATCAGGCTTTCAGTGAGTAGGCCATATTGACAATCGTTAAGCAGAGATCAAATTATCGAACTGGAAATATTATGGTATACCATAATATTGAATGTCAATTTGATCTAGCGCAATTTTTATTATTTCTTTGCATTTGTGCTTATTCTCTATTGAAAGATAACTTAAGACTAGTTTAAAAATATGAAGGCAAAAGTAAGCAAGCATTAAACCCAGCTTATCTATGCATATCAAACATTTTGAGGAAAGTTCGCCCTAGCACTTAACACTAGCTATCGCCGTGTAAGCCTTAGACAGTAAGGAAAGTATTTCAATTCAGCAGCAACTGAATTCTATTTAAGCAGCATCATACCTAAATCAAAATTAGCAGATCTTAGATCAAGCTCATATCTTAAAATCGCCAACAGATGTCGTTTTTATCGTTCTGACACCAACTTTTAATATCCCTATAAAAAACAATGAACTCGATTCAAATTATTTGCTTTAGCAGCAAACAAGGGTTTGATTTATTAAATAATATCATGGTATACCATAATACCAGCAGCATCATACTTATACTGGTTTGTCACTTACACCTTAATCGTCTCCATTTTGGGGAAGGCTAAATAGTTAAGCTGGCATACATCAATTAATAAAATAATAAAGGGAGCATGCGATATGCAGCCCAATGAATTGTTAGCCAATAAAGGAATGTTCAAAGGTGTTCATCCAGGCATGGGAGTCGCTTCCATAGCCATGGTATTAGCTTTTGTCATTTTCACAATTAGTAATGTAGAGTTTGCCAACGGCATATACTCAGATATCAAATCTTGGATTCAAACCACCCTAGGTTGGTATTATGTCACCGTTGTTAGTCTCGTTTTGTTCTTTGCCGTCTGGGTTGCATTCAGTCGTTTTGGTACGTTGAGATTAGGTAAAGATGATGAAAAGCCTGAGTTTGGTTTTTTCACATGGTTTGCCATGTTATTTAGCTGTGCCATAGGTACAGGTATTCTATTCTGGAGTATTGCTGAACCTATTTTCCATTATCAGGGCAACCCTTTTATGGATATGGGTAATATTGCAGCAGGATCAGCAGAAGCTGCTCAGATGGCAATGCGTGTTACCTTGTTCCATTGGGGTTTACATGGGTGGGCAATCTATATCGTTGTTGGTTTAACATTGGCCTACTTCACTTACCGTCGTGGTCTTCCTCTAACCGTTCGTTCTGCTCTTTACCCATTATTAGGTGATCGAATTTATGGTCCTATTGGTCATGCCGTCGATCTACTTGCTATTTTTAGCACCTTATTCGGCACAGCGACAACACTTGGTCTAGGTGTGTCGCAAATGAATGCCGGACTTAATTACCTATTTGGCCTAGAAATATCCACTAGCGTTCAAGTCGTGCTAATTGTTGTCATTTCAATTATCGGAACCTTGTCTGCCATCTCAGGGGTAGAAAAAGGAATCAAACTTTTAAGCGAATGGAACATCCGCATAAGTTTAATTCTCATCTTATTCTTCCTATTGGCTGGCCCTACCGTGTTTCTACTTGGCATGTTTACCACAAGTGTTGGTGATTATGTTTGGAACATGATTCCAATGGGCTTTTGGACAGACCCAGAGCCTGGCGCTCAATGGCAAGGCTGGTGGACAATCTTCTACTGGGGTTGGTGGTTATCTTGGGGTCCTTTAGTCGGTATGTTTATTGCTCGTATTTCACGCGGTAGAACAATACGTCAATTCCTACTAACCGCTTTGACTATTCCGCCTTTAGGTGGCTTCCTTTGGATCGTTATCTTTGGTGGTACAGCCCTTCATATGGAACTATATGGTGTAGGAGGCATAGTGGATGCTGTTAATTCAGATATGACTCTTGCCCTTTACAGTACGATTGAAGCAATTGGTGTAGAAGCGTTAACTTGGCCAATGGCGGCATTAGCCACCTTGATGATCATTTCTTGGTTTGTGACCTCTGCAGATTCTGGCACACTGGTTATTTGTACCATTTTATCGCTAGGTGATAAAAACCCACCACAGAAATTCAGAATGATTTGGGGTCTAGGTTTAGGCGGTGTCTCTGCCGTTCTCCTGATTGCAGGCGGCCTTCAAGCCTTACAGACTATGGCAATCGCAGCAGCGCTTCCTTTCTCTATTATCCTTTTGCTCATGTGCGCATCATTAGTCAAAGGCTTTAGAGATGAAGCCGAAGGCATTGAATATACATCACACCCAAATACTCAAGAAGGTAATGATAGAGATCAGAAAACCCAATCTGCTCTTAGCTAACCTTAAAGTACAATAAAAAATCCCCTCACTGTTTCAGTGAGGGGATTTTTTTGCTTCTTCACTTGTTGATTCATTTAAATAAAGTCTTGAGTAAGCGTGGCTTAGCCATATATGGCAAGCATAAAAAAGCAGGATATCTGAATCCTGCTTTTTACTTGGAATTGCCTAAATTTAAGTTGATTTTGTTTGCTGTGTAAGACGAATAGAGGCATCTAAAGCATTGGCAAGCTCAGCGCCTTTAATCACAAAGTGACGACTAAAGTAGACCTTGTGCTCAGCATGTTCATGAAAATTATGAGGAGTCAAAACGGCGGTTAATACTGGCACTAAAGTCTCTAACTGAACCTGCATGAGACCAGTACACACTGCTTGAGCAACAAAGTCATGACGATAAATACCACCATCCACAACCAAACCAGAAGCAGCTATCGCATGGTATTCACCAGTTTGAGCTAATAACTTAGCCTGTAAAGGAATTTCATATGCTCCAGGAACAGGGTAAACATCAATTTGTTCCGCCTCATAGCCCCGACTGATTAATTCATCTTTAAAGCCTTGCAAACAATTTAATACAATATCTTCATGCCATGAAGCATAGATAAAAGCGACCTTCTTCTCTTTTACTTTAAAATCTGAATTGTTTATTTTTATCGTCATGTCAAATCTTACCTTTCATTAACCTATAACCAAGACGTTAAGCTGAATCACTCAACACCTTTCATAATAATAATTTTCGCTTTAGCAGCCGTTTTACGATACTGACATGCCTTTTGATATGCATCAGAGTGATAGCAAGCTAACGCTGTTTCATAGCTTTCAAACTCAATCACAACAGCCCGACTTGGGTTAACCTCGAAGCCTTCAAGTGCAGTAAAAGTATCCCCTCTTGCCAAAATATTAGCCTTGTAAGCTGTCAAAGCCGAAGGCGCTAATGCCAAATATTTTTTATATTCCTCAAGGTCTTCAACCTCAACAAATGCAATCCAATATGCTTTCATATTTCACCTATATAATATGGTATACCATATTATATCAAAGCAAATTCATCTTATAACTAGCAAATGTCAAATTTAAGGCAAAAAAAAGCGCCTTTTAAAAAGGCGCTCTTTTGGCTGCTACTCACTCATATGAATCATTGCATGAAATGTACAATACCTTCATCAGAACACCCCATATACATACCAAAAGTGCCCTGCTCTTTTTCAGCGATATAGCGCTGCAAGATGTCTTTGATAGCCGGATAAAAAATATTATCCCAAGGAATTTGCTCCGCTGACAATAATTCCGCGGCAAGAGTTTCAGGTCCTGGCTCGTCAGTAAACGCCTCAAGCTTAGCCCTAAACATAATATAAACCTCATTAATTTGAGGCACACTAAAGATAGAATAAGGGGCAATTATTTCAATTTGAGCACCCGTTTCTTCCCATACTTCTCTCTGTGCAGCTTGTTCGACAGTTTCACCGCATTCCATAAAACCTGCCGGTAAAGTCCAAGTGCCTGTTCTGGGTTTTATAGCACGCTGACACATGAGGTATTTATTCTCATGCTCAACAATACAGCCTGCGATCACCTTAGGATTATGGTAAAAAATCTTTTCACAATCAGCACAGGTATAACGACTATGAGTATCGTGATTTGTTTTTCGCAATACCAAATTGGCACTGCCGCACTCGGAACAAAATTTCATACGTAAGGCCCAATATTCGCTAGCAAAGTTGCACTAACAAGATTGCTAATCAAGCTTATTTAGGAAATTGCACCTGATGTGGCGAATGGATATTAGCTTGGGCGAAAACACCTTCATTGCCCTGTTGTTCAGCCAATACACCTAACGCCACTTCAGCAGCTCGTTTAATATGATTTAAACAAGCTTCATGGGCAATCACAGGGTCACGCGTTTTGATAGCATCAACAATATTAGACATTTCAGTGCTACTGGATTTGTAACGATTATTTTGAGAAACAGAGGTTGCTCGTAAAAAACTAATTCTCGCTTGTAACTGCCTTAGGAAGTTACAAGCAGTATGATTACCACAACCACTAAAAAGAACTTCATAGAAGTCAGTAACGGCTTCTAAAATAGGTACCATATCGCCTTTTTCAAGGCGAGAATGTAGTTTCTTAAGTGCATACTCAAGATCTAACACCTGCTCATCACTTGCGCGTATCGTGAAAAGTTCCACTATCATGCATTCAAGTGAACAACGTAGTTCATAGATTTCTCTTGCATCTTCCATACTAATAACGGCTACTCGCGGGCCTTTACCAGCAACATCTTCAACAAGGCCTTCCGACTCTAAGTGACGTAATGCTTCTCGAACCGAAGTACGACTTACACCTAATAGTTCACAAAGATCTCGTTCAACCAGACGATCCCCAGGTAGGAACTGAAAATTTAATATGGCATTACGCAAAGCTAAAAGAACCTTTTCTCGTAAGGTCATTTCCGTGCGTTCAATTTTTACAGAATCTCCAAGAGGCTGTCTTTGCATAATCACTCTTCCAAATAACGCTTATATTATCACACTATCAAAACGGCAACAGACTGATCAAGAAGGAAAAAGACTTACTTTTCACTCGCTTCTTGATCCATTTCCGCAAAAACAGATTGCGCAACACGAAAGCTATCGATTGCAGCAGGCACACCACAATAAATGGCGGTTTGCATCAAAATTTCACGGATCTCAATTTTACTCAAACCATTATTAATGGCGCCTCTTACATGTATTTTTAACTCATGTGGTCGATTCAAAGCGGTAATCATAGCCAAATTAATCATACTGCGTGACTTTAATGATAAGCCATCACGCTGCCAAACTGTGCCCCAGCAGTATTCAGTCACAAGCTTTTGCAGATCAGCAGTAAACTCATCTGCTTTTGCTAAGCTTTGATTTACATACTCTTCACCTAGCACTTGTTTACGAGTCGCTAAACCTTTCTCAAACAATTCTGTCATTTCAATGTCTTTCATTTTTTATTTCTCCACACCTAAGGCATTATGCGTTAAACCAAAGCAGCTAGATGCCACCCACCATGAGATATTTAATTTCAACATAATCTTCAATACCGTATTTAGATCCTTCACGGCCAATACCTGATTGCTTAATGCCACCAAACGGCGCTACCGTTGTTGAGATTATGCCTTCGTTAATACCTACCATGCCGTATTCCAAGCCTTCACCCATACGCCAAGAACGACCAAGGTCACGGGTATAAATATATGCAGCTAAACCAAATTCGCTATCATTGGCCATTTGCAAGGCTTCGTCTTCGGTACTAAAACGAAAAATGGGTGCAAGAGGCCCAAACGTTTCTTCTTTTGCTACCTTCATCTCTGGCGTCACACCAGAAATAACCGTTGGCTCATAAAAAGTACCACCTAATTTATGACGGTTGCCGCCCGTGTTTAGAATGCCGCCTTTTGAAATAGCATCAGCAACATGGTCTTCAATCTTATTAATGGCAGCGTCATTAATCAGTGGTCCTTGAGAAACACCCGTTTCTAGACCATTACCCACTTGCAGAGATTCAACCGCTTGCGTTAATTTTTCGACAAAAAGGTCATGTACGCCATCTTGTACTAGGAAGCGATTGGTACAAACACAGGTTTGCCCCGCATTTCTAAATTTTGATGCCATGGCACCTTCAATTGCTGAATCAATATCAGCATCATCAAAAATAATAAATGGCGCATTACCACCTAACTCTAATGACACCTTTTTCACTGTATTAGCGCATTGCCCCATAAGCAATTTGCCAATGTGGGTGGAACCCGTGAAGCTCAGCTTTTTGACTTTATCATTACCCGTAAGCTCGCCACCTATAGCAACTGCATCACCCGTAACAACATTAAAAATACCAGCAGGAATACCCGCTTCTTCCGCCAATACAGCAAGCGCTAATGCAGAGAAAGGCGTATCTGGTGCTGGTTTAACAATAAAGGGACAACCTGCCGCCATCGCTGGCGCGCATTTTCGCGTGATCATAGCACTAGGAAAGTTCCAAGGCGTTATCGCCCCCACAACGCCAATGGGTTGTTTCAACACCATGAGCCTTGCACCTGGTTTATGAGATGGAATGATATCCCCATATACACGCTTGCCTTCTTCTGCAAACCATTCAATAAAGCTGGCAGCATAGAGAATTTCACCTTTAGCTTCTACTAGAGGTTTCCCCTGCTCTAAGGTAAGAATATTGGCAAGATCATCTGCATGAGCAATCATCAACTCATACCAGCGACGCAGGATACTGGATCTCTCTTGTGCCGTTTTAGCCGCCCACTCTTTTTGCGCGTGATAAGCAAAATCAATGGCCTTTTGCGTATCCTCAGCACCTAGGTTTGGGACAGTTCCTAATAATTCACCCGTAGCAGGGTTGAAAATAGATTGTATAGCCCCGGTTTCGCTCTCAACCCATTCCCCAGCGATATAGGCTTTCTGCCTGAAAAGTTGACTATTCATTGTTATATTTCTCATTTAGTCTGAATTGGGTTTGTATTAATTAGAGCCTTGCCATGCAGCCATTTTACCTTGGCAGTAAACCATAGGTGTTTGCTCATCATCGATCTTAATTGACTCAACTTCACCAACCAAAATAGCGTGATCACCGCCTTCGTATTCACGCCACAATTGACATTCGATAACTGTAACAGCCCCTTCTATCACAGGGTTTTCTAACGACGAACAATTTATATTTAAGCCACTAATAGCAGCCTCTTTCGCTTCACCTTTTTTAGCAAAAGCAAAAGCAACATCAGTCTGTTCAGCACTTAAAATGTTAATTGCAAAGCGCTTGGCTTTACTCAAGATAGGATAGGTATCTGATGAATAGTTCGGGCATACAAGCACCAAAGCAGGGTCCATCGAAAGCGCACTAAACGCACTTGCAGTTAAACCGGTTACCTTACCTTCACTATCATAAGCGGTAACCACCGTGACACCGGATGCAAATGTTCCAAGGGCCTTTTTATATAAATCTTCATTCAACATGATTAAATTCCTAGCGCATTACAAATGGGTCAGACATAGGGTCGCTGGATAGGTTTATCCAAACGGTTTTACGTTCCGTATAAGCCAATACAGAATCAATGCCACTTTCTCGGCCATAACCACTGTGCTTATAACCACCGATAGAAGCCATAGCAGATACAACGCGATACGTATTTACCCAGATAATGCCTGAATGCACATCTCTAGCAACACGATGAGCTCTAGCAATATCACGAGTCCAAACACCCGCTGCCAAGCCATAATTAGAATCATTAGCCATAGCTAACGCTTCTTCTTCTGTATCAAATGGAATCACAGCTGCAACAGGTCCGAACACCTCTTCTTGCATCAAGTAATCGCTATTCGCTGCACATTCAAAAATAGTCGGTTGGTAATACCAACCTTTCTCTAGGTCAGCTCGCTCGCCTCCTAGCCTTAATTTTGCACCTTGCTTTTTGGCCTGCTCGACAAAAGATTCAACTACCGCCAGTTGTTGAGCGGTTGCCATAGGCCCCATTTCACTTTCATCTAAAGCAGGGTCACCAATCTTAATCTTGCTTGCCTTTTCAACAAGGGCATCTAAGAATTTGTTATAAACACTACGCTGTATCAGTAGGCGAGAACCCGCAACGCAACTTTGACCTGATGCGGCAAAAATGCCTGCAACAATGCCATTTAATGCGCTATCTAAATCTGCATCTTCAAAAACTATTTGAGGAGATTTACCGCCCAACTCCAAAGATAACTTGGCAAAGTTTTCAGCTGAGCTTCTGATCACATGTTTTGCTGTCGCAGCACCACCCGTGAAAGCGACTTTACGCACTAAAGGATGGCTACTTAATGCAGCGCCTGTACTTGGACCAAACCCAGTAACAACACTTACAACACCCTTAGGAATACCCGCTAATTCAGCCAGTTTAACCAATTCGATCAAGGTCGCAGAGGCATGTTCAGACGGCTTTAGTACTATGGTATTACCCGCAGCTAATGCTGGAGCCAACTTAATTGCAGTCAAATATAAAGGGCTATTCCAAGGAATAATTGCAGCCACAACGCCCAAAGGCTCACGAATGGTATAAGCCATCATATCGGTTTTATCTAAAGGTAAAGTTTCGCCTTCTACCTTGTCAGCTAAGCCAGCTGTGTAATAAAAAAACTCAGGAAGGTAGTTAACCTGTGCTCGTGTTTCACGGATTAACTTACCATTATCTCGACTTTCTAATTGCGCTAAAGTCTCGATATTTTGAGCAACAAGATCACCAAGCTTTCTGAGTAATTTCCCACGTGCTGTCGCATTAATGCTGCGCCACTCTGAGCTTTTAAAAACACGATCAGCCGCCTCAACAGCACGATTCACATCACTTTCATCAGCATCAGGGAATTGTGCCCATGGGCTAGCAGTTGCTGGATCTAAACTTTCAAACACCTTCCCTGAATTCGCACCCGTCCATTCACCCGCAATACTCATATTAAATTCTTGCAATGACATTATATGAACTCCTCTGTATTTGGTTGGGCTAAGTAGACAAAGTCAAAAAACTTAAGCAGTTTCTCATTGACTAGCTTAGGAGACTCCATAGGCATCATATGCCTTTGGTCGGCTAACACTACAATTTGAGCACGCTCGATCAAATTACCCATATCATGTGCCATTTGCGGCGTCGAACCTGGATCTAACTCTCCAGTCATCACCAAGGTTGGCACCTTAATATTACTAATCTGATCGGCTAGATAATTGTCTTCACTGGCAAATAAACGATAGGTTGTGAGATAACCTAAATGATCATTATTCAGTACAGTATTTCGCACTTCATTAATTTGAGCAGAACTAGAAGCGGCATATTCTTCACTAAACCAACGCTTAATTGCCGCATCAACATTGGCTGATGGGCCTTTAATTGCAACTTCCTTAGTACGTGCCTGAATCCCTGTTCTTTGCTCTTCCGTGCGATTAAACACGCTATTAAGAATAACCAAACTTTCTAAATATTGTGGGAAGTGTAAAGCGAAAGCACGTGCGACTAACCCACCCATAGAAAACCCCACAATGGAGGTTTTCTCTATGTTAAGTTGATCCAATAGCTCCTTTAACTGCAAAGCATAATCTTTTAGACAAGCGGTATCTGAAGGTTGCTTGCTCTGACCATGCCCTAGCATGTCATAACAAATCACCTGGTAATTGGCAGACAAAGTTACACTTTGTCCACCCCACATATCTTGATTTAACCCTACGCCATGAATCAGAACGATGTTTTCACCACTTCCCTTTATGCTATAAGCCGTTCCCTGGGGAGTTGTTAGGTGAATTTTCTCAACGCTGTTTTCGTCAGTCATACTAACGACTCCATTTACTTAGATTGATTCTGCGCTTCTTCTGCGGCTAAATCCTGTATATCTTGATAGCGGTTACCGATTCTTGGGTGTACACGGCCACCATCAGATGCACCAAGACAAACAACAATCTCATCAGCTGCAGGCGCATCTTCAATAGACATTTCCAACGTAATATAGTGAGATCTAAAGCCTTCATCATCTTTATGCATCATTGGAATCTGGATAGATGTACCCGCACCACCACGCTTATTAGTAAAACCAAGGTAGCTCTTAGCATTCACAGCATTGCGGTAGTGATTACCAAATCTTAGTGTGTGAACAACCGCAGAAGCGTGTTCAATTTCACCATCAACACCCACAACAGCCGCTTTACCGTATGCTTCAATATTGGCAGCGCCGCCCATGTATTTAGAAACGTAATCAACAATTAAAGCACCTAAGTCAGAGCAGCTTTCTTTAACTTCTGGTGTTAGGTCTTCAACAAAACCACGACCATGCCAAGGGTTTTTAATGATGGCAGCAACACCAACCATGGTGACAGGCTTATCAGCAGCTTTCCCGCCTTCAATACGCGTTTCTTCAATTGTGGTCACGATTTTACGAATTTCAAAGCTCATCTCTGTTCCTTTTTGGTATTTTCAAATTGATCAGGGTGAATTTTAGATCTCCAAACCTTGGAGGTTATTCAAAATATCACCTTGATATATTATGGTATACCATAATATAGTACACAAAAATAATGATTGTAAAGAGTCAATACTGGATTGTTTATCTCGCAGAAAAGGCAATAGAAGAAAATGAAGTCAGAATTAGCTTTAGCAAAAACCAAAACTCAGCGCTTTGTTATCTTGCTGCAACCTAGATTTGTTATGAAGGAATTACTTGAAGCGATTGAATGGTTCAAGTGCGCTAATGAAATAGTTAATCATACGCTTTTTGAATGGCACCTATGCTCTGAAGAAGGTTCTGTTTTATTAGCGGATAACGGTATGGTGTTAAGTGCACTGCGCCAACCTAACAATGTTGCCAATGCCGATAATGTTCTCGTGTTTAGCGGTTCACTCTCTGATCAATCAGCACAAATTCTGAACCGCCAATGGTTGGCCAAACAGGCATTCAAGCAAACAAAAATCTATCAGTTCCAACCTGTTTCAACGGATTTAAACGATGAGTTCAAACATGATCATTTAGCTGAACTCATGGCAGAAATAGTTATGCCTTTACTCAATGTCAGTCAGAATAAAACGCTTCTGGCCAATCTCAAACAATCCAATGGATTATCTTTAAGAATCACAGACAGTAGAGTTCATAGGGCATTGAGCCTGATGAGGGACAATATTGAAATGCCACTTGATAGCAAAACCATTGCGAACCAATCTTTTCTCTCACTACGACAACTCGAAAGACTATTTAAGCAATACTTCAATGAAAGCCCTAATCGACATTACACCAAATTGAGATTAAAAAAGGCTAAGCACCTATTGTTGAGAACAGACCTAAAAGTGGGCGATGTTTCCCAAGCCTGCGGTTTCTCAACTGTGCCCTATTTTTGTAAGGCCTACCGAGATTGCTTTGGTTTAACTCCCCTACAAAGCAAAGAAGTTTTACAAAAAAGTATTCAAGCCTCTTAAGAAAGCGAAAATAAAACTTGTTTAAAGTAGAAAATGATATAAAAAAAGGGCCATCAAAGATGACCCTTTTATTCGATATTAACGCTGTATTAAATCCGTAGATTACATTTGGCCAGCGACTTTTAGTGTGTCTTCAACAACTAAAGATTGCCACCAAGCTTGTGTCTGCTTAGGTTCTTTAATCATGACAGCCTCTCCAAAAATGGGCGTGATTAGCTTTACCTTATTTTCTTGTGCAAGGCTCAAAATACTCTCTAATGGCTCGTACCAATCATGTAAAGACAAATCAAAAGTACCATTGTGTACTGGCATCATAGCTTTAGCATTCAAATCAAGGTGAGCTTGCATACTCTCACTCGGATGCATATGTATGTCTTTCCAGAGTTTATTATAAGCACCCGTTTCAACCATGCTTAAATCAAATGGTCCTAAACGCTCGCCAATTTCTTTAAAGCCAGAAAAGTAACCAGTGTCACCCGTATAGAAAACATTGGCTTGTTCGCCTTTAATCGCCCAACCAGCCCATAATGTCTTGTCTCTATCAAACAAGCCGCGACCAGAAAAGTGCTGAGCTGGTGTTGCCGTTAGCGTTAAAGAGCCAATTTTTATATCTTGCCACCAGTCCAATTCAGTAATTTGTTGCGGATCTACCCCCCATTTAACTAAGGTTTTTCCCACCTTTAAAGGCGTGACAAAATGATCAACCTTGTCCGCAAGCGTTAAAATAGCGGCCTTATCTAGGTGGTCATAATGATCATGGCTTAAAATTACAGCCGAAATCTGTGGCAATTCGTCCATACTAATTGGCGGTTGATGAAAACGCTTAGGACCCACAAAGCTAAAAGGGGATGCTCTTTCGCTGAACATAGGATCTGCCAAAACATAACTACCATCTATCTTCATCAATAAGGTGGAATGACCCAATCGATAAATCACGGCTTCTTTAGTCTGTTCCAGTTCTGATGCTTGAATCATCTTTAAGGGTACTGGCATTGCAGGTTCTGGGGCATCTCGTTTAGCAGTAAGATACGCCATTGAAATACCGATTATATCGCCTAAACCAGATTCATACTGAATTTCTGAATTCACAAACTTACCTTCAACCTGAGTTGATGCAACTGAATGAGCCGACATAAAAAACACTCCTAATAAACCAAGGGTAGTACCAAGTTTCAATTTCATAATATTCTACCAAGTAAACTATACTGAGCAGTGTAATTATGCTTATTTCAAAAGTAAACCATCAAGTGTAAAATGCATTCAATTTGAATATTTAATGCATATTCTCCAATCTATCTTGCAATCTAATTAAGTCAGTAGGATGAAATGACAGACACTAAACTCACTCGATCTCAAATTAAGCATCAAGCCATATTGGATGCTGCCAAAAGCGCTTTCCAAGAATTTGGTGTTCAAGCCACCAGCATGGATAAGCTCGCTGAATTAGCACAAGTCTCAAAACGTACTATTTATAATCACTTTGAAAGTAAAGAAGTGCTGGTTATGCAATTAGTAGCAGACTTATGGAATAAAGCCCTAGTACAAAATAATATTGCCTTTAACAAAGACAGCTCAATCGAAGAGCAGTTAACTCAATTGATCACAACGGAAGTCAAACTTATGGCTGATGCGGAATACATCGCATTATCTCGAGTGGCATTCGGGCACTTTTTTTATCACCCAGAAGATTTACAAAAGAAGGTTGCTGAGTTTTCAGCTCAAGAAACCAGTTTGAAACGTTGGTTAAAAGCGGCAAAAGAGGAAGGTTATTTAGCCTTAGATGACATAGATTTTGCTGTTACTCAACTTCATAACCTACTCAAGGGCAGCTGCTTCTGGCCACAAGTCATGGGCATGAAAGGCAGCCTAACTGAAGCTGAGCAAGCGCATATTATTAACGAAACCGTCGCTATCTTCTTAAGTCGATATCATCAGGATCCGCAGTAAGAGAATTACCTTACCGCTAATCCATGCTGAGGCAGTAATTGTCTCAGCACGTACCATCTATGATAAGACGCGGCTTGATAAAAGCGATACAAGGGATACTTAATGGCTTCATGGGCGCCTTGGCATTCCTTAATAGCATCAAAATCACTATTCCAATCTCTGTATTCAGGTATCGTCTCTGACGTATTGAAAAGCCCTGCCTGTGCCGCCTCTTGCCATGCTTTAATACGTTCCTGTTTTTCAGCTCTAACAGCAATAATACCTAAAATCTGGTTTTCAATATCAGACCATTGACTAGTGGCGTCCGCATCAGAGTAATCAGGGTTTGATTCAGCTATTTGCCCAAACAAGGCATGCATCTTCTGGCAGTATTCAAGGAAAGTTTGCTTGTTGTCACGCCAGCCTGATTGTTTAGCGCCCTCCTCTTCGTAGGCTTCATAATCAAAGCGCCATTCAAGGTAAGGAGCATCAGGGTATGTCAGCACGGCGCCATGGCCTAAAGCCCCTGATAAGTCCTCAGCCACACTAGATTTGATATTACGAATGAGTTGATTACCGTATTTTGCAAAGAAGTTTTGCTGCTTTAACTGAGTAACTTTTTTAACCTCGTCACCGCTATTACGAAAGCGAAAACTATGACTTTCTACCCTATTGCGTCTTGAGCTAACACCCGAAAAACCATAGTGAGAGAATGTGTCCGCATAAACATGCGCCATAATGCCAATTAAAGGTAAGTAATAGTCTTTATCGGATTGAGGTAGGTAATGATCCAACATCTGCTTAGCTATCTCACTGTCCTTTTGGCAAATCAGTTTTTCGGTAAAACTTTCGCCTTGATTACCCGGTAAAAAGTGAAAAGGCACCCAAACATCTCTTTGATCCTTAGTGTCAATATTAGCGATATCAGCAACATGATGAGCGGTTGCCTCTACACTCAAACTAGAGCCATCAGGGAACTCGATATCATGAGGACACGCATTATCGTCGACAAATTGGGCAGCAGTCGCCACCCTCTTTGCTACCTCTTGTGTTAAGCCAGCACAGCGCGCCATGGCATAAGTTGCATAATAATGAAAATCAATTTGCATCAGTTACTTCCTTATACTGAGATTTATCTTATCAGCTCATTTATGACTGTTCGTAAATAATTAAAACTGAATAATCTTAGGCTTAACCCCTTGGTAATCAGGCATCACATCACCCAAATTAGCGCCTATATAGGTTGGATCTGCAGGAATAAGCTTATTGTTTTTAAAGATGGCAGTAGAAACATGACCAGGATAGTTTAAAGCAACAACCTGCTGACTGAGTAAATGCTTTGCAAGCCATGCAAATAATATCGATCTATCCTCACAGTCAGACGCTTTATAGTGCAAAGATTCTTCCACTAACAAATAGTTTTCAGCGCCAAACTGCTGCTGATCGATAGCATATGGGAAGGCTTGGTGAATAAGATGTAGTAATTGAGTTAACTGAGTATCTTCACTCCCTTCTAAAAAAATGCCCATTTGCTCAGAAAGCCCTTGTGATGCAACGTCACCGACAGGGGCTTCAAAGTAATAACGTAAATCAATTTGAGGATAGGTTTTAAAGTACTTCACTCTTTCAAGGTCATAAGGTAGTGCTAGTTTTAGAGCTTTACCGTCAAGTGTTGTTTCTAACTCTCTGAAATGAATATCTTTTCCCGTTTTCAGGGTTTTATTAAAGCGCATATCAAACGACTGGCTACCCTCACTGAAGTCTCCATCATAGGTTCTTACTTCTTTAGTGGCGTTACCGGCGATTTGATAGAAGGCTTCACCGTCTATTTTGTAACGAGAAACACCGTAAAGTTTTTGTTCGGTAGGCACCATCAAAACTAAAGAATCAGAACCCAATGCGACCCTTGCACCATAACCTAAATTATTGAGAAGGAACCAACTTAACGCGATTTGCTGGTTATCATTACTTACTTGTTGCGACACATAAGACTCTACCAACAACCAAAATGCCCAGTCCGACAAAGCGAGATCTTGTTTATATTGATTCAGTTCTGCAATGACAGTGTCGTAATTAATTTCAGCACTCTGCTGCCAATAGTTTTTTAGCCCAGATTGAGTTCGGCCTTCTAATTCAACCAATACTAACTTATCTAATGAAATGGCTTGGCCAAAAAAAGTAAATGCGATTTTATTATCTAAGGGTTTATCAGGAGTTTGACTATCTACAACAGGATCATCAATGACGGGCTCCTCAGGCACATCCACTGCAGGAGTATCATCAATGACTGGTGGAACATAGGTAATGACGGGCTCTGTCGGCACAATAGAGCTATCTTCACTTACAGGTGCGCTCGGAAGTTTAGGGGTTTTATCTCTCACTAAAACAGGCATGCTTTTGTAAGCTTGCCATTCTTTTTTAAGTTGCTTAATGAAGACTTTATGTTCATTCGAATAGGTATTAAAAGCCTCTTGTTGTGATTTAACATAAGCTTCGTATTCAGATTGAAAGTCTGTTGCAAAAATGCCAGAAGAGGTGCCCAATGTAAGCGCACACATGGTTAAGGTTCCAGCTATTTTGTTCATAATGATTCCCTATTCTATCCCGAACGATCAAGATTCATTTATAACACCTTGTCACCCAGCTTTCATGTAAAAATTTCGTTAAGAAACTGCGAATTAGCCTTCCCACCTCACAGTGTGGGTTAAAGCCCTAAATTGATGGCTAGGGTTGCAACTTAATAGCCACCCTGAGTTTTTCTGACAATTGGTGACTTAATCGCAGACTCCCTAGATCTAGTCTAAGTTTACTCATTAGAATAAATTTTACTAATAAGTCTATTTAAACTTTAATTAGTTCATTACCACATCAGAAAAAGGACGAATTGGTGTTCACTAAAAATTAAACTAAGATCCAATATGAAAATAGCATTACTTATCACTAGTCTAATTATTAGCGCCTTTATTCAAGCAGCTCCCCAAGAGAATAGTTGGGCAGTAAAAACCTACCAAAAAAACGAATACGCTTTCAAATTATTGCAACTCGCGCTGGACAGCACGATAACGAGCCATGGCCCTTATCAGCTTAAAGGTGACGATTCTCAATTAAGTTTCACCAGATCAAGTCACATGCTAGAACAAGGCGAAGCGTTTCAAATTGCCTACTTTGGTGCCAGCCAAGGTGAAGGTAAAAACCTTATTCCCATTAAAGAACCACTTTATCGAGGCTTATTAGGCTATCGTTTACTGGTTACTAACCAGTCGAATAAGCCTAAGCTGGCAGAAATTAACAGTCTTACAGAGCTACAAAAGTATAAAGCAGGATTTAATAATCAATGGTCAGATTTCCCAATATTTAAAACAAATCGTTTGCCTGTCGAATCCGCAATTAGCATTAAGAACTTATACAAGATGCTCAATTATGGGCGCTTTGATTATTTACCAAGAAGCATACGAGAAGTAGATGCAGAATTAGAGCGCTTCAACACCCAAAATGAGTCATTCGAAGTGGTACCAAGTATTGCTCTTTTTTACCCTCACCCTGTGTACTTTCATGTCAGTCCTCAATACTCTGAACTTGCTGATCGCATTGAAATAGGATTAAAAAATATTAAATTAAATGGTAGTTTTGAAACCTTGTTTCTCAAATACCACAAGCAGTATTTAGATAAATACAACCCGATACAACGTAATGTCATTTATCTAAAGCGTTACCATTACAGTGAACTTCCGGATGTCAGCTGGTGGTTCAAGCCAAGCTAGATAGCAATTAAAAGCTAAATAATAACTAAAGCCAAACAAGCCCTTTATATGGAGAAGTTTCAAGCTCTGCTAATCTTGTCTCTAGGCTCCCTAGGTGAATCTCTAATTTATGCTCATCAGGATCTAAAAAATAAAAAGAGTCCCCTTCACTGGTATTTTCTTGCCATTGGTGTACACCATGCTTTTTCAGCTTTATGACCAAGCTATTGTAATCACTGTCATTTAAACTAAAGGCTAAGTGTGTATAGTCATTTGCATTCTCTCGTTTCCCTATGCTCAAACATAACCATATCCCAGGGATTGAAAGATAAGCCCCTTTCTCCCATTTAACATGACCTTTAAAACCCAAGACCTTTTGATAAAACGCTATTGATTTCTCAAGCTCAGACACAGTAAGGGTTATATGATTTAATCCTGTCAGCATACTCATTCACCACGAAATGTTTGACTTCTCACCTTATATCAAAAAAGAGGCAAAAAAATCCCCATCATATGACAGGGATTTTGCTAAGTGCTTAGCACGAGTACAGCCAGAATAGGGTTAAAGAAAAGGAATCTAACTCACACTTATTCAGTAATTTTAAACACACTGATGTTATTGAGTAAGGTCATAGATAAATCTTTAACATTTTTACCCTGATCAGATGAGAACTCTGAATGATTAAAGGTATCGCTCGATGTCTGTGTTAACGATCTTGCGCTATCACTGATTTTTTGTGCAGCTAACCTTTGCTCTTCAGTGGCACTCGACACTTGCGTCATGCTCTTTTCAACCGCCACAATAGACTCTCTAATCTGAGTTAATAAAATGCCAGCCTTAGTGGCTTTATGAACACTTAACTCAACCTGCTTAGCACCACTTTCCATGCCTTCAACGGCTGATTGGCTATTCGCTTGCAACCTCTCAACAACATCTCGAATTTTCTGCGTAGAATCCTGCGTTTTCTGAGCTAAGTTTCGCACTTCATCTGCCACAACAGCAAAACCACGGCCTTGTTCACCAGCACGGGCAGCCTCTATTGCAGCATTCAAAGCCAATAAATTAGTTTGCTCAGCAATCGCATTAATCACATCGACAACTTCGCCAATGCTGTTACTACTTTCCTCCACATCCTTAATACGGTTGGAAGCCGCACTGAATGACTGTGACAAGGTCGCTACGGTTTCTTCCACTTCATTTACAGCATCATTACCTGAGATACTAATTTCGCTAGCAGCAGAGGTTTCATCGGAGACAGCACGTGTACTATTTGCTACCTCTTCAATCGATACCACAACTTGATCAATCGCAGTGGCTACATGAGTACTTTCTTCCTCACTCTTCTTCGCATGGTGTTGCAGTTCATGACTAACATTATCAATCGACTCAGCTGAATCAACGAGATTCTTACTAGAGTCAGATACCTGCCTTATTACATTCACTAAACCATCACGCATAGCCGCAATGTCTCGTTTTAATAAGTGCATTTCATTTTTAGTCTTAGTATCTTTTTTAAACTTAAATTGATAAGTAAGGTTCCCCTCACCCAAGAGTTTTAACCCATGGGTGATCTCAGTTAACGGCAATAATGAGCGTCTAATCAGTTGCCAGAGCACTAACATTAAAAAGATAGCGCCAGCGGCACACATTAATTCAATTTTTAGAATTTGCGCATCAATCTCGGCTTGGTATTCATCTTCATAAGTTTTTAACAAAGCAACCCAGTTCCAACCCGCTACCGCATGATATAAGACCTTAGATTCTCGTGCGACGGCATCAATCCCCTTAGTGGGCACAGAGTAATTAAACGTCCCTTTGTTACCGACAAAAGCTTGCTTAAAGGTATCGACAAAATCTGGCTGGATGTCATACACATTACCTCCGGTAAGGGTTCTGTGTATCACCATATCACCTTCATTTTTACCCGCTGCCATCACATAAACATAACCCGATTTACCAAAGGTAAGTTGTTTTACGTAATCTGAAAGGCTTGTCATTATATTTTGCAAATTAGTGCTAGTTTCGATCACAGCAACTACTGCACCATCGACAATAATGGGTTTAAAGTTCTGATAGAGATTAAAGCCTGCGACTTGGTTTTTCCCTTGATAACCTATGTTTGAAATAAGGTCACTAAAGGCTGGATGCTCTGAATCAATTACATGCTCTAGAATTGGCTCACCTTTTTCATTAAGCATACTAGAGGCGATTGGCGTAAATTTGTTGCTTTGCTTTACATATAAGCTAATAAAATGATCAGACTTTTGAGTAAAGCCAGTTAGCTGTGAACTATCTTGATTAACGAGCGTATCGCCTAACCACACTTCAGGCACTGAACGCCCATTTGTCATTAAAAATGACTGATCATCTACCCTTAGCCCCTTGAACTCTGCATAAGACATACGAGACATGAGTTGATTATTTGCCACCATGGCTTCAAATCTTGCTTCAAGGTTTTGGGACACCAATTCAACCTGCTTATTTTGATTTTCACTGGCGACACTATTTACCTCTGCAGTAAAAAACCGAGAAATAAAGTAGATTAGCAATGTCATGAAAAACACAACAGCAACTAATGTACCTGCACTGAGTTGTTGAGGAAGGGGTTGTCTACGAATAAAGCCAAGCATATCTCTCTCCTATAACTTCCATGGATGCAATGACTTAACCTAAATTAAAGCCATTCATGCTTATAAAAATCCTGCTCATTAAAAACGTCACACAAACAACATAGTGCAAGTATGCGTATTAATATATGTCAAGAATTTGAATTTTCTTGATAGTGAGAATTTAGGAGAAATATATGACGTATTGATTAATATCGAGTATTAAAGTGAACTTGCTTTGAAATGATTTTAACTATCAGATTTTATTCATGTTATTCAATACAAGACACCTTCTTATACTTGCTAAGTCGGTGTCTTATATGAGTTATTTATTAAAAATGTAAAGTAAGACGCTGTAATCTGCCAAGGTAGCTAACAATAAGAGCTTAGCCTCAACACAAAGATCAAAACATTTGATTAAAGGTCTTCGACCCAATCATCTTCAGCGTCTAGCTCTTCATCACCCCAGTCGTCGTCTTCCCAGCCATCATCACCCCAAGCATCGTCATCGACAGGTGGATTGCCATCATAGACGGCATTCTGGCGATTTTGTAAATACACATCTCTAACAAATTCGTATTCGTCACCAATGATGAGAGATTCTAACGACAGCAATGAGGCTCTTGTCTCAACCAAATCTAAACCCGATACCGCCAAAGCTTCATCCCAATGCAAATTGAAAAAAGCTTTTGCACCTGGCGTATAAAACCCGACTGGCACATCTGTAGAGTCTCTCAAGGTAGACGGGCCAAATAATGGCAAAACCAAATAAGGGCCAGAACTAATACCCCAATAACCCAAGGTTTCACCAAAGTCTTCTTTCTGTTTTTTAAGGCCCATTTCAGAGGCCACATCGAAAATACCAAACCAACCAGCAGTAGAGTTGATAATGAAGCGCCAGCTTGATGAAGCGGTCGCATCTATCTTACCCTGCAATAAGTTGTTGAAAATGTTGCCTACTTCCCCAAGGTTGGAGAAAAAGTTACTTACCCCTTTTTGTACTGGTGTCGGCGTTACATTCTTATAGCCAATTGCCACTGGCTTTAAGATCGCCTTATCTAATCCAGAGTTAAACGCATACATGGAACGGTTAAACCTTTCCCATGGATCAGGATCAACATAAGTCTCCTGCTCTGATTCAATCACAGTCTGCTCTGCCTCAAGTCCAGCCGTATCTTCATTAACGACTTTAGCCGAGCAGCCCACCAATCCAGCAAAGATAAAACCTGCAATCAAAGGTTTTAGTGCGTACTTCCTTTTCATAAAGGGGGTTCCTATACAATCATTTTCAAGACAGTCATTATTTTTGAACATTCAATTTCATTGCCTAGACAATTTTTTTAACTAACTGCCACTGCTTTTGTAAACGCTTTTCAGAAACAGGTTCCAATGTACCCACGTTTTGAGCGAATAAAGACACTCGATACTCTTCCATTAACCAGCGATATTTTAATAGCTCTGGGTCGTACACATTCTTAGCATCATGACCTTGCTTCTGTTTGGCATAACTTTGCCAAAGTAGTTCACAATGAGTCACCAAAGCATTTTCTTTATTTAAGTGATTTTGGAATCTATCTAAGCGCACTTCTATCCCTTTAAAGTATCGAGGTAGTTGTCCAAACCAAAATAACGGGGTATCACCGATAAAACCAGGGTAAATCAAATTTCCTAACTGTTGCTTCAAATCCCCATACACTCGTGTCCAAGGTAATGGGATATTGCCTTTCATTTGTTTAGCGACTTTCTGGTATGAAGACAATACTTGATGCAGCTGTAGTGCCATCTCATTAGCGAGCGTTACCAATTGAGGCTTATTCTTAAGCAAAGTTTGGTCAAACTCTTCACGGGTTCTAGGTAAGGTTTGTCCATCCAAAAACACCTTATCCAAGACCGCATTTAAAAGATCATCTAATAAGAGCTCTTTCTTGCCAATCGGTGCGAATATTAATAGAGACTCCCTTAACTTAGGTAAGTTCTTTTGTAGGTACTTCATATCCTTACTTAGGGAGATTCTTAACAAAGCAATCACCCCTTTACGGTGCGTTTCTAATGCTGTGGCTTTATCATCAAACATCTTAACCGAGACGGTTTCACCATTACTGACCAACGCAGGAAAGGCCGTAACCTTAATCCCAGCTTGGCTTAGGGTTTGTTGTTCAGGAACATCTTGATCAGGCCAGTTGGTGAGGCCTTTCTCTTCATGCGCCTTAGTACCAAACTTGGCAAAGCTTGCATCCACTTGCGCGGCAAACTTAGTTTGCAACTCATCCAGCGCCTTTCCTGTTCCTATCACCTTACCTTGATCCGATATAACTTCGATATTCAGGTTTAGGTAGGCTTCTAGCTTATCCCCTTGCCATTCAGTTAAAGGAATATCTATTAAGGTTTCACGCTTAATCTGTAAGCTTAACTGCTCTAATAGATCGCCTTTACTTGAAGACAAGTTAGGGTAAATGCGATCAACAAATTGAGGGATAGGCACAAAGCGACGTCTTAAGGCTTTAGGTAAAGCACGTAAGTAAGCTTCGCATTTTTCTTTGATATAACCCGGTACCGCCCAGCTTAACTCGTCAGCAGATAGCTGTCGAAGAAGACCAACAGGGACTTTTAACGTCGCCCCATCCACTGCTTTACCCGGTTCAAATTGATATTCAATCGGTAAACTCACCCCGTTTAAACCAAAACTGATCGGGAAAGCCGTGTTATCAATATCAACTTCTTGTTTAATCAAATCTTGGCGCGTCAAGGTTAACGCATCTTGATTGGACTTAAGCCAAAACTCTAAACTTTTCTGATTGCAAATTTCAGTTGGGATTTGTTTTTGATAAAAAGCAAACACAACCTCGTCATCAACTAAAATGTCCCGTGTTCTCAACTTAGCTTCGTCTTCTTCTATGGCTTTGATTAAATCTTGATTCTTCTGGAAGAAAGCATGACGCGTACGCAACTCCCCTTCAACCAAAGCAGAGCGAATAAAGACTTCACGTGCTTCATCTGGGTTAACGCGAGAATAATCGACACGGCGTTTTGCCACGAGAATCAGGCCATACAAAGACACCTGTTCATAAGCCATGACTCGGCCCTGTTTCTTCTCCCAATGGGGATCAAAATATTGGCGTTTCACAAAAGGCTTGGCGTATTCTTCAACCCACAATGGCTCCATCTTGGCACTTACTCGACCATAGAGTTTGGTGGTTTCCACCATTTCCGCAGACATTACCCATTGAGGCGGTTTCTTAAATAATACAGAGCCAGGGAAGATATGCATTTTACGAGAACGGCAGGCAACAAATTCTTTGGTTTCATCCAGTTTGTTAGCAATCTGAGTAAACAAGCCCGCTAATAACGCCCTATGCACTCTTTCATAATCAACACTTGGCTTAGTTGATACTTGTTCTTCAGCATCATCATTCGATCTATTTTTAGCGCTAACATGGTTTGCCTTATGCTTTTGCGCCTGAATAGCTTGTTTTTTATTCTCGTTTTCTTGTGGTTTAGATTGAGACTCTTTAAAGCCTAATTGCTTACAAGCAATTAGGATTTGGCGATGAATGTCACGCCACTCGCGCATACGCATATAATTCAAAAATTGTTTACGACAAAACTGACGTAAATGATTTTGCGATAAAGCTTGGCGCTGTTCCTCAAATCGATGCCATAAATTTAACAGCACAACAAAGTCTGAATCTGCATCCTTATCAACAGCATGAGCTTGATCAGATTGTGTCTTTTTCTCTTGCGGCCTTTCCCTTGGATCTTGAATTGTCAGAGCACTAACAATAATGGCGATTTCATTTAATACACCAAGCTTATCGGCTGCGATAATCATACGACCAAGTTTTGGGTCGATTGGCAGTTTCGCTAATTGACGCCCTATCGGCGTCAGCCTTTCCTTATTGATAGCACCCAGTTCATTCAGGGCTCGATAACCATCATTGATTAGACGTTTATCTGGCATTTCGACAAAGGAGAACTTCTCGACCGCACCTAACCTTAAGTTCGCCATTTGCAAGATAACGGAGGCAAGGTTGGTTCTAAAAATTTCGGGGTCAGTAAATTCTGCACGTGCTTGGTAGTCAGCTTCGTCATAAAGACGAATACAAATACCATCTGCCACACGACCACAACGACCTGCTCTTTGATTCGCACTAGCTTGACTGATCTTTTCAATGGGAAGTTGCTGTACTTTGGAACGCACACTATAGCGACTAATGCGGGCAACACCTGGGTCGATAACATAACGAATGCCAGGTACAGTCAATGAGGTTTCAGCCACATTGGTCGATAACACAATTCGACGACCACTATGGGATTTAAAAATCTTTTGCTGTTCGCTAGATGACAATCGTGCATAAAGTGGCACAACCTCTGTGTGTCTTAGCTCTTCACGTCTTAAAAGTTCTGCTGTTTCACGAATTTCTCTCTCGCCCGGTAAGAACACCAAGATATCTGAGGCGCCACGAAAGCTAGACTGTTTTTCTTCGTGAATAATCGTATGAACCGCATCGACAATCCCCTGCTCCATACTTTGGTCTGCATCAATTTCTTCAGAATCAGACTTAAGCAATAAGGGTTGATAACGAATTTCTACTGGGAAGGTACGGCCAGATACTTCAAAAACGGGTGCGTCGTTAAAATGCTTCGAAAAGCGAGCCACATCTATGGTTGCCGAAGTCACGATAACTTTTAGGTCTGGGCGAGAAGGTAAGATACGTTTTAGATAACCCAATAAGAAATCTATGTTTAAGCTTCTTTCATGGGCTTCATCGATAATAATCGCTTGATACTTTTGCAGAAATTTATCTTGCTGAATTTCTGCCAGCAAAATACCGTCTGTCATCAATTTAACTAAGGTTTTATCACTAGACTCGTCATTAAATCGGACTTGAAAGCCAACCTCTTCACCTAGCTCAACACCGAGTTCATCACTGATTCTGTCTGCTACACTGCGTGCAGCTAGTCGCCTTGGCTGAGTGTGGCCAATCATACCCGCAACACCCAAACCAGCCTGTAAGCACATTTTAGGTAGTTGAGTGGTTTTACCAGACCCGGTTTCACCCGCAACTATCACCACTTGATTCGCTTTAATCGAAGCAATAATGTCTTCCGCTTTTGCCGCAACAGGTAAACTCTGGTCGTATTTAATCTCAGGGACTAATTCGCTACGTTCACGCACCTTTTCCTGGGACGCTAAAATCATAGCTTTCACTTCTTCGACCAAGTTAGCATCCAAGCTATTACTTTTTTGCTGGCGCTCAATCAACTGAACTTTACGTTCGATATGATATCTGTCCTTGCTCATCACATCTTGCATTTCAAAAACGGACAATGTTACTTCCTAATAGGGTCTGACGTGGAATATGTTTGCAAATAAAGGAGTTAGATGTAAAAACTGCTCATTAATTAAGCAATTGTACAAACATAAGCCACAAAAATATTTGGTTCTATCTTTATGGCGTGAAATTCTACCATCATTTAGTTTGAACAGGTTATAGTGTGACCCCAAGCATATATAACAATTCTCATTTATTACCTAAATCAAGGAATTTCCATGTCTAATCAGATATTTGAAGATAACTCATTAACCATTGGTAATACGCCGCTTGTTCGTCTTAACCGCATTGGTAAAGGCAACATTTGGGCGAAATTAGAATCTCGCAACCCAGCGTTTTCTGTTAAGTGTCGTATTGGCGCTAACATGATTTGGGATGCTGAGAAGAAAGGCCTATTAGGGCCAGGTAAATCCTTGGTAGAACCATCAAGTGGTAACACAGGTATTGCACTTTGTTTTGTCGCGGCAGCTCGTGGTTATCCGATCACTATTACTATGCCTGCAAGCATGAGTCTTGAGCGTCGCCAAGTCATGAAAGCAATGGGCGCAACGATTGTACTAACTGAACCAGCTAAAGGCATGAAAGGCGCGATCGAAAAAGCGGCTGAAATTGCTGAAGATGAAAACACCATCTTACTACAACAATTTGATAACCCAGCTAACCCTGAGATTCACGAGAAAACAACAGGGCCTGAAATCTGGAATGACACCAATGGCGAAATCGATTTCTTCGTAGCAGGTGTAGGTACAGGTGGTACAATTTCTGGTGTTAGCCGTTACATTAAAAACACTAAAGGTAAGGCGATTACCAGTGTTGCGGTAGAGCCAACAGCCTCTCCTGTTATTACTCAAGCCATTGCGGGTGAAGACTTAACACCATCACCACATAAGATCCAAGGTATTGGTGCGGGTTTCATCCCTAAAAACTTAGATTTGTCTATGGTTGATCAGGTATCACAAATCAGCAACGAAGAATCTATCGAGATGGCAAAACGCCTAATGCGTGAAGAGGGTATCCTATGTGGTATTTCTTGTGGTGCCGCTGTGGCAGCCGCAGAGAAGATTGCAAACCTTGAAGAAAACGCGGATAAGAAAATCGTTGTGATTCTACCTGACTCAGGCGAGCGTTACTTATCGACCGCTTTGTTTGAAGGTGAATTCAGCGAAAATGAACTTGTTCAGTAACAGCGAACGAATAAGTTAAATTCCTCTTAAGGCATTTTCTTAAGAGTGAAAGATAAAGCCGCTTTTCCATTCGGATAGCGGCTTTATTTTTGAGATTATTTTTTATTATGGCTTAATCATCTAACAGCTTATGCATGATATAGGCATCCACCAGCCCAAGTTCCTTGTGTTTATAAGCTTTAGGAATCGTCCCAATAATATCGAAGCCCAGTGCTTGCCATAGCTTAATGGCAATCTTATTGGTAGAAACGACAGAGTTAAATTGCATCGCAGTAAAGCCAAGCTCTTTCGCAACCATCTGTGAGTGTTCGCACATTTTGCGTGCAATTCCCTTCCCTCTTGCCGTTTCACTCACCATATAACCGCAGTTACTAATATGGCTGCTCGGCCCCATAGCATTAGCTTTGATATAGTATGATCCTAAAATAACGCCATCTTCTTCGAAAACATAGGTTTTAAGGGGAGATTTTAACCAAAGCTGTAAAGCTTCCTCATAACCCATTTGGCTATCAAAAGCATAAGTTTGCTCTGCGAGGATGATGGTTTCAAAGGTAGGCCAAAACAGCTTAAAATCATTTTCCGTCATTTCTCTTATCATCTAAAACCTTCCAGCACTAAGCTTATTAAAGTGTTTCCCTAACATTTTTTTTACATAACAGGTTTTACCCTATCTCACATATTAATGATTCTCATTAAATGACTCGAAGTCATACGCAGAGGTGTTATGAAAAAAATGATTCCCCTAATAATAAGCCTTGCTTTTATTAGTACAAGTACTCAAGTTAGCGCAGCAAGAGACATACAAAATGGTGCTCAAAAATATCAGACAAACTGCCTAGTCTGCCACGGAGTCAAAGGCTTAGGCGATGGCCCTGCCGCTAGCACGTTAGCAAAAAAACCATCAAACCTTGTCAAAAAGTTAAATAGCATTTTTATACCTAAAATGATGCTGTCTAAAATAGTACTAAAAGGCAAGGTCGACCAAGGTATGCCAGCTTGGGAAGGCATACTGAGCAAACAAGATACCTATGATATTTTTGCTTATTTAGAGTCCATTCAATAGGCATTAAGCCGGTTTATTGTTATCGAACCAATCTTCCAAATAGCGAATGCATTTTACTAACTTGGTGGGGACAAAGTGTCTCGCAGGATAAAGCGCATACAGGGTTAGCCTAGGTTTATTTGCCTCGGCTAATACTTCTACCACCTCACCAGAATCTATCATTTTTTGACAAACAAAATCAGGAATGAAACCTAGCCCTAATCCCTTTTTAATGGCGTCCATCATAAACAAGGTGCTATTAACCTTAAGCTTCCCCTTTACCGCGACACCATCTTCAATAGGCCAAACATCCTTCCCCTGAAAGTAACTATAAACAAAACAATTATGCTCACTAAGATCCTTAGGCAAGTTAATGGCTTTATGCCTTGCAAGATACTCCGGAGAGGCGCATACCTTATAAGTAAAACGAGTCAGCGGCTTCCCTACATAGTTAGAATCGATCGCACGACTTGACGCTCTTAAGCCTAAATCAAAGCCTTGTTCGACAAGGTCAACACTCTCATCCCCTAGATGGATATCTAGCTCAATGTCTGGGTTTTCAAGCATAAAGTCAGCAAACAACACGGAGAGATCGGTAATGCCCAAGGCCATAGGCGCGTTAATTTTGAGTTTACCTCTCACGTTATGCTGCAAATCACTGACAAAGTTATCAGCATCATCTAGCTTCTCTAGGATTTCGATTGCTCTTTGTAGGTAACCTTCTCCCACATGGGTAAGCTGAAGGTTTCTGGTAGACCTATGTAGCAAGCGTGCGCCTAGATCATCCTCAAGACGCCCTATTTCCTTACTTATCATGGATTTAGATGTATTTGTTTGCTCAGCTACCTTGGTAAAACTGCCTAAATTAGCCAGCTTTACAAATAACTTTATCGCCCTGAGTTTATCCATATTCAGCTTTATCTCACATGGTTTCTTTAGGGTTTTCTTTTAGAGAGACAGACAACATTTCGAATTAGTTTCGCCAATTTTTTTCATTTTTGTCTCCAATTTGTGAACAGTATATGCATATTATTGATATATATGTAAACAAACTATCGACTTAGACTCTCCCTATCGCATACAGATTGGTTCTCATACCAAGCGAGAAAAGATGACATTAAACATGCAAACGAATTAATCAAATCACCTTTGGAGAAATTTATGTCTAATACGCAAAATACGTTAAATCAAACCGCTAACACAAAAACTGACTACACACTTTATTATTCTCAAGGTGCCTGCTCAGTAGCGACACAAGTCGTGCTAAACGAATTAGGCCAAGACTACCAACTTATCAATGTCAGTAGCCTAGATAATTTCACTGAGATTAACCCTGTGGGTGCTGTGCCAGCCCTAGTAGAAAATGACATTGTTCTAACAGAAGGTGCGGCCATCATACTTCACCTTTTGGATAAACATGCCAACAGCCTATTAGCAGCAGAAGGCCCTGCCAGACAACAAGGTGTACAGGATATTCTCTTTGCTAACGCCACTATGCACCCAGCCTATGGCCGACTCTTTTTCATTAACCAATACATTCAAGATGACAACGCTAAGCAGGATGCCTTGAATAATGCGGCGAGTTTAATCAATAAACTATGGCAAGTGGTTGAAGCCAAGTTAGAAAAAGGATCAGGCGACTTTTTAGGAGGTAAGCAGGTTTCTGCAGCAGACATCATGCTAAGCGTGTATTCAGCTTGGGGGCCTTTCTTCCCTGTCGACATCATCATAGGGCCAAAAACACAAGCTATGTTAGCAAACGTCCAGCAAATGCCGAATTATCAAAAAGTGGTTGAGAAAGAAGCCGCTTTGGCGAATCAAGCCTAATAAGGAGACAGCTATGAGTCATTCTGTCGAAACAGATTTTGACCATGTCGTTAGCATTATCAACCAATATTGCGAAGGCCTGTATCTAGGCGACGCTAAGATGTTGGAAAACATATTCCATCAAGATGCCTGGCTAAAACTGCCAGGCAAGCGTCGCTCCCTTAGTACTTGGTTGGAAGATGTAAGACAAAGGCAAACACCTAAAGATTTGGGCCAAGCTTATGACTTTAAAATACTGTCAGTTGATCTGGTACAAGATCAAGCCATGGTCAAACTTGAATGTCCACTTTTTGATTTTCATTACATAGACTTTCTAGGTTTATTAAAAGAAGAAGGCCAATGGCGAATCGTCAATAAGATGTATACGGACATTGCCTCTAATTTAAAAGTGAATGAGTCCCTGTCAAAATCGAATGAGTCAGTGCATGGGAGCGGCTCATGAAAAACACACTAGAGAATCGCTTAAGAATTGAAATGGTGCACGACATGGTTTGTTCATGGTGCCCGATTGGTTTTCGTCATATCCAAGCGGCCATAAAAGCATTAAATATCGAGGTTGAATTCAGGTTTTCACCTTTCGAGCTTAACCCCAGTATGCCAGATGAAGGTCAATTGATTAGCGACTACTTTAAACAGCAATTTCGTTGGAGTGATAACAAGTTAAAACAGTATCAAACCAGCTTAGTTGCGACCGCTAAAAATGCGGGAGTATGTATCGACTTTAGTAAACGTCGTTACTATTTCAATACCCATAAAGCTCATCAATTAATGCATTGGGTACACGGCTTTAATAAGCAAATCCAGTTTAATGAATACCTTATAAAGGCTTACTTTGAACTGGGTTTAGATATCAGCCAAACAGACGTTCTATTGCAAATAATCATGGATATTGGATTAGATCCAAACTCAGCGCGACTTGCGCTTGAGGATCCACAAATAGAGCAAGCCCTGATGCAAAAAGTCGAGCGTTATATGGCATTTAACATCACAAGCATCCCTACCTTTATTTTGGATGGAAGTTACTTGCTACAAGGCTCTAGCTCTGTCTCAGAGCTTACTCATCAGCTTGGTCTCTATCTTAAGAATAAAGCAGCTTAAAGATAAAGCAGCTTAAGAATAAAACAGCTTAGCTTTAAAACTTAAAGGCTAAAAGCCAGAAGCAGAACCTAAAACAAATTTATACACTATTTTAAGGAGGCAAAATGCCTTATATCAACGTAAAAATTACAGACGAAAACGTCACCAGAGAACAGAAACAAGCCATTATTAAAGGTTGTACTCAGATCATGGTCGATGTGCTGGATAAAGATCCACAAGTCACTTTTGTTGTGATAGATGAAGTCAAACTTGATGACTGGGGCATCGGCTTTGATCAAGTCTCAAAGCTTAGAGAAAACACCTTAAAGTAGCCCTTACTTAAAGTAGCTCTAAAGTAAAGCTTAATGCCTCTAACATTAGCAAGGGATATAAATTTATCTCTTGCTAATGTGTACTAATTTAATAGCTTGCTCATATTAATGCCGGTAATTGTATAACCTGCAGCTTGGTATAAATCAGCTGCTCTTTTGTTTTGATAGGCAACTCTCAATTTAATTTGGCCAATTTCCAATGGTTTTAAAGCATCTTCTAATGCTTTCAAAGCAAGCTTTCCTAATCCTTTTGAGCGCTGCTCCGGCAATATATAAAAGTCCGAAATAAAGCAGCTATTATCCTCAGGGTTAATCATCCGCCATAAATAACCCACTAGCTGATTGCTCTCGCCCAATTCAATACAGAGTAACTCTTCATTTTTTTCTGTAATCCCCTCTGGGAAAGAAGCCTCAATGGCTGCCTTCGCCATCTTGATCGCAACAAGATTAGAGTGACCATAGTTGTCCATAATCTCTTGCGCA
Source organism: Marinomonas sp. PE14-40 (assembly GCF_051623805.1). Lineage (NCBI taxonomy): Bacteria > Pseudomonadati > Pseudomonadota > Gammaproteobacteria > Oceanospirillales > Oceanospirillaceae > Marinomonas > Marinomonas sp. PE14-40. The sequence goes on along the minus strand of NZ_CP130700.1, from coordinate 564,363 downwards.
TAATCCTGCACAAAATAGCCTTGATAAGCACTAAATTCACTCGCTATCATTGGCCTTAATCTAATCTCCACTTTCACTCCTTTTGCTCTCATTCTTTACTCTTTATTTTTTTAATTCGGACTTTTATAACCAGACTGTCTGTATTCGCTCGGCTTAACTCAGTGTCTCAAAGTAACTGATCACATAGTCTTTAAAGGCCTTCAACTTTTTGCTTTGATAAGCATCTTGTAGATAAATCAAATTAAAAGCCACACTCGCAGCTTGCCAATCATCAAACAAGTGAAGCAGTTTACCTTCTTTAATTTCATCCAAACAATACATAGCAGGTACTCGCACTATGCCAAGGCCTGCTTTTGCGTTATTGACCATTGCATGGCCATTTTTACAGCTAAAAGGCCCTTTTACCTGTATATCTTCGGCTAATGCTGATCCGTCAGTCGCTAATTCATAGCTAGAAACAAAACGCCAATTTTTGATGGAGCCAGTAATACAAGCATGCTCTTTAAGGTCTTTAGGGTGTAGCGGCCTCCCATGAGTCTTAAAATATTCTGGGCTTGCTAAGGTCACAATCTCGATATCCATCAGCTTTCTCGCAATCAAGGCGGAATCTTCAAGGCTTCCCATACGAAAAACAAAATCAAACTCACCAGAGATAAGATCAACCCTGCGGCTATCAAAATCTAATTTGATATCAATATTTGGATACAAACGAGAAAAGCCGTTAATCAGGTCCATTATCAGGGTTTCACCAATGTAGCCGCCAACACAGTTAATATTAAGCGGCCCTGATAACTCGCTTGCACTTTCTAGGGCCTGATTAACTGCCACATCGATTTTATTTAAGCTTTGCTGGCATTGCTGATAAAAAGCCTCCCCTTGCTGGGTTAACCTCTGGGCTCGCGTGGTTCTTATTATCAAACTCACGCCAAGCTGGGCCTCTAGCTGATTTAGCTGTCGAGATAAATAAGATCGCGAGCAACTCATGAGCTCAGCCGCTTTTGTGAAACTCCCCTCTCTTGCAATCACCACAAACGCCTGAATATCTGGCAGGCTGATCTCTTTATTCACTTAGCTATTCCTCATCCTGTTTATTAAAGCTATCACCTTAAACGCTAATTATGCCGGTTTTGAGCCTTTAATTGCGCACTATAAGTTCACAATAATTTAACTAGGAGCTTATTTTTAAACAATAACGAGAAGAATACTATAGCCACATCAGCAAATAAGGCACGCCTTAAAGCTTATTCAGTCACAGAAACCTAATTTTAAAAGCGAGATATAAGATGGAAAACACACTAAAAAAACTAGTTGTCATTACAGGGGCAAGTTCTGGTATCGGCGCAGCCATTGCCAAACAGCTAAGTGAACAAGGCCACCCGCTGCTTTTACTCGCCCGTCGTGTCGATAAATTAAGAGATCTAAACCTTGCAAACACCCTATGTGAGCCACTTGATGTAACAGATTACGAAGGTTTTCAAAAAGCCGTTGCCAAAGCTGAAGCGCTTTATGGCCCAACAGACTGCTTAGTGAATAACGCGGGTGTCATGTTATTAGGCCAAGTGGAAGATCAAGCACCAAACGAGTGGCAGCGCATGTTTGATATCAATGTGGTTGGCTTGCTAAACGGTATGCAAACCGTATTAGCGCCAATGAAAGCCCGTAATACAGGCACCATTATCAACATTAGCTCAATCGCTGGCCGTAAAACCTTCCCAAGCCATGCGGCTTATTGTGGTACTAAATTCGCGGTTCATGCTATTTCAGAAAATGTGCGTGAAGAAGTGGCTGACTCAAATGTTAGAGTAATTACCATAGCACCTGGCGCCGTTGAAACTGAGCTTTTATCTCACACAAGTTCGGAAGACATTAAGGCAGGCTATGAAAGTTGGAAAGAGGATATGGGCGGTGTTCTAAGCCCAGAAGATATCGCCAACTCTGTTAGCTTTGCCTACGCTCAACCACAAAATGTGTGTATTCGCGAGATTGTGATTGCGGCTACTAAACAACAGCCATAAAGCGATAAAGCGATAAAGCGATAAATTTAACAGAATGAAAAAACAAAAGCCGTTATAAAAATTTATAACGGCTTTCTTAACGATAAAGCTTTTTAGTAGATCAAGTTAGGCCTGTTTTTTCTCCCAAGCAAACTCTTGAAACGGTGCATCCGTTGGTGTTTCAGCCAGATGATTCACATAATTACTCATCACTTTTTGCGACAAGATCAGAATGATTTCAAGTAGGTTCTTTTGCTCAAACCCAGCAGAATAAAATGCATCTACGCTTTCAGTATTCACAACACCACGGTCTCTCACAACAGATAATGTCATGTTACGAAGCGCTTCTAGTTTTGCACTAGGTAGCGGTGTTTCATCACGTAATGCATCAATAACATCAGCACCTACCTTCATAGAGTGAGCAATCATAGTATGTGCAGGCACACAGTAGTGACACTCATGTTCAACATTAATGGTTTGCCAAACAACGGTTAACTCATCCGCATCAAAACTGGTTTGCTGAGCCAGACCATGCAGAGTTTGATATCCCAAAAGCAACTCTGGAGAACTTGCCATAACAGCGTGCAAGTTAGGCACCATGCCGAAACTTTTTACTGAGTTTTCCAATAGTGGTTTTGAACCTTCTGGTGCACTTTCTAATGTATGTAATTTAAAGTCTGACATCATGTTACCTATCTATTAATTAAGAGAATTTAAAAGGGGTTTAGCGCTTGTCGCTTTATTAAAACCACTTGAACACTTGTTCAATAGATAAACCATAACTAGATTTGAACATTTGTTCAAGCTACAATTGAACAAATGTTCAAATTATTTTTTATATAGATATTAATGCCATGAAATATGACCGTGCCCTCGCTATCGAAAAAGCAACTCAATTATTTTGGAAGTTAGGCTTTCAAGCCACCAAGATGCGCGACTTACAAGAAGAGTTGGATATGAGGCCGGGCAGCATATATGCCGCCTTTGGTAACAAAGAAGCTTTATTCAAAATCTGTTTGTTAAATTATGCAGAGCAAAGTCGGCTAGCGTTAGATAAGTACGCTGGACTTAACTCAAATCCAATTAAAGCTATCTACGATTTCATCAAAAACATGGCGGTAAAAGCAGAGGAAGGGAAAATCAATAACTGCTTTTTGGTTAAAAGCATTTCAGAGCTTGATGGTAATAACGCACATTTAAGGCAATATGCTCAAGATGGCCTTAAAGAAGTTGAATCAGGGTTTGAAGCTTTGTTTTTAGAGGCTCAAGAAAAAGGGTTGATTAAACAAGCATCCAATCCAGCTCGTCTTGCCAAATGGATGCAAATTCAAGTCATGGGACTACGCAGCTATAGCAACAGCCAAGATAATGCTAGCGATGTGGGCATCATGTTAGACGAGATATTTAATAGCTTAAAGCAAGCCCACCAGCCTGCTCTAAGCGAATAAATCATCCAACGTATTTATTGAACTATTTATTGAGTTGTTTACTGAACGTAAGCCTTAGTACCCCACAATGGCACAGTCGACAAGCTGTGCTTAAAGCTACCTTCTGTCTCTTTTGTGGTGTAAGACAAATACAGCAAGGTCTGATTCTCAGCATCATAAATACGGCGTACCTTCATGGTTTTAAAGAAGATGCTTTTAGATTGCTTAAAGACTACCTCACCCGATTTAGATTGATCTAAACTGGCTATCATTTCTGGCGTGATTTCACCGGTTTGACGACAAGAGATAGAAGAATCACTTGGATCAGATAAACTTAAATTCGCTTCGATCGAAGCTACATGGCAGGTAACCCCTGGGATTTTGTCATCCTTCATAGATGACACCTTAATATCTTTTAAGGTAAACAAACCTAAGGAAATATCCCCTACTTCATTATCGGAGCACCCTACCAAGGCTGCGGACATCCCGATCGCTAATAATAACTTTTTCATTGTATGGCCTTTGTATTTAAAGGAATGGTGCGATTTATTCAGCTTTATTTTATAAGAGCGTTTTAAGCTTCTAATGCAAACCCAGTTTCAAGGGCTTTTACCCAATCATCTCGGTTTCTTAATTTTGCCAATTGTACCGCACTGGTAGTGTCATAAGAGACTTTTTCGTGGGATAGCTTATAAATGTTTTTGTTCTTACCTAACTCTAATAAGGTGTAACTCGCTTCAGGAGAGCCAGTTTCCATTGCATGAGGCACAGGTAACTCATCAGAATAAGCCTGCAACCCCACACTGCCAGGGTTAATAATACGCTGGCTCATGGTATTGGTATTTTTTAGATAGGCGCCTTCATGTTCAGACGTATCATTTGCATCTTGGCCTTTTAAAAGAAAATCCCTTGGGGTATGCGTATGGCCACAAAGAATAATTTTACTCTTATTACCTGCTAACAAGGCTGCGACTTCATCATTCTCTCGCAAAACAGGTTTGCCTGAACTGACATCTTCCAGCAAGTAGATAAGGTCATTATCAGGCGTGCCATGGCACAAATAGAGATAATCGGTTAGCTGGCGATCAAAAGGTAAAGCACGCATCCAATCCATCGCCTCTTGCGTTAAATCCTCATGAATAAACGCCATGGTCGGGTTGGACTCAAGTTCGGCCTCATCCGCCTCATAAATTTGTCTGTCTTGATTACCGCGAATGGTCACCACACTGAATTCATCTTCTAACGCACGCAGTCTTTCATAAGTGGCTTGGGGTGCAATCGGGCCATATAAGATGTCACCAAGGTTCACTACCATATCCACCGACTTACGTTTAAAGTGAGCGATAACGGCTTCTAAGGCAAAGATATTAGAATGTATATCCGAAAGTATGGCTATTTTCACAGGAAGGCTCTCAATCAATTAGATCTCAAAAAATGAGTAATAGACATTGATTCTACAAGGAAAAATGACGAACTCAAACTCGGGAGCCTGCGATTAAGTCTCCTCTTCTCAGTCTTATCTTTAAATGTATAGGGAATCAGCGCCAATCAAGGCGTCTCTTTGCGTTTATTAATAGAAGTTCGTTTAGGTACCTTTCGGGACGGGACAGCACAAGATGTCACTTTTTCTGCAAGACCCGAAGGGCGTGGTCTAAAAGCGCTATATTTACGTTGAGAGCCTTATCAATAGAATCACTATTAAGTTGCGTCCCTCGCCATAATTCTAGTCGCTTTTATCCACACGCTGAGGCGGGAGGACCTATTCGCATGTTCCCATAGCATTCTTTAGCTGGCTTTTCATTCTGTGAAAATCAGGCATAAAAAAGCAGCACAATTCAATTATGCTGCTTTTTCATTAAAACTGGCGGGCTTGAGTAAAGCTGATTAAGCCTTTTTCACAAACTTAGCGGTCACCATCATGTCACCCGCGCCATCTACCTTGCAATCTAGCTCATGATCTTTTTTATCTAACACACGCTTAATCACAGCTTTGGTGCCGATTTTCATAATCATAGAGCTACCTTTCACTTTCAAGTCTTTGGCAAGTGTTACCTTGTCGCCGTCTTGCAAAGCCGTACCATTTGCATCTTTAACGGTAAATGCGTCTTCTTCTGCTTCTGCTGTCGGGTTCCACTCATATGCACATTCAGGGCAAATCAATAATTCTTGATCTTGATAAACATATTCAGATTGGCATTTAGGGCAAGGAGGAAGTGACATAGTATAAAATCTTCTTTTCAAAAATGGGTTAACAACAATTCTGGCGAGCATGATAATGGCTCACGCCAATCTAAGCGAGCCTTAATCTTGGTTTTTTCTGAGTAAGATGACAAAAATCGGCTATCACGCATTCACCTTAAAACTATTATTAAACACGGCTTAAACACTGCCTTCGGATTCGATGACCAAAATCCGCGCTTCCCCTACAAGATGCGCCACATGCTCAGTCCCTATCGAGGCAAAAAAGATATCACCAACCTCCAATAACACAGATTGCTCCACACCCTCTTCTTTATAAAACATAGTAACTTGTCCATCTAACACCACAAACACCTCTTCCCCATCATTGATATGCCACTTATAAGGCTGATCCGTCCAATGCAAACGTGTGGTAATACCATTCATGTTAGCTATGTCTTTTGCTCCCCAAGCACGCTCTGCCTTGAAGGATTTAGCACGAGTGATTTCCATATATTCCTCTTATTGATTCAATTTAGTTAGCAAAAAATCACACTGACTCTCAGCAATAGAATCATCACATATTTGTTTTTGGTCGGAGAGTCTTTATTAGGTCAGCAAGCGGGTTAAAAAGGACTTAATGGGACGAGGTTAAATGGCGGTGGGTCTCTTGATAAGACCTTTCTCAGTTTTAACGTGAAGGACTAAGTAGGTGTGATTGCTCATAACAGCATAAGCACAGACATCTATTGCAAAGGTAGCATTAAGAGACAATATCTTATCTTCGATCCAGCCTCTCCTGCGCTCATAACTTTTAACTTTGACCAGTTATCTCATCGCTTCCACAAAGAAAGGCGCGTCGGACACAACGAGTCACGCAATGATAGTAAGAAGTATCTTGAAGACTTATTAGGGATTTACGTGGTTTAGGCATATTAGATTCCACATCCTTGAGTGAATCCAATAAAGCTAGATCTTGGTTAAATGAAGATTTAATTAGAGTGGGTGTCTTATTAGAGTTTTTAAAGACGACGCAGAGGTGATACCTTCTATCGAACTTGCCCGTATGGTGCATGCTATTCGAGTCTATCAAGAAAAGCTCACTCAAATCGCCAAACAAACTAAAAGCCCAGTTTGGGTTGAAGATCAGATTGAAACCATCAAAGCCTTTACTAACCGTACGCTAGTGGATTGAGCTTTAACTAATCAGATAAAAGGTTCATAAACCCCATTTACCGTAATTGGTAAATGTTTTTTGCTTTTAAAAGGCTTACTTAGCTTAATTAGTAAAGATAAGTTGTTGTTATAAATGATAAATAACAATATGTGGTTATTGAATTATCGATAAATTGGAGTAATATCTGATTAATTATGCACATAATGGATTGTGGTATTTCTGAAAGAAAACCATTCTTGCTCAGCCAAGGAAGGAGCTTTTAAATTTCATTTTCTAGAAATATTAATAATCGAAATAAATAATTTTCTATAATTTTATGCTACATAATGAAATCTACTGATGAAATTAAAAAACAATCTTTTGGTTCTAAAAGTTAAAATTACTCTTACCTAATATTTAAATGGAATAAACATGTCAATTGATTTAATGCAACAGAAGCGCCCAATTTTATTTCAAGGTAAATCACTACCTTTGACAGAGTTAAGTGCTGATTCATTTGAAGATTTTATTCATATGGTTTTAATTGAATTAGGTAAAAACCAAGGTTATGAAATAGTAAGTGGACCACTAAATAGTGGTGATCATGGATTTGATTTAGTTGGTAAAAGAACTATTGATAATAAAATTATGTGTATTCAGTGCAAACGTTATAATAGTGTGCCTGTTGGCTTACCTGTACTAAGTGAAGAGTTAGCTAAAGTTGCAATAAACTCTTACTTTGAGAATTCAAATATTAAAGAGCACTATATTTTGACAACAGGCTCACTTACGAAAGAGCTAAATTCACAACTACGAAGCGAGAATAAAACTAAAATAATAGAAAGCTCTTTGAAAACATTAAATAATAAATCGTTAAAAAGTATAGTGAAAAAATGTAAAAAACTTAATTTCAATGCTGATTATATAGTAAGAAGTTATATTGAAGGGCTTGATAAAATCGTGGTGTGGTCTGGGCGCGATATTGATAACAATCTTGGTACTATTTGGTCAAATATTGATGATTCTTTAGAAAAACATTTTAAAATTGAAAGAGTATTAAAAGAATATCCAAGACCAGATTTCAATTTATTTAATTATATAGAAAACATATCAAGTGAAAGTACTTATTTACATGAACTAATTGCAACCTCTACAGCTCTTCCTCCAAATATCAGTAATAAAGAAACGTATGATTATTCTAAAGATCCCCTCCCCCCCTTTAACTCAAATGAGAAAAAATCATTTCTAGTTAATGAATTATTAACACTTGTTTCATTTAAAAAAACAATGATATTGATCGGAAGTGGCGGCGCAGGTAAAACAACAACATTAAAAAACTTTCAAAGCATTATTTTAAATGAATTTAAAAACCATGAAAACAATATAATTCCTATATATATTAAACTTTCAGCTTATAGAAACAACTTAGATGGCTTGATAAATGAAACGTTAGGTTTGAATTTTGGGGATTGGAAGTCTTTACCTTATAAATTTTTTTTATTGCTAGATGGTTTAGATGAAATAAAGACTGATTATATTGATACGTTTACTGATCAATTTAATAGGTTTAATTATTTAAATAATGTTAAGTATATAATATCACTTAGAAAATCTGGACTCCAACTGCCAGCAATTATTAAAAATATTAGCTCTTGCTATTCTTTAAATAATTTAAACATTCGACAAATCATTAACTTCTCAGAAGAAAATTTAAAAAAAGAAGATTCGAGAAATTTTTTAGAAATTTTCCTTGAAAAAATAAATTCATTAGGGGCAGAAACTTTCACCTTACCTTTTGGCCTGATGGTAGCAATAAATTTTTACAAGAATAATGGGGATTTGCCAGATAACTTATATGACATGGTTATAGATATAGTAGATAGAAAAATCCATAGGAATAAAAAAAGAAAATCTTCTATTAATCATGTGCCTATTAGTACGGTAAAAGCTTTATTTGAATCGTTTGCTTTTGAGGTGCGAGTAGTTGAAGGAAAAGCTGCGCTATATAGAGAAGAAGCAGAGTACGTTGTTGTATCAGCTCTTAATAGATTAAAAGAAAATAAGGTTTTTGGCGCTTCTGATTTAACTGAAAATCAAGCATTTTTGATTTCAGAGCATTTTGAAATGCAGAGAGCAGAAAGTAATGGTCTCTACGTTATGGATCATGATTTAGTTGCCGATTGTCTTTCTGCCAAGTTGTTAGCTAAACATTGGAAAGCTCATATTAATAAAGCAGGTAGTAAAGCTGGCTGGGATGCGTGGGCCTTTGCATCTAGCTTTATTCAAGACGAGCAAAAAGATGCGTTTATTCAAAGTTTAATACTGCAAGATATTGTTCTTACAGCTAGATGTTATAACGAAATGAATGATGTGGAAGAGAGCCAAATTGAAAAAGCCTTGGAGTTAGAATCTAAAGGGGCCTCTTTGAGGACTTTCTCAAGAGTTATGGAAGCAGCATCAATTTTAAAAAGTAAAATGAGTATTGAATTACTAAAGAGCTATTTAGGCGATGTAAATCATCATAAAAGTTATATAGCACAGAGATTCTTGGCCAAGTCTGGAGATATAAAATTCCTTAAATCAATTCTCAAAGATAATGAGAAAATGAAAGCAGGAGGACTAAACCCATCTGGTGGTACTTATGATATGTGGTTTGAAGCCCCAGCTAAAATAATAACAAATATTTCTAGAGAAGAAGTCGACCGTTACTTATTAGGTGAAGTGCCTTATATTCCAATTGCATTAGAGACAATAGAGTTTTACGGGAATAAAAATGATTATGATAGAATTAAAGCTGTTTTTGATAAAACAACTAATTCAGCCGAATTTTATATAGCAAGTAGATGTTTATTGCTTTTTTATAGAAATAAAGCTATTGATGCGCTTATTAAAAAAATAGAAAATGGTATTGATGATGAAACTTGGTTGTATGCGATGAATGTTCTCACTGCTCACAACTATTCTTTTAATATAACTCCAGTTCTAGAGGTTTTCCTATCTACAACTAATAAAAATGACAATTATGTAGCATTTGATCATATCACAAAAGCTTTATGTGTAAATTCATTGCCATTATCAGCAGAAAAATCGTTGTTAAATATGTTAAAAAAACTAGATTTAAAAGATCAAAGTCAATTATCATATCCTCAATTTTATAATATTTGGAGAATTGCTACTGCTCATAAATTCATTTCATTCTCTGATTTGGCATTTGAATATTTTAACTCTTGCAACATTGAAAAGTTGATTGTTGGAATAACATATGGAAGTGAAAATTTCATTGAAGGAAAAGAAAGAAAAGTATTTATAGAAAAGTGTATTTTAAAACTCAATGAAAGTATAGAATTAGAAAAATTGAATTTTAATATCATAAGCTTACTTTTTAAAGTGTTAATAGATTTCGATAAAAAAGAAGTCGTTGTTAATTTAGCAGAAAACTTTTTCAAAAAACAAACTCCATTATATTTTGATTGTGTTTTTTATGAAGGTGATGATTTAGACAAAAAATTAAAGTTCGATTATGAACATGCTTTTCCTTCAATAATTAATAGTTTGGTAAAGGTTATAGATAAATTTGAAAATGAAATATTGATTGAATTAGTTGGTATCAGATTATCATTTTGCACAGAAAATCTAATTGAATCGTATTTTGAGATAATAAAATTATTACCTAGAGAACCTTTAGAAGATAAAATTGCTAAAATACCTGATCTATTAGTTAAGATAAATTATTATAATTTTTTATTGAAATTAGAAAAAAAAGAAACGACAAGACTATTAATTAAAAATAATTTCAAACCTCTCATCTCACATCACATATGTTACCCTACTATTATAGAGTTCATTAGACATTATTTTGATGATGAAATTAAAAAAACAATTATTGATAGTATTTTAATATTTGAGTGGAATTTAGAAAACATTCTAATTCAATGCTTTGAATCAGTTATTCAAGAGTTAGCATTTAAATGTAACAAAGACGATATTGATAGCTTTTTAAATCCAGCACTTAGCTCTTCTACCAATACTGCTTCTACATATTTAATAGAATTATGGATAAACCTAATTGATTTGTAGATTTTTTATATCGGAATAACTTATGTCGAAAAATGTCACTTTAATTGTTAGAAGAATGCTTAATTGAACTATTTATTAACTTGAAAGCGCCAATCCATTAGTAAGTGATCCAGTGTTTAACACGCATTAATGGGACTACTTAACGAGACAGCCATTCTAAAAGAGATCAAACACAACATCACCTGAACACCACTCACTTCGTATTTTTTAACATTTTATGATTGAAAAATAGGACAGCTTCTAAAAATTAAAGGTTAACTTTAAAAAGTTCTATAAAGATTTTCATATTTGAGACGACAGAAGCTCTCGCGTTAACGATATTAAAGTTTAATTAAAATAGAGCTGAATTTAGTAAGCTAAACCTAAGGAAGAAGCCGTTTACAAGCCGCTAATCCCGATCGTCGTTGCAACTGCGTATGTTCACAATACTCAGCTAAATAAGCTTCTGAGCCAACTGCCGCTTTAAAGTGTTTCTCAAAGCTGGTTGTGACTTCTATCCATTGCTCAGATGTGAGGTTAATTAGCTGGAGTATAGGAGCAAGCGAGATATCTAAAAACTCTTTTTTATCTGGCCTTATTCAAGCCCTTACCCCAAGGGTTTTATTTATAAAACTGCATTTGACGTTCTTTATGGCGAGCAAGGTATTCCTTTGGGGTTATGCCTATGCTTTTTTTAAACTCATTATTAAAGTGTGCTTGATCGTGAAAGCCCGATATTAATGCGATATCGGCAAAAGATGAGGTATCTAACTGTTTTAATGCCGTTCGAGTGTGATGTAAGCGAATAAGGCGTGAATACTTTTTCGGCGACAGGCCAACTTGATCCCGAAATAAGCGTTCTAACTGCCGCTCACTCATATTTATCTGGCTTGCAATAATAGGGATAGGCGCTTGCCCCCGACTCCTTTCAATTAAAGCGATGGCCCTTGGTAGGATAGGATGCCTGATATCGAGTCCAGGAGCAGAGCCTAGCAACTTGGCTTCTAAATAGCTGACTTTATCATCTATTCTTGGGTAAGAGCCAAGGTGTTCATGTAGCTCATGCATGTTCAGAAGACTGAGTTGAGACGTATTAATCATCTCTATAATGGGTCTATTAAAAATGCGGCTCGCACCACCTGGACGAAACAAAATCCCAAACAAATGAAGCTTTCCGGTTAACACTAACTGGCGTGACACAGGATGAATCTCTTCCATGATAATTGGATTTGAGTCTCCTTGGTTGTCAAATTGCAACGCATCTTCCCAATTAAAAATAGTGCTTAAAGCGCCATAGGAATGCATAAATTCTTGTCGAGTTTGAACCAGTTTATGGTCCGTACGTATTTGCCAGAACCATTTAATATAAGGCTGCAAAGCGGGAGACGGCATTCTGCGTTCAAATCCGACCCAAGCTAAATGTTGAGTATCCGTTTTATCCATCTCTTTTATCCACCGCCTTTAGACATGTCGAAAAAATACAATACCTATCCAAGTTTGATATTTATCTTAAGCAAGTCATGAGGAGCTGTATATTTTAGCCCGTTTAACCAACTAGTTTCGAAAAACACGGCACTTAAATGTATCAGTACTCATTCCAGAAATTCATTTTAATTTTCTTATCTTCTAATCAAAGTTCAGATAATAAGTGAGGCACTTATGGCTATAAATTACAGAACCATCAACAAGCAAGCGATACAAAAAATTATTTCTGTTAGTCAACACACTCGGTCTATTTCTCCTCACCTCAAAGCCTTAGTGGAGTTAAGGGTATCTCAAATTAATGGTTGTGCTTTTTGCGTCAACTTACATACCACTCAAGCAAGAGAGCATGGGGTAGGAAGCCAATTATTAGATTGCCTTACCGTCTGGCATGAATGCCAACTCTTTAGCAAACAAGATATGGCAGCGCTTAGTTGGGCGGAAAGTGTGACCCAGATTGCAAGCGAGAAGCATATTGAAGACAAGCTAGAAACGTTATTAACGCATTTTAATGAAACTGAAGCCGTTGATTTAACTATTATTATTGCTTTAATGAATAGCTTAAACCGGATCGCCATCAGCTTTGGAGATAAGCCATTACCTAGGACTTAATCTTTTAGTTTAACTTGGGAAATGAGCTTCCTCTTAATCACCGCTTATTCAGTTTATACCTAGTTGCCAAGATCAAAAAATAAAGTAGCGGATCTAGGAAGAAGCTCAAAGTAAATGTTATAAAAACCAATTACTCATTAAAGCCCATTAAGAAACATATCTAATTCATAGTTAAACTCATTCGGTCGCTCCCAAAACATCATATGTTTTCCCATATATACCGCGGTTGCTGATGGCGTATTAGCTTTAATCCATTGATCAGCCACCTCTTTCATTTCCTCTCTCACAATATATAAAAGGGGTATTTTTCCCTCTAGAGCGATTAGATCATCACGATAATCTAGGTAAAAACCAGTAGCATTTGTGATGGAAGCAACACTACTTGATGTCTGATTTGCTATACCTTTAAGCCAATTAACATTGGCTGCATCCGGAGATTCAAGCATCCATTCAATAAAAGAATTGATAACTTCTTCACGATTTTCAATGATTCCCTCAGTAAAAAACCGTGAATAGCCATCCGCATCATCGTTTAAATACCAGACCCACTCATCATAGGTTGCACCTGCAATATCAGGCCCTGTATCTATCATAATCATGGCTTTGATTTTGTCTGAACCAAACTGATTTAGATAAGCAAGTTGTTCAGTCACCCCATATGACCAGCCAGCTAAAATCACATTATCTAATTCCAATACTTCAATAAAACGTGCAAGGTCTCGCGCATGCTGTTGGTAGGTATGCCCTTCTAACGTTTTAGTCGATCTGCCTTGCCCTCGAGGATCGTAAGTCAAAACTTGATACTGGGTTGAGCCATCAAAATGCTTAAGCTGATAGCTAAAGACTTCGGTAGACATCATCCAGCCTGGGATAAAAATAATACTAATATCACCTTGCCCAGCTTCTTCATAATATAAACTTACGTTTTCATCTAGCTGGACTTCTTTAGCCCAAAGATTACCAAACCAACTACTAATACATAATAATATTAAAAAGCGTACCCACATCTTATCTCTCCTCTTTTTACACCTGATTCATCTGAACGCAGTTTAAAAATCATGAAAGAGTGAGTCTTGTAAATTTCCGACATAGAAAAGAAAATCAATCTTAGGGTTTAATGGAAAAGCAAAAGATAAATAGACTCTTTTCAAGAGCCTGTTGCTTAGTAACATTGAGCAATAAAGCCTGTTACCTTCCACAACATGCAGGCCAACAACGAGTACAAATAGTCCATACTAGCTATTTAATCAGACACCTAGTTTCAATATAGAAGCGCACCACTCACTTCGTTTTTTGAACCTTTTATGATTAAGAAACAAGCTTCATCGTACAAAAATATATTTCATAAATTGAGAACCAAAACAGGTTAGCTAACGTATTAATAGAACAAGATTAAATCAGATGAAGGCTATTAATATGTTCTCACTCTTTAAACGTGACCCGCTGAAAAAACTAAATAAAGACTATGACAACAAACTAGAAGAAGCCTTTTTAGCTCAAAGGAATGGGGATATAAGGGCTTATGCAGACTTGACGAATGAAGCTGAAATGATAAAAAAAGAAATTGAAGTGATAGAAACTTCAACACCAAAATAATAGATGGTTTTACTAAAACTAGACATACTTTAAACACTTCTAAAACTTTTAACAACAACCAACTGCCAAGGTTAAAAAGCAGCTGGTTATTGTTAGACTCGGTAGTTCAACCAAGCTTAAGCATCAACGTAAAGTACTTCCCCTGTAATAAAGCTATCTACGGATCGCTCAAAAGCTTTGCCTACTAGGCTGCTAGGAACTGGCTCGAAACCAGGCATCATTTCGCCATATACATCCCATGCTTCTGTTAATACGGTTGGGTTAACCACATTGATACGGATATTATTAGCAAGTTCATAAGCAACACATTTAACAAAGGTATCTATCGCGCCACTGGTTGTGGCATCTGCGATGGCATAGGGAATAGGCCTTACATTAAGAATGCCGCTTATTAGGGTAAAGGAGCCCCCTTCTGCAATATAATTTTGCCCTATTCTAACGAGGTTAATTTGCCCCATCATTTTACTCATCACAGTTGTCATCCATTGTGACTCTGTCATTTCAGTAAACTCAGCATATTCACAATGCCCTACTGTATTAACAACCGCATCAAAGTGCCCTACTTTTTGGTAGAGTGCCTTGATTGATTCTTCGCTGGTGATATCCACTTGGTAATCAACATCCACACCAGAGCGACTTGCAGTCACGACATCATGCTTACCAAGACCCATCATGGCAGCTTGACCCATTTTCCCATTTGCACCAATTAAAATAACGCGTTTCATTTGTTGACCTCATTCATTTCTAAAGTTGCGACTCATGTCAGTTCGATGGAGGTCATCTTAAGAAAAGCCTTAAACAATTTGAAACAGAAGTCATTTGTTTCTATTACAAATATTTTTGGTAATGTATATTAAGCCTACTTAATAAAGGGTGGGAATAATGAGTAAACTGGATCGCTTAGACATAAAGCAGCTACGTATCTTTCAGGCTCTTATGCGAGAGAAGAATGCGTCAAAAGTGGCGGATCAAATAGGCCTGACGCAGCAAGCCGTCAGCGAACAGTTAAAGAAGCTTAGAGACGTATTCGAAGATAGACTTTTTATCCGCAAAGCCAACGGTTTTATTGCAACACCCTTTGCAGAGAGTTTGTCGATAAAGGTGGACTCCATCTTAACTGAGTTTCAGGGTTTAGTTAGCCAAACCCATTTTGACCCTAAGACGTGTCACGATACTTTTGTCATCGCCGCGACAGACTATGCTCAACAAATCGTGCTACCAGAGTTAATTTCTCAATTAAGGACTTTGGCCCCTCATTTAAAATTAATTATCCGCGACTTTGAAATAGATAAACTCAATGAATTGATGGAAAAAGGTAAGGTTAACCTTGCCATCGCCTTTCCCGATTTTATACCTGAAACATACCCGCTCATCACCTTATATGAAGAGCAGCATGTGTGCGTTACTTCTCCTAACTCAAGCATTCTTGAGCAAGAAGTAAGTCTGGAAAGCATTGCGGCTTTCCCAAACATTATTGCCTCTCCTTCTCGACCGAATTTTAAAGGCTCTATCGATGATTGGTTTAAAGGCTTTGGATTAACCCGTAACGTGATGATCTCTGCACCGTGTTTTTCAGTCGTTCCCATGTATTTGAAGAGTTGTGATTCAATTGCATTTTTACCGGCTAAAGCGATAGAAGACTTAGACCTAGTGACTATCCCTTTAAATAAGTCACCAGACAGCTTTGATGTAATTGCCGCTTGGCACCCGAGATACAATGATGATGCCTTATTAAACTGGATAACATCCTTGTTAAAACAGCAATATTTAGCAGGCTTATAATCAGAAAACACCTTGGCACACTATCATGATAAGGGTCATAGTGAAGATATAGCCTGCTTCTACCAAGATGGCATATTTGCTTTTTTGACAGAACAAACCACTAGCTGCTTGCAAGCAAATAAAGGCGAACATGATGAGTAAAATAGTCAATAAGGCATTAGATACTGCCGTTATACCAACTAACCATGCCAGCATAAAGGTTCCGCTGGCTTGAAGCACCATACTTAAAGGCGCTGGCTTGGTGTCTTCATTCATTTCGACACCCACTCCAAGCGCCCATTTTTTGCCAAAAAGCTTGGGGCTATACCAGAGCCAGCCCAATAAGAAGGATAGGAAAAAGCCAATAACCACAGCTAACCAGTTTACCCCTTGAGTTAACTCACCCATGATATTCTCCTAAATGTTATGCGACTTAGATTGTGTCATGTAAAAGCACGCGGTTTCATTTTTATGACAAAGCACGAGGTAAATTTGCCAAGCAGCCCAACCAACCTTCATTGTGTTTATCGCAGTACTCTTGCTCTTGAAACTCAGTATGAATCAGTTCTAGTTTAGATTTGTTATCAGTAAGGGCAGTAAACAGCACAGTTACCCTTGTGGTATGAGGGCTTGATTCCCATTGCCAACTGAATACCAGTTTTTCTGGTTTAGCAATTTCCTTATATTCACCTCCTACGATAAATTGCTCCCCTTCTTGGTTTTGCATCACAAACCGATAAGCACCACCGACTTTAAAGTCCACACTCGCTTCTGGTACCGTCATGTTACCCGGCGCAAACCATTGGCTGATTACCTCTGGTGTTGTCCATGCATTAAACAAGGTTTCAACTGAGGCATTAAATTCCTGCGTAATATTTAAGCTATACATCGTTTACTCCTCTGGGGGTTCAATTAAGTTGGCAAGTTTGTCCATGCGGTTATGCCAAAAATTTCGATAAATACTGATCCAATCCAATGCCCCTGTTAGTTGCTCAGGCACTAAAGACAAATAATGCGTTCGCCCTTCTACTCGCCTTTGAACTATCTTGGCCTTCTCTAGCATTTTGATGTGTTTAGAGACAGCTTGAAGAGAAACATCAAACTCTGCGGCTATGTCTGACACTGGCATTTCGCCTGATGTCAGCATATGCACTATCTTGCGTCGACTGACATCGGCAAGTGCCATAAAAACTAAATCTAACGGGTCACTTTTCAAATTTGGCAAAGGGTTAATCTCATTGAATTTTTTTGTTGCTGTGTTTTGCATTTGATTGATTGCTCAAGAATAGAAGCAAGCGTTAGAAGAAGTATAAGCTTAAATATTTTATATTCAACCAAAAGGTTGAATATAAAATCTATCAATTAGAAATGTGTATAAACATCATTAAGTTAGCTTGAAAAATAATGCTTAGATAAGGCTGGATGAAATAAAAAAAGAAAGATAAAGGCGTAGGTTAGCGCTTAAGTTAACCTACGCCTTTAATGAAATGAGTTTAGATAAGCTTCTTTCCTAGATCGCTAACTTGCGCCAGCCATTGCGCTTTCTGAGAATCATCAGACATGATAACAGAACCAAATAAACTCGTTCTCACCGGCGATACGCCACAAAACTCCAGTGTATATTTGCTTAATTGTCCTAAAACAGGCGCGGCTTGATCCTCTACAAACTCCTCTGGCATATCCATGGTTAATAGAATACGGGCCGTTTTACCCTTCATGAGTTGCACAGGATTTGGGTCATCCCCTTCAAATTTAAAGGTCACACCTGGGATAAATGCTCTATCGATAAGGCCTTTCATTTTCGCAGGAAGTCCACCCCACCAAGTGGAAGACACAATGACAATATGGTCAGCCCACATAAGTGACTCTTGAAACTCAACTATACAAGGCTCTAATTGTTGAATTTCATCATACCCTTGCTCTAGACTTGGATTAAACACCATATCCGCTAAGTTGAAACGACGTACCTGAGCAGTTTCCCTTGCTTCAATTTCATAGGTATCGGCAAGCGAGTGACTTAAACTTTTTTGCTTTTGTGAGGATTTTGGATTGCCATTTAAAATCAGAACATTTGACATAGTTAGCGTCTCTTATTGAATGAAAAATAAGAGTGTAAAGTCTTCCCCTAGGGGGAGAGTCAAGGGTTACAAGTGAGTATTTGAAAATCTAAAAAAGAGCTCGATGCCTGAATGCTTTTTTAAATCTTATTCAAATTGCTATTAAGAAGCACTATGTGAGTTTAGCCGCAACTGCCTTGAGGTTAGGTCTTAGTGTTTCATCAAGTTTAAAAGAGCGCGCCTCGCCTGTTAATGGACAAGTGAAATCTAACGTCACTGCACACAGTTGAAGATTTAGATCATCAGCATATTGTTGGCTTTTATCGCCATGAAGCCTATCAGCGACAACAGGCAAGCCAATGCCAGCGGCATGTAATCTTATCTGATGTTTTCTACCTGAATCGATTTTTACATCAATAAGAGAGAGATTTGCATTTCTATCATGTTCTAGACAATTAAAGGTACTTTTAGCACTTTTTCCATCAATTTCTTGCGTAATAACTTCTGGTTGATCATGCTCACCGTGATTGCCATGAACAATAATTTGATAATGCTTTTCTAACGCGTGCTGCTCAAACATGCCTGATAATGCGCGAGCTGCCGCTTTTGTATGGGCGATAATAATTAAACCTGTCGCCGCCCTATCAAGCCTGTGTACGATAAAGACAGGTCTTTCTGGCGTTAAGTGAGTTTGAGCCCAGCGACTAATGGTGGTGTGATCACTCCACTTTGAACCTTGAGATAACATGCCGTAGGGCTTGTACCAAACACTATAGCTTTCTAAATCAGCCACCAGCTTAGCTTCAGGAACAATTTGATCTAACACTTTAGGGTTATAATAAAAGTGTAATTCTTCGCCGGCTTTTAATGGTTTTTTCACTCGCCTTAATCGCTGAACCTGTTTACCACGCCCTATCCATAAAGCCCCTTTAGCAATAGCGCTTTTAATTTCAGCAGCAGATAAATCGCAACTATCACTGAGGAAAGAAAGAATGCTCGATTCTGAATTATCGACTTTAATATGACGTTCGAAAGAGTCCAAGGTTTGAAAGATCCTGATTTATAAAGGTGAGACGTATACGCGGGCGCAATCTTAACATCAAATTATTAACGCTAACTAGCCATGTGTAACTAACAGCGTTAAACAGTTGAAGCCCTATTTAAGCGGCTTCAACCCAGCAATTTAGCTTTTAACGCGTACTAAAACCTTTGCCATTAATGAAGTCTTTCATATAAGGGCGAGACTCTTTAGTCAATGTGGCACTGATTTGTTCAGACCATGACATCTCTTTATTCCCACCTGTGCGATTTCGATAATACTCTCGAATATGCCTATCGTACTCATCCAAAATCGGTTTATCTAATGTTGTCTGATAAGTATCTTGATGAACAACAAGAGATAGCGGCAATCTAGGTTTTTTCTCAGGATCTTGATCTGGGTAACCTAAACACAAACCAAACAAGGGAATGACATTATCTGGCATAGTTAACAACTCAGAAACAGCCGCTGGTTTATTTCGAATACCACCAATATAAACACCACCTAGCCCAAGAGATTCAGCTGCTAAAAGGGCATTTTGAGCCATCAAAGCCGCATCAATAGAGCCAATCAAGGTTTGCTCGGTAAACCCTAATTGCGCCTCTGGTTGAATTTGTTTATGACGATTAAAATCCGCACAAAAAACAAAAAATTCAGCGGCTGATGCTACATAAGATTGCCCCCCAGCGAGCGCAGCCAATGTTTCACGTTTGTCTTGCTGTGTCACCCTTACAATGCTGACACACTGGATAAAACTTGAGGTAGAAGCAGCTATAGCACAATCTAATATGGCTTTAAGCTGATCTTCTTCAATCTTTTGCTCAGTGAATTTTCGTATAGAACGATGCGCAAGTATGGTGTCAATCGTGTGGTTCATAATTGTCCTTAAAAAGTATGCATTAAAAGCATGAGCGAATTCTTATTTAACAAGAGTCAAAATAGATAAGTCTGGTCATTTATCGCTTTATCAAGGCATTAATTTTTTCAATCAGCAAACAAAATTTTATGAAGTAGCCAAACATGCCCTCTCAGCTTAATTGGGATAAATAAATTCGATCCCCGTGTAATGCTGTGTAATTTTCCTAAAAGTATCTTCAATCTACTTTTGTTTAGCACCGTAACAACTAAGAAAACAGTTAGGGCAAACAAAAACTAAAGATAAGGAATTCATCATGTGTACTGACTTTTCAATCAAGGCTAATAACGGGGATATTATCATTGGACGCTCAATGGAATTAGGTATTGAGCTTGATTCAGAGTTATTTTTTCGCTCTCCTCATTATGAATATGATCAATGCTTAAGCAAAAATGAGCTGACGGTATTGAAAGCTCAAGAAGGTTTAAAACTAAAAAGCCTTAATGAAATTCCAGCGCCTGAAAACATGCATACTTGGCAAGGTAAATACGGTTTTATGGCAATGAATGCTTTTCATTGTGACATAGTGGCAGCAAACGGTATGAATACCGAAGGTCTTACTACTGGTACCATGGTACTTGCCCTTAGCCAATACCAAGCGGCACCAAAATTTGATGGTAAACCAGATGGCAGAAATGCCATTTATTACCCTTTTCTTTCCACTTGGATTCTCTCTAACTGCCAAGACTGTCAAGATGTCATTGATGGCTTAACGGTTGATGAGCTCACCCTAGCGCCCGGCTCGACTCTCACTCTGGCTTCTCAAAACGCTGTAAAAGACAAACTAATCGTCATTGACCCTTTTGACGAGATAAACCCCGCTTTTAAGTTCCATTTTCCTGTGCAAGATGCCAAAGGAAATAGCATTGTGCTTGAATTTGTTGATGGGAAATTACACATTTCTGATATGAAACCAATTGGTGTTTTAACGAATGACCCTGTCATCGCATGGCAACAAGCAAATGTGCTTAATAACTACGCCTTTATTAACCCTGTTAATTTAGGCCTTCAAGGCAACAATTTCTCTAATCAGTTAATAGGTCAAGGATCAGGGTTTAATGGATTACCGGGGAGTTCAACACCCATTGACCGCTTTGTACGAGCTTCGATGATGACAAACTATGCTTACTCTGTTGCTGATGGCATTGAAGCGACAAATCTCGCTTTTCATATACTCAACACGGTTGATATTCCAAAAGGTACTAGCCGTGAATCTCTAGAACCTGAAACAGGAAAAGGTGAGCCGATTAGTGATTACCCTCAATGGATTACCGCATGCGATTTGACCAATCGAATTTTTAACATTCGTATGTATCAATCACCCAGTGTCTATAGCATCGATTTAAACGAATTAGCCAAGAACGAAGGACTATACGCCCTTGATAAAACCCATTACCCACTTCCAGTGGATAAAAAAGTAATTCCTATTACTGATTTGGTTAAAGCATCAATACAATAGCCGTTACAAGCAACAAACTAAGACCAAATCGATCCAGATCGATTTGGTCTTTTTATCCCTTTCTAATGCAATTACAGCCCTAAACTAACTCAAAAATCACTATTTTCAGTTAATTTCGTTACTTCAATTTCTGCTAAAAAACCACCCTATTTTCAAATAAATTCATGTTTTATTAGCCGTTTTGCTTATTTAAAAGGGTTAATTGCTACCTAAAACTCAATCAAATTGTAGATTGTCCTACAATTAACACTGTGATATTGTGCGCCAAATCACTTCGACTCAAACAAAAAGACTAGGGGTGACACTGCTTTTTCTTAAACGTTTCTAACAATAAAAAAGGTATTTAAATGAGAGTTCGTACTGATTGGATAACCTTCAGCACAACTTTGGTTGTGTTGCTGGGTATGTGTATCCCCCTAATTTTTATGCAAGAAGAGGCCAGTAGTTTTATTAACGCTGCCTTCTCACTTATGACATCACACTTTGGTGTTCTGTATCTTTGGGGCGGTATTGGCGCGGTTGGCTTGCTACTTTGGTTAGCAATGAGTCGTTTCGGCCAAGTAAAATTAGGCAGATCTGACGAAGCCCAAGAGTTTACTAACTTTAGCTGGGCTGGCATGTTGTTTTGCGCAGGTATTGGTTCTGGCATTCTCTATTGGGGAGCGATCGAATGGGCCTACTATCTTCAATCTCCTCCTCTTGGAATAAAAGCGGGAACCAGTGAAGCGGCTGAATGGGCTGCTACTTATGGCATGTTCCATTGGGGGATCACCGCATGGGCTTTTTATGGTGTTCCTGCCATCCCTCTTGCCTATCTTTATCATGTACGTAAGCAACCTGAGTTAAAACTAAGTGCCGCTTGTGAAGGCGTTATTGGTAAACATGCCCATGGTCCTTTAGGTAAAGTCATAGACATTCTCTTTATGTTTGGCCTACTTGGTGGTGTTGGTACGAGTTTAGGCTTAGGTACACCTATGGTTGCTGCTGGCTTGAGTGAAATTTTCGGGATTGAAAATAGTTTTAGTTTAAGTGTTTTTGTCATGTTGCTTTGTACTGCTATTTTCGCAGTCAGTGCTTATTCAGGCCTTAAAAAGGGCATCAAGGTACTTAGTGATATTAATGTTTGGTTAGCTATTGCCCTACTGGCTTTCATTTTAATCGTTGGTCCAACTCTTTTCATTATTAAAACCACAACTAACGGCTTGGGTTTGATGTTTCAGAACTTCATACAGATGAATTTCTGGACAGATCCTATCTCAAATTCTGGTTTCCCTGAAAGTTGGACAATCTTTTACTGGGCTTGGTGGATAGCTTATGGTCCATTTATGGGCTTATTTGTCGCTAAAATCTCTCGTGGACGCACCATCAGACAAGTCATTGTCGGCATGCTCGTTTTTGGAAGTTTAGGATGCTGGGCTTATTTTGGCGTACTTGGTAACTATGCCATGTTCCTTGAATTGAATGACTTACTTTCTGTTACCAGCCTGCTTAACAATGAAGGGGCTCCGACAGCTATCATAGCAATTATAAAGTCATTACCTCTTTCAACCTTAGTTCTACCTCTATTCTGTGTATTAGCCTTGATCTTTTTGGCGACTCAATTTGATTCAGCGGCATACATAATGGCAGCGGTTGCCAGTGTTGAGCTTAAAGAAGAGCAACACCCTGCTCGCTGGCACCGTATGTTTTGGGCATTTGCACTTGCGGCTTTACCTTTAAGCCTCATGTTTGCTGGTGGATTAAAAGCATTGCAGACCGCAGCAATTACCCTTGCATTACCTCAATTGTTTATCACGGCGATCATGGCAGTGTCATTGTTACGCTGGCTTCATCAAGATGAGAAAGCAAGCTTAAAGCTCGCGGCCAAGACTCAAGAGAATGAAAGTAATTTTAATCACCTTGGAGATATAGACCCTGTAATCTCAAAATAAAGCCGCTATTTTCATTTACCTTAACTCAACAAGTAGCACTCACATTCACTTGTTGAGTTATCGCTTTTACATAGTAGAAAACATTCATGAAAGATATTGTCATTGAACGCGCAGAAGTATTTACGCTAGGCCCAGATGTTACTCGTTTCAGATTGACTGGAGATATGGGTGAAGTTTATGAAACCCTCACTCTAGTCAGATTACACTCCTCATGTGGATTAGAAGGCATAGCGGGTGTAACGACTTATTCAGAGCATTGTTTTGATGAAGCCTTAGGTTTGGCGATTAAGCCCCTTTTACCTGAAGTTCTCGGTAAGAATGTCAATCAACCTGAGATAATATTCAAACATTTAATGAGCCGCTATAACAGCATGGCGCCCAAGCCACAGTCTGCAATTGATATCGCCTTGTGGGATCTCAAGGCTAAGGCTGAAGGCAAACCACTTTATCAAGTACTTGGCGGTAACCGTGATTCAATTCGCTCTTATGCGAGCACGCCTTTCTTTGATACTAATGCT
This sequence comes from Marinomonas sp. PE14-40, assembly GCF_051623805.1. Lineage (NCBI taxonomy): Bacteria > Pseudomonadati > Pseudomonadota > Gammaproteobacteria > Oceanospirillales > Oceanospirillaceae > Marinomonas > Marinomonas sp. PE14-40. Next base: position 540,181 of record NZ_CP130700.1, on the reverse strand, counting down.
GAATATATAAACTTTGTAAATGAGTTAATAACGTTAGGCTTTAATACGGTTAAATTTCATACTTGGTGTGAACTTGATAAAGACCTTTCACTTCTTGATGAGATTGAAAAGGCCTTTGGAAACCAGATCGATTTTATGATCGACCTTGAAGAAAGATACGACTTAGAAGATGCTAAAATCATTGCCAAAAGATTAGAGAGTATGAACTGTATTTGGCTAGAAGCACCGCTTTTAGACACAGATATAAAAGGCTATTCAAGATTACGCGAAAATACGAGTGTCCCCATTTTACCTGCAGGTAATACCTTACTAACCCCTGGTTTAATGCAACAAGCAATAGAACAAAACGCGTGGGATGCGCTAAGGACAGACGTCACTTATGCCGGTGGCTTTAGTGGCTGTCGCCCTATTGCTGAACTCGCTAACGTTAATCAGCTTCCCCTTGAATTACAATCTTGGGGTTATACACTCACTCAAGCTGCAAATTTGCACATGATGCTTTCAATTCAAAATTCAGTCTATTTTGAGCAAGCCATGCCCTATGCCAGTCACGAAGCCCTATGCAATACACCAATACGAACAGAAGCTGGCATAGTTAAAGCATCAGAAAAACCAGGTTTAGGCGTAGAAATGAATTGGGACAAAATGAAAACACAAACACTTTGGCATTATGAGATTGGAGCTTAATCCATGCAAATAACAGATATCGAAGTGATAGAGTTACGAGTTCCACACCATAGGGAGCTTGACCTAGATCCAACTAACAATGGCTGCCTTATCAAAGTACATACTGATATTGGGATATCTGGCATTTCAGAGGTCGACAGCTTGCCCTCTGTTATTAAAGCGATTATTGATGCGCCACCGAGAATAAAAACACTGATGGGCCTTAAGTCGATTCTTATTGGCGAAGATCCAAGAAACATTCAGCATTTATGGCAAAAAATGTATCACCACACTAGCTATTGTGGCCGTCGTGGTATCGTCATGCACGCAATTAGCGGCGTAGATATCGCCCTTTGGGATTTACTTGGCAAGATAGAGAATAAGTCAGTGGCAGAGCTATTGGGCCAGCCTAAGCGATCAAAACTAGCGGCTTATACTACTGTTTACCCCCTTGGTAGAAACTTAGATGAATTACATAAAGGGCTGGATCTTGCGCTTAAATACCCTGTAAAAGCGCTCAAATTAGCTATCGACCCTTTTTGGCGTGATGAGCCTGAGTTAGCGATAAAGCTACTCAAAGGCGCTAGATCCTATGTGGGTGATGAAATTGAACTCATGCTGGATGCAACCGCATCCTTTAGCCATCATTCTCAATTTGATCCACTCGTTAACGCACTTAAAACAACAGGCATTACTTGGTTAGAAGCACCTTTCCCCTTAGACCAAATTAATCAATACAAAGCCGTTCAAAGGCTTGGCATTCCTGTTGGTGCGGGAGATACAGGCCTAACAGCACCAGAAGAGTGGCGACCTTATTTTTCAAAGGGGAAAATTGATATAGCCCAGCCCGATATTAGTTGGGTCGGAGGTTTTACAGGGTTATTAGAGGTGGCTAAGCTGGCAAAACAATATGATTGTCGTCTTATTCCTCACGGTTGGAATACTGACCTCACCCTCGCTGCTAATCTGCATTTTCTGTCAGTGCAGGATGCGAGTGAATATGCAGAGTTTTCGACTTCAAGCTCACCCTTGCGTTGGTTACTTGCTAAGAATGGCCCCAAAATTGATCAAGATGGCATGATCAAAGTACCTAATGGTGTCGGTCTAGGGATAGATCTCGATAACGACATTATTGAGACTTACCGAATCAATTAAACATTAGACGCCGATATTGAAAAAAGTCAGCATAGAAGATGAGTTAACATCAAAAGTCTAACTCTTCTTCAAACCCTGTAATGTTTTTTACGGCTTCTTCTTCCGCTCTATTTCCGTCTCCATTGCAAATGGCGTCGACTAAATCCTGATGGCTAACACCCACTTTTTTTGGATCAAAAACCCGGTTTGCAGCGGTAATATAAACAAGAAATTGATTTTCAATGAGACGGTATTGATGGGCGAGGCGCTTATGATTGGAAAGCTCTACGATTGTCTTATGTAGCTTCAAATCAGCATAGGTAATGGCTTTGAGATCATCCCCTTCACACAGTTTAAGAAGGTTTTGATAAACTGACGTTAGTTTTTCTATCCCATCTTTATCAATGCTTTCAGCGGCTAACTTTGCAGCCATTCCTTCAAAGGTGGATCTTAGGGTATAGAGTTCCCAAATATCTTGTGACTCTAACTTAGTCACAGACCAGCCTGCATAGGGAACTTGAGTGACAAGCCCTTCATTCCCCAAGCTATGTAAAGCCGTACGTATTGTCCCCCGAGAAAGATCGTATTCTTTCGCCAGAGTCGTTTCTACTAAGCGAGTACCAGGTGTTAAGTCACCATTAATAATATCTTGTCGCAATAGATCAGCAGCCTGATCATCTAAACTACGCTTATTGATTACTAACGATTTTTTCATGTAAAAGCGTATCCATTTGTACAATTGACCGACAATTATACATAAGATTTGCGCCAATCAAAGCAACTAAAGTAGGGTCACTCTATTTTTAAAATGAGTTTGATCGTTATTCTTTATAATAAAGAAGTCACCTAACTCAACATCATACTCATTGGAAATAAATGAAATACCAGCCTTAATTTTCTACTCTTTTTAATCGTCTATAAGCTGCTGGAGCAATCGAAAAGTGTTTTTTAAATACCCTTCCAAATGCCGCTTCAGATTGATATCCCACGCTTTCAGCAACATCAATCATGCTAGTATTGGCTTCCAATAAACGCTGTTGAGCTAGCTGCATACGCCACTGTGTAATATAGGCATTTGGGCTAACACCAAGGTAGTTAATAAAACGGTTTAGTAACGCTGTTCTAGACAGCCCTGCAATACTCGATAGTTCGACTAATGCCCATGAATGTTGTGGTGTTTGATGAATGGCTTGCAGCACTTTTCTAATAGCTGGATCTGAAAAGCCTGCAAGCGCAGTCCCTGCATGACTGTTCGATTCGAGGTAATTCCGTATCAATTGGGTATATATGATCTCAGACATTTTCAAAGCAATCAGATCACTTCCCATATTATCCTGCCCTGCTTCAGCACCAATCACCTTAAGGGTACTTTCCATCCAGTTACCGGCTGCTTCACCATAGTTTTTAACATGGATATATGATGGTAAAGCATCGATCAAAGGATGTTTGGCATCTTTGTCGAAAGCAAAGTGACCACATATTAATTGTGTTTCGTGATTTGTACCTTGCTCACCGTAAACGAGTGCCCCTTTTCCAGTAAATCCAGAATCAGCAATTACTTTATCTAACTGTACTGCTTGGTTTTCAGTTGATGGATCACAAAACAAGGTATGAGAAGCCCCTCTTGTGATCAAAATTAAATCACCTTGATCGAGTAACACAGGGTCCTCATCGTGATTAATTCTTACCAGACAGCGCCCTCTGTGAGCAAAATGGAAACGCGACACATCATCGAATGAAGGGACTTTTACACTCCACGGCGAAGTAAAAGAGGTGCGAAAATATAACGTTCCACTTAGTTTCAACTGAGATAAGATATCGCTCAAAATGTCCATGCAAGTCTCCTTAGTAACTAGCTTTACGATAACAGCATAGAACCTAAAAAACTTATTAATGTACTAATGATCAATTTTTAAGCTTTTTTGATCATTAATAATTTTCATAATTCCACTTAAATTAAGTTATTGGTTTTTCTCTATAAACCATAAATTAAATAATATTTGAGGAATTGAAGATGAAAATTAAATATATACCTTTCTTTTTTGCGATGATTTTTGCTTTAAATACGAGTCAAGCAATGGCTAACGACCCTGCAGATTTAAATGATTTAGAAATTGCTCACGTTGCATACATCGCTGACAATATTGATATTCGTTATGCACATCTTGCACTGGCGATATCAACGAACCCAGAGATTCATGCTTTTGCAAAAACCATGATTCGAGACCATACCGCAGTCAATGAACAAGCATTAGCCTTGCTCAAAAAACTAAAAGCACAGCCTCAAGACAATTTTTTAAGTAGAGCATTAAACAAAAATGCCGAAAAACTCATTAATGAGATGAGCCAACTTCGTGGCATTGAATTTGATAAACGCTATGCAGCAAATGAGCTGGCCTACCATAAAGCAGTTAATGACTTAGTCGAGAATGCTTTTATACCTAATATTGAAAATGCAGAGGTGAAAGCATTATTTGAAGCAGGTTTACAAATTTTTAAAGCACATGAGGGGCATGCAGAACATATGGTTGGAGCACTTTGATGTTAAGTCGTTTAGCAAGACAAGTCACCATGCTATCAATATATGTATGGATTATGTTCGCTTCACTTACCACTTCTATCTCACATGCAGGAACAGTCCATCAGGTTGAAATTTATCAGTTCAAGTTTGTACCTGATGTAGTTGATATAGAAGTTGGTGATTCAATTGTTTGGACAAATAAAGATATCGTTCCTCACACTGCAACAGCGTTAGATAAGAGCTGGGATACAGGAGAAATTTTAACAGGAGAAAGTAAATCAGTTTCTTTTCATACTGAAGCAGACCTAGCCTACTATTGCTTCTATCATCCAACAATGAAAGCCAGCATTCGACTCCTTACCAATTAAGTTTGGTAAGGAGTTTCAATTAAAAGCTTAAGTTATCTATCTCTCATTACGTTTATAATTTTGTATACGACCACGTTTTTTCTTAGCCTCATAATTAGCCGCTGCGGTCTCTCGCATTTCTTCGACTAATTCGACTGTAAGAGGTATAGGCTCTTTTGGCAGTACACCATCAGCAAAGCCACGTTCTCTGGGCTTTAGCTCATATTGATAAGCACTTGCTTTTGGCATTCGCTTAAATTTATAGAGGTAAAAGTTTTCTACTTTTTCGCTGGCCCATTCTGTCTTTTTTAAGAATTTATGACAGGATTCAATGCTCGGGTTGTGGTAAAAACAATCTAAACGCAAAGCCGCATCTAAAACATCCCAGCCATAAAAGTCCACCAGCTCGGTTATCATGGTTTTCAATTTGAGGCCATGTAATGGGTTGTTTTGTTGTTCTTCAATCATGTGTGTTCCAGTTACCAAAAAAGTTATTAAGACAATTGAGCCTTTCTTAAGTAAAACCTGACTTAAATAGAGGCATTCATCTTATGTATTTGGCTATTGTAACAAGTATCTTTTCCTTAATCTGACATTAACTCAATTATTTATAAATATCTGAAAAACAGCTATTTTATAAGGCTTTTATGCTTATCAGTCACCATCTTAATTTTGTCAGTATTCACCCAACTTTTTGTCAATTATCAACTTTCTAATTCACCCCTAATTCACCCTTGAGCCATCAAACTCTGGTTTAAAACTAACCTAAAGGTGAAAAATGAAAAACTATCTTATCCCCCTAGTCTGTCTTCCCCTTACTAGCTTCGCTTATGCAGGCCCAGGTGATGACCCGTTTGAACAGCAAGGCTTCAGTGGCTCTGTTAGCCTTTTTGCCGGATTTAGCAGTGGCAAAAGCAATCTTGATACCGAAACTAAAACCAAGACAGGCAGCTTAAATACCGAAGGCAGCTCTGAGTCTGATGCGTTAATTTTGCCATTAGGCGAAGTGAGCTACACCTTTGGAACACAAAAAGTATTCTTAGGTATGGGCGAGTCTGATGCGGTTGATGCAGCATTAGAGCTTGGTTACGGCTTTCAACTGGCTGACCAGTCTGCATTGATGTTTTCTTATTTATTACCCGTTCTTGATGGTGAAGCTTGGGCAGACCCTTACCTAGTAAATACAGCAAGAACTGAAACGGATGTCACAACCAATGGTTATCGTCTGCAATACCTAAACATGCTTAACATTGGCATAGATGCAGACCTTGTCTACTACGAGACAGATGTTGATAACGAACTCTCTGGCTCTACTTACTCAACAAGCGCTCAATCACTATTAAAGCGTGATGGTGATGGTATTTATGCCAGCCTTTCAACTGGCCTACCTATTAGCCAAACCACTTTTCTTATGCCATCTATCCATCTTGATCAGTTTTCGGCAGATGGTGATGCCATGTCTTACACAGCATATGGATTTGGCTTAATGTTATTAAACAAGTTTGGCGAACATGCTGTGTCTTTAGGGTATGACTACTCTAGTGCTGAGTATGACAAAACTAACCCTATTTTTAATCAAACCCAAGAAGATACCAGTTCTAGCATTAGCCTTGGCTATAGCAAAGAAAACCTAATGGGTAACCAGAATTTAGAACTAAAAGTGATGGTTAGCTATGATGAAGTCGATTCGAATATCGATTTCTATAATGAAAGTGGTTATATGATTGGCGTTGGCACAAGCTACGCATTTTAATCCGGTTACTTATCAAACAGGTTACTGAGATTGAAATTAGTAGAGGGTGACCTTCCCCACACCCTCTTACTATTTTTATATTGATAAAGAGTCTAAGGAAGATAAAGTGTTGCTAAAACGCCCTTCTCTTGAAAGTGAATACCAAGTTTCCAATCAAGTTTTTTACAAATTCGCTGGGTAAGCTCTAAACCCAAGCCAAAACCATCTACCGATGGCTCATCAACTTTATCCGTATCATAGTTTTCAATGAGGATACGATTATCTTTAAAGCTAATTTTTATCCAGCCATTGTGAGTATATTGGAAGGCATTTCTAATCAAGTTATTGAGCACTATCATCAAGGGAGATAAAGGCACAAGCTGGCTATCTACTTCGTCAAACTCGGTAATTACCTGTACATCTTCGCCTTGAATCAAATATTTCTGCTCATCAATAAGCTGAGTAAGCAAGTGAGGGAAATCGACCCATGATTCTGTTGGCTTACACTCACTTTGCCTTGCTAACCAAAGCAAGGTTTCTGTAATTAGCTGCATGTTCGCACTCGCCCTTTCTAAACGCATTAAGGGTCTTTTAGCAGGGTCACTGACTTCAATTTTTTCAAAAATTTCTAAGTTGGCTTTAATGATAGCAATTGGCGTTCTTAACTCATGGCTAGCGTGAGCCAAAAAACGTTTCTCTTGATCTATCAATCTAGCGTTATTTTTAAGTGAGCTCACCAAGCAATCTGCCACACGATTGAATTCATTAAACTTAAAATTAGGTATGTCTTTTTCGACAAAGTTATTGGATGTCTCTTCCGCCCATGACACAAGATGAGAGGTTTTTTTACCAATAATATTGCTGTAGTACCAAAGGGCTAAAATCGTCAGAATTAAATAGGAGAAAACAACGCTTAATACAAAGCTTATCTGACTCACTTGCAGTGCATCAAAATCATCCCCAACTAATGCGAAATCATAAATAGCCACCACATAAAGCTGCCGCCCATCATGCAGCTTGTTCGTGTAAACCACATAAATTGGTTCGTAGTCTTCACTTTCTAATAAAAGCTCGTTAACGAATACCGCCTCAAATTCGCCGTCGTCAAGCTTAAAACCGTCAAAAACCTCAATACCTTCCACCCATATATCAGGTAACTCATCAAAGTAAAAACTAATAACATAACTATTTTTGAAAGGTGTACTTGTGTCTTTCTCATACTCTCTGGCGTATCCGTTATATTCTGAGATAAGCCTCAACTTGGCTGATTTCTCAAGGCCGGAACCGAACGATTCATCCATAAACCAAGCGAAAGCGATAACACTGATAAAAATAATACTGAGGAAAAAATAGCTAATTCTATTTTTTAAAGGAGAGCTTTTGCTGAATTTCATTTACCACCTTTAATACGAAAGCCATGGCCAGCCACAGTTTCTATAATTTTTACCGCATGGCCCTTATCAATTTTTTGTCTTAGTTGATAAAACTGCACTTTAAGGTTGTTACTCTCTGGTGTTTCATCTGGCCATAGGGTCTCTTCAATTTCTTTACGGCTGACTATCTCTGGCCTCTTCCTTAATAAAAGCTCAAGCAGCTTTAAATTGATTCGCGTAAGGTTAATCACCTCACCTGCACGCGTAACCTGACTTGCTTCTAAGTCATATTCTAAATCTTCAACAAAGAGTTTTCGTGACTGGCTACTTTTACGTTTCGCTAAGGCTTTAATCCGCATGGCAAGTTCTTTCATTGCAAAAGGCTTAACCAAATAATCATCTGTACCCGCTTCAAACCCCGCTTCTTTATCATCTAGGGTATCTTTGGCAGTTAACATGAGAATAGGTGTATCTTTACCTTCACTACGTAAATTATGACAAACGGTTAAGCCATTAATTCGAGGCAAATTAATATCTAAAAGGATCACATCATAATTTTTTTGTTTGGCAAGGTTTAAACCCGTTTCGCCATTATAGGCATGGTCACAATGGATTTTTTCAAAACTAAGATAATCGGCGACGGATAAAGCAAGGTCTTTGTCATCTTCTACCAAAAGAACATCTATCATAAAGTTTAAACTAGCCTCCTAGACTGGCCTTTGATGGTGCACTCTTCCTTTAATTTAAGGCAAAGAATGCAATGTTTTCTATTTAACCTAGCCTTGGATACCATGCCATCCATCCTAGATCTCACTCAGGACTGCTCCAAACATTAGCATCTTATAATATTAAAAGCAGAGCAAAAACCATAATACTGGGCTATCTAGGTAATAAAACTGGGAGCTACACGCAAACCAAAAAAATTCTGAAAATGCCATAAAACCGACTGAAACCAGCATAAACAGGCAAAATATCACCGTCTCTTTTGCGCTTATCAAACGTTTTAACATACACACCTCAATGCAATTTCCTTATTTATAACTGGCACCAAGTGAATTGACGGTGAATTGAACGCAAAAAAACAGATGAAACTTTCAATATAAAGAGCAAGATATTTACTTTAAAGCCTGTATAATTCGCGGCTGATTTTCTTATTAGTAAGCCTGTTTCTGTATTTCAACAAATCCATGGCTTTAACCGCTTATGCAGCTGGAACATTCCCTTGATATCTACCGCTAACATCACTATGCAATTTGGCCCTGAGCCTCTCTTTGAAAACATTTCTGCCAAATTTGGCAATGGCAATCGCTATGGATTAATTGGCGCCAATGGCTGCGGTAAATCTACCTTTATGAAGATATTAAGCGGTGAATTAACACCAACGTCTGGCAACGTGTCTATTACACCTGGCCAAAAGCTTGGTACCTTAAGCCAAGATCAGTTTGCATTTGAGCAATACAGCGTAATTGATACCGTTATTATGGGTGATGCCAAACTTTGGCAAATTAAGCAAGAAAGAGATCGAATTTATTCACTACCTGAAATGAGTGAAGAAGACGGCATGAAGGTCGGTGAATTAGAAAGCGAATTTGCTGAACTAGATGGTTACACGGCAGAAAGCCGCGCGGGTGAAATCTTAATTGAAGCAGGTATCGAAGAAGAGTTTCACTTCGGTTTAATGCAACAAGTTGCCCCAGGTAGAAAACTAAGGGTTTTGCTTGCGCAAGCCCTCTTCTCTAATCCAGATATTTTATTATTAGATGAGCCGACCAACAACTTAGACATCCACACTATTAACTGGTTAGGCAAAGAACTTAATAAACGTAAGTGCACCATGATTATCATTTCTCATGATAGACACTTCTTGAATACTGTCTGTACCCATATGGCAGATATAGATTATGGTGAGCTGCGCATCTATCCTGGTAATTACGAATACTACCTTGAAGCCTCCGCATTAATACAAGAACAACTGTTAGCAGGTAATGCGAAGAAAAGTGCTGAAATAGAAGAATTACAAGGCTTTGTGAATCGTTTTGGTGCCAATGCATCTAAAGCAAAGCAAGCAAGCTCCCGAGCTAAAAAATTAGATAAAATAAAGCTTGATGATGTTAAGTCTTCTAGCCGTATGACACCTTCACTGAGTTTTGAAGAAGGTAAGAAAATGCATCGACAAGCCTTAATTCTTGAAGAGTTAGGCCATGGTTTTGATGGAGAAGCCTTGTTTAAAGGTGGAGAACTTATTCTTGAAGCAGGCGCAAAGCTTGCTGTCATAGGTGAAAATGGTGTTGGTAAATCAACCCTACTTCGCTGCTTAGTCAATGAGCTTGAGCACAATGAAGGTGTTATCAAGTGGTCTGAAAACGCGTCAATTGGATATTGCCCGCAAGATAGCACGGTGGATTTTGATAACGACTTAAATTTGTTCGACTGGATGTCACAATGGCGCACCATCAAGCACAACGACCTTATGGTTCGTGGTTTGTTAGGCCGCCTATTGTTTACTGATGACGATATAAACAAGAAAGCACGTAACTGCTCAGGTGGTGAAAAGAACCGCCTTTTGTTTGGTAAGTTAATGATGATGGATATCAATGTCATGATCATGGATGAACCAACAAACCACATGGATATTGAAGCAATTGATGCTTTGAACAATGCTCTTAAAGAGTACCAAGGTACACTTATTTTCGTTAGCCATGATAGAGAGTTTGTCTCTTCTCTTGCGACACGTATTATCGATGTACAAGATCAGAAACTCATTAATTTCCATGGTACCTTTGATGAGTACATGGCTAATAAAGAGTTAGAACAAAGCAATAAAAAAGTGGCATAAAGCTCAGCATTTAAAGCTTTCATAATAAAATACCGCTAAAACATCTGTGTTTAGCGGTATTTTTTATACGTTGCGAGCTTAATGCTTATTTATGAAAATATCTTTTCTAGACTTTCATCATTCATAACAACAAGCTTAGATGCCACCTTATCAGAGAAAAAACCGACTGGACGGCTAAAATATGCATCATTACTGATACTCCAAGTCATAAGACCACCAAATGCACTGTTATCAATACCATAAGCGTTTTGCTTAATTTCTTGTACATTTTGAACTAGAGTCTTAGCGGTTTCATTCGCAGGATAGCCTGGATTCCAACAGTTCGAGTCCACATTGGCTGAGGCTTCATCACATGGTACTCCAATCACTATCCGACTTTGTGGGTGAATATTCCCTCGCTTATCAAGAGCATCATAGGCAGCCCTAACAATATTAGCAGATGCTTCTGAAACTAAGTCCCCTGTCGCTGGGTCGGTATAAACATAATCCATACCTGAGTTATAAGCTTGCACATTTATCGCATCAAAAATAACCCCTTGATGCCCCAACACTGGCTCCCATGAAGGACCACCGTTAGCAGTATTCAAACTCGGCTGCTCATTTGTTCCAGCTAAAATAGGCGCACAAGTTAAATAGCCAGACACGTTATCCAGTGATTCACGCAATAACCTTGATAAGGTTAGAATATCATTGATGGGTAAACTTGCTTGTTCAATATCAAGATCGATACCGTCTAATCCAAGCTCAGAAATACTTGCCATTAAATTACTGACTGTCTTTTTGACGATATGAGGTGCAATATCTAGCTGGCCAATTTCTCCGCCAATCGATAAGAGGTTAATTGTTCCTGTATTTTGCATTTGCTTAAGCCTTACCACTTCATTCATAAAGTCTTGATAAGGTGGTGTTGCGGGTATGGTTCCGTCTGCATTAGCAAAGCAAAAAATAACGACATTGTAGGCTTTCATCTGCTCTGTCGTAATATCACTTACTGCCCCTATTGCAGCACAATCGATATAACCTACCATGGCTGTTTTTGGCCATACTTTACTTGGCATTTTTGTCTCCTTGATTAAGCTCGTCCATCAGATGATGCAAGTAAACTATAGTGCTAAATTAGAAATAGCTATCGAAGAATTCCTTACTGGTGATTACATTCTCAACATAAGGAAGAGCGTAGGCCTTCCTTATGTTGCTAGTTAAACCTTTAGTAAACTGGTGTTGTTTAAAAGCGTTTTATTTATCAATATTGGATTAGAAAAATGGGGAATAGGGATAATAGAGCAAGTTGATTTATTCGTTATCTAAAAACCATTCAACACGATATTTGAGCTAAATTTCATTAATACAGATTTCAACCAGCTGTATACGCTCATCAATTTGCTTTCGTTCTGCAATAAGTGCCGCTTTAACCTCAACCAAAAAGTGTTTAATACGCTGCCAGTCGACACCCTTTTCACTATAAACGATCACATCTTTCAAACTCGCTAAAGTCACGCCTAAACGCTTAGACTCCGCAATCAGCTTTAAAATTTCAATGTCGGTTTTATTGTAAGTACGATATCGACCTGAACGAAGAGGTGTTCTAATCAAACCTTTTTCTTCGTATAAACGAATCGCTTTGACACTTAATCCGGTTAGCTTTGATGCTTCACCTATATACATTGAGTTCTGACCTTTATGCATTAAGCTTGATCATAAGCCGCTAAAATATGAACACCTGCAACAGATTTTTCAAAGTAGTCATTTTTAACGAGTAAATACGCTGGGTCGCTAAAAAAGCCATCTTTATTTTCAGCTGAGGGGAAGTTTAACGTGAAAACTCGGTTAATCTCCTCATTTTGTTCTGCCCTCAAAACATCTGACACTTTAAAATCATAACAAAAGCGACCGCCATACTGGCTTAATATTGGCGCCATTGCATCTCGGTAGGACTGATATACTTTGTCATTAGTAACATTTAGAGCAACTAATATTTCGTGTGACATCTAACTTCTCCAATTCCATTTTTTAATAAAAGCTAATTTTCGACTTCAAGTTCAATATGCGTACAAGCCTTCTTACACTGAATATAGGCCTGTCCTTCTTTATTTTTAGGAACTAAAAAAAGAGGTTGTTTACACACTTCACAAGCAACACTCTTGCCGGCTAATACTTTTTTAATAAGATTTTTTTGTTTATGAAAAGAGTCACTGGTTTCTTTGCTCACTAAGGAAAAATCTAATTTACTCATAAGACTATTTTCTTCAAATCGATTAAAAATGACTAGCGTGTATCTTGTCTATCAAATGAAAAGCCACACAAACTAGTTTGACTAATGTAATGGGGACGATAATAGAAGTATCAATGTCTTAGGAAAGATTCAACTTATATAAAATCTACGATTTGAAGGAAAGTGCTATGACTAGACGTCCTAGCCACAAATAACAACGCTGTGTTTTTCAGTTGTCATGATATTTTCATAAGGAGTAGGTATGGATAAAAATTAATGCGTCAAGCTAATAGGTTGATCTTTATTGCCAGCATAAAAGACAATAATCTCAGCAGCTTCTTTACCTTCGTTCTTGCCATAATGCCACTTATTCACTAACTCAACGATTGAGTCCCCTGCTTTCATATAGAACTTATCCTTGCCCTCAGTGATGACAGTAAGCTCTCCTTTAAGTAAAACACCCGCATTAATAACGGGATGTTTGTGCAAAGGTAATTGCATGCCTGCTGGAATAATAATACGTAAAATTGTCACTTCTGGTTGTCCTTCTCCGTAGGCTGGAAGAGTATCTTGGTTCCAGCTTTTTGTTGTTTTAGCTAGCACTTCAACTTTTAATTCGCCAATATCTTGAGCAACCAAGGTATTGAAAGTCAGCAGCGCGAGCACCATGCCAAACCCTATTTTTTGCAGATGGCTATAACCCATTTTTACTTGATTCCGTATAAAACATTCTGTCAGCACTAAATACGCTTTGCCTGTATCGCATATCCCTTATAACTTAAAAGGATAGTATTATTATCTAAAAAAGTAATCCAAGTCCCAAACTTATCCCATCTTTCATTTCGCACTCCGCAATGCAGGGTCACAGTTGGAATATGTTTTTCAGCGAGTTTGATGATTTCGCCACTGGTTATGTCTTCAATTTTCCAAGCGTCTCTGTCTATATAGCGAACCAAATAGCTTACATCTGTACAGTTATCTTCGCCGTTGTCTGCATAACTTGAGTTAAAGCTTAAAATGCGACCAATACCGGGGTCATAGTCAGATTGAGAGATGCCACAATCATAAACACAATATTTTGTACCTGATACTTGCCATAAACCATGAACCTTTTCACTCGGATCAAATGTGAGCTGATTAGCATAAACAGACCCAAATGACATACTCAAAATCAACAGCAGGAATTTTACACAAGTCGTTGTTATATAAATTATCTTCCTGATAAGTGTCATTCGAATATTCATACACCCTCACATTTTGAACTTTCATCAACTTAAGTAACTATATGTAACAAAAAACAAGTTTAATGTAATTTTTTGATTTTCGCCATAATCTCTTAAAAATTCACAAGATCTGTCATTTTTGATGCTGGAAGGTGCAAATGGTATGGAATTTAAATTCAATATTTGGAAGTGAATAAGTCGAGTTTGCTATCAAACTCGGCTTAAAAATGGAATATAAGACCGCAACTGATAATTAGGCGTCTAAGAATGAAGAGTAAGTTCTTATTGCAGTTAAACTATGGAAAATAACTGTCTCAAAGCTATCTCCTCCGCCTTTTCATTATAATGAGCTGATAATGGATTCATAAAGCCATGTCCGTACTGACTCATCTCTATCTCAAGATTGGTTCTACCCTGTAAATACTCTCCCATTGCGGCCACATCAAAGCTTCCTTCATAGTTAGGCAGGATAAGCTGACAAGGGTATTTAGGGCTTAGATCATGGTAATAACGAATTTGTGACGGGTAAAAGCAATGGATGCTCTTAAGGTTTAATCCCTTGTTGCTGGCAATACGCCAAGCGGCACTTGCACCGGCACTAAAGCCAATTAAAGTATCAGGTAAATGTGTTTTGGCTAGGGTTAAAGCGCTTTGATAATAGCCATCATGGCTTGAGGTTTCACAAAATGCAGCATAAGCAGCGGTTTCATCTGCAAGATTGAGGTACTCACCTTGGTATGGGTCTAACACTTGAACTTGATGCCCTAGCTCTTCAAGTTTGGTTTTTAGTGAATCTGTCCAAGGCGTTAATCCAAAAATATCCGTTAAAATTAAGTATTTCATCTTGCCTCCTGCTATCGCTTATTACTAACAAAAAAGCTAGATAACCAAGGGTTACCGAGCTTAAGAAAGTTCTACTCAATAAACCTAATCTGACTCTTCTTCATTCACCTTAACAGGTCGTTTAAAGAAAGCCATCACATCGCCAAGTTGGTTATTGTTTTTATCCAAGTTGTGGGAGCTATGATCCATCGCATGCGCGTTATCAGAAATTTCTTTAGACGCGCCTTTTATCCCTGTGAACGAGTTAAACAAGTTTTCTATGGCTAAGTTTTGCTGCTGAGTTGCCCCTAATATTGTACCGTTCATATCAGAAATTTCGGCACATGCTTGCATAATGTCATTAATGGAGGTTGCAACCGTATTAATCTTATCAACTCCGCGACTCACTTGATCACGGCTGAGGGTCATGGTATTTACCGCCTCCAAAGAACGGCCCTGTAAGGAAGAAATCGTTGTGTTGATTTCATCAATTGAAGACTGGGTCTTTTGCGCTAATTGTCTTACTTCATCAGCGACTACCGCAAAACCACGCCCTGCTTCACCCGCTCTAGCGGCTTCGATTGCAGCATTTAAAGCTAATAGGTTTGTTTGGTCTGCAATAGACATAATCACTTCTGAAATTTTCGTGATGTTTTCTGTATCAAGCCTCAAGGCCTCAATAACATCGGCAGCTTTAGCAATCGAAGTGGCCATACTATTGGACTCTTCAACACTTTCTAACACTATGCTCTGGCTATGAGTAGCAACTTCATAGGACTCTTTTGCCCTATTAGCAGCATGAGAGATGTTATCCTCCACTTCAACCACACTATTACGAATCTGTTCTACGGAAACGACTACAGTAGAGATTTCATTATCCTGCTGTTTTACACCAGATAATGTTGTCTGTACTTGGCCTGTTAGTTCGATAGACGTTTGCTTAGATTGATCAACACTAATACAAAGACTTTCAACCAAATTGATCAAGCCATTTTGCATGGCAACAAAGGCTTGAGCCGCGTGCCCTAATTCATCCGCTTTAAAGATAGAAAGATCAAGTTGCTGGCTTAAATCCCCTTTTTCGACTTGTTCCATTTGCTTGTTTAACACATTCAATGGTTGAGTCACTTTACGGATGATGCTTCTCGCTAGCACCAAGACCAAAATAAGCACCACGCCAGAAATAATTAAAATCACATTAGTGGCATCATCTAAGTTCTGCGTTTCTTGTTGCTGAATCTCAAAGGCATCGTCAGCAATATAAAGCTGCATATCACTTAATAAATCTACTATTTCATTAAATGGTGCAAGCATAGGCCCTAACATGGACTCTCTCGCTTCCATAACCATTCCGTCATCCATTAGACGGATATAGTTTTCTTGCTGCTTTTTATAATTGGTTAATAACTCTCTATATTCTTCTACATATTCATGCACATAAGGGTCCTTAGCTAACCCCATCATATCCTTTAGAGCATTATCAACTGCAGTTTCATTTTCAGCGATAGTTTGCAGGATTTTCATATGCTCGGCCTTCTCTTCAGTCAAGCCATAATCCAGTGCAAAGCGTCTGTAAGTTACTGTGTAATAACGCAAATCAGAAACCGTTGAAAGCAAGGTAATGTTTCTTTCAACGACATTGGTAAATTGATTTTTCACCTGATTAATTGCTCCTGAGGTATAAGCACCTAAGGCAACAATAGACAAAAATAAAACCAAAAAGGTAATTTGCAATGAGCGTGAAATAGAAATTGAATTAAACATAATCGACCTTAGTTATCCATAGACTATTGATCTTATATAAACTAATAATTTTAGCTAATAAATATTAGCTATTCTGTCAGTTAAGAGTATTAAAAAGCCATTTAGTTGCCAGTAACATGTCAATTTACTAATTTTTTGTCATTTTCCTTTATCACTAAAGCCTCAATTAAGAGCCCTCACAACATCAGTAAAACGCATAACTTAAAAAAGATAACATTACAAAATCGTAATAACAGGTAATACCTAAGCCTATTCATGTCCCGTATTTTCCAAAAGCCAGCATTTATTTGATCGGTTAATTTTTAGCTAAAAATAATATCGAGAAAATGGCGTCAACACTGGAATTGCTATCACGCTCTCTCCAAATTCTAATAACAATAAATGGCGAATGCCTTTGGAAATTTTATGAATCGAATACCTTCCCTCATTAAACCTATCGCAATGAGCAGTTTACTGCTAACTACCGGACTTATACCGAACCTCGCCTACGCAGGTGACTGGGTGGTAGGAAGTGGTATATATGACATTACGGGGCCAGCAGCTGATCGTGGCATGGTAGGTTATGGTGATACGGGGCAAACCACTCAAGGAATTTTTACTCGACTTTGGTCACGTGCATTTACGATTGGTAATGCTTCAGGTGATGATTTTGTTATCTTTGTAAGTGCCGATCTACAAAGCATTACTCAAAGTATTCATCAAGGGGTCATGGCAAAAATTGCGGCTGACGATAGTCTCTCGCCCTATCTAAACGAGCAAAATATCATGCTGACAGCCACTCATACCCATGTAGGGCCTGGGGGCTATGATCATAACATCATGCTTAACCTGAGCGCCTTAGGATACGACGAAGACAATTACGCAGCGACTGTTGAGGGAATTTATCAGTCCATAGTCAAAGCCTTTAATACTAGAACACAAGGTAATATCGAGTTTGCGCAAGGCAAGCTGACAGATGCTAGCATTAACCGTAACCCTAGCATTTATGATGCTAACCCAGATGCAAAAAATTATGACTCTAATGTAAATGACACCATGACTGTCCTCAAGCTAGTACAGGATGACGGCACAGAAATAGGCATGATAGATTGGTTTGCTGTCCATAATGTATCAGCTCCTCAAACATACCGTTATATCAGTGGCGATAACAAAGGTATGGCAAGCCAGTTATTTGAGAGCCTGAAGGGCTCCCAACCTCCTTTTCATACTGGCCTTGTTGCGGCATTTGCGAATAGTGAAGAAGGCGATGTGTCTCCTAATGTCTGTGGGGCACAAGATGGTTGTATGCAAACCACTAAAGAAAACGTCTTATTATCCGCGACTAAGCAATTCGATAAGGCTTTAAGTCTTTATGAAAATACGACTGACTCTCTTTCTGGCACCCTAGATTACCGCTTTCAATATGTAAAAATGCCGGGTTATCAAGTGTCATCACAATATACAGGTGAAGGCGATAAAACAGTATGTGAAGGAACTGTTGGCTGGTCATTTGTCGCAGGTGCAGCTTGGGATGGCCCAACCAATATGGATGGTGTGTTAGAAGGTATGACACAAGATAACGAAGGTAGCTATTGGAACGAAAATGACACCTTGTTTGGTAATATCATGGCTGGTTATCCTTTATTAGGCTTATTGGATGCTTTTTCAAATATAAGTGCTGGGCGTGATGTAAATCATGAATGCCAGTACCCTAAACCAACTTTTGTGAATGCAGACTTAAATGAGTCCTTCCATTTATATTCCGACACACTCCCTTTCCAGATATTTCAATTGGGTAAGCTGGCTTTAGTTGGCATTCCAGGTGAAATGACAACCATGTCTGCCCGCAGACTAAGAGCAGACCTTGAAGAAATACTTGCCGCGAAAGGTGTTGAACATGTTGTTATGGCAGGTTTGGCAAATGCTTATACTGGCTATATCACCACAAATGAAGAATTTGATAAACAATACTATGAAGGTGGTCACACCATTTATGGCCCCGACACCTTAGCTGCCTACCGACAGATTTATTCTGGTTTAGCCACAGCTATGGTTAACGATAGCCCAGTGACTGCTGGCCCAACACCCGTGAATCGAGAAAACGAACAAGTCATTTATGCGCTTGGAGTCGTATATGACGATAAACGACTGTGGGAGTCCTTTGGGGAAACGGAAAAAGACGCTAACTCAAGTTATAAACAAGGTGATACCGTCACTGTAAAATTTAGATCGGGACACCCACAAAATAACTTCAAAACGATGGATGCTTTTTTCAAAGTTCAAAAAGAAGTCAATGGTAGCTGGGAAACAGTACTTACCGAGAATGACAAAGATACCCTATTCGTTTGGATAAGAGATACAGATGCTGATTGTCTTGCTTGCTCTTATGCTCAATTAGACTGGAATATAGCGAGTAATATGGAAAAAGGTAAATACCGTATTCGCCATGAAGGCCACTGGAAAAGCGGTTGGACAGGCTCAATTAACAGCTATTCAGGCAAAAGCCGTACTTTTGAAATTCAATAGAGGTTAATAAATCATCGGATAAATACAGCTTGGACAAGGTGTCCAGGCTGTATCTGATTCTACTCTTGTTTTGAATGCGCCCTTTTCAAGTAGCATTTAAAGAATATGAAAGTTGACTAAGGCAATAAGTGAGCTAATAAATGGCGCTTTATCTCATTGCTTGTAAAGCTTTTATTGACACTTATCTGATAAATACTCTGGTAATCTTTTGCAGTTAAATTAAATGCCTCCATTACCTTCTGCACCTCTTTGGTCATTGTGGTATTAGACACTGTACGATTATCCGTATTGATAGTCACCGCAAGCTTATCTAGATAGAAATCGCGAACCGGATGATCTTCTAGACTCTTTACGGCTTTAGTTTGAATATTACTACTAGGGCAAGTTTCTAAGGCAATATCACCCTGTTTAACACTTTTATAAGCAACTTCATGATCTTTTATATCTATGCCATGGCCAATACGTTCTGCGCCTAATAAATGTATGGCATCTTCAACGTTTTGGCCAACACCCTGCTCACCCGCATGAATTGTAATATGATAACCAAGCGATTTAGCATAATCGGCATGCTCAACAAATTCATGACAAAAACCTTCTAGTTCAGCACCGGCTAAATCAAAGGCCTCTATGCCATTATTTAAATAAGTTGCCCCTGCATCTAAAACCGCTTTGATATTATCTTTAGGGAAGGTTCTGAGTATGGATAGAATATAATTACCTTTGATATTGTAATCTGACTCAGCACGCTTCATACCAGCAACAACACTGCCCATTATGTCATCAAAGCTCAAACCCGCTTCTTGGTGTAGCTGAGGGCCAAATCGCACTTCCATATAAGTAACATTTTCTTTCGCAGCATCTTCAAATAGCTCATACGAGATACGCTCTAACGCATCACTTGTTTGCATAACAGAAAGTGGCAACTCAAAACGTTTAAGATATTCAGGCAAATTAGGGCAAGTTTCTGGCGCTATCATGAGCTGATTGATTTGCTCGATATCTTGGCTAGGTAAGCTAATGCCTTGCTTGCTAGCAAGATCAATTATAGTGCTGGGACGAACGCTTCCGTCTAGATGACAGTGAAGATCAATTTTTGGCAGGTCTAAATAATTCATATGAGTCTCTATCTTTAATACAAACGCACAAGCCCTTGAGTAATAAGCAAGGTATTGGCCATAAAGTTACAGACTTCATAATCAAGAATTTAAGGCTCTTGGTAGAAACTCCCAAACCATATCATTGGGATTATACGAAGCAATTTCGCGGCTAAATTAACATGTTGAACCAAAGCTGGCAATCATAAATAAAACTTATGGTTGGCTCTCTTGTTCTTCTACTTCTACTTCTATTTCTACTTCTTCTTCGGCTTCTGTTAATTCTGAAGATGTGTCTGCAGTACCTTTTGCTTCATCTACTAAAGGTGGGTCGAAAGAAGTGTCATCTAACAGTATCAAAGGTTTTTCTTCGGCTTGAGTTTGAGCATCTGTTTTAATTTCATCTTCTGGAATAAATTTATTTATCCCCGACTGTACTAATCCTTCATCACAACTGCCTTGGTATTCAAGCCAATGAACTGTATTGCCTACCAATACGATACTGCCAGAAACTAAAAATGTCGTAACAGGGATGAGGCCTATAACGGCAACACAACTCGTATTTCCACCACAATCCAATCCACCTAAAGAAATAGCATCTAAGGTCAACTCTTTTGTATACATCTCGCAGTTCTTTGCATAAGTTTGGCTATGCTCAACTTTAGGTACAAAAGCACATGCAACTAAGTTTAATGCCACTACAGCAACAAGAGTGACCTTAATAACAGACCTCAAACTTTCCCCTTCACTTTTAATAAATGAGTAATCAAGGTTAAATTAAGCGTTTTTCTTTTTCAAAACAATCGGTTAAATGCTTAATTAGTAATTTTATCCGCGTCTGATTCCTTAAGTCTGGATGCGTTAATAACCAAAGTTTGCTTGAAACTTGAGGTTGAAGCTCAAACAACTTAATTAGACCCTGTCGCTCCTGATCATTAGGTAAAATCGCTAATCCATGCCCTGCTTCTGCCAAATAAGACATGCTATTTAAGTCATTTGCACGCACAAAAATTTGCTCTGCAAAGCTTTTATCCAACAATGGAAATGGCGCTACTTTTTTTAAAAACTCACTCGCACCTATAACCGAATGATTTTTCATTTCTTGCATTGTTCTAGGAGAAACTTTATTTCCCCCTTTACTATCAAGATAGTTAACGCCACAAAAAACACTCCAGGGAATATTCGCAACCACCTTACCAACTAGATTTTCTGGCGGGTACGCATTGGCTCTAATCGCAACATCGGCTTCTCGCCTATTCAAGTCAAAGTCATGGTTCCCAACTAATACCTCGACTTCAATATCAGGGTAAGCCTGCTTAAAACTCGCTAAGTAACCGGGTAAATAATGATACGCAATATTATTTGGTGCGGTAATACTTACCTTCCCTTTAGGTTGAAAGTCCTTACCCGCTATATGGCGCTCTATATCATCAAATGCGCTTTCAATTGTTTTCGCTAATACAAGGACTTCTTGCCCTAAATCCGTTAATTGGTAGCTTTGTTGAAAGCGATCAAACAAACGGCCGCCCATTTCTTTCTCTAATGCATTTAAGCGTCTAAACACAGTCGAGTGATTCACAGATAAGCGTCTTGCTGCTGCGGATAAAGATCCAGTATTGGCAATCGCTAAAAATACCTTAAATGCATTCCAATCCATTAATACTGCTCCATCTTTTTTTTGACTTGAGTAAAAGACTTACTAGCATCTTTAAGCTAAGACACATGCCTTAAATCTGCCTAGAGTTAGCCCATTTAAGAGTATTCGTTTTCGCTACTCAAAGTCTCTGTGCAAATACGCAAATTGGTTTTGCATATTTTGCTAGTTTTCATGCAATGGTGCATTAAACATAATATCACTCAAGAATAATACCCAAGAATAAAACTCATTACTTAGAGAGAAGAATATGACTCAACATGCAACCGAAGCGACCATGCAAAGCTCAGACGTAGGTGATACTGAAATCACCTTGATAAGCCATGTCTTATGCCCTTTCGTACAACGCTCAGTCATTTTATTAAAAGAGCAAGGTACCTCTTACCAAAGATTGGATATCGATCTTGCCAACAAACCTGACTGGTTTACCAAAGCATCACCTTTAGGTAAGGTGCCAGTACTAATGATTGAAGGTAAAGAAAGTCTTTTCGAATCTCAGGTGATTTGTGAATATCTAGATGAAATTAACATATCCAGCATGCACCCAGACAATGCTTATGAAAAAGCACATCACAGATCTTGGATAGAGTTTGGTTCAGGTATTTTAGGCGATATTGTTGGTGTGTATAACGCTACAAACAAGGCAGGGCTTGAGCAAAGCTTACGGAGTATTCAAACCAAGTTGTCCCAGATTGAAAAGCAATTAAGCCAAGGCCAATTCTTTTCAGGTGAGAAATTTCAGGTAATAGATGCGGTTTACAGCCCTATCTTTAGGTACTTCAATACCTTAGAGAAGTATGTTGATTGCAGCTTTTTTGAAGCGCTTCCAAAAATAAATGCATGGCGACATGCCTTATCACAAAGAACGTCCGTGCAAACCGCTGTAGCTATTGATTATCCAGAAAGATTAGAAACCTTCTTTAAAGCTAGACAAGGCTACCTTGCCAGCTTGATTCCTTAAACGAGTGATTGAACTCTGCCTACTTCACCAGTCTCCAAACGCACCTTGATACCATGAGGGTGACTAGGAGATTTGGTAAGTAAGTTTTGCACCTTTCCTTGCGTTAGTTGTCCACTTCCCTGATCTTGCTTTTGAACGATATTTACTTGTGCGCCAATTTGGATATCTCGTCTTGCTGGGGTTGCCATAATTTGCTCCGTTAAATAAGCAAGAAGCCTATATAAATGCACTTTGTAATACAAGAATTCATATTTAAACCTAATTCTCAGGTATTTACTGGCGTTAGAATAACGTCTATTAAATGACTATAAAAAAATTTGGAGCAAGAAGAATGACTCAATTGAAAATTGAAATCGTGTCAGATGTGATGTGCCCATGGTGTGTTGTGGGTTATAAAAACTTAGAGAAAGCACTTTCAGAATTATCACCAAACTTAAGCGCTGACATTAGCTGGCAAGCTTTTGAACTTAATCCTGATATGCCAATTGAAGGTCAAAACCTATCAGAGCACCTGATGCAAAAGTACGGTCAAGCTAAGGAACAAAGTGAAGAAAATAGAGCACACCTTACTAAACTGGGTAAAGACGCTGGTTTTGATTTTAACTTTGATGAAAACAGCATAATGATTAATAGCTTCGACTGCCACAGACTCTTAACTTGGGCAAAAGGGTTTAATAAGCAAACAGAGCTTAAATTATCACTCTTTAAAGCGCATTTTAGTGACAAAGTTTATCTCAATGATGAAGCTGAATTACTTCGTATTGTCGAGTCTGTAGGTTTACCTCTAAACGAAGCCAAGCAAATTATTGCTAATAACGACTTCTCTGAGAATGTTAGAAGTGAGCAACAAAGATATAGAGAATTAGGCGTTTCTTCTGTTCCTACTTTTATCATTAATGACAAATATGCCATTAGCGGCGGTCAAGCGGCTGCAACCTTTAAACAAGCACTAGAGCAGATTAGTGCTGAAGCTGAAAATGCTTAGCGACTTATTTACCTATGGATGTAGAGATGTTAGAAATTTTTTTCTGCATCCATAAACCTGTATTATTTAAGGCAATACCTTCTCTATAAAGTCAAAGATCAACAGAAATAAAGGAAAAAACTCTTTGCACTTGCTCTAATTGAACTTCACCACTTGATAATGTTTTAAAGCGAAACGTCATAGTTTTAGACTTCTCTTGTAAAAATGAGCGCTGTGCTGTATTCCGCTTTCTAAACTCAACACTGTTTTTTGAGAATGTAATCAACCCCTCCTCTAATAGAAAGTCGTTAGTTTCCTCTCCATAACATTCATTTTTTATCTGATAAGTATTGCCTTGAATATGGATTTGATCAGGACAACTAAGCTCAGTGTTACCAAGACCGATTTGAAACCATATTTGTGCAGGCAAAGAAGCGCTAAATAAAAGTCCAAAGTATAGGAGTTTTTTATATGAACTATTTATCACTGTAAGCCTCTGGTTTGACCAAAGTAAGACCGGTAAATGGCTTGATAACGCCCATCCTTTTTCATCGTTTTCAACTCCCGATTATAGCCTCGTATTACGCCTTCTAAATTTTTATAGTCTGATGCTTTCACAAACGTATTATAATAAGGCTTTTGCTTTAATGGCTTTTCAAGGTAAACAATATCATCAGCATAACCCTCTAACTTTGCCTTATATAAAGTCTCTACTGTATTACTAGCATACGTATCAAAGCGGCCATGTATAAGTTTTTTAAGATTAAGGTTATTATTCACCACGGTATCCAAGGTAAACACGCCGTCTTCAGCGGCCTGCCAAAATCCTGGTGTATAAGCAAAACCACTTGTTGCTCCCACTCTTAGACCCGCTAAATCAGTGTATGAGTTGTAATGTATCTTTCCGATACTCTCTTTACGGATAAAAAAGTTCCAGTTCAAATTGATATGAGGCTCTTCAGCATAAGTTAATAAACTAAAACGTTGGGGCTTTTTGGAGAGGGTAAATACCATATCAACATCAGAGTCCTGCCACATCTGAGTTAACCTTGTTGAAGAACTAATGAGTTCTACTTGATACTCAAGTTTCAATTCTTTCATTATTTCATCAAGGATTTCGATATCAAAGCCCGTTAGCTTATTGTCCTCATCATAAAAACGATAAGGTGCTCCAGGGATACCAATAATTTTAAGCGTATCTGCCAACAAAGCTTCTGTTGACAGAGCAAACATGAGAAACAGCAATATTCCCTTTCTATGCATCTTGCTTACCTTTCATAATTCAAAAACAACATTAGTTTAACGTGCTTTTATGACGAATTAAGTCATGGTACTTGCTAACCAACCTAAGTGAACAAAGTACCTATTAACTCTATTAAATAAGTGAACTATTAACCAGTTTGAATAAAGGAAATACAGAAAATTTACCTTGATGTTTTTCATCTAGTTTTCAAAATCATGAAAATTAACGTCTAACAAGTAAACCTTTTGAGGCAGTTAAGGCTTGATAAGCTAGATATAAGAGATTGAGAGACTGCTAAATACACTCTCTCGCCACAGGGAGAAGATAGGGAGAACTGAACTTAAGCTATTTAACTAGCTTGATTAACTCTTTAAAGACAGCACCTTCAGCTTTTTGCTGTAGTTCAAATAATGCCATTTCAGATCCAGTCAATTTTGCGCCTGCAGTTTGCATTGCATTAATGCCAAGCTGTTTATTTTCTAACGTTCTTGAGCTTACTGCGTCTGTCGCTAGATGCACTTTTAAGTCCATAGCAAGTAAATCACGAACCGTTTGATAAACACAAATGTGACATTCAATCCCTGCTACTATCCAATCAGTTTTATCATTAGCTAAAATTGCATGCTTAATTTCATCAGAGCCTAATGCGCTAAAACTTGATTTAGCGTAAGCAGTGCCAGTTAAATGCTTTGCAATGTTAGGATGGGTAGTACCAAGTTTTTCAGGTATTTGTTCAACCCAAATAATAGGTAGATTAAGTAGCTTAGCTCCCTGAATAAGAACTGCGGTTTGTTTAAAAAGGGTTTCTTTATCATGCATTTGCTCTGCAAGATTACCTTGAATATCGACAATAATTAGGCCTGTATTTTCTCTATTAATCATAACTACTCGCTTAAGTTAGACTGACACATCATTGTCACATCACATATGGGGAAAAGTCGAAAAGAGTTGAGTCGACCTCACTTTGATAAGAATGACAACCCATCCACTTTAATGCGGTCACATTTTATCTATTCAAAGACATATTACAATACAAGGCGTTCTCGCCTAGTGTTAAAAATAAATAAGAAAACTATCGATAAAACTCTCGCTCAAAGTAATCATCAATAATTTGTTGATACTCTCCATTTTGCTTTAGGCGCGCCAAGGTTTTATCAAATTTATCTCTTATTTGTGTTAATTTGCGCTCCTTAGAAAAAGCGATATAACTAGGTAAATTCTGAACACTTATAGGCAACTCTTTTACGTCATTCTCCCTATCGAGTTTTTTTAAGATATGATAACCACCATATTTTGTACTTGCGACCATATCAACTCGTCTCTTTAGCAAGAGCCCAAAATTTTGTGTTCCTTCATTTGCCTCTTCAACTCGTTTAAAAGTATTGGCCTTGATAGCATTATCCAGCTTTAATCCATAACTAATCTTACGCACCACCCCTAAACTAAAGCTCTCTAGTTCTCTTAGGTCGCCGTCAAATGATATTTTTGAGTCTTTACGAACAAATAAAGACACAGCTTGCTGCATCAGAACTTGGTTTGAAAAGTCGGCAAATCGCTCACGCTCAGGATTCTTAAAGGCGGTAAAAACAGCATCGCGACTTCCTTCTTTGATATAGCGCATAGCTCTTGCCCAAGGTAGTACTTCAATCGTTATTGGCTGATTCATTTCTTTAAACGTTCGCCTAATAACATCAACAGCTAGACCTTTTAACTTGCCATCTTGGGTATATTCATAAGGAGGGTATTCTAAAGTGACAAGGCGTAATGTTTTAGCCTGAACAAGAGATGTCATAACAAGCGTAGCGGCAAGAACAATGAAAAGACGGTAATGCAAAATATCCCCTCCCTTAAATATTGAATAACGTACAGGCTAGCAATAATCATAAAGATAACATGAACTTAAGTAAGGTGCGAACAGATAGGTATTTCAATTTTTCTTATCACGAGCCCCTAACAGTCACTTGCACGAATAAAAGATTTCACAGAAAAAGCCTCCTATAACATTTAAATTGTTATAGAAGGCTTTTGTGAACATTTCATTAGAGACGCTATTCTATGCTATTCAGGGACAAGTAAGTCCCCAACACCTTCAGCTACAGCACCTGCTAACTTACCAGGAATACCTTTAATCTGATTTCCCATAAAGTTCTTAATAGTCGTGCCATTTTTCAAGTTCTCACGATTAATTTTTTTAACCGCTGCTTCAAATGCTTCTTGGTCTGTGCCTGGGATAAAGTTGGTTTCCCCTCTCGCCGCATTTAAAGCCTGCATTGCCCCAGGTTTTTTGCTGGTAATCTGAATGCCTTCAGCGATAAATGCCTTAGCTTCTGATTGTAAATCACGATAAGCACTGTAAGTTGATTTCTGGCAGTACTCATTAAAATTACCGACCTTCTTGCGTCTTACCCAAGCTTTCGCTTTTTTAATCGAATACCCCATTTTCATGGCTCTTGTGGGTTTAGCTTTTTTCGCTTCAATTAAATTAATAAAATTATAGGGCGAACCGAAAGACGGCATACAAACAACATAAGAAGCAAGAACTGGCATATCAGTAATTGCCTTTCTAAACCACAATCTAAACTCTTTGTCTGTGAGTTTTTTATTTTTCATTTTATTGCAGTCAAGTACGTATAATCTGAATTTCTCACGCATTTTCTCTTTGTCGATAATGCCTTTAAAAAATAAAAACAACTCAACGACCGCTGTAACTACAGCTGAAATAGCAGCAGAGCCACCTGCAGTAGCAATAGCAGCAGCACCTTTTACAGTACTAAATAATGCTCTACCACCAGATTCAATGGCTACGCTTGCAATTTCTGAACGAATTCTTTCAATAACGTCACTGGCAACTGGGTATTTAGCTAGATCAGATAAACGTTCAGTTTTAATTCTAATAAAAACTTTATCTAGAGCTTTTATTACTTCTGTAGTTGCTGATTTAAGATCCCCTATCCCTGGTGCAATTTCGCCTATTACTTTTTTAACAGCTTCGGGAATCAAGTTGAAGATTTCTTTACATACTCTATCGAGAAAAGCGCCACATGCTTCACCGATTTTTAGAACATCTATATAAGCAACGATTTTTTCTTTGATTTTGGAAATAATTGCAGTAACTAAGTCAACACCTTGTGTTATATAACCATCTTTTCCGGTTGCAAGGTTGCTGATGCCATCGTACAAGTCGTTAACTTTACCACCAAAATCACATGCTAATGGTAGTAACTCCTCCTGCACTTTTTCTCTTGGCGTTCGCTCATCACACACCAGCTTGCTACTTGAAAACACTTCTAACAAAGCGCCATACAAGGGTGTTAATGTCATGCTTGTTCCAGTGGTCGGCATAATTGGGCTCCCCAGAATTATGAATTTATCAGTGGCTAAAAAATAAGATTTTTTATAACCAAAAACCTTATTTTGATTAATTATTTTCGAAGCATATATCAATAATGTGCAGTTACCATGAATCAGTTTTATCTAATTTATGCTGCTAAAGAGACAAACCTGTCATCAATATATGTAATAGCACTGAATTTATCCAACCTAGTTTCATTTAAACAATTTTCTATCATTCTTTACCCATTTCACTTCTCGTTATTTCTCAAATTGAGACCTCTATTAAATTAATGACATTTTAAGAGTCATATTGAAAAACGAGATTTACACTTAATACGCAGTTTTTTTAACCTAAGTCGAGCTGAAATAAATAGACTGATGAAAACCATAATGGCAGTAGAACCAGAGCCAATCACACTTGCTGGAGCACCTTTTAACCCTCCACCTCCTCGTGTGCCTTTAAGTGTATCAATCTCATAAATACTATCTGGGATATTCGTTAACTCATAAGGAGATCCTGCTTCTGTCTCACTATACTCATCATTTAAAAAGGCATTTAAAGGGTCTGTATCACCACTATTAGCCTCAAATAAAATGTTTCTAAAAACACTTTTATCGATATCCAAACTGCCATAATCAATTGCTAGCTGAATAGAGTTATCAACTAGTCGAGCGCTGATGTCTGATGTGCTACCTTCTGAGGTAAGTTCTGCATAACCAAAAGTACCTTCGTCCGTGACGGTAAGTCCTGTGCCTGTCACCCCTCCATCAAGTGGATCGTCATACCAAGCTTGGGTATTATCAAAAGCATTTTCACTTAAAAATGAATCAGTTAGGTTATCTCCAGCACCACTTACTGCAAACATATAACCCGTTACAGAATCATTATTAGAAGCAGCAAAGTTATCCCGAGACGAAACCCTTACTCTGTAAGTTTCATTGAAACCTTCTAGCGTAGAAACGCCTGAATTAATAGAAGAATCACCCACCAAGTCGATAGAGAAATAAGCATGCTCATTTTCTTTATCAAGGGCCACACTTGCCGTTGAAATATCTAAAAACTCATAATAAGTTTCAGCGGCTGGCAGACCGCCTAATTCGCTATTCATAGTTGAAGTAGGTCGCTCGTAGAGCTCTTTTCTATATTTATCTGCACCTAAATCTATATTCCATAAACTCGCATCTTCGTTTGCATTATCGTCTGTTCTAGCATCAGTATAAGTTCGCACGTTAAGTTGATCTTGCCAGTCATCTAAAAAATCACTAGCAAAAACAGGTGTCGAGATAGTTACACTCACTAGGCCAAATACAAATGAGCTTGATATCATTTGCTTATATTTAGTCTCTGATAGCACACTATAAATTGTCATTATGCTTCTCCTAAAAACGTCACGTTATAGGATTAGGCAAATAACAAGCCAAGGTAGTTGTTTATTAGCTATAATTAACTAAGGTATTTTGTTTGCTAGCAAAAACTTCCAAGATAAACTGCTTAAAACGCCTTAATCTAGCAACCTCACGGTAATCCGGATGA
The DNA here is from genome assembly GCF_051623805.1 of Marinomonas sp. PE14-40. Lineage (NCBI taxonomy): Bacteria > Pseudomonadati > Pseudomonadota > Gammaproteobacteria > Oceanospirillales > Oceanospirillaceae > Marinomonas > Marinomonas sp. PE14-40. The sequence continues at coordinate 510,263 of NZ_CP130700.1, read as the reverse complement.
GACAATAGCCAAATTTCATAATTAAGTTGCGGTTTAGCACTAGGAATACGTATTAATTCATCACATTTATCAGCTAAAAAACATGGAAACATCCCCATTCCCATCCCTGCTTTAACGGCTTCAAGATGAAGTAACCCTTGGTTAAATGTATGAATACAAGGAACATCAGGATAAGGTGATTTTAATACCCAATCAGGCTGCTTTTCAGAGGTCCAACCTAGCCAACGCGCAGTAATAGCTTCACCTTGCAAAGTATGTTCTGCTAAATAAGCAGGCGTTGCATATAAACAGGTTGCTACATCTGATAACTTACGTCCAATTAAGTTTTCTGGAGGTACAGCACCTCTTTCAATAAAACGGATAGCAATATCGGCCTCATAACGAGATAGGTCAAAACGATTGCTAGAAACTGTGATGTTTAAGTTAATTTGGGGAAACTCTCGACTAAAGGTTACAAGCTCAGGCATAAGGAGTTTATTGGCAATTACATCAGGCGTGGTTAAATGCAGATTTCCAACCAATTTGGCATCTTTGCCCATTAGAACTTGTTCTGCACCTCTCATCGCCTCTTCCGCTTCTTTGGCGTAGTGAGATAAGGCTAAACCATCTTCTGTCATCTGATAGCCAGAAACATTACGATTAAAAAGCTTACTACCTAGACTTTTTTCTAACTGATCAATACGACGAGAAATCGTTGAATGGCTCATCCCAAATTCTTCTGCCACCGCCCTCGCACTACCAGAACGACTTAAAGCTAAAAAAAATTTAACATCATCCCAATTTATGGTTTCTTTATGCACCAAACAAGCCCTTATTCTGCAATATTGTTGCAGAAAGTCTCCATGCAATTTTAACTTCGGTCAAGCTAATTCAATTCTCCTGCTTCAGCAAAACATAAGTTGATTCATTTCTCTGCCAAACTAACCATCAAATTTTGCTAAGTCTCCTTAACTTTAAACAAAAAGAGCACCTTACAAAATAAGGTGCTCTTCAGGTTTGATTTCACATGTAAGGGCTTTTTTGCGATAAAAAGCTAGATCTCAATGCGAATAGGTTAAGCTATTTTGGTGTATATGTTGCGCTGATATTATAGCTAGAGGAACGACTGCTATAACCTCTCACCATGATATAAGGCTCATTACCATTTGCAGGTACAGTCACAGTACAACTTTCAGTACTACCGCTTGCATATGGGCGACACTCCCAATTGCTAGTCGAAGCTTCACTACCCAGTGCTACATAAAGGTCAGCATCATTTGTCCCTGTCATTTCAACAATGACATCTGTACCCGCTTTAGCAGGAACAGAACCTAGCTGAACTTCTTCATTTCGGCTCACAGAACCAGAGAAGTTAAGTACTTCAACCTTTGGATTTTCAGGTGTTGGATTATCCCCCAAGCTACCTTTTGCAAGTTCTCCCATGTAAGACAAGGCTAATTTGGCAAAAGGTACAGAAGTCGTTGCGTTAGCATCGCTGTTAGCTAAGGTATCATTCGTTGTGTGGATATTTGGATTGATATCACTCATGCTACTTTCAAACGGCATTGAAGCAGCAAAACCTTGTTGGTACCAAGACGCGTGGTCAGAACAACCATAGCCACAACTTGAATAACCCACATTGATATTTTGATAGGTGCTAATTAAATCAACCAAGAAATCATTTTGAGCGCTGTTGGTATAGTCAGTAAAGATAGTGATATCTTCAAATGAGCCATGGAAGTTAGTCATATCTAACTGCATAACACCAATGACATTCACTCCATTCGCTTTATAGTCTTTTGCAATTGCATCAGAACCAAGCAACCCCACTTCTTCAGCGGCATACCCCATCAATTTGACGGTTTTTTGTGGGTGATAATCTTTTTCTACCACAACCGTAAGTGCTTCAGTTAATACTGCAACGCCTGATGCGTCATCATCAGCACCTGGCGCGAATGTCCCTTCACGAGTTGAGTTACCTACTGTTGAGTCAATGTGAGCGCCAAGAACAACAACCTCGTCAGGGGTGTCTGTGCCCGTAATAGTCAAAATAATAGAAGGTTGATCCCAACTAGCATGCTCGAAATATTCAACTGAGATATCACTACGGCCTTGTGCAATAGATACCCAATTATCATGAATCCATTGAGCAGAGGATAAACCAGATGAAGTCGTGTAATAGCGGTTAGCATATGAAGTCGATAAATGCTCTATCGTCATAGCAATATTAGATGCATTTACGGCATCTACCATTGGTGTCACGTTATCTGCATTATTAATGCTATAGCTTGTCGCAATTAAAGTATCAGCTTGGGACGCTTGTACTTCTGCTAGAGCTAGCTCAGCCGCTTCTAAACTTTCATGGCTAGTATAACCACCACATCTATGATTATTGACATGTAACATTTCTGAAAAAGTGGCGACATCAGAGCTCGCCATTTTATAAATGTTAACGCCTTTATTGCTTGAAATGCTCTGAATACTTGGTGCGGAGCCCATTATCATCATTTGCTTAACTGAGTTTTCATTGCTTCCATCAGTCACAATCCATGACTGCTTTTCTTCAGCATAAAGGTTACATGCCAGTAAAGTACATATCGCAGCTGTTATTTTATTAAGTGTCATTTGATACTACCTATCCATCTGGTTTGAATATTTAAATCTGAGTTCTTAGTTACTTTTTGAGTAAAAAATATTTAGATTTATTCGCTTGGTTGCTTATTCTGTCGACCCATATTGGCTTTACTTTTAAAATAAAATAAGACCTTATTAATCTATTAGGATCACCATAAAAAGCTGACGATTACTCTAAAAGACAGTTTTTTGAATTACTACTGAATGAGACTCACTATCAAACAAGCTCAAAAAATAGGCTGTTTTGAGGGTAAAAAGCTCATATTTTGGCTTTCACTTTGTATGACAAAAAGTATGTTTTATGAAAAAAATTATTTCTAAAAGTGACTATCTGAAAGAAAACAAACCAATTTTCTAGCAAATTAGCGCTAATTTAAGTCAGTTTCACCTCTTTAATAACCTTAATTTTTTTCATCATGCGCCTCTTCCAACAACATAAAGTTTCGGCTCACACTACCTGCTTACTTCCTAACCATAAAACGTGATAATGCTGCTTGTTTTATAAGCTATATTGAGATAGTTACATTTTCTTACACTTAAACCTTAAATAACCATCAAACCATTGATATGTAAGGATTTAGTAAAAATTTAGTAACTTAATTATGATTATAAGCCAATAATTGACTGATCGGTCAGATTGTTTTAATTCAGTATTATCGCTATCCTTTAACCCCTCATCAGCCATAACTTTCAATGACTTAAATCAAGCTTTGACATTCATTTGAATTTTTATGGTCAGCCTTTCTATTCTTCGGAGTACATCATGACCCTAAAACTCAGACTAATTTTAGCCTTTGTCCTTGCTGTAATTATCACCACAATGACAATGGGATTTCTTAGCTTCTATCAAGCACGGACGGTTTTATTAGAACGCGTTATGGAGTCAGAGTTACCGGCTCAGATCGCTCAAATAAAAAGTGAGATAGATAGCGAGATCGAGTTGCTTACTGCAACAGCGGAAACTTTAGCCAACAATCAATTTATTCTTAATTGGGTGGAACGTGGCTTTCCTAAGGATGAAGAACAAAATCTAGTCAATTTACTTAAAGATATTAAGCAGCAGTTTAGTCTTGAAGTGGCTTCATGGGCAGATAGAGAAACAGGAAATTATTGGGACCAAAATGGCTTTCTCAGAACGTTAAAGCCAGGTAAAGATGATTGGTTTTTTGGATTTACCACATCAGGTAAAGAAGCAAATATGAATGTGAGTACCAGCGAAGATGGGAATAGCGTGATCTTATTTGCAAACTATCAAAACCTAAATGGTCGAGGCTTAGCTGGCTTTGGTATGAAGCTTGACCATATGACAGATTATTTAGAGAACTTTAAAATTGGTGACACAGGTTTTGTTTATTTAGTTGATGAGAACGGTAAGGTAAAAGTCCATAAAGACAGCCAACTACTAGAAAGTGCAGATTTAACCAGTTTATATGATAGCGCTATCAGCAGTACCTTATTGAGTAAAAATGAGCTTAATATCCTTGATAATGGTCATAGTGTCATTGCCAGTAACTATTTACCTTCCATGGGCTGGTACTTAATTGCCGAAATCCCTAATGATTCAATCTATGGACCAGTAACAAGTATGGGACAAATCTTACTTATCCTCGGCATAGCTTTAAGTATCATTAGTGCTCTCGCCGCATCTTTAATTGCCGCTAAATTAGTTTTCCAACTAGGTGCTGTTGCAGATAATTTAAAAGAAATTGGTGAAGGAGATGGTGATCTCAGCCACAGATTGAATACAGATGGCTCTTTAGAGATAGCCAATATAGGTAAGGGCTTTAATAACTTTGTACAAATGATTCAACACCTTGTTAAACAAGTGATGCAGGACAGTGATAAGTTAAATCAGGCGTCACAAGGCATCTCAGCAACATCTGATAGAGTTCGTAAAGACGCTAAGTTACAAAGCGATCGTACCTTACAAGTCGTCTCAGCGATTACTGAAATGGAAGCAACTGTACGAGAAGTGTCTAATAATGCGTCTCAAGCCGCGGAGGCAGCTAGTCAGGTTAATACCGAAGTAAACGAAGGGTTAAAACTTGCGTCAGAAGCTAAGAACATCATAGAGAACTTAGCAGATGAAAGTGATCAAATTAACCTGACGGTTTCAGAGCTTGCTAAAAAGACAGATCAGATTGGTAGCATTTTAGAAGTAATACGCAACATATCAGAGCAAACGAATTTACTTGCTTTAAATGCAGCGATTGAATCTGCACGTGCCGGCGAGCAAGGCCGTGGATTTGCGGTTGTTGCTGATGAGGTACGTGCGCTTGCACAAAGAACTGCGCAATCAACAGATGAAATTCAAGACATGATCAATCAATTACAATCTGAGGCAAGTAAAGCTTTGAAAGCCTCTCAAAATGGCCGCTCTAAAGCGATAGAGGGTGCTGAATCTGTACAACAATCAACCGCGTCACTTAATAAGATAGCGGAACAAATTGTGTCCATGAATGAAACGAACCATCAAGTGGCGGTTGCAACTGAACAGCAACTCATTGCCGTCAATGAAATCAGCCGCAATGCCACAGAAATTCAAAGTTCAGTCGACGCTAGCCTTGATATGGCGAATGGTCTTTCAGATAGCAGCCAAGACCTAACTGAATTATCTAATGCGTTAAACCAACTTGTAATGCGTTTTAAAGTATAAATAAAACTCAATCTATTACACTTAAGGTCTCAAGTTTTAGGGCCTTAAGTGTTGATCAATAGATGGCAATAAATACTCGCCCCATAACCCAGAGCAATCACAGGCATCCATTTTAAGTGAGTATAAAAGGTATATTGACCTCTAGCCTGCCCCATTAAAGCGACCCCTGCTGCTGAACCAATAGACAATAAACTTCCTCCAACTCCTGCTGTCAAAGTCACAAGCTGCCATTGGCTATATGACATATCTGGCGCCATGGTTAAAACAGCAAACATGACAGGAATGTTATCGACAATAGCTGACAAAATTCCCACTAGTATATTCGCCTGTGTTGCTCCCAACTCCCCATATAAAAAGGTTGAGGTAAGACTTAAATAGCCGATTAACCCTAAACCACCGACAGCCAGAATAATGCCGTAAAAGAAGAACAGAGTGTCCCACTCTGATTGGGCAATCTTATCAAATACATCAAAGTTATATGGATCATCTTCTGAGCCCGGTGGATTTTCTGTTTGCTGAGTCCATTGGTTTGATTTACGCATTAGGTAAAAACTGTATAGTTTTAAATAGCCAAGACCAAGCATCATGCCAAATACAGGCGGTATATGAAGGTAGCTATGTAAACAAATGGCCGTCAATATGGTGAGAAGGAATAGTAATACCGTTGTACTCCCACCAAACTTCATCACCCTCTCACTGGTGACAGAAGACATTGGGCAACCTTTAGCAATTGCAAATTGCATAATAAAGGCAGGCACTAGGTAATTAACAAGCGATGGTATAAAGAGGTCAAAAAAACCTGTAAAGGCAATCACACCTTTTTGCCAAACCATAAGCGTTGTTATGTCACCAAATGGACTAAAGGCCCCACCAGCATTGGCTGCAACGACGATATTAACGCATGCCACCCCAATGAATTTGCTATGACCTTCTCCAACAGCCATCACCACAGCACACATAATTAAAGCCGTGGTTAAGTTATCGGCAACAGGGGATATAAAAAAAGAAAGTATGCCAGTTACCCAAAATAAAGATCGATAAGAATAGCCTTTATTTATAAGCCAGTTGCGAAGTTGGGCAAATACTCCTCTTTCTAACATGGCATTTATATAAGTCATTGCGACTAATAAAAAGAAAAACAGCTCTGTGTATTCTAAGAAATTATGGCGAATTGCATGTTCAATATGTTCTGATTTATCAGCTACTTTGTACACATAAGCCAATAGAATCCAAATTAAGCCCGCTGCAATTAAAACCGGTTTTGACTTTCTCAACCCTAATTGCTCCTCAAAAATGACGAACACATAGGCACAAATAAATATCCCAAGAGCGGTATAACCTACCCAGGATTGAGTTAAGTCTAATGTTTCATGAGTTTGGGCAAAAATTGGCCAAGAAAAAAAGAGCATTAAAACTAAAGATAGGTACTTCATCAACATCCCCCTAGCAATCGATTCAACTAAGGCTAGCACAATGATGGCAAGTTAATGTTTTAATTTACTAATTTTGTTTCTAAATCAATAAAAGCCTCATAAATTACTTTGATAACAGCCAATCATCAGATGATATTCTGTAAAGGCAATGACGCCTTAGTCTATGCCCTTCTTCTAACATTCCATGATCAAAATCTTGATTCATATTTTGCATACCAATCTTTTGCATCACTCTTTGAGAGGGCTCATTTAATAAGCTGGTAAAGGAATATACCTCATCAAGCTTTAGCTCTCTAAAAGCGTAATCTAATGCTAACTTCGCAGCTTCTGGTGCATACCCTTTTCCCCAATGACTTGCAGCTAAACGCCAACCTATTTCAACCATAGGAGCATGAGGAATACCTGTTCCTGTCTCCACTTTATTTAATCCAACAAAGCCGATAAAGGTATTACTCTCGATTAATTCAAGCGCCCAAAAGCCATAGCCATTTTCGCTAATATTTATCTTTAAACGTTCTGCCAGCTTATCACTTTGTTTTCTGTCTAATGGGTTTGGAAAGAATTCCATGACTTTAGCGTCACCATTGAGTTTGGCAAAAGCGGCTAGATCACTTTCTTGCCATTGCCTTAGCTTGAGTCTTTTAGACTCTAAATACGGTTTATCTTCTAACACTTTCTTCATCCTTAAATATATTTTCAACTGCTTTTATTCAAACAAGTACTTAATTAAGCCAAGCTTGTATATCAACAACAACACTATGGGCTTCTGACACGCCGCTTGCTCGTTTAAAACCATGATCTAAATTTGGATAGGCTTTATATAAGATATTGCTCTTGGTTGCCATTAAAAATTGGGCTTGTTGCAAGGCAAGTTTTGGGGAAACATTTAAATCATCTTCAGTTTGAATAATAAATATAGGATTATCTATTTGCCTAATCGCCTCAGTTTGATCTATCTCAAGCATTTCACGCCACCAGCGATAGCCATGGCCACTCATAGTTAGATCAAATTTAGGGGTATTTAAAAGGTGTTGTGTAAAGCCTAAAAAACCCTGTTTCTGAGATTCATAGTTTTCATCCGTCGTGGTTTGCTCAATATTGTAAATGACATCATCTAGAAACCATCTTCCGCCACCATTAATTGCAATAGTATGAGTCACTTTCTCAAATTGAGCTGATAACATATTCGCCACCAAGGCCCCTTCACTTCCACCTAAAACAACTAATTTCTTATACTGTTTAGAGGCCATAACATGCTTTAAAACCTGTTTAATATCCTTCACTCTTTGCGATGGAGAGTCATTGTTTATGTAGTCTTGTGGGCAGTCGTTACGCTCGCTACTAGTATTCCAACTAAGGTTTTTATCAATGCCATATTTTTCTATAGTTAATACATCTTTATCATTCAAGCTAGCAGAGAAAACCTCATTAATAATGTTATTGTGATAAACACTATTACAGTCAGACCCTTGAATGAGTAAGAGTAAGTTTTCAGCAGAGCTTGGTTGTTTTTTCAGATAAAAAATGATGCTAGATTCGTCATCACGATCAAGTGTATAGGAGGTACTTTCAAGCTTACCTGCAAAGGTTAATTGGCTTAAAAACAAACTTTTAATTAAGCATAGAAATATCAGTCTTTTTTGCATTGGATGTCCTTTCCTAATTCAATAAATTGAGGCTGTGTCTTTCGCTATATAAAGACAGAAAAATTAAGAATTAATTCAATACAAATTACTCAAATTTAAATATAATCATTTAGACGTCAGTTTTTACAATTTAAAACCGACTCACTATCAATAACTGATTTACACAAGGAAAGTGAATGTCAGACACAATTAAATCCCCCTATCACGCTTATTCTAGATTCGCCTTTATCGCATCATAATAAAGGCTAGTCCTATTTTTGAGATCAACTAACGGCACCAGTATCAAACAAAGTTTGTATTTCGTTTTGCTCTAAACCTAATGTTTGTTGCAAAACTTTTTCGCTGTCTTGCCCTAAATCAGGTGGTGCGCTTTTATAGCAAAGCGGCGTGAGCGATAAATTAATCGGAGACACAATGCTTGCAAACATATCTCCTTTTTTATCTGGAAGCTGTCTTACCATCTTTCGGTGTTTTAACTGAGGATGATCAAAAACCTTATCAAGCGTGTTCACCGCACCACAAGGCACAGCGACTTGCTCTAAAGACTCAATCCAAAAAGGTGTTGCTTCTTCAGCTAATCTAGCGGCAATAATAGGAATTAACTTATCCCTATTCATTACTCTCTGTTCGTTTGTTATAAACCTATTACCCTCTAGTAAGGCTCCAAGCTTAGCTTGGGTACAAAACTTAGCAAACTGCTCATCATTCCCTATGGCTAAAATCACATTGCCATCCTGTGTTGCAAAAGTTTGATATGGAACAATATTAGGATGGCCATTTCCCTGTCGTTTAGGGTTTTCACCAGTGGCAAGATAGTTCATGCCTTGATTCGCTAATGTCGCCATTTGTACATCTAATAAAGCAATATCTAAATGCTGCCCTAGTTGCGTATGATGGCGTGCCATTAAGGCTGCGAGTATTCCATTTGAGGCATAGAGGCCAGTCATAACATCAACAAGGGCAACACCCACTTTCACAGGTTCACCTTCTGGCTCTCCTGTCAGGCTCATTAACCCACCCTCACCTTGTATCATGGCGTCGTAACCGGCTTTATGGGCACTAGGACCACTTTGACCGAATCCAGTGATAGAGCAATAGACAAGTTTAGGGTTTAACTGACGCACACTATCGTAATCCAAACCATATTTAGCCAGTCCACCGACTTTATAGTTTTCGATCAATACATCAGAACATGCTATCAGAGACTTAATAACGGCTTGCCCTTGCTTGGTACGAATATCAATGGCTATTGACTCTTTATTGCGATTAGCACAATGGAAGTATGCCGCTTGCGGCGGCTGTTTAGCACTTGCCTCTTTAATAAATGGAGGTCCCCAAAAGCGAGTATCATCGCCTTTTTTAGGTCGCTCAACTTTGATAACATGCGCTCCCATATCAGCAAGCAATTGCGACGCCCAAGGGCCAGCTAATACTCGGCTTAAATCCAATACTCGAATATTTTCTAATGCTGTTTTCATTAGCAAAATGCCTGTAAGCCTGTGATCGCACGCCCTAGAATTAATGCATGCACATCATGTGTACCTTCATAAGTATTCACCGCTTCTAAATTCATCACATGACGAATAACACCAAACTCATCGCTGATGCCATTGCCGCCGTGCATATCACGGGAAACACGTGCTATCTCTAATGCTTTACCACAATTATTTCGCTTCATGAGAGAGATCAGTTCAACAGGACATTGCTTCTGGTCCATCAAACGACCCATTTGCAGACAACCTTGCAAACCCAGACTGATGTCAGTTTGCATATCTGCTAGCTTTTTCTGTATTAATTGGTTGGCAGCAAGTGGCCTGTTAAATTGTTTACGATCAAGGGTATAAGTGCGCGATGCTTCAAAGCAAAACTCAGCCGCGCCCATCGCTCCCCAAGCAATACCATATCTCGCTTTATTTAAACAGCCAAATGGCCCCGCCAACCCTTTAATGTCAGGGAACATATTCTCTTCTGGTACAAACACATCATCCATGACAATTTCACCCGTAATAGAAGCACGCAGAGAAAACTTACCTTCTATCTTTGGCGCGGATAAACCAGACATACCTTTATCAAGAATAAAGCCTCGAATCACGCCCTCAAGTTTGGCCCAGACCACAAAGACATCTGCTATCGGTGAGTTAGTGATCCACATTTTATTACCCGTTAAACGATAGCCACCTTCAGTAGGTACCGCTCGCGAGTTCATAGAAGCAGGGTCACTGCCGGAATCTGGTTCAGTTAAACCAAAGCAGCCCACCCATTCTCCGCTTGCTAATTTAGGTAAGTACTTTTGTCGCTGGGCTTCGCTACCATAAGTATAAATAGGATGCATGACCAAAGAAGATTGCACACTCATAGCACTACGATAACCGCTATCCACTCGTTCAACTTCTCTTGCTATCAGACCATAACTCACATAATTAATACCGCTACCACCGTACTCTTCTGGTAAAGTCGCGCCTAATAAACCTAGCTCACCTAGCTCATTCATTATTTCACGATCAAAACGCTCATTACGGTTTGCTTCTAACACTCTTGGTAAAAGCTTTTCTTGGCAATAATCATGAGCACTATCACGAATCATTCTCTCTTCTTCTGTCAGTTGTGCATCCAGCATCATAGGGTCTTGCCAGTTAAAAGGGGTTAGTGACTTGCTCATAATTAATTCCTGAATTAGACATGTTATCTTAATTTATCTTGAGTCTACCGATTCATATAAAATAAATATAATATATAGTTTTTATACTTTTCATAACTTTATTATATTAAATGAGTTTTCTATAGAGCCTTATTTATGAATTTAAAACGCCTTGATTACTTCTGTCAGCTTGCTCAATTAGGTAACTTTACCCGTACGGCTAGAAAAATAGGCATAGCACAGCCTGCTTTAACCATTGCTATGCAAAAGCTTGAACAAGAAGTTGGTTTAAAACTCATAAATCGGGCTGAAAAAAATGCACTTCTTACTGCTGATGGCAAGGTTTTTTATCAGTATGCCAGTTCACTGTTAGAGCAATCTCAACAAATGAGTTTAGCCCTAGAAGAGCTTAAAGGTGGCATGAAAGGTGAGGTATCACTTGGCGTATCCGCCATGATGGGCTCTTACTTCTTCCCAGAGTTACTGACTCAATTTAAAAAGATGTTTCCAGATATAAAGATACACTTGATTGATCAAGGTACTGCCGCGCTTGAAACCATGCTAATCAATGGAGAGCTAGATATAGCTCTGGTACGCTGTGATCATGAGAATGAGCAATTACGTTACACAGCAAAAATGGAAGAAGAAGTGGTCGCCGCAATGGCGATAAGTCATGAGCTTGCCCTAAATTCGCACACGAATCTAGCTGAGTTTTGTCGTTACCCTCTTGTCTTATTCCACGAAGGCTACTTTCTCAGGGAATCTGTCAGCCACTTCTCTAAGCAAAATCAAATTACATTAGATATTCGTATGGAGACGAATTTAATCGAATTACAAAAAAGCTTAGTTAAAAATGAGATAGGAATTACAACTTGCTTAGCGAGAACGCTGGTTGCTGAAGATAAAATTAAAGCGATCCCTTTCCTTCCTAAAATGAGTTTCGAGCTTGGGTTAGCTTGGAAGAAAAGTCACTACTTATCTAAAGCGAGTCAAACCTTTATTCAGTTTTTTGAAGATGCCATAAAAGAAAAGTAGCAACTAGAGAGAATCAATAGATAATAAAAGAGCGGCCTTAGTTTAAAGGCCGCTCTTCAGAAAGAGAGTCGTAATTTTATTTTGCGTCGGCACGGCCAACAAACTTACGCTCTTCAACATTAATCTTAATTCTATCACCTGTCGAAATATGCTCAGGCACTTGTATGATAAGACCCGTCGTTAACTCAGCAGGTTTAGTCCTTGCTGTTGCAGAACCACCTTTAATTGAAGGATCTGTTTGTTCAATGGTTAATTCAACATTGATAGGTAACTCAAGCCCCACAGGCGCATCATTTACCATGATAACTTGAAGACCAGCCGTTTCTTCTGTAATAAACAGCAACTCATCAGCTATAGCATCTTTATCTAGACTATATGAAGAGTAATCTTCGTTATCCATAAAGACATATTCATTACCATCAGAATAAGAAAAAACAGAAGCACGTCTTACTAAGTCGGCTAAGTTGATCATATCTGAATCTTTAAAAGACTCATCGATTTTATGATTGTTAACCACATTATACATACGCATACGATATATGCTTCCGCCGGCACGTCCTTGAGGTACTGAACGTTCGATATCCCTTACGATATATACTTCACCATTATATTCAACAGCTGTATTTTTTTTGATCTCACTGGCTTTAGGCATAATAATTTTCTCTAAAATCAAGTATTTAAAATAAATATATTTTACTATTAGTATTCTAAAAGAAGCGTGGGCTATAAGCTACTCACTTAGGTAAATTCCACTAAGACTACATATAATCGACACGTTCCCCGAAACGCTATCAGCACCTTACCCTATAAAGAGACGGCTTAACTAAGCAGTTTTTTCTTTTTAAGTTTTAGGCAGTAAACAAAAATGACGCAGATTCCTGACCAGAAAATAGAAATTGCGAAAAGCTCTTTTAATCCCACAATATCAAACCAGTTATGAGTAAGAACCCAATAACTGGTAGAAAAAAAATCAAATAGAAATAGACCAAGTGCCCAGTAAATGGCATCTTGTTTTAGATAAGAAAGAGAACAAGCTAACCCCATACAAATCATCATGTTTGAGAGTAAATTAACAAACAATCCTGTTTGTTGAAAATAATAGCCCTCAGTTGCGTACGCAGGGAATAAACCAAATTGAGTCGCTATGATGATAACCGCAAAAAAAGCAATAAAAACAATACAAAACCCAATTGAAATCAAAACACCCACTGGTTTGCTGACGCCTTCAGCCTCATTATGGTGAGCACTCTGATTCGACAAAACATCTCCTATACACTATCAAACATAAATAACTTGCTTAAGAGCTCAATAAAGCTCAAAAGTGGAGTGTTTTAACATGATTTTTTACTTATATTCAAGGTTTGTAGACTGAATCTCGCTGAATGGTTCAGCATCACTCAGCGCTAATAGTTAAACTTCTTTCAAAGTTATCTTGATCTCCTGTACTGTCGTTCACTGTAAGTGTCACTTTATAATCCCCAGCAACAACATAGGTATGAACAGGGTTAACTAGGTTTGAATTTGTCCCATCGCCACTTTCCTGATAAGCGTTAAGACTTCTTAGTGAAAGAGTTTTTTTCATTAGAATGCCACTTTTTTTGCGGCGCTTGATAGGTTTTAATCGAATGAACCAATGTTTCGGCATCAGAGCAATGAATCAGCATGTCGGCATAATGAGGCTTAACAAAGCCGGAAGCACTCATCTTATTAATCATGTCTTTCAAAAGATCATAAAAACCATTCACATTATAAAAGGCACAAGGTTTAGTGTGATGGCCTAATTGAGCCCATGTCCAAGCCTCAAAAATTTCTTCTAAGGTACCTGCGCCACCGGGAAGCGCAACAAACGCATCGGCCATATCTGCCATCATGGCTTTTCTTTCATGCATATCAGCAACAACTCTTAATTCAGTAAGACCTTTATGAGCTATTTCTCGTTGTTTCAGATGCTCTGGTATGACACCGAAGACTTTACCTCCATGGGCTAAAACTGAATCAGCAATAGCCCCCATTAGGCCAACTTTCTCTCCCCCATAAACCAAATCTATACCTTGCTCTGCAAAGTAGCGTCCTAGCGCTTGTGCCGCTTTAACATATTCGGGATTATTACCATTACTTGAACCACAAAAAACCGCTATTTTCATTATTAATCCTTTTAAGTGTCACTAATTAAGCACTAAAGATATTATTCCAGATTTTGATTCAGACCTAACTCTTTTTGTTTTGCTTTAGTCAACTTCAAAGAGACTAATCGATAAGACTCTGACAAGTAATAACTTAAATCGTCATCATTATCTGCTGTGCTATTGACAATTTGAATCCATTTCATACCACGGTTCGCAAAATAAGGTGCTGGTTGGTAATCTGGATGCTGACCTAAAAAATCAAAATTAACATCAGACGTTTTAAAAGTAATGGCCATATTCCCTTCTTTAAGCCAGCCAACGGCGAAGACTTTTCCTCCGACCTTCCATACATCAGCATTTCCCCATTGCACAACATGGCTTGTTCCTGAAAATTTTTGGCAAAATTGGTTAAACATCTCGTTTGTCATCATGAGTCCTTGTCATTTATCTCCTTTATCAGAATACCAATAAAAATAGAAACATATATAGCAATACGAATTAAACCTGAGGATATTGACTGTTAAACTGAATCAAGGGATAATTAAAGGACTTGAGTTACAGCTTAAGTCCTTTCGTATAACCCCACTAATATGGTTTGGGGGTCTCTACCAGGAACCGATAATTCCTGATTACGAAGAGTTTTGCGTTATGCGCTTTTCTCTTTGTAACTAAACAGTCTCAGTTTACTAAGTAGATAAGTGCTTAATAAATTAGTTTATTAAGGATTCTGTCATGAAAAATTTCATTGAAAATCTACCTAAAGTTGAACTTCACCTACACATCGAGGGCACATTAGAACCTGACCTCATGTTTCAACTAGCGAAGCGTAACCAGATAGATATCCCATTTAATAATGTTGAAGAAGTAAAAGACGCCTATCAATTTCATAATCTACAGTCTTTTTTAGATATTTATTATCAAGGAGCTAATGTACTCATCCAAGAAGAAGATTTTTTTGACCTCACTTGGGCATACCTACTCCGCTGTAAAGAAGATAATGTTATTCATACTGAAATTTTCTTTGATCCTCAAACACACACTCAAAGAGGAGTTAATTTTGATATCGTGGTTAATGGTATACATAGAGCATTAGAAAAAGGCAAAACTCATCTAGGGATAAGCAGTAAACTCATTATGTGCTTCTTACGTCATCTTGATGAAGCCTCTGCCTTTGAAACACTCTACTCTGCACTCATTCATAAAGACAAAATTATCGGTGTTGGTTTGGATTCATCTGAGCTTGGTAACCCACCAGAGAAGTTTGAACGAGTATTTAATCAAGCGATTGCAGAAGGTTTCCTGACAGTTGCCCATGCAGGTGAAGAAGGCCCAGCAAATTGGATAACCAATGCTTTGGATTTACTTAAGATCACCCGCATAGATCACGGTGTTCGCTGTACTGATGATGAGGAGCTGGTGAAAACCTTAGCCAAAGCACGAATCCCTCTTACCGTCTGCCCATTATCAAATACAAAACTCAAAGTGTTTGAAAAAATGCAAGACCACAACATCATAGAACTTATGCGTAAAGGTTTATGTGTCACCATAAACTCTGATGATCCAGCCTACTTCGGAGGTTATATGACAGATAACTTTCTTGCGGTGGTCAATGCACATCCAATGAGTAAAGAAGAGGCCACGCAATTTACCCTGAATGCTATTGAAGCCAGCTTTATCAGTGAAGATGAAAAAGCGAGTTTGTCTAAAAAAACAAGAGACTATTTAAGGCTTTTTGAACTTGATAATCACTAGTTAATAAATGAATAAGGCCGAATATTTTAATGTTTGGCCTTATGATTAACGTTTTGTTTATCAACTTCTAACCTATCCACCTCTAACCATTGAACTAATTCTGGTAAAAACGCATTAGCAAAAGAGTCTTCTTCATACCACATCATTTTCAACCACTGGGTTAACCCAAAAGTTTGAGTATTAAAAATAGACGAAACTAGCATGCCATGACTTGCGTTTGGAATAAGCTTCAAGGTTAACCATTCATTATCAATCCCTTCTAAGTACCCAAATTCATACTTTGCATCAACATTTAAATCATCCTCCCCCCACATGAATAAGCTAGGTATAGAGACTTTGCTGTACTCCTTTGACGCATCAGCGTTCATGTTTTTTAAGACAAATTGATATCGGTCGTAAGACATAGCCTGCTTGTCATCGCCTTTAAAGTATTCATCGCTTTCAACATATTTATCATAGCTAGGCTGAGTCTTTAAAAAGCTAAAATCTTGTTCATAATTAGCTAATTCCAATTCAATTTCTGTAGATGTCTTATTCGCAAGTGTGTGTTTAGCTTTTGAATAATACCGACCTTGCTGTTTCCAGTTAGTAGCAAAACCTATCCCTATCATAAATCCAATATCATTAGACTGTGCAGCAATTGCAGGTAGAACCCATCCAGCCTGGCTAAAACCCAACAGCCCTGTAGTTTCCTTGGTATAACCATATTTACTTTGGATAAATTGAATTGCGGCATTCACTTCTGATTGCCTGTCCAGCATAGATTGATCCAGCCAATTACCAGAAGAATTACCGACGCCAGCTTTATCCCAACTAAATATTGCATAACCTAGTTGCCTTAAAGGATGCCAAATCAGTTCATAATAACCCTCAGCATCATATGCTAGAGGGCCATCACCATGGACAAACAAAATTACTGCTTTTGCTTTATCATGATTTAATTGAGGTAGATAGACACCAGCCAATGTGCCTTCTTGATTCTCAAATACAAGCCTTTCTTTAGCATTTAAATTTAATGAAAAAATAAAGAGAAAGTTGATAATCAAAAAATGACGTACCATTTTTTATCCTTAGGCTAAAACGGCTGTTTCAGAATAATGGTAAACATTGTTTTCAATCAGCTGCTCATTAAAACAAAAGTTAAACTGGCCAATTTTCTTAAAGCCTAGATAAGTATAAAAATGGTTAGATTCATTCTCTACCCAGGTATAGAGCCAAAAAAAGTGTCCAAAGTTTTGCTTTACAGCCTCAATTAAACTTCGACCAATTCCTAAACCTTCGAATTTCGCATCCACATAGAGCTTTTCGATTTCAAATCCATACTGACTATTATCATCAAAATGTGAAGCAAGGTTAATCAGAATATATCCTTTAAGGACGCCCTCTTGCTCACAAACTAATATTCTATATGGGCTTTCAATTACCTCGTCATCCATACAATGCAAATCAGCTCTGATCAGAGAGTCAAAATATGCAGGAGTGAATAGACGAAGAACATATTCAGAATAATTAGCTTTAATCCCTTCTGTCGCATAAGTATCAAGCCAGACCCTAAGAGATAGGACAGCTAAATTACTAGCATCCTCTTTTCTAGCGTATCTAATCATATATTTATCAATCAACAGACTCATATCTGTTAATAGCTACCATCTTATTAGCAATAACTGGGGCTTGGTTATAATCAGTTTTAAACTCTTCTACTACTTTAAAGCCATAGTTTTTATATAACGATTTAGCTACCAGATTTGTTTTAGCCACATAAAGAGAGATAGGCTCTTTAACGATAGATAAAAGATACTCCAGCAGATTTTTTCCAATACCTTTACCTCTTGCGTCAGGGCTTACAAATAAGGCCCTTATTTCATTACCATATACGGCCCCGTAGGCAACAGTTTCTGCTTCTTCATATACATAAATATCTGACTCAGTTAACTCGGCTAACCTTGTCGCATCACTTTCAAGAGGTAGCAATTCAAACTCTTGTTTCTCAAATCGTAATTCATCTAATTTTGATTTGGCGTATATTTCTAAAATCTTAGAATAGTCATCTTTTATAAAGGGTCGTATCGACATTTAACTTATCCCTCACTCGCTTAAATTACTTTGTATTAGCGTTCAGAAATTTCTCAATTAAAACTTCATCAATGTACTCACCACGTATTTTTGCGTGCTTTTTAGCAAGCCCTATTTGCTCAAAGCCTTGTTTTAAATAAGTCGCAAGTGCCCTTTCATTGTCTTGCCTGACATAGGCAAATAACTTTTCATAACCCATTGTTTTCGCTATTTCGAAGCTTGCTAGAAATAAACTTGATGCAATGCCTTTTCGCATAAAACCTGAATCAACAAAACTACCAATGACTCCTACATGATCAAAGGCATGGGTGTAGGTTGCAAAGGGTTCTATCACTTGAAAACCCACTACTTGCTGAGTTTCTGGATGAATGGCTAAATTAAAAATACCATTTACAGGGAAGCTTTCGATAAATGCCACCTCCTCTTCCAAGGAAAAAGGGATGTCTAAGATGGTATATTTAGCCTCTTCAATAATAGGATTAAGTATATTAATCACCCCTTGAGCATCGTCAGGAGTTGCAGGTCTAATGATCCAATTCACTTTTGTTTCTTCTCCAGTATTTCTATTCATTAAATGCTTTCATCTTTAACTCTATAGCTTCACAACAGTAATTTTGATATTGCTAACACTCGCTCAGCGATCACTTGTCCCAAAACATAATGCTCTTCCACATCTAGATGAATACCATCAAACTGACTTAATGAAACATGGTCAGAAGCTAATAACGTATCTACTTTGAGCGCTTTAATTTGTTTCAAGTATTCAGTTTCTGACCCCTTCCCTTTTTGAAAGCCTGAAAATTTAACCGCCATCTGCCCCAAAGGTTGTTTTATTTCTGGGGGGATAATGACCAAGAGTTGAACAGGCTTCGCCATAGGTTCTGGCTTTATACTCTGTACTGTACGAATGAGATTAGCTAGACCAGCAGCACTCTCTTTAGCGTTGGCATCTATGACATCCTGAAAATCATTAATTCCTAGCATAATGATCATTAGATCAATCGGTGAATGAGACTCTATAACCATTTTTACTGTCTCTAGCCCATTTCTTTGTGGTCGAGTGACATCATTAAAAATAGTTGTTCTGCCATTTAGGCATTCTTCTATTACTCGACACTCATCCCCTAATTTTTGCTGTAAGACGCCAGTCCACCTCTTAGCAAAGACTAAACGATCTCTGGAGTTCGGAATAATGCCCCATGAAAGTGAGTCTCCATATACTAATATATTCATATCCCATCCAGTTTGGTTAATAGCCTGCCAAGCTACGTCAAAGGTTTCACCAACTTCGTTGAGAAGTCACCATAACCCATAGATAAATAAAAATTTATTGCAGAATGATTAAACTGCATCACTTCTAACAGCACTTCAGACGCGCCATTCTCGTGAGCATGCCCCTCCACTGCACGCATCAACTTTTTACCTAAACCTTGTCGCCTTGCAGAAGAAGCAACAACAATAGTCGTTAAATGGCAGGTTCTCTTATCCGTCAAAAAAGAGGGCTTAGGGCCTGTTGGAATCGACACAGAGGCCATTCCAACTATTTCATCGCGCCTTTCAATGAGTAGAATATCGCTTTCTTCTCTTGCCATATGAGCGAGCCAAAGGTCAGCATCACGCGCTATCTCACCCAGTGCAGAAAAGGTGTTTGGCATAGCGTCATGGTGCTCGGCATTTATTTCATTTGATAAAAAGCAAATGACTTTTATATCATCTTTATTGGCTTTTTTAATCATTTGCATCCCTGCTTGTAAATTAATAACTTAGATTAACATTCCTTGTTACCTTTATGCATTCCCCGAATTTAGGCCTTCATTGAGAAAGCGAATCGAATCTAACGAGTATTAAACCACTTATCGAATTCAATAAAGATAATTTTAGATGTCTTTTCAATATCATGACTAACAAATCATTCAAATGAGTGTTTTTCACCCACCTTATTTTTCGAACAGCTTAATTCAAAGTTTTATCGGCTTTAGTTAACTTAAAAATAACAATAATTGATTGTTTGCTAACAAACTTAGTGAAGACTATTTCACGTATAAGCCTTACTATTCAAACCAATTCACCAATCATTATTAATTCTAGGTATTGAGGTTTAAAAGTATGAAGGACATAGAGGACTTATTTGATCAAGGTTCGCAGTGGATGCCACTCATCACAGAAGGGGCAACTAATTTAGTCATTGGCCTTGTCATCTTCTTTATAGGTAAGTTTGTTGCTGCAAAATTAGCTAAATGGTGCGAGCACCTCATGCTAAAATCTTCCGTTGATAAAGCGGTGGTTGGCTTTTCTACCAGTATTATTTATGCACTACTTTTTGCGGCCGTTATTTTAATGGCGTTAGATCAAGTTGGTGTAGAAACGACCTCCTTTATCGCAATTTTAGGTGCGGCAGGCTTAGCCATTGGTTTGGCACTTCAAGGCTCCTTATCTAACTTTGCCTCTGGTGTACTTATTATCTTGTTACGACCATTTAAAAGCGGCGATTATATTGAAGGTGGTGGTGAGTCAGGCTCAGTGGATAAAATCGAGCTATTCCATACCTACCTTAAAACACCCGATAATCGGGTTGTTATCATTCCAAATGCTTCCATGATGAATGGTTCTATTATCAACTACTCTCGTGAAAAGACACGTCGTCTAGACCTTGTTGTAGGGATCAGCTATGACGCAGATATTCGTCAAGCAAAACAGATTATGGAAGAAATTGTTGCTGCTGATGAGCGTATTTTAAAAGACCCTGAGTGCGTTATTGCTGTCGCTGAGCTTGCTGATAACTCAGTAAACTTTAACCTAAGACCTTGGGTTAAATCAGAAGATTATTGGAATGTAAGAGCAGATCTGCTTGAAACCGTTAAATACGCTTTTGATAAAAATAGCATTGGCATTCCTTACCCACAAATGGATGTTCATTTACACAAAGAAGGCTCTTAAGACTTCTCTTTAAATAAGCTAGATACAGGCGACTTAAGCTGCCTGTATCTGGTTTTAATCTAGCTGTATTTAATTGATATAAGGTAAAGGACTTCTAACACCAGCCCTGTTGCCAAACCTGACTATCTCTTAAGTCTTGCCAATTAATGTCAAACAAACGTTTTGTCATAATCGCTTCAAGCTGGCATTTAATCACATTGCCCTCTTCGTCAAACTCAACATCTGATACAAGAAAGTGTTTTTCTTTATTTTGAGGCTGAATCGCAGTCCATTTAGTATGACGTAACTTCTTAGCATTCACTTTATTCATTTCGTTCCAACTCAATTTTTTTCTAAGCCAATTTCGTTCAAGGCCTATTTGATAGAACCTAATCACCTTTTTCGATCATGCTTTTGATTTTAGTCGCCTTCTCGAAATGATCTAGTTTGTGTGTTTGAATCCACCAAGTAGCCGCTTCCATTAGCAAATCAGGATCATCATTTTTATTCTTGAAAAAGGCATAAAACGATAAGCCAACATTGTCGCCTTTACTCTCTATTTTCTGATTACATACTTGGATAATTTTATCCCTAAATGTCTCTCGCATTTCAGCTATTCCTTTTGACTTACTTTAATAGAAACTGTTATTTACAGACTTCATGATTCCCGTTAAGCATTTCTAGCGCCTTAACAAAATCATTATGCAGGTGCACTGGCTGCATTTTAGTAAGAGAAGTACTATCACACTTTTGAATACGGCTAAATGCTTGAAGCGCTTCTGCAAAACTAGAGACCACGAATTCAGCTTCATAACCTTTTTTATGTTTTGACACTTTATCTATAAAAGAGTCTTCAAAGTGTAAAAACTTAATCTCAAAATGTTTATCTTTACGATGGGCTTTACAGTCCATTCGACCGACAAATTCATCTTGGTACAAAAGAGGTAAACTAAAATAACCATATTGACGCTTTGCTTCTGGCACATAGCATTCGATTTGATATTGAAAACCAAAAATACTTTTCAGTCTCTCTCTTTGTATAAGGCTATTATCGAAAGGCGATAATATTTGAAATCGTTTTAGTGATCTTGGAAGCTTGCTTTCTAAAGCCCTCTTTTCGATCACATAAATCTCACCATCAACTAATTGAATTTGTTCTAAAAGCCCTTGATCTAGTCGGGCGGATAACAAAGCTTTCATTGCTTTACGCAAACCAGTATTGCGTCTTAAATAAGTAAGTCCTTTAAGAGACACAAAACCATGACACCTTAATTGCTGTGATAATAAATGTTCAGCAAACTCTTCAAGACTAGGAAAACTCGTATTAACATAATCAGGTAGGACTCTTTCAGTTAAGTCGTAAGTTTTTTGGAAACCTTCACGGCTACTCACCATCAAATCGCCTTGCATATAAAGCTGCTCTAAAGCCTTTTTTGCCGGCTTCCAATCCCACCAGCCTGCTTGTTTCTTAGTTTGTGTCTCAATATCACGAGAACGTAGCGGCCCATCAGTGCGAACACGCGCTAAGAGTTCTGCCATGTAAACTGTATCAGGATCTTTATACCAGTGAGTCTGGCCTGATTTAATTGCTTCTTTATAAGGTAATGAATAACGAAAATCAGACATAGGTAAGAAGGCAGCAGCATGGGACCAATACTCAAAAATGTCACCATTAACCATCAGTTCATTTGTCATTTCTGCTTTGAACTTGGGCACCCGAGAATGCAAAACGTGGTGATGTGCTCTTTCCACCACAGAAATAGTGTCAATTTGCACGTAACCAAGATGATTGATGGCATTACAAGCGCCCAACTTACCGCTTCCAAATGGTTGGGCTTGTAATAAACCTTGAGCAGATAAAGCTAAACGACGAAGTCGCGTTATATCTTTGGAAGATTTAATTTCAATCATCTTAATTACTCATAAAAATACAGATGAGTAAAAAATACTGTTTATATAAACAGTAGTCAAGATAATCAAATTAGATTAAGGAACCTACGATGAAGTCACCTCTTCTCAGTCTTTTCGGAAAAAGCGTCAAGCAAGGCGTCACTTTGCCGCTTTTTTCTGATAAGAGCTGTAGGCACCTTTCGAAAAGGGACAACACGGGGTGACCCTTTTTCTGAAATGCCGCTTAGGTATTCTTCAAAGACCCGAAGGGCGTGGTCTAAAAGCCCTATCTT
Organism: Marinomonas sp. PE14-40; assembly: GCF_051623805.1. Taxonomy (NCBI): domain Bacteria; kingdom Pseudomonadati; phylum Pseudomonadota; class Gammaproteobacteria; order Oceanospirillales; family Oceanospirillaceae; genus Marinomonas; species Marinomonas sp. PE14-40. The sequence continues at coordinate 487,192 of NZ_CP130700.1, read as the reverse complement.
TAAGTTGAGGGCCTTATCAATAGAATAACTATTAAGTTACGCCCCTCGCCATAAACCTAGGCGCTTTTATCCACACGCTGAGGCGGGAGGACTTATTCGCAGGTTCCTTAAACATTGAATGCTTGGTGATAACTTACTTCACCCATTGGTAAAGGTGATGAGGTTAACGCCTTAACAAGAAAGTATTGTGCAGGTACACCCGTTAAAGTCAGCTCACTTTCTGGTTTGAAGCCAAAACGAGCGTAATATTCTGGTTCTCCTAATAAAACAACGCCTTGTGCACCCTGAGAGACTAACTCATTTAAACCTTTTAAGATTAACTGACTACCAACCCCTTTACCTTGATACTCAGGCTTAACTGATACGGGTCCTAATCCAAACCATGAACTAGCTTCACCTGCAATTTTGACAGGTGAGAATGCAATATGCCCTACTATGCCGGTTTCATTTTCAGCGACTAATGAAAGTCTTAAAGCGCCGTTCTCTCTCAATCCATCAACAATAAGGTGCTCTCTTGGCTTAGCCCCAGGTTCGTGATGAGGGTGATTCTCAAACGCTTGATAAGTAATCGCTTCAATCGCCTTATGATCAGCTGTATTTTCAAAACGTATTTTCATTGTTTAAGCTTTTCTTTAAAGTATTATCAAAAAGTTAAGGAACCTGATTATTTAAATGCCCTTCACGCACACGTAAACCGAATTAGTCGCTACGCCACCTTGGAACGGATTATCAAATTTCACAACATGTGATTCAACCTTATCAAACACCGTTTTTAACAAGGTTTCAAAACTTTCTTCAGGCAGGTTTTGTGACCACATGGCAAACACACCTTGTGGTTTAAGTTGCTCAGCCATCAATGCTAGTTTCTCAGTACAATAAAATGAGGCATTACTTGCGGCAAGGAACTCAGTTGGCGAATGGTCGATATCTAACAAGATAGCATCAAACTTTTTACCTGGTGCTTCAGGGTCAAAGCCATTGTCAGGATCAATGGCTAAATCAAAGAAGCTGCCATGAATATAACGATTGCGTGGATCTGCATTTAATATTTTACCAAGAGGGACTAATTCATCTTTGTGCCAACCAATCACAGTATCAAGAAAATCAACAACGAGCTGTTCCTTAATACGTGAATCTTTAAGCGCTGTGACGGCGGTATAACCCAGCCCTAAACCACCCACAACGACACTTAAGTCATCCCCTTGAACAGCTGCTAGTCCAAGTTCTGATAACGCCTCTTCGGCGTCCACAAACATACTCGACATTAAAAACTCTTCACCAAGCTTCACCTCATAAATATCCCGATCTCCAAGTGCAGGAATACGTCGCCTGCGCAATGAGATTTCACCTATAGGTGATGCTTGGCTATCAATTTCTTTAAAAAGTAGAGACATATTTGCTGTTTTCCTGATGGTTTATCTAAAAAATATTATTGGCACTCAGATTAAAGCGCCACTTGGTCATCATACAGGCTATAAGCAGAGTAATCTTTAATTAGAAGCTTGATCCTAATTAGAAGCCAAACATAAAGGAATGCACTCGATACTGATATTTTAGCGAAATATTGTTTTCTAAGTATTGATACTCAGAGTTTGAAGGCGATGTTGCGATAAGATCACCATTAAACATAATATGATGACGTTTATAACTGGCTTCTAAATAGATACCTGCGGATAAACTGACGCCAGAATAGTTCACCTTTTCTGTCTGCCCAAAATTAGTATGATCAGAATTAGTGACAACAAAACTGCCTTCATGATCCTGGTAACCTATCCCCATGCCTACCCCCGCTCTATATTGCCAAGTATCGGGTGTTTCACGAGCAAACTGGTAATAGAGGATAGGAGTTAAGTAGATGGATAGTCCTTCTATTTCGGTGCCTAAATTATTTAAATTTGAGGACGCTGAACCCTCTGTTTGTACTTGTTTGTCGAGTTTTGATGAGACAAAGTTCGCGGAAAAAGTATAAGACCAATTCTTATCGTCCCAGATATATTCAGGCTTTGTACGAATAGAAACACTGGGTACAAATTCAATACCATCCGTTGTGAATTTAGCCGCTTCCTGAGAGCTATCTTTATCAGTGATAGTAATGCTTCTATCACCGAATGAAGGCCCTAAAAGCACATCGAACCTTGTGGCAGACTGATATTCTTCTGCAGAGAAGCTCTCATCTGCGTGACTATTCAAACATGGTATTAACACTAAAATTAAGAGAATACGGGGCATAATACATCCATATAAAAACCTAAAAATGAGGCTTTCAAAATATAAAGCATAAGTTGTGATACGCGCATTATATAAGAAAATCTTAATAAGATTCTTTTCATTCAACCTATTAATTATAATTAAAGCAACTAAAACACTTTAACTCGCTTACTTATTTAGCTCGCTGATATAGGTATCATCTTTGAACAGAATCACACACAAAAATAAACAAGCGCTTAACCCACAAAAAACGGCAGATATTAAAATCGGTGCACTATGACTTAAAGTGAGTGATAAAGAGCCGATAATAGCGACAATAACAGACGCTATACTCGTCATTGAGCTCAAACTTCCAAGCAACAACCCTGAACGTTCCTGTCCTAAACATTCAACAACATAAGCGGGAAAAGTACCGCTTAACAGAGCAATAGGAATGCCAGTTAGCATAAATGCATACAGCGACAAATTGACAGGTAAGAACACCATTAACCCATACAAAGAGGCAAGCAGGCTCGCAAACACAATGTAAATAGCTTCTTTACTCATCATTTGGGTAAGTGTTTTCACTAAATATAGGCTTGTTAGTATCATAAATGCACTCATAACAGCAGCATTAAAACCTATGTCTTTAGGCCCTAATTCATGCACACTCGTTAGCCAAACGGGAATAAAATGATAGGCACCTGTGGTACCTACTGCCATGACCAGCTGTACAACTAAAAGGCTTAAATAACGTTTATTGGAGAGAATTTTTGATAATGCTAATTTAGGTTTTTTCTGAGCTGAATTGAGAGTATTTTGTTTCGTCTCTTGTACCCAAAACAACACAATAAGCCAACAAAAAATATAAATCAGCATAGCTAATACAAAGGCAAACTCTACAGCAAGCTCACCTAAGCTACCACCTATGATAGGCCCTGCAAGTAAGCCAGAATATACGGCAGCATTTATTTTAGAGAGCATGATAGATTTATCCGCGTCGCCGGCTAAATCTGTCGCAATAGCCCTAGCCACCGACACATTACCTTCGCACAAACCGACACAAAAGCGCGTGGCTAAAAATAAAAGATAATTGCCATAATAAAGCGCTAAGGCACTGGCAGCATAACCAATAACCGTAAAAATGAGTGACAAACTTAATAAACGCTTTCGGCCTATACGATCAGACCAAGCTCCCAGAACACTGCTACCGATAATCATGCCTAAGGGGTATGCAGCAATGACCGCCCCAAGCAATAACTCAGCTTGAATACCTAAAAAGCTATTCAATACATTAGGCGTATCCGCTAAAAACAAGGGTGCAAGAATGGGATAAGGAAATGAAACACCCGCACAGCCTAAAAATACAACAAGGATGACAGGGTAAAGTTGAAATTGATTATTTATCATAGATCCTTCTATTCCATAAATTATTTATATAATGTGATTTAAAACGGTATTTACCTATTTAAACACTTTGCACTAATTCGATTTCTTCTCCATCCGGTCCTTGAATAAAAGCAACACGTCTTACAATTAACTGTTCATCAAAGCCTCTAATATCAAAAGGCCCCCTTAGAATGGGATCGCCTTTAGATTCAAGAAACGCCATAGCAGTGTTCAAGCATGTGACGTTCAGGGCAAAATGTACCAAAGTACCTTGGTTACGCGTCTGATACATTTCAAAAGGGAATAACTCAATATAGGTACCAGCACCTATCGCTAATTTTATATTTCCTTTATGACGTCCAAGAGATTCATTCACCTCAAGGCCTAACACCTGAGTATAAAACCTAATCGATCGTTCTAAATCGGTGCAACTAATCGCAACATGACTTAAAGAAGTTTGGCCCAGTGAAATACTCATAAGTTAGCTGCTACGATATTTGATGTTGAAGCTTTCTCGCTGATCGTTAACACCATCACAGTTTTTCTAACATCGTTATTTCCAACCCTATCGATTTCTGACTTAACAGAGACAAATCCATACTTTTCATACAGTGTGATATTATGGTCTTCACAACGCAAATATAGCGATTGAACTTTTAAGTGTTTTGCTTTTGCAATGGCCTCAAGAATCAATTTGCTAGAAACCCCATTACCTCTCTGCTCACCCGGTACATACACGCCATCTAACCAATGATGCCAATTAGGGTATTGTTCTAATTCGCGATATTTAAGCTCAGCAACACCGACTAACGCTTGATCAATATGTGCCAGAATAGTCATAGGGAAAGCGTCTTTATTAACACCTAGTAAAACCTTCTCAGTTAACGTCGTTTTAACTGTTTCTGGCATGCTATGCCCCCATTCTGTTAAATACCATTTAGCAATAAGGGGGGCATCTTGTTGATGATCCGCAAGCAATGAAATATCCATATTCTCTCCATTAATTCCATTTTGTATCATTAAAAAGTCTAACTGAATTTTTTTACAACCAGCGCCTTACCCTTTTACAATAATCCACATATTCTTGGCCAAAAGTTTCTGTCATCATCTTCTCTTCAAACGCGATATACCACTTATTGGTGATAATAAAGAATAAAAATACCCATAAAAACGAGCTAATGGCAGCACCACTTACTAGTGCAACACCAATCAAGGCGATTACAAAGCCAAGATACATAGGGTTTCGACTAAAACGATAAAGCCCTTCAGTCACCAGCTTATCTGGCTTATCAAATGTCATGATGTTGGTATCTAGTTTCTTAAATAGGTTTTTTCCTTTTATCGCCATCAAATAACCAATCAGGATCCAAGGTATGCCTAGCAAATTGTAGGGGAAAACCAAATTATGACGCGAACCTAATAACCAGCAGCTCGCTAATATCAAAAGAATAAAAAGTAAAAATAATATAGGTGGCAGTAGTTTTTTCATTTCCGTTCTCCAATAAAGTGTTCAGTTACTTTACTGGGAAACATTTGGTTTCACCTTTACCTATGTTAAGTCCATCTCTTTTCTAATCCGAGATAAGCTCACATCTGTAATACCAAGGTACATAGCCACATGCCTTAAGGGGATCAAATGGCTTTCATCTTCAAATTCCTTTAAAAATATTTGATAACGCTCTCTTGCCGACAGAAGTAAAAAACTGGCTTCTCTCTTCTCCTTCTTTAACACAAGGCGTTCAAAAAGCTGTAGAAGAAAAGCCATTATATTTGGGTGTACTTGTGCAAGCTTTACGAGAGAAGCATAATCTATTGCCGCAACCCGACATTGGGTTATAGCTTGGGTATAAAAAGGACTTGAGCTGTTTTCTACTAAGGTACTAATACTGGCGAACGCTCCACCAGTCCTTACTAAAGATTTATTCCGTTCTTTTCCTTCTTGATCAATATAAAAATATCGTCCAATCCCCTCAATCACAAAATAAATTTTGTTCGGTTTATCATTGAAAGAAAATATAAAATCTTTTGGCTGGTAAACCTCAAAAGTCATTTCCGCTAACAACTTATCCCAGTCATCTTGCGTCAAGCTTACTCTTTCGGAGAAAACCCTAACTAATTGATTCACCAATTCAACTTTCATTTCACTCTCAGCCTTTCCATGGATGCTCTTAAAAATATGATACCAAGATTACGACTCTATTCTTACCTTAAACAGCATTAAACACAGCTTGTAAGACGAAAAAGCCGATAAAATACTCATAATAAAAATCATCAATTTTGGATTAAATATTTGACAAGAGACCATCGGTCTTTTAACCTACAAATAAGAGACCATCAGACACTTATATGATTTAAGTCAGGAAAAATAATTTATGGATTGGCAAAGAGCGAGAACAGACGATAAAAAAAGTGAAAGGAAAGAAGCCATCTATCAGGCTGCTTTCACACTTTTTAAAGAAAAAGGCTACGAAGGCGTAAGTTTTAACGGCATTGCAGCTCAAGCAGGTTTTACCAAGTCCAATATGTACCGTTATTTCACTTCTAAAGAAGAAGTGTTTTTGAATGTTTTCGGCGACTTATTTGAAAGTTGGTTTAACGACTGCATCGCACAGTTAAAGGCTTTTAACCTTGAAGAAGACAACCTCAAATTTGCACAAGCCTGGGTTAAGACCTTATTAAAACACCCAGAGTTTTTAGATCTGACTCCCCTTATGTTTATTGCGTTAGAAGCGAATTCTTCCTACGAAGAATTGATTGAGTTCAAACGCATGTCCAAAGGGCTTCTATATCAACTTGCTCTTGAAATCAGCAGAATTTACCCCGCTCTTGAAGGTGAAAATGCGTTTCAATTTCTCACGTTAAGTTATGCCGCTACAGCTAACTATTGGGCTGGTAGCAAGCAAAACGATGCGCTTAATCAGGTCTATGCCTTAGAAGAGTTTCAAATGTTAAAGCCTGATTTCGAGCGCAATCTCATACGCTCTATTGTCATCATTATTAATGGCATAAAAGCGGAGCAAACCTAATTAAAGCACGCAGCTTTAACGAAAAATGTCCTTATTAAAGATCTAACTCACTTATAGAAAGGTAAATAACCATGGCACATCATGCAGAACACACAATTAAAGTTAACCTACCCGCTAAGCAAGTTTGGAACATACTTGACGACTATGCCAGCGTTGAGAAGTTTGCAACCACTATTACCTCATCCCCTATCATCAATGATATTCATCGAGGATTAGGTGCCAAGCGTCGCTGCACCTTTAAAGATGGCTCTAGTCTAGTAGAAGAGATCATCGAATATCAGGAAGGCCAAGGCTATACCATGCTTCTGTCTGATCACTCACTTCCCCTTAAAAGCATGCAAGCTAACATGAGCGTTAAGGCTATCAATGCTAAATCCTGTGAGATTTTTATGTCGGCAGATTTCGTTGTAAAAGGTGGGCCGCTTGGCTTACTAATGGGAAGCCTTTTGATGCGCCCTATGATGAAAGGTGTATTTAAGAAAGTAATGACAGGCTTAGCTTATCATGCCGAAACAGGTGAGTTAATTGGAGAAAAACTACCAAATAATGAACAGATTAATATGCTCATTTTAAAGCATTAAAAGAGTATAAATATAATCAAGGAAGCTCTAGGGCAAAGTATACAAGAGAGATAGTGCACTAAAGGGCTTAGTGCACTGGATCATTTAGCGTCTTTATCTATGCGAAAATAAAGAACGCAAGTAGAGATGTTCAGGAATTTTATCAGCAATCGTGGCATGTAACTCAGGCAATCTAGACCAATGCACCCCTTGGCGGTAGTGATGGGCAGTATGATATCCCAAGTTACCTGTTAAAAAGTTAAATACTTTATTCAAATTATTATAAGAGGCTTCAAACTCATTCTCTGTACTAAGACCAGAATGATGATCGTACGTTACATAAGCAGTGAAAAGCAAGCTAGTTATCATTGGAAGTGCAAATAAGAAAAAGCCAGCAACAGGGTTAAACCAAACGAGAAGCGCAACAATCAAAAAAGTAGGTGCTAAGTAGGTTAAAAATGGCTTTAGCTGTTTTGGAAAGCGTTTACCCACCGAATAACCTCTAGGGTAAGCTGTGATAGCAACTTCTAATGTATAGCCAATCACGCCCATTTTTGAGCCATCTTTACGCTGCCAACGGCTTTCATCCTTTTCTTGATCTAGAAAATTAACATGGTGCCCTAATACATGGTGCAAACGCCACAAGTTAGTCGTTACCCCAGTATGCAAGGCATAAAAGAACTCTAGTCCACGATTTAACGCGTCAGAGCGAAAGGTAAACAAATGCTGATGATGATGGTTCCAAGCACAAATAACGCCTTTAGGAATAATCATTAATAAGTAGTAGCCGATAAGCAAAGTCGTATTTTCAAGAGTGAAGTATAAAACAAAATCTAAGAGGGTAAGCATGAGGATAATGGTAACGGGCCAGCGATCTTCTTTGTGTTTAAAAATGCCGGTATTTTTTGTTGCTTTAGAATTATTTTTCATTGGGTTCCAATCTAACGATTAATCATGGTTACAGCTATCCTTGCTAAACATTAATGATGAACAAGCCAGACAAAGAAATGCAACTAAGCACTCTTGTTTGTTCTCCTACAACGACTTGAGTTTAATTATTTAATCTAACTTCTAAGGTAACAATCCCCTTAAACCAATAAGTTAAAAAAACAGAAATTACTTTAGCGCGGGCTACTATAACTGCAAATGCGACAAACGTGTTAATTTTTTGATTTTTTAAACGACTTCATTGATCTAAGCAGTCGAAAAACAATGAAGGTAAAGTTTATGATTGCTTCTCGGCAAAATGAATACTCATCTTGAAATAGGAGACGCCTGATTTATTAAATTCTTCTCCACGTTTTTCCATACCTAGCCTCTCATAAAAACCAGCAGCCGTTTTACGGGCATCACACCAGAAGTGCCTTATCCCCTCTTCTTGCAGCTGTCGCATAATATGCTTGATCAAATGTGAACCAATTCCTAACCCTTGAAATGCCTCTAATGTGGCAAACTTTCTAAGCCTTGCCACGTCTTTATCTTTGTAGGTAGAAGCGACACAAACCAAACACCCAGACTTGTATACACCATAATGTTGAGCCAACTCATCCCCATCAATATGGCAAAAACTAATCGGTTTATCTGGCCATAAAACCTTATGCCTTATCGCTTGTGTGTCTTGCCAGTTGATGGATCGTATTTCCACTTACGCGCCTCGCAAAAAATGACAGGGTAACTATGATGAAGTTTTTATAATTCAGGTAAAACGACTACCCCCTTACCCAAACTTGCCTAATGCCATCCGAAATAAAACCCACACTACGACAATTTTTTTGGCTAATACTATCAGGAATAACATCCGTCAAAATCAGCTCAGTCTCAAGGGCTATTGCGTCTTCAATTCGAGTATTTAACAGTGCTAATTGACACCCTTGTCCCCTAACGTCCTCTTGTGTGAATGCATTAGCGAGAATAGCCACATCATTTTTTACATAAGATGTTGCCCACGCGCATGGATTACCATAAAAGTAGGCAATGAAAACACGAAATGATTCCGTACAGTAGTAAGATTTTTTTTCTTTCCAGATTTGATCACTACAGGTCAGTCCAGACGTTTTTAGCAATGCTAAAAAGTCATCTGCCCTATCTACTTGCCAACGCTCAACAGTCACATTATTTAGTTGCATACGATTAAGCTTTGCTTGAGATCGATTTAAGCTCAAAAAATCATGTTGATTACTTGGTTGATATCCATGCTCATTAAGCCAGAGTTTCAACTCATCACTCTCTAGTCCCGCTTCGATACTAATTTCAGGAAGAGACTCAGGGTCATATAGACTATAGACACTAGTTAGGTAGTCGAGATCACAAGATCGGTGAATTAAAATTTGATTATCATATTTACGGGTTTTATCTATATAAGCGATCAGTCCAAGTGACTCAATAATAGATAGTTCACTTGGTAACATAGTCGACAAGCTACGTTTATTATTTAATCGAAAATAGCGGCTATACGCATCTCTCGCTCTTTTATTCTGCATTGTTCCCTCAATGTTAAACCTAAAGTTGATCTTACTGATGAAAGTTAAATTCATGTGACTTTCATCAAGTCTTACACACGCTTATCCAGCGTTTTATAAAAATACATATTATTCGGCCACCCCATAATATTTATTTTTCTATAAATTACAAATACTTATGAAAATATTACACAAAACTGAAACGATATTTAGATTAAGCCGATTATTCCCAATTTAAGGTATTTTGACAGTGTTAAATCATGCGATTATCCACACAAATGGAAATAGTGAGTTTATTTTCACCCCATTAATCCCTGTTTGAATTGCAATTACCATGTTACCTATCGAGTCAGCGCTTGCATGCTTCCTTCAAGAAGCTCAGCAAACAGGTTTAAAATATTCAATCCAGTTTAAGGCATAACTATGAGCATTTTTAAAGTAGGTAATCAGAGAATTGATAATTTAATACCAGGAACTTGTGACAAACGAGCATTCCCGACAAGTGAATTAACCTATAAAGCGGATAGTCATTTAGCAGGTACCGATCCATTTATTATGCTTGATCATATCGGCCCTTCAACCATGCCAAACAATTGGGGACTATCAGGAGATCAAGGTATACACCCTCATCGTGGTTTTGAGACGATTACCTTTATGTTTAAAGGTAACCTTCATCATCTAGACACTGTCTTCGAAGAGCGCCCTTTCTTAACAAACGGGGCAGTTCAACAAATGAATGCTGGCAAAGGTATTCGACATGGCGGAGATTTTTGGGCCGATAAGGAAACGAACGAATTCCATGAAGTACAGCTATGGGTTAACACTCCTGCCCATGAAAAAATGAGTGAGCCATATGTTCGTAATTATTCGGCCAAGCAAATTTCTAATATAAAACACGATAATTTAAAATTGAGAGTGATTTCAGGTTCCTATCAAGATCAAACAGGACCTGTTAGAACATTTGCTGATATCCGTGTTTTACATGGCAGTATGCTCGAATCAAGCCAGCAAGAGAGCAGCGCTATTAAATTAGAGCAAAAGCATAGTAGCCAGTTGCTTTTTGTCATGACAGGTAAGCTGACAGTTAATAATGTTCCAACTATGGCCGGAGAAACCTTAGTCATAAAAGATTTATTAGAGATTGATTTAAATGGGTCACAGAACTGCCAATTCTTGTTAATTAGTGGCGTACCTTGGCATGAAGATTTTGCTTCAGGCGGCCCGTTTGTTATGAATACAAAAGAACAAATACGCCAAGCCTTCGACGATGCAAAATCAGGGGTATTTTAGTATCTATTAATTAATATAGGTAATCTGTTGAGCACTTAAGCCTTGATATCGAGATATTACTCATGACCTTTTATCTCGATTTAGGCTCTATTTTTAAAGCAATTTATTTAACGGTACATAAAAATTAAAGGCCGAAACAACATATGCTAAATTTTGCTTTTCAACCACATCCAATCGTCACTTACTTGCTTAGCATAAGACAAACTAGAGACCTTAATATCATTAATACAATTAGGTAGAATACGAGCAACACTCTCCTCAAAAGCCAAAGAACGCCTGTCGCCACGGCAATGAGCTAAAGCCAAAGCTTTACCACAGGCAACGGCATAATCAATAAAACCACCTTTCAATGCTGCTTTTTTACCTAAGGCAATATCTTCAGGGTCGATACCTACTTTTGCATGATGCCTAGAACGAATTAACCAATGCTCATTTCGCCATTCTGCCTCATCCAATACTAAATCCGGAAAACGTTGCATTTTACGCTGACACACTATGGTTAAATGGGCGGGATTTAAACGGTTGTTTGGACTCAAACCAGGGGAAAAATAGATAGGAGCAGCCTCTCTCTGCTTTTTAACTTCAACAAGGTGGCATAAGGCTAAATCCTCTAACCCTTTATAGTCTTTTGGGCCAATTAAAAAGTAATAACGTGACATATTCACCGAGCCTGTGCCTGCATTTTTACGGGCAACAATGTCCCAGATATGATCATCCATGTAGGGCCCAAAAGTAGCTGACAACTCTTGATAAAGATTATCTTCTAAAGGTTGGAACTTCTCCTCTATATCCTTAAAAGATAAAGACCTGTCTTCAAACTTAATCGCTTTGGCTAATGTGCTTCTTTGGTAAAACTGCTCACCGCCTCTTGCCCTTTTTTGTGCTTTTTTAAAAAGCTTATTTAAGATAGAGAAATCTTCCAGTGCATTTCTATCCATGGCCATTTGTAGATGTTTCTCGCCTTTGAAGGCTAGCTCACAAATAGATAAATAGCCTTTTAAAAAAGACTCTATCCCTTGTTCTACTTGTGACTGAGTCACTACTTCGTCCGTTGCTTCAGCTTCTAGCCGACAGTGCTCAGTAGATAAAGCCAAGCTGCAGCAGAACCTTAATAAATCCCATTCAGGACGGCCAACACAGGCATCATCGAAATCATTTGGCGAGAAGATAACACTCTCCCCATGGGAACCTTCTTCCGTTAAAAAACCGAAGTTTGAAGTATGACAATCTCCCATCACACAGGTTAAAGGCAGGCTCTTCAAAGCCTCAGGGACAACTAAGGAGCCAGAAGCAATATCAGCATAAAAAAGTTGAGCAGATCCGCGATAAAATACAAAAGGTGATAGCGCCATTTTTTGATATTTGGCTTCTTCTTTTGTGATCTTAACCCCATCAATACGTGTTAACTCTTGGATCAGCAACTCAGCTCTTAATGTCATATTGTCTCTCCCTATTTTCCTACACTAATCAAATTGAAATAAGCTTAAAACTAACGAAATAATGCTTACTTCTCCATCCCTATTTCTTCTTCTAAAAAGCTTAAAAAAGCATCTAATTTAGGTGAAAGTGCACGCTTCTGATGATAAAACGCAAAACGATCAATATCTGGTTGTTCAAAATCAGCTAATAATTGCATTAATGCACCATCCTTCAACGCTTCCTCAACGTAGACAGAATAGGTGTTTAGAATTCCCAATCCTTGTAATGCACCTTCAATAGAAACCGGAATATGATTACTGATGTAACGGCTTTGAGCCTCAAAGGCAAACTCTCCCTTTTCCGGGTTAGAGAATTTCCATTGATTAAATAAACGATCACCACCTTTATGGAGAATAACACTGTGTGCCTTTAACTCTTCAGGATGAGTTGGCGTACCATTAGCTTCAAGATACTCAGGGCTTGCTACTAAAATGGGTAATAAGGGCTTAATTGGCAAGCAATATAGACCTAGATCTGCACCTGGTTTTTTAGATCGAATAGCCACATCGTAACCATCCCGTTTTAAATCTCGCCAGTGGTTTGATAAATCGAGTTCAACCTCAAGTTCAGGGTAAAGCTTCATAAACTTGGGCATAAGCGGTGCAAGTAAATGCTGCCCTAAAGAGACAGGAGTCGTTACCATGAGCTTACCTTTAGGTGTTCCTTGCGCTTGTTTTGTTTCGTTTTCTAACTCATCCAACTCATTCAAAATAAATTCAGCTTTATCATAGTAACGCTGGCCAGTATCCGTTAAAGACATGGTACGAGTACTTCTGACCACTAGCTGGGTCTGTAGCTCTTTCTCCAGTAGTTGTATGGCTTTACTGACCGTAGGACTTTTTATCTGTAAACGTTCTGCAGCCTTCGCAAAAGAACCAGCTTTAACCAAGGTAACAAAAATTCGCATTCGCTGAAACTTATCTCCATGTCGTGACATATCGTCTTATTAGTTCCTTTAAACTAAGAGTGAATTAGATATTAAGTGTATTACACTATTTTAAGTTATCAAATAGACTTGCCAACATTATTTATAGCAAGGATTAGCCAGTGAATATCTATTTGTACCTTAATCGTTTTATGACAGCCCTAGCAGACTATGGTCTGATGTTCTTAATCCCCTTATTTGTCTTTCAAACTACACAAAGCGCCCAATTAGCTGGTCTCGCATTTACGATTGAGTATTTGGTTAAGGTATTTTTTAGTCCTGTGGCGGGTCTACTAATCGATAGATACCCGTTAATCAAGCTGATGAGCCTAGTTAATATCACTAGAGCTTTTGTGAGCATTCTTGTCGCAACTGGGTTATTCATTCTTGATGGGCAAAATAACCAAATAATTTTTGCTCTCGTAGTAACCCTATCTGTGTTTAATGGCTTTGGTTTCGCCATCAATTTTATGGCACAAGAGACCTTACTAACCCAATTAATAGAGTCGAAATACTTTTCTAAGGTACAAGCTAAGGTTCAGAGTTTAGAGCAAACAGCTTTGGTAACGGCACCCATCATCTTTGCAGCTGCGTTAAGCATTGCTGAATTTCATTGGGTTTTAGCAAGTTTCATATTCATTTTTATTATTGCAAACATGGCGTTATTAAAAGGCGCTAAACAAGATGTATTTGATGAACCTTCAGATCGCTTGCTCTCATTAAAACAACGACTTGCTGCAAACTTTAGCGTCGGGCAGAGTTATCTGTTTAATTCCAAGCCACTACAGCGAATTGTCTTGTCAACTTTCTTATTAAATCTTATTTATGGCACCTTGTTAGCCATTGGTGCGCCTGCAGTAATTGGATACTTTGAAAAAGATGCAGGTAGCTTTGCGAGCTTACAAACGGCAGGTGCCCTTGCCTCCATCATTGTACTCATCATGATAGTCAGGCTATCGGATCGTACGACACCAACACAACTTGGCATCATTGCCTTTGTGTGTGTGAGCCTAGGAGGTTTTATCTCAGGCTTTGCCAACAGCTTTGAAATTTTTGTTATTGGAGCCATGCTCATACTCGGGTTTGATGGCATGTTCAACGTTTACATACGTACCAGAAGAATGGAGATCATTGCTCGAAAAGACTATAACAAGGTTATGGGGCTTTTAATGATAGTGAACAATGTCAGTAAACCCTTATCAGGCTTCATCGTTTTTAGCTTAGGTCATTGGTTTTCCGTACTTGAAATACTTATTTTTGCTACGGCGTTTGCCAGCATTCTGACCTTTAGCCTCAAGCTATTCCACACCTCAGAGGAAGAAAGCACCTTACTCGAAAACACAGAATAGCTTAAAAAAAGCGACGAGAGAGTTTATGAACTGACTAGGGAACCTGCGAATAAGTCCTCCTGCCTCAGCGTGTGGATAAAAGCGCCTAGGTTTATGGCGAGGGGCGTAACTTAATAGTTATTCTATTGATAAGGCCCTCAACTTAAAGATAGGGCTTTTAGACCACGCCCTTCGGGTCTTTGAAGAATACCTAAACGGCATTTCAGAAAAAGCGTCACCCCGTGTTGTCCCTTTTCGAAAGGTGCCTATAGCTCTTATCAGAAAAAAGCGGCAAAGTGACGCCTTGCTTGACGCTTTTTCCGAAAAGACTGAGAAGAGGTGACTTAATCGCAGGTTCCCTAGCTTGTGAGACCTTGCATCCAAAACTCTCTTAACTGATTAGCAGAGACACTTGCACCTAACTGAGATGGATCAGTTTTTGTGCTAGCACTTGCTTCAACTGATGAAGAGAAAATACGGCTAGCAAGCCTTCGTCCGACGTTTTGAGCAGCAGTCGTTTTATCTATACGACTTTGATAAAATTGATTTAAAGCCTCTTCCAAATTATTAGTCTTGCCCGCTTGCTCACTATCTTGTGCGTTATGCTCATTGAGAAGATTCACTAAATGCCAAGCATCTTCTAAAGCCTGACAGGCACCTTGGCCCGAAGTCGGTAAGGGTGCATGCGCCGCATCTCCGATAATGAGCACATTACCTTTATGCCAATAAGATAAAGGTGCTATATCATGAACAAGAATACGGTTAAGTGACGCAGGCTCATAATGCCTCAATATTGTTTTAACCGAATCAGGCCAATCTTGAAATCGTTCATGCATCTCTTCATACCATTCAGACAAGGGCCTTTCTCTATCAAGCTGAGTAGACCAAGCCGCGGCCCAATAACAGCGCCCTCCTTTTACAGAGACGATGCCAAAGCGCTCAGCATCACCTCGATAATCTTGTATCGCCTCTTCTAATGCATGAGTCTCTAACTGAGCTGTACCAATAATATTCACAAAACCTTGGTAATTAGGTGCTACAGAGTCGTTGAATAGATGTTGTCTCACCACAGACCTCATACGTCCATCGGCACCGACGACTAAGTCAACATCTCTTGCTATTGTTTCAATATCTTGCGCTTTGATTGCAGATGAAAACCTTATGCTTCCACCTAATGCCACCAACTTATTCTCTAAGATAGCCATTAAGTCACGACGAAAAATACTGACCGAACTAAACCCGCAAAGCGTATTAACTTCTTTTATATCAAGCTCTGCTTTTAGTTGCCCTTCTTTATCGTATTGCTGCATCAATGCTGGCAATCCGCCCTTTTCCAATACCGCTTTATCAAGGCCCAGCTTTTGCGTTACAAACATGGCATTTGGCCATAAGGTAATACCGGCACCCATGGTTTTAATGCCCGTATTGGCTTCATAAACACTCACTTGATACCCTTTTTTAATCGCCAAAATAGCTAGGGCTAAACCCGCTATACCAGCACCAACAATGGCTATGTGCTTTACTGCTTTTTCTTTCATATTGATCACCACGCCTTTATCTCAAAACTAAATTCGAAATAGAGTGTGACAAACTCATTAATTAGGATAAATTAGCAATTATTAAAAAGTTAATCCCATTTAATGAGTTAATTTATGATTGAGAAAATTGAAACCCAATGGCTACTTAGCTTTAAAAGTGTCTACGAACAATTAAGTTTTAAATTAGCAGCGGAGCAACTTCAGCTACCGAGTTCGAATGTGAGTCGTCACGTATCTCTATTAGAAAAGTCGCTAAATTCGCGTTTATTGGAGAGAACGACCCGAAAAATGCAGGCAACAGCTGCAGGCACAAAACTCTACCACTCACTAATACCCTTAATGCAAGCGATGGATGATGCATTAGAGGAAGTCTCGTTACATGGAGAATCAGTGTCTGGTCACCTTAAAATGATCACGCCAGACCTTCCTTTCATGGGAGAAGTCATTGCGGATTTTTGTCTACAGCACCCCCAGATTCAGTTAAGTTGTGATACTCAATTAAACCCAAATGAAGGCTTATTAGATGGGTTTGATTTGATACTAAGCTTTGGCCGTGGGCCGCTAGAAGATTCTGGTTGGGTAGCAAAAGAAATACTACGTTGGACCAGCTGCGTCGTAGCATCACCCTCTCTGCTCAAAAAGCATGCCGCACCAAGTACATTGAATGCACTTAGCAAATCCCCCTGTATTACAAGTTTATCTGTGTTACAGGGCACACCTTGGCGTTTTAAAAACCAAGAAAAACTACAAGTTGAGTCCAGCTATAAAGTGAATAGCGGTAACCTTGCCAAGGCAGCAGCGTTAAAAGGTTTGGGGTTTGCCATATTGCCACTACATGCTTGCCAAGCAGAAATAGCCGAAGGGAATTTAATCGAAATTAAACTTAATGAAGAACCAGAAGACTTGGTATTACACGCTTTTTACTCAGGGCGAAAATACCCTCTTCAGAAAGTTAAAGCCTTTTTGACGCATCTAATATCTAGCCTAGAAAAGAGCCCTTAATAAACTCTAGCTAGTTTCGGCAGATACCAATTAGATATCCTGATAAATCCACATTAGCCCTTTTGTTAGGCCAATTGGAAAGGTTGAGTAATGGTCCGTACCTTGAACCACCTCACCTTTTAATTGCAAACCATGATATCCACGAGATTCTAAACGTTTCATAAAGCGTTTATGTCCATTCACCATATCATTACGCATACCATTTTTAAGTGTTTCTAATGCCCCTGTGGCCATAAACACCTTAGCATTCATTTTTGCATGCTTATCAGCGTACTTTTCTTCTAACGCAAATATCAGATCCTGTTTAAACCATAAGGATGGGCTGCTCAGTACATATGCAGAAAATAGTGCGGGTTTAGTGACTAACACCCAAGCAGCAAATGAGCCACCCAAAGAATGCCCTGCTAGAATTCGCTTATTAACATCCGTGCGATATTGACCATCAATAAGAGGAAAGATTTCTTTCTGAATAAAACCTAAATAAGCAGGCGCTCCACCTGTCTTATAGTTTACCCAGCTTTTATCTACTTCGGGCGTGAGATCACGCACTCGGCTAAATTGACCATTTTCTCCTTTAGCAAAAGAGATCCCTACCAAGATCGCCTTATCCATACTAGGAAAATGCGTTACGCCAGAAGCAACCTTAAAGGTATGTGGTCCATCATTTAAATATAAAACAGGATAGCGTTTGGACTGGCTATTCTCGTCAAAATAGCCTCTTGGTAGCTTTAAATAGAGTTCGTAATCACGCCCTAACAGCTGAGATTCGATTGCTAGGGTATGGCTATTCGTTATTTTGAAGGGATTATTTAATTCGGGCTCAGTAAGCTCAATAGAGCCAGCTTGAAGGCTCAGCGAGACGCTAAGAAAGATAAATGAGAATAGAGTTTTCATCATAGTGCTTTGTTTACCATTCCTTTGTAAAGTCTTAACGTTCCATTTATATATTGCTTAAAACATCTTAAGAGCTCTAGGGAACCAGCGATTAATCTTTCTTCTCAATGCTGATAGCAATATTTTTACTCGATCCTGCAAACCACTTTTGTACATAAATAGAGCCAACAATGGGCGCCTGCCCTTCCTCAGGTACTTCTTTATAACGGACACTATTTTTGGTTTCTTTTTCGAATTCAAAATTAACTACAGTGCTAGACATACGGTTTCCTTATTTAATTTTTCTGTTTGAGCTTTATGCCCTATTCATATCACTATATTATTCAGCAAAACTGGAGCAAGGCAAATCACTATCTCATAAGATAACTATTTGACTCATATAAGAAAAGTAAGAATAACAACAAACCTATTATTTGTTTAAAATGTACTAATCAGCTTAAACAAATTTAAAGATGGATTACTCAATGTCAATGTCTAAACAGCCGTCAAAACTCAGCTTGCCACAGGTTAACCCTGGGGTTACGACAGTTTTGGAATATCTCATCATTAAATTTCCCTTTATTGATGCAGCTGTTTGGCGACAACGTATGCTTGATGGCAAAGTACATTGGCATGATGGCTCATCAATCACAGCTGAGACGGCTTTTCTGCCCCAGCAAAGGGTTTACTATTACAGAGAAGTCGAAAACGAACCTAAAATCCCTTTCGAAGAAACAATTCTGTTTCAAGATCAGGATATTTTAGTGGCTTATAAACCCCACTTTTTACCTGTAACGCCAGGAGGGATTTATGTGAATGAGTGTTTGCAAAATCGTTTGAGACGCCGCACAGGTATTGAGTCATTACAAGCACTGCATAGATTAGACAGAGTCACCGCAGGTTTAGTCATTTTTTCGGTTAATCCTGAAACAAGCCAACATTATCATGACTTGTTCGAGACAAGGAAAATAAACAAAACCTATCAAGCCATAGCCAAGATAGACGCAAATGAAAGTCTTATCGATCAAGAATGGCAGGTAAAAAACCGAATAGTGAAAGGCAAACCTAGCTTTCGCATGCAAATTTTAGAAGGTAGCGAAAACAGCATACAAGCTAATAGTCATTCTATTATTCGTTGTACTCAACAAGCTGATAGCCTGGCTTTATTCGAATTAAAGCCCGTAACAGGTAAAACCCATCAATTACGTCTTCATATGCAGTCATTAGGCTGGCCTATTCTAAATGATAAATACTACCCGGAATTAGAACCTCAATCTGCCGATAACTATCAAGCCCCATTACAGCTTCTCGCGAAAGAGCTTGAGTTTATCGACCCAATATCGAGTCAGCCAAGACACTTTATTTATAAAGGAAACCTAACGTTAAGTTTCAAATAACGCTTTAGCTTTGACCTACAATATTATAAAAAACTGGCTCAACAGTTTCATACATATCCATCAACTTAGCAGGGATAGGTTCTCCAGGCCTTGCTGGCCCTAAGATCTCAAACAGCTCACTAATATGGGCATCCAAAGCCTCTTGGTTTTCCCACTGTTCATATAAAACAAAGTCCGTTGGAATATCTCGATTCTGATTAAATATGTAAGAAGCACATCCCTTTTTGGTCGTTTTCTCGGTTAATAAACGAATCATTTCAAGAAATTCTTCCAAGTTTTGTTCTTTTACTTTTGCATGAAGCATGACAGTAAGCATTTATGCATAACTCCCTTTATTGGTTTGCTTTTTATGAGTGGCTGTATCGAGCCAGACTCTAATTTACATACTGGTTAACAAAGCGATTTAACTCGCATACGGTTTTGATTATATGCACGGTTTGATTACTAGATTTTGCCTTAAGAGCATCTAAGAAATCATTATTCCAAAACGTTGGACACAATCGTAATGTTTTATAGCTTTGTATTGAGCCCTTTATGACTGAGCTCCCCTCAGGCCAGCCTTCAGGTTTCACTACGACACCTTTCAGCATCCGCTTGGTCACAAACCAATAACTTGATAAGTAAGGGATATCGATATAAACCAAGGTATCTGCTGCATCTAAACGCTGTTTAAATGCGCCCATTGGACCAAAACCATCTATTATCCAAGTTTCAGATGAGAGTATCTCATCATGAGTTTTATCAAAGATTCCACGCTCTATCATGTCACCGTTTTTTTGATAGAGGATTGAATCTAGTTGATACAAAGGGATGCTCGTCGCTAAGGCTAGAGACTTGCTTAAACGTGACTTACCACTTCCGGGCTTTCCAAATACGGCTATTTTTTTCATGTTAATTCCTACAAAAGAGATTAATCCCATGAGGTAGAAACAAAAAAACCCACCTCATGAGGTGGGTTTGATAAGTTATATGCATCAAGTATCCACCATTCCTAAGGAATGGTAATAATTCGTACCTGCTGCATATCAAGATTCGTTTTCATCACCTCATATTTATATATTAGAAATTCCTTGTCAACAACTCTCTAAAGAGACTCAATAATGCCCTTTAATTCGCTCGACTAAAAAATCTACCGCAACTTTAATTTTAGGTACCTTATAACGCTGTTTTTGATATAGGAGATAAATCGCCAAACCCGGTTTCTGGGTAATGCTCACTTGAGGTTGAATATCTAGCTCAACCAGTTCCCCTCTTTCTACGTAAGGTTTTAAGATCCAACGAGGCATCATAACGATACCTTTCCCTTGTACCGCTTTATCAAGTAACCATTCATCCGCATTACTGATTATCACAGCAGGTGCAGACACCTCACGCCATTGCCCTTCAATTTCACATAACCAAGGATGAGGACCAGATGGCATGCGGTAGTAGATCCCCTTATGTTGAGGAAGCTCTAATGCAGATTTTGGCGTTCCCATTTGCGCTAAGTAGTCAGGTGATGCAACGGGGTAAAAGGTGTTATCAATCAAAGGTAAAGCCACGACTCGCTCATTAGGTGCATGACCGCCACGTATTGCTATATCCACTTCATCGTAACTTAAGCTTGCTAACTCATCACTTAAACTTACGTCTAAAATTAAATCAGGATACATCTCACTTAATTCATCTAATAAAGGCAGCAGAATACGCTCACCCACACCCGGCATAGCGCTAATCGTAAGCTTACCGCTTGGCACAGTCTGATAACTTTTCACTACCTCATTACTTTTCTCTAATTGATTAAGCACTTCGCTGACTTGTAGATAATACTCACGGCCCACCTCAGTTGGCTGAACCACGCGCGTTGTGCGCTTTAACAATGTTGCCCCTAGGCTTTCTTCTAGATCTGAAATACGACGAGACAAGGAAGAAGACGGCACAGAAAAAAACGCTGCGGCTTTACTAAAATTGCCTAACTCAACAATTTTAACAAAGTATTTTAATGCCCTGAGTTGATCCATTTGTTTTACACCTAAGTTATTTGTCCATCAATTAATGTCTTTTAGACAATAAAGAAAGCTATTTTAGACCATATATCTATCAAAAATTATAACTTAGCATACCTCTATTGCTTCAACATTGCTTTGTTTTAGAAAAGTGATGAATACAAAAATGATTCTTTAGGATAAAAATTATGACTAGCTATAAAGCGATAAATCTTAACAAACACCATGTTACAGGCCCGATTACCCCAGATTTTTTCCAAGCAGTGCAACTAGAAAAGCCAGTTGTAAAAGAAGGCGAATTGCTGGTTAAGCAAGACCACATGTCACTGGACCCAGCCATGTTTGGTTGGATGAACGCTGACACAGGAAGCTATATTCCTCCAGTTGAACTTGGCACAGTTATGCGCAGTTTTGGTATAGGTGAAGTGATTGAATCTAACCACCCAGATTTTAATCAAGGTGATCGAGTAACAGGCATGATGGGATGGCAAGAGCTCTACTTAAGCAATGGAGAAGGACTAGATAAGGTTGATGCCCCTCTTCCTGATGCAGATGTGCTATCTCTCTTCGCCCTTCCAGGCTTAACAGCGACACAAGGGCTATTTAATGTGGGTCAACCTAAAGCGGGAGAAACACTTGTGGTAACAGGTGCAGCAGGCTCTGTTGGCTCAATTGTTGGTCAACTTGCTAAGGCAGATGGATTAAATGTCATTGGCATTGTGGGAAGCGATGAGAAAGCAGACTGGATAGTTAATGAACTTGGCTTTGATGGTGCGATTAACTACAAATCTGATGATCTTGATGCACAACTAGCAACATTAGCGCCTAAAGGCATTGATCTATTCTTTGAAAATACAGGTGGTCCAATCCAACACCATATTTACAACAGAATGAATGAACATGGTCGTATTATTGTCTGTGGTTTGATTGCAGATTATGAAGCGGGTGAACCACAAGCCGCTCCAAGCTGGTCAAATATCATCAAGAAGCGATTAAGAGTCGAAGGTTTTGTCATGACAGATCACTTCCAAAATGCGCCAGCTCTGTTAGAAAAGTTCGCCCCTTATGTGGTGCAAGGCAAAATTAAGCACAGATCACATGTATTAGAAGGGTTAGAGTCAGCAATGACAGGACTAAACCTTTTCACAACAGGTGAAAACAAAGGCAAATTGATTGTCCGCTTATAATTGAGAATTAAAAACTCAGAGAATATTTATTCAAATATTATCTGAGTTTTTTACCAAGGTGTTTAGTTGAATATCATCAAGTTTTTCTAACTCAAGAAACGCTAGAAAAGGATCACCTTTTAAACCAAGAATTTGAGCAAAAGCAGGTTCAGTTTTTATGCCTGAGACCTTAAGGGTTTTCACTTTTTGCTTTAACCTTTCTCCTCCTACTCTTAAGCAACGATCCATCATGACTAAATGTCGATAAGCAAATTGATCTTCAGTCATAAGCCTTGAGCTGAAAATTTCGATCTCAATATCATCAACAAAAAAAGATGTCACGACCTCTTCATTATTCGACTCCTTCTCCCATTGCTTATAACGAGAATAGTTTCCAAATGTATCATTTAGCGTATTTTTTAAGATGTTTAAGCCATTATGCTGACAAATAATGTCTAAATCAGAACTCTCAATATCAAGGTCTACACAAACAGAGCTGACTAAAATAGGGTCAAAAGCAGAAAGTGATTCAAGGACTTTATGCTTCTTTAACAGCCTAAAAGCCTGATGCTGACTTTGAGTCCCATTTTCGAGATAAGCGATATCTTTCCAATTATTAATCTGCATACGTTTTAATGCTCATTACCTTATGATTTGGCTCACTCTCAGTATCTACTTCACGCCAACCTATATCCTGATAAAGCTTAGGGACATTAGTGTATGCATATAAGTCTGCTTGCTTAAACAAAGAGGCTTGCGCCACACCTTCTTGAATAAGGGCTTTAGCCAAACCTTTACCGCGTTGTTCAGGTTCAACAAATACCGCATTAATCCAGATAACCTCACCTTCAAGATTTGGCTCTTTGAATCGAGAAAATGCCAAGCCACCTACTAGCTCATTATCCAATGTTGCAACAATAACGGCTGGTAAATTTGCATTCTCGTTATAGTCATTACTAAGTTTAAAATCAGACCACTCAGACTGAAATAAACGCTCTACTTCATCTAAATAAGGAGAATTCTTATCAGTCACTCTGATTTCAATTTGCTCTCTTTGTTTCATGTCGCTTCCATTGCTTTTACTTAAGCTGTAGAACTAGGTTAGTTATTTAACTCATGCTACAGCAGCCTTTTAAGAAATCACCTTATGCAGCATAAAAAAACCACTTTGAGTAAAGTGGTTTTAATTAATGGGTAGGTAGAAAAATATGTCTCGTTAAGTCGCTGACGTTGACCCACTCGCTAATAACGCTTTGGCTCTTGCTTCTTCTTTTCTGCCTGCCAGTCTGTTTAGATGCAATCCAGAAAGTGTCAACGCGATACCTGTAATCGAGCCAATTAATGCCAACGATCCAAACCAAATCAAGCCAACTAAGGTTAAAGTGTCTTTTTTAATCTCTTTATAATGGGTCACGTTATCAACATAAGAGGCCATACGATAAATCTGGTTCGATAGAGCAAGTGTATTGGTTTCGCTCTCAACAACACGAATATCAAAACGTAATTGGTTATTCTCTTTTTTCAGATCATTGATATAACGTTTTTGTTCAGCAAATTCATTATTAATCGAATTAAGCTGTTGGTTTAAACGGCCCAGAGCAGTATTTTTTTCTTTTTCAAGCCTCGCCTTATGTGCCAATAAGCTAGAATCACTGGCAGAAATCGCTTTAATGTATCTGTCATTAATATAATCAATGTTTTCTTGTTTTTGGCTAATCATATCCTGCTTAAGGTTTAGCAAGTCAGCATAATAACTGTCCAAGAATTCAACAGATTTCACATCCAGTGTTTTCTCTTCACCTGTGATGGTTTTATCATTGATATTGGCAAGTTGTTCTTCGGTGTAACGTATTTTCTCATCGTATTCTCGCTTCACCTGGTTAGAAGTAAAGAAGCTACTTTCTTCTACCGCAACTTCCTTCTCGGCCCTTAAAGACTCTATTTTAGCTAACAGACGGCTCCTTTCTTGTTGCGCGAGATTAACTGAGTCTTGAGATCGGGTTAGAACCGTTTGAAAGCGTTCTTCTTTTTTCTCTGATAACTCTTTTAGCAAGTCGGATTTTTCGACTTTAAGCTGAATCAACTCTTCTCGTGATGAATCAAGTTGCACCCTAAGACCTGACGCTTCTTTTGAAAGATTTTTGTTTGCTTGAGCGGCAGACGCAAACTTCTCATCGAAATTTTTAGCAATCACATCCCTACTCACATTAATACTCTGTGTTTTGGACTGATAATCTTCTAATGCTAAGAGAATGTTTTCTTCATTAGTCTGAATCTTATTTTCAATCTCACCAATGGATATTTCGTTTAAATTGATTTGATTATTAATTGACGAGAACGCCCGTTCAAAGCCATTTAGTAAGGTTTCAAAGGTAATAATACAAAGAAAACTTATGATGATAAGGTAATAATACAAAGAAAACTTATGATGATAAGGTAATAATACAAAGAAAACTTATGATGATAAGGTACATCAAAAAAGATTTCTTAGCATTCCACAAACCGATCACAAATGGGATCTTGGTCAACTCAACAAGGGAGATCATGACAAATGGTGCCGATAACGTAAGCTTGCTGACCATATTATCGCCATCGACGAGAAGAGAAACCGAAATGCAAAGTCCAATAAAAACAACAATTAGCTCAACTATCCAAGCGATCTTACGAAGAAAGCGGCTATGTTTATAAAGGGTTTTAATATCGTTATCGAGGGAGGCGTTAAGATTACTCATGCCGTTAATGACTACCTTGTAAATTAAGAGCGATTAATAAAAATTTGAGCGCATGAATAATAATTGGCTTGTCATGTCAGAATGGCTAAACACTGATAAGAAAAGTAAGAATCCAACGTTATCAAAGATAAGCTAGGCTAGACTCCAGCCTGATTTTGATAACATTAAGGCGCACGACATTATGTGAGCCTTCATGATATGGGTCAAGATATGAACCTGTAATAAATTTTAATAATTTTTTAACAATTCTAAGTATTATGGAGCTTTCAAGATAGACTTTGTAAATGACACAAAAAGTATCCCTCAAAAATTTAAGAATACAGTCAATGAGTAAAGCTTAAAGGGTCAGTAACTTCATTACATAATCACATTTTAAAACTACTGATAATACCATTCAACTTGTTAGTTAATTCGGTAACCGTGTTACTAGATTGAAGACTTTTTTCGGAGTTCTTCACCGTTTGCTCTGCCGACGCACTAATTCCGTGCACTTTTTGAGCTATCTCACGTGACGAGGCTGATTGTTCCTCAGTTGCATTCGCAATCATAGTATTTAGATCATTAATTAAGCTCACTTGTTGAGCAATATTATCTAATGCTTCGGTCGCATGAGTGGTTTGTTCCATACTTGCTGATGCTTGTTGAGCACTTATATTCATGGCTTGAACAGTTTCTTCTGTTGAACTCTGCAACGCTGCAATCATTTCTTCAATATCACTTGTTGAACCTTGAGTTCGAGCCGCTAAAGACCTCACTTCATCTGCAACAACCGCAAAACCTCTTCCTTGTTCACCGGCACGAGCAGCTTCAATTGCAGCATTTAAAGCTAATAAATTAGTCTGTTCTGCTATACTACGGATAACGTTCAACACATCCCCAATGGCTTCGCTCTGCTTCTCAACAGCACTAATACAGCTTTTAGTTTCTTCAACTCTTTCAGACATCGCATTGATCATAGTGACCGTTTTCTTAATAATGGTACGACTATCATCCGCAATTTTGTCGGCGGCTATTGTAGCGATTGAAGCATCACTGGTATTTCTAGCTACATCACTCACTTTAGTCGTCATTTCTTCGATAGCCGCAGCAATGCTGTCAATCGCTAGTCCTTGTTGTTGCATTTCTGCTTGGGTGCTACTAACAGCCTCTTGTGATAAGAAGGTTTGTTCGACTAACTCTTCAGAAGCTTCGTTTACTCGCCCTAAAGCCGTTTTTAGTTTTGCTTTTAATACATGTATCACCAATTGTAATTGGCCAATTTCATCTAACCTATTAGCGTAAAGTTCACGAGCCAATTCACTATCAATAATAGATTCACTATCTTTTGATAGTTTTCTAAGACTTGCTGACATAAAAGTAATACTGCCCAAAACTAGCAGCATTAAACTGGCGTATGCCGTTACAATAGGAGTGGTAGATTCAGGTATGTACGTCACCAATGTCCCCATAATAAATGAAATAACAAGGCCTGAAGTAATATTTAATTTGGTATGAAAGCCACGTTTCCTCCACCATCGGATAAGAGAAAGGTCTTTCTTGTTACTCAACATTTTGGGGTATAATTTTTTAGCACGCTCAACAAATTCAGACTCAGGCTTACTTCGAATAGACTGTATACCTGCAAGTTTTCCATTTTTGTAAATGGGCATAAAATAAACATCGGCCCAATAATGATCACCATTTTTACAACGGTTTTTTAATATCCCTATGTACTCTTTGCCATCATTTAATGCTGTATATAGATTATTGAATATAGAGAAAGGTACTCCTCCTGCACCTAAATTTCGCTGAAGTTGACCATCTAGGCTTTCCTGAGTGTAATCGGTAAACTGACATAATTGATCATTACAATAAGTAATAATACCTTCAAGGTCAGAGACAGAGATAAGAGCACTACCCGCTTCTAACTCTCGTTCGACACCTGTTAATGGCGCTTGATCCAGCTCTTTCATCAACACTTCTCCATTCACTATCCATCGCGATAACCAAACCGTTACCTCATCGAATATAAACTGCATTAGTATTGAGAGTATATCTGTGTTTGTTTTAGCGTTTTTACCTAGTGAAATATTCTTGAGAGCTAAGATTCTCTGTTATTTTAAAGAGCATCAACATCACTGATACTTATAACTGAATGAAATTTCACACATTTTAAAGTAGGCTCAATTTTATACGTTCTAGACCATTATTAACTCACTTAACATTAAGCCGAAGTGGGTGATGCATTATTAACGGCAATATCTAATTTCTTATATTTTTCTGAAATATAATTAAAAAAGCCCATTAAGGCTGAGTCATCAGAAATATCTTTTCATGTAGATAAGAATCTCAACTAATACGCTATTTCCAGTAAAAGTAAATGAATACGCTACCTACTTAAGCCCATTTTATCGAATCAGGCAATCTGTATCCTAGCCCATAAACATGGCGGATTAACTGACCTTCATGCATGGTTTCATGCTCTAGCAAGTTAACTAAAAGCTCATCTCTGGCTTGAGTCCAATTCTCAACAATTTTTACAGATTGCTCGAACAGCATCTTAGAAGAGTTTAATGCATCAATAATCTCTTCTAGATTATCATCACACTCTAAGGAACAAACAAAACCATCCCAATCGCCTTTAATTAATGAACGAGAATAGCTTTCCCTAGCACCGACAATACACCACATATGCTCACCAACCGACTTGCTTTTAGCAATGTCTAACTGCTTTGTAAGCAATTTAGGCTCTATACTTTCAACTATATCTAAAATTGACTTAAAACGTGATTCAATATTCTTTATAACGATATTTCTCATCATCTATCATTCCTTGGATTTAATTAAGACATCTGCTGTACCTAACTCACTTCGTTACTAAACCTATCATTTCCCCATAACGAGAGTCGGAATATTTAGAAATAGGAAGTAAGGTAATAAATTGAAGAGCAGACAAATGATGCTTACTCTTTAATAGTGTTCTCTTGTTGATAGTCTAAATAACATACCGCTTGTAACTTGTTTCCGTCTGGATCACGCACATAAGCCGCATAATAATTTGGACCATAGTCCTCTCTAATTCCAGGAGCACCTTCATCAGAGCCACCATTAGCAATCGCTTCCTTATAAAAAATATTAACCACTTCTTTGGAAACGGCTTGAAAGGCCACATGAGTACCATTCCCCCAAGTAGCTGGTTGTCCATCATAAGGTTGATACAAATACACATGCGGCATGGCACCTTTAACCGCATACAGAGGCGGCTTACCTTTAGGCTTTGGGATACGGCTAAAACCTAAGGGCCTTAGAGCTGCATCATAAAATATAATGGCTCTCTCATAATCATTCGTACCCAATGTAATGTGGCTGATGATTGATTCCAAAATACTATCCTTTTGTTTTTTTAGCTTGCTAGCATAGCACTACCTTTACACTTGATTCATTTATCTAAATCACCTATCCAATCAAGCTGTGAGCAATTCATCTCTTATTACTCATTAATATGCACTTCAAAAAACACAAATAACAACGATTATCATTTGCACCTTTGATATAAAAATGGGAATATAATGTTATAACATAACATCACGAGGTAAAGATGAAACCGAATATCCACCCTAAGTATCAGAAAGTTGTTTTCCACGACACGGTGGCAGACACCTATTTTGTCATTGGCTCTACGATTAAAACTGAGCGAACCATTGAATATCAAGGCAATACTTACCCTTATATAACGATTGATGTGTCCAGCGTCTCACACCCTTTTTACACAGGTGAGCAACGTGCTACACAGAAAGATGGTCGAATTTCTAGGTTCAAGAATCGTTTTGGTAATATCAGGGGTAGATCATGAAAGTATTAAGTTCTCTAAAGAGCGCAAAGAGACGCCATCCAGACTGCCAAGTCGTAAAACGTCGTGGCCGTACATTTGTAATATGTAAATCAAATCCTAGATTTAAAGCAGTACAAGGAACAAGTAAAAAGAAGCGCTAATCACGTTGTGGTTAAAATCAAAAGGATAAGTGCCTCAATATCAAGGTACTTATCCTGCAATTTAGAGACAGAAATAAGCTTAATTAACAGCAATATCTCTAACAATATTATTTGGTGAGTTTCCCCACCATAATATACTGAGGCCCTGCTTCACCGCCTAAATATTGTCCCCCTGTATCTTCAAAGCCCCCTTTTAGATAGCACATCTTTGCACCAGGGTTCTTACAATTTACAGTGAGATATATGAGATCAAAACCTGAATAGCTTTGTTTTAAATAAGGAAATAACGCTTTTACAGCGCCAGTACCTATCCCCTTCCCTTGCTGATTCACATCGATAACAAAAGCTCTTAGACCCAATGCATTTTGTTGGCAAAAGGTGTAACTATCAGAATAAGCTGTATCTATTTTAAAAAAGCCAACAAGCACACCATCATGTTTAATGACATGTAAATGGATGGAGTCACTGCCATCTTCAAGAAACTCTTCTGCCGTGCCTGCAAATTTCACTTGCTCATCCGCAAGCGTCACCTGTTTTATATCTTCAAGGTGAGATTCATTTAGCCTTTCTATTGTTATCATTCCGTTTCCTTACTATTTAATAGTGTATAGAGGCTTATAATTAACGGTAACTGTTTCAAATTTCTTTTGGCCGCATTGATTTAATCACTCTCTATTAAGCCCTTCTTAAATATAATTTAGAGGTAATAAATGCTGCGACCAAAGTTTCGACTAAAGCGAGTGGCAACACAACAAGCAGATAACTCCAGCTTGAAAGGTTCATATTTGCTAAACCAACCCAAAATAGTAAAAAGAAAAAACACCAAGACATGAAACCACTGATTAAAATTGACTTAATATTATTTCCAAAGACTTTAGCGCACAGCCAAAAGAGAAAAACGTATAAAGCAGTTAGTAAGGTATCCCATACGCCCCAGATTGCAAAAATACCCCAATTCATATCAGCAACGTTTAGCACAACCGATAGGTAATCATGCATCTCTGGTCTAACAAGTACAAAGTATCTAAATACTTCTGATGCATTTACCCACAAACTAACTAAGATTGTGATGACAATAAAGTCCTTAGTATTGAAATGCTTTTCCATCTAATATTAACCCTAATCACATTTTTTAGTTTATATGAGAACTTACTAAATTAAATAAATTCATTCGTCCCAATATATTTAACCTCATACTTAGCATCTAAGTAGAATCCCCTTTGCAGGATCAAACTATTTACCCATTGGCTCTAGCGCCTCACCCTCATGACACACCATTTCAATATTGTGTCCATCAGGGCCAATCACAAACGCAGCATAATATTGACCACTATAATTAGACCGAATACCTGGTGCGCCATTATCTTGAGCGCCCGCCTCTAGTGCTAAGCGATGAAAGTCGTCAACTTGATTTTGGTTCACAGCGACAAAGGCCAAGTGTAAGTGCGAAGGTACCTCTTCTACTAGGCGAATACATAATGAAGACTTTCCGTCTGTACTAATTTCAATACCCAGCGGCCCTTCAGAAACATACTCTAAGCCAATAGGCTCTAATACCTTAAGATAAAAGCTTTTGCTTGCTTCATAATTACTCGTACTGATTACAACATGATTAAACATATTGCCTCCCATAAAGAAGATTTAAAAAAGTACTAATGCTTCTATCATTCGAATATCACTTAGTTAGATATAGGGGATAAGATTTTAGACTGGTTCAACTCTTTGAGTGTAATGATCAAAAGCAGTGACCTTAGTGTAGCCTTCAGAAATATATAACGATTTCGCCTCAATATTATCAACGGCTGTAGCAAGTTTTACGGTAAAGGCGTCGGTGTCTATGGCAAATTGTTTTACATGTTGAAGCAGTGATTTGGCTACACCTTGCTTGCGTGCAGATTCACTCACAAATAAGTCATTTAAGTACCACATACGCTTCATAGCAACAGATGAGAAAGACGGGTAAAGTTGAACAAAACCAAGAGGTTTATCAGCACCTGAATAAGCAATAAAAATAACAGAGTCTGAGTTATTTAGCCTTTCAGATATAAAGGCCTTAGATTCAATTAAGTTTTCTTTTTGTCCGTAAAATCGTCTATAAGCATCAAACAAGCTAGCAACATCATCTAACTCACTCGATTTACATTCTATTATCTTCATTGAAACCTCCTTTTTCAAAAAATAAAGCCCTATACATTTGGAAAAATTGCTTTGCTATAAATCACCGAATAAAACTAGAGTTTAAATTTACCATTAACTCATTTTTTTGATTATTTAAAACTCGGGGTTAAACCCACGCTTTATAAATGCTTCTCTCGGTTTATGAACAGCAATCGCTCTATCAGATAATTTTCTGGCTTCGTAGGTAAAGCCTAAAATCTCTAAGCTAATCATTCCCGTTGTTCCATTTACGATGAAATTTAAAACCTTTCCACGTCTAACTAAACCCGTGGAAGTTAAATCCATACTGTCCCAGTCTATTGTTTCGCCTGTTACCCCCTCATAGGGTGCGTCATAGCCACCTTCAGTTTTATCCATTTCTTGTATATCTAGATATAAAGCAACACAGAAGAAAACAACAGATGTCAGACCAATGAATGAAAATATTTTTACTAGATATGTCACTTACACTCTCTCAAATTATCGATTAAGTTCGCAAATATTAAGTCTACAGAACCCCAAACACAGTCATCTCCAATAACGCTCATAAGCTTTTTATGATGCACTGCCTCTTTTCTTGGAAACAATAAAGTAGCTAGAAGCGTCTTTGTATATTTCTTCAGAATCAACCGTTTGAAAACCAACAGATTCTATTAAGTCGTCAATATCTGTGTGCTTTAGTCTTCTTATTGGAATAGGTATTATGCCAAATCTACATAGAACTCTTACAAGTTGAATCTGCAAATTGACCACAAACGACATCTTCTGACGTAAACAAGGTGTTACAGAAATAAATAGCCCATCAGGTTTTAATAATTCACTAACTCTATTCATCACATCCTTAGGATTAGGAACCGTATGCAGCATATTAAAAGCTAAAATTACATCAAATGACTGTTTTTCAAACCTTTGATCAAAAATGTCCATCTTCTCAAAATCTACATTTTCTATACGGCTTTCTAGGGCTTTGTTTTTTGCTATATCGATCATATTTGATGATATATCAATCGCTTTAATTTCTTTTACCTGACTAGCAAACATACAGGCAGCAGTGCCTGTACCACACCCATAATCTAAAACAAGGTCGTTATCCTTTAGGTAATTTTTAGCGTTTTCCCTAGATTTACTATGAATATATTCAAACCGCTCTTCTGTTTTGTCATAGTTTTTAGAAGCATTGTCCCAAAACGTTTCAGATTTATTCATTTTTAATACCTTCATGGTTAAATAGAAAACTCCCTATTAATGGATAAATTCCATGGCTAGATATGCTATTGAGCATAAACAACTAAATACTTTTCCCTAATTTGTTAGCTTGCTATAAGTCTATTCACTAAATGCTTCATTATTACGTCGTTAGGGATAGACATGACTTAAAACTTGAGCAAGCTTACCTAGCAAATATCTGAGGCTTATTTATATTGAAAACTTAGTAAGTTTATTATCTTAGTTTTAAATACGACTTAAAGTTCAATCATCATCTTGCATAGGTATGGTGTGCTTACCTGAATCAAGCCCAGCTAGCCTCTCAGCGATGCTTGCTTTATCTTCATCCGATATAGAAATAGACTCGTCAGCTGGATCAAAAAAATGTTTATCCGTTGAAGCATCAAACTTTATTTTTCCAAGTATGTCGCCATTCGTATTAATGCAATCTAATTCTTGCTGGATTGGCCAAAAAAGCACCATCTAAAACCTCTTTTAAAACGTGTCTTAAAGTAAAAATAATCCCAGATAATATTCGACTCTAAGACACAATACAATTTATCAAGATTGTCGTTATTATTAGTTATGACTATTTATATATGTTTGTTCTAACGCTTTTTTAAAATTAACAACGGCACCTTATTTAACAGAAATCACACTTAAGAAGAGCAACTAAGATGAGACACACCGCCTAACGCAAAGAATTGCGGTGGTTTTAATCGATAATATTTATTTTCTATTTCCTGTGACTGTTCTGCATAAGGTTGCGTCATCACTTTTTGCAATTCATGAATGAGACTGTAATCACCTTTAGCAGCTTGCTGATAAGCAGGTACAACTAACCACTCTCTCAAAATGTATTTGGGGTTAACTAACTTCATTTGAGTAGAAATCGCTTCAAGAGAGTTTGAAGACGCAGAGTTAGCATCAAGAGCGTTATCGAGTAATCCTTTCCATTTAGCTAACCATTCAGTCCAACGCTCGTCCATCTCTAAGCTTTCTTTATCTTGCGTAGCACCAGTGTAAAAGCTCTTCTTAAGTGAGCTAATATCATCAGGAATAGATGAAAGCTCACGAAAGAAAATAGTGTAATCAACCGGTGTTTGCATCATAAGAATCTGCACTTCGTTAAGCACTTCTCTAAACTCTTTTTTAAGCTTTGCTTTAGACTCATCTTTAACGTCTTCTTCCAGCTCAATCGATAGAGGTCCAAGACCCAGCTTACTCGCCCACATCCTCTCCATCTGCATTTGTATTTCTGCTAGAAAGTTCGTTTCAATGTCATTAAGCGCTTGCAAAGAGTCAGGGTGTGATTCAAGCAAAGGTCTTAATGCTGAGCAAAAAGAGCCAAAGTTTTTTTGAGCTGCATTAGTTTGATTCATAAAGGAGAAATGTTGGCCTCCCCCAGTCCAAGGTTGATAA
Source organism: Marinomonas sp. PE14-40 (assembly GCF_051623805.1). Lineage (NCBI taxonomy): Bacteria > Pseudomonadati > Pseudomonadota > Gammaproteobacteria > Oceanospirillales > Oceanospirillaceae > Marinomonas > Marinomonas sp. PE14-40. Next base: position 453,099 of record NZ_CP130700.1, on the reverse strand, counting down.
TAAGGGTGGAACACATCACAAAAACCAAAGGGGCCATAATCCAGGGTAAAGCCACCAGCAGCACAATTATCACTGTTAAAATTGCCCTGACAAAAGCCAACACGAATCCAATTTGCTATTAAAGACATTAAACGCGCCCGAAACTCACGAGCAAGTGTGACAACTTTTTCAGGGGTTGAGAGTTGCTTATCAATAACATCCATGTATTCACGATCAATCAAATGTAATACGATTTTTTCAAGCTCTTGCAATGCCTGTGGATGCTCGTCTGCACGAGCACGACGAGCAAAAAGCTCAAGCTGCCCTACTCGTAAAAATGAAGGCGCGACTCGTGTCGAAATCGCAACCGCTTCAGAGACAAGTCTATCTGGATCTTCTGAACGTGAACCTTCTGAATACCAAGGCCTATCAACCGTTTCTGATTTAGAGACATAAAAGCTTAAAGAACGAGATGTGGGGACACCCAAAGCATGCATATTTTCTTGCGCTAAAAACTCACGAACGCTAGAACGTAAAACCGCACGTCCATCTGCTCCACGACAATAGGGTGTCGGGCCACCACCCTTTAACTGCATTTCCCAACGTTTGCCATTAATCACAGCTTCAAGCACAGATACAGCCCTACCATCACCATATCCGTTACCCGTACGAAACGGACACTGCTGAGTGTATTCTGTGCCATAAATAGAAAGTGCGTAACCCGTCGCCCAACCAAACTTTTTCATCGGTTCAGGCACTTGAGACATATCACCAGAGAACATCCCCATAAAAGCAGGGTCTTGAGCTAGAGTGTCAGCAAAACCAAGTTCTGAGAAAAACTGCTTACTGTGCCCTATATATTCTGGGTCTTGAATGGGTGTCGGTTTAACCGGGACATAATGCCCTGAAAAGACTTGGCGCGGATAATGGTCATCCCCTGTTTCAGTTGCTTCTGGGTCACAATTAAGTGAATCCATCAGTGAATAATCTGCTAACTTGGCAAGGTCCCCAAGTGTTGAAATAGATGTAGAAGAATCAAGTGTCGAATCAGCCACTGTATTAGCTGAAGAGTGCGTCTGAGGCTGTCGGTTTGTCATAGTGTTGATACCAAGGCTCGTATACTAGCGTTTCAAGATAATAAATTTTTATAGTGAGTATCTTACCTTGTTATTGGTATAGAAGGCTCTATAGAGCCTTAGATTAAGTCAACTTTTCTCAATCAGTCTTATCAGAATGGATACCAACTAAACTTGGCAATACTACTCAAACTTCTATCCAGTAATACTGCACTAATGCATCCAGCCCTTTTACTTCTTTTTCTGTTTCAAGCACACAATTATTGGACTGAATAGCTTTAACAGATCCAAAGTTTGTCTTATTTACAGTCAATAAAGCGTTATCAATTCCTTGAGTTTTTGCTTTCTCTAAAGTGAACGCTAAAATGCGTTTCGCATAGCCTTTCTTACGCTCCGACGGTTTGATGCCATAACCAATATGGCCGCCCATTTCCAATAAAGCTTCAGTCAGCCCATGTCTTAAATTTGAACAGCCTACTACTAATTCATTATCATCAATTAACCAAAACGTACTATGAGCCACATAGCCGCTTGGCATCTGCTCTCCTCTAGCATATGCAGCTAGTCTGTCTATCATGGATACAAAATCGATATAGTCTTCAGCTAAAATGAATGGAATTAAAATTTCATCCTGCTCAGAACACTCTCTCACCATTTGAATATACGACTCTTTATACTTGATGCTCGGAGTAACTAGTTTCATTATCAATCCCTTTGATATGCATTTAACACTTAAAAAACTTACACAAACAAGCTATCAAACTTGACTCTTCAATCACACACAACCTTCAATGTATTTTATTGCTGGATCAGTCCCTAATCTAAAAGATGTAACGATATCATCAAGGGTTTCAAAGATGATTCCATTTCCATTAGATAAACTCACCTCAATATATTCACCTCTTTCAAAGTCATAAGGATGAGCACTAATCTTTGGATTTTTATAAGCGGACAATATGTCGTTTTTAGATGACCCGACAGTAACACCTCTTTGTGTAAGCACTAAATTTGATCGAACCTCAATTCTTACAACAACATCTGCTTCAATCATAAATTGAGGAAGGTCATCATTTTTTAACGGGATTAGGTAGTAACAGTCAATGTCTTCAGTTTCAAATTCTAATTGATATTCAATTTTATTAGATTCATAGTCTTTAAGAATATGAATAACCTCAGCTACCGGCATTTCAATATTTACCCCGCTAAAAGAATTATCAGATAAAGACATAGCATGAGAAATATTACTGATTAAAAACATTGATATTAGAAACTTACGCATAGTTTTCCTTGTAACATTACGGGTACAGGCACTTTATCAAAACAGCCACTTTAAAAGAGATCAAACCTAATATTAACTAATATAAGATCCACGTTCTAAATTGAAGAGCTTAAGGAACCTACGAATAAGTCCTCCCGCCTCAGCGTGTGGATAAAAGCCGCTAGATTTATGGCGAGGAGCGCAACTTAATAGTGATTCTATTGATAAGGTTCTCAACATAAAGATAGGGCTTTTAGACCACGCCCTTCGGGTCTTTCAGAAAAAGTAACACCCTGCGTTGTCCCTTCTCGAAAGATACCTACATTACTTCAAAGTGACGCCTTGATTGACACTTTTTCTGACAATACTGAGAAGAGGTGACTTAATCGCAGGTTCCTTAATATTGTGGAAAAAAAACACTCTATTTAGCTAATAAAGTCAGCGTCTAATTTTAGATAAAACCACGTACTCGCCATGGTGTAAAAGTTGATTAAGCGGCTGCTTAATAAATTCTCCCACCATCTTATTCGTATCTGATTTGGAGATTAACTCAGCATTAACCGTCGAAAGAAAAGAGCCCATGTCTTGGCTAGCAAGGGTAAACTTAAGAGGCTCCCCCACTGCTTTTAAATAAAAAGGAAGCAGACGTCGCATATTATTCTTGCTTGATTGAGGCGGCTCTAGGCTAGTAAAACAAAACATGCACTCTTGCAGTGTTAATTTCGCCATAGATTCAAACAACAAACGTATGTCGTTTTCACTCAGATACATGAGTACACCTTCAGCAATGAAAAGTGTATTTAATTCAGGATCAAAACCAGAGTATTGGTTCAGTTCCGTTTGCAAATTCTGATGACTAAAATCCACTTCAAGAAAATGAAAGTTCTCTGAGTCCACAGTATTTACTAATGCAGTTTGCTTATATTGACTGGTGGTTGGGTGATCTATTTCGATAAAGTTAATCTGTTTATATTTGCTGTGTAATTGCCACAATAAACAGTCAAAGCCAGCGCCTAGATTCACAATCTGAGTGTAGCCATCGGCTATTGCCTGTTCAGTAATTTGTTCAATTTTGGACTTTCTTAAAGCGTAATGAAGTCGAATTCCCGGTAATAAAGCCCATTCTTGAACATCTGCGACCCTATGGTACAAAGCACTATGACACTGAGTTAGACGCTTAGTGCCTTCTGGTGACATAGATAAGATTTTTTGGGCGTTTAAACGCGTTTCCTCACTTACTAAATACTTGTGGTTGGAGTACAACCCCACATAAAGCAAACCTTGTAAGACAGTAAATGCAGTTGAACTAACGGATTTTTCACTCATTACTTTTACATACCTAAAGCAAACATATTATTTTTTGGAATGGTCATGATCCAATTGCTCAGTCAATTCCATTCCCAGATGACGATATAACTTTCTAAAACCAACAGGCATACGCTCAGCCATATCAGAGACCCTGCAATAAAAAGGCGCTCTCATCCCATGATACTGTATTTTCGGGCCAACTTGCTGGAGAGAAAACCCAAGCAGGCTCAGCTTTTTAGCAAGCTTAGGCTCCATCATGACAAAAATATGATCGATATTATTCATTCGACAAATATTACCTGCCGATAAATACAAACCAACGGCAATTAACGGAAAGGTACGCATTTCTTTTTCTGTGAAACGATTAACATCGATCCCTGTATCAGTGGCTAGACCTTGGTACTTATCGTGTTTTCTTCGACGAAATCTAGGGTTGACTGCCAATCTAGAGACTTCACCTAATTGATCACGCGGAAAGTCGCTAGGCTTAATATCACACTGTGCTAATAATTCTTTGCAATGAACCTCAATCGGCAGTAAATCCGATTCATCTTTTGAATGTACAATACGCACAGTGCCTGCACAGTCTTGGCTGGAGGTATGCTGAATAAGACAATGATAAGCGTGATGATCCATCTCATCTCTTTCTGTCTTATCAGATTCCAAAGGAAGGAAGTTCATTTCTTCACAGTACACTAAATGGCGAAGCTGCTGGCTCACCGCTAACTCGTCACTATCTTGGACAGCAACAGGGGCTAAGTATTGATTAAAATGCTGCGACAGTTGATCCGATTTATAAGCCACAACAGCTTTTTTAACGGACTCAACTAAAGGCTTCATGAAGGAGGAACGAGCTACTTTTTTTACCAATTTAATAGTCATCGGTACCTACTATCTATTCTTATAATTTTAATTAGACAATCATAATAAAAGAATATATCACACCAGCTGAATAAGACTCACTTCGATTTAATTAATATTTAATGTTTAAAGAACTGAAGTGCCTATTAAGTTCAGAGCCTAATTTAGAGTGTTACATCTGAACGTTAAGCAAAGCTTTAACAAGAGATGCCTACAACTTACTTCCATATCACCCTCTAAAGATTATCCAAATTCTTTAAATAGTGCTCGGCTTGTTCTAACACTTCCGCCTTATCTTGGTCTGATTTCTTTCGCCAATTTGCATAAACCATGTTGGTACGCGGGTTTCGAGCAAATGCCTCTTGATGGCGGGCCATAAAATGCCAATACATTGCGTTTAATGGACAAGCGTCCTCGCCTACTGTTTTACTCACCTTGTAATGGCAGTCGCCGCAATAATCGCTCATTTTATTAATGTAATTCCCACTGGCTGCATAGGCTTTAGAGCCAACAATACCACCATCAGCAAATTGGCTCATGCCTCGGGTGTTAGGCATCTCAACCCATTCAATAGCATCAATATATATCCCTAAATACCAGCTATCGACTTGATCAGGTGTAATGCCAGCAATCAAACAAAAATTACCAGTAACCATCAAGCGCTGAATATGATGAGCATAAGCGAAGGTTAGCGACTGATTGATCGCATGATGCATACAGGACATGCGTGTATCACCTGTCCAAAACCATTTAGACAAAGAACGATTCGCAATGAGATGATTATGTTCTGCATAGTCAGGCATATTGGCCCAATAAATACCTCGCACAAACTCTCGCCACCCTAGAATTTGTCTGACAAACCCTTCAATTTGAGCAAGGCTAATTAAGTTATGATTTTGTTGAAAATAAACGATGGCCGTATCAATCACCTGTTTAGGGCTTATTAACTTGCTATTTAGCGCAAAAGAGAGTCTCGAATGGTATAAGCTCCAACCCTTATCTTCGCCTAAAAAACTTAATTTACCTGTCATTGCGTCCTGAAATTTACCGAAGTTCGGTAAACAGTACTGACAAAAAAAGTGAAGAAGCTCGACGGTTTGTAACCGTGTTACAGGCCATAATAAAGACTCTTCAGCTTTTCCTATCGTCGGTATTTTATGGCGATTAATACGCTTTAAAATATCACTCACGTCATTGGCAAAGACCAGAGGTTCTGGAATATCGGCTAAATCCGCTTTTTTAAGTTTATTGCGGTTATCTTGATCAAAATTCCATTGTTGACCAAGGGGCTCCCCTGCTTCCATTAACACATCAAATTTGGTTCTAAGTTTCCGATAAAAGCTTTCTAATCTATGACTTTTTCCCGACGAAAAGTAATTCGATAATGCTTTATCTTCTAGGTAGAAATGCTCACTTTCATGGGGAGTTACTGTTACTTTCTGCTTAAGTGACTGCTGGTGAAGTGGCAGCTTCTGCTGATGCGAAAGCGTTTTTGAAAAATCGGCTAACTGCTGCCGTAAACGGTACTCATCAGGTAATTGATATTCAAACTGTGCAATTTCATGTTTGGATATCAGCTCAGATAATAAACTGGGTAAATCAGGATAATGAGCTGTTTCATCAAGGGTTAAATACTCGACTTGATGCCCAGCTTGGCTCAGCGCTTTAGCAAATGCCTCCATGGCAGCAAAAAAGGCGCAGATTTTTTGTACATGATGTGTCGTGTATGTGGCCTCTTGATATAACTCCGCAATTACATACAAAGTATCATCATCTTTATCACTAAACCAAGAATGACTGGCATTGAGTTGATCGCCTAAGATCAAACGCAAACACTTGTAGTTATGACTCATTTTTCACCTCAGGCATGATTGCTTTCATGCATCATTCCCTTCAATTAAAGAGTGTCTTTCATTTCGACAACGCTTAGAACAATACTTGACCTGCTCCCAATCCTTTTGCCACTTTTTTCTCCAGCTAAATAGGCGTTTACAGGACTGGCAAACTTTTTGAGGTAAATGCGCTTTACGGTGCTTCATATAGATAAGATTTGCTGTCGATATTTATACAAACCAATACGTATTGTTTCGCTGATTAGTTCACTCATAAATCCACTAGATTTGTTTTGAAAAACTAGAAAGAGGTGCTGCTTCCCTGCTTTTAAGCTCCCCTTTCTCAGTATTGAGCCTTGACCTCAAGTAAGGCTGAGGAATTAGGCTGCCTTCTTTTATAAAAAGGAGATGGTAAATGCGAGTTCTATTACTTGGAGCAACAGGAACGATTGGAAGCGCAGTATTCGATGAACTTATACAACATGGTTATTCAGTATTAGCTCTGGCCCGTTCAGATACTTCCGCACAGAAAATCATCGATAAAGGTGCGGATGTCATTATGGGTAACCTCAAGTCACCTCAGCAATGGTCAGAGTCAATTCAGTCTGTCGATGCAATCATTCATCTAGCTGCCACCTTTTGTGATGATATGGCAGAGATTGATCGCCGCGTTATCGACGAACTGATTGAACAAAGCCAAAAACTTAACCACGCCGTCCGATTTATCTACACAGGTGGCGTTTGGCTGTATGGGAAAACAGGCGATACACCAGCGACCGAGCAGAGTACGCTCAATCCAATTTCCAGTTTTGAGTGGATGGTCCCTCAAGGTCAGCACCTTTTCAACGCACCCTACTTTAATACAAGCATCATCCATCCAGGCATCGCTTATGAGCAAGATGGCGGAGTGCTTTCTGGCTTCATCCCTGTTGAAGAGCGTATCGAAGTATGGGGGTCGCTCGATACACGCTGGCCAGTGGTGCACACCAAAGACCTTGCCAAGGCCTATCGACTGGTTTTAGAGCAAGGAAAATCAGACAGTGCTTACAACGTTTGCAGTGAACAAGGCGTAATGGTAGGAGACATTGCCATGGCTCGCGCCAAGAAATTCAATCTCATTAAATCTCCCCGTGTTTTAGCCAAAAAAGACGTACTATCAGAACAAGGAGACTGGGCGCTTGGCCCTATGCTCGATCAATGTATGAGTGCAGAGAAAATCATGAACGAGCTAGGCTGGCACCCTGATTACACCAGCATTGTTAGCATAGCCAGTAAATAATGTTTGCTGCTTTGGTACAATTAATGCCTTTTCCGCGTCTAGACTATATAGCTAAGGCGCGATTATGTTTGTGCTTAGAATAGCTTCAATGACAAAAGGAAAACCATAAGGATTGCCTATTTAAAACCTAAAGCCCATTCGATTGGACTTTAGGTTTACTTAGCAGTTAATTGTTATAAGAAGACTTTACCTATAGCTTCCCCAGATGGACCTTTTACAGGCAGCAAATTAGAGTGGGTGTCTTATTAGTGTTTTCTTGGGCTTAAAATAATAATCTGACTCAGGCCAAATACTTGCTTCAAGCTCAAAGCAAAGTTGGCTATCTTCGTGCGCCCAATTCAGAACGAACGAATCATTAAGATCAATACCTTTGAATAATTCTATTTGAGTCCAGTCCATGCTTATTTACACATCAAATTAGAGTGGGTGTCCTATTAGTGTTATGGTTAAATAACAGTCAAATTAGAGTGGGTGTCCAATTAGTGTGCTTTCATCATATATGAATAGCGTATAACGCCTTATATAAACCGTGCGAAGCATCGGGCGGCCGCAGGGTGCGAATTTAATATTCTTGTTATGTGTTTGATTCATGAGTATTCCAATTCAGTGATGGGCACACATTAGAGGCATGAATTTTTGCCTCTTCTAAGGAGTTATAAGCTCCACCCTGAAAAGAATCTGCTAATCGGTATTCACCTATTCGAACACCGTAGAATTCACCATATTGATCTTCGCTAAGAACTGGCTCATCTTCATAATCACCTGAGCCAGCCTTAAAGTTTGATTTAACAATATGAACTTCGCGCTTTATTAAATCATCATAAAGCCAAGTCCCACTGAGAACCTTTACTTCTATTATTTCAACCATGGTTCAGCCCACTGACACATAACGCCGCGCTCTGCGGATATTTTTGAGCGCCAGCGAGAAAATATTCCGTAGCAGCGCCTTGTTATGTGGTTTCATCTGGGTAACTTCATTAAGAAATCATCCACTTTTTCAAAGAGAATTTCATTTGGATCATCACCAGATATTTTGCTATCAATTAAAGCTGTGATAATTTCATCATCCAAGTTTATAATTAATTTACCGTGCTCTCTCATAGCCCCTTGGCATGCAACTAAAGCATTATCTGACGGCCCTTCCCTAGAAATTAAAAAGCAAACCTTACGCTTAGCTTTTTCGAATAGGTATTTTTCGGTTGAATAGACTTGAGACTGACCAATCTTGTCTTGGTAATTCTTAAATTCAAACAACACATACCTAGAATCCAAATTTGATGAAATAAACTTCCATACAGTGGATTTATCTACAACTCGACAAATCAAATCATAACGATGAAGATCATCTGTTGTTCTTTCCTGCTGATGCCAGCCTTTTAGATCTCCATCAAAAAGATATTGTAGAATCTCACTCATGGTATCTTCATAGTCATAACAACCATCTCGCCCATGAGGTATTAATTTCAGTTTATCTTTAAACTGAGAACCCAATATTTCGTTTTTTGAGGGTTCATTCCCTTTCGATGAAAAGTTGATTTTATCAGGATGCAAAATACTGGATAAGTCATCGTGCAACTTTCTCTCTGACAAGTCCACTTCACATAATTTTACGAGCCGTCCCAATAACTCCAAATCAATACTAGCAAGTGATAGCAAGCTATCTAAATTGACTATCTGAATATCATACTCGTCTTCGACTCTTTTCTGTATTTCTGGCTTGATATCTGCTGCAACAATCAGTACTGCTTTTCCAACACTCATAGAGCGAGCAGAATTAACGAGCCTTTCAGCTGAAGCTTTTAATGCAGATGTGGGGTATGTGGTATTACGAGTGTATTTTACTTCAAATACAACTTTGTTCTGATCATCGGGCTCTTTTGCAATGATATCAACGCCCATATCAATCATGGGATCTTGATTATCTACATTCCACTGATTTGCACTTAAAATGTCTTTACACAAATCTTCCAGCGCATAGCCAATTCTAGAACTAAAGCCACTTTTAATTTTCAATATATATCCCTTTCGAAAGACTAACTCTTATACTGCTCGACCACATAACAGCTTAATAATGCGCACGCTCGATTTGTCCGACTTATCCACCGCACTTCAAACGTCACATCTTATTAATTTAAAAAAAGGGAGGCCACTTATACACTGAAAACCTTCCTGGCTAAACGCGCATGCGCGTTATTTCGATTCCTATTTTTGCATGTAGGACGCGGTTATTTTCGTGCCCTTCTCATAACTTATTGATTCTACATATTTTAAAAATGGGCACAATGATAAAGCGTGCCAACTATCACTAGACTCAAGAATTGAGATGGGGTTCTCAATAAAACGCCATTTAAAGTAGACACAACAACTACTAATTAACTCATCAAGACTAACTATTAAGCCAGTCTTGATGACACTAAATAAAGTTTAACGAATAGCAATACGCTGGATGACAGGAAATGAACCTAGACTATCTGTTTGAGGAAAAGTGTGGCAAATATCATCACGGATAGAGAAATATACTTTCTTATTAGCTGCTTTCGCAGCCAAAAGCACGCTCAATGCACCTTGAGTGTCGTATGAAGGTAACATTGCATACGTATCTGTTTGATCACAATTAGCAGGGTTTTCCACCCCACCAATTGGTATGAACCCAATACTGTGATCTGGATATCCAGCAAACACATAATCAATATCTGCACTAGTAAAGACAGCTTCTGCATGTAGAGCTGGCGATACAACTAAAGCTAAAGCAAGTATTTTAAGGCTTTTCACTATCTATTCCTTTTATAGTTTAGGGTGTTCTAATGCGGTCAGGCCACACTAGTGAAACCATACTAATTCAGTTTAAAACCCAATATAAAGCATTAATATCAATTAATTAGTTTTTGGTTCGAACCAACCTCACACCTCCCGCCTACTCAAAAACATCTCTGCGCTAGCCTCTTCCGCACTATCATCCTCAAGCGCTATCACCTGCGCTTTGGCAAATACATTAGGCAAGGTGTTGTTCATGAAAAATAACCCTGACTGTATCTTCCCTTGATAAAACGCTTCATCGTTTGAATTCTCTTGGTATATTAAAGCCCGCTTGGCCACCATCATGCTATCGAGCAGCAACCAACCTAGGGTCACTTCGGCCATCATTTCTAAAAAGCGTGTGGATACGGCAAAAATACGCTCCATTTTTTGCTGTCGTATCCAGCTACCCATGAGTTTGTGGGTATCCACTAGGCAGTTTAATGCGTCTTCTAATCGCTTGGCTTGTGGTGCAAAAGCTGAGAAAGTGGCTTCATCGCTTTTAGCTGTGGTTAAGAAGCTCATGATTTCCTCTTGGTACAAGGCCAAAAGCTTTGAGTGCCTGCCCATGGCGAGCTTGTCCCGAAAGAGATCGGCAGATTGCACAAAGTTGGTCCCTTCCCAAAGTGACATCACCTTGATATCACGGGCATATTGCTCCACGGGGTTATCTGAGATGTAACCATGGCCGCCATAAACTTGGATCGCGGTTTCGGCCACGTGAAAAGCTTGGTCTGAGGTGTAGGCTTTGACGATGGGCGTGAGTAGATTCACCAGAGATTGATGGCGGTAGGCTTGAGCCTCAACTTTCTCCTTATCTTCTGCTGTGGGGCTTTGTTCAAACTGCTCTGGGTTTGCCTGCCTGATGTTGAGGTTCATCAATTGGGATTGATGCATGCAAAGCTTTAAGATCAGAGCACGACAGCCTTCTACCTTGCTCTTCATCTCCAACAACATGCGCTTCACATCTATATGTTCGATAATGGCAACCCGTTGCGCTCTTGGGTTAAAGGCTTCTTTAAAGCTAGTACCTTGAATGCGATTACCCGCGTATTCTGCGGCATTTAGATAAGCGCTAGATGCCATGCCCAACGCATAAATGCCAGTGGCGATACGGGCCAAGTTCATCATAGTCATGAGCTGTTTTAGGCCGACATTTTCCCTTTCGCCCAAGAGATAACCGTAACAAGGCGCTGCTTGCCCAAAGCTAATTTGCGCTGTGGCACAGCCATGTAACCCCATCTTTTGCTCTAACCTGACACAACGAACACCATTATCGATAGGAGAGCCTAGTTGAGAGTCTAAATGAGAGCCTGTTTGCTCTTCTTTTTGGTGAGCGACAGAAGCATTCATGTCGCCAAGCTGATACCTTGGCACCACAAAACAGGATAAACCCACTGTGCCTTTTTTCGCCCCTTCCACTCTGGCAAGTACGATATAAGCGATGTTGTCGTTTAAATCATGCATGCCTGCAGAGATGAAGATCTTCTCCCCTTCAATGCGATACATGCCATTGTCTTGTTTGACGGCTTTGGTGCGAATATTACCCACATCTGAGCCAGCATCAGGTTCTGTCATACAAAGGCAAGCCGCAAAATCATTCTTTGCTAAAGGCTCGCAGAATCGTGATTTGAGCTGATCGTCGCCAAACTTGTCGATTAAATACAAGGCGGGGCTGGCAAAACCTGAATAAATCATAAAGGCGGGATTCGCCCCCATGAAGATCTCGTTAATACTTTGGGAGATAAGATAAGGCGCACCTAGACCATCGTATTCTAATGGGGAGCCTAATCGACCCCAACCAGCCTCTTTGTAGCTTTGCCAAAGTTGCTCAAAGCCAGGTGGCAAGATAACCTTGCCAGCACTTTCCCTCTGCTCACCAGTTTCATAAGAAAGCCTCGCCCCTTGGCGGTCGCTAACTTGATATAAAGGCCCCATTTCTTGATAGGCAAAGTCTTTGGCGTGCGTGATTAAATATTGGCAAAAAGCTTGGTCAAACTCAGGGTATATTTGGCTATCTAGCACTGTGTCTTGGGCGCGAAACTGCTCCCAAAGTAAAAACATCTGGTCTCTTAAATCTACTCGAAAGGCATTCGTTTCTTTTGCTGAATTATTAGATTTTGTGTCCATTGTTACGTCCTTTTTCTTATTCTTTTGAGATGTTTTTTTGTCCATTTGGTGATTAACAGACCATTAATTAACAAGTGATTAAAAGTCCCATTTAAAAACCGCACGTAAGGTGTTTTCATTCGGGTTCAAGCCATATTCGCAGTCACTGCAACCTTGGTAGGTTTCAAACTGAAAACGACTGGTGAGATTGGCATTCCAGGATTTGAGCAATTCCAAACGATGCAATTGGCTATTATCATCCAAGTTGAGTTGCACGCTTTGTCGGTATTGCCAAAGCCCATCAGATAAGGGGCTGGAATACATAAAATAGAGGTAGTTTTGGCGAAGTTGGGCGTAGTTCAAGCTGTCTAACGCAGAACCCATGTAGGCATAATCCGCGCTCGAACCTAAACCAGAATTGATATTAGTAAAGGCCGTATCACTATTGGATGAGATGTAATCCCACTCCCCTTCACTAAATCCGTGCTCGCTATGAAGGTATTCAAGCCGAAAGTTAGCGCCCGACTCTGTGGTATAAGCCGCGCCCAACAACACCTGTTGCCAAGCACTTTGTGCGCTTTCATCAAAGCTTGTTCCGCTGTAGTCTGCCAGCAAGCTACTAGCCGTTTGGTTTCTTTGGCGCTGTAAACTCCACTGGGCACGCAGGGTCATGGCATCGGTTAATAATCGGCTCACACTCAAGGCATAATTAAGGGATTGGCCCGGTAATTTATGCAAGATAAGCTCAGCATCGGCGCCACCTTGATAACCCAGTCTCAACACATATTGCTGATTGGCTCTGTAACTAACCTTAGTAAGATCATCATTTTCAAGCTCGGCCACTAAGGCCTGATAAAACCAATCTCCCTGATTGCGGCTCAAGCTTGCCATCACCCAACCTTCTTGCTGCAACAGGTCATCTTGATCCGAATAAGGCTGATCTCGATAAGGCCTTAACAAGTTAGTGAGATTCCAATTAAAACCATTGCTCCATTCTGTTTTAATACGACCTGCTTGTGCTTGCCATTGATAGTCTTTTGAATACCAATTGAGATACGCCTCAAGCGCTTTTAGCTCATCGCTATCTCTTCTTTCGTCGCTTGAACCAAACAGATCTTGCACCTCATATTGCGCTAAGATACGTGTGCGGGCACTCAATCCCGCAAGGCTATCTTCTAAGTTCAACTTAGCCCCATAATCCAAGACGTTTAGCTGCTTATCTTCATTAAATTGAGCCAAGTTAGGGTTAAATGCATGATCTTGGTTGATATCATTCAACTGAAGGTAGGTCATGGCTGAAACACTATGGGTAAGCACATAGCTCTCAGAAGGCTTAACCTCTTCCTCTTTAGCTAGAGGTTGAATTGAGATTTCACTCCCACTAGCAAAAGGATCAATAGGCACATCAGAGCTTGCAAATGGATCAGCAGGTGCCTCCGCATACGCTAAACCAGACAAAGTCAAGCAAGACACGACCACACCAAGGTCCATTAAGGACAAATTCACACCAGCACGTTTACCTTGAACCAGCTTATTCATAGGTTCACTATCGCTTCTTTACTAAAGCGGGCATCAGGTAAGTCAGTGGCACGATAGTTATCAAACAGCATCCAAGTGTAGCTGCCTTCAATGAGAGGGTCCGTTAGCAGCATCTTGTGTATTTTAAGCTCGCCATTAAAGTCTTTAAATGCCTTGTAATCAGCGGTTTTTAGCAGCTTGCCTGAGCGTGCATAATACTCACTTCGAATCGGCTTATAAGGGGCATTTTCTTCTAACCAGAAGACCACTTTTTGATAGCTGACTGACTTATTTTTAGCGGTTAAAATCAGCTTAATTTGCCCTTTGGGTTTATCACTTTCTTCACTAGAAAGCGCGGCATCATAATCAAGTGCTAAGTTAGAACCTGTCACATCCCCATTACTGGTTTCACCCAATAAACGCTGCGCAGGTGAGATACGAATGACCTTGCGAGTCCCCGGAATATAAAGCCACATATCATTATCTTGCTTGAGCAAGACACGGCCTTTTTGTCTTGCGGGAGACTCAAAAGTCACCAGAGATTTTACCGCTTTCACGTCCACACTTAGCTGGTTTGTGCGCGCTTCACGACCTGCTTTATAGCTCACATTGGTAATATCAAAGCTAAAGCCAGCATTATCAAGGCCACGAAAGGCATCGATCTTCTCTACTAATATGTCTGCTGTGATAGATGATTGCGCTTGGCTCACGCCACTTACAAAACAAGCTAGAAAGGCGATGCCGCTTGAGATCAGAAAACGCCTTTTTAAGACTGCTCTTAGAAAATCATTAAAAAACATACTGCTATCCTTTAGTGAAATTTACGCTGAACGCATGGCTTGGTTAATCAACAAGCGAGAGGCTTTAAAAGCGGGATAAATGCTCGCAAGCACAGCCACCAGCACACCGGTTAAGGCGGTTTGCCACACCACAGTCCATTCCACGAATATTCGGATTGGATAGCTTTGGCTACTACCTGGGGGTGTCGGCATGATGAACTCTGCCAAGGTGATGCTATTGGCCATAAAGATACCAAGCAGCACCCCTAACGCACTGCCGAAAAGCCCTAAGTAACTTGCTTCGGTGAGAAAAAGCATCATGACTTCGTGACGCGTAGCCCCTAATGCACGGATAGAGCCGATCTCAGGTGTACGCTCCATCACGGCCATCATCATGGTATTGGCGATACTCAAAGCGGCGATAAAGAGCACAATGATTTTTAGAAAGCCGAAGACGCCATCAAATAGATTCACCACTTCATGGTAATAATCAGCAAGCTGAGACCAAGAGCGCATTTCAAGGGTGAGCCCTTCTTGTTCGAACAATTGGCTTAACTTATCCATCACGATTTGGGTTTGTGCCGTGTCTTTTAACAGCACGACTAAGCGGCTTACCCCTTGGGTAAATTGCAGGTCTTGAGCGTGGCTTAAGTTAATACGCAATAATCGATTATCTACTTCACGGGTGCCGGTATTGATCGCACCGACAATTTGCACATCCACCGCATTCACCGCGCCATCAGCCGTTGAGGCTAATAAGGTAAGGTAATCACCAATATTGGCATTTAAGGCGTTATAAAGGCCTTGCCCTACTAGTGCACCGGCTTGATCTTCTGGGAACAAGTCCTCCCCTTCAATCAAGGTGATGGCCGAGCTTAAAAGTGCTTCTTTATCTGGGTCTATACCATTACCCACCACAGCTACCGACTGATTGCCGTTAGTGATCAGTCCAGAAAAATCCAATCTTGGGGTTAATAATTCAACCTCAGCCAGCCCTGACACCAAATCAGAAACTTGCTGCACTTGCTCTTGGGTTAACAAATACTTCTCTGGCTCAATATGGCCATATTGATTAAAGCCTGCTTGATAGATCTGGAGATGCCCAAGCTGTGAGCGAATCATGTTTTCGCGCATACCTTCGTACATGGAAGCCACAAAGCCACCAAAGAGAATCAAGCTCACGACACCAATCTGAATAGATAACAAGGTAATTAGGCTACGACGACGGTTTCTCAGTACATTTAACAGTGCAATTTTATAGCGAAAAAAGTTAATCGATAACATGCCTTAAACCTCCTCTAGCCTTTTAGTTGCAAGAGCTGACCACTTAGATTTTGACACTGTGGCTGAAGCTGAATCAGAGCCTTCACTCGCCGTATTTGATAGCGCCTGCCAGAGTGATTTCGCACTTTCTAGCTGAGCATTTTTATAAAAAGATAAGGCCAAATAATAATTGATAAATTCAATAAATATTTTATCTTGTTTTTTTAATAATGGTTTTTTAGCCGATTTAGCATTCTGTTCTTGCCTTTCCCTTTGCTCATTTCCCTTCCCATGTAAAAGAACATTTTTGAGTAGCGAAAGGTCTTCAACTGCAAAGCTCGCCCGGTTTAAAAAAGCCGGCATATTGGCATAACTAAGCCCTCGTAAAAGCCTGACACCTAGGTGGTTTGGGGCTTTTTTTACGGCTCTATCCATATAGCGCATACCTTTGCGAGATAAGAGGTTCATTTGCCCAAGATCCGCTTGATAAAAGATGGATTGATAGCTTAATGCGCTGCCCATGGCCGCCATCAATTCATAATCTTGTTTGCCTTGTTCTGCACTTAACTCACTGGCACGCCTTAATCCCTCTGTAATGGATTCAAGCTTGGCTAAGGTCTGGTTTTTATCCGAGGAAAAGAGGGTCAACCTCAATAAGAGCTGCTGTTTTACCTCTTTTTGCGTCAAACCTGTGTTTGAGCTCTCCTTTTCATTCAGCACCTTTAATAAGGTTTCTTGCTCAGCTTGGTCTGCCCCTATGGCGCTAGGTAATTGGTAATCCGAAAGCAAATAGATTTGCTTAACTTTATTTTGAGCTTCATTTGCCACCTTGCTTGATGCTGCATTCGTTTCAAGGCTCGCCTCGTCAGAGCAGGCTGAAAGCAAGCCTGCCGCTATCACCAAGAAAACAAAGAATGGTGCTTTTATTGCGTTAGGAGATTGTTTAAAAAAAAGCCTCATGCCGCGACCCTCTGTTTATCTTGCAAGATACAGCCATCCCTAAGCTCAATCACACGAGATGCTTGCTCCAACACATAGTCATGGTGAGTGGCAAAAATAAAGGTGATACCTTGGCGATTGAGCTGCTTCATCAGGGCCATAATGCTTTTGGCATTCTCTGAATCTAGGTTCGCTGTTGGCTCATCTGCGAGGATAATATCTGGCTCTGTGACCAAGGCTCTGGCGATTGCTACCCTTTGCATTTGCCCGCCGGACAATTGATTGGGCTTGTGATTAACAAAGTCCGCCAACCCCACTCTTTCCAAGGCAGCTAGGGCTTTTGCTTTATTCTCTTTATGGCTAGAAGCCCCCGCCGCTTTACCTCCTGTTCTTAATGACAGTGGATATTGCACATTCTCAAGAGCCGTCAGCACAGGCAAGAGATTGAAAGACTGGAAGATAAAGCCAATGTGATCGCGGCGCACATGAGACTTTTGTCTGTCACTCATAGGACCAAGTGCTTTACCAGCAATGGCGATTTCACCTTCATCCGCTTCATCCATCGCGCCGATAAGGTTTAGCAAGGTGCTTTTACCGCTACCACTGGCGCCTTTCAGCACCAAGAATTCCCCCTTATCTACGGCTAAATCAATTTGATTCAGGGCGCAGACTCGAGTTTGGCCTAGGGTAAAAAAGCGCGACACTTTGGCTAAGTTAACCAACCTCATGCTGCGCCTCGCTCGCCATCATGAATCGAGATAAAGTCTGCTTCCATCTTGCTGAAATGTTCAAGATCACTGGCTTTTTTCTCAGGGATAGCCTTATAAAGTTCTAAATAAGTTTGGATTTTATTAGCCTCAACGGCATCATCTTTAAACAGGTAAGCTTGTGCCATGGATAGGTAAAACTGAGACTTCACCTCATCAGGAATATACTGCCCCTGTTTATCTAGCAGGCTGGCAAACCATTTCTCATCTTCAAATACTTGATCGAACAAGGGGTTGATATCACCAATGTTGGCAAAGGTAGCCATACGAATAAGACGAACCGATAAGTCATTAGGCGCTGCAATCACAGCTTGGCTAATGTTCTTGAGCGAATCATTTAGCTTATAAAGCTTGTAGAGCCCCATGGATAAATCCAACATAGCACCAGATTCTTTCGCTCTATTCGCGTTGTACCAAGCTTTTGCTAGGGGATCATTTGGTGCTATCTCGACAGCTTGCCCTAAGTAGTCAGCAGCCAGCTCTATGTCGTTATGTAAGGTGTATTGGCTACCTATCTCGATCAGTAGATCCAAATCTTCAGGCTCTGTTTTAAGCGATTGCTTTAGGGCAGCCATATTCATTTGAGCATCCTTGTTATAAGCCTGCTTAGGAAACTCAATTGGCGCAGCACCCGTGAACCAGGCCACCACATTGCCAATAATGAAACTCGTTAATACAAAACTCAGGACTTTTTTCATTCTCTTTCCCTCTGACGCATACAAATAAGCTGACCCAGACAAGAAGAACCAAGCGTTTAAGCTAGGCCTCTTAACTTAGGTCATGCCGGTGCGAACACTTCCTATTCTGGGTTAAACAAAGTTATCTGACGCTTCAAGTAGCTGAGCATCCATATCACGCAGCGTAGTGAACTCATCAAAAATCAAGGCTTCTGGATCACTCACATCTGTATAAATTTGCTCACAAATGAGAATCACCTCCACCACATTTAATGAATCCACCCCTAGCTCACCAAGGGGCGTATCAGCATCGATAGCATCCTTGTTTAGCATTTCGGCAACTTGTGCTTGTAGGTCTGTTAGTTGGCTTTTATCTGACATTTTGTTTCCTTTTTATTGTTGTTTAATTAACTAAAATCATTACCAGTTACATTGCTCAATTAAGCTTTCATTGAAGACTTCATTGAGATTTAGAGAACGTTTTATAACGCGCTCTCAATAGAGATCCTTCTATAAAGAGCAGCCTAAATGGCGAGACAAATGATCTAGCGTGAGGCTTTTCATGCAAAAAGCATCCACTTGCGACCGTTTATTTTGCTGTTTAATCAGTTTGGCCGTGAGAGGCGGTGCAGCGACTTTAAGCAAGCTGTGTGTCACCGGTTTATAGCCATGTAACATCAACCTTTGCATGGCATCGTAGAGATTCACCAAGCTGTCATCCTGCGGGTCGAAATAAACTTTAGAGGCCGTTTTAAGCCACTGGTTATCATTTGGAATCAATGCAAGTACGGATTGCTCTACCGCCCTAGCCGCAAACCCGTGTGTTAAAGCGACAAACTGCACCTCTTTTCCTAAACCTTCCGCGAGTAGTCTTTCTTGCTGCCACTGGTTAGGTAAACGCACGGTAAGATCTAACCAAAGTTCAAAACTAGGCGTTGTCACTTGACCCTGATGAAAGCTCAGCATTTGAGTTTGATACTCTTGCCTTAACTTAAGCTGTGTTTGGCGCTGCTGCTTAAATGCCTGACTTAACCCAGATTTAAACAGCGGTCCGTATAAGGATTTAAGCGACTTAATGTCTAATAAGGCATTCTTGTCCCAGGCTTGATTCAACTCAGCCAGCTGACTAGCAACACCAAGACCAGTACCGACACCACAACTAAGAGCAGCTACTTGGCTTTGTGTAGATTCCGCCTGACCTTGCAAGCGATATAAGCCTGTTTTACTTTGATAGGCTTCTGATGAATCCGCCATCAGATTATCCAATAAGCAGAGTTGCCCTAACTGGGTGACAGGTTCACTTAATAACCTTGAAACCAAAGGTAACGCCATAAATGCATTGAACTTACCCTCTTTTAACAGGCCAATTGCTTCATCTTCTTTGACACTGGCTTGCTTATTTTCCCGTTGCGCGCATTCTGGCTTAGCCGCTTGAGAGCCAAGCTGATTAAGACAAAGCTTTTCTTGCAGACTTAGGGTTTTATGAGCAAGGCATTTTGCTTTAATACCTGTCTGTCCAGAGGCAATCTGCCAAATTTGGCTCTCGCCATTGGCAAATTGCCTTACCCCCTTAACCAAGGTTAAAGGTGGCACCAGATAAGATTGAGTAAAGAGCTGGCCTATGGCATCTGCGTCTAATTCGGCACCTGTTATGAAGTCATTCATGCTAGGACTTAGTGCAAACTCAGCCTCATTCGATTTATAAAAAAGGCGGTAGCTTGAAAAACCTGAACAAGCAATAAAACACTCAGGTAGATTGCTTTTATCCGATGACTCTTCGATTGGCAGTATCAGACGATAATCCCCCAATACCTTTTGATTGAAATCCAGTTTCCAAGCTTTAAAAGCCGCTTTTAGTAAAGTTTGCAAAGGCGTATCTGCTGCCAACTCTAACTCTTGAGTCAGACTTTGACGGTTAGTTAAATAACCATCAAAAAGAAAGCTATTATGATCACATATCATGCCTGTGCTCCTTGCTCTGCTTCGCTTTTTCCAGCCTCGCTTTTCACTGGGCCACTCTTCACAAATGCGGCTTTATCCTGCTTTTCTGCTGAAATCAGGCTGACTTTCGCTTGATCATCTAGCCCGCTTTCATCTGACTGATCGTCTGCCTGATCATTTGAAACGGCCATCTCAAAAATGCTGGCAATCCAATTAGGTAACACCTGACACGCAGCGGGTAAAATACGAATATGATTTAGCTTTGGCACCTTGATAAGGGACTTAGTTAAATCTGGCCCTAAGTGCCAATGAAACACCGTATCAAGCAAGCTAGGATGAATAACCTCATCTTCTTCACCAACTAACATAAGTGTTGGCACCTTGATGCGATTAAAGGCATTGGGATAATCATTGATGTCACAAGACAGCATGAGGTTATAGCTGTAATCCAACACTCGCCCTTCTAGCTTGGCCATACGCTCGCTCGCCGGAAAACTCAAAATCGGCTTATGACGAAAACCTGGAATCAACTTGGCTAACCAAAAAGCCTTCATATTGAGTATTGGCGCATACTGCAAAGCGGCTTCTGGCACGGGACCATGGACTTTAGCTTGGCGAAAGTAAGTCAATTTATATTGCAAAGCCGAAGACGGCTGAGGGTATCGCACCGTCTCTAATGGCCCATTGATCGCAGGAGAAACGAAGGCCACAGCCTTAATCTCATCACAGCTGTACTTATCGATATAGCGTAAACAGACCACAGCACCCGCTGAGTGCCCACCTATCACAATGGCAGCCTTTTCATCTTGGCTTTTGATATGGGCAATCATGTCAGCCAGATCATCTTCTAACTGACCCACATAATGAAGATCCCCCGGCTTACCTTGAGATTCCCCATGACCACGCCAATTAAGCAGACAAGTTTGGTAACCTTTACCAGACAGAGCCTTAGCAATATTGGCGTAACGCCTTGAGTTATAGGTACTACCATGAAGGAAGATGAAGCACACTCTGCTACTCTCATCACTGCTGTTTGCGGCGATACCTTGAGCTAACGCCCCTTCGGGAGAAAACTCATCATAGGCGAGGCGCACACCATCCCTGGCTAAAAAGCTCCTTTTTTCCATTAGCATGTGCCTGCCTTTTCAGTCTCTGTCGCTTCCTCTTGACCAAGCTGCATAAGCTCTTCTGCGCCAGCTGTTTGCGACTCTCTTTGCATTTGTGCAAGCAATCTTTCTGCCGCGACTTTACGGGTTGGCACTTCGGCATCCTGAATAGGGTCACTCATGATGCTTTCATCGGTTTGACGACAGAATTGCAAGAAATAAGGCACGGTGAAAGGCATGTGAATGTATTCTTGCTCTTGTGCCCACAACGCCTTAGCTTGCTTTGTCAGCAGCGCCATCTCATCCTGAGTTAACTCATCTTTAGTGCAGGCAATATAAACATCACCTGACTCAAACGACATCTCATCAATACTTGCGACAAGCTCGCCTTCTTGAAATTCGAGCTCACTTTGCTCGATAAGTTTTTGCGTTAAAGCGGCATTAATATCTTGAATTAAGTCTGGCAAATCAGCCTTAGTGAAACTGTCTTTCGTCAGGATTTGCGGTAGGTTCAAACACTCTTGCACCAAGTTACGGCTAGCAAACTTTTTAAGATTCAAACGACTTCCTGTGACTTGCAGATAAATACTGGCCCACAGTTTGGTATGTAGATCGATACGACGGCCATCCTTACCCTTGTCGCCCATTTCGAAAACAAAATAGCGATAAATTTCGGCACCAGATTCAAAAAAGCCAATCGAGTTACGGTCAAAATAACGACCTTCGTAGTTTAGAGTTTCAGCTGTTTCTAGAATTTGTCGATTGAGCTTTTTCTCTAACGCCAAATAACCACGACGTAGATGACTCTTGGACTGCCACCTTTCAAGGTCGACAAAATTATCCGCCATGTAGTCCCAAGCGGTTTCTAAGAAATAGGTCGCCGTGATGTAAGCCAAGATGGGAGAACACAACTCACCACAATCCAGCACGGGTGTCACATTATTTACATGGCTATAAATACGCTGGTAGAACTCATGGGCTTGCTGGTTAAGTACCGGCAAGTTTTGCGCTAATTTGGTAATGGCTTCGCTTTCATCTTCAGTGGCAAAGTCCTCACAAATGGTTTTGCAAATACCATCATTGAAAAGCGAAATCATATCGCCGCCAAAGCTAAACAAAGGGTCTAGGAACATGGCAGCAAAACCTGTTGTTGCCCACCTATGTTCGCTCATGTACTTCTCACCTCGGTAAGCAAGTTGCCCCCAAGCTTCAAAGTCTTCCATTTGTGCACCTTCAAGAAGGTCAGCAAGGCCTTTATGGCTTTTCAAGAAAGCCATAAACTCATCCCTTTTTACAGGGCGTTTTTTCATCCTTTCTTTGTCACAATCCACACCAATACTGGTAAAACCGCCGCTTAACGGAATGACCCAAATCCAATATCCTTCTCCTGTAAAGTGGATCGTCGATAGGAAACGTCCATTCACTTTACGTCGCCATTCTTTTGGCCCTAGTGCATCGATATCTTTGATATTGCTAAAACGCGCCCAAGTAGAAGCGTTTTGCGGCACATCACATCTATGATGCAGCTTGTATTTTTTGGCGATAAGCCCCGCTTTACCACTGGCATCCACCAACCAGCGTCCGCTAACGGTTTGCCCCATAGGATCAATGCTTTCCCCAAGTGCTGGACAATCAAATTGCACTAGGTGTGGCGCCGCATGGATACTTTCATCTATTTCCAAATCTTTAACGCGCGCACCAAGCAAAATATCAATGCCCATTTCGCGGTTCATGGCAACCAAGTCTTCTTCTAGCCTTGCTCTATCGAGCTGAAAAGCTGGATGTGGCGGAATATTTGAGGTGCCGTGCTCACTCATTTCGTGCAGTTCTAAGTCATGATTTTCTGAATCAAACAAGAACCTCAAGCCATTTTTTGGCAGATGATTACGATACAAGTAATTTGCTAAACCAAGACGGTGCATGAAGTAGTGGCCTGTCATTTCAACCGTTGCCTCCCCAACTTTCGCCTTGTATTCAGTGGCGGCATCCAACTGCACAATGGAGAGCTCTGGTCGGCTCATTTTCAACTGCCTTGCTAAGGTTAACCCCGCCCATCCCGCACCAATAATCACCACATCATAACTAGGCTTAACTTTGGTGGTTAGGTTGGCTTGCGTAAAAGCAGGGCCTGCTTTTACTTGCTCAGTCACGCTAGACATTCCGTTCATCTATCTACTCCTAAGTGTCACATTGTTAATTATTCGGTGATCGTTTCTGACCAGCGAAAATAATGATTATTGATACCCCGATATTGGGTTTGCGGGTATTTCAGCGTGTGTTTTACCTGCTGGTAGTAACTTGCCTGACATTCGTTTTTGACATGCAAAGCCGCTTGATAAGCACTTTGATCTGATTTGATACAGCACTCACTGAGTGATGACTGAGTTAAGGCTTGATCAGCCTTAAGGCCACGACTTATCAGCATGCAACCTAAACGACCGCCACCTCCCAATGTCATCAATAGCAAAGGGCCTTTTGCCAATGCTGCTTGGTATCCCTGCAATTCAAAAAGAGGCTTGAGACTTAAAAAATGTTGCTGCCCCTGCTCTGCACTCGCAAGCCATTCACTGGTAGCAAAAGGGCCAGATAGTCGCTCTTGCAAGGCAAGCTCTAACTTCTTTCCCCATTGGGAGCTAATGGCAAAGGAAACAGGCTGAGTCGCCTCTGGTAGTTGCTTGATGTAGTCTTCGAACATCAGCAAAAGTTTTTGTGTGCCCGACATACCAAGGGGCTGAGAAAGTATGTCGCACTGCATTATGATGATGTCTTTTGGTTCAGCATGTTTTTTACGCAATACACACAAGCCAACGCAATTAAGCACAGTTAAGCCATCTTGTTCGACGTCATTGCCCACACCTAAAGAGTTTAAACAGGCTTGCTGCAAGCCTTGATCTAGCTCTAGCGCAATCACCAAGCAATCTTGGCTTTGCGATTGGCTCGCCTCAAACACAGCCGCATGAAAGCTGGTACAAGCGGCGCTGACAAATCGCAACTGACAGCCTTTTTGCATCAAATCCCGGGCAAACTCGCGAATTTTGGCATTTAACAAAGGCTTCACCTCTCCTGCGCTAATCAAGAGCACTTGCTCAGGCAAAGTCGTTAGCTGATTTAACTGAGCTTCAAGCAGACTTAAACCATGACTCACCGAGAGCACCTGCCTTGCCCAAAGGGACTCAATCACCATGCTAGCCACAGCAAGGTTTTCTGTAGGCGCAGAGCTAAAAGAAGCATCAAATTGCATCATCACACTCCTCTTTGGCAGCAATACCAAACTCAGCCAATGATTCAATAAGTTGAGCAAAGCAGGCCTCTTCATGAGAAACATCAAACTGGCTTTGGCTATAAAAACTGAGATGCATTTGATTTTCACCTTGCTCTAGCTGATATCTAAGCAGATGGTCATCAATCACCAATAGCCTTGAGACGTCACCTTTTGATACACCCTCTTTTAGGCGTAATACTTCAGGTTGAATGTCTTGCATCAAGAGCACATTAGGCTCTAATAAAACAGCGGGTAAACGCATACCACCAGGCATTGAAAGGCGAATAAGAAAGTTTACTTCGCCTTCAAAACACGCATTTGCCTGCTTCACAAAGCGCTCTAAAATTTGATAATGTTCGGCAAAATTCAGATAAATCGGTGCCTTACTGGAAGGCAATAAAGCAAAGACTTCAAAGTCGTTTTCACTTTCTAGCGGCATATATCTCGCAAGAGCAGCAGACAACTTACCCTCAAAAGGCACACGTTTAAGCTCGCCTTTAAAATGCAGCTTATTCATAGCTAGCCTCCTCATTCAGAATCAAGTGAGTGCCTTGATTCACTCGCACCTCTGCCATGGCAAAATAACCATTCAGTGCAAGCGAGGCAGCCATGTATTTTTGCTCTTCTAGGGGTGGGTTTTCCAAACTATGGCAAAGTATGGATAACCAAGGATCTGAACCAAAACAATGGCCCCAGTTATGGTGTAGATCCGGCAAGCGCCATTGTTTAGCCAATAGTTTGTTAAACATCTCTTGAATGTGTTCAGGAAAAAACGGCAACGCCAGACAAACATTGTCTCTGCCTGTCACGGTTCGTCTTACAACTGTGGCAAATTCAGCCATAGAGTTATGGGTCAGCGCACATTGAGTAATGAGTTCGTTACTGACTTCACCTGTAACCTCAAGCAAAACCGTAGTGATACCAAAACCAGACTCATGCCAGTTCTCGTTATAGCGCCAAAAAGTCAGATCATAGAGATTGGCATCTAAAATACTGACCAAAAGGAAGCGCTTCTTCTCTGCCTTGGCATAGGTTAGATAATGGCGTAACGAATAACCCCAAGAGGCACATTCATAGGCATTGATATAGGTATCTGGATTATTTGGGCCGAGTGCCGTGAGCTTTTCAGCCACATCAGACCAAGCAATATCCCCTGTGGTAAACGGCATTTCTACCATGGTCGAGCACAGAAAATGCCTGTCTATCTGGCTTCTTTCCTCTTCTGAAAGCTTGGCGAGCACCTGCTCTGTCTGGGTATGAATTAATCCAGACAACCATTCAAAACTTGCCTCTATACTTGGCCTTTGCTGATAAAGGCAAGACTTAAGCGGCTGAAAACCTATCCCTCTTACGGTTAAAGCACTCATCGTCTCGCCCTCTTCTGCTTAGCGTAGATCTCAAAAAAGCAGCGGTACGAGCTTCCTTCCATTTTAGTGAAACCCAGTAAATCCCTTTGATCAGCAAAGCTTTTTACTTTATTGCTTGCCACCAAGCTTGCTAATAACTCATTACTAGCAAACTTCAGCCCTA
Source organism: Marinomonas sp. PE14-40 (assembly GCF_051623805.1). NCBI lineage: Bacteria > Pseudomonadati > Pseudomonadota > Gammaproteobacteria > Oceanospirillales > Oceanospirillaceae > Marinomonas > Marinomonas sp. PE14-40. The sequence goes on along the minus strand of NZ_CP130700.1, from coordinate 426,819 downwards.
ACACCTGATCTACGCTGTGAATGGAGAAATCTGGCTGCGCTAAAAAGTGATCTGCAAAGCCTAAAATAAAGTCGATATTGGCTTTAAGCTCGGCATCCATATCTAATCGATTTTCTTTATCCAGCCACAAAAGATGGTGCATTAAGGCTTTAACAAACCGAGGACGCACTAAGGTTAAAAAACGGTTTACACTGGCCATGCCACCTTTTTTCAGGATCTGATCTGGGCTGACTTTTACTTCACCCACCACATTGCCTAATTGCAAAGCGCCATCAAGGTAAGCACTGCCGACCTTGTCTTGCTTGAGTTCTCTCGACTGCTCAGGAGTGAGCATCAAAGTAATGGGGTAAGGCTTACCTGATTGTTTAACCACCAGCATGACAAAGCCTAAATTATGAGCTTCTATCCCCCATTTTTTATTGACTTTTAGATGATGCATACCAGTTTCATCTGGACTCACTGACAACTCTGTAGACCAATTAGCGAGACTTGGACCACCTGCATCTGTCATTAAAAAATGTCCAAAGATATCTTTCTCAAGCCAAGCATCTACCTGAGCTTGCTGCGCTTCTGTGGCAGTCAGGTTGAGCATGATAGAGCCAAACAGCCCGATAATTTGATGAAAATGCGGGCCAAAGCCGGTCTCTTTTATGGCCTTTGTTAACTCATCAATAACAAAGGTTTGCTCAAACTGAGGCAAAGGCTGCTTTACCTTGGCAACACTTAAGGGCAAACGCTGACTGAAATCATCTTCAATCAGAATTTCCGAATCTAGCAGTGACAAACAAGCTTGGTTAATCATGCGATCTAGGCTTTCAGGCAAGGCTTTGTAGCCAGCCAAAGGCGCAGTAATAAAGCCACCAAAAAGTTGTGATAAATCATTCATAATGATGGCCTATTCGATAATGTAAGTTTTAGCTTGGGGAAGCTTGAGAAATGGCGTGACCGTATAGCTAGCGTTATAGGCTCCACAGTGATCGTAAACACAGATGTCGCCAGCTTGCGGCAATAAATGCTCATCCGTTTGTTTACCGATTACATCGTCTTTAGAGCAAGAGCTCCCGACATAAGTACAAGCACCCTTTTCCGTCTCATCAGAAGTAGCATCAGTACTTGAGTCAGCATTAGGCATGCGCCATAACAAAGGTGTTTTCAGTTTACGAAAGGTGTTTTCCGTTTGAGCCAATAAGAAGTTTTGATTAATACCACCATCACAAATGGCAAAGTGGTTACCCTCAATTTGCTTGGTGTATCGAACCCGAGTAGCAAAATAACCTGCACTGGCCATTAGGCCCCTGCCTGTTTCGTGGGCAAGGATTATATGAGCTGGAAACTCGCCTAATAGCTGGCGATAAGATTCAAAGTCAAACCCTTGCTCTTGCCACTGCTCGGAAAAACCACCGCCTAAATTGACAAAACTTAGCGCTTGATCATAAAGGTGTTCCATTTCTGTAAGGATAGCGATAGCAGCCACGGCCGTGGCATTAGCCGCCTTAGTAAAACTGTAAGAGCCGTTAAATAGATGGAATCCAGCTAAGGGGATATCAAACTCTCGACATAAGCGAATCGCCTTTGTCACTGTGTCCCAATCCATACCAAATTGATCAGCACGGATATTGGGTAAATCTTGATTAAAACGCTTTAGCACAGAAGAATTAATCCGCAAAAGGACAGGTTTTAAAGGGCGTTTACCGACAAATTCGCGCAAAGCTTCAAGCTGAACCAAGTTATCAAGAATAATGGTCGAACGTGATGCTACAGCAGCTCTTAGAAACTTCTTATCAGCAGAAGGATTATTAATAAACTTCTCACTATCTCCACCAGCCACAAGGTTAAGTTCGCCAATGGAGGCAACTTCGATACCACCATCAAGGTGGTGACTGGCTCGCATCAATAAATCCGCGTTGTTATTCGCCTTCATTGAGAAGATTAACTTGGTACCTAGCGCCTTGGATAAGGCCTGATAGTTTTGTGCTACTTGGGACACGCTATAGAGATAACATGGGGTCTCAATCTGCCCTGCATTCTCTTGCAATAAGGCCTTAATCTTATCCATTTGACTCACCTTTCATTCTCCAACTGCTTGATATTGGCCTGTTTGGGACGCAAAGAACCAAAGCGATGTGTTTTCACATCACATACAACAGGCTTATTGTTATTTTTAAAGCGTAAAAATGCTTGAAAGTTAACCAGTGGATAAGCTGGCCATTAGGTGCTGCTTATCCACTTTACTATTTTGAGTTAAGGCTAATTCATCAATAAAAATCAGCTGTCTGGGTCGGTAGTTATCTTCAATTTGAGTGGTTAACCAGTCTCTAAATGCTTTTTCCTGTTCCACACCAGGATTGATAAGCTGGACATTCAGGCAGGCAATTTCATCTCCCCACCTGTCTTTATGTGGCACGATGGCGCAAAGGAAAACATTTGGGTGCAGCTCAATTTGAGACTCAAGTTCTGCTGGGTACAGACAAAATCCAGCTTGCTTGATTAGGTCTTTAGAACGACCTTTGAAGAAAAAGTATCCATCCTCGTCTTGGCTAAATAAATCCCCTGTGGCTAGCCAGTTATCATCTCGATAATCACCCGCTAAAATACAGGCTCCGGCATTCGCCATACCAAAATAACCCTGCATCAAGCTTGCGCCACGAATAAAGAGCTCACCAATTTCACCTTGCTCGACTTCATTAAAAACAGACTCTTTTTCTCCTTTTACCGGGTTAAAAATCTTAGCCTCTAAACCCGGAATAGGCACTCCCACAGAACCTAATTTACGCAAGCTGTCTTCTGGCGGTAAATACAAAGCACGCTTGCATTCAGTAAGGCCATACATGGCGAAGATTTGCAGCTGAGGCAATAACTCACTGAGCAAGCGAATATTATCTTCGGCCAAATGACCGCCCGTATTGGTCAGTTTTTTGAAATGAGGCAAAGGCTTTTTAAAGGTTTGAATCATTTTCGCGAGTGCACTCGCCATCGCAGGGACCACAGGTACTAAACTGGCTTGGCTCAACTCCAAGGCCTTAAGTACCTTGATAGGATGGAAGTCACCTTCGAATAAGGTTAATTGGCAGTCGTAAGCCAAACTAAATAGCAGTTGATATAAACCATAATCAAAAGATAAGGGTGATAAACACAGAATATGTTCTTCAGGGTGTAAAGAAAGATAATTACCAATCGAAAACATGGCATTTAAGACATTCGCATGGCTAAGCATGATGCCTTTGGGTTTACCGGTACTGCCTGAGGTATAAATAATTAAGGCTAAATCCGAACCAGAAACTCTTCTCTCAGTTTTAATATTAAAGGTCGGTTTTACTTGTTGATTTAAAAACACCTTGTCTTGATTCTTATTCAAAGTGTCTAATCGAATAAGCGAATCACCATGCAAACACACACTAGCATGACAGTCTTGCGCTATGGCAAGTCTCGCCTGTTCAGACATGGTATGTCTAACAGGCACTACAACGGCGCCTTTACTCCACAGGTAAAGCATATTCGCTAATGTTTGAGGAGTCGGTTCATCCGTCACTAGAACTGCATCGCCAAACTTTAAATTCGCTTGGCTATCAAGTCGACTTTTCAGCTGGTCACAATAGGACTCTAAGTCGGTGAAATCAAACCGCTTGGCACTGGGATAGAAGCTAATCTGCCCCTGCCAATTTCCTTCTGATACCTTATGAAAAAGATCTGCTAATGTGAACAGCATATTTCTTACTCCCTTAAGACTCACTTAGTTTTGGCCGCAGAAATCCATCAGCGTTAATTAAGATAAACGCATTCTTTAAAAATCAGCTAAAGGCAAACTAAAGAGAAAAACTTCAGATAAACATTCGAAAGAAAAATAATTAGAAGAGAACCGACTAGTTAAAAATCTTTAATACGAAAATCACTAAATGAAAAACAATAACTTCCTCAACAACCTTTCTTAAAAACAACTTAACTTTATTAGTCATTTTTTTAATTTCGATTAAATTAAAATCCACAAATTGTTTTGTCAACTGAATTTTTATTTCAGAAAAATTAAAATCAAACCAATCAACCACATCTTAAAGACAAAAAAACAATAGAAATTATGAAAAAACTGAACACATATTTAAAAACATAAAACAGATATAAAAGGCGTAAACTTAATATTGTTAATATTTTATAAACTTCATTTAAAACAAGTTATTTTTTATGAATTCAACAGGTTAGATATTACCCTTAACGTAAACTCAAGAGTTTCAAAGAAAGTATGAATAGCGATGATAATTGATTATTTGAAACTTAACTCATCGACAAATCGCACAACAAAATCTCAAAAGATACAACTTTGATGCACACAACAAGCACCAAAACTCAATTGAAAATATTTTTCATAAAAAATGTCGTTTTAGCCTTCGTATCAGTTTTTACCTTAAATAGACCAGTTTATTCACTATAACCTAGGTTATATTTTGTACAGATATTAATACAAGATAACCTCAATATTGAATAGAGATTGATGTACAACAAGAATAAATAAGACTATCGGTATCAGATTTTGAGATTGAATCGTTATTCAATGAAATGATGTAGTACTCATAATTTATATTTTTTATTTTCGTTTATATAATAATACTTTCGTTTATTCATGCTATTACTATATTTGATAACCCTAATACAAAAACCGACCAGTTTGTTTAAAGTTATCAGCTTTTAGTTATATTAAAGACCAAGTGAGATTATTTAAATTAGACCAAAGGACTAGGCACCCTATTTTTAACTTTCCTTTTACCTTCCTTAAACCTAATTCATGTTTTAGGCTTAATATCATTTAAATAATACGAATATATTTAGTGAGTTTATTAACATAAGAGGAGGGATTATCATTATCATTCAGGCGAATGATCTTGGTGTGCTATTAAAATAGCGCTTAAATTCACGGCTAAACTGGGTTGGGCTAGCATATCCCACCAAGGTAGCAGCTTCGCTAGCTCGCTTTCCCTCGAGATTTATTAAGTCCTTCGCCTTACTAAGACGAATCTTTTTTAAGTATTGCAATGGGGTTTCACTGGTTACTTCACGAAAAGCTCGGTGAAAACCAGACAAACTCATATGGACTTGCTGGGCAAGGTCTTCAACCCTAATTTCATCGGCATAGGCAAGATGAAGGTGGTTAAGTACTTTCGCTATGCGGGCATAGTGTCCGTCATGCTGAGCTAAATCAAATAAGATGTGACCATGTCGACCTAATAGTGTGCGATAGACAATTTCTTTTACTATGCCTTCGCCAAGCACTTTCGCATCGCGATCACAAAGCAACACTTTGAGTAGGCGCGCTAAAGCATCATCTAATTCCTCATTGAGACTTTCAGATTGAAGCCCTAAATTCAGCTTTTTCTCTCTATGATCTTTATTAGCCAGATATGGCGCGGCCAAGTCTGAGCTTTGCCTCTGAGAAAAGGCACCTTCTGTAAGCTGATTAACTAAGGTATGTAATAGCTGAGCATCTACATCAATGGACAAGCCTAAAATTGGCTTATCGTCTTGCGTATAAGCTTCACACTCCAATGGCATAGGCACCCCAACTACCACATAGTCCCCTGCGCCATATGTCACACTTTTCCCACCTAGATAGATTTTTTTATGCCCTTGCCCCATAGCAACGATTCCGGATTGATACAGAAATGGTTGTCGCGAATTCCCTACTGGACTGCGATAAAAATACACACCTTCAACTAATGTTTTAGCAACACCGTCAAGTTGATTGAGGTTTTTTCTATCAGCATACGACTGCATTAATAAGGCAAGTTTAGACATAAAAGACTCAGATAAAGGTTTTACAAACAATAAAAATCAGATTAAACACGTTTATCAAAAATAATTGTTAATACATAAATAGGCAAGTTTTAGCTATTAAACACTCTATTTACATTAATTTTGCAATGATATTATGCAATCATCAAATAAAACAAAGATACTCACTTTTAAGGGGAAAGAGAGTCTCCTTGTTCGTTATCAGAAGACTCAAAGAGGTAAAAGATGGAATTTTCATATGTAAACCACACCCAAATACATTTTGGTAAAGGTCAAATCGCTAGCATTAAAAACAGCATTAACACCAAAGACAAAGTGTTATTCATTTATGGCGGCGGCTCGATCAAAAAAAATGGCGTTTACCAAGAAGTCGTTGACGCCTTGGCAGACCATGCATGGGTTGAGTTTTCAGGCGTTGAGCCTAACCCAACAATGGAAACCTTAGATAAGGCGGTCGCTCTGGCTAAACAAGAAGGCGTTAATTTTATTTTGGCAGTAGGCGGTGGTTCTGTTATCGATGGCTCTAAATATGTAGCAGCAGCTAGCCTTTATGATGGCGCTGGTTGGGATATTCTCGAAGGCAAGCACTCCCCTCAATCAGCTCTACCTATTGGCGCCATTTTAACATTGCCTGCAACGGGGTCAGAATCTAACCCTGCTGCAGTCATTACAAGAGCAGCCACCCAAGAAAAGCTCTCTTTTTATAACCCAATTGTAAGACCGACTTTTGCTGTTTTAGATGCCCATGTGATGAAAACATTGCCTGAACGCCAGTTAGCAAACGGTCTAGTTGATGCTTGGGTTCATGTTTGTGAGCAATACATTACTTACCCGACAGGTGCCATGGTACAAGATGGTTATGCTGAAACATTGCTGAAGAACCTACTTGTCTTAGCTAAGGACTATGACAATAGAGATAATGATGCATGGCGTGAAAATCTAATGTGGACAGCTAATCAGGCGCTAAACGGCTTAATCAGCGTGGGTGTACCACAAGATTGGGCAACCCATATGATAGGCCATGAATTTACAGCACGTTATGGTGTCGATCATGCTCGCTCGCTAACGCTTGTGCAGCCTTCATTGCTTCGCCATCAAATCGAAGCGAAACGAGGCAAGTTAGAACAGATGGGGAAGAATGTGTTTGGATTTGCAGAATCAGATAAACTTGCTGAGCAAACAATCGATGCGATTGAACATTTTTATCAGAGTTTGAACCTAGAGACACGCTTTAGCCCAGAGGGAGAAGATAGAAGTACCAGCATCAATAATCTCATGGCCCAAATTGAAGCCCACGGCCTAACAGCTATTGGTGAAAACCAAGCGCTTGGTCTAAAAGAAATACGTGAAATACTTGAAGATGTGATTGTTTAACACACTTTGTACCATCCTATTTGTCGCTTCTCTAATAGAAGATTCAAATGGGATGGTTTCTATCATCTCCTTTCCCTCTTAGAAAGACATCAATTCACACTTGTTAGCCTTAAGCTTTAGTCTGACTAGGAGAAAAACCCATCACTCGCTTAAACGCTCTAGAGAATGCCGCTTCCGAGCTATAACCTAAGCCTTCTGCCAAGCTAATTAGTGGTTCATGATTCTTCTTAAGCTTATGGTGAGCAATACTCATCCGCCATTCAGTGACATAGTTTTTGACCGTGTTACCCATTGTTTGGGTAAAATGTGCCGAAAACCCTGAACGTGACATACCACATTCTCTAGCCAGAGAATCGACTGTCCAGTTCTTCTCAGGCTCATGATGAATCGCTCTTAATGCTATGCCTAAATGCTTATCTTTGATTGCCCCTAACCAACCTTGATTCGCTTCTGGTGACTCTTCTAACCAATGGCGAATTAATTGAATCACTAAAATATCTGCCAAATGGGTAATGATGGTTTCTCCACCCGGTTTTAAAAGACGTGCTTCATGAGTAATCAGTTCAAGGCTTGCTTTGAGCCAATTTGCCTTACCTTGCTCTAAACTTTGCAATAAAATCATCTTAGGGAGCGACTTCACTAACTGCATCCCTGTAAATTCATCAAAACCCACTACCCCGCAGATTAACTCGGTTTTCTCACCTTCTCCAAAAATGTCTAAGGTTTCATAACGTTCACTCACCCGCTTAACACCTGTATCAAAAAAAGGTGTCGGTTCCAGGTCTGGATCACTAGATAAGGTATGCCCTAAACCATGCGGTATGAGTAAAAGCGCTCCTTGCTGTAATTTTTGAGGAGCCTCACCTTTTAGGCTTAACCAGCAAGAACCTTGATTAATGATATGAAACATCATTTTCCCAGGCAAGACAGGCATAGCGAGAGACCAGCCCCCTGCAAGATGAGAACGACAATACAAACTTCCATCTAGCCTCAGCTGATGCAGGACTTCTCCAAGAGGATCATTTGCAGTTGGATAAACAAGGTTATCTAGCGTCATTTTGTTCCCTTTTTCTACTCAAAAACCATCTATAAAAGTGATTTACTTAGTTTAGACGAATTATCAAATAACATGGACAGTAAGGAATTAATCATCCATCAAAAATCGAGAATACTGGGTACCCATGAAAGGAGCAATCCCAAGGTAGCTTTCTTATTAATTCCCAAGCTAAGTTTTAGAGGTAGATGGCAATGAAAAATCGTACATTAATAATTGGTAAACAAGGTAAAACAGGTCACCGTGTTGAAGAACGTTTGATCGCAGCAGGTTATGAAACTCGTGCAGTATCACGCAGTACAACACCTTCTTTTGATTGGCTAAAACCCGAAACTTGGTTAGATGCTATGCAAGGCTGCACCACTGCCTATGTTTGTTTTCAGCCAGACTTAGCGGTACCTGGTGCACAAGAAGCCATTACGGAATTTGTTCGTCAGGCAAAAATGGCAGGTATTCATCACATCGTATTGCTATCGGGCCGTGGCGAAGAGGGTGCCCAAAAAGCTGAGAAAATCTTGATTGATAGCGGCCTTTATTGGAATGTCGTTCGTGCGAGCTGGTTCTCTCAAAACTTTAGCGAAGGCTTTTTAATCGATGGCGTTTTATCAGGACAAATTGCCCTCCCTTCTGGCGATATTCCAGAGCCTTTTATCGATGTGGATGACATCGCTGATGTCGCCTTTGCTTGTTTGACTGAAAAACGCTTAATTAATCAAGTGTTTGAAGTCACAGGCCCTGAAGCAATCACCTTGAATGATTGCGCCAGAATTATCGCCAAGGTCACTCAAAGGGACATTATGTTTGTTCCTATTACGGCCGAGCAGTTTATTTCTGCACTTAGCGAACAAGGTCTACCGGATGATGTTCTTTGGCTAATGAACGAATTATTTACTGTGGTAATGGATGGCAGAAACAGCGAGCCTCAAGATGGTGTTAAAAAAGCGCTTGGGCGACCTGCAACGTCTTTCTACGATTACGCTACTAAGGCCTTCGCTTCTGGTGTCTGGTCACTACCTACGCCAGAAGTAGAAAACGGTTAATGCCTGTTTTACACAGCGAATTTTTCATAGGGATAGCTGCCATCAGCACAGGCATGATGGCAGGCATTTACTTCGCTTTCTCCGTTTTCATTATGGATTCATTTAAAACATTACCCAGCCCTACGGCTGTTGCCAGCATGCAAAGCATTAATAAAGTCATACTCACATCTGGCTTTATGCCTTTGTTTTTTGGCTCTAGCTTATTGTCTCTAACGTTAATATTTATAGTAGACAACCCTCTAGAAGCACCTTGGGTAAAAGGGGCTGGGGCTATCTATGTCGTTGGTATGTTCCTTTGCACTCTGTTTTTTAACGTGCCTTTGAACAATCGTCTTGAAAATGCCAAAGGCGAAAAGGAAGCACAGCTAATCTGGTTCATGTACAAGGTGCAATGGACTCGCTGGAATCATCTAAGAAGTTTCAGCTCTTTTTTAGCCTGCATAGGCTATATTGTGGCACTTGTTTAAGAGATCCTCTCAAACGGGTTTAGCTTGATATAAACCCGTTTTGGCTCAACTCTCTTATGCTATCTTACTTTCTTGAGTCTTTACTCTTTTACTCTAAGCAGCCTCTAGTCTAAAAAGCGTTGAACCGCTTTACTGGCATTATCTTGAATTTTTCATCAATGAGATCTTTAAATAAGAACCCTTGCTCGCCAATTGGACCTGTTAGCCCTTTTTTACTCGCATAGAAAACACCGGTTTGATACACCTCATTTTGTAACTCTTCGACAAAACGTTTTGCCTGTGCTCCTACTCTTTAATACACCTTTTATGAAAATTCAGCCCTCTTGTAAGAAAAAATAAGCCATATAAAACAATTATTAAGAAATTTGATAAACTTTATTTAACCGCAATACAATACATATAAACCGCAATATGGTTTAATGATTCAATTTACAGCAAGTGTCTTTCAACATTTTTAACTATGGGAAAACAATAATGAAAAACCATATTAAAATTTCAGCGATTACTCTTTCATCGGTTACTAGCGTATTTTGGCTAAATTCAAGTTATGCCACAGAACTCAAGGTCAATTGTTTTTGGCCAGCGCAACATATAGTTTGCCAAGAAGTATTACCCACTTGGCTGAAGCAGGTCGAAAAAGCGTCCCAAGGAAGGGTAAAAGGTAAGGTTTTGGCAAGCTCAGCTGCCAGCCCAGAGGAGCAGGTTCAAGCGGTTGAAGCAGGTATCATAGATGTCGCGGTGCAATTTAATGGTTTTATACCTGAGCAAACGACAGGCGCACTCGTTGCTATGACGCCTTTTGTTGCATCCAATGATGCCAGAGCCATGTCATCTGCTTTATGGCAAACCAACCGAAAGTTTTTTCCAGACGAGTTAAACCAAATTCACCTTTTATCGCAATGGGTGATTTCACCTGCTGAATTATATAGCCAAACAGAACACCCCATAAATTCAATGTCAGAACTAAGGTCTCGCACCCTTTGGTCTTTACCCGGTGTACTAGAAACCCTAATGAACCAAGTAGGTGCTAAAGTCATTGCTATTCCGCCAGTAAGAGCGAGTGAAGTAATCAGCACAGGCGTGGTTAATGGCCACATAGGCTTAGACCCAGGCGATGTCAGCGCGTTTAAACTCTTTCCTTATACAAAATCTATGACGCGCTTTAAACACAATGTGTATGCAAGTGGCTTCTCTTTAGTGATGAATAAAGCCGTTTGGCAAGGATTATCTCCTGAAGATAGAACAGCACTCTCTTCAGTAAGCGGTGAAAGCTTTGCTCAACTAGCCTCTGGTTATTGGCAAGACACGACGCAAGCAGCCTTTAATAAGTTTGAAGCAAAAGGAGTGACTATTATCGATGCCGACCCAAGCTTTGAAGCGGCGTTGAAACAAGCATCCTTACCTATGACACAAGCTTGGATTGAGAAAGCAAACAGCAGGGGAATCGATGGACAAGCAGCTTATGATTTTTATACTCAGCAAGTACTTAAGCTATCTCAATAAGCAAAAACTTAAGATGATAAATCTATGTCGATTTGATTAAAAAGGTAATTTTTTGGCTTTGGGCCCTGCCGTTTAGGCTAGGTCCAACTCAATTTAGATTTGTATCGATTAAGCCAAGATGAAACCTTATTAAAACGGAACTGGATTGAGATTTAGTTCTGCCTGATAAATACTCACTATGTTATGATGCCAAATCATAAAATGATTAAAAATTAATAAGATAAAAGAAAAATTATGGAAAAAGAAAGCAGCTCTCGCCAAGGCGTTCAAGTAATTGCACGAGCAGCAGCCATTTTACGTGTGCTAGAAAATCAGCCTGATGGCCTTAGTTTAGGCGCCATTGCAAAAGCGCTCGGTTTAGCACGTTCAACGGTGCAGCGTATCGTCTATGCATTAGATGAAGAACGCTTTGTCATTGCTGCCTCACCTACAGGAAGAGTAAGGCTCGGTCCAGGTTTAGTATCGCTTGGATCAGCGGCTAAAGCGGATATTGATAGGGTCATTTTGCCCTATATGAAACAGCTTTCGGATGAAATTGAAGAAACCGTTGATCTATCCGTCCATGATGGCTCATCCATGATTTTCATCGATCAAATTATCACTGAAAAGCAAAGGCTAATGGCCGTTTCGGCTGTCGGTCAGCCCTTCCCTATCCATAGCTGTGCCAATGGCAAAGCCGTTCTAGCGGCCATGAGTGATGATGAGATTAATAAGTTACTTACCTACCCTCTTGAACGTTCTACCAACAAAACCTTAGTTGAAGAAAATGAACTTCAAGAAGATATTAATAAGATTCGTAAAACGGGCGTAGCCTTTGATTTAGAAGAACACCATCAAGGCTTATGCGCTGTGGGAGCTTGTATTTCTGGACCATACGGGCAAAACCTAGCTTTATCTATTCCTGTGCCTTCTGTTCGTTTTTATGGAAATGAAGACAAGTTAGCTAAAATCTTATTAAAGTACTGTAATATTATAGAAGTGGCGTTAGGTAAGGTTTCTTAACTTTTCTGACTTACTGATTGTTTCATTCCTACATATAAAAATGCCTTTCTTATCTCTAAGAAAGGCATTTTTATTCCTTGCTTGCACCTAATTATTCTTTGTTAGACATCTCTTTAAGCTCGTCATTCGACTCTTCTTTAGAAAGAGTTTTCGAGTAATAAAGGGAGACTAGGTAAAAAACGACACCAAAAGCGATCACGCCTAACATCCATAGCTCAGTACCTGCATCAAGACTCATGATTAAGCTCCTAGTTTCTCAATAATTTTAGACACTAAAATCGACGCCAAGACGATGCCCATAATAGTAACAAACGAAATAAGTAGTAGTTCTGTCGCAAAATTCATTACTTTTCTCCTATCCAATTAAGCTTGTGCTGTTAGAGGTTGTTTTGCGTCTTTCGACTCTCTGAATAAACCGGGTTTTGCATGAGTCACTAAGGCATTACCTATCAAGGTGGTTAACAAAGAAACAATCGCAACGATATGAGCATTTTCAAATGCAGCTAAACCTATGCTGTGCTTAATATCACTAAAGGACCATAGCAGGTTCACTATCCATGCAGATAAGACAACCATAAGGGCTACACCTGAATGGCGCTTCCAATACAGGCCTGTCACTATGATAAAGAAGAAGGGTACTAACCAAGCAAATAACCAAGTAATTGCCAAAATAACATTTGGTTGGAAGAAAAAGGTCATACTAGCTGCAATGATACCAATTAGAATGATCACATTACGGATCACACTTTGCTCCATTTTAGCGGATAACCCACCTTTAACATTCGCTCCAACGATGTCTTTAGCAAAGATGGTTGCTGGCGCAAGCGCTGACATGGCAAAGGTTGAAAGCAAAGCACCTAAAAAGCCCGCTTGAAGTAAAACCACCAACCATGAAGGTAAAAGCTCAACTATCATGGTTGCCCCTGCTAACTTTGGACCTAAAGCAGCAAATTCAGGAATAGTAGCCGCTGCTAGCCCCACCAGCACAGGAAATACCCCAAACATGCCGTTTATGGGTGCAGCTATCCATAATGAACGCTTGATGACCTTTTCATCTTTTGCAGACATTGCAGATTGCATGCCTTGCTGGTTAACAGATTGAGAAAACACCACTGAGAAAATCGCCGCCAATGCAAAGCCAACTAACAGATCTGGCGTCCCTAAAATGGATAATTTAAACGCTTGATCATTCTCAACATAATGCGCTGTCACCCCCTCCCAACCGCCGGGAATAACAAAGGCAAGATAAATACCTGCAATGATAATAGAGGTATACATGACAATGGCATTGATCAAGTTGACCCACATAGTCTGCTTGATTCCACCCATACAAACATATGCAGTGCCTATAGCGGCCCCCAGAACAGATGACCAACCTAATGACCAATCTGACATAGCAGAAATACCTATGCCCAGTGTTTGAGTTTCAAGCGTCACAAGCCCAAATACAACCATGGCACCAACACAGGCGGTATAGGTTCTTAACCGCTTGTTATAAAGCTTGCCAATCAATTCAGGAATGGTTGATGTGCCTATTCGGCGAATCCAACGCCCTGTTCCTAAGCAAATAACACAAATTAATATGGTATGTGCAAAGCAGAACCAAAGCGCAACTGCACCCAACACAAAGGACATTTCCATTAACCCGTATACGTGGGCAGAGCCAAGATAGGTAATCGCGATAGTGACAGAAAACATAGCAATACCTGCATCACGCCCCCCTAAAGCCATATCAGTAATTGAGTGAGTTTGCTTTTCTTTCCATCTTAGATACCAGCCTATTCCACCAATCACAAAGATGTTATAGATAAGTACCATGAGTAATATACTGCTCATACTAAACCTCGATAATATTATTTTTATTTTATCTGTAGGGAAGTGAGGTTTTAGTTTCCTCTTCTCAGTCTGATAAAACAAATCATCACACACTGAGACGGGAATACTGCGTTCGCCACTTCCTTGGTTATTTATTCATTAAGAATAGGTGATCAAATGCCGAAGGATTAACCGGCGGTACAACCTCCATCAACATAAAGTGTTTGACCATTCATAAAGTCAGATGCGGGGGCAGAAAGGAAAAGAACCGTTCCTATCATGTCATGGGTTTCAGCCACACGCCCCATAGGAAGGCGAGATAAAAATGGGGCGATTCGAATAGGATCTTCACAAATTTCTTGAGTAAGAGGAGACTTAACTAACGTCGGTGCGATCGCATTCACGTTAATATTAAAACCAGCCTCACTACCTTTAAACGCCCATTCGGTTGCAAGCTGTTTAGTGAGATTATCCACTGCAGCCTTTGATGCCGCATAGGCAGTATAACCATCAGGATGGCCACTAAAGCCTCTTACTGAAGAAGTGTTAACTATCTTGCCATGCCCTTGTTGCATAAAGTATCGTCCAAATACTTGGCATGGAATCAATGTGCCTGTGACATTCACCTGCATGACTTGATTAAATTTATCGGCGGGCATTTCCTCTGCTGCTGCCCTAAAAGCCATGCCGGCATTGTTAATCAAGATATCTATTTTCCCAAAATCTTGATCGATTTTTTCCACTAAGCTTTGCAATCCAACAGAGTCGGTTACGTCTGATGCAATGGCAATACAATCTCCTCCCACTCGTTTGACACTAGCCACGGTTTCTTCAAGAGTAGACATGTTTCTTGCCGTCACCACGACTTTTGCACCATGTAGCGCAAAAGCTTGAGCGTATGCCGCTCCTAGGGTGCCATTGCCCCCTGTGATGACAACCACCTTTTCTTTTAGATTGAATATATTAAGAGCAAAAGTATTACTCCAGGTTTCTGTCATAGACATAATTGACTCACTTTTTATTTTTCTTAGTCTGATATTTAGGTTTTGGAGGAACTTAATGTGTCGATACCGTCACCAAAGCCGTTGTCGTTTTATTGGTATGATTCAACACACTACGACCTTCATTCGGGTATATGGCAATCGAGTCCCCTTCTACTAAGACAAGGGATTCACCACCAGCACTGGTTACTGTCAGCTCGCCTTTTACGATGAAATAGGTTTTTTCAAACTCGGCTCCGAAGCTGTCTTTTTCATACTGCATCTCAGCACCGCCTTTAGGTAAAAAGTAAGACAGACCTTGCCAAAACTGAGTAATCCCAGTTTCTTCTTTGCCTTGAAGTTTAAGCGCAGTCATATCAAAGTGGGCTGGAGGGTTATAAGGCTGAACCTTATCGAGTGATACTTTTTTCATTCTTTATCACCTCATTGATCGCGAATTAAATGAGATGAGCCCAATATTTTATTAAGCTCACCTTTAGGGTTCTTTCTTAATTTGGTAATAACCTAGTGATCACCGTATGGGTAAACTCGGGTTGGTACATCATTTAAATCGTCTTCATCAATTTCAGCGACTAGGCGTACCATAGAGCCATCCCCTTCTACCCAACGTATTGGGAAACCCATGATCTTAAAGCGTTTGCCTACTACTTTTTCCAAATCGCCACCGACATTTTCCCAACCGGTAATACCATTACCAAGCATGAGCTTATGACAAGGCTCCCAAGTTCCCCCTGTGCCTGCTTTTTCTTCAATTTCACCGTACAACTCATAATAGGCAGACTCTCCATGGAGTTTGATAAAGTGGTCTTTTTCGAACCAGGCGTAAGCACCTTCACCAAACTTTTCGATAAACTCATCAACAATAGGTTTGCCACTTTTACCCATGAGATTCATAGGAATGCCATTACGCCCCATAGAAGTATGTAGAGGATGGTCTAGAGCTTGTTGGTCCATACCCACAGTTTTCACCTTGTGTTTCACGAACCAATGCCCTGCTTCTACACCACAACCTGTGGCATAGTGGAAGTAGTCTTTTGAGTCATCCCAATTTAGGTGCATACCCGTTCTTAGAATCACTATCATGCCTTCTAGCTCTTCGTTCTTCATACCAGCTCTTCGGACGGCATCATCAAGATCTTCGGCGGTTATTAATCCCCAAACATGGGTTTTAATATCCAGGCAAACAGCATCGCCATAATACTCATCCAGCTCCATTTCGTGAGTATATCGAGCACGCCTTCCATCGAATTCTTTATCCATAACATGGCGTGGCGAATCAGCATGGGTACCACAATGCATCACAATTTTGAGTGATTGTGTTAGCACGCCAGATTTGGCGATACCATGCACAGTATCTATGTCTGGTTTTTTAAAATAAGGCCAAACTGGCATGTTAGGGCCAAATGGATGGCTTAAATCAACAAGTACTTTCTTACCCATAATTTCTCTCCTGCATAGTGAAATTAGATGATTAACCACCTTAATTTGGTGGATGATTAATTGTTTTTAGTGAAACCTTAAGTGCGAGCCAGCAACATCTCGGGGGTGTTTTGTAAGCTCAAAATCTGTCGTGTTTCATCTGGGGTCGCGATTGCTTTATCTAGCTCTGCCACCATTCGCTTGGTGCGCTCAACAAACTCAGTGTTTGATTTCGCTAACTGGCCTTTTCGATAAAAGATGTTGTCTTCCATGCCCACACGAACATTTCCACCAAGGGCCAGAGCGGCATACATAATGGGAAGATGACCACGGCCAATCCCCAGTGCAGACCAAGTAAAATTGTCACCAAGGTTGTCTTTGCAAACACTCAGTAGAAACATGAGATTTTTCACTTCCGCCGTCATGCCACCTGGTGCACCTAGTACAAACTGAATATGTGGAGGGGTTTGAATCAGCCCTTTTTTGATGTAATAAAGCAGGTTGTAAATCATGCCCACATCAAAAATTTCAATCTCAGGTTTCACATGACAATCAGCCATTGCGACTGCAAGTTTCTCTAGAAATTTAGGGCTATTTTCGAAGATGGTTGAGTGAGCCCAGTTCATAGTGCCAGCATCAAAAGAGGCTATTTCTGGACGTAACTCTTGAAAAGGTCGCATGCGGGTTTCATCATCCAACCCAAGACCGCCAGATGTGGTGAGATTAATCACTATGTCTGAACGAGAGCGAACTAGCTCGACAGTTTCAGCGAACTTATCAAAATCCATGGATGCGTTATGCTCATCGTCTCGAACATGAATATGCGCAATTGAGGCTCCTGCTTCACCACAAAGTACTATCTCATCCGCTTCTTCCTGCGGTGTTAATGGCACATAAGGTGAATCGGTTTTTTTGGGCCAAGCCCCGGTACATGCAACGGTTAAAATAACTTTATCTTCAAGTGACATGGTGAACCTCGATCTTGAAATAGGTTGAGTTAAGGGTGGCCTTTCTGAACCACCAGAATAGAAATATAAGGCTTAGCTTTTCTGGGTTTGATTCACCTTTAATAGGTAGTCAACGAGGTCTGATCTCACTTGTTTAGCATCTTGTTCTGACCATGACATGAAGCCACGACCTGTTTTCATCCCCAGCTCGCCACTTGCTACTTTTTCTTGTAAAAGTGGTGACGGAGTCTCGTCACGGTTGATACCCTTCAAAATGACATTGTGAATATCTAAAGTAAGATCCAAGCCAACCAAATCACTATTTTCAATAGGGCCTAGTACAGGCAGACGTAAACCAAATGAGTTTTTAACAACCACATCGACGGTTTCAGCGTCACAAACACCGTCATTGATTAAAGCGATAGCTTCGCGCCATAAGGCATGCTGAAGGCGGTTACCTACAAAACCCGCAACATCTTTTTTGACATGTACTGGCTTCTTACCGACCTGCTCTAACAGGGCAATTGTTTGATCAACAACCCAATCACTGGTTGTTTCTGACTGAACAACTTCAACAAGCGGAATGAGATAAGCAGGGTTCCACCAATGGGTTCCAACAAGACGGCCTTTATGGTCCAAGTCTTGGCCTATTTCTTTAATGGGAATAACAGAGGTATTGCTTGCCAGAATGGCATTCTCTTTAACTAAAGGAAGTAACTCTCGGAAAATGGCGCGTTTGACCTCAAGCTGCTCTGGCGCGGCTTCGAATACAATATCAGCTTCATCAACCGTCTCCGCAAGACTGTTTGAAACGATAAGATTCTCAAGACAATCATGAGGTTCTTTTACCAAGTCTAAATTCTGACGCAGACGATCAACTAGGCTTTTCAACGAAGATTCAACAGGGTCATAAACCCTAACCAGCTTACCTTGGCTAGCAAAAACCTGTGCAATGCCAGCGCCCATAAGACCTGCGCCGATAACGGCGATTGTGTTTATATTTTGCATTATCTATTGCTCTTATTTTTATTTTGGTGCTTAAAAAGAAACGTAATTAACAAATGGATAAACGACTCTTTTTAGCTAGTCTTGCAACAAATACTGTACCGCAAAACGATACATGTCAACCGCGATACGGTTGCATTTTATATTTCATTCACACTAATAACCCAGTATTGAGGCGATAGAAAAAACGAAAAACCTTTTTAAGGTATTGATAAATAAAAATAAAAAAACACTTTTAAAGTTTAATAAGAGAAAGTAAAAAGACATTTGTTTTTTGAAAATAAAAGAATAGAAAGTGACTGCTAAGACACTCTTGGCGAAAAATATGTGTTTAAGCTGGAGAAACTTGCCTAAATAGCTTGTTCGAATTTGACACCAGAAGTCTTAAAAAATATAAAATCTGAGAGGCTCTTTTCTTAAAGAGTGTGACTTTTAGTTGGTATTTCTTGTACTAAATTAATTAGAAGGTGATTTAGATTTAAAGCTTTTAATAGGGTGGATAGGAGCTTTTCATAAACAAACTCCTATCTGTTTTTACACGTCGAATTTATCTCGCCTCAGTTTAATAATCCCTTTCAACTTTGCAGACCCTTACTTTAAATGCGTCATACCATAGTGTACGCCCTAATTTCTGAGCTTCTAGGTGATCGACATTGGCTTTCCAGTTTTTAATAGAGGCTAGGTTGTCCCAATAAGACACGGTAATACCCACCTCTTCACGGGCTGACTCGATACCTAAAAAACCTGCTTGAATTGAGGCTAACTCAACCATTTTTTTAGCCATTGCGTTATAACCTTTGTCACCTTGCCTGCGGCATGAAGTAAAAATCACTGCAAAATATGGAGGAGTTGGAGTTTTGGCGATAAGCTCGCTCATATTGGGATTTGTTGTTTCATTTATCATAAAAGTGTCTCGCATAAGAGATTAAAAAAAGCGCTTTAAACGGCTAACATTGGAGTTCAGATCGCAATTTAAGTTGGAATACAGCCTTAAACAAGCGACAATTCTTACACCTTAGTTAACTTAAACTCATATCATGATTTTATCTCGTATCTCACTCGCTTCATTGCGTACCTTTGCTTGTGTTGCCTACCATGGCTCACATAGCCTTGCTGCTGAGCAACTTTGTATAAGCCCAAGCGCAGTCAGTCATCAGATGAAATTATTAGAACAGCAACTAGAGGTCAGCCTGTTTATTCGTCGATCAAGAGGCGTTGAACTTACCCATGCAGGACAAGAGTTAGCTGAATATGCATCCCAAGCCATGCACCAATTAGAGCAAGGCCTGCAATCTGCTGTTAATACGTCAAAACAGACTCTGAGTATTGCGGCCATACCTGCGGTGGTTCAGCAGTGGTTAGTTCCAAGGCTGAATCGATTTTATAAAAAGCATCCAGATATTGAACTATCACTTTTAGATCAAGATGCATTGGTCGATTTTAATCAACAAGCCATAGACCTTCATATTCACTTTGGGAGCGGAGAATTTATTGGTTTAAGGAGTGAGTTTCTGATGGCTGAATGGGCAACCCCTGTGTGTTCCCCTATGCTGATTGAACAATCACCTGATCTATTAATGAATGTACAAGACTTACTAATATCACCTAAAACAAGAAGGCTTACATATTTAGGCTTTAACGAAGATAAACCAGGCGGTTTAACTTGGACAGGATGGTTCAATCAAGCAGGCCTTACTTTAAATACTCAGCAAGCAAGTACCTCGTTTAATCATCTTGCACCTTTATTTAATGCGGCAATTGCGGGACAAGGCATTGCTCTTGGATGGCAACAACTGATTGATAATGAAATCAGAAGTAAGCAACTTGTTGCCTTGAGTGAGATTCGTGTTCCGTTGAAGTATAGTTATTATGCTGTTGCACCAGATCATCATTTTAAACGGCCTATAGTTCAAAGCTTTATAGATTGGATAAAGTCAGAAGCGAGTAATTAAGTCCTCTTTAACGCTAGATTTCTCATTGATATTAATCACTCAGCATACAACTCATCAAACCAATAAACACAAAAGGAATGAATGAAGAGCCGTTTCTCTGCATTTATTCCTTTTATGAAATTAAACCTTTAAGGCCATGCGTACATTTGCTGGGTATTTTTCTGCATCATGAATTTCGACATATGTTTAACCGCAGTATCACGCATATAGCAGGCGACTGGGTTCGATAGGTTTGTTACTTGGCCTATTTGCCAAGCGGCCTTTACTAGGCTGTCTACTTTCTTTCGTCGCCCTTGTTCAAACCGCTTGAATGCAGTTTCAACATCCTGATACTGACTGATAGCAGATGATAATGTTTTAGCTAATAGGTAGGCATCTTCAATGGCTTGAGCGCCTCCTTGCCCTAAATTAGGTGTACTTGCATGAGCCGCATCCCCTACTAATACGACATTTCTGTCTGACCAGTTTGATAAGGGCGCTAGGTCATATATATGATCTTGAATAATCTGGTTTGGTTGGGTGCTTTCCAGCAAAGCTTGCACTGGGGAAGGATAATGGGAAAAGTGTTTGACCAGAGTTTGTGAGTCAACATTCTGATCTAAAGGGGCCTTTTGATACTGCGTTGCATACCAGTAGACTTGCTCAGGCGCAATTTTGACAAAACCAAACCGAGAGCCTTGCCCCCAAATCTCGGTAAGCTGAGAGCGCCACCTTGCATCAATCTCAATATTGGCAATACCTCGCCAACACACTTGACCAGAATATCTCAGATTGCTTTGAGCAGAAGCACTAGGAAATAAACTGTTTCTAACCTTGGATCTAAGTCCATCAGCACCAATTACAAAGTCAGCACTGGCTTTACTGCTATTGAGAAAGTCGACTTTCACCTTATTGGTTTCAACGTTAAGTTTTTCACACTTATGGTCAAGTTTTATCTGCTTATTACTAAGCTTATTTAGCAGGATTTTTTGCAGCTCTCCCCTATGGATTGCATGGGTTTGAAAGCTTTTTCCGTGGTAAGCATAATCCGTCGACGAAGAGGAAAGCGTTTCTCCGTTTACATTCATAATCACCATAGATTGAATCGGCTGAGCAAAAGGCTTTAATTGCTCAACCAAGTTATATTGAGCTAAAACAGCCATGGCATTGGGTGGGATTAATATTCCGGCGCCTTTGACACTAAGTTCTGGGGCCGCTTCAAATATTTGAGTCTCAATGCCTTTACCTTGAGACTCAAGCGCTATGGCTGTTGTTAGCCCACCAATACCTGCGCCAATTATGATTCCTTTCATTTTTTACCTCTTACAAATTGATTTTAATCTTTTTGCATTAGGCAGTAATAAGAGCATAAGCTAGCTAATAAAGGCAAAGTTTTATAGTAAAAAGTCAGACTGTCAGCAAGAGATTAATATATTTATTCCAAGGTATTTCTTATGCCTAGTCTGTTAATTGAGCAATAGCCTCAATCTCAATTAAAAGGTCGGGACTAGCCAGCGAAGTCACGCCAACACCCGTTAATGCAGGACGAGCTTTAGCAATAAATTTACTTAAAACAGGCCCTAATGCCTCCATATGGTCCGATACCTCGCCCTTAACATAAATGCGTACTTGAAGTAGGTCATCAATAGATGAGCCAGACTCCTCAAGCACTGTTGTTAAATTTTCCATTGCTGCCTCGGCTTGACCTGCCATACTAGTATTTGTCACTGCAAAATCTTTTGACCAATCCACTTGACCAGAAACAAAAACAAGCCCTAATTTAGTAGCAACCGCAGCATGAGATAAACCGTTTTGAGAGCCATCATACAGGCTTATGGGATTAATTTTTAAAATAGCCATTTCTGTTAAACCTATCTTTAATATTTAAAAATAAAGCATAAATTTAATGGCAGTCAGCAACAATCAAGCTCAAGAGGTAACGGATACAAGCCTAGGTTGTTAACTCACAGGCTAGCCCTCAAATTCTGGGTTATCTAATAAGCTAGCCTCTAATAAAAAGCGAATCAGTTCATCATTTTTAACCTTGGCATGATAGGCTGCGACGACTTGATAACCTGGGGGCGTTTTTTCCAATTCAATCACTCTTAAGCCAGTGATAGGCAAAAGTCTTGATGGTATAAAGCCCACCATATCAGAGGCTTTAATATACTCTTGCGCCATATAAAATGTTGGGGCAGATACACTCACATGTCGAGTCATACCTTGTTGTGAGAACCAAGCCTCTGCTGACCCTGTTAAACTGGCTGTTCCTGGGTTTACCACTACAAAATCCCGTTGCACTAAGTCCTTCACTGTCGTTGGAGGTTGCGGATTTCCCTCCCTGTTTACAGTATCTTTGCTAATTTTGTCTAAATCAGCTTCAACGCAGACATATCTTTCAATAAACAAAGGGGTCGAGATCAAACCATCAGGTACGTAACCTGAGGTCGTCAAGGCTAAGTCGATGTCTCCTTGACTCATTTTTTTAGTAAGCGCTGCCACTTCAATATTACAAACAATCACCTTTACCAAAGGTGCGACTTGCCTTAGCTTATTAATTAATTTAGGTAAAATAACGGCTTGAGCATAATCCGTTGCCGAAATAACGACTTGTCGTTCCATTTTACTAATGTCATTACTAGCTGGTAATGGAAAAGCATTTAGCTGACTAATTAAGCTTTCAACATAAGACTGAATACTTCTAGCATAAGGTGTCGGCACAATACCGTGCCCTTCTCTTATAAATAAGTTGTCACCTAGAATATTTCTTAGCCTTTTAAGCTTTGCACTAACTGCTTGCTGGGATAGGTTTAAAGACTCTGCCGCTAACGAGATGTTATGAAATTGAAGTAAGGCAGCAAGTGTTTTCAGATGATGAAGCTCTAGTTTTTCAATCATATATGGCCTATAAGCAAAAGCAGTCTAACTCGTTAAAAATGTACAGACTAAAACTTTACTAGGAAAAGTCAAAGTTAACCGACTATAACGCCACTAGACTGACGATTAACGACCTCCTCTATCCTTGTTAACAAATAAGAAGAGGCTGTCATACTCACATCTAAGGGTTTCAGTCATTAATTTGTGCCTGTTGCCCAAAGTGCTTTCCTGATATTTGTCACTACGATCGTTTTAACCTCTTAAAACAGGCAATAAGATTATTAAAAAAGATGAGATTAGCGCTTGGCTTTATCAATGGAGATAGTGAGTGAGCCGATCTCAACATAGAATCCATACATTAAATAGCAACTAATGACTAAAAATTGAAATCAGCCTAGCTTATCAAGTAAGAAAATAAGCTTTTGAACAAAGTGCGCTATATAATTACTTGATAGCATTACCCTAGCTCTTTAGCATTTTTTTGGAGATATGATGTCGGCAAAACTCTTTATTCGTTCTTTTAGCTTTGCTACATACACACATCTTCACGACTATAGTCA
Source organism: Marinomonas sp. PE14-40 (assembly GCF_051623805.1). NCBI lineage: Bacteria > Pseudomonadati > Pseudomonadota > Gammaproteobacteria > Oceanospirillales > Oceanospirillaceae > Marinomonas > Marinomonas sp. PE14-40. The sequence goes on along the minus strand of NZ_CP130700.1, from coordinate 403,046 downwards.
GCTGGTTATTCCCATTAGAGGAGCCGCTGATAACTTTACAGAAATGGGTAGCGGACGTATTGGTCCCGGCCAATGTATTGTGTTTCCAAAAGGATGTGAACACAGATTCGTACCAGATGAAAACTCGAGCTTTTTAGTGGCAGATATGGATGAACTTCCACCAAGTTTATCCTGCCTTTCTCATCCAGTTATCAGCATTCCACCCGCACTCCAATTATTTTGTGGTTATGTTGAAAAACAACTGGAATACCCTATCAGCAACCATTTATATGAATCCATGGGTTCAATGTTCATGTCGATATTAGAAGAGCAAACCTTCATACCAAGACTAGACCCCAGAATCGCGAGAGTTTTAGAGTACTTTGAAAAAGATATTAGTGTGACACCAAGTTTGGCAACATTAGCCCAAGTTGCCTGTTTAAGTGTGAGCCAGCTAAAGAATCTCTTCAAAAAAGAAACGGGCCAAACCACCAGCCAATATCTGTTATCAATCCGCATGACGAAAGCAAGAGGCCTGCTTGCTCATACAGATACCCCCGTGAATATCGTGGCGAATAGTGTGGGTTATCAAGACCTATCTGCTTTTAGTCACCGCTTTTCAGTTTATTTTGGGCACTCTCCCAGCAATTCACGCCATCAATAATATTAGTTTGGTCTTTTCAAATAAGTTAATCGGCTTTTCACAACATTTAAATTTTTCCAATATGGATATACTGCAACACGTCATTTAAGAGGAATAACTGATGGATTCACGTAAAGATATTGATCGTTTAGCAATAACGATCGTTGCGCTAGTCAGCTTAATTTGGGGCTTACAACAAGTCTTTGTAAAAGCGGTTGCGTCCGATATGTCGCCAGTATTACAAATTGCATTAAGGTCAGGTATTGCAGCCGTACTCTTAACCTTAGTCATGCTTTGGCGTAAAGAGTCGTTAATCAATCGCAACACCTTCAAACCAGGAATTATCGCAGGCTTACTTTTCTCTCTCGAATTCTTTTTTGTAGGTGAAGGTCTAAGGCATACAACGGCGTCTCACATGGTTGTCTTCATGTATACAGCCCCCATTTTTGTCGCCTTTTGTCTGCATTTCACTGTTAAATCAGAACAACTAAAACCACTGCAATGGTTAGGCATTATTGTTGCTTTTGTTGGGATATCACTGACATTCCTTTTAAGAGAAGCAGAATCAGGTACAGCAAGTGCGCCAAATATGCTTTGGGGTGATTTATTAGCTATCTTTGGTGCTATCTCTTGGGCTGCAACAACCGTACTTGTGCGTAAATCAAGTTTAGCCTCAGCGCCAGCAACACAAACCCTCTGGTATCAGTTAATTGTTTCGTTTGTCGTCATTTTTATTGTGGCGATAGTAACAGGGCAAACCCAATATTCACTGACACCATCCGTTATGGGTAACCTTGTTTTCCAAGGAATCATTGTTACCTTTGCAAGTTATCTCATTTGGTTCTGGTTACTAAGGCAATACTCAGCTTCACAACTTGGTGTGTTTACCTTTATGACACCCATGTTTGGTATTGGGTTTGGAGTATGGATTTTAGATGAGCCACTTGAAATGAGTTTTATCTATGGCGCTATTTTAGTCATGCTGGGCATAGTTTTAGTTAATGGACATAAACGAATTGCATCAGGTATTAAACTTGTATTGCGCAAACCAGTATCTTAAAAAACACTTTGGTTAGAGGTATTTTAATTAGTAGCATTCAGATAAATGGTTTAAAGCATATAAAAAGCAGTTTTTTGCTTTAAGCCATTTTGCTATCAATAATAGTTTCACTGGTTAAGTAAACATCAGAAACTTGGTTACGACCATTTTCCTTCGCCGTATATAGAGCTTTATCACTTCGTCTAATGATCTGTTCCCATGACACATCACCACCACTAACCTGAGCACAACCCACACTAACAGTAACAACACCATAATCGCTTTTATCATGCTTAATCTGAAGTGATGCCACTTCTTTGACCATTTTTCTTGCCTGTGTATAGGCCCTTTCTAAATCCGACTCGGGCAGAACACAAATAAACTCTTCACCACCAAAGCGATAAATTTGATCTGATTTGACTAGTTGAGCGTTTAAGCAATTAACCACTTGAATGAGCGTATTGTCACCCTCTTGGTGGCCATAGTAGTCATTAAATTTTTTAAAAAAATCTACATCGAATAAAAGTACAGCGTAATTTTGCCCCTCTTCTTTGAATCGAGTATGCATTAGGTTTAGGTGTCGCTCTAACCCTCTGCGATTGCCAATGTTTAACATCATATCCAACATGGCAAGCTCTTCTAAATGTCGATTGGCAACCTCTAATTTAAGTGTTCTTTCTTTTACCGTTTTTTCCAAGTCATAATTAAGTTTTTTGATTTTTTCTTCGTTCTCAGTTAACTCTGTAATATCCACGTGCGTGCCGACAAAACGTATGGCATTACCTTCTTCATCCCTAACAACAACTCCACGGGTAAGTATATGAACCAAATGCCCTTTTTTATGACGCATCCTAATCTTATACTTGAAAGTATTCTCATCAGAGCTCTTCACCGACTCAATTTCATCTTGTAAATGCTTATGCTCCTTATTGTCTAATAAATTAAAATAGGTACTTGAATCTTGTGTTAACTCATCAGAATCGTAACCCAGCATCTTCTTCCAACGAGGAGAGTAATACACTTTATTGGTATCTAGGTGCCAATCCCAAAGTCCATCATTGGCACCTTTCATCGCCAACTCGAATCTCTCTTCACTCATTTCTAGACGTTTTTGCCTATCTAATATTACCTTTGCCATTTGTGAAAAGGTTTGTGAAAGCTCATTTAACTCTCCCGTACCAGCATTGTCACTTTCTGCCTGATAATTCCCCTCTTTCAACCTGTTTGCCTGGCCTACTAGGCGACCAATAGGATCAGTTATGGCTTTTGCTATCCATATCGCTGCCAACATAAACACACACAAAGAGATGACAAAAACAAACGCATAGAGATTTTTAAGTTCATAAGATACTTGGTTAATATTTTTTTCTGACACCATCAAGGCAATGGAGTATTGGCTTGAAGCAATAGGGCTGTAGAAGAGATAGTTAGTTTCTCCTGTTTCCTTCAAAGTAAACTCTGTCACTCCTGATAATCTTTGCATCATGGCAGTATGAGACTCATGAAGCTCTACTTCTGGTTCTTGATAGATATTGCTAGACACTGAAATAGGTAACCCTTTTGCATCTTTTACCACCTCTCCCTTTCCATTTTGCTTTAATCGTACAAGCTTTTTCTCATCCCAGTGGTACCAATATGTCCCGCTAGAACTAATTAGCATGACTTTTGGTGTCCAGTTAAATTGTGAAAAAGTAGAACGAGTTAAATCAGTAATCATGGTGGAGATGCGATTCCACTCTATCGAGGCACCAACCATGCCTTTGAGTTGGTTACCATCAAACACTGTAGTTGCAATGATTAATTGGCTCACGCCAGTTGAGTACGAAATGATGGGATCAGAAAGGTGGGTAACGGCTTTTTCCGATAAGTTATTACCCACTGTTTCTTGCCAATATTTTCTTGAAGTCAAAACTTTTGGTTTAGATTTTGGGTCATTATCATCAAAAGTACATTTATAGTTTTGTGCCAAATTACCACACACAGTATTGTATAAATGACCTTTTTTATCACTTACTAAAAGTTTTTCATAACGGCCATTTTGGCGTAATAGCTCTTTCTTCAACACTGGTTGAAATTGGACAGGGTCTAAAGACTTTACTTGATCTATTTGAGCATAAATTTCTATTTCACGAATACTGCTATAAAACTCATCGGAAAGCTTTGATGACATTAATTGAAGATAATTTTGGATTGTATGCTTGGTATCTTTCTCTGCATCATTGGTTACATGCCAAAGTACAAAAAAAATCAAAATTGAGACAGGAACTAGGGTTGTTACAATCAAAGAAAGCGATATTTTATATCTTAAGTTCATATGCTTGTTTTCCCCTAAAGGCTAACAGCAACCCTTGCTTAATATGAGTCCATTCGAATTAATAATAAAATTGCTATAGCGAATCAATACTATTAAAACACCCGTTCATTGCTCTGGATAATTTTTTACAATATCTAATTATATTATGAATATTTTCCCATTTAAAAATGTTGTAGTAACGACATTTTTTGTAACCGACTGTTTTTTTTAATCGGTAACAACTAACGGGAGTTGATACAAAGCCATCAACTCTTCTCTCAATTAGAGTTAAGTTCTTTACTCAATAATAGATTAATTAAGCCTCAAGCCATCATTAACTCGCAATGACCAGAGGATAATCTTGCTCTGGATGCGGCATGACAGTAACTTTAATGCCATACAAGCTCTCAATTTGTTGAGGTGTCAGTACGGTTTTCACATCCCCTTGCGCTAAACATAAGCCTTCTGAGAGTAAGATAATGCGATCAGCATACTGAGCAGCCAAATTGAGATCATGCAGAATTGCCAATACCCCCACACCTTGCTTTGTGAGATTACGTGCTAACGCCAAAGTTTGATGCTGATGTGCTAAATCAAGGGCAGAGGTGGGTTCGTCTAATAATAGATAGCGCTCTCCTAAGTCACTTTTTTGCCAAATTTGTGTTAGTACTCTAGCCAGCTGCACCCTTTGCTTCTCGCCACCTGACAAAGAAGGGTAAAGCGCACCCGCTAAATGAGATACATCCGCTTGCAGCATAGCATCACTCACAATCTGGCGATCAATGACTCTGCCAGTACTATGAGGCAAGCGGCCAAGATTGACGACTTCACTCACGCTGAAAGGAAACGCTAGAGCCGAAGATTGTGGTAATACACCTAATAGTTTTGCAACTTCCGATGCCTTCCAACATTTTAAATTGTGCCCTTCCAATACTATCTCGCCGTCATAATGCCTGTGTTCTCCACTTAGCACTTTAAAAAGAGTGGATTTACCGGCGCCATTTGGCCCTAGAATCGCAACGACTTCATTACTGTCTAATTTAAAATTAATATCAGATAGCAGTTTCTTAGCACCTATTTTTAAACTTAGATTTTTAACTTCAAGGCTCATAAGGCATTACTCCTTGCACGATAAACCACCATACCAATAAAGAAGGGTCCACCAATCAAAGTGGTAATCAGACCTATCGGTAGCTCAGCAGGCGCAATAATCGTACGAGAAACAATATCGGCAATCAGTAAAAATAAGCCTCCAAGTAATGCACTTAAAACCAGAAGATACCTATGATCTGGCCCCAAAGTTAAGCGCACCAAGTGCGGCACAATTAACCCTACAAAACCAATTAATCCAGAAACAGAGACACAGGCACCTACTGCTATGGCCGTCAGAAAAATCAGACGTCGTTTAACTTTTTCCACATCTATACCTAAGTGCCTAGCTTCCGATTCCCCCAACAAAAGTGCATTCAGCTCTTTAGCGTAAAGTGGAATTAATACTAGTGGAATGATAATAAAAGATCCTGCTGTCATCACACTTTGCCAAGTAGCACCCCCAACACTTCCCATGGACCAAAAAGTCAGGGTTCTGAGTTGGCTATCATCAGCCAGATAAGTTAAAAAACCTACTCCAGCAACAGTGACTATACCTATCGCTATGCCTGCTAAAAGCATGCTAGTAACTGAAGTACCGTATTTAGTCGTGGCGATTTTTGCCACTAGGCTAGTGGTTAATAGTGCCCCTAAAAATGACGCTACCATTAAACTGTATTGTCCGAGTATCTCACTGATAAAACTTAAGGCACTTCCTCCAAATACAATCATGGATACTGCTGCTAATGAGGCACCGCCTGTCACTCCTACAAGGCCAGGGTCCGCTAATGGATTACGAAATAGCCCCTGCATTGCGGCACCACATACTGCGAGCGCCGCACCGACCATGATAGCAAGCAAGGTACGAGGTAAACGAATAGCCGTTACGATAGTATCTACCGTTGCGCTCACATTCGATTCATGAAGCCCCATTTTTGCAGTCATGACGCTCAAAGAATCCAACATGCTGATTTGCATTGGCCCAATGCCAACTGAAGCTAGAAATGACACAGCAAGGGCAATAAGGAGTAGCACTGTTGCTAAACGTACACGTCGTTCCCTGATACTCAAAGAAAGCTCATTTATAGGAGAAGACAAGGCAGTTGCCATTATTTATCTCCTCTATCTGGGTAAAACTCATGGCCAAGCTCACGAATGGCATCAGCAATACGTGGCCCAAAGCCCAATAGTTTCATACCATCCATAGTGACAATACGTTGATTTTTACCTGCTGGTGTAAGACTAAATCCAGCGCTATTAAGTTGCTCAATCGTCACGCCATGATCCCCACCCCTATCCATCATTAAAATTATGTCAGGTTGAGCAGCGATAATAGCTTCGACAGGCATAGGTTTATAACCACTAAAACCTTGAGCGGCATTAACACCTCCAGCTAAGTAAATAATCTCTGCAGCGTGTGTATCAGCACCTGACACCACAGGACTACCAGATTGCATACTCAGTACAAATAGCACTTTTACTTTGTCTTGGATATTGACTAAGTTTTGTCTTACTGCAATAACATCAAGCTCTATTTTTTGCCAAAGCTGCTTACCTTCAATTTCTTTACCTAACAATTTAGAAACCGCTAAGATTTTTTCACGTACAGCATTAAGGCTCGCCTTATCACTGTACTTAAATACCTTTACACCCGCGCCTTCTATCTGATTTAGGATTTTTTCAGGCCCTGAGTCTTGTGTTGCAATCAGCACTTGCGGCTCTAGCGATAAAACCCCTTCAGCAGAGATATTTCTTCTGTAACCTATCTGAGGGAGAAAACGAGCAGTAATGGGAAAACCCGATGTAGTATCCACTCCAACAAGTTTATGTTCTTGACCCAAAGCGTAAACGATTTCAGTTAAAGAACCATCTGCAGAAACTATACGTTTTACCTCTTCAGCAAACGCTGTATGGCATGCTAGCAATATAGTTAAAGCGAATGAAATGGATTTCATCATGCGACCGCTTCCGTTTTAATCAAACCTTCTGCAAAAGCACGCCATTGGGCGTTTTCTGGGTTACCCTCTTCTCTTTGTCCAAAGAATTGAGCAATGGTTTCACCTGCTTTGTTATACAACTCAAGGGAAGTAATATCACCATCCGAGCTTGGTTTACGAATCAACCAAGCGGATTCAATATTGGCAGTTAAAAGGTGAAGATTAAATTCTGGATCTAGGATGTTTAACCAAGGCCCCAATGTTTTCACTTTATTAATTTGGCCAGTATGTATTTGGATATTGCCACGGTTACCGACAAAACACATGATGGACAGATCAGTAGCTGCAATATCATTTAAAAGTGGCTCTATCAAATCGGGATCGAATTGCTGTGCCAGGGGCGCACCCACTAATTTGAATGACTGTACACGGGATACCTGATGCTTCTTTAATAAACCAAAGAATTGATGCACATTACGCATTTCACCCCACTCCTTAATGAGTGCAGCTTTGTTCACATCCTTATCTGCAGCATACTCAATCACATCTGGATCTCGCTTCAAGGCCAATGCTGGACTATCCACTTTGCAATGCTTGTCGACTAGCGCTTCAAATGCAGCAAAATTACTGTCTGCTTGTAGGTAAATTTTCTGAATCGCCACCCCTTCTACATCAAAAAACTGCAAGCTATAACGGGGGCCTGAATCTAAATCTTCGACTACAGCAAAACCTGAGTCCCAACGGCTAATTATGATACGTAAATCAATTTTTCTATCTGGCGTAATGACTAATCCCATTGGGCCATTAATGCTGACATTATCGTAAATACCTTTACGCTCATGCACCGCACTGTCATTACGAGTCAAAGTCATGATGTAACCAAGACTTGGAAAATCACGAATAATATCGGCAAACTTATTTGATAATCGCACACTACGCAAACCACATTGGGCCTCTAATAACTTAGCCTCTGCAACATTAAGCTGTTCTGCTGCATCACGACGACGAAGTTTTGGCTGATCCTGCATAAGTGTTTTGTACTTTGCACTTAAAGGAAGGCTATTTTTGTTGGCTGCCGATTCAAATATGGTATTAAGTAACTGCATATCTAGGTCTCTTTGAGGTTTTTATCTTTAAAGTGTCTGTTTTTTGGTATCAGAAGAATGGGCTAACCACTGATTAGCCCACTCATTAGTTTGAAAATTAGAAGTTGCCCGTGATCGCTAAACGTAGCTCTCTACCTGCATGGATGGCTTTATTGCTATCATCCAAAACAACGCGATCATTGATATTGATGATGTTGGCACTTAGCTCAAAGTTGTCTGTTACTTGCTTCACTAAGCCCAAGTCTAGGGTGCTGTAGCCGGCTATTTCATTGGTATTGGCTGAATCTGTGTACTGAGAACTTACCCCCTGAAGTGCCACATATACATTGGCATCTAGGCTGCCTACTTCTTGATTGTAGGTAACATTGGCAACATGCTTAGGACGATCAGAAATTTGCTTACCATCGTTATCTCCACCATCCTTATTCACCGCATCTGTGTAGGTATAGTTAAAGGACAATTGAGAAATGGCGTTTAGATCCCAGCTAATTTCACCTTCGAGTCCTCGAATTTCTGCCTTGTTAACATTGCTATATACATTGTCAGAAATAGCAGCACTGCTATTAACGTCTTGAGTGGTAATCAGGTTTTCAACATCGGAATTAAAGACAGTAATAGAAGCAAAAATTTCATCACCACCATAACTCACGCTAAATTCAGTGGTTTTGCTGTCTTCAGGTTTTAGATCATCATTACCACGGTAGGTTCGTGTTGGACCTGCGTTAATCACATAGTCAGATGAGCCTTCTCGAACAGCTGGCGCAATACGGCCTTCTGAGTAACCAAGTTTAATACCCCACTCATCACTTAGTGTATTACCCCAGTAGAGTTTAGGACTAAAGGCAGACCCGTATTTGTTATGATCTTCAAAGGAGAAACCTAAAGTCAGCGAGTTATCCTGATTAAGCTTGATAATGTCTTGGCCATATAAAGAACTTGATTTAAAAGTATCAGAGAAGTTTAAATTATCGCGCTCTGCTGACTCTTCGCGATAACTAATACCCACATTGATATACTGGCTTTCACTGATAGAACCATCAAGATCAAAACCTAAATTCTTATCTTCGATCACCCAATCTGTGCCATCGTCATCCACATTATCACGACCCGCAGAAGCTGAAACCGCTGTGTTAAAGTCACTAAAAGTGTTCGTATAATCAAGGGACAAGAGTGTCTTTTCTTGCTCTAGATTATCACCTACCGCTTTTGCTTCTTCTTCCCCATAAATGACACCTAGCTCAAGCCTTTCTTCTTCATCTAGGTTAATGCCCAATTTCATTTGAGTATTGGTTAGATCACGCTCAGAGCGCTGAGACGTACCATCACTATTTAGAATTTCATCTTCGGTTTGTTGATCAAGGTTGAGGCTGAAATCAAAGGTGTCATTAATTTTGCCTAACGTTGCAAGGTTAATACCTGAGTATGCTCCACCGTCACCCGTCACATCACCACCAGACACAGTGATGCTGTTACGCCACTCATCCCCTGCTTTCTTAGTGATAATATTAATAACGCCTGATAATGCATCAGCACCGTATAGGCTAGATGCTGCACCACGAATCACTTCAATACGCTCAATATTTTCGATGCTCACCCAGTTAGAACGATTAGCAGGGCTTGAGGAAATATTACGCTCAGCATTTGGTACTCGTTTACCGTCGATCAAGATCAAACCGTATTCACCAGCCATACCACGAATTCGAATTTCATTTTGAGCATTACCAGTGCCTGCCCCTACAAACACACCAGGCAATTTGCCCAAGGCTTCAGCAACAGTAGTCGCACCACTTAATTTGATTTGTTCAGAGGTCACCACACTCACCGAACCAGAAAACTCTTCTGCTGCGATTGGCGCTTTAGCGGTTACAAAAATGGTGTCTTCAGCTTCAACTGCACTGATGTTTGTAGTATTTGCAAGCACGACTGCGCCGGCAATTAATTTAGCCTTGTTTCTCATTTGGGATACAACCTGTTATTGGTTAAGTTTCAGCGCTCATCGCGCTTTCGCTAACACCTTGCTTTAAATCATTTTTTTAAAAAATTGATTTAAATTGCACTAACTGGCTGCCGGAAAAAGGTGGCTATCTTAGGCAAGATAAAGGGGTTCTGTTATTTAGTTTGCAGTTCCACTGCGGGTTTACTTCGTTAGTATCAACTTTCCATTGCGAGTGATACGTAGCCTATAATGCTGTTCGTTGTGAACTATGGTTAATTCGCTTTTTCCCTGCATTAACTTTTCTGTCGATACTAAAGAAGTATCGTTAATTGTCGGTTTAATTGAGGACATGTTTAACTGCCAATTACTAATTGATAATGATAACGGTTCGCATTTAAACATTTTAGTTTATTAAATGCAAACTTTTTGTAAAGAAAATGAACTTAATTCAGAAACAAGAAGTTAACAACAAATCGTCCTCTTCCCTTTCCACACTATGAATCTGTGACTTTTCACTAATATTTTGACGCACCTAAATAAATAGCGCCGAATCCAAGCTGCTATCTTGCAACACAGAAACAACATCAGCCAAAACTTAAGAAATATCATATTAGTCTTATTAATCAATATGATAGATACGTATTAGTTGGTTTAACCCCTATATCAAAAGGATAACAGCATGACAATTCACTATCGCGCAGGCGAAATGACGCAAGCACAACTAACAGAAAAACCGTTAGAACAACCTACTGCTGAAGCTCTTACAGGCGAGATAACAACCCGTAGCCACGCTTTTTACAACACGGAAGATGAATCAATTAAATCAGGTACATGGGAATGTGAAGAAGGTGAGTCACGCTGGGAATTTACCACACGCGGTGAGGTAATTTATGTTCTTTCTGGCAGCATGACAGTGGTAGAAGATGGCGGCGAGCCTGTAACTCTAACAGCAGGTTCAAGTGCTGTATTCCCAGTTGGCTGGTGTGGTAACTGGACTGTTCACGAAACCCTACGTAAGGTTTTTGTGATATATAGTGCTTAACTAGCACTGAGTATTTGCGTCACCTAAAGTAACTTCAAACTAGCATCTGGTGACGCAATCGACTTAAAGTGAGCAGCGACCTTCTTCATGCTCTTCTCAACCCTCTATTGTATTTTCGAACACCTCTAGATCAACATATCGAACGACTGTCGTAATTGTTCAATCATTTTAATCCAGAAAGCATTAAGATTAAGTCTACTTATATAGCTTTAAATCGCGCTTTTTAGATCATCAGGATTACAAACATGACGGACTTTATTTCACTTACCAGCCTTGGTTGGCAAGCATTCTTTCAGCAACAGCTTAGCCTTGATGAATGGGAGAACGCTGATGCAGCTCGTGTAATAGAGCAACATAAATCCACCCTTAAAGTCGCCACAGAAGAAGGTCATTTTACCTTAAATTTAAACCATAAAATGCCGGAAATGACAGTTGGGGACTGGTTACTCCTTCGTAAAGAAGAGAATAAAAATTTAGATAACAGCCCAGAAAGACACTTCTTGAGATTACTTGATCGTAAAACCAGTTTTTCTCGTAAAGCAGCGGGTAGCAAGCTCCACAAACAACTTATTTCCGCCAATGTAGATACGGCTTTTATTCTTTGTTCAATGAACGAAGACTTTAACCTCAACCGTATAGAGCGTTTTTTATCACTTGTACACGAGTCATCAGCAGATGTAGTCGTCATTTTAAGCAAAAGTAATCAGGCAAGCTCACCTCAAGATTATATTCAAGCAGTACAGAGCCTTGACCCTTTAATCATTGTTGAGGCCATAAATTGCTTAGACCATAATTGTATTGAACAGCTATCACCTTGGATAAAACAAGGTAATACCATTGCAGTATTAGGCTCTTCAGGCGTCGGAAAATCCACGTTAACCAACACGTTACTGGGTAAGCACAGGCAGGAAACACACGGCATTAGAGAGCAAGATAGTAAAGGTCGACATACCACTACGAGTCGCTCCTTAATGGTTATGAAAAATGGCGGTTTGATTCTTGATACTCCAGGTATGCGAGAGATACAGCTAACAGATAGTAAAGAAGGTATTAGTACGACTTTTGCAGATATTGAAGCTATTGCAAGCAAATGCCGATTTTCTGACTGCCAACATCAAGGCGAACCTGACTGTGCGATAGAAAAAGCCATATCTAACGGAGCACTGGACCTTAGGCGTTTGGCAAACTATCAAAAACTTCTAAAAGAAGATGCGTTTAACTCAGCCAATTTAGCTGAACGTCGGGCAAACGATAAAGCACTAGGCAAGTACTACAAAACGACCCAATCAGAGGCAAGTATTTTGAAGGGTCGTTAAATATTAGCTAACACTTAAACTAAGAGTTTAAAACTAAAGCCCCAGAATCCTGTAAAGGTGGCATCACCTCCATACTAATGCTCTCTACTTCTATCAGTCCCATCAAGTTAGCCATAGATGGTTTATCTGCCATCAAGCCATTTGAGTTATGGGCATCTTCAGCTGTTTGCCAAAAATAGACTTCTACCCAGCGCCCTTTACTGTCTTTACTTAGGTTCTGAAACAAAAAACCGGGTAAGGTTTTAAGATCTGGTAACAAACCTTCGACGGCATGAATCATATCTTGATCTGATACATTTGGTTTTGCTTGCCAGATAAGAATTTCAGTCACGTACATTGTCATTTCCTCTTGAATCAATAAAAAGCCATGTTAATTAATTTCAATTAATAGATAATCAACAAAAATAGAACTTCACTATTCTTGTTTTGGAATGAATATGAATCGATTTGAACAAGCATCTTTGTTCTTATTAGTTGTCGAGCAAGGCTCTCTTGCCGGTGCTGCGCGCTTAAAAAATATCAGCCCATCAGTTGTCAGTAAAAGACTGGCCGAGCTTGAGAGCGCATTAGGCGTACAGCTATTAAGGCGTACTACTCGGCGTATGACATTAACTGAAGCGGGTGAGAGTTTTTATAAACAGATGCGTCATCTGGATGGTCAATGGCAAAGCCTGCTTGATGAAACCGCTAGCCTAGGACAAGAAGCCAAAGGCATATTGCGCCTAGCAGCACCCCAGCCAGTGTTGACGAGAGTATTGTTAGATGTGGTAACGGCATTTAGACAAGCTCATCCGCAGATAGAAGTCGTATTACAGACGGCGGAATACACACAACTCCCTCTTGCTGAAGCTGATATTTCACTCTGTCGTATGTTAGAAAAGTTAGATACAGCAACGACTGTCGGTGTACCAATTTGTCATTATCGAAACGCCCTCTTTGCATCCCCTATTTATCTAGCGAATACTCAAATACAAGAACTTAATACATTAGACGATCTTAAATGTCAGGAATGCTTACCCTATGGATTAACGTCTCCTAACACTTGGTCATTTATAAATAATGAAGGTGCTGAAAAAAGCCTCATGGTTAATTCTAAGCTCTTAACAAATAATACTGAGGTGATTATACAAGCCGCAATTGCTGCTCAAGGCGTTGCTTACATTCCAGGGATGATTATTACTCAAGAATTGGCTGAGAATAAACTGCAGCCAATCCTGACACATTTAGCAAGTCGTGATTTTCAATTATGGGCCTACTATCAAAAACTAGATTACGTGCCACTTAAAGTGCGTTTATTTCTAGACTTTATTAAAGACTATTTTGCAGATAGACAGTAGCTAATAACCCATATAAAAACTGGTATAGCCGACGATAAAGGCGGGTATCGCACTGTAAATAGTGGCTTTAACCGCAGCTTCTGGCGCTAAGGCTAAAGCAGGAAATAGCGCATCACCATCATTACTAATGGCATTCGCTAATTGTGCGGATAAAGGTACAACACCATTAATATAAAGACTTGTCATGACAATTTGAGGGCCACACCCTGGAATGAACCCAATCAAAATAGCCAACAATATCGTCACCCCACCTAAACTTGTAAAGGCAGATTGTAAATCTATGCCGGTCACATAAACCAATAATTCATAGGCTAAGAATCCGACGATTACCCACACTGAAACAAAGCTAGTTTCAGCCACCACTGTTTCTTTTAGATAGCGTATCTCGGCTTTTTCAGCAAAGCGTGCAGACCATGAATCTAATGGCTGAGACACCCAAACTAAGATGCATAAAAGCGCACCCACAAAAGCAAACCATTTTGTTGGTTCAAGGTAAGCCCACTCACCAAAGAGTTGGTTTGAGTCCCATTGAAAAGCCTCCATAACGCCAAACACAGTAGCGGGTGCTAACAATAGGATGAAGATAAACACTATTAAAGGCGGAAGTCTTGGCAACACATAAGCATCATTTTTAGGCTCTGGATTAGTTGTTTTTAAGTAGTTATGGCCGTGATACCAGTTAACTAAATAGCCTGTTAGTATGCCTGCGATTAAGCTGACGCCATATACTAATAAGGCAATATCAGGCTTTTTAGAGAGTAATAAAAATGCCGCATCACCCATGGTCGATATCAAGACAGCAACCAAAGCACCAAAACTCATCTTACCGCTGACAAACTGAGTCACAACTATGATTGCGCCACCACATCCAGGTAAAGCCCCTAAGAAGGCCGCGACTGGCACTTGTAAAGGACCACCTTGATTCAACACTTGTGTCAAATCGGCTTTAAAGCACTGGTCAAGAAAGTAAAAACCTCCCAAAGTTAAGGCAATAAAGATACTGACACCTAAATACGCATCGGCAAGTGCAGATACTATGATATCGAACAGCCCATGATCAATTTGGTAAAGTGAGACAAGTACACAAAGAATAATGCTAAAAAGCAGTAGGCTTTTAGTCACGGCAGCAGAAAAGCTTGGCAAAATAACGGCCAGTTTTGCTGGGCTAAGCTTCTTAAGCTCCCTAATGGTCATAGTGTTTTCTCTTTTTTATTCGCCTGCTCGGCATATTGATGGCTGTGAAGGATAGATTTAACTTGATCTAGGTGATGGACTTTTTCTGACAAGTTACGATAAGACAAATCAAAGATCTGATAATCGTACTCCATGGTTAAAGTACAAATATCGGTATAAGTTGCCGCCAGAAAAGCATCAGATTCATACAACATTTTGACTAACTGATAAGGCGCCAGCTTCATAGCACTAAAACGTGTCGTGACCGATTTAATACGAGGTTTGCCACCTAATCGCTTAATAGATTTCAGCATACCTTCATGATGAGCATTGGTTTCAACCAAAGCCAATTGTAAATTTGTCACCAACATGGGAGTCAAAACAGTTGAGTCATTGAGCAAGTGATAATACAGATGGCTACTGAGGCACTCGTTCTCGGCAGCAGCTAATAACAGAGGCAAAAGCTGCTGAGAATGATCTTCCAAAGGTACAAAAGGTTTAAGCTGCAACATAAGAACAACCCCAATCAAGTTATTAAATGATTATCATTCTTATTTAATGTTTTGTAAAGGCTCTTTCCCATCTCATTTATATGACAAGTTTTTAAGGTTATAGGTTATCCAACTGATTGATATAAATACCCTTATCAGCTTTTTAGTAATATTTCACAATAATTTATATGGTATTTTCTAAAAAGTAACCTAGCATTCACTTAACGTTTACCTAACTTATGTTTAAGTGCTCTGCTTCATTTAATCAGTATGTTCAAATCAGCCACAATTATCATTTTCTAGAGTCTATTTATGCAGTTCTTAAACAGTGTTGCGACAAAAAGTAAGCTTATTCTCGGTTTCGGATTAATTATTGCGATAGCGGTAATTAGTACCTCTCTTGTTTACATTCAATTAGAAAAAACAAAACGTAATCAGGACTTATTATTAGATGTCAGAGCACCGACGGTTGAAGCAGGTTTAATGTTAACCAATGGTATCAATCAGAGTTTGTCTGGTTTAAGAGGCTACTTGATCCTTGGAGATGACCCTAAAAAAGCTAACATTTTTAAAAATGAGAGACATCATGGCTGGCAGGATATAGACAAGGCACTCACTGCATTAAATCAGTTTTCAGTTAACTGGACAGTGCCAGAAAATATAGAAAAACTGAAAGACATGAACGCTCTTATTAAAGAGTTTCGTACAGCCCAACAGCAAATTGAAGATATTGCTCATACTAAAGACAATATTCCTTCTTATGATATTTTATTAAACAAAGCGGCACCAAAAGCCGCAGATACGATAACTTCCCTGACTAATTTGATTGAATTAGAAATGGAACAAGCGTCAACCCCCCAGCGCAAAGCCCTACTTAAAACCCTTGCGGATAGTCGTGCGTCTTTTGCCCTAGGTTTAGCCAATATTAGGGCTTACCTCTTATCTGGTGATGAAAAGTTTAAAACTAACTTTCTTAACTTATGGCAGAAGAACGAAGCACAATTTGAGATTTTAGAGACAAAATCTAGCCTTTTATTAGGCAATCAAACTAAAGAATGGAATGCTTACCAAACCAATAGGGCAAGCTTCCTACCTTATGTCGACCAAATGTTTACCTCCCGTGCCAGCCAAGATTGGAATAAAGCAAATGCTTGGTTAGGTAGTAAAGCAGCTCCGAAAGCTCAAAAAATTCAAATTATTTTGGATGAGATGCGAGCCTCACAAATCACTCTATCCAAAAATGATCAAGCCGCATTAGCCGATAATGTTGACTTCCTCTATAGCATTCTGTTTCTCGGATTATTTTTGATCATCAGCTTTGGTGGTTTACTATCTTGGTTAATTAGCACTTCTATCACCAAGCCTCTTGGTGGTGAGCCTCATGATATGGCAGACCTTGCAAACCGTATTGCCAATGGTGATTTATCAACTCGCTTTGATAAGGATTTAAAAGCAGGTGGTCTGTATTTATCTATGATCACAATGAGCAGTAACTTAAAACAGCTCGTCATTGATATTCAGTCTGTATTAGAGAGTTTAGCCACATCTTCTAACCAAACCTTAGGTGTAGCGAGTGATACTAGCGCTAACATCAAGTCCCAAAACGAAAAGCTAGAATTAGTCGCTACCGCTATAGAAGAAATGACAGCAACAGTGAACGATATAGCTGAAAACGGAAGCGATTGCGCGAGAATAACAGAAGAGTCTCAACAGATTACTTTAGATGGCCAACAGAACGTCAGGAACACAGTCGCAACCATAGAAGAGCTATCTCATGATATTAACCATGCCTCTGACGTAATCACGACAGTTCAGCAAGAAAGTCAGTCGATAAGCTCGGTGTCTGAAGTGATTGCTACCATAGCGGAACAAACCAATCTACTTGCTTTAAATGCTGCAATAGAAGCTGCCCGCGCAGGAGAGCAAGGTCGGGGCTTTGCGGTAGTTGCCGATGAAGTCAGGTCGTTAGCGTCAAAAACACAAGAATCAACCACCAGCATTAATGAAATAATTACGGCGCTTCAAACCCGATCAAACGAAGCCGTAGGCATGATGCAAAAGAGCCAAACGAAAGTAGAAGAGACAATTAAACAGGCCAATATCTCTGGAGAGTCTTTAAATCAAATCACTCTTTCGGGTAGGCAAGTTCAAGAGATGATAGTACAAATTTCTACCGCCTCAGAAGAACAAGCAAAAGTCACCCAAGATGTCATGAATAACGTGGTCGAGATAAGTGCCGTCGCACAGCAAACTACTGATGATGCCGTATCTACAGTGCAAGCGGGTAATGAAATGCAAAATCAGACGGAAAGATTAAGAGAGCTTATTTCAACCTTTAAAGTTTAATAGCAGCCAACCTCCCCTCCCCTAAACAAGAAAGTACAGGAGCAAGCTAGTTTACTCCTGTACTTTCAACAATGAATTACGCCTCTTGCGTAATAAATTAGAACAAAAAGTATATTTAACATGCTTTTAGCGATTTTTCTGCGCTTTTAGAAACAAACTCCCCAAATTTTCATTACCTAAAGAGAAGCGTCTTGCTTATTCCCCTTTTCTATAGCTTAGATATGCTAAATTTCGCTCTCTTAGCCGTTTTGCTTGCCCTCAGTACTTTACTGGATTCACCGAGGCATTTAGCGAAAGTGGCTCTTTTAATGAAAGAAATTGCAAAAGGAAATGATGCCTTACTCGAATCAGGCCTTGCCTTGTATACCCCAACTGTCATGGCCGTAACCGTCTTTGTGGGATTAGCGATCTTTTACTTTTGGATAAAAATGCCTAAAAAAGTACTTTAAAAAAGTTCAATAAAAAGATACTAAGAAGTGCAACTTAGTGTCTTACAAGTGTACTCACGACAAGCTTTTAAAGTGCTCTAATAAATGGTGTTCACCATAAACAGGTGCCACCATATCTTGACCAGACACAGTTAAAAAGAACTCAGCTGGACCACCCACTCTTTCTGGCAATTGTTTCGCCACTGCTAAAGCTAATTTTCTTACCCAATCTGGTAAGTGCATGAGTTTTTCTGGTTTATCCATGGCTTTAAAGGCAAGTTGCGCCAACTCCTTTATGCTGAAAACATCTGGCCCACCAATGGCTAGTTCATGTCTATTTTGCCTAGGTTTCCATGTTTGTTTAGCTTTAACCTGCGAACCATTGATAACACTCTCTATTGGGTGAGCCCCTAGCTCTGCAGCTTCTAGACAAAAACGTGCAAGGTCTTCTCCATGGATAGGATTCACCTTTACATCACCCCAACCAAATAAATAGGCACGCCCTGCTTTTGCCATGGCATAAAAAGCTTCTATATCAGAAAAGAAACCATTAGGGCGTATCACACAGGGCTCCAACATTTGAGATGATAATAACCGCTGGGCGAACTGTTCTTTGGCATACAACATACGCGCAGATTGATAATTAGGCGCATTGAAAGCAGAAATATAGATAAACTTCTTTACACCCGACCTTTCTGCTTCTTCAAGCAAGTTGATATTGGCCTGATAATCCACATCCATGTAGTTAAGGCCATCTTTTTGTCGAGTAATACCAACACAAGAAATAACGATATCGATACCGTCACAACAGCCAGCAAGACTCATTGGGTCAGTAACTTGAGCCAATTTAATTTGCTCTTCACCAAGCCCCATAGCCCCTAACTTTTTAAGTGAACGACCTAAAGCAACAAAGCCTTTATCTTGTTTAAGTAACGCTTGCACTAGATAGCGTCCTAAATAGCCTGTTGCCCCCGCAAGGAGTATTTTTGCTTGCATCATTTGCCTCCAATCCTTTTGTTTATTCGGCCTGAGTTATCAATCGCAGCATGCTCTAACTCTTTTCATGTTCTGGTCGATAAGGCTCTTCTCTTAAGATATGGCTAATCAATAACTTTAAAAAAAAGATAGGTAAGAACCACTCTAGCCCTACTGCCGTCTCAAACACATATAGACTTAAAATGAGGCCGACTGAGTATAGAACGAGAGCGACAGGTCGTTGCAGATAAAGCGGAGTGAGCAGGATGGCTGCAGAAGCAAGCAACATGAAAGCCCCAACATAAGCAATCCACCAAACATTCAATTCAAGAAAGAAATAACTAAACACGGCTAACTGAATAAAGTGAATGCTAATAAAACCCATATGTTGTACAAAGCCCTCACCTTCACGGTGATACCAACGTTTAGCACTTGAAGTCGCATTTGTAATAACGCCACCGACCATATCGACAGTCAATAAAATGGCAACAAAATACTGCGCCCAACTCCAATCAAGCCCGGCTTGATAAACAAAGTAAGCTAAAACACCAGCAGCAATAAAGGGAATGTAAGTCTGCACATCTTTTTCTGCACGCGTTGCCCCAGGGCCAATTAACTTATCTAATTTACCCTTGAGACCCACTCGCGCTTCTGGAATTTGCCAATCAATTTTCATAACACACCTTTATCAATTTTCTGATTATTCATTAACTAAAAGTCCAATTAGACTTTTATTTGGAACACTTG
Source organism: Marinomonas sp. PE14-40 (assembly GCF_051623805.1). Classification (NCBI taxonomy): domain Bacteria; kingdom Pseudomonadati; phylum Pseudomonadota; class Gammaproteobacteria; order Oceanospirillales; family Oceanospirillaceae; genus Marinomonas; species Marinomonas sp. PE14-40. The sequence continues at coordinate 383,169 of NZ_CP130700.1, read as the reverse complement.
GTCTTTTTAAAATAACCCAATCACACGAGATTTGTAAATCTTTTTAGACCATATGGACTATAATTTTAATAAAAACTGCGATAACGAAATAATGAATAGACAAAAAAACAAAATTAAAGGGTAAATCTGGTGTTTTGGAAGTGATTCTGTTTAACTTTGCAGCCTTTTTTAAAAGGTTATGTATAAATACTCAGCTATTTGCTTTAGATTAATTTACCTTAAAAGCTCGCTAAACCAGTAAGGAAAGCCAATGCCAAAAATTGTTGACCATGATAAGAAACGTGAAGAAATTGCTTTAAAAGCAGCAAACGTTTTTCTTGAGCATGGCTATAAAGAACTTGGCATGAGACAGCTTTGCAGCCACCTATCCATGAGTAAAAGTGCGGTTTATCACTACTTCAAAAGTAAAGATGAGATTTTCGTTGCTTCCACTGAAGCCATGTTTAGTTCAGACAGCATGATATTGAATGGCTACCCTAACGTAGAGCAAGCGAGTCAAAATGAGAAGGTCGAAAACTTCATACAAATCATGAATATTTTGGCACCTCGACACTTTCAAGAAACCAAACTAGTAATGGAATACATAGATGTCATTGGTTTAGAAAACATCCCACAAGATAGCTGTATGAGAACAGCTAATGAAAAGTACCAAAGTCTATTAGCCAATTATGTTAGTGCTGAGCGAACAGAACAGATTTACGCGATTCTCTTGGGACTACTGAGTCAGCAATTGCTTTTAGGCCGCCCTTTAAGCAAAGACTATATTTCTGATTTAATACTTAGGCATCTTAGTTAACAAAAATAGTTAACTAAAATAGTTAACTAAAACAAGTTAGCTGAAAAGACCACTTAATTTACTCTTCTTAAACGTGATCCACTCGCTAAATAAACCCCAAGTGTCACCACTAATATTCCAATCCAATCGATATAAGTTGGCCATTCATTTAAAACTGGAATCGCAATTAAAGCAGCAAAAACAGGAACTAAAGCACCAAAAGAAGCGCCTTTAGAAGCCCCCAATAAAGAGATTGCTTTACCAAAAAGATATAAGGCTAATATTGTTGCAATAACACCTTGGAAAATAGCTTGTATCAAAAGAGTTCCTACAGATATATCAAGAATACTAAGACCGTTTAGATAAAAATAAAAAGGTAAATAAAGTAAAAATGAGCAAACGGATACGATTGCAACAGCGTGTAATGCCTCCAGCTGAGAATGGCGTAAAACAATAGTATACGACGCCCACATCAAAGAAGCCGTCAGCATCAAAGCATGGCCCAATAAATAGCTGGTTTCTGTCAGCAATGAGCTCACACCCGCGATAATAAACAAACCAATTAAGATCATGCTATAACCCGTTTTACGCTGTTTATTAAACGTCTCCTTAAAGAAGAACGCAGAAAGCAAAGCCACGAAAAGAGGCATAACACCGGGTATTAGTACCCCTGCATGAGATGCAGGAGCAAAGGCAAGACCAGAAGCAGCGACCAAGGTGTATGAAGCTCCTGCGCCTAAAACTAAAATAATATACTGAATTACACCCAATTTTTTAAAGCCAAAACCATGCTTAATAATCACAGGGAATAACAAAACACCTGCCACGCCAAAACGTAAAAATGTAATGTCTAATACAGACAAATTAGTTGTAACGCCTAAACGCGTCACCGCCATCCAACTCGCCCAAATGCAAATCGTCCCCAGCGCACACAAAATACCCACAAGAGTTTTTACCTTAACATTGCTTTGGCTTAGAAATGTTTGATCCATATTTTTAGCTCCTTAAATTTCATTTATGGAAAGACTAAGGGGCAAATTGACATTATTAAAATGATGTTTATTATTTGATATATGAAAAAAAATAATATCAATATCATGATGCTCAGAACACTCGTCTCGTTACGTGAAACAAAAAGCATCAGCCGAACGGCAGAACAGCTAAATGTGACTCAATCAGCAATTAGCCACACGGTGCGCGCACTAGAAACAGCAATAAATACACCTGTTATTGTGCGAGAGCCTAGAGGGGTTACCCTCACAGCAGCAGGTATGAATGCGTGTGAATCAGCTGATATTGCCCTTAACGCCATAGACAATATTCTCAGTTTATCTGACTCCAGCGTATCTGGAGTTGTAAAATTAGCCAGTATAGTGAGTGCCTCAAGAGTGATAGTGCCCGAAGTAATCACTCATCTAAGCCGTGAATATCCTAAGGTCGAAGTAGCGTTATTAATTGGAACAGATGCAGAAGTAAAAGAATGGGTTGAGCTAGGGATTGCAGATGTTGGTTTAGCTTATGATTTCGAGGCAGAAGAAACAAACATACTTTTTGAAGATCAATTTTATCTTGTTTGTGCTTACAACCAGCCACAACAAACAAAAGTTACACTTGCAGACTTAGATAATAAAGCCTTTATCATGTCTTCAGCAGGGTGTGAACCAGCAATTCAAACCCTTTTCAAACAAGCCAATTTAACACTCGATGTTAAAACTAAGGTATTTGATATGAGTGCATTATTCGCTATTGTGAGCTCAGACTATGGCATTTCATTAGTACCAGGTTTGGCGTTTCCCAGTAATTGGCGACAACTTGTTATGAGAAAACCTCTAACGCCACAGCTTAATTTAAATTTATGCTTAATTAGCACCAATCAAAAAAGCAATAAACGGCTAACAGACCTCTTACACAGCTCGGTTAAACTGGTAGCAGATTCATTGAGAGCACAGTAGCAGCCACTTAAAGCCTCCCAAGAGCTGCTACTTCAGTCGCTCTCTTTATCACCAAGCTACATCTTTGGCATGGTTTCAAACTTAGGCAAAGCTGGGTCCATGTGATCCCATGAAGCACCACTACTAGCGTACACCACCATACTAGGTTTGAAGTTTTCTAAGTCATGTAGGCTACCTGCTCGAATAAATTCGAATTGAGGAAAGCCGCTATTCTCAGCATAAATATGTGAACCACATTGAGGACAAAACCCTCTTTTTATCATATTGCCGCTAGCCGCTTGCTTCTCATGAAATGCCATTTCGCCCTTAAAAGTTAAACTACCTCTTGGGATAGCTAAACTTGAAATATGGCCAGCACCACTGATTTTCTGACAATCCGCACATTGACAATGACCAGACATAACAGCCTCTTCCGTGCAGGTATAGCTGATATTGCCGCAAAGACAATCTCCCGATAACTGTGTCATACATTACTCCTCAAATAGTTACTTACGAAATTGAAGTGATATTAGATTATATTAGTAACTTCAATTTCGCAAGTAAATGAATTAGTATTTCTGGAGCACTAGAGAAGTTTAAGAGATTTAATATGAGTTCTGACAGCCAGTTTTTACGCTCGCCCTGCCCCATTGTTAGTGGGCTAGATATCTATGGCGATAAATGGACATTAGTCATTATTCGCGACCTAGTCTGCGGTAAAGAGACCTATAGTGAACTTGCTGACTCTCCCGAGAAAATACCAACAAACAGACTCGCTGAACGGCTAAAAATGCTACAAGCAGAGGGTATGGTCGAAAAAGAACAATATCAATCTAAACCAAAAAGGTATAAATATCGCCTCACCCAAAAAGGGAAAGACACCCTACCTATTCTTCAAGCAATATCTAAATGGAGTAACAAATATATCGAAGATACTTGGATTCCACCCGAGTGGTTTATGAAGCCAAATACCTGACTTATTTAGAATTTCTTGATCTCTCGACTCACATACCAGCAGCAGTTAAGAGATGCACCTCTAGTTTAGAGTATGTATCTTAATTAAAGCTATTACAGACAAAACAAAGAAAAGAATTAACACGATGAAAAAAGTGACCCTCTATACACTTAATAAATGCCCTCACTGCGATACAGCCAAGGCTTACTTGGACAAACAAGGTATTGCCTATCGTTTATGCAATGTACAAACACCAAGTGGTCGCAAAGAGTTTGCTAAGCTAGGGCTTCGTGGTGTACCCGTGCTAAAAATTGGCGATCAAATATTAAAAGGGTTTTCGGTGAAAGTATTTAATCAACTCTATTAAATGAGAAGAGTTTATTTTTAGACATAATAAGCCTGCTTTATTCGCTAAATGGAGTAACACATATATCGAAGATACTTTGATTCCACCCGTGTGCTTTATGAAGCCAAATAGCTAATTTATTAATCTAGTTTTAGAGTTCTTCGACCTCTCGACTCAATACATTCAGCCTATGAACTCTAATCTTATTGTCCTTTGTATAGGCAATAAAACGTACAAAGTTAACCTCATCTCCTTCGCTTTGATAGATGCCTTCCGTCCAAAGCGTATTATCAGCCTGTGCCCCAATTGAATAGCTTTCACCTGTATCTAAGAAGTAAATTGAGAGACCACAGCCAGCCAAGGCAACAAATGCGTTATTCCAAGAAATTAAACCTGAATCAGGATTACCATAAATCGATGCGACAACAATATCTGGCAGAACACTTTGCGATAATTTATTAAGCAAATAGGCATCTTCATGGATGGCATAAAGCCTAAAGGCTTCATTTTCGAACAGTATTCTATCACTCATAAAATCACTCGCTTTAACCAAGCTACTAAATTGCTCTATGAATTTAGATTAGTCTTATAGTATGAAAACAAACAGAAACGGTTAACAGTAATATTGAGATTGAAAAGCCATCAGGGCTGTCTTCAGGCGCCTACATGGCAGCCTAAAGACGAATGGAAGTGTTAAATATAATATTTGTAGCTTAAGCCTTAAGCGCCATATCTGCCATTTTCATCACGCTTTCAAATGATTGAGCGCCACCGATAAAGCAACCGTTGTGGCAGAACATAGCATCCGCAATACCTGTCACATCTTGTAGTTCTTTACCCGCTAAACCTGCCCAAGGGCTGGGTAGAGACTTTCTATCTTCGAAAGAGCCAAGCTCGACAGGGACAGTCTGAATACGCCATTCTCCCGTATCTGAAGGGTAAACCACATACAAGGCTTCTTTAGATAATCTATGTACCGTTGTTTTCCAAGGTGTATATTGCTCAAGCACGATCAGTCTTGGATCTTCTGCCTTTTCAATGGCTTTAGCGACAATATCTTTAGCGCTAATACCGCCCGTAGCAGCAGCAATAAAACGTGTTAGGACACGAGAAGCGAAACTTACTGCTTCTTCAAAGCAAGCATCGTAATCATTCTCTTCTTGCCATGTCGGGTTAAACATAGAAATGGTTTGGCTAAGGCTAATACCTTTAGATACGCCTTCAACATGGCCGCAATCAACCGCATCGATTACAGAAACAAGGCCAGTATCAACAGAATGAGCCACTTCTTTGTTACCACCACAAATCTCAACACCGTATTTTTTCCAGATCAAACCGAAAGAAGAATAAGGAATGCCATTTTCACGCTCACCCGCACCACCGCGTTGATGGTGATCAAAGCGACCTGCATCGGCATCATAAATACCGCCCACATCCAATACGATATCAGCTTGCTTGATAACCTCTAAGTCACGAGTACGGACCAGATTAAAACTAGAGAAAATCGTTTTCAGAGCCGCGACGCTAAAAACATCATCAGCATGAAAGTTACCATTGTGGGTTGCTATCGTAATATCAGTCATTGGAGTTGTATCTTGCCTGTTGCATAAGAGAGTAATACTAGGGGTTAATCTGTTTAGAAGGAGTGTTAAAGGCATATTTTAAGCGATAAGCCTGAACCCATTTTCTAACTTAGATACCCCTAAAAAAGATACGGGGATTCTATAGCAAGATGGCCGACAAAAATAGCAGATTAAAAACACTTAAGACATTAATTGAGAAGAGCTTCAGTTTTCTCATGCGGGCTTTCAAAAACCTTAAGTGAAAGACACAGGGTTGCCTATTTATCAGTTTAGCGATACAGCGATGACCTTCAAAACTTCTGCTAGCGTTTCATCTGGTGTAGCGCCCTCTGTATAGACAATATGTGTAGCAAGCTCATAATTAGATTTGTGTTCAATAAAGTGTCGATTTAGCTCAGCATCTTCATCGATTTCATCGCCGTTTAAGTGCTTTATACATAACGCTTTATCAGGAGAAGGTAATAAGAGAATGACATATTGAAAAGGCTTAAGCGCTGCTTTTGCTCGTTGTAAATAAGCATCGTCTTCATAAACAGAATGACCAGCCCCAAAATCAATGACGCAATTGTTATGCTCTTCTAACAAGCGCTCTACTGCATGAATCTCAAACTGTTTCCAATAGCGATAGACACTCAACCCGCCTTCTGTTTGATCGAGCTCCCTAGCATAGGCTTGGTCATAGCCTATCTCTTTATAATAATCCCAACGATACTCATCCATCGACTTTTGAGGCAGCTTGAGATGTGAAGCTAAGAGTTTACCTATCGTGCTTTTACCGACTCCCATTGGCCCAATTAATACAATGTCTAATTTATTCAAAATCTCTTCTCCTTGATTAATGAATAGATAGTAACTCGAACAATCAAAATTTGAAGTCAAACTCTCGTTTTGATCGCTCTAAATCAACGTAACCACCTTGCGCTATGGCAATATTTTGATAAGAAATCGATAAAGATACGCACCTTAGGTGGCACATGTTCACGATGAGGATACACGGCATAAATACCGCTCGGTTCAAGTTCATAATCCGTTAATAATGGCTGCAACAAGCCTTTCTCAAAATCTTCTTGCAAACAAAATGTGGAAAGCGCGGAGATACCTTGCCCACTTTTTGATAAAGCGATAACCGCTGCAACCGAGTTACTTTTTAACTGGCTGTGCATCTGAACACTCTGTTTCTGGCCTTTCTTTTCAAACTCCCACGTAAGAGGTGAGCTAAAAAGAGACAAACTAATCCAGTCATGTTTTTGTAGGTCTTGCGGTGTTTTTGGCGTGCCTTTTTGGGCTAAATACTCAGGGCTGGCAAAGACACTTACCGGTGCTTCACAAATCATCTTAGCCACCAGATTAGATTCTTGTAACCAACCAATTCGAATCGCAAGATCAACGCCCTCTTCCACCATATTGATAATGCGATCTTCCAATAACAAATCAATTTTTAATAATGGGTACAAAGAACGAACTTCTTTAATCACAGACGTTAAGTGCTCGGTACCAAAACTAACAGGGCAAGAGATTCGTAATGTGCCTGTCGGTTGGTTTTGATACTCTCGCAGTTCGCTTAAAGCAATTTTTGTCCGATTAACAATTTCGGCACTATGACGATAAAAAATCTCACCAGCTTCAGTCAGGCTCAAACTGCGTGTTGTCCGATTAAGCAAACGCACACCCACTTCTTTTTCTAGCTGGACAATTTGTTTACTCACAGCAGACTTTGCTACTCCTAACTGCCGTGCGGCCTCAGAGAAACTCTTGGTTTCAACAACGCGAGTAAACACACCAATACGCTTTAGCTCATCCATTTGACTTCATCCACTTAACTTCATCCACATAGGCTCAATCACTTTCGTTATCTCTCACATCACTGTACACCAAAAGAGAACAAAGAAACCACTTTTACCTATCTAGTACAAATATAAGAAACAGATAAGCTAACGTCATCAACTGATCCGATTAACGAAATGAACGGCGAGATCGTTCATAGGAGTAACTATGAGTCACCTTAATACCTTATTTCACTCTGTAGATCTTGGGGCAAATTTAACCCTTAAAAACCGCATAATCATGGCTCCGCTAACGCGTTCCATGGCAGACGATAACCTAGTACCGACCGAAGCAATGGCCGCTTATTATGGCCGTCGTGCAGATGCAGGTTTAATCATTAGTGAAGCCACACTGGTATCACAAGATGGCCAAGGCTATCCCAATACCCCTGGGCTATATACTCAAGCTCAGATTGATGGCTGGAAGACAGTCACCCAACGAGTACATCAAAACGGTGGAAAGATTTTTGCTCAGATTTGGCATACAGGTCGTGTCTCTCATTCGATTTATCATAATGGTGTTTTGCCGATGGCCCCCTCAGCAGTGCCTATCGTTGGTCATGGACATGTTCCCCGTACCGAAAACTTAGAATATGAAACACCACGAGTTATTACGAAAGACGAAATAAAGCGAGTTCAAAACCAGTTCGCGATAGCGGCTAAAAACGCGATAGAAGCAGGGTTTGATGGTGTTGAAATTCACGGTGCCAATAGCTACCTCATTGACGAATTTCTACATTGGGATACCAACCGCCGCGAAGACGAATATGGTGGTACAGTCGAAAACATGACACGTTTCTTAATTGAAGTTATCGATCAAGTAAAAGCAGCAATTCCAGAAGGAAAAGTTGGCTTGCGCCTTTCTCCTCAGGCTTATATCAACTTAGAGCACGATGATCGTGACAAGCAGGTGTTTGATTATCTACTTCCGCTACTCAATCAATACGATTTAGCGTACGTTCATACTGGCATGTTTTCCGATGAGCCCTACGAGCATTTAGGCGGAACCGTGACTCAGTACATTCGTCAACATTATCGAGGCACACTCATCGCTTCTGGTGGATACAGTGTAGAAAGTGGTGCAGCAGCCATTGAAAGTGGTGATGCTGATCTAATTGCAATTGGACGACCTTTTATTGCTAATCCAGACTTTGTAGAAAAGGTAAAACAGGAAAAAGCATTGGTCGAATACAATAATGACATGCTGCACGAACTTTACTAAAGCATTCAGCCCAATTGAAAGCTTCATTTAGAAAAATGCCTTTAGAAAAATAGTTTAGAAAAACGATTAAAGGCACCCAACTAACATTTAGCCGTTTTAGCTTGGGTGTTTTTATGAGTTAGCTTTAATTCATAGGGATTGAAAGCACCCTCTAATTAGCCAAGATCGCATTAGAAAAACATAATATAAGCAGACTTAGCCCGTATCTATGTTAAGCTCGCCGCAATTAATCATTTGATCAGATTTCAAACACACTTGAGATAAGCCTTCTATCGCTCTAAAGCAATAGAATCTTGCGCTTAAATCTAAGTGATTCCTCAATCATCATGAAGGTACGTTATGAATAAACCATTTTCCCAAGCCTCTGAAAACAATAAAGAACCTATTCGCCAGATACTAGCACCCTATGTAAAACAAGGTGGAATACTCTTAGAAATAGGCAGTGGAACAGGACAACATGGTGAACACATAACACAGCATTATCCTGACCTAGCTTGGCAAACAAGTGACCAGACAGACTACCTTGAAGGCATCAAACTCTGGGTAGCAGATGCACAACGTGATAATTTTAAAGCACCGCTTGAACTTGAAATCAGCACGGCGAAGTGGACTAATGAGAAAGTAGACTTCCTTTATTCTGCTAACACAGCCCACATTATGTCTTGGGACGAAGTTGAAAAATTCTTTGAGTTTGTCCCTAGTGCACTCAAAGAAGGTGGCTATTTCTTCCTTTACGGCCCTTTTAACTACCAAGGCCAATTTACCAGCGAGAGTAATGCTCGTTTCAATGATTGGCTAAAAGAGCAAGCACCTCATCGTGCCATTCGTGATTTCGAGACAGTCAACAAACTGGCTTGCGAGCAAGAATTAGAACTGATTGCAGACAACCCAATGCCAGCAAATAACCGTTTATTGGTTTGGCGAGTGAGTGCTAAGTAGTATTTGATCTCAGTATAAAACATATTAAAGTGGCCATTTTAAATGATGGCCGTCTTATTAAAAATACGATTTTTAGGTGTTAACACCTGCTCTATCCCAGCATTTTTCTCAACACGCTAGAGATAAAAGCATTAGAACTCAAAGCTCTGGGCTAAAGCTTCAATTGCTTTACAGTGAAATCGACTACCTCTTGCAGTGCTTCTAAGCTACTACCATTTCGGGCTGACACAGCTAGGCCAAATTGTAACGTTAACAAATAGTTTGCTATGCCATCTGGTGATAGTTCACCACTAAAGTTACCTGCTTGTTTTTCACCCTCAAAGAATAAGCTTAATGAGCGTACTGTTTCCTCATTGATGCCAGCGATTTGAGTGATTGAATCTTCTGGTAAGCAATCACCCGCCATTTCAGACGTTGAAAGACACACTAAGCAGCCTTTTGGTAAAGCGGGGCTCGTTTGCATACGAATAACAGACATAAGATATTCTCTTACTCTTTCCTCTAAAGGCATGTTTTCTTTAAACAATTCAGCCGCATGAACAATGCCGTGTTTATCGACATAAAGATCAATCACCTGCTTGAACAAGGCTTCTTTATTACCAAATGCAGCATAAAGGCTGGACTTATTAATCCCCATTGCAGTCGTTAGGTCAGTTAACGATGTTCCCGGATATCCATTTTGCCAAAAAATCCTCATCGCTTCTTTCAAAGCTTTTTCTTTATCAAAGCTACGATTACGGCCTGCTGTCATTTTTATTCTCACACTTAAATTATTAATGCTTGCAATTATGAACCGATCGGTATAGATTTTCAACATCTGGACCGATCGGTCCCGAATCGATTTCACATTTTAAACACTAATAGGAAAAGCAGACATGAATGATTTAACAGGTAAAGTCGCAGTAGTAACAGGTGGGAATAGCGGTATTGGATACGAAACAGCCAAGCATTTTAAAGCTGCTGGCGCGAAGGTAGTGATAACAGGCCGCTCAGTAGACAAGGTCGCGAGTGCCGCTCATGAGTTGGGTGTGACAGGCATAGTTGCCGATGTAATCGACCTATCACAAATTGATAAGCTAGTCGCACAGGTTGGCGAAGAACTAGGCAAAGTTGATGTTTTATTCGTCAATGCAGGGATATTTAGCCCAGCGCCTATCGGCCAGAACACAGAAGAAATGTTTGATATGCAGATGGGAATCAACTTTAAAGGTGCCGTCTTTACAACAGAGAAATTCCTGCCTCTTTTGAATGAAGGAGCTTCCATTATTAACCTTTCATCTATCAATGCTTATACCGCTATGCCAAATACCGCTATTTATGCAGCCTCTAAAGCCGCATTAAATTCTTACACAAGAACCGCAGCAAGCGAGCTAGCAGCAAGAAATATTCGCATTAACTCAGTTAACCCTGGGCCAGTATTCACGCCGATCTTCGGTAAAGTAGGCATGCCAGAAGATCAGTTAAATCAGTTTGCCGAAGCCATGCAAGATAGAATCCCTTTAAAACGTTTTGGCCAGCCTGAAGACATTGCAAAGCTCGTCACCTTCCTAGCCTCTGATGATGCGTCATTCATTACAGGTAGTGAGTACAATATTGATGGCGGTATCAACCTAAACCCAATTTTGTCTTAAGTGATTACCTCTACCCTGCCTTAATCGCGGGGTAGAGGCATTACTTTTAAAGCTCAACGTAAAGACTGAGAACAAGATGACAAATTCCATATTGAGGCTTGATGCCAGCCTGCGCGAAACAGACTCTTATAGCCGTAAACTAGCGGATGATTTAATCAACGAACTGACCAAACAAGAGACAAGCAGAGTCATTAATAGAGACCTAGCCAATGGCATTCCTTTAATCAACAGCAACTGGATCAAGGCTAACGTCACCCCTTTTAACGACAGAACTCAAGCACAGCATGACCAACTTGCTTTGTCTGATCAATTGATAGAAGAGCTAAAAAGCGCAGATCAGCTTGTCGTTGCCCTGCCTATCTATAACTTTGGCGTTCCTGCTACGTTTAAAGCTTGGATAGATTTAGTCTCACGTTCTAAAGTGACTTTCACGTATACAGATACGGGACCAAAAGGCTTATTAACCACTAAAAAGCTCTATATTATTGTTACCTCAGGAGGCACCCAACTTGGCTCTGAGTTAGATTTTATCTCTGACTATCTTCGACATATTTTTGGATTTATTGGCTTAAGCGATATCACTTTTATTGATAGCACTCGCCTTGGAAAAGATACCGCAGGAACATTATTAAATGCACATACACAAATAAAAGAGGCTATTACAGATCAGAATCGACCTATGATCTAGCACTTTTTATTACACGAGGAAGTTTGTAGAAAGCAGTTAAGGAATCAATATGGCTCAACCTATTTGATTCCTTGAGAGCAAACAACTTCCCTAAGAATTTCGTTTAACAGGCTTATCTCCAAAGCTAATCGCCAATCGGTTTAAGCTATTCATCAATGAAATAACAACCGTAAGGTCAACGACTTCTGTTTCGTTAAAATGTAGGAGAAGCGTTTCTAGTTTTCCCTCTATATTGGTTTCGGTAGAAATGTTAGTCACACTTTCTGCCCACGCCAACGCCGCCGACTCTTTAACAGAAAAAAGTTGGCTCTCTTTCCAGACAGGCAAACAATCAAGCAACTGCTGAGGTACACCTCAAGCCCTTGCCTCTTGAAAATGTAAATCGACACAATAAGCACAGCCATTGATTTGAGAAACACGAATTTCCACCAAAGCCTTTAATGACGTATCGATAGAAGACACATGTTTTTTTACTGACAGGAGTAAATCAAGCGCCCTTTTGTTTATCTCAATGTAGTTAATGCTCATGTTGAAAATCCTTCTTAAGAAGCTTGTTAAGGGTTAAAAGAAATGACTGTTTCTCTATTAAATAACACTTTAAAGAACAGTAAAAACATGACAGACAAAGAAAGTACTAACGAATAATTAAAATTGATCTTTTTCTACACGATAAACTAGGACTGCCATCATAAAGCAGTCAGCTTCACGATGGCATTTTTGTTAAATTACGGTTAAAAGAAGCTTTCGTACAACCCAATTAATGAAAGTAATTCGTTAAGTTAGTTTAGTATCTGCATATCTAATTCAGTTCATAGTTGAACTGACATTCTCTGTATTAAAGTATCGAATTGAAGGTGGCGCATTAAAGGTGGCACCTAACTCATTCATAACGCCAGTTTCAGTACGCCAATTCAAATAAGCATGGTAATCATCGACTGTTTGCCATTCTTCATAAAAAACAACCTGATTTGTATCTTCTTCACTATGAATAGAAATATTGATAAAACCTTTATACTGCTTGGTTTCTGGTAAAAGTTGAGTTAAGAGTGTTAGTAGGTTTGATTTACTTTCTGGTTTTACATCGGCTTCTAATATAACAATAATGCTCATTCTGTGCTCCTTTAGGCTAAGACATATTAACGAAGAACATCATGTTATCGTTTACCAAAAATGCCTCTACTCCAACTCAGCCAAAAGTATTCAATTCCAGTCAAATTGTTTTCTTTTTAATCTCTTTTGGGGTTCTTCCATAGACACTTTTATATGCTTTAATAAAGTGAGAAACGTTGCTATAACCTACTTCCAGCGCACTATTTGTCACATTCATACCGTTTTCTAACAGGGTATTAGCAGCTGTTATTTTTTGCCCTATTAACCACTGTTTAGGAGACATACCGTATTTTCGTTTAAAGTCACGATTAAACGTAGATAAACTTCGGCCGCTTAAATCCGCAAAGTCAGTTACAGTCAGGTTATTTTTATAATTTTCAAGCATAAGGGATGCAATATTACGCTTACGTTTACATTGCTCTGAAGCATATAGGGTTGCAACAATATTCTGATGGTCATCGATATTGATTAAATGTAAAAACTCCAACAACTTGAGATTCAAAATTTCTCGATTATTTTCGACATCCAAATACATGGCATTTAAGCCATTAAAATAATGCTTGATACTATTACTCACGTTTATCATGCAAACAGAAGGAACTGGAACTGTTCCACTTCCCTCTTGGGATGCCTTACGTGTCGAGTTCAAAAATACATCGATTGTTTCATGACCAATAAAAATCAAATAAAGCTCTAGCGTATTATTTTCTGCAACAAAGTCAGAAATTAAATACGTATCTCTGGGCATAAATAGAACCTCACCAGCCTGTGTGGTTATGGCATTGCCCTCTTTTGTTTTCACCTCAACTTGACCTGAAATTATGTACATGAAGCAGTGGGAAGTAGCGATTTTCTCTTGATTTAATAAACTATGGCTGAGCTTTTTGAATAAAATGCATGATTGATTATCATAAAATATTTTTTTCACACCTGGATAAGTATAAAGCGCTTTAGGCAATGTCTGGTATTTCATTATCTTCCATTAAATTAAAAGGCAAATTTATGCGTTATTTAAACAAATTTTCTAATAACAAAGCGCGAAAAACTAACAAATTAATCACTTTCAAATGATAACAGGCTTTGAGATAAAGAAGAGGAAATTGCGATTAAAATGCACTTTATCTATTTAAAGAATAACTGTGTAGACAATCATGTAAACTTTATGAAGTTTTCACCTTTAAGTGAATCTAGTAGCCAAGCTTAATATCCACACTGTCTTGCAGCTTGTTTTCAGTTCTGTATAAATGAATGTTGTCAGCCACAATTTTGGCAGCGGTTTCTTTATTCGTCGGTGCTGAGATATGTGGTAACACTGTAATATTAGGGTGAGACCAAATTTCAGACTCAACTGGTAAAGGCTCCTGCTCGAACACATCTAATACAGCATGCTCAATTTGCCCTGAGTCCAAACAGGCTAGCAAGTCATCTGTGTTAACCACGGCGCCACGAGAGAAGTTTATTAACTTAGCCCCTTTAGGAAGCCAAGCTAGCGTCTCGTTATTCAACATATGATGCGTATTAGGCGTTAACGGAAGCAGGTTAATTAGGATATCGGTTTGCTCCATCATCGCCTTTAAACCATCCCGTCCATGATAATGGCTAATCCCATCAAGCACTTTAGGAGAACGAGTCCAGCAGCTCAGGGAATAATTGAGCTGTTGCAACAAATTCAAAGAAGCTAACCCAAGCTTTCCCGCACCTAACATTGAGATGCGTAAATCTTTTGAATCCCTATGCTGCAACTTTCGCCATTGTTTTTGCCCTTGTTGCAGGGCATAACTCGGCATATTACGCTGCAAATACAGTGTCCACGCCAATACAGACTCTGCCATGCTTTGAGCCAAAGTCGGGTCGATGAGCCTGACGAGTTGGAAACTTGTCTTATCTAAACATGCCTTGTTAAAAACATCACTTTTCAGTGCTTGCACCAAGCCCTCAACCCCAGCCCATAAGCTTTGCACCCAAACAAGGTTGGGGTAACGCAATAAGTCTTCTGGGTTAGGATTAGACACAATGGCGATATCGACCAAGGCCTCTTCTCCCTCTGTAATTTGATCAGGGAGCAACACCGTATGGTTTTGCAACTGAGGATTAAGATGCTCAACCCATAAAAGCTGAGCCTCATCCTTTAAGCGGCTAAGAAAAACAATATGCTTCATGCGTTAAATACCTCCTTCATGTCAGCAAAGCTTTTAAATTCAATCGGGTTACCAAAGGAATCGAAAAAGAAAAAGGTAAATTGTTCGCCGGGTTGCCCTTCAAAACGATGAGTGGGAGGCAGCACAAAATCTATCTTAGCGGCGCTTAGTCGATCGGCGAGTGTTCGCCATAGGTCCAAAGGCAGTACCAAACCAAAATGCGGCATAGGGACAGCAATGTTATCCACCTTACCTGTGTTCTTAGTGTGTAACGGCTCTCCCAAATGGAGAGAAAGTTGATGCCCGAAAAAGTTAAAGTCGACCCAAGTTTCTGTACTTCTCCCCTCTTCTGCACCTAGCAATTCACCGTAAAAAGCACGAGCTTGGTTTAAGTCAGTCACATTGATGGCTAAATGGAAAATGTTCGATTGCATATCGCTTGTCTCTCTGTTTGTTCTTATGACTGAGAGGTTAGCAATCATCATTCAAAACAAATACTATATATTTATATGAATGACCATAAGGAATTGTTTTGGATATCCGATTTTTATCAAGCTTACTAGAAGTGGTTAACACAGGTTCTATCGCTGCCGCAGCAAGAAATCAAATGCTTACCTCTGCGGCTGTGAGTCAGCGAATTAAAGCACTAGAGCAAAGTTTAGGTTGTCCGTTGTTGAACCGTTCTGGGCATTCAGCCAAACCAACAGAAGCCTGCTTAAGACTATTACCTAGATTGAAGCACCTAGTCGCAGAAACCCAAGCACTGCAAAATGATTTAGACCAAACAGGCTTATCTGGCGATTTAAAAGTCGGTGCAGTTTCCACCGCCTTAACAGGCATCATGCCGACGGTGATTCAACAACTTACGACTCACCTACCAGATCTCAACCTACAAATTTCACCTGGAACCTCGGCCAATCTATATCAGCAACTGCTCGATAAAAATCTTGATGTCATCATTATCGTCAAGCCACCTTTTGTTTGCCCCAAGTACCTACAAACAAGCACTTTATACACAGAGCAACTGGGCTTTATTAGCAGTGATACAAACACTTTGAGTATCAAAGAGTCCTTACTGAACCTGCCTTATATTCAATACGATAGATCCGCTTGGGGAGGCGCGATAGCCGATTCTTACTTGCTAGATTGCGATATAGCAGCCAACACCTTATGTGAGTTGGATGCCCTTGAGAGCATCGCTCTGATGGTAAAACGTAATATGGGAGTTTCATTAGTGCCCATCTGGCAAGGGCTAGAGGAAGTCGCAACAAACATTAAAATCCAGCCTATTTCAGGCAAAGAATACCAACGCCATATTCAACTGATTACCCATCGCCAAGTGGGCAAAGAGCGATTGATTGAAGCCTTTTCAGATACGGTTATGAAAGCTAGTTTAGACTTGATTGAAGATTGAAATGTTTAGCATAAGATGAGGCTCTTTTGACATAACATTAAGTCTTTAGCGTGTTGTAAAGTGATCTAATCAGATAAAGCCAAAGCGAAGCTAGGTCTTGCTCGATAACTTTATTCAGGACGGGTCAGATAGAAGATGTAAAAAAGAAATAGCCATGATAAAGAAATTAAATTTATCATGGCTGTACAGTTAGCGTACTAAAACGTTTAATGCTTACCCTTTAATTTTGTCCGCTTACTTTCCTTTTAGTTGGTTAAGCGCACCCGCCCAATCTTCTACATGATAGGTCTTAACAATTTTGCCATTTTCAATAGTATGAATATCAATTGTCAAAATTTCGAAGTTTTGCCCTTTTCCATCAACACCAAAGAAAGGTCCTGTTGGTGTACCAGTTGCACGACTACGCACAACAACACGGTCATCTTCTACAATCATTTCTACAACTTTCCAATTCAAATCAGGGATTAACTTTGCAAAAAAGCCCATCTGTCCAAGAAAAGCACCTTTAGTTTTATCTTTACCTGAGTAATTTCCAATGCTTTTCCAATTGTCGCTGACATTATCCCTGAATTTTTTAGCTGCGGTCGCCGAAGCAGGGTTACTGAGTAGATCGTAAAATGATTGTACAATCTCTTCGTTAGATTCCGGTGCGCTGTTATAGGCTTTAGAAACAGCGAAGCTGTCTTCCATCCAATTCCAGCTTTGTACTTTGTCATTTTCTACATGTACACGCACAGCCCAAGTAAACTTGCCTGTGTCGATACCCGTATTATTTGCTATTGCACTCATAGAGCCCATGAATACAGCTTGATCAGCGTTAGAGAAGCTATAGTCTGTACTCCAACTTGTTACTTTTAATCCTTTTCCGAAAGCAGGCATAAAGCTACCCATTACCTTTTCTTTGCCTTCCCAGTTACCAATCCAAGGTATTCTACGGTCGCCTTCGTTATGCCAAACAAAACTATCGCTCATAAGTGTGTTTAGGGCTTTTCCATCACCACTACCGGCAGCATTTAAAAACGACTGCGCAATTTCTAATGTTCTATCAGATTGCGCATCAGCATGTGCTGTACTCATGATATTAGTTGCGATGAATCCTGTTACTAATATTGTACGTATAAATTTCATAATGTGATTCCTGCGGTGAACTAAAAAATTTTGATTACAAGATGTAAGCGCCAAAAACATTCTAAATACATTAATATTATTTGATAATACGCATTAAATTGATTTCATAATTCGATTAAATGGGACAATATATTGTGACCATCCATAATTTGAGATAGGGAAAGCAATGCTAAATCAGCTTAGACAAATCGCCATTTTTGCTAAAACAGTCGAACATGGATCGTTTCGTAAAGCTGCATTAGCACTCCAGTTATCGCCATCTGTCGTCAGTCATCATATTGCTAATTTAGAAGAGGAACTTGGGGTCGCTTTGCTGTATCGATCAACGCGAAAGTTATCCTTAACTTCGGATGGTGAGAGATTACTGATTTCGGCACGCGCAATGATCAATGGCGCAGAAGACTTTTTAAAAGTTGCAACAGATCAAAAAAAGCAATTAATTGGAGAATTAAACATAACGCTTCCAGCTGTTTTGGAGCGTTCTGAGTGGGTAAATCATATTAGTTCTTTTTCCAAGTTGCATAAAGGTGTTAACTTGCAACTCAACTTCTCGGATACTCAAAGTAACCTCATTCAAGACGGTATTGACGTCGCGATAAGAATGGGAACCTTGAAAGATAGCGGTTTAAAAGCAAGAAAATTCTACGATATAGAAAGAATGGTCGTAGCCTCTGCAGACTACTTAAAACATAAACCAAACCAATTTAAATTAGAAGATCTAGAAAATTGGGATTGGATCGAATTATCCCCCATTGGATTGAATAATATTTTCTCTTTTCCAGTAGGTTCAAATATTTCATTTAGACCAAAATCAAGAATCAGAGTAAATAACGCCCATGCAATACATCACATTGTTGTGAATGGAAATGGTGTTGCAGCCTTACCAAAATTTCTTGTAGAAAAAGAGTTAGAAAATGGCACTTTAATTAGACTTTTACCTAATTTAAAAATCAAATCTATTGGCGTCTATGCCGTATGGCCGCCTAATGCGCCTAAGAACGGATTAACTGCACGTTTAATTGAGCATTTAAAGAAAAACATATGGTGAATAACTATTTTTATGCACTTACTCGTTAATTTTTACCAATTTTATCTAGGCACGACTTTAAAGTGTATTTAAGCCCTAAAGTGTTTTTTTAAATAAGACAGGCATTTTAAAAGAGATCAGATATAACATCAGCTAAAAATAGGTTCTTAAAATATTTCTGACACTTTATAGATAAAAATGAAAAGTTCTCTTAATTTGGCGACCCATTTTAAGCAATTAATTGGATAATTTCATATTTAAGGCAGCAAGATATTTCGAGTTAACGATAGGAAGAATTTCGACTAGATAAATAAACTAAGATCTAAGAGAGTAGCCGTTTACAAGCACTTAAACCTGACCGCCTTTGCAATTCAGTATGCTCACAAAAATCAGCTAATAACCTTTCTGAGCCCACTGCGGCTTTAAAATACTTTTCAAACCCAGTGGTGACTTCCAGCCATTGCTCTGAGGTAAGGTGAATACGTTGCAAAATAGGCGCTAAAGAGACATCAAGACTCCCTCTTTTATCTTCTCGAATGATACGACCCGTAAGGTCAATGAGTTCAAGATAATCCTCAAGTTTAAAAGGTAGTCCTTCAGGCTGATTTTCTCTTTCATAGCCGATAAAAGGAAAGAGTGTTTTAGGCTGAGTTTGATTGGCTTTGGCAACGTCGATACGAGTTTTGATACTAGTATGCTTTGAGGATTCAGGTGTCTTTTCCATCTTAGCTCGAACTGGGTTCAAATCAACGTAGGCCATACAGGCAACAAGCGCCGCCTCATCTAACAGAGCCTGAGACTTAAAGCGCCCTTCCCAGAAATGTCCGGTACATTTATCCTCATTGTTAGCCATACGTGCAATAGGTTCATTAAGCTCTTTCATGAACCAGCTAATGTCCATTAAACGCTTGCGGTACTTCTCACAGCTCTCGTACACCGAAGCAAGCTCGTACTCTGCCAATGTTTTGTTTTCTAAATACTTTTCAGTGAATTGAGTACCTTTATGTAGGCTATGCCAGCGCTCAAGCACTTCTCTGATAGACCAGTTATTCGCTTTATCTGCATCAACATGAAGTACCAAATGGGTATGGTTGCTCATGACAGCATAGGCGCAAATATCGATAGCAAAAACATTGACTAAGGCTAGCATTTTATCTTCAATCCAGCCTCGCCTGTGGTCATAGCTTTTCCCAGTGGACTCATCTTCTCCGCAGAGAAAAGCACGCCTGACGCATCGGGATACACAATGATAATAGGGAGTGTCTTGAAGACTAATTAGAGATTTACGTGGTTTCGGCATTTTAAATTCCTCATCCTTGAGTGAATCCAATAAAACTAGATGGTAATTAGAAGAAGGTCAAATTGTTATGCCTGTCCTGTTAGTACTTCAAGAAATGAAAAAAGGATAGCTTTTAATCTAAACTGGCTTTTAAACTAGACAGCCATTTTTAAAATAACAGAGCGCAGTTCAAGTAAATTACTTTAATGGATTAAAGGTATCCGCTGGGATGGCGGATATGCGTTTATACGAATACAAGGATGTATATGATATTGAATAAACTTAAGTCGAATCCGGCGTTTGCTCGGCACCTTGCTGCTACCACACTAACCTCCTTCGCTGACTTCTTTATGTTAATTATGATGCCTTGGATGGCGTTAAGTGTTGATGGCGGTGGGAAGAGTGCTGTTGCGATTGTCTTAGCTATCGAGAGCTTCCCCCGTGGTATTGCCATCTTATATGGCGGTCGCCTAACAGATAAGTTAGGGGCAAAACGTCTGCTTATTGGGGCTCGTATGGCCTTGGTGGTTTTGTTTTCATGCTTTGCGCTTTTGCTTGCAAATGACTGGGTAAATATCTACCTGCTGTGTGTATTTGCGCTGGGATTTAGCTTATTCAGCGCTGCCATTGCTCCTGCCACTGAATGCATTATTCCTTCCATCGTTGAAAAGGACAGCTTGAGTACGGCCAACAGTATGATAATGAGTACGATCCAATTTTGTCAGATCATTTCACCCGTTGTCGCTGCGTCCTCAATGGCCTTTTTGGAGACAAGCAAACAGGGAGACAATGTCGTCTACCTCTATCCGATGCTTGTTGCAGCCTTCATGCAAGTACTGGCAATTGGCCTGATTCGAACTTTGCCAATTTCCAATCAAAACTCAACCCCAACAAGCAGCTTGCTAGAAAGCGTGAAAACAGTATGGGCTAATGTTGAAGTACGTAATATCACCCTATTATTATTCTTCGTCTGCTTGTTCGCTGTCGGCCCTTCAAGTGTGGCCTATCCACTTATTGTGGTTGAACGTTTTGCTGCCAACGTTGAGCATTACGGGCAAATGTTTTCAGTACAAGCTATGGGCGCTATTTTGGGTTACCTGTTAATTGCTCGACTAAAGTTCAAATGGCAAATCGTTAATAAAGTCTGTTTATTTCAATTGATCATCGCCGCATCACTTTTTGCACTAGCACTCTTTTACCAGAAGTACTTCATTCTCATTGCCGTTGCGCTAATTGGTTTTGCCGATGCCTGTATTCGAGTGACTGTCATCACTCATTTGCAAACCAACACAGAGAGCCACATCCTTGGCATGACGATGTCCATGGTCATGTTATCCGTTGTGGGTGCAATACCGATTTCACGGGCACTTTCTGCAATCGTCGTTGAATATTATTCGGTGGATACACTGCTAATGGGCAGTGGCATTTTAACGGCAATAACCATAGTGAGTTTCTATTTTTCGAGCCAACGAAGTGCCCTACCGCAAGCACAATAATCTAGTGATTTATTAGGCTTTTTTAAATAAGACAGGCATTTTAAAAACTAAAACATACTTAAAAGGATTTTTATGTTTACTCATTCTAAAACAATGATTGCAATAGCGATGTTTTCAACACTTCAAGGTTGTGCAACTCTCACGACAGAATCTACTCAAGATGTGCTTTTTACAAGTAAGCCCGAAGGTGCTTCCCTTTATAATTACAATGGAAAAAAACTTCTTTGTACCATGCCTTGTACTCTCACATTAAATAGAAGCCCGGGAGCGTTCTTCATTGCACGTTTAGAGGGTTATAAAGTACAAGCGTTAAAATTAAAGTTTTCTAAAAATACAAAAAGTGATGGTAATGTAGCTCTTTTAACTGCTTATTCCGTAGGTAATTTGGTTGATGGCTTGAGTGGGGCTAAATATCAATTTCAAAGTACTAAAGAAGTAATCATGGAAAAAGAAGAAATGGAGAAACCTTTAACCAACTAGCAATAACCTATTATCAATAAAGTTTTTGAGCCAGATAAATATACTGAGTACTTAATTTAAAAAATGAATTGAAAATAAGTATTTTGGTAAATTTTATTTTTTAAATAAACTTTAAATAAGACAGGCACTTTAAAAGAAACAATTTAAGGTGGCTGTCCTTATAAAACGTTCTTTATATTAAATAAGATAGATATTTTAAAATTGCCCATTAAAAGAAAGCACATTTTAGATTCCTCATCCTTGAGTGAATCTCATAAAGCTAGATAGTGATTAGAAGAAGCTCAAATTGTTATGCCTGTCCTATTAACATTTCCTCTATATAGCATCTATTGCTTTTAAGCAACTTATAATTTCATGTGAGTCAATATTATTTTTAATATAGGCTTCAACCAATATATCAAAACCAATTGATTTGGTAATGTTAATGTGACAAAAAAATTCATTTAAATAATCATGAGCCTCCAAACCTTGAATGTTATCAATTGCTAACTCTACTTCTTCTACTGTTTTCGAAAAAATTGCAGCTTTACCTTCAGCACTTATCTCATCAAAATATGGAATTAACAGATTTTCAGGATTGCTGTCTCCAGGCAAGTATCCATATGACTTCGTATTAAACCCAGTTTGATT
Organism: Marinomonas sp. PE14-40; assembly: GCF_051623805.1. NCBI lineage: Bacteria > Pseudomonadati > Pseudomonadota > Gammaproteobacteria > Oceanospirillales > Oceanospirillaceae > Marinomonas > Marinomonas sp. PE14-40. The sequence continues at coordinate 360,574 of NZ_CP130700.1, read as the reverse complement.
ACGTTTTTTACAGTCGCCATCAAAAAGTGCATAGAACTTAAATTGTTCAATTTTATTTGGTAGCTCTTTTAAGATTTTTTCGATATCACCGTTTGACCCTGATATATGATAGTAAAAATTATCTATTACATGATTATTAGAAAATGCGACTAAATATTTTGAGAAAGACAGCGCTGCTTCATCTTCACAAAATATGATGCCTTTTTTTCTTGCGGTAAGCCCTAAGGACTTTAGTGAGTCAAAATTAGTATTTGCATTGAATGCCTTTAAACTTGGCCCTACTTTTCTAATCGTAGTTACATGCCTTCTATTTATTTTATCTAAAATAGAATCTGAATGAGTACAAATAATACTTTGTATAGAGTGCTTATAAGCTAAAAATGCAATAACGTCTGTTAGTTTTCTTTGAATTAAAGGTGGCAGGTAACTTTCAGGCTCTTCCAGTAAGAGGAGCTTACATTGGCTCGATATTAGACGATTTATTAGCCAATCAAAATAAAAAAGTGAAAATTCTCCAAGGCCCATTGTTCGAGAGTCATATTCTAAACCATACCTGTTAATTACTTTAAAGAATGGCATAGTTGATAGTAAGCTTTCTGTGAAATTTTCCTCAATATCAGTGCATTCAACATTTTTATACGCATGGCTTGTTACGTAATTTAAAGTTATAAGCCTTTCTGAGTTATACTTATAGCTACCATGTGCAGAAACAATCTCATCTATATCACTAAGATGCTGATAGAAGTTTTGTAATGTTGGAACTAATGTACAAGGATCGAATATTGCCACATCTAACTCATGATCAGTATCATGCTGAATAGATAATAATTTATCATTGTTTTTTATATTTACAGTTAAATTTTTATGAGAAGTATGCTGTAAAGTAAACGGTTGTCTTCCACCAACATTATCATCAACATTTACTAAGTTATTAAATAACATTTTAATTAAAGAGCTTTTACCTACACCATTAGCTCCACTTAATGCATGTATTCCATTTCCAAAGTCAACACTAAGATTGTTTAAAACATTGCAATTATTAAACTTTATACATTCTAACTGAATTGGGAATTTTCGTTTGTTTGCAGTACGCCAGTAATCACTGATTGTTGCGAGTCTAAAAGAGCTCATAACTAGTCCCCCAACTAATGTGCTTTATAATATTTAATAATTCTTTTTCATAATCATTAAACTCACCAGACGAAAGGTAATACATACTATCTCTGAGACTATTAGAAGTGTCAGAGTTTATTTCAAAAGACATGGGGGTAGTCGAAAAAATAGACCATAGAATTATGTCTCTTAATTTTACACTGCTTATATCTGCAACTCGTGAACTAGCCCTATCATTAAAGATTGCAAGAAGTGATGTAACAGTTTTAGAAGTCATCTTTGCTGGTACTATTATCTCCTTATTAGAAGACTTTATAGATTCAAAATATATTAAATATGATTTCAATATATCTTTTGGAATACTTTTTTCAGACATAGCCGTGCAAATGAAAAATAACCAAGAATATAAAGTAGATTTATTTAACTTCGCTCTTCCAAGCTCTTGATCAATAGGATCAATCATTACATGCAATGCATTTTTTACAATCTGAATGCTTTCACAGCTAAAACCTTTAGAATCTCTATAACGTTGGGTTACTAGAGTTGCTGTTATCTTTTTCTCTAAGGTTTGGTGCTCAATTGAGAGCAAGAGCTTCGCAAGAATGTCATCATAAGCCATTCTCGAGTTGTTGAAACCAATCGTACTATTTGAGTAACCAAGCGATTCCATTAGATCAGATAAATCTTTAACTTGCTGTCTAGCTTCACCAAAATATGCATTTCTTTGTTCAGCAGAAGTAAGATTAGTAGGCTGATTTAGCCTGTAAAAAAGCTCACCCGGTTCACCTGCGTTATAATCTGATATTGTAATGATTCGTATAGTAAAATCGTCAACTTTTGCTTGAGTATCTATATCTAGCTGATCATAACTTAAGCCATCAATACCCTTGAATTGAGGGTTGTTAGGCTCAAAGTTTGCGTTGAATTTAAATTTACCATCAACGAAATCTCTTATTGCGGCAAGTCGCTGTTGACCATCGAGAACCTCTTGTTTACTTGAATTAGGAACTTGAATCACATGTATAGGTGGAATATGCCAACCTCTCAAAATTGAATCGATGAGGCGTTGCTTTTTTTGTAATCCCCATACCTCACCTCTCTGGAAATTTGGTTGCAAATCAAGTCTATTCTTCTCTATTTTTTTTACTAATGTAGAAATATCAGGATCTGAAGGTGTTAAGTGCATTTAATTATCTCGGATAAAGAGTTCAATTAATTTCAAAGCAAAATTTTATTAATTTAATAAAAAATTACCCTACCATTTACAAATTAGTATGCCTGTCTTATTAGTACTGTTATCCTAATAAACTAACTCTTTCTCTAAATCAGTTGCATTAGAACTCTTTAACATCGCAACAGATTCTCTATACTCAGCCGCCTCTGCTTTCATTGTCCAGTGAATATCTTCTACACCTTCATTAATCACTTTTTGTTTAATTTCACTAAGAGGTAATCTAAAGAATTCTTTTCTTGGGTTTATCTTATTAACTGACTTCTCATGAAAGGCTTTATGTAAGGACTTCTCTAGAGCAGGCGCATCATTACTATAAATCATGGCGTGTACATCAAAGCTAAAAGGCACAGAAGCATCTCCTAACTCTTTCACCCTATCCATTGGCTCTAGACGCCTTGTCATACCAACTTTAAAGACTTCTTCACCAAAGCTACCAATATTACTAATAACATACACATGACCACGTTTTGTCTGCTGAGCCATTGAGACAGCCCTTTGGCCTTTTTCTTCAGCTTCATGTAATTTGGCTTCAAGCTCAGCTAGTTGGGATTCAAATTGTTGTTTCTGCTCATCTGATGCAGCTGATAACTCTTTACGTGCTTTTTCAAGTGCTTTCTGAAGCAGGCGTTCTTCTTTTTCCGCTTCTTTTATTGCTTTCTCCATTTCTTTACGTGCTTTTTCTTCTTCTCTAATTTGATCTCGAATGGCTTTTTGTTCAGCCAATTCAAGCTGACGTAATTCATGAGTAGCAACAGCCCATTTCAACTCTTCTAACCTTGTATCTAGATACTCTTGAAGAATTCGCGCATTCCTAAAAGGAGCCCCGTTGTGATTAACAAGCGCATAAGCATCAATGATTTCTTGTTTGATTTTTCCAAAGTTATCACGCTTCACTTTTGCCAATGATGAATCTACTTTTCCATTAAATGCATCTACTGCAAAGTGAATCGCATAAGCTCTTCTGTTTGCTTCAGCATAATCACAATCTGCGGCTCGGTTTTCTTTCACCATATTTTTTACTCGCTGTCGAAGTAGCTTTAACTGGGCACCAGCCTCCTTATGGCCATACTCTTCAGCTAGATCATCTAATACTGAGTGGTTAGGGATTATGTAATCATCTTTATATCCCTCAATTGTGTTCTTCATTGCTTTTATAGCTGCCGCATAACTATCCGCTTTGTCTTTTGCTTCTAAGGCTGAGCCTGCAATCTCCTCAGCCCTGTTATTTGCATACTCTATTGTGTGCTCAGCTTCTGATATTAAAGTCTCAGACTTGGTTCTTGCATCTTTTAACACATTAGAGGATTTACCCTTCGCTTCCTTCAGCTCATACATTGCTTCTTCATGAATCTTTTCTGCATCGTCAATAATTTTTCTAGCTTCAACTTCTGCGTTAATGATTGGCTCAAGTTTTTTTATTAGCTCACTCTTAGCATTCTCTAAATTAGAAATTTCAATAATTGAAAGCTCAAATTTTACAACTTCTTTTTTATATTTATGCCGATAATATAAAAACAAAACAATCGGCAATACGAATATTAAAAGAACAATTAAAGATGCAATATTTGAAGAGTCAGATTCCATTAAAAGATCTTAAATCAATAGGTTAAATTTCAAAATCGCTCAATATTACTGAATAAACAAAGCACCACAAACACATATTTCAAGCAGCGATTACACAGCCATAAAACTGAACCTCGATCAGTTAAATCAATAAAATATATTTACGATAAACATTATTAAAACTGCAATTTAGATTAACTAAAAACTAATATAGAAATACTTAAATTAGATTTTTATTTAATATAAATGTTTCTAATGATAGAGCTAGTTTTCAATTAAAAACCTGATAAAAGTCTCAAAAAGTGAACCCGCGTAAAATATTTGGTAACAGCTATTTATTTATGCAACTAAAAAATAGTCTCAGGCTAATTAAAAATAAAGAAGGCCATTTTTGGTTATTAGAAGCAATATCGCCCCTTTCACAGAAGAAAATAGGCAAAATGCTTAAAGTTTGAATGGTGCTTGTTAAACAAATATTACAAAGGCATATCTGTAAATTGGGTGATCTTGGGGTGTTAGCGGTTTGTTTTGTTGCTTTGATGGAATGGAGCACGTTGCTTTTGCAGTGACTAAAACAAAAAATGCGCATCTTATCTCTCATTAAAAGTAAGCGTTAAGACACGCATTTTTCTAGGCTTTTCTTTTAGCCTTTAGATTGTGTATTTCTTAATTTGATCTCGCATTTCCATGACTGACTCTTTCGCTGAGTGAGTCAATATCTTTAGATGCCTTATTTAGTTAACTCGCGAACGCATTTAAACACTTAACGAGTTACAGTGCGTCTCTATTTTATGGCTATATTAGGTTCTGCTAGGTCTGATAATCCATAAGCCAACTAACCCGCCAACGGTTGCCATCAGGTGGTTCAATTCTGCACCAAGATAAGGTGCGTGGTATCCCCAAATTGGCCACGCTAGCCACCAACCTGTGTAGTAGAAAGCCACCATGAAAAGACAGGTTGCCCAGTATTCGAATCTTATTTTGGTGCCTTGTATTGCTGCTCGTATTAATAGGAGGTTAACGGCAAGTGCGAGTAACGCTTCGCGAAATGCATGGTAGTTTGAATGGGTGGGTCCGATTTCTAATTCTGTCGCTTGAAACTCGGGGGTCCAGGTAAATTCTAAGGTATACCAGAAGCTGATTAGCCCAGTAATAATGCCCAAGGCGAGCATAATGCGGCCGGTTTTGTCTTTCATAGTTAATCCCATCTTTTCATTTGCTCACTTAATATGTGTAAATTCGATGAGAATTTTATGGGGCCTTGCGGAACGCCGCATTAACAATTGTTAATGCTTTCGGCTCTTTTGCGAATACGGCTAAGGGATACTGGTGTAATACCAAGATAGGAGGCGATATAGTGATGGGGCACAATTTCGAACAGTTGCGGATTTTGTTCTAACAATAGTTTGCAGCGGTCTTCTGGATTTTTCATAATTCGATTGAGAAACAAGTTCTGATAGTCCGTCATGCAGGCGATTGAGATACTCAACATCTCATCTTTAAACTGTGGGGACTGTTCTAATGCTTGGGTAACAACGGCTTTGCTCACTGCCATTACTTGGGTGGGAAGTATGCTTTCGATACCAAAGGTGCTGGGGGTTTCATTATAAAAACTTTCGAGAGATGCAACCACGTCTCCGGGTATAAAGAATTTGACGGTGATATCGTCACCAGAGTCGTTATACCACATTCTAAGACAACCCGATTTTACAAGATAAGCATGTCGACTTACTTCTCCTTGATGTAACAAGGTTTGTTTTTTGGCTAGGTTTCTTGTTAAAGCATGTTGAATAAATTGTGCTTCGATAAAGGCAGAGGTTTTCATAGGATTTTAACCATGTTTTCGTGTCAGTTAACCTGCGGGGGTTGGCATTAAGATGCTAAGACCACACCCTGCTCATCTTCTTTAATCTAGCCTAATTTTAATCCGTTGCGCTTGCTAAGCCTCTGTTAACAAACTAAGAGGCCATATGCTTGCATGATGTTAGCTACCCTGCTTCGTCTTGTTAGATGTTCATTTCACTGCGTAAGTCGTTAACTTCTACCCGTAAAAAGTCACCTAGTACCATGGCATCAAGCTGCATTTGGGGTAAATCGTTGTGGTTAAGTATATTAATACGGCGGCCATTTTTGGTCAGTAGATTGAGCTCAAAACACTCATAGCTAGGCGCTTGTCCTCTTTCTATCATCTTGTTAAGTATTTGCAGAGACACTATGTGTTTTAGCTTCACATCCCTGTCTTTATTATTTTCAAAAAGGCCGGTCTTTTTATCGAACCTTGCGCGCTTCATAAAGGGTCTGATAAGTGCAATACCAAACATGCCTATGGCACTGCCAAAAATACCGATAAAAACGGTAAGATCAAGCTGATGAGAGTTCCAATAGATAACACCTGCTAAGCCTAATAAGAAAACCCCTACCACGATATAGATGATGCAGAAGCTCATTGCGCCCATGGTTGGCCTTAGAAACACGACATCTCCTTTTGCCATAACTGTATGGGAAAGAAATTTTGGTCCGTCTTTGATCAGGTTGCGCTTTAAATCGATGTAAAAGTGCTTATCGTCATCCATTTTGTTTCCTAGGTTATTGTTACTACTTGTTTTTCATCGCCATCACATTTGTATTATTTATACTTATCTTACCGATTTACAGGAATAAAAAAACCCGCCGAAGCGGGTTTTTTTATGATCTCATTCTATTAAGAAAAAACGATAAATTACGCTTTTTCTGCAGAATTTGAATCAGTATCTTTGTTGTCATAACGCTTGATTTCACCTGAAGCTACGCGAGCAATAAATGATTTCAATTCTTTCTTAACAACTGGCATTAGGAAGTACAAGCCAAGGATGTTGAAGATAGACATAGCAAAGATCGCTGCGTCAGAGAAGTCGATAACCGCACCAAACTGGATGGTCGCACCAACAACTACGAAGAAGCAGAAGATAATTTTGAAAGTTAACTCAATTTTAGAACCTTCGCCAAACAAGTAAGTCCAAGCTTTTAGACCGTAGTAAGACCAAGAGATCATTGTTGAGAAAGCAAACATGATTACTGCCACAGCTAGGAAGTATTTGAAAATACCTGCTGTTGCTGTGAAAGACGCTGCAGTCAAGGTAACGCCAGTTAGACCTTCACCGTTGAATGGCATTGTGTTTAAACCAGCAATCGTGATAACCAAAGCAGTCATAGTACAGATAATTACTGTATCGATGAATGGTTCTAGTAGCGATACTAGACCTTCAGTTACTGGCTCTTTTGTTTTAACCGCTGAGTGAGCGATCGCAGCAGAACCAACACCTGCTTCGTTAGAGAAGGTTGCACGTTTCAAACCTTGGATCAATGCACCAATGAAACCACCAGCAACACCAGCACCTGTGAAGGCACCTTCGAAGATAGCGCTTATAGCCGCACCGATTTGACCGAAGTTAGCAACGATTACGATAATAGACATGCCTACATAAAGTAGTGCCATCCAAGGTACAACTTTTTCAGTTACTGACGCAATTGAAGGCATACCACCAACGATTACAGAGAAAACTAAAGCAGCTAGTACTAGACCTGTGATTACACCGTATTCACTTGGTACGTCGAAAGCGTAAGTTAACATTGCGTGGGCTTGGTTAGCCTGGAACATGTTACCGCCACCGAAAGAACCTAGGATACACATTAGTGCGAAACCTACTGCAAGGAATTTACCTAGGCTAGGTAAACCACGTTCTTCTAGACCGCGGCTTAGGTAGTACATTGGACCACCAGAAACGACGCCAGAAGGCAAAACAGTACGGTATTTAACACCAAGGGTACACTCACAGAACTTAGATGCCATACCTAGAAGACCACAAAGGATCATCCAGAAAGTTGCACCAGGTCCACCGATCGCTAGGGCAGCACCTACACCTGCAATGTTACCTAGACCTACGGTACCAGATAGTGCAGTTGTTAGAGCTTGAAAGTGAGACACTTCGCCTTCTTCTTTGGCGTTAGGGTTAGTGAACTTACCTCTTACAATATCGATTGAAAGGCCAGCACGTCTAAACTGTATGAAACCGAAGTAAACAGTGAAGATAGTCGCTGCAATTAACAACCAGCCTACGATAAGAGGAAAATTAGCTTCGCCAACAGGTACACTGTAGAAGATTAAGCCAACGAACCAACCCGTGTAATCGTTGAAGAAACCATCAACCGAGCGGCTTATTGAACCTACAAACTCCCCAAATGCGCTAGTCTCAGCCGCAAGAATGTTTGTACTAAATATCAGCATAAAGAGTGCAAATAATTGCTGTGTCTTTTTCATTTTGGTAATCCCATTTTATTTAGCTCTGCAGGCTTATTATTTTAATAACAGGATGACTAAGGCTTAGTGAATAATGTAGTAGCAGCTAGGGGCTGAAGATCTTACTCCGTGACCCTATTACTAGGGCTAGAAATTGTTGGTTTTAGAAAACAACAAGGTCTATTGGAAAAAATCAATTTAGGAAAGATGAGAAAGTAGAATCAGTTTTTAAACAGAAGATCTGTATAAAACTTAACCACCTTTATTTATGATGTTCAAAATTATTCGTTCTAAATAATATTTAAATCATTTTAAAAAGAAACTAAAATTTCACTATAATAATATAAAAAATATCATTTCGTTGAACATATTATTAGATATTACCCAAACACCTAAAGATATAACCCTGAACTATAAAGCCTCTCTTCCTTAATTCGTTTACATTATTATCTATAACTACTTAAGTATTTTCACCCTGACCTGAGAGTCTTTATTTCTTTTAGTTTTCAATCGAAATAAAACCATAAGATTATGATTTTTAACGACATTTTATTTATTGTAATTTTCAACAATGCTTATTGTCTTTTTCTTTTATAACTAATGGATAATGTTTTGAAGTTTAACTTTTACAGTTGTATAAACTGCAAAGAAGCTATGAAAAAGTGATTTTCAATCATTTTTCACCTAAAAACTTATCGTTCATATATAAAAGAACCCAAACCTATCTCAGCCAGAGTCATTTAGCAAATAAAATTGTTAAGTTCGTGAAAAAGTATCACTTCATAACAAAAATACTACTAATAAAAAGGCAGGTAAGGTTCAAACTTCGATATAAAATATGCTACGAGTATCTGGTTAAAACCCTCCTCTTCTTAAATTTAAACGGGTTAAAGCAACGCATAATTTTGACGCTGAATCACCACTACTTTGCTTCCACTTTGTATTTTTTGAAATAGCTATAATAACTACCGTCGAATTTCATCTCATCCAAAATCACGTTAATCCTATCTACATACTGTTTGGTCACTTTTTTCTTAGAAAAAATAATGTAGGTAGGCCACTCAAGCACTATCTGATTTTCTTTATTCTGGGCGGATTTAACGATATCGACTTGATGCTCTAATCCCTTTTCCTTGATGTAGTGCATTACGGGTAGATAGTCTCCTACAAAAATATCCACTCGCTTGTTTAGTAACAGCTCTATACTTTGCATGGTCGTTTCTGACTCAACGATGAAGCTAAAGCGGTTTTCATCTAACGCATTTCGAAACATACCTGTGCCATATAAATAGCCCGTTCTTATCGCGATAGGGATTTGTTTGGCATTATCAAAGTTAGGATTAATTTGAATATCTGAGTATTTACGCTTAAACAATACATAGTGTTGAACAATAAGTGGGCTATCCACATAATAGCCCCACTCTTGCCTTGCTTGATTTTTACCCGCGTTAAACAGCATGTCACTGTTACCAAACTCTATTGAGTTAACCGCTCGACGCCATGGGTAAAACGTAAAATCTATCCCTTCCGCTTGGCTTCTTTTAATGGCATCACTGATAATCTCAATGGCTATTCCCTTAGCTTGGCCTGCTTCCATGTATTGATATGGCGGATAGTGCAGTGTCGAAGCCTGAAAAGGCGCACTTGTAAGTGGGCCTGCTATTACAGCAGCCCCTAGCAAGATTAGTGCTTTAACATTTTTGATTAAAAGTAATCGCAAGACTCACTCCTAGTCGACCTTAAAGATTTCGACTGATTGGTTGAGCGAATCAACGCTATGAGAGAGATCGCCAGCAACTTTACTATTACTTTCTGAGTTATCGAATGTAATTTTAGCTAAGTCGTTTATATGTGTGACTGTGCTGCTTATTTCTTCTACAACTTTCGTTTGCTGATCTGCTGCTGTCGCTATTTGTGTATTCATATCATAAATAACAGTGACTGAATCTCGAATGGCAGTCAGAGCATCATTTGCATCAGACGATTTAGACAAAGTAAGTTGTGCGTTTTCACAGCTTGCTTGCATTAGACTCACAGAATTGTTTACTGCACTTTGAAGCCTAGCGATAAGATCTTGTATTTGACTTGTGCTCTCTTGCGTTCGGCTTGCTAAGCTTCTTACCTCATCAGCGACTACTGCAAAACCTCGACCTTGCTCACCCGCTCGTGCCGCTTCAATAGCAGCATTAAGTGCTAATAAATTAGTTTGTTCAGCAATATCTCCTATTACATTCAAAATATTACCAATACCCGCGGCTTCATCTTCAAGCTTTTTAACAACTCGTTCTGATTCTTCTATTCCTTCAACCAAGGTCGCGATGCTGTCATTGACTTCAGTGACCGTTTGAATACCTTGATCAGAGTATTTATGGGCAGAGTTAGTGGCATTGGATGCTTCTAACGCGCTTTTGGCGACAGCTTTTACAGTACCTGTCATTTCAAACATTGCATTAGAGGTGCTTTCTAATTGCTGCATTTGGCTTTCTGAACTTTGCATTACATTAGAGGCTGAATTCAGAATTTTCTTCGAGGCGGCGTCTAAAACCTGGCTTGTCGAATTTATATTTGAAACGGTATTACTGAGGTTATCAGCCATGATCAATACCGCTGAGTACACACCAGTTTCAGTCCCATTAGCCGTTTCTAAATTGGTTAAATCACCATTCGCAATACGATTTACGATGCTTTCGATCTCTTTTGGCTCGCCACCAATTGGGAGGTACATGAGACGATTAATCAATGTATACGCAACACCTAGGGACACTAAGCTTAAGATAATCGACATGATGATATTCGTCATTAGATTAGTATTTGAGGCCGCACTGATATTCTCCCACTCATCCCATGCCCAAGTTGTCCAACCCAGCATGGCCATATTGGATGTGACAACCAAATGCTCTTTGCCATCAAATGAATAGGTATGCTCACTGTTTTGTGAGTTTTTAAAGGCTAAATAGTCTGGAATGACTGTTTTAAGGTTTTTACCTAATAGTTCGGTGTCTTTTGCAGCAAAAATATAACCGTCACTATTGGTCACAAAGATCTGATTATTCTCGGTTAACCCCGCAATAAAGTTTGTAAGATTATCAATAGACAAATTTGCACTCACCACACCAACAACTTTACCGTTACGTATAATCGGTACAGCTGCTGCCATAACAGCATTGCCTTCGGTACTCACATAAGGTTTAGTGAGAATTTTTTGATCACCTGCAAACGCTCTGTTAAACCATTCACGTTTTTTTTCTTTGGCATTAAAGTTAGGTACTAAACCATTACTGGAGGTGGAATAGGTCAACCCATTGGGTGTCGCCACATAAGCATTAATGACATCAAGGTTATTAGAAATCGATTTAAGGGTTTTAACCACTTTATCAATATCAAATGATTGTTTGCCATCTCCCAAATCGAGTTCATAAGATATTACTTTTAAAACATCATAGGTGCGGTTCATCCGCTGCTCTATTGCACTGGTAACCAAGAATGAGCTGGTTTGAAGTTTATCGGTATAGCCATCGACTGATGCGTGTTTAAAGCTAAAAAAACTAGTCAGTGTAATGAAGCTAATCACAGCAACAAATAAACCACCTATGCCATACAAAATTTTCGATTTTGCTGTCAAGTTAAACTCCTCTGGATACAAATTTAAATATGAATCATCAATAAATGAAACAGACTTCCACTTTACAGCAAACATGTAAATGAATTGTATATGATTTGTTTGCTTCTGTGTTCTTTTGAAATCCTATTCAGTTTCACTTGAAACCAAAATGTTTTAAATTTAATAAAGAGTATTTTGATTTATGGCAAATTCAACTCAAGAGTTTTAACCCAACTCATTAGAAAGTAGTTTGAGAATTAGTATAGGAAGGCTTATCTAATCGAGATATTTCTTGAGGATAAGTTCGATTTCACTTTGGGTTCTGAGTTTTGCCATTTGCTTATCAACCCAATCGGCCAGTACTTTCGAACGCAACTCGTCAGCCGGTGAGAACGCAATGTAAACCCCTTCTTTAGCTAAACAGCCTTTAGACTCTAACCCGAATTGTTTTGCCTTTTTCCCAAAAACAAATCTGTCTTCTAAGATGGTATTTATTCGTTTCTTTTGCAGCATGAGCAACTCTCTTTCTAACAGTTTTTCTCCTGCTATGTTGATGATATTACGAGGATGTTTAAGCATGTAATGGTCAAACTCTTCCCCATAGGAATATCCATTAATCACTGAAATCACGCGCTTAGAAAGCGAATTAAAACCTGTAAATTCCCAGTCTTCATCTGATTTACTGTAAAAGCACATTTGAGAAAATAAGATAGGACGAGAATGGAAGATAAAGTTTGGCGCATCGCTGATATAAGCGCCCAATAAACCTTGTGATTTACCCACTCTCACCTCTTTAACGGCTCTCGACCAGTTAAGCAGTTGGAAATTAAACTTGGTGGGACTGTCTGCAAAAATCTTTACGCCGACTTCGACCAATATGCCCGGTTTATCCGTATCTGGCAGACAAGTGTATGGGCACCATTCGTCTGCTAGAAGCGTCATCTCTTGTGCTGTTACTGTCTGAGCAATAAACAAAAACACGATTGGATAAAGGTGCTGATAAGGGGTCATGGATCTGGACTTACTCTAGAATCACCAATTTTTGATGCTTAATTATAGTAAAGCATTCATAAATTAAAGAAGTAATAGACGCTAAAGGGAAGTTGAGAGGAAACTAAAAGAGAGTTGAAAAGAGAATAGAGAATGAAACGGATAGGAGTTTGCCTGTTTAACTCTGCCCTAAAGCATGTGTCAAAAAGATGTTTTAATCAGGTTAGGCAGTGCAGTTTTACTTAGAGAGAAGATTAGGACGATACGCTAACGACGCATTATTCACTACGTATAACCTTGCTTTCGCATCGTCTCTTTCTTTTAATACTGGTTTCCTGAGTTTCTCAGAGTCCGCTAGAAAACAGGACTGGCTTTTGGGTTGAATCCATAAGGGTTAGCATCATCGCTGTCGAGTAATAAGAAAATAAACAAAGCAATCGCGCCACAAACAGGCACCAGCCCAATGAGCAGCCACCAAGCAGAATGATTAGTATCGTGTAGGCGTCTCACTAAGATACTTAGACTTGGTACTAACATGAATAATGAAAACAGAATTGAAATGCCCATGAAGCCAATTGCGGCTTCGATCACCATAAGAGAAAGGTGAAACAGCATGGCGATTAAAGTAAACATCCAATATTCTTTACGTCTTGCACGGCCAGAGAAGTCCGCATATTTTTTTAGAGCTAGAGTAAAATATTCCATTTTTTGCATCCTTTGTGGGCCAAACAACAAACGTCTCCCCTAATCTAAGGGCTTTAGAAGCATGTTATAGGCTAAATATTACATCCATGTTTATGCTAATTTCACCGTACAGCAAAACTAACGATGCAATAATATAAAGGAGTTTTAAAACTTATGATAGTTAGCTTGATCTCCTACTTTAAGCGGAGGGAGTGGAATTGATATATCCAAAATAGCGAAACCTTTGCGCACCTCTAGCAGAGTATTCCACCTTTTGGGTTATAGCCGTACTCATTGTCTTGATGGCTGTCTTGCACCAGGAAATAGAGAAGAATTAATTGCCCTACTACAGGTATTAATATCAATAACAACCACCAAGCCGTTCGGCTAGTATCATGCAAACGCCTTACTAAAACACTCACACTTGGTACTATCATGGCGAGGCTATAAAGCGCAGTAAAACCACCCGCCGTCGAGACCGCATCCAAAACAATCACAATAAGAAAAAAAATGAAGTAGTACAAATTAAAGTACCAGTACTCTCTGCGTCTGGCACGCCCTGTAAAATCAGCATAATTAGTTAACGCATTAATAAAATATTCCATATGGTCACCCTTATTTCGATACCGTTTTGAAATAATTTTTCTAATCACTAACTTTATTTTAGCAGCTGAAATTTAACTGCATGTTTATTGTGGTTATTTTTGTCTAAAGCATGTTACTCAATGTCCTTTTTTGTAATAAACAAAGCGCCTTAAGGCTAAAAGCCATCTCACTTTGCCCTATCTTTTTTGCTGTAGACGACCGTTTTTCACTAAACTGAGATCAAGAACTAATCGATTCTTGGTCCAGCCATGCACCTTATCATGGGCTTCTACATAAAGTGTTTCGCCAGTGTTTAACTTAGCGGCTGGAATTTGAATCCCATTTAATGATCGAGTAAAAGGCTGTTCATTAACATGGGGATGATAAAGCACTCTATCTCCTAAAACTTTGCCTTGGCTATCAACTAAGCGCCAATTATCGGCGTAATGATCCCAACCGGTATCATCATGTTTTAACGTCACACTTAGGGACCAAGTATTATTACCTTGATGCTTCAGGTCTGCTGCCAGAATATTTACATCATTCGCGTAAAGAGATGATGCAAGGCATAAGCTAATCAGACCAAGGCTGAGCTTTTTGAGACTAAGTATTTTTTGATTAAGCTTTTTTTGAATAATTTTTTTATTATTAAGTGAAGAGCCAATGGATGCGTTCACTCTTTGGTCGTGTTTCATGCTTGCTCCTTGCTTAGTTTTATAAGGTGACTCTTTCTTTAGAAAGTAAAGATTACTGGGGGAAGCTTTCAAACTCTTCGACTTTATCTAGCCCCTCTTGCCATTGGGCTTTACTACGACAAAAGATATGTCCATTTGGTTCCATTGCGATTTGAGTATCTAGCGAGCCAGCTGGCACCACTAGTAATGCATCATCAAACTGCAGGTTTGGTAGGCCAGAACCACAGTCTTGGCAGAAACTGCGTACATGCCGAGTATCTTTTAGCGTAAAAGTTTTCACCTTATCCTGCCCTTGAAGCCATGTTAGTTTGGCTGTCGCACTAAACAGATTCGCCCCATGCGCGCTGCCAGTATCTTTTTTACAGTGCCCACAATGACACAAAAAGAAGTTTTCAAACTTGCCTTCTACCTGATAGCTCACTTGCTGGCATAAGCAGCTTCCTTGGTGTATCTCGTTTTCCATTTTTGTCTCCTTCCATTTGTGTTTTAAAGCTACTTAACGCGAATAAAGCGGGATTATGGCGCATTAATTTTTCTCAGTCGATTTAGAGTCTTTTATCTTTAATTTAGCTAAATTTTTAAAGCTTTAATTTCATCAAAGTTCATCAAATCAAGAAAACTTGTAGATAACTTACTGGGTATAAAGTTACGTTAATAAGACGTGAAGAGATTAATACTGAGAAGGTGTAATGCCGTACCATTTACGAAAGGCGCGATTGAAATGACTCTGATCGTAAAACCCAACATTGGCAGCCACTTGAGCCAGATTTTGATTCGGTAAACGTAATAATAAGCAGGCTCTTTCTAAACGTAGTTGAATAAGCCAGTTATGGGGTGTGAGTCCCATGCTACTTTCAAAACGACGTAGGAATTGATACCGGCTGAGATCACATAAGGAAGCTAGCTTTTCTAAGCTAACCTTATTCGCAAGATTTGCTTCGGCATATTCTCTTACCAGTATAAGCTGAGTGATAGGCAACCCACCCTCAACCGCCTGTGGTGTGACAACCTTTAATGATTGAAATAAGGGGTCGAACAACTTAAGCCAAGCTTCTTGTACGGGTAACGCACTTAAGCCTTGTGGGTTTTGAATCCCTTGATAAAGCTGAATCAATCTATTTGCTAGTGTGGTGTTTTCTAACATGGCACCAGCAAAAAAAGGAGCGATATCATCGCTAACTAAGCCACGTTCTTTACCACTAATTTCACTCATGTATTCAGTTAATAGTGATGATGACATGCGAAAGGTGCACATACGATATTCATTGTCATCATAGCCTGAACCATCATGAATTTCTCCGGGTGGCATAATGGAAATACGGCCGGGACCTAATAAAACACTCTTTCCTTGAAAACGTTGCTTTTGCACACCTTGAGTTACCATCCCTATGTGGTAATCAAGGTGATAATGAGGCTTGAATTCAAACTCTGAAAAAGTGCCATCACTTAAAACTAGATCAGGGGTATCAGCAACACGGTGATATTGTATTTGATCTCTCATCTTACCCTCCCCTTGTCCATTTACTTTTTAACTTACCTTTGGATTCACTTTGTGCTTTTGCACTTATTTTATGACCATACCAGAAACTGATCTCTACCTAATAGCTAAACTCAGCTCTTTGCTTGCTTCTATAAATGCATCCACTTCTTCTTGGGCTGTTGCAAAAGCCGTGACCAACCTCACTATGCCTTTGCCCCATCTATCATGATAGAAACGAAAGCCTTGTTCTTGTAAGCCTTGAATAACCACTTCTGGCATGCGACAAAATATGATATTCGCTTGGGTTTGATCCATTAATTCCACACCCTGAATATCACTTAAGCCTTGAGCTAATCGTGCTGCCATGGCATTGGCGTGTTTGGCATTATTAAGCCATAGATCATCTTTTAGATAGGCATCCATTTGTGCTGACAAGAGACGCATTTTAGACGTTAAATGACCGCCACGTTTACGACGAAATGCCAGTTCTTTGCTCAAGCTTGTATCAAAGACAATGATGGCTTCTGCTGCCAGCACACCATTTTTGGTCGCGCCAAAAGAGAGAATATCCACGCCGGCTTGCCATGTCATTTGAGCGGGAGTACAACCTAAAGCCACCAGTGCATTTGCAAATCTCGCCCCATCCATATGGTATTTAAGTCCATGATCACGACATATCACTCCAATTTCTTGTACTTCTGCAAGAGAATACAGACTACCGCTTTCTGTTGCTTGGGTGATACTCACACAAGACGGCTGGACACTATGTACATCGCCTACTTTATTTTGAGCCGCTATACGAAGAGCCGCAGCTGATATTTTGGCATTATCACCCGCTACTTCAACCAACTTAGCGCCTGATGTATAAAACTCTGGTGCACCGCATTCATCATTATTGATATGACTCTCTTTATGGCATAAAACAGCGCCCCAAGGCGGGGTAAGTGTCGCTAAACTTAAACCGTTAGCCGCAGACCCTGTTGGCACTAAAAATACGTTAAGGTCACACTCAAATATATCGCGCAACCTAGCTTCCATACTTTGAGTATATTCATCGGCACCATAAGGTTGCGCAGCTCCAACGCTTGCAGCAACCAAGGCTTCTAATACTTGTGTTGAAGCACCTGCAATATTGTCACTGGTAAAACCACCTTTTAATCCGGGTAGGTGTTCTAAATTTGGTTGATTGCTTGTTGTCATACTCAATACCTTAAAGAAGTTATCAATACGTTTACTTATGATCCTTTAAGTATGCCTATAAGATTTTGCACATGATTGTAAAATATTGCAGTGATTGAATTTTTTGCTCATCCATCCGCTCACTCTGCATCAATCCGGCGTATCGTCGGTCAAGGGCTTTATTTTCGTTAAAACGCAGGTATTAACCGACATGGCTGAGGGTCATAGTGGTCACTCATTCGATCACTATGAGACTCATCATGAAAAAAATAATAAAAGCAGGCCTCTTCATTCTCGCATCAAGCACTAGTGTCGCGAGCCTTTGCGTTAATGCAGCTGAGATACGTATTGCTGTCGATGGTTCTTACGCGCCCTTTGCTCAGGTAAATGATAAAGGAGAGCTATATGGGTTTGACGTAGACATTGCTAAAGCTTTATGCAAAGTAATGAAAGCGGATTGTAAGATCCAAGCACAAACATGGGATGGCATGATTCCGGGCTTAAAAGTGGGTAAGTTTGATGCGGTCATTTCTTCCATGTCGATTACCCCAGAGCGCGCTAAAGTAGTGGATTTTAGCGAGCGTTATTACTCAAATGTGCTGGCGTTTATTGGCCCTAAAGATAAGCATATCGAAGTAACTGACGAAGACATTAAAGGCTTAACCATCGGGGCGTATCGATCGACTATTTCTAGCCAATACCTTGAAGATCATTATGCGGATAAGGTTAATATCAAGCTATACGATACCCAAGATCTGGCTTATTTAGACTTAAAAGCTGATCGCATTGATTTACTTTTATCCGATAAATTTCCTGCTTATAACTGGTTAAGCCAATCAGCTTCCAATTCTAGCAAGCTTGTAGCAAATCAAGACTACGAGTTTAAAGGAGAAGATATCGATATTAATGATCAAATCGCCATTGCATTAAAGAAAGGCTCGCCTCTTCGCCAAGCATTTAATCAAGCCATACAGGATATCCGTAACGATGGCACTTACCAGATCATCAATAGTAAATATTTTCCATTCAGCATTTATTAATGCTTTAGATAAAAAATCATAGCGAGTGAAAGCTTAAAATATATGAGAGACATTATGCAAAAATACCAAGCTGTTTCGACCCTAAATGTGCCACTTGATTTTAACTCTTCCCATTTGCGTGGCCCTGCTGATGCACCGGATGTGATTCATAAAGCCGTATTTAGCGGCTCTGCCAACACAACTGCAGAGATGGGCACGAACATAAACAAAGACTCTCGTTTACACCATGCTGGTGATGTTAGCTGGAGTCATGAATCTGAAGCCTTTGATGCAATCGAAGCCAAAAGTGCGGAGCTAATCGCCTCGAATCATAAGATTCTGACCTTAGGTGGTGACCATTCCATTAGTTACCCTTTGGTGAAATCCCTTGCAAATAAACATGACAATCTCACCATACTTCACTTTGACGCCCACCCAGATTTATATGATGAGCTGCAAGGAAATAAACATTCACACGCTTGCCCTTTTGCTCGCATTATGGAATCAGGCTCGGCAAACCGATTAATTCAGGTAGGGATACGCACACTCAATGCGCATCAAGCTCAGCAAGCAGAAAAGTTTGGGGTTGAAGTACATGAAATGAAACATTGGTATCCGGGTAAGGACCTTAAGATCACAGGCCCTTTGTATGTTTCGATAGATTTAGATGCATTGGATCCAGCTTATGCGCCAGGTGTGTCACATCATGAACCAGGCGGCTTAAGTGTTCGTGAGGTTCTGAGTATTCTGCAATCTATTGAGGTGCCGATTGTAGGCGCAGATATTGTTGAATATAACCCTAAACGAGACATTAACGGCATGACTGCCATGGTTTGTGCCAAATTCTACAAAGAGCTAGCTGGACTCATGCTAAGAGATTGCCAATAAGCGCTAAATTGAACGCTTAAAAAATTCTCGTAAAATAATGCTAGATTCGGTGCGCTCAACCCCATTGAGTTCACCGATTCTTTCTACTAGTTGATCATGTTTATCTGGCGACGTTGTTTGCGCTTTTAACATTAAATCAAACTGGCCACTCACTGTTTCGCATGACAATACTTCTGGCATCAACTCTAACGCACGAATCACATTATTAAAGTGTGACGCTTTTACACTTAATGCCACGCGGCTTTGTATGGCGATCTTTGGTAATAAGTCTGCATTGAGTTTAACCGCATAACCTTCAATCAAACCCGCTTGTTCCATGCGTTTTATACGTTCTTGCACTGTCGATCTTGCAAGGTGGACTTGGCGTGCAATATCAGCCGTTGGTAAGCGTGCATTAAGTTGTAACAAGGCTAGAATTTGTTTGTCTTTTGCATCTGGCGTCATTCGGGTGAGCTTCTTAATATGAAGTGAATAAGAGTTGAAACTATATCAAAGTCATCGAAATAGATCTTTGCTTTCACTTGTTTACGCTCACTTTAATACGAAGCTCTTAACCCTGTGCCCTTAAATAAGAGCGCAGGGTTAAGGTAGCGTTTTTAATCTTGGTATAGTTTTTAATGTTATTCGTTTTATAAGGCTTTTAGCTTGATATAGATTTCCATCTCAACAAAACCATCCACTCTGGCATCATTTAAGTAATGTTCCATAATAGGAAAGTGATCAGGCTCATAACCACTTTGCGGTAACCAGTCGGAATAAAAACGTAAATGCGCCTGAACCGCATCAGCACCAGAACCTTTGTAATAATGCACCGCATATTTTCCAGCAGGAATACTTGCCATAAAGTATGGCGCACTTACTGTCGTACTTTGCGCCTCTTCCGGCATAATAATCGCCGCTTCATAACGACATTTATTTAAGGGCGTTAACACAGGGTTATCATAGCAAAAAGCAAATCGTTGCTGTGCTGTCTCATCAACACCTCGTGTTTGTGCGAAGTCGATAAGCTGCCCCCAGGTTTGGTAAATGGCAGACTCCTCATACCCCCCTACACTCGACAATTTCCATACTTTTTGTTCTGATAAGTTTTTTACTTTCACATCCATTTTATTACCCATTTTTAATTGGTTTTCACCTAGCTCAACACCGTTTGGTGCAGAAGTCATATCACTTGTTGTGATGTGAGTAGGATATAAATCTGAGGGTGAAAATACTTTTCCATACTTGCTTTGTATTTTTCCTATCTTGCTCTCTTTGACATGCACTTTAGCTGGGTTTCTTAATTGAGAAGGGCTAAAACCAAAATAGAGTTTTATCGCTTTGGCAAAATTAGCACTAGAGGAAAAACCACATTCGAGTGCAATCTGTGTAATAGATAGGTCTTGATGGCAAACCAGCTTGTTAGCAGCCTTTTCCATTCGCCTGCGACCAATGTAGTCATTTAAGGTTTCATCCATCACCCCTTTAAAGATGCGATGAAAGTGAAATTCAGAAAAGTGGCTTGCTTTAGCCACTTCACTCAAAGATAAATTGGTATTTAGGTTGGTCTCTATAAATTGAAGCGCTTGCTGGATTCTAGCGAGATAGACTGAGTTCATACTTAACAACTTGGCTTCTTAATCGTAAAAAGATAACTATGAGAGTAGTAAATAGAATAGCGACAGGAAAAATAAGCGGATAGATTATCAAGTTTTAAAAACGACCTCTTTTCCAATCTTGCGCTTTACACCACGACACTCATTAAACGGGCCTTGGTGCAAACATAATAATCCCCATGCCAATAAGTGCAATACTCGCCCCTATCATGTCCCAATGGGTTGGTTTAATGCCGTCCACCAGCCATAACCATAAGATGGCAACAAAAATATAAACACCACCATAAGCCGCATACACACGACCGGACGCCTCTGGATGTAAGGATAATAACCAAGCAAACAAGGCTAAACAAAAGGCTGCTGGTATCAAGAGTAGAATACTCTTATCTTGTTTGAGCCAAAGATAAGGTAAGTAGCAACCTAGAATTTCGGCCAAAGCAGTGACTAAAAACAGGCCAATGGTTTTCAATTCAAACATATTAGACCACTACTCATTTTCAGCTCTGACATAAATCTCCAGCTCGCCGTTTCCTTGCATTGAAATATTGAAACTGATTGGACGACAGCAGACTTGGCAATCTTCTATGTATTCTTGGTCGGTATCTTCGGGGTCAATAAGAACCTCGATCACTTCCCCACAATAGGGACAAGAAACACTTTTTTCTTCGAGTTGATGCATGGTTAACCTGCTTAGCAAGATAAATGAATAAGAGGCACTTATTCTAACTCAAGGTCTTTTAAGCTGCTTGCGAATTAGTTCGATTTCTTCTCGAACACAACAACCATATTCATGGTCATTAATAAATCCCATGGACTGTAAAAAGGCAAACATGGTGGTGGGGCCAACAAACTTCCAGCCTTTCTTTTTAAGCGCTTTAGAGAGTGCGATAGATTCAACTGAAGTAGTTTGAGTTTGGGGTTCTACAACGTCTTTTGCTTCATAACGCCAAAAGAAGGCCGCTAATGAGCTTTCTTCTTGTTGCATCTCGATGGCTCTTTGTGCGTTATTAATAACCGCTTCTATTTTTCGACGATTACGTATGATGCCATCGTTTTGCAGTAATTTCTCTACATAATCACCTTGATAAAGAGCGACTTTATGAAAATCAAATTGATCAAACGCCGCACGAAAAGCCTCTCGTTTATTTAAGATGGTGCGCCAGCTCAAGCCAGATTGAAAACTCTCTAGGCACACCTTCTCAAATAGTCTTTGATCATCAATAACAGGGAATCCCCATTCTTTGTCATGATAGGCAAGAAACTCAGGAGCAGTGCCTGCCCAAGCGCATCGTGCTTTACCATCTGGGCCAATAAATGGGGCTGTCATTCAATTTCCTTTTACTTAAAAAGCATTTTTTCAATTTTGGGCTGGCATTAAGAATGCGAGCCTATCATCCAATTGATTTGGACTAATCTCGAAAATTTCAGCCGTAACGACCTTCTCGATCACAAAGGGGTCTTGTTTAACTTTATCAACTAAAGCGTCGTAGCTCAGGTTAAAAGCCATAATGCTACCACCAGCTTTTGGATTATCATCAGAAGGCTTAATACTCCCAACCATGATAAACACACCTTCTTCAACGCCTTGTTTGATCCAGTCCTTATGGCCTTGCATAAATTCAGGTGCCGACGCCTTATTTTCGGCAAAGGTTAGATAAACATTGAACATATTATTATCTCCTCATTTCCTTTAGTTTGCTCTAAAGCTCGCTTGCATAGTAGCTCATAATTTCTGCCTCAGTCATTGAGGCAGTCTCTTGGGCAAAACAATAATAATCAGGCTTTTTATCGATATAAAACTGCATAGCCATGGCTAGGCCTTCTAAGTTTTCGAATATACCGACTGGCATGTTGTAAGCTTCTGCTTTTTTGAAATAAAAATAAAGATGCGTACCGCATGATTGGCAAAACCCTCGCTTCGCCCACTCTGAAGAGTCGTACTCTTTAATATGTTCTCGCCCTTCAAATTGGACTTTGGTGCCGCACTGAACCGCGAGAAAAGGTCCGCCCCCCCAACCTCGACAAGATTGACAGTGACATGCGCTAACATCTGGCTTTACCTCTTCGGCAGTAATTTTGACTTGTCCGCATAAGCAACTTGCATTTGGCATTGGTTATTTCCTTATTTATCGTAATTTAGTCAGTCTTTTTATGATTTAGACTCAAGTGGTGAGAATTCCATTATCCAGTTGGTTTCCCATGTTGTGCCATCGTCGGTAGAGAATGCTTGTTCCCATCTTGGTTTATTTGCAGAGGATATCCATTTAAACCTCACTTTAATATTTTGCCCGTGCAGTACATCATTGGCATAAAACAAACCGATCCCTTGTGTAAAACGCCCTGTAACTGGCGTATCAAGCGCATCAGGAAAACGTGCATCTAACCACCAGATCGACCATGTTTGTGTCATTTCATTAAAGGAACGCAACGCTAAAGCACGATAACTTTCTTCTGGAAAATTGAGTAAGTTATCTTCTAAATTACCAAAGCCACCCAAGGTTTTAATGGTTGAGGAAGTACCGTCAAACTCATACCAATCCTGACAATTTTCTAAACGCTTTTTGAGCCGCCTATGCTTTACCTGCCAATGACCTATCATAAAATCAAAGTCTTTCGGTGCTTTAAGATCTGTTTCCAGCTCCAAACTTTGTTCTGAGCTCCCGCTTTCAAAAGGGTTTAACGTCTGCGCTAACATACTGGCTCCTTCTCTGACTGTTGCTTCTCTGACTGTTGTTTTTCTGGTAGTTGCTTTTCCGATAGTTGCTTCACTTGATTTGATATTGCTGGTGCTAGCTTGATCTCTGATGACAAAATCTCAAGCAGAAAGGGTTTTACCTTTTGAGTAAAAACATAAGGATTATCTTGGTATGCCTCATGACCTGCCGTGGAAATTGAAGCGGTTTGAGAGCCTTTGATAAGTGAGTTTAACTTTGCCATTTCCATCTCTGAAAATAAGTGGTCTTCTTCTCCTCTTACCAATAAACAAGGGGCTTTTATTTGCTTAACCGCTTTATCTGGGTAATAGCTGGTTTTACCTGATGTCCATAACTTAACGGCTTGCTCCACTAGGTGATCAAAATCCGGTTCTGGATTGATTCTGTCATAATAAGCAGTCGGTACGGGAAATTTAGCTCGCCATTTTGGCCCTGTCATGTTGGCTAAAAAAGGAAAACTAAAATCGTTTTTATGAATCTGTTGATGAGCAGCAATAGCAACAAGTGCTTTTACTTGAACTGCTTTTTCTGAGGTTTTATAGGAAGCGATACGATAAGCGGTAATCCCACCATCACTAAAGCCTACGATAGCAAAATGTGAAATATTCAGGTGATCAAGTAGAGCTTCTACATCTTCTTGATAGATTTTATAGCTCAGCGCTTCACTACCAAGACTGGATTTTCCATGACCTCTAAAATCTAACCCTACCAATTTATAGTCGTCGACCAAAGTACCTAAAATGGCATTAAAGTCAGTTAAATTGCCCATGCCACCATGAAGTAAGATAAGTGGAAAACCAACTGGGTTTCCTGTTACCTCATAATAAATATTGGCATCTCCCCTTGTTAAGTAGTTGCCTGCATTATGGGTAAATAGTGCCATCTCTATCTGCTCCTTGATTAAATGTTTTAACTCGAAGCAGACAGTATAATGACACCCTACTGACACCATATGTCAGTAGTAAATTAAATAATTAAAAATTTATAGCCCTTTAATATTATCCCGATTTGAATCCAACCAAGACATGAGTTTTTCAAGATGTTGGCTTAGGTCGTCTAATTCCCCGTCCTCGAAAGCAGAGTATATGTTTTGTATATCTGGACTAAAGGCTGCAATGGTACTAGAGCAGGATTTTAAACCTTTTTCACTGATTTTTAGATGTTTTTTCCGTTTATCCTTGGTATCAGGTGTGGCTATTAGCAACCCCTTATCGATCAACTGACTTGCTATTTTTGTTATGCCTGGCTGATTCATCTCCATCACTTCAGCCAACTCTGTCACTAACCAACTTCGCTTTGGATCATGGGTAAAATGAATAAGAAGCCCAAATTGAGATGAGGTTAATGCGAGCTTTGCAAAAAGCTTATTTTGTCTTGTTGTCATCAGCTGTTGCAGTATGCCAAACAAAATTGTTAACCGTACTTCTGTGCCTTCTCTATTACTCACTTTCATTATCCTCTTACCTGTAAAGCCCCTTACCTAACGCTAACAATGGGTATTTTACTTTGTATATTTTTTAAACTTTTTTAATTTTTTTAACGTTATTGCTTGACTTAGATTCCAAGGAATATAACATACATTCCATGGAATACATATTTAAAGCGAATTTTTAAAACATCTTTAAGAGTCTTTTTCTAAGGGGAATAACATGAACAGACGTAAATTTATCAGTGTACTTGGCTTAGGTACTGGCGCAGTTGCATTAACAACAGGCTTAACAAGTTGTGGCAATTTAGAATCCTCTATCTCTGCATCAAATAGCGGCCAAGATACAAGTTACGGCTGGAATGGCCCAACCTCAGATATGAAAGACATTCGTTTACAGGTATTGGCTTATGCTGTGTTAAGCCCAAATCCGCATAACATCCAACCTTGGATTATTAAACTAACAGGAGAAAAAGAGTTTGAACTTTATGTTGATCCAGAACGTTTATTGCCAGAAACAGACCCTTACTACAGACAGATTCATATTGGACAAGGGACTTTCTTAGAAACTGCTGCTATAGCAGCAACAGGCCTAAAGCATGAAGCAAAAATAACGCTTTTCCCACAGGGTATGTATAGCAATACAGAACTTGCGAATAAGCCTGTTGCGAGAGTGCGCTTAGAGGCAAATGACAAGGTTAAAACTAACCCTCTTTTTACCCATATCTTAAGCAGGCACTCTAATAAACGTGAATATAATAATGCGCCTTTGACACAGGTTCAGGCGTCTGAACTAGAGCAGTTCCATGCAAGTTATAATCAAAGCCCTTTCACATTAGTAAGCTCCCCTGCGGCTAAAAAGCAACTTGAACATGTTTTAACAAAAGCGATGCAAATTGAAGTAAAAGATAAAGCCAGAGATATGGAAACAATCAAGATGTTCCGTTTCAATGATGATGAAGTCATGAAATACCGTGATGGCTTTGGCACAGCTCAAGCAGGCCTCTCTGGTATTAAACGAATCTTGGTAGAAAACTTTTTTCTTTCTAGAGAAAGTGCGGAAAAAGACTCAACTGATTTTGGTCAACAAGCCGTTACCATGACACAGAAATCGGCAGCATCGACAGGTACCTTTGCTTGGATTAGCTCTAAGTTTAATACCCGTGAAGATCAAGTTAATGTGGGCCGTGAGTATTGCCGTATTAACCTTAAAACCATTGAGATGGGACTAGCACAACACCCTATGAGCCAAGTACTACAAGAGTATGAAGCAATGCTGCCACTACAGGGAGAGTTCAAGCGCTTTTTTAATATAAAACAAACAGACACAGTACAAATGTTATTTAGACTAGGAACAGCGGATGTAACGCCTCATGGACCAAGACGCGCATTAACAGACATGATTAAGGCGTAACTAGAGATACAAGAACGGCAAAAGATAGCTTATGTGCCAAGGGGGTAAAAAAAGCCTTCCTTGGCTCAATGCACTTACCTAACGTCCATTTTAAAAACCTAGGGAACCTGCGATTAAGTCACCTCTTCTCAGTCTTTTCAGAAAAAGTATCAATCAAGGCGTCACTTTAATGTAATGTAGGTACCTTTCGAGAAGGGACAACACAGGGTGATGCTTTTTCTGAAAGGCCCGAAGGGCGTGGTCTAAAAGCCCTATTTTTATGTTGAAGAGCTTATCAATAGAATGACTATTAAGTTGCGCTCCTCGCCATAAATCTAACGGCTTTTATCCACACGCTGAGGCGGGAGGACTTATTCGCAGGTTCCCTAGCTCCACACTCAGGGTGGCGAGTGTTTTCCCCTTTCAATCAGACTTACATCTGGTTGAAATCTTTCAAAATTGTTTCATAAGTGCCATTCGCTTGAATTTGCACAAACCCTTTGTTGAAGGCATCTCGAATTTCGATGGCATTAGGAATGCTTTTAGAAATCATAATATGCAGGTCATTATCTTCGATCGGCGGCTGTATCATTTCAATTTTATCCGCTTGCATGCCCATATCCGCTGCGACTTGTTTGGCAACCGCATAACTTTCAACATACAGATCAATCTCACCTTGATCTAAGGCTTTTAAACCTAAGCTTACTTGCTCGTAGCCTTTTAGATGTTTAAACGGATAAGCATCGAAACTTTTCGCGACAACTGTGCCATCAAGCTTGCCCAACTTATACTGATCAAGCATGTCGAATGAGCTATAAAAGTTTAGCTCGTGTCCAGTTTTTTTAAATACACCGGTTAGAACAGAGTAAATGGGCAAGGAGTAATGATAATGCTGCGCCCTTTCTTCGGAGAAATAAGCGCCAACAACAACGTCTTTCTCACCTTCTTTTACCTGCTCAAGCGCATCTGTCCAACTGGTAAATTCGATTGTGCTGTCATAACCCGCCGCTTTAAATGAAGCGTCAACTATGGCGGTGACAAAGCCCCCTTTCTCAAGAGATTCTGCATAAAAAGGTGCCCAATTAGTGGTTGTCATAGAGACATTTTGTGCCTGTGCACTACTGGGTAATGAGAAGAAAAAAAGGGCTGATGTTAATGTAATGAGAGGTGTTTTAGCGGCTATTTTCTGCAAACCTTGTGATAGCGGTTTGATTTTAAACATATTAATAAGCATAGTTTTAAACCTTTTTATTGGGGAGGTGAATAAGGTTAACGAGTTTGAGTGAGGTGTTTAGTTAATTTTGAACACTCTAATAAAGGAATGCCTCATAATTTCCCCTTTTGATAATGGATTTAGACTTAGCCTCTTTAAAGTCAATTAGGGTACATCATTTAACTGGAGAGAGATTCATATCGATAAAGCCGAAAACCTTCATCTATATAAGAGTCGATTTTGTTAAACCCAAGTTTATGCAGTATTTTATTTGAAGCGACATTCTCATCGACTGCCACGGCAATGATCTTATCTAAATCCAGAACTTCCCTTGCATACTTTAATGCGCTAGTGACAGCTTCTGTTGCTAACCCCTGCCCCCAATATTGAGGTAGTAATCGATAACCTATATCTGGGGCATTCAGCCCTTTATCAAACTTAACCCCACAAAAACCGATGACTTTTTGATCTTCTTTATGGATAAGCGCATATCGCCCGTATCCATACCTTTGATACTCAACCATCCAAATATCCCTGATAACCATGGCTGCATCATCAAGGCTTTTCACCATACCAGCATAACCTGTGTAACGAGTAACTTTTTCACAGCTAGCAAAGTCTAAAACCGCTTCTTTATCTGCCAGTGTAAACTCTCGCATTTGAAGTCTAGGGGTATCAATTAAAATCACGCACAACATCCTCTTAAGCTTTTGAAAAGATTCTATATTGCATTGGTAAAAGAGTGTATGAAGTTAGATCATTGAATAAATGAGTACTATCAGTAAAAGCGTAAAAGACTAACAAATATCTCGGATACGACAAATTTTGTCTTCTTCGAAAAAGAATTCACAACGACTATTAAATACGACTGTTTCTCCTTTTTTTAGATCCGCATTATTCATAAAAAGA
This sequence comes from Marinomonas sp. PE14-40, assembly GCF_051623805.1. Lineage (NCBI taxonomy): Bacteria > Pseudomonadati > Pseudomonadota > Gammaproteobacteria > Oceanospirillales > Oceanospirillaceae > Marinomonas > Marinomonas sp. PE14-40. The sequence continues at coordinate 332,017 of NZ_CP130700.1, read as the reverse complement.
TCAGCGGCTAAGGTAGCTTTGTACTCAACATTAATACAAATCATGTCGCCTATCTCTTCCAGTTCAAGAATGGTTTGGCTTCTCTCGCTATAAACAAGCGCCGCTTTACTCACTAGCTCACTAAAAGCCTCTATCCCCTTAGTTTTGGATTCTATGTGGCCTTTGCGGATATTTTCAATTTCTATCCCTGTCGACAAAGTTTGCACCATGCCATCCAAGTCAAAACAATTATAAGCTTGTAAGTAGCGAACTATCAGATCTCTTTTCATTTCATTCTGCATCTAAACTTCCTTCCCTAGCCTTAAACTAATAACGCCTAAGACTAGCTCAGAAATAAACTGAATGAAAACTTGTAACTAATCCGCTAAATAATGCTGACCTAGTTTTGCACTTTCTAACCAAGCCATAAATTCGCTAACACCTTGCTCACCTTCTTTCGGCGCCCAAGCAGCAAAGTCTGATTCAGTAGCAGGCGTAAATGGGCCGGGTTTTAACTCTAGAATAATGACGTCTTCTGTTTCTGGGTAAATACTGTGCCAGGTGTTTTCAGGAAACTCTGTTCCCATGATAGGCTGATTAGGACTCAAACTTAGCTTTTCAATAACGTTACCCGCTTGATCGAAAATAACTAATGCCAGTCTTCCTTTTAACACAAGTAGCATTTCCCACTTATTCGTTTGAGAATGAAAATGAGGTCTAACATAGGTGCCTTTCTTCAAACCTATGCACATACGCTGTACAGGATCTGAGTGTTCTGTATGAAAACAATGATGTGAACGTTTACGATCGCTTTGCTCGGCTTTTTCAATTAATTCTTGGAATAGCACATCATCCAGCTTTTTCATTTTTCTTCCTGCTTTACTGTTTCAATCGTTTTTTGTGAAGGGTAATCGCTCTTACGGCTGCCATCTTAATCATTAGACCAAAAAAATCCCAGCACTTGGCTGGGATTTTTTAGCAATGCTATGTATTCACATACCAGTATTACAAGCGAACACTTTCAATCACGCGTTCTACAATCTCTTCGACTTTTGTCTCCAAGATTTCAGAGTCAGCATGGCTCTCGTCATTCGTTAACAAGGTTACCCCTGTTGCACGAACGAGATCAGCTTCTGCTTGGCTTACATCGGCTTTCGCGATTGCAACAATACCTTGACGAAGCAAAGCACGCTCAAGCGTTTTAGCTTGACCAAAACCTTCCGCTGATAAAGCAATCACGGCTGGTTTTTGACCTAAGCGAGCGGCTCTATCTTCTGCGGTTACATCTGAGTCTTCATCTATGTCAGCAACTTTCTCTTCTACCATGCCGGCACCAACGGTGACGTTAGATAGACGATCAATAACAATCAAGGCACCGGTTAGACGGCTATCTTGATATTGGTCGAAAGCAACGGGTGCATCAAACTGAATAACACAATCACCGATGCCATTAAGCTCTAGTGATTCGATTTCACTGTGCTCAAGAGTATTTACATCTACTCTATGGTTAAAGTGGTGCACTTTACCCGGTACCGTTTGTGTACCTAGTTTAAAGTCATACAACTTGCCAGGCACTAGTGGGTGATCGGCCATCCATACAATAGACGCTCTTAAGGTGCTTGCCATTAGAGGCTCACAACCTACATGCGCAAGCATGTCACCACGACTGATATCGATTTCATCTTCTAGTGTGATAGTCACGGCTTCGCCAGCGCGTGCTTCATCTAGATTGCCGTCATAAGTAACAATCGCATCGACTTTACTGGTTTTGCCTGATGGCAAAGCAATAACGTCATCACCTGGTTTCACAGAACCCGCTGCAATTGTGCCGGCAAAACCACGAAAATCTAGGTTAGGACGGTTTACATATTGCACAGGCAAACGGAAGTGATTGCTCTTAACATCACGATCAATCTGAACACTCTCAAGAATGTTCATCAAAGCGCCACCTGTATACCAAGGTGTGCTGCTTGATTCATTTACAACGTTATCACCACGAAGTGCAGATAAAGGTACAAAACGAATATCTTCGCTGGCACGGTTACCTAATTGCTCAGTAAAGGCTAGGTATTCCGATTTAATTTCGTTGAATCTGTCTTCTGAGAAGTCAACCAAGTCCATCTTGTTAACGGCAACCACTAGGTGTTTAATCCCTAGCAAAGCCGCAATGTAACTGTGACGACGAGTCTGAGTTTGTACACCGTAACGCGCATCAATCAAGATAATCGCTAGATCACAGGTAGACGCACCTGTTGCCATATTACGTGTGTATTGTTCGTGCCCTGGTGTGTCAGCAATGATGAACTTACGCTTCTCTGTTGAGAAATAGCGGTAAGCAACATCAATGGTAATACCCTGTTCACGTTCAGCTTGTAGGCCATCTACCAAAAGCGCTAAATCAACTTCTTCACCTTGAGTGCCTGACTTTTTACTGTCACGTTTTACGGCTTCTAGGTGATCTTCAAAAATAAGTTTTGAGTCATGCAATAGACGCCCGATAAGGGTACTTTTACCATCATCAACGTTACCGCAAGTTAACAAACGCAGCATGTCTTTTTCTTCGTGCTGCTTTAAGTAACCAAGAATGTCTTGGCTGATCAATTCTGACTGGTGCGACATTATCTAACTCCTAGAAATAACCTTGTTTTTTCTTCTCTTCCATTGACCCTGAAGAGTCATGGTCGATTACTCGCCCTTGGCGCTCTGAACTTTTTGTCAGTAGCATTTCCTGAATAATTTCAGGCAAGGTCGCCGCTTCAGAATCCACAGCACCGGTCAATGGGTAGCAACCCAAGGTACGGAAACGTACAGATTTCATTTCAGGTACTTCACCCTCTTTTAATGGCATACGCTCATCATCAACCATGATCATAGTGCCATCACGCTCTACCACTGGACGTGGTTTTGCGAAGTAAAGAGGAACAATTGGAATACTTTCTAGGTAGATATATTGCCAGATGTCCAACTCGGTCCAGTTAGATAGAGGGAAAACTCGAATACTTTCGCCTTTATTCACTTTACCGTTATAGATGTTCCATAATTCAGGACGTTGGTTTTTTGGATCCCAACGGTGCTGTTTATCACGGAACGAATAAACACGTTCTTTTGCTCGTGATTTCTCTTCATCACGACGCGCACCACCAAATGCAGCATCAAAGCCGTATTTGTCTAATGCTTGCTTCAAACCTTGGGTTTTCATCACGTCGGTATGTTTTGCACTACCATGTGTAAATGGACCTACACCCTGATCAATACCTTCTTGGTTTTGATGAACCAAAAGCTCAAGACCTAATTTCGCCACCATTTCATCACGAAAGCTGATCATTTCTTTAAACTTCCAACCTGTATCCACGTGCATTAGTGGGAAAGGTGGTTTACCTGGGTAAAAGGCTTTCATGGCCAAATGCAACATAACAGCAGAGTCTTTACCTACTGAATACAGCATTACAGGATTATCAAATTCAGCAGCCACTTCACGAATGATATGGATACTTTCAGCTTCAAGCTGCTTTAAATGAGTGAGTCTCGCCTCGTTCATAATTTCCTATCTCAGTTGTGTCCGACTTTTAAACCCTTCAAATCTTTAACAATTCAAAGTCGTTAAAAGTGAATGGATTCGGCATTTGATGGATACTATACAGGCAAGCTATTTTCAAAAAAAGTTATAAGCAGGTGTTTTTATAGAACATTTATACATATATATATTTAAAATGAACTACATAAGCTGAGCCTATGAAGTTCACTTTAAAGACAAACAATTCCAATAAGAAACTTTTTACGTTTAATTTGGCAGGTTACGCATGACTAAGCCGTATTCAATATCAGCAGGCTCACTCTCACACGGGATACTCACCACATGACCAGAGCCAGGCGCAACACTCACGCTTTCGCCTTTTTTATTCAACATGGTATTAATGAATATAGTTCTTGAGCCTTTTGGTGTGATCAGTTCGACACTGTCGCCCACTTTAAAGCGGTTTTTAACATCCAAGGTTAACATGCCGTTGTGCCAGCCTTTCATCTCAGCCACAAATTGCTGCTTAGTGGATTGAGAATTGCCATGTTGATAGTTCTGATACTTATCATGCACATGGCGACGGTAAAACCCTTCGGTATACCCTCTATTCGCTAAGCCTTCTAATCTATCCATAAGACTCATATCAAACGCACGACCATGGGTTGCATCATCAATCGCTTGGCGATAAAGCTGAGCTGTGCGTGCTGCATAAAAATGAGATTTGGTACGTCCTTCAATTTTTAATGAATGCACACCCATTTCAATCAATTTTTCCACATGCTGAATGGCTCTAAGATCACGTGAGTTCATGATGTAGGTGCCATGCTCATCTTCAAACGCAGGCATGTACTCACCTTCGCGACCCTGCTCACGTAATAACACCACATCATCGTAGGGCTTACCTTCGCCTAAAGTGGTTTTGAAATCATCATTTTCACCCAATGCGAGTTGGTCAAAACCTGATGGATCGAACATTTGTGCTTCTTTCTTAGCTTGTTCGTATAAATGACTACCGTCAGCAGGCACGATATCACCGGACAGTTCTTCTTTGGCATCTTTAACATCATACTGCCAACGGCACGAATTGGTGCATGAGCCTTGGTTTGGATCACGTCGATTAAAGTAACCAGACAATAGACAACGACCAGAATAGGCGATACACAAAGAACCATGAACAAAGGTTTCAATTTCCATATCAGGTACTTTTACACGTATCTCTGCAATCTCATCCAAAGACAATTCACGGGATAAAATGACACGTTTAAGGCCATAGTCATGCCAAAACTTAACCGTCGCCCAGTTTACGGCATTGGCTTGAACAGAAAGGTGTAACTCTTGATCAGGCCATTTTTCTTTAATCAGCATCATCATGCCAGGGTCAGACATAATTAGCGCATCAGGGCCCATTTCGATAACCGGTTCTATATCGCGTAAATAGGTTTTAATTTTGGCATTATGAGGGGCGATATTACTGGCGACATACAGTTTTTTACCTTGGGCATGGGCTTCTTCTATACCCGTTGCGAGGTTCGCCATGTCAAAGTCGTTATTTCTCACCCTTAGGCTATATCTAGGCTGGCCTGCGTATACGGCATCAGCGCCATAGGCAAAAGCGTAACGCATATTTTTTAGGGTACCCGCTGGAGAAAGTAGTTCTGTCATAAGTCATTCACGTCGATTTTAAAAATGGGCGCATTTTAATCGAGTGACTAAAGGGGAAAAGCAAAAACAAAAAAAAGGCCGACTTAGTCGACCTTTTTATGATTTGAATCAAATTTTTTAAATTATTAATTCCATATTATGAGATAAATTGAGCTTATAAGCTTTGACCTATTATGGCTCTGCACTCAATTGTTGCTCCAACATAATTTGATTAACTTGGGTATCGATTCGGTTAAGTTTGCCATTCACTTGGATTCTAAAGGCATCAATTGCATTAATTGCTTCTTGATGGTCATCCAGTTGAGCTTTCAAGTTTGCTGGCATATCCGGTTTAGCACTGCGTAAACCTTCTACTTTTTCATCAATTTTACTAATACTTGCTTCAATCTTCGCTAAAGTATCTGCCAAAGATTTAACCTGATTAGACACACTTTGATTGTTAGTTTGCATTGTTTTAATGGTATTCAGCAAATTATCAATTTGCCCATTTTGTTGTTCCACTTTTACAATCAAGCTTGCTGTTTCATCACCCATTTTAGATAAAGTTTGCCCTGTAACATCTTGCTCTTCACGCATGGCGTCAATTTCAAAGGCACGGGTTTGGCTATCCTGTTCGACCTGATTCAAATTACCTAACAATTTATGGTAATTTGCTTCAATGTCATTTACTGCTTCACCTTGAACAGCAACAAGCTTACCTTGCGTTGCAAGGGATTCACGTAAATTAGATTGCTTTTTATCTATATTGGTAACATTTGTTGTATTGGCTTTAATTGCCTTACGGTTGGTGTCATAAGACACGCCCCATAGTTTGCGGATCTCACTGTTGTGATTCTTTAACGTCTCTGCAACCGTCAAGTCTTGTTCATTGGCAGACACATCTGCCGCTAACAGTTGATGATCTAAGTTAGTTAGTTGAGTATTAGTAGCAGCGAGCTCGGATTTTAATCTTTGGTTGTCTTGCCAGACCCAAAAACCCGCAGCGCAAGCAGCACCAACAAATAAAAATAGCAGCAGGTATACCCCAATTAAACTAGGCTTTTTATATTGCACTTGGGGTTGTGCTTTTGCCTCATTTAAGGGTTTAGCTTTAGTCGAAGCGGGAGCCAGTCGTCTCTTCGTTGTGGATTGATTAGTACGACGGTCACTGACTTCATCTTGGTCCAAGGTAAGGCTTGGAATTTCTACATCATCATCTTGTCTTGGCATTGAATTCTTACTGAGCCCTTGTTTTGAATGAAAAAAAGGATAACCACACAAATTGAAGGAATATTATCTTCAATTCTTCGGTGCTATTATATATGCACCATTAACTGCTTGATAACAAGCATTTTTCAATATGAAATCGCAGGAGAAAAGAAATGGCGTTTGAATTACCAGCTCTACCATACGCAAAAGATGCTCTAGAGCCTCACATGTCAGCGGAAACATTGGACTTCCACCACGGCAAACACCATAACACTTATGTTGTTAAATTAAATGGTCTTGTTCCTGGTTCTGAGTTTGAAGGCAAAAGCCTAGAAGACATCATTGCATCAGCTCCAGCTGGTCCTGTATTCAACAATGCAGCACAAATCTGGAACCACACTTTCTTCTGGAACAGCCTAAGCCCACAAGGTGGCGGTCAACCAGCAGGCGCACTAGCTGACGCAATCAATGCTAAATGGGGTTCTTTCGAAGAGTTCCAAGCAGCATTCAACGACAAAGCAGTTAACAACTTCGGTTCTAGCTGGACTTGGTTGGTAAAAACAGCTGAAGGCGAATTAGACATTGTTAACACTAGCAATGCTGGCACTCCTTCTACTGACGGTTACACAGCACTATTGACTGTTGACCTTTGGGAACACGCTTACTACATCGACTACCGTAACGTTCGTCCTGATTACCTAAAAGGTTTCTGGGCGCTAGCTAACTGGGATTTTGCTGCTGCTAACTTTGCTGCATAAAATCAGTTAGTTTTGTTTTAAGTCTTGGCTTAAGGGTTTGTGGAAACACTTAAGTCAATTTAAGACAAATAAAAACGCGATTCAAACCCAGTCTGAATCGCGTTTTTTTATGCTCAAATGTTAGTCACAACTTTTATGATGCGTCTTTCGCTGCTTTTGCTGCTAATTTAGTTTGAATAAAAACGGAATGAGGCACATATAAGAGTTCACAGATACGCCTGATACGATAATCTTCGTACTCGTCCAGCACGCCATCAGCGTAGGCAACACGCCACAGAGCACCTACAAGGGCTTCTTTTTCATCCTTACCGGCATGTTCATTAATGGCATTGGTAAATTGAAACATATCATTTGCAGATTCAACGGATTGTTTCATGTCAAGGTAGAGCTGCTCAACTTGCTCTAGTCCTGTTTCTTTCTCAATTAATTTTAAAACCTGCTGCTTTTCAGTCTCTTCTATTTTTTCATCTGCCAACATCACTTCAATTAGCAGTGCAGCAACGGCTTGTTGATAGGAAACGGGCTCTATCGTTTCCTCTGGATCTTGAAATTGTTCAATAATTTTTTTAAATGCAGCTAACATGCTTTCTCCATTTACTTATTTTCTAAGACTTGATTTAAATAGGCTAAATTCAAATCAATCAATTTATTTGGAAATTGTCGATAATCAGGATAAGGGCAGAGAATCAGGTTTTGATCGACTTTTAAAAGGCCTTTGTCATCTACTTGAGTGAAGTCTCTAATCTCTTTCAATGCAGACTGCATTTGACCACCGCAAACATAATAAATTTTATCCTGATCAAAATATTCTGGCATTTGAAATAAAATGCACTCACTTTCTTGTACCAATCTAGTGTCTCGGTATTCCCGCCAATCCATTTTAGCTGCCGTCAGCTTCGCCATAATTGTGAGAATTTTGCGCCAATGATTTCCATCCTGAGCAATAATGTCGGTCACAGAAGGTTGATTTAAATGACCATTCGGTGTGACTAAATACTCTCCTTTAGGTGGCGTTGGTAGAATAAACACCGTTTTTGCAAGCCCATAGGCACACCCTAAACTAAACACTGTTTTTCCTTTCTCCTTTAAACATCATACTGCAAAAAAACCATGATTTAAGATATGGCTATAATAGCATTTTGATTTACACAAAAGTTCCTTGATTGATACAAGTTAACAACTAGAGTGAAACTTGACAGTGAAGTCGTTTCATAAAACAATATAGCAATAAATTATAAGCTTATATTGGATTAGAATATGCAATTTATTAATTCAGGTGTTATCGGTGGCGTTTTAATTGGTTTGGCAGCACTGCTTTACTTACTTTTATATGGCCGTGTATTAGGTGTTAGTGGCTTAATCAATCAGACTGTTTTTAAACAAACAGCTAATAAAAGCAAAGAACAAGGCTCTAATAAATTTTATCTCGGCATGATTTTAATTGGCACCTTAATAGGAGGCAGTAGTTACGGGGTATTTTTTGAGCCTCAATTTGTTATGCCAAGTGATCGCTCCCCTCTTCTTCTCATTATTGCGGGCCTTATTGTCGGCTTTGGCACCCGAATGGGTAATGGCTGTACTAGTGGCCATGGGGTATGTGGCACTTCAAGAGGATCTTTACGCTCTATCATGGCAACCGTAACCTTTATGATCAGCGCCATAATAACGGTTTATGTGTCTAGCCGACTTTTTCAATTAGGGGCCTAACATGAGTAACAATATTAATAGCAATATGGTTTCTAATAAGGACAAGTCATCTCTTATATTCCACCTTTTTATGCACTTGATAATAGGCATTTTATTTGGTGCTGGCCTTGCAATATCCGAGATGGCAAACCCAAATGCGGTATTAAGCTTTCTCGATGTTAGCGCTATTTTTACTCAAGATAGCCCTTTTAGTAAAAATGCGAGTTGGAATCCAGATCTTATTTTTGTCATGGTGTCGGCAATTTTGGTTGGTGTTTTGGCCTATGCCATTAAGAATAAGATGACAAAACCTAAATTTACATCGATTTGGCGACTGCCAAGCAAGCTCACTCTAGATAAGCCTTTAATATTTGGTGCTATCTTCTTTGGTATTGGTTGGGGCCTTGCTGGCTACTGTCCAGGTCCCGCTTTAACGGCTTTGGTGAACAATCCAATGGAAGGTGTGTATTTTCTTTCTTCCATGTTAGTGGGCAGTTTTGCCTTCCAAACAGTATCAACAATGAGAAAAACCTAGCAGCAATCCTTTATTTTTCTTACCATCCCTATTCTACTAGTTTGATTTAAATTACTGATAAATTAATTTGAATCATTGGGACTTTCGCATTTTTGATTGATGGAACTTAACAAATGAAACTCGACTCGATTCATATCTACCCAGTTAAATCTATAGCCGGCATCTCGCTAGAGACTAGCCAAGTGAAACAAAGCGGCTTATTCGATGATCGACGTTATATGTTAGTCCTAGCCAATGGCAACTTTGTGACTGCTAGAAAGTACCCTATATTGACTCAAATTCACGCTCATTATGATGCCCAAGGGTTACTTTCCCTTAGTTATCAAGACAAAAAAGTTACGCTAGAGCAAAGCACTTATAGTGCGGATTATAAGTCAGTCAAAATTTGGGGAACACAGGTTTCAGCTCAAATCTGTGGCCAACAGTATAATGACTGGTTTAGCCAAGTTATTGGTAAAGAGGTTGAACTAGTGTATTTCGGTGAGCAATCTGAAAGAGTGACAGGCAAGCGCCCAGACAAACCTGTTGCCTTTGCTGATGGTTATCCTTTCTTAATTACCTCAAAAGCCTCTTTAGAAGCATTACAAGCAGTTTGCCCAGAAAAAGTGAGCATCACTCAGTTTAGAGCTAATCTGATTATTGATGATTGTGACGCCTTTGCCGAAGACACTTGGGCAAGATTTAAAATTGGGGATGTCATTTTTGAAACGGTGAAGCCTTGTGTCCGTTGTACGCTCACAACAGTAGACCCAGAAACAGGTGAGTTTAATAGCCAAGGCGAGCCCTTTAAGAGCCTTAAAAACTTTCGTTTTTTAAAGAAGGAAGGCAAAGACAAAGGCCCAACTTTTGGTATGAATATCGTAGCGATTAATGAAGGGAATATTAAAGCAGGTGATACTTTAGAGGTATTAGAATACCGAGAAGCAGAAGTTTATAACACGCTTTAAGGAAGGTAATAGCTTAAGTGTTACTTATACTTTTTAAGTAACACTTAAGTTAATCCTAATGAAAACAAAAACTTAAAATATTAAGTTAAGATAGTTCCATTTCTCTAGTTTCTTCAGGCTGACTAAACATAGTTTGCAATGTTTGCATCAGTACCATCACCCTCTGATCCGCAATCGTATAATAGATTGTTTGAGAATCCCTTCTTGTTGCAACCAAATTATCTTTACGAAGTACGGCTAAATGCTGAGACAAAGCAGACTGACTTAAGCTAACACTTTTATTCAATGCTCCAACAGACAATTCACCTGACTGTAAAGTACATAAAATCATCAGCCTATGTTCGTTACTGATAGCTTTAAGTAGGCTTGCAGCCTGACCTGTATGCGCTAAGAGTTCAGGAAAAAATATATTACTCGCTAGCATAACCACTCTCTAACCCGTTACTTTTTGTAACCACCATGTTACACGCGGCTAAAGTGCTTGGCTAGGTACTTTTACACTGTCCTTACACTCAAGAATATAAACCCACATAGAAAATTTTATTCAACAAGATCAACTAGATGGGTTTAATTTTAGTGTAAAGTTTTTCTTAGGTTAAAACCTCGATATCGAAGTCCGTCCAGATTGGTGCATGGTCAGAAGGCTTCTCCATACCTCTTAAATCATAGTTAACATCCGCATCTTTTAAGCTAGTTAAAAGCGTTTTTGTTGCCATAATTACGTCGATTCTCAAGCCACGTTTTGGCTCATCATCGAACCCTTTAGAGCGATAATCAAACCAAGAGTATCTGTCTGTTTTACCAGGGTTCAAATGACGGTAAGTATCCGTTAAACCCCAATCTTCAAGTTTTGCATACCATTCGCGCTCAATGGGTTGGAAACTACATTTACCGGTTTTCAACCAACGTTTTGCATTTTGTGGCCCGATACCTATATCTAAATCTGTTGGCGAGATATTAATGTCACCCATGACAATCACTTCCTCATCACCAATGTGGTTTTCTAGGTAGTCCATGAGGTCAGCATAGAACTTTTGTTTTGCAGGAAATTTAGTCTCGTGCTCTATGTTTTCCCCTTGAGGAAAGTAACCATTAATGACTTTCAGCATGCCCTTATCTGTTTTATAAGTGGCGATAATCATGCGTCTTTGTGCATCCTCTTCGTCATTTGGGAAGCCGTATTCAACTTTTACCGCTTCTTCTTTAGAGAAGATTGCCACTCCATAGTGAGACTTTTGACCATAATAATAGGCGTGATAACCAATGCTTTGCGGAATTTCATGTGGGAAAACTTCATCGTGAACTTTGATTTCTTGAAGGCCAATAATATCGGGAGATTGGCTCTTTACCAGCTCTTCAATTTGATGGGGGCGCGCTCTTAAGCCGTTGATGTTAAAAGAAACAATTTTCATAAAAAATCCTAGTATTGGGTTGTGTTCATGATACCCAGCTTAGCAGGCGAGTAACAGCAAAGACCATAGCTTAAAATAAAATTATCAGCTTTATTAAGATGCTTGGAATTAAATCATCTTTCCTCAGTCTGACTATTCAGGCTGGAGGGAAAAGTATCAAACTAGGCCGCATTTTGTGCTTGATAATAAAAACCATTGAAGGAACTTAAGGCAATCCCTATCACTTTAATAGTTCGATTCTTTTGGCATAGATTAGAGTCCACTGTTAGAATCATTTTAAAATTAAATTTCTGCAATTTCATGGAGTTAACATTATGTCTTATCAGTATGACTTGTTTGTCATAGGTGCAGGGTCAGGTGGTGTCAGAGCGAGCCGTATCGCAGCAGGTAAAGGCTATAAAGTCGCCGTTGCTGAAGCCAGTGCTCTAGGTGGCACGTGCGTTAATATAGGTTGTGTCCCAAAAAAGCTATTTGTATATGGCGCTGAATATGGTCATGGCTTTAGTGAAGCCGAAGGCTTTGGTTGGTCAAAGCAAGAAGCGACATTTGATTGGCCAACATTAAGAGATAATAAAACCAAAGAAATAGAAAGACTGAATGGCATTTACCAAAACATGCTAACCAAAGCAGGTGTTGAGATTATCAATGGTTATGCAAAATTCATTGATGCCCATACAGTCGAAGTCGATGGCCAAACTTACACCGCAGAGAAAATCCTGGTGGCTGTGGGTGCTAAACCTTATATTCCTGCCATTGATGGTGCTGAACTTGCTGTTAGTTCTAACGAGATGTTTTACCTAGATAAACTCCCTAAGAAAGCGCTAGTCGTTGGCGGTGGTTATATCGCAGTAGAATTTGCAGGCATTCTAAATGGCTTTGGTGTTGATACCAGCTTGGCTTATCGCGGTGATCAAGTCCTAAGAGGCTTTGACCAAGATGTACGTGACTTTGCTAGTAATGAGTATGTTAAATCTGGTGTTGATCTAAGATTAAATACAGATATTCAAAGTATGCGTTTGGCTGATGCTAGCCAAGCTGACGGTGCTCGTATCGTTACCTTTAAAGACGGTCGTGAAGAAAGCTTTGATTTAATTCTTTACGCTACAGGTCGTGTACCTTACATCGACGGCTTAAATTTAGACGCTGCGGGTATTGAGCTAGATAAAGGCGCAATCAAGGTTAATAAAAACTTTGAAACATCGACTGCAAATGTATTCGCTTTGGGTGATGTGATAAACCGCGTTCAGCTTACTCCTGTTGCCATTGGTGAAGCCATGGCGCTTATCCAATATTGGTTTGAAGGGGCAAGCAAAGATTATGACTATGACAATATCCCTACTGCTGTATTCAGCCAGCCACCTATTGGTACCGTTGGTTTAAGTGAACAGGAAGCTGAGGCCCGTGGTATGGACTTTAGAGTTTACCAAGGTGACTTTAGAGCCATGAAGCATACTTTAAGTGGCTCCGATGCACGCTGCTTAACCAAGCTTTTAGTAGACAACAGTAATGATAAGGTCATTGGTTGTCATATGGTTGGTGACTATGCAGGTGAAATTATTCAAGGTTTAGGCATTGCGATTAAAGCAGGCGCTACCAAAGCTGACTTCGATGCAACCGTTGGAGTACACCCTTCGACTGCTGAAGAGTTTGTTACCTTTTCTGAAGGTTCTCTAAAAAAACGCTAGTCAAACAATTTAATCAGAGCAGGCACTTTATTCCTGCTCTGATTATTTCCTCTGGATTCAAGCTTTTATCTAAGCTAATCTTGTTCCTCATTATTCAGCTTAAGACCCCTTCGACACTCTTTAAGCTTAACGGACTAGACCCTGTCAACTATCGGCAATCGAGACTTTCTCGTATCAACATAAAGGATGAATATAAACGCTTTCCCTATGCTTTGATGTTTGTATTTTTATACAAGTATGACCATAAGCTCACAAACTAAAACATCAGACTCACTGTTTAAACTCGAACGCATAAAGCGCTTTCCTACCATTGTTTGGCTCATTCTATTCGGTACTTTTTTAGCCCGTACTAGCTACTTTATGGCTTGGCCTTTTCTTATTGTTGTTCTGTTCGATGATTATCATGCAAGCGAAGCTCAAATAGGTTTGATCTTTGCTGTGTCTGCTGCGGTAGCCTCTGTATTTGGTCTTTATGTCGGTTACTTATCTGACAAATTAGGTCGTAAGCTCATCATGTTGATTGGCTGTATTTTTGCGGGTTTGATTTATTATGGCATAGGTGGTGCAAATGAACTCTGGCAATTGGCTGCTTTAATGATATTTGCAGGCCTCATGCGACCTACAATTGAAGCGCCAGGCAAAGCTGTAATCAGTGATAATCTCGATTCTGAGAAAGACAGGGAATTAGCCTTAAATATGCGCTATTTCATTCTCAATGCTGGCGGTGCAATTGGCCCACTTCTCGGCATCAGCTTAGCCCTATCACAGCCTCAAACTCTGTTTTATGTAACGGGTGTGACCTACTTTGTTTACGCACTTATGCTGGGGCTAGGCTTTCATTTTAGTAAGGTAACCCTGCCCCCAAGCCACGAATCTGTCATACGCTTTCGTAAAGTGTTTATGGTGATTGCCAATGACAGGCTTTTTATGGGCCTCTTGATTGCAAACATACTACTGATGTTTGTCTATTCCCATATTGAGTCGTCTATTCCTCAAGTGTTAGCCAGAAGTGGCTTAGAAGATGCTGTTAAATGGATTGGCATTCTTGTGGTCGTTAATACCTGTACTGTGATTTTGCTTCAGTTTCCCCTATTGGCCTTATTGGAAAAGAAAAATGTCTTTTTCAGAACCCGTTTAGGAGTGGGGTTAATGGGGGTGGCACAGGTAATCTTTATTTTTACGCCCGAAGACTACGCCTATGGTTGGGTACTTGGCACACTATTTTTAAGTATTGGAGAAGTAATTGCGTTTCCAACTTTGAGTGTACAGATTGACCGCCTTGCCCCTGCACACCTAAAAGGCAGCTATTTTGGTGCGGCTTCTTTGTATTCGATTGGCTTTGCAGCGGGCCCTTTAGTAGGAGGGTGGTTATTGAGCCAACAAGCTAAAGTCAGCCTATTTGTGATTTGCCTCTTGTGTGTATTAGCCATTATTGTCATCTATTATCAGGCACAAAAAATGGCGCATACTAGACCTTCTTAGAAGCATGTTCCTCTTAGAAGCAATCATCACTTAGCGCTTTTTACGGATTAGCACGTGTTCAAAAATGCCTATGAGCTGAATAAGAAAGCTCATAGGCTCACCTATCATTGAGGTCTGGCTAAGCCAATATAACTTGCGAACCTCGGGATCTTGTTTTTTGTTAATCCATGATATTTAAAACGAATTAGGCTACCAATAGCAGGTGGAGCAAGACGCTCCTTATCACTTAAGCCCGACCCAATTTTAAAACGTATTACTGGGCTATCATGGTTTTCTCGCCAAACAACTTCTAATGCGCCTGTTTGACCTTGGTATTTACCATTACCAGGTACGTAGGCTTTCACTCTCGCTTGGGACTCTTGATAAGGCTTAAGTTTAAGTACATTGTCACTACGACCAGACGCAAACCTAGCCTGCTTTCTATGTAAAATCAGCCCTTCTGCCCCTCGTTTTGTGTAGTCCTTTAACATGTCGCTTAAGGCATCATTACCTTTTAATGAGATTTGTTTTATTGGCTTAATAAAGTTGACATTCAACTCATTGAGCAACGTTGTATATGCTTTGGCTCTTGCTTCAAAAGGCAGTTGATAATCCGGCATATCAAACACGTTATAAGTAATTTTTTTCCATGCCTCTTGGTTAATTTTTTTACTCAGTACAGTAGAAGCAGCAAATTCAAAGTCTTGGCGTTTTGACCATAACTCACCATCTAGCCAAACATCAGGTAAAGCCTCAAGAAACCAAGTTGGCGCATGAATTGGGTTGCCATTTTTAGTAACTAATTTACCCTCTCGCCAGATTGCCCTCACACCATCAAACTTTTCACTGACAAGGTAATCGTCTACTTGAATGTCAGATTGATAAACACTGACTAATTGTACTGGCAAGTCTGCTCTTAAACCTGAAGAAAATAAGATTAAGCATAAGATTGCACTGACAGTTTTGGCTCTAGTTATGAGTTTAAAAAGGGGGAAGGGTAAATCAATGAGATATCTAAGCAACATAAGGACTCCTTGTCATCGGCTTAAAAAATTAGCTACAGTATGTCTGCCTTCCTGGCGGACGAAGAAAGTGTACACGAGTTTTATCATTCGATTAGTAAAAAAGTCGAGTTAAACGCTTAGTATCAAGAAGAGAGGCTTTTTTACACATTCACGATAAGGATATAACAGTGAGCAAGTTAGCAAGGATTAAGTATCTTATTAATTTATTTGGCTTTATCCCCCTTCTCCCCATCATTATTTTTCAGGCCTTTAAGGTAAAGTCTAAGACACTTAGATTGCCAGTTGCAGAAGGAAGTAAGCAATTTATCTCACCTGATGCCAACTTAAATTTGTTGCATATAGGTGAAAGTACTGTAGCAGGTGTGGGTGTCTCCCAGTTGGATCACGGCTTAACTAAGGCCATTGTAAATAGGATGAAGCAGACGAATAAAAATCCTATTAACTGGCACATATTGGCAGAAAATGGTGCGACCCTATCTCAACTGAATCAACAAGAAAGCCAGATCCATCATCCGGATGTTTTATTAATTACTATAGGGGTGAATGATACGACTAAGTTTACCTCGGCTAAATGCTGGGCTGCTCAGATCAAACAGTGTGTCGAGCAATTCTCTGGACATAACAGTCAGGTATTCTTTACTCAGGTCCCTGATATGACTCTGTTCCCTGCTCTACCCTTTCCTTTAAACCGTTTTTTAGGTCTCAGATCCCAGCTATTAGACCAGCTTCTTAGGGATATGTGTGAAAAATCAAACTGGCACTTTATCGAAGCTAGCTTGCCCATAAAGCCAGAGTGGATGGCAATCGACGGCTACCACCCCAATCAAGCTGGCTACCAAATTTGGGCAGAACAAATTAGTCACAATATTTTAGAAGTACTCAAAATAAAGCCAAAACTCTAAATTAATTTGGTTACTAAGATAGCCAAGTTTCTAGAAGGTCCGCTTCTTTATTACGTCGAGTTGGATAATTATCACCAAAGTTACGCAAGTTTTTGCATGCTGCTTGCCAATCCCCTGACGTTACTTGACGCCAAAAATTAGGGGTTTTTAATCTAAGACTGCCATATTGAAACGACACAGAAGCAATAACCGTTTGACACTGTGTCGATAGCGTATTGAAGTCGGCATAAGTATCAGCAGCTTGCCACTCTTTAATTAAATTAAACTGTGCATTTTTATGACTGAACTCATTAATGCAGTCCACCTCTTCAGTCGTAACCGTAAGCGGATATTCTGCCAGTACATCACAGGCATTTTGTTTAATTTTATCAGCATAAGGCAGTAGCTTTTTGCATAGGTCACCAGTGAAAGCCTGCTTTAGTTCTGCTTGTGTACGCTGGCCAATATCAAAGCCAGACCCTATGGTGACACCTGATTTACTTGTTTTTGGATCAGGTACATAGCCCTTATTACTTGAACCTTCAAGCTTCGAAATAAAGGTAAAATCGATTTTTGATTGAGAGTAATCAGCATCAGACATGATAGTTTCCTTGGCATTAAATGGAAACTAACGTTAACTTGGCAAGAGTATTGGATAATATGAAAAATCGATTAAAAATTACGCTAAAAAATCTACAAATTGAAGAGATATAAAAGGGTATAACTTTGCTATACCCTTTACGCTAAACCCCCTAGCTTTTAAACGTATTTTCCTCGACCAAACCTTCTAGTTTCTCAATAATGTACTTACCTATCGGAAATGCAGAGGTTGCTGCTGGAGATGGTGCATTGCAGACATGCAAGGAACGCTTAGATTGTGCAAACAAGAAGTCATGCACCAAACTACCGTCTTGCATCACAGCTTGAGCCCTGATACCTGCAGGGTAAGCTTCCAGATCTTTTAGATTAACCTGATCACAATACTTTTGAACTTCTTTTAAGTAACCTTGCTTAAACCATGAGTTACGTGTTTCTTTTAACCCTGTTTTCCAATGCTGAGCTAACAAGCGCCAAAAACCTTTAAATAGAACCATTTGCCAAACATCTTTCAAACTAAAGTTAAGCTTGCCATAACCTTCTCTTTTCCACCCTTGTACCGCATTTGGTCCTACAGTGACTGAGCCATCGATCATACGAGTCAGGTGTACACCTAAAAAGGGAAGCTCGGGATCTGGCACTGGATAAATGAGATGTTTTACGACCTGATCATGCTTTTTATTAAGGCGGTAGTATTCCCCCCTAAAAGGGATGATTTGAAAATCTGTCTTAATGCCCAACATTTTTGTGGTTCGGTCGGCCATTAGCCCAGTACAAGCCACTAAAAATTGACTACTAATCCAGCGATTTTCTGATGTTGATTTAGCTCTAGATTGGTCCAGTTGGATATGCACAGCATTCTCTGTTTCTTTAAGCCCTATCACTTCACTAGAGGTTATCAAGATACCGCCTAACTCAGAAAAGAGTTTTGCCAACTTTTCACATATTTTTTGATAATTTACTATCCCAGTATCGTTAACCAAAATAGCGGCAAGCCCTTTGATATTAGGCTCTTCCACCTTCAATTCTGATTCATCTAACCATTGAATAGGAATCTCATTTTCTTCACAGCGTTGTTTTAACGCTTCTAATCGTGAGAGTTCTAACGCATTAGTGGCAACTAAGAGTTTGCCACACACATCAAAATCAATATCATGTTCGGCGCAAAAGGCTTTAGTCGCAGCAGCGCCCTGCTTACAAAATTGTGCTTTTAAACTACCCGGCTGGTAATACACACCCGCATGAATCACGCCACTATTGTGGCCTGTTTGGTGCAAACCAAACTCAGCTTCTTTTTCAATTAATGCGATTTTTTTCTCAGGATAAGTTTGTTGCAACTGCCAAGCCGTAGATAGTCCGACAATGCCTCCTCCTAGAATACAAATATCATAGGTTGGCGTTTCAATTTGACTCATATTATTTACTCTATGCTTGAGTTTAAATCTTTAGGTTTGTCTTAATAAGGCACATCAAATTAGACTCGTTCTTTTATATAGTCTAAAAATGCCCTAACTTTTGGGGTAACTCCTTTTCGACTTGGTACCAATGAATGTAATGCGACTGTCGGTCCATGCCAATTAGGCAAAACTCTAACTAACTTGCCTTCTTTAACATAGGCATCAGCCATATAGTCAGGTAATTGACCTATCCCAAAACCATCTAACAAGACATGCCTTATGACACTAAAGTCATCCGATTCAAAGCTTGGTTTGAAATGATATTCACGTGCTTGGCCCTGCTTTTCAAAGGTCCATAAAGCAGGATTGTTTAAACTATTCATATGCAATAACTGAAACTCGGATAAATTAGCTATCTTGGGCTCCGGCTTATCTACCAAATAATCAGGTGCTGCATAATAGTTCACATGACGGCAACATAAGTCGCTGGCAACCAAACTTGAGTCGGCTAAATCTCCTATCCGAATGAGAATATCAAAGTTTTCCTCTATGGCATCAACACGACGATTAATCAAACGAAGATCCACACTGACTTCAGGGTAGGCTCGCATAAACCCCGTCATTAGAGGCGCAATTAAATTTTGGCCGAC
The DNA here is from genome assembly GCF_051623805.1 of Marinomonas sp. PE14-40. Classification (NCBI taxonomy): domain Bacteria; kingdom Pseudomonadati; phylum Pseudomonadota; class Gammaproteobacteria; order Oceanospirillales; family Oceanospirillaceae; genus Marinomonas; species Marinomonas sp. PE14-40. Next base: position 312,637 of record NZ_CP130700.1, on the reverse strand, counting down.
CGACACTGAGGCGCTGACTCTTAACTTTCCTCGCGGGGTTTGGGTTAACGTTTCTAGAGAATATTGAGCGGAATCTAACTCTTCTTTAATCCTTAGACAATGTTGATAATAAATTTGGCCTACTTCTGTCAGAGTGTGTTTACGCGTTGTTCTTTGTAGAAGCGTTACTCCAAGACTTTCTTCTAAGCGAGTCACAGTACGACTTATGTTCGATTTAGGCTTATTCAGGGACTCGCCCGCGGCGGTAAAGCCACCTCTGGCGACAACCTCAGCAAAAACTAACATATCATTAATATTCATTGACTCACCACGATCAAATTCACCTTATAAATCTGCTGCCATAAGCTCAAAAATAGAGTGTAATACCTTGTTAATAATAACAAATTAAACTTTTTCTGTACTCTAATGCCCTTTAATTTTAATTAAACCTGCTAAGCTGATAAATGATTCCTATCCTTTATCATTTACTGAGGAAGCTTATGTTATTTAACAAGTTGTGTTTTGCCTTGTTGCTAAGCATCTTTATTCCTCATCTAACGGCTGCCTCACTCACCCTTTATAGTGAAGAGTTCCCCCCTTTTAATTACACAGAAAGGGGCAAATTTGTTGGCGCTTCTACTGAGGTTGTAGAGGCTATTATGCAAATCACTCAACAAGATTATGAAATAAAAAGCTTCCCTTGGGCCCGTTCTATGCATATAAGTCAGCATAAAAAGAATGGGTTCATTTTTTCAATTAGTCGACGTAAAGACAGAGAGAAACTATTCAAATGGGTTGGCGTTTTAGTCCCTGCAAACCAATCAGTGTTTGCACTAAAAAGTCGTACCGATATCAGAATCAACCAATTAAATGACATGAAGCCTTTTATCATAGGAACCACATTTAAAGATGCTAGAGAGACCTTCTTATTAACGAAAGGCTTTGATTCTCTTAACTTTAAACGCCTCAGTGGTGAAAATACTTACCATCAGCACTATGAACAATTAAAACTAGGTCGAATTGAGCTTTGGCCAATGCCAAATGCCGTGATGAATCACGTCGTCACCTCGTATGGAGACAAACCCGATAATTGGATACAAAATGTGTTTAAGTTAGATGAGATTTCTCAAGAAGGTTATTATCTAGCTGCAAGCCTAACAACATCAGATAACTTAATTAATAAGCTCAGGCAGGCTCTGATTGATTTCAAACAATCAGAGGCCTATTCACAAATCATTTTAAAGTGGGGTTTATAAGGCTTTTAGAACCCTGGATTTTCAATTAAAAAAGCTAACTCATCTGGAGTGGACTCACGACCTAATATCTCATTTCGATGAGGGTAACGACCAAACATTTTGATGATATCCAAATGCTTCTGTTCATAGGATTTCATATTTTCATTGTTTGATAATTGAAAATAAGGCTGCCCTTCTTCATGAACTAAAGCAGATTCACTGTGCATAAAGGGCATCATCATAAAATCAAACTCAGCGGCATCATAGGTTTTATAATCCCCACGTCTAATCGCTTCTTGCGCTAATACTAAGGCTAAGCTGTCAAAGGCAAATGATTTGGCGGTGCCACGAAATATATTTCTTGAAAATTGATCCAACAGTATAATTTCTGCCAATGCAGATTTTGGCTCATTGCGCCAATGGCTTAATTCACCAATACTGGCTTGGTAATGCAGTGCTGAAAAACGCTCACTAATGTCTTCATCTAAATCATCATCTTTGGCAAACCATTGTTTCGCTGACAATTCTTTGAACCAAAAATCCAATACCGACTGGTAACTCATGTCCTTGTCCTCTCTTTTCTATATCGCACTTTTTTAAAATAAAACAGATCTAATTAAGGCAAGTCTAATTAAGACGACCTCAATAATACTATCTAACTAAAACAAGTTTGTACCTATTATTCCAAAAGCCAAGATGCGAAACTATAATTTCACAAATGAGATTATAGATACTTACTATTCAGCCTCTTTTCAGTTAGCATGCCCGAATTATTCTCATCAACATTCAGCGTCAGTAAGAGGAGGAAGTCCATTATGAAACATTCAGTCTTGTACTTACGCGGAATTAGTCAGATATTTTTGCTAAGTAATCCCGTCATAGGTCTAGTGATGGTGATTACATTAGCGCTTTTATCTTCAAATTTGTTATTCGGTTGCTTATTAGGTGCGCTCGTTGGGGTTATCACAGCAAGCTTGGTAGAATTGGATAAGAATAAAATTGATTTAGGTTTATTTGGCTATAACCCTGCTTTGTTAGGAATGGCAATTTTAACCTTCTATGAAATTAGTCTGACGGTTTGTATCGTCATCGTACTTGCCAGCATTTTCACCACACTTATCACAAGTAAAATAAGCACTCTTTTAGGGCCGAAAATCCCCCCTTATACTAGCCCTTATCTTCTTACTGTATGGTTAGTTCTCTTATGTAGCCCTTATCTGAACCTTATCCCTGTTAGTACGATAACGCATGTGCAAGCGATTACTATTGAACCCTTTACCCCCATAAAAGGCTTAGGACAAGTTCTCTTTCTTGATAGTGTTTTCGCCAGCCTGTTATGCTTGATTGCGTTAACTATTCATTCTTTTAGAATGGCTATCTGGGCTGTTTTCGCTTCAGTTTTAAGCCTAGTTTTTGCTTTGGGTCTCGGTTTCGACCCAGTTGCTATAGAACAAGGTATGTATAGTTATAATGCGGTTTTAGTTTGTATTGTATTAGTGGAAAAATGCAAATCTAAGCTTGTGATTATTACGATAGGCACTTGCTTGAGTGTATTAATCACTCATGCCTTTAGCTTCTTAAACTTACCAGCATTAACTGCGCCATTTGTACTCTCAGTATGGATTATTTACTGGCTAAAAATGCTTTATAGACCGATTTTTCCTCAGTTCACTCTTTAAAGCTAAAGCATCGGATAAATAAACGCCTAGAGAAGTAAAGCTTACTAAGATTACTTCCCTAGGAACCTGCAACTAAACTTTTATAGAAGTTTAAAAATTAGCACTGGATTGTACTGTTTGACCAAGATTACCTGAGGTAACTTGATTGTTAGTACCACCTTGCCATTCAACGCCAGCATTTGTATTAATGTCTTCATGTTTAACACATTTCCACTCTATTTGAGTATTGCCAGGTACAGGCACAATACCTTGCCAGTTAGGATAGTTAGCCGCATCCAATTTGATACCTTGACTAGACTGCCAGCTACCCAACGCATCAATATTCCCTACAACATAAACACTCTGCCCTACATAAGTGTTTGCGTTGTTACAACTAAAGCTAACATAGGCATGATCGCCTTGGTTAACGTCAGCTTTGAAATTAGTGACGAACTGACTATAACGAGATTGGCCTGTGCCGCCATTAGTCACATCACCAATGCGTAGCACAGTCATCCCCTCATAACTTGCATAACGGAAAGCATTTTCAATATTATTCCAGCCTGTTTGTGTGGCAACACCACCAGCAAGGGCATTCTCACCTTTAATCACCACACCTTTATCTGCTGCGCCTTCTGCTACCCAAAAGACTAAATCTTTAGCCAAGCTATATTGAGGCGCATAGTTTTGGTTATCCATTTCTAATGCGGTGAAATGTAATATCACAGACCTAGGGTTTGCTTTATAACTTTCTACCAAGGATAAGATGGTTTCATAACCATGCGCTGTATTACGACTTGTTAGATCGATATCAGAAGGGATCAAGCCAGCAGCCATTTCTGCTGATCGGCGGGTATTATCTGTAATTCCCATTTTCCAGTGAATACCAGGAATTTTAAACCCTAGTTCAACCCCACTAAGCGCACCATCTAAACTGTTAATGGCCATATCCATCATACGCTTACCATGTGCCACAAGACTCTCGTGGTACCAGCGAATAAAGTCTTTACCATATTGCGTGTTGAACTGATCTCCTTGGTTAATAAAGAAGTCTGCATTAGACGGTGGTGTCACTTGATTTAGGTTGGTCAAAGATAATGACCAAGCCTGATTTATACCTGATAGGTTTTGGTATTTCGCCATAGTCCAGTTTTGAAAGTCTGTTACCGCTCTCGCACCATAGGCTTGGAAAGCGCCTCTAGTAGGATAACCCGTTCCCGTATCATGGCTATTGTAAGAAGGGTATCTCAGCTCACCAGCAGGCCCCATAGACACATTTACTTCGTCTATCATGCTAGCTTTGCTCGCATATTGGCTTTCAAAGGCCTCTAATAGCTGTTGATACTGAGGCAATACAAGATCATCTGCCCAAAGCGAAACCGTTTCTTGGGAGTAGTTCCCCTGTTCACTCAGATACTTAAGGTCATTTTGATTAACTGAGTTATAGGCAGTCCAGATCCAATTGGGTAATGGGATATTACAATCGTCTCCAACATTGCCACCACATTGGTGCATACTGATTATTGGCACCCAATGTAACGAGGCATTTTCTAACTTTTCAACCACCTTGTCATAATAGGTCCAATCGAAGTTTTGATCGCCAGCAGCTTCTACCTTTCCCCACCAAACATCCACAGACACTGCATCTATGCCCATGTTTTTAGCCGTATAAAGCTGGTTTTGGAAAGTATTCCAAGCAGCCTCATTAGTTATTTCTAACGGAGCCATCACGTTTACTGTCTTCGCTTGATTTGCCTCTAGCAACAAAGGATAAAAACAGGCACTGGTGAGCGTGGTTAATAGCGCAATGTGTTTTTTCATTTTCATTCCCTATAAAATTTTATTGTTATGGGCTCTGCTTGGCATATCGCCCTCTTAAGGTGCGAAACAGTATAGTTTTGATATTTTCCTTAGCTCAAGCCATAAGGACACTCAATTTTCCCTTAATCCTTTATCGCAGAAGCCAATTTTAAGATTCTATTCAAGCAAGGAAAAATAATAAAACACAAAGCAAACAAACTATTGTTTTTATTAAATTTATTGATAGATACTTTTTAAAACGTACAACTATCGGCAACTTAAAATTAACTTAACAATTAAATTTAAAGCATAAAAAAGCCAGTATAAAGACACTTCATACTGGCTTTTACAGTGAACCTAATCTCAATTAGTTGAAATTACGCCTTTGTTGCTTGTCTTTTTTCTCTTAACAGGCGTTGGCGTTCTTTATCATCCTGCTTCTCTTGGCGATGTTTCATCACAGCATCGGAAACTTCTGCACCGATATGCTCTTCGCCACGTTCTTTAGCGAGTTGTACTTGACGCTCTCGTTCGATAAAGCGCTGACGTTGTGCATCTGTGTATTTATCAAAACAGTGATGGCAACTCACACCTTGCTGGAAACGCTCATCTTCTTGTTCTTCTTTGGTAATTGGCATACGGCAAGCGTGGCACTGATCATATTCACCTTTTTCAAGGTCGTGATTAACCGATACACGGTTATCAAAGACAAAGCAGTCACCTTCCCAAAGTGTCTCTTCTTTTGGCACTTCTTCAAGGTACTTAAGAATACCGCCTTCTAAGTGATAAACTTCTTCAAAGCCCTGTTCTTTCATATAGGCAGTCGACTTCTCACAACGAATGCCACCGGTACAAAACATAGCCACTTTCTTTTGTTTGCCTGGGTCCATGTTTTCTTCAACATAAGCAGGAAACTCGCGGAAAGTATCCGTTTTAGGGTTTACCGCATTTTTAAAGGTGCCAATTTGGACTTCGTAGTCATTACGGGTATCAACCAAAACCACATCTGGGTCAGAAATTAAAGCATTCCAATCTTGAGGCTTAACATAGGTGCCCACCACTTCTTTTGGATCTATGCCTTCAACACCCATGGTAACAATTTCTTTTTTCAATTTTACCTTAGTACGATAAAACGGCATTGCCTCATCATAAGATTCTTTAGAAACAATATTTTCAAGACCTGGTTGTCGATCTAACCAAGCCAACATGGCATCAATACCTACTCGGCTTCCTGCGACAGTACCGTTAATCCCTTCTTCAGCTAATAACAAGGTACCACGCACCTCATTGTCTGTAAGACAAGCTAATAAAGGCTCTTTTAACTCAACATAGTTTTTTAAGGTAACAAACTTGTATAAAGCACAGACAACAACCTGATCTGTATTTTCTGTTGGGGTATTAGTACGGGTAGATTGAGACATGTATCACTCCAATGCGGTCTGGAACGTAAAACCAGAGCAGTTAAAATTAAGGCGCGCATTATAGTGATATTCATCAAAGAATTCGAGTTTTTAAATGAACTTTCTAAAAACTCGAACCTTCTTTTTGAGGTGTTTTAACTTTTATTTATGTCACTTATTTTACTGATATTAGTTACGGGTTTCACAACACTTAGCATCAGCTGCCAAATGGGGTACAAAATTACAAGGTCCATGGCGTGAGTCTAGTTGCTCTTTCAATATGCCATGCCAAGCCAAATCACAGGCACCTGTTGAGCCTGGCATAGCAACCACTAAAGTATTATTTGCAAGCCCTGCCAAGGCACGCGACTGTACAGTAGATGTACCTATATCAGCATAAGATAAGTGTCTAAACAATTCGCCAAAACCATCAATCGTTTTATCAAGTAAAGGGATAATCGCCTCTGGGGTAGAATCACGACTAGTAAATCCCGTTCCACCCGTGATCAATACAACATTAACGTCAGCAGCACTGATCCAAGCAGATAAATAGGCGCGAATCTCATAGATATCATCCTTACAGATGATCTTATCTTCATAGTGATGGCCTGCTGCCTGAAGCGCCTCTACAAGATGTTTTCCAGAGGTATCTGTTTGTCTAGTACGAGTATCAGATACGGTTAGAACCGCAATGCGTAGAGGAACAAATTCTGTACTGACATGGTTTCCCATGGTGTCTCCAAAGCCTTAAATAAGGCAATTAATTATCCAATAAAATTGATAGCGTTTTTCTATCTGAAAGAAACTACTAATAGCGACTGTAAGCGGCTAATACTAGTCTCATTGAGATAGATTGATTTATCTAAAAAAGTTAGTGACTTATACCTTCAACCCCTGCCATGTCAGGTAGTTTATGCGCAATGCCTTTATGGCAATCGATACAGGTTTTCTCACCACTGGCCAACGCACCAGAATGCTGAAACGCTGCTCGCTTGCTCTGTCGGGTAAAGTCCATTGAGTCAAACTCATGACAATTACGACACTCTAGTGAGTTGTTTGCTTTTAATCTTGCCCATTCATGTTCGGCCAATTCTCGCCTTTTCCCTTCAAATTTTTCGCGGGTATTAATCGTGCCAAAAATTTTGCCCCAGACTTCTTTCGAGGCCTGCATTTTACGGGCTATTTTGTCGCTCCAAGCATGGGGAACATGACAATCAGAACAAATCGCTCTCACGCCAGAACGGTTGCTATAGTGAATGGTACTTTGCAACTCCATATAAACGTTATCTTCCATTTCATGACAACTAATACAAAAAGCCTCGGTATTAGTTAACTCCATGGCGGTGTTAAACCCACCCCAAAAAATCACCCCAGAAACAAAGCCTGTAATCACTAAAAAGCCAAGAGAAAGATGTACTGCTGGACGAGACAATATCTGCCAACCCAACTTTATTAATGCCAAAATATTTTTCATACTCGACCTACTTATTAGCTGCTGGTTTCATCAAGTCATTTACGTCAACAAACTCATTATCTATTAGAGGTTTTGACTCTGTTTGAGTCACATGACACTGAGTACAGAAATAACGTCGTGGAGACATACCAGCTTGATACTCACCTTCTCGATTCAAATAATGGCTTACTCCAACTGGGGTCGCCTGAACTTCGCTGGCCTTATCTCTCGCATGGCAATCCATACATTGGTTCACATTCTTATCAATTTGATATTTGCTAATAATGTGGGGCACAGTTGGCGGCTGCTGAGGGTAATCGCGCATACGTTTTAAATCTTTATTTTCAACATTGGCAATCGCTGGCGGTGCGACTTCCTCTGTTAATAAGATATTGTCACGCATAGTTGCGACTTGGACGTCTTGTGCTTGAGCACTGGACACCCCAGATACGATCAAACTAAAACTAATCAAACCTAAACCAAGTAAACTTGTTAGCCATTTTTGGGTGAAAATTTTAAACATCATCATTCTCCTTCATTTAGGCTTTAACAATTTTGACAGCACATTTTTTAAAGTCTGTTTGTTTAGAAATTGGATCCGTTGCATCCAAACACACCTTATTAATTAGCTGAGTCGCATCAAAGAAAGGCACAAACACTAAGCCCACAGGCGGTTTATTTCGGCCTCGTGTCTCTACTCGCGTTTTAATCTCTCCACGGCGAGAGACCACACGTATTTCATCACCTCGGCGTAAACCTCTTTGTTTGGCATCTTTAGGATGCATATAACAAAGTGCGTCAGGGAAAGATTTATACAGTTCTGGCACCCTTTGAGTCATAGAACCTGTGTGCCAGTGCTCTAATACTCGACCTGTACTTAGCCACATATCAAACTCTGCATCTGGACTTTCAGCAGGAGGCTCATACGGCAAAGCGAAAATGACAGCACGATTATCTGGCTTGCCATAAAATTGATAACCAGTTCCTGCTTTTACATAAGGATCAGAACCTTCTTTAAAGCGCCATTGGGTTTCTTTGCCATTAACAACTGGCCAACGTAATCCTCGCTCTTTGTGGTATCTATCGTAATCAGCCAGATCATGCCCATGGCCTCGCCCAAAAATGGCATACTCCTCAAATAAGCCTTTTTGCAGATAAAAACCAAAGTCATTAGATTCTTGGTTCTCATAGTCCTGACTAATCTGTGACAGAGGAAACTGATCGACTTGACCGTTTTTAAAGAGCACATCAAACAATGTTTTGCCTTTATAAGCGGGATTCTTAGCCAAGACATCAGCAGGCCAAACCTCTTCTGTGGTAAAACGTTTAGAAAATTCCACCAGCTGCCATAGGTCAGAACGGGCTTCACCTGGTGCGTTAACTAACTGATACCAAGCTTGAGTTCGACGTTCAGCGTTGCCGTAAACCCCTTCTTTTTCTACCCACATAGCAGTCGGTAGGATTAGGTCAGATGCTTCAGCAGTGATCGTTGGATAAGGGTCAGAACAGACAATAAAGTTATCTGGGTTACGATAACCAGGTAGCATCTCTTCGTTAATATTAGGACCTGCCTGCATATTGTTATTTACCTGCAGCCAGTAAACATTAATCTTGCCGTCTTTTAGATCTCGACTTTGTTTAACCGCATGAGAACCTGGCTTGGCATTCAGTATTCCTTTTGGCAGCTTCCATACTTTTTCTGAATAAGCCCTGTGCTCTGGATTCGCCACCACCATGTCTGCAGGTAATCTATGGGAGAAAGTACCCACTTCACGTGCGGTACCACACGCTGAAGGTTGGCCTGTTAATGAGAAAGGTCCGTTTCCTGGCTCTGAAATTTTGCCGGTTAAAAGGTGAATGTTATAAAGCAGGTTATTTGTCCAAACGCCACGTGTATGTTGATTTGCTCCCATAGTCCACAAAGACATCACCTTGGTCTTTGGATCAGCATATAGCTTGGCAATTTTCTCTATGTTCGCTGCAGGTACACCAGACATTTTTTCAGCGTACTCAAAGGTATAAGGCTTCACAAACTCAGCAAAAGCAGCGAAATCGATTGGTGTAGAAGCACCTGCTTTTTTCGCATTTTTAGCCTTTTTCTCTAGTTCATGAGTTGGCCTTAAGCCGTAACCTATATCGGTTACCCCTTCTCTGAAGTTCACATGTTTTTCAATAAACGACTGGTTTACATTGCCACTCTCAATGATGTAATTGGCGATCGCATTCAACAACACCATATCGGTTTGCGGTGTAAAAACGGCTGGAATATCTGCTAGATCAAATGATCTGTGTTTATAGGTTGATAAGACAGCAACCTGAACATGAGGATGACTTAAACGACGGTCAGCAATACGCGTCCATAAAATAGGGTGCATTTCTGCCATATTAGAACCCCAAAGCACAAAAGCATCTGAGTTCTCAAAGTCGTCATAGCATCCCATTGGTTCATCAATACCAAAAGTACGCATGAAGCCACCCACAGCCGATGCCATACAATGCCTAGCATTTGGATCAATATTATTAGACAGGAAGCCTGCTTTCATAAGTTTTACAGCGGCATAACCTTCATGTACTGTCCATTGGCCAGAACCAAACATACCTATGCCAGTGGGGCCTTTAGCTTTTAAGGTCGCTTTCCACTTCTCTGCCATGATGTCGAAAGCTTCATCCCAAGATACTGGCGTGAACTCACCTTCTTTATGATAAACACCATCTCTTTTGCGTAATAAAGGCTGAGTCAATCTGTCTTTCCCGTATAAAATTTTGGATAAAAAATATCCTTTTACACAAGAAAGCCCTTTGTTTACTTCGGCTTTAACATCCCCATGTGTTGCAACAACCTTACCGTTTTTAGTAGCAACACTAATACCGCACCCTGTGCCACAAAAACGACACGGCGCTTTAGACCATGTCAACTCATTCGCTGCACTTGAGGTAATAAGGTTACTCGCACTTGTTGGTAAACTAATACCAGCGACAGAAGCTGCAATCGTTGCGGCTTGGGCTTTAATGACATCTCGGCGGGTTAATTTCATTGATACTCTCCGGCTCTTACGGGTTCACAAAGGGGTGAACCTCAATTAATTCTTTAAATACATAGGCCTAAAAAATGTTTGTGCTTTAATGCTGACTGGCATGTTTTTGCACATCATTCTCACAAAACTGAACATGTTCTTTTGAGGTCAATAGCTGAGCAGCATTTTCTTCCTTTAACTCATCTTCAAGCTCATCACTTGGCATCACCTGGTGATAAACCATTGAGACATCCACGACCCCTTCTAACGCTGTTATTGCTTCAATTCGATCCAAAATCACACCTTGGTGGGGGGCTTCGGTCACAACAACAAACTTTCCATTGCCATCACTGCCATGAAGCTCTATCTCTGCCATTGCAGTTAATGCCTGCTCTATCAACTGCTGCCTTTCAGGGCGGCAGTAAACAATAAAGCTACTGATATGACTGGTTATTTCTTTCATAACATATGTCCTAAACGGTTAGGGGTTGCTAAAGCAGACATGCTAAATGAGTTAGATGGGCAAATTGCGACACAGGCTCCACAACCAGTGCAATCTTCTAAGGCTATTTCTGGAACAGGGATTGATGATGACCAGATCATAGAAATAGACTCGTTATCACATACTTCTTGGCAACTTTGACAAGCCACCTTATGTTTACTTAAACAAGACTCATCAATATTTAAATCAAAATAAAACGCATTTAATCCGTTTGATTTAACCAAGGCGGGTGAGCTTTTTGGATGTTCATTTTGATTAATGCCTTGTTCAAACTGGGTATCACATGCATTTACACAGGCTTCACAAAAAGTACATTCGCCTTTACTAAAATCAATCTCGGGATAACCACCATCAGCAACTTTAATAATTTTCTCTTCACACGAATCAATGCATTGATGACAGCGTGTACATTGCTCAAGAAAATCATCATCAGCTAAAGCCCAAGGCGGCCTCAAAGGGAGGTGAAACTGCTTTTGTACCTGATCTGGTTGAGAAAAAGGTCTTAAAAAAAGTGCTCTTCTAGAATGATTCATCGTCATATTAAATGCCCAACTAACTACCCGGAGGACCATTGAGTATTTGTAAAAACCAGACAACAAAACCGTATGCTGCGATACCGCCAATTGTCAGTAAAGGTATGAGGATAAAAGTAAGAAATAGCGAGGTATTAATCTCTGCCATTTTGGTACGTGGGGCTGAAGTGTTTTGCTTATGAGTCATTAGAACCCTCCTATAGCGGGATAACTCTATAGGAGGGAAAATACGCCTTTAAAAAGCGCTTATCTATGTAAATACGAGCAGTGCCTGACCTGCATCAGAGATAAGCATTTTTTATTCAACATTAATTTCAAAGTCGATATTTAGTGATATAAGTCAGTGTGTTTTCTAAACCATGACAGAAGTGAGCTTAAGTTGAACTTAAGCTGAACTATCATCTATTTTTTGAGATTAACGTGTTGGATCTATCACACCAGAGACTGAATTATTAATGCGAAACCAACCTGCGATACTATGCCTTTGGCGATTCGCGGGGATGACTTGATGAGGAAAGTCTTCACTTAAGAATACCGCTAAACGGCCCTTTTGAGGTAAATAACGACCAACTTCTTTTTCATGGTCATGTTCATCAAATAATACAAACTCACCCGCATCTTCAGCTTGCCAGTTATCGTTGAGATAAAGCACGGTAGAGAGCACTCGATTGCTTTTGCCTTTAAATGCATCAAGGTGCTTTTCATAATAACCACCCGCTTGATAACGAGCATAGTGGGATTCATAGTCAAACAAACCCAACATAAATTGGCGGTTTAATACCTGCTTAAGCACATCCATGGCGTGTATAAAATCTCGACCTGCAGGATGAGAGTCTTCTAACCAGCAAATATAGTCACGTCTTGCGTCCTGCTTTTGTATATAGTCTTGCTTACGGCCTACACCTGCAAGTTTCATGTCACTCACTTCAAGTGATTCAGCTTCAGCTTGCAACCTGCTTACCAAGCTCTGATCAAGCAAGCTATCCTGAATGCTATAGCCTTGTATGCGAATATCTTCAATCAATTGGGTCAAGCCATCCGTTTGAAAGAAGCGCGTGATATCAGCATCAAATTGCATAAATATTCCAAAAATACATTAGGTTAGAATTCAGTGAAGGCGCATAATACGCGAAACCACCTTACTTGTAGAGAGACAGACCTTGATTTCAATCTGGGCTAACATCAAGTAATGACTATCAATAAAAAAGAATATATCTAAGTTTAAGATCGCAGCGATGTCAGACCCTATAAAACCCTATACATTAAGGGATTATCAGCAAGATGCAGTCAATGCTACCTTGTCCCATTTCAGGCAAACTCAAGATCCTGCCGTTATCGTATTACCGACAGGCGCGGGTAAAAGCTTAGTCATTGCTGAGCTTGCTAATATCGCCCGAGGTCGAGTACTTTGCCTGACCCATGTGAAAGAGTTGGTCGAACAAAACCATGCCAAATTTTGCCTTACTGGACGCCCTGCTGGCATTTACTCTGCGGGATTAAAACAAAAATCCTTAGATCATCAAGTCACGTTTGCCAGTGTGCAATCTGTCTTACCTAACCTTACTGACTTTAAAGACCCGATTAGTTTATTAGTCATTGATGAGTGCCATAGGGTTGCCATGGATGAAGACAGCCAATATCAAAAAATACTGACTCATTTAAGCCAAGTTAACCCAAATATTAAAACCTTAGGCCTAACAGCAACCCCCTTTCGACTTGGCTTTGGTTGGATTTATCAAAATCACTACCATGGCTTTAATCGCAGCCAAAAAGAGACCGTCTTTAAAAAGTGTATTTACGAGTTGCCACTACGTTATATGATCAAACATGGCTTTCTCACTCCACCAACGGTCCACGACGCCACTATCGCAAATTACGATTTTAGTGCACTTGAAACCAATGCTTTTGGCAATGCCAGTGAAAAAGATCTCAATCATTTAATTGGCCAGTACCCGCGAGTAACTCAAGCCATTTTAGAGCAAGTGATTGAGCTGGCAAAAGAGAGAACTGGCGTGATGATCTTTGCCGCTACCGTTAAACATGCGAATGAGATAATGGGTTATCTGGCAGCTGAATCAGCCGCGTTAATTACGGGAGCCACCAGCCATGGTGACAGAGATCAGATCATCCAAGATTTTAAGCAAAAGCGGTATCGTTTCTTGGTTAATGTATCTGTATTAACCACTGGGTTTGATGCCCCTCATGTGGACATGATAGCGGTGTTAAGACCCACTCAATCCATTAGTCTTTATCAACAAATTGTGGGCCGTGGCCTACGTTTAGATGAAGGTAAAGAGAGCTGCTTAATTCTGGATTATGCGGGTAATGGCTATGATCTATTTACCCCAGAAGTTGGCGAAAAAAAACCAAATAAAAACAGTGAAGCTGTGATGGTAGAATGCCCTCAATGTGGCTTTCAAAATACGTTTTGGGGTAAAACAGACGAAGAAGGTCAACTTATTGAACATTATGGCCGTCGTTGCCATGGACTAGCTGAAACTCCAGATGGTGAAGAAGCTTGCGACTACCGCTTTAAATTTAAAAGCTGCCCACATTGTGACGGTGAAAATGACATTGCCGCGAGAGTTTGTCAGACCTGCCACAAGGATATTATTGACCCTGATGAGCTACTTAAAAAAGCATTAAATCTAAAAGATGCGAAAGTCATCCGCTGTGCAGGTATTAAAGTTGAATTAAATGAAAAAGAAAATACCGTATTTGTGCGCTACTTCGATGAAGATGGCAATGAACTGACTGAAAACTTTAAGCTCAATAATGCAGCCAGAAGAAAAGCCTTTCAACAAGAGTTTGTCAAACGTATCGCCTCTGGCATCACTCAAGTTACGATTAGTCAGGCCAAGGAAATTACGCCTTTTTTACCTTATTTGCCTCACCCTGATTTTGTCATCGCTCGAAAATCTCAACATTATTGGAAAGTGACTCAAAAGCTCTTTGATTATCAAGGGGCTTATCGTAAAGCAAACCAGTTATCCCATAATGAGAAGGCTTAGCGTTAGTGCCTATCTAACGCAGCTATTTAACTCAACCTTTAAAACGCTCTTCGGCCGTTTGATACATATGTTCAAATGGTCTGTTAAGCTGTAATAAACGGGTGAGCCAAGCATTTTTAGTCTCTGCTTGACTTGCCAGCATATCCAATAAAACCTGTTGAAAGTTTGCCACCATATTCTCGGCAAAAATACGTGATGAGCTCTCATCAACGCCAACCTCATCAAACCTTTGCATCACAGCTTGTGTCAGCACCTGCAATTGGGTTTGAAAAAAACCTTTTTGTAATAAGCTTTGCCCTAAAACGAGCAAGGTGAACTCGCGGTACTCAAGATAGAAATCAAATAAGTTTTGCGAATAATGATATAAAAAGTCACAAGGATGAGGCTTAGGCGAGGTGCTTAACTCATTGGCAGATTGATGTAACGAGGCATCCATCTCATCAAAGAAAATTTCTTTAATTAAGGTCATTTTATCAGGAAAGTGAGCAAAGAACGTTCCCACAGCAACCTCTGCCTGAGCACTGATCGCACGGGTATTAGTCGCTTCTATTCCTTGTTTTAAAAATGATGCCTTCGCGACTTGCTTAAGCTTTGATCGCGTATTCGCTTTTTGCTGCTGGCGAGAATTGAGCATTTTTGTCTTCGCTGACATAACACAACCTAAAAGAGAAAATAATGCCCATTATTTTAAAGTATTTGCTGATAAAAGCCATAATTCGCTGGCATGACAAAAAAGCTTTTTAGCAGATAAAGATGGAAAGCGTCGTTTTTTACGTCTCTAAAAAGTGATATCGCTAATTTCGACTATTTTTGGACGATTATCCGTGTAAATCATGCCATAGCCTTCTCTAATAAATTCGGCAATTTGCTCTTGTCGACGGTCAATATGTTTAGAAATGATCGCCACCGCCTTCTCGGTATTCCTTTCTAACAAGGCATCAATGTAGTCCAAATGATCTGTATGATTATCCGTTGGACGATTGGCAAGATTAACCCAACGGATAAAGTAGATACGCTGATTAATTTGGCGCAAGGTCGAAAGTAATTCTTGATTACCTGATAACGCGACCATACTTTCATGAATCTGTTGATCCATTGCAATGAGCTTCTCTTTGCGAACATCATCTGAAATATTAGAATATTCAAGCGCAATTTTTTTCACGGCTAATAATTCTTCATCCGTTGCGCGTTTCACTGATAAGTAAGCGGCTTGTTCTTCAATAATTTTTCTAAATTCAAATAAGTTAAACACTTCTTTTTCGTTTAACATGTGGCAAAAGAAACCTTTGTTCCTTTCCCATCTTAGTAATTTTTCTGACACCAACTTTTGCATGGCTTCACGCAAAGGCGTTCGACTCACCCCCAGTTGCTTAGCCAATTGCACTTCATTGATACGTTCTCCAGGCTTAAAATCATAAGAGATCGCCATATTACGAATCACATTGTAAACATCTGATTTTGAAGTCAATTGACTAGCTTCCATTTTATTCTCATTCAATTCTTAGGGGTAAAGCATTGGCTATTAAGCTGCATTATGACACCTATATTTTTAAACATACAGAAGATACTAAACCCCATCTTTGTTAGATAAGTTTTGCTAATTCTTCACTGCGTTTTTTTGTTGCTTGTACGACATCATTCATTAAGTTATCAAGCGCACTATCCTGTATTAAGACCTTCAAACCCGCCTCTGTTGTTCCTTTAGGGCTGGTGACATCTTTACGCAACTGAGCAGGCTCTTTATCTTGTGATTCTAACAAGTATGCCGCACCTAAAACCGTGCTGATAGCGAGTTCTTTTGCAAGTTCAGCAGGGAGTTCAGTATTTTCAGCCGCTTTAACAAAGCTTTCAACAAATTGAAATAAGTACGCAGGACCACTTCCACTCACGCCTGTCACATCATCGATAAGCGCTTCACTTTCTACCCAAGAGAAGAAGCCTAAAGGCGAGAATAAAGACTGACAAAAAGCTTTGCTTGATGAATTCATAACAGAACTTGTATAGCCTACAGATACACCTTTTTGAATAAGACAAGGCGTGTTCGGCATAATACGAATGACATTGGCTAATCTGGGTAGCAATTTATGCAATGCACCACAAGTGATACCTGCGGCAACTGAAATCAATTGGGTTTTATTATCAATCCAAGCATCGTAGCTGGAAAGTGTTGCCGCTATTTGCTGAGGTTTAAGCGCGACCATGACATAGTCATAAGTCATTTCTGGCAATTCATCAGAACCCGTAAATAAGTTTACACCATGGTTTTTTTGCAAGTCTTCAAGCAAAGACGCGTTAAAGTCCACAATATAAATCTGTTTGCCTTCAATCCCACTTTTAATCCAACCGTTAACAATCGCGGAACCCATTTTACCGCACCCTATCACTAAAATTTTCACATCGTCTTGTGCTATGTTTTGATTATTTTGCATGTCAGCTCCGAAAAATTAAAAAGCGAAGTGGTCTCTCGACCACTCCGAAAGGGTGCAAATTACATATCTTTATACTGAGCAAATGATTTCTTGTTTTGCTCATTTACATAATCGGAGGAAATAATCGGCGCGTATTTCACAACATCATTTTCACCTAACCCCATGTCTTTGGGGTCGATAACGGTATCGGGAGTTGGATCAAAGAAAATAGCAATTGAGTGACGCTCATTACCTGATTTATTAATAACCCTATGAAGGTTGGAGCTAAACCTATCATTAGACCAACGGTGTAAAAGGTCACCTACATTACACACTAGAGTCCCTGGAATTGGGACTGCGGTTACCCATTCGTTATCTTTGTTTAAAACTTCTAAACCGCCATTCATATCCTGTAACAAAAGCGTTAATACGCCATAATCTGTATGTGGCGCAGAGCCATACCTTTCTTCTTTTTCATCTTGAGCTGTCGACACTGGATAATAAACAAGCTGTCCTCTTGCCATCGGCGTTTGATAACGTTTTAGGAAGAAATCATCTTCTAAACCCAACGCAAGACTAATGGCTGATAAGATTTTATGACCGACATTACAGGCATGATCATAATATGGCAGTAATGTTTCTTTTAATTCAGGGGATTCCTTATCCGGCCAGATATTATCAGCAATGAGCGGTAATTCTTTTCGCTTTTTATTAAGCGCTTCTGTCCAGCTTTCAGGCCCCCAGAAAAAGATCTCTTTCAGATCATGGGTTTTAGCCCCTTTAAGTGTTGCCATACCTGGCCCTAACCAACCACGTTGACTGGTATTGACGGGGGCTTCATTTTTAAGGGCTGCTGGTTTATCGAAAAATTCACGCATTCCTTTTGAGGCAGTATCAATAATGTCTTGTGGAATACCGTGATTAGAGACATAGAAAAAACCTTTTTGTGTCACTGCATCTAATATTTGAGCGGCAACGTCTTCGATACCTTCACCTGATAAAAAGTCAGATATATCTATTACGGGAATATCATTTTTCGAAATACTTTTAACCACACCATATTCCGTATTCTTAATGGTTTCTTCTTGGTTAATGACACTTTCTGACGCTTTATGTAAATCCACTTCATTCGTTTTCATGAATTGCTCCAGTAATCTAATTCAATCAATTTATTATTTTTTATTTTGTCTTTTAGCTTTTTTAGAGCGCAGACAGCCATCCCAGCTAATTTAAGCTGAGTCCTTGATCAGCCAGTTGGCTGATCAATCTAGGCGTGAGTTCGTTTTACTATTAGGGTTAGCTATCTAGGTTTAATTTCTTCTTAGCCATCAGTTTTGGCGCCAAAATCAGGCTGGATAAAATAGCGACAACACAGATCACACGAATCGAAAGTTCGAGCGATGAGTTGAGCGCGAGATAAGCTCCGACAAATGGCAGAATAATACGCAGAGACAGATGCAAGTGAGCACCTAGGTATCCAGCTATTGCTCCTGCGACCATAGTGAGTCCACCAATAATGGCGATCAAGTGACCAATAATGTTCTGCCACTCTCCTTCCATTCGCATTTCGGGTACAAATAAATAACTTAAGCCGACGAAATACCCAGCTATTGCCATTCTTGAAGCCTGTAACCCTGTCTCTAATGGGTTACACCTCGCGATTGACGCTGCTGCATAAGAGGCAATAGATACTGGCGGTGTCGCATCTGCCAAAATTGCAAAATAAAAGACAAACATGTGTGCAGCTAAAATAGGTACTCCAAAGTCATTAATCAGCATAGGTGTACCTACTGCTGCAGTAATGACATAAGCTGCGGTCGTTGGCACACCCATCCCCATAATCAAGACAACAAACATCAAAATAAATGCTGCCATCCAAAGATTGCCGCCAGAAACATCTGCAATAATGCTACCGATAGAAACAACCAGCCCTGTTTTGGTTAACACAGCGACAATAATGCCAGCACCCGCGCAGGCAATAGCGATAGGTGCAGTATTAGCACCTGCTTTATACAAGGTATTAAACAAAGCCTTTACTGAAAAACGTGTATTTTTTCTGAAAAAGGTTATGACTAAGGTAGAAACAATTGAGTAAAGCGCAGCGGTATGAGGCGAGTAATGCATCATGAGCAAGACAACCAACACAACGATTGGCACTAAAAGGTGAATGTCTTTTAGAATATCTTTAAGTTTTGGTAACTCTTCAGCGCTCATGCCTTTTAAGTTGTTTTTCTTCGCCTCTAAATGCACAGAGATAAATACCAAAGAAAAAAAACAAAAAGAGCCTAAAACAGCAGCAACAATAATGTCTGAATAAGGCGTATTCGTCATTTCAGACATTATAAAGGCACCTGCTCCCATTATTGGTGGTGCACTTTGTCCACCCACACTGGCCGCTGTCTCAATACCAGAAGCCACTTGAGGGCGATACCCTATCCGCTTCATCATGGGAATAGTGAATGAACCAGTTGTAAACACATTAGACGAGGCCGAGCCACTCATGGTGCCAAAAAATGCAGAAGTAACAACCGATACTTTCGCAGGCCCTCCTGAATAACGCCCCGCTAGCATCTCTCCGCCATTGGTAAAGAGACGGCCAACACCACTGCTTTCCATAAAAGCACCAAAAGCGATGAAGATAGCAACCATGGTGGCAGCAATACCTGTAATTGAGCCAAATATCCCCTGGCCTGTGGCTAGGTATAAAGTCTCAATAATTTCGCCATAGCCAAGAGGCCTATAGTGGAATACGCCTGGCATATAATCTGTGACAAACAAATAGACAATACAGACAGTTACTAGACCTGCTAATACAGGTGAAACCGCTCGGCGTATACCTTCAAGTATCACTAAGGTTGCGATGGTGCCCATTACCATTTCAATCGGTAGTGTGTCATCAACGCCTTCAAGACGGAAATTGATTCGATCCGCTTCCATCCAAGAATAAGCAAAGGGTAGAAGGGCAACCAAAAATACTAAAATGTTTGACCAAGTGGGACAAAAATTATCTGTGTTGGTCCCTCTTTTTCCGGGGAAAAGTAAAAAGATGAGAGATACCATCAAAAATAAATGAATGGATCTTTGCGTTCTTGGCTCAAGGTAGCCAATAAAAGCGCTATATAGGTGAAAAGCCGCACCGATAAACGCCCAAATAAATACAAACTGCATCAATAAGCGTTGTTTCAATGGAGATGATGCATCTAATGAAATCATTGTATTGCCTCTTATTATTCAGAAAACATCTCCCTAGGCAGCCAAAACTACCTAGGAAGAATTACTTACAACTTACATATAACCTTGTTCTGAATAATATTTAGCAGCGCCTGGATGAATTGGCGCTGGTGCGCTTTGCATTGCGGTTTTACAATCAAATACGGACATGCTGTTATGGATGGTCGAAAGTGCATTCTGATCTTCACAAATCGATTTAGTGATCTTATAAACAGTATCGTCTGAGACCTTGCTACTTACCATCAAGGTAGTAGACATTTTAATTGTGCTAGCATCTTGAGCAACATTTGAGTAAGTATTAGCAGGGATACGAGCATCTAGGAAGCCGTAGTTAGAATAGAGCTTAGACAGCTGCTCTACCCCAAAGTTAACAAAGCCAACTGGTCTTGATTGGTTCATTTCAATTACAACAGAGCCAGGTAGTCCTAAGTTACCGAATACATAATCAACCTGTCCGTCTTTAAACTGTGAGCTTAGTTCTGAGAAGCTACCATGGTTAATTTTAAAACCTTGTTTTTTACGCAGTGTGTCATAGTCAGTATTATTAGCTTCTAGAATCCAACGAAATGCTTGCTCGCCTGATGAACCGCGCTGAATCACGCCAATTTTAACGTCCTTGCCAGTTAACACTTCTTCGATAGTGGTGTATTTCGCATCTTCAGCACGAATGAAGTGAGTATATACATCAGAAAAGCTCATGCCGATGGTACGAAGGTCATCATGTTTTTTGCCATCAAAAAGCACTGTGCCTGTATGAGCTTGGAAGGTGAAGGTATCAAGCCCCCAACCTAGCTGACTACGACCACGGTTTACCTTAGTTGGATTGGCAGTACCACCACCAGGTACAACCTTGATATTAAAGTCTGGGTTATCCTTTTTAATAATGTTCGCCAATCCGGACGACATGCTGTACCAACCGCCACCTAACTGCCCAGATGTCCATTCAATTGTCTCCGCTAAAGCAACACCTGAAAAGCACAAGCAACTAGATACAGAAATGACTTTCATTAAATTTTTCATAGGTTCTCTCTTTTTTTATTGTATTAATATGATCTACGTCAATTGGTATACACAACTGTATACAGTTGTGTATACTCATGCAAGCCAATTTTTTTGGTACATAAAATCTAGTCATTATTTGCATAAAAAGAGAGATAATGATTTTTTAGCACGGGCCAAGACATTAGATAGATCTAATGTTTTATAAGTAGATTGAAGAAGTTAGGTCAGTAAACACCGCAGAGTGATTAACTAAAACATTGTTATTATTCGTTTTTATTGCGTGATAGGTTTTATGAAAAAAACATGAGGAATTAACTGCCACTCAACTTTTTCACCCCTTTATAAGTAGAAATACTAGGTGCTTTTAGTTAGCTCTATGAGTCATCATTTCAATTTAAAAAAACTAAAAAATAGTATGAAAAATCTTAAAAATATAAATGCTAAGAAGGATTAAAGAAGGTGTGAAAAGGGTGAAGCGCTAAGTTTGATAAGCCAGCTTTTAGTTAACAGTGATTGCTTAGGTGCTTTTTTAGGTACTTTTTTTGATGTTATTGTTAAGGGATTATCAATAACTACTAGGTGACCTGCGATCAAGTCACCTATTTGCCGTTTGCTCTTTTCAGAGTCGTGGAAAAACGTATCAATCAAGGTGTCATGTTGCGCCCTTCGCCATAAACCTAGGCGCTACTATCGACACACTGAGGCGGGAAGACTTATTTACAGCGTCCCTAGCTTATGATTCGTTCAGTGTTTCTAAACTTAGCACCAACTCAGACATAAACCCTTCTATACGATAAGCGTTTTTACCAAAATCATGATTACCAATCCTTGAGGAAGAGCGCATATCTACACGCGTTTGACCATCGACTGACCTAACCCTTACCACGACATCATCCATAAACCAAAAAACAGGTGTCGTAGCCGTTGCTTCTATAACACCTGCAGTGGGATACAAAGATACCACCTGCCAACCTTGTTGCCTTACAAGATCAACGACTTTACGAAAAACTAAGCTAGAGGATTTGTCGGTAATAACAGGTTGAACTTCAGGATAAGAAGCCTTTTGGATTTTAGCGAACGTTTTTGGATAGCTAATATCATTATCCCCTGCGTGCCTAAAGCTACTCATGGTGATAAAGGCAGGAGGAGTTTGAGTATCTGTTGTTATATCGTTGATTAAAGGCAAATCCATTTTAGGGACATAAAAGGAAAGCCAAGCAGTTGAATATAGCCCTGAGAAAAGAATGCAAGCTGCGATAAAACAGCGTTTTTCATTATTGCAAATTTCGCGGCATTTCCAATAAGCAAAAATAGAAAAAAAGAAAAGGAAGATAGCAGCTAGAACAGTTTTCTTAATCAGTATAAAACCAACGACAGGTTCTAATAGTCCAACCCGAACGCCAGCGATTGAAACAAAGGCCATAGACCCGGCCAAAACAATTAATCCGTATAATGTAATAGGAATGAAACGTTGCATATAAAACTCAATTATTCTTCTTTAAAAACACAATAGCGTGGAGAGAGGAGAGAAAATAGAGGTGGGAAAGCGATTCAAGATTGATTCCTTTTTATTTGCATAATTATCTTTTACTGGTCGTTTTACTTACAGAATTGTGCCACAAACTTAGCAATTACTTTATATTAATATGTGTTTTACTAATATCACTCATAATAGGTAGTCATCTAGATAAAGTCTTAGCCATTGCTGGGGAAAGCTAACATAAGCTTGTATTTTAGGCACGCTTTGCTCTTCTCTTAACCTTGCGATGAAGGCAAATCCTGCGATACGTAGATGCAACAATTTGTAGGTCCCCATATTATCACATCGTTCAACATCACATAATAAGGCATCATCATAAGGTTTATCCCAAACATGGACAAACTCAGGCCTAATCCCGACTTTTAATGAGTTATATGGCTTATCTTTTAGCTGAGTAATTACGTTATTTTCTAATGCTAAATGGCAATTACCAATAGAGACCCCCATTGAATTTAACTTTGCAGGAAAGATGTTCATCCCAGGGCTACCTATAAAGTGACCGACAAAAGTATGAGCAGGGTCTTCAAACAGGGCTTTAGGTGTACCAAACTGCACTATTTTACCTTCATACATGACAGCAATTTTATCAGCAAAAGTAGATGCCTCTAACTGATCATGGGTCACATAAATCATAGTGATATTAAATTTGCCATGAATTTGCTTTAATTTTCGACGTAATTTCCACTTTAAAGCAGGGTCAATCACGGTTAATGGTTCATCAAATAAAATCGCCGAAACATCATCACGAACTAATCCCCTCCCCATCGAAACCTTTTGTTTTTCATCTGCAGTGAGTTTTTTGGCTCTTTTATTTAAAACACCATGTAACTCTAGTAATTCAGCAATTTCATTAACCTTAGATCTCACTTTAGATTCGTGTAACCCAGCATTACGAAGAGGAAAAGCTAAATTATCAAAAACAGACATGGTGTCATAGACCACTGGAAACTGAAAAACTTGAGCGATGTTTCTCGATTCTGGCGGAACCTGATTGACAGATTCTTGATTAAAAAGCACCTCACCTTGTGAAGGCTGTAACAAACCAGAAATGATATTAAGCAAAGTGGATTTACCACAGCCAGATGGCCCTAATAAAGCGTAGGCACCACCATGCTCCCAAACATGATCCATGGAATGAATAACAAAATCTTCAATGTTAGAGTCTTTAAATTGAGAAGACTGATAACTGTGAGCAATATTTTTTAATTCAATTTCTGCCATTCGATCTTTGTTCCTTTACAAAGCCCTTTTGAAACATAGGTTTATTTAAAACGCACTAACTGAATTGATCTCTATTTAATTAAGTATTGTCGCTAACCCGCATTAACACGAGCAATTCTGCGAGCTTCACCGACAAACTCGCTCAGCAAAACTACCTAACCCTCTAAAAATTAGCAATAAATCAATCATAAATTCGAATAAGAGTAACAAAAAGCGAACAAATGCACGTGTAAAGAAGTCTTAAAAAGTGTTCATTTTTTGTATAATTGTTCAATTTTGAACAGTTGACACTGAACAGTAACAAGAGAGACACTGTTCAAACTGATTCTGTAAATAGATTTAGTAGAATGATAATAAAAACTGCTATCAACGCTTAAGGCAGATGAAAATGGCCACTGAAAAAACCGATTCACACCAGGAAATCATTGATAACTCTTGGGATAGGTGTCGAAAATATGGTTTAACTCACAGCAGTGAAATCAATATCAATCGTCCTCAAGCTGACGTTATATCAGATATTGTTGAAGCCAATAACTTCCTTGTTCATACCACGCACACTGAAGTGTTACCCTACTATGAACACATTTTGTCCAATACTGAATGCCTAATCATGTTGGCGGATCACTCTGGTCGAGTCCTCGACTCTTGGGGTGACCAGCGTTTTATGAATTCCGAGCGCAAAGCCATGTTTGAACAGGGCGTTGCTTGGCAAGAAAGATCATTAGGAACCAATGCTATAGGGACAGCTTTAGCAACAGGCCAGCCAGTACAAATAGAAAGGGATGAACATTTCTTAAAAGCTAATCGCTTTATGGTGGGTTCAGCGGCGCCTATCTATGATGTAAACAGAGAATTAGTTGGCGTTATTGATGTTTCAAGTGACGCTTATTTACCTCAGGCTCATACTCTTGGCATGGTTAAAATGATGACGCAGTCGGTTGAGAATCGATTAATCATTTCTATGTTTAAAGACGAAGCCTTTACCCTTACCTTTAATACCAACTTAGATATTCTTGATAGCCAATGGTCAGGGTTAATTGTATTCAATGAAGAAGGCTCGATTATTTCAGCCAATCGTCGTGCTGAACTTTTATTAGCGCAAGATTTGGCTCTACTTAATATTGAAAGTATTTTGAACATTAGTTTAAGAGAGCTGAAAAACCACCCAGAAGAGTTACCACTTGATCTAGTAGCCTGTAATAAGTTCCGTATCTATGGCATGTTAAAGCGCCCTAATATGCCCAAACCCCGTGAATTAGATTTTAGAAAGCAGCTCAAACCTGTTCCGCAAGCGTTTACTTTAGAAAGCATAAACCTTGGTGACTCTAAACTTAAACGCGCTATTGATCAGGCCAGTCGTGTCATTGAGAAAGACATTCCTATTCTGATACACGGTGAAACAGGTGTCGGTAAGGAAGTTTTTGTTAAAGCGCTACATAACTCCAGTAGTCGTGCAAAAATGCCATTAGTGGCATTAAACTGTGCCGCGATTCCCGCAGATCTGGTTGAATCAGAATTATTTGGCTATGAAAAAGGGGCTTTTACCGGTGCTAACAATAAAGGGTCGATTGGTCTCATTCGTAAAGCCCATAAAGGAACACTCTTTTTAGATGAGCTTGGCGACATGCCTCATAATGTACAAGCAAGGCTTTTAAGAGTCTTACAAGAAAGGCAAGTCACACCATTGGGTAGTACAGAAAACTATTCGGTCGATGTTCGTCTAATCTCAGCTACTCATAAGAGCTTAAAGCAAAGTGTTGCCATTGGTGAATTTAGACAAGATTTATTTTACCGAGTATCTGGTCTGAATATTTCTTTACCTGCACTAAGAGAGCGGGAAGACAAGCAACTGCTTTTCCAACAGGTGCTTAACCATTATTCAGAGGCAAATATTCCGCCATTATTATCGGCTAGTGTGACTAAGTTATTTGGGAGCTATTCTTGGCCTGGCAATATTCGACAACTTGTTAGCGTACTTCAAATAGCTGAAATCATGTCTGATGGCCAAAGCATTCAACTGATGGATCTACCTGATGACTTTATTTTGGAAGTAGAAGAAGAGCAACGCCAAGTTGAAGATAATATCGATTACGCCCCACCAGAAAAGCAAGATAACTGGCTAGCTGTATTTGAAGCAAATGATAGAAACGTTTCTAGAACAGCAAAAGCACTTAATATTAGTCGCAATACGCTTTATAAAAAATTAAGAGAGCTGGACTTAAAATAAACTTACCTCATAATAGCCGGTTTTCTTGGCTCCTAATTTTCCATGACAGACTCTAGAATACGATTTAACTTGCATCAGGTTGATCATTTAAGGCAGTACTGCCAATCTATTTCAACCCGTCCATTTGTTGCAAGGGGCGCAAACTTAACCCGCTGCCCTTCTTGCCTTATGGCTCATGACGCCTGCTTTTGTGATGCAAGAGTTGAGACAAATTTACCGATTGAAATTGTGCTCTTGTACCATAGAGATGAGATCCATAAGCCAACAAACAGCGGTCGCTTGATTGCAGACCTATTTCCAAAACAAACTCATGCTTTTTTGTGGTCGCGCAAAGACCCAGAGTCTAAGTTACTTGATCTTTTAAATGAGGAAGATAGAGAGATAGTTTTACTCTTTCCTGATGTGGAGAAAAAGAATACGTCATTTGAAGTTAACTCTGAGACAAGCCCGTCTAGCACTAAAAAGACGACCCTCATTTTATTTGATGCGACCTGGAAGCAGGCGAGTAAGATGTTTCACTTAAGCAAATGGTTAAGAAATTACCCTTGCTTCAATATTAATGTGGAAAAGCAAAAAGCCTTCTTAGTGCGTCATGCCAAACATGACATGCAGTTTGCGACGGCTGAAGTGACGGCCATGGCGCTGAATGCCCTTGGTTATCACGAAAAAGCCAGCCAACTCATGCAATACAATGCGACTTTTAATCAGCATTGCTTGATGAGTCGTAAAAGGTCTGGACAGGTGAAAGCTAATACTTAAGACTTTTTTGATAATAAGGTACAGGTACCATCACTAAAAAATTGAACCGCCTGCTTCTTCTTTTTCCCTAACAGAAGTGGGCCATTATCAAAGAAAAGAAAATTCTTCCAACTACGCTTAAATACGCCATAGCTTGTTTCAATCACATCATCTTGGTGATAGCAGAAGTAAATAATATTGTCGTCTTGCCAGTTTTCTAAATGCGCCAACACCTCATCAGGCAGAGGCTCATCGTCAGACTCCCAACGGGTTTGCCAATCTAAATTAAGGCCAATGGCTTCAGGATCTTGAGACCAATCCTTTTGGTTAAGATGATCAGGATGAGTGCGCTCTTGACTAATATAGTCTCGCCATACTTGATTAGCCCTAAGTTCAGAGAAAGGTTTTATATGAGCAAGATCTTCAGGTTGAATAAAAGGGTCTGAACGTTTGAATATCCAGGCTTTAGCAAAGCCATCAAGCGGTTGGTAAGGCATTTAGAATTTGGTTTCCTAACAATTTAGAGGGCGAATTTTAAGCAATTCGAATCACACAATTTATTGGCTATAAGATACAGCAAATAGGTAAATTTTAACATAAGCATACACGCCTTTTATCAAGCATCACCTAGAAGTAGATAGATGAATTTAATTCACCTACTTGCTGAAAAAGCATCGTTTGTTGAAATAAAATCCACTCTTTATAATCTCCCAAATAGACATTA
The DNA here is from genome assembly GCF_051623805.1 of Marinomonas sp. PE14-40. NCBI lineage: Bacteria > Pseudomonadati > Pseudomonadota > Gammaproteobacteria > Oceanospirillales > Oceanospirillaceae > Marinomonas > Marinomonas sp. PE14-40. The sequence goes on along the minus strand of NZ_CP130700.1, from coordinate 284,961 downwards.
ACTCCATTTACAGAGAAACAAAATGAACAACATATCAAGCACAGAAATTTATGACTCAAACACATTCACGCTTCTTGCAACCTTAAAAGAGTACATAGTTAAAATCAAAAACATGATCACAAGCCCCGAAAAATTAAGCGACTTGACCATGCAAAACCCTGTCGATTTAGACTCAAAAATTGAATTAATTAACAAAATCAACAAACTAGACTTTATGTCAAAGTGATAATATAAAGTCTAAGCTTAACCTTCACTTATTAAGGAAGTGGAAGATGTCATTTAAAGCCATTATTTTTGATTGTGACGGTGTCATCGTTGATACAGAGACTATCTCTAATAATATTTTTAAGGCAAAACTCGCGGCATTAGGACACTCTCTAACTGAACAGGATATTCAAACACTATTTACTGGCTATACAACAGAGAAGAACTTAGAAACTGTCGCTAATATTCTTGGTTATTCATTACCTGAAAACTTTAAGTCTGAACTAAAGGCCGCTTATCAAGCCGAAATGGAAAGACACCTCGAATGCATTCCAGGCATTCCTGAGATACTTCATAATCTAAACTGCCCTTTTGCTATGGCAACCAATGCCCACCGATCAGATATGGAGTTTAAGTTAGCAAAACTTGAACTTGGCCAAATTTTTACTCAAAGGTTCTGTGTTGAAGATGTTGAACAGCCTAAACCTTCACCAGACCTATACTTACTCGCCTCAAAAAACTTAGGGGTACAAGTAAAAGAATGCTTAGTCATTGAAGATTCAATTGCAGGTATCAGAGCTGGCGTTGCAGCTGGAATGACAGTATTTGCCTATAGCGAACAAATGAATGAAAGTGAGCAATTAAAGGCAGGTGCTAGTCGATGCTTTGAGTCCATGATAGAGCTAAAACATCAACTAGATGAGATTGGGCTGTCTCGCAAAATTTTTACTTAGTTAAATTGCGGTTACTTAGCTAAATCCTTTTGTAATTGCTTTAGTAAGCTTCTCGGCAAGTCATTAATCGTTAATGATTGAGTGGCTTCATTAAATGAAATGCTTTCCCCTAATAAATCACTATCAAAACTTAACGTTAGCGTCTTATTGCTACCAGAATAACGTGTTAGTTTTTTCAAGCCAGCCTTTTCAATAAAGATTTCTTTTTCAAGATTAAAGCTTTCTGAAGCAGCAAGATCCAAAAACTTACTCGCTTGATCAGCCGAGAACTGAGTTTCTATTTCGGCAGCGATGTCTTTAAGTTCAATCGGCTCTTTATCTTCGACTTTTTCAAGGCAACGATCAGCCACTACTCGCTTTAATTCCACAGCAGCTTTTTGTGGTACATTCATCTCTTGGCAGAAAGCAGAGGTTAAATCTACTAGCTTACGGGTTTCTTTAGCGGCAGCTGCAGGTTCGTTACACCCGATGAAGGCAGTAAAGTAATCACTTTCATGGCGTGGTGCGCGACCAAATCGAAAAGCGATATAACGCGCCTCGTCTTCCGCTTTCCAAGCAGATAGATTAATGCGCAAAGCCATATGCAACTTATCCATTTCAATTTGGTTAATTTGCTCAAGACTCAAATCAGAATTAAGTACGACACCTTGTTTTCGCTTCAATAAAACAATTAATAAAAAACTAGTATCTTGAACTTGATAATGATGGAACCATAAAAGTCCACCTTCCACATCTTCAACAGGCTCTAAGTGTCTAACATATTCGGCCGCGCAAGCTTTGGAAAATCCGACAAAGTCACTAAAACCTACCCCATCAAAATGCTGCTTAATTAAACCCGGTAATTGAGACCCTTCATCACTTCCATCTGGATTACTGAATCGGCCAGTATTCATGCCAGAACGATTAAATAAATCATTAATTTTTTGTGATAATGCCAAGGCTTGATCATCAACAGCCATTTCTTCAGGACGTGCAATCAGGAGTGCTTTATCATTGGAACTGTTTTTTTGTATTTCATGAACAATGAGGTTCGAAATAGACACTATTAGCCTCTTAAAGTATTCTGTTTTATTAGCCTTGTATTTTGCTGCATTCATGCCAATCTATCTAGTTAAATAAATAAAACTGTTTGTAATTAATCAGCTAGTTAGGCAATCAGTTAGACAATCGCTTTAATTTAAAACGTTTTGCGGAGCAAGTCCCTTTATTATGGTAAAACCCAAACCGACGAAAAAGGAAACCAGACAAGAAATTGCCGATCAAATTGAGGCATTCTTAAAGTCTAAAGGGGAAATACAGCAAGCAGACATGGGTGAGTCTGGGCTTGTTGACGGCAAATATAACACTAGCCACATTGGTTTTGGTGAGCCTAGACAAGAAAGGACGCCTTTGAACCATGTTGTTGCGGAAATGCAAAAAAGAAAAACGGGATCAAATACACAAGCACCAGCGATTAAGCGTCGTAAGAAAGTCATTGTTTATGATGATTTTGGCGACCCTATACGCTGGTATTGGGAAGAAAGCTAAAACAGTCTTTCACTGGAACCAAGTGAATTTTAACACGCGTAACACAAGGATCTATCGTAAATGAGCATAAAATATCTTCACGCCATGATTAGAACATCTCAACCAGAAGCCAGCCATGAATTTTATACCAAAGGCTTGGGTCTTATTAAAACGCGTCAATTTGATAGCGAATCTGGTCAATTTTCTTTGATATATTATGCAACAGAAGAAGGCGCACCCGAGGTTGAGCTCACCCATAACTGGGATGATAGAAGCTATTCTAATGGGGACAACTTTGGCCACCTTGCGTTTAGCGTGTCTGATATTTATAAAACGTGCGACACCCTAAGTAATATGGGCATTACCATCTTACGCCCTCCAAGAGACGGTCATATGGCCTTTGTTAAAGATCCTAATGGTATATCTATTGAACTATTGCAAGAAGGTGAATATTTAGCACCAGCTGAGCCTTGGCAATCAATGGAGAACACAGGCTCTTGGTAATCTGACATTCAAGAAACGAAAAATTGAGAATAGCAAAAGTCGAAGACATCCGTTTTTGCTATTTTACTTATAACTTAAAAGGATTTCAGTCCTCAAAATAACGATTACAAATTAGATCAAAAGCTACATTCAATAACATTCCTATCCAATCAAAATTACAAACCACGCTTTTTTAACACAAATTACACAAAGTTCTGCAAACCATTGAAATTTGCTACATTTTTTGTATAAAACTTTTTCTAGCAATACTTTATTATTATTAAATAGTTATTGTGGAAATTTTTATTAGGACTCACTGTCGAGGCATTATGAAAAAACATCTTCTATTCATTCTGACGTTACTTATCTGTTCACAGATAAATGCCGGCTCCTTATATGGAGACAAGGTGCGTTCACGCCTTGCAGATACGGATAAAGATGGTGTCATCGATATAAGAGACAGATGTAACAATACAATATATGGCGCTAAGGTAGACAACTATGGCTGCAGCAAAACCAGCACCAAGCTTTTATCTGTCGAGCTAAAGGTATTGTTTGATACGGGCAAGCATGAAGTAAAACCTAAATTCTATAGCGAGCTAAGAAAACTGGCTAGCTTTCTTAGGAAGAACCCTGCCAGTGCGGTTGTAATTGAAGGCCACACAGATAACGTAGGATCTGCTAAAAGCAATCAAGCCCTATCACAACGACGTGCATCAGCTATTGCAGATGTACTCACCAGTAAATTCCGCATAGCTAAAAACAGAGTTGAACCAAAAGGCTTTGGCGAAACGGCTCCAATCACGACAAATGATACTGATTTTGGTCGTGAAGCGAACCGCCGTGTTGTTGCAGAAGTCTTCTCAAGACAAACAGCGTCCCTAAAACGTTGGACAATTTACAGTGTTGATGAAGAAAATAAAACAGCGCTCACTAAACGATAAGCCTAAACATAAGGCCATGACTTGAAGCAAAATCCCAAATCAAAGTAATAAGCCTTATATCCTCCCCCCTAATCTTTACCATTTACAATCAGTTTCCTTTAACCACACCTTTCACTTATACCAATAATGCTGCAGTCAAAGAAGGCAGGTTTTGCCTCTTCCTGCGATGATGATGTAAACAAGCTTAAAGACAGAAATGACAAATACATTTGTTTCAATAGGCTACAACTAAATAACAGAGGAAGTAATAGATGAGGGTAAGAAGCAAGAACAAAAGAAGAGTTCAAAATATCAATGCACTCTTCTAATGCCCTTTTCAAGCAAATGAATAACGCTATAGCAATAGGACTCACTATAGGCTGGATAGATTATTGCTTTTTAAAGTCTCTCTCAGCCACATGAGAAAGAAGTAGGTAAGCAGATCCGATGAGTCCACCCATTGAATCTCCATAGCGGCTTCTGTTTAAATATAAAAATTGGTCATTTTTAACCGCAAATAAATTTTTCCATTGAGCCGAATTACGAAAGTCTTCTGTATCCTCTCTGCTATCTAACATAGGCTCATAAGTGTCTATAATGATATCCGCATCCATATCACTAATACGCTCTAAGCTATAATTAATGCCTTTTTTAGCATCCAAATAACCTTGAGGTCGACCCAAGCCCATATCGGCGATCACTTCGTCTAATCCACCGCGGCCAATTAACTGGAAATTATCTTCATAAATCTCCAGTGTCGTCACTGTAATTTTCTCTGGCTCAGGCACTAGACGTTTAAATTCACTGATAATCCAATCATATTCTTTTTGCTGATCTTCAAAACGCGCCGATTTGCCCGTCAACTCTGCTAACTGACGCGCCCATTCCTTGATCGTCTTAACCTTGGTTGGAAGAATAACCACAGGGGCTATCTGATCTAACTTCTCTTTAAATTTACTCTGATAAGAAAGGCCAACAATTAAATCCGGCTCAAGTACGGCTATCGCCTCTTCGTCTGGTGACTTATGACTACCAACATAGGTTAAACCTTCCGTATTAAAACGGTGTTGGACACCCCTAAAAATAGGGTCAGACCATAGTCTTTTTCGAGCGACTGAGCCACATGGTTGAACACCCAGTTCAAATAGCTGAATAGTTAAACTAAAGTCATGTAATGACACGACACACTCAGGCGCGACTGGCACTTCCACTTTGCCATATTGATTTTCAAAGGTTTGCACTTCTGCTGCTTGTAAGCTCAGTCCAACCAAACCAACACAAGCTACCGCTAACTTCTTAAACATTATTTATTCCTATATAAAATGACTACGCTTTACGTAGACGGCTAATCAAAACAATAAAATAAGGAGCACCGATTAACACCAACACAAGCCCTGCGGGCAATTGCAATGGTGCAAACAAACTCCTTCCTAACGAATCCCCTAAAACCACTAAACAAGCACCAATGACGGCAGACAAAGGAATCAAAGCACCATGACGGTTAGCACAGAAACGCCGGGCTATATGAGGTGCAATTAAGCCAACAAAAGTTAGCGTTCCTGCTGTTGCGACAGAGGCAGATGTCAAAGCGACACATAAAAACAATAAGAAAGGTAAGGCTTTACGATTATCAACCCCTCTTGAAAAGGCGACTTTATTTCCTAGAATTAAGAGGTTTAGTTGTCGAAAACATAACCAAGCTAAGCTTCCCGCTATCAAGAGCCAAAACAACATGACTTTCACTTGTGACCAAGAGGCTTGATGTAAGCTCCCCCCGAACCACATCAAAGCAGATTCGACTAGATCGATATCACCATAGGTAATCAGCATTTCTGAAAATGCACTTAACATGGAAGTAATACCAACCCCAATTAGAACCAGTCGAATGGGAGAATAACCACGCAGTGACGATAATATCCAAACACATGAAGCAACAATAAAACCGCCAATCATGGCAAAGACGGGTAACAAGAAGATTGGAATGATACCCGGAACAATCACCACAAAAACCAACATGGTGGCGCTCGCCCCCGCCTCAACACCGATGAGACTCGGTGATGCCAAAGCATTGCGCGTGATGGATTGCAAAATCACACCCGCAATCGCAAGTGCAGCACCACATAAAGCGGCTACCAGCAAGCGAGGTAAACGAAACTCCCAAACCACGCGCACCAATTTTTCAGGTGCCAATTCAGGTGCAAGAATAATCTGCCAGCTTTTTAGAATACTTAATTGATAGCTACCTATTGCTGCGCCCCAAAGAAGCAGAAACAACAATAATAAACTAAAGAAAGCTAACCAAAAGACATCATTTGATCTGGCATAAAGGCTCACATTTGGAAACAGCTTTATGTGGATTGGGCGAGAAGAAGCTAATGTTTTTTTCACTTCATTCTCCCCAATACAAGTGCAATAAAGACGGGAGAGCCAACAAAAGCAGTGATAATACCGGTATTAATTTCGTAAGGGCGCAAAGCAAACCGTGCGGCAATATCTGAAAGAATAAGCAGTAAGGTGCCAATCAATAAGGAATAGATAAAGAGCCAAGCATAGCTATTCCTAACCAATAATCTTGCAAGATGCGGAACCACTAATCCAACAAAGCCAATAGGACCTGCGACAGTAACCACACAACCTGACAGCACGACGACTAAAGCTAATCCGCTTATCTTTAGCAGTAAAACATTCACACCTAAACTAGCCGCGACACGCTCTCCCAGATGAAACGCATTTAGAGAACGAACCAAGGCAAAACAGCCCACCATGGCACAGATCAAATAGGGATATACCCAATGCAGCTTTTTAAGATCAGATGCCCCAATAGCTCCAGTTAGCCAATGCCTTACTTTCTCAAGACCCTGTTGATCAATCAGTAATAAAATGGCTGTCATAGCAGAGAACAATGCGGTTACGACGACACCTGCTAGCACCAGTCTCTCAGATCCTTGCTCCCAACCACTTAGCATCATGACAAGAAATGCAGCAAAAGCGGCACCTAAAAATGCAAAAACAGGCACATAACCTTGTCCAAACATAGGTAAAAATAACAAGCTAGCCACAACAAAAAATGCAGCACCACTGTTAATTCCGAGTAATCCTGGATCAGCCAAAGGGTTACTGCTGATCGCTTGCATAATGACACCTGCTAAGGCAAGTGATGCCCCCACAACCACGGAAACAATAAGGCGTGCCTGGCGGCTTTCTCTTATGATTACCTGATCCATATCTGCAGTGTTATAGTCGAACAAGGCCTGCCAGATAGTTATCCAATCAATATCTTTTGCGCCAAGACTAAGATGTAAAAATGCTGCGATAACGACAGCCAAAAGCAGCAATACAACACCACTTACACGAGCAACTGGAAAGCCACTCATACGATGAGTTTCCACGGTACTACGCATAATGCATTTGCTGCCTATTGTTCAGGTTTGTTGTTGAAGCCTCAGCATCAGACGATGCCACCACAGGAAGCGCAATAGGCGTGTCATTGTAAGGATCAGTGATGATATTAGCGTTCAGCCCGAACACCGAGTTTAGATTCTCTTTGGTAAATACATCCTTTACTTTTCCTTGTGTATAGACTTCACCTTCTTTCATCATGACAAGATAATCTGAATAGGTCGCGGCCTGATTCAAGTCGTGTAATACCGCTATGATTGTTTTGCCCTTGGATTTAAGGGATGAAATCAAGTTCATCAATTCAACTTGATGTGCCACATCTAAATAGGTGGTAGGTTCATCTAATAATAAAACTGGCGTATCTTGTGCAAGCGTCATGGCGATCCAACAACGCTGTTGCTGCCCACCTGAAAGTTGCTCTAAAGGTAGGTCCAAATAGTTCTCTACATTGGTCACTTTGATCGCATCATTAACTGCTTTCTCGTCGGCATCTGACCATTGTTTCCACCAATTTTGCCAAGGAAAACGTCCTTGCATAATCAATTCACGTGCAGTTAAACCAGACGGCGTCGTAGCGATTTGAGGCAAGAGCGCCAGCCTTTGAGCAACATCCTTGCGCTTCAACGTTAACAAGTTAGTCTCATTCAAAAAAACATCACCCTTGGTGACCTTTAATAAACCCGAGATAGAATGCAACAAGGTTGTTTTCCCACACCCATTCGCACCCATTAACGTAATAAAGCCACCTTCCGATAGCGTCAAATTAATGTCTTTTAAAACCTGTTTATTCTTGTAGCCTGCATTTAGGTGCTCGATAACCAGCATTCAAATGTTCCATTTCATATAAACAAAAAATCAGCGCCACTTAAAAAGTGGCACTGATACGATATTTCCTAATTTTTAAAGGTTAGAAATCTATACGTGCTGTCGCATAAATGGTACGAGGATCACCTTGGCTGATTCGATAAGTGTTACTACCACTGGCTGTGTAATAAACTTCATCCGTTAGGTTTTTCACACCCGCGTTTAGTCGTAATTGTGTTTCCTCAGATAGAGGTAGGTAGTACCAAACTGATGCATCATAAACCGTATAGCTTGGCAGGCTAAAGGTGTTGCTATCATTACCATAACGTTTGCTAACATATTCAGACCCCATACCAAAACCTAAGCCAGCTAAGTCGCCACCTTTAATTTCGTAAGATCCCCAAAGACGCATTTTATGATCAGGAATATTATATGGTGTATTACCATCATCATTACCATCATCAGATTTTATAATTTCTGCATCCATATAAGAGTAAGAAGCCAGTACATTTAAGCCCTCTAGGAACTGCATAGAAGCACTTACATCAACACCATTTGTTTCTGTTTCGCCATTAAGAACCGTGTTTAAATCACCATCAACTGTCGCCACATTTTTACGTTCTAATGCATAGGTAGAAACACTTAAACGTAACTTGTCATCAAGCATGCTAGATTTTAGGCCCACTTCAATTTGTTTCGCTGTTTCAGGATCAAAGTCACCGCTATAAACACCCTCAGTAATCGACGGGAAGTTGGGCTTAAAGGATTCTGCATAAGATGCGTAAACAGATACGTCATTTGAAACATCATAGATAGCGCCCAACTGACCGCTGATATGATCATTTGAACTATCAATATCAACCGCCTGAGGATCAGACACTTCTGTGTAGGTCAACTCATTATTCGTTGTATAATAAGAAGTGGCATCCCCTTCAATCTTATAATAATCGTAACGAGCACCCGCTAGCACATTCAAGCGATCTGTCACATAGGTTAAGTTCTGAATAGACAAACCGAATTCATCAGTAGTGGTATCGCTATTACTAATATCCGTTGTCGTATGCTTGGAATTCGAAGCAGAGACTGAATCTGTGACATCGATGATATCGGCATTAACAGCCATAGTTCCGCCTCCAATATCAACTAGGGCCAACCCGTCAGTCACATCTTCTTTTTGACTGTGGTAATTCACGCCAATATAGAGGGTATTATCTAACCCGCCTAACTCATAATCACCCGTTAGGCTATCAGAGAAGAAAGTATCACTCAGCTCCATCTCATTAGAGTCTGTACGACGCAGCAGTAAATTATTACTTTGCACAGAACTTGAAACGATATCTGTGTTACTGCCTAAAATATCTAAGACACTTGAACTTGTGTTAAGAGATGTACCATCACTCAAACCTCGAACACCACGAGTTTGATAATCATCAAGCTCTTTTTCGTAATAGCCTATTTTGAATTTATTAGTCCAACCATTATCTAGCTCATAATCCCAGTCAAACTGAATAAGATCATCTGTACTATCACGGATATCGAATTCCGTACCCAAAGCTCTTTCATACGGAATATCTGCGATGGAAAGATTACCACTTCCGTCGTTCACCATTACCGTACCACGATCAATCGGTAGTTCTTGCTCCGAGTGATTTAGGCGTAAGGTAAAGGTATTTTGATCATCTGGTGTGTAGCTAATCGAAGGAGACACAGTCAAACTCTTTCGCTCTGTATTGAAGGTACCATCTTCTGTCGTTACTTCACGGTAAGTTTCCGTATCTTCTCCACTAATCACAATGCGATACTGAGTCGTATCTGACAAAGAACCAGTACTATCTACTGTTAGTTTTTGCTTACCATGCTCATCCACATCCATCTGTACAGAATGAGCACTTTCTTCCTGTGGCTTTTTCGTTACTACGTTAATAAGGCCACCTGGACTCACTTGTCCATGCAGAATCGACGCTGGCCCAAGAACCACTTCAACACTTTCAATATTGGCAACATCAATATTGTAACGTGAGCTAACAGGGCTGCCGTCTAAAAACAGGTATTCGTTTCCAATACCACGAATATTCACTTCTGTTTCAGCGCCACCAAAACCATCAGAACGAGTAACCGCTGCCGAGTTAGATAACACGTCATTAAGGTCTTTTGAGTTCTGGTCAAGAATTAACTGCTCAGGGATGACCTGAATTGTACGAGGCACTTCATCAATGTCAGTCACAAATCCAGTCGCAGATTCTGCTTCATCAAATTCATAACGGCTAAGTTTAGTGCCTTGAACCACGATAGGTGTTAATTCAACATTTACTTCTTCTGTATTCTCTTCTGCCATTGCTAAAGGAACAGTAAACAAAGATAAAATAGATGCTCGCATCACCTTAAGTTGCACTTCACGACTAACTAAACGAGCCAAAACCGTTCTCTTCATGTACTAATTCCTTAATTCAATATGTGTAAGAGTTATAGAAAATTTTAATGTAATTCACAATTTACAATAATGGGAATTATTATCATTTCGTTCATTATTGTCAACAATAATTAAGTTATTGTCTTTGTTAATTTTTATATAGACAATATACGGCCTCAAGGGAGAATCACCCCAAAAGTTAATTACAAACTATAAAGTGAATAAATCAGTGCTCATTTTGACAATGAACGAAGAGATGAAATCACAAAACTTAAAAGTCTCGATCTAGGGAGCAATAGCGTAAAATGCAAAAACACACGTCTGTTTTTCCAATCAATACACAGATACAAGGAAGCCTCCCCACCCTATTTTGTTTACCAAGCGCAGGCGGGTCTGCTGCCATGTATCGTGAATGGCAAAAAAATTTACAAAAGATTCAGGTAATCCCAGTGGAATACCCTGGTAGAGGTTCTCGATTTACCGAAACCTTTGCTGAAGATATAAAATCCTTAGCGAGGGATATTGCGCATACGATCGTACAAACTAAGATTACTCAATTCAGTCTATTTGGACATAGCCTTGGTGCACTCATCAGCTGGGAAATCACGCTTGAACTACAAAAGCGAAACTACCCTCTTCCCCAAAAACTTTGGGTCTCCGCCAGAAAAGCTCCTCACTTTAAACCCTCAACAGAACGCAGAAGTGACTTAAATGACACTCAATTACTGGCATTATTAAAAGAGATGGGTGGCACTCCTGAAGAGTTCTTAAACAACATTGAATTCCAAGCCTTACTTCTGCCAATTATTCGAGCTGACCTTAAGCTGCATGATGATTACGTGTTTCATCAAGAGCATAAAGAGCGCCCTATTTTAGCAGTTCCCATCATTGCATTAGGTGGGCAAGATGATACGCAAGTCGCTTACGACACCTTATCAGAATGGGGTCGATACTCGGATTTGCGGTTTGAGCAATTTGAATTTCAAGGTGGGCATTTTTATTTACAAGAAGCGTCTTTTTTAGACTGGTTTAAAAATAAGCTCTCTCTTTGATTTTTCTTTGATAAGAAAATGACCTTAATCGCTCAGAAGAATAGCCATTAATTAACACGTTTTTTGAAAAGAAATTCATGATGCACTCTAAGTTCTTTAGCGTGCATCATCTTAATTAAACGATAAGAACAAGAAAGTCTAAACGCGCTTCCAAGCCGTTAACCCGTTTTCAATGTCCCATGTTTGAGTAAAGTCAGAAAAGGCTTGTCGTTTAGCCCTAGATGTTTTCTTCGGTGTACCAATAGACAGCACGCCTAAAACCTCATCTTTCTCTTTTAAATTGAGAAGATAGCGTAATGCATCATCAGACTCTAGAGTATGCCAAATCCCAGCAAAACCAAGTGCATGAGCCGCCAACAATATATGTTCACAAGCCGCTGCACCTGAAAGCTGTTGGTCCAACACTGGCACATGATGCTCTAAAGTAAGGTCAGAACACACAAAGATCATCATGGGTACAGCGGCGATCTCCTCCACAAAAGCGTCAAGATGCTTTTTTGACATACTGGCTGAATATTTCTCTTTCACCAACATAGACAGATCTTGAATCCCCTGCCCTTGCACTAGGATAAATCGCCAGGGTTTTAAATTTCCATGATCAGGCACTGTCATCGCCGCTTGCAGTATCGTTTCAATTTGTTCCTTATCTGGCGCAGGTGCAGCTAGGTTACCACGCGCATAGGAGCGACGACTCATGAGTGTATCAATAGCATCCATTTATAACTTTCTTCCTCATAGACTTTTATACTTTTCTTTAAGCTGTTGCTGTTTTTTCAATCGGAGTGTGAAATAAAGAGTCCGTTTTGAGATCAAACGCACTAATACAACCTCGATCCAATCGATACACTTTATCAGCGGCATCAAAATAACGATCATCATGGCTAATAGCAATAATGGTTTTTCCTGCTGCTTTCAACTCAGGTAAAATTTCTCTGTAGAAAACATCTCGAAATACTGGATCCTGATCAGCTGCCCATTCATCCAGCAAGAGCACCTGTCTATCTTCCATATACATTAAGAGTAACGCCAAACGCTTACGTTGTCCCTGAGACAAAGAAGTCGTAGATAGCTTACCCTTCTCAATACTCACCTTATGATCTATGGCTAAACGCTTTAAGTAGTAATCGACTCTTTCTTTAAAGTAATCATTATCATGGTTATTTGAATTTGCTTTATGTGAGCCATCTAACACATCATCAAATAGAAAGAAGTTCGGGAAAATAGTCGAGAAACAACTGCGATAATGGGCAACATTACCAGAAGTAACTGGCTCTTGGTTAAACTTAACAAGACCGTCTGTCGGCAAATACAAGCCCGTTAGTAACTTGGCTAATGTAGACTTACCACTACCATTACCTCCCACTAAAAAGATCAACTCTCCTCGATTTAGCTCTAAATTCGCTGGCCCTAAGGTAAATCCAGTTTCTTCTCCCTGACTTGGATATTGATAGCAAGCATTAACCAAGGTCAGAGACTCAAACTTAACTTCCACGACAGGCTTATCTGCACCGCTTCCTGTTTCTATATCTGTGCAATCAGCATCAGCAAGCTTTAATTTATCAATCGCTTTAAGGGCAACGGTTCCTCGTATCACCGAAGGAATCGCTTCAAGAATCATGGCGATGGGTGTGCGTAAAAACATGGTTGTCAGTACATAACCAACCACCACATCCTGTGTGATAGATGCCTGAGTCATGCCCAAGAAAAAGGCTAAACCAATCAAACCGAACACCAGCACTGTGGTCCAATTTAAGTTAATTGCCCACAATAGATCCGCTTTAACAGCCGTATCCATAGCGCCTTTTGCCGCAGGTTCGAAGCGTTTATCAAATAAATGCTGACGCCTTGGTTGACTTAAGCCCAATTCATTACGACCCTCAATCACAGCCTCATATTGCTCAAAGAGACGTTCATCATAACGACGCACATCCGCCATCATGACCTTAGTACGCCCCACTAACTTAAAGTCACCCCAGACTCCCAAGGCAACCAATACAAGAGTACAAAGAAACAATAAAGGCGAAAGCCAAGCCAAATAACTAATGCCGGCCAATAACAAAAGGCCATTGTAGAGTGAAATAGGTAATTGCTTGGTCGCATTAGCCACCATGGTCACATCTCGTGTTAGAACGTTATAGAGAGCGGGCCCTCCAAGCTGCTCCTGGCGCTCTAATGAGGTATTTAGAATCCGCCTAACAAGTTGCAAGCGTAACTGATACACCATGCGGTGACCCAACCCGACTAATAAAGATTGAGACCAAACGCCACTCATAAACAAAATGGCGACCATCACAACATAAGCAATGACAGTATTTGTCAAAGATTCAAAGCCATGTTCCAAGGCATGATTCACACCACCAATAATCATGACCCCTGCCACAGCACTTAAAGCACTCGCAACAATGGCCAATAACATAGTACGACGAGACTGTGCCAACAGCTGTTTAATCATCTCCACCTTAAAACTCTCCTCTGTATACCAACATTAGGCACTCTCTTTTTCTAAATCGTTAACAGGCTTAGTTAGTTGAATCTCATCAACTAATGTCAGCAATTGCTGCGCCATTTCGTTTGAAAACAAAATACTAAAATGATCTGACAAGATATTGTTTCCTATGATTTTATCTGAAGTAAAGGCACGCCATGCGTCTATCCCAGAGATATTATTATCACTACACCAAACCCAAAGCGGCACATTAACAACTGGAATAGCTTGTGCATAGAAGACTTTTTTCAAAGCCCATCGCTGCAACACAGTCTGATAAACCCAATCCGTTGGTAACTCCTCTCCTAGTAAGTGTTGAACATCAGGGTTATCAAGGGCTTCTTTAAGCACATGCTTATAATCAGCAGTTGCAGATGTTTTTGTTGTTAAATTATTAACTAAAAGATCGAGCTTTTTCGCATCATAATGCCCATTATGAATTGCGAGGTAGTGCTCTAAATCGGCTTTTATCTGCACAAGGTCATCATCTTGATTATCTAAGGTTTGCAATGGGTCATAATCAATAATAGAAACAGCCTTAATATCAAACCCTTCTGCTTGTAATCTGTGGGTTAAAAGCATCATATGACGAGCGGCTAAACTCCAACCTGCCAATACAATTTTTTCACCTTTTAGGGCCTTAAACTGCTGAACATAATCATCCATGAGGTTTTCAAAATCACTTTCCTCTGCACTTGATAACAGCTCAGGATTAGACAAGAGACCGTAAATATTGGCCTTACCTGCTAAGTTTTCAAAAAGCGGTTCATAGTAGTTCACATGACCACCGTGGGAATGCATCACCACAATTGAAACGTTAGACTCTTCACTGCGACTTATTTCTACTAGACGAGATTCAGAGGACTTTTCATAACTTGATGCTTCACCGATAAACTCAGCAAGTGCTTCGACACTTTGTTTACGAAACAGTAAATCTGTTGGGAATTCCTGAGCAAAAATTTGTCTCATACGAGCAACAACTCTAATCGCAGCAAGGGAATGACCACCAATATCAAAAAACTTATCCGTCACACTGATACTAGGTTGCTGCAAAATCTCTTGCCATAACTCGCAGAGTGTTTGCTCAATATCATTACGAGGTGCTACATAAGTACGTAGAGACTTTTGTCGCGCTTGCTCTAACAAGTTATGCCTATCCACTTTGCCATTCGCATTCAAAGGCAGGTATTTAACGCCAATTAACTGAGTCGGTACCATATAATCAGGCAGTTGTTCTGCCAACCAAGCTTTAAGGGCCTCCTCATCTAGAGCACCGCCCACATAAGGTACAGCAAAGGCGACTAAATGCGCTTGATCTCCTTCTCCTTGTAGTAATACTGAGCTGTGCTGGACAGTTTGATGAGATGCTAGAAGTGATTCAATTTCTTCCAACTCCAAACGAAATCCACGAATTTTAACCTGCTGATCCGCTCTACCAAGAATATCGATACTGCCATCTGCGCGACGCATGGCAAGATCACCCGATTGATAAAAACGCCCACCAGCAACAAAGGGGTTTGGAAGATAACGGTCCGAAGTAAGGTCAGAGGCATTCAAATAACCTCGACTTAAGTTAGACCCAGCAATGTACAACTCTCCAACTTGTCCAGATATCACAGGGTTCATAAACTGATCTAAAAGGTAAACTTGCGTATCACCCATAACCCCCCCTAGAGCAGCATCACCCGTATCTAAATCAACTTCATTCCACAATACCCCTACTGTCGTTTCAGTCGGGCCATAGTGGTTAAACAGTTTGCAGCTCATTAACTCATCATCTTGATACGCTTTTAATTGAGCCAAAAGGCCATCGCTTATCCGCTCCCCCCCTAGCACTAAGACTTGTTTAGGCAATAAAGCACTCGCATCAGAACCGCTTAATAGCGCCGCTAAATGAGAAGGAACAATTTTCAAACAATCTAGTGGAGACTGTTCATAATACTTGGCCAAAGCGGTAGCGTCGGTACTTTCTTCACGCCCAATAAGATGCACGCATCCACCCTGTAACCAAGCAGGAAACAACATGGTATTGCCTAAATCCGCCATCAAAGAAGAAACAAGACCATAGTGCCCTTCTTTAGGTAGCTCTAATGCCCTAATCGCCGATTGACTATAATGAAGAATATTTTCATGGGTGACTTGAACGCCTTTTGGCTTCCCTGTTGAACCAGAGGTATATAACAAATAGGCAAGATTACTGGGTTTTAGATTCGCTAAAGTAAGCGACAATGTATCAGTGAGAGCGACAGTCTCTTCATAAGGTATTTCTGTAACAAGCTGAGACCAAGCCATCACTTCACTTTCATGCCCTTCTTTGAGTAAGACATCTGCAGAGGCTTTAACTGCCTGATCTAAATTGCTCTGAGCTACA
The DNA here is from genome assembly GCF_051623805.1 of Marinomonas sp. PE14-40. Classification (NCBI taxonomy): domain Bacteria; kingdom Pseudomonadati; phylum Pseudomonadota; class Gammaproteobacteria; order Oceanospirillales; family Oceanospirillaceae; genus Marinomonas; species Marinomonas sp. PE14-40. The sequence goes on along the minus strand of NZ_CP130700.1, from coordinate 268,590 downwards.
TCAGATGTAACAATCACACGGGCTTTAGCATCGTTCAAAATACTTTCGATACGCGCCTTAGGTAACTCAGGATCAATCGGCAAATACGCAGCGCCTGATTTCAACACAGCTAACATAGCAAGAACCAGCTCAGCGCTACGAGGCAAGCACAAGGCGACAACTGTTTCTGTTTTTACTCCCACTCTTACTAAATTCGTTGCAACAAGATCACTTTGGCGATCTAAATCTGCATAACTTAATAAGCTATCACCTTCTCTTAACGCTGGCGCATCTGGATTATGTGAGGCATGTTGACGGATGCTCTCAACTAAACCTAATGTCAGGTCATGTGCTTTATCATGTGCATAAGAGCTAACAAGTGCGTTTTGCTCACTCTCAAGTAATGCGTTCAAGCAACCCAAAGGCTCATTTGGCGCACTCAAAGCTTGCTCCAGCATGACAGGTAATCTTTCTACTAAACGAACCATAGATAAGGCGCTGTATTTGCTCTCATCATACGTCAGAATCCATTCACCAGCCCCACTTTCTGTGGCAACAAGCTGTAGTTGTAATGCATCCCCTTTAGGCAGGTACGCGCTAGTTTCAAGATTCCCAAGGCTAGCTTGCGTCACATATTGAAAGTTCACAGAATAGGCATTAACGATAGTCTCAGACACCTGCTGCACATATTCTTGATATTCAGCCTGCTCATCTAATAAAGGCTGAAAACCCATGAGTGCTTTTTCCAAGCTCATTGCAGAGATATCGTAGAAAGGCACAGGCAGTCTCTGCTGCACCAAGCCAAAGCAATCGTCTAGCTCTTCATAATCGTCTCGACAATCATGATAATGACTTAGTTGGAATTGCTCTCGACCACTGACCCTTTGCAATAATGCGGCCCATGTGATTAACCCAATCGTCTGTGGCTCAACTTCCATTGCCTCAGCTTTTTGCGCTAGAAGATCCTGCATTTCCCGAGAGAAAGGCACTCGCACACTTGCCGCTTTGCTTTCTATTTTTCCTTCAACGCTTTTCTCTAGATTTCTGTCAAAACAGGCTAGACGTTCGTTCAGCTCAATACCAGGCAGATCCTGCCACTGAAAGCCTTTCCAGAAAGACACAGCATCCGCCGCATCTTCATCTTCCTGTAATTCACTAATCCAGTTTGCGTAATCTAGGTACTGCATTTCTGGTTCAATATCCGCATCACGATCACCTATTAGCACTTCACGAATACGCGTTACCGTCCCTTCATCCAACACAAGTTCTGAACCTATGAGAAGTAATCTATTTTGGTTATCGTCCCATTCTGAAGCTGACACAAACCAAGCCAATAAGTGCGGCTTTTCTGCTGCAAAAGTTTGCTCTGCTTGCGCTTCAAGTTGCGTTTTTTTCTCAGCCGATGCGCTGTTTTTAATGCCATCACTATTCGCATCTTCATTTTGAACGAGAGACCAATTTAAACGCGCCTCCTGTATCTGCTGACGTAAAATATTAAACCCTTTAGGCACACTGAAATCGGTTGTTAGCGCCTGCTGGTGTTCCATTAAGGTACGAAGACGTGATTCGACTTCATTTTCGGTAGCACCTCCAAGGTTTAACCAGAAGCGTCTAAATTTTGGGGACTCTTCACCCTTCACAATAAGGCTTTGTTGATAAGCAAGTGCGGCACCTGTTTGAATGTTGTCATGGCTCATAGCGCTTCTTCCTTAGTCTGAGTTGAGATCAATGCATCAGGCTTTTCATCCAATTGTTCTCTATGGTAAATATCCCCCATAGCAACAGCCATTTTACGTGTCCCTTCAAACGGGTCTCTAGCATGAGCTGCCAACATATTATCCAACATAACAACATCACCATGACGCCAATCGAAACGCACCGCATTGGCTTCGTATAACTCGCTAATTAAATCAACGGTTGCTTGCTCTAATGGTTCACCATCCCCGTAATAAACATTGCGAGGTAAACCTTCTTCTCCTGCAACAGACAAGAAATGCTCACGAATATCAGCCTCCAAGAAGCTATAATGGTGCAACTGTATTTGATTAAAAAAGCTCATTTCACCCGTCACAGGATGGCTGATCACAGCAGGACATACCTGACTAATACGTAAAGTATCCTCTCCATACCATTCAAATTCGATATTGCCCTCACGACAAATAGCTTCAACCTGAGCGCGATCTTCTGTCTTAAAGAAATGCTGCCAACTCACATCCAAGCCACTAAAATTACGGACGTATTTAAGCTGTTTTTCTTGTAGCTTCTTACGCACAGCTTCTGGTAATTTTTGGTATAAGGCACGGCAATCCACAATCGGTGTACAACCGCCTGATTCAGCCGCAACCTCACAATAGAACCATTGTCGACGAGGCCACTTATGCTGATGAGAACTTTCGTTATGGAACATGATCATTTGATCATTGGGATAAGGTGTCGACTGATAGATTTTCTCACCCACTTCTTTCTTTGGAAGATCGCCATATTGTCCAAATAACTCTGGGTAAATCCCCTCGCAGAAACGCTCAAACTCAACGGGTGTTGGCAAATTGAAGCCACGGAATACAATACCACCATGCACTTCTAGCCACTCCATAATCAGAGTTTGGTTAGCTTGTGCCCATACATTAGGATCAAGACCTTTTTCATTGCACTCCACTAACAAAGGAAAAGGGGCATCATCATTTAAAGGGCGAGTACTCACAAGAGGCACTTTCACCGCTGGCGCCGCTTTAGTTTTTTTCATTTTACTAAGCTTGTTTAGCTTACGTTTTGTTGGAGATTTTGTGTCCATATTAGGGTTACCATCTGCATTTTTTGTTAAAGCACTTCGTTTTAAAGACAGAAGAGGCACATTGATGTTTTTGACAATATTCTCAAGCAGGGCGAGTAAATCACGGCCTAAACGCTCCATTGTCGACGCGTCGAAAAGTGACGTTCGAAACACCCAGCGTAATGCCAGCTGCTCTCCCTTAGTCGTCGTTTCTTCACTGGCAAACAAAGCCATATCAAATTTAGAATGCTGTTGAACATTCATTCTTGGTGTGACTTGTAAATCACCTAAATCCTGTCGTGCATTAGGTGTATTTTGCATCACTAACAGCGCTTGTATTAGTGGGTGACTTCCCTGTATACGGGCAGGCTGTACCGCTTCAACAACACGATCAAATGGAATATCTTGATAGCTAAAACCTTCAAGGCAAACTTGACGAACCTGCTGTAGATAATCTTCGAAAGAATGCATTGAATTAGGCTTCATACGCAGTGCGATTAGATTGACGAAGAAGCCAATAATGTTCTCCGTATCGCCATGATCACGGTTGGCAACATCTGTTCCCATTACGATATCCTGTGATCCTGTTTCTAGATGCAGTTGCGCCGTATAAGCGGCCATAAGCAGCATAAACAAGGAACAACCTTGCTCATTCGCTAACTGATTAAGCGATGCGGTTAATGCCTCAGGAATAAGCAAATCTACCGCGTCACCCTGGTCTCCAGCCGTTGCGGTACGAGAGCGGTCTAAAGGTAGCGCCAATTGCTCTGGCATCCCCGTCAGGTGGCGACGCCAGTAGTCTAGTCCTGCTTGTTGTTTGGCACGGACCTCTGTACTAGCTTGCCAAGCGGCGTAATCCAAATATTGAACAGGCAAGCTTGCTAAAGCCACACTTTGGCCCTGAATAGCTTGCTGATAAGCCTCAATAAGATCATTAATCAGCAAAGCCATTGACCAACCGTCTGAGGCAATATGATGCTGCACTAACTGCACTAACCAACGGCTTTCACTTAGTTTGTAGAGTACAAGTCGTAAAGGGCTTTCAGCAGTTAAATCAAATGGCGTATTTGATGCTTCAAGGATCAAATCCCCCACTATCACTTCACGTTGAACAGGACCTTCAGCAGTAAGGTCAACAACAGAAAAAGCAGGGGTTAAATCAGAATCAACACGCTGGTACCCTTCGCCATTGGCATCCTCATGGTAGGTAACGCGTAAAATTTCGTGGCGCTCTGCAACAGCATAAAGCGCTGCATGAATAGCATCCGTATTCAGTCCATTAGTTGCTGTTTTTCCTAGTTCGGCTTCTGACTTACCTTGCGGTTTGTCGTCTAATTGAAGCGCCAGCTCGACCACACTACTCATATTGAAGCTTGCATCATTTTTCTTCAGTTGTTGCATAAACCAAAGTCGACGCTGCGCATCTGATAATGGCATCTTTTCTTGACGTTGTACTAATGGGATAGACTGATCAGAAACGTGATGCGAAAGCAAAGATAGGTGCTTTGCTAACTCGCTCAAAATAGGTGTTTCAAACAAAGTCTTCAGCGATACGTCATAACCTTGAGCACGCAAACGAGAACGCACCTGTGCAGCCATCAGTGAGTGACCACCAAGATTGAAAAAGTGATCTTGCTTATTTACTGCCTCTAAGCTCAGTAACGCCTTCCAAATATCACTGACAATGACTTCATATTGAGTCAAAGCTTGCTCAGCTTGATCATTTAACGCTTTCTCACTTACCTCATTTAAACCAGACTGGCTTGTGGCAGAAAGCTCACGTTTAGACAGTGCATTCCTATCTACTTTGCCACTGGCATTTAACGGCAAAGACGATAGCCATTCATACCCTTGTGGCAACATGTACTCTGGCAAGATTAAAGCTAATTCAGCTTGTAGTTTTTTGATGGTTGCTGAGGACTCAAAAGCTGAATGAGAATCCGACTCTGAGCTAGGCTCTGAAGTAGGCACGGCAACACACCAAGCAATCAGCCTTTCTTTTTCAATGGTAACGGCGGCTTGTTTAATATTTGGATTAGTTAAAAGTGCGGCCTCAATATCACCCAGCTCAATTCTAAATCCTCTTAACTTCACCTGCTGATCCACTCGTCCAACAAAGTACAAGGTGCCATCTGCCAAGTGTTTAACCAGATCACCTGTGCGATACAAGCGACAACCATCACCAAATGGATTTGGTAAAAAGCGTTCTGCGGTTAAATCCGCTTGCCCTTGATAACCACGAGCAACGCCTTCTCCTGCAATATACAACTCACCAATGACCCCCCTTGGAACAGGTTGCAATTGCGCATCCAGTACATGCAAATTATTATTCAACAAAGGTGCGCCAATGGGTGTCAGTGGCAAAGATGTATCTTGTACCAAGTAAGAGGATGACCAAACTGTCGTTTCTGTTGGTCCATAGACATTAATCAAATCTCGACATTGACGTTTTAGCTTGCTTGCCAACTCACTGTCTAATGCCTCACCACCCGCGAGCGCCACGACATTAGATAATGCATCATCCGACACCTCTTCTAACAAGCGCCAACCAGACGGCGTTGCCTGTATCAAATCAATATCATGCTCTAATATTAAGCGACCAATTTGCTCCCCATCACGACGCGCGTCCTCATCAGCCAAAATAACAGCAGCCCCATTGGCAAGCGGTAAGAAAAGCTCAAGTCCTGCTATATCAAAAGTAATTGTGGTGAGTGCTAATACTTTATTGAAAGGCGGTAAAACACACTCCATCGCTCGCAAAAAGTTCGCAAATTGACGGCGCTCAAGCTGCACACCTTTTGGCACACCGGTCGATCCCGATGTATATAGGGCGTAAGCAAGAGACTGCTCCGGCACGACTAGCTCGGTATTAAGATTAGATTGAGTCAATAACTCTTCAGTGAGCGCATCCAAGCTAATCGGAGTTAAACTCTCAACGTCTAACGCTTCGAATGTCTGAATCGTGGTGCTGTCACATAAACAAAGTGTTGCACCCGAACGCTCAGCTATCATAGATAAACGCGCTTTTGGTTGAGCTGGATCGAGTGGAACATAGGCTGCACCGGCTTTTTGAATAGCTAAAAGAGCCACTAAAAGCTGACTATTTCTTGGTAAACAAAGTGCGACTAATGGCTCAGACAAGGGTTCAGATAAGGGTTCAGATAAGGGTTCAGATAAGGGCTCAGCCAAGCGCTCAGATATGCCATTTTGTCTCACACCTTGCCCTATCAACCAATGGGCCAAACGATTCGCCTCATGGTTTAACTCACGATAAGACAGCGCTCTATCACAAGCCTGTAAGGCTAATGCATCTGGCGTCGCTTCAACTTGGACTTCAAAACGTTGAATGAAAGCATCTTGCGAGTTTACTGAGTAAACAGCACCTTGCGCTTGGCCTTGTGCCATAGAAGGCAGTTGTAATTCGTGTAGCGCTTTTCTCACAGCACCATCAACACCCACCATTTGAGAGATAACAGCTTGATAGTCTTCAAAAATCTGTGTCACTGTCGCTTCAGAAAATACATCTCGATTGTATTCAAGCTGAACCCCAAGACTGTCTTGGCGGAACAGATTCAAACTCAGCTCGCTTTTACTGCTGATGTGCGTTTGCTCTATGGCTTCGATGGCTAAACCAGGTAAAGCAAGCTTTCTTTGCCCTTTTGTATCCACTTGATAATTAAACAATGTTTGGAACAAGGCAGGTCGCGCCATATTACGTTCTGGCTGCATAATCTCAAGTAAGCGCTCTAACGGAATCGATTCGTTAAGGTCTTCCATGGTGCGAGTCGCTGTCGATACTAACCACTCATCTAATGGCAAACTGGCATCAATTTGGCTGCGACACACCATGGTATTGATAAAAACACCGACCATACTCTGAGTCTGTGAATCATCTCGGCCAGAAACAGGCACACCAACGGCAAAATCATCTTGACCACTATAGCGCCATAACAAAAGCTTCCATGCGGCAAACAATAACTGAAATGGGGTAACGTTTAAGTCTTGCGCTTTCTGATCTAATTGGGCGATTAACTCAGTCGGTATAACACCTTCTACTCGGGCGCCATTATCGGTTTGCACTTCTGGATAAGCATAATCTGTCGCCAATGAAATCGTTTGCGGCATTTCTGTTAAACGTTCAAGCCAGTAAGACTCAAAGTCAGAGGTTTGTTCTGCTTGTTTGGAAGCAACCCAATCAATATAGGTAGTGCCTTCTGATTGACTAGACTCAAGCAGCTCAACTGAATGACCCGCAAGGCTTTGCGAGTAAAAAGCGAGGAACTCTTGTACTAACAAGCCCATTGACCAACCATCTGTCGCAATATGATGAATATTGATCAAAAGCTGATATTCAGGAAGAGAATCAGTACCCGGTAAGCAAAAAACATCCAAGGACCATAATAAGCCCGTTTCTAAATCAAATACTCGGCTTTCCGCCTCTTCAACTAAGCGATCCAAACTAGCGTAAGACACTTGATGACAGGTAAAAGGAGAATCAACTTGATTCATTACTTGCTCAATTGGCTGTACCTGCTGCACGACTTGATCATCTTGACTGATAAAGATTGTACGTAGAATGTCATGCTTATTCATAATGGCATGACAGGCGACTTCTAGCGCTTTAAGGTCCAGCTCACCCTTGATAGACAAGCGCTGCATTACATTCCAAGCACTGCTGTCTGGCGCAATTTGCTGCATAAACCAGATACGTTTTTGCGCATCTGATAAAGGCTGAGGTTGGTTTCTATCAACTCGTTTAAACGAAGTTTGCTGCAAAGAAGAAGCCTTTTGACTCTTATCTACTTGGTTCTTATCTATTGAAGCAATAGCAACGTCTTTGGCAGTTCCACCCTTATCAGAAGCAGCGTCAGACAATACACTAGCCAAAGCCATTGGCGTTTTATGCTGCGCCAATAATTTAGGGGACAAGGCCACCCCTGCGGTTCGAGCACGGGCAATTAATTGCAAACTCAGGATGGAGTCACCCCCGGTTTGATAAAAATCGGCATTATGATCAAGCTCTGCTTTACCCAAAATATCTCGGTATAAATCTCTCAACTTGATAGCCACTGGATCTACCACAGAGTCTTCAACATCCACCTCAGGTAATGGAAGACAAGATGCCATTGCCCTCAAGGTTCGATGTTTCATCACATTAAGCGGCGTCAAAACAGCACCTTGCTGTCGCGCTAAACCAATAAGCTGAAGACTTAGAATCGAATCACCACCTAGCGCATAAAAGTCATCATCCAAAGTAACTGTCTCTCGCCCAAGCAGCTGACACCAAATGTTCGCTAATAAGGTTTGGTTAGTATTCATCTGCAAAGCATCACTTTGCTTTGCTTTATCAGTGGATGATGGCTTATTTTGTTGCTCTTCCAGTCCAAGCTTGTCTAATTGAAGCCTTTCTAATTTAAGAGACGTTTGATCAGTCACTTTTTGACGATCTATTTTGCCGTTCGCGTTAAGCGCTATCTTGTCCACAAAAACGAGATTATCAGGCACCATATAGTCAGGCATGGCAGCCTTCATACGAACCAATAATTCATTGGCCAATTTACTCTCATTGGCATCAGTGCTTATGTGCGTATTGGAGAGTTCAATGGCTGCAATTAATAAGGTACGTTCATTGCGCTCGAGAACAAACGCAGAAGCGAGGGAAACCTCAGCCTGAACTTGCAGCCAACCACTGACTTCACCTAACTCTAAACGATAACCACGTCGCTTAATTTGATCATCTAATCGGCCAAGATACTCAAACACCCCTTGATTATTAAGGCGAGCTCTATCACCTGTTCGGTAATATCTTTGATTTGTGGCGCTCTTTGAAGAGCTAGCAGCACTTTCTACAAAAACTGCATTCAAATCCTTAGCTGCGGTTTGAGCTTGAGCATCCCCTTTTACAAAGTAGCCATTAGCCAGTTGCGGGCCGCTAATACAAAGTTCACCCATTGCCCCCTGAGGTAATAAAACGCCATTTTCAGAGCGAATTTCCAAACAAGATTCAGGTAAAGCTCGACCCAAAGGCGCAACCGAACTCATCCCTTCAAAAGAGTCAGTAATTTGATCATTCAGTTCGATATAACTCACGCCGACCGTCGTTTCACTCGGGCCGTAATGGTTGAGGATTGCCATGTCTGGCGCAAGGCTATGAAGCTGATTTAATAAGGCTTCATCCATCCCTTCACCACCACTGATCAAGGCACGCTTTGGCAATATGTCAATTGGAGAAGAGACGCTCAGTAAACCTTTCAAATGAGAAGGTACAATTTTTAGATAATCCGCAGGATGCTGACGTAAAAACTCCGCTAATTCAGGTGGATTAAAAGCAAGCTCTTCTTCTGGTAACAATAAGGTTTGCCCCTGATAAAGTGCTGCTAGCACAGAGGTTAAGCCCAAATCTGCTGCCACGGTCGCCAGCGTTAACCAACGCCCATCCTCTACAGAAGGAACCGCTTGAGAGATAGCCGCTGAATAATGGGCTAGCGCACCATGGGAAACTAATACGCCTTTTGGTTTACCTGTTGAGCCAGAGGTATAAAGAATGTAAGCAATGTCTTCAGGGGCAATATCTTCAAAGACCATGCCCTCAGAAGCAAGCTCAAGAGACAAGATATCAGCGGTAGCAGTCTCATCACTTTGTACGTTTAAGTCATTCCATGGGGCCAATGAAAGGCTAGAAACACCTTCACTTTGCCCATTTTCGATACTAAATAACCACTTAGAGTGCTCAGTGTACGAAGCATCACTTGGCAACAGGACGTGAATGACTAATGAAGTATTTGACTCTTCTACCAAGTCTTTAAGTCTTTGCTCGGGCTGCCTTGGGTCCAACATCAAAGCAATGGCGCCTATACGCCAACAAGCAAGTAAACTGGCTATTTGACGCGCTTCTCTTGGCATCAAGATCGCAACTTTATCGCCTTTTTTGATGCCTTTTTGATTAAGCTGAACCACAAGGTTTGTCACAACTGTATCAAGTGCTTGATAGGTAATTTGCTGCTTGCCAGTATCGAGCGCAATACGTGCATTGTGTTCAGGTTGGGACCAATACTTCATCACCTGATTCATCAATTGAGCTTTGTTAGATAAGGTCTCACCAAGCTGACGACTTAGGTCTGATGTCAATGCAACCTCAGATAAACATGTCATTGGCTTAGCTAAGGTCTGTACTAGTATCTCTTCTAGGTGATTAAGCAAACGAGTCACTGTTTTTGCATCAAACAGCTCAGCGCTATACTCCATCTCAAGGCGAATATCACCACCTGATGGCTCCAACACTCGTAAGGTTAAATCAAAGCGTGCATGTCGCTGCTCTGGCACTATGATATCGACTTGTGTGCCAGGTAAGCTAACACTCTGACTGTCAGGCAATGCCACATGGACAAACATGACTTGAAACAGAGACTGGGCCGCTTCTGCTACTTTTTCGTCATCAGATTTAAGCAAGTCGTGTAACTGCTCAAGCGGTAAATCTTGATTATCAAAGGCACCGGCTGTCACAGCTTGAGTGCGCTTCAACGCCTCATCAAAACTTGGATTAGCATCCAACTGTTGGCGCAATACGAGCGTATTCAATAAAGGCCCGACCAAGGGTCTAAGTTCTTCTCGCCCACGGCTTGCAACAGAGCTACCAAAGCAAAAATCGGTTTGTTGGCTGTAGCTTGATAACAACCAGCTAAAAGCCGTTTGAAAATAAATATACAGGGTATTATTGGTGTCATTGACCCTTCTGCGTAGGGACTCTGAAAACTCATGGGGCAAGGTAATCCCTTGCACGGCACCTGCATAACTGCGTTCATGATTGGGTTTGCGTGTACGGTCAAAAGGTAAGGCTAATGATCTTTGGGCGCCCTCTAAGTTTTGCTTCCAATAATCACACTGGCGCTGATAATCATCCCCTTCCAGCCATTCAGCTTGCCAACTGGCATAATCCGAATATTGAATTGCCAGCTCAGGTAATTGCAATGCGCCACTCTGAGTACGCTTACTGTCTACTGCAGCACTATAAAGTAAGCTAAGTTCCTGATTTAACTGCTGAGATGACCAAGCATCGAAGGCCACATGATGTATGGTGAAGAACACCCAATAACTGACATTATCATCAGTCTCAGAGCTATTTTTCAAAGAAACATCTTCAAAGGACTCATCTTCCAAGGACACTTGATAAAGCTCGACTCTTAAGGGGAGTTCATTACCTAGGTCAAAAGGCACCTCAAGTTCTTGCTCATACTGTGTTTGATACCAGTTTTTCAGTGTCGCATCATTCGCCAAAGAAACGGCTTTTGGCGCTAATGAAAAGCTAGGTGCTGGCATCACCTCAGGTGTCCAGCTTCCCCTGTCATCCATAATGTATCGAGTGCGTAAGACTTGATGGCGCTCCACAAGGGCTGTAATCGCTTGCTCTAACGCCTCTATATTTAATCCATTATCAAATCGCAGTACCGAGCAAAGGTTATATAAGGCCCTAGTCGACATCTGTTCTGCAACTAAAAAGCGCTGCTGAGCCAATGACAATTGTGTGCCCGATTGCTCAGTCGATACAATAGGTAGCTGCCAACTATCAATACCTTGTTGGGCAAGCTTTTCACGAAATAATTGCCTTTTTTCTTTAGGAAGGCTCGCTAAACGTTTCGCGATGTCTAAATAGCGTGTTTGTTTCATATCAAAAAGTATTCCTAATCTTCAAATTCACTGAGCAACTGATCCATAAAGTCCAGCTCATCATCTTGTTGCTCATCAGAGCCAGTAATTTGTTCTGCTAATGCAGCAATTGTCGGTTTCTCAAAAAGGGATTGCAGTGCCAAACGAATGCCAAACTCAGCTTCCACTTTCGCGATCATTTGCATAGCCAGTAAAGAGTGACCACCTAGTGCAAAGAAGCTATCTTCTGCTCTTGGTGAGGTGCCAAGTAATGCCTGCCAAATATCAGCAAGACGGTGTTCAACATCCCCTTCTAGCGCGCGGCTTTGCGCCATATTTGATGTGCTTTGAAACTCAAGTTCTGAGGCTTGAGAAGTCAACGCTTTACGATCAATTTTACCGTTACTGTTAAGGGCAAACTCACTCACACAAACACACTGGTAAGGCACCATGTAAGCAGGTAGCTCAGCCTCTAATCGTTCACGCATGGTTAGGCTGGAGATGCTTTCTTGTGCTTGCAGGAAGGCCACTAAACGCTGTTTATCATCTGCAACGACAACAGCCTCCGACACGCCCTCAAATTTGCGCAAGCTGTTTTCAATCTCACCAAGCTCGATACGGAAGCCACGAACCTTAATCTGAAAATCACTACGACCAATGTATTCAAGCACGCCATTCACACCAAGACGCACAAGATCGCCCGTTTTATATAAACGTGAACCATCTTGGCTAAATGGGTCTGGCATAAAGACGCTCGCAGTAAGATCTGGGGCATTTTGATAACCACGTGCCACACCTTCACCCGCTATATACAACTCACCGGTTGCACCAAGTGGCACAGGCTGCAAATGATCATCCAATATGTAACAGCGGTTATTCAGAATAGGCGTACCAATGGCAGCCACACCGTCTTCGCTTATGCCCTTTTCAACAGCACCTTTCTCGTTGAACGGAAGAGTCGTTGACCATATTGTGGTTTCAGTTGGCCCATAGGCATTGACTAGAGTGACACCTTTTTCCATCAGCTTTTTGGCCAGATAGTTAGGTACTGCCTCTCCTCCAACAATGCCTTTCAATGCTGGCCAAACAGCGTCATTCTTGGTCAATAGCATTTGCCAACTTGTCGGCGTCGCCTGAAAAACTGTGGCTTGACTGAGCAACTCAAACAAAGCATCAACGTCCATAGTTTGCTGGCTATCAGCTAACAAGAGCGTCGCACCTTCTAATAGCGGTAAGTAGATTTCGAGGGCACTAATATCAAATGAGGTAGTCGTCACCGCCAACCAAGAATCCGTTTCAGAAATGGCGATTTTTTGTCCCATACCATGAAGAAAGTTCGCTAAGTTACCTCGACTAATAGCCACCCCTTTAGGCTTACCCGTAGAGCCCGAGGTGTAAATCACATAGGCTAATTGGCTATAGTGAATGCTTCTAGATGGGTTTAGATTCCAATCATGATTGATCAAAACACTTTCTTGATTGAAGGCTAAACCACCTTCACTAGGAAGGGAGTTCAGAGAAAGTACATCAACACTGGAGTCAACCAAACCACTGTTTTCTTTCTGAGTGATTAACAAACTAGGTTTTGCATGCTGACAGATATAACTCAGCCTTTCTGCAGGTTGAGCAGGATCAAGTGGAACATAAGCCCCCCCAGCCTTTAATACAGCTAGATGAGCAATCACCACTAGCGGGCCACGATCAAGCAAGATAGCCACTTTTTGCTCTGCCCCTACCCCTTTATCCATCAGATAATGAGCAAGTTGGTTAACCTCAGAATTTAAGCGACGATAACTCATAGATTCATCATGGAAGCGAATAGCGATCGCCTCTGGCGTGCTTTCCACCTGTGATTCGAAACGACGGACCAAATCATAATCGTCTTTCAGCTCACCGCTTGTATCATTAAAGCCTTGTCCTAACGTCTCATCTAAATTGCCATTTAAATGGCCATCTGATTCGGACAATATCTCTATTTGACATAAGCGTTTTTGCGGCTCAGACAGCATTCCTTTCAACAGGTTTAGATAGTGGCTAGCGTAACGCGCCATGGTGTCTTGCAGGAATAATTCGCTGCTGTATTCCAACACGCAGAACCATTCACTCTTACCTTGTTCACTCTGGCCTTGCTCAATCTGCATTCCGATTTCACTCAACGCTGTGCCTTCATCTAACTTGATTCGTTCAGTGGTGAAGCCAGCAAAGTGAGAATCTGAGTCTAATTGAATCAGGTTAAATAGAGACTGGAACAAAGGTGCACGGCCGTTATCTCTTGGTAAATCAAGTGCTTCAACCAGCTGTTCAAAAGGAAGATCCTGATTTTGCTGTGCCTCTGTCAGAGTTTGCTGTAGACGCTCCCAGCTTGTTTCCACACTATCCTGTAACGCAAGTGGTGCTTTAATCACTTGGGTAGAGGCAAAATAGCCAATTAATTTACCGCTATAAGCCTGTTGACGATTCGCCACTGGGATACCAATCTGAATATCATCTTGGCCACTGTAACGAGACAGCAATAACTGCCATGCATTAAGTAAAGGAACAAAGGCTGTCACCTGACGTTGTGAACTTTGCTGCTTTAGCTGAGCCACCAGAATCTCAGGTAACTTGAAACGATAACGCTGACCTTCAGAACTCAACTGTTTTGGTCGAGGGAAGTCCGTCGGCAAGTCCAATAACGGCTGCTCGCCTGCTAGTTTCTCTTTCCAATAGTTAAGCTGCTGCTGAAGCGTGTTACGGGTTTCTGAACCTTGCCACCAGCTTGCATAATCACCAAATTGATAAGGCAGTGATTCACGCTCTTCAATATTGAGTACATCCGCCACTGAGTCAGAATACAAAGCCTGCAACTCATCAAAGAAGACTTTTAAAGACCAAGCATCAGCAATCAAATGGTGCATACACAGCTGTAAAACATGCTCTTCGCCTTGCTCAGATTCAAGCACGTCTAAACGCCATGGTGGCTTTTCTTCTGGGGTAAATGCCTGATTAGATAAATCACGCAAAGTATCCACCAACAATGTCTCATTCGTCTGTTCAAACAAGGTCGAATCAAGAGTATGCACATTGAGCGGTACCATAAGATGACAAGTCTCTGTGCCAGCAAGCACTTCTTGATACAAGTCGCCGTCTTGCTCTACAAAAATAGTACGCAGGCTATTTTGCTTTGACATTAATACGGCTAGCGCCTGTCGTAGGGCGGTTAAATTAAGCTTACCTTTCACTCTTAAAGATAAAGTCAGCTGATAAGCTCGGCTTGCACCGCTGAACTTTTCTAAAAACCAAAGACGTTTTTGCGTCGCATGCATAGGAAACAGGTTCGCGCCTGATGATGCTTCAGCCATCTTACGAGACGGGATAATGAAAGGTCGGCTATCATCTGTCGACTGCTCAAGCAGCTCAATCTCTGCCGCTAGAGCCATTAATGTCGGCTTTTCAAATAGGCTACGAAGCGGCACATCCACCGCAAAGTCTTCTGCCAAAGCCGCCACAATACGTGCAGCTAATAGGGAATGACCACCGAGCGAGAAGAAATTATCTTCACGGGCAATGTCCATTTGCTCACTGCTATTATCAAGAGTCTTATCAACAAGCTCATCAGTACGACCCAACAAGACCTGATTCCATATGCCCGCAAGACGTTTTTCCCAAAGACTTTGAGGGACTGTTCGCTCGCCGGTTTGAGACTGCGCACTCGCCAAACTCGGAAGAGCCAAAGCCTTTAGTGCTGCTCGGTCTAACTTGCCATTGGCGTTTTGTGGTAAGACTTCTAACCATTGCCACAAAGTAGGCACCATATATTCAGGCAGACTCTTGGCAAGATGTTCGCGCAAGACAGTAGATTCGTCTTGCTCACCGCTCCAATAAGCGACTAATTTTGCTTGATCACCCTCACCCTCTAATAAAACAACCGCATTATCGACACCATCAAGTTGAGGCAACAAGGCTTCTATTTCACCTAGCTCAATCCTGAATCCACGCAATTTCACTTGGAAGTCATTTCGTCCTAGATAATCTAACGTGCCATCAAGTCGACGACTCACTAAATCACCTGTCTTATAGAAACGTTCATGTCCAGCAAATGCAGCGCTATAGGGATTAGCAACAAAGGCTTTTTCGGTTAAATCAGCGGCCTTATGATAACCAAGACCCACACCGTCCCCACTCAAATAAAGCTCACCGGTTACACCCACAGGCACAGAACGCATTGATCCATCTAAAACATGGGCAGATAACCCTTTTACTGCCTTACCGATTGGTAGCGTTGCACTCGCTGTTGCACCATCACAATCAGCAAGTGTGACAGGATGGAAGGTAGAATAAACCGTCACTTCTGTCGGGCCATAGCCATTAATCAGCTTTGCGCCACGCATCAAAATTTGACGCCCTAGTTCTGCACTCAAGGCTTCACCACCAGCAATTGCCGTCACCCCATCAAGGGAGCGACGAGAGCGAGCTAACAACATACTCCAAGTGGCAGGTGTTGCTTGCATTAAGCTGACAGGGGTGTGATTTGCAGACGCATCAAGTAACTGATCCAAGAGACGAGGATCTTTAGCTTGTTCATTGGATGCAACCAAGATGCTGGCGCCCTGCGTCAATGGATACAAGAGCTCAACAATGGAAATATCAAAGCAATAGGTTGTCAGAGACAGTACCTTGTCCTTAGCTGAAAGCGGAACGCGACCAGATAACTCACGACATAAATGCGCAAGATTATCGATACTGATCTCCACCCCTTTAGGTCGCCCTGTTGACCCTGAGGTGTACAGAATATAAGCCAGTTGATCTGGCTTATCTGTATAAACAAGAGATTGTTCTGCCGTTACTTGGCTATCGCTATCATCATTGGCTAATTCAACCCAAGTGTCAGCACCTATAGCCAAACAAGCTAACTCAGGCTGAAGCTCTGTTACCTTGCTTTGATATGCTCCATTCACAAAACAGAGTGCTGGGCTTGAGTGCGCCAAAACATAGGCCATACGATCTGCCGGCCATTCAGGCTCAATCGGCACATAGGCAGCACCGGTTTTAAGCACCGCCAAGATACACACTAACATTTGTTGATCTCTATCGACACAAAGAGCGATTCGATCACCTTGTTTGATGCCTGATTTCTGTAACTGAATCGCTAAACGATCACTATGCCTATCAAGTGCAGCATAAGTAAGAGAGTTCGAGCCTGCCTCCCCACCTTGAACACCAATGGCATCAGGCTGATTTCTAACCTGCTCTGCAAACTGGCTCAAAACACGCTTGGCCTTAGGAGTCGACTCAACGTCTAATATCTCAGCAGCAGTCGGTTGCCATAAATCCATCTGAGCCAGTTCAGACACTGGATTCTCAAGCATCCATTCCAAAATACGCTCAAAGTCATTGGCCATACGAATCACCGTATCTGGATGGAACAACTCAGTACTGTATTCAAAGCTTAAATTGAATGACCCTTCATGGGCCTGTACATCCAGTTTGAAGTCACATAATGCCGTGTCTGGACGGTTATCTATGGCGTCTACCTCAAGGCCACCCAGATCTAATTGATCTAGCGCCTTACCAGACAGGTAATTAAACATGGATTGAAATAGCGGGTTATAGCTTGTCTGACGATCAACGCCCAACTGGTCAATCAAATAATCGAATGGCAAGTCTTGATTCGCTTGGGCTTGTTGCGCCTGCTCGACAATCGATTCAATTAACTGCTCAACACTTTGAGTCGCCGTCAGATCAGCACGCTGTACCAAGGTATTAATGAAGCAGCCAAATATGTCTTGTGTCTGTGCATGGTGACGGTTAGCCACTGGCACGCCAATCAGAATATCTTTTTGACCACTGTAAGCACCTAATAGCAACTGGAATGCCGCCATGGTAGAGGCAAAATGGCTACGCCCTGCTGCGCGATCAAAGTCAGTCAGTTTTTGAGCAATATCCGCTGACAAGGTGGTCACATAACGTTTGCCTTCACCACTTGGCTGCTCTGGTCTTGGATAGTCGCTACTAAGGGATAAAACAGGCAGTGCTAACGACTCATCAGACGTTGACTGCGCTTTTGGCTTAAGCAGTGTCTTCCAGTAATCTAGTTGCGATTCTAAATGGCCCTCGTCCATCAAGTCTCTTTGCCAAAATGCATAGTCTGAGTATTGTAATTCTGGTGTGGACAAAGCAACGGCTTGGTCATTCACTATGGATTGGTAAATTTTGCAGAATTGGTCAACCAAGAGACGCAAAGACCAAGCATCAGCGATAATATGATGACAGTTAAATGTCAGCACTTGACTGTGCTCAAGCTCATACAAACTCACACGTAATAAAGGACCTTGATCCAGAGAAAACGGCTTCATGGCATCCGCTTTTAATGCTTTCTCTAAGACTGCAGATTCAGATAAAATGTCATCCTGTGTTTCTAGGTGCGATACAGAAATTGAAATGTCGCCCTTTGGTGAAATCACCTGAACAGGTTCACCCTGCTCAACGACAAAGTGAGTTCTCAGAATATCATGCTGAGAAATAATACTATTCAGGGCTTGCTCAGCCACAGTCACACTGAGTTTTTTGCCTTCAGCCGTTTTATGAACTCGAATCGCGGCTGGTAAATTGTAAGCGGCACTTTCTGGGTCCAATTGCTGTAGGAACCACATGCGTTGTTGAGACCAAGAGAGTTTCGCCTTCTCATTTTGGCTGGATGACGTGCTATTTTCTTGGGCCGATTTCAGCGGTGGCAGTGCATTTTTCCCCTCATTCGCATCAATCCAGCTCGCCAGTAAGGCAATTGTCGGCTGCTCAAAAATACTTCGAAGGGGCACTTCACGGCTCAATAAGCGCGTTAATTGTCCTGCCATTTGAGTGGCCAATAAGGAGTGCCCACCCAGCTCAAAGAAGTTGTCATGGATGCCAATGCGATCCAAGCCAAGCAAGGATTGCCAAGTTTCACATAAGGACACTTGTAAATCCGTTTTAGGCGCAACATAGCCTGCCCCTAACTGCTTGTTAAAGTCCACATCCGGTAGCTGCTTACGATCGACTTTACCGTTGTTATTACGAGGGAGTTTTGGCAAGCAAACAAAAGCACTCGGTACCATGTAATCAGGTAAACCTTGGGCCACAAAATCACGCAGCTCGCTCCAGTTATTTTGCTCATGCTGCTCTTTTGTTACAGTATTTAGTGTTTCACCCGCTATGTATGCCACCAGCACCTTACCGCGCTTTTTATCATTCGCTGCAAGCAATACCACTTCATCAACATCCGGATGCTGAGCCAATCTAGACTCAATTTCACCTAACTCAATACGATAGCCACGAACTTTAACCTGATAATCAACTCGCCCTACATATTGCAAACTCCCATCTGCTAAGTAACGGGCAAGATCACCCGTACGATATATACGCTCGCCATTATTCGAAAACGGATTCGGTAGGAAAACACCCGCGGTACGCTCAGGCTCATTAAGATAACCACGGCCAATACCCGTACCTGCCACGTAAATTTCGCCAATCGCTCCGATTGGCACCAACTCAAGTTCAGGGCTTAATAAATAAAGACGGTTATTCGCTGTTGCAGAACCAATTGGCACATGCAGTATTTGGTCACTAAGGCGATCCACAATAGGATAAAAGGCAACATCGTCTGAACACTCAGCGGGGCCATAGGCATTCATTAAAGGAATAGCAGGATATTGCTCTATCCATTGCTGAGCCAATACGGGCGGTAAAGCTTCCCCTGTCGGTAAAACCCATCTTAGTGTCGATAAAGACGACTTAGAGTCTGGTGTTTCAGTAGCGAGCATGCCTTGAATTAAGGCTGGCACTGGTTCTAACACGGTGATACCACGACGATCAATTTCAGTGACTAATCGAGCAGGGTCTTGGCTTATACAGTCGGGCAAAATTTCGACCCTTGCCCCAAGAATAGGCGCAATCAAAAACTGCCAGACAGAAATGTCAAAACATTGAGAGGCAGTTTGAGCAATGACATCCTGATCGGTTAATTGCAAAGGCGCAAATTTACCCAGCATGTTATTCAACATGCCATTTCGGGTCACCATGGCACCTTTTGGTGTTCCAGTAGAACCTGATGTAAAAATAACATAGGCTAGGTTTTGCCCAGCCAGTTTGTAATCTGGCGTTTTAGCAG
Source organism: Marinomonas sp. PE14-40 (assembly GCF_051623805.1). Lineage (NCBI taxonomy): Bacteria > Pseudomonadati > Pseudomonadota > Gammaproteobacteria > Oceanospirillales > Oceanospirillaceae > Marinomonas > Marinomonas sp. PE14-40. Next base: position 249,073 of record NZ_CP130700.1, on the reverse strand, counting down.
AATCAAAAGCCAATTCGCAGCTAGAAGAAACTTCATAGCCAGCAGGCGCATCATAGCTTGTAGACCATTCTCCTGCCTCATAGGTTGCGACTCTCGGCTTATCGGCATCAAGAGCACATTCTGCCAAAGCTTCTAGAGCCAAGCCTTCAAACTGAGGATTTGCCAATACCAAGCTTGATCGGCTTTGCTTTAAGACTTGAGCAATACGCAATGATGGATGACTAGGATCGAGTGGTAAATACGCAGCACCCGATCTTAGTACCGCTAAGATCATGACCAGAAAATCGCTATTACGCTCGCCTAACAGAGCAACCACACTATCGACTTTGACACCTTGCTGAACTAGCTTTTGAGCCAAGGCATTAACGCACTGATTCAATGACGCATAGGTCAGTGTCGTTTCACCATCACTGACGACGACTTTATTTGGATTAGCTTTAACTTGCGCATCAAAACGCTCGATATAGCTCTCGCCCAAATCAAACTTATCTCCTTCAGACCATAGTTTTTGCTGCTCAACTTCTTCGGCTTGTAACATAGGCAATTGGCTCAAAGTCGCCTTTGAATCAAGCGTCAACATAGACAGCAATAGGGTTTTAAAGTGGCCCAACATGATACTTACTGCATCATGGGAGAAGTCTTGCCCTTGATAGGTCAATTGCAAATGCAAAGACTCACCAGGAATAATCACCACAGTAATTGGGTAGTTAGTATGGGTTCTGTTAGTCGCATTTTGGACGATAAACTCAAGGTTTTCCTGACTCAAACCCGCATCCATTGGGGCGTTCTCAAATACGAACAAACTTTGAAATAGATCCTGCCCCTCAACATCGCTCCATTGTTGAATATCAGCCAAGGAGCTGGTTTCATGCTCACGCAAAGCAAGGTTTTCAGTTTGTAAGGCACGCAGCCATTCACCTAAAGACGCGGTTGGTCTAACATTCCAACGAAGCGGCAAAGTATTAATAAACAAGCCAACAATGGATTCAATGCCTTCCATATGCGTAGGACGACCTGCCACAGTCACACCAAAAAGCAGGTCTTGCTCACCACTGTATCGGTTTAGCAATAACGCCCAAGCACCCTGTATTAGGGTATTAAGCGTCACTTTATTTTGTGCCGCTAAAGCTTGTAGTTTAGCGGTGTCGTCAACACTTAGATGCTCGACAAGGTCAACAACAGAATCAGCCTCTAAATATTGCTTAGGCTCACGGATACCAAGAGAGGTAGGCACATCAAAACCAGCGAGCCTTTGCTGCCAAAAACCTTTATGGGTATCAGCAGGTTGTTCACGTAGCCAGCGAATAAAGTCTTGATAAGGGCGTGGCTTTGGTAGTGTTACCTGCTCCCCTTTTGCAAAAGCACGGTAGTAGGTCAAAAAGTCCATCATGATTAATGAGAAGCACCAAGCATCCATTAAGATATGGTGATAGCTACGGACAAACTGATAGCGATTTTCATCTAACTGAATAAGACGCACTCGCATAATCGGCGCCTTGTTAAAATCCAATTCGTCTTGTCTTTCTTGAGCTAACAGCGCTTCTAACTTTTGCTGCTGCTCTTGTTCACTCACACCACGCCAATCCATTAACTCAACTGGCAGGTCTACCTCTTTAAAAACAACTTGTAAGGGACGCTTTTGCTGTTTCCAAACAAATGCCGTTCTAAGCAGTTCGTGACGTTGTACTACCGCATTCCAAGCTCGCTGAAACGCCTCAAAATCAAGAGATTCCATCTCCATAACGTGGCGATATTGCAGTAGATACATACCTTGTTCAGGGTTCATCAAGGTATGAAATAACAAGCCTTCTTGCATAGGGGCAAGTGGGTAAATCGATTCAATTTTATTCGACAAAGCATTCATTTCTGGTGATGCATGAGAAATTGAAGTCATTAGGTTCTTCATAGTCAGTCTTATGAGAGCTTTCGCTCTCAGGCCTCCAATTCTGCAAGTAAATCAATAAATTCCGCGTCTGTGATGTCAGCGTCAGGAAAGTCTACGGCCGTCGCACGACCCGTATTTGGGTGGCAGCAATGCTCAATCAGCAAGACCAATTCATTCATATAGTTCTCGGCAATATCAGGCACACAGGCATAAAGGTCATGGCTGTTTTCGCTATTTCCCTGTTGATTTGATGCTGGGTAAGTCCATTCAAGATGTAACTCACCCGACAAGATCACAGCATTAATATCTAAAACATGAGGTCGTAGTGCCGTCGCGGCTTTCATGCCAGGACATAAAGGCGTGGATAATGAGAATGGGCTATCCCCCGCTAATCCGTCTTGCTGCCCTAAATAGTTAAAGGACACAAAACTGTGACTTCTCTCATTAAAGGTTTGCTTAAAGCTTGGCTTGGCTGCTGCTTCTTGAGAGCCAGTGTCTGTACCATAGCCAGAGAGGCTTAAATACCTTAATAGGCCATATTCCAAGCCTTTATCCGGTAGGCGGCGCAGTTGCTCTTTGTTGTGAATCAATGCAGATTCCCAATCCACTACGGCAGATAGTTTCTGCGGGAAGCGACTCGTAAACCAACCAATACTGGTGGATAAATCCAAATCGCTGTCACCAGACTCTCGTCCATGTCCTTCAAGCTCTATGGTCACGTCTGGCAATTGCTGCCATTGCCCTAGCACTTTTGCCAAGGCTGTCAGTAATAATTCCTGCACACGGGTTTTGTAAGCCACATTGGCATCACCTAGCAATTTATGTGTAAGCTCTTGGCTTAAACTAAGGCTAAGCTGTTGGCTATTTTGATAAGTATTATTGGCATCCACTTGCGGCAACTCAGTTTGAATCTGAGATGACCAATAAGCAGTAGCCGCCTCCACATCCAGCTGGCTTGCTCGCTCAGTTAGGTAATCTTGCCACTGGTCGAAACGCGCCACATCTGTTGCAGATAAAGCGTCAGACTGGTTAGTTAACGCTGCTTTATAATAAGCATGAAGATCTTGTAGCAATACCTGCCAACTGACCGCATCCATAATCAAGTGATGAGCAGCACATAACAGTTGCTTAGATTTTGACAGCCACACAAATTTAACAAGAGGCGCTTGGTCGAGTTTAAAATCAGATTGCAGTGAGGCCAGCACAGAATTATTTACATCCTCTGCGTTAACATCTTCGCCATCATATTCTTGAACTAAACGCTCTCCCCAGTTTGACTCAATCGGCTGATAAATCTGCTGCCAGTTTTCAAAGGATTGCTCTGACCCTTTAGAGAATGCCAAACGTAAGCTTGGGTGACGCTCTACCAATTTCAGTGTGGCTGCACGTAAAGCGACTAAATCTAAGTCGATACTAGCGTCAAGCAGAAGCGACTGATTCCAATGGGATAAACTTTCCTGTGGTGTCTCGCTTTGCTGCTCAAAAAACCATGCTTGTATTGGGGTAAGCGCAAATGGCTCACTAGGAAGAATAATTTCTTTCGAACTTGTTTCAGCTTTATTTGATGAAGCCTTAGCGGTATTTGCCTCTTGTGCCGCAAGCGCGAGCTCCGCCATTGTTTGATGTTCAAACACCTGCTTAGGTGTTAGTGCAATACCAGCGGCTTTGGCTTTCGCTATGATCTGCAAGCTCAGTATTGAATCACCACCGACCGCAAAAAAATTATCTTTTGCGGTGAGGTTTGACTTCCCTAACACCTCTTTAGCAATTTCAAGTAAAGCCTTTTCCAGCTTGTTTTCTGGTTTTTCGGGTGTTTTTGCTACCAAGGCAAGTTCAGCGACAGTTTGATGCTCAAAAATGGCTTTAGGCGTTAGGGTGATGTCTTCTTTTTTCGCCTTGGCAATAATCTGCAAGCCTAGAATCGAGTCGCCACCATTTGCAAAAAAGTTATCATGTATGGTCAGCGCTGGCTTACCTAACAGGGTTTGCCAGATAGTTAGTAAAGCACTTTCTGTAGGTGTCAGCGCTGTACTCTCACTGGGATTAGACTCAACTAGATTGGCCTTTTCAATATAAGCGTCTGCATCAGGCAGGGCTTTGCGATCAAGCTTGCCGTTTCCTAAAAGAGGCAAACGCTCTAACGGAATCCAAACAGCAGGCACCATATAGTCCGGCAATTCAGACAACATATTAGCTTTAAGAGAATTCAGCTTCTCATTGACAGAAGAAGCCTTACCTTTACCTTTACCTTCACTAGCAACAATATAAGTGACGAGTCGATTATTTTGTCTTTCATCAGGCACATTCAGTACGACAGCATCATCAAGATGTTGCTTTAACCAAGCTTCAACTTCGCCTGGTTCAACACGATAGCCTCGAATCTTGACTTGAAAGTCGCTACGACCAATAAAGTAAAGCGCTTCACCCACTTGCTTCACCCTATCACCCGTACGATACCAAGACTTTCCATCGACCTGATGGAAGCGCTCTTTGGTTAATTCTGCTTGTCCAAGATAGCCATTTGCTAAGGTCGGACCAGAGACTTCTAATTCACCTGCGAAACCTTGTGGCACAACTCGACCACAGGCATCAACAACCCGTGTTTCTACGTTGGCTAAAGGTCGCCCTAGAGCGATACCTTCATCAAATAGATCAAGTTTTTTAGCCACGACGCCAATAGTCGTTTCTGTCGGGCCATAGTGATTAAAAATAGACATGGTCTTGTTGCGAATGGAAGCCTTAGCAACAAGCTCTGGGGATATGGCTTCACCACCAAGAATCAAAGCCTCATTTGGCAACCACTCTGAACGCTCTGTTGCCAACAAGATGCCATTTAAATGAGAAGGGACAATCTTAAGGCAATCCACTGGAGACTCAGCTAACTCCTCTGCCAGCGCTTCTGCATCAAAGGCTAAATCTTCTGCTAACAAACGCAGTGTTCGGCCACTCAATAATGCCCCGTAAATGGCGGTATAACCAAGATCAGCACCATTGCTGGCAAGGGACGCTAAGCTTGTTTTCTCAGACAATTGCAAACGATCCAACACACCTGTGACATAGTGAATCAAGTTAGATTGGCTAACTTCTACCCCTTTAGGCTGCCCAGTAGAGCCTGAGGTGTAAATCACATAAGCCACATCCTTTTCACCCGGAAGCTGGCTTTGAGCCAAAGCGTCTGTTTGCGAAAGATCACCCCTCTCTTGAGAAGAAAGAGTAGATTGAGAAGAAATAGCGTATTCAGAAGAGAACGTAGACTGATTTACCCAAAGACACGCTTCTGGCAACCAACTTGGAGTCTCTGTATTTTCTGTGCTTTGTGAGTCTGAATGCTCAAAAGCACCTTCATCATGGCCCACCACAAGCACTAACTCTGCATCTTGGCAGATAAACTGCAATCGACTATCAGGCCACTTGTGATCCATCGCTACATAGGTCGCCCCTACACGCCAACAAGCCAACATAGCGACGATCTGCTCAACACTGCGTTCTAAACAAATACCAACACGCTTGCCGGAGTTAATCCCTTTTTGCTGCAAAAACACAGCAACAAGATCGACCTTTTGCATCAAGTCAGCATAACTCAGGGACTGACTTTCATTTTTTAGAGCAATATTATCTGGCCGTGTTTGAGCAATGTTTGCAAATGCATTCCATGCTGTGCTTGTCACTGGAGCAAGTGTTTCACCAACTAATACCGAAGCCGTCTCTGTGCTTGCTAAATCCAAAGACGCCAAAGGTTGTGACACATCTGTCAGCAGCTGATTGATAAAATGGATAAAGCTATCACGAATACTTTCAACAGTTTCACGGCGATATAAACTATTGTTGTAACGCCATTTTCCAAGAAAACCGGTGCGATTATCGACAACGACTAGGTTCAAATCATGGGCAGCACCACGCTGCTCCGCTAGCAGCTCAGCTTCCACGATGCCTTGCATGCCTGCTTCTGGTCTCTCGTGGTTTAGAGTAAACATATGCTGGAAAACAGGTGATCGACCAGCTTCACGCTTCACGTCTAACTTTTCGATCAAGGCAGAAAATGGGTATCCTTGATGCCTCATTACCTGCTGTGTTTGTTCATCAACTTGCGCGACCCAAGCATCAAAACCCTGAAGTAAATCAGGTCGACACCTTAGGGCTAATGGGTTAACCAAATACCCGACTAGTCGAGCATCTTCTGAGGACAATCGACCAGAACTTGGGGTACCAATAATAAAATCATCTTGGCCAGATAAACGCCCCATAAACCATTGAAACGCAGACATAAACCAAACATAAGGCGTCACTTCCAATTGACGACATTGCTGTCGTAATTGCGCCCCTTGGGATTTAGTCAAATTAAATTGAATCTCTTCCCCATCTGAGCCTGTTTTAGCACTGTGCGGGAAGTCTGTTGGTAAATTAAGTTGCGGCAAGTCGGCCAATTGCGCTAGCCAAAATTGCTCTGTCGCTTCACCTGTTAATACACTTTGTTGCTGCTTGGCACACCAGTCACGATAACTTGTGCTTTCAACAGGCTGGACGTCCAGCTGCTCAATGCTTTGACCGCCTAAAAGTTGCACAAGCTCCTGACGCAAGACTTCAAATGACATAAAGTCCGCAGCGATATGGTGAATCACCATGGTTAAGTAAAGATGTTGCTCGTCACCTAGGGTATTGGCCAGTAACGCACCACGGCACACCTGACCCTCATCCAGCTTTAAAGCCTTGTCCGCTTCACGGGAAACCCAGCCATTAATTTGCTTTTGGTTGGCATTATTTAACGACAGTACAGACAGGCTATGACTATTTTCGCTATTTTCTTTGCCTTCTATACCCTGCTGGCTATCTGACGTTGCCAACCATTGAACAGGGTCCCCATCTCGTTCCCCATACGCACTAGACAAAATAGGATGACGTTTTAATAATTCAACAAAGGCTTGTTGAACTGCCTCAAGAGTTACACGGCTATTCAGCTTGATTGCGTAGGCCATGTTATAAGCAGAACTCTCAGGCGCCATGCGATATAAGAACCAAAGGGATTTCTCATTAAGCCCTAAGGGTCTAGGCGCAAAATAATCTGGCTGCTGAGTTAGCGCCTCAATAATAAGCGCTTTATTAGTCCGTATTTGAGCAAGCAGAGCTTGATCCATCACGCCTTTTGCAGCTTTAAAGGTTAACTTACCTTGGTTTAGCGTTAAGGTGACGCCTTTTAACCAACACTCTCTAAGTAGTGGAAAGGCGGTTTGGCTGTTTTTTTGAGAGGTCATAATTAAATCTCTCCCTCAAGCAGGCATTCTTCTTCATTTGCATCTAGATCCACTTCCTGAGTCTTGGAAATAACCGGTGTCGATGCAAGGTATGCTGCCAACGCCTTGGTGGTCGGGTATTGCCAAATTAATTCCGCTGATAGATCAAGATTCAGTCGTTGAGAAAGCTCGTGAGTTAATGTCATTGAATCAACCGAATCAAGCCCTGTTCCAGCTAGCTTTTGCTCCGGATTCACATCCTCAATAGCAACCTGCAAACGCTGTGCAATCCAATAACACATCCAGTGAGAAATCGATTCTGCATCACCTGATTTCAACTCAGGTTCATCAGACACCTTCTCTTTATTAGTATTTTCTGCTTCGCCATCTTTCTGCCATTGCGCTACGGCATTTAAGGCACCTTGTTCGTACAAATCGCGGTTTTTAAGGCGCTGAATTTTACCCGATGTCGTTTTTGCCAATGACACAGGTTTGATTAACACAACAGCAGATAAGCTAATTTCATACTCTTCAGCAACCGCTTGGCGAATGCTTAAAATAGTTTCTTCAAAGTTTTTGCTGCGCATACCTTGGCGAGTGACTTCTTGCACCAAGACAACTTGATTATCTGTTGTTTGGAACACAGCACCACCATGTGGTGCTAGGCCTTCATCAACCGCCTGTACGCTTGCTTCAATATCTTGAGGATAAAGATTTCGACCATTCACTATGACAACTTCTTTTGCACGACCACTGACATAAAGCCAGCCATCTAGAATGAAACCAAGATCACCTGAACGTAAATAGCCTCCGTTATTTTCAGCAACATCTTTGGTAGTTTGTGGATCACAAAGCACTTCATTATTGAATACCTCGGCATTCACTTCAGGCTTGTTCCAATAACCTTGTGCTACGCTACCACCGCGAATCCAAATTTCACCTACCCAGTCATCTGCAAGCACTTGCTTAGTGTCAGGGTCAACAATGCAAACAGACATTTGGTCATTCAAACGACCAGAAGAAGGCACAACCACCAGCTCATCCAACAAGGCGTCATCGTTTGAGTGAGTAACATTTGCTCTTACCAGCTTACCTTTTTGCAACTCGACCTTATCAAGTTGAACACTTCGACTCGGCTGATCGCTGGCTGTAGTAGTGACAAACAAGCAGGTCTCTGCCATGCCATAACAAGGCTTTAGTGTATTTGCAGACAGCCCACATTCAGCAAAAGCTTGGTTGAACTTTTCCAAAGTCGCTGTATGAATTGGCTCAGCACCATTTGCTGCAAAACGCCAATGACTTAAATCTAGTGCCTGTTTTTGCTCTTCACTGACTCGTGCAACACAATGCTCATAGATAAAGTTCGGCCCACCACTTACAACCGCTTTATAATCAGAAATAGCCTTAAGCCAAAGGAATGGCGCTTGCAAAACAACAGGCGGGAGCAGCAACCATACAGAGGTTCCAGCACACATAGGCGCTAAAACACCACCAACAAAACCCATGTCATGATACATAGGCAGCCAAGTCACCACATTTGTGGTTTCAGTCATTGAGAACTCTTGAACGATTAACGCGGTATTGTGTATTAAATTACCGTGCCCCAGCATCACACCTTTTGGTGAACCGGTTGAACCAGAGCTGTATTGTAGATAAGCCACACTCTCAGCATGAATGTTTGGCATGACCCATTGCTCTGCTGACTCGCTTTTCTCTTCACCCACTACAAATTGCTGACAGTTTTGATCACACTCTTCTAACCAAGCTTTCACCTGATCTTGGTGTTCAGCACTACAAAGCGCGAGGCTTGCATCTGAATCTTTCAAAATACTACTCAAACGGCCCCAATCACGACGACGCTGTTGCGGAGCATAGGCAGTCACAGCAATAAGCCCAGCATATATACAGCCAAAAAAGCCCACTATGTAATCGATACCATTTGGCATTAACAACATAGCTCGATCGCCTGGGTCAGAAAACGCCCTCAACTCAACAGCCATGGCACGCGCACGGGTACTTAATTCGGTATAACTAATCGTTTCAGCGACATCAGATCCATTCGCCAGCAAGGTAAAACAGGTTTTATGACCATTCGAGCGCACTTGGTGCTCCAACAGTTCGATAAGATTTGAATAAGAAGGGGTATCAATCAGATAATCCTGACCCATGAAAGCTCTCCTACGACCTCCTCTCTTTAGAGGTCGCTTTTAAATGACGTTAGTGCCCTGACAATTTGGACTTTAAATATTTAGATTTAGGATGAAATTCGTCGTCTACTGGTTTACTGATTAGACTCAGCCATAGCCACAACCACTTTTCGATCGCCTTTAAAGGTGCCTCGCGCATGGGCTGTTAACATGTTATCCAGCATCATGACGTCACCTTCTTCCCACAAAAATTTCACCTCGCAGTCGTCCATTACTTGGCGCACATGGTCTAGATCTTTTTCATCAATGGCAGTGCCATCACCGTAATAAACATTACGTGGCAGGTTCTCTTCACCCACAATAGAGATAAGAGTTTCACGCACATGGGGCTGTAAATTTGAGACGTGGAAAAGGTGCGCTTGGTTAAACCAGACTTTTTCACCTGTTCTTGGGTGAGACATAGTGGCTTGGCAGATTTGACGAGTACGCAACTCATCATCACTTAACCATTCAAATTCGATTTGGTTTTCTATACAAAAGGACTCAACTTGTGCCTTACTTTCCGTGTTGAAGGCTTTTTCCCACGGCAAATCCAGACCATTACCATAATTGCGAACATACATAAGTTTCTTCTGTTCAAAGCGGGCACGAATGTCTGGATCAATTAAATTATAAATTTGTCGACTATCAGCAATTGGCGTTTCGCCACCCTCTTCTGCCACTTTCAATGAGCAGAACCAAATTCTCATTGGCCAACTCAAGGTATAAGCTTGTTCATTATGCAAGGGGATCACTTGGTGAGCAGGGTATTCTGTTGAGGTATAAACCTTGCCTTCCACATTACTGCGCGGTGTCGAGGCATAGTCGTAACTTAAAAGCTCTTCACCAAAGGCTTTCGCAAACGCTTGAAAATCTTTTTCATCAGAAACTTTGAATCCGCGCAATAAAACACCACCCACTTTTTCTAGCTGAGCATCAATCACTTCTTTAATATCGGCAAAACAAGCACGCCAGTTCACTTTTGCTTTAGGTTCAATTACAAGCGGCAAGAGACCTTGACCTTCCAACTGACGAGTAGACACACTGCTCTCAACAATTTCTTCTTTCTGAATTAGCATCAAAAAACCCTACAAATCTAAAAAATATTTTCACAAACACTTCAGCTACTTTGCTATGTACCAGCATATAAGTGGATATTAGGAGGCGATCATACACAATTTATGCAAAAAACAGAATAAGATTGATTATTATTTGCATTTAAATTATAAACTACACCCTCAATATCATTTACAAAAAGCATCATTTAAAAATACTCAATTTGATGGTTCAGAATACGGAGAAAAACATGAGTCTTGATAATCCAAACACCACATTCAGTGTCGTCGTTAACAATGAAGAGCAATATTCAATTTGGCCTGAATACAAAGACATTCCTGCTGGATGGAACGAGGCCGGAAAACAAGGAAACAAGGAAGAATGTCTGAGTTGGATTAAAGACAATTGGACAGATATGCGACCTAAAAGCCTTCAAGATGCAATGGCTAACCAGTGAGCTAAAGCGGATCAAGCAGCCTTTGCACTCTGTTAGAGCAAAAAATTTCTAAGTGTATTTTTTATAGTTTGGAGTCACAGTGAATTACACCAATAGCGAGATCGTCGTACCAAAGCACGATCAAACGATGTTATCGATCAAGGGTTCGAATAAAGAGCCATTAAATTTAAATACATTTTTAGAGCAACCTACCCGCGCTCTAGAATCAACTATTCACTTAGAGAATCAAGAAAATAGGGAATCAAACGCACGCAGTTATCCTCGACGCATCCCTTTAGCGCTAACGAGAGGCCTAGGCATATATTTACAAGACACTGAACAACAAGTCTTCATTGACGGTTTAGCGGCTGCCGGAACATTAGCATTAGGTCATAGCCATCCTGAAATTGCTGAAACCATTACGCAAACCCTGAATAGCGGCGTTCCTCTTCAAACACTGGATATCACCACCCCCGTTAAAGAAGAGTTTATCGACTCACTGTTTCAGCTACTTCCAGCTGACATGGCAAAACAAGCGCGCGTGCAATTTTGTAGCCCATGTGGAGCTGATGCTGTAGAAGCAGCCATCAAGCTTGCCAAGACAGTAACAGGGCGAAATACCATTCTTGCTTTTTCCGGTGCTTATCACGGCATGACCCAAGGAACCCTTTCCATTATGGGTAACCTAGGCCCTAAATCTGCAATTGGCGCCATAGTGCCCGATGTACAGTTTATGCCTTACCCTTATGCACCACGCTGCCCTTATGGCCTTGGTGAAGACGGGGTAAAAGCCAGCTTAAACCAACTTGAAACCATGCTAACTGATCCAGAATCTGGCGTACTAAAACCTGCGGCAATCATACTTGAAGCCGTACAAGGTGAAGCCGGCGCGATACCTGCGGATAACGAATGGCTAAAAGGCCTTAGAAGACTCACTCAAAAGCATGGCATTTTACTCATAGTTGATGAGGTGCAAGCAGGCATGGGAAGAACGGGCGAAATATTTGCCTTTGAGCACGCCGGCATTGAGCCTGACATTATCGTATTATCAAAAGCGATTGGCGGCGGTCTGCCAATGGCTGTCATTGTGTACAAGAGTGAAATTGACCTTTGGAAACCAGGCGCACACGCAGGGACATTTAGAGGTAACCAACTTGCCCTCGCTAGTGGCCGCGTTGTTATGCGCCACCTGTTAGAAGAAAACCTTCACCTGCATGCAAGAGACATGGGTGCTAGACTCAAATCCCATTTAGCCAAGATCAAAAGCCCGCTTGTGGGTAATGTTCGCGGTCGCGGTCTCATGCTTGGGGTCGAGATAGTTAACCCACTTGCAGAAAAAGATGGCCTTGGACAATATCCAGTCGATGGTGAGCGCGCTAGAGCAATACAACAAGAAGCCCTCAAGTTAGGCTTAATCGTCGAACTCGGTGGCCGCTTTGGCTCAACTATTCGCCTGCTTCCTCCACTTATTATCAAAGAGGAAGAAGTCGATACCATTGCAGAAAGGCTAGCAGAAGCGATTGATATCGTGACACTTAAAACCACCTGATTAGGTGGTTGGATGAGGTTTTAAAGTTGCTTTAAAACAAAGAAAAAGTGCACTCCTCCACTTGCCGCTAAGTATTTCTAGTTAGCGGCTTCGCTCTAAAGCTAGAAGTAAACATCACTTTGGATAAATACCGTCATGGACGAGCATAATAGATATGATTTCGAACGAAATGATGATACTTGCAAACAAACACCAACCTCACAAGCAAATGACTAAAGCATGGGAGTTAGTGCGTTATTAGATGACCCTTGTGTAAGGCCGTTTTTGGTGGGTTAGAGATTTGGTGGAGAGGTAAATACCATATCCAAAAACTTCTTTGTTAAAGTATTTTATTATGCAAGGTAAAATACGAATTACCACCTTTTAACCATCTACTATCAATTTTGTTACCAAGTACACCATTGATAATTTCATATTCCGTCACACCTCCTTCAACGTCTAGACCTTGTTTGACTACACCTTGATCGATGTACACATATCTTTTTTCATATAAATAATCACACCCTATCAAACAAACTGGCATAACTATATATGGGTCTAGCCTTTCTGCGTCATTACATTCAGATCGCTGTTTTTTATGGGCGGCGACAAGAGTACTTATACTGTAGGTTTTATTGCAAATAGCACATGCCTCTTGAGTTTTCCCTTTAAATAGCCAATCTTGGAGTATTCTTTGCTCTTTACGAGCTTTTTGCTCTAAGGTCTCGTCAGTGCCCACTGTAAGTAATTTTCTTAACCTGATTAAAAATTCTTTGTAACGACTTTGAGTAGAAGTCTTCTGTCCTTTTGTGCTAGTTGAGCTTATAAAACTATACTTATAATGTGTTCGCCCACCACTTTTATCAACAAATACAAATGGTGATGAGGTAGTAGCTTTTATAATATGGGGATCACCATAACCTTTAGATCGTAGATGTGCTCTAAATTCTGGGAAATGCACAGAAGCCTTACCTTCAAAATAGCACACTACATCTTTTTCTATATCGCCTATATCATTTGTCTCCCCTATAAAAGCAAGCTTACCGTCATCATTTTCAAAAAATATAGAGCTCTCTAAATATTTTTTTATTAATTCCTCTGATGGGTAAGGGTACTTGTAAGATCTAGCATCCAACGCGTTTCTATAGGTTGAGGCTAGTCGGTCAGATTTACATTCGCTTATAACAGAAAACAACTTTTCACTGTAATTGATTATAGTGTTATCGCGGTTTTCATAAATATACCAGAAGCCTTCATCATCTATATTTATCCAGCTTGTAGTAGCGTTAGCAATAAGCTGTGCAACTAGATCATAATAACTATTAAGCTCACTTTTTAAATAATTAAGATTAGCTATGCCACAACGACCAGGTAATCCTATTGCCTTTTTCAGTAGAGACTTTATATTTTTTAATTCAGAACCCTTAATTAAAAAGTTGTTTTTGTATAAGTTTAAACTAATTCTAGATGTTTTATCTAGTTCTGGCGTATAAATATCAAAATCACAATCAACATTAAGATCATCAATTAAATTTAATATCCCCTTAATACTAAACTGTTCTGTTACCAGCCCTCTATTCCTTATGCTTTTTTCTAAATCTGAAATTTTCCAATGATTTTTGCTATTCATTATTTCGAGAAAAATTTTAATCGATGGTAAGTCACTTGGTATTACGAAATCTCTGAAATATTTATTCAAAAGCTGTCTAATTCTTTCTCGTGTACCAACGTCATAGCTTTTAGCAGTTTCTTCATACGTAGGCCAATGTGCATCTCTAAAACCGTAGTAATAGGCTATGATCTCAATATTTCTAGATTTATTTCTACTTTCTTTTATATTATTTTCTAGAAATTGTATTAATTCAACTTCAATGTTCATTGACAATAATCCCTGATTTAATTAACGACATTTAATTCAGATCATTTTATTTAGACACCCATTCTAAAAAAGATCAAACGCAGTATCACCTAAAAACACTCACTTCGTTATTTTTACATTTTATAATTAAGAATCTGGAGATCTTTTAAAAGTTAATAAATCATATGGACAGTCATCACTAATTAATTAAATTTACAATGAGAGACCATATTCTTAATTTTTATCTAAGGACAATTCCCTTTCATATCCAGATATAAAAGCCTTTCTCTGTTCACAATCAGAAATTATAGTAAGCTGTATTACTGAATAAAGGGACCAGCAATCTTTTTCCATAGAGGAGTTAGATGTTTTTCCTTCCTTAAACATATCACACCTTACTTTAAAAAGACGATATACTTCGTCGTTAATAGAATCAGATTTTAAATCATCTCTAAAAAATTTGATTCGTTTTTTCCCGTTATCTTTGTTCCCCGGAAAAGAGTTCATTATTGCTTCAAAAGCCAGCCACATTAAGACAAACCTCTCTGATGGATATGTTTGCGAAAACGCTTTGTCAATGAGGATAGTCGCTTCATCTGGTATTTCTAATATCTTAGACTCTTCAATGGCTGGATTATCAAACATATTCAATTTTTGATTATCAAACTTTGATGCATAACCTTCATCAGAACTACGTGTTGCTTCAAGATTATCGTTACAATAATTCCTAACGAAAAGAAGCTCTCTAGCAATAGGGACACCAAATAATAATCGTAGAATATTGACAATATGAACTGTTTGGTTTTTTCGATTCTGCTCTTCCTCTCTGCTCTTATAACAAAAAGTAAGTTTCAAGTTATTACTATTTGCAGGGATAAATTCTTCTCTTATTGACGATATGCATTGCCCTGACCTCTCATAATGCGTTGTCCATCGCATACGTGTAGTATTACTGTCTTGAGGAATCACTAAAGAAACATCTACATTATTAATATTATTGTAGGTCAGCAGTCGTCGGATTTTTTTTAAATCTATTTGTTGTATTGAAGAGCTCCATATTGTTTCCCTAAACACCGAGAACCCAAGCTCACTCCACTCATTTAGCATTGTTTTTTTAAAATGATCCATAAGATTTTTTTATCCTATCACCTACCTTAAATGCCAGTACATAAGCCTTAACCTATTGACCTATATATTATTCCTGCATCCTATCAGCAATTTAAAACTGAACACACTTTCAAAATCAATCTACATCCCTAGGTTTAGCAGCTCTTGTTGCTTGAGTATTTCCCTTGCTAAATCCACTACGTCCCGTTGGGGTAGGTTGAAGTAATGAGAGAAAGAGGCAGACATGACAAAGGCGCAACGGCAGTACAGCTCTTTCATGAACTCCCCTTCTATATCATTGCCTACGTTGGCGTTGTTTTGGATAACCAACTTGCTTCCACAGCTTGGTCGTAGGTATATCTCGTCTTAATAAGAAGGTTTGAGTTTTAGCTTTTGAACAACTTAGAGTGATGCTTTATCAATGATGCTTTATCAAGACAGCCATTCTAAAAGAGATCAAACACAACATCACCGGAAAGCTCTCACTTAGTTATTTTATAATTGAAAAAATGAAGGCTTTTTAAACGTTTATTGCTCAATTTGAGATTTTTATTGAAGAAAATTCGAATTTGAGACAACAGAGATTCTCGCGATAACGATATGAATGTATTTATTAAACTGAGTGCTTGTAAATAGACTAAATGTTAAGAAAGAAGCCGTTTACAAGCCGCTAATCCCGATCGTCGTTGCAATTCAGCGTGTTCACAATACTCAGCTAAATAAGCTTCTGAGCCAACTGCTGCTTTAAAATGCTTTTCAAAGCTGGTTGTTACTTCTATCCATTGCTCTGACGTGAGGTTAATTCGTTGAAGAATCGGCGCTAGAGAGACATCAATACTCCCCCTTTTGTCCTCTCTCATGACCCTGCCTGTGAGATCGATTAATTCTAGATAATCTGCTAGCTTGAAAGACAAACCTTCTAGTTGATCTTCTCTTTCATAGCCAATAAAGGGAAATAAAGTGTTGGGTTGAGATTGATTCACTTTGGCCACTTCGATGCGAGTTTTGATACTTGTATGCTTTGAAGTTTCTGGTGTTACTTCCATCTTGGCGCGAACGGGGTTTAAGTCTACGTAAGCCATGCATGAAACTAAAGCAGCCTCATATAACAACGCTTGGGACTTAAACCGCCCCTCCCAAAATCGGCCTGTACATTTGTCTTCATTGTTGGCCATACGAGCAATTGGCTCATTCAGCTCTCTCATAAACCAGCTGATGTCACAAAGGCGTTCACGGTATTTTTCACAGCTTTCATAAACAGAGGCCAATTCGAACTCAGCCAGCCCCTTGTTTTCTAAATATTTTTCGGTGAATTGCGTGCCTTTATGCAGTAGATGCCAGCGCTCAAGTACTTCTCTGATAGACCAGTTATTGGCTTTCTCAGTATTAACATGAAGGACTAAGTGGGTGTGATTGCTCATCACGGCATAGGCACAGACATCTATCGCAAAGATAGCTGCTAGAGACAATATTTTACCTTCAATCCAGCCTCGTCTATGTTCGTAGCTTTGACCTGTTATCTCATCAGTACCGCACAGAAAAGCACGTCTCACACAGCGCGAAATGCAATGGTAATAACTTGTATCTTGGAGACTAATTAGGGATTTACGTGGTTTAGGCATATTAGATTCCTCATCCTTGAGTGAATCAAATAAAGCTAGCTCGAAAATATAGAGTGGTCAAATTTAAAAAAGGGTGTCCATGAAAGAAGTCATAAAAAAGGGTGTCCATGAAAGAAGTCTAGTTTTCTTCTGGTTCGCTGTAATAGGTTTTGAGTGTCTGATCTTTACCCGCAAAAACACCACCCATAAGTTTGATGAAGCCGCTAAAGTCGACACGGTTGGCAGCATCGTAAATATCAGCAAAAGCTTTGGGGGCGGCATCTGTTCCGCTTCAGCCTGTCTCAAAGTCGGTATCAATGTTTTTACCGTGTACGTTTTTGGAAATGTATTTGACGATATATCCCGTTGCATCCCCTTTGGCAGGGTCCATCTTTAAGGCTTTAAATCGATATCGTTTTGCGCCTCTTTCGTTGCCGTCTTCACTGAGTGCGTAAGCTTCAAACTTGGCTAAGCAACTTACAATGGGAGTCCATAGCAAAAATCACTGATCGGGTACCAGTCGACATAAGCCATACATATATAAGTTACAAAAAAGCCGAAACGTGTGTTTCGGCTTTAAATGTGTTTCAGAAAAAGGTGTTTAAGAAGAGAATGACACTTTTTAATTTATGGATAAGTCATCACACATATTGCGCAGCACAATAACCACTCGCCCAAGCCCATTGGAAGTTGTATCCACCTAACCAGCCAGTGACATCGAGCACTTCACCAATAAAAAATAAGCCTTTAACGTCTTTTGCTTCGAAGGTTTTTGAAGATACATAGTTAGTATCTACCCCACCCAAGGTCACCTCAGCTGTGCGGTAACCTTCTGTGCCATTGGGTTTAATCACCCAGTTATGCAATATTTCGGCGATTTCTTCAAATGTCTGATTACCATATTCAGCCAAAACACCTTGCCACTTATGATCTTCGATTAGCATACTGGCTAAGCGTTTTGGTAAAAGCTGGGATAGTACTTTATCAATTTGGCTTTTCGGATTCTGTTCTCTCGCTTCAACCAATAATGAGTATATAGACTCAGCAGGATAAAGGTCGATTTTAAGCTCATCACCCGGCTGCCAATGGTTAGATATCTGTAAAATGGCAGGGCCACTTAAACCTCTGTGGGTAAATAGCATGGGTTCTGTGAAGCTTGTTTTATTGGCTGTGACTGACACATCACAGCTTACACCTGCTAAGGGTTCGAATTTCGCTTTCAAATCGGGTTGCAAGGTGACCGGCACTAAGCCTGCTCTTGTGGGTAATACTTCAAGGCCAAACTGTTCTGCAATTTGATAACCAAACCCAGTCGCTCCTTTAGAAGGGATGGATAGCCCTCCTGTTGCAATCACTAAGGATTCACAAACAAAAGTACCTTGGTTTGTTACAACCTCTTTGCTTTCACCTAGGTCTGTTACTTTATCAACTTTGGTATTTAGAGAGATGTTTACCCCAGCCCATTCACATTCGGTCAACAAGATAGAAAGTAGGTCTTTTGCGCTTTTTTGGCAAAATAGCTGTCCAGGTGCTTTTTCAACATACTCTAAACCATGCCTGTCCATCAATTCTACAAAATGACTTGGACCATAGCGCTTTAAAGCAGATATCACAAAGTGCGGATTTTGAGATAAGAAATGTTTAGGAGACGCATCCATATTAGTGAAATTGCAGCGACCCCCTCCTGACATGATAATTTTTTTTCCTGCCATATTTGCATGATCTATTAGTGTGACTGACCTGCCACGATAAGCCGCATTTGCTGCGCACATTAAACCTGATGCGCCTGCACCTATTATCAATACATCTACTTTATTCAATTGCTGATCACCTAATTACTGAGGCAGGCATTATAGAGATTCGCTCATTTCAATGCAGCCCCACCAGATAAACAAATTAATTTTTTATTACACAAAAAGTTATCCACAAGCTTAAAAAAGATACTATTCGTGATTAAAACCTAGCAAAACTAAGCGATATAAGGCTTGAAGTGCAAGATTTCCTACCCTTTTTCCGGAGCATTTAGAATGAAACAAAGCATAAAAAAATTGGTTTCGATTAATTGGGTCACTTGACAACAATTCTGTCCACAAAATCCGTGAAAAAATCTGTGGGAATTACATTTTTTCTTTTATAAAACATAATCTTAAAACAAATTAGTGATAAAAATAAATTTCTCTTAATTACTCTGTCAATATTTTTTAAGAAAAAAAAGTTGTTAAATTTTTGCTGTTTTTTTTCAAATTCTGTTTATTTAACCAGTAGTTTTTTATCTTGAAATACCCATAGGTAGCTTTGTTATGCTCTTAGAAAAATTAAATTAAAAAAAATTATTTTTTTATTACACGCGATGTGGATATCTAGAAAAATTGAGCCTTGACCCGAAACCTGTTTATTTATACAGTACTGTACAAATAAACAGCTATCGAGATCTAAATCATGAAAAACTCATTCTTAAAGTTAGGCAGACTCAATAACCTCCACCTTATTCTTGTACTCTTTCTATTAGCTGCATACTCGCCCGTTAAAGACATGCTTAGCTGGACAGCAAAGCAGTTTGCTAATGAAAGCATCCAACTGATAGATATCTCTTTTGGTAATAACCTGCCTTGGCAAACACAAAACTCAAACTATACCTATGTTAATACTTCTAATAATCAACCTAGTTACACTGCTCAGGTTATTCATACCCGTATTAAATTAAGCAATCCAAGTAACGAAAGTAAGTCGTTTAAAAAAATCTGGTTGACCTTTGAACATGCCAATGGCGCGACGGAATATACAACTGACTACAGCTTATACAATATTGAGACACGCCAAAAGTTGGTAGGAAGTACGGTTAAATTAGCACCGAATACAGAGTTAGAGCTGCTAGCATCTTATCGTTTTATTCCTAGCTACCCGACAAGCAAGCCACAAAACCTAAAAGTTTCTTGGGAAAATGAATCACACTTAAGAGAAAAAGGTTGCCTTTTAAATTTCGATGAATTGGCAATGAATGACTTTGGTCAAACTTGTTACAGATAAGCAAGCAATTGTTCTTGATAGCTAAATTTGTTCAATAATGCACTTGATAATGATTTTCATTTTGACTACGATACCTATTAAGTTACCTAGACTTTTACTTAATTGGAGTTTTTAAATGAAACGTTTTGTTACACCAATTGCAGCATGTGTGGCTGCAACTTTACTTACTGCTTGTGGATCACAAGGCGTTCAGCCTAACAAAACGATCACAGCAAATGATGTTGTAATTAATTACTCTGATATTGCTCAGGCGATTTACACTGACTCTTTAACGACAGCACAAACACTTAAGCTTGCGATTGATCAGTTTGTTGCTAATCCAACAGAAGCGAATTTGTCTAAAGCACGTCAAGCTTGGATTGATTCACGTGTACCTTATCAACAAAGTGAAGTTTACCGTTTTGGTAATGCTGTTGTTGATGACTGGGAAGGTAAAGTTAATGCTTGGCCTCTTGATGAAGGTCTAATTGACTATGTTGCAACTGATTATGGTACTGAGTCAGATGTAAACCCTCTTTATACTGCTAACGTTGTTGCTTCTACCTCTTTGACAATTGCTGGCCAACAAGTAAATACAACGAACATCACACCGGCTCTTCTACAAGAACTTCACGAAGCAGATGAAGTTGAAGCCAATGTTGCTACTGGTTACCATGCCATTGAGTTCCTACTTTGGGGACAAGATTTGAATGGTACTAACCCTGGTGCGGGCGAACGCCCTGCTACTGATTACGATGTAAACAACTGTTCTGGTGGTAATTGTGACCGTCGTGCGGCTTACCTTGTTGCAGCAACTGATTTGCTAATTACCGACCTTGAAGAAATGGCTGCTAATTGGGGTGCTAACGGTGAAGCTCGTCAAGCAATTCTAGCTCAAGGTGACAAGCAAGGCTTAGCAACAATCCTGACAGGTATGGGTAGCTTGGCTTACGGTGAGCTTGGTGGTGAACGTACTAAGTTAGGCCTAATGCTACATGATCCTGAAGAAGAGCATGATTGCTTCTCTGATAACACTCACTACTCTCATTTCTACGATGCAAAAGGCATTCAGAATGTTTACCTAGGTGAATATCAGCGTGTTGATGGTTCTTGGGTTAAAGGTGCTTCTCTATCTGCGCTAGTTAGTGCACAAGACACCATTCTAGATGCTGAAATGAAAGGCAAACTAGAAAACACTCAAAATGCTGGTCAAGCTATGGTTGATGCTGCGCAAGTTGGTCAAACATTTGACGTTCTAATCGGTATGGGTAACCAAGCTGGTAACCAGTTGGTACAAGATTTCGTTGACTCTCTAGTTGCTGAAACAAGAACAACTGAAGAAATCATTCGTCTATTAGATCTTGAAGATATTACTCTAGAAGGATCAGACAGTTTGGATAACCCAAGCGCTGTATTCTAAAGAGACTGAAAAAGAGGCAGCAATTTTTGCTGTCTCTTTTTACATATATAAAGATACGATACGATTTTAGTTACCTCATGAATTAATACAGAGCCTAATATTGAACGCTTTATTCCATAATGCTGGAGCAAGTTTACTTGTTGCCAGTTTTTTTGCATTTTCGACTAGCTCAAATGCTGCCACCAGCAAAATTGATGCAAACGCATTCCAACAACCTTTTGCAAGCCTCTCAGCAGAAGAAAAATTCAACCACAGTATTGGTAGATCATTATTCGAAAAGTTTTGGGTTGCATCACCTTCTTCAACCACTGCAAGCGATGGTTTAGGCCCTTTATACAATGCTCGCTCTTGCCACAGTTGCCATTTAAATAATGCCAAGGGCCATGCTCCTGAGAATCTGCAAAGTGCGATAACAACGCCTTCATTCTTTGTCAGGCTGAAACGTTGGCCACGCCCAGCTGGCTTTGACCCCAAAACCGCGGTAACAGGAGATACTCGCTATGGCACTCAATTACAAACTCTATCAACTACAGAGCTTCCTCCAGAAGCTGAGTTGATTGTTGAGTATGAATATTCCACCCTTAGTTTTAGCGACAATACGCAAATAGAATTAAGAAAACCAAGCTATTCTCTCAATAAATTAGGGTACGGCGAGTTTAATCAAGATACTTACCTATCTGGCAGGGTTTCACCTGCTTTAACTGGCGTAGGTTTAATTGACGCTCTTGACGAAGAAACAATATTGGCTAATGAAGATATCAATGACGTTGATAGTGATGGCATTAGCGGAAGAGCGAATAAAGTGTGGGATAAGATCAACCAAACTTGGAGCTTAGGAAGGTTTGGCTGGAAAGCCACAGTAGCGACCTTATCTGAACAAAATCAGAGTGCTTTTAATGGCGACCTTGGACTATCTACGCCACTTGTTACTTCTCCCTATGGCGACTGCACTCCTGCTCAAACTGCCTGCTTAAACTTAGCGAACGGTAACAGCGAACATCTGGATAACCTTGAAGTTAGCAACCAAATAATGACATTGGTCAATAAGTTCTCTGCTCTTTCTGCTCCAAGCAAAATTCGTAATCTTGCTGACAAAAAATTCATGCAAGGTAAGTTAGTATTTGACCAACTTAATTGTACGGGCTGTCATACACCTAAAATGGCGACAAGTAAGGTGGCTGAATACGATGCTCTCTCAAACAAGACCTTCTTCCCTTTTAGTGATTTTCTCTTACACGATATGGGAATAGGCCTAGCTGATACGGGCAATGAGTTTAGTGCTAACGAACAAGAATGGCGTACCGCCCCATTATGGGGTAATTCACTGAATAAGATCACATCAGGTAGAGAAAGTTATTTACATGATGGACGAGCTCGAAATTTAGTCGAAGCTATCGCTTGGCATGGCGGTGAAGCGAAAAAAAGCCAGTTAGGCTTTTTGCAATTAAATAAAACACAAAGACACGATTTAATTTATTTTTTGGAATCCCTATAAATGAAAACTCTGCTAAAGCTCCCTGCTAGATTACTGGCTTTAACTATCCCGTTCGCTGTAAATGCAGCTAATGCTGAAGAACAAAGCCCTTGGTTAGAAACATTTAACGGCATTAACCAGGAACTTATTTCGCCAAATTATCATGAGTTTTCGCTATCTGCTGAAAAATTAAGCCGAAGCATTGACGCTTTTTGCCAACAACCTAACTCTAATAATTTAGCAAATACCCAAACTCTATTTGCTGACAACTTGCAAGATTGGCAGCAGGTACAATGGCTTAATTTTGGGCCAGTTACTTTATTTATGCGCTACTATTCTTTTGAATACTGGCCTGATAAAAAAGGCTTAACGCAAAGACAACTTTCTAGCCTAATTAAAAATGATGTTGATACTTCAAATGACAAGTTTTGGCGTTCAGCTAGTATTGCGGTACGAGGTTTAACGGCAATAGAGTCATTATTATATCGCTCGCAGTTTGACCCTATGACTAAGCCTGAATATTGCCAACTGCTCGTTCAAGTTGGGCAGCATCATAAACAAAGTACTGAAACGATTTATCAAGAGTGGCAAACAGGCCAACTAGCAGATTGGACTTTCTTAGATGATGACGAAGTGGGTGATATCGTTTCATTAAGCCTAGAGAAAATGATTCAGCAATGGCTTGAACATATGTCCATGGTGAAAGAAAGCAAAATTGAAACGCCAATTGGCTGGCGTGGAAAAGTAAACTTAAAATTAGCTGAGTTTTATCGAAGCGAGCATTCTCTCAGCTCGATTAAACAAAATATCGGTTTATATAATGCCTTATATCACGCGGGGGAAAATTCTCTCTATCAAAAAGCATTACAAGATGAGCCTGAGCTTGCTAAACAGTTAGATGGATCTTTTAAACAAGCCTTAACAATTGCTAATAATTTACCTGATAACTTTTATTCAGACGCACTCAGTAAAGATGACAGAATTGAACTGGCAAAACCGTTAGTTTCAGCGTTATCGAAAGCTCAAAACGAATTACTCAGTCTTGTCACTAAGCTTGGCTTCCAGATTGGCTTTAATAGTCGAGACGGAGATTAACGTGTTAACTAGACGTCAACTATTAACTCGAGGAGCAGCCCTTTCTGGGCTCTCTTCGTGGAAAGTATTAGCAGGTGATGACTCAAGGAATCAAACCTTATTTGCCTCTGCTTTTAGTCTTAACCAAGATCAGCACTTTTTTTCAATCTTCGATCACGAAGGGAAGATAAAGTGGCAACAAGCACTTCCAGAAAGAGCCCATGCCCCTATAGTTCACCCAAATAAACCAATCGTTGCTGTTGTCGCAAGACGCCCAGGGTTTTATATCGACCTTTATAAGATCGATTCCGGTCAGCGCTTAATGCGGATTGAACCAGAAAAAGATCACCATTTTTATGGTCATGGTTTGTTCACACCAGACGGTCTATCACTTATTACGCAAGAGAACCATTACCCTAGCGGCCAAGGTAAAATATTTATTAGGTCTGTGGCCACAGGTGAGGTACTGAAGCAATTTCCAAGCTATGGCATAGGGCCACATGAATCCTGTTTATTGAATAATGACACGCTTGTTGTTGCCAATGGCGGATTACAAACACACCCTGATAATGATAGAAGGATCCTCAATTTAGAGACAATGCAAGCTAGCCTTTGCTTTATATCCTTGGCCACAGGAGAGCTGATCAACAAGTTAGTACTACCCGATGAGCTACATCAGTTAAGCATTCGACACTTAGATATCAACAAAGAAGGCACCATTGCGGTAGGCTTTCAATATCAGGGCGATAAATGGGATGACGTTCCCTTAGTGGCAACGGCAAACTTGAAGTCCGAAAAATTAAACTTCTTACCTATCCCACTCAACATTAGCCGTCGTCTACAACATTATTGCGGCAGTGTGGCCTATGATAAATCGGGCAACACACTAGCCATAACGTCACCAAGAGGAGACCTCGTTGTTTATTGGCAGACCAAAAACTGGGAATACTTGACTCATCATAATTTCCAAGATGTTTGTGGTCTGTCTCATAGTGAAAAAGCAAATGAATTTTTAGTCACAACAGGTAAAGGTAAACGCATTTTTGTGAACCCAATTACAAATGATAAGCTGACGCTTGCTCGTATGAAGAAATGGAAATGGGACAATCATCTGCACCTGCTTAAAGTATAATTGAGCTATCGGTGAACAAACGTTCAAAAAACACTCAACTTTCTATTAAAACAAGGTCTTCACTCTTTTTAAGCATCTGATTTTTAGATATTTTTGCAAAATACAAGCAGACCTGTAATATTAAGGTTTGCTATATCCTTGTTTCAAAGTTAAGGTTTTTGTACCTGTTCCACGCTGTACCTAAAAGTTGATTGATGTTGATAAATTTTTTA
This sequence comes from Marinomonas sp. PE14-40, assembly GCF_051623805.1. NCBI lineage: Bacteria > Pseudomonadati > Pseudomonadota > Gammaproteobacteria > Oceanospirillales > Oceanospirillaceae > Marinomonas > Marinomonas sp. PE14-40. The sequence continues at coordinate 223,870 of NZ_CP130700.1, read as the reverse complement.
AAAGATTTTTTTTTAATTAAAGAAGAGCAACTTGCTCTGCATGATAAGGATACTTTTCGTAAAAGTGCGTTACGTATTCTTCTTGTCGCTGCGCTAAGTTTTGCCTCTTGCATTACACTCCTTTCAGGAATAGAAACCTGGCATAACGAGGGGCCATTACTCGTTATTTTGAATATAAGCTTTATCCTGCTCACCCTCTACCTTCTGAAAGCAAGTAAACATTATTCCAGTAAATTATCAGCCACCTTTTTAATCTCTCTTCTTACTTACTCTCTGCTCACTACCCCTTTTATCAAAGACGATCAGACACTCATTTATGGTCTCATGTTTTTATATAGCATCCCCATACTTGCTCGTTTATTTTTTGGTGCTAAAGCGTCGTTATTAGCCATGGCATTTAATTTTTTAACCTATGCCTATATTGTGACTGAGTTTGGAACAAAACTGCCTTTTATCGGCGAAAACCTTTTAGTATTTAACTCCCATATTCACTTTCACACAGCGGTATTTATCTTTATTAATATTGCTATACCGCTTGCTGTCTCACGGATTTTTTATACGTTAGAAGCAAATGCAAATGAAATGGAAAAATTAAATCAAAAGATTTTTCGAAACAATGAGCTTTACGAAGAAATTTTTGAGCATACAGGTACAGCAACCTTGTTATGCAATCGGAATGGACAAATACTAAAGGCCAATCAAAAAGCAACTAGCTTGCTTGGATTTGAAGATAATAACCAACTTGAAGAAACTTTTATCAATCGCTGGCTTTCTCCCATAGGTAAGTCGAGCGAAAAATACTTTTGGCAATCAAACGCCAGCAACTGCCAGTTAAGATCAGATGAGAGTATTCATTTTGAGTTACACAGATCTAACCTGACAACCCATGGCTACTATGTCATGCACCTGCAAAATGTGACCCATTTAAAAGCGATGCGAAAAGTACTGCATCGCACACAAGAGAAAAACTCTCGTTTAGCTAAATATGACGCCTTAACGCAGCTCCCCAACCATGCAAACTTCTGCCAACTGGTAAATGAAAAAATCACAAAAGGGCAAGAGCATAAAACTGGGGCAATGTTTATTATTCGCATTAGCCAATTCAAATTATTAAATAAACAGTTCGGGCAACAAAGGGCCAATCAAGTCATTGTTAGTTTTGCTCGAAAGCTTCAAGAAAACCTTTCAGATAAAACCATTACAGGTCGATTAAGAGGCGTAAAGTTTGCCTGCTTTATACCCATTGGACACACCTATTTAATTCAGCGTAACTTATCTGCTCTAGTTCAGTCCGTACTACCGACCCAATTAAAGCTCAACGGAGAAGCCATCAATTTAGAATACCATGTCGGTATTAGCTACACGCCTGCAGACGGTAAAAGCGCTCAAGAATTGATAGAACATTGTGAAATGGCATTAGAGAATGCCACCAGCGCAGACAGACTGGCTTATTATAATCACACGAGAGAATCTAACCTGATTGAAGAGTATCAACTTGGTACTTTGTTAAGTGAAGCCATTAAACGAAACGATATACACTTATGGTTACAGCCACAGGTTTCAGCGAATGGTACTATCGTTTCCTTTGAAGCTCTGGCTAGATGGCAATTAGAAAACGGTAAGCATATATCACCTATGGTGTTTATTCGTATTGCAGAAAACTTAGGACTACTTCCTAAGCTTGCTGAGAACTTACTGAGGGAACTCGTTTCCTTATTGGCATCTTGGCATCAAGAACATATTAAGACGCCTGTTGCGATTAATCTTGCGGGCCAAGAGCTAATGGACGACACCTTCTTTGCCTTACTCATGTCCTTAAGTGCAGATTATGCTTGGTTAAGTGAAATGTTAGAGCTAGAGATTACAGAAACCAGTAGCGTTATGACAAATCAGTTAATTCACAAACGCCTTAGAACGTTATCTCAATATGGCTTCTCTATAGCAATAGACGATTTTGGTACAGGCCAAGCTTCGTTAGGACAATTAATTGACATTCCTGCCAACATATTAAAAATTGACCGACGTTTTGTTGCTCCTCTTCCTTCAGATCAAAGACATCTTGATATTGTTAAATCAACCATCGAGATGGCGAAATCTCTCAATATGAAAGTTGTAGCAGAAGGAATAGAGACGAAAGAACAGGCAGCACTACTGGGTTCGCTTGGCTGTAACACACTTCAAGGTTACTACTTTGGAAAGCCGACGCCTATGCAAGAATGGACTAATAATGATAACGAAAAAGCGAAACAGCTACGCATGGTGTTTTAAGGGTTAAAACCCTCTATAGGCACCCATCGCTCTAATCAGGTCCGAATCAAGCCCTAGTCAGCCCCTTTACCAGATTAGAGGAAAATCTAAAAAGTCGCTTCTGTCATCTAAATACAAGCAGTTTTAAATACTTCCACACAACCATTCTTTTTTAATTTTTTATTAATGCCTTAGCTAGCATAAGTATTGTTACTAGTTTTCAATCAAACAGTTTATCTCACTCTAAATTTACGTTGAATTAATACCTGTATTAAAAATGTGAGTACGACTCAGAGACAACTCATTTAAAAATTTTAGGCATAAACCAATTTCATAACTACCAAAAGCGATCTTCTCTTGATCGCCTTTTCATATAGTGAAATTAATTAATAAAGTTTAACGCGATTTATCGGTAAAAATACCGATTTCATATTTATTTTAATGCCTGTAAAGAATAAAGTATCTCCCTCTAAATAGCTTACAGTAATATCTTGAACGACTTTTGAACGTTTTTGTTGGTCTTTTTGACCTTTTATGACGTTGTTATGGGTTTCTGAATACTAAATACTGAGTCTGCCTTGATTCTTATCCATTTAGTCTTTTATGAATAACTATCTAGTTTTCATAAGATTTATGTAAGCATTATAAGAAAGGATTGCTGAATTACCGCAGAGTAATCGCAAGCATAAAAATAATAATGAGGAATTTACTATGTTCAAGAAAACTAAACTTGTTGCTGGAATAACCCTTGCAACAGCGACTCTAATCTCTCAACAAATCTCTGCAGCTGGCTTTGCGGTAAACGAACAAAGTGCAACAGCATCAGGTACAGCGCTTGCAGGTAATGCTGCAAGTGATACGGATATCTCTTTCAGTTATTGGAACCCGGCTTTGTTTGCCAATGCAACTGAAACAACGCTATATATCAATGGCTCATATGTAATGCCTAGTGTTGAGATGTCAAATCAAACTGCTACTAATAATGCAACAAGATCTGTTGGTTCACCAACTTCATACACCTCCACTCAAGGAAGCTCTGACCCATCTGAAAGTGCAGTAATACCTTCAATCTACCTTGCTGTCCCCTTAAATGATAAAACAGTTGTTGGAGTATCACTAAATGTGCCTTATGCAATTTCCAGTGACTATGACGATGATTGGGCCGGTAAATACCACGCTACAAAAACTGAATTACAAGACATCTCTTTATCATTAAGCGCTGCATATCGTGTAAATGAATGGGTAGATGTTGGTGCAAGTATTCAAGCACACAGTACATCGATGACATTGGAAGCTGAAGTCATCGATGCTGACCAAGATGGATATGGCAGTCAGGAGCTTGAAGATGACCTATCATTCGGCTGGTCTGTTGGTATAGCCATGGAACCCCAAAAAGGAACCCGTATTGGCTTAGGCTATAGAAGTGAAGTTGACGTCGAACAAAAAGGCGAGGTAGATTTTAGTAACATAAATGCATCAGTAGCAGCCAGTGCAGGCTTAGTAGATGCTGATATTACAGCTGACAATACTTTACCTTCCTTATTGACCCTGAGTTTAGAGCAAGAATTAACAGATAATCTAACTCTTGGCTTAACTGCTATGCGTACTGGCTGGAGTTCAGTTCAGGCTTTAGACATTGATTATGATAATGCTACAACTAGCTTAAGTAACTCAACAGTAACTTTGAATTATAAAGATGTATGGTTTTACTCTGCTGGTCTAACTTATGATTATTCTGAAGATCTAATCCTAAGAACGGGTTATGCCATAGATAACTCTCCTTCTGACCCAAACAATCTTTCTGCACGAGCACCAGGAAGCGACAGGCAGTGGATCACGTTTGGCGGTACTTATAATGTTTCAGAATCAACTCAAGTTATGTTCTCATATATTCACTTAACTTCAGATCCTGCAAAAGTTGATAAAGATGGAGCATCAACAGGTGAAGACGCATCACGTGGCTCATTCTCAGCCGACTACGACATCAGCGCTAACATCTTTGCATTGGCGGTTAACACCACTTTCTAACGAAAACTGCTAGTAAAGATAACCATATAAAACCCAGCTTCGGCTGGGTTTTTGCTTTTATTAAAGTTTAAATTTACTGATTACCCTGAACTCTCAAGATAATGAAACACACAAACTACGTATTAGTACTTAGTTCCATCTCAGTAATCTCCCTCTCAAGTTACGTATTCTTGCCAATTTATTTTGATCACTTCCTAAGCGATAGTGTTACTGCTTTTGTAATACCAGCAAACTATAAACACATTGCAGGACAATAAAAATAATGAAAAATTTCAAATATAAAACCCTCATTGCAACAACAGCAGTACTTGCGAGTGCTTTCACCATGCCAAGCTTTGCAGCTGATAGAGTTTACAAACTTAAGCTAGCTGAAACTTGGTCTGCTAACTTTCCTATCTTTGGGGATGCCCCAAGAAACATGGCTCGTATCGCTGAAGAAATGTCAGGTGGCCGTTTAAAAATCACTATAGACTCTTCAAACAAACACAAAGCAGCCTTTGGTATTTTTGACATGGTTCGTTCTGGTCAATACGACATGGGACACTCTGCGTCTTACTACTGGAAAGGGAAAGTACCAAATACGCTTTATTTCACTACCATGCCATTCGGTATGATTACACCTGAGCAATATGGTTGGTTCTACTACGGCGGTGGAATGAGCCTAATGCAAGACGTTTATAAGCCATTCGGTTTATTATCTTTCCCTGGTGGTAATACTGGTAACCAAATGGGCGGCTGGTTCCAAAAAGAAATCAATTCTGTTGAAGACTTAAAAGGCCTTAAAATGCGTATCCCAGGCTTTGCCGGTGAAGTTATGGCTAAATTGGGCGCTAAACCTACCAACATAGCATCTGGTGAGCTGTACACTGCACTTGAACGCCGTACGATTGATGCACTTGAGTGGGTTGGCCCTTCTCTAGACTTACGTATGGGCTTCCATAAAATTGCCCCTTACTACTACACAGGTTGGCATGAGCCAAGTACTGAACTTCAGTTCTTAGTGAATCAGCGTACTTGGAAAAAATTGCCTGATGACTTAAGAGAAATTCTTCGTACCGCAATGAAAGTGTCTGCCTATGACATGTACATTCAGTCATATCATGAAAGTGGTGAAAACTGGGCGACAATGAAAACTGAGTACCCTAATGTGGAAGTGAAAACTTTCCCGAAAGATGTACTAAATGCTATGCGTAAAGCAAACCAAGAATTATTAGATGAGAAAGCAGCAGCCGACCCTCTAGCGAAAGAAATTCTTGAATCACAAGCAGCTTATCTGAAAAAAGCACGTGTTTGGACTAACATCTCCGACCGCGCATACCTAGATGGCTTAGACGATACAGCCAACTAGTATTAACTGCTTTCAGAGCTAGAATAAACATACTTTATTCTAGCTCCTCTCTTCTTTTAGCATTAACCTAAATCCAGGTGCATCTATGTTTTTACTCAATCTTGAACGAGTGATATCTCGTTATAGCATATTACTTGGCAAGCTCTCTGCCCTGCTATTCATCTTATTGCTACTTAACGTATTTTACGATGTGTTAATGCGCTACGTTTTTAATGACGTATCCATTGGCATGCAAGAGTTAGAATGGCACTTATACGCTGCTATTTTTTTATTAGGTATTCCCTATGGCCTCGCTACGGGCGGCCATGTAAGAGTCGACTTATTCTACGAGCGTTTATCGTTAAAAGGTAAAGCTTGGATTGACTTGTTCGGCTGTCTTTTTTTACTTATCCCATTCGCCACATTAGTTGCTTACTACGGTGTTGGCTTTGCCACTGAAGCCTTTAAATTAGGTGAAACCAGTGGGGATCCAGGTGGCCTTCCCTATCGCTGGATAATCAAAGCCGTTATTCCATTCGCTTTCTTTTCAATTGCTATAAGCGGTATTGGCATGTTGCTAAGGTGCATCAATGCAATTCGTGGCTTGAGCACAACTGGGTTTGATCACGACCCTATTCAGCATTAGTAGCAAGGCCACACACCTTTAGCATAGATAAATATAAAGATAATAAGCAAAAGATTAGGTAAGAAGTATGATAGGTATAATAATGTTTTTTGTAGCATTGGTAATGCTACTATTTGGATTCCCGGTTGCCTTTACTTTTGGCGGTATAGCCTTAATTTTCGGTGTTTTTGCCGAAGGTTTTGATATGTTTGCCTTCATGCCTTTCCGTATACAAAGTTATATGGAAAACACGGTTATGATGGCTGTTCCTCTTTTTGTATTCATGGGGATTGTATTACAGAAAACTCAACTGGCTGAGCAACTACTTGAAGCCATGGGTAAATTATTCGGTGGCGTACGCGGCGGTCTAGCGATTTCAACTATCTTAGTGGGTGCATTACTTGCGGCATCAACAGGTGTAGTTGGCGCTAGCGTTGTGGCAATGGGCCTTATTTCCCTACCTGTCATGCTCAAGTATAAATATAACAAGTCCTTGGCGTGCGGCACCATCTGTGCTTCTGGCACATTAGGCCAAATTATTCCACCATCCATCATCTTGATCATTTTAGGCGATGTTCTTGGTATTCCTGTAGGAGATTTATTCCAAGCAGCAATAGCACCAGGCATGATCTTAATTGGCTGTTACATTGTTTATATTTTAGTAACTACTTTCTTAAACCCTGAATCAGCACCTGCCATTCCTTATAATGAAGAAGATGGCACTCGCAGCCAGCAAATTGTTGCAGCATTAAAAGCAATTGTACCTCCTCTGACACTAGTATTAGTGGTATTAGGATCTATCTTTACGGGTGTTGCAACTCCAACTGAATCCTCTGCATTAGGCGGTGTTGGTGCACTTATCCTAGCCATCCTTTATAAGAAATTTAATCTTAAGATGCTGTTTGATTCCAGTCTAGAAACAGTAAAAGTGACGGCTATGGTATTTGCCATTTTAATGGGCGCCACAGCCTTCTCCATGGCTTTTAGCTACACAGGTGGTGATTATATTGTTGAAGAAGCTTTATTATCTTTACCTGGCGAAAAATGGGGTTTCATTATCCTATCTATGCTTGCAATTTTGATTCTTGGTTTCTTCATCGACTTCGTTGAGATCGCCTTCATCATAGTACCAATTTTAGCACCTGTTGCTGAAACCCTTGGCATTAATATGGTTTGGTTTGCGATATTAATCGCGATGAACTTACAAACCTCTTTCTTAACACCACCATTTGGCTTCAGCCTCTTCTACTTAAAAGGGGTTGCACCTAAATCAATTACAACGATGGATATATACAAGGGGGTTCTTCCTTTTATCGCCATCCAAGTATTAGTACTTATCAGTATCATTCTATTCCCTGACTTTTATGGCATGGCATAGCATAGATAAATGATTTAAGATCAAAACAAGGCTGCTCATTTTATGGGCGGCCTTTTCAAGTTGGAGGGATCCAAAATAAAAATAATAAATAAGGCAAAGTTTGTGAACTTAAAAGTTAAGATTTTATTTTTGACTGTGGTCCCTCTAATATGTGCAACCGCAATTATTACCTACCTTGGCCTCACATCTGCCAAAGAGCTTGCACGCGAAGAACTCAGAATTTATGAGAACAATCTTATTAAGGTTAAAAAAGAAGCCTTAAAGGACCAGGTTGATCTTGCCTTTTCCGCTATTCAAAGCACATTAGAAAATCCTTCCTTGGATGAAGAAACCGCTAAGGAACAAGTCAAACAGATTCTTGACAAATTGACTTATGGTGATGAAGGCTACTTTTTTGCCTATACCCAAGATGGAACCAACCTAGTACATCCTATCCAACCTAATTTTGTAGGCCAAAATCTTTGGAGTTTTGAAGATTCATCCGGCAATTTATTAATTCAGCATTTACTTAAAGCTGCGGCCAAAGATGGTGGTGGTTTCCATCGCTATATATGGGAAAAGCCAAGCAGCATGCGCCAAGAAGAGAAGCTCAGTTACGTATCTCAAATTGAGCGTTGGAATTGGATGTTTGGCACTGGCCTCTATTTGGATGATATTTATGCTGAGCTGGCTAAAGCTGACGCCACGATTAACGAAAATATTAGAGAAAGCTTTTTTACGGTCTTAGCCATTATTGCAGCAACGATTATTTTGGTCATTCTACTTAGCCTGGCTATCAACTTACATGAACACAAGCTAGCAGATGATCGCCTTAAAGCCTTAGTAAAACGTTTTGTCAGATTACAAGTTAGTGAAAGACGGAAGTTTTCACGCGATCTACACGACGGCATTAATCAATTATTAGTTTCTTGCAAGTTTCGCATTGAATTAGCGAAAAACACCTTAATCAAAGCTCACGATACAAAGAAAGTTGAAGCCCATTTAAATACCGCTGAAGAAGTTATTACCCAAAGCATTCAAGAAATCAGACAAATAAGTCACAATTTACGCCCAACAGCCTTGGATGACCTTGGATTAAAAACAGCTCTCAATTCGCTCCTTGATCAGTTTGAAGAAAGAACAAACATTAAAGTTAAGAAATTTATTCAGTTTGACGAAAATAGCGTTTCAGATGAAGCCGAAATAACACTTTATCGACTAGCTCAAGAGTGCCTGTCTAATATAGAAAAACATGCACAGGCTAATAAAGTTTCTTTCCATCTCACTCTCTTTAACCAAAGAATAGAGTTTGAGTGTATCGACAATGGCATTGGTTTTAGTCAAAACAAACAAGAAATCAAATCAAAACGACAAGGCATTGGCCTTATCAATATGAAAGAGCGTATTGAATTGATTGGGGGCGATTATAATTGCAGATCCCAACCTAAACGCGGTACAAAAATTACCGCTACCCTTGAAAGCAATATTTTAAAATAAAAACTATAAACATCTTTTTTAAGGATACACACCATGTCTTCGATTAACGTACTCCTCGTTGATGATCACATACTCGTTTTAGACGGCCTTAGAGCAAGACTAGAGCTAGAAAACAACATTAATGTACTTGGTACTGCCAATAATGGATTAGAAGCCTTAGAGCAGTCTAAAAAGCTGAAGCCAGATGTTGTATTAATGGACGTTTCTATGCCTGTACTTAATGGCATAGAAGCGGCTAAACGTTTTCAATCAGAGCAACCAGACATAAAAATTCTTATGTTAAGTATGCATCAGGACAAAGAGTATATTTTATCACTCATTCAAGCGGGCGCTAGCGGCTATGTATTAAAGGATGTGCCTGCAGCAGAACTTGTACTTGCCATTGAAACAGTCATGCGAGGAGGTAGTTATTTTAGTTCTGGCGCATCTCAAGCCCTTTTTCATGGCCAAGAAGATACAAAAGAAGAGCTAACAAAGCGTGAGCTTGCTGTATTGAAAGAGTTAGCGATAGGTGCTGCCAATAAAACAATCGCGAAAAATTTAAACATCAGCGTAAGAACAGTTGAGACTCACAGACAAAATCTAAAAAATAAATTAGGCATTCACTCAGCAGCAGGCCTCACAAAATACGCTATTGAGAATAAATTAATTTAAAAAGCCGTTAAAGCAAAGCCTTCAATTAATAACACCCTCTTTTCAGCTGCTAGATTTTTTACTATTAAAACGGCAGCTCTCTTCAAGAAAAGCTAATAGCAGAAAATATTTAAATTGTTTTTTTGAAAATATTAAATTATTTATGAATGCTTTTGCTAGGACTGTATTGAGAGATCTAAGAAAGGAATGATAATGGCGGAACAGACGAGACTCGAACTCGCGACCCCCTGCGTGACAGGCAGGTATTCTAACCAACTGAACTACTGCTCCGTTATCATTTTTACTGTTTAGCCACTGTATTTCCAAGAGGAAGTGGTGGGTGTGGAGAGGTTCGAACTCCCGACATTCGCCTTGTAAGGGCGACGCTCTCCCAACTGAGCTACACACCCGTGCTTTTTAAATCTTCCGACTTAAAGGGTATTCATCAATCTTCTACTAGGTAGAGGAAAGTGGCGGAACAGACGAGACTCGAACTCGCGACCCCCTGCGTGACAGGCAGGTATTCTAACCAACTGAACTACTGCTCCATTTCTCATGTTCTTTAACCACTTCATGTAAGTGGTGGGTGTGGAGAGGTTCGAACTCCCGACATTCGCCTTGTAAGGGCGACGCTCTCCCAACTGAGCTACACACCCGTGCTTTTTAAATCTTTCGACTTAAAGGGTATTCATCAATCTTCTACTATGTAGAGGAAAGTGGCGGAACAGACGAGACTCGAACTCGCGACCCCCTGCGTGACAGGCAGGTATTCTAACCAACTGAACTACTGCTCCATTTCTCATGTTCTTTATCCACTTCATGTAAGTGGTGGGTGTGGAGAGGTTCGAACTCCCGACATTCGCCTTGTAAGGGCGACGCTCTCCCAACTGAGCTACACACCCGTGCTTTTTAAATCTTCCGACTTAAAGGGTATTCATCAATCTTCTACTAGGTAGAGGAAAGTGGCGGAACAGACGAGACTCGAACTCGCGACCCCCTGCGTGACAGGCAGGTATTCTAACCAACTGAACTACTGCTCCATTTCTCATGTTCTTTAACCACTTCATGTAAGTGGTGGGTGTGGAGAGGTTCGAACTCCCGACATTCGCCTTGTAAGGGCGACGCTCTCCCAACTGAGCTACACACCCGTGCTTTTTAAATCTTTCGACTTAAAGGGTATTCATCAATCTTCTACTATGTAGAGGAAAGTGGCGGAACAGACGAGACTCGAACTCGCGACCCCCTGCGTGACAGGCAGGTATTCTAACCAACTGAACTACTGCTCCATTTCTCATGCTCTTTATCCACTTCATGTAAGTGGTGGGTGTGGAGAGGTTCGAACTCCCGACATTCGCCTTGTAAGGGCGACGCTCTCCCAACTGAGCTACACACCCGTGCTTTTTAAATCTTCCGACTTAAAGGGTATTCATCAATCTTCTACTAGGTAGAGGAAAGTGGCGGAACAGACGAGACTCGAACTCGCGACCCCCTGCGTGACAGGCAGGTATTCTAACCAACTGAACTACTGCTCCATTTCTCATGTTCTTTAACCACTTCATGTAAGTGGTGGGTGTGGAGAGGTTCGAACTCCCGACATTCGCCTTGTAAGGGCGACGCTCTCCCAACTGAGCTACACACCCGTCATCAAAGATGATGGTAATAATTATGGTGCCGGCACCAAGAGTCGAACTCGGGACCCCCTGATTACAAGTCAGGTGCTCTACCAACTGAGCTATACCGGCATAACAATTATCAAATTTGTTTATTTATGGTGCCGGCACCAAGAGTCGAACTCGGGACCCCCTGATTACAAGTCAGGTGCTCTACCAACTGAGCTATACCGGCATTACCAATATTACTTTTTACAACCACTTTAAGTGGTGCCGGCACCAAGAGTCGAACTCGGGACCCCCTGATTACAAGTCAGGTGCTCTACCAACTGAGCTATACCGGCATTTCTAAAGTAACTAAACTAATAAGTTTTCACTTATTACCTACCAGAGATATGGTGCCGGCACCAAGAGTCGAACTCGGGACCCCCTGATTACAAGTCAGGTGCTCTACCAACTGAGCTATACCGGCTTTTCATTTTCTGGTCGGGACGGCAGGATTTGAACCTGCGACCACTAACACCCCATGCTAGTGCGCTACCAGGCTGCGCTACGCCCCGTTAACCACTTACAACACAGAACCTCAGTGAGATGCCCTGTCGTTGTGAGCGGGGCGTATATTACTATAAGGAATTTAAAAGGGAAGGCTTTTTTTCATTTTTTTGAAATTAATATTAATATTGATTATAAAAACAACAAAACCAGCATATGCTGGCTTTGTTATTGATATAAAAGACTATTCTTGCATGTAATTCTCGACTTTGGACTTTAATTTCTGCCCTGGTCGAAAGGTTACTACCGTCCTAGCTGTAATCGGTATTTCTTCGCCTGTCTTAGGGTTTCGCCCAGGGCGTTGACTCTTTTCTCTTACTTCGAAATTTCCGAAGCCAGAAAGTTTCACTTGCTCACCCTGTATAAGCGTTTCTCTAACAACATCAAAAAAACTTTCAACTAAGTCTTTTGAATCTTTCTTAGATAGCCCTACTTCATCTACTAAGTTCTCTGCAATATCCGCTTTTGTCAACGCACCCATAGAATTACCCCCTAACAACAACTCCAAGCTGGCTTTCTAAAGCCGCTAAGACTTGCTCAACAGATTTGTTTATTTCTTCATCACTAAGAGTGTGCGAAGGATGTTGCCACGTCAAGCCTAATGCGACACTTTTTTTCGTATCATCAATACCTTGGCCTTGGTAAACATCAAAAACGGAGACCTCTTTGAAAGCTTCTCCACCCTCTTCCGTGATAATTTTTTGCAAACTTGCGACAGGCGTTTCTCTATCCGCAAGCAAGGCAAAGTCACGACGCACTTCAGGGAACTTGGAGATCACCTTATAAACAGGTAACTTACCCGTCAATACCACATCTAAGTTCAAATCAAAAAGATAAACAGTCTGATTACAACCTAGGGACTTAGCAAATTGTGGGTGCAACTCACCAAACACACCCACCTCTTCACCAGCTACAATCACTTTAGCTGATCGCCCTGGATGTAAATAGATAACATCAGCTCGTTCATAGGTCGGCATGTCGCCATCATTCAAAGCAAACAATGCCTCTATATGTGATTTCACATCATAGAAGTCGACTTTATCACTATTATGATACCAAGCTTCTGGCTCACGAGAACCTGCAATCAAACCTGCTAAGCGCTCCTGCTGATCAAGCTGCTCTAATGCATCAACACTACCAATAAAGCGGCGACCCGTCTCAAACATACGGACGCGGCTTTGCTGACGATTTTGGTTATGTAGATAAGCTTTCATCAAACCTGGAATTAAACTTGGACGCATAACACCCATTTCAGCAGAAATCGGGTTTTCCAGCGGCACTGGCTCAACATCAGGCACAAACTGTAAGCTAGATTCTTTATCGATAAAGCTATAAGTAATTGCCTCTTGATACCCTTGAGCAACCAAGGTTGAACGCATCGTTTGAATACTTGTTAGTGATTCAGCCAGAGGCGTAAAATTTACAGCTGCTGTAGGCATATTCGCTGGAATATTTTCATACCCATAAATACGCGCAACTTCTTCAATCAAATCAGCTTCAATCGCAATATCAAATCGATGACTTGGTGCACAAGTAACCCAATGCTCATCAGTCACCTCAACCATATCTAAATCAAGTCGAGTCAAGATATCTGTTACTTGATCTTTTGCGATAGACACAGCTAAGTATTGATCCAACTTCGCACGACGAAGCGTCACTTCATTTGCTTTAGGCAAATCATCTTGACTTACTTGCTCAGTCACGGGGGCAACTTGACCGCCAGCAATTTCAACAATTAAAGATGTCGCACGTTCAATTGCTTTATTTTGAAGCTGAGCATCCACACCACGCTCAAAACGATGCGAGCTATCAGTATGAAGACCATAAGAACGCGCTTTACCAGCCAATGAAATAGGCGCAAAGAACGCAGATTCCAAAAAGATGTCTTTAGTCTCTTCACTGACACCTGAACCTTCACCACCCATAATACCAGCCATAGCTAATGGCTTAGACTTATCGGCAATAACCAAAGTATCAGCTCTTAGGCTTATTTCTTGACCATCTAACAAGGTAAGCTTTTCACCTTCATCCGCCATACGAACAATGATGGACTCAGATAGCTGATTCAAATCAAATGCGTGCATCGGCTGACCCAGTTCCAACATAACATAGTTGGTAATATCAACAATCGGGTCTATTGAACGAACACCACTACGACGTAACTTTTCAGTTAGCCACAGAGGAGATTCAGCCTTAACATTAACAGCTTTAATCACACGACCAAGATAACGTGGGCAAGCTTGCGGTGCCTGCACATCAATAGCAAAAGTATCTTGAATTTGTGCTTCTGCTGGGACAATTTCAACCGGCGTTAAATCTGTTTGATTTAATACACCAACTTCACGTGCTAAGCCATGAATACTCAAGCAGTCACTTCGGTTCGGTGTTAAATCAACATCAACAATCGAATCATTTAAGTCGAGGTATTCACGGAAGTCACTTCCCACAGGAGCAGACTCAGCCAATTCCAACAAACCATCAGAGTCATCACTCAAACCCAATTCAGATGCAGCACATAGCATTCCGAAAGATTCTACTTGGCGTAGCTTTGCTTTTTTAATTTTAAAGTCTGGCCCAAGTACTGCCCCAACTTTCGCAAAAGGAATTTTAATCCCTTCACGAGCGTTTGGCGCACCACAAACAACTTGAAAGGTTTCTGTACCATCATTCACTTGACACACTTTCAATTTATCAGCATTTGGGTGCTTTTCAGCAGACAAAATTTGACCAACAACAACACCAGTAAATTCTTCTGCTACTGCACAAACTTCATCTACTTCCAAACCAGCCATAGTAATTTGGCTAACCAGTTCATCCGTTCCGATAGCAGGATTGACCCATTCTCTTAGCCAATTTTCACTAAATTTCATATCTATTATCCTGAGTCTTTAATTATTTGAACTGTTTAAGGAAGCGCAAATCGTTTTCAAAGAACATACGTAAATCATCAACACGGTATCTCAGCATAGCAAATCGCTCTACACCCATACCAAATGCAAAACCGGTATATTTCTCAGAATCTATTCCAGACATTTCCAATACTTTAGGATGCACCATTCCACACCCAAGAACCTCAAGCCATGACCCTTCACCTTTACTGTTTATGCGCCAGATATCAACTTCAATAGATGGCTCAGTGAAAGGAAAATAACTTGGACGGAAACGAGTCTTAACATCATCTTCAAAGAAGACGTTTAAGAATTGCTGTAATACACCTTTCAAATCTGCGAAAGAAATATTCTCATCTACCAACAAACCTTCTACCTGATGAAACATAGGCGTATGTGTTTGGTCAGAATCACAACGGTATACGCGACCAGGACACACGATACGAATAGGTGGCTGGGTTTGTTCCATAGTACGAACTTGTACTGGTGATGTATGTGTTCGTAACACAGTATTAGCATTAAAATAAAAAGTATCCTGCATAGCACGCGCTGGATGGTGCTCAGGAATATTTAATGCTTCAAAGTTATGGTAATCATCTTCAATCTCAGGACCAGCTGCGACATCAAAACCAATACCACGAAAAAAGTTTTCAATACGCTCTTGCGTACGTGTTACAGGATGCAAACCACCCACTTCTTGACCTTTACCAGACAAAGTAATATCAATCGTTTCGGTTGCTAATTTAGCGTTTAAGGCTTCTGTCGCTAATATCTCTTTACGTTTAGCAATTTCAACCTGAACCTGACCTTTGGCTTCATTTACAAGCTGACCGAACTTTGGACGATCTTCAGCGGATACATTCGCAAGCTGTTTAAGTAAAGCGGTTAATGCGCCCTTTTTCCCTAAATAACGTACACGAATCTCATCCAGTGCAGACTCGCTATCAGATGCGCTGACTGCGGCAAGAGCATCAGCCAGTATCTGCTTAAGGTTTTCCATTTTTTAACTCCCAAAAATAAAATAGGGGAAGAGCATAGCTCTTCCCCTATCAAAGACTGCATTGAAACAATCCTAAACTCTGCATCAATTCTCTAACAATATAACTTGTTAAACATGACACCGACAAAAGATCACCTCTAAAGTGCTACGTCTAAAATTAAGCCAAGCTAGCTTTCGCTTTTTCAACGATAGCCGCAAAAACTTCTTTTTCGTACACAGCAAGATCAGCCAATACTTTACGGTCGATTTCGATTGCAGCTTTTTTCAAGCCAGCAATGAAACGGCTGTAAGACATGCCATTGATACGTGCAGCAGCATTAATACGAGCAATCCATAGAGCACGGAATTGACGCTTACGCTGACGACGGTCACGGTACGCATATTGACCAGCTTTGATAACCGCTTGTTTCGCTACGCGAAACACACGGCTACGTGCACCATAGTAACCTTTTGCTTGCTTTAAAATCTTCTTATGACGGCGACGAGCCTGAACACCACGTTTTACGCGAGGCATAATATAAACCTTTTACTAATTAAAATTGATTAAAAAAAACTATTAAATGTAAGGACACATACGAGTGATCAATGGAGCATCACTTGCAGCCACTTGGTTCAAAGAACGCAGGTGACGTTTACGTTTAGTAGACTTCTTAGTCAAAATATGACTAGTATGAGACTGCTTATGTTTAAAGCCGTTCGCTGTACGTTGGAAACGCTTAGACGCGCCACTGTGTGATTTAATTTTTGGCATGATAACACCACTCTCGCATTCGTTAATGTTAATGTAATTATTGGCCCCTTATTACTAAGAGGCGTTTAATTACTTCTTCTTTTTAGGGGCCAGCACCATAGTCAATTGACGACCTTCCATTTTCGCAGCTTGTTCAACTACACCATATTCACCTAAGTCTTCAGCGACACGGTGCATAAGTTGCATGCCAAGCTCCTGATGGGCCATTTCACGACCGCGATATCTTAGAGATACCTTAGCCTTATCCCCTCCTTCAAGGAAACGTATCAGGTTGCGGAGTTTTACCTGATAATCTCCTTCCTCCGTCCCTGGACGGAATTTAATTTCTTTTACTTGGATCTGCTTTGCATTTTTCTTTTGAGCAGCTTTCGCTTTCTTCTGCTCAAAGATATGCTTTCCGTAGTCCATAACTTTACAAACAACTGGATCAGAGTCAGCAATTTGCACTAGGTCAAGCTTCTCTGCTTCCGCTGCTGCTAGCGCTTCTGCAATCGAAACGACACCAACTTGATCACCATTAGAAGCGATCAAACGCACTTCAGTTGCTTGAATATTCTCGTTGATTTCTGGACGCTGCTTACTCGCTTGACGTCCACGATTCATATTACCTTTTATAGCTCTATCTCCAATTATTGTTTACGACTACGGCGGGCAACTTCAGCATGAAGCATATCCTCAAAATCCGTAATACTCATGACACCGAGATCATCTCCGGTACGGGTACGAACAGCAACTTGTTGTTGTTCTACTTCTTTATCCCCTACCACGATCAGATACGGCACTCGTTGTAGAGTGTGCTCGCGAATTTTAAACCCGATCTTCTCGTTTCTCAAGTCAGTTTTGGCTCTTAAGCCATTAGAATTAAATCTTTTTACCAAATCTTCGCAATATTCCGACTGTCGATCGGTAATATTCATCACCACAACCTGCTCTGGTGATAACCATGCCGGTAATGAACCTTCAGTCTCTTCAATCAAAATTCCGATAAAACGCTCTAACGAACCTAAAATAGCTCGGTGCAACATTACTGGTGCCTGACGAGTTCCATCTTCAGAAACAAACTGAGCACTCAATCGTGACGGCATTGAGAAGTCACATTGAATAGTACCACATTGCCAAACACGACCTATGGCATCTTTTAGAGAGAACTCAATTTTAGGCCCATAAAAAGCACCTTCACCTGGCAATTCTTCCCAATCAAGATTAGCTGCATTTAGCGCTTCCGCTAACGCTTTTTCAGATTTATCCCAAACTTCGTCAGAACCCACTCTTTGCTCAGGACGAGTTGAAAGGCGGTATATGATATCAGTAAAGCCAAAATCATCATAGATTTCATGTAGAAGCGTAATAAAAGCAGACACTTCTTCTTGAATCTGATCTTCCATTACAAAAATATGACCATCATCTTGGACAAAATTACGTACACGCATGATGCCATGCAACGATCCTGATGGCTCATTCCTATGACAAGAACCAAATTCAGCCAAGCGTAATGGCAAATCACGGTAACTTTTCAGCCCCTGATTATATACCTGAACATGGCAAGGGCAGTTCATAGGTTTAATCGCATAATCACGGTTCTCGGCATGAGTAGTAAACATACCGCTACTAAACTTACCCCAGTGACCTGATTTCTCCCACAACACTCTGTCGACTATTTGAGGAGTTTTGATTTCTTGATAACCATTTTCGCGTTGTTTATCACGAATATATTGCTCAATAGCTTGGTATAAACTCCAGCCTTTATGATGCCAAAACACCATACCAGGTGCTTCTTCTTGCATGTGAAAAAGGTCTAACTTTTTACCTAGCTTACGGTGATCACGTTTTTCGGCTTCTTCTAAACGAAACAAATGCGCTTTAAGCTCTTTTTTATCGTTCCAAGCGGTACCGTATATACGCTGAAGCATTGCATTATTAGAATCACCGCGCCAATAAGCGCCAGCAAGCTTCATTAATTTAAAGTGACGCAATACACGGGTATTAGGAACGTGAGGTCCACGACACATATCTGTGTATTCTTCATGATGATAAAGACCAACTTCAGAAATAGACTCATCAAGCCCATCAATCAATTCAACTTTATAATCTTCTTCACGCTCAACAAACAAAGCTCTTGCTTCTGCAACTGGTGTCATACGTTTATTAACGTCATAATCTGTTTTAATCAGTTCGCCGATACGTTTTTCAACTGCAGCCATATCTTCAAGCGTTAAAGAACGCTCATAGGCAATATCATAGTAAAAACCATTTTCAATGGTTGGGCCTATGGCCATTTTTGCAGTTGGGAAAAGTTGTTTGACTGCGTGTCCAACAAGATGGGCAAAAGAGTGTCGAATAATCTCAAGACCATCCTCATCTTTCCCTGTCACTATACTTAAATTTGCATCTTGATTAATTAGTTCACATGCATCAACCAGCTCTCCATTTATACGTCCTGCTACGGTTGCTTTCGCTAAACCGGGACCTATATCTTGAGCTACTTGCATTACAGTGACAGAATCTTCAAAAACGCGTTGACTACCGTCAGGTAAGGTTATTACTGGCATTTTATTCCCCTATCGAGGTCAGTGGTGCTCGATACCAAAGAGCACATGGAAATTGAGCCAAGTAACCTAACATTTTCAAGCTAAAGATGCGACTCAATTATGTGATTCTCCTTGTGTTTTTAGAGTCTTTTTAAATTAGTCTAAAATCATTCTATTTTTATCCTGTTTGAGCATGGACTTTATTTTTTTCCAAGGTAAAATTGCGCTCCGTTTCACAACAATCTCTAACAAATTCCTTAAAGGCACTATGGAACTTAATTTACTTGAAAATTACTGCATTGAGACTACTCAAGCAGAACCTGACTTATTGCTTGAACTCATCGAGAAAACTTATTCAGACATGGGTTACCCAAATAAGTTATCAGGTAAAACCATTGGCCGTACACTCAAGCTCCTAACCAGTTTGATGAAACCTAAGAAAGCGTTAGAGATTGGCATGTTTACTGGTTATTCAGCACTATCAATAGCCGAAGGCATGCCCGAAGATGGACAACTTATTTGTTGTGAAACCAATCCCAGAGCAATTGATTTTGCTCAATCCTTTTTTAATCGCAGCCCACACGGGCACAAGATCACTCCTATTTTTGGACCCGCTTTAGATACTATTGCATCATTAGAAGCCGAAGCTAATTATGATTTTGTCTTTATCGACGCTGACAAACGTAATTACCTTAACTACTATGAATCGGTGGTACCATTAGTTAGGTCTGGCGGACTTATTGTAATCGATAACTCAGTTTGGCAAGGACGTGTACTTCAGCCTGAGGAAAACAGCGATCATGCTGTCGTTGCAATGAACCAACGCATACTTGAAGATGAACGCGTAGAAAACGTTCACTTGAATATCCGAGATGGGTTAAATCTCGTTTTAAAAAAATAACCCCTACTTAATTTAAAATCCACACATCTGCCGCCGCCATTAGCTTGGCAGGTGATGTTGTATTTTATGCTATTCAAAAGATAAATCGAAAGAGGCAGCGATTTTGGTCGTTTTTAAAATTACGAATAACGAAACAAACAAAAACTATATAGGGACGTCATTTAATGATGCCTTTCAACGCTTTGAGCAATATGTTGATGCGGCAGGCGAAGGCTTAGACTTCCCTTTGTATGAAGATATTCGTACCTATGGTGCAGACTCTTTTTCAGTAGAAGAGCTTTATGAAACAAATGACAAAGAAGAGCTTTACGAACTTGAGCAGGATTATGTTGCTATATATAGTGGCGTAAGTTTACGTGGATACAAAATTGGCCAATCAACAGCTAAACCTGTTTTCACAGGCTTAGGTAGCAAGGCTAAATTTGATGCAAATGGTGTTTCTACGGCCGAAGTACCAAAGAAAACCACACGTAAAACAGCAAAAAAAGCAGAACCTAAAGCAGCTGCACCAACTATTGCTAAAAAGCCTAGTTCATTGTTCGGCGAGTTGATCGGAGAAGAGAGATTAGACGGCCCATCTTCAGCAACATTTGAAGATGCAAAAAAACCCTCAACTATTAGCCGCCCTAGCACAAAAAGCAAAGCACCTAGCAAAGCTAGCATTCAAAAGATGCTACGTGAAGCTGAAAAAAGTGCCAAACAAGAGCGTGACGATAAACTAAAATCTGCCCAGCAAGATCAAGCCGAAGAAATGGCATTAATCATGGCTAAAATCGATATGACTTCGAAATCTGCCACATCTGCATTTCGTCGTAGAAAAAGCTAAAGACTCGCTTTTATTAGACAATTAAATAGACAAATAAAAAGCCCAATCTAATAAAATTAGATTGGGCTTTTTTAATACTCATCAAATAACAAATAAAGTTAAACCAATAAGATTAAGCGCGAGCTTTTTTCAAAGTATCGGAAATCAAGAAAGCAAGCTCTAAAGATTGATCTGCATTTAAGCGTGGATCACAATGGGTATGGTAACGGTCAGCAAGGTCAGCTTCTGTTACTTGAAAAGAACCACCTACACACTCAGTCACGTTTTGACCAGTCATTTCAAAGTGAACACCACCGGCATAGCTACCTTCAGCTTTGTGTACTTCAAAGAACTGCTGAACTTCACGTAAAATACTATCAACGGCACGTGTTTTATAGCCATTTGATGCTTTTACAGTGTTGCCATGCATAGGATCACTACTCCAAACAACCTGTTTACCTTCACGTTCAACAGCTTGAATTAGTTTAGGCATACCCTCTGCAACTTTATCAGCCCCCATACGCACTATAATATTTAAACGACCCGCTTCATTT
This sequence comes from Marinomonas sp. PE14-40, assembly GCF_051623805.1. Taxonomy (NCBI): domain Bacteria; kingdom Pseudomonadati; phylum Pseudomonadota; class Gammaproteobacteria; order Oceanospirillales; family Oceanospirillaceae; genus Marinomonas; species Marinomonas sp. PE14-40. Next base: position 202,567 of record NZ_CP130700.1, on the reverse strand, counting down.
TCAGGGTTTAATGTATCTATCAAGCGAATTAGGTCTTCTGGGTCCATTGTTGGCCCAGCTTTAACTCCAATAGGGTTTTTTACGCCGCGTAAGAATTCAACATGAGCACCATCCAACTGACGAGTACGATCCCCTATCCATAGCATATGAGCAGAACAGTCATACCAATCACCAGTCAAACTATCTTGACGAGTTAAAGCCTCTTCATAAGGCAATAATAAAGCTTCATGAGATGTATAAAACTCAGTTTCTCTCAACTGAGGTACACTTGAGTCAAAACCGCAGGCTTCCATAAACTGTAATGACTCATTAATTTTATCGGCAATAGCACCATAACGCTCACCTGCTGGGCTATTAGCGACAAAGTTCGAGTTCCACTTTTGCACTTCATGTAAATCTGCAAACCCACCTTGCGCAAATGCTCGCAACAGGTTCATGGTTGCTGAACTTTGGTTATAAACGCTTAATAGTCGCTCAGGATCAGGGATACGAGCCTGCTCTGTAAAATCAATACCATTAATAATATCGCCACGATAACTCGGCAATTCAATACCATTAATCGTTTCAGTATTTGCTGATCTTGGCTTCGCAAACTGTCCAGCCATACGACCTATTTTTACTATCGGACATTTGCCTGCATAGGTAAGAACAACCGACATTTGCAACATTACTTTAAATGTATCGCGAATGTTGTTTGCATGAAACTCAGCAAAACTTTCTGCGCAATCACCACCTTGTAATAAAAATGATTTTCCTTGCGCTACTTTTGCAAGGGCACTTTTCAATTGACGCGCTTCACCTGCAAACACTAGAGGAGGCATTGCTGATAATTTATCTTCTACCGCTTTTAATTGCGCTAAATCTGGATAAATTGGCTGTTGTAATGCTTCTTTTGCTCTCCAACTAGTGACATCCCACTGACTCATATTATCTTCAACCTTCTAATTCACTGTTCTCTTTTTTCATCATTATTACAGCAACACATTAACGTGCTACTACCCACAATATTTCTGCATCGTCTTCTGATAATGACACTAGGGCATGCCCCATTGCAGCATCATAATACACGCTGTCGCCTTCTTTTAGTTCAATTGGCTGATAAAATTCAGAGAAAAAATTGATTGATCCCTTTAACACCAATAAAAACTCCTCTCCATCATGTCGAACCCACTCTTTAAATTCTTCAAACTGGCGTGCTCGTACTTTTGTTTTAAACGGCACCATTTTTTTGCGGCTAATAGAAGGGTTTAGCAACTCATGCTCGTAAGTCGCTGTAGGGTGCGGTTCACCTGAACCTTTTCGCGTAATATCACGACGTCCAGCGATAGAGTTTGGAGTGGTTTCAACAAAAAGTTGAGGTAAGTCCATACCCAAGCCTTGAATCAGCTTCTGTACAATGGTGAAGCTTGGAGATACTTGATCATTTTCTATTTTAGATAATGTCGATCTAGCGATACCAGTTCGCTTACTTACTTCTTCTAATGTCCAGCCTTTACTTAAACGAATTTCTTTCACTCGTTTACCAAGTTCTAGCGGTTCTACAAAATTATCTGGCTCTGCTGCTTTAGCCGTTTCAAGCGATGGTCGACTTACCATAATGCACCCTTAAACAATCAAGAGACAAAGTGTACTAAAACTCTCGCCGTTAACCTATCCAGAATTAGTCTTTTTATCACCACATAACGACAAAGACCTGCAAAAGCAGGCCTTTATCGTATTCACTTAGTTTTTTAAGCCATGGAATAAGGATTAACCATCAATATTAATCGTATACTCCTGATCGTTGTAGATTATAGAGACAGAATCTGAGCTATCGACACTGCCGCTATTGTTCGAATCAAAGTCAGAACTGTTAACAAATGAAGCCACATCCGATCCATCCACTTTCACTGCCCCATCTGTAACACTTACATGACTAGATAGGAACTCAGCAATCGCATCAGTCGATGCATCAGAACCAGGCGCATCAGACAAACCTTCAAGCAACTCAGTAATATCTAATGAATCTTCTCCAGCATTGAAATCAGTAATAGTATCTGAAGTATCCTCAAGGATGAACATATCAGCACCAGTACCGCCGGTTAAGGTATCATTGCCTGAGCCACCAACTAATATATCGTCATCAGCACCACCAGATAATGTGTCATTACCTCCGTCACCGATAAGAAGATCATTACCAGCATCTCCTAATAGGGTGTCATTATTCTCACCACCATAAAGAAGGTCAGAACCGTCTCCACCATAAAGCTCATCATTACCTGTACCACCCTCAAGTAGATCTGAACCATCCCCACCATAAAGCTCGTCATTATTCGATCCACCTTCTAACCAGTCATTGCCATCACCACCTGAAAGTAAATCATTACCACTTTGACCAATTAGATGATCGTTATCATCTCCACCATAAAGATCATCATCTTGAGAACCACCATCTATGTAATCATTACCAGCTCCACCATCGATATAGTCGGAACCTGATTGACCAGAAATATGATCATCACCACCCTGACCATAAACAGCGTCTGCTTTAGACCCACTATCAATGATGTTGTTATCATCATCCCCATAAACAGTGTTTGATTTCCAGTCATTGGTCACAGGTTGATTGGTACCGTTTTGACCATATGAAGCACTATCTTGAGTAAATGCTGCAACGCTATCTTCTAAACTCGCAACAGTCTCAACAAATGCAACAGAACCATCAGCGCTCACTCCTGAAGTAGTAGTATGAGTCGTAGGATATTCATTACTACCTAATGCGTTGTAAGTTGTCCCGCCATCATCAGAAAGCTGCACATCTAACACATAAGCACCACCTTGATCCCAGTAAACAATCTCAATGCTATGCTCACCATCAGCGGCAATAGTGAAAGTTTCTGTTCGTGTTGTTGGCGCCTGATTGAAATCTGCTGATGCCACGACAACACCATCAACCACAATTTGATAACCATCATCTGCATATACTTTGATGCTATATGTACCAGCATCTAGCGAAACATCACCAGCCATATATACAACAGCGTCGCCTGTTTCAGTACTAGGGTTAGTACTTAAACTTGCAGCATCGTTGCCTAAGAAGTTCTCTAAGTTAGTTCCTCGCCCTAAATCACCACTTCCGTAGTTATAGCTAATTTCTGTTGCGGTAAAGGTTGCAGTAGATGAATTAGAATTAACAACCGACATAGCATCAGCAATATCAGACAGATTACCATTCGTAGAGTCATCATAGGCGAAGTATTGACCGCTTAATCCAGCAATAGTCGTTGTTGTACCTTCAACATTGACAGTTTGGGTTACAGATTCACTTGTTCCACCTTCAGAACTTGTCACGCTAACTGAAATATCAAAGCTATCAGTCACTTCACCAGTATCTAACTGCAAACCGCTAATTTGCGACTCAGTAAGTGAGTAAGAACCATCCTGATTTGCATTAATGGCATTACCATCACTATCCAATAAAGAGACACCTGTTGGTAATGCAGCAATTGAGTAAGCTAAAGTTTCACTGCCATCGTTATCCGTTTGTGCTGCAGTAATCGTAAGATCTCGAACAGAACTACTAGAATCAAGTGTCGCTTGAATATTTGACACATCAACTTCTTCATTACTACCTGTACTATCAACACTAAACTCAACTGATACTTGGCCATTACTATCTAGTACAACTGAATAGCTATTGCTCTGTGATTGCGATGAGCTATCGCTCTGACTATAAACAAAGCTTTCTAATAGCGTGCCATTTGCAGACACTTCATAACTATCCGCATAAGTACCACTTGATTCCCAACCCCCTGAGATTAATGAGTCAAAGGATAATGTCACTGTCTGCCCAGCATTCTCTACACCAAAGTCTAAAGTACGTGTTTGAGTAACTTCAGATGAAGTGTTGAGGCCTAGATCACTCACATTTGAACTAGTTAATGTCGTACTTTCAGAACTTGCATCACCTAGAGTGACAGTTAATGTAGGTATGTCAGCGACGGCACTAACATCTATGTCTAAGGTTGACGTATCGCCTGTGTTTGTTGTGTAGGTAATTTGTGGCACATCACCTGACCAGTCTTCAACCGGTGTAAAGCTGTATGAGCCATCTGCATTAATAACAATATCACCAACATTATTAATCGTAACCGTATCACCCGCATTAGCGGCTTGACCATCAACAGAGAATGTTGAAACGCTAATCACAGAATCCGTAATATCGTTAGCAAGTACACCTTGAGCAGCATCAACAGAAACAACAACATCTTCACTTGAAGAGTATGAGTCAGCGACAGTGACAGTGACAACATCATTTTCAACATCAATACTCAGCGTATTAACAACAGTGTCTCCGTCATTATCAACCACAGTATAAGAATAAGTGAGTGTTTGAGCACCGCTTGACTCAACCTGAGTAATGAGAGCATTTGAAGCAGTAAAGGTATAAGTGCCGTCACCATTAATAACAAGCGTACCATTACCATCGGTGGTAGTTGCCGCAACAACAGAGCCACCATCAGCGCCAGCATCTAGATCAAGCGTTCCTGACACAGATTGATTCTGCGCTGGTGCATCAATATGTGCGGTTAACGCATAATTACCAGTCGCCCCTTCAGCCGTACTAATAGTAGTAACCGTATTATCATTTGAGTCAGTAAAGCCTTCAATCACCACTGTATATGTTTGACCATCAACAACAACATCAACACTTTGCGTCGTAATGGTTACCGTATCATCTGTATTACTGCCACTGTTTGAAGTCGCATCATGTGCAATAGCCAATGCGATAGTGACAGTGGTTGTCGTGCCATTTATTTCCAGATCAAATGTTACATCTAAATCAGCAGACTCTAATGAACTCGTGCCACTTGAAACAGCAGTATTAATATGTGAGAAGTTAAGCAAATCGAAACTCTCGCCACTTTCCACATTTGAACCAGAGTTTGAAGTAATTGCACTATCATCAGTCATTGATAATGAAGAAGCACCAGAATCACCCGTTCCCCAAGCAATACTGTCTATCAATGCATCGGAATCATTATCAGTTTCGGTCACTTCATTTTCATCAGGTGCATAGGTTGTATCAGAGAAGCCTGCTTCAAAGTTCTTAACTACAATAGTATCTGCACCATTAAGAGTAAGACTGGCCGAACTAGTCGTCACATCAGGCGAGTCATCTTCAATCGTTACACTTACTGTTTCAGTTGTGTCATTGGTGCCATCACTAACAACAATATCAAGGTTAAAACTTAACTCATCTTCTTGTGTCGTATCGTCATGATCAACAGGTCCACTTAGAGTGGTTGTATAAGAAGCATTACCATTTACATCAGGGTCTGTCGCAACAATACGAATGACTTCTACACCCGCCGCTGTACCGATTAAGGTAGCTGAACCATCGCCACTCCAAACAATTGCCACACCATTTGATGTCATAGCATCTGCTGGCTCACTCAAAGTAACGGTTAAATTGTCGTTTTCAACATCAGAAACACTAAAGGTCGATGTTACGCTCGCAAAGTTTGTAGTATCAGAGTTACCACTTGTATCTGCATTAGCATTGGCGAGACCCTCTTCAGAGACATTTGTATCTGAAAGTGAAGTGATTATAGGAGCACTGTTAGATGTATCTAACTCCAAGCTATCGGTTGCAGTACTTGTATTGCCTGCATCATCTGTTACTAGAGCAGTGACATCGATAGTACCGTCAGTTAAGCCACTAAGATCTGTATCTGGTACTGTCCAAACGCCACCGACTAGAGTAGCTGTCGCGTTTACACTCACATTATTCGAGTCAGTAAAGGTAACGACGACACTATCAGCATCATTATCTACACCAGATAAACTTACTGACACATGAGCAACTTCTGATTCATCTGTTTCTTCATCAGAGGCTGCGACTGTAACACTAAAGTTATTATCAATATCCGCTGAAGTATCAACTGTATGAGTTGAAGTCCCAGTGCTATCAACCGTATTACCCGCTGCATCACTTGAGCTAACCACCACATCAAACTCTGTGTCATCAGCCAGGTCACTGCCTGCCACATCAACAGTCCAGTTTCCATTTTGATCAACTGTAGTTGAGTAGTCTTGACCATTGATCGTCATGGTCACAGTATCACCAGCTGATATGTCACCACCTGATGCCGTACCGGATACTGCAATGGTCTCACCGCTTTCAGTCGCGTTGATCACACCATCAGATGTAATTGAGTTAACCGCAACTGAACCTGCTGTTGCAGAAGTATCAACCGTATGAGTTGAAGACCCAGTGCTATCAACAGTATTGCCTGCTGCATCACTTGAGCTAACCACAACATCAAACTCTGTGTCCGCAGCCAAGTCACCGCCTGCCACATCAACAGTCCAGTTGCCATTTTGATCCACTGTGGTTGAGTAATCTTGACCATTGATCGTCATGGTCACAGAATCGCCTGTTGCGATATCGCCACCTGATGCCGTACCAGATACCGCAATGGTCTCACCACTTTCAGTCGCGTTGATCACATCATCAGATGTAATTGAGTTAACCGCAACTGAACCTGCTGTTGCAGAAGTATCAACCGTATGAGTTGAAGACCCAGTGCTATCAACAGTATTGCCTGCTGCATCACTTGAGCTAACCACAACATCAAACTCTGTATCAGCAACCAAGTCACCGCCCGCCACATCAACAGTCCAGTTGCCATTTTGATCCACTGTGGTTGAGTAATCTTGACCATTGATCGTCATGGTTACGGTATCGCCTGTTGCGATATCGCCACCTGATGCCGTACCGGATACTGCAATGGTCTCACCGCTTTCAGTCGCGTTAATCACATCATCAGAAGTAATAGAGTTAACAGATACAACACCTGCATCAGCAACCGTATCTTTCGCAATGGTTTCAGTAAATGAGTCTTCTGTATTACCCGCAGGATCTGTCACATTAACAACTACAGATAATGTTCCATCAAGTAATGCGGCCACATCAGCTGTTACTTCAAAGTAATCCTGGTCAACCATAATGTCACCACTAGCAATAGTGACTTCATTACCTTGTGAGTCAGTAATAGTAATAGAATTTACTGTTCCTCCTTGCTCGAAGAAACCTCCAATTAACATATTCCCTTGCTCATCAAAGTTAACAATATTATCTGAGTCAGAAGTATTATTATCTTCTACGAATACATCAACATCAGCAAATAGGTCTACCTGATACACCTCACTACTTGTCGCAGAGAACTCATTACCAGCATCATCAGTCCCTGTAACCGTTGCTATGATTGTCGGATTAGAAAGTGAAGTGTTCGCTAAGGCTGAACCTAAGACTTCTACTGTGTACAAGTAATTTCCAGATTCATTCTGATCACTTGAAACTGCGGCACTACCAATCTCAACACCATCTAAAGTAATGGTTACAATATCACCAGGTTCTGCATCATTGCCTACATAACCAGTAATAGGCACGAGTACACCAGTTGCAGATTCACTAGAGTTAATAATGCCATCCGTTGTAATTGCATCGATATCGATTTGGCCAACTGCGATAGTATCAACCGTGTGAGTTGAAGAACCCGTTGTGTCTACTGTGTTTCCAGCCGCATCGCTTGAAGAGACAACCGCGTCGAACGCTGTGTCGTTTTCTAAGTCGCTACCTGCCACGTCAACAGACCATTCGCCGTTTTCATCAACTGTTGTTGTGTAAGTCTCGCCGTTGATAACCAGTGTCACGACGTCATTTTCAGCGATGTCGCCACCTGTTGCTGTACCTGTCACGGACACTGTGCCAGCCGCTTCGCTCGCGTTGATCACGTCATCAGAAGTGATCGCATTAACAGTGACCGTGCCTGCTGTTGCTGCTGTATCAACCGTGTGAGTTGAAGAACCCGTTGTGTCTACTGTGTTTCCAGCCGCATCGCTTGAAGAGACAACCGCGTCGAACGCTGTGTCGTTTTCTAAGTCGCTACCTGCCACGTCAACAGACCATTCGCCGTTTTCATCAACTGTTGTTGTGTAAGTCTCGCCGTTGATAACCAGTGTCACGACGTCATTTTCAGCGATGTCGCCACCTGTTGCTGTACCTGTCACGGACACTGTGCCAGCCGCTTCGCTCGCGTTGATCACGTCATCAGAAGTGATCGCATTAACAGTGACCGTGCCTGCTGTTGCTGCTGTATCAACCGTGTGAGTTGAAGAACCCGTTGTGTCTACTGTGTTTCCAGCCGCATCGCTTGAAGAGACAACCGCGTCGAACGCTGTGTCGTTTTCTAAGTCGCTACCTGCCACGTCAACAGACCATTCGCCGTTTTCATCAACTGTTGTTGTGTAAGTCTCGCCGTTGATAACCAGTGTCACGACGTCATTTTCAGCGATGTCGCCACCTGTTGCTGTACCTGTCACGGACACTGTGCCAGCCGCTTCGCTCGCGTTGATCACGTCATCAGAAGTGATCGCATTAACAGTGACCGTGCCTGCTGTTGCTGCTGTATCAACCGTGTGAGTTGAAGAACCCGTTGTGTCTACTGTGTTTCCAGCCGCATCGCTTGAAGAGACAACCGCGTCGAACGCTGTGTCGTTTTCTAAGTCGCTACCTGCCACGTCAACAGACCATTCGCCGTTTTCATCAACTGTTGTTGTGTAAGTCTCGCCGTTGATAACCAGTGTCACGACGTCATTTTCAGCGATGTCGCCACCTGTTGCTGTACCTGTCACGGACACTGTGCCAGCCGCTTCGCTCGCGTTGATCACGTCATCAGAAGTGATCGCATTAACAGTGACCGTGCCTGCTGTTGCTGCTGTATCAACCGTGTGAGTTGAAGAACCCGTTGTGTCTACTGTGTTTCCAGCCGCATCGCTTGAAGAGACAACCGCGTCGAACGCTGTGTCGTTTTCTAAGTCGCTACCTGCCACGTCAACAGACCATTCGCCGTTTTCATCAACTGTTGTTGTGTAAGTCTCGCCGTTGATAACCAGTGTCACGACGTCATTTTCAGCGATGTCGCCACCTGTTGCTGTACCTGTCACGGACACTGTGCCAGCCGCTTCGCTCGCGTTGATCACGTCATCAGAAGTGATCGCATTAACAGTGACCGTGCCTGCTGTTGCTGCTGTATCAACCGTGTGAGTTGAAGAACCCGTTGTGTCTACTGTGTTTCCAGCCGCATCGCTTGAAGAGACAACCGCGTCGAACGCTGTGTCGTTTTCTAAGTCGCTACCTGCCACGTCAACAGACCATTCGCCGTTTTCATCAACTGTTGTTGTGTAAGTCTCGCCGTTGATAACCAGTGTCACGACGTCATTTTCAGCGATGTCGCCACCTGTTGCTGTACCTGTCACGGACACTGTGCCAGCCGCTTCGCTCGCGTTGATCACGTCATCAGAAGTGATCGCATTAACAGTGACCGTGCCTGCTGTTGCTGCTGTATCAACCGTGTGAGTTGAAGAACCCGTTGTGTCTACTGTGTTTCCAGCCGCATCGCTTGAAGAGACAACCGCGTCGAACGCTGTGTCGTTTTCTAAGTCGCTACCTGCCACGTCAACAGACCATTCGCCGTTTTCATCAACTGTTGTTGTGTAAGTCTCGCCGTTGATAACCAGTGTCACGACGTCATTTTCAGCGATGTCGCCACCTGTTGCTGTACCTGTCACGGACACTGTGCCAGCCGCTTCGCTCGCGTTGATCACGTCATCAGAAGTGATCGCATTAACAGTGACCGTGCCTGCTGTTGCTGCTGTATCAACCGTGTGAGTTGAAGAACCCGTTGTGTCTACTGTGTTTCCAGCCGCATCGCTTGAAGAGACAACCGCGTCGAACGCTGTGTCGTTTTCTAAGTCGCTACCTGCCACGTCAACAGACCATTCGCCGTTTTCATCAACTGTTGTTGTGTAAGTCTCGCCGTTGATAACCAGTGTCACGACGTCATTTTCAGCGATGTCGCCACCTGTTGCTGTACCTGTCACGGACACTGTGCCAGCCGCTTCGCTCGCGTTGATCACGTCATCAGAAGTGATCGCATTAACAGTGACCGTGCCTGCTGTTGCTGCTGTATCAACCGTGTGAGTTGAAGAACCCGTTGTGTCTACTGTGTTTCCAGCCGCATCGCTTGAAGAGACAACCGCGTCGAACGCTGTGTCGTTTTCTAAGTCGCTACCTGCCACGTCAACAGACCATTCGCCGTTTTCATCAACTGTTGTTGTGTAAGTCTCGCCGTTGATAACCAGTGTCACGACGTCATTTTCAGCGATGTCGCCACCTGTTGCTGTACCTGTCACGGACACTGTGCCAGCCGCTTCGCTCGCGTTGATCACGTCATCAGAAGTGATCGCATTAACAGTGACCGTGCCTGCTGTTGCTGCTGTATCAACCGTGTGAGTTGAAGAACCCGTTGTGTCTACTGTGTTTCCAGCCGCATCGCTTGAAGAGACAACCGCGTCGAACGCTGTGTCGTTTTCTAAGTCGCTACCTGCCACGTCAACAGACCATTCGCCGTTTTCATCAACTGTTGTTGTGTAAGTCTCGCCGTTGATAACCAGTGTCACGACGTCATTTTCAGCGATGTCGCCACCTGTTGCTGTACCTGTCACGGACACTGTGCCAGCCGCTTCGCTCGCGTTGATCACGTCATCAGAAGTGATCGCATTAACAGTGACCGTGCCTGCTGTTGCTGCTGTATCAACCGTGTGAGTTGAAGAACCCGTTGTGTCTACTGTGTTTCCAGCCGCATCGCTTGAAGAGACAACCGCGTCGAACGCTGTGTCGTTTTCTAAGTCGCTACCTGCCACGTCAACAGACCATTCGCCGTTTTCATCAACTGTTGTTGTGTAAGTCTCGCCGTTGATAACCAGTGTCACGACGTCATTTTCAGCGATGTCGCCACCTGTTGCTGTACCTGTCACGGACACTGTGCCAGCCGCTTCGCTCGCGTTGATCACGTCATCAGAAGTGATCGCATTAACAGTGACCGTGCCTGCTGTTGCTGCTGTATCAACCGTGTGAGTTGAAGAACCCGTTGTGTCTACTGTGTTTCCAGCCGCATCGCTTGAAGAGACAACCGCGTCGAACGCTGTGTCGTTTTCTAAGTCGCTACCTGCCACGTCAACAGACCATTCGCCGTTTTCATCAACTGTTGTTGTGTAAGTCTCGCCGTTGATAACCAGTGTCACGACGTCATTTTCAGCGATGTCGCCACCTGTTGCTGTACCTGTCACGGACACTGTGCCAGCCGCTTCGCTCGCGTTGATCACGTCATCAGAAGTGATCGCATTAACAGTGACCGTGCCTGCTGTTGCTGCTGTATCAACCGTGTGAGTTGAAGAACCCGTTGTGTCTACTGTGTTTCCAGCCGCATCGCTTGAAGAGACAACCGCGTCGAACGCTGTGTCGTTTTCTAAGTCGCTACCTGCCACGTCAACAGACCATTCGCCGTTTTCATCAACTGTTGTTGTGTAAGTCTCGCCGTTGATAACCAGTGTCACGACGTCATTTTCAGCGATGTCGCCACCTGTTGCTGTACCTGTCACGGACACTGTGCCAGCCGCTTCGCTCGCGTTGATCACGTCATCAGAAGTGATCGCATTAACAGTGACCGTGCCTGCTGTTGCTGCTGTATCAACCGTGTGAGTTGAAGAACCCGTTGTGTCTACTGTGTTTCCAGCCGCATCGCTTGAAGAGACAACCGCGTCGAACGCTGTGTCGTTTTCTAAGTCGCTACCTGCCACGTCAACAGACCATTCGCCGTTTTCATCAACTGTTGTTGTGTAAGTCTCGCCGTTGATAACCAGTGTCACGACGTCATTTTCAGCGATGTCGCCACCTGTTGCTGTACCTGTCACGGACACTGTGCCAGCCGCTTCGCTCGCGTTGATCACGTCATCAGAAGTGATCGCATTAACAGTGACCGTGCCTGCTGTTGCTGCTGTATCAACCGTGTGAGTTGAAGAACCCGTTGTGTCTACTGTGTTTCCAGCCGCATCGCTTGAAGAGACAACCGCGTCGAACGCTGTGTCGTTTTCTAAGTCGCTACCTGCCACGTCAACAGACCATTCGCCGTTTTCATCAACTGTTGTTGTGTAAGTCTCGCCGTTGATAACCAGTGTCACGACGTCATTTTCAGCGATGTCGCCACCTGTTGCTGTACCTGTCACGGACACTGTGCCAGCCGCTTCGCTCGCGTTGATCACGTCATCAGAAGTGATCGCATTAACAGTGACCGTGCCTGCTGTTGCTGCTGTATCAACCGTGTGAGTTGAAGAACCCGTTGTGTCTACTGTGTTTCCAGCCGCATCGCTTGAAGAGACAACCGCGTCGAACGCTGTGTCGTTTTCTAAGTCGCTACCTGCCACGTCAACAGACCATTCGCCGTTTTCATCAACTGTTGTTGTGTAAGTCTCGCCGTTGATAACCAGTGTCACGACGTCATTTTCAGCGATGTCGCCACCTGTTGCTGTACCTGTCACGGACACTGTGCCAGCCGCTTCGCTCGCGTTGATCACGTCATCAGAAGTGATCGCATTAACAGTGACCGTGCCTGCTGTTGCTGCTGTATCAACCGTGTGAGTTGAAGAACCCGTTGTGTCTACTGTGTTTCCAGCCGCATCGCTTGAAGAGACAACCGCGTCGAACGCTGTGTCGTTTTCTAAGTCGCTACCTGCCACGTCAACAGACCATTCGCCGTTTTCATCAACTGTTGTTGTGTAAGTCTCGCCGTTGATAACCAGTGTCACGACGTCATTTTCAGCGATGTCGCCACCTGTTGCTGTACCTGTCACGGACACTGTGCCAGCCGCTTCGCTCGCGTTGATCACGTCATCAGAAGTGATCGCATTAACAGTGACCGTGCCTGCTGTTGCTGCTGTATCAACCGTGTGAGTTGAAGAACCCGTTGTGTCTACTGTGTTTCCAGCCGCATCGCTTGAAGAGACAACCGCGTCGAACGCTGTGTCGTTTTCTAAGTCGCTACCTGCCACGTCAACAGACCATTCGCCGTTTTCATCAACTGTTGTTGTGTAAGTCTCGCCGTTGATAACCAGTGTCACGACGTCATTTTCAGCGATGTCGCCACCTGTTGCTGTACCTGTCACGGACACTGTGCCAGCCGCTTCGCTCGCGTTGATCACGTCATCAGAAGTGATCGCATTAACAGTGACCGTGCCTGCTGTTGCTGCTGTATCAACCGTGTGAGTTGAAGAACCCGTTGTGTCTACTGTGTTTCCAGCCGCATCGCTTGAAGAGACAACCGCGTCGAACGCTGTGTCGTTTTCTAAGTCGCTACCTGCCACGTCAACAGACCATTCGCCGTTTTCATCAACTGTTGTTGTGTAAGTCTCGCCGTTGATAACCAGTGTCACGACGTCATTTTCAGCGATGTCGCCACCTGTTGCTGTACCTGTCACGGACACTGTGCCAGCCGCTTCGCTCGCGTTGATCACGTCATCAGAAGTGATCGCATTAACAGTGACCGTGCCTGCTGTTGCTGCTGTATCAACCGTGTGAGTTGAAGAACCCGTTGTGTCTACTGTGTTTCCAGCCGCATCGCTTGAAGAGACAACCGCGTCGAACGCTGTGTCGTTTTCTAAGTCGCTACCTGCCACGTCAACAGACCATTCGCCGTTTTCATCAACTGTTGTTGTGTAAGTCTCGCCGTTGATAACCAGTGTCACGACGTCATTTTCAGCGATGTCGCCACCTGTTGCTGTACCTGTCACGGACACTGTGCCAGCCGCTTCGCTCGCGTTGATCACGTCATCAGAAGTGATCGCATTAACAGTGACCGTGCCTGCTGTTGCTGCTGTATCAACCGTGTGAGTTGAAGAACCCGTTGTGTCTACTGTGTTTCCAGCCGCATCGCTTGAAGAGACAACCGCGTCGAACGCTGTGTCGTTTTCTAAGTCGCTACCTGCCACGTCAACAGACCATTCGCCGTTTTCATCAACTGTTGTTGTGTAAGTCTCGCCGTTGATAACCAGTGTCACGACGTCATTTTCAGCGATGTCGCCACCTGTTGCTGTACCTGTCACGGACACTGTGCCAGCCGCTTCGCTCGCGTTGATCACGTCATCAGAAGTGATCGCATTAACAGTGACCGTGCCTGCTGTTGCTGCTGTATCAACCGTGTGAGTTGAAGAACCCGTTGTGTCTACTGTGTTTCCAGCCGCATCGCTTGAAGAGACAACCGCGTCGAACGCTGTGTCGTTTTCTAAGTCGCTACCTGCCACGTCAACAGACCATTCGCCGTTTTCATCAACTGTTGTTGTGTAAGTCTCGCCGTTGATAACCAGTGTCACGACGTCATTTTCAGCGATGTCGCCACCTGTTGCTGTACCTGTCACGGACACTGTGCCAGCCGCTTCGCTCGCGTTGATCACGTCATCAGAAGTGATCGCATTAACAGTGACCGTGCCTGCTGTTGCTGCTGTATCAACCGTGTGAGTTGAAGAACCCGTTGTGTCTACTGTGTTTCCAGCCGCATCGCTTGAAGAGACAACCGCGTCGAACGCTGTGTCGTTTTCTAAGTCGCTACCTGCCACGTCAACAGACCATTCGCCGTTTTCATCAACTGTTGTTGTGTAAGTCTCGCCGTTGATAACCAGTGTCACGACGTCATTTTCAGCGATGTCGCCACCTGTTGCTGTACCTGTCACGGACACTGTGCCAGCCGCTTCGCTCGCGTTGATCACGTCATCAGAAGTGATCGCATTAACAGTGACCGTGCCTGCTGTTGCTGCTGTATCAACCGTGTGAGTTGAAGAACCCGTTGTGTCTACTGTGTTTCCAGCCGCATCGCTTGAAGAGACAACCGCGTCGAACGCTGTGTCGTTTTCTAAGTCGCTACCTGCCACGTCAACAGACCATTCGCCGTTTTCATCAACTGTTGTTGTGTAAGTCTCGCCGTTGATAACCAGTGTCACGACGTCATTTTCAGCGATGTCGCCACCTGTTGCTGTACCTGTCACGGACACTGTGCCAGCCGCTTCGCTCGCGTTGATCACGTCATCAGAAGTGATCGCATTAACAGTGACCGTGCCTGCTGTTGCTGCTGTATCAACCGTGTGAGTTGAAGAACCCGTTGTGTCTACTGTGTTTCCAGCCGCATCGCTTGAAGAGACAACCGCGTCGAACGCTGTGTCGTTTTCTAAGTCGCTACCTGCCACGTCAACAGACCATTCGCCGTTTTCATCAACTGTTGTTGTGTAAGTCTCGCCGTTGATAACCAGTGTCACGACGTCATTTTCAGCGATGTCGCCACCTGTTGCTGTACCTGTCACGGACACTGTGCCAGCCGCTTCGCTCGCGTTGATCACGTCATCAGAAGTGATCGCATTAACAGTGACCGTGCCTGCTGTTGCTGCTGTATCAACCGTGTGAGTTGAAGAACCCGTTGTGTCTACTGTGTTTCCAGCCGCATCGCTTGAAGAGACAACCGCGTCGAACGCTGTGTCGTTTTCTAAGTCGCTACCTGCCACGTCAACAGACCATTCGCCGTTTTCATCAACTGTTGTTGTGTAAGTCTCGCCGTTGATAACCAGTGTCACGACGTCATTTTCAGCGATGTCGCCACCTGTTGCTGTACCTGTCACGGACACTGTGCCAGCCGCTTCGCTCGCGTTGATCACGTCATCAGAAGTGATCGCATTAACAGTGACCGTGCCTGCTGTTGCTGCTGTATCAACCGTGTGAGTTGAAGAACCCGTTGTGTCTACTGTGTTTCCAGCCGCATCGCTTGAAGAGACAACCGCGTCGAACGCTGTGTCGTTTTCTAAGTCGCTACCTGCCACGTCAACAGACCATTCGCCGTTTTCATCAACTGTTGTTGTGTAAGTCTCGCCGTTGATAACCAGTGTCACGACGTCATTTTCAGCGATGTCGCCACCTGTTGCTGTACCTGTCACGGACACTGTGCCAGCCGCTTCGCTCGCGTTGATCACGTCATCAGAAGTGATCGCATTAACAGTGACCGTGCCTGCTGTTGCTGCTGTATCAACCGTGTGAGTTGAAGAACCCGTTGTGTCTACTGTGTTTCCAGCCGCATCGCTTGAAGAGACAACCGCGTCGAACGCTGTGTCGTTTTCTAAGTCGCTACCTGCCACGTCAACAGACCATTCGCCGTTTTCATCAACTGTTGTTGTGTAAGTCTCGCCGTTGATAACCAGTGTCACGACGTCATTTTCAGCGATGTCGCCACCTGTTGCTGTACCTGTCACGGACACTGTGCCAGCCGCTTCGCTCGCGTTGATCACGTCATCAGAAGTGATCGCATTAACAGTGACCGTGCCTGCTGTTGCTGCTGTATCAACCGTGTGAGTTGAAGAACCCGTTGTGTCTACTGTGTTTCCAGCCGCATCGCTTGAAGAGACAACCGCGTCGAACGCTGTGTCGTTTTCTAAGTCGCTACCTGCCACGTCAACAGACCATTCGCCGTTTTCATCAACTGTTGTTGTGTAAGTCTCGCCGTTGATAACCAGTGTCACGACGTCATTTTCAGCGATGTCGCCACCTGTTGCTGTACCTGTCACGGACACTGTGCCAGCCGCTTCGCTCGCGTTGATCACGTCATCAGAAGTGATCGCATTAACAGTGACCGTGCCTGCTGTTGCTGCTGTATCAACCGTGTGAGTTGAAGAACCCGTTGTGTCTACTGTGTTTCCAGCCGCATCGCTTGAAGAGACAACCGCGTCGAACGCTGTGTCGTTTTCTAAGTCGCTACCTGCCACGTCAACAGACCATTCGCCGTTTTCATCAACTGTTGTTGTGTAAGTCTCGCCGTTGATAACCAGTGTCACGACGTCATTTTCAGCGATGTCGCCACCTGTTGCTGTACCTGTCACGGACACTGTGCCAGCCGCTTCGCTCGCGTTGATCACGTCATCAGAAGTGATCGCATTAACAGTGACCGTGCCTGCTGTTGCTGCTGTATCAACCGTGTGAGTTGAAGAACCCGTTGTGTCTACTGTGTTTCCAGCCGCATCGCTTGAAGAGACAACCGCGTCGAACGCTGTGTCGTTTTCTAAGTCGCTACCTGCCACGTCAACAGACCATTCGCCGTTTTCATCAACTGTTGTTGTGTAAGTCTCGCCGTTGATAACCAGTGTCACGACGTCATTTTCAGCGATGTCGCCACCTGTTGCTGTACCTGTCACGGACACTGTGCCAGCCGCTTCGCTCGCGTTGATCACGTCATCAGAAGTGATCGCATTAACAGTGACCGTGCCTGCTGTTGCTGCTGTATCAACCGTGTGAGTTGAAGAACCCGTTGTGTCTACTGTGTTTCCAGCCGCATCGCTTGAAGAGACAACCGCGTCGAACGCTGTGTCGTTTTCTAAGTCGCTACCTGCCACGTCAACAGACCATTCGCCGTTTTCATCAACTGTTGTTGTGTAAGTCTCGCCGTTGATAACCAGTGTCACGACGTCATTTTCAGCGATGTCGCCACCTGTTGCTGTACCTGTCACGGACACTGTGCCAGCCGCTTCGCTCGCGTTGATCACGTCATCAGAAGTGATCGCATTAACAGTGACCGTGCCTGCTGTTGCTGCTGTATCAACCGTGTGAGTTGAAGAACCCGTTGTGTCTACTGTGTTTCCAGCCGCATCGCTTGAAGAGACAACCGCGTCGAACGCTGTGTCGTTTTCTAAGTCGCTACCTGCCACGTCAACAGACCATTCGCCGTTTTCATCAACTGTTGTTGTGTAAGTCTCGCCGTTGATAACCAGTGTCACGACGTCATTTTCAGCGATGTCGCCACCTGTTGCTGTACCTGTCACGGACACTGTGCCAGCCGCTTCGCTCGCGTTGATCACGTCATCAGAAGTGATCGCATTAACAGTGACCGTGCCTGCTGTTGCTGCTGTATCAACCGTGTGAGTTGAAGAACCCGTTGTGTCTACTGTGTTTCCAGCCGCATCGCTTGAAGAGACAACCGCGTCGAACGCTGTGTCGTTTTCTAAGTCGCTACCTGCCACGTCAACAGACCATTCGCCGTTTTCATCAACTGTTGTTGTGTAAGTCTCGCCGTTGATAACCAGTGTCACGACGTCATTTTCAGCGATGTCGCCACCTGTTGCTGTACCTGTCACGGACACTGTGCCAGCCGCTTCGCTCGCGTTGATCACGTCATCAGAAGTGATCGCATTAACAGTGACCGTGCCTGCTGTTGCTGCTGTATCAACCGTGTGAGTTGAAGAACCCGTTGTGTCTACTGTGTTTCCAGCCGCATCGCTTGAAGAGACAACCGCGTCGAACGCTGTGTCGTTTTCTAAGTCGCTACCTGCCACGTCAACAGACCATTCGCCGTTTTCATCAACTGTTGTTGTGTAAGTCTCGCCGTTGATAACCAGTGTCACGACGTCATTTTCAGCGATGTCGCCACCTGTTGCTGTACCTGTCACGGACACTGTGCCAGCCGCTTCGCTCGCGTTGATCACGTCATCAGAAGTGATCGCATTAACAGTGACCGTGCCTGCTGTTGCTGCTGTATCAACCGTGTGAGTTGAAGAACCCGTTGTGTCTACTGTGTTTCCAGCCGCATCGCTTGAAGAGACAACCGCGTCGAACGCTGTGTCGTTTTCTAAGTCGCTACCTGCCACGTCAACAGACCATTCGCCGTTTTCATCAACTGTTGTTGTGTAAGTCTCGCCGTTGATAACCAGTGTCACGACGTCATTTTCAGCGATGTCGCCACCTGTTGCTGTACCTGTCACGGACACTGTGCCAGCCGCTTCGCTCGCGTTGATCACGTCATCAGAAGTGATCGCATTAACAGTGACCGTGCCTGCTGTTGCTGCTGTATCAACCGTGTGAGTTGAAGAACCCGTTGTGTCTACTGTGTTTCCAGCCGCATCGCTTGAAGAGACAACCGCGTCGAACGCTGTGTCGTTTTCTAAGTCGCTACCTGCCACGTCAACAGACCATTCGCCGTTTTCATCAACTGTTGTTGTGTAAGTCTCGCCGTTGATAACCAGTGTCACGACGTCATTTTCAGCGATGTCGCCACCTGTTGCTGTACCTGTCACGGACACTGTGCCAGCCGCTTCGCTCGCGTTGATCACGTCATCAGAAGTGATCGCATTAACAGTGACCGTGCCTGCTGTTGCTGCTGTATCAACCGTGTGAGTTGAAGAACCCGTTGTGTCTACTGTGTTTCCAGCCGCATCGCTTGAAGAGACAACCGCGTCGAACGCTGTGTCGTTTTCTAAGTCGCTACCTGCCACGTCAACAGACCATTCGCCGTTTTCATCAACTGTTGTTGTGTAAGTCTCGCCGTTGATAACCAGTGTCACGACGTCATTTTCAGCGATGTCGCCACCTGTTGCTGTACCTGTCACGGACACTGTGCCAGCCGCTTCGCTCGCGTTGATCACGTCATCAGAAGTGATCGCATTAACAGTGACCGTGCCTGCTGTTGCTGCTGTATCAACCGTGTGAGTTGAAGAACCCGTTGTGTCTACTGTGTTTCCAGCCGCATCGCTTGAAGAGACAACCGCGTCGAACGCTGTGTCGTTTTCTAAGTCGCTACCTGCCACGTCAACAGACCATTCGCCGTTTTCATCAACTGTTGTTGTGTAAGTCTCGCCGTTGATAACCAGTGTCACGACGTCATTTTCAGCGATGTCGCCACCTGTTGCTGTACCTGTCACGGACACTGTGCCAGCCGCTTCGCTCGCGTTGATCACGTCATCAGAAGTGATCGCATTAACAGTGACCGTGCCTGCTGTTGCTGCTGTATCAACCGTGTGAGTTGAAGAACCCGTTGTGTCTACTGTGTTTCCAGCCGCATCGCTTGAAGAGACAACCGCGTCGAACGCTGTGTCGTTTTCTAAGTCGCTACCTGCCACGTCAACAGACCATTCGCCGTTTTCATCAACTGTTGTTGTGTAAGTCTCGCCGTTGATAACCAGTGTCACGACGTCATTTTCAGCGATGTCGCCACCTGTTGCTGTACCTGTCACGGACACTGTGCCAGCCGCTTCGCTCGCGTTGATCACGTCATCAGAAGTGATCGCATTAACAGTGACCGTGCCTGCTGTTGCTGCTGTATCAACCGTGTGAGTTGAAGAACCCGTTGTGTCTACTGTGTTTCCAGCCGCATCGCTTGAAGAGACAACCGCGTCGAACGCTGTGTCGTTTTCTAAGTCGCTACCTGCCACGTCAACAGACCATTCGCCGTTTTCATCAACTGTTGTTGTGTAAGTCTCGCCGTTGATAACCAGTGTCACGACGTCATTTTCAGCGATGTCGCCACCTGTTGCTGTACCTGTCACGGACACTGTGCCAGCCGCTTCGCTCGCGTTGATCACGTCATCAGAAGTGATCGCATTAACAGTGACCGTGCCTGCTGTTGCTGCTGTATCAACCGTGTGAGTTGAAGAACCCGTTGTGTCTACTGTGTTTCCAGCCGCATCGCTTGAAGAGACAACCGCGTCGAACGCTGTGTCGTTTTCTAAGTCGCTACCTGCCACGTCAACAGACCATTCGCCGTTTTCATCAACTGTTGTTGTGTAAGTCTCGCCGTTGATAACCAGTGTCACGACGTCATTTTCAGCGATGTCGCCACCTGTTGCTGTACCTGTCACGGACACTGTGCCAGCCGCTTCGCTCGCGTTGATCACGTCATCAGAAGTGATCGCATTAACAGTGACCGTGCCTGCTGTTGCTGCTGTATCAACCGTGTGAGTTGAAGAACCCGTTGTGTCTACTGTGTTTCCAGCCGCATCGCTTGAAGAGACAACCGCGTCGAACGCTGTGTCGTTTTCTAAGTCGCTACCTGCCACGTCAACAGACCATTCGCCGTTTTCATCAACTGTTGTTGTGTAAGTCTCGCCGTTGATAACCAGTGTCACGACGTCATTTTCAGCGATGTCGCCACCTGTTGCTGTACCTGTCACGGACACTGTGCCAGCCGCTTCGCTCGCGTTGATCACGTCATCAGAAGTGATCGCATTAACAGTGACCGTGCCTGCTGTTGCTGCTGTATCAACCGTGTGAGTTGAAGAACCCGTTGTGTCTACTGTGTTTCCAGCCGCATCGCTTGAAGAGACAACCGCGTCGAACGCTGTGTCGTTTTCTAAGTCGCTACCTGCCACGTCAACAGACCATTCGCCGTTTTCATCAACTGTTGTTGTGTAAGTCTCGCCGTTGATAACCAGTGTCACGACGTCATTTTCAGCGATGTCGCCACCTGTTGCTGTACCTGTCACGGACACTGTGCCAGCCGCTTCGCTCGCGTTGATCACGTCATCAGAAGTGATCGCATTAACAGTGACCGTGCCTGCTGTTGCTGCTGTATCAACCGTGTGAGTTGAAGAACCCGTTGTGTCTACTGTGTTTCCAGCCGCATCGCTTGAAGAGACAACCGCGTCGAACGCTGTGTCGTTTTCTAAGTCGCTACCTGCCACGTCAACAGACCATTCGCCGTTTTCATCAACTGTTGTTGTGTAAGTCTCGCCGTTGATAACCAGTGTCACGACGTCATTTTCAGCGATGTCGCCACCTGTTGCTGTACCTGTCACGGACACTGTGCCAGCCGCTTCGCTCGCGTTGATCACGTCATCAGAAGTGATCGCATTAACAGTGACCGTGCCTGCTGTTGCTGCTGTATCAACCGTGTGAGTTGAAGAACCCGTTGTGTCTACTGTGTTTCCAGCCGCATCGCTTGAAGAGACAACCGCGTCGAACGCTGTGTCGTTTTCTAAGTCGCTACCTGCCACGTCAACAGACCATTCGCCGTTTTCATCAACTGTTGTTGTGTAAGTCTCGCCGTTGATAACCAGTGTCACGACGTCATTTTCAGCGATGTCGCCACCTGTTGCTGTACCTGTCACGGACACTGTGCCAGCCGCTTCGCTCGCGTTGATCACGTCATCAGAAGTGATCGCATTAACAGTGACCGTGCCTGCTGTTGCTGCTGTATCAACCGTGTGAGTTGAAGAACCCGTTGTGTCTACTGTGTTTCCAGCCGCATCGCTTGAAGAGACAACCGCGTCGAACGCTGTGTCGTTTTCTAAGTCGCTACCTGCCACGTCAACAGACCATTCGCCGTTTTCATCAACTGTTGTTGTGTAAGTCTCGCCGTTGATAACCAGTGTCACGACGTCATTTTCAGCGATGTCGCCACCTGTTGCTGTACCTGTCACGGACACTGTGCCAGCCGCTTCGCTCGCGTTGATCACGTCATCAGAAGTGATCGCATTAACAGTGACCGTGCCTGCTGTTGCTGCTGTATCAACCGTGTGAGTTGAAGAACCCGTTGTGTCTACTGTGTTTCCAGCCGCATCGCTTGAAGAGACAACCGCGTCGAACGCTGTGTCGTTTTCTAAGTCGCTACCTGCCACGTCAACAGACCATTCGCCGTTTTCATCAACTGTTGTTGTGTAAGTCTCGCCGTTGATAACCAGTGTCACGACGTCATTTTCAGCGATGTCGCCACCTGTTGCTGTACCTGTCACGGACACTGTGCCAGCCGCTTCGCTCGCGTTGATCACGTCATCAGAAGTGATCGCATTAACAGTGACCGTGCCTGCTGTTGCTGCTGTATCAACCGTGTGAGTTGAAGAACCCGTTGTGTCTACTGTGTTTCCAGCCGCATCGCTTGAAGAGACAACCGCGTCGAACGCTGTGTCGTTTTCTAAGTCGCTACCTGCCACGTCAACAGACCATTCGCCGTTTTCATCAACTGTTGTTGTGTAAGTCTCGCCGTTGATAACCAGTGTCACGACGTCATTTTCAGCGATGTCGCCACCTGTTGCTGTACCTGTCACGGACACTGTGCCAGCCGCTTCGCTCGCGTTGATCACGTCATCAGAAGTGATCGCATTAACAGTGACCGTGCCTGCTGTTGCTGCTGTATCAACCGTGTGAGTTGAAGAACCCGTTGTGTCTACTGTGTTTCCAGCCGCATCGCTTGAAGAGACAACCGCGTCGAACGCTGTGTCGTTTTCTAAGTCGCTACCTGCCACGTCAACAGACCATTCGCCGTTTTCATCAACTGTTGTTGTGTAAGTCTCGCCGTTGATAACCAGTGTCACGACGTCATTTTCAGCGATGTCGCCACCTGTTGCTGTACCTGTCACGGACACTGTGCCAGCCGCTTCGCTCGCGTTGATCACGTCATCAGAAGTGATCGCATTAACAGTGACCGTGCCTGCTGTTGCTGCTGTATCAACCGTGTGAGTTGAAGAACCCGTTGTGTCTACTGTGTTTCCAGCCGCATCGCTTGAAGAGACAACCGCGTCGAACGCTGTGTCGTTTTCTAAGTCGCTACCTGCCACGTCAACAGACCATTCGCCGTTTTCATCAACTGTTGTTGTGTAAGTCTCGCCGTTGATAACCAGTGTCACGACGTCATTTTCAGCGATGTCGCCACCTGTTGCTGTACCTGTCACGGACACTGTGCCAGCCGCTTCGCTCGCGTTGATCACGTCATCAGAAGTGATCGCATTAACAGTGACCGTGCCTGCTGTTGCTGCTGTATCAACCGTGTGAGTTGAAGAACCCGTTGTGTCTACTGTGTTTCCAGCCGCATCGCTTGAAGAGACAACCGCGTCGAACGCTGTGTCGTTTTCTAAGTCGCTACCTGCCACGTCAACAGACCATTCGCCGTTTTCATCAACTGTTGTTGTGTAAGTCTCGCCGTTGATAACCAGTGTCACGACGTCATTTTCAGCGATGTCGCCACCTGTTGCTGTACCTGTCACGGACACTGTGCCAGCCGCTTCGCTCGCGTTGATCACGTCATCAGAAGTGATCGCATTAACAGTGACCGTGCCTGCTGTTGCTGCTGTATCAACCGTGTGAGTTGAAGAACCCGTTGTGTCTACTGTGTTTCCAGCCGCATCGCTTGAAGAGACAACCGCGTCGAACGCTGTGTCGTTTTCTAAGTCGCTACCTGCCACGTCAACAGACCATTCGCCGTTTTCATCAACTGTTGTTGTGTAAGTCTCGCCGTTGATAACCAGTGTCACGACGTCATTTTCAGCGATGTCGCCACCTGTTGCTGTACCTGTCACGGACACTGTGCCAGCCGCTTCGCTCGCGTTGATCACGTCATCAGAAGTGATCGCATTAACAGTGACCGTGCCTGCTGTTGCTGCTGTATCAACCGTGTGAGTTGAAGAACCCGTTGTGTCTACTGTGTTTCCAGCCGCATCGCTTGAAGAGACAACCGCGTCGAACGCTGTGTCGTTTTCTAAGTCGCTACCTGCCACGTCAACAGACCATTCGCCGTTTTCATCAACTGTTGTTGTGTAAGTCTCGCCGTTGATAACCAGTGTCACGACGTCATTTTCAGCGATGTCGCCACCTGTTGCTGTACCTGTCACGGACACTGTGCCAGCCGCTTCGCTCGCGTTGATCACGTCATCAGAAGTGATCGCATTAACAGTGACCGTGCCTGCTGTTGCTGCTGTATCAACCGTGTGAGTTGAAGAACCCGTTGTGTCTACTGTGTTTCCAGCCGCATCGCTTGAAGAGACAACCGCGTCGAACGCTGTGTCGTTTTCTAAGTCGCTACCTGCCACGTCAACAGACCATTCGCCGTTTTCATCAACTGTTGTTGTGTAAGTCTCGCCGTTGATAACCAGTGTCACGACGTCATTTTCAGCGATGTCGCCACCTGTTGCTGTACCTGTCACGGACACTGTGCCAGCCGCTTCGCTCGCGTTGATCACGTCATCAGAAGTGATCGCATTAACAGTGACCGTGCCTGCTGTTGCTGCTGTATCAACCGTGTGAGTTGAAGAACCCGTTGTGTCTACTGTGTTTCCAGCCGCATCGCTTGAAGAGACAACCGCGTCGAACGCTGTGTCGTTTTCTAAGTCGCTACCTGCCACGTCAACAGACCATTCGCCGTTTTCATCAACTGTTGTTGTGTAAGTCTCGCCGTTGATAACCAGTGTCACGACGTCATTTTCAGCGATGTCGCCACCTGTTGCTGTACCTGTCACGGACACTGTGCCAGCCGCTTCGCTCGCGTTGATCACGTCATCAGAAGTGATCGCATTAACAGTGACCGTGCCTGCTGTTGCTGCTGTATCAACCGTGTGAGTTGAAGAACCCGTTGTGTCTACTGTGTTTCCAGCCGCATCGCTTGAAGAGACAACCGCGTCGAACGCTGTGTCGTTTTCTAAGTCGCTACCTGCCACGTCAACAGACCATTCGCCGTTTTCATCAACTGTTGTTGTGTAAGTCTCGCCGTTGATAACCAGTGTCACGACGTCATTTTCAGCGATGTCGCCACCTGTTGCTGTACCTGTCACGGACACTGTGCCAGCCGCTTCGCTCGCGTTGATCACGTCATCAGAAGTGATCGCATTAACAGTGACCGTGCCTGCTGTTGCTGCTGTATCAACCGTGTGAGTTGAAGAACCCGTTGTGTCTACTGTGTTTCCAGCCGCATCGCTTGAAGAGACAACCGCGTCGAACGCTGTGTCGTTTTCTAAGTCGCTACCTGCCACGTCAACAGACCATTCGCCGTTTTCATCAACTGTTGTTGTGTAAGTCTCGCCGTTGATAACCAGTGTCACGACGTCATTTTCAGCGATGTCGCCACCTGTTGCTGTACCTGTCACGGACACTGTGCCAGCCGCTTCGCTCGCGTTGATCACGTCATCAGAAGTGATCGCATTAACAGTGACCGTGCCTGCTGTTGCTGCTGTATCAACCGTGTGAGTTGAAGAACCCGTTGTGTCTACTGTGTTTCCAGCCGCATCGCTTGAAGAGACAACCGCGTCGAACGCTGTGTCGTTTTCTAAGTCGCTACCTGCCACGTCAACAGACCATTCGCCGTTTTCATCAACTGTTGTTGTGTAAGTCTCGCCGTTGATAACCAGTGTCACGACGTCATTTTCAGCGATGTCGCCACCTGTTGCTGTACCTGTCACGGACACTGTGCCAGCCGCTTCGCTCGCGTTGATCACGTCATCAGAAGTGATCGCATTAACAGTGACCGTGCCTGCTGTTGCTGCTGTATCAACCGTGTGAGTTGAAGAACCCGTTGTGTCTACTGTGTTTCCAGCCGCATCGCTTGAAGAGACAACCGCGTCGAACGCTGTGTCGTTTTCTAAGTCGCTACCTGCCACGTCAACAGACCATTCGCCGTTTTCATCAACTGTTGTTGTGTAAGTCTCGCCGTTGATAACCAGTGTCACGACGTCATTTTCAGCGATGTCGCCACCTGTTGCTGTACCTGTCACGGACACTGTGCCAGCCGCTTCGCTCGCGTTGATCACGTCATCAGAAGTGATCGCATTAACAGTGACCGTGCCTGCTGTTGCTGCTGTATCA
The DNA here is from genome assembly GCF_051623805.1 of Marinomonas sp. PE14-40. Classification (NCBI taxonomy): domain Bacteria; kingdom Pseudomonadati; phylum Pseudomonadota; class Gammaproteobacteria; order Oceanospirillales; family Oceanospirillaceae; genus Marinomonas; species Marinomonas sp. PE14-40. The sequence goes on along the minus strand of NZ_CP130700.1, from coordinate 176,325 downwards.
ACCGTGTGAGTTGAAGAACCCGTTGTGTCTACTGTGTTTCCAGCCGCATCGCTTGAAGAGACAACCGCGTCGAACGCTGTGTCGTTTTCTAAGTCGCTACCTGCCACGTCAACAGACCATTCGCCGTTTTCATCAACTGTTGTTGTGTAAGTCTCGCCGTTGATAACCAGTGTCACGACGTCATTTTCAGCGATGTCGCCACCTGTTGCTGTACCTGTCACGGACACTGTGCCAGCCGCTTCGCTCGCGTTGATCACGTCATCAGAAGTGATCGCATTAACAGTGACCGTGCCTGCTGTTGCTGCTGTATCAACCGTGTGAGTTGAAGAACCCGTTGTGTCTACTGTGTTTCCAGCCGCATCGCTTGAAGAGACAACCGCGTCGAACGCTGTGTCGTTTTCTAAGTCGCTACCTGCCACGTCAACAGACCATTCGCCGTTTTCATCAACTGTTGTTGTGTAAGTCTCGCCGTTGATAACCAGTGTCACGACGTCATTTTCAGCGATGTCGCCACCTGTTGCTGTACCTGTCACGGACACTGTGCCAGCCGCTTCGCTCGCGTTGATCACGTCATCAGAAGTGATCGCATTAACAGTGACCGTGCCTGCTGTTGCTGCTGTATCAACCGTGTGAGTTGAAGAACCCGTTGTGTCTACTGTGTTTCCAGCCGCATCGCTTGAAGAGACAACCGCGTCGAACGCTGTGTCGTTTTCTAAGTCGCTACCTGCCACGTCAACAGACCATTCGCCGTTTTCATCAACTGTTGTTGTGTAAGTCTCGCCGTTGATAACCAGTGTCACGACGTCATTTTCAGCGATGTCGCCACCTGTTGCTGTACCTGTCACGGACACTGTGCCAGCCGCTTCGCTCGCGTTGATCACGTCATCAGAAGTGATCGCATTAACAGTGACCGTGCCTGCTGTTGCTGCTGTATCAACCGTGTGAGTTGAAGAACCCGTTGTGTCTACTGTGTTTCCAGCCGCATCGCTTGAAGAGACAACCGCGTCGAACGCTGTGTCGTTTTCTAAGTCGCTACCTGCCACGTCAACAGACCATTCGCCGTTTTCATCAACTGTTGTTGTGTAAGTCTCGCCGTTGATAACCAGTGTCACGACGTCATTTTCAGCGATGTCGCCACCTGTTGCTGTACCTGTCACGGACACTGTGCCAGCCGCTTCGCTCGCGTTGATCACGTCATCAGAAGTGATCGCATTAACAGTGACCGTGCCTGCTGTTGCTGCTGTATCAACCGTGTGAGTTGAAGAACCCGTTGTGTCTACTGTGTTTCCAGCCGCATCGCTTGAAGAGACAACCGCGTCGAACGCTGTGTCGTTTTCTAAGTCGCTACCTGCCACGTCAACAGACCATTCGCCGTTTTCATCAACTGTTGTTGTGTAAGTCTCGCCGTTGATAACCAGTGTCACGACGTCATTTTCAGCGATGTCGCCACCTGTTGCTGTACCTGTCACGGACACTGTGCCAGCCGCTTCGCTCGCGTTGATCACGTCATCAGAAGTGATCGCATTAACAGTGACCGTGCCTGCTGTTGCTGCTGTATCAACCGTGTGAGTTGAAGAACCCGTTGTGTCTACTGTGTTTCCAGCCGCATCGCTTGAAGAGACAACCGCGTCGAACGCTGTGTCGTTTTCTAAGTCGCTACCTGCCACGTCAACAGACCATTCGCCGTTTTCATCAACTGTTGTTGTGTAAGTCTCGCCGTTGATAACCAGTGTCACGACGTCATTTTCAGCGATGTCGCCACCTGTTGCTGTACCTGTCACGGACACTGTGCCAGCCGCTTCGCTCGCGTTGATCACGTCATCAGAAGTGATCGCATTAACAGTGACCGTGCCTGCTGTTGCTGCTGTATCAACCGTGTGAGTTGACGTCGTACTAGCAGAGTAACTATTACCAGATGAGTCTTGGCCACTAACACTTGCCTGAAAAGAACTGTCTTGCGCTAGATCACTACCAGCAACATCAACGCTCCAGGTTTTGTTCGCTTGAACGGTAGTGGTATAAGTTGTGCCATTAATTTCAAGTGTTACAGTGTCACCAGCTTGAGCATCAAAGCCAACTCTACCCGTAACTGAAACAGTACTTTGGCTTTCAGAAGCATTAATAATGTCATCAGAAGTAATTGAATCAACTCGAATTGTCGCCCTGGCTGAAGTATCTACAAAGTATTTCTCAGTTGAATCTGCCGTTCCTTCTTGGCCAATACTGTTAGTAACTACAACAGAGGCATCCACGGTTGTATCCGAGTCAACCGATAAAACAGACCCAGGCACACTAATCGCAAAAGCACCATTTACAAGGCTTCCAGTATAGTTAGTCCCATTAACTGTCAGCGTAACAACACCTGAATCAAACGCATCACCTGTCACATTACCCGTAACAACAACATCTGCTGCAACTTCTGTCGCATTAAGTATTGAGTCATCGGTTATTGGATCTATGTCTAAATTAACTTGTAGAGCTGAACTATCGAGGGTATGAGTGGAAGACCCTGTTGAAGAAACCGTATTGCCAGCAGCATCACTTGAACTAACAACAGCATCAAATGCAGTATCAGCAGCTAGGTCACTACCAGCAACATCAACAGCCCATGTATTATCACCAGCAACGATTGTTGTATAAGTTGTACCATTGATAACCAAAGTAACTGTATCGCCAGATGATATATCGCCACCTGTCGCTGTACCTGTTACTGATATGGTGCCAGATGCCTCTGTCGCATTAATAACATCATCAGCTGTTACTGCATCAACTATTACAGTTCCTGTAAAAGCAACAGTATCTAAAGTAAAAGTATCACCAACTGTGGCGACATTACCTGTTGCATCAGTTACCACAGCAGTAACATTAATCGTACCATCAGTAAGACTGCTAATATCTGTCGCGCCCGTACTCCACACACCACCGGCCTGAGTTGCAGCTACTGCAATTTGATTAGTACCGTCAGAATAAGTAACAGTAATAGCAACAACATCCGCATCCACACCTGTGAGTGTACCTGAAACACTCGATGCTTCTATGGCATTAACAAAACCAACATTCGCACCACCTACACCAACTGCAAGGTCACCACCGTCATCAGCGGTTTGGTCTGCATTGGCTTCTATTTCACGAGTAGTACCTTCATCTTCTGGGAAGGCATTGTCAGTATCATAACCGTATTCAGGTAAGCTAAAAGTGTTATCACGGGTAACATCAACATCAGTTGCAATACCTTGCTCAGACGATGTTTCACCTGCGGCAGGTGCTTCTTGTATTTGGGTAGGATCGAGGCCAGCTATAATAGCTTCCCTTAATGCTTCAGCCTCTGCTGCTGCTTCAGCAACTAACTCTTCACTTTCTTTTTCAGTAAAAACTTCATCGGTAAGTTCAACTATCGACTTATTACCAATAACAATATGATTGCCATCAATAAACTCAATAACAGCACTACCTGAACCTGCTGAGACAACAGTTTCACCATAGAAAACGGGGTCTCCAACTTTTAACGGTCGCTCTTGACCGTCAATTGATTGGGCTCGTACACCACCATCAATTTGCAAAACAAAGCCAACAGCTTTTCCTAATGTTGCAAAAGTTACTTGTCCGTCACTCATTTTTAGCACCTAAGTCATTATAGTTTTACCATTACCCTCCAAAATAGACGATCTGGCTATAAAAACTATTGTACCTAGGTACTAACAAACAAATTGTTACTCAGATTTGAAAGCCTGCATCGCTGGCAAACAGCGAGTAAGATCAAAACCTTTTGCATTAACTTCAGCAACAAGCTGATCAAACGAATGAGCAACTTGATTATTTAACACCCATAAAACAGAAGAACGCGTTCCAGTTCGGCAAAATGCTAATGTTTTTTTCCCTTGCGCCACAACATCCAACTGAACATCGAGCTCATTCTGAGACAACTTAGAAAGATCCACTGGATTATAAATATACTCCACCCCTAAAGCCGCCGCTTTAGCCGCTAAATCCTCAGACAATGGCTGATCTTCGGATTCATTGTTTGGACGATTATTAACAATCAACTCAAAACCTTGATCACGATACATTTCTATTTCTGACTCAGTAATTTGTGGCAATACAAAATAGTTTTCAGATAATTTAATTGGATTCATAAACTCCACCTTAGATAAATACTTAGTTACGATACAAAACTTTAATCAAATGAAAGCCAAACTGAGTTTTAATAGGTCCTTGCACTTTTAACAAAGGACCATTAAACACAGCCTTATCAAACGCTTTCACCATATCTCCTTTTCTAAACTCCCCTAAATCGCCTCCCTTTTTACCAGAAGGACAAGTTGAGTGTTTTTTAGCCAACTGATGAAAGTCTCCACCCTTATCCAATAACGCTTTTACCTTTTCACATTCTGCTTTTGTTTTAGTCAGAATATGACACGCACTTGCAATAGACATACAAAACTCCAAAACGCGTTATCAAAAAAAAGCATTTTAACCTAAATGGAAAGATCAAATATATGATAACGTAAGCAGCAAAATAGATATTAAGCATAGAGACAATAGAAATGAGCGACTTAGTAGGTATACAAGATCTATCCATATTATTAGTTGAACCTTCAGATGTTCAACAAAAACTTATTCACCGAACATTAAAAGAAATTGGCGTTAGCCAAGTAGAAACAGCAACTTCAATTTCAAGCGCTCTTAACATTCTCGACAATTACCAACCAGATCTAGTTATTAGTGCCATGTACTTTGATGACGGTACTGCAGATGATTTTCTACAAAAAATCCGTCACAATGAAAGCACCGAAAGTCAAGCCTTTATGCTTATTTCAAGTGAACGCAAGAAAGCTTACCTTGAGCAATTAAGGCAATCAGGCGTCTTAGCAATTCTTCCAAAGCCTTTTTCTTCAGACGCCATTACTCGAGCTTTAAAAGCCACAATAGATATTATAAGTGAAGATGAAATTGAGCTTGAGCTATTTGACACTCGCTTATTAAGAGTACTCATCGTGGATGATAGCCGCCTGGCTAGAAAACATATCAGCAGAGTACTAGATGGCATGGGCATCCAAGAACCTAAGCAGGCAGAAAATGGAGTTGAGGCAATAGAACTCCTTCAAAGCGAAGCCTTTGATCTAATCATCACAGATTACAATATGCCAGAGATGGACGGTAGAGAACTAACGGAGGCGGTTCGTAACTCAAGCGAATTCTCTCACATCCCTGTTCTCATGGTTAGCTCAGAAGCAAATGAGACACACCTTTCCAATATTGCTCAAGCTGGCGTTGACGCTATTTGCGATAAACCCTTTGAGCCAGCAACAGTAAGGCAACTACTTTCACAAATCATGTCCTAAACATAGCTTTAGGTATGATCAAAAAAAACGGCCTTTTGGCCGTTTTTTTGATTCTACCCTTGCCGAGCAAGCAACTTATCAACTATCGTTTTATTAGCCTCAGGAAAATCAAGCTCAGCAAGTTCAGACAAATCAAACCAATCAGTTTTCTGGCCCTCATTCCCAAGAGCAACACCATCAAACTGCTCCACAAGAAAGAAAGACAAACTCACTTTTTTATCACCATAATCGTGAACTACATGATCAAACAAAAGAGCATTTTTCGGGGTAATCGCAACTTCTTCTTGCAACTCCCTCACTAAAGCCTGCTCAGGTAATTCGTTTACTTCACATTTCCCACCAGGAAACTCCCACAAACCACCTTGATGCAAGTGTTTATCACGTTTCGCCAAGAAAACCTTACCCTCATTCAATATAATCGCCGCTGCGACTTGAACAAGCATTAAGTCCTGTACTCAGCATTAATGGTAACGTATTCATGAGACAAATCCGTTGTCCAAATTCGATCTCGACAATCACCTCGACCAAGTACGATCTCAATCTTAATTTCTTCTGGCGTCATTGCCTGCTGTCCCAACTCTTCTGTATAACTTGATGCACGTCCACCATTTTCAACAATTTGAACATCATTAATAAATATTTGCACACGCTCAACATCAAGTTGATCAATACCTGCACGACCAACAACCGCCAAGATTCGCCCCCAGTTAGGATCAGAAGCAAATAGAGCCGTTTTCACCAGAGGTGAATGACCAATTTCAAAAGCAACTTTTGTTGCTTCTTCAACACTTGCAGCCGAAGAAACTTCAATCTCAACAAATTTAGTTGCACCCTCACCATCTCGAACAATAGCGTGAGCAAGCACTTGCATAATAGAGGTCAACTCAGCAATAAAAAGCTTAGCCAGATCACTTTCGCCATCAGCAATTTGTTTATTATTAGCCTTTCCTGTTGCGATTAAAATACAAGAATCATTAGTCGAGGTATCACTATCAATCGTGATCCGGTTAAAGCTCTTATTTGTTATACCTCTCAACAAACCCTGCAAAAAACCTGGCTCAACACTTACGTCCGTAGCAATAAAACCTAACATGGTAGCCATATTAGGCTTAATCATTCCCGCCCCTTTAGAGACACCTGCCAACGAATAGGTATTCCCTTCGAAAGAAAATTGTCTAAAAGCACCTTTAGGCCTAGTGTCAGTCGTCATAATGCCACTAGCGACATCTTCCCAAGATGTATGACCCAACGATTCAACAAGCTTTGGCATAGCTTCAACAATCTTCTCAATCGCCAGTTTTTCACCAATTACGCCTGTAGAAAAAGGCAATACCTGCTCAGCTTTCAGACCACTAGCATCAGCCATAGCAGAGCACATCAACTCAGCATCTATCATACCTTGTTTGCCAGTGCCCGCATTCGCATTGCCTGTATTGATAATTAGCATGCGACTTTGAGTCAGTGCTAAATGCCTTTTTGAAACAGTAACAGGCGCAGCACAAAAAGCATTAAGCGTAAACACACCTGCAACAGAAGCACCTTCGCAAATTTCAAAGGCAACCAAATCTTTTCGCGATTGATATTTAATACCCGCCTCAGCAACACCAAGACGAAGACCATCAATCTGATCTATAGAAGGGAAAGTACCATTACCAACAGCCATCACACTTTCTCCTAAACCAACTTACCATGACAATGTTTGTATTTTTTACCTGAACCACAAGGGCAAGGTTCATTACGACCAACACGAGGTACAGACTCTTTTTCTGAATCACCTTCCTGTTCATCTTCACCCGTAACTGACGGATGATTCATTGTCATTTGCATTTTCGCTTCAGCTTCACGGCGGGCTTCAGCTATTTTTTCAGCTTCCTCAGCAGATTGCACCTTCACTTGAGTCACAATTTGCACAACATCAAATTTAATTTGATCAAGCAGCCCCTGGAACAGTTCAAACGATTCACGCTTATATTCCTGCTTAGGGTTCTTTTGTGCATAACCACGAAGGTGAATACCTTGACGCAACATATCCATTGTTTGAAGATGCTCTTTCCACAAAGTATCAAGAACTTGCAGTAATACCTGCTTTTCAAACATACGTAACGATTCTTCGCCCGCGATATCTTCTTTAGCTTGATAATTTTCAATGAAAGTAGAGAGAATACGCTGACGCAAAGGCTCTTCGTATAATTTATTATCCTCTTTAACCCAATCACGAATTGGCATCTCAAGGCTAAAGTCAGACTGAAGCCTTTCTTCTAAGCCTTCAAGATCCCATTGATCAAACATACTTTGAGGGGCGATATAATCATCAATGAGATTTGAAACAACTTCTTCACGCATAGAAATAACAGCAGAAGATAAATCTTCACTTGTCATCATATCGTAACGCTGACTATAGATAACTTGCCTTTGATCATTTGCTACATCATCATATTCAAGTAGCTGCTTACGGATATCAAAGTTACGCCCTTCAACTTTACGCTGAGCTTTTTCGATCGCGTTTGACACCATTTTATGCTCAATGGCCTCACCTTTCTCCATACCTAAAGCTTGCATCATACGTTTGATACGATCAGACATAAAAATGCGCATCAAACTATCTTCTAGAGAAAGATAAAAACGAGATGAACCCACATCACCTTGGCGACCAGCACGACCACGCAGCTGATTATCAATGCGTCGTGACTCATGACGCTCTGTGCCAATAATATGTAAACCGCCGGCCTCCAAAACTGACTTATTTCGCTCAGTCCAATCTTTTTCAAGCGCAACTTTCTCTTCATCAGTTGGATTGGTTAACTCAGCAAGTTCTACCTGAAGATTACCACCCAACACGATATCCGTACCACGACCAGCCATATTGGTCGCAATTGTAACTGCACCAGGCTTACCAGCTTCAGCAACAATTTGTGCTTCTCGCTCATGTTGCTTAGCATTCAAGACGTTATGTTTAACACCTTTATCGTTCAAATACGTGGAAAGAAGCTCCGAATACTCAATAGAAGCCGTACCAACAAGCACAGGACGGCCATTACCAACATTTTCTTCAATATCCTTTACAATCGACTCAAACTTCTCTTGCGTCGACATAAAAATAAGGTCGTTAAAATCCTTACGCTGAACTGCTTTATTGGTTGGAATAACAACCACACTTAAATCATAAATTTGCTGAAATTCAAACGCTTCCGTATCTGCGGTTCCGGTCATTCCTGCCAATTTTTCATAGAGACGGAAAAAGTTCTGGAAAGTGGTCGATGCTAGTGTTTGGCTTTCAGGCTGAATATCAACACCCTCTTTCGCCTCTACCGCCTGATGAATACCTTCAGACCAACGGCGACCAGCCATAGTTCGGCCTGTATGCTCATCTACAATAACAACCTCGCCACCTTGAACGACGTAATCAATATCTTTAGCAAATACCACGTGCGCCCTTAGACAAGCATGCACATGATGCAAAAGACCAAGATTGCCAGCAGCGTATAGACTGTCACCCTCAGAGAGCATGGATTGCTCTACTAGCCAATCTTCGACATAGGTATGACCAACTTCTGTTAACTCAACACTTTTTTGAGATTCATCAAAAACAAAGTGTCCTTCAACCTTAACTTCATCACCTTCCATTTCTTGACGAGTCAACAGAGGTGCTAATTTATTAATTTTACGATATTGCTCTGAGCTATCCTCGACAGCACCAGAAATAATGAGAGGCGTACGGGCCTCATCAATCAAGATAGAGTCAACCTCATCAATAACAGCAAATGATAAATCACGCTGAACCCTATCTTCCAAACGGAACACCATATTATCTCTTAGATAATCAAACCCAAACTCATTGTTGGTGCCGTAAGTAATATCTGCTGCATACGCCTGTCTTTTTTCTTCTTTCTCTTGGCCTGATACAACAACACCCACAGATAGACCTAAAAATTCATAAAGGGGCCTCATCCAGTTTGCATCTCGGCTAGCCAAGTAATCATTTACGGTAATGACATGAACGCCTTTGGCTGGCAAGGCATTCAAGTATACAGCCAAAGTAGCCACTAGGGTTTTACCTTCACCCGTACGCATTTCAGAAATGCGTCCTTCATGTAAAACCATGCCACCTATCATTTGCACATCAAAATGACGCATCCCCATAACACGCTTACTTACTTCTCTTACTGTCGCAAACGCTTCGGACAAAAGCGTATCTAGGCTATCGCCCGATTCTAATCTTGTTCTAAACTCACTTGTTTTATTTGAAAGCTGTTCATCTGATAACGCTTCAAGTGCTGGCTCAAATTGATTAATTTGGTTTACTAGTTTTTTTAATCGCTTAACTTCGCGGTCATTTTTTGTACCAATGACTTTTTTTATGACATTTCCTAACATCTTGAACTCAACTCAGCCAGTTAATATTAAACACAGTCTAACATGGTAGATATGAACTAATCACACAATATCAAGGTGATAGACACAAAAAAGCCGGACATTTGTCCGGCTTTTTTAAAAAACTCAATCGCTACTTATTATCCAGCAGCGATAGGTTCCACATAAGAAATTGGAACTGTTTGCTCTTTATCTTCAAACACAACATATTCCCAAGCATCTTTTTGCTGAAGCAACTGATGAAGTAATTTATTATTTAAAGCATGTCCAGATTTGTGAGCAACATACTCACCAATCAAGCTATGCCCCAATAGATAAAGATCACCAATTGCATCCAACACCTTGTGTCGAACCAATTCATCACGATAGCGCAAACCTTCTTCGTTAAGCACTCGATACTCATCAAGTACAACGGCGTTCTCCATGTTTGCACCACGCGCTAAATTATTAGTTTTGAAATATTCAATATCTTTCATAAAACCGAAAGTACGTGCACGGCATATTTCTTTAATAAAGGCAGTTGTAGAAAAATCAACAGAAGTAGATTGAACATCTTCACCGATTGCAGGATGATCAAAATCAATCGTAAATGAAAGCTTAAAACCCGCATAAGGCTTCAAGGTTGCAACCTTATCACCATCTTCAACAGTAATTGGTTTTTTAATGCGAATAAATTTCTTATACGCATCCTGCTCTTCTATACCAGCTGACTGAAGCAAGAAAACAAATGGACTCGCACTACCATCCATCAACGGTAATTCACTTGCACTTACTTCAACAAAAGCGTTATCAACACCGAGACCTGCCATCGCAGATAACAAGTGCTCAACTGTACTAATACTCACATCATCTTTACAAAGTACAGTTGCAAAATTAGTCGATCCCACTGCAGATGCATCTGCGTTAATTTCGACTGCGGGCTCTATATCTGTACGGACAAAAACAATACCAGCGTTAGCAGGGGCAGGCTTTAAAGTGAGATAAACCTTTTCGCCGGAGTGCAATCCAACGCCTGTAGCGCGAATTACGTTTTTAAGAGTGCGTTGACGTACCATGATATTCCTACTGTTTTATGACCAGAGCTACAATAATTCGCGAATAGTAACAATTAACACCAATTGTTACAACGCAATTATAGAGCATTAACAATTTACAACAAACAAAAATTAATCAGCTTGTCGGCGTAAGAATGCCGGTATATCCAGATAAGACAATTTATCTTCATCTGCTTGAGGAGCGGCATTCGCTCCAACATCAACCCGCTCAGTTTTTTCAACCTCTGCAGGGCGACTGGAAACAACTTCCCCAACATTCCCTCTGGTCACTGATACCGTATCAACTCGAGTTGTTTCAACAGCACTATTTACTACCTGCTGAACAGGAGCTGCTGCTTGAGCAACAACCGTTTTTTCAACAGTTTGTGCTGCTGGAGTCACAACTTGTTGAGCAGCCTTAGCTGACTCTAAACCAGTTGCAACTACAGTAACTCGCATCTCATCACCAACACTTGGATCGATAGCACAACCAATAACAACTGTAGCATCTTCTGAAGCATACTCTTCGATGATATTACCCACCTCAGTAAACTCAGAAAGACCAACCTCTTCGTTAGCCGTAATATTAACCAGCACACCACGCGCACCTTTTAAGTTAATATCTTCTAACAATGGGTTGTGTATAGCCGATTCAGCTGCAACTAATGCCCTATCTTCACCCGTTGAAGCACCAATGCCCATCATCGCCATACCCATCTCTGACATAACAGTTCTTACATCCGCGAAATCGACGTTTATCAACCCCGGACGCATAATCAAATCAGTTATACCTTGAACAGCATTAAAGAGAACATTATTTGCTTCACCAAACGCCTTAAGCAATGAAATATTCTTACCCAATACAGGTAGTAACCTTTCGTTTGGCACGATAATCAAAGAATCGACATTTTCCCTCAACTCCTTAACGCCCGCTTCAGCAACTTTCGCTCTTCTACGCCCTTCAAATGGAAACGGCTTAGTCACAACAGCAACAGTCAAGATACCAAGATCTCTTGCTACCTTAGCAATTACAGGTGCAGCACCAGTACCGGTTCCACCACCCATTCCTGCTGTGATAAATACCATATCGGCACCAGATAACAATTCTGTAATTTTTTCTTGATCTTCTAGCGCAGAATCTCTTCCAACTTCTGGATTAGCTCCCGCACCTAAGCCTTTAGTAATCGCCGAACCAAGCTGCAAAGACATGCCTGAATCAATACCTACCAAAGCTTTAGAATCAGTGTTAGCACAAATAAACTCAACACCCTCAAGCTGGTTCTCAAGCATATAACGCACTGCGTTACCGCCACCACCACCAACACCGACAACTTTAATCATTGCATTATCGGATAAATTTTCTTCTGCCAAATCAAAGACATTCATGGGCTTATCGCTCCTCAATTCTAATCGATGTCAACCCTTGACTAAAAATTACTTTTAACCCAACTTTTCATATTTCGCCATATCTTATTAGCGACCTCAGCTGTAGATTCAGTTACAACACTCTGCCTAGACTCCTCAACCTTGAGAGAGCTAGCATGCTGCTGAGCCATCCCTAAATCAGATTCATCTACGCCATACATAATTAAACCAACACCTGTAGAAAAAATTGGATTATCTACAATATCAGACATCCCTTTCACACTTACTGGGACCGACATGCGAACCGGCATATCAAACACACGTTCCGCTAACTCTGTCGCCCCTTCCATTAAAGAGGTACCACCTGTCACCACAATGCCAGCTGGAATACGCTCCGCATATCCACTTCGGCGCAATTCATCTAGCACCAAACTAAAAATCTCTTCGTACCTCGCCTCAACAACTTCTGCTAATGCATGTCTAGATATAGACCTTGACTGCCTATCTCCAACACTTGGCACTTCAATATTTTGATCAGCACCTGCCAAGGAAGATAAAGCACATGCGTATTGAATTTTAATACTTTCAGCATGTTGAGTTGGCGTTCTTAAAGCCATCGAAATATCATTCGTCACCTGATCACCAGCAACAGGGACAACTGAGGTATGATGAATGGACCCATCAATCCAGACAGCCATATCCGCCGTACCAGCACCAATATCAACCAAGCAAACACCCAATTCTTTTTCATCATCACTAAGAGATGAATGACTTGAGGCTAGTTGAGACAAAATAACGCCATCAACTCCTAAGCCACAACGCTTAATGCACTTTTCAATATTCATCACTGCGTTAGCAGCACCCGAAATCAAATGCACATTTGCTTCAAGCCTAACACCCGACATTCCTGAAGGATCTTTAATCCCTTCCTGCGAATCGATACTGTACTCTTGCGGCAATATATGAAGCACCCTTTGATCGGAAGGAATAGGAACTGCTTGTGCAGCATCAATAACACGCTCAATGTCTGCTTCCTGAACTTCACCATCTTTTACTGCCACTATGCCATGTGAATTTAGACTACGAATATGACTACCCGCTACACTGACATAAACAGAATGTATATTACATCCTGCCATCAACTCAGCCTCTTCAACGGCACGCTGAATAGACTGCACTGTAGATTCAATATTTATAACGGCACCACGCTTCATACCTTTAGCTGCATGAGACCCAATACCAACAATTTCAAGACGTCCATCAGCCATCATTTCACCAACAAGGCAAACTACTTTTGATGTACCAACGTCAAGTCCAACTATCATTTATTCATCCAGTTCAAAAAGGGAACAATTAACATGCTAATTTAGGCATAAAGCAATAATTAAGCCAAATCTACTCAACTATTTTCTTCCATATAACGGCGATGCCATGTGGGTACCTTGCATCTATTGCATGGATACGAGCCATTCTACCCGATAAATCAGATTTATACACGGCTATAAAGCGCTGTAACCTAGATAGAATCTCATCTCGACCTAACTTCACAAGCAATCCATTACTAAAATAAACATTCCAAGCGCCGCGCTCTTCCAACTCCAACTTATCTACTTTTAGATCTGAGTGAGTTAACACCTGACTCACCAAACGAAACTGTTCCAAAACAGTTTGACTAGTTCCAATAGGTCCCTGCAAGAAAGGAAGCGGCAAAGCAGTGATAGCAGACGGCGAAATAACCTCACCTTGAGCGGTAATTACCTGCCCTTCACGCCAATTTGCAACAGGCACCTCTTCACCCACTACAAACTTTAGTTTATTTGGCCATATTTTTCGCACGCTGACAGAATTTACCCAAGCTGGCTCACTTGCCTTCGCAGAAAGGTGAGTCACTGAAGAAAACAACAAGCTTTGACCAATAAAACCATCGTAAATAAGGTTAAGTTCTTGCTCTGTTATATAACTCAACTTTCCTTCTAGTTCTATCTCAGCAATACTAAACCAACCACGAGATTCGGCCTCACCCTGCAAAAAAGCCAGCAAAAAAAGTGAAAGCGCACCAAATAATGCAGCAATTCTCACAGGTTAACTCACCTTATTAGCACTAGATTCTGACCAAGCAACAGCTGCTATTTTTTCAACCAAAGCGGCATAAGATATATCGACGTAAGCGGCAGACATAGGCACCAAACTATGAGAGGTCATGCCAGGTGATGTATTCACCTCCAACACCCAAAACTCTCCATTAGAATCCTGCATAACATCAACACGGCCCCAACCAGCACAACCCAATGATTGATAAGCATCTAAGGCTATTTTTTGCACATACAACTCATCATCCTCATTTAAGCCTGACGGCAATAAGTATTGGGTATCATTAGCGATATACTTAGCCTCATAGTCATATAGCTCATGTTCATCTGATGCTTTAAGACCAATAACAGGGTAAGCAACATCATCTATGATAGTGACTGTAAATTCAGGGCCTGCAATATATTGCTCTACAAGCACTTCTGAATCATAAGTTCTCGCACTAGCAAGCGCTGCTTCCAGTTGAATCTTATTCTCAGCCTTGTTAATCCCAATAGTAGAACCCTCTCTTGAAGGCTTAACTATAACTGGATATGGCAGTTCAGCTTCAATCGCATCTACATCTGACGCCCCAGGAGAAGAAAATGCCAAATAAGCTGGTGTAGGAACACCTATACCCAACCAGTATTTTTTAGAGAGCACTTTATCCATGGCAAAACCACAAGCAAGCGGCGAGCTACCTGTATATGGCTTATCCATCAATTCCAACAAAGCCTGAACCCTACCATCTTCACCTTCTCCTCCATGAAGAGCGATAAAAGCAAGATCGAAGTCCAAAGTTTGCAGCTGCTTCACTGGATTTAAGGATAAATCTTCGCCATATAAATCTAAGCCATCAACCTGATAGCCTCTTTCTTTTAAAGCAGCCAACACAAGAGCACCACTTTGTAATGACACCTCTCTCTCAGCGCATCGCCCACCATAAATAACGAGTATTTTTGCTGCCTTTAAAGTCATTCCCTAGACCCCTTTAAGCCGTGCGTAGAAAGAGATTTCGATATTAGACCAATATCACCCGCACCTTGGGTAATCATCAAGTCACCATCTCGCAATACGTTTGACAAAATTGAAGACAAGTCTTCATCTTTACCCACATGAATAGGATCAACAGAGCCTCGCTGCCTGATACTTGCACACAAAGCACGACTATCAGCACCATTCACCGGCGCTTCTCCTGCGGCATATACATCTAAGAGCAAAAGTACATCCACTTTTGAAAGCACCTTAACAAAATCTTCATAAAGATCTCGAGTACGCGAGAACCTATGAGGCTGGTAGATCATAACCAAGCGTTTATCAGGCCAGCCATCACGTATAGCATCAATAGTCACTTCAACTTCTCTTGGATGATGCCCATAATCATCAATAAACATGACCTGACCTGACTTAGGTAAATCTAAAGGAGGCTGCTCTTGGAAGCGTCGACCTACACCCTCAAAACCCATTAAACCAGCCTGTATTGCAACTGCTTCTACACCCAAATCTGTTGCCACTGCAATAGTAGCAAGGGCATTCAGCACATTATGCTTACCTGGCATTGGCAAACGTATCTTAATAGATTCTAAGTTTGGTCTGTGAGCTACAAATTCACAGTAGCGCCCAGATTGAACGATATCAGTCGCATAAAAATCCGCTTCATGCTCAATACCATAAGTTAGAATAGGACGACTAACCTGTGGCAATATCTCTCTGACATTTTCATCATCAACACACAACACAGCCATCCCATAAAAAGGCAAGTTATGGAGAAACTCGACAAAAGTGTGCTTCACTTTCTCAAAGTCACCACCATAAGTATCCATATGATCTTCATCAATATTAGTGACTATGGCTGAATGGGGCTGTAGATGCAGGAAAGAAGCATCACTTTCATCAGCTTCAGCCACTAAGTATTGGCTACTACCTAACTGAGCATTTGTCCCCGCACTCGTTAAACGACCACCAATAACAAACGTAGGAGCATCACCCGTTGCCGCCAACACAGATGCCATTAAACTTGTTGTCGTTGTTTTACCATGCGTTCCAGCAACAGCAATACCGTGACGATATCGCATTAATTCCGCTAACATTTCAGCGCGACGAACAATCGGAATACGATTTTCTTTACCCCATTTAATTTCAGGATTTTCGATATTAATAGCAGTAGAAACAACAATTACATGGGCATCTTTTACGTTTTTTTCCGCATGCCCATAAAAAACCTTTATTCCAAGATCAACAAGACGCTTTGTTGTTACAGATTCATTTAAATCTGATCCCGATACACTATAACCTTGATTATGCAGCACCTCAGCGATACCACACATCCCGACACCACCAATACCTATAAAATGTATATTCTGAATTCGACGCATGGTAGGTAACACTTGCTGACCTTGATTTCTAATCATGTTTTATAAACCTTTTACACTCTGCCACAACATGTTCGGTAGCATTCGGATAAGCAACTTTTTTCGCAGCTGCCCCCATATTATTTAATAAATTCACATCACTGATATATTCCGTTAACAGCAATGTTAAAGATTCTTCTGTTAATTCAGATTGAGGCACCAAATTTGCTGCACCGGCAACAACGAGGCTTTCTGCATTTTTTGTCTGATGATCATCAATTGCATAAGGAAACGGCACCAAGATAGAAGGTATCCCCGCAATTGCTAATTCACTAATTGTCATAGCACCAGAGCGACATAAAACGATATCAGCCCAATAATATGCATCATTCATATTCTCAATATAGGCATCAACTCTCGCTTCAACCCCAGCCGCTTGATACCAATCAGATACCTCTTCAATATTACGCTTACCAGTTTGATGCCAAACATCTAATCGAACATTCTCATTCCAACCAGAAAGCACCTTTGGCATTAACTTATTGATTGCTTGCGCACCAAGACTACCACCCACGACCAAAAGTTTTAACGGCCTACCCGCACGGTAGCTATCCGGCTTAGCTTTTAAATTAAGAATATCTGAACGAACAGGATTACCAACCGTCAACCCTTTAGGCAAAGCCCCAGAGAAAGCCTGTAAAACTCGGTTTGCCACTTTAGACAAGAGTTTATTTGTAGTGCCTGCAACCGCATTTTGCTCGTGCACCACCAAAGGAACAGAACACAGTTTAGCAGCTACACCACCAGGGCCAGCAACAAAGCCCCCCATACCTAAGACAACATTTGGACGAAAACGCCTGACAATCGCCAACGCTTGACCTAAAGCATATAAAACTCTAAACGGTGCTAATAACAAACCTTTAACACCATTACCTCGAACACCTTTAATAGAAATAGCGTCGATAGGAATATCATGCTTTGGCACTAAATCAAGCTCCATCCCCCCCTTAGAGCCCAGCCACCTAACCTCATAACCTTGAGATTCAAATTCTTTCGCACATGCCAAAGCAGGATAGATATGCCCGCCTGTACCTCCAGCCATGATCAATACACGCTTATTCTTCATTAAGTACCATATCCATATCTTTTTGCTGTTTGCTTTGTTTATTTACATTATTTGATGACTCAACACGGTTAATACGAATATTCTCGATATTCACTCGCGCTACAACAAACAAGCTACTTAAAGTAATAATCAAACTACTTCCGCCATAACTAATTAACGGAAGCGTTAGCCCTTTTGTGGGCAAAAAACCGGTGTTAACCCCCACATTAATCACAACTTGGGCAACAATTAAGATAGAAAATCCGTAACACATGTAGCCAGAAAATGGACGACCGAATGATAGAGCCTGATTGCCAATTCGAAATATTCTACTAACTAGCACTGCAAACAATAAGATGAGCAATAAACCACCCAGCATCCCAGTTTCTTCAACCCAAATGGAAAATACAAAGTCTGTGTGCGCCTCAGGCAGGTAGGATAACTTCTGCACACTATTACCTAACCCCAAACCAAACCACTCACCACGACCATAGGCAATCAAGGCCTGACTCAACTGATAACCCTCATTAAAAGGATCTGCCCATGGATCAATAAAATTCATTAGTCGCTTCATACGATAGCTTTCCGACACAGCAACCACAGCTAAAGCGCAACAGGCCATAACCAGCACAAGTATAAATTGATAAACTCTGGCGCCACCAAGAAATAGCATCGCCATAACGGTACCAAGCAAAACAACAGACGCACCAAAGTCAGGTTCAAGCAATAGCAGAACAAGAAAACCGAACGTTAAACCTAGAGGGATAATAAAACCACTCCACTGCTCCCTCACCTGATCAGCTCGTCGAACTAGATAACCAGACATATACACAACCATACAGACCTTAGCCACTTCTGATGCCTGTAGGTTAAATACAAATAGGTTAATCCAGCGCTGGCTGCCATTAACACTTTTACCAATACCTGGCACGAGCACCAGCACAAGTAAAAATAGAGACAGCAACATCATCACTATCCCCCATTTATGCATGATATCAGTCGATATATTAATCAGGACACTACCCGCAATAAGCGCGAGTACTAAATAAAGAATTTGACGCTGCATGAAGTGAAAGGGATGACCAAAAAGATCATCTGAGACAGAAACAGAGGCACTGGTAACCATCACCAACCCCATCACCAGTATCGTAAAGAGGGTACATACAAAAACAAAATCAACCGACAAGAGCTCCTTTACAGACACTCTGTCTAATAATTTCGGGGTCATAAAGCCTTAACCAAAGAGGTAAAGTATTCCCCTCGAGCCACATAACTTTTAAATTGATCGAAGCTAGCGCATGCAGGAGAAAAGAGCACTATATCACCAGGTTCCGCCATTTTTGTAGCCGCTTGCATGGCTTGATTTAAGTCAGCATAGCTTGAGAAATCATTAAAGCTGGAGAGAGCAGATGCTATGTTAGTCGCATCCTCCCCATATAGGTGAGCGCTTTTTACAAACTTATCTAAACCACTTAACAAAGGAGCAAAATCAGCACCTTTACCTTGGCCACCTAACAACAAATGAATATTCTTCTGCTTTGATCCTAACCCTTCAAGTGCAGCCAGTGTCGCACCAACATTGGTTCCTTTAGAGTCATTTATATAAACAACACCCTGATGCTCAGATACAAACTCACATCTATGTGGTAAACCTGAAAATTCGCCAAGGTAGCTAGCAATTTCTTCACCCTCAAGGTCAAGCCCTAACAATTCCAAGATAGCAAAAGACGCCAGTACGTTTGCGTAATTATGCTTACCTTTCAATTTAATTTGAGATGAGTGATAGAGCCTCTTAACACCATGACACAACCAAAAGCCTTCATCTTCAATGAGACCAAACTCTTTCAGGTCAGCAAGCCCTGTTGTAAAAGCATTAACAGGCGTACCCATTGGCAGTAAAGGCGCGGTTAAAATATCCTGTTTATTACAAACTGCAGATTTACAATTACGATAAATTTTTTGCTTCACTCTCTGATAGTCATAGAAGGAGTCATACCTGTCCATATGATCTTCACTTACATTCAAAACGCAAGCAACCTCAGCATTAAGCGTCTCTGTTGTTTCCAGCTGAAAACTTGATACTTCTAGCACATAATAGTCAGGCGTATCATCCAGTAAGTCGAGTGCTGGGCGACCAAGATTACCACCAACACTTACCTTCTTACCCAAGGCAGACAACATATCAGCTACCATGGTCGTCACTGTGCTTTTTGCATTTGAGCCTGTTATAGCGATTAATGGCGCATCAGCATGCTCACAAAATAAATCAACATCGCCTCGCATTAACACACCCTGTTGCGCCAATCGAGCCAATACAGGCTCAGACAATGCAACGCCAGGACTGACAAATAACTCGGTGACCGGCAGTTCAAGTAATTTATCTAAACCACCGGTAAAAATTCGATCATCTGGGAGGATAGATTTCACTTCATCTAAGCCAGGAGGAGATTCGCGCGAATCAACGACATAGAACTCTTGACCTTTTGCTGCTAAAAACTGAGCACAAGACAACCCAGTAATACCAAGACCGACAACCGCACGAACTCTATCAGAGCCTATTAAAGACATTTAACCTTTCCTACTAACGAACTTTTAAGGTAGCAAAACCAACTAAAACTAAACAAACAGTAATAATCCAAAAACGAACAATTACTTTAGGCTCAGCCCAACCTTTAAGCTCAAAATGATGATGTATCGGCGCCATTCTGAAAATCCGACGCTTTGTTAACTTGTATGAGCCAACTTGTAATATAACAGAGACAGTTTCCATAACGAAAACACCGCCCATAATAAAAAGCACTATCTCTTGGCGGACTATGACGGCAATAACACCCAAAGCAGCACCTAAGGCAAGAGAACCTACATCTCCCATGAAAACTTGCGCTGGATAGGTATTAAACCAAAGAAAGCCTAAACCAGCACCAACAAGTGCGGCACAAAATACAATTATCTCGCCCACACCACCAACATAGGGAATCAACAAATATTCCGCAAAACGAACATTACCCGTTAAATAAGCAAATACACCAAGCGCGCCACCAACCAGTACCGTTGGTAAAATTGCTAAACCATCCAACCCATCCGTTAAATTAACAGCATTACTGGTACCAACA
Organism: Marinomonas sp. PE14-40; assembly: GCF_051623805.1. NCBI lineage: Bacteria > Pseudomonadati > Pseudomonadota > Gammaproteobacteria > Oceanospirillales > Oceanospirillaceae > Marinomonas > Marinomonas sp. PE14-40. The sequence goes on along the minus strand of NZ_CP130700.1, from coordinate 155,577 downwards.
ATCACAAAATAAGTCAGCACGACATAAAAAATACCTAAGGGAATCACAACGTCTTTAAAAATTGGGACAATTAAGGATGTTTCAGCAGGAGTCGATGCATTGCTATACAAGTATATTGCGGCGATTACACCAAACACACTTTGCCAAAAGTATTTCCACCTTCCAGGCAAGCCGCGTGGGTTTTTTTCGACAACTTTACGATAATCATCCACCCAACCAATAGCACCGAAAGCAAGCATTACCAGCAATACGACCCAAACATATTGGTTACTAAGATCTCCCCACAACAAAGTACTGACAGCGATAGAAAAAATAATCATGGCCCCCCCCATAGTTGGGGTACCCGCTTTGCTTAAGTGAGATTGAGGACCATCGTCACGCACGGCCTGACCAATCTGCAGGTTTTGCAACATGCGAATAACAGGGCCACCAATAATTAAAGCAATAACAAATGCTGTCAAAACCCCTAAAATCGCTCTTAAAGAGAGGTAATTAAAGACAGTAAAAAATGTAAAATATTGACTAAGGTAGTCAGTTAACAACAATAACATGGGCAGGTTTTATCCTAATTTTCTATTTCTTTTATAATTTTTTCCATCTGAGCAGAGCGAGACCCTTTCACTAAGATGGCATTCTCTTTTCCGAGAGGCTTAATAAACTCAGCTGCCTGCGAATTATTCTCACAGTACACAGCTAACCCACCCCTTTTTTCATATGCCTTGGCTGCTATCGCAGCAATTGGTCCAACACTTACCAACCCAGTCACACCTGCTGAAAACGCATAATCACCAAGCTGCTCATGAATCTCAAATTCTAACTCACCTAACTCCCCTAAAGCACCTAACACTAACCACTTTTGGGTTTGTTCTTGGCTCACCAGAACATCGATTGCAGCTTCTACAGATTTTGGGCTGGCATTATAACAGTCATTTAAAACAAGAGCTTGGCTAATTGAGGCCTGAAAATGTAATCGCTTATCAATAACTAATGGATGAGATAAACGCTGACAAGCATCTTCCAAATCAATACCTAGCTCTAGCAAAACCAATAACACAGCCATCGCATTAGCAATTTGATGCTTACCCGGAACAGAGAGGTTCAGTTCACAATCTACACCACCATAACTCAGTACTGATTTTGATGACTGACTAGCCAATACCATCGACTTAACAAATACATTTGCACCTTGATTAAAACCAAAACTCACTACTCGCTTACCTTTGGCTTGCGACGACCAATAATCAAACCAAGGATCATCAAAATTAAGTACAGCAACACCATCAGATGTAAGACCATCTAAAAGCGCACCTTTCTCTCTTGCTATCCCTTCAATCGAACCAAATCCGATAAAATGACTACCGCTCGCATTTGTAATAACGGCAATATCTGGCGTCGTAATTTGGGCTAATTTAGGTATTTCACCTACAAAACTTGTGCCAGTTTCGATTACCGCAAAGTTATGAAACTGTTCAAGCCCTAACAAAGTGAGCGGAACACCAATTTGATTGTTATTATTCTTTTCTGTTTTCAATACCTTATGGCTAGCCTCTAAGCATTGTGACAACCACTCTTTAACGGTCGTTTTTCCATTACTACCAGTTATAGCCACTAATTTCCCTAGAAACTCACCTCTTAGATGATGAGCAATATCGGCATAGGCTTGCCGTGTATCTGACACCAGAATCAAAGGCGTCACATTGGAAGGTTCTTGCGACAACACGGCAGCAGCGCCTTTCACTAAGGCTGCCTCTAAATAAGTATGGCCATCAAAGCTATCGCCTTTGATAGCTACAAACAAAGCTTCATCTAATGAATCACGAGTATCCGTCTTAACATAATTAAACGGGCGATCTTCACCAAAAAGTTGCCCATCACAAATTCTTGCAACATCACTTAATTTTAGTTCGACCAGCATTTATTCAATCCTTCTAACGCAATTTCAGCATCATCAAAATGGTGTTTAACACCCAATATTTCTTGATAGTCTTCATGACCCTTACCAGCAATCAGAATCACATCATTTGCATTTGCATTTGCAATCACGTCTAAAATTGCTCGTCGCCTATCAGGCTCAACTCTAAGCTGGCCAGACCCAATAAGATTGTCTTTATCCAGTTGATCAGCCAAGGCATCTTGAATAATTTGTTGCACGGATTCCGTTCTAGGGTTATCTGAAGTTAAACAAGAGATATCTGCATTATTTAATGACGCAGCTGTCATAAGAGGCCTTTTCCCCCTATCTCTGTCACCACCACAACCATAAATGCAGGTAAGTCGACCACGGTTATGCAACTTTAAAGCCTGCAATGCCACCTGAAGCGCATCAGGAGTATGAGCATAATCCACCACAACCAAAGGCCCATCAGACACTTTTATCATCTGCATCCTGCCTGGCGCCCCAAGAAGAGAATTCAAAGCATTCACTAAGGCAGACTTATCATCAAACAAATCCCAATTAGCCGCTAAAGCAGCCACAGCATTAGCAACATTAAACTCACCAAGCAAAGGTAAATGAATGCTAAATAGCTGCCCCTTCACAATCAGGTCAAAATTTACACCTGATGTAAAATACGATAAATTTTTGCAATAAAAGTCAGCATCTTCGTGCTTAAGGCTATAAGTATAAACAGGACATTTCGCCGATTGCAGCATCAGCTGAGAATAATCGTCATCCATGCAAATAACGGCACGCTCTAAAGAAGGAAAAGCAAAAAGCCTCGCTTTCGCCTGCGCATAAGCAAGCATACTACCGTGATAATCTAAATGATCCCGACTCAAATTTGAGTATATGGCGGTATCAATTGGTAAACCAAGAACCCTACCTTGGTCCAGTGCATGTGAAGAAGCCTCAAAAGTAAGATGCTTAACGCCTTCACTAGCAAATCTAATTGCCAAACTATGCATAGATAGCAGATCAGGTGTGGTCTGCTCAGACTCTTTAAGATCATCAAGAGTTCCTAAACCGAACGTACCAACAATGGCAGATTTTGAACTCAGTAGTTGTGCTATTTGCGCATTATAATAACTGATAGAAGACTTACCATTTGTCCCTGTCACTGCACAAATTTGTTTTGGATAAGGCTTTGCAAACTCACCTATAAACTCAATTAAACTGGCCCTAGCATCCTCAACATAGATATAAGACAAGTTAAGATTTTTATCCAGCTCAACCCCTTTAGGCACAACAACTAAACGATACCCTTGGCTTGCAACACCTTCAAGATAATCCCAACCATTTGAACCAACACCAGGTAAAGCAAAAAACACATCCTGCTCAGCAACCTTACGACTATCCGTCGTCACCTTTTCGAACACATTAAAAGCTGATAGTTGCCCTGCCTTTAAACCAAAAAAAGCCTCAACTAAGTGAGACTTTATTGGCATGGGAAAAATAGACACTATTTTAACACCACTCTATAGGGAACCTTCTTACCTAGCCGGACTTCGCGTAAGCCTTCAGGTAAATCAGGAGAAACATTTAAAATAGCCATAGCACCATCCATCACACGAGAAAACACTGGCGCAGAGACTTCACCACCATAATACTCTCGTCCTTTAGGATCATTGACCATAACCACCATAGCTAACCTTGGATTGGTCGCTGGAGCCACACCAGCAAACAAAGAAATGTACTGATCATACTCATAACCCTTGGTACCTACTTTGTGCACAGTACCTGTCTTTCCTGCAACAACATATCCAGGCACCTTTGCAGCCTTTGCTGACTTATCAACAACCTGTCGCATCATTTTCAATACATCTTTCGCCACTCTATTTGAGATTACCTGCTCACCTTCTGGCAAAACATCCTGCTTGAACATAGTAACAGGCACTTTATAGCCTCTATTTGCCAAAGTGGCATAGGCATGAGCAAGCTGCAAAGTAGACACAGAAAGACCATAACCATAAGACAATGTTGCTATCTCAGCCGGGTGCCATTTTGGATGCGTAGGTAATGAGCCTGTAGACTCACCAGGAAAGCCAATACCCACTAGTGACCCTATACCTAACTGATAGTAGAGATTCCAGACAGCATCTTGAGGTAATGACAAAGCAATTTTAGACGTCGCCACATTACTCGATTTAACCATGACAGTTTCTAAATCAATTTTGCCATAGCTACCTAAATCACGAATAGTTTGCTTACCAAAGCGAATATAGCCAGGTGCAGTATCGATCTTAGATTCTGTCGTATACTGCCCACTTTCTAATGCAGCACTGACAGTAAATGGCTTCATAGTAGAACCGGGCTCAAACAAATCAATCACAGCACGGTTTCGCATCTGATCATAATTCAACTTGGATCTATCGTTCGGGTTATAAGAAGGCTGGTTCACCATAGCCAAAACTTCGCCAGTTTTAACATCCAAAATAACCGCAGAGGCGGATGTTGCCCTATGCTCGGTAACCGCAGCCTTTAATTCTCTATAAGCTAAATACTGTAATCTCAGATCTAAACTCAGCTCAATATTTTGACCAGGCTGCGCATGGGTTTCTTGCCCAATTTGACGAATAATATTACCCGTTAAATCTTTTACATATTGTCGTTTACCTGGCTTACCAACTAAGGCCTTTTCATAGGATAACTCCATCCCTTCTTGGCCTTGATCATCTATGCCAGTAAACCCAACAACATGTGAGGCGACTTCACCCGCGGGATAAAAACGTTTGTACTCTTTGGTACGACTCACTCCAACTACTTTTGCAGCCATAATTTCATCGGCAACATGAGGTGGAATTTGACGCTTTAGATACATAAATGAACTAGCGCGCTTTTGCTCAAAGCGTTTGGTTAAGGATGCTCGCCCCTCACCTATCACTTTTGCCAGGCGCGCAATTTCGGCTTTCGGGCCTGTGCCTTTTTCCTCATCTACAGGCATAGCCCATAAACGCTTTGGATTCGCTACAAGCGTCCAAGTAGGTGTACTAACCGCTAATGGCTCTCCTCGACGATCTAAGATCATGCCACGAGTAGCAGGAATAACTTCCGTACGAACAGCTCTTTTTTCACCCTGATTCTGTAAAAAATCTTTTTCAACAACCGTTAAATAGAACAAACGGCCAGCAACCACAGCAAAAAGAGTAATAGCAATGCCATATACAAAATAAAAACGCCATTGAGCAGGCTTTAAAAATTGATCCAATACACTCATGGTTTAACAATAACCATTTCAGTAGAGTCTGGGGCGTGCATATTAAGTTCCTTCACTGCGGCCTGTTCTAATCGACTAGGTTGTGTCAGCGCACTTTGCTCTAATAGCAATTGCCCCCACACAACCTCAAAATTCACTTCATCACGTTTAAGTGACTGTAAATAAGAAAACTCTTTCCTAAACTGATAAACCTGAATAACCAATGCCATAGCAAGACAACCAACCAAAGCCAGCCATAACATAAAAAGCAAAGGCGATGCAGGTTTAGTCACTCACACGCTCCAATACTCGCATCACAGCACTACGAGAACGCACATTGTCATCTACTTCTTGCTTTGAAGGCTTAATCGCCTTCCCGATCGTTTTAAACTTAATTGACAACTCCGCATTTCTAATCGGTAAATGCCTAGGCAAGTCAGGCCCTTTAGACATAGTTTTCATAAAACGCTTAACAATGCGGTCTTCAAGTGAGTGAAAGCTAATCACAACCAGTCTTCCACCGACCTTTAAAGCTTTAGCTGCGGCTTGTAAGCCTGTTTCTAAATCACCTAATTCATTATTGATAAAGATGCGTATACCTTGGAATGCACGAGTAGCGGGGTTCTTTCCCTTCTCCCATGCTGGGTTTGCATCTTTCACAATGTTTGCTAACTGTAAAGTGGTCAAAATTTCGGTGTGAGTACGATATTCGCAAATCGCTTTAGCAATGCGTCGGGAAAAGCGTTCTTCACCATACTGATACATAACATCAGCAATCTCTTTTTCTTTCGCTTGAGCAATCCATTGAGCAGCACTCAAACCCACACCGGGGTTCATACGCATATCAAGCGGACCATCATTCATGAAACTAAAACCACGATCAGCATCATCCAGCTGGGGAGAAGAGACCCCAAGATCCATCAACACACCATCTAAGCGACCACTTTCATCAAGGTGACTCGCGATATATTGATCCATAGTCGCGAATGAATCTTGAACTATTTGAAACCTGTCATCTTCATTTGCTAAAGCTTCGCCGTACTCAATTGCTACGGGATCTTTATCAAACCCTAGCAGTTTGCCTTTACCTAACTGAGCCAATACAAGACGGGAGTGTCCGCCACGGCCAAAAGTGCCATCAATGTAACAACCATCCGGGTCAGTAATTAAATCTTCCACTGACTCATTCAGCATTACACTAATATGTACAGGAGTTGACTCTGTCATAATGAAATATCCGTTAAATTCTCTAATGTCATAGGCTCTTGTAAATCAAGAGCTAAATATTCTTCTCTTTGGGCCTGCCATTGCTCTTGGCTCCAAATCTCAATCTTTTTACCTTGCCCCAATAAAGCAACTTTTTTATCTAAACCAGCAAATTCTCGAAGCGGTGCTGGTAGTAAAATCCGCCCAGCCTTATCAATTTCTAAATCTGTTGCATGGCCCACTAATAAACGCTGTAAACGGCGAGCTTGCGGCTGAAAACTGGGTAACTTATCCAACTTTGCCTGTATCACTTCCCATTCAGGTAAGGGATACATAAGTAAACAACGAGTCGACGGATCAATTGTCACCACCACACTCGGGTCTTCAAATTGCAGCAATTCATCACGCAAACGCGAAGGAAGAGACATTCTCCCCTTTGCATCTACACTAACCTGATGAATCCCACGAAACATTCCCATACCCACTTATCGACACATTTACCCACAATTTAACACTTTTTAAAAAATAAATATGATTTATTGTTTATAAACACAAAAAAAGTGGCAAAAAAGCGCCTCAAACCAATTTCTTATCGGCATAAAGACGCCCAAAACTCATTTTTATGGCACAGAAACACACAAAGGTAGAAAAACAAAAAATATCAGAAGAGTTATACAAGGCGATAAACTGGTTTTAACTATGTGGATTATTTCAAACAACAAGGGAGGGATTTGCAAGTTGGCCGATAAGCCGGGTTCTGTCGTGGACAGTCATTCCTCTCGAACATGCATCACTACATGCCTCTAGCGACCTACCCGAATCCAGCGCGGGTCACACCAATGGATTCCTATTTGGTCTTGCTTCAGATGGGGTTTACCTTGCCACAAACTGTTACCAGTTGCGCGGTGCGCTCTTACCGCACCATTTCAACCTTACCGGTAGAAAACTACTTAGGCGGTTTATTTTCTGCTGCACTTTCCGTAGGCTCACGCCCCCCAGGCGTTACCTGGCATCTTACCCTGCGAAGCCCGGACTTTCCTCCATAACACATAAATGCATTACAGCGACTGCCTGGCCAACTTGCGACGCGCATCATACTTACACATAAACAAAATAACAAGAAAAACTCGCACATAAGAAAAATTAATCCTTTTACACACAAGTAAGAGAAGTAAGTTTGTGCAGCAACAACAGATTACAAAAGCGGCAAACTGAGACAAACCTCTAATCCACCTTGCTCATGATTTCTCGCTTTGATTTGTCCTTTATGAGCAGCAAGAATACGTTGCGCTATTGTTAGACCAACACCAAAACCACCACTATTAGCTTCACGTGCATCTGACGATCGATAAAAAGCATGAAAGATCTTATCTAACTGAATCTCATCAACACCTGCACCACTATCTCGAACCAAAATGACAACTTCAGTTTCACTTTCTGTGACTGTGACTGAAACCAAAGAATCATTACCTGAATAAAAACACGCATTGCGCAATACATTTTCTAACGCGTGACGAAGCTGCACTGGGTCTACCAGTAACTTTTTGGTGACCTGACCAGATTGAATAATATCTATATTTTTAAACTGAGACTCAAATACAACATCATCAATAATAGAGGCAAGCCAAAGGTTAATATCAACCTCTTGCTTATCAAGCGCCCCCTCTTCAAGTCGACTCAACAATAGTACGCTACCGATTAACGCATCTAGCTCATGCAATTCATCACGAATTCTATCTAGGTATTTATGCTGTGCATCTTGCCCATGCTTATCTTCAGCTAAAACAAGCGCAACCTCTATCCGAGCCAATGGCGTTCTTAACTCATGAGAAACATCCCTCATGAGACGCTCTTTAGACAAAAGCACACCCTCAACCCTAGAAGCCATTTCATTAAACTCTAAAGCAAGCTTACCGATAGCATCAGATCTTTCTGCCAATTTATAATCCAATCGAGCATCCATATTTCCTTGCCCAAAAGCACGTGCCATACGCTGCAAACTAACCAAGGGCCCTAATAGCCAATAAGCTAAGACAGCACTCGAAAAAAGCAAGCCAAACAAGGACATCACCATCAAAACATTCGCATTCGGAGGTCGCATATCTGCATTTGGTCGGAAGATCAGCATATATCCACGATCGGATTCGCTTCGTATTTGTGAGAACTGACTTCGATGAAAGTCAGGAGCCGGATAGGACGATAACTCACCTGTTTCATCCTCCAACAACTCATCCATGCCAAAGTCTTTTGGCAAGGGCAACAATAAAGCACGCCCATTTTCTTCATATAAAAACAGGCGACCATTTAACTTCTTTTCCTGCTCCTCAGCCAAGCGCCTTAAAACTCGCATGCCAGCACTTTCATATTGAGAGACAAGCAAGTGCCCAGTGTCATCTAACTCTTGACGAGAAAGATCACCACGCTTTTGAGTCAACTTAATAATGCCAGCTCCAATAGTGACAACTAATAAATTTGACAACAAAATGACTAAGAATACTTTTAAAAAAGTACTTCTCATTCTAATTATTTACGCATATCTTGATCAACAAAGATATAACCCACACCGCGGACCGTTTTAATTCTAGGCTCGCCATTTAATAACACGCCAACCTTTTTACGTAAGTTACTAATATGCATATCAAGACTACGATCATACATAGTCAACTTTCGACCCAACGCTTTCTCAGATAACTCCTGCTTAGTTAGCACTTGCCCAGGCAGGCTTAACATACATTCCAATAACGTATATTCAGAAGTGGTCAATTCTATTAATTCACCATCTAAGTACACACTCCTATCTTTCCTTTGTAGCAACAAGTTCCCAGACTCAAGATCAGCAGCTAAATCTTCTTCCTTATCATTAATTGCTCTTCTCAAGATTGCCTTAATTCTCGCCAAAAGCTCTCTAGGATTAAATGGCTTAGACAAGTAATCATCCGCCCCCATCTCTAACCCTAAGATACGATCAATATCATCGCCCTTAGCTGTTAACATAATGACAGGCACTTTGCTTTTTGCCCTGACCATTTTAAGCGTTTCGAATCCATCCAGCTCCGGCATCATGACATCAAGAATAATAAGATCAGGTGACTGCTTTGCTAAAATATCTAAAGCCTCCACACCATTCCAAGCATGCAACACCTCATACCCTTCACCTGAAAAATACTCCTTAATCAAATCAGAAAGACGAGCATCATCATCCGCCAAAAGAAGCTTAACCATTCTCTACCCCTTAACTATCAATAAACAACCAGCATCACAAATAAACAAGCAACGACATCAGTGACAAAATTTTACCCTACCCGTTGCACAATACCTGTGCCATTTTCGATTTATTTACAATACATCAAGGTAAATTTTAGACAATAAAAAAGCCGACAAGTCGGCTTTTTTATCATTAAGCTTAATTTAAGCTTTAAAAGGATCACGCAAAACAATAGTCTCTTTGCGATCAGGGCCAGTTGAAACGATATCAATTGGCACACCCACTTGCTCTTCAACAAAGCGGATATAAGCTTGCGCATTCGCAGGTAAAGAATCAAAGTCAGGAGCACCGACAGTTGACTCAGCCCAACCAGGAAGCTCAACATAAACTGGCTTAGCTTTCTCGTAACCTTCACTGTCAACTAAAGAACCAGCAACTGCTTGTCCATTCTCGTCAGCATAAGAAACACACACTTTAATTGTTTCTGAACCATCAAGCACATCAAGTTTAGTTAAGCAGATGCCAGACACAGAGTTAATTTGAACCGCATGACGCAATGCAACAGCATCAAACCAACCACAACGGCGCGCACGACCTGTCGTTGCTCCAAACTCATGACCACGTTCAGCAAGTCTTGCACCATCTTCACAGAAAAGCTCTGTTGGGAAAGGACCAGAACCAACACGCGTTGTATACGCTTTGGTAATACCTAGTACATAGTCCAAATACAAAGGACCAAAACCAGTTCCTGCTGGTGCACCACCGGCAGTCGTATTAGAAGATGTTACATAAGGATAAGTACCATGATCGATATCAAGCAAAGACCCTTGCGCACCTTCAAACATGATGTTCGCACCTGAGCGGCGTAAATCATGCAGTAGAGAAATTGTATCAGCAACCATTGGACGCAAGAATTCAGCCATTTTCAGACCTTCTTCATAAACCTCATCAAATGAGATCTCATCAGCCTTATAATAGTTAACCAAAACAAAGTTGTAGTAATCTAGAACTTCTTTTAGCTTCTCTGCAAAACGCTCGCTATCCAGCAAGTCTGCTACACGGATTGCGCGACGAGCTACTTTATCTTCGTAAGCTGGCCCAATACCACGACCTGTCGTACCAATTTTCTTAGCACCCTTAGCCACTTCACGCGCCTGATCCATAGCAATATGGTAAGACAAGATAAGCGGACAAGCTTCACTAATTTTTAAACGCTCAACCGCAGGAATAGATTGCTCTTCAAGCTCTTTTACTTCTTTCAGTAATGCAGCAGGAGACAAAACAACGCCATTACCAATTACACACTGAACACCATCACGCAAAATACCTGATGGTATTAAATGAAGCACGGTTTTCTTTCCGTCGATAACTAGGGTATGACCTGCGTTATGTCCACCTTGAAAGCGAACAACCGCTGCCACATCTTCAGTAAGTAGGTCAACGACCTTCCCTTTACCCTCATCACCCCATTGGGTGCCTAGAATTACTACGTTTTTACCCATAATTTCAGGTCTCATATAGATAGTTCAACAAAAAGTGTTATTTAGTTGCAGCGACAAGCTGCCATTCACCCTGGACTTGAGCCAAGGTATAATCGTAGTCGACTAGGCTATCCAGATCGGTTAACTGTTCAACTACTTGATAATTCTGTGCTCGCAAAGCTTGAATCGCTTGCCACAAAGATAAATCTTGCGCCACTGGCACCAAAACTCTCTTTGCCTTTTCAACCTTAACGTCAGCAAGAGATACTAAGGTTTTCAAATCCGTACTGAAGCCAGTCGCCGGTCGAGAACGACCAAAAACTTCACCTATGTTATTATAACGACCACCACGCGCAATCGCGTTACCAAAACCAGGAACATAGGCCGCAAAAACAAGCCCTGTGTGATAGCTATAAGACACCAAATCACTTAAATCAAAGTGCAAACCCACATTTGGAAAGCGCGTTTGAATCTGTGTTTTTATTGCCAACAAGCTCGCTAGAGCATCCGCAACTTTTTCACCCGCATCCGCGAAAATAGACTGAGCCTTATCAAGCACCTCTTCACCACCACATAAACGGGGCAAGGCTATCAACCAAGTTTTTTGTTGTTGGCTAACATCAAGTGAATTCACAAAACTCTCTAGCTCAGGTAATGCTTTAGAGCGATAGAAATCAGCAAGCTTTTCTTTCTCTCTATCATCTAGAGAACTTACTTCAATAACACCGCGAACAATATCAACATGACCTAAATCTAAAACTAGAGACTCAATACCTGCCACTTCAAGCGTTTCAAGCATCAAAGACAAAATCTCAATGTCACTTTCAACGCCACCATGTCCATATAGCTCAGCACCCATTTGAATCGGGCTACGACTACCATCTAGACCAGCTGGAATAGTTCTCAAAACACTGCCACAGTAACTCAAACGCTGGACACCTTGCTCTTTAATACCGCGCGCATCAATTCTTGCGACTTGCGATGTAAAATCAGCACGAATACCCATGAGCCTACCAGACAACTGATCAATCACTTTAAAGGTTTCAAGCTCTAAGTCAGAGCCAGCACCAGTTAGTAAAGAATCTAAATACTCAAGTAAAGGAGGGATTACTAAATCATACCCCCAACGACCATGAAGATTAAGCAATACTCTTCTAAGCTGTTCAATTTTTTCAGCTTGTTCAGGTAAAGCCTCATCAACTCCCTCAGGAAGCAACCAACGGTCTGTCATTAACATCATTCCTCTTAGCTACGGATAAAATAAAGCAACACTAGACCAAGAAACATACTAACAGCACCTAAAATTCGTAGATTCAAATCTGAACTTGCGATTGCTTTTGTCATTATATCTCGCCATATCTTTGGCGCTAGAAAAGGTAAAATACCTTCTGCGATTAACAACAAACTGGCTCCCACGAGTAGCGACTGCAACAATTCCTGCATAGATTCTCTTTATTACAACCATTAAAAAACCGGGTTAGCCCCGGTTTTTGTAATCATACCATGTTTCCCATTTGAACAAACAGACCTTCAAACAGGAAACTCAGCAATAAGCGAGTTCTTTTACTGCGCCGCTTGATTTAGGTATTTAAAGAATTCACTATCTGGTTTCAAGACAAATATATCACCTTGACTACCTAAGCTTTCACGATAAGCCTGCAAACTACGATAAAATTCGTAAAATTCAGGATCTTGCGTATATACATTAGAATAGATACCAGCAGCATTCGCATCACCATCACCACGAATCATTTCTGAATCACGGAAAGCTTCGGCTTCCAATACCACTTTTTGTCTATCTGCATCAGCACGAATACCCTCTGCAAGCTCCAAACCTTTAGATCTGTGCTCACGAGCTTCTCGCTCACGCTCAGTTCTCATACGCTGATAAACTGACTCAGAAACATCTGGTGGTAGATCTATACGCTTAACACGTATATCGATCACTGCAATACCTAATTGCGCTTTAGCCACTTCGTTTAAGTTGTCACGCAACTCAGTCATCAAGCTATCACGCTGACCAGATACAACTTCGTGCATGGTACGCTCACCAAACTGATTACGAAGACCAGTATCAACTAAAGAGGTCAATACACGGTTAGCATTAATTTCATCACCAGACGTTGCTGTGTAGAACTTATCAACTGACTCAATACGCCATTTCACATAAGAATCAACGATTACAGCTTTTTTCTCTAGCGTTAAATAGCGCTGAGGTCGTGAATCAAGCGTTAAAATACGCGCGTCGAACTTTTTAATTTCGTTCATTACAGGTATTTTAAAATGAATACCTGGCGCAACGTCATTATCGACAATTTCACCAAACTTCAATACAACTGCACGCTCAGTTTCTTTGACAACATAAAGTGTTTGTGAGGCAACAAAAACACCTAACACCACTACGAATAAAGCGACAAATGATAAACCTTTCATTAGTTGCGGCCCTCTCTACGTGTCACACCTTGACGTTTTCTAATCTCATCCAACACCTGATCAGTTAGATCACTAATGTTTGAGTTATCATAACTTGCAACTCCAGATGAAGTTACGTTTTTGCGTTCAGTGATAATCTTATCAAGAGGTAAATACATCATATTATTCCCCCCCTCAACATCAACAACCACTTTGTTCGCGTTACCGTAAACATCCTCAACCGTTTCAATATACAAACGACGACGAGTTACTTCTGGAGCCTTAACATACTCTTGGTACAAACGATCAAAACGATCAGCCTGACCTTCAGCTCTTGCAACCACCTCAGAACGGTAAGCTTCAGCCTCTTCACGGATACGCTGCGCACGACCACGAGCTTCAGGAATCACGCCATTAGCATAAGACTCAGCTTCATTTCGAACTCGCTGCTCATCTTCCTTCGCCTTGATAACATCATCAAATGCGGCCTGAACCTGTTGAGGCGCTTGCACATTTTCAACGTTAACTTGGGAAATCAGGAGCCCCGTTCCATAGTCATCAATGTATCTTTGCAATCTTGCCTTCACATCCTGAGCCAAAAGCTCACGACCTTCAGTCAAAATCTGATCCATTTCAGAACTACCCACAACATGACGAAGAGCACTTTCCGTAGCTTGAGACAAGCTGCTTTCTGGATCACGCACATTAAGCAAGAAGTCTTTAGGATTCTGCACCAAATATTGCACAGATAGACCCACCTCTACGATGGCCTCATCTTCAGTCAACATTAATGCTTTGTGATCATGTGAACGTACCTTAGTAACATTCTCACTCTGCACGCTATCAATTAACGGTGGATTCCAATGCAAGCCAGGCATCACAGTTTCATGATACTTACCTAAACGAAGCACAACACCTCGCTCCTGCTGATCCACCTGATAGATACCAGAAGCACCCCAAAGCGCAGTAACAGCGACAACACCAACAGCAAGTAAACCGCCGCTCATTTTGCCACCCAAACCACCGCCACCCGAGCCGCCGGAACCACCACCTTTATTACCTTTTACACCTATCATATCCATAAGTTTACGAAAGGCTTCATCTAAGTCAGGTGGCCCTTGATCATTTCGACCTTTACGACCCCAAGGATCGTTTTCACCTTGACCGTTATCATCAGGTCGACCATTTCCAGAATTTTTGTTCTTATCTGGATTCCATGGGTCATTGTCGTTATTACCCGGTTCATTCCAGGCCATACTAAATCTCCACTACAAAAATTAATCTAAAAGCCAAGGATCAAGCTCTTGCCTATCCTGCATAAAAGCAGAAAGACCACTTTCGGGCTTAACACCGGCATTCGCCAAAATTGTTAAATAATCATTTTTAGGGATGCAAATTTTTAACACAGAAGATCCAGCATCATCATAAGTCTCAGATAAAACTGCTCCCTGCTCAAATAACATCGCTCTCAGCCGTCCTGCACTTGCAGGTAACACCAAAGTCTCACGAATAACATCTATAGCTAGCACTTCAGCTATAGCTTGACGCAACAAATCAATTCCTGTGCCATCTTTTGCTGACAACCAAACTCGATATGGGAGACCATCCTCATTTCGATCAATTCTAGGCTCAACATTTGACAAAGCATCAATCTTATTAAAGATCAATAACGTAGGAATTTCATCTGCATCTATCTCTTTTAATACCGCATTAACATGACCAACATTTTCATCTCGATTCACATCACTTGCATCAACAACATGCAAAAGCAGATCTGCTTCAGAAGATTCTTTCAATGTCGCCTGAAATGCTTTAATCAATTTATGCGGTAACTGCCTTATGAAACCAACAGTATCAGCTAAAACAACTGCACCCACTTGCGCAAGATCTAATCGGCGTAATGTTGGGTCAAGCGTAGCAAACAGTTGATCAGCAGCAAAAACTTCTGCGCCTGTGATAAAGTTAAATAAAGTCGACTTTCCCGCATTTGTATACCCAACCAAAGAAACGGTTGGCACGGCAGATCTATCACGTGCTCTGCGATTCTGATCTCGCTGAGAACTTACTTTATCTAGACGTTTTTGGATTGACGTAATTCTTTCACGCAATTGACGTCTATCACTTTCTAATTGAGTTTCACCTGGACCACCACGAACACCAATACCACCTTTTTGTCTTTCAAGGTGAGTCCAGCCTCTTACAAGACGGGTAGCCATGTGCTGTAACTGAGCCAACTCAACTTGCAACTTACCCTCATGGGTTCGAGCACGTTGAGCAAAAATATCCAATATTAAACCAGTACGATCTAATACTCGACATTGTAAAGATTCTTCCAAGTTTCTCTCTTGGGAAGGAGAAAGAGCGTGATCAAAAAGAACCACTTGCGCTTCTTCTCTTTCAACGATTTCTCGCACTTCATCAAGCTTACCTTTGCCGATAAAAAATTTCGGATCAGGTTTTTGACGAGTACCAGTAACCACTGCAACAGGAGCGATACCAGCAGAGGTTGCAAGCTCAACAAACTCTTCTGGGCCATATTGAGTTTCACCATTATGAAACTCAATATGAACTAAAACAGAAACATCGCCACTTTCAGGACGTTCAAAAAACAAATTTATTTACCTCAGTCTATCTTTTATCAAGACAAACTATTCAGCAGCATCTTCTGGCTGATCAGGAGACGGAATACGAATTGTACGTGAAGGAACAACAGTAGAAATCGCATGTTTATAAACCATTTGACTCACTGTGTTCTTTAGCAAGATAACAAATTGGTCAAATGACTCAATTTGACCTTGCAACTTAATACCGTTTACCAAAAAGATAGAGACAGGCACTCTCTCTTTACGTAAAACATTTAGATAAGGGTCTTGTAGTGATTGCCCTTTTGACATTGTCATCTCCTTAAAAAAATTGACTTGAGATTCAAATTAAACCTCATTAAAACAATATTGTAGATACTACATTATTTCTTTCTTGTTTACCCTATATAATCCTGCTTCAAAGGTATTTCAAGGCCTTCGACAAAAGATCTTTATCAAAAGTATCAAAAACCTGCAGATTCTCCCAACTTCTTAGCCAAGTAACCTGCCTTTTAGCTAATTGACGAGTTGCAACAACACCACGATAAACCGCTTCATCTAGATCACATTCACCAGCAAGGTACGCCCATATTTGTCGATAACCAACACATCGAATTGATGGCATATCTACATTAAGATCACCTCTCTGAAACAAGCACTCCACTTCTGACAAAAAGCCTTGCTCCATCATTATTTGAAAACGCTGTTCGATTCGCTTATGCAAAACAGCGCGTTCGTTTGGCATCACAGCAATACTGACATAATTATAATCATTGGCACTTTCAGCCTGCTCAGCCCATAAAGAAGTCATTGAGCGCCCAGAAAGCCTGCAAACCTCAATTGCTCTCTGCAATCTTTGCGGATCATTCGGATGAATTCGCTTTGCAGACTCAGGATCTAACCTTTGCAATTCTTCGTGCAAATGAGGCCAACCATATTCAGCAGCCTCAGCTTCAATCTTAGCTCTCATCTCGGCATCAGCCTGAGGCATTTTAGCAAGCCCTTTCATCAAGGCATTAAAATACATCATGGTGCCACCTACCAGCAGTGGCTTTTTACCTTTCGCCAAAATGTCAGCAATTTCTTTTTTTGCATCAAATACAAAGTCAGCGGCAGAATATGCTTGATCTGGCTCTAAAATATCAATCAATCTATGAGGCGCTCTTGCCAACATTTGCGCATCAGGTTTTGCCGTACCTATGTCCATCCCTCGATACACCAACGCAGAGTCAACACTGATAATTTCATACCCATGGGAGTCTGCCATCTCAACAGCCAACCCCGTTTTACCTGCCGCTGTCGGCCCCATCAAACAAACAACTTGAGCCTTATCTTCAACCAAGACTAACGACCTCTTAAAAACAATTTATCCAATTCTGACATTGTCATTTGCGTCCAAGTAGGACGCCCATGATTACATTGACCACTTCGTTCAGTAATTTCCATATCTCTTAACAAGCTATTCATCTCTGCAACAGTAAGCTTTCTATTCGCTCTGACAGAGCCATGACACGCCATAGTCGCCATCAACTCATTTGATCTAGCCTCTAAGATATCTGTCGCACCATGCACGATAAGATCACTCACCACGTCTCTCACTAAATTTTCCACATGACCCTGGCTCAAAATCACAGGCACTTCTCGCACCATAATACTTTCTGGCCCAGAACGTTCAACTCGTAACCCAAACGAGTTAAAGACATCGTCAGCCTCTTCAACTAAATCTGCCTCACTTTGAGAGACAGCAATATTGATAGGCACTAACAAAGGCTGAGATACAATCTGCTTAGCATAAAAAGCATTCTTCATTTTTTCATACAAAATACGCTCGTGGGCCGCATGCATATCAACAACAATTAAACCCTGCTGATTTTCAGACAGGATATAAATGCCATGCAATTGCGCGATAGCAAAACCTAATGGCGGCATACCACTTCTTTCAGCTTCCTCAACCCCCTCTTTATAGAGCTCAGGGCGTGAAATAATTTCACCTGTCAGCGGATTAACGCTCCCCGCTGGCGCACTTGCCGATACCTCATTGGCAAAATTAGACATCTGCGACATCACACCCAACTGGCCACTTATTTGACCAGATTGAGATTGACCTCCTGGTGAGGCACTCATCCAAGCATTAGATCCAGCCCCAAACCCACCCTCAGAAGGCGATGTAGGGCGATTTGCCAAAGCTAGACTGTTCTGATGGGTAATTTCTTCAACTTGAGCTGTCTCAACTACTTCATCAACAGCAGCTTCTGGCCTCACATCAGCAAGCACTTTATGTATCTTACTAAATAAAAAGTCATGCACTAAACGCCCATCACGAAACCTAACTTCATGCTTGGTAGGGTGAACATTTACATCCACTGTCGCTGGATCCAACTCTAAATATAGAACAAACGTTGGATGCCGACCGTTATACAAAACATCTCTATACGCTTGCCGCACAGCATGAGCAACAAGCTTATCTTTAACGACACGACCGTTAACAAAAAAGTACTGCAAGTCAGCTTGTGAGCGTGAAAAAGTTGGCAAACCTATCCAACCCCACAAACGTAATCCAGCCGCTTCCACGTCGATGGCTAAAGCATTTTGTACGAAGCTTTTTCCTAGCAAAGACGCCAACCTATGTTCAGCGTGCATTTGATCAGTGACAGCTCGCAAGTCATATATTTGCTTACCATCATGACTTAAGCGAAACGCTACATCATATCGACTCAAAGCCAGACGCTTTACCACCTCACTCAAGTGATTAAATTCAGTTTTATCTGTACGTAGAAATTTCCGTCTTGCTGGTGTATTAAAAAATAAATCTCTAACTTCGATACAAGTACCATCTGGGTGAGAAGCGGGTCTCACATTGGCCCCCATATCTTTACCTTCTGCCTCAACTCGCCAAGCTTCCTGCTCACCTCTAGCTTTAGAAGTTAAAAGCAATCGAGAAACAGAGCTAATACTGGCTAAGGCTTCTCCTCGAAAACCTAAAGACTGGACAGCCTCTAAATCATCAAGCGTATGTATTTTACTGGTAGCATGGCGACTTAGAGCTAAAGCCAAGTCATCCTTGACGATACCCGATCCATTATCACGAATTTTTATCTGCCTTACACCACCTTGCTCAACCTCCACATCAAGTTGAGTTGCTCCTGCATCTAAACTATTTTCTAGCAACTCTTTAACCACAGACGCTGGTCGTTCTACAACTTCACCTGCCGCTATTTGGTTGGCCAAGCGAGGGGATAACAAATTAATTCTTTGCATGATTTAATTAAAAACCCTTGATGAGGAATATTTATGAAGCAATTGATGTATTTTATCAGGCACTTAACCAGCAGGTATAACCAACTTCTGACCAATCCAGATCACATCATTTTTTAATGTGTTCGCCTTTCTAAGGGCTGTAATTGAAACACGATTTTTACGTGCTATTTCAGATAACGTGTCACCTTTGGACACAACATAGGAAGACACTCTACCCTTATTATGCTGTTGCCAAGACAGAAGTGACCCTTCTGGCGGGTTTGAAGTAAATGCCTGCACTATACCTTTAGACATGGCTGCAGCTAGTTTTTTTCTATAGCCCGCACTGCCTAAATTTTTTGCTTCCGTTGAATTTGATACAAAACCAGTCTCAACTAAAATAGAAGGGATATCGGGCGATTTGAGCACAACAAAACCAGCTTGCTGCACAGTGTTTTTATGCATGTGAGCAACCTTATCCATTTGCGTTAGCACTTTAGAACCGATATCAAGACTAAACTGGATCTTAGAGTTCATGGACATATCCAATAACACTTCCGCTAACAATTGATCTTTATCATCTAGCGAAATCCCACCCACCAGTTCAGCTGATTGCTCCTGCTGTGCCAGCCAGCGCCCCATTTCACTCGTTTTACCACTTAAAGACAAAGCCCAAACAGATGCACCTCTCGCCTTCGGGTTTGTAAAGGCGTCTGCATGTATTGAAACCAATAAATCTGCGTTTGCCTCTCGAGCAATTTTTGATCTTTCTCTTAACTTAAGATACACATCACTAGAGCGAGTCATAACAGCTTTAAAACCATCCACCCGATTCAGCTTACGAGCTAGTTCCTTCGCAATAGAAAGTACAATATCTTTCTCTCTCACCTTATACTGCCCAAGGGCGCCTGGGTCTTTACCACCATGGCCAGCATCAACCACAATCACAATATCACGCTTAACATTTGCAATATTTTTTGTCGTTTTAACAGGCACACTTAAATTCACTTTTTTGCCATAACTAAGCTCAACCATCACTCTTGGCCCATACTTAGCATTTGCCTCAAGCACACTACTTTTTGCTTTAACTTTTTGATTTAAGTCCAAGACAAAACGAGTACCATCATCTCGCTTCCCGGCGCGCAACTTTCGCAATACACCAGATGAAATACTCGACAATTTAGTCTGCAGCTTAGCTGCTAACTCAACATCTTGAATATCGAGAACCACACGATCAGGGTTTGAAAGCGGAAACAATCTATGAGAAACAGGCGAGGACAAATCAAAAATAAGTCTTGTAAGACCATTTTCTTGAGCTATTCGAACATCTTTTACCATGGCACCAAATGCACTAACAGTAAAAAAGAGACTGAAAATTAGGAATAATTTAAGTGTAAATTGGTAGATTTTTTTCATACATATCAGACAGCTGCAAGCGTTAAGAGCACACTATAACGCTTGCCTTTGACGATCTCAATGCAGGGCTTGATTTTATCTTAACAGGCTAGGTCTTGATCAAATCCTAATAAAGCATCACTTCCTTTCTCACTGACCGCTTCTAAACTCACCTTTCTACCATTTCTAATGAGGTCAATATGAATATTCACATCGACTTCAGGCAAACACCCTTGCCCCATTTCAGGCCACTCAACAAGACATAAACTATCTTGCTCAAAATAATCTCTAATCCCCATAAACTCTAGTTCTTCTGGGTCTGCGACACGATACAAATCAAAGTGGTAAATGTTTTTACTGTCTAATTCATAAGGCTCAACGATGGTATAAGTTGGACTTTTAACAGGCCCTAGATACCCCAGACCTTTCAACAAGCCTCTCACCAAGGTTGTTTTACCCATACCCAAATTACCATTCAGATTTACTAAATTTACATTCACTAATATTTTCGCTAATTCTTCACCAAACATTTCCATGGCATCTTCGCCAAATAATTCATAATCCAACTTTGTCATTTCGACCTCTTTCTAAACAACTCTATTTTTTTATCTTCGGTTAATTTCTATCTATGACACTTATTATCAATTTTTTTCCTGTCACGCTCTTGGCTAAAACCATTATTTTTTAGCCAAGGCCCAGTACCTAATTTAAGCAAGTGCTATTTTTTGAGTTCATCTAAAATTGCAAACACATCAAAACAATAACTTTTTCAACTCACACAAAAGTATAGTGCCAGTGACGTTAAATTAAACACATGACAAAAATATGACAGAAATATTTATTATTATAAGCGGGCAAATTACCTAAAGGGGAAACTTGATCTACCAGAGCGGGAGAAAATCAATCACTTGAAACACTGGCCTTCGATTCTATCTTGTCTCAAAAACATTTACTACTTTGTAGGCAAATATAAAAGCCAAACTTGATACTGACCTCTGATAACGATCAGTATCAAGCAGCGATCTAAGCATCGAAGTTAAAAACATTCGCCTTATAATAAGCAAGCTCAGCAATAGACTCTTTAATATCATCCATTGCTAAGTGAGAGCCCTTCTTACTGAACCCTGCTAACACTTCTGGTTGCCAGCGCTTTGTTAGCTCTTTAATAGTGCTCACATCGATACAACGATAATGAAAGAAAGCTTCTAGCTCTGGCATGTAACGATAAAGAAAGCGACGATCTTGACCCACACTATTACCACAGATAGGCGAAGCACCTTTAGGGACATACTTTTCCAAAAACTGAATCGTTTCAAGCTCAGCCTGTGCCATTGTCATACCAGTTTCTAAGACACGCTGAGTTAGACCTGATTGCCCATGATGAGTCGTGCACCACTCATCCATAGCATCCATAACGTCACGGGATTGATGAATCGCTACATTCGGCCCCTCAGCAAGCACATTTAAATGCTTATCTGTCACTATTGTCGCAATCTCAATAATAGTGTTTTTATCTGGGTCTAAGCCTGTCATCTCTAGGTCAATCCAGACCAAATTCTCTTTATCTAAACTCATGATGCATTCAAACCTTTATTCTCAATGCTAAGCATTATACTCTATGCGCCTTAATAAAGGACCCACTTGAGATAATGTCTAAAAGAAAACTCACGAAACAACAAACTTGGCGCATTGAAAAAATTCATGCTGAACGCAGCAAGCGTGTCAACAAGCGCAACACCAAAGCGGAAGAAGCACTTCTCTCTTCTGACTTAGGCCCAGAAACAGAAGGCCTTATTCTTTCGCATTTTGGTACTCAGGTGGAAGTTGAAAGCATTAGTGAAAGCGATGTCAAAATCGCAACTCGCTGTAATTTAAGGGCAAACCTTGGTCAATTAGTAACTGGTGATAAAGTTGTTTGGCGAGCCAATCAACAAGAAGGCGGTGTTGTTGTTGCAAGACTAGACAGAGACAATGACCTTTGTCGCCCAGATATGCATGGCCGTTTAAAACCTATCGCTGCAAATATCGACCACATTATAGTGGTGGTGGCAGCTGAACCACTTGCCCATGCAAACCTAATTGATCGCTACCTCGTCGCAGCAGAAACAGCTGGAATCCCACCTGTAATCCTTTTAAACAAAATTGACCTGATCGACGAAAGCAACAAAGACAGTCTAAACAATCTACTCAGCACATATGAAAATCTTGGCTATCAAGTTTTGAGAACATCCACAAAGCAAAAAGACAGCATGGATGAGCTATATGGCTTTTTAGGAGATAAGACTAGCGTTTTTGTCGGTCAATCTGGTGTCGGTAAGTCATCTCTAGTTAACACCCTTCTACCTGGCGTCGATTTATCCGTTGGCGAGCTGTCCCAAAAACGAAAGAAAGGCACCCATACCACGACCACAGCGCGATTATTTCATATGCCCAAGGGCGGAGACTTAATTGACTCGCCAGGGATACGTGAGTTTGGCCTTTGGCACATCAGCATTGAAGAACTATTGGAAGGTTTTATCGAATTCCGTGAACACATAGGCTACTGCCGCTTCAGAGATTGCGCCCATAAAGAAGAGCCAGGCTGCGCACTTCAGCAAGCACGTGAAGAAAACAAAATATCAGACATTCGCTATCAAAGCTTTCTAAGAATCAAAAACTCCATTTTAGAAAACCTTTAATAAAAAAGGGCTTTTTGAACAGCTACTTCTTATTCAAAAAGCCCTCAATACATTAAAATAAATCAAAGCAGGCTAAAAAACAGCCTCTGGCGCAATTTCGATACCCTGCTCTCTTGCTGCACCATAAATCAAACGATTACGCTCCTGCATTCTTTTATAAGCAGCACTTGTTAAGAGCAAAATACTTATCCTTCTATTAATTCCCGCTTCCGGCTCATCTTCATTGTATGGAACCGTATCTGATAACCCCATCACCTGAACAAAGCGATTATCAATGGTACCTCCCTCTCTTAACAATCGACGCGCCTCATTTGCACGCATTGAAGACAATTCCCAATTACCCAGACCTGCAAATGAATAAGCAGATGAATCCGTATGACCAGAAACAACCAATCGATTTTTCAACCCAGCCAATACCTGACCAATATTCAGCAAAGCAATTTCAAAATCTGGCGTGAGACGACCACTCCCTGCCGCAAACATGGGTTTATTTATTTTATCCAACAAGGTGACCCGAATACCATCTGGCGTAATCTCGATTTGTAAATTCTCTTTTAGTGCCTCAAAAGCCTCATTACCCGATAACTTTTGCCCCAGCATAGCCGCCAAATCAGCCTGCTCTTGCTCTGCAACAAGGTCATGGTGAGAATTGGCTCTTTCCTCAACTGAGTCCGGTTTTTGTACACTTCCAGGGTCTGGTAGGTTTAAATCAATCTTTTTCTCAGTACTTTTAGCAGGGCTACCACCTAAATCAATGGGATGATTACTAAAACCTGCCGTTGAAGCACCTTGAGGGTCATTAAAATACCCCTGAATTGCAGACAATTCCTCAGGGGAAGCCACATTAATAATCCACATAACAAGGAAAAAAGCCATCATAGCCAAAGCAAAGTCAGCTAACGCTATCTTCCAAGCACCGCCATGATGCCCACCTTTTTTTACTTTTTTAACCCGACGAATTATCGGTCCTGATGTTTCAGCCATATACCCTCTCCAAGCAGTATAACTCCCTAGACAAACATAGCATTAAGTTAGCGATAAGCTCGAACATATTCAGCCAACTCTGCAAATGATGGTCTTTCTTCTGAGGGTAAAAGTTTACGCCCAGTTTCTACAGCAGCACCAGGTGAAAAACCCGACACAGTTGATACCAAACAAGCTTTCACTGCGTTATAAGCCTTTAGCTCATGCTCACCTAGGCCTTCAAGGTGTGACGCAAGCGGACCAACAAATCCATAAGCAAAGAATACACCTAAGAAAGTCCCCACTAATGCGGCCGCAACGTGCGCGCCGATTAACTCCATGGCACCACCTATTGACCCCATGGTAATAACAATACCCAATACTGCCGCCACAATACCAAACCCAGGCAAAGCTTCTGCTACTTTATTAACCGCGTGACCAGGTGCAACTAAGTCTTCTGCAATTTTTTCAATCTCAGCATCAATAATTGCTTCAAACTCATGCGCGGGGAGCCCTGTTAGGATAAAAATCCGATAATTATCTGTAATAAATTCGACCATTTCATGATCCCTTAAAAGATCTGGAAAGGACTGAAAAAGCTCACTTTCGTATGGGGCCTCAATATGATCTTCAATCGCTAAAAACCCTTCTTGTCGACTCCTAAAGAAAAGCGTGTACATTAATGCCATCAAACCAAGATAGTAACGCTCGTTATGGCGACTCCCCAAAAATGCTTGAGGCATTAATTTAAAAATACGTTTTTGTAGATGCCATGGATTCGCGACCATAAATGCGCCTAAAGCAGAACCGCAGATAATCAAAACCTCAAAGGGCTGCCATAACGCGATCAATTCTCCATGGGAAGCCATGTAACCAGTCACAACACTGATAATGACGATAACCATCCCTACTATCACAAACATATTTTTCTTCCTACGATCTACGATGTATGCACATTGCACATTATAAAGTATGATAAATCACAATACTGATTTATCATTTTATCGAATAGAGCAACAACTTACAGAGCTTTAATGTAAACACCTATGAGCGACAAGTCCCCCTCAAGCCTAGAAGAATGGCTAATATACCTTAAGGATAAGAAGTTTCCCGTTGGCTCAGACAACTTAACCAAACTTCAAAATCAACTTAAGTCGCCACAAGGCGCTATTGACGGGCTTCAGCACAGTATTTTAGCCGAGCCTTTTATTGGCTTCATGTCAATATCTGTGGCCAATCAAATTGCAAAAAATAACAATAATCAGATAAAGACCCCAACCCATGCAGTTTCTATGGTGGGCATAGATGGGTTAGAAAAGATCACAAAACAGCTTTACCCTTGCCAATTTTCAAATAACAACCGCGCTCACTGCGAGTTTTTAAGGCAAGTTCAGATAAGTTATGAAGCAGCATCTATTGCAAAATTTTGGTCTATTGAGAAAAGACATGCAAATAATGAAGAAATTTTTTGGATAACTTTTTTTAGAGATGCCGTCAAATGGCTACTCTGGTTTTACTGTTATGAAACCATGCATAAATTAATGCAAAACCTAAAAGATGGCCTTAAACCAAAAGATGCTGAAGAAGCTATCTTTGGATGTCGCATAGATCAACTCACTGTTAAACTATTTCAATACTGGGAAATTCCTAGCATCATAATAGATTCATTCAAGACTGAAAACACACCGACAGGCAAAGAACTCAAAGCACTTGCTGACCTTACTCGTGATCCAGAAAATGTACCTGTTGATCCAGATGATAGACGCCTAAACTTCCTTGCAAACCACTCACTTCTCTTCGCTGTGTGCGCAAGTAAAACCGCCCACATTGCTAACCAATCAGGCTGGGACAGCAAAGGCCTAGAAAATTATTACAAAGTGATTTCAGCCGCTCTACATTGCAAGCAAGCTAAAAGCATTAAAGCAGCACATGCTGCATGCGCTGAGTCAGCCAAACTTTTTCCAAGCCCATACAAGGTACCTTTAGCAAAATTCCTCCTATCACCAAATCTTTATCAAAAAACTAAAGCACCTGTAAAAGCACAAAAAGAGACACCTCTTACCGCATTGCAAAAATTATCAAAATCAGACAAGGCAACGGATAAAGAATGCTTAATAATGAGCATTAAAGTCATCAAAAAATTAATGAAACCCGCAAGTCAAACACTCATTCTCAATTTTGATAACGGACTAAACAAACTTAAAATCAGCTTACAATATGGCTTTGATTTAACCCGTTTAAAACAAACAGGATGGGATCATACAAACAAGGTTTTTGAGAAGTTATTAAAAAAACCAAGCGCAGTATTGTTTGATGAGAAAAAATTAAATCAAATCATTAAATATTTACCTGACACACTGACCCCAGAATTAACTGAAAATAAAAACCTAATATTAACGTCTTTTAAGAGCGGACCATCTAGCTGGAAGATTATATGGATAGGCAGCAATTCGGATTTTTCTGAAAATGACTTTATTAATGCCAAACGAATCTCAAGCATTCTTAGCAAACGCTTTTAATAGCCTAAATAATTAAACACCCTGAAAGTAAAAGGATAACCCAGTGAACAGAGATCAAATCTTTGCCTTAGCACAACATCTAACCACTCAAAAGACATTATCTCGCTTAATTGGCCGTCTTGCTGAATGCGAGAACACTTGGGTTAAAGATACATTCATTCAAAATTTCATCAAAAAATATCAAGTCGATATGAATGAAGCAATTGATCCAAACCCTCAATCCTATAAGAACTTTAATGCATTTTTCACACGCGCCATTAAACCTGAATTAAGACCTATTGCATCCGATGAAAAAGCTATCGCATGCCCTGCAGACGGCGCAATAAGCCAACTTGGTGATATTGAGTATGGCACACTTATGCAAGCAAAAGGACACACCTATAGCTTAACTAGTTTACTAGGTGGTGACGCAGAATTATCAAATCGCTTTATTGGCGGTAAGTTTGCCACCGTTTATCTTTCACCTAAGGATTACCATAGAGTTCATATGCCAATTGACGGCAAACTGACTAAAATGATTCACATTCCAGGCAAACTTTTTTCGGTAAATAAAGTGACTGCTGAGCAAATACCAAATGTGTTCGCTAGAAACGAGCGAACGGTATGTATATTCGAAACGGCGGTAGGCCCTATGGCAGTAATTCTGGTTGGCGCTATGATTGTTGCCAGCATAGAAACCGTTTGGGCAGGTCAAGTAACGCCTTTTAATAAAAATGTTGTCACTTGGGATTACGACAAACTTAATCAAGTAGAGTTGAAAAAAGGCGAAGAAATGGGCCGCTTTAAACTTGGCTCCACTGCAATCGTATTATTCGGCGCTGACGCAAATAATTGGGAAGAACATTTAGAAGCAACTACACCTACTCGTATGGGTATGCCATTTGGGTCAATAAACATTTAATTCTTTGGGGCATCTATTAAATATAATGGGTGCCCACTCATAAAAAAAACATCCCGCAACAATTTTACACTCTTTTTTTACACTGCCTATATGTACAAGCAAAGCTTTCGTTACTATTCATTAATCATTGATTATATATAACTCATACTTGGGTTTTTAGTATCCGATATTTTTTGCGAGGCTTATATGCAGCTATTCAAATCGCTTAATTTAAAAGCGAAATTCACCCTCATGTTTGTACTTATTGGCTTATTACCAATAATAATCATTAGCTTTATATCAACTCAGAACAATACAAGTGATGTACAAGAAAAAGTTTACAACCAATTAAGTTCCATCAATCAAATCAAAAAAGAAACCATAGAGACTTACTTTCACGAGAGAGAGAGCGACATGGGTGTTCTGGTAAATATTGCAGATACATTACGCAATCAATCTTTCCAGAAACTATCAGCCGTTCAAGACTTAAAAAAATCAGAGCTAACAAATTACCTGCATAACAATTACGCTCAGTTGAACCTGCTAGCCTCTCAAGAACATGTAAAACACGCTCTTGAAGAAATGGTCACCACTTTTAAGTTTAAAAGCATGTGGACTCCATTACTTAATACTCATGACACAGAGTTCAAACAATTACTCACCTATTTTGGCTGGTATGACTTTTTTTTAGTAAGCTTGAAAGGTGATATTGTTTATTCAGCCACTCGAGAAAGCGACCTCAGAAAAAACCTTGAGAAAGATTTAAAAAATAGCTCTTTTTACAAAGCCTATAAAAAAGCAAAAGACAGTAGCGACAGTAATATCCATTTGGCAGACTTCTTTCCCTATGGCCCAAGTAATAACAACCCAGCAGCCTTTGCAGTCCAAGCCGTTGAAAAAAATGGAAAACGTATTGGCTATATCGCTTATCAGCAACCTCTTGAACATATCAATGAAATACTAGGCCATAGAACAGGCATGGGAGAAACTGGCGAATCTTATCTGGTTGGACAAGACAATCTAATGCGCTCAGACTCACATTTAAACCCCGAGAAATTTTCGGTTAAAGCATCTTTTAAAGGGCAAAACAAGATAACAACAAGAGCAGCAAAAGAAGCACTTCAAGGCAAGAAAGATACTGCCGTTATTATGGATTACAACAATAATCCTGTTATTAGCAGTTGGGACTATATTGATGTTGGCGAAGGAATTAGATGGGCTATAATTTCTGAAGTTGATGTCACAGAAGCCCTTAACCCACAAACATCAGACGGTGTTGATTTTTACAAAAGTTATATCGAAAAATACGGTTATTACGATTTATTTCTTATTAATCCAGATGGCTACATCTTTTACACAGTCACCAAAGAGGCTGATTACCACACCAACATCATTAACGGAAAATATTCAGATAGTGGCCTAGGGCAACTCATTAGAAATGTAAGTCAGAGCAAAATTTATAGCATGGCTGACTTCTCACCTTACGCCCCCAGTCAAGGCAACCCTTCAGCATTTATAGCACAACCACTACTAAACAATAACAAAGACGTTTCGCTATACATTGCCCTACAACTTCCGTTAGAAGGTATTGGCAATATCATGAAAACCCGTGTTGGCATGGGGGAGACAGGAGAAAGCTATCTTGTAGGTGAAGACCTTAGAATGCGAAGCAACTCATTTCTTGACCCAGAAGGACATAGCGTCAAACAAAGCTTTGTTGGCACAGTAGAAGAAAACGGCGTAAACACCCTCGCCACTAAAAGAGCGTTAGATGGCACCCAAGGTACAGATATCATCATTGACTACAATGGTCACCCTGTACTGTCATCTTATGACCATATCGATTTTAAAGAATTTAAATGGGCAATACTATCTGAAATAGACGAGGCCGAAGCCTTCATATCTATCAGACAAAACACTTACTTCATGATAGTTACTATGATAATCGCAGGCATCATAATCGCCGGTGTTGGAATACTTGTGGCCAAGCGAATTGCCCAACCTATTTCAGATATTTCTGACGTTGCAAACTTAATTGCAAATGGCGATCTAAGATCAGAAATCGATGTCAAAACATCTGACGAAGTTGGTAAGCTTCAGAATTCAATGCAGCAAATGATCAGTAATTTACGAACCATGGTTAATAATATATCAAGTGTTGCAAAAGAAGAGACCACTACATCAGAACAACTAGAAGAGATCACAAAAGAAACCAGCAACACTGTTCAAGAGCAAAAAGACATTGCAGAACAATTTACCACCTCAATGACTCAAATGGGCGCCACAGTGAATGAGGTTGCCGAGAACACATCAAACACATCAAGTGCTTTAAATGAAATACAAGGCAAAGTGTTAGAAGGTAGCTCAGCCCTAGATAAAACCTACCATTCAATATTATCTATGACAGAACAAATTCAACTTTCTGAAAAAACAGTACAGCAAGTAAGGAGCGATTTTGACCAAGTAAGCAGTGTACTGGATGTAATTAAAGAAATTGCCGAACAAACTAACTTACTTGCCTTAAATGCCGCCATTGAGGCAGCACGCGCAGGTGAACAAGGCAGAGGCTTTGCTGTGGTTGCAGATGAGGTCAGACAACTTGCCCAGAGAACTCAAGACTCAACCAAACAAATTGATGACATGATAAAAAACATCATATCTGGGGCAAACTCTTCTGTTGAAGTAATGGCAAAGAGTGTTTCAAGAGCTAATGAAGTGCAGAGTCACGCAAAAGAAGCCACAGACATCAATGAGGTCATTACTGAACAAATCAGCCAAATTAATACTCTCAGCTTACAAATTGCCACATCAACCAAAGAGCAAACTAAGATGATAGACATCATTCTAGATAACGTCGAAAACTTAAATAACGGAGTCTATAAAACAGGCGATGCAACCAATGTAATTGCTGAATCGAGTAGCGAACTCAACAAACTCGTTATTAAACTTGATAGAGAAACGAGCTTCTTCAAAATCTAAAGTGAACTTAAAGTGCCTGTCGTTTAACCAAAAAGCCACATCGAAATGATGTGGCTTTTTTGATTAAGTCATAAAACACCTTATTAAAAACTAAGGCATTTCATCCTCAAACTCTTCCTTAGGTGTTGGAATAAGGTCTTCTCTTTCAATTTTTTGTGCAAGCAATAGATTCGCAGCAACAAAAACAGAAGAATAAGTACCAATCACGACACCAATCAACAATGCAAAAGCAAAGTTGTGAATCGCCTCACCACCAAAGAAGAAAAGCACTAACAACACAAAAATAGTTGTTAAAGAGGTAATCAAAGTACGACCTAGCGTTTGATTAATGGATTCGTTAATCAAATCAACTGGCTCAACTTCACGCATAATACGGAAGTTTTCTCGAATACGGTCACAAACAACAATCGTATCATTCAAAGAGTAACCAATAACTGCAAGCAAAGCTGCCAGCACTGTTAAGTCAAACTCAAAACCGAGAATAGAGAAAATACCCAAGGTAATTATGACATCATGCGCAAGTGCCGCAACAGAAGCCACAGAGAACTTGAATTGGAAGCGAACAGCAACATATAGCATAACAATAGCCAAAGCTAATAACATGCCTAGGCCACCCTGCTCTCTTAACTCTTCACCTACTTGAGCACCAACAAACTCAGATCTTAGCAACTCAACACTCGCTGTATCAGAACGCAATACAGCAAGCACTTCATCACCTAAAGTTGGCGTATAGACATTTGCCATACGCACAACGATATCCGTATTGGCACCGAAGGTCTGAACCACAACATCATTGTATTGATTTTCAGCAAGTAAAGATCGGATCTGATCAAGCTCAGGAGCAACTTGATAGCCAACCTCAATCAAAGTTCCGCCAGTAAAGTCTAAACCAAACTCTAGACCTTTCACTGCCAACGAAATTAAAGAAACCACTACCAAGATAATAGACAGCAAGGCAACAGGCTTTCGCATTCCCATAAAAGGGATATTAGATGTTTTCATCGTCTTGTTTCCTATATCGATAAACGGGCGTCTTTACGACCACCATAAACCAAGTTCGCCTGAGCTCTAGTAACGATAATCGCCGTAAACATGGAGGTTATAATTCCCAAAGAAAGTGTCACTGCAAATCCCTTCACAGAACCAGTACCCACTGCAAACAAGATAACCGCAACTAACAAGGTTGTGATGTTAGCATCAAGAATTGTTGTAAACGCACGGTTAAAGCCTGAGTAAATAGCTTGTTGAGTAGGCAAACCAGCAGCCAACTCCTCTTTAATCCGAGAGAATATCAAGACGTTTGCGTCGACGGCCATACCCATGGTCAAAACAATACCTGCAATACCAGGCAAGGTTAATGTTGCGCCCAACAAAGACATACACGCCATAAGCAAAATAATATTAATGGCTAGAGAAACATTGGCAAACACACCGAATACACGGTAGTAAACCAACATAAATAGCATAACCACTAACAAACCGATTTGAGCAGAAACAACACCCAATCGAATGTTTTCTTCACCTAAGCTTGGTCCAACTGTTCTTTCTTCTACAAAGTAAATTGGAGCAGCAAGCGCACCAGCACGTAACAATAACGCTAACTCAGATGATTCACGTGAGCTATCCAAACCAGTAATACGAAAAGCGTTACCTAGAGTAGTTTGAATAGTTGCTAAAGAGATAATACCTTTTTCGCTGTATGACTGACGAACCTCTTGAGCTTTACCATTTTCATCCTCTACAAAACGAGAACGGGATTTATGCTCAATAAAAACAACGGCCATATTACGACCGACTGCTGTACGAGTCACTTTTGCCATTTGCTTACCACCCTTAGTATCAAGGCTGATATTGACTTGTGGCATGCCGTTCTCATCAAAAGATGAGCTAGCGTCAGAAACACTGTCGCCAGTAATAATCAAATCACGCTCTAAACGTGCAGTACGACCACTACCATCCCTAAAGGTAAGAACTTCAACATCATCCGCTTCAAGTGGCGCTTCCAAATGGAATTCAAGGTTAGCTGTCGCTCCTATGATACGCTTAGCTGCAGCGGTATCTTGTACACCAGGCAATTCAACCACAATACGGTTACTACCTTGACGCTGCACTAACGGCTCAGCCACACCTAGTTCGTTAACACGGTTTCTCAGTGTGGTTAAGTTCTGCTGCAAAGCATAAGCTTCTATTTCAGCTTTAGCCGATTCAGAATAACTTGCAGTTAAGTAAAATTCACCATCTTGTGACTGTGTGGAATAAATGTACTCAGGAAATTCTTCACTTAAAAGTGTTTCTGCACGCGTTAAAAAAGCCTCCTGTAGGAAACGAATTTTAAGCACGCCGGCATCAACATTTACCTTGCGATATCTCACTTTTTGCTGGCGTAGTAACGTTTTCATTTCAGCAGAAGCAACTACCATACGTTGAGCGAGAGCAGCAGGCGTATCTACTTCAAGCAAGAAGTGAACACCACCACGAAGGTCTAAACCTAATTTAGCTGGTCCTGCACCAAAAGCAGCAAGCCAATCAGGCGTTGTCGGCACAAGGTTTAAGGCAGTGACATAATTTTCACCCAATGCAGCAGCTACAACAGGTTTCGCTGCTAATTGATCAATACCGCTATTGAAACGTAAAGTTGCACCATTAGATGTCAACTCTGACGCTTTAAATTCTATGTTGGCTTTAGTTAAAGCTCTCTCTGCTTTTTTGATAACACTTTCATCAATGCTAACTGTCGCTTTTTGTGTGGAAAGCTGAAGAGCAGGATCATCAGGGTAAAGATTTGGCAAGGCATACAGTAGCCCAAGCGCTAATACAAAAAGAATCAGCAAATACTTCCACAAGGGATACTTGTTAAGCATGAAACATCCTTTGGTTCATCGTGTTTTATAAACACTTGTAGTTATCAGAATAAGAAAAG
The DNA here is from genome assembly GCF_051623805.1 of Marinomonas sp. PE14-40. Taxonomy (NCBI): domain Bacteria; kingdom Pseudomonadati; phylum Pseudomonadota; class Gammaproteobacteria; order Oceanospirillales; family Oceanospirillaceae; genus Marinomonas; species Marinomonas sp. PE14-40. The sequence goes on along the minus strand of NZ_CP130700.1, from coordinate 121,988 downwards.
CGCCTTTCGGCGCTTTTCAAGTTATTAAATTGACTTCAGTGTACCCTTAGGTAGCACAGCCGCAACAGAGGCTTTTTGGAAGTTCAATTCAACACCTTCAGCTACTTCAAGAACAACATAGTTGTCGTTTACTTTAGTAACTTTACCTAGCATGCCGCCATTGGTTAACACTTCAGAGCCTTTCGCTAGGGATGACATCAAGCTTTTATGCTCTTTTTGACGTTTTGCTTGTGGGCGCCACATTAAAAAGTAAAAAATTAGTACAAAACCAACTAGTAGTACTAGGTTTAAAATACCTGCATCCGCTGGTGCACCAGCACCTTCTGCATGGGCAGCTGAGATCAATGAGATCATTCTTTCTGTCTCCAATGGTTATAAAATTATTATTGCATTTCTTATCTGTACATTTTCTTTAACAGCGTCAATTAAGATTCAACTGCTTTTTCCGCGACCAAAGGCGGCGTTTCTACACCACGCTTGGCATAAAACTCATCAACAAAGGCGTCAAATCTACCTTCTTCTAACGCTAGACGCAAACCAGCCATAAGTGTTTGATAATAACGAAGATTATGAATGGTATTTAGTTGCGCACCAACCATCTCTTGACACTTATCTAAATGATGTAGATAAGACCGAGAAAAGTTTTTACAAGTGTAACAGTCACATTCTTTATCTAAAGGCGACACATCATGCCTATGTTTTGCGTTACGAATCTTGACCACACCCTCAGATGTAAACAAATGACCATTACGTGCATTACGTGTTGGCATAACACAATCAAACATATCAACACCACGACGAACACCTTCAACAAGGTCCTCTGGCTTGCCGACACCCATGAGATATCTAGGCTTATCATCAGGCATTTTCGGTGTAATATAATCAAGCACTTTGGTCATTTCATGCTTAGGCTCACCAACAGATAAACCACCGATGGCATAACCATCAAAACTAATATCAACAAGACCCTCTAAAGACTCATCACGCAGGTTTTCATACATAGAACCTTGGATAATTCCAAACAACGCAGATGGGCTATCGCCATGTTCAGCTTTAGAACGTTCTGCCCAACGAAGACTCATTCGCATAGAATCTGCTGCACGCTCTGGCGTTGCTGGGTAAGGCGTACATTCATCAAAGATCATAACGATGTCAGAACCAAGATCACGCTGAACCTGCATAGAGATCTCAGGACTCATGAAAACCTTTGAACCGTTTACAGGCGATTGAAAGCTAACCCCTTCCTCTGTAATTTTACGCATAGCACCCAGAGAAAAGACTTGGAAACCACCAGAATCAGTTAAGATCGGCTTTTTCCATTGGGTGAAATCATGTAAGTCACCGTGCGCTTTAATCACTTCAGTACCAGGACGAAGCCAAAGGTGAAAAGTATTACCTAAAATAATATCTGCGCCAATCTCTTCAATATCTTTAGTCAACATGCCTTTTACTGTGCCGTAAGTACCTACAGGCATAAAGGCAGGTGTTTCAACTTTACCACGTGGGAAGGTTAAGGTAGCACGACGTGCTTTCCCTGAAGTAGCAGCTACTTCAAAGTCCATAAAACACTCTGGACGTTTATCTGTCATTACACATTTTCCTCATTCGCTGGCCCAGTTGCACCCGGGTTGCGGCTTATAAACATGGCATCGCCATAACTGAAAAATCGGTACTCATTGTCAATTGCGCATTGGTAAGCATTCATTACATGCTTGTACCCTGCAAAAGCACTAATTAACATAATGAGAGTTGACTCGGGCAAGTGGAAATTTGTCACCATGGCGTCAACTGTTTTAAATTCGTAACCTGGGAAAATAAAGATGCTGGTATCACCTTTCATCTCTTCTAATTGACCAGATTGGCTGGCTGACTCTAGGCTTCGCATGCTGGTACTACCAACAGCAATAACTCGTCCGCCTTGTGCTTTTGTTTGAGCAACCTTATCAACGACGCTTTGTTCGACCTCAACATATTCAGCATGCATTTCATGCTCTTCAAGGGTTTCTACTCGTACAGGTTGAAAAGTGCCGGCTCCCACATGCAAGGTAACAAAAGCCGTTTCGACTCCTTTTTCTCTAAGAGCCTCTAATAATGCTTCATCAAAATGTAAGCCTGCAGTTGGTGCTGCAACAGCACCAGGCTTTTCATTATAAACCGTTTGATAACGTTCTTTATCAGAGTTCTCATCAGGGCGTTCAATGTAAGGAGGCAATGGCATGTGGCCAGCCTCTTCTAATACATCCAATACATAATCATCGAAACAAAGCTCAAACAAGGTATCATGGCGCTTTACCATGACAGCTTGATACGTTTTATCTTGATCTGTCCCTAAAGTGATTTTACTACCGGGCTTAGGTGATTTACTGCATTTAACATGGGCTAGAACACTGTGTTCATCTAAAAGACGCTCAACTAAAATTTCTAGCTTACCGCCTGATTCCTTTTGACCAAACATACGTGCTTGAATAACACGGGTATTATTAAAGACCATCAGATCGCCAGGATTGACCAACCCAAGAACATCACGAAAGTCTAAATGCGACAAAGCCCCTGTTGGACCATCAAGAGATAACAAACGGCTGCCAGTTCGTTCAGGCATAGGATAAGTAGCAATTAAAGAGTCAGGTAAATCAAAGTGGTAATCAGAAACACGCATTCGCAACAAGCCTAGGGAAGTCATTAATAGAGTAAGTCAAAAAGACTCGGCATTTTATCGAAATTTGCGTTAAAAAGGTATGTTCTTACAGGGGATTATTAGATTTTTTATTTTAGCGGTGGACATAAAAAGTCATGAAAACAGGTTCAAAACAGATATTTATTAAAAAAGCTTATAAAAAAGGTTGACGCCTTCTAAAAAATCAACATAATACGCAGCCACAGTTTCCATGCCAGTGTGGTGGAATTGGTAGACACGACGGATTCAAAATCCGTTGCCGAAAGGCGTGGCGGTTCGAGTCCGCCTACTGGTACCATTTTATTTTTGATGTTACGACATTAAAAATCATGGTTTAAAAAAAGCCCTGATAACCTATCAGGGCTTTTTTTTCGTCTTGTTTTTGCTAGTGTTAGCTTTGTCATACATTTAACTAAAGGCTTTATCATGAATCGTCGTAAAAAGATTAAAAGCATCTTAACCAAGAAAGAAAAGATGTCTAATCGTCATAACAATTTAAATAAAAAGCCTAAATACATTAGTAAAGCAGACAGAGAAAAGTTAGAAGCAGAAGAAAACTCAAACACGTCTGACACTATTGAAAATAGCACGCCTCTCAATGAGGAGAAATAAAGCGAAGACGCTTAAAGTCCAGTCAACACATTAGCCTTAAAAGAGTAGATACCCTTCTTCTGTAAGTTTACCTAACTTTTAAGGCCAGCTCTCTTTTACGTATTCCAACGAAAAAACATCACAAGTAAGCTCGTTTTCCCTTTAACCAAATAGCTTAGGCTGATACTCGGTTTAAGCGGTTGCTTTAGCTTTAAGATACGCATTTTTTTGCATCTGACACACTTATGAAAGGTTCTTTAGTATTGTCAGAGGTATTTATCTTTACTGACTCTGTTTGCTTCGATAATGCAGGATTCAACCAACGTTGAAGCATCAATACCGAGCCTAATACAATAAGAATGGCAATACTTTCTCGTAATGTAAGAGCTTGTTCTAATACAGCCCACCCCACCATGATTGCCGTAACAGGGCTAAGCAAACTTAAAGACGAAACAGAAACAGAAGAAAGTTTAGCTATCCCTCTAAACCAAAGGCTGTAAGCCAGCAAGGCTCCAAAAATAGACAAATAGCCATATCCCAAATAATTATTCAAAGTTAAAGTGGGTAATGCCCCTTCAAAAACAAATGCTAAAGGCAATAAAATTATGCCCCCTAGTCCTAGTTGCCAGCCAGTAAAACTTATTACTGACATGCCGTTATTCCAACGTCTCGCTAGATAAGTACCAAAACCTAAGCAAACAGTACCAGCAAAAGCCGCCATTAGACCTATGCTGTCCCATTGGGTTTGAGGTGAAACAAAAAGAAAACTCATTCCTAATACAGAAAAAGCAGCCATCAGAACAACTTTAAGTTGAGGTTTTTTATGTTCAAAAAACCAGACTATTAGCATCATTAAAAGCGGTTGAATCGCACCTACTACTGCCGCAATTCCTCCCGGTAACCGATAGGCAGCGACAAACAATAAAGCTTGAAAAATACCAATATTAAGGCCAGATAAAAGGGATAATTGTAGCCATTGCTTTAGATTTAATTTCACACGTGGGAGAAAGAAATAACTCCATAAAATAAGAATAATACCAGCGGGTAATGCTCTAATTAACGCCGCGCTAAAAGGCCTATCTTGTGGTAAAAGCTCACTCGCGACTAAATAGGTTGTCCCCCACATAATAGGGGCTAATGCGGTCAACGCTATGTTGCCAAAGGCTTGATCCTTCATTGGTATAATCCTCGTCTAGAAATTTATTTAAACGTTCAAAAGTATCTTGAACTTAAGATACTTTTTAGATTGGCAGGGTTTTATCTTGACTTCAAGGTAAATTTCAGAGAAATTAGTCATTAATGAATATTGCTAAATTGGTCGATTTTTTAGCCTTATCACTCTTCACTTAGATTAAGGAAAGGCGCAACAATGAACGAAAATGACACAAAAAATGGGGATGCGGTAGATGCAATTAAACGTCAATGGCGAGCAGAAAGACCCGACCTAAACTTAGAAGCCATGGGAATTTTCGGCCGCTTAAAGCGTTGCTCCACCTTCATGACAGATAGGCTTGATAACACCTTTGCTAAGTTTGATTTAAATTATTGGGAGTTTGATGTTTTAGCGACTCTAAGACGTTCAGGCGCACCATATACGCTAGCGCCAACTGAATTATTCTCTATTATGATGATTACCTCAGGTACCATGACTCACAGAATGAAGCGATTAGAAGCAAGAGGCTTAATTGAAAGGTTGCCAAATCCGGACGATGCTCGTAGCCAACTGGTCAAATTGAGTCAAACAGGTTTTGATATTATCAATAAAACGGCCACTGCCCATGTTGATAATATGGAAAACATGCTGTCAGGTATGAGTGATACTCAGAAAAAAGAATTAGACAACAAGCTTACTGAGTTACTGGCTATTTTCGAGAAATAACCAAGGCATCTTAATTAAAGAAACTGCGATTAAGTATGCAGTTTTTTAATATGAGTCAGCTTTCCCCCATGTTAAACTCGCCCATAATTTCCATTGATCCCTTGTTTGATTAGTTCTTAAATTAATCAAACAAGCTATTACATAAGATACGTTAATCCCCTATGTTACGAATTACTGAACTTAAGCTGCCCCTAAACCACACTCAAGAAGATTTATCGAAAGCTATTACCACTCTTTTGTCTATTGAAGAGTCGCAATTAGATAGCTTTAGCATTTTCAAACGAGGTTATGATGCTCGTAAAAAGAAGGACATTCAGCTTGTTTACCAACTTGATGTGAGCCTGGATGAAAAGCTTGAGTCAAATGTGCTAGCTCAATTCAGTGACTCTAATTCAGTAAAAGAAACACCCAATACTGACTATCATTTTGTTGGTCAAGCCGAGGCTAGTTTCCCTAATGACTCTCAACATAGACCCATTATCATTGGATTTGGCCCTTGCGGTATGCTGTCTGCATTATTACTTGCTCAAATGGGGCTTAAACCTATTGTCATTGAACGTGGGCAAGATGTTAGACAAAGAACAAAAGATACCTGGGGTCTGTGGCGTAAAGAGAAATTAAACACCGAGTCCAACGTTCAATTTGGCGAAGGCGGCGCAGGCACTTTCTCTGATGGCAAACTCTACAGCCAGGTAAAAGATAAGCGTTTCTTGAGCCGTAAAGTACTTACTGAGTTCGTAAAAGCCGGCGCACCAGAAGAAATCATGTATGTCAGCAAACCCCATATAGGTACATTTAAGCTAGTTACCATGGTGGAGAAAATGCGTGCTGAAATTATAGAGTTAGGCGGTGAAATTCGTTTCGGTGAAAAAGTAGAGTCACTTATCCGCGAACAAACTAATGATGATAAGCAAGGTAGAATTACCGGTATCACATTAGCTTCTGGTGAGACCTTAACTTCTCACCATATTATTTTAGCCATAGGTCACAGTGCGAGAGACACCTTTAGTATGCTAGAGAAAGAAGGCATCTATATGGAAGCCAAACCTTTCTCTATTGGCTACCGTATCGAGCACCCTCAATCTGTGATTGATGATGCAAGATTTGGTGATAATGCAGGCCACCCTATTCTTGGAGCAGCAGATTATAAGCTTGTCCATCACTGTAAAAATGGCCGAAGTGTTTATAGCTTTTGTATGTGCCCAGGTGGCACAGTTGTCGCGGCAACCTCAGAAGAAAAACGCGTCGTCACAAACGGCATGTCTCAATACTCACGTAATGAACGCAATGCCAACTCGGCGATTGTTGTAGGAATAGACCCAGAAAAAGATTACCCAGAAAGTGTTCTAGCCGGTATCGACCTACAAAGAGAATTAGAATCTCTAGCCTACACATTAGGTGGAGAGAACTACCACGCTCCAGCACAACTTGTCGGTGACTTCTTAAAAGACATCCCTTCAACTGAGATAAGAAGTGTCACACCATCATACAAACCCGGCATTAAGCTAGGTGATTTAAGTAAAGCCTTACCTGATTTTGCCGTTGCAGCAATCAGAGAAGCGATTCCTGCATTTGAGCGTAAAATTAAAGGCTTTTCTATGTCAGATGCGATTCTAACAGGGGTAGAGACTCGTACTTCTTCTCCTGTTTGTATTCGTCGTGATGCTAGCTACCAAAGCATGAATACCTTAGGACTTTATCCTGCAGGCGAAGGCGCAGGCTATGCTGGTGGCATTCTTTCCGCTGCTATTGATGGTATTAAGGTTGCCGAAGCGGTTGCTAAAAACTTGCTTGAATTAGATAAACAAGCTTAATTTGACTTAGATTGGGGGAGTTAAAAATGACTGCCCCTATGCCCTAGGCTAAATTAACAGTTTCTGATATAAGTTTAGACAGGATAGCCAAGATACTGATATTCTAAATTTTAAATCGATTCAGAAAGAGCCTGCTAAGTATAATTTATGCAAGATTTTTTAACTCACTTACACAAGCAAGTTAAAGACCTAAAGGTCATACTCCCACTAAAGAAATACTGTTTAGCCTTATTGATGAGTAGCTTTACTCATATCGCCATAGCGGCAGATAGTATGGTCACCTTAACTTGGGAAAATGACATGTTTTCCAATAGTGACGGTCAATATACCAATGGCATAGGCATTAATTACGCCGCGCCCTTAGGCAGTCGATTCAAACGAGAAGATACTCCAGCACCAATATTCTGGCTTATAGAAGGCAGCGATTTTGCAACACAATCTGGTAAACGTCGTGGCACTTCCTATCGCATTGGTCAAGTTATGTTTACCCCAGAAGATATTACCCAAGAAAATTTAATCACAGATGATAGACCCTATGCAGGCCTTCTCATTTGGGATGCAACCCTCATATCCTTTGACGATACGGTTTCTGATCGTTGGGCCTTTAGCCTTGGACTAGTCGGGCCAGCAACTTTTGCCGAAGACGTTCAAGCAGGCATTCATGGTGCAACAGGGTCAGATGAGCCGCAAGGTTGGGATAACCAACTACGTAATGAGCCCGTATTTAGAGTAGAAAGAGAAGTTTTATTTCGGGCATTTGAACTTGAGCTTAACCCAAGCTTTGGTATGGACTTCCTTACCTTTGCTTCTATTGGCGCAGGTAATTTAAGTAGCGGGGCAGAGGCTGGAATTTCAGTGCGTATCGGTCATAGCCTAGACCAAACATACCCTAACTTTTCATCATTTCCTGTGCGTAGCCCAAACTATCTCGCTGGCAGATCCGCCCACTGGCAAATATTTGCAAGTCGCGCAAAGTCCTACGTTTATAACGATATTACACTAGACGGTAATACCTTTACCGATAGTCACTCAGTCGACATTATCAATGACAGACTATTCAGCGTATTGGGCCTCACTATCGGGTTTCAGTCTTGGAGTATCATGCTGTCATATCAAGAATCTAGTAAAACCTTTAGAACTCAAGCTGAAGATTCCAGTTATGGTGCCCTAAGTATTTCAGCCCTTTGGTAACACCACTTAGCCATTCTAAATGGCAAAACTAGCATTATTCACCCACTATAATTTCAAGATAAAGTGTTTCTACTTTTTCTCTTGCCCAAGGTGTTCGCCTTAAAAACTTCAAACTTGATTTCACACTAGGATCCACTCTAAAACAATTAATGGGAATACGAATCCCCATTTCACGCCAGCCTAGATTCTCCTCTAACGCGATAATCATTTGCTCTAATTTAATACCATGAAGGGGGTTATTCTGCTGCATGTTCAAACTCGTATAAAAAAAGTCAATCATACGCACTTTCCCTACTGAATTCCCTATCTATTAAACCTGATATTTACTTTCTTTATGCTTACCTTTTTAAGGAAGCTGCAAGGGAGTGGCATAGACCTATTCATTTAATGATCTCCCGCAAGCTAAGTCACATAAATTCAGAGTTTTACTTTAACTTTCCAAATTTTAAAGAAAATAACTTTATTTTTTTCTCCATAGGATAATGTGAGTCAGGCTCAGTTTTATATGATCTAATAATAAAAAATATAAACCAAATAAAATAAAAATCGATTTAAACCAGTTTTCCACTGATTTCGCCAATTTAACAACAGCGCATATTTATACGCTGTATTAAAAATTCACACCGGATAGATTTTAGCGAATCATTTAAACATTGATTAATTTTTTATTGATATCCGGAACTGATATCAAATGGAGTATGAGATGGACCGATTAAATATCCAAGAGTTAATAGGAAAACATGAAAAACAAATATTAGAGTCAATAATTTATAAAAAACTTGGTGAGTCAGCATTAAAAAAAGCAACCGTACATTTTGGTCAAACCTCTTTCAATATTAATGGCGATGTTCAAAACAAACATTCTTTTTATTATAACAAGAAACCTATTGGTTATATTGACTTTCATGAAACCTATCTTGAAAATTCACTACTCAATGAAGTTTTTGAAAAAGTTGATTTATTGGTTAGTCGACATATCACTAACCAAATTTCTCGCTTTCATCTAGGTAAAGGGCAGGCATTAATTGGTTCTAGTGATCATATTTTAGATATAGAAAACTTTATCAAACTGGCTTCTAAATCCAAACATCCAGTCATTGTTGAAGGCTACTCAGGTTGTGAAAAACAAGCTGTAGCAAGCGCTATTCACTACAGCAGTGAAAGACGTGGAAACAGTTTTTATGAACTCAACTGTAGCTCTCTTAATCCAGAAAACTTTGAGAGTCAGTTGCTCAACCTATTATCTAAACTCAATGGAGGCACCCTCTTCATCAGTGAGATAGAGAGGTTACCATTAGCTCAACAAGGTCAGTTAATTCAGTTACTTAGTGTAAAAAGCCACATAAATAATTTATCAAAAAATCTCAATAAAACAGATATTCGCTATATTATTTCAAGTAGTCAAAACCTGGCTAACGAAGTAAAGAACAACCGCTTTTTAGAAAGCTTGCTCAGAGAATTTAACTATTTAAAAATCAAGATGCCATCTTTGAAGGACAGACGTAATGACATCCCCTACATCCTAAATTTTTTGCTTGCTGAAAACAGTGACGGCAATAAACTTTTTACCGAACAAGCCATTTCAATTCTGAAAAATCACCATTGGCCAGAAAATTATTCTGAGCTCGAAAGAGTGGGAATTCGTTTAATCGTACTCAGTAAAGGCAGCCAGATAAGACCAGAAGATATTAAAAAATTAGCACCCGAAATATTTAGCGAAGATATTGAAACAATAAATCATAAAATTTTAATTGAAAATTTATTTAATTCAGATTTCAGTCAAATTCAAAATTTGCATCATGGGCTTTCAAAATCCTTAATGTATTTATCTGAAAACTACCATAAAGAAATCACATTACAAAATCTTTCTGAATTTTCTTACGTTAGTCCATCTCATCTATCTTTTTTATTCCGATCAAATTTAGGAAAGACTTTCAAACAAATTTTAGCTGAGCTTCGCATAGAAAAAATCAAAAAATCCTTTGCAGAATATCCACATAAGAAAATCACAACGAGCTCTTTAGAAGTTGGCTTTGGAGATTTAAGTCATTTCGAAAAGATATTTAAAAAATATACGAAGATGACACCTAGGGAATATAAAAATAAATTAAAAGAGAGTTTATAACGACTATTTAGTTAGTTTAGCCAAGTCTCATTTAGATATTAAAAATACCATAGTGTTATCAAATTAAAGGACGTCACCATGAGCCAAGATGCCATTGAAGATGCAGTTGCACAAACCACCCTACTTACCATAGGGCTGACCTCATCAAATGCTGCTGCAAACTTAATCACAGCAACAAGCCAGTCGCTTGCTATTGCTGCCCACAATGCTGTTGCTAATCAACAGCAGGGCAATATCACAAGACAAGCATCTGGAACCCAAGGCCGTACAGGTATGTACACAACCAGTACTGCCGTTAATGGTGCCGTTGTAGAAAACCTAACTGATTAGTAAAAAACCATCATTGCAAGGAGAAGACAAATGCCAAACCAAGTAAATGAAAGCATTACAGACTCAGTTACTCAGGTAAATACCAATAACCTGGGTATGGCCCCCGCAACAGCTATGGGGAACTTGATGCTTTCCACTAGCCAATCACTTGCCGTTGCTGCCATGAACCTAACAACTGGGCAGCAGCAAGCAAATGTCATGTGGCAAGCAGCAACAGTTCAGGGCATCAATGCCCTAATGAATACTGGTAACGCTGTTACCGGCGCAGTATCCGGCCAAATAATTGGTCGTGGGTAAGCAAAACCGTCTATTCATTTCGTTTAGACACATCATTTAAAAAAGGAAATTACTATGCCAGATACAGTAAATGGAGCAATCACAGACTCAGTCACTCAAGTAAATACCAAGGTATTGGGTGATACACCAGCAACCGCTATGGGTAACTTGATGATGCCGACAAGCCAAGCCTTGGCTGCATCAGCACAAAACCTAACAGCAGGACAGCAGCAAGCAAATGTAATGTACCAAGCTGCGACAGTGCAAGGTATCAATGCCTTGATGAATACAGGTAATGCAGTAACAGGTGCTGTTACTGGCAATATCATTGACAAAGGTTAATCCTAACCAGTCTTAAACCACTGATAAATAAGGAAATATGTTATGCCAAGATATGTAAATGAAGCCATCACAGATTCTGTCACTCAGGTTAACACTAAAGTGCTAGGTGATACGCCAGCGACTGCTATGGGTAACCTAATGCTAGCAACAAGCCAGGCACTGGGTGTTTCTGCGCAGAACCTAACAACAGGTCAACAACAGGCTAACGTGATGTGGCAAGCAGCGACGGTACAGGGCATCAACGCTCTAATGAATACAGGTAATGCTGTAACAGGCACTGTATCTGGTCAAATTATTGATCGCGGTTAATTCGCCATTTTTAAATTAAGGAGCATTCCATGCCAAATTCAGTAGATGGATCAATTACTGATTCAGTCACTCAGGTAAATACAAAAGTATTAGGTGATACCCCAGCAACAGCAATGGGTAACCTGATGATGCCAACTAGCCAAGCATTAGCTGCGGGTGCTCAGAACCTAGTATCAGGTCAGCAACAAGCCAATGTTATGTATCAAGCAGCGACAGTTCAAGGCATCAATGCCCTGATGAACACTGGCAATGCTGTAACAGGCACAGTGACAGGCAACATTATTGACCGAGGTTAAGCTCGATCACGCGAATACCCACATTTGGGTATTCGCTTAATTTCAAATAAATTTTTAAGGATAAAACCATGCCAAATTATGTAAATGAAGCCATTACAGATTCTGTTACTCAAGTGAATACCAAGGTGCTAGGTGATACGCCAGCAACTGCCATGGGTAACTTAATGCTAGCCACTAGCCAAGCCTTAGCCGCTGGTGCGCAAAACCTGACAACAGGTCAACAACAAGCAAATGTCATGTGGCAAGCTGCTACCGTTCAAGGCATTAACGCTTTGATGAATACAGGTAATGCAGTAACAGGCACAGTATCTGGCCAAATCATAGATAAAGGTGCAGCACCGCGTCGCTAGGCTGTCACTCGCTGTGCAATAAGACATGCTGGGTTAAGCAATAAAGGCTAACCGAGCATGTCTTTATCTGGTTTTTTTTACACTTTCTCACTCTGAATGAGTGAAAAGAGCTAAGCGTAAACCTAATTAAAAATCATTATTTCTTAATCTTAAGGACAAGGAAAACCTCATGTCTAATAAAGCAAATCAAGATAAAACGCACTCTATTGCAGGCAAATCATTGGCTCAATCAGGTGCTCTCGCAGTTCAGGATGCGGCAAATACTATGCGAGATATGAACACCTTGTTATCCACGGCTGCAGGAGTTGCATTAGCTAACTTTATTGAATCTGGCGACCCTAAATATTTAGAAGCACTGGATAAACTCAACTCACAAGCAAAAGATTCTAAGAGCAATTTTATCGATCTTTATACCAGTGTCACAGATAGCAAATAACTGACATCACATACGGGCAAATTGTTTAGATTACAGGACTTCATCATGGATTCGTTAAATAATACTCAAGATCAGGCCAAGCCGATCAACAATGTCAAACCAGACAGTGAAGAATACTCATTAGCTATGGTTGATACTATCTTTGCAGACACCCTTTCTAGAGGAATGCAAAATGCCATCACCTCTCAGCAAAATGCTCAAATGGCGTCTTCTACATCAATAACCAACGCCTGCGCAAGAATATTGCAGGCCAGAGCCAGCTCACCAGTTACTGCGCCTATTCCCGAGCCTAAAGAAACCACACCAATAAAACCAAATCCAGCAGCGCTGAAACAGGTGCATGACACATTAACGGCGGTCGATAACACAAACCATTTCAGCCCTAATCCGAGTAAGCCCACCAGCCAAATCACACCAGAAACAAACAAGGCATCAGCGTCACAAGATGAGCAAACGTCAGCTGAAATAAACAAAGAATTAACGGGATCATCCAAGTTCAAAAAAAGAGCCCTATTGATCACTTTAGGCATTTTGACTGCTGCTTTGATCACAGCAGGCTTGTATTTACCCATTCAATCAAGCGTCTCATAAGTTTCATCGAAAAAGTAAAACGACAGGCGACAGGCGATAAGAGACGAGTCTAAACAGACATTTAATAATCACATTAAAGCTTAATCAGATACTATCTAGGAGATAACAATGACTGAATCAAACACCAACCAAGCCCAGGCACAATCAGACATATCTAAAGATGAAAACGATCGTTATGCCAATATAAGCACAGATCAAGACACAGGGCGCTATGCAGAACAAACACCTGACACCGATCAAAATTCAGAGACCTCAGACATGCCTGAATTAGCTGCTGATCTTAGTGCTATGGTTGAGAACATTAATGCCGATTTAAGTAGCCTATACCAAGAAATTAACCAGCATATTAACGAGCAATTAGATCAGGTGAAAGAATCACGTCAAGACATTCAGGCCCTAATGAAAAACCTAGGCCAGCAGCTAAAAAACACACAAAAGAAATAATATGGCCCCTTGTATATGCGTCAAGCCTGATACGAATATTTCATGCTATACAAGGGGCAATATCTTCTATGTACATCAGCAAATAACAAGAGATTGTACAAGCTCGGGAATGACTTCGTTTGGATCTCTAAACTGATTAATTTTACCTAGTAAATTACGTTTTATCATATCATCTGAAATGCTCTGAGGAATCAAGGCGACATAACTCAAACCTTTATTATTTGGCCCTTCCACAATGCTAGTGATCCAAGGAAACAGAGCCGGTCCCATGGTGGCAAAGTAGAATGGTTTCTCAATACCAAAATCTATATCATATACTCCAAAATTAGCCCAACTTGTTAGCAATAAAGAGTTACCATATGGATTAAGTCAGTCAGGAATAAACTGAGCTATTTTCTCTCTTCCTCCATGCTTTTCAATATAATCTAGACTAGCGTGATAATCTAAATACTCGCTTTCAAAGTGATCCACCTTATGACGGATACGTTGAGCTAACAGTACTGCTGAATCGCCAGGTTTATGGCTCATCTTGACCGTAGATACCATATTTCCCATTAAGTTTTCATTTAATCCTGCTCGGTTTCGAAAGTTAATCGCCATATCCATTTCTCTTGGATTGATCTGGCCTTTATGCTGAAGCGTATCAGTAAATACAGATAAAATATGGGCAGACAACACATCATTAACCGATAAAAAACTGTCTGATTTTAGTCGATAGCTTTCGTACATAGTATTGAGCTCATCCTCACTAAAATAAAACTGAACCCATCTTTGTGCCTTGCTCTTACATTGCATGTAGTAAATTAGTTTTACGGCTTCTACGACCCCAATTTTACGCACAGCTGCTTCATATTGGTTGTTATTTCTAGGTAGGTGCTTAACAAGGTGCTGATGCCTATCTGGCACGACTAGAGGCGTTACAAAGTTACGTCCAGAAAATTGATCCGACCAAGCACGCATAAAAGTCTGCATATCGCCAATCGCATGATACCAAATTAAAGCTAGGGAACCTGCGAATAAGCCCTCCCGCCTCAGCGTGTGGATAAAAGCCCATAGATTTATGGCGAGGAGCGCAACTTAATAGTTATTCTATTGATAAGGTTCTCAACATAAAGATAGGGCTTTTAGACCACGCCCTTCGGGTCTTTCAGAAAAAGTAACACCCTGTGTTGTCACTTCTCGAAAGGTACTTACATTACTTCAAAGTAACGCCTTGTGTGATACTTTTTCTGAAAAGACTGAGAAGAGGTGACTTAATCGCAGGCTCCCTAGGCACATACCACCATCTTCAAAATAATTCACCTTAATGGTTAACACGGCTTCTTGTTTTTTAATCACTGTCTTAGGGTTTATTAGATCGAATAATATCTCATTATTTTTAGTTGCAAATTGATCTCTTAACAGCTGAGTCATTGTAAAGTCATGGTCTTGGGTAGAAAAACTAACTCCTTGGTTGCGACAATCAATACAAAAGTCACCATCAAGATAACTTAGCCTACCAGCAAAGAGATCAAACGACTCAAGAACTGCCTCTAATGCGAGCTTAAGCTCTCCTGCATTCAAGCTCTTTTTATAATAAAATGCGACCGAGACAGGCACTTCGCGTAATACCTCATCAAAAGCATTACAGTGAATAACTCGAGATGAATGCTGATGGGCTTTCACCAAACGAATAGATTGTGTGTTTTGCATTAGAAGCCTCTCTTATTTACTAGATTGGCAAATCAATTGCCGTTAACGTCGTTGAAGTAAGAGAGTAACTGCACATTCTTATGGGATTCTTAAATAGCTTGCTAGAGTTTGGTTTTGATTAACCAATAGACAAACGTATTTACTGGGCGAGTTTCATTCTGACTGACTGAGCAGTTTTTAGGTTCTAAGGTATCTGCTGGCATCAAAGGCATTTGCGTCGTTGAGATACCAGGTTCAGCAATCACAGGGACAACTTCTTTCGGCTTTTGATAACTATGGACATGCGTTTCAAGGGCAAAACCTTGAGTTGACCCTACGCCATTTTTCTCACCATTTCTCGCCCCTGCTCTGTTATCTAAACTCCCTTTGCGACGCTCCCGCTCGTCCACGCCTCTTAAAAACTCTCCCCTTAGATCTGGTAAATTAAATTTTTGCCCACTTCCGCCATAACGATAGCCCAAAGCACTGAAAAGCTCGGGATACTGATTGATCTCTAAGCTAGATCCATCGCACTTAAGCCAGTTAAACATAGGTAAATTTGTCTCATGAGGCCTATCCCCCGAAGTACGTATCTCCCCTGCAAAAGCAATCACAGAACCGACCGGCATCGCATCTCCCATAAGAGCCGAAGGCATTAAATTAGGCAATTCAGGGCTTTGAGCCTTGGGGGGTTGTTTTAAATATTCTCGTTTCTTCTTCATGCTCAATGACTCCTTTAGCATCATTGCTTATCGGTTGTGATCTAAATGGCTCGCAATATTGTCTAAGCTAGTATTTTCATCTATCACAGACATCACAGTAGGCAAGCATACCTGCCAATCTTTCACTCGTTTTTCTCCCTCTGAATGATTACGCAGTCCCTTATAATCATTAATCAAAGCTAAAGCCCCCTGATTAATTGGCACTAAGCTCTCTTGGCCATGCCAAATTCGCCCAGTTTCATAAAAGTACATAAACCGCTTTTCATAACCTGGCCTAACAGGGATAAGAAGTTTGGCTTCTTGTGCTTTGATAAAACGATACAAATAGAGCTCAGAATCTAACTCAGCCAAGACGGGTAACGTTTGAATTTCTTGTACATCACTAAGGCCACATGCAAGACGGTTTATCAACTTGCAATAAAGCTGATTCCACTCCAAGGTGTAATCAAAGTACTGTTGATAAGCGAACAAATCTTTAGGCTCACCCGCCACCCCTTCTACAAAAGTCATACTATGATCAAACAAGGTCTTAACACTCATCTTAATCAGTTCACGATTAATCAAACTGAGTGTGACTTTATTATCTTCTTCTTTAAGTCTATCTTTTAATGCCTCTAAAGACGATTTATAAGCAGCGCATTGCAATCGATAAGCTTGCTGACAAGCTTCGTAAACCCCTAGTTGCCATTGGCTTAACATCTTTTGTGTTAAAGCCAGATCTAGGTTCATGCTAATGACTTGAGTATGAGCACTAATGCTCGCTGTTTGTTTTCCACTACAGTTTTGCTTTACACCTGTATTTGGACAAACTGCTGTTTCAAGGTTTGCTAAAAATGAAATTTCAATCGCATCTTCAACCTCTTCTTCTAATACAATGGTTTGACTAGCCTGTCCGTTTGATAAGTGCATTGGGTACACTTTACCCAATAGTAAGATAGTCAGCCCTACCACAGAGTCTGCAACCAGCGCACTAACGGTCAGTTTCTGAGCACTATATCCCTTGGCGATAGGGAACACTTGTGAAGAAGAGGCTAGCTGAGAGCGAATAGTCTTATTAATAGAGCGATTTAACCTTGGGGCAGGTTCAACCTTATCTAGGTTATAAGCCTGATAAAGGTTTAAATAATAAGCTGAGGATAAATCTGCCTCTCTCTCATCTTTGCTACCAGAAGAGCTATCAAGATTAAGAGGCTCATTATAAGCGTCTTCTTGAGGGTGTTCAGAAACACGCGAAATATCAGGAAGCTCAATTAAAATGTCGGAATATTGATTAACCCCATACTCATTTAAGCTTAGTGGCTTAAGCTGATCTAAAAAGAGTAATTTTTTTAATTCCCGCTGAAGTTCATCATCACTAAGATCTAAACTTACCTCTATCATCAAACGTTTTTGGGATTCTAGAGCCTGCACTCGATAACGTTTATTTAGCCAGTAATAGAACCCATTAAGCGATCTGTCTTTATCATTATGAAAGCGTTGGCTTTCCTTGTTTGCCTGCTCATAACTAAGCTGTACCTGTTTTACTTGGCTAACATGACGCGACACCCTATGTTCAGTTTTAGCCAACACATCTTTAATAAAATCTGCCGACGCTTGGTTATCACCTCCCATTGGCTTTTCATCTATGGTCCAACTCCCGGATGTACTGGCATTGGCTGAGGTGGCGAGATACTGAGTCGCATACTTATCTAGTGTATTAGTGACTTGTTTGTCTGCAAGCGTATGCTGAACATGAGCTAATAGATCCTGCTCTTTATGAGACGCTAGACTTTTATCAATTCGTTTTTCGTCTTCTAAGCTATTCTGCTTAGCATTAGATTTGATAGTGAAATCCTGTTGGCTCTCTCTCGTTTCACCGGATAAAACAGACTCTACTTTTTGCAGCTCTCCAAGCTCATAACCAATCAACTTATATTCTATTCTGTGTAACGTCCCTATAGCATAAGGCCTTACACCCTTTGCAGACAAACAGGATGATGTCTGAGGTACAGATGCTGCATTTTCTGAATCTGTTTTATGATCCTCCTCACCTGATATACCAGAATAAGGTAATGGAAAAACACTAAGGGGCAGTAAAAGATCGGCATTCAACCAAAGCTCAATATTAAATTCAGACCAAATCTGATTATTTTTAATCAAGCCTAGGGCTTTATTAATAAAATTGAGTCTTTTTAAAATACGAATTAGCTGATCTAGCCAGTTTATTTCATAGTCGAGAATAATAATGAGGGAAAAACAACTTAACCAAATATGGATAAGACTCTCTTCAAAAGCAGGAGAGGTAAGAAATTCTGATAAGCTATCTGAAGAGGAAAAGTGTCGATCGATCAGACTGATTAGATCCTCCTTACTTTGTAATCGAGAAAAGTCTTCATCCAGCAGCGAGACTAAAGGAAGCGATACTTGCTGAGGATAGCGTATAAATTCTGCGCTATTAATGTAACTCACAGCAGAGGATTGAACTTGTTCCCTATCCCCAGCGGCTTTTGCTTTTTCCCATTGTTGAAAAGTGGCATTTTCTTTAAGGCTATCAGGGCAAGTAAAAAAACTATTATCAAGTTCTAGTTGAGTAATTTTAGGGCCATTCTCTAGCTCTAAATAGGGAAAAAGCAGTTGATAATAATTTGATCTTTCTTTCACACTCAAATCAATTGAGGATGAGCTGACCTGCATATTGTTAATTGAAGATGCACTAGACATACGATGGACCTTTTAAGAATGAGTCCATTTACCTTATCGCCATTCCCAGTTTACTACTTGGCAAAAATTCTGGCATTTTGCCCCAAATCAAGCAGCGTGAGTTTGGGGCCTGCCTCTTCTAGAGCTATTTCCTGTCGCTATTTTGCATAGCTATAGTCACTCACTATGCGTTGACCTAATCCATTTAAATAAGCATGTCCTGCATGATTATTCCAAATAGCTCGCTTGCTATCCCATGAATACCCCCCTGTTTTAGCATCAAGTTTATTGGTATACACGCGAATACTGCCAAAAGGAGCAATCTGACTTCCTTCAGAAAAAACAAAGTCATCCGCATGACCGCCACCTAACACCCAACTAGAAATATCCACCCAAGCAGGACTCAAGTTAGTGATTTCAACATACTCATCACCCTCGGAGTATCTATCATTACCATCAAAGGCGATATGAGAAATATACACATCTTGCTCTGCCTCACGGCCATACCACCACTGGCTAACTAGATTAGCATTCTCATCATATAACTTGGCTTTATCGCCGCGGTTGTTCCAAATTGCATGATGGCTATTAAATGAAAACTCTCCCTTATCAAAGGTATAAATGCGAATAGTCTGTCTACTTGCTATCAAAGTATTCTCTTTGAAAGTCATCTTTTGATTCGGGCCAGCTTCTATGCTCCAGCCTTCGAGGTCTAAAATAGCCGGTCCTTGGTTAGTGATTTCAATATATTCATCCTCTTCAGGTTGGCTTTGATCAGAGCTTGAACCCTTAAAGTTTAAGCTTGTTATCATCATTTGTTGATTAGCATAAAGACGATAATTAGCCTGCCACCATACGGTGAAAGCACTCGGACTAATATCATCAGCATTATCTTTAAGCAGTTGCTCTGCAAGCTTTAAACTGACCTCAGAAAATGCAGACAAAGCCCGATCCTGCTCAAGACTGAATTGATATTTATAAATTGTTTGTTTTAACTTTTTGATGGTATTTGATTCCATTACTAGACTCCCTCTTTACCTATATTTAATAGCGCTATGATCCATAGCGTGTCCTCACTAAACATCCCACTCAAACAGCAAACTTACTCGTTTAAAGGCATTATTTTTACAGTGTATTCTTACAATCGTAAGGCAGTTTTTTGTCACTCCCTCACCTCTCTCGGTATTCATAACCCCCCCTCATCCACTGCGGCATAAATAAGGAGAAGAAAGAGATTAAATGAGCCTAGTTTTCACAGACTTTGTCATTTTTATTGCCGCGTTATCTCGAATTTTTCTCGTTAATCTTTAAACACACATCAAAAATCTAAAAGACACTGCGAATAAACTATCCCAGCTCAATATGGGGATAAAAGCATCACCTAATATGACTGAGAAACGGTGATTTATTCGTGGGCCCTATAACCAATAAAAGAGATTGCCATGATTAAATTTAAAGCCTTAATGAACGCCATCCACCAAAGTATTCATAGCGCAGCACAAGCAGTCGAAGCAGAAGGTGTTAAGCACATAGAAACCTTCTTCGATGCAATAAAGCACGAAGAGCTAGATGTAAATGACCAAGGAATTGCACCTGAATCTTATGTCACTCATAGACCTAAAATGGTCGCCATGGCATTTCCAAGCCGGACTGACAAAGGCGTTGAAACCGTCATGGTGAATGTTCCCTTAATCACCCTCTCTCCCGTCAGTTCTCCAAGAATTCAAGAAGTAAAATTTAAAGCAGAGTTGGATGTGACAACCAATGAAGATAATGAGCTTATGGTAGCTTTTGCTAACTCCAATAAGCGAGGCTTGTTAACAAGCTGTGATCATAAAAGCACCAATACTGCGATAGAAATTACCCTTAAAGGCAATGAACCGCCAGAGGGTCTACAGCTTGTGATTGAAGGGTACGAAAAGGCCCTAAGATCGCAAATCCCAGGCTAATTCAGCCAACATAAATACTTATCCAAGGAGTTCTATATGCCAGGACCAGCTTTATTATCTATGGCGCAACAATTTAGTGGTTTGCCAATGAAGTCATTAATTGGTGGGCCTTTAAAAGCCGCAGCCGAAGCAAATGCTTTAATGGCTCACACCCAAACTGAGTTCTTATTAAACACCTGCTTTCAACCACCAGCACAAGACGGCACTCGCTCGCCTATCATGATAGATATGATTATTGAGCGCGCTATCATTAACGCCGATGGCACGCCCCAAGAAAAACCCGCACAAACAAAAATGAACTTGCCGTTACTCACCATCTTGCCTCTTAACTCATTAGCGGTTGATGATGTTTCTGTTGATTTTGAAATGGAAGTAAAGAGCTCTTTTTCCAATGAAAAAGAAAACTCATCCAGTACTGAGGTGGGTGCAGAAGCAAAATTTAGCGCCTCAGCAGGTATTGGGCCTTTCTCTGTTGAAATTAGTGGTAGCGTGAAATCCACCAGCAAAACAGCCTCATCAGATAAGTCCCATTACGAAAAATCTAATAGTGCTAAATACAATGTGCATGTTCATGCAGGACAACTGCCATTGCCACAAGGGGTAACTACCATCATTGATGCTTACTCTCAAGCTATCCAGCCTATTCAGATTGAAGCCGAGAAAAGTTAACTCTGATCATCAGGATGAGGGTGCGATTTCATCGCACCCACTTAATAAACTCAGTGAATAAACATAATTAATAAGGACGTTTTATGCCCTACCAACAACAAATCCCTTGCCCACATTGCCAGTCCGTCATTCTCTTCGATGCCAAGCTTTTTGTCAGTGGTATGCGGTTTCGTTGCTCTAACCCAGATTGCAATACCAGCATTAGCATAAGTCCCACAAGCTTAAATCAAGCAAAAGACGTATTCGAAAACTATGAGTCGCAAAAGCAAACCATTTTGCAGAAAAGTCACTCGGGTTAACCTATCAAAAATCACCCTTATCACCTACATAACAATGCAAGCCACTGAATTTACAGTGGTTTCCCCCGAGATAGAAAAATTACTCTTAGCCAAACTATAAGCCTAATCCTGAATCCATCAAGCATTTGAGGAAGGTAATAAGTCTTGTCGTTGGCTTAATAAGTTCACCTTAAGCCGACGCAGGAAACATGAAAGATAGAGGCTTTAAAGGAAGAGTAATCATGAATAAGCATTATGAAAAAGACATGGCTGAACAATACAATCAATACTATCAATCCGGCCTGTATAAAACGCGATACCCAAGTGCAAACCCTAATGTGCTTAGCTTCATTCATACTCAGCTAAGTTTGCTCCCAATCAATCCAAAAAGTCAGATTCTTGATTTTGGCTGTGGACAAGGGCGCTATCTTCTAGCATTAGCAAACACCTATAACCTACATTTCATAGGCTACGACATTAGTGAAAGGGCGATATCAGATTTAGAAGAGCTACTCCTGCTTAACCATAATACCAACAACAAGATTCATTTATTTAGCCATAAA
Source organism: Marinomonas sp. PE14-40 (assembly GCF_051623805.1). Taxonomy (NCBI): domain Bacteria; kingdom Pseudomonadati; phylum Pseudomonadota; class Gammaproteobacteria; order Oceanospirillales; family Oceanospirillaceae; genus Marinomonas; species Marinomonas sp. PE14-40. The sequence goes on along the minus strand of NZ_CP130700.1, from coordinate 99,809 downwards.
CAACAACTAGACAAACACTTAAAACATTCTCAACCTATCTCACTCAGCCTTATGATGTTTGGCGTGCTTTCTCACATAGAAGAAGAGTCGGAAAGAGTAAATATTCTAAAACAAAATAAGGCTCAACTGACCTCTCCAGAAGGCGCGATTCTCCTATCTGTCCCGAATCGTGGACGTCGCTTCTTAGCTAAACAAGCTTGGAATATTATCAAAAACATCAGTTTTAAAAACAGTGAAGCCATTCATTATCAACGTAAAGGCAAAATCAAACTTAACTATCATCTATTCAGTTTGTCCAGCCTAGATCATGAATTAGCACTTGCAGGCCTTGAAGCTGTGATCGTTCAGTCAGAAAGTATGCTGCCAGAAAAATGGGTACTTACTCACCCTCTTATCGCGAAATTAGACAAAATTTTATGTCGCCTTCTTCCAACTCAACTTGCCTATGGTTTTCTCATATTAGCAAAGCCTAAGACCAAACATAGTAACCAACACCCAGAGGGAGCGAACGCATGATAAGGACATTAATTAACATATTCTTATTCGCTACATTAGTTGCTATCTCTGGCCTATCAAGCCAGCTATATGCAGATACATTAAGCCAAATTCAAGATCGAAACGTCATTAGGATTGGGGTTAAAGTAGACTACCCACCCTGGGGAATGTTATCACCTGAAGGTAAAGTTGTTGGCTTTGAGCCAGACTTAGCAAAATTAGTGGCTCAAGAGCTAGGCGTAGAAGTAAAATTCAGGCCTGTCACCAGTGGTAATCGCTTTCAGTTACTAGAAGAAGGTGAGGTAGATATGCTAATCGCAACGGTTGGAGATACCCAACAAAGGCGAGAAAGGGTCAGCATGATTACCCCTCATTATTATCGTAGCGGCGTCACGGCATTAACGGCCAAATCATCCAACATCAAAGATTGGTCAGATTTATCTGGCCAAAAGGTGTGCCTTTATGGCGGCTCATATTTTAACAAGACGTTAATTCAAGATTACGCCATTGAGCCCTTAATTTTATTTAATACAAGGGATGCTCAATTAGCTCTGCTCACCAAAAAATGTGTTGCATGGGCGTATGATAATTCAGCAATTTATCATCTATTAAAATCAGACAGCTGGAAAGAGTATCAGGCAGAATTACCCATTATCTACCCTATTCTATGGTCTTTAGTTGTCAGTAAAGATCCGAATAGTCTTTCTCTGAAACAGACGTTAGAAAACATAGCAATTAAATGGCAACGTGACGCTACACTCTACAAATATGCGACTAAATGGCTTTTACCTGACCGAGTATATCTCGCAGATAGAGCCAAATTATGGAGTCAAAAAACGAAAAATGGACAGTTCTTATGTCGTTTCGATTCAGCCTATTCCTTACCAGATGCCTGTGACCAGCACCCCAAAGATAAGCCTGTCGAAAATAGCCGCTGGTGGCCATTTGATCAACATGACACAGACTGGTTAATTCTCGCGTTTACTCAAACCTTATTATTTACCTTGGCAGTGGTTGTCCTTACCTTGGTGTTTGCCTATATTTTCACCCTCTTTTCTCTGCTTTCTAATCCCTATATACGTAAGACGATTAATAGCATTATCAATGTTCAACGTAGTGTTCCACCCATTGTATTGTTGTATCTACTCTACTTCGGGCTGTTTTCTTATCACTATAGTCACCCATTGATGCTAGACCTTCTTTCTGGAAGCGCAGTAACCACAGCACTTATCGTGCTCTCACTTTATACCGCAGCAGGGATAAGTAGCCTACTGGAAGATTCCATAGCATCGCAAAATAAAAGACGCCAATTAAGCACACTTAAAACGGCTTTTCTTGAAGGGAAACACGGCATTATTGCGAACTTAATCAATTTAGTAAAAGCTTCGGCTATGGCAAGCGCACTCTCTGTACCCAATGCCATTCTTGTCACTACCAGTCTGGTCGCCTCTCAAGGTCATACGCTGTTTTTAATGACACTGCTTATGTTGTTTTACTTCTTCGAGGTCATGCTTTTTAGCAAAGCGATAGAGTATTTGTTCCGACTTATTCCCCAACCTAAGCACGCTCAAAAAACGAGTTAAGCCACAGAATTAAACTTATTTAAAGGAAGAATCATGACAGTTTATTATTTAATCAGTTTATTCCCCACTTTTATGCAAGCCTTTAGCTTGAACCTTATCATCACCCTATGCGCCATGACACTTGGTATAATAACAGGCTTATATATTACGAAACTCCATTTAAGTCGCTTTACTCTTATCCAGCTAATTGCCAAAAGTTTTCTGCTCGTATTTAGAAATGTGCCGAGTTTTGTATTACTTTTTTACCTCGCCCTGATTATTCCAACCCAATTTACGTTGGCTGATATGCACTTTCAAATTCCCGTTATGGCGAAAGCGATTTTTGCTTTAGGTGCGCCAGTGACAGGCTTTGCTTGTGGCTATTTTCTAGAGATAAAAAAGCCAGATAAAGCTTTTCAACTCGCGCCTTGGAGCCAATATTTTATTGTCATTCTTATGGCCTCCACTACGTCATCCATCATAGGCGTAAAAGAAATTATGGCGACAGCCAATGCCACCATCGCCATTTCAGGCGACAGTCAGATGGTCATTCCCATCTATAGCTTGGTCGCACTTTGGTTTATTAGCTGTAGTTTGGTTTGTTCATGGCTAATCAAACGCTTTGATCAAGTATTGCTGCAACGTTTCAACACAAAACTGGAATTAGGTATTCAGGAGGGCAACAAAAAGTGAAATCAGGAGAACTCGGCCAGGATGGCTACAAAAGCAGACGAATATTAAATTCCAAGCAAATTAGATGCTGGCAGTTTGGTTTATTACTGACTGCCTTTGTATTTCTTTGTACTGGTCTCTTTTTGCAACAGATGCAAAAGCAAACGGAATTAACTCAGGATGCCCTGCTAAGAGAAGCGATAGTAAAACAAGGGAACACCGCGAGTTTAGAGATAAGCCAACAATTTAATACGATAAAACAAGCAACCGAAGACATTGCCCATCAACTAGCACAAAGCAACTTACGTGATCAGGAAATCAGAGCGCTCATAGAACGTAAGGTTTTAGCCACTAAAGGTGCTTTCAGAGGTGGCATTGTTTTTAAAAAAGATCGCTTTGATTCCAATCTGCCGTTGTACTCCCCTTTTTATCAAAAAGGTGCTAACAATCATTCTCAACAAGCTTTATCAGATAGATATGATTATACCCGCCCAGACGATGCAAACTCAGATAAACCTAGAACATTTTGGTTTCATCAACCCTTGAAAGAAGGGCCCATGTGGCTCGCGCCCTACTATGGAACGTCTGCCAACAGTTGGATTGCAGAATACATACGTCCATTTACATCAAACTATGACAATAATAACGACAATGGCTATGACGGCATAATTTTCTTAAACCTGTCTTTATCTGGGTTAAGCCAAATCGTATCTCAATTAAACTTAGCTCAAAGCGGATTCGGCTTTATTCTTACCCATAATGACGAACTAATTTCTTACCCTATTACTGATTATCTTGGCCAGAACATTCATAGGATTAAGCAAGATGACCACTTTTTAAGAACCATACTGACACAAAGAGAAAAAGGCGCTATCACCTCTTTTATTCATCCTATTAACAAAAAAGAGTGTTGGTTATTTTTTAGCGAGGTATCAGGCACTAAAGACATCTTAGGAATTCTCGTGTGGGCAGAGGAATTAAGAGCAGAACAGGCTTTAAGTACACAAATCTCATCCCTAAGTAAGCTGCCTCAGTTGTTATTTTTAATTGCTAGCATTCTGCTCATCAGCTGCCTCAAGTTTCCTAAAAAGGTCATCAATCTAGGTTACCGATTCTCGATACTAATCAGTTGTGCCATGCTGGTAAGCCTAATCAGCATGTGGGCAGATAAACTCAATGACGAACTTAGTTTAGTCACTGCCAATCAAATCTTCGAAAAGGTTAACGTTAATAACTTTCTATTAAAAAACACCTCAGATTCTCATCTAAAAGGCCACCCTCTTAAACAAACTGAAATTGGACTCAATATTAATGTTATGACTCAACTTGATCCAGGTACGATTCAAGTACTGGGTGATATCAGTTTATCTAAGCTAGATAAAGAGTATGAGGAACCACCGGTATTTTTCCCTCTTGCGATAGATACACAATGGGAAAAACTTGCAAGCAAGCAGGACAAGCAAAAATGGAAATTTACCTCTGAGATAAGACAGCCTTTCAATTACGCCTCTTTTCCCTTTGATATGGAAGAAATAAAAATACAAATTGAAGGTAAGAATCAGTTGGCAAATAAGATATTAGTGCCCAGATTCACCCTGTACAACAGTCTAAACCCTGAAGACTTACCAGGTATTAACCCAAATGGACTAGAGCTCAGTGGTTGGGAGATTAGGCAAAGTTACTTTAGCTATCAAAATGACACAAGCACTCAACCACCTTTGCTTTCTTTTAATCTCGTTATCAAAAGGGTAATCACAGGACCTGTTATCACTCACTTGCTACCACTGATTATGGTCAGTTGCTTGGCTTTTTGCACCCTACTTCTATGGACCAAAAGTGAGGCAAAGATAACGCTTTGGGGTTTTAGCAGTTCAACCGTGTTAGAACAGTGTGCCGCTTTATTTTTTATTCTGGTGATTTCCCATGTTTCCCTAAGGGACGAGCTAGAAGCAAAAGACATGATATTTCTAGAGTATTTCTATTTCGGAACCTATGCACAAATTGTCTTTGTTGCAGTCGCAGCCATTGTTTATACCTCAGATATTCAAAGCAGTATGCTTGATTACAAAGAAGGTTTAATAATAAAGATGCTCTATTGGCCTATCTGCTTCATTTTTTGCATTGGTATCACCCTAGTGAACCTACAATAACCCTTTGGTTACAAAGGTTATAATCAAATTTATTTTCAAACACTAATGTGCGATTTTTGTGATTAAGTTGATGGGGCTTCAGTTTTAGTAGCGTATTGGCACTAAGCTCCTCTTTATTCTTTATCTTAATTCTTTCGCATATTTCGTTACGAGATGCATTAGAGGCCAAAGGCATTATTTTTTTAGAGTTGTATTATTTAGCCAGTTACAGCTGCTTGCTTATATGTGTCACTATTTCGTCAATGCTTTACCTTTCTAATAGCAGAAACTATCTCATTGATTATCAAGATGGCCTGCTATTAAAATTACTCTATTGGCCCTACTTCTTATTATTCTGCATTATGACAACCCTCATTCAATTGTAACCATAGAGACAATGTCGTTTTAGATTAGTCAGAAGATAATAAATTCATGTCATTTTTACTCTTAATTCAGATATGAGAAACAATAAAACTTATATCTGAATTAATTTAAACAAGCCAAGTGAGCCAATAAAAATTAGACAAGCTGTTTTATTTTCTCTCTTAATAACTCTCTGAAAGCGATGACGGTGGGTGTAACTTGCTGTCGGCTTGGACAGACTAAATAGAGCTCAACCACAGGTGCTTGATACTCTGTTAATATCTGAATTAAGCGGCCTTGTTTTATATCGGTATAAATATCAATTTCAGATCGATAAGCAATACCATGACCAGCAAGCGCCCATCGCTTAACTATATCCGTATCATTACAAACTCGGTTACCTGATACTTTTACTTTATAATTTGAAGCTGACTGACTATATTCCCAATGGTCAAATAATCGATCATTTATTCGGTACAACAAACAAGCATGATCTCTAAGCTCTTCAGGATGTTTTGGCTCACCATAAGTGGCGAGATAATCAGGAGAAGCGCAGGTTATTCGTTTTAAACTTGCTATATGAAACGCGACTAAGTTCGAGTCCTGAGGCTTGCCATACCTAAGAGCTAGCTCGACCTTATCCTCAAAAAAGTTTGAAAGAGTATCACTCACGGTCAAATCGATTGCCAACGCTGGGTGTTTCCCTAATATCTCATCTATCCATGGCATCAAAATATTTCTACCTAAATCAGATGAAACGGATAGTCTCAAATTACCAGCAATGCTGCCTACAGACTCATTGGCATTCACAACGCCTAGCTCTAAAGAAGCGAGCGCCTGTTGACAGTGAAACAGAAACTTTTCTCCCGCAAGCGTGATACGCAGTTGTCTCGTACTGCGAATAAAAAGCTGTACCCCAAGCTGTTGCTCCAAGCGTTTAAGCGCTGAACTTGCTGCCGCTGTTGTAATACCCGCCTGTTTGGCCGAAGCCGTAATACTGCCAGACTGGGCTATTTGCACAAACAATGTGAGATCAGATGTATTCATTATCAACTTATTTTTAATAGTTTATTAATCATTACCCTGTTTTTAGTTTATCTAAAAATATCAATAATAGCTCTATGAAACTATATGGCTCCCACATACAGCAAAGGGCAAAGCAATGGATAGAATACAAACCTTACTTGAGCAACCTCTTACCCTACCCTGCGGTGCGGTATTAAAAAATAGATTGGCAAAATCAGCCATGTCTGACTCATTAGGCGACGGAGAAGCCAATCCGACTCAAGCTCAGATAAGGCTTTATGAAAGATGGGCACAAGGTGGTATCGGGTTATCCATCATAGGAGAAGTACAAGTTGACCCAAGATACCCTGAAAAACCAGGTAACCTAAGCCTCACCAAACATTCGGATAAAGAAGCCTTAAGGCGACTAACTCAAAGGGCAAGCATCACAGGCGCACATATATGGCCACAACTTGGCCATGCAGGTGCCTTATCTCATGCGCCTATCAGCCAAGCTAAAGGCCCATCTGTACTTGATGTAGGTACGCTTCACTGCGAAGGTATGACAATAGAAGAAATAGAAAGCTTACCAGCAAGTTATGCCAAGGCTGCCAGCATTGCCAAAGAGGTCGGATTCACTGGCGTACAAATTCACGCAGGCCATGGCTTTTTATTAAGCCAATTCATTTCCCCTTTATTTAACCTAAGGGATGACAAATACGGCGGTAGTATCGAGAACCGCTGTCGCATTATTCTGGCAATTATAGATGCTGTGCGCCTTGCAGTAGGACCCAGCTACCCCATTGGCATCAAAATTAATGCATCAGATTTACTTGAAGGCGGCTTAACAGAAGAAGATGCCTTGGTACATGTTAGCTTGTTAGACAAAACCAGTTTGGATCTGATTGAAATTAGCGGAGGCACCTATTTTCCAGGTGCAAAGTCCAGCTCAGATAGCGCAAGCAGAGGGGTTTATTACAAGACCTTTGCACAAAGAGCAAAAAACCTTACCTCTATTCCCCTCATGGTGACGGGTGGTGTCAAGTCTTTATCCGATGCCAGCACTCTGTTGCAAGATAAGGGTACAGACCTAGTGGGTTTGGCTCGCGCTATGGTACTCAACCCAAACCTGGCTAACGATTGGTTTGCCGGCATCAATCAAACATTGAGTTTTCCTCGTTTTGATTCACCACCAACTGAAGGAATAACGGCATGGTACACAATGCGTATCAATGCGATCGCCTTGGATCAAGAGCAAGACTTTTCTCAACCTTTAGCTCTCGCACTAAAGCAGTATTTAGAAAGAGATGAACTTAGAAGCATTAGCTGGAATGCGTTTTTTAATCCATCTAATTAAATCGGGTTAAAAATTTTCACGACCTTTTAACTCACTGTAATCACTCATAATCCAAGTTTTATAGCCCGGCCTTTTGCTTAATTTGTCAAACCATTGTTGAGTATTTGAGGGTAATGAGATAGAAAGCCCCTGTGTCGTCAAACGATACAGGACTGCACCAACACAAATATCGGCAAGAGACATTGATGAACCTGCAAGATAATGCGTTTCTTTTAGTTGGGCTTCAATCTGTTCAAGGCATTGTTTACATTTAACTAGGTTTAACTCTACTGCTTTCATATCTCTTTTAGCTGGAGGCATTCGATAGTAGCCCCAAAAAGTTGCCATGAAAACGGGTTGAAAAGTCACCTGAGACCAGTCCATACAACGCTCATATAAAGACTGGCTATAAGGGCTTCCCTAACACCATAGCTGTGGTGAGTATTCAGCAATAAGGTATCTCATTATGGTATGAGACTCCCAAATATGTCTTTCACCATCAATTAAAACAGGGACTTTCTTCATAGGGTTTAACTGCTGAAAATTCTCAGTATCCAGCCCACCAAAACGCCCACCTAATTCCACGAGTTCATAATTTATGCCAAGCTCTTCAAGTAACCAGAGCACTTTTTGAACATTAAAAGAGGTGATTCTTCCAAACAGTTCCATGAAATTCCTTTTTATAAAAACGTTAACACTGAATTGTCAGTATGAACTAAGCAATACTGTTAGCCAAATAATGTTATTGACCACGTAACCCAATCAAGTTACCAAAAGGGTCCTCGATTTGGCACATTCTAAGCCCTTCTTCTATCGCCATAGGCCCGCGATATAGCTTTGCGCCAAGAGACCGAAAGTGTTCTAAGGTTTTATCAATCGAACTCACCTGCCAATATAAAACACTACCCGCTTTTCCAGATCCAACCTTAGCGTCAGCTTTGACTACCTCAATCATGAATCCACTAATATCCAAAAGCCTCATATCAAATGCTTCCAAATACCTCTCCTTCGCATTAGGAAAAGCTTTTTTATACCAATCAAGACCTTGGTCTACATCTGGGACATGAATCAATACACTTACTGGTTTCATATAAGCACTTCTACAAAAAAAGTATCAGTTGCAACAAAGAGACAAGCGTTAACTCACTCGACAGCCAATTGATAACTGATAAATTTATTACCATATAGCTCGGTTTCTTGAACGGATTTAGCTATTTTCTTTAAGAACCTGTACTCGGGACGAGTATGTAAAAAATGAATATAGACATATTCATGTTTGAACTCTCTTGCCCATCCCATCATATCTTTAAACACGTTTTTTCCTAGGCCCCAATGGCGGTCATCAATAATAATAGCGATTTCATACTGGCTCTCTTCGTATTGGATCGCGCACCAACCAGCCAGTTCTCCATCACACAAAATCCCTCTCGCTTTACAGCCAACTTCATTATCAAGTGCACGTTTCGTTGCCATCCATTGGGTTAATGTCTCGAGCGTAAAAAGAGCATGCTCCATCAGATGCTCACGCACCCTTTGACTATTTACTAAGGGGAGGAATGCTTCCTGATCAATGTCATCGAATTTAATATATTCAATTTTTTCCTTCATAGATTTCCCCCTAATAAACAAAGTTTGCTTTATCTATTTTTAAACCAAGCCAATGCCTCTGCTTCGTGCTTAACAACAAAGTCGTTTTTATGCTCACAGTATTGATCAATACTATGGGAGTAGAGGGTCGCACCTTCTTTTTTGATTCTTGCATAATCCTTTGCGACCTCAGGAAATGCAGACAAATAATCACGAAACGCAACGTGTCGAATAGCATGGTCAGACCCCTTTAGAAACGCATGTATTTGATGCGTACGTTCCGTTACACCTCGTTGGAAATAGCGACGCCCCTTAATGCCATATTCACCTTTTACTTGATAACCGATCGCAGCGAGCTTGTCTGAATCAAGATCAAGCGATTCCAAGTTATCTACTTCTAATAGAATATCAATAATAGGCTTGGCACTTAGCCCTACAACAGAGGTACTACCTATATGAATTATATTAAAGGGTTGAGAATACACTTGAACACCTTCACCCGAAAACTGAGATAAGATCAGCGTCTTTTCCTTTTCAAACTCATTTACCCAGTTCGGGTTGTAATCCACTACTTCAATAATACGCAACTTCTTTCATCCTTCTTAAAAACTGTTTAATTAGACTTTTCAGGCACTAAGCTCTAGCCACTAGATTTTTTGCATCACCGTTTGCAAAAGCTAAAACATTTTCAAACGCTATCTTGAAATACAACTCATAGCTCTTTTGTTCCACATAACCTAAATGCGGTAAAGCAGTGACATTTTCTAATCCAATTAAAGGCTCGTTATCAAGGTTAGCTGGTTCATTTTCATAAACATCAATGGCCGCTTTCTTTGACAGATTCTGACTAAGTTCTCGATATAAAGCATCCTTTTCAACCAGTTCTGCACGGCTAATATTGACGAATAAAGAATCAAGCTTCATTTTGGCAAGATCAGCAGAAGTAACACATTCTCTGGTTACCTCGTTTAAACGCAAATGCAAGGTTAAAATATCCGCACTTTCAAAAAACTCACCTTTTGACTCTGCTGCATCAAAACCATCCTCAATCGCAGTTTGGCGTGAGCTTTCACTCCCCCACACCAGCACCTTCATATCAAATACTTTGGCATACTGGGCAATGCGTTTACCGATTTTACCGTACCCCCAAATACCTAAGGTTAATCCGTTTAAAGATCGACCCAACCCCAGATTTCCCGAGTATTGCCATTGGTTATTTGTTAAATTCGCACTATAAGAAGGAATATGACGAGACGCAGCCATAATCAAGGCCCAACACAACTCTGAAGGAGCAACCGGAGAACCAACCCCTTCTGCCACTTCAACCCCATACTGATGACAAACACTCGGGATAATATGATTACTCACCTTGCCGGTTTGGCTTATCAATTTCAAATTAGGCAAGCGAGATAAGAGAGATTCAGTCATCTCAGTTCGCTCTCGAATCAAAACTAAGACCTCAACGTCCACTAGCTTTTGTACTAGTTCATCTTCAGGCAATGATTGGTTAAGCACTAATACTTTGTGCCCTTCTAACATGGAAAAACAGCTAAGTTGCCTAACTACATCTTGATAATCATCTAAAATAGCAATCTTCATAAGTGTTCCTTTGTTTAGGTATTCATAAATAGTTAGTCGGTCAAATTAGCACCTTGTACTTAAGCTTCATTCTGATAGCTACCACTTAATAAAGCTCTACCACTTAGTAGAGACTTATAGCTCAATGAGACGATACTCTTTGCCGTTTTCATCGGCGTAAATATCATCTTCAATTTGGGTCAACTTAAGCTCAAGTGTCTTTTGAGCAACCTTACTTTTAGGGCTGTTTTGTAATGCACTCTCTAATTTATGCTCTGCTTTTTTGTCTAGTTTAGAGAAGATCGGAATTAACAAGCTAACCAAGGCAACTATGATAGCTAAGGTAATCATTAGTCTAAAATACCCCTCAGTCACCATTTCATCGTTCCAAATAAGGGTAAGAATCAAAAGCGACATAATAGTGATAGACAAACCCGCGAGATAACGTAACCAAAAACGCTTTTCAATCAGAGGAGGTAAATTAAGCAGTAAGGTATGGGCTAACGCGAACGTCACGACCATAGAAGATAGGCTCAAGCGCCAAATAGTCGAATCTCGAATCTCTAACCAAATCAGCAATAGCGTTAATATCAGGCTGACCATCGATGAGAAAATCCCTATGCCCCCAGCCAATTTGATCTGCGTTTTTTCAATATGTGCACCGCAAGCCATAGCACACATGCTCGCAATAGAAATAGAAACAGTGGTAAGTAAAACTCTTATTTCAAAGTCTCCAAATTCGCCCAGTAATACGGTCCAAATTGAGAAGAGTGCCGCTAGAATAAGAAAACCGATAGCGACTTTTAGCGCATTTTGTTTGATTTTCATGAAAATTCCTTTTATCAATAAATTTCATACATTCGCTTTAAAACTGAAGAGCCATCAATTATGACATCAGCATCAACAAGTAATGAGGTACAAAGAGAGTATGCCTTATACCTCAAACAATTCATCAAGGCGATAAAGAGCCAGTTTAGGTCCAGATTGAGAGCTGACGAAGTGCATTTTTGTTGCGACTTGCATACCTGTAATAGGTCGATAACGTCTAAGTCCAGGAATGAGACATAAGCTAGGTAATAACCAAGAGCCTAGCTTTTCAGCCAAACGAAACTCTTTCCTTTCACCCATTAGTAGAGAAGGCTGAAAAATACTGATACGTTCAAAATTGAGTAACTTAATCCGCTTTTCCAGCTCCCCTTTCATTTTAAAATAAGCGCTAGGGCTTTGATCATTCGCACCACTTGAAGAGACAAGAAGGTAATGAGAGACCCCTTTTTCTGCTGCCAGTTCTGCCGCTTTTAATTGATACTCAAAATCTACTTTACGTTGAGCGTCAATCGAACCCGCTTGTTTAAGCGTGGTACCAAGGCAGGAGAACATAAGATTGACCTGAAAAAGGGAGGCATGCTGCTCAAGCTGATCAAAATCCACCACATGATTAACAACTTTGGCAGACACATGCTCAACCGGTCTGCGGGTCAAGGTAATCACTTGTTCAATGTGATTTGCTGCAACCAACTGATCAACTAAGGATTTACCAACCAAACCTGTTGACCCAATAACTAAAGCCACCTTTTTCATAAGATTCTCTACTGAGCATTTACGTCACTAAAAATGCCTATCTTGTACACTTTATTTCGATGTTATTTAGAAGGTTTTAAATGACGACATCAAATAACTCTAATTGAGGCGGCCCTAAATAAATTTCGCGGCGATTACCAGCATTAGCATGGGCTTTTCTAAAGGCTTCGGATTTAGTCCAAGCTTCAAAGTCTGCTTTAGATTCCCAAGTCGCATGGGAAGCAAACAAGGTAAACTCTTCATTCGTCTCAGCTTGTAAGAGGTTAAAGCTCACAAAACCAGGCACGGTTTTTAACAGGCTGTCACGCCCTTTCCAGATAGCTAGAAAGTCTTCTTCAAAGCCAAGTTTGATTTTAAAACGATTCATTGCAATAAACATTTCGACCTCATTAATTGAAGTTTAGTGGTGATTCTTAGATTGCTTCATTCAAAGTACTGCCTAATTAGCCTCTGAATCATATCTTTTCTTCAGCTTTATCACACTTAAAGTGACAGCTTGTTTTAACTTATTTAAAGTTTCATTTTCACTTCTTCAGTGGTTCATAGAGTGTCACGATTTCTCCCAATAACCCAGTAGAAAATTATGCTTTATTTATTGGTATTTTCTCTTAAATCAATCACAGAAAGCTGAGCTTAATTTTAGTTTTATTAGGTTAGGGTAACTTGCGGATATGTCGATTCAAAACTAAGCTTGAGCCTAATAATCATCCAAAAAATGAACGAGTTAATCATGCTTCATTGCCTTTTCTCCTTTAGACTACCCTATCTGAGCACTTTCATTCAGGTAGGTCTTTATAGCAGAACAATACTAGGTTTACTGTGGGGACAAATCATTAAGATATTCATTCAAACAAGAAAACTAGACCATGCATTATTTTGCTTGTGTAAAACATTTGAGACTTTAACAAGGAAAGAGCCTAAATTAGGCCTTTACCCTTCACTTTTATTCTCCAACTCTGCCAGACAAAACACACTATGTCTTTTCGCCTAAAGACCATATTAGGGTTAATTCTAATTCAAAGCACAGTGTTCACTATTCTGTATTTAGTGAGTATGTCTGTTTTACAAAGCTCAACAGAAAAAGCGATTCAAAAACGTATTTACACTGTCTCTAACTTATTTTCAGCTATGGCGAAAGACAGTGTTCTTTCTTACGATTTAGCAACACTTAAAACCTATGTAGATGAAATTATTAAACATCCTGACATGGTATATATTAGAGTATTTGATGATCACACTAACTTACTAGCCGCCGCCAAAAGAGAAAATGAGCAGATTAAACCTTTTGTTCAAGATCAAAATATCGAAGAAGCAAGTGATGGTGTGTTCGACACTTTTACAGAGATAATCGAACAAGAAACGTCCTATGGTAGAGTAGAGTTTGGCTTAGACATCAACTTTGCAAGAAAAGATGCGGCGGAAGCACAGAATGTATTAGTTTTAATTTCAATCCTCTCCATCGCTGTCACTGTTTTATTTTCTTTCGTATTAGGTAAGTATCTCACTCGTCAATTAACCGCTCTAGCTGCAGCGTCTAAGGCACTTTCAAAAGGTGACTTAAATCATCGCGTTATAGTCTCCTCAGGGAAAGATGAATTAACTAAAACTGCTCAGTCATTTAATGAGATGGCTGACAAGTTAAATACTTTATATTTTGATGTTCAACATGAAGCAAGCTTTAACAGAGCCATTTTTTCAACCTCTCCTAGCGGCATCATTATTGTTAATGAAAATGGCATTATTAAACAGTTAAACAAGGCCTCTGAAGTTCTTTTTGGCAATACTGAAGATCAAATAATCAATAAAAATATAGACACGCTTATCTATAGCGCTAGTAAAGAAAATCACTACTTTCTCAATACCAATATTAAATCAAATGGCAACCTGATAAATGAAGCGGAGGCGATACGCCAAGACAACAGTCGATTTCCTATTTATTTAGCAATAGGCAAAATGGATATAACAGAAGAAGCTATGTATGTCGTTATTGTCAGTGATCTTACTGAGAATAAACGACATGAAAAAGAGTTAGACAATTATCGCGCTAACCTTGAGAAAACTGTAAAAGAGAGAACTGAAGAATTAATTCAAGCACGTGATTCAGCTGAAGCAGGTGCAAGAACAAAAGCGGCATTTCTTGCCAATATGAGCCATGAAATTCGTACCCCAATGAATTCAATTATTGGTTTCACCGAAATGCTAATATTGAAGCATTCGCTCCCTGAGAATAGCCGCAAGCATTTAAGAACTGTCCTTAATTCAGCACAGTCTCTGTTAGTTATTATCAATGATATTCTTGATATATCTAAGCTAGAGAGCGGCAAGTTTGTATTAGAAAAAACCTATTTCCATCTACCAAATGCACTAGTACTCACCTTGCAGACAGTTGATCAGCAAGCGAAAGAAAAGAACCTAGATATCAAACTAGAAATAGATGCGGACCTGCCACACAAATATCTTGGTGACCCTACCCGTTTAAGGCAAGTGATTTTAAACCTAGTAAGTAATTCAATTAAATTCACACAAGAAGGTCATATCCGCCTTTATGTCAAAATGGATGCAAAAGACAAGTTACACTTCATTGTGCAAGATACAGGTATTGGAATGAGTGAAATACAGGTAAAAAATGTATTTGATTCATTCGTACAAGCAGATGAGTCAACTACTCGCTGCTTTGGCGGAACGGGTCTCGGTACTACCATTAGTAAGCAAATCGTTAACATTATGGGTGGCGACATTTGGGTTGAAAGCAAATTAGGTGAAGGTTCAGAGTTCCATTTTACTTGTAAATTAGAAGCTGCAGAAGAAGAATTAGAACAAGAATGTCTATATGAGAGCGACAATGTGAATGTGGAGGTTGATAAATATAACTCACCACGTAAATTTAAAGTACTGTTAACAGAAGATATAGATGCAAATGCAGAATTAGTCACCTTGCGACTTGAGCACCAAGGTCACAGTGTTTATTGGGCAAAAAATGGGCTTGAAGCTGTTGAAGCGACTCAAAAATGCAATTATGACATTATTTTAATGGATGTGATGATGCCCGTTATGGATGGCTTTGAAGCTAGCCGTGAAATCAGAAAAAATGAAATTGGTAGTGATCAACATATTCAAATTCTTGCTTTAACAGCAAGTGTAATGAATGAAGACTACCAAAACTGCCTAGATTCTGGCATGGATGCCGTTGAGGCAAAACCTATCAACTTTAATCATCTATTTTCTGCGATGGAGAATATGGTTCCTGCTGAACTTGGCGAAATCAATGACACCCAAGACATAGAACTTTATCAGCAAAGCAATATCAATTTTTCATCCTTAAGAAATATCGCAAATTACACCAAAGCAATTGAGGTATGGCGGTCAAACGACGTATATGCAAAAGCATTAATAACCTTTGCCAAAGAACGAAGCAATGATGCAATCCAAATAGAGCAACTATTACAGCAAGGCACAGATGATTTACAACCAGCGAAAGCCATTGCTCATGCTTTAAAAGGTTTAGCAGGAAACCTCTATATTAGCCAAGTTGAAAAAGTCATCACTGAAATTGATGCAGACCTAAAGTCGAATAACATTGATAAGGTTATTTTAAAACTCGACCCATTAAAACAAGTGCTTGATGACGCTTGTTGTGCAATCAACCAATTAAACCTATCCCATCTCAATCAAGCCGATCAACCTAAGACACTTGATAAAGAAGCTATGGGACCTTTGTTATTAGAATTAATTACTGCTTTAAATACATTAGACCCTGATGTTATAGAACCTTTGTTGGAGAACTTAACTCAATCAATGGGAAATACAAAATTACAAGATATTCAAAGGGAAGTTGATGCATTTAACTTTGAAGGTGCAATACTTAAAACACAAGAAATAGCGATTAATCTAGGAATCACACTGGAGTGCGCCTAATGCTGAAAAAAATATTAATTGTTGATGACGAACCTAATAATCTTCAATTATTAAGACAAATTCTTAAAGGCAAGTTTCAGCTTATCTTTGCTAACTGTGGTTTAAAAGCACTTTCAGCAGTTCAAGAACATCAACCAGATTTAATCTTGCTAGACATCATGATGCCAGACCTTAGTGGCTATGAAGTCTGCGAAAAATTAAAAAGTAACCCTGTCACAAAAGACATTCCTGTTATTTTTGTCACAGCCATGAGTGATGTCGATGATGAAACTAAGGGTTTTGACGTAGGTGCTGTAGATTACATACAAAAGCCAATATCGGGTGCAATTGTATTAAGAAGAGTACAAACACACTTGTCTCTTGTAAAAGTAAATGAACTCGAAAAGGTACAAAAAGACACCGTTTTTATGCTAGGAGAAGCGGGTCACTATAACGATAATGATACAGGTGCTCATATTTGGCGCATGGCGGCCTATTCACGCGCCTTAGCAAGCGCTGCTGGCTGGTCTGACGAGATGGCTGAATTAATGGAACTTGCAGCACCTATGCATGACACAGGAAAAATAGGCATTCCAGATGAAATATTAAAAGCTCCTCGAAAACTCACACCTGAAGAGTGGGTAATTATGAAGCAACATACTCAAATAGGAGCAGATATTTTAAATAAAAGTGACTCAAAGCTTATCAATTTAGCGTCTGAAATAGCCCTTTCTCATCATGAGAAATGGGATGGAAGTGGTTATCCAAATAACCTAGTGGGAGAAGCGATTCCTGAGTCGGGTCGCATTGTTGCCATAACAGATGTTTTCGATGCTTTAAGTATGAAACGCCCCTATAAAGATGCCTGGCCTTTAGAGAGTGTCATAGAAGAGATTGTCAAAAATGCAGGTTCAGCTTTTGACCCAAGGTTAGTTGATATTTTCCAACAAATTCTTCCTCAAATTTTAGAGATTAAGCAGGTATGGGATAATAAGAATTAGGCTATAAACAGTCTTTTTCTACAGGTTACTTATTCGATTTTTAATGCCCCTAAACACTTCAAACTTCTCCTAATTTTCCCTTCCTTCTGACAAATACCAAATACATCTTATGTAAACTCAGCCTAAGTTAATAAAAGATAAAAAAGGGTTAATAAGTTCAACCTTATTAACCCTTTTTATAGCTCTTTAATCGAGGAAAATTTACTCATCCACTATCGTTTGGAAGCCTCCATAAATGAGACGACTACCGTCGAAAGGCATCATAAACTCTTTCATTCGCTCATCTTGCATCATGCCCTCCCAGCCTTCATCTCGAACAGCTTTAGAAGGCCAAGTAACCCATGAAAAGACGACCGTTTCATTCTCCTCACATTGAACCGCCATAGGAAAAGAGGTCTTCTCCCCATCAGGCACATCCTCACCCCAACACTCAACAATACTTAAAGCACCATACGCCTTAAAAAGTAAAGCTGTATCTTTAGCATGCGCTATATATTTTTCTTTATTTTCTGTCGGTACAGCTGCAACAAAACCGTCAATAAAATTCATGTTTATCTCCTCTATGTTTCTATATCTTTATTTGATTCTTACCCTATTAAAAGTAGCCTTTGATAAGAGCAATATCTCTTATTATTTTTGCCTAATAACATGTCTGTTATGAGACTAAGAAATCGTTCTCAGAATGAGTAGAAGTATGAAATGGAATATAGATATTTACACCAATAAGGCCTAATGACTTTCGTGCCGAAGGCTCTATCTTGCAGGATTTTAAGCTTAGATTTACTGGCTTTTGGGGCAATTATGAGTAAGGAATTGCCCCTCACTATAGATGGCTAGATATTCAAATCCATGCTTGATCAGCATTCGAAACAGTCACATCAGATTCTAACTCACCTGTATGCGCCGTGCTTGCAGGCTCTATCATCATAAAATGTGTGTCTGGTGTTGCAATAGGACAATGCTCGACCCCTTTTGGCACAACATACATTTCACCTTCTCCCAACTCAATATTCTCATTCCTAAGCTGCAAGGTTAAATGTCCTTTAAAGACGATGAATAACTCATCTTCATTATCATGCTTGTGCCAAACAAGTTCTCCACTGCCCTTAGCAATTTTAACTAATTGTCCATTTGATTCAGCAATTACCTTTGGCGTCCATTCATCCGTAAAAAGGGCGAACTTTTCGCTAATATTAATCTTACTCATTGCATCTCCTAGCTAAGACTAAACAATGGGAGGCTTGAGCATCCCTTTCTAACATTAGAGTTGTTTCACCATAAAATACTGACAGCCTGTTTTTGGGTAATTTTCTTGTACCCATTCTACCTGATAACCCTTCCTCTCATAAAAAGGTTTAGCCTGAAAATGCAGTGTTTCTAAAAAGCACTTTTTACAACCTCGTGCTTTACCTGCGTCTTCAATTTTGGCTAAGATCTTGCTGCCTACATCTTGGCCTCTTAAAGTCTCAGAGACCCACAAGGTATCCAGTAATAACCAATCCCCAAAAGTACGAGCTGCGGCACCAGCAATCACTACCCCTTCATCATCTTTAATTTGAACTGCAAGAGGAAGTCTTTCATTCACCTCCCAATTTTGCCAATTCATCTCTTTAATTTTCTTATCTAAGAAATCAATCAAATCATTGTCAGGTTGCTCTAATACTTCGATATTCATGCACTTTCCCTCATATTTTCTATCCCAAAGTAAAATCTATATTACCTCTTTTGAAAAAACAGTTAATTAAATTCACTAACATAAACAAGGTAAAGGTTAGGTAAAAATTAAGGTATTAATATCAAAAGTTATTCATTTAGTTAGACCAAATCACGCCACTTTTTAGTAAAAGATGACAAAAATAAATGCAGCAAAAAAAACGTATACTCACACAAACAATTATTTTATGATCCTTTCAACCTTATAAATGAACCCTTAAACATCGAGCAATCAAAACAGCTAAATTATTTACGTTATTTTACTTTTTAACACTTTACTTAATACAAATAAAAACAAAATCCGCTCAGTATAAAAGTCGTGATGTAATTTAAGGCACCGTAATGAAAAAGCACTTCATTTTAAAATTCAAAATTGATAGTGGTATCAAGGTTTCATTTTTCTTTATATCTTGTTTAGTCTTATCAATGGCAATCTTGTTGCCTTTTTCCTCTCTCCATTATAAAAACCTCACTCAGGGTTCCGCTCACTACTTAGAGACAGAATTAAGCAATATCAAAACCTCTTTTACCCCTTTCTTAGATACCAAATTCACTCAGAGTAGCTGTGCTTCTTTCATACGTGAGTTCCGACAGAAAGTATTTAATGAAAAGATAGTCAAAGAGTCTGGTATTTTTAATCAGCAAGACCATTTCTTTTGCTCGACAACACAAGGAGATGTTTCTTTTAACCTATTTAAAAGTATCAGAAAAAGGCTCAATGAGAGTCCAGTAAACACCACACTCTCCTACACAAAAACGGCGATAACGGGTGAAAAATCAGTTTTACTAATATTCTCAAAACCCGAAATTGGCGGCATAAGTAGCTTGATACCACCACAATACCTAGTTGATATGGTAAAAACAGAACTAAGTCCTTACGATATAAGCTTCAAGTTAGAAGTGATTAATAGGGAATTAACACAAAATATAGATGATAGGCCTTTCGAAAAATACTATTACCAATCAAGCAGATACCCTTTTTCTATTACGGCATATCTAGGCTTATCTTATTATTTAAACTTCCTGCTTAACTACCTTTGGTTTGGTTTCTTGGTTGCAGGAGTAAGTACCAGTTTGCTCGTATTCTACAAACACAAAAAGCTCTCCCAAAGCAGCTTAGGCTTCTCCCTATCAAACGCCCTTGATAAGCATCAGCTATATATCAATTACCAGCCGATCGTAGAGAAAAGTGACGAACAATTAGGCTATAAGGTAGTTGGCTGTGAATCCCTATTACGCTGGAAAGACCCACAACTTGGTAATGTACCACCTGATGTTTTTATCCCATTAGCCGAGAGATCTGGGTTAATACAAGATTTAACCTACTTTGTTTTAAAAGAAGCCCTTGAGCTACTCAAAACACATAAACGTCTATTTCAAAGCCAATATATTAGTGTCAATATCAGTCGAAAAGTCATTTGTAGAAGAGATTTTATTGAGCGAGTAAACGCTATTTTTAAAAAGGATAGACATTTTTTAAACCAAATCGTCTTTGAAATAACTGAAAATACTGAATGTAGCGAAGCCGAACTTGAGGTTATCAAAGAAAACCTTAAGACCTTCTCAGACCTAGGAGTAAAAGTAGCAATTGATGACTTTGGAACAGGTTATTCTGGTTTAGATTTTATCCGTAAATTCCCTTTCCATGTTTTAAAAATTGACAAGGTATTTGTTAAAAACATATCAGACGAATCAAGCTATGCCATCCCATTAATTGAGTCAATTATTCAGATTTCAAATAGCCTAAAAACAAAAATAATTGTTGAAGGTGTGGAAAATACGGCACAACTTTCTACCTTAAATAATTTAGGAATTAACTGCATTCAAGGCTTTCACTTTTATAAGCCTGTTCCCAAAAAAGATTTAATTAATATCTTACGAAGGCAAAGAGCAATTAATCATTTTTAATTACTCTTACAAAATGATCTATTTTAATTACTATGATGTGCTTGAAAGTGGCTCATTCTTCACAGAAGATTTACGAAGAAACAGCTCTGCACCTATGAAAGCAAAAGGAACAATAGAAGCGATAAAGAGTCCACCTCTTGCCTGTTTCGACCAGCCTTCTTTTTCAGAAACAACAGCCAGCAATACTAGGTAAATCATAAATAAAATACCATGGGTCATACCTATCATAGAGACATAGTCTCGGCTTAACAGCCCCATGCTAATTGAAAGAATCATCACATACGAAACACCCTCAGCAAAACTGAGTGCTCGAAACAAACTGAGCATAACCAAAACCTTCTTTTAAACTTTTCTTTATGAGTAACGCCCTATTAAAGGACAACTGATGTTATCAAACTTAAGATGAAGGTGAAATGAATCAGTGTTCAGGAATATGTTTTAACGCACTTTTATCAATGAAAGCAGCGATAACTAAACCACATATAGGTCAAATCCCTATTTAAAAAGCTCATAAGAAGTACCCATATCAGTAAAATAGAGTGTTTATCAAGTAGGTTTAAACGCTCTTTAGAGGCAATTAAAAAGAGTGCTTTAGGGTAAATTCTTAGTCTTAATATTGGCTGACAAATTTATCAACTTTCTCTGGGTCAATTTGATAATTAGGTTTACGGCGCTTTTCCTCTTCAGCCACATGGGGACTTTCTTAAACCCTATATGATAAACCACCGCTTCCAGCACAACTTGGTGCTCCCCTACTCGTACCACAGAAAAGCTGCGCTCTACCCCTATAATACGGCCTTTAGGAAAGTCACTTAAACAACGATTAATACGTGCCATTTTAGCCTGGTTATCTTGTTCTGTTGGCATTTCACCTGGCGTAATACTACCGACGACAATACGCTCTATATGGCCCACATCGGTAATATCAAAGGTGTTCATGGCCTCTGAAGATTGGTTAAACATACTCAGTCCTTCTTTATTTTTTTGTTTTAATCAATTTTTAATCGGCATTTTTCAGATAAGACAAAATGGCCTCTAGTGAGACCATTTTGATTAACGAAGCGTTAAGCGGCTTCCTCTTCTTCTGCCACATCAGCAGCAAGACCTGTTGGCACTGGTGCGATAGATTGTTGCAGAATATCTAACACACGAGACAGACCTTCTGGCGTACCAGACTGACGTGCCTTAATAGCAATATCGTATTTCGCTGAGTTATCAGATTGGCGCTGCGTTTCTTTGCTAGTAGCAATCGAGCCTTGCACCTTAGCTTTCACTTTGAATGGACCGACTTTGCCCTGCAGTTCGGCTTCAAAAGAGGCTTGACGATCTTCTTTTGTTTTCTCACTGAAAGAAGACTTCACTTCCATCATAAAGTTAACATCAACTTCGGTTACCTGTAGGGTGGGTACAGATACAATAGAGATAAAAGGAATCTGTAAGTCATACTCACGTTTGACATTTTTTAAGCTGCCGTCTTCCTGATCTTCTTGCTCGTACTTATCGAATTTGAAGTTAAAATAACGCACCTTGCCATCTTCAAAACCCACAGTTTCGATGAAGTCAGATGTGGCTTTAGCCAGTGACATTTGTGCATCACACGCCGCTGCTAGTGGACCACCGATAAGTTGATCAAGAGGTAATCCTCCAAATTGATCAGACATTTTTACTATTTCACTCATTTTAATACCTCTATCTTGCTAGTCTTAAAAAAGCTTCAGCAGGTCATTCTGTAGTTTCAAGAACGCCTCAGTCGGCTCACTACTCTCAAACTCAATCTCCATACTGGCTTGGCGTGAACGAGCAACGTCCTTGCCATTACCAGTAAACAAATCGGTTGAAAGAACTTTGCGGATCTTCTTCGTTGTTTTAGATCCAATTAGTGTGCGTTTGTTATCCCCTTCTTCATTTTCAACCACCTGAACACTGCCTAGGCTGATTTCAAATTTGGCTAACAAACGCTTTATTTTGATAGGATTTTTCTGCATTAGGGTGAGAAGAGGAATGTTTACCTCTCTTTCTGTAACCTCACCCTTGGCTCTTTTTTCAACATCGTCAGGGTGTAAGGAAGGCACTTTAAAAGACACCATTTTGGGGCGCCCTTCTTCATCAAACCATTCATTAATGTTGTCTAGCGTTTGCTTTTCGATTTGATCTTGAGCATCCGCAATTGAATTCATAATGGCTTCTACAAGATTTTGCAGTGTCAAATTAGACCCAGACATAATGTCCCCTTTCTGTATCAAGTTATTTGTTTTAATTAAGTAAGTGTTTAAACAATAACGAGGAAATCAATCAGAAACGCGGCTTAATCTGTGTATAAAATTTATTCTAGAAATAGCCTGTAGAAAGCGGCGAGCACAAAAAAAGCAGCGCATAGGCGCTGCTTTTCAAACCATACTTAATCTGGCTTAAAGCCTTTCAGGTTGGTTTCTTAAGGCTATATTTCAGGATTAGATACCCCACTATTCCTGAGGTTAACGAGCCCATAATAATACCCAGCCTTTCATCAAAAATAAGGTTAATACCTGTGGCCTCAAAGGCTAAGGAGCCGACAAACAAACTCATGGTAAAGCCAATGCCACACAAGGTTGCTGTACCGTATAAAGCGCTCCAACTCATGCCATTCGGTAAGCTTGCAAACTTCATTTTGATGGTTAAGTAACAGATCACAAATATCCCAATTTGCTTACCAAAAAAAAGACCCAAAGCAATACCTAAAGGCACACTATGAAAAACTTGATCTAGGTTTACACCCGTTAAGTTAATACCTGAATTTGAGAAAGCAAATATAGGTAAGATGACAAAAGCGACGACAGCATGTAAGTCATGCTCTAACACTCTAAGGGGGGAAACATGGTTGTCCTTAACATTTAATGGAATGAACATAGCAAGAATTACCCCAGTTAAAGTAGCATGAACCCCAGATTTCAACATGGCTACCCACATGATAATTCCAATAAAAATATAAGGACTATTGGTAATCACATTGTAGCGATTGAGCAGATACAACACAGGGATGCACAAGGCAACGACAATTAAAGCGGTTGAAGAAATTTTTGCTGTATAAAAAAATGCAATGATCAGAATAGCTCCAAGATCATCGAAGATTGCCAAAGAGGTTAAAAAGATTTTAATGGAAATCGGCACACGAGAGCCTAGTAAAGCTAATACACCCAGAGCAAAAGCAATATCGGTTGCTGCAGGAATCGCCCAGCCTTTTTCAGCAAGCGGATCACCATAGTTAAAATACAAATAAATCAGTGCAGGCGCTGCCATCCCCCCAATCGCACCAACCGCTGGCAAGATAACACTCTCTTTATTGGATAACTCACCTTCTAACAGTTCGCGCTTCAGCTCTAATCCCACTAAAAAGAAGAAGACAACCATTAAACCATCATTGATCCAAAGTAACAGAGGTTTGGCAATATCTAGCGCGCCCACACGCACTTCAACTGGAGTTGATAAGAGTAATTGATAAAAAGGTTCTAATTGAGTGTTGGCAAAGATGATAGCTAATATAGCTGCTAAAATGAGCAGAATACTGGCAGAAGATTTCATCTTAAAAAACGTATGAATAAGCGATAAAAGGACCTTGTTCATGACTCTTCATCCTAAAATAGAAAAGCTAGACGGTTGTTTTTCTCCCTCTTATTTAGCTCTTACGTCACGCTTAGATAAACAAATCAACTTACATTAAGTTTTAGCTTTGCGTTGGGTGTTTACCAGATTTCCTAATAACATAACCCCAGCTCCTAGAATTAAACTTAGCTCAAATGCTTCTTGATACAAGAAAACCCCAATTAAGGCGACCAGCGGCAAGCGTAAAAAGTCTAACGTGACTATCACTGTCACTTCGGCATGGCCCATCGCTTTGGTGATGCAATAATGCGCTGTTAAAGCAGTCATTCCAATTAGGCTTAACCAAATCCATTGAGCTCCCTCAGGCCAAACCCAATGATCAATTGATCCAATAAAACCAATAGGTAACTGTAAAAGGCACATATAGAACAAGATGCTAAAAGGCGCTTCGGTGGTCATTAAGGCTTTTGTGGTGGTATAAGCAACGGCATAACACATAGCCGCCCCGATGACGATTAAGGAAGCAAGCTCAAAAATGCCATAGCCAGGCTTCACAATAATGAGAACACCCATCAGACCAAGGCAAATCGCAATTATTTTTTTCTGCGTTAAGGTTTCTTTTAAAAAGAAGGCGGCAATAAGGGCCGTCCAAACAGGGACAGTAAATTCTAATGCAAACACATTTGCCAAAGGTAATAAGCTGATTCCCATAAACCAGCCATACTGCCCTGCAAAGTGGACAAAATTACGTAAAGAATGCAGCTTTAATCGATTGGTACTCAGTTGAGGTTTTTCTTTGAGAGCAAGGTAAATCACACTTAAGCAAATAAGGCCGATGGCGCTACGAAAAAAGAGAGCTTGGAAGATAGACAATTCACCAGCTAATTCTCTTGCCGCTACCGCCATTAGACAAAATGACACCAAACTGCCTGTCATCCATATGATTGCAATCATCTTTACCCTTCAACTTAAATCTTCAACGTAAACCTAAGTTTTAAACCTAGGTGCAGCCCTAATAACCTAAGAAAAAGAGTTTAACAGCAATCACTTTAAGAGGCTTGCTTTAGTGGCTGGACTACCGCTTTGGAAAAATGAAAATCTGTCTGTTGTGGCTTACTTTCTTTTTTAGGGGCAGGATGACGAATCGCTAGCGCTATCATCACCAATAACATGGCCGTGATATCCAATCGAGTTAAACTTTGATCTAGCAATAAAGCACAAGACAACATGGCCACCACCAGCTCAGCAGAACCAAAAATCGCAATAATTTCTGGTTTGGTTTTAATCGCTCCCATCACAAATAAAAGTTGAGGAATAGCCGCCGCAATAAAAGCTAGTCCGATTAAAGCCCACCACCCGCTCGCTTCTACAGGAAATATCATTTGTGGAGCACAATAAATGGCTAAAGGAATCAGCACAATTAGGTGTCCAAGCGTGCCCCATGCCATCCTTCTTGGTGCCGTTAAACTTTGTTTAGGCTTAGCCAAATATTGGATTTGAAACGCGAACACCAAGGGTGCAAGGAAGCAACCTATTAAAGCAAATTTAGATTCCATCGATAAAGCAGCGGGATCTATCACTAATGATGCCGCAATCAGCACTAGAGAGGCGGATAAAACTGAATTGGTATTCACACTGCGTTTAAAAACAAGCACGCCAAGCAGTAAGGAAAAGAAAGGATAAGTGTAATAAATTAAAATCGCTGTCGCTGACGCTAAAGTTTGTAGAGCATAAAAGTAAGCAAAAATACCTATCCCATTAGCAAAGCCAATCATCAGCATTCTGCTCACTTCTGGCCATAAAGCAGCTGGGGTTGGTAAATAAAATGACAGGAGAATACCAGGTAAGATAAAACGATAAAGCGTCACCATTTCAGCCGACATACCTTGTGCAAAAAGTATTTGAGCAAAGAGAGGATTAAATCCAAAGCCAATCGCAGCGAGCAGCACCATAATTGGGCCACTTGCTTGTATGCTCACGCTTTGTATCTCTTTGATTTGGTTGAAACTCATTCAGTTGTGTCCTTATTAGCCTTAGATTCCAGTAACGCCTCAATAGGCTAGACAATAGTTGAAACTAGATTAATATATAAGTGAATTAATCATTATATACATGCAATATTTGCATATATCAATTCACAATACAGGCTCAATAATGAAGCTCGAAATTAGACACTGGCAAATGCTTAAAGCGATCTCAGAATTAGGTAATGTGGCACAAGCTGCGGACGCTCTCGGCATTAGCCAATCCGCCTTAAGCCACAGAATTGCAGAAGCAGAACGTAGAATGGGAGGGAAGTTCTTTGAAAAGGAAGGCAGGCGCTTAAAACTCACACCTTCTGGCAGTTTAATTACTCAAGCGGCATTGCACTCGCTACCTGTACTTGAAAGAGCTGAAAATGACTTTGAACAAAATGCCAGTGATCAAAACCAAATAGTACGGCTTGGTGTCGCCTCTTATTCTTGCTATCACTGGTTACCTGAATTTATTCAATACGCTAACCAAAAAGCGCCTAAGCTCAAATTACAATTAGTCGCCTCAGCAACACAAAACCCAATTACCAGTTTACAACATGGATCTGTCGATATTGTCATTGCACCGGGTTATCTCGCAACCCCTGGCATTATTCCCATTCCTTTGTTTGAAGACGAGCTAGTATTGGTTACTCCTCACGACCACCCTTTAAGCCATAAACCCTATATCGAAGCGCAAGATCTTAGCCAAGAGCAGTATTACACCTATAGCCAAAATGTCTTACCTGGGTTTGAATATGAACGCTTTATTCGTCCCTCTGGTGTTATTCCTCAACAGGTGGAAGTGGTAGAAATGACAGATGCCATCATAGAATTAATTAGCGCAGGATTAGGTATGAGTATTCTGTCTAAATGGGCAGTAGATGCAGCATTACAATCACAAAGATTAAGCTATACGAAGCTCGGCGAAAAAGGCTTAGACCTAGCTTGGTCGGCCTTAATAAGAGAAAGTGAAAAGCGAAATAGCGCCAGTAAAGAACTCAGCAAATTATTAGCCACTTGGTATAAACTTTCTCGTTAATAATCAGATACTAAACAAAATAATGGATATAACACAGTATTCATTCATAGCCAGACATAAAGTATCAGTTTAACCCGTAGCATAAGGTGCTCATATGACAGGTGTCGAACTCGTTCTCTTTTCTAGCCTTATCAACTTACTAGTCAGCTACCTTGGAACACCAGACCCTGAACCTATTTGCTCACTCAAAACCTATATTAGCTATGAAGAACAGGTTACCGAGGTTCAGCGTCCAGTGTATTGCAAAGACATTGGCCTTTAGAGCTTAACCAGCTACTGTCAAAACAACGACTGATGTTATAGAGAATCAGTCGGTCTAAAAGTACAACGTACAGACAAAGCCGCTAGCGCAATGTTATGCACCATCTCATCCACGGTTGTACAAGCATCCGCTAAAATTGAAACCTGATACTCTTCTGCTGTTTTTGATAACGCCGTATGGGTAATGCAGTTTTGCGTCATCATGCCGCAAAGCACTAGATCTTCGATGCCTTCTGCTTTTAGTAAGCTATTTAATTCAGTTTGCTCAAAGCTGTCGGCATACTCTTTTTGCACTACCTTAGCATCAGGCGCTTCTTTTTTAAGCGCTGCGATAATATCTGCGCCTTCACTGCCCTTTTGGAAAAATGGGCCATCTTCTGGGGCGATATGCTGTACAAAGTAAATCGACATGCCTTTTGCTTTAGCTCTATCCATCGCCTCAATAATTTGCTTAATGCTGGTTTCCATATTCCAAAGAGGATACTTACCTCCTGGTAAGTAATCATTTTGTGGATCAATAATAATTAACGCTGATTTGTTGTTTATGGATTGGCTCATTTTTTCTACCTTTTATTAGACTTAATTCATTGAAAGCGCTTACTCAGGCTCTCATCTAAAAACCGCCCTTTATTTGCTAGGCGATAACTTGATAGAAATTATGCAAGTTAAAAGCTTGACCGATAAGCGTCTAATTAGACACAATTAATGCGAAATCAGACATTTTTTATTGAGTTAAAAACAAGATTCGAGCCAGCTTTATGATTAAGATTGCCATAGTAAATTACCCTAATGCGCTGAAATCCGCCCTTTATGGACTTGAAGAGCTCTTCTTACTCGCTAATGGCATTCGTTCTCCGCAATTACTACCAAGTCTAAATCTGGTTCAGGAACCACTAGAATCTGATGATGAATTAGCAAGTTCAACATTCGAGTCCAATAGAGAAAATGCAGCAAAGCCAACCTTTGAAGTGAGTTTAATTGACTGGTCTAATAGTAAAAAATCAGACCTCTTTGACCAGTCATTTGATGCCGTTATTATCCCTCCTAGTTTGGGATCTGACTTTTATTTAGCGAGTGAGACAGCGTCATTCAACACGTTAAACTTGTGGCTAATAAAACAACACAAGCAAGGTGCGATTTTAAGCTCAGCCTGTGCAGGCGCTTTTCTGCTCGCCAATACCAGATTATTAGACGACAGGCCTGTTACCACCCATTGGCAATTAAGCCAAAAGCTAAAGACACATTGCCCTAAAGCGAAAATAGAAGATGATAAGATTCTGATTAATGATAAAGATATCATTACCGCTGGTGGCTTGATGGCTTGGCTAGACCTTGGTTTAGAACTAGTGTCTGTACTCACCTGCCCAAGCTTAATGCGACAATTAGGCAAACAACTCGTTGTCGACACAGGACATAGAGAGCAAGCCTACTATCAAGTATTTAAACCTAATAAACACTCAGACCAAAATGTGCTTGCCTGCCAACACTATATTCAACAACATCATGCAAAACAGATCAAAGTCGGTGATTTAACCCAGCTAACTCATTTAACCGAACGCACCTTATTACGCCGTTTTCAAAAACACCTTCAGCTCTCACCCAGTGAATATATTCAAAACACCCGCATCCAAAGTGCTTGCGACCTTTTAGAATCTTCTAATTTGAGTGTGGAATCCATCGCTCAGAAAGTGGGCTATCTAGACACAAGCGCCTACCGCAAAGCCTTTAACCAAAAGATGGGACTGAGCCCATCTCAATTCAGGCATCGGTTTGCTAAAAGAGCCTAACTCAACAAAGCTAACTGACACCGAAAGTTTACCGTTATAAAGTATGCTAATTTGCAGACAGTCGATCTAAAATAAGCTGGCCTGCAAACAAATCTTGGGCAACAAAGCCTAAAGACTTATAAAGGGTAATCTGTTGATCATTTTGACGGCCTAAGACCTCATTATTAATCACTTGGCCAATTTCACCTAATACATGATCACGTGCGATTGCTCCCTCATTCAGTGGGATGAGAATATCACCAGCTTCATTGTAACAAGAGTCTAAAAAATCAACATAGACAGCAGATTCAAGAATAAGCTGAGAATCCGCTTCACGGGTATTTTTAGAATAAGCTCCTACAAGGTTGACATGAGCACCAGGCTGAACCCATTCACCTCTTAATACAGGTGTTTTTGCACTCGTCACTGTGCACACAATATCACAAGCAGCAGCCTCTTCTGCCTGATTAGTTGCTCTCACATTCAGTCCTGTTCTTTGAGATTGTACCGACGCAAACATAACTGCCTTATCATAATTACGGCCAAAAATTAAAACTTCATCAAGTGGCCTTATAATGTTTATTGCATCAATATGAGCCACAGCTTGTACGCCGGTACCAAATACTCCACAGCGTTTTGCATTCGGCTTTGCCAAGATATCGGTTGCTAAAGCTGATGCTGCAGCGGTTCGTATTTCGGTGATTGACGCACCATCAATAAGAGCAACTGGTGTACCTGATTCTCGATTAAAAAGTAAGACACCACCTTGGATAGTAGGTAACCCTTTACGAGGATTATCCCTATGTTCACTCAAAATTTTGGTGCCATAATAACGAAGAGATTGACTGCTGCCTGGCATCAAACCAAAATAGCTTGATTCATCGTCAAAAGGAGAGAAATACATTCTTGGAGGGACATTAATATCCCGTTTAGAGGTTGCAGACATTGCTTGCTGCATCGCATTAATACAATCATGCATGCTTAACAAAGAACGTACTTGCTCATCTGAAATATAGACAAAAGACAAATTTAATACTCTATATAAAAGTGCCCTGAGCCAAGAGAATCAGAGCGTATGCGTTGAAAAACCTTCCATAAAATTACGCTGTAAAAAGCGAAGAAAGCGGTCACGAAATAAACACATATGCTCATGTGCTATTCTTTCTGCAAGCTCAACATCTTGATCAATTATGGATTGCGTCATTTTGCTATGTTCATCTACATTAATGTTGTCTCTTTCAACTTCCATTAAATACTCGAAGTGAAGATGCAACATACGTTGACCTTCATCTAACAATCTGCGGTAAAAATCCATCACATAAGGGTTTTTACTCGCCTCTGCAATCGCCATATGATAGGCCTTATTGGTTTCTGACATGGCTAGGTAGTTATTAGGTTTCACTGCCTTTTGGTAAGCGTTTTGGCACGCTACAATCTTTTCTATATCAGTGTCAGTACGCAATTGAGCAGCCAATCGGTTTATCATGCGTTGAGTCACATCTAGAGATTCGATATATTTAGGAAACAAAGAAATATCCAAAGGCGCTATTTGATTAGTCTTATTTGAAGGGCTAATCACCAAGCCATCACCAGACAAACGAATCAATGCTTCTCGTACAGGAGAGCGGGACAGATTAAAGCGTTCAGCAATCTGATTTTCATCTAAAAAACGACCTGGTGGTATCTCAAGCGTCAAGATTTCTTGGCGTAAAATTCGATACACTTCTTGTGCCCCAGAACCTTTAGCAAGTTTACGAGGCGTCGTTTTATTTTGATCTGTTTTAATGGATGCCATAGACTTAATACTTCTCAAATGTCACAAAATGATGCTAAAAGGAGAGTGATTCCACCCTCCTAATATACTTACAATACACATGCAGTATACATCAATTGATCACACTTTATTAGCTTCCTTCCTGGTACCAGCCCCAAGGCTCAGCACTATTAAAATCAGTAATCTGCTTAGTGCTCAAGTAGTTATCCAAACCCCAATGCCCTAGTTCACGACCGATGCCACTTTTTTTGCGACCGCCCCATGGCGCTTCGACAAACGTTGGTTGCGAACAATTGGTCCAAATGATGCCAGCATCTAAACGTCTTGCAACACGATTTAAGCGGTCTTTATCTAAAGACAATACAGCGCCAGCAAGACCAAACTCAGAATTATTAGCAGAGGCAATGGCTTCATCTTCTGTTTTAAAAGAACGAATCGCGACCACTGGACCAAAAATTTCTTGCTGCCAAATAATTGCTTCTTCACTGACATCTGCAAAAATAGTAGGTTCTATGTAATAGCCCTTTTCGAAACCTTCAGCCGCTTTGCCGCCCGTAACTAAACGATGACCTTCGCTGATGCCAATATCGATATACTTTAAAACATCAAGGTATTGCTTCTCACTGACCTGAGGACCGAGCTTGATACCCGCTTCAAGACCATTACCGATTTTGATTTTTGCGGTTTCAGTTGCCAATTTCTGCAAAAATGTCTCGTATATGCTTTCTTCTACCAGCACTCTTGAAGTTGCCGAACAAACTTCACCTTTGTTCCAGAAAATACCAAACATGGTCCATTCAACTGCCGCGTCAATATCTGCATCTGCAAATATAATCAAAGGTGACTTGCCTCCCAGCTCAAGAGTAACAGGCGTAAGATTTTGAGAGGCTGCGCTCATGACATTAGTCCCCGTTGCAACGCTGCCGGTAAAGGCTAGTTTATCTAGCTTAGGGTTTCCTGTTAAAGCGGCTCCTGCCCCAGTAATAATATTTAACACACCAGGCGGTAATTCAACTTGCTCAAGCACTTCTGCCAACTTAAGTGCTGTCATTGGTGTTTGATGAGACGGTTTAAGCACCGTGGTACAACCTGCTGCCAAGGCAGGTGCTACTTTCCATGCAGCCATTAGAAGCGGAAAGTTAAAAGGTATAATTTGCCCGACGACACCTATTGGTTGGCGTATCGCCTGACTGGTAAAACGTTCATCCCCTAATGCAATGACTTCAGGGGCTTCGTCATCCAACTTTTCAGCCAAATTGGCATAATACGAGAAACAATCGGCGGCATCGTCAATATCCCATTCAGCTTCAGGTAAAGGTTTACCATTATCAAGTGTTTCTAACTGACTAAATTCATCACGCTTTGCACGAATACCCTCTGCAATAGCATGTAAATAAACAGCACGTTCTTTACCCGTAAGTTTTGGCCATGGTCCTTCATCAAAGGCTTTGCGTGCAGCAGAGACGGCGTCATCTGCTTCTTTTTTACCTGATAAGCTAATACTGGCTAAGATAGTTTCATCTGCTGGATTGATAACATCCATGGTTTTAGCACTAGCAGCATTTAAGAATTGTCCATTAATATAGATTTGAGTTTGCATTATAAATCCTCTCACACCAAAACTGGCGCTTAACACCCTTAACTAGCGTCATGTATTATCGCGTGCCCTACATTAAATCATGCAGTTCAAACAGCTTGATTCAGGCTTTACTCTATTCATGACTTTTTATGTATTTAAAAGCGGCAGATCAACAGATCTGTTTAGTACCTTGATCTGCCGTTTTAATTAAACGGCTTCAGCAATAGCAAATGCTGCTTTCATGTCTACTTTTTCTTGCTCGGTTAAAGGCAGTAATGGCGCGCGACACGCTCCACCAGGTACACCCGCTAACTCACAGCCGTATTTCAGTTTTTGAATAAATTTAGACTCTTCTAAACACTGCATAACAGGGAAAAGTGCTTTGATAATACGCTGAGCTTCTTGTAGATTACCCGCTTGGAAGGCGTTATAAAAACGTACAATTTGAGGCGCTAAAAAGTTTGCTGGACCGCAGACCCAACTCGTTGCGCCCCAAATAAAGAAATCCAACGCTTGATCATCACTGCCACATGACAACTGAATTTTACTGCCAAAAGTTGAGGTAATATCCATAGCGCGCAAAAGGTCCCCGCTACTTTCTTTAATACCTAATACACGGGCATTATCTTGAAAGGCTTCCATCACTTCCATACCCACATCAACACCAGCTCGAATTGGATAGTTATAAAGCACAATATTCACATCACAGGCATCTAATACCGCATTGAAATGTGCAATCATTTCTTCATTTGAAGGCAAAGCATAAAAAGGGGCAGACAAAAGCACATTGTCATACCCTAACTCTTTTGCTTTATTGGTTAACTCAATCACTTCACGGGTTGAGGAGGCATTCGTTCCTGCCATCAAAGGTACACGACCACCAACCACTTTTTTAACAAAGGTCAGCACCTGTGCCCTCTCATCATGGTTCATTGCATAATATTCACCCGATGTTCCCATGACAGCAAAACCATGTACGCCATCGGCTAGTTGCTTTTCAACGACTTTTTCAAGTGCGACAAAATCAATATTACCTTGATTATCAAAAGGGGTAATTAGTGCTGGTAAGATGCCTTCAAGTTTCATTTTTTTCTCCAGTTTGTGTGTTCTTGCTTAAATAAGTAAAAGTAAAAATATTAAATATACACAGTATATACAGTAATTTTTAGACAAAACAATCTCGCTCTCCAAGCTATAGCTAGGAGATCTAGAGTCAAACCCTGTTAAATTTTTAAATCATTAATCTAGATTGAGCGCTTCAATATAAGGACCCCAGGTGTCAGATAGTACAAAACCTTGATCAAAGGGATCACTGGGATCCAACGCCAATTGCTGGCTACCATAAATCCAACCACGGCCGGTAATTTGGGGTAAAACAGCCTCTTTTCTACCGATTGAAGATAACCCGTCCAAAACGACCTTAAAACGACTACCAATAATGGACTGAGTAATAAGTTCACCCCCTTCCTTGATCAAGCCACGCTCAAATAACGTTGCCAAATATGCTGAGCTGCCAGTACCACAGGGAGATCGATCACATCGACCGGGTTTCAAGGTGGTGCAAGTGCGAGTCACATCCGCTTCTTCTTGTTTAAACATGACATACGAAAGTTTATTAAGCGCTGGGTACAAAGGGTGCTCGACTTCAATCTGTTGGTTGATCAAGGTTACTAGCTCGACGCCTTTAGCAAAGAGTTCACCCGCATTCACTTTATCTATCGTTAGCCCTAATTGTTTAACCTCAATAATGGCGTAGTAATCACCACCAAAAGCAATATCCGCACGAATCGCTTTCCCCTGATACGTCACCTCAAAATCCAATTTCTCAACAAACGAAGGCACCATAGACAGGGTAACATCGACACATTTACCAGCTTCACATCGAGCAACCGCCTTAACCAAGCCTGCTGCCGTATCAAGGGTGACGATTGTTTCTGGTTCTTGCATTGCTATTGCACCAGTTTCTAACAACACTGTGGTCACACAAATGGCATTTGAACCTGACATAGGATGAGCACCGTCAGGCTGCAATATGATAAATCCCGCATCCGCTTCTGGATTCGTTGGAGGTGTCACGATATTAAAAGAGCCATGAGGCACACCTCGTGGTTCGAAGCATAAAAACCGCTGTAAGTCTCGCCCCTCATGATTCAAATAGTTCAGCTTATCGAGCATGGTGTCACCAGGTACATTAATCACCCCTCCCAATACCACTGCCCCATTTTCACCTTCACAGTGGGCATTGATGACATTCACTACTTTTTTCCAATGCATCATATACTCCTTAAAATCG
The DNA here is from genome assembly GCF_051623805.1 of Marinomonas sp. PE14-40. Lineage (NCBI taxonomy): Bacteria > Pseudomonadati > Pseudomonadota > Gammaproteobacteria > Oceanospirillales > Oceanospirillaceae > Marinomonas > Marinomonas sp. PE14-40. The sequence continues at coordinate 64,679 of NZ_CP130700.1, read as the reverse complement.
TGTGGCGCTATAGGGTGACATATTAACCTTTTCACTTGACCCTTGTGTGATAAGGTCAGCTACTAACTCCCCAGTAATCGCCCCATAAGTAATACCCAATTGACCATGTCCACAAGCATAAATGAGGTTTGAATATCTTGGCGATTTATCTATTACAGGTAAAGTATCTGGCATCATTGGCCGATATCCTACCCATTCTGTTTTTTCAATAATCTCCAAGTTTGGCAGTATATTTTGGGCTTTACGGGTGATAGCCCTTACTCGATTATAATTTGGCTCACTATTTAGCCCGCCTAGTTCTAAGGTACCACCGACACGCAATCCCATCTCCATCGGCGTAATTACAAAACCACCATTATGATGAAGTAAGGGATGCTTAAGACTCACATTTGGCCTAAGAATCGTCGTGTTATAACCAGCCATGGCTTCCACGGGAATATAGTCTCCAACTTGATCTGCTAAAATACGAGACCAAGCACCGCAAGCAATCACAAAGTGATCCGCTTCCAGTTTTTCATAATTATCTAATAAGGCCGCAATAATTTTCCCATCTTTTTTGATTAAGTCTGTCACCTTACTCAGACGAATTTCTCCACCATTTTGACTAAAGGTATTTGCCAAAGACTGAGTTAACCTTTGTGGATCTGAGAAGTAATCCCAACCCTTCATTAACATGCCACTATCAATATTAGGGCTTATCTCTGGCTCCATTTCACGCAGAATATCCCCTTCAAGAAATTCCATTTTAAAGCCACAGTTATGCCTTAAATCCCACGAAAATTGATCCTCTATGATTTCATTACGATCATCAAATAAATAAATAACTTCATGGGGCTTAAGAAGATCTTCTATGTCACTTTCTTTGAGCAAAGGAGCATAGGCTGCTGCCGCTTTATTCGATAATTGGGTTAGCCCCTGAGCAATATTGTTAACATTATTTTCACTACCTGATTTTAAAAAACGCATAAACCAAGGCATCATAGTTAGAGCATGTTTTGCCCTCACTGTAACTGGCCCTTCTGGGTCCATTAACCAATTAGGCACTTGAGACAAAACGCCTGGTTTAGAAATAGGTACTATCTCACTCACTGCCATCAGACCACAGTTACCTGTTGAGGCCCCAGCGGCCACACCACCTTTATCCAACAAGATAACCTGATGACCTTTTTTCTGCAGATTAATGGCCGATGTCACACCAATAATACCTGCTCCAATGACGACTACTTTAGGTTTAACGTTCATAGTTTGTATCTTCCGCCTAGATCCTGAAAGATCTAATAACCATTAAATGGCTATCTTATGGATCAGTTTGCCTTCCAATAAACTGACACACCTTGTCAGCGGAAAAGCAATAATAAAGTAAATGAAGGCTACGGCTGTCAGCATTTCAACAGGCTTAGCAGTGACACTGGAAATATTCTGTCCGATATACATCAAGTCAGACATCCCCACGGCGGAGACCAAAGCGCTCTCCTTAAACAGACTCACCGTATTCGAAAGCAAAGTCGGTACTGCTCTGAGTATGGCCTGAGGTAAAATAACATGTATTATTTTAGTCAATGAATCTAACCCCAATGCAATACAAGCATCAGATTGATCTTTATCAATAGAGATCAAGGAGGCACGAAAAGTTTCACTCGATATCGCCCCCATATAGAGTGTTAGGGCAATCACTGCCGAACTGAAATTACTTATTTCAGTTCCCAAAATCAGAGGCAGACAGAAAAAAATCCAAAATAATTGTATTAATACAGGCGTTCCTCGAAAAAACTCAACATATACCGTACTCACTGAGTATATGAGCTTATTACTCGATACCCGCATTAAGCTCACAAAAAAACCTAGGGCAAGACCTAATAACAAACAAAGACCAGTGACTTGTAAAGACGCTGCTAAACCTTCTAGCAACACCTCCCAATATTCAAACAAAAATAGAAAATCAACTGTATAAGTCATACTAAAACACCTTAGCTATTCGCCGTTTTATAACGTTTTTCCAAGCGACTACTCAGTAGCATTACAGGTAACGCAATGGCAAAATACATCAGAGCAACAAATGTAAATGTCTCTATGGGTCGATAGGTTTCGGTTGAAAGCAATTTCCCCATATACATTAAATCTTCAATTGCCACGATGGCCACCAGCGCACTCTGCTGAAAAATGCTGATGGCATTCGTCACTAACACTGGCATCCCCAAGCGAATCGCTTGGGGTAAAATGACATATAAGTTAGTTTGTAATGGCGTTAACCCCAGTGCAATTGAGGCATCTAAATGTGCTTTAGGAATAGCCTGTATTGCCGCTCGATAAGCTTCTGCATTGAAGGCAATCAAGTTGAGAGATAACGCCAATACACCCATTACAAAGGGGTCCAAAAACAAATTAAACAGCATGGGTACACAATAGAAGATCCAAACAATCTGAATCAAAGCTGGAGTGCAACGAAACACTTCAATAAAGGCCATAGTAGGTAGTCTAATCAATCGCGATTGGCTCATTGCCATCAGACAGACTAAAAAGCCGCCTATCACACCAAAAACAACAGATGTCAGCGTTAGTTGAACTGTCACTATCAGACCATCTAACAACTGGTCTATTCCTTTAAGTACATAGAAAAAATCAATGTCGTAATTCATAATCAGTGACCTGCATGTAATACGTTTTCTAGGAACTCTCGGGTACGCTGCTCTTTAGGATTACCAAAAACTTGTTCTGGCGTGCCATCTTCCACAACCACACCACCAGCACAAAAAACAACGCGAGTCGCAATGTTTTTTGCAAACCACATATCATGAGTCACTATCATCATCGGCATTTTTTGTTCCGCTAATTGCAACATCACCGACTCAACTTCATTTACTAGCTCAGGATCTAGGGCTGAGGTAACCTCATCAAATAACATCAATTCAGGCGATAGCATGAGTGCACGGGCAATGGCTACACGTTGCTTTTGTCCACCAGATAACTGACTTGGGTGAGCATCTGCTTTATCGGCTAAACCAAAACGCTCAAGTAAGGACATAGCTTTTGCATTAGCTTCTTGTCGACTGACACCCCGAGATTTTACTGACGCTAACGTCAAGTTGCTCAAAATAGTAAGGTGGGGAAACAAGGTATAATGTTGAAACACCATACCAACACGCTTTTGCACCTCTCGGTTTAAATTATTCACGCCTTTTTTGCTGGGTGCTGCAGAAATATAATCTTCTCCCCCTAAGGAAATATCTCCAGCAGCAATTTCTTCTAAGCCCATCATGCAACGCAATAAGGTACTTTTGCCGCCGCCACTGGGCCCTATCACAACAATTCTGTCTCCAGGCTGCATATCTAAATCCAGCCCTTTAAGAACATGAATATTAGGGCCGTAGCTTTTCTCCAGCCCCCTAATAGAGACAAATGCATCTGCTCCGATCTGATTTAAAGTCGATTGATGTCTATTTTTAGCTGGATGAGCATTAGTACTAATCATGGTTTACTCCTCTATTAAACTATATAAGGATAAGAATGAGCCCTACCCCTTAAGTCCAATTACTCAGCTGCTTCAATAGATTTTTCGGTGTACATTTGCGCTAAACGAGCAACATCACCTTTAGCAATTTTTTCTTCTAAGAAAATATTAAATACTTCAATATCAGACCAAGACACATCTTTGCGAACAGCCAAAGCGATGCCTTGCTTTAGCAATGCTGGTGTAGGAGCAACATCTATCGCCCATTCTTTGTTTATGGAAGTGAAAATACGATTCGTATCCGCAGCATCGACTAACACATCAGCTCTACGAGAGATTAAAGCTAACCGTGTTTCATCATTGCCAGGAAGGCGTAATATTTTTGCATTCTGAATGACACTAGTAAGGCCTTGATCTTGTACAGTGCCTGACATGACAGCAAGTGTAATGCCTTTTTTATCGAAGTCATTTAAGTACCTAGCATTAGCTGATAGCTTGGGGTTTTCACCATTAAAAACAAATGACACTTCTTGATACATAGGTGAAATTGTAAATCCAACCGCCATAGCGCGCTTAGGTTTACGATTCAGTGCCAATGACATATCCCACTTACCTGCTTGCAAACCCGCAATAATGTTGTCCCAGGTTGTGTCAACAAAAACAGCATTTACGCCCAAATGGGTTTCAGCAAACTCTCGACATAAATCAACATAAACACCACTGTATTCACCCGTTTTCGGGTCACGAATTACATAAGGTGGTGCAACGGCTGCCCCACATCGCAACATCCCTCTTTTCTGAGCATTTTCCCAAACAGGTTCAGTTTCTGTCGCACCTGCTACTCCTGAAAATAATACTGATGCTAAAAGTGATGTTGCTAAGCCGATTTTCTGAAGTGATTTAAACAATTTCATGTGTATCTCCTACTGCTAATGTCATTTTTATTTTGTTTTACATGGGAGGTTTATCTATCAGTAAAGGTAAAAAGAACCAAAACCTTGCATACACTATGAATACACAAAACCCTAACGTCAAGATTTTTTTGTATATTTAATAAATACAAAAATCAAAATGTGTTTTACACCTTTTTAACATAAACTAAAAACAACTAATAAAATTGCATAAATAACTAATAAATAAAGATATTTTTACATTTTTATAATTTCTATTTCTAAATTTATCCTTCAATAAAGTTTCATTAGTTATCTTTATTGATAAAAAAATACTTGACATAAGCAAGAAATTACGAGAAAAAACAAAACAATGTATACACAATAAATACAAAAAAAAAGAGTAAGCACTATGCAATCTAGATTTGAAGGTAAAGTCGCTATCGTGACTGGCGGAGCAGGTGGAATAGGCGCCGCAATTTGTGAGCAGCTGGCAACAGAAGGTGCAATAGTGATTGTCTGTGATCTTGATATTGCCAGCGCCAACATGCTGGTAAAACAACTACTAGATAAAGGACTTAAGGCTGAGGCTTCAGAAACAGATATTGCCAATAAACAGGCCTGTCAATCATTGGTAGCGGATATTATTAATCGCCATGGCAACATAGATTTACTTGCAAACAACGCAGGTATTAACCGACGTGGAGATTTACTGTCATTGGAAGATAGTGATTGGTTAATGAGCTTCGATGTAAACATCCATAGCATGTTTTACCTATGCCAAGCCGTTTTGCCACATATGATAAAAGCAGGAGGTGGTGCTATCGTTAACACCGCATCTCAGTGGGGGCTCCACCCTGCACCGAGCCATATAGCCTACAATGTAACCAAGGCAGCAGTCGCCGCTTTTACTCAAAATCTCGCAAGAGATTATGCCCCTAAAAAAATACGCGTAAATGCCGTATGTCCAGGTGAAATCCACACACCCATGTTAGAACACGGTGTTATTCGCTCCGGTAGAACCATCGCTGACTTGGATGCTATGGTGCCATATGGACGCATTGGAAAACCTAACGAAGTGGCCGCATTGGTCGCATTTCTCATGTCTGACGAAGCCGCATTTATGTGTGGTTCCCTAGTTGAAATAACCGGCGCCCAAGCCGTCGCTTAAGGAAAAACTATGAGCTCACTTCCCCTTAAAGGTAAAACGATTCTTGTCACTGGCGCATCCAAAGGCATTGGTTTAGTCATTGCGAGAACCTTATATCGAGATGGCGCAAATGTGATAATTCATTACAGCTCAAACATGGCTCCTGCTTTAGCGCTCGAATCAGAGTTTGCTGAACGTGGATTAGCCATTCAAGCAGACCTCAGTAACCCTAATGAGATTCAATCTTTATGGCGAAATGCCTTAAATTGGCGAGGACATATCGATGTATTGGTAAATAACGCTGGCGTGTATGTCTCCTCTCCCCTAGATAATGATGATGACTGGCGTAAGGATTGGAATACTAACCTTCAAGTTAACTTGATTGCTGCAGCGGATTTATGTCGATATAGCATTCAACATTTTGAGAACATGGGCGCGGGTATCATCATTAATATGGCAAGCCGCTCTTCTCACCGAGGCGATAACGCAGAACACCTCGCTTACGGCGCTGCAAAAGGTGGATTACTTGCTTTAACTAAAGGCATAGCCCGTGGATTTGCTGGCAAAAATATACTGGCTTATGCCTTAGCGCCAGGTTGGGTAAGAACTGAAATGGCAGAAGCTCATATTGCAGCAGTGGGAGAAGACGTTATTTGCGAGGCATTACCATTAAAAGAAGTAACGCCTCCAAGTGATATTGCAGAGATGATCAGCTTTTTAGCCACAGGTAAAGTAAGGCATGCAACAGGATCAACTATTGATATTACCGGTGCAGATTACGTACGCTAACAACCTACATTCTAAAGGACAAGGATAGCCTTTAGATGAGTTTATTTCTGGGCATCATACATAAACCCACAACCAAAGCCTAAAAAGCTAATGCCTGAGAGGCGAGCCATGATTCGTCTCGATTTAGCGCCAACCAAACGAGACTTCATGCGCAAGGCTAATAATGCGTAAGCAGCATGTATTGAACTGACTATTAAGATGATAGACATAAACATGATCCCAAACTGCACAGGCACAGCTTGACTTTGATTTAAAAACGCAGGGAAAACAGCCGATAAGAATAAGATGGATTTTGGATTACTGTAGGAGATCAGCATGGCTTTAATAATCAAGCTTCGTTTTGATATCTGCTCTTCTTGCTCTAGCTTATCACTATCTGCCTTCGCCAAATTGATAGTAGGCATCTTATTAAAAGATGCTTTTTAGCATCTTAATACCCATCCAAGCTAAATAAGCACCTCCTGCTAATTTCATCACATTAAAGACGCTGGGAGCGGCTTCTAATAAAGCGCCTACTCCTAAGGCCGCCGCTAGGGCTATGGAAAATAACGCAATTAGATTACCTAAGATGGTATAAAAAGCGCCCCTTAGGCCAGACTCTAACGCTTGTACTATCACTGCAATCACATTAGGCCCAGGTGAAATAGAAGCCAAGGTAATGATTGAAGAAAATATGATCCAGTTTGCCAAATCCATAAACGCTCCTTTTAAGCATCATATATAAGGTGTCAGAAAGTAGCTGTCACAAAATTATTTAAGAGAAAGCATTGCTTTGCGTGTTTCGCCATCCATTTTCTCAATAGCATAACGTAATGTAGGCCTTGAAAAGCGATTAATATTTTCTTCTATAAAACGAATAACTTCAGCTTGGTGCTCTATTGCAGTCACTTTTAATAACCAACCCACCCCTTTTTGTACAAACTCATTCTCATCTTCGAGTAATAAGTCGCACTGTTTGAAGACTAAGGCGGCATTCAGATAATAGGTCTGCTTGCCCATTTTACGCTTAATAAACTTTACCCAGACAACACAAGCGGCCCGTCGACACCAAGGGCTTTGCGATAACGCCCAATGCTGCATTGACTCAATTAAATGAGGTCGCGTCATCAAAAAATTAAAAACCGCTTTTAGACACAAATCATCCACCAAAGACCAGTTATTGGCATATTCTTCTAACCAATATTCAAAGCGTACTAATAAGGCATCATCATAATGACGTTTTACAAACTTGTTTATCAGTGCAAAGGCTAATAAGAACTCTTCGTTATATTGTGCCTCTTCAAGAAATGCCTCAGTAATCGCAAGAGTTTGCTCGGCATTTAAATCTACATATTGGCTTTGAAAGGCTTTTAAGATGAGTTTAATATCTGTCGCATTTGCTCCAAGACATTCAAACCCTTCGGGAAAATAACGAGCACTTGAGGCCGCTTTTTCAGGCGTACTGACTTGTCTAAGTTCCGTTTTGAGGTGATGGATATAAAATGAAATGTCTCGCATAAAACTAGGGCCACCAGCTTGGATGTATATAAGCCTTTAATTTTGCGTGAGATGTTAACAGAATAAAACCCTTAAATGATGAAGCAAAAAGAGCCCACTTATTAGAGGGCTCTTATCAACCAGACTATTTAATACAGGCAATTTAACTCAGACTATTTAGCTCAGTTAATAAGCCTTTTAATTGTGTTTCAAGCGCTTCAGTTAATGGCAATAAAGGTTTTCTCGGATGACCTACGGGTAATCCCTGAAACGCCAAACCAGTCTTAACGGCAGCCGCTAAACCTGTATTTACAATAAACTCTAGAAAAGAATATTGTTGATAAAATAACGCTTTAGCCTCTTCTTGTTTACCACTTTGTACAGCATCAAACAAACGCTTTGGTTGCTCATCAATCAAGCAAGGGGCAGCAGTGCACCAACCACTTGCGCCTGCATTGAGCGCTTCTAATGCTAAATGATTACATCCGTTAAAAAATGGCACCTTAGCGTTTGATAAGGTAAATATTTTATGCATGCGCTGAATGTCACCACTGCTTTCTTTTATCATGCAAGCATTGCCAATTTCTGCCACTATTTTCAGCATAAATTGAGGTGTCATATCGACTCCGCAGGTTGCTGGATTGTTATAAATCATAATAGGCAAAGGGCTAGCGTGAGAAATACTTTTATAGTGTTGATAAATTTCAGCTTCACTCAGTTTGTAATAAGACAGTGGTGAGACCATGACCACATCTGCACCAACAAGGTGGGCGTATTTTGCTCTTTCTATTGCCTGTTCTGTGGTTAGCTCTGCAATACCTATCACCACAGGGACACGGCCTGCGACATGTTTGACAGTATATTTAGCCACTTGCTCCCACTCAGTTTGGTTCAAATAAGCCGCTTCACCAGCGCTCCCCAAGGCGGCGATAGCATCAACTTTTGAAACTAACAGCTTATCAATAACAAGCCCTAACTTTTCAAAATCTAACGCACCACTCTCTTGATTAAAAGGCGTAACTGGATAGCCTATAATGCCTGATAAATTCATTTCACTTCTCCTTATAGACAATCTGTATGTGATTTAAGTGCTTGCCTTGCATAGTAAGCAAAGTTCACCTTGTTACGCTTATCGGTTGAAACCCAATCATGTGCCTCTTGAGCAAGGTCTACAGGCAAAGGTTTTACTTCTCCTGCAGCCATTGCGAGCAACTGCAATTTAGCCGCACGTTCAATTAAGATGGCCAAGTTACAGGCTTCTTCAATGGTTTTTCCTGTGACTAGCTGCCCGTGATGAGCAAGGAAAACAGCTCGATTGGTACCAAGCGTTTTAGAAATAAGGACACCCTCCTCATTACCTACAGGTACACCCGGCCAATCACTCACAAAAGAGCAATCATTATATAAACCGCAGGTATCCATCTGAGAGATAATCAAGGGGATTTTCAACATGGATAAAGCAGCAATATAGGTTGGATGAGTATGAATAATGCAATTCACCTCAGGGTGTTCTTTATAGATCCAAGTGTGAAAACGATTGGCAGGGTTCGCCATTCCTTCTCCATTGGTAGGGTTAAGATCCTGATCAACTTCGATTAGATTTTCTGCGCTTATTTCATCAAACCCTAAGCCAAAACGCTGGGTGATAAAACGATTCTCAATGTCTGAGCGACAAGTGATCTGTCCCGCTAAACCTGAGTCGTGTCCTTTATCAAATAAGATTCTAGAGGTTAACGCCAGCTTTTGACGTTGGCTTAGATCCATATCTTGAATCACTCTATTCATGCTGTCTTGGGCACTTTGCATTAACTCAGTTTTGCTTTTATCTGCTGTCTGCATAGCTAACTCCTTCGTTTATATATTTTTGACGGCAGAGATAAACTAGCGATAAACTGGATTACTAATAAGATCCAGATTATTTTATTTATATGGTCCAGTTAGTTTTTAAATGTGATTAATAACGCAATTACTAGAGTGATAACTGTTTATGCAAAGACCTTGGGAAGTACAGTTCTGGCTTGAAGATAGCCCAGGGAAAACCCTGCATTCAAAGCTATTAAATAAATTAACCTCAGATATTTTGACGGGAAGACTAGCCACAGGCAGCATGCTCCCAGGCACCCGTGCATTAGCTAAACAACTCAATATTAATCGTAAAACTGTACAGCTGGTTTACGAGGAACTCGAAGCCCAAGCTTGGTTAGTCAGTAAACCAAGAAGCGGTACATTCGTATCTGAGACACTGCCAGAACAAGGGCTTTCTAATCAAAACCAAGCATTGCTGGCCCCTTCTCACCATACCAAGTTGCCATCTGAACTTGTTACCATGCTGTATCAAAATGCACTTAGTTCATTTGACGCAACCCCAGTATCGAATGATGGCATTCCCGATTCTCGCCTTATTCCCTACGATTTATTAGCAAGAACCTATCGCCGCGTTTGCATTGAATTAAGTCGTCATTCGAATCTTGGTTATGGCGATCCAAGAGGTACAACTGAATTACGACATTCCATCAAAAAGATGCTGACTGATGATAGGTTTATGACTTGCTCTATTGAGCAGGTATGTATCGTGCGTGGTAGCCAAATGGGGATATACCTCACCTCTAGAATATTAGACCCAAACAAGGGGGCTATTATCATGGAGGATCTATGCTACTCACCCGCAAGAGCCGCTTTTGAATCAAATGGTTTCACTGTTTTAAAATGCAAATTGGACCAAAAAGGCCTTGATGTTGAACATCTAAAAGAGCTACTTAATCAACATAAGGTAACGGGGGTTTATGTGACTCCACACCATCAATACCCCACGACGGTTTGCTTACCCATGGATCGAAGGCTCACCCTACTCGATCTATCTAAAACCTATCAGTTTGCTGTGATAGAAGATGATTATGATCATGAGTTTCATTATGAGGCTAACCCTGTCCCTCCTCTAGCCAGTCTGCCAAATGCTGAAAATGTCATTCATATTGGCTCTATGTCAAAAGTATTCGCTCCTGGGCTAAGGCTTGGATATATGGTGGCTAACCAAGCATTTATCGAAAGAGCGGCACAAGAGATAGTACTGATAGATAGACAAGGAAACACAATCACAGAACATGTACTGGCAGACCTCATGGAGTCAGGTGAAGTGAAACGCCATATTCGTAGAACAAGAAAACAATATGAAGCACGACGAAACCTTGCTGCTGCTGAGTTTGAGCGTATATTTTCAGATAAGGTGTCTTTTAAACTCCCTACCGGAGGCATGGCTATTTGGGTCGATATATCCAAGCTCATCACTACTGAAAAGCTCAGTGAATTACAAGGCTTATGTCATAGTAATAAAGACTCAACGCTCAATACTTTTTATACAGACGAACAGGTCAAACCCTCTCATATTCGATTCGGGTTTGGCGCATTAAATGAAGCAGAAATAACCCAATCTATCGAAACATTAGCATGTACTTTGTTTTAGCCACTTTGCTTTAGCTACTTAGTTTTAAGTATTCTGATCAGACATAAAAAAGCGATCTAAAGCCTTTATTTTCTTTATATGGATTAAGCTGAAGCACTTAGACCAAGCCTTTCGATGGCTTTTATGGCGATAAATTCATCTCGATCTGAGCTTGCGCCCGATACCCCTATGGCGCCGATAATCTCGCCCTCCTCCAGTATTAAAACACCACCGGGTAAAGGGATAAAATTGCCACCCGTTGCACCATTAATGCTTGTAGCAAACATTTCTGGCAATACATTTTTATTCACTAGGTTATAAAACTGCCTTGTACCAAAACCCATTCCTAAAGCTGCAGCAGCTTTACCTTTAGCAATATCGAATCTTGCTGTGCCTGAGTTATCTTGACTGGCCGAGGCTTTAATATGGCCACCAGTATCAAGTACTACTAACGTCAAGGGGGCTGAGTTTTGTTTCTCAGCCTCCTCTAACCCATGCTCTATGATATTATGCGCTACCTTTAAATTTATCCCTCGCATTTGCTCGCTCCTGTTCTTGTCATACTAAGATGTGCCTTGCCAAAGAAAGCTCGTCATTGAGATAGAGTGATGCTGTATAGGGCTGGTTAACTGGCTAAACTCATCCTCTTTGGTTGTCGCTCCCATCGCAATTAACAAAGGTAAATAATGCTCTGGCGTCGGGTGCGACTGCTTAAAATCTGGATTCTTCACAGACGCATTTTGCAAAGCTTTTAGATTACGTTTTTGTACCTGTTCAGTTGCCCATAACTCAAACCTTGCTGCATAGTCAGCGACTTTTTGATGCTTCATTTGGATATCGTACAAGTTATGGGTTAACCCACCCGAAGCAATAATAGCGACACCTTGCTCGCGCAATGAATACAAGTGAGCACCTAAATCAACCAAGTCCTCTGGTGTAGCATCCACATTAAGTGAGATTTGCACAATGGGAATATCCGCCTCAGGCCTTAAATGCAGTAAGGGTATCCAGACCCCATGATCGAAACTTCGCCTTGAATTTAAATGGGCTTGTACACCTTTTTGTGCAAGCAAAGTTTGAATATTTTGAGCAAGTTCAGGCTGGCCTATAGCGGGATAAGTCAGCTCATATAAAGCTTTTGGAAAGCCGCCAAAATCATGCAAAATGCCTGGCTCACGACTATGTGTAATAGCATTTCCTCGTGTCATCCAATGGGGTGAGATAACGACAATTGCTGAGCATTGCTCAAACAAATCTGAGATCTCATTTAACTGTTGCCCCGCAATACCGGGTGCAAGACCATACATGGGCGAACCATGACTAATAAACATCACGGGAACGAGGGACATTAGGCAACCTCCTCAACTGGCTTTTGAGTTTGAAATTGCTCAGCCTCTAGGTATTTAAACCATGCTAATTCAGGGCCTTTAGGCACAATTCCCGATGGGTTTAAGGCTTTCACGGAGTAATAACCTGCTTTGATATGGTCGACTCGTGTGTTCTCACTAAAGGCTTTGATACTTAATAAACGATCAAGATACGCAGACAAATTAGGATAATCAGAAATGCGACGTAAGTTGGTTTTAAACAAGCTGAAATAGGCAGGATCAAAACGCACCAAGGTCACAAATAAACGAATATCACTTTCAGTTATTTGCTCTCCCACCGCATAGTTTGCCTGCTCGAAATGCACTTCAAGTTCATCTAAGCAGTTAAAAACATCGGCGAAAGCTTCATCATAAGCAAGCTGGCTTGAGGCAAAACCCGCACGGTAAACCCCATTATTAAATGAGTAATAAACCCTGTCATTAAAGGCATCAATTTTCGTCTGTAACGCACTCGGATATAGGTCGATATTAGACTTATGAATCGGCCTTAAATCTTGATTCAATACTCTTAAAATATCAGAAGATTCATTATTCATAATGCGACTTTTTGAAAGGCTCCAAAGCACAGGGACAGTGGCACGACCTGAATAATCTGGGTCAGTTAGCGTATAAAGTTGATGCGCAAATTCCACATCTACAATTGCACTTGATGTTGCGCCCGGAAAATCACCAAACTTCCAACCAAAGTCTGTTAATACAGGCTCTACTACCTTCACCTCTATATACTCCTCTAAACCTAATAAAGAGCGGGCAATCAAGGTTCGCGTTGCCCAAGGGCAAATATAGCCGACATAAAGCCTTAGTCCTTCTTTTACAATTTTCACTGGGTCTTTGATACGCTCTCTAAACACACTGTCTTGGCGAATAAATCGACCTTGAGCATCTTTCTTTTGTACTGGATCCCAATTTTTCTGCCATACACCATTCACTAACATAACCTTTTCCTCTTAAGCTTTTTAAACTGTCTCTGAGCCACTATTTCAAAACAAAACTTTCTAACTGATTTTCTAACTGAATCTCTAACTAACTCTCTTATGGGAGGTGGTTTATTTCTTCATTCACCACCTTTGATAGTTTTATTATCTAAAATCCAATATATTTAACAATTACCCATATTTTGAAATCACTGTTTAGGGAAATTTTACAATTAACAAATTAAAATTGATGGAAGCCTTTATCACGGTGTTTGAGGAAGGCTCTTATACCGCAGCCGCTAAACGCTTGGGTCGAACTAAGGCCATGGTAAGTACACAGGTTTCTCAGCTTGAGGCTCACTTGCAGATTCGTTTAATGACACGCTCTACTCGCTCGATACAGGCAACAGCCATGGGGCGAACCTATTATGAGCAGGCCAAACTTCTGCTTGAGGATTTAGATAACTTAGAGTCTCAATTAACTCAGTCATCTCTAAATGTGGCGGGTAAACTCAGAATTGCTGTGCCGACAACGTATGGTGAGCAGGTTGTCATGCCCTTTGTGGCAAAGCTTATAGAAACCTATCCAGAATTAGAGATTGAAATTCTATTAAACGATCGATATGTGGATCTGATAAACGAAGGGGTTGATGCTGCCATTCGCATTGGTAGATTAGAAGATTCATCCTTAATCGCCAGCCATATTGGTAAGGTGAACATGATGTTATGCGCCTCTCAGGCCTTTTTAGAGAGCTATCCAACACCTAGACAATTTAGTGATTTAAGCAACTTGCCTTGTGTACTTGATGACAACTCCCGTGAAAATCATTGGTCGTTCGAAGTCATTGAAAACCAAGATGTTTTGGAAAGAAATAACAAGAAAGGCAGAATAGAAAGCAGAGTTAAAGTCACACCAAATTATAAGGTACGGGTGAATAGTGCCTCGGCGGCGGTTCAGCTAGCACGCCATGGAAAACTCATTTGTTATACCCCAGCATTTGCCGCCCAAGATCTCATCAATCAAGGACTGTTAATTCCTATTTTAGCGAAGGCTCATCAAACTCAGTTTCCCATACAGATAGTCTACCCACATAGAAAACATACTTCGGCGAGATTGACTCAGTTTATTGCGGAATTTAAGGCTTATCTCACTGAACAAAAAGTGAAATAAAAAACTAGCGTTCCTGAAACGCTAGCTTCACCCCTAAACCACAATAAAGGCTACCAACCGCCTTATTTTGTCGACGCATAAGTATAGGATTACGACGTAAAAATGCGCCTATTCTGCCGGCACTTAACGCCACAACAAAGGTACTAAAAAGCCCAATTCCCACAAATAGAAGCCCTAGTGTCATCATTTGAAAAGCCACCATGCCTTGCTCTGGCGCTACAAACTGAGGTAAGAAAGCTAAAAAGAACATGGCAGACTTAGGGTTAAGCACTTCTAATAAAACTCCCTGTCGAAAGGCATCTTTAGCTGAGATGATACTCATTTGTTTAGGTAAATTCAGGTCACTTTTAACAAACAACGCCTTAATGCCCAGATAAATAAGATAAGCAGCCCCTAGGTACTTCACTATGCTAAACATCAAGGCTGACGCAAGAATAATCGCAGAGATACCCAATACCGCTAACAAGGTATGAATCAAATCCCCAACTGCAATTCCAAACCCAGTGAAAAGACCTACACGTACACCTGATTGGCTTGATCTTGCTAGGGTTAGCAAGGTAGCAGGACCTGGGGTGAAGGCAAAACCTATCAAGATAGCAAGATAAGTAATGAGGGTTTCAAGGGTTAACATTTCGACCTCGTTTTAAGCTAGATATTTTGCTTCAAAGGGCTTTTATTAAAGGCGCCTTGGTTTTAAAAGCTTTTGTTAAAAGGCGCTTGGATTAAAATTTCAGATTGCTTACAGCCAATATATTAAACTGAGCAAATCTTTACCATGAGAAATTCATACATGATTTATATTTATGCTCGCTTCTCTCTTCTCTCTTCTCTCTTCTCTCTCTTCTCTCATTTCAGCTTTTCACTTACTCTTTCACTCAACCATTCACTTAACATGAGGTTAAGTGAAAGCAGCATAAAGATCGTTTGTCGCCCTCTTTTTCCTACGCCACCATGAGCCTCATCACAAAATAACAAGGTGGGAGTAAGCCAATGCGTTTCGAAAATAAAGTCTGTGTCATAACAGGGGGGACAGGTGGTGTGGGCCGTACCTTAGTAACGCTTTTTGCCAGTGAAGGGGCTAAGGTAATGATAGCGGATAGAGAGAAAGAGTCCTGCGCTCAACTCGTCCAAGAGATCACCTCAACCGGTGGTCAAGCCGCTTTCTATACCGGAGATTTACGCAGTAAAGACTATTGTGAGAGCTTGATTCAAGCAACAGTCGAAACCTTTGGTGGGCTTGATATTTTGCTTAACAATGCGGGCATTATCCCCCGAGGTACAATCGAAGAAACCAGTGATGAGATGTGGTCGCTGGCCATGGACGTTAATCTCAATGCTGTCTTCTTTTTATGTCGAGCAGGCATTCCTCATATGAAGCAAAATGGTGGCGCTATCGTCAACACCTCTTCTGTTTGGGGCACTCACCCAGGCCCTGCCCATGTGGCTTATTGCACCAGTAAAGGCGCCGTAGCAGCTCTAACAAAAAACCTAGGCCGTGATTGCGCGCCCTTTAATATTCGCGTGAACGCGGTTTGTCCTCACGAAATCAATACCCCCATGATACGCACAGGCTTTGAACGCCGTGGCCTTGACCCAGACAAAGCAGTGGAAGAATTGAATAAAACCGTGCCTTTAGGTCGCATTGCCGAACCTGAAGACATTGCCGATGTAATCGCCTTTTTAGCATCAGATCAGTCCCGCTATATCGCTGGAGAAACTATAGAAGTCACTGGCGCTAAGCCAGTATCAGGTTGAGGATTAAAAATGAATGCCACCCATATAGAAACAAGCAATGTTTTGGCTAACAAACTGGCCCTAGTGACAGGTGGTGGTCGTGGCATTGGTCGCGGTATTACCGAATGCCTATTAGCCGCTGGTGCTAAAGTACTGATAGCCCAACGCCAAGAGTTAGACCAAGCATTAGCTGATAATACGCGCGTCTTTTATATAAAAGCAGACTTGAGTGAACGCCAAGCACCCTATGATATTGCCACTTTTGCCGACACATTAGGTGGCGTCGATATCTTGGTTAACAATGCGGGTTTTATGTTCGAACAGCACATTCAAGATATGGATGAAGCAAGCTGGGATAAGATGATGATAGTCAATTTGCGAGCACCGGTTTTTCTCGCGAAAGCCCTTCTCCCCCAACTAAAAGCTAAGAGCACAGCTAAGAGAAAAGCTAAGAGCACAACTAAGCATGGCGCTAGTATCATTAACATGGGCTCGATCGAAGGCATAGGTGCTAACCCTTATCACACAGCCTATTGTGGTTCTAAAGCCGGTGTTCATGGGGCAACTCAAGCTTTGGCCATTGATCTTGGCAAGGACGGTATACGTTGTAACGCCATCGCCCCTGGTTGGATTAACTCAGATTTAAGTAATAACTATATTAATGACCAAGCGGACCCCGTCCAAGCACACATAAACCTGATTGCCATGCACCCTGTGGGACGCACGGGTGAGCCTGAAGATATTGGTAATATGGTGGTGTTTCTTGCTTCGGAACAAGCAAGTTTTATTACAGGTCAAACCTTCGTGGTTGATGGCGGCAGAACAGCCAAATTGCCGCTGCCTTTTTAATCGGCACTCATTCACTATTTATTAGCTAATGTCTAAAGATGGCCGTTTGCGAGAGTAACCAGTCTCGCAAATGGACCATTTCCGCTTTATCCACGAGATCTTTTCGACAAACGAAGTAATGCTTACGTTCAATCGCCTTAAAACTGTCTGGCACAGGCCGTACCAAACGACCATCATTCAACATATCCTGTACTAAATGCTGCCAAGCGAGACCAATTCCGACACCTTGCAATACAGCATCTAATAGCATAGGAAAATGGCTGAACATCATATCGGGCGTTACGCCTTTAAGTGCTTTTTTAGGCTCATCCTGTTGTGATTGATCTAGCTGAAGAAGCCAAGTGGCCCAGTCCACAGGCTGCCACCATTTTGCCTGCCAAAATGTTGAATCTAATTCCAAAAGCGAATGTTGAATGAGGCAATCAAGGTTTACGATATCTGGATTTTCCGCTAACAATTTCGGCGTACACACAGGAAAGATAACTTCAGAAAAAAGAAAATCCGATTCATAAAGCTCACTCTTTTCTAACCCTAAGGTAATGCCTGCCTCAAACTTATCCGCCATATTAGGGTTTTGCTCTAAGCTGGTAAGTTGCAGATGAATATCTGGATGTAAATTGCGTAATTGTGGCAATCTGGGCACTAACCACAAGCGGCTAAAGGAGCTGGTCGCATATAGATTAAGGTAGTTTGGTAAAGACTCTGATTGGATTTCTTGGCTAGTTTTAGCAATATCAGCAAAGGCATTATGGGTACTTAAATACAGCTTTTTGCCTGCTGGGGTGAGACAGACTTTTCTATGACTACGCTGAAATAAGCTCACGCCAAAATGTTCTTCGAGCTGTCTTATCTGACGACTGATAGCCGCTTGTGTGACACATAGCTCATCCGCAGCGAGTTTAAAACTACTATGCCTTGCGGCAACTTCAAAGGCACGCAGCCCTGTTAAAGAAGGGAGGTGCTTCATCTTATCAGTTTCAATCTAACACGCTTCTCGCCAATGAAGCTAAACATAAGCCTGTAACAACCAGAAACAAATCATGCCACCCACCACAGGCCAGAATACACTGCGACTGAATTTGGCGATTAAAATAGCGACTAACGCAGCGACTAACTGAGCTGGCTCCACCTGATATTCGAAGGTAGGTCGACTAAAAACAATACCAGGAATACACAGTGCCGCCAAAATAGCAGGCGGTAATAAGGCCAGAATATACTTGCTACGTTCAATCAAGGCTTGAGTACTACCATGTAATTGAATGAATGACAGGCGGATTAAAAATGTGCCCAAGCCAGCGGCAAAAAACAATAACCAAAGATTTAGATTATCCATGTTCACCTTCCTGCTTTTTTAATAAGTTCGGCACAAGCACACCACATAAGACACCTGCCATCACTGCCGCAATAAACCCTATATTGTAAGGCAGGAGCTGAAATGCAATGGCACAAGTGCCTGAAATACAGGCTACGAAAAAAAGTAATCGACTGTTTATTGTTGTCACTAACATGGCTAAAAACGCCAATGGAATAGTAAATTCAAGAGACCAATGAGCAGGAATACTCGCTCCAAGAGCTATTCCTAAAGCGACGGAGCAAAACCAGCTTAATGCCATCGAAATTGCCACACCAGCATAGTAGTAAATCCGTTCAACATTCGATTTAACCAGCTGTTCTGGCATAGAGCACAAACCATAAACCTGGTCTGATAACATAAAGGTTAAAGGCAGACGATAACGTTTTTTTAATGGGCCTAACAAAGGCGCAAAGCTTGCGCTGTAAATCACAAATCTGAAATTAATGACCAATACTGTAAATACAATAATGATAAAAGGCGCATTATCTTGAATCAGAGAATAAGCCGCTAATTGCGCAGAACCCGCAAAAAATAGCACTGTCATTCCCATGATCATTTCAGGTGTCATTCCCATGGAAACACCTGTGGCACCGGCAATCAGACCAAAAGGTAATACACCTGAAACTAAGGGGAGCAAGTCCCTAACTCCAAACCAAAACGCTTGTCTGTGACTGGCCATTATTAAGCTTCCTTAAGGTCAAACTGGAAAGATCTTGTAACGCCTATTTATCATCCCTTTTAACCCTTTCTTATTTATCACTTTTGAGAGAGTGAAGATGAATGCGCATTATTATTTTTTGAGTAATAGAGCCTGATTAACCTTGGCACCTTTAGCACACTAACCTATCTATCCAGTCTTTGGTATTCTGGCCATCAAACATGGCAGATCTGTCTTGCCTTGGTGACATGCCAAAGAAATCTTTATAGCACTTTGAGAAATGTGTCGGAGCGGTAAAACCACAGGATAAGGCCACGTCCAAAATTGAGTGGCTGGTGTTAATGATCTTATCGCGTGCATGCTTCAACCTAAGCTGTAAATAAAACTTTTTTGGAGAGTTAGCTAAATGCTTTTGAAATAACCTTTCTAACTGTCGCGTGGATACACCACTATGAAAGGCTATTTCTTGCATTTCAAGGGGCTCACTCAAGTTAGACTCCATCAACTCAATCGCATTGATTAAGCTTTTGCCTAACCCTGAAAACTGCTTTTTGAGCGCGCCTTTCTGAGTAGCATTGCCCGTTCGCGGTTTATCAACAACCAGCTGAGCATAAAGTCGTTGCGAGATAACAGGTGTTATTCTGTCGATCAAATCTAGCATCATATCGGCTGTTGCTAAACCACCTGCACAGGTATAAATACCATGACTAAAACTAAAGAGATTGGTGTTAAATTGCAGCCTAGGATATTGCTCAGATAAGTCTTTTAGGTAATTCGCATGGCAGCTCACAGGTTTATTTTTTAATAAACCTAAACTGGCCAATCTATGAACACCGGTTTCCAGCGCAACTAACCATGCCCCCTTTAAATAATGATGTCGAATAAATGTATCTGAGCCTTGGGACGTTTGTTGCTGATGCTGGTTTCCACCTAACATCACAATAAGATCAAAGCCTTCCCCTTGGGATGGGACTGACAGTGGTTTAACCGCTTCATTTTGATAAACAATTTTTGAATGGCTTAGATGAGAGTCATCAAACACAAGTACATAGCTATATAACTTTTCTGGTAAAAAGTCATTTGCCTGTTTAAGTGTTTCCAACATCAAAGCCAAAGATAAATGAGAGAACCCCTGTTCCAATAAAAAACAGAACTTAAAAGATTGAAGTTTATTAAAATTCATCGACAACAACCTCCTAAGCTTGATGATCTGGTTTCTTGATTGAAAAAGACATGGCTCTCGCCTCTTATCACCTCCATCAGCATCGACATTATTCTAGTATTCAATTCTGATATTGCCGGTCACACTGGTACAGCAAGAGAGCACATAACCTTGTGCGATTTCTTCTTCACTGATACCGCCGTTTTGCAGCATTTCAAACTCGCCTTCTTCTACCTTAACCCGACAAGCACCACATATCCCCACGCCACAGGCTTTGGAAATATTAACCCCAGCTTCTTGAGCCGCTTGGTTTAAGTTGGTGCCGATTGCCACATCCAAGGTTTTATCCGAGTCACTAAAGCTCACTTGTACCATATCTTTTGGCTGTTGGTTTTCTATCTCTGCGGCATCCGCATGCTTATGGGCTTGCTCTACATCATCCACAGGTGTCGCGCCAAAGGACTCCTCGTGATAACGCGACATGTCATAACCTGCGGCTTCTAGCATCTGTCTGACCGCCTTCATATAAGGCTCAGGTCCACAGCAAAATACCTCTCTTTCCATAAAGTCTGGTGCAATCAAACCCAACATGGCTCTGTCTAAATAACCACGATAACCGCCCCACGCCTGCCCTATTTCTGTGGTTTCACAGATGAGGTGCATCTTAAAGTTCTCAATACGTGTGGTCATATACTCAAGCTCCAACGGATAAATAATATCCTTAGGAGAACGGGCACTATGAGCAAACACCATATCGACTTCCGAGTCCGTATCAAACCACCAGCGAGCCATGGACATCACAGGCGTAATGCCCACACCACCCGATAAAAGCAATACTTTATCTGCAGGGTAATCCATACAATTAAATTGTCCGACGGGCCCATGGACAGCGATTTGATCACCCGATTTGAGGTTGTCATGTAGCCAGTTTGACACCTGACCACCTTCAACCCGTTTGACTGTGATAGAGAAGCTGTAAGGAATCGAAGGCGAACTTGAAATCGTGTATGAACGCATGACTCGCTGCCCTTCTATTTCAAGCTCTAGGGTGACAAATTGCCCCGGTTTGAAAAAGAAAAGCACGGGCTCACTCATGCCAAAGGTAAAAGTGGTGACATCATGGGTTTCTGCAATGACTTTGACACAACGCACTTCATGACGACCATTACTCCAAGTTTGGGTCATCATGGGATTGATAAAATCAGAGGTATTAAACTTGCTCATTGGCCTCTCCTGACAGCTCACTTGTCTGTCTTTGAATGATTAGTCTTTCAATTATTATTAAAGCTCGATACCGGCTTGCCATTCTTTCCAGCGCATAGTCACTTTGGCTCCTAGGGATAAAAAGGGCTCTGGTGGCAAAACAGCTGGCGCTTGATGTATTAAGAATTCACTGAGCATATCGGACTTACCTAGCACGGCTTGTTCTGCCGCCATCATGCCAGATAAGGTTCCCTTGACTGTGCCTAGGCCATTTTGACAAGCGGCCGACCAGATACGGGTTTCAACCTCACCAAAAGCAGGCATAGAGTTCCAAGACAAACATAAACGTCCGCCCCACCTATGCTCCATTTCGATGCCATTTAGCATAGGAAAACGGTTGGAAAAGGCTTTATCTTGTAGCTTTTGTGCTGTACGTATATTGTTTGAATTCACTTCCATATTTTGATTCAAGGTCGCGTGATTTCGCACTACTACCCTATGTCCGCTGCCCATAAAGTCAGAGCTTCTTCGCACTGTGGTGCCCATAGGATCAGCGGGTAAGATTCCCCAATCGTTAACGCCGCCAAGACGAGTCACTTCTTTGTCGGTTAAAGCTCTCGTCATAGAGGCATAAGTAAAGACATGCAGTAATTGACGAGGGAAAAAACCAAAAGATTGAATATGACCGTTCACAGCTAAAATGATATTTTTCGCTTTCACTGTGCCTTTTGGTGTTACCAGCTTATGGGGGTTACCCAGATCAATATGAATGACAGGGCTATTCTCATAAAAGCTCACTTTTCCACTTAAGCCTTGAGCAGCTTGACGAATAAAAGCGGCTGGCTGAATCATCACCGCCCCCGGGGTATAAAGCCCTTGGCGATAAAAATCTAACCCGGTCCAATCTTTCATATCCCCATGACTCATGAGACGATACTCTTCTCCAAGCGCTTCAAGGTGATGACGATAACTCTCTATATGAGCTTGGCCTTTGGCTGAACCTGCCCCTGTTACCTTGCCACAAGGGTCAAACACCTTTGAATCCATCTCATATTCTTCTGCCATATCATGGGCAAAACGAATCGCAGCACGGTTTAAACGTATTTGCTGTAAATCATGCTCATGGGCACCTGCGTAGGTTTCTGAATTCAAATCATGGGGCAAATCAATCATAAATCCAGAGTTTCTACCTGCTGGACCTTCGGCAAGCTTATTTGCTTCTAGCAAAACAATTGACTCATCACCCACCAGCTGACTTAAACGTCTTGCAGCCGCAAGTCCGGTAAAGCCACCCCCTACGACTACCCAATCAGCGTCGATATCTGAGGTTAACGCTGGATACTCAGGTGCAGCGGGTAAAATACTATTCCATGCGGCAGGTCCTGGGTCTTTCGGCAGCCTTTTCACTTCGATATTTTTAGGCATAAATTGCTTCCTGTCTGAACCATATGGCGTGTGTAAACAGCACCCCATATGGACCCAATAGGCGTGGCGATTTAGTCAACGCAAGCGTCAACAGCATCATCACTCAGATCAACCCAGATGGTTTTTAACTCTGTGTATTGATCATGGGCATGGACAGAATTATCACGACCACCAAAACCTGACTGCTTGTAACCGCCAAATGGTGTGGTGATATCCCCTTCACCAAAACAATTCACTGTGACTGTGCCTGCTTTAATGGCTTGTGCAGCACGAAGGGCTTTTTTAGCGTTAGCCGTAAAGACAGAGGCGGCTAGACCGTATTCAGTATCATTTGCCACAGCGATAGCTTCATCGTAACTTGCGACTGTGATGACAGATAAAACAGGGCCAAAGATCTCTTCTTGGGCTAACTTGTCGTTATTCTTCACCCCGTCAAAAACGGTCGGCTGAATAAAGATGCCATCCATGGTTTGACCGCCTACTATGGCGTCATAACCTTGCGATTTACCTTCATCCAAATAGCTATTCACTTTGGCAAAATGACCTTTGTCTATCATGGCACCCAGCTGTTTAGTTGGATCTAATGGATCGCCGGTATTCCAGTCTCTGACATGGGCTTTAATACGTTCTAACAATTGCGTTTTCACACCCTCTTGGACGATTAAGCGAGACCCTGCTGAGCAGTTCTCTCCCATATTCCAAAAAGCGGCGGCACATACTTGCTCTGCCACTTTATCCAGATCTTCAGCATCATCTAGCACGATACAAGGGTTTTTACCCCCTAGCTCCAATACGACTTTCTTCAAGTTAGAATCGGCTGAATAACGTAAAAAGCGGCGTCCAGTTTGGGTTGAACCAGTAAAGGTCACCATGTCCACATCTTTATGCAAACCAAGCGGTTCACCCACTTCTACTCCTGTCCCTGTGATAACGTTAAGCACACCTTTTGGTAAGCCTGCTTCACTCGCTAATTCAGCGATACGCAAAGCCGTTAATGAGGTTTGCTCTGCAGGTTTTACCACCATAGAACAGCCGCTGGCCAACGCTGGCGCTATCTTCCAAGCCAACATGAGTAAAGGGAAATTCCAAGGTAAAACCGCCCCAACAACCCCAATAGGTTCACGCACGACCATGGCAATGGCATCTGGGCCAACCGGTGCAGTTTGATCATAAATTTTATCAATTGCTTCTGCGTGCCACGTCAGCGTATGGATAAATTCTGGAATATCTATGGTTTCACAATCCAGTATCGGCTTACCTGAATCTAGGCTTTCTAGCACAGCTAACTCACGGCTATTGCGTTTGATCAACTTGCTCAGCTCAATCAATACCTGTTTACGATCACTGGGATGCATCTTGCTCCAACGACCATCTTCAAAAGATTCACGCGCCTTACTTACTGCAAAGTCCACGTCCTGAGCATTACAAGCTGCAACCTGTGCTAGTGTTTCACCATTGGCTGGATTAATTGTCTCGAAAGTATTGCCTGATAAAGCAGGGCGAAAACCGCCATCAACAAAACTCATGGCTGCAGGGCTAAGCTCGGCGGCAATTGCTTGGTATTCTTCTAGTGTTAATAAATCTGACATGCTTACTCTCCTGCTTCTGTGCTGGCTGTTTCTGTATTCGCTGAGGATGTGTTGGCCTTGTTGATATTGGCTTTGATGGTCTCAACAAATGCGCCAGCTTCAGATGACGAAGGTGTTTCTGTCACGATACTTGCTATGGTCGTTTTCAAGGTTTTTACCACTTGTGCCATTGCTTGTTTATCCGCTTTATTAAGGCCACAAAGCGGTTTACGTACTTCGCCAGATACACGACCATCCAAGGTCACGCCGTATTTCACGCTCTGGATAAACTTACCGCCCTGCTCTAGTACACGCATAAGTGGCATCATGGCAGACATAATGCGACGGCCTTTGTTAAAGTCATTCTCGATGACACAAGCTTGATAAAGGGCGATATGCTCTTTAGGTAAGAAATTAGACCCAGCGCAAACCCAGCTTTTAGCGCCCCAAGCAAAGAACTCTAAGGCTTGGTCATCCATACCGCAGGCCACTTGGATATGAGGATAATCACGGGCTAACAGATGTAAGCGATTGATATCACCAGAGCTTTCCTTGATACCGCAGAAATTATTAGAGCGTCCCACACGGTCAAGAAACTCTTCTTCCATGTTGACACCCATACGATCTGGATAGTTATAAAGCATGATAGGCAAGTCTGCTGCACGATCCACAGCCAATGCATGTAACGCTAATTCTCTTTGAGTCGGTAGAGAATAAGGCGGCGTTGCCACCAAAATCACATCCGCTTCATGCTTAGCGGCATCTTCGGCTAATTTAATTGAAGCGTTTGGATTAACTGAACCCGTACCAAAAATAATCTGTAATCTATCGCTACAAATTTGACGAGCTATTTTTAGCAGCTCGACCCTTTCTTCGTGACTTTCAACATAATACTCACCGGTTGTGCCACCTATCATCAGCCCATGAACACCTGACTCTAGTAAATACTGAACGTGGGCAGAATAGGCCTCATAGTCGATTGAATAATCGTCCTTAAAAGGCGTGATTACTGGGGTATAGATGCCTTCAAAATGCATTTAACTCACCTTAATTATCATTGTTATCCAGGGTTGTTTTACAGGGGAGAGCACGCATCGCGTTTATCATCCAACCTTATAAAACTGCTTGATAAAATGTTAACGAGGGAGGAGATAAGCACACAATCAACCTTTTATTCACGCAAAGAATAACGCCAAGTTATGGTGTATAAAAAAGACAGGCATAAAAAAACCCGCTTCAAGCGGGTTCATTTTCACCTTAAAGCAGGGTTCACTTAAGCGCTAACTTGATTCCCCTCACCTTTATTTTCTCTTCTCGTTCTATTCTACTTGCCCTACTCTGTTTGCCCAATAAAGGTGCGCTCTTCTTGTATTTGTTCTAAGAACCAAAGCTTGAAGGTTTGCAGGGCTTCATTGTCCTGTTTGCTTTCGGCATAACTTAAATAGTGACGCTTTTCCTTATAGGTGGTTTCAGGTTCACCCACTCGCACCAACTTACCTTGCTCTATCATAGGCGCAACAAGGTGATGCCAGCCCAAACTAATGCCTTGATGGTTAAGCGCCATCTGCATCAACATATTGTAATCATTGGCATTAAACACATGGGAGCCAACCTCAGAACCTAAATTGAAGTTGATACCTTGGCTATTTAACCAAACACTCCAATCCACATGCTCTGCTATTTGCGAACGTCCATAAGGACTTAGATTTAATAAGGTCGTGCTTTGCAACCCTTCAAGACTGGCCACGCTTGGATTGTCTTTTAAAAACTCTGGCGAACACACAGGGTAGATCTGGTCATAAAACAAAGGAATAGAATGATAGCCTTCCCGTGAATCACTTACTTTATTAATAAAAACATCAGGATGGACACCCGGTTCCATGTGTAAAAAGTTATTAGTGGTGACGATATTCACATCAATATCAGGGTTATCTGAAAAGAAACTCGGCAAACGGTTTGATAACCAATAAGCCGAAAAAGCAGGAGAGCAACAGATTGTCAGCTCTTGTTTGCGCTTATCACTGTCTTGAATACGTTGCGCTGCTTGAGCAATATTCACAAAAGATAAATAGGCTGCATCATAAAAGATAACACCCGCCTCGGTAAGCTCTACCGCCCTGCCTGTACGTTTAAATAAAACCACCCCAAGCGATGCTTCTAATTCACGAATTTGACGGCTAATTGCCGCTTGCGTCACACATAAGGCTTCTGCCGCTCGGGTGAAATTTAAGTACTTAGCCGCCGCAACAAATGACTTCACCGCGCGCAATGAAGGCATCTTAACTAGTATTTGATCAGGTTCTACATGCTTAACCATAACGTCTCGTATTCAATTCACTAAATAAAAAGTTGCTTTACCCATATGGGTACCGCCCATACACTGAATTTCAAGTTAGGGGAGATAAACTAAACGTCAGTTATACCCTTTCAAGTTGACTCGCGCTACTGGCAAAAACGACACTTAGCGCAATTAAACAAGTCACCATTTTTTACTATTTACCAGGTCAAAAACATCTGACCTATAACAAAATAACAATAACAGCCATGACATTAGTCTAGCCATATGGGAGCCATCGAATGACCAGCAGAATAAAAACTCTTGAGCTAATCAATCAGCGTAAACCACGCCATGCACTCACCCGAGAGATTTACCGTGACGAAGATGTGTATCAGCAAGATTTGCAGCAGATCTGGCACAAAGAGTGGATTTTTGCCGGCCATACCATAGAGATAAATAAAGCTGGCGAATACATCACTTTGCAAGTGGGCGACTACCCTGTCGTTGTGGTACGAGACGATTCTGGTGCAGTCAGAGCATTTCATAATGCCTGTCGTCACCGTGGATCACGCGTCTGCTCTGCTGCTAAAGGGAAAGCTGCCAAGCTGGTTTGCCCTTATCACAAATGGACATTCGGCCTTGATGGCAAGCTCATTTATGCGGGCAACATGGGCGAAAACTTTAACAATGATGACCATGGATTAATGCCTGTCCACTGCGAAGTGGTTAACAGTTATATCTACATTTGTGTGGCTGAGGAAGCGCCAGACTTTGAGCAATTCCGTAAAGATGTGAGCCCTTTTATCACCCCACATAATTTAGAAGACGCCAAGGTGGCCCACGAATCCAATATAGTCGAAGACGGTAACTGGAAGTTGGTATTTGAGAATAACCGTGAATGTTATCACTGCGATGCCAACCACCCTGAGCTACTAAATTCGTTTGTTGAGAACCTGTCTGTTGCGGGAGTCGGTGGTGATGATGACCCTGAGCTAGTTGCCCATTGGGATAAATGTGAAGCCGCAGGCTTACCGAGCCGTTTAGTGATGGATGAAGGTGGGCAATACCGTATGACACGTATTCCGCTTTCAGCCAAAGCCGTCAGCTATACCATGGATGGCAAACCCGCCGTAAAAGGTCGACTAGATAATACAGATGTCGAAGATATTGGCGCCCTGCTCTACTTTAACTATCCCTCTACTTGGAACCACTTTTTAGGGGACTATGCCTTAAGCTTTCGAATCCTGCCGCTTAACTCAGGACAAACGCTGGTTACAACTAAATGGCTAGTCCCTAAAGATGCAGTTGAAGGGGTTGATTATGACCTTGATAACCTGATTAAAGTTTGGATAGAAACCAATAATCAAGACAAAGAACTGGTTGAGGAAACCTTTAGAGGCGTGAGCTCGCCTTCCTATATTCCAGGACCATTTTCTGAAATTGCCGAAAACGGCGTTTGTCAGTTTGTCGATTGGTATTGCGACACCATGAAGAAGAAGTTGAACGACTAGGTAGTCGTTACCCTTTAGCCTCTGCTTGCTTTGCTTGCAGAGGTTTTTTTTGTGGAATCCAAAAAGTAAGGCTCACTCCATGCAAAAACACACTGTTTATCCAAGCTATAAACAAGGTTTTATCTTAGTTCTTGTGGCTGCTATTAGTTATGGTTTACAGCCATTTTTTGCGCACTTTGCATACAATGATGGTGCCAGCCCGGTAGGGTTGCTGATTGCCCGCTTTATCATAGCGGCACTCGTGATGCTTTGCTTTTTAAGGATAAAGAAAGTTCACCTTCCAAAAAATAAACTACTAGTTCAAAGCCTATTAATAGGAGTGGGTTATGCAGGGGCTGCGTTAGGTTATTACAACGCAAGTCATACCACATCTGTTAGTTTAGCCGTGATACTCATGTTCTCTTTTCCTGCTTTTGTAACTCTTTACGCCACCATCTTTTTAAAAGAAAGGCTGTCCTTCATTCGGCTTATCAGCATGATATTAGCCCTATTAGGGGTTGGACTTGCTACTGGCATCGAATTTAGAGGGGATTTGAGCGGGGTGTTATGGGCTCTTTTTGCCGCGCTAAGCTATGGTTCGGCCATCATTTATGGCTCTCATCAAGCCAAACCTGAAAACCCCTTAGCCTCTGCTTGCACTATCTTGATTGGTTGTGTCATTACGCTCACCATTGCGAGTCTATTTCAGCAAACCAATTTACCCCAATCAATTAACGGATGGAGTGCAACCATAGGTCTTGCGTTATTTGCCACAATTTTACCAATTGCTACCTTTATCAGTGGTTCACCTCATATCGGTGCAGCAAATGCGTCTACCCTATCAACATTAGAACCCGTTGTAGCCATCCTAATTGCCGTTTCTTTAATTGGCGAACAACTGAACCTTGCTAGTTATGCTGGAGGAATTATGGTGCTCTTCGCCTCATTTTTAATATCAAGACAAGCATCCAATTATGCGAACTAATAAGGGCTTATCGTTAGCACCGATTTTTAGCACTTAGAAACATTATCAATCAATTTATTAACCCATTCGCCATTCCTTTGATAAGAATAAAACAGCACTTCTTTCATGAGGTGCTTTAATGGATAGCAAGCTAAAAACACATCCAGTCGCTTTATTTCTCTCAGATTAAAACCTCTCAGAACACTTAATACAAAGTGCTTTATTCAGTTAAGGCTTTAAAAACCTACCTCTAACCTATTGAAAATCAATGTTTTTATAGCAGTTAACTTTATTAAGCATAAATCTTAACCAGGTCTAAAAGTTAGCATACTTGCCAGCGTGATAAGTACAAATCTCTCATCTAGACATCTCATCAATAATAACGGGAAGTTATGGTTTTTACGCTAAATATGTCGTTGGACGCTGCCACGTGGAGGCCGTAACTTAATAAACAGAACGGGGACATAACAAAGCAAGCAGTGTTGAACTAGCACACTGATTCAGCCAAATAGAACGCAATAATAATCATAAGAAACAGAGGACACGATGACAGACACCACAGATATCCTGTCGATCAACAATGTATACAAGGTATTTGGTGAACAACCAGATACGGCTATGCAAATGTTACAAAACGGCGCACATAAAGATGAAATTTTCGAAAAGACTGGCCAAACCGTGGGTGTGTTTGATGCTAGCTTCTCAGTCAAGAAAGGAGAAATTTTCGTCATCATGGGTTTATCCGGTTCAGGTAAATCTACCATGGTGCGTTTGCTAAACCGCCTTATTGAGCCTACTTCAGGCAGTATCAAACTAAACGGAAAAGACATTACAGCCCTTGGGGATGCCGACTTATTGGATGTACGCCGTCATGAAATGAGCATGGTATTTCAGTCTTTCGCACTTATGCCTCACATGTCCGTGATCGATAATGCTGCTTTTGGCCTTGAAATATCAGGGGTTGAAAAGAAAGAAAGACATAAAAGAGCACAAGCAGCCCTAGACCAAGTAGGCCTAGGTGAACATGGCGATAGCTACCCGCATCAACTTTCTGGCGGTATGCAACAAAGGGTTGGTCTTGCCCGCGCCCTAGCCAATGATCCCACTATACTCCTAATGGACGAGGCATTTTCTGCCCTTGATCCACTTATTAGACATGAAATGCAAGGGGAGCTAATCCGCCTGCAAAAAGAACAATCTCGCACCATCGTCTTTATTTCCCATGACCTAGACGAAGCCATTCGTATTGGTGATCGCATCGCCATTATGGAAGGCGGCCAAGTGGTACAAATAGGCACACCAGAAGAGATTATGCGTAATCCTGCAAATGAATATGTGGAGACCTTCTTTAAAGGTGTCGATGTCAGCAAAATTCTGAAAGCGGGCGATATTGCCTGCCAGCAAAGTGCTTGCAAGATTCAACTAAACGGCAGTGTTCATCCATTTGACGCCGGTGGCAATCAGTTTGCGTATCTAGTCGATGACAAGGAAAGCCTGTTAGGTGTGGTTCCACTAGAAAGCATTGATAACCAAGCCAGTGCCGACACCTTATTAGCACAGCAGCTAGATCAACATGCGTCTGTTTATAGCGACGATATGATCAGCGATGTTGTGAAGACAGTCGCTCAC
Organism: Marinomonas sp. PE14-40; assembly: GCF_051623805.1. NCBI lineage: Bacteria > Pseudomonadati > Pseudomonadota > Gammaproteobacteria > Oceanospirillales > Oceanospirillaceae > Marinomonas > Marinomonas sp. PE14-40. Next base: position 33,700 of record NZ_CP130700.1, on the reverse strand, counting down.
TCTGACTATCCTGTCCCTGTGATAGAGCGCAATGGCACTTTCTGTGGCGTGATTTCCAAAGACCTAATGCTTAAGACTTTGAGCCACTAATTCGATGCTCACACGTTAAGTTTCATAATAATGATAAATGTAAGGTAAATTAGAATGTCTGAATTTAACCTATTAGATCCCTTTCAGTTTCTCAGTATCCCTCTAGGGGAATGGGTAGAAGCGGTACTCAACTATTTAGTTCAAAACTTCCGTGGCTTTTTCCGCTCTATTCGCTGGCCAATCGATCAGGTACTCGACCTGATCGAAACCATGTTGCAATCCATTCCGCCTTTAATCGGCATTATTCTTTCTTCCCTTTTGGGTTGGCAAGTGGCCGGTAAAAAAATGGGACTATTCTGCGCTATCACGCTGACAACACTCGGCTTAATCGGTGTTTGGGCAGAATCAATGACAACCCTTTCTTTGGTCTTAACCGCCCTATTCTTCTGTGTCGTAATTGGTGTTCCTCTCGGCATTCTTTCAGCTCGTAGCGATAGAGTTGAGCGTTTTGTGAGACCCGTACTGGATGCCATGCAGACTTTACCAGCCTTTGTCTACCTTGTCCCTGTGGTCATGCTTTTCGGTATCGGTAACGTACCTGGTGTTCTAGTCACCATTATTTTCGCGCTACCACCTTTAGTTAGGCTGACGAACTTAGGCATACGCCAAGTGCCAGAAGACAAAATAGAAGCGGCTCGTGCCTTCGGCTGCACCCCTAAGCAAATGTTGCTCAAGATCCAACTACCACTGGCAACGCCAACCATTATGGCCGGCATTAACCAAACACTGATGTTGTCCCTTTCTATGGTGGTTATCGCTTCCATGATAGCGGTAGGTGGCTTAGGCCAAATGGTATTACGCGGTATCGGCCGTCTTGATATGGGCCTTGCCACTGTTGGTGGTGTTGGCTTGGTACTGCTTGCCATCTTCCTTGATCGCCTTACCCAGGCGATGGGTGAACGTGCTGGGGTTAGCCATACCCAACAATGGTATGAAACAGGCCCTATCGGTGCCTTAGTGAGAGCTTATCGCAGCCTGCTCTCTAAATAGAGAGCACTAAATAAAAGATTCGCTTAAGTAATAGAAAACATTCTTTCAATAGATTCTCAATAAAAAACATAACGAGGAATTGACCATGATGCAATCACGTTTAAAAGCACTTTCTAAAACCTTATTCTCATTGACAGCAGCCGCTTCTTTTTCTGCTCTGACAATGTCGAGTATCGCTTCTGCAGCAGAGACGATGCCGGGTAAAGGGGTAGAAATTACACCTATCTTCCCAACGATTGCGGAAGAACGCTTTCGTGGTGAAATTGCCATTGCCGGTCTAGAAGCACTTGGCTATGAAGTTGAAGAGCCAAAAGAAACAGAGTACGCCACCTTGATGCTTGCGCTTTCATACGGAGATGCCGATTTTAGTGTGCATGCGTGGGAAGAGTTACATAAAACCTTCTACAAAAAGGCTGGCGGTGACGACACGCTAGTCAAAGCAGGCAATGTGATTCCAGGTGTATTGCAAGGTTACCTAATTGATAAGAAAACCGCTGAAAAGCACAATATCACTCAGCTAACTGATCTAAAAAAACCTGAAATTGCTAAACTTTTTGATGCAGACAATGATGGCAAAGCGGACTTAACGGGCTGTAACCCAGGTTGGGGTTGTGAACTTGTTATCGACCATCACATAGAAGCTTATGGCCTAGGTGATACAGTCAATCACAACCGTGGTTCCTACTTTGCCCTTATGGCAGATACCATCACTCGTTACAACGAAGGCCAATCTATTCTTTATTACACCTGGGTACCTCAGTGGATTGCTGGTGTACTAGTCGAAAATGAAGACGTGGTGTGGTTAGAAGTACCACAAACCGATCTACCAGATGGCAACAACTCAGTTAACACCAGCTTTAATGGTAAAAACCTAGGCTTCGCAGTTGACCAGATCCAATCTATTTTGAATAAGGACTTTGCCGAAGAAAACCCAGCGGCGACTAAATTCTTATCACTCGTGCAAATCAGTGCCAGTGATGAAAGCGCACAAAATCTTAAAATGCAAAATGGCGAGAAATCCATGAAAGACATTAAACGTCATGCCCAAGAATGGATCTCTGCTAACCAAGCTAAATACGACAGTTGGTTAAAAGCGGCTCGTACTGCCATGTAGTTTGACAAACATAGAGATGAGGTTGCATCACAAGCTAGCTCTAAGCTGACCAATTTGTGGTGAACCTCCCCTCTTTAATACGCTTTTAGATCAAAGAAGTACGCTATCCAACATTGTAAAGCGAGGTAAACCATTGAAAGCACTTAGCGTGGCGACATTCGTTTTAGGCTTAGGCCTTGCCAGTTTTTCACAAGCACAAAATGTTTCTTTAACCACCACAAATTGGGCACCCTATTATGGGGATAACCTAGAACAAGGAGGCTTCATTTCTGTCATTGTCAGTGAGTCTTTTAAAGCGTCTGGTTATCAAAGCGAACTTGAGTTCACCCAATGGACAGAAGCCATGAGGCAAGTGAAAGTGGGTGAAAAAGATGTGCTAGTGGGCGCATTTTACTCAGACGAACGGGCCCAAGATTATCATGTTTCTATCCCTATCTACTCTGTCTTTTCTGGTGTAATTAAGCATAAAACCTTAGACCTAGATTTTTACTCCTCTTATGAAATGCTAGATCAATATAAGATAGGCAAAATAGAAGGCGCTGTAGTTGGTCAGAGCTTTGACTCTTACACCTTCACTCAGCTACAACCTTATGCAGGCACTGAAGCCGGTATTACAGCACTACAAAAAGGAGAAATTAACCTTTTTGCCGATAACCTCACTGTGGTGAAAAGTGCCGCTAGCAAATTAGGGTTTGAACCTAGCCATTTCGCTATGGTGCAGCCTCCCATCGAAAAAAATGATCTGTATGTGATGATCTCTAAAGAGATTGCCAATTCAGAGAAAATTCGCGATGACTTTAATACTGGGTTTGTCATGATTCAAAGCAATGGCACCTACGAAAAAATTCTTAAGCAATTTAATCAGCTTTAAACCTGCTTTCGTCTTTCCTACGAGATGTAAAACCGCCACGGATGGCTCATTTTCTTTCTATTCACACTTGGATATAAAACATGTTGTTATTCAATTTTGTCCAAAACTTGCAGTTTAATCAGGTACCTGAGAAAAGCCGCACCCTAATCAAAACCTCTTTAATGGACATTGTCGGTGTCCTTGCTGGCGCTAAGAACAACCAAACCAGTGATAACATTCGTCACTTTGCAGCTGAACATTACCCAGCTAATACATTAAGCTGTCGTTTATTATTTGATGGCCGCCATGTTAGCCCTTTAGGTGCGGCTTGGGCTGGCGGATTCAGTGCCGATAGCCTTGATGCTCACGAAGGTCACTTTACTTCTAAAGGCCATGCCGGTGCGACCGTTGTTCCAACCCTACTTGCCATAGCCGATGCCTGTCATGAACAAGGTAGAAACATCACTGGCGAAGAATTTTTAGTCGCGGTAACGATCGCTTACGAAACCGCACTCAGAGCAGGTGTTGCCTTGATGGACAGTGCCAGTGAATATCATGCCTCTGGGGCATTTTCAGGTCTAGGAGTCGTGTGCGGCGGAGCAAGATTATTAGGCTTAAACCAAGAAGAGTTCCAGCATGCGTTAGGTATCGCAGAGTATTTTGGCCCCCGTTGCCCCATGATGCGTTTAGTAGACTTTCCTTCTATGTTGCGTGATGCCCATGGTGCTGGTGCTTATGCAGGGGTCAATGCCCTATTCATGGCACAAGCTGGTATCACTGGTGCACCAGCGGAAACAGTAGAAAAGAACAGGTTAAGCCATTGTTGGGATGACCTTGGCACACGCTGGGAAATAGATGCCCAATACTTCAAACCTTGGCCTGTGTGCCGCTGGGCGCAGCCAGCGCTGACGGCTGTCACCAGCATGATGCGCCATTCGCCTGAAATCACGCCAGCCAATATAGAGTCCGTCACGGTAGAAACCTTCCACGAATCCATGCGCTTACAAGGGCATTTTCCCAAGAATGCAGATGAAGCCCAGTATGGTTTAGCTTTTCCTTTAGCGGCATTAATCAGCCGTGGTCAAGTCGGTCCAAATGAAGTAACTGGGGATGCCATACAGGCAGAGGATATCTTGCAAATTAGCCGTTTGATCGAGATAACGGAAGCACAAGATTTATCAGATCGCTTTCCAGAAGAAATACTCTCAAGAGTCAGTATTCAACTGAAAGACGGACGCTGCTTAACTAGCCCCATTACTCAAGCAAAAGGCGATCCGGAAACCGCCATGAGCCAAGCTGAGTTTAAAGCTAAGTTTGAATTGCTTGCTTCGGTTAATTTTAGCCAAGAAAGAATGGACTCGATACTTAATTCGCTTGATACCTTAGAACAGGCAAAGAACTGTGAGGCGCTCTTTAACCAGCTTATGTCTCCCTAGGGAACCTGCGAATAAGTCCTCCCGCCTCAGCGTGTGGATAAAAGTGCCTAGATTTATGGCGAGGGGCGTAACTTAATAGTTATTCTATTGATAAGGCCCTTAACTTAAAGATAGGGCTTTTAGGCCACGCCCTTCGGGTCTTTCAGAAAAAGCGCCACCCTGTGTTGTCCCTTTTCGAAAGGTGCCTACAGCTCTTATCAGAAAAAAGCGGCAAAGTGACGCCTTGCTTGACGCTTTTTCTGAAAAGACTGAGAAGAGGTGACTTGTTCGCAGGTTCCCTAGTTAAACGACCCAATTAATCTATCTAATAAAAAAGAATCATTTTGCCGCTAGTATCATTAATAATGCCTCAATGAGTCTTATTAAGCGGTAAAATGGATAAGTTTAATTAAGCTCAATCCAATATAGTAAAAACTCGTGCTATACAGGGCAAATACAACACAGGATGGAACCCAAATGAAACAGGTTAAAGTCAGTTTTATCTTGTTACCAGGCTTTGCTCTAACCTCTTTTTCGCTGGCGATTGAAGCCTTAAGTGTGGCCAATTTGCTTTGCGATGAAGAGGTTTATCAATACCAAATTTGCCACGCCCACCTGCCTCTATCAAGTGACATAAGCTCAGACCATAAAACCACTGTCACAAGCTCAAACCATGTTCCTATTGAAACCAGTGGTGACTTAAGTTTCTGCCAAAATAGCGATCTAATATTTGTCTGTGGTTATCTAAATACGGCGGATTACGATAACCCTGCCCTATTTAGTTTATTGCGCAGTGTCACCCGTAAAAAAGGACGTATAGCGGCACTCAGTTGCGCCAGTTTTATTCTTGCAAAAGCAGGCTTATTACAAGGTAAAAGCTGCACCCTGGTACCCGAATACAAAACCACATTTACAGAGCTTTACCCTGATATTCCGATTCAGGAAAACCTCTACACTGTCACAGATAATCTTCTGACCAGTGCGGGTGGTACGGCCACATTAGACATGTTGCTTTACTTGATTAGCCAAGATCACGGACGCGATTTTGCACATAATGCCTCACAGCAATTCTTACTTGAACGCATTCGTAGCAGTGAAGAAATACAAACCAGCCGACGTCATCTTAACTTAAGGATGAAATCACCTTGTTTGGGTGCCGCGGTAGAGTTAATGGAAAAACACATTAGTCACCCTTATCAAATAACGACACTTGCCAACAAAATAGGGACTACTCAAAGAAACCTAGAAACCGTTTTTCAAAAGTATGAACAAATTAGCCCCGGCCGTTATTATCTACGTTTACGCCTACAACAAGCCCGTAAAATGATAGAAGAAACCCATCTCAGTTTAACCAAGGTGGCGCAAGCGACAGGCTTTAGTTCACAAAGCCATTTCAGTAAATGTTTCAAGGACTTATATCACCAGAGCCCGTCTGAGATAAGACAGGTAAATTCATCGTTAAACTAGCAGGATATTTCGCTTTTGTTATATAAGTGAAGCCTCGGCTTCAGCGACACTGAAAGACATAAAACAACGCCATGAAGGTATTTAATTATGTCAGTTTCAGCCACTAGCCAATTCGATTCTCGTCTAGAAAGTAAGTCCACCACGTTCAATGAAATCCCCATTATTGACCTTGCTAAACTCATTGATGGTAGCGACCCAATGGCGGTAGCGAATGAGATTGGTGAGGTTTGTCAAAATGTCGGTTTTCTCTATATCAAAAATCATGGCGTTAATAAGCAATTGATTAAAAAAGCCTACTCTCAAGCTCAAGCGTTTTTCGATTTACCCTTGGCACAAAAACAAGCCTTGAATATCGTGAATTCGGGTCAAACCCTAAGAGGCTATATTCCTATGTACGGGGAGAATGTAGACCCTGAAAACACTCGTGATTTTAAAGAGTGTTTTGATTTTGGTTTAAATGAAGAGGCTGTTTCACCTTTTTTTGGCCCCAATCAGATGCCTGAAGATCCGGCTGAATTTAAACAAACCTTCGAGCAATATCATGAAGCTATGATGGCCTTATCCCGTAAGCTCATCAGTGCTATTGCTTTAAGCTTGAATCTAGAGGCAGACTATTTTGCCAAGCTACAGCAAAAGCCCATTACCATTCAAAGGTTACTCCACTACCCGCCTCAAGAAGGCCCTATAAGCCAAGAAGAAATCGGTATCGGTGCCCATACGGACTATGGTTTTCTAACCATATTGTCCCAAGATGATATCGGTGGTTTACAAGTACAAAACCGTGATGGGCAGTGGGTCAGTGCGCCGCCTGTTGAGGACACTTTTATCGTCAATATTGGGGATTTGGTACAGACATTTACCAATGATAAATATATCTCCACCCTACACAGAGTGATCAATACCAGTGGTAAAGAGCGTTACTCTATCCCTTTCTTTATCGATCTAGATTTTGATGCTGAAGTGAGTGTTGTGCCAAGCTGTCAAAGCGAGGAGAACCCGGCTAAGTATCAGGCTTATACCTGTGGACAACATAAGTACAAACGTTTCGTTGATAGCTATGCTCATCTAACTAATTAAGATAGCGATAGCTATTTAAGCATAACGAATTGACGACCCACCAACGAATAAGCAGCCTTTCTTTTTTGAATGAAGACATCAAACAATAGAAGATCAAGGCTGTTTATCCCTTGTTAAGTAACCTATCAAGATTCGAAACGAGCTAGCTTAAAAGCTCACTCCACCTTAAAATCCACCTAAAAAGCGTTTAAAAGTCAAAAGCCTCGGTATGAATATTTGTGACAGGTACACCAATGGAAGCTAAGTATTCCGTCATCTGCTCCATAAATGACGCTGGGCCACAAACATAAGCTTGTTGGTCTTTCGGATTTGGAACCAAAGCCTCTAATTGCGCTTTTGTTAAACGCCCTTGCTCACTGGTGATAATATTTGTGTAACTAAAATTTGGATAGTTGTTTGAACGGCGAACAAGCTCATGATGGCTAAGTAGAAGTCGCTGATACCTCTCCACATGAATCATTGTCACCTTGGTTTTATCTTGTAATGAAAAGGAGCCAATCCCCCTCACCATGGCTAAATTAGGGGTGATGCCAATCCCAGCGCTTAATAAAAGAAGTTGTTCGGGTACAAGGGGCGTTTTAGTATCTGTATCTAATGTGATGGCTGTCATTTCACCTTGAATCCCCTTTAGTACAACCTCTAAACCTAACTCGGCATGATCATGAAGCCAGTTTGTGACTAAACCATTTGGCACACGTTTTACGCTAATATCTAAGGTGTTGTCACCATTTAAACTATTTGGTGTCTCAGATAAGGTCCAAGTCCTCACTTCTGAGGCAGCCCCTCCTGGAATATTATTAAATTCAAAACTAGCATATTGACCCGGCAAAAAAGCAATTCGATGTGAGACCACAAAACGAAATGTTTTAACGGTTTCAGTCTCCTCAACAATTTTAACTAAGGTCGCTTTTATAGGACGCTCATTACAATTTATAGAAGGGTCATCGATTGCACTGTCATTGTTCGCACTATCCTTGCCAAGGATCGTAGGATTGTAAGGAGAATAATCCAATCGCTTCCACCTATGGCTCGTGACATTATCCGTTCTTACTAAACGCTCTATATGGAAAACAATGGCTCTAGATGCCCCTTCATAGCGGCCATCATGCTCCCAGTCCACCAGCGCACGACCTGTCATTTGAATCATGCTACCCGTTTCGAAATCCACCACGGTGACGCCAGCTCTGTCATTGACTTCCAAATTACCCGAAGTAAAAAACATGCCATTCCCGCGATACTCTGGCCATTCAATGGTGGTTGGAGAAGTCACTCGAATAAACCCAGGTTTACCCCCACGGTGATTACAGTCTGCCCCGATATCTGGCGCATAACTACCAATCCATAACGTATCCATCGCTTGAATAAAGCCTTGGTCTTCTTCTGTTAGGCTTGTGCGCTCTTCTCTCTTCGCCTTCCTATTGATGGATTCAGCATTGTTTGCATCAAGAATGATTTCTCTACGGTTAATATATTTTGGACAATTAGGTGTGTATTCATTTACCTGAAGATGAAGGCCTCTGTCGTTATTTTCTTCAAATTGACTATCTTCAAAACCCAATGCCACGCCATTAATGCGATGTCGAATCCGTCTATTTAAATCAATACCCAATAAGGAAAATGGTGTGCCTGATTCAACTGCGTTGAGCACGTCATTGTCGGGAATACTATGAGAAGAAATAACGATTTCGTTTTCAGTGACGGCGCTAAGATCTCCCGCTTTTGCAAACAAAGGGGTTAACCAAACACTCCCAGTACTCAAGTCCACAATACTCATCGCTGCAAATGACTGAGCGGCTAAAAACGCATCATGGTTAGCTAAAAAATTGAGGACTCTACGCTTACCTGCGGCTAATTCAGACGCGGCCCCACGGGTACCCGCTTTATTTTGAGCGGCTAATTCGCCCTGATGATATGGGAATTGGCCTGTATTAGACGGTTTATTAAACATAAGTGCCCCTTATTGCTGGCTTTAGTTACCAGCGTGCATCATTGGTTTAAAGCCTTCAATGGCTTTGATGTTACGTAACCATTGCTGAATCGCTGGGTAAGCATCAAGACTAAAGTTGCCTTCAGTAACACGAGCAATATAGCTATAGCAGGCAATATCAGCTATAGACGGAGTCTCTCCAACCAACCACTTTGTCTCTTTCAAATGAGGCTCAAACAGCTCGCCAAAGAGTTTTTCAGTCTTTTCTCTTGCTTGTGCTTCGTCTGCTGGCATGCCAAAAAGCTGTATTGCGCGCAACACAAAAGGGCCTGTCATCACTTCATGCACTGCAACTGATAACCATTGCTGGATGTTGGCTTGAGCTAAGGCATCTTCTGGCCACCAAGTGTTGGTTTTATCAAACGTGCGGGCTAGATAAATCAATATCGCAGTAGAGTCTCTCAAAGTGACAGAATTATGGCTCAAAGCAGGCACTTGCCCTAGCGGATTTATAGCTAGGTATTCAGCCGATTTGTGCTCCCCTTTTGCTAGATCAACCAACTTCTCAGTAAAATCGACACCTAGAATATTCAAAAAGTTTGCCACGCGGTGGCTATTACCTGATATAGGGTGGCCGTATAGTGTAATCATAATCTGTACTCCTTAATAAGTGTTCAGCAATAAGTCAGAAAAACTATACAAGCCAAGGATCGTTCGTGATAGATTGATTAGACATAAACTGTGTCAACTTTTTACTTACAATGAATATAAATTCAAAATACAATTTAAATCGTCTCACCTATTTTGTTGCGATTATAGAAGAAAAGACCATTACGGCGGCCGCTTTGAGGCTCGGGCTAAGCAAAGCCGTTGTCAGTAAACAATTACAACTTTTAGAAGAAGAGCTTGGCGTTAGCTTAGTGGTGAGAAACACTCGCCATTTACATGCAACGAAAACAGGCGAAGCGTTTTACACTCGCAGTAAAGAAGCCCTTAAATATGCTCAGCAGGCATTTGATACAGCCGCTGAAGACAGTCATGAACCTAGTGGACTGATTAGGCTCACATCGCCAATTGATTTAGGTGTCTTTCAATTAGCACCCGTTATTGCAGAATTTTGCGCTCAATATCCCAAAGTTAAAATTGAAGTAGATTTAAGTGACGAAGTAAAAGACATAGTGGCTAAACGCTATGATTTATCCTTTAGAGTGGGTTGGTTACAAGATTCAACGAATCGCGCAAGAAAAATTGGTTCCTTTCGTGAGGTTGCCTTATGCACCCCAGAATTTGCAAGAGATTATTCTCCTAAAACACCAATGGATTTACCCTCACTGCCCTTTGCAGCCTACAATGTTATCGACAATTCGGCTCGCGTTTTCACTCACAAACCCACTTCAGATGTAAAAGATCAAGATTGCGAAGTTTTGCTCAATACAAATCTCACATTTAATACGACATTAGCGATTAGAGAAGCTTTGGTGACAGGTTGTTATTTTGGCATTTTGCCTGATTTCACCGTCAAAAAGGATTTAAAGTCTGGCTTGTTACAAGAACTACTGCCTAGCTGGAAACTCAGAGAAGGCGGCATCTATATTGTCCGCCCTCCAACTCAGTTGAGAACACAAGCGGTTCAATTATTCATTGACGCCGTGGTTTCTAGGTTTGAAGCGACAATATAGATAACACAGGGCGAAGAAGGTTATTTCGCACTTGGGTTAAGAATTGTGGTGTCTTCTTTCATATCAACATGTTCTAACAACCAATTTTTAAGTATATAAGCATGAATGTTTGCCCGGCCTTTTTTCGGGATCAACATGTAATAATCACGACAAGATGGTACGCCTTTGTAAGGTGCGATCAAACGCCCATTTTTAAGCTCTTCTCCGACTTGTGACGCCCTAGCAAGTGCAATACCTAAACCCGCTTCTGCAGCGGCTATAGCCATGTATGAGCGGTTAAAAAAGTGGCCTTGAGTACTGTCGATACCAACAAGCCTTGTTTCATCTAACCAAAAGCGCCACTCGGCATCTTGTTCTGCGTCAATCCAAGGCATGGCATCATGCAAAAGTGAGGCTTCTTCTAGGGTTTTAGCCTGCTTCCAATCCGCTTCCTTCATGTATTCTGGACTCATTACAGGTAGCAAGGTTTCTTTAACCAAAAGGTTTGTGGTGAAACCTTCATATTGACCATCTCCATAGTCAATAGCGATATCAAAGTCAGCACCCGCAAGCTCTAACAAGGCTTCATCGGCATAGGTTTCAACCTTGATATGAGGGTATTCTAAATTAAATTCTTGCAGCTTAGGTATCAGCCATTTAAAGACAAAAGAAGGGGTCGATTTTAGCCTTACCACATTATCAGACAATTTTGCCTGTAACCTGCGTATTACCATTTCCACAGACTCTATGGATTGTTGAGTAACGTTCAGCATTTCTTTGCCTTCTTGCGTTAGCACGATTCCACTTGGCTGACGGTCAAATAACTTAAAGCCTAACTGTTCTTCTAATTTTCTGATCTGTTGGCTAATCGCTCCAGTTGTAACACAGAGCTCTTTACCTGCCGCCGAGAAACTCAGGAGCCGTCCACAGGCTTCAAAATACACTAATGAAGAAAAAGTTCTTGCATTCAACTTGGTCATTTAATCACCTGCTACGCCATACCCGTTTAGAAAAACTAAACGCCTTTTAAGAAAGTATCATTTGTTTTCATTCACATCGCAAAACATAATGAGTAACAAATGTTAACCAATTCGGACGCAATATGGCAGTACTAAATATTACAGATGAAGAAATACTTAAGCTAAAAAATGCTGAGTCATTAGTCTGGTTGAATAGCGCATTTAAAAAAACAAGTGCTCCATTAGTAACCCCAAATCGAAAAGAACTGTTTGATGCTGAAGCTAGGTTAGCGCGCTTTGCTCCCTTGCTAGCGCGCCTTTTTTTAGAGCTTGAAGCTTATAACGGTTTAATTGAATCTCCTCTTTTAGCGAGTCAGAAAAACACCAAAGATAAGCCAGATTTATACTACAAGGCAGACCACCAATTGCCCGTTGCAGGCTCTATTAAAGCCCGTGGTGGTATTCACGAAGTTTTACACTTTGCTGAGTCTCTAGCCATCAAAAATGGCATTATTAATGAACAAAACTTCGACTACAAAACCTTAGCTAACCCACCTGCTCGTGACCTGTTTGAACGCTATACCATAGCCGTTGGAAGCACAGGTAACCTAGGGTTAAGCATTGGCATCATGGCAAATGCACTTGGCTTTAAAGCAGTTGTTCATATGTCATCAGACGCCAAAGAATGGAAGAAAGAAAGACTTAGAAAACGTGGTGTAAAAGTCATTGAACACGCCTCTGATTATGGTGCAGCAGTCGCTGCTGGACGTGCAGAGTCTGATGCAGACCCCTTTAGTTATTTTGTTGATGATGAAAATTCAAGCCATTTATTCATGGGTTATGCAGTAGCAGCCTTAAGACTAAGAGCCCAGCTTGATGACCAAGGCATCCAAGTAAATAGCGAGCATCCTTTGTTTGTTTATTTACCAGCAGGCGTTGGCGGCGCACCTGGTGGCATTACCTTTGGTCTTAAATCTCTATTTGGTGAAGATGTACATTGCTTCTTTGCCGAGCCTGTACAAGCGCCTTGTATGTTATTAGGCATGGCGGGCGCACAAAACTCTCATCCTATTCATGTTAAAGACATGGGTCTTAGCATAGATACAGATGCCGACGGCCTTGCTGTTGGTACGGCATCTCAATGGGTATGTGACGCAACGCGTCACCTTCTATCTGGCGTTTATACAGCGACAGATAAAGAACTCTATCAATCACTACTCGCGCTTAAAGAAGAAGAGAATATCGAGGTTGAACCGTCCGCAGCGATTGCTCGCCTCGGCCCTCAACTTCTTGAAAGCGAAGCCGGTCAAAACTATCTCATCAAGCACAATTTAGTTTCGAAAATCAATCAATCTACGCATATCGCTTGGCTAACAGGCGGTTCATTCGTACCAGAGGAGGAATACCAAAACTACCTGAATAAAGCACGACGCACATAGGAGAGTTACTGACTGGTCTTGGTCTCTTTCCAAATTTATAGCACTTAGCGAACACTCAAAAACACAAAAAAAACAATATCTGGAGTTCTTTCGATGGAAGCTTTAACGAATTTTATCGGCACGGTAAATGGCATAGTGTGGGGTTGGCCTATGCTAATCCTCATTCTTGGGGTCGGATTTTTTATGAGTATAGGTTTGAAACTTATGCCTATTTTAAAACTCGGCACTGGCTTTAAATTACTTGCAGGCGGCACAAAAGCAGAAAAAGGTGAAGAAAATGAGGGTGAAGTACCTCCTTATCAAGCCTTGATGACAGCGATGGCTGCCACAGTTGGTACAGGTAATATTGCAGGTGTTGCTACCGCAGTATTTTTAGGGGGTCCAGGCGCACTATTCTGGATGTGGATGACTGCACTTGTTGGTATGGCTACCAAGTATGCAGAAGCTGTATTAGCTGTTAAATACCGTGAAGTAGACGAAGAAGGCAACCATGTGGGTGGCCCTATGTACTACATCAAGAACGGTATGGGTAAAAACTGGGCTTGGTTAGGTACGACTTTCGCTATCTTCGGCGCTATTGCTGGTTTTGGTATCGGTAACGGTGTGCAATCTAACTCTATTGCACAAGTTATTGAAACTAACTTCTCTGTTTCACCTTTAATCACTGGTCTTATCGTCATGGTACTTGTTGGTGCTGTATTGATGGGTGGTATTAAGCGTATTGGTTCTGTGGCAGGTGCTCTTGTACCTTTCATGGCAGTTGCTTATATCATTGCTGGACTAGTTGTTCTTGCGACAAATGCGGACCAAGTTGGGCCTGCTATGTCATTAATCCTTGAAAGTGCTTTCACTGGCCATGCGGCTGAAGGTGGCTTTGCGGGTGCTGCTGTTTGGGCTGCGATTCGTTTCGGTGTGGCTCGTGGTGTGTTCTCGAACGAAGCGGGCCTAGGCTCAGCGCCAATCGCTCATGCTGCTGCACAAACTAAAGATCCTGTACGTCAAGGTTTGGTTGCTATGCTAGGTACATTCCTAGACACCATCCTAATCTGTACTATTACGGGTCTTGTTATTGTGTCTTCAGGTCTATGGACAAGTGGTACTTCTGGTGCGGCGTTAACGTCTGCAGCTTTTGCTCAAGCATTACCAGGTGTAGGTAACTACCTTGTAGCTATATCTCTAGCTATATTTGCTTTCACAACTATCATAGGTTGGTCTTTCTATGGTGAGCGTTGTGTTGAGTTCTTACTTGGTGTTAAAGCAATTAAGCCTTACCGCATTCTATGGATACTTGCTATCCCAGTTGGTGCGACATTGAGCTTAGACTTTGTTTGGTTATTAGCTGACACACTTAACGCTATGATGGCGATACCTAACTTAATCGCTATTGTGGTTCTTAGCCCAGTAGTGTTCCAGTTAACTCGTGAATTCTTCGATAAACAGAAGAAAGAAGCGGCTCAATTGGCTAAATAATTAAGTTGTAACGTCACAAATAAAAAGGGTCTAGCCATTTGGTTAGACCCTTTTTTTATCTTTTGAGGAAGGAAGCTACCAGAAAAAAAGCCCAAAATATGGCAATAATTAGCGCCAAAAACCGAAATACAAGATTTTTTCAAAAAAATACTGCACTTTTTTTAAGCAAATTTTCTCACTCTTATTTACTTCATTCTTGTCTTCTTGGTCATTTTCATAAGTTTTCGCTAACTCTCTAAAAACATAAGAAAAAGACCAAATATTTCACTTTTATTTAATTTGAAATTTAAATATCCACTTCGGCTTAAATGTAAATCTCACCTTATCAAAACAGTCTAGTTACTCACCTTGTGAAATCTTTAACAATTGTTTCAGATGCGCCACAAAGCTAGCATGCATGGGTCTTCTGAAGAAATCTGAACGATCGTACAGCTTTTATTATACGTGTCATTTATCAGAAAAAATAAAAATAAATTAACCAAAGATTGAACATTACGACGGAGTTTATCCATGCAAAAAACATTATTAGCCCTTGCTGCTGCCTCTCTAGTTTCGATACCAGCACAAGCGGAACAATTCTGGTCTGATACAAGCGTATCTCTACTAAATGGAAGTAATTACGAATTCGCTAAAGATGTCGATATTACCACCATGACACTAGAGCACGTCTCTGGCCACAGCTGGGGTAACCTCTTCTTCTTCCAAGATCGTCATAAAGGCGGCTCTTACTCTGAATCATACGGTGAGTTCAGCCCATCTTTTACTTTGACAAAATTAAGTGACGATGGCTTTTTTAAAGATATTAACGCTGCCTTTACTTATGAGTTTGGCACCACTCAAGGTGGACAAAGCCTAGATAACTACCTATTCGGTATTGGCTCTAACTTGAATGTACCAGGTTTAGACTTTGCCAGTGCGACGGTATACATGGCGAACAACGAAGAATTCTACGGCAATTCTAAAGACTACCAACTAACAGTGGCATTTGGTTACAGCAGTGGCAACTTTGGTATTGACGGTTTCATGGATTACTCTTTTTCGAATGACGTGGATAGCAAGAAAAACAGCATGAACTTTACCCCGCAGATCACTTACAACATTGGTCCAATGCTAGGCACAGACAACAAGGTGAAAGTGGGTGTTGAATACTCTTATTGGACAAACCAATTCGGCATCAATGACCAAGACCAGAATGCCGTTAGCCTATTGCTAAAAGCGCACCTTTAATCCTTCTTTATTCCCCTTAAAGACTGATTAGGGCTATCAACTGGTGAAAATCAGTTGATAGTTCGGCGTTTAAGCGAGTTAGGCTGCTCGCTTTGCGTTATCTGTCTATAAGGTTAAAACAAGCCTAGTTTGATTGTTTTTCCTATTAGGTTACCCATTTTGCCCTTTGGTCAAAGTGCTTACTTGATTAAGCTAATCATAAACATGTGCCCAACATATATGGTTAGCCATTAAATAAGCCATTTGATCCCCTGTAAGAGAGATTGTCGCTTCTTTCTTGCTGGCAGGGCTCTTTTTAAACTCAAGCATTAAAGCCCCTCCTCTTTACATACATTATCTCTGCTTAACTTCTTCTGCGTTTATTCTTAAGGCAAAACTTAACGTCTCAATACTCGCACCACCCAGCCAAAAGCTAACGATATAGCCGTGCACGACAGACACAAAAAAGCCGCAACATATCAATGTTGCGGCTTTTTAAACGTTTTATATTAAAGTGCAGCAGTCACTGTCACTTCAACCAAAACAGTATCACGTACCATGGTTGATTGAACGCAAGTACGAGCAGGTGCAGAGCCCATAGGTAGCCATTCATTCCATAACGCATTAAATGTAGGTACATCCTTGTTATCTTTAACGTGGATTAAAGCAGATAGGATTTTAGTATTATCCGTACCCGCTTCTTTTAGATGCTCATCAATACGCGCTAGAACAGATTTTGTCTGGCCAGCCATATCTTCTGTCACATCGTGTGGTACCTGACCACAAAGGTATACCGTCTCATTATGGATAACAATGCGGCTAACTCTTTCGTCTGTTTGCATGCGCGTAATGGTCATGGCGTGATTCCTATTAATTAACAAAAATGAAAATTGATGAGACTCTCATCAACTAAAAAAACGCCTTATATTGTATGTTTCTAACGCTCTTTATTCGAGGAAATATCATTTCATAATACAAATTCTTTTTATACTTTGAAAAGTTTGTCTTATCTTTTAACCAATCTCAAAGGATGTCACACCATAAATGCGGTTTAACGGGAGTTCGGGTCTGGTTTGAGTGTACATACGAGCGGTTTCGAATACTGGTTCCATGGCATGCTCTTTTGCCAATAACATAGCATCATGATGACAGCCTGGCACATCTAAAAAGAATTCACTTCCTTTAGGCAGATTAGCCGTTAACGCAGTGATTAAAGACCTCGCTATCTCTGCTGAATCAGCAAACAAAGGCGCAATTTTATACCCCGTTTGGCATTGTCTAATCACCCCGTAGCCTTGCACCTTACCCTCATCGATATAAGCCAAAACGTTAGCATCATTTTGCTCAACCCAAGCTTGAATAAAAGCAGTACGATCAGCAGGAAAAAAGGCTTTTTCATAAGTAAATAAAGAGGAAAGCATCAGAGTGTCAAACGGCACTAGAGAGCCTTTTAGGTTACTTAGTTTATCGCTATTCACTAGGCCAACTTCACCCTGAAAACGAACATTAGCATAAGCCAATTCAAAGCCTGATTTTTGGTAGTTTTCTTGTTGAGCAGCCACGCCATCCAGGCCAATATTACAGCCAGATGAATAAGACATCGCCGCTTGCCAAAGCTGCATGCCATAACCTTGTCCACGATACTCTGGCTTCACCAGATAAAAACCTATAAAGGCAAAATCTGATGAATATTTGATAGCTGAGATACAGCCTATTGGTTTGCCATCTAATTCGGCCAATAAAAAGCCATTCGGATCTGCAGGAAAGTAGGTTTGGGCATCATGAAGCCCGGGGTTCCAACCCTCAAGCGCAGCCCAGCTTAATGCTAAACAGAGTTCTTCTTGGGTCATTTTTCGGATCTGTAAATCTGCCACTCTATTCTCCCTTATGCCCTATTCACTTGCTCTCGCTAGCATGCGAGACATAACAGAGTGATCCTCTTTTAGTTGGAGTAAATCCCACAAGTTACCATACAGATCTTTAAAGACAGCGACTGTGCCATAAGGCTGATCTTTAGGGTCTCTAACAAACTCAATCCCTAAACCTTTCATCCTTTCATAATCGCGCCAAAAATCATCGGTATTCAAAAACAAGAACACTCGCCCACCAGACTGATAACCGATAAAATCTTCTTGTTCAGGTTTTGAGGCTCTCGCCAGTAACAGGCTCATTTCTTTTGAGCCAGGCGGCGCAACCACAACCCAACGCTTATCTTCTTCTGGTAAATACAGGTCTTCGATTAAATCAAATTTGAGTTTATTGACATAAAAATCAATGGCTTCATCATAGTCTCTTACAACTAGAGAGACATGTACTATCGCTTGTTTCATTCCCTTACCTCTTTTTGTCATCTACTCTCATTTAGAGAATATTTCGCTCATTGTTTGCCTAAATGTCGCTAATTTTAAACGCTTATGCAGGCCGAGGATGATATCAGTCACACTTTAAATAGAAAGCCAACCAACAAAAACTTTATAGGCTGCTATGTACATCAGATTCGGAAACCCTAATTTCGCCTCAAGATTAGAAGAAATTAATCTGTTTCTGCTATAATCCCGCTTTTTTCAGATTTCATACTTTTTATCTTTTATATTTAGATCGCACAAACGAGACGAGAATGGATTTAGCACTAGCTAATAGGCAGCGTATTGAGAAACTTCCATGCATTGCCCATGCCCCAGAAAACTTAGAAACACTGCTTGATGCAGGTTCCTTTCGTGAACGATTACATCTTGAAATTAGCCAAGCTAAACAACGTATTTATCTAGTTGCCCTTTACTTACAAGACGATGCGGCTGGTAGAGATATTCTTACGTCACTCTATCAAGCAAAACAAGCAAACCCAGATTTAGATATTAGAGTACTGGTTGACTGGCACAGAGCACAACGTGGTTTAATTGGTGCCAATAAATCCGATGGTAACGCTGCTTTTTATAGAGAGTATGCAGAAGCCTACAAGCACCAAATAGAAGTACTTGGTGTTCCGGTTAAAAACCGTGAAGTATTTGGCGTACTTCACCTTAAAGGCTTTATTGTCGATGATAGGGTTATCTATAGTGGCGCCAGCTTAAACGATGTGTATTTAGCGCAACAAGATAGATACAGATACGATAGATATCATGTACTGCAAAACAAAGCCCTTGCCGATACCATGTCTGCTTTTATCGTAGACACACTGACAGATAGCGATGCGGTAAACTGCTTAAACAAGCAAGTAAGACCAACAACCAAGGCGTTAAAAGGGGCAATAAAAAACCTAAGAAGCCAACTGCAAAGTGCCAGTTATCACTTTGATAACCAAAGCATTAGCGCAAATCAAGTAGGCTTAACCCCGCTAATAGGCTTAGGTAAACGCAAAAATCGTTTGAATAAACATATCTGCACCCTACTTGCTAGCGCTCAAAAAGAACTCACCATTTGCACTCCCTACTTTAATTTTCCAAGATTAGTTAGCAAAGAGATTAAACTCGCACTAAAACGTGGTGTAAAAATTAATATCATAGTGGGCGATAAAACAGCTAACGACTTCTTTATCCCACCAAGTGAGCCTTTTAAAACGATTGCAGGTTTACCTTATCTATATGAAGTGAATCTAAGAAAGTTTGCTAAGCAAAATGAGAGTGCCATTAACAAGGGCCAGTTATCTCTAAACCTATGGTGTCATGATAACAATAGCTTTCACTTAAAAGGCATCTGGGTTGATCAGCAATATATGATGATCACAGGGAATAATCTGAATCCGCGAGCGTGGAAACTGGATTTAGAGAATGCAATTTTAGTTCATGATAAAAACCAACTATTAGCAGAACAAAACGAGAAAGAGCTCGCCTGCATCATGCAGCACTGCACCCGAGTGAATAGTTATCTCATGATAGACAATGTTAATAGTTACCCGAATGAAGTGAAAAAGCTGATTAAGCGCATTCACCGCACTAAGGTTGACCACATCCTAAAGCAAATCCTCTAACGACTAGACCCAAGTCTCTCATGTTTTGATTAACAAGCTAAAAAGCACAGATTCAACACTTAACTTACTAATCAAAACATGAGCTTACGCATACCCGTTATTTTCAGTTAGTTTCCGGCCTAACCTTTTCTTTTCCTTGCTCATTTGATAATCTGCAATCAATTTTTTTGATTCTGCGTCAATAGATACTGTGTCTTTTGTTCGCGTGAATATACTGTTTAAGTTATCTTCCTCATAAGCACAATCAGTTATAAGGTTATGATTCTAAACCAGTATTTCAATATCATCACTCTGGGTTACTATACAGATATTGTATTGCTCTGAGCTGGGATTAAATGAAAGGTTTGATATCCTGCTTTAACCAACACCATTGAGTTCATAAATAAGAGATACTTTATTTATAAGTGAAATTTTCGAAATATTGTTTTAGCTCGTAACACCCTCTGTCGGTACTTCAGTAATCAAATATCCCTATATTTTTCGTTTATGATAGGGCTTGACGAGTGCTGAAAGCCAAATTAGCGATTAATACAAAGCTAAAGGCGGCCGTTAACCTATTCATGCTTGAACACTTTATTCAGTGTATTTAGCTTTTTAAACCAGAAATTGGAGTGAGTGTCTTGATAAGACCTATTTTAATTGTATAACTTTTACTCTCTGGCTATCTTTTTAACTGTTTTAATTCGTTTTTTTGATTTAAATAAACATCGACCAGCTTGATATTTTTAATGCAGGAGCATCATAGTTGAATACCTTACTCTGGCTACCTTTACTGCCCTTATTAGGTAGTTTAGTTCCCCTTCTTACAGCGCGTTACAGTCGTAATGTCTGTACATTATTCACCGCCATTCTCCCTTTTATTGCTTTATTACTTGTCGCTGAAATGACACCGGATGTACTCAATGGCGTAAACCATTATGCAGCCGCTCAATGGATTCCTCTGTTAAACCTAAACATTGCCTTTCGTTTAGACGGTTTATCACTACTATTCTCCATTTTGATCTTAGGCATTGGGCTACTGGTCATTCTCTATGCCCGTTATTACCTATCACCTAAAGACTCGATCGGTAAATTTTATTCATTCCTAATGTTATTCATGTTCTCAATGTTAGGCGTCGCACTATCTGACAACTTGCTGCAGATGTGGATGTTTTGGGAATTAACCAGCATAAGCTCCTTCTTACTAATTAGTTTTTGGGGCCATAAGTCCGAAGCCCGTAAAGGCGCTCGCATGGCCCTTACCATCACGGGTGCAGGTGGCTTATGCCTTCTAGCCGGCATTATCATTTTAGGTAATGTAGTAGACAGCTATTCTTTGCAAGTCATTTTAGAGAGCGGCGAGATAATCCGCGCCCATTCTGCTTACCCAGTCATTCTGGTTTTATTCCTACTGGGTGCGTTCACAAAATCAGCACAATTTCCATTCCATTTCTGGTTGCCACATGCCATGGCAGCACCTACACCTGTCAGCGCCTATTTACACTCAGCCACCATGGTAAAAGCGGGCATCTTCTTGATGGCTCGAATGCACCCTGTTTTGGCAGATACTGAACTCTGGTTTTTAATTGTAAGTTTAACGGGTTTAACCACACTCTTACTCGGGGCCTATATCGCCCTATTTAAGCACGACTTAAAAGGGCTACTCGCTTATTCCACAATCAGTCACCTAGGTCTGATTACCTTGCTATTAGGTTTGGATACACGTCTTTCTACCGTTGCCGCACTGTTCCACATTATTAACCACGCAACCTTTAAAGCTTCGCTTTTCATGGCTGCAGGCATCATTGATCACGAGACAGGCTCAAGGGATATGCGCCAGTTGAATGGCTTGTGGAAATACATGCCACATACCGCGACGCTTGCTATGGTCGCAGCCTCTTCTATGGCGGGTGTGCCATTGCTAAACGGCTTCTTATCTAAAGAGATGTTCTTCACTGAGACATTGCACCAAGCCGCCCTTGGTTCATTGTCTTGGATGATCCCGGTATTAGCGACAGTGGGTGCTGTGTTTGCGGTAGCCTACTCAATGCGCTTTGTACACGATGTATTCTTCAATGGTGAACCAATAAACCTCCCTAAAACACCTCATGAAGCACCAAGATACATGCGAGTACCAGTCGAAATATTGGTAGCCTTGTGCTTGTTAGTGGGTATCTTCCCAGGCTTTATTATTGGCGATTTATTATATGCCGCCTCCTTGGCCGCTATAAATGGACCCGTACCTGAATACAGCCTTTCCATTTGGCACGGGTTTAACTACCCATTATTAATGAGCTTTGTAGCGACAGCGGGTGGATTAATCATCTACTACTTCAGGCAGCATTTGTTTGCCTTTCAGGCAAACTTTGCTGAGACTGATGCAAAACAAGTTTTCGATGACATTGTTAAGAAAGCCATGAAACGTGCAACAAACCTCTTTAACTTATTAGAGAACGGCTCGTTACAAAGGTACAACTTTTTACTCATCAGTTTAGCTGCCATTATGATGGCGGCACCACTTATGGACTTAAGTGCCACATTAGGTACACGCCCAGAGTTGCCATACAACATTGTAGATGTGACCGCAGCCATTCTATTAGTAATAGGCGCGCTCACAACCGCGATTTGCCATAGACACCGTATGCTGGCATTGATCTCTCTATCCATAGTTGGTTTTATCGTCTCATTAAGTTTTGCTCGCTTCTCAGCACCTGACCTTGCTTTGACGCAGTTGTCTGTAGAAGTGGTTACCGTCGTATTGTTAATGCTGTCTTTGTTCTTCTTGCCACAAAGAGCCCAAAAGCAATCCAATCCTAGACGACTTATTCGTGATTTGAGCATCTCAGCTGTTATGGGTGGCCTAATAGGTACCATTTGTTATGCCCTACTTACTCGCCCTCTCAGCAGTATCTCAGATTTCTTCATCGCCAACAGTAAAACCGGCGGCGGTGGCACCAACGTTGTTAACGTTATCCTAGTTGATTTCCGTGGTTTTGATACCTTAGGGGAAATTACCGTTCTAGGTATCGCAGCCCTAGGTATTTACAAGCTAATTGCCCGCATGAAGCTCTTTATGCCGAGCAGTGACTACAAAGGACGTCCTTGGTCGAATGATGGACACCCTATGATGTTGGCTGTCTTATCACAAAGCTTATTACCTATTGCGTTACTCGTGTCAGCATACATCTTCTTCCGTGGCCACAATATGCCTGGCGGTGGCTTTATTGCAGGTCTGATCACCTCCGTTGCCATTATCCAGCAATACATTGCACACGGTGTTGATTGGATGAAACACAGAGTAAAAGCCGATTACCAAATCCTAATCGGCAGCGGCATCGCCATTGCCGCATTAACTGGTGTGGGTAGCTGGGCATTTGATAAGCCTTTCCTCACCTCTTGGTTCGATTATTTTTACTGGCCTGTTGTTGGTAAATTTGAATTAGCCAGCGCCATGATTTTCGACTTAGGTGTTTACCTAACAGTGATTGGTGCAACCATGCTCATCTTGGCTAACCTCGGTAAATTAACCACCAATGAACGTCCTATTCAAAAGGAGGAAGAATAAATGGAAGGCATTTACGCTTTTTGTGTTGGTATGCTAACCGCATGCGGTATCTTTTTAACGCTTCGTGGACGCACCTTCTCCGTTGTTTTAGGGCTGACTATGTTGTCTTATTCGGTGAACTTATTTCTCTTTGCCAGCGGTCGCCTCTCGATCAACAGTGCCGTCATATTAGGAGAGTCTGAGATCTATGCAGACCCTCTACCTCAAGCCCTAGTACTGACGGCTATTGTTATCGGTTTTGCTATGACAGCCTTCGTAATGATTCTTGCTATGAGAGCACGAGCAGATTTAGGTAATGACCATGTTGATGGAAAAGACTCAGATGAAATCGCTGCGTCTATGACACTCAATAAAAGAGGGGAGTCAAACTAAATGCAACACTGGACAATTCTTCCTATTTTACTGCCTTTACTCGTTGCATCTGCGATGCTATTACCCCCCCTATCCTCAAGGATACAGTGGTTACGTATCGCATCTATCAGCACCTTAGTTATACTGACTATCCTTGCTGCACTACAAGTGGCTACCGTTGTTTCTGAAGGCACTCAACTTTATATTCTAGGCGGATGGTCACCGCCTTTTGGTATTGTTCTGGTTGCTGATAAAGTGTCGGCCTTATTGGTACTTCTTACCAGCTTCCTTGCCCTGTGCTGCATGATTTATGCGTGCGCCGATCATGACAAGGGTGGTGAGTTCTTTCACCCTCTTTTCCTGTTCCAAATTATGGGTATCAATGGTGCCTTTCTAACGGGTGACTTGTTTAACCTCTTCGTCTTTTTCGAAGTATTGCTGATCGCCTCTTATGCTCTATTAGTACATTCTGGTGGTAAAAACAAAACACAAGCAGCAGTCCACTATGTGGTTATCAACTTGCTTGGCTCTAGTTTATTCTTGTTCGGTCTCGGTATTCTTTATGGCACATTAGGTACACTGAACATTGCCGATATGGCAGTTAAAGTCAGCCAACTTCCAGAAAGTGAAACCATACTTGCAAAAATTGGTGGCTTACTTTTGTTAATAGTATTTGGCCTTAAATCTGCCATGCTGCCATTACAGTTCTGGCTTTCTAAAACCTACTCTTCAGCAAGCGCACCGGTTGCTGCATTATTCGCTATCATGACAAAGGTAGGTATATACAGTATTTTCCGTGTCTTCACTGTGATATTTGGCGACGATGCTGGCGAACTCGCCAACTTTTCGGTTGATTGGTTATGGCCTCTCGCCATACTGACCATTTCGATTGGATCATTAGGCGTATTAGCAAGCCCAACCTTAAAACTGCTTACCTCTAATTTGGTTGTTGTCTCCGCTGGTACCTTACTTGTTGCCGCGGCACTGCACTCTGAACTTGCCATCGCTGGCGCGCTTTATTACATAGTACACAGTACATTAGTGACAGCAGGCCTTTTCCTATTAGCTGATGTGATTGCAAAGCAAAGAGGACAAGCAGAAGACAGACTCGTTAATTCTAGAGCGCTGTCTCAGCCAAAACTCATTGGATTTGGTTTTGCTATATTAGCCTTAACCATTATCGGTATGCCGCCCTTCTCTGGCTTCATAGGTAAGGTGATGGTACTGAACTCAGCTGAGACCATGGCAACACGCTTATGGATCTGGCCAGTGATTCTGATGAGCAGCTTGATTACCTTGGTAGCATTCTCAAGAGCAACATCTAAGCTCTTCTGGAAAACACCCAATACTAAAAACACGGCGGTTGAAAAAGCGCATCCTTACGAAGTAACTGCCATAGTCTTACTCATATTAGGCGCACCTTTACTTGTGCTCTTCGGAGGCCCAATGACAGAGTACGTCATACAAGCCGCTGCTGACCTCCATAATATGGATGTCTCCGTGTACCCATTACTGCCTGAGGAATCATAATGAAACAGTCTAGCTTTCGCATGTTCCCTATGCCTTTTCACAGCATGCTACTCTTTGTTATTTGGCTGCTATTAAACAACAGCCTTTCGGCTGGGCATTTACTACTGGCAACGATTTTAGCCATCATTATCCCTTGGGCCGTCAGTAGCATGACAACAGAACGCCCTAGAATCAAAAAGCCAATGCTTGCGATTTCTTACGTGTTTCTCGTGCTTAAAGACATTATTAGCGCGAACTTTTCAGTGGCACTATTAGTGGTTGGCCCACTCAAAAAATTAAGCCCTGGATTCGTTGCTGTGCCATTAGATATCGAAACTGAATTAGGCATCACCTTACTTGCCAGTACAGTGTCTCTAACACCAGGAACAGTTAGCGCAGAGATCTCTGAAGATCAAAAGTGGCTCTACGTTCACGCTCTGCACTTAGATAATTCAGAAGAGTTAATCTCAGAAATAAAATCTCGTTACGAAGCACCACTGAAGGAGATATTCGGATGCTAGATATAGCCATTCAAATCGTAGGACTCATCTTGTGTGCCTCTTTAATATTGACCTTATATCGCTTGCTAGTCGGGCCTAAGCTACCTGATAGGATTCTTGCGCTGGATACCATGTTTATCCACGGTATCGCTTTGATACTCCTCTATGGTATTGCCATTGAGAATGCCATTTACTTTGAAGCAGCGCTACTCATTGCCATGCTTGGATTTGTTAGTACATCAGCCTTGTGCAAATACTTGCTGCGCGGCGACATAATAGAATAAGAAGGTAACTATGAATTTTTATGTAGAAGCAATTGCATCAGCCATACTCATTTTTGGCGGTGTATTCTTATTAGTTGGCTCTATCGGTTTAGCACGCTTACCCGATGTTTATATGCGTTTACACGCTCCAACTAAGGCGACCACATTAGGTATCGCAGGTGTGCTAATCGCATCTTGCATTATCCAATCTTATCGCCAAGAAAGCCTGTCTATCAGTGAATTGTTGATCACCTTATTCTTGATTATTACCGCACCCATTGCGGCGAATATGATAGCTAAAGCGGCCCTTCATCACGAAATAGACCCTATAGATAGAACCACAGGCCAAGAGCTCATCACCACAGCGAAAGAAAGAACCTCTCCAGCACCAGAAGCTGAAGAAGGGAAAGAAACGACTTAAGAGAGCTCGTAAAGCATGACAGCTTGGCCTGAGGTTCAACCTTAGGCCAAGCCTTAAACAAAGTAGTTAGCTCAACATGATGACAAACTGTCAGCCCGCCTATTAACGTTATTCCCCTCTCCAATCCGCCTTTACAAGTTCACTAAACATCCAGCCTTCTTCAAGGCAAACAAGTAAAAGCTAATATCAAGAAGTCGTATTAAGAGTGAACAAATTTGAAGCAATTAGCTCCCTCATCCTTGAGAGAGTTTAACTGTGAGATATAAATTTAGGAAAGCAGAGCTTAAACCGCCTGATTTAATCTAAGAACAGCTTTTAGGCGTAACCCACACCTTGTGCCATCAAAACTGCTAAGAGAGGAATAAAGACTAACGCAACCAATTCCAGACGCTTCAAGAGAATGACTTTGGTAGGCACAAGCACCTCACTCTCAACATTCTTTCTGTTTTTGACAAAAAAGATGGTTGGCATAATAGATAGAAGAGCAACAAACAAAAACAGGCTAAACTTAATATGAAACACCATGTTTTTTGTATAAAAGTCACTGGGCTTTCCAACCCAAAGCCACAAAGACAGACCCGTCAGCAAAATCACTATCGCACTAATACCATAGAAAGCATCAATAACCGCAAGCTTTCTCAACTGGCCGCCACTCAATTGCTTTGACAGAAACACATTCTGGCATACCAACATAGAAGCAAGTGAAATAATGCCAATAAAATGTAGGTATCTGACCACTATATCTTCCATATAACATACTCCAATCGCATAGTTAGACCCGCATAAGATCTATGTAGACTCAGTTTTTTGCAAGCAAAAAGCCTATTTCAAAAGTAATATTTTGCAATTAGGTATATAGGAAGCCCACGATAAATGCACTTATTCTCAGCCATATCAAAAAACTAGCCAAATAAGAGGCCTCTTTCTGAAAAACACAAAGAGGCTTCCATAACAATATGTTTCCTTGTTATGTGTTGATTAATGGTTTTTGAGTCAAGTTGGCTTAAAAGATTGTTAGGACTGTAAATAAATATGATGGATTTTGATATTAAACTATTGAAACCTTGCCTCTAATACTCACACAACCCTTGTTCATAGTTGAAGCGTCCACC
The DNA here is from genome assembly GCF_051623805.1 of Marinomonas sp. PE14-40. NCBI lineage: Bacteria > Pseudomonadati > Pseudomonadota > Gammaproteobacteria > Oceanospirillales > Oceanospirillaceae > Marinomonas > Marinomonas sp. PE14-40. The sequence continues at coordinate 6,371 of NZ_CP130700.1, read as the reverse complement.
GCTATCAAGACAAGTATCGACCTTAATAAATTCGCTGTTTTTAAATGCAGTGAAACCTATAACAACGAACAATATAAAAAGCGAAATCATGATCACTTTTAATCGATGCTTTTTTGCAAAAGCTAAGGCCACAAAAGTTCTGAAAAATTTAAAAAACATAGGAGTTTTATGTAATTATTACTAGTTAAAGACTGTATCCATATTCCCCTAACACCCTCCTGCTTTAGTTCCAACAGAGGTGTATTAAAGGGACAATGAAATTACTTGCTCATTATGCTCAAGAGTAGTTTCAGATTAAACATAAGAGTTTATAAAACCAAATATGGTAAAGGCGATAAATTTATTCATTGTGAGTTATGCCATTTTAAGAGGCTGATAATTTTGGCTAAAATATTTAGCGAAGCGAAACTGAGCCAAGCTTTAGCAGTCCCGCTTGATTGTCTTGTTAGTCATACTTGGCACTATAAATAAGGCTCATACCACTTAAACTGTAACTCCAAAGAGTTTAGATAATCCTTATTTAGCCTTATTGTACAGCTTGCCCCCATAGAACTTGCACCATTCCCACCTGCTGCTGCAGACCATTCATATCTACATTGCCGCTCTTTGTATGAATCGAAAGATTTTACGGATTTTTTAAAAAGCTCGATTGTTTCATTTCGAAATTCTGGCTCTTGGTCCCAGGACTTAATTTTGTTAAGAAGCTCCTCTTGCTTTGCTCTAACTTCTTTTGCTGAATTATCCGCCTTTTGGGAAAGACAAGCTCTAAAGCCAACCTGATCAATTGCTTTATCACATGAAGAAGAAACATAAGATGTAAAAAATATAAGTAGTGATGCTATAAACAATTTCATCTGTATTCCTAACGTCAAAAGAGCCCGCACCTACGGCGTCGTGTTGTTTGTTTTGTTATGCTTTTTCAGCAGTATATTAATGCCATCTTCTAGGGCCGAAATGAATAGGCGTTGCTTTTCTTTATTTTGTATGTCTTTTGGAAGAAAAGAGGCTATTTCAAAACCTGATGTGTCTAGAGCCTTTAAGAAAAAGGAAATTGTTTCAGATTGGCCAGAATCGGAAAAACTAAAATTTCTTGGCAAATAGAAGCCTTGCTTTCCTGAAATAACTCTTTCAAACCCCATACTAAAATCTTTTATGAATGCGGCTACTCTCTGCTCTTTTGTACTAGGATCATTCCTACAATTACCCCATAGGAGCCACGGAAGAGTATCAACTGAGAAATGACCTAGAGGTTGCTCATAAGGATGATAATAATTAAAGGATGCTTGATTAATACAGTCCGTAACTAAGGAACCAGTGCCATCAATTGCCTTACCATTATCATCAATGTCAAATTTAAATACTGCTTCTTTGTGCCCATCTTTATGAAGGTACACTTGATTATGTATTTCTCCATTCATTTGATGAGAGTGGAGCTCTTGAGTATTTGCTAGAATTGTAAAAATGGTTGCCGAGTTGATCTTAGTTTCAATGTCTTTAAGGCTTTCTGCATTTAAGGCTCTAAGCTCAAACATGTCTCTCATCTGGTGAGGTATTTCAGGCTTATCATCTGCTATTGAATTTACAGAGTAAAGAAGGCAGAGAATAACTGTAACTTTAAAGTTCATAAATGCCCCAGAGAATAACGCCGCAATAAACGACAAATTGAGTTGGCAAAAATAAGTGAGGCACGAACAAAAGCCAACTGTAATTTGTCCGACTTGAAATCCTTGTTATGATTTTTTATCTAAAATCAGGCTAGAAATTAATTCTAATTGCTTAACCAAAAGGAGGTTCCAATCTGATATTAATATACTGATTTCAGCTTCACGAAAAACAGTACCACTTTCATGATTGTCACTATATCCCATAACTTTTCCTTGCCTCATAGCAAGGCGATTAAAAATAAAGCTATGTTCTGACTTACCTCTACCTCTGTTTGGTGAATGCGCCGAAAAATCATTTCGATAAGCTACTACATTGACGGCTCTAATTTCATTAATATTTTCAGATATACCTAATTTTTCGCAAATAACCAGTATCGCCTGTTGCTGCATGTAGCAAGAATTAAGAACCCCATAAAAGAATAGATACAGCTTTCCATTAGACTCTTTACTAAGGTCAATTTGAGAAAACTCATGTTTAGCTAACTGCGTGTCTTCTAACAAGTAGAAAGAATCAATTATTGAGTGGTATGATTTCTCATCAGTTACTTTGAGGAATCTGATTAAATCTTGCGCTGTAGAATCAAATTCTTCAAAGACATCAGATATTGATTCACGTATTTCACATATAAGTTCATCAATTTTATTCAACGCGAGATCACCTTAAAACATAACAGCTTAATAATGCGTCCGATTTATCTTCCGCACTCAAAACGTCACATCTACTTAATTATTTTGAAGAAAGATCACTTATCAACTGAAAACCTTCCTAGCTAAACGCGCATGCGCGTTATCTCGATTCCTATTTTTGCTTGTCGGACACGGTTTTTTATCATGCCCTTATAATAACTAGTTGATTCTACGTAATTAAAAAGTGAACACAATTACAAGATCTATCACTCTAGGCAAATGTCAGCGCAGCACTTTCTGAAAAAAGCATAATTCTATCTTAGGCAAGACTAATTCCCATGCTCTGCGTGGGAATACATAACCTTGAGCTCCAGCTCAAGTATGTTGGGTAGTATTGAGTGCCTAGCCAGTAGAGCTGACGAGTATGCATTCCCACGGAGGACCATGGGAACGAGAGGTAGGCGGCTTATGATGTGTCTTTCGATAAATTACAGACAAAAAAAAGCCTGATCAATGATCAGGCTTTTTACTTATCTTTAGAGAGTAATCTTGATAACGACCTACTCTCACATGGGACCTCCCACAAAAACATCAGAGACACCACTTTCACTTCTGGCTCTCTATTCGGGAAGGGGATGGGATCAGGCGGTTCAGTCGTTGTTGCCTCTTACCTTTACCTAGTAAATTTCAGGCAAAAAAAAGCCTGATCAATGATCAGGCTTTTCGTATTTTAATCTTGATAACGACCTACTCTCACATGGGAACTCCCACACTACCATCGGCGATGTCACTTTTCACTTCTGAGTTCGATATGGGATCAGGTGGTTCAATGACTCTATGATCATCAAGAAATTCTGTTTGTCAGAACAAGCTCTGTTTATGGCTTATTCATTGACGAATTCATTGTCTTTAACAATAACTTTCTGAATAGTGACGATAACCAAGCCTCAAACCAGCTTGCGATGTTTTACCATCTTTTTAAATCGTAATATAACGCTAAACCATTTTGGCGTTATATGGTCAAGCCTCACGAGCAATTAGTACAGGTTAGCTCAATGCCTCACAGCACTTACACACCCTGCCTATCAACGTCGTAGTCTTCAACGGCTCTTTAGGGAACTTAAAGTTCCAGTGAGATCTCATCTTGAGGGAGGCTTCCCGCTTAGATGCTTTCAGCGGTTATCCCGTCCGAACGTAGCTACCCGGCAATGCCACTGGCGTGACAACCGGAACACCAGAGGTTCGTCCACTCCGGTCCTCTCGTACTAGGAGCAGCTCCTCTCAAATCTCAAACGTCCACGGCAGATAGGGACCGAACTGTCTCACGACGTTCTAAACCCAGCTCGCGTACCACTTTAAATGGCGAACAGCCATACCCTTGGGACCGGCTTCAGCCCCAGGATGTGATGAGCCGACATCGAGGTGCCAAACACCGCCGTCGATGTGAACTCTTGGGCGGTATCAGCCTGTTATCCCCGGAGTACCTTTTATCCGTTGAGCGATGGCCCTTCCATACAGAACCACCGGATCACTAAGACCTACTTTCGTACCTGCTCGACGTGTCTGTCTCGCAGTTAAGCGCGCTTTTGCCTTTACACTCTTCGCATGATTTCCGACCATGCTGAGCACACCTTCGTGCTCCTCCGTTACTCTTTGGGAGGAGACCGCCCCAGTCAAACTACCCACCACACAGTGTCCTCGATCCCGATTAGGGACCTGAGTTAGAACCTCAAACATACCAGGGTGGTATTTCAAGAGTGGCTCCACCAAAACTAGCGTCTTGGTTTCAAAGCCTCCCACCTATCCTACACAAGTAGGTTCAAAGTTCACTGTGAAGCTATAGTAAAGGTTCACGGGGTCTTTCCGTCTAGCCGCGGATACACAGCATCTTCACTGCGATTTCAATTTCACTGAGTCTCTGGTGGAGACAGTGTGGCCATCGTTACGCCATTCGTGCAGGTCGGAACTTACCCGACAAGGAATTTCGCTACCTTAGGACCGTTATAGTTACGGCCGCCGTTTACTTGGGCTTCGATCAAGAGCTTCGCCGAAGCTAACCCCATCAATTAACCTTCAAGCACCGGGCAGGCGTCACACCCTATACGTCCACTTTCGTGTTTGCAGAGTGCTGTGTTTTTAATAAACAGTCGCAGCCACCTGGTATCTTCGACCAATCTCAGCTTAAGCAGCAAGTGCCATCACCAAAATCGGCGTACCTTCTCCCGAAGTTACGGTACCATTTTGCCTAGTTCCTTCACCAGAGTTCTCTCAAGCGCCTTGGTATTCTCTACCTGACCACCTGTGTCGGTTTGGGGTACGGTTCCCATATATCTGAAGCTTAGAAGTTTTTCCTGGAAGCATGGCATCAACCACTTCACCCAAAAGAGGGCTCGTCATCAGTTCTCGGCCTTAAGGCAACCCGGATTTACCTAAGTCACCAGCCTACCGCCTTAAACACAGACAACCATCGCTGTGCTGGCCTAGCCTTCTCCGTCTCTCCATCGCAATATATGCAAGTACAGGAATATTAACCTGTTTCCCATCGACTACGCATTTCTGCCTCGCCTTAGGGGCCGACTCACCCTGCCCTGATTAACATGGGACAGGAAACCTTGGTCTTCCGGCGGGGGAGTTTTTCACTCCCCTTATCGTTACTCATGTCAACATTCGCACTTCTGATACCTCCAGCCTGCCTTACAGCTTGACCTTCAACGGCTTACAGAACGCTCCTCTACCATGCCTAGTAAACTAAGCATCCGTAGCTTCGGTGTACAGTTTAGCCCCGTTATATCTTCCGCGCAGGCCGACTCGACTAGTGAGCTATTACGCTTTCTTTAAAGGATGGCTGCTTCTAAGCCAACCTCCTAGCTGTCTAAGCCTTCCCACATCGTTTCCCACTTAACTGTAACTTTGGGACCTTAGCTGACGGTCTGGGTTGTTTCCCTTTCCACGACGGACGTTAGCACCCGCCGTGTGTCTCCCGTAATTGCACTCATTGGTATTCGGAGTTTGCATGGGGTTGGTAAGTCGGGATGACCCCCTAGCCCAAACAGTGCTCTACCCCCAATGGTGAGATACGAGGCGCTACCTAAATAGCTTTCGAGGAGAACCAGCTATCTCCGAGCTTGATTAGCCTTTCACTCCTATCCACAAGTCATCCCCGCATTTTTCAACATACGTGGGTTCGGTCCTCCAGTTAGTGTTACCCAACCTTCAACCTGCCCATGGATAGATCGCCCGGTTTCGGGTCTATTCCCAGCAACTATACGCCCTATTAAGACTCGGTTTCCCTACGGCTCCTCTATATGATTAACCTTGCTACTGAAAATAAGTCGTTGACCCATTATACAAAAGGTACGCAGTCACGGAACAAGTCCGCTCCCACTGCTTGTACGTACACGGTTTCAGGATCTATTTCACTCCCCTCACAGGGGTTCTTTTCGCCTTTCCCTCACGGTACTGGTTCACTATCGGTCAGTCAGGAGTATTTAGCCTTGGAGGATGGTCCCCCCATATTCAGACAGGATACCACGTGTCCCGTCCTACTCGATTTCATTAAAAGGGCATTTTCGTATACGAGGCTTTCACTCTCTACGGCGGCACTTTCCAGAGCCTTCTACTAACACCAATCTAACTTAAGGGCTAATCCCCGTTCGCTCGCCGCTACTTAGGGAATCTCGGTTGATTTCTTTTCCTCCGGGTACTTAGATGTTTCAGTTCCCCGGGTTCGCCTCGTATGGCTATGTATTCACCATACGATACCCGCAAGCGGGTGGGTTTCCCCATTCGGACATCTCGGGATTAACGCTTGTTTATCAACTCCCCCGAGCTTTTCGCAGATTACCACGTCCTTCATCGCCTCTGACTGCCAAGGCATCCACCGTGCACGCTTGGTCACTTGACCATATAACCCAAAAGGGTCTATATACCAACGAGCTTTTGTGTCTCGTTGGATTTACGATTTGAAAATCACTCTAGGTTAAAGAGTGTTTCCACCGGTTTGACGCTTGATTATCGTCTTTGAAATGACTGACGAATTGTATAAATACAATCAAATCAATCATTTCGATCTATTCAAAA